>CAJTFW010000004.1 GCA_910575445.1 Lachnospiraceae bacterium | reverse complement strand
AAGACGACGAGGTAGATAGGGCAGAGGTGGAAGTGCAGTAATGTATGGAGCTGACTGTCACTAATCGGTCGAGGGCTTAACCAAGAGGTTTTGGGTAAGAGAAGGATAGAAGTATAGGTTAGAGTGCGTATCTTTTCGAACTGTATGTGATTTTGAAAGTACAGAGAAAAACCAGGACAGCTGTCCTGGTTTTTTGTTGCAAAAAATCCTATAAAATCTGAAAAAATCTGAATTTTATCTTAAGCTTCTTGATTTTTTGACAGAGAAGTTCTATAGTCATACTATGATGGTCAGGGAGGTTTATAAGATTATGACAAGAAAAAAAATATGGATGGGTTTCTTTCTTATAGGAATAATAGTTCTCTTGATGTATCCAATACAGCAACTGAACGCTGCAAGAGCAACAGGAACCGTGAAGAATCGTGTATTGAATGTACGCTCTAAGGCTTCTACCTCTTCTTCTATTGTCTGTAAACTGAGTAAAGGCGCAAAAGTGACGATTATCTCAGAGACAACGGGTGATGATGGATTAAAATGGTACAATGTATATTTTGCACACAATGGAGGGACCCAGGAAGGATATGTGCGTGCTGATTTAGTGACCGTATCGGGGAGCGTCTCTAACGGGACAACTTCTAGTGACACAGATACTTCTTCTTCAGGAGATACCTTATATGTCAATAAAACTTCTGTTCGTGTGCGAAAGTCTGCAATGGTAGGCTCAGAGATTGTGGCTGGCTTAGAGAAAGGAAATGAAGTAACTTCTAAAGGGACCACAACAGGAAGCGATGGAAAGAAGTGGACAAAGGTCAGCTTTACCAAAGATGGAAAGAAGCTGCAAGGTTATATTCGTTCAGACTTATTGACCTCGAAAAAGCCATCCTCTTCTAATAATTCTGACAGTGGCTCTAGCTCTAGTGATTCTGAGTACCTGTATGTTAAGGCTTCTTCTGTTCATGTCAGAGAGAGTGCCAATCCTTCCGCAGATTCCATTACAGGTCTTTCCAAAGGGGCAGAGGTAAAGGTAAAATCCACCAAGACTGGCACTGATGGGCGAAAATGGACAAAGGTCTCCTTTACACAGGATGGAAAAAAGATTCAGGGTTATATTCGTTCCGATTTATTGACTTCAGATAAGCCGGCAGGTAGCAATAACAACAATAATAGTAATAATAACAATAATGATTCTGATGATGATATTTTATATGTAAGTGCTTCGGCGGTTCGTGTCAGGACAAGCGCTTCTAATTCCGCAGATGTTGTGGCTAATCTCTTAAAAGGCGACCAGGTTAAGAAAAAATCGACAAGAACTGGCGATGATGGCAAGGAATGGACAAAAGTCTCCTTTAGTATTAATGGGACCAAATATCAGGGATATATTCGTTCGGATTTATTAACTTCCACACGCCCGTCTGACAGTGGCGATTCTGGAAGCTCTAGTGGAGATGATGAAGAATATAAGTATGTCAATGTATCAGCGATTCGTGTCAGGGAGAGTGCTTCTACGTCCGCGGAAGTTGTAGCTAATCTTCTAAAAGGCGATAAAGTAAAGATAAAGTCCACCAAGACTGGAGCAGATGGCAAGGAGTGGACAAAAGTCTCCTTTACTATCAATGGAACAAAGTATCATGGCTATATCCGTTCTGATTATCTCTCTAAGAAGAAGCCTTCAGATGAAGATAACTCTTCAAGCAGTTTAAAAGATAATAATTCTGACAGTGACAGTATGCCATCTTCTGGAACGGTTCGTCTGGCGATTATCAATGTCAGAAAGTCAGCGACAACCTCTAGCAGTATTGTAGCAAAGGTTAGTCAGGGTACAAAAATGACGATTAAATCCGAGACAACTGGAAGCGATGGAAAAAAATGGTATAAAGTCAGCTGCAAACACAATGGCAGTACAATCAGCGGCTATGTTCGTTCGGACCTTTTAAATTATTAAAGAAAGACTGGCATAAGATTTCCATCTTATGTCAGTTTTTTATTGCCAAACATATGTTTTGGTGGTATAATAGCACCAGAAGATAAGAGAGGAGGCGCGAGTATGGATTTTGTGCGTGTAGATGAAGCAACCAAGTATTATGCCTATGATTATGAGGACTACGAATGTAAAGACAAATCAGGAGAGACCTTGATTGAAGAGATACTAAAAGACCCAGAGTTTCAGGAGATAAAAGCGTTAGAAATCGGAGACTGGGGAGGTGCATGGGAAGATGACTGCCAGGCTCTAATTGACGGAATTGTAGAAAACAAAGAAAGATTTTCACATATTGAGCGGCTGTTTATGGGAGATATGGACTTTGAATCCTGCGAGGTCTCCTGGATTATGCAGGGCAATTATAGCAAGCTATGGGATGCGATGCCTCAGTTAAAATCCTTGACCATCAAGGGAAGTCTAGAACTTGAACTAGGAGATATCTGCCATGAAGGATTAGAAGAACTGACGATTATCTGCGGAGGACTTCCAAAGTATGTTATAGAATCGATACGAGATGCCAAGCTTCCGAATCTTAAAAAGCTCCTTCTCTATCTTGGTGTAGATGATTATGGATTTGATGGAGATGTTGATACGATTAAAGATTTCTTAGAGAAGTCCAATTTTCCAAAGCTTACGTATCTGGGGCTTACAGACAGCGAGATACAAGATGAGATAGCAGAGATTGTGGTAGAGAGTAAATATATGGGACAGTTAGAGACACTGGATTTGTCCATGGGCTCTTTTAGTGACAAAGGGGCAGAGCTGCTCTTACAAAAATTGCCTTTATTCCCCAATATCAAGATATTAGACGTTCACTATAACTATTTGACAGACAAGATGGTGAGAAAGTTAGAGATGTTCCCGATTGATGTGGATGCTTCGGAAAATAATAAGCCAGATGAATATGGTGGACAGATCTATATGACTCCAATGTTGACCGAATGAGACAAGCAATCCTTTTGGGGAATCCAGAAAGTAAGCGCAGCATCTACCTAAAAAAAGCGATGGAAGAAGCAGGGCTTTCTCTTTTGGTACTGGACGTTCAGAAAATAGAGGAAAAGCTTTTGGCAGAGTTCTTGGCAAAGGAGATATTTCTAAAGATTGACCCACCGGTGTGGAAGAGCAGTTCGATTTTGGAACTTCCAGAGTTGATGGAGGGATATAAAGGAGAGCTTATGGCACTTGCCGCGCTTGATGGGAAGAATCCGATTACTTTTTTTAATCATCCATCTGCGATTACAGCACTGTTGGACAAACGTTCCTGTAAGGAAGTATTAGTACGTGAAGGGATTTCGGTAACAGAGTCTTTGGGTGGTGATAATAAAGAAAGCCATATCTGTAATCTGGAGATGCTTTTGGAACAGATGAGACAAGAAAAGCTTTGTCAAATATTTATCAAGCCAGTCAATGGCTCTGGGGCCTTGGGTGTATCTGCATTTCGGATGCAGAAAAGAACAGGGAAGATGCAGCTCTATACCTGTGCAGCGCTTACTGAGTCAAAAACATTGGTCAATACCAAGCGACTGATGTGTCTGTCGGACAGAGCACAGATTGAGAACGTGCTGGATATTCTTCTAAAGATGGATACGCTTATAGAACGCTGGCATCCCAAGCCTATCTATCAGGGATATTCGTATGACCTGCGGGCGGTAGTTCAGGATGGCAGGATAGATATGCTTCTCGCAAGACTATCAAAAGGTCCCATCACAAACCTGCAGCTGAACAATCGTCCGCTTGCCATAGAAGAATTAGGGCTTCCGAAACGGGTGTTAGAGGAGATTTCTTATCTGTGTCAAAGGGCGATGGGATGTTTTTCGGGGCTTAGAAGTGCTGGAATAGATTTACTTTTAGACAGGGGAAGTCTAACTCCTAGAGTGATTGAGATGAATGCGCAAGGAGACTTAATCTATCAGGATATTTATCAGGAAAATAAGATTTATCGCCATCAGGCAGAGATAATAAAAGGATGGCTGTATAACAGGAGAGAAGACAGATGAGCGAAGATATTAGAAAGACAGAACAAGAAGTACCCCTTGGACTGTTTGGAGTGTCAAAAGAGCGTAAGACACCCTCTGTAGATATGGCACAGGTGGTTGGAAAACAGGATATATTATTTGTCTGTCTGGATACGCTTCGCTATGATGCGGCAGTTGAGGAGGAAGAAAAGGATGGAACACCAGTTCTTAATCACTATGGTTCCTGGGAGAAATGCCAGGCACCTGGCAATTTTACCTATCCGTCTCATCATGCGATGTTTGCAGGCTTTTTGCCTTGTAGGTACGATGCGAAGAATGTAGCAGACCGGGAGCTTTTATTTTTTCCTAAGTCGATAGGGCTTGGGAAGAAGGTGCCAGAAGGCGCCTATGGTTTTTGTGGCAGTACGATTATGGAAGGATTAGAAAAAGATGGCTATGATACCTGGTGTGTAGGTGGTGTGGCTTTTTTTGACAAGCGCTCAGATATTGGAAAAGTCTTTCCAGGGTATTTTCAGAAAAGCTACTGGAATCCCTCTTTTTCTTGTCCGGTCAAAGACAGTACCAAGAATCAAGTAGATTTTCTGCTAAAAAAGATAAAAGAAGCAGAGAAAGAGCGCCATATCTTTCTCTATCTCAATGTGGATGCCATTCACTATCCCAATTATTTTTATCTAGAAGGTGCAACACATGACAGCTATGAGAGCCACAAGGCTGCACTTCGCTATGTGGATAAGGAGCTTGGACGATTGTTTGCTGCCTGGAAAGAGATAAGAGGCGGTACTTTTGTGCTGTGCTGCTCTGACCATGGAACCTGTTATGGGGAGGACGGTTGTCAGTTCCACGGTGTCAATCATCCGATTGTCAATACCATTCCATATAAACATTTCTTTTTATAGGACAGTCACTATATGAATCCATATATACAATATATGTACAGCTATCCCCATAAGACTGCATATCGGTCTTTATCCGGGGTCTCTCTAAAGGACTATGCACCGCTTCTTAGAGGAAGCGGGCATGGGCTGTATCTGCATATTCCATTTTGTCAGGCAAAATGCGGTTATTGCAATCTTTTCTCTGTGACCGGGCAAAAGGAAGAGAAGATAGAGCGCTATCTGGATACTGTAGAAAGGCAGAGCCAGCAGTATCAGAGCCTTTTAGCACCATATCAGACAGAGTTTTCAGAGCTTGTGATAGGTGGAGGGACACCACTTCTGTTGTCCGAGTGGCAGCTACTTCGGATGTTTGCTTTGCTAGAGAAGTATTTTACTTTTCAGAAAGGGCGGGAACTGATTATCGAGACAGCACCCAACCAGACAGATGCCAAAAGACTTTCGATATTAAAGCAAGCCAAAGTAACCAGGGTCAGTATGGGGATTCAGAGTTTTTCAGACCAGGAACTTCGGGTACTTGGCCGGCAGCACAGCGCACAGAGGGCAAGAGAGGCGCTTGCTTTGTTAAAATCTTATCATTTTCCATGTATCAATGTGGATTTTATCTATGGAATTCCCGGGCAGAGCACAGAGGGACTTTTGGCGTCTCTAAAAGAAGCGCTGACTTATAAGCCAGATGAGATTTTTTTATATCCTTTGTATATCAGGCATGGAGTAAGGATGCAAAGACAGCTTTTCGAAGGAAAAGAGATGGTCTTAGAGCCAGAGGCAGCACTGATACAATATCGAGAGGCCAGAGATTATCTATGTGCAGAAGGATATCGACAGGATTCGATGCGCAGATTTGTAAAAGGAAGAGCGAAAAGAGGATATACTGAGTGCGGGATGGGGACTTCCTTGGCACTTGGATGTGGTGGCAGAAGTTATCTGGGCAATCTGCATTTTTGCACACCATATGGAGTGACACAAAAAGACTGTCTAAGACAGCTAGAAGACTATGAACATACTATTGATTTTGGGAAGATTACACATGGAATTTGCTTAACATCAGAGGAACTTTCGCGCAGATGGGTGATTCGCCATCTGCTGATTCGGCCTGGACTGGAGATGAAAAGATATCAGGAGCAGTTTGGAACACAGGCAGAAGAAGATTTTCCAATACTTATGCAGTGGAAGGAAGAAAAGTATCTTAAAGAAGTCTTAGAGGGTACAAGGCGGTATCTGACACTGACAGAAAAAGGGATGGAGTTATCAGATTATCTGGGACCGCAGCTTATCTCTGCCAAAGTGGATAAGCTGATGAAAGAATGGGGAGCAGCTTATGAGCGGACGGACACTTCTATATCGGGGCAGTCTAAAAAGTTGTAATTATCAATGTTCTTATTGCCCTTTTTCCAAACATGCGATGTCAAAAAAAGAGCTGATAAAAGACAGCGTACAGTGGAGGAACTTTGTACAAAGATTAAAAGTACAAGCAGAGCCTCTAGGTGTGCGAGCGCTGATGATAACTCCTTATGGAGAAGCCTTGATTCATCCCTGGTATTGGGAGGGGCTTGCCACAATGAGCGCAGAAAAAACGATAGATGCTGTGGGGGCACAGACAAATTTAAGTTTTTCGATAGAAGAAATGCGAAAGCTTTATCATTCTTTGGGAGGTATTTTAAAAAAATTACATTTGTGGGCGACTTTTCATCCTGAGATGATATCTGTGGAAGCATTTGCTAAGAAAGTAAGGGTGCTTTGGGAAAATGGTATTGTACTCTGTGTGGGGGCAGTAGGAGTGCCAGAACAGATAGCGCTTCTAAGGCAGCTTCGTGCGGCGCTTCCAGAAGAGATCTATCTGTGGATAAATCGAATGGATGGTCTAAAAAGAGCCTATACAGAGGAGGAGACAGAGGCATTTTTAGAGCTTGATGCTTATTTTTTACGAGAGCTGTCACCGCCAGTTGCCAAGGCAAAAGGGTGCCAAAAGCGGCTGTTTGTGGAGGGCAATGGAAGATTGCATACTTGCAATATCAGCCAAAATATAAAGATGCTATGGGAAGATATACAGACAGAGTGGCCAGAGTCTGTGTGTGGGCGTAAACTCTGTTCGTGCTATCTGGCATATGGCGGCAGAGACGACCTTTTAAATCAGGCACTTTTTGGCCCGTATCCGCTCTTTCGGGTGCCAAGACGCGCTAAAGCTGTATTCTTAGATATTGTTGGAACTATGACAGAGAAAGAGGGGCGAGAAGCCAAAGTCTCAGAGAGCATCAAAGCAGGGCTTATTGGACTTTTTAGAGAGAAGATTCCTATGTTTTTTGCAACGACGCTTCCTTATGAAGAAGCTATAAGAAGTTGCAAAGAGATATATCCTATGTTTCAAGGAGGAATCTTTGCCGGAGGCGCGCATCTGGTATGGAAAGATGAAGATAATGTTTGGGAATATATATATGAATTAAAGAATGAAGAATTTTTAGGCTTAGAGAAAGAACAAAAATCTTATCATTATCGAATATTGCGATATAAAAGAAAAGGACAGCTCTATAAAGTAACATTGCTTCGCAGCAGGCAGAAGCCATGGAAGATAGAAGAGGCAGAAGAGCTTATAGAGCGATGTCTGCCAAAGCAGTGTAAGATACGCTATATTATCGAAGGAGCTTGTCTGCAAATAGTCAATCAAAGAGCAGATAAAGCGTCTGGAGTTCGGATGTTATGTAAAAAGATGAAGATTTTACCAGAGCAGACGATAGCCGTGGGAGATTC
This sequence comes from Lachnospiraceae bacterium, assembly GCA_910575445.1. GTDB lineage: Bacteria > Bacillota > Clostridia > Lachnospirales > Lachnospiraceae > Hominiventricola. Next base: position 357,366 of record CAJTFW010000004.1, on the reverse strand, counting down.
CAAAGAGGATTTAGAGATGATGGCATTATGCAGGGGAGCCAAGGATTAGGGAGAAGATTATGAAAGAAGATATGGTTTTGCGGGTTGTAAGAAAAGATGAGGCAGAGACGGTCTATCAGGTGATGCAGGAAGTCTATGAAAGACTGGAGAATAAGGCATTATTTGCTAATTCAGATATGGATTATATCAGAGCACATATAGAGACAGAAGGCTTTCTGGTGGGGGCCTATGATGCATTTGGAAAGATGGCTGGAAATTTTATGGTACGTTATCCAATGGAAGCTAGTGATAATCTTGGCAGAGATATTGGACTAAAGCCGGAAGAGCTTTGCAGAGTGGCACATATGGAATCGGCAGTGGTTCTTCCAGAATATAGGGGCAACCATTTACAGATGAAGATGCTGCAATATGCAGAGCAAGTGATAGACAAAGAGCGCTTCTGGTATTTTATGGCGACCGTATCGCCAGATAATCCGGCAAGCTATCGGTCATTTGAGCAAAATGGTTATCAGCTGATGATGACAAAGCAAAAATATGGAGGGCTTATAAGACGGGTTTATGGTAAGAAAGTACGATAGATGGGCTTGCCAGACAGAGCAGAATTGGGTATACTGATGGTGGGATGAAAGGGTGGAAAGATGAGATACAAAGAGCTAGTAGAGAAAGTACATACAGCTAATCTTGTGTTGGTGGGACTTGGAGAGGATTTGGCAGGGGATTTGGATAGTCTTTATCGAAGTCTGACAGTTCTTTTGGAGGGGAAAGACTATTTTATAGTGACACTTGGAGAGCGGGAAGGACTTTTAAAAGCAGGACTTTTGGAAGAACGAATTACAGCACCTTTGCAAGAAGGGGAGGATTCTAAAAGCTTTGAGCGGTATCTGCACTGGCTTGGCTTTACGTTGAATCAGAAATTGTGTATTCTGGAATTAGGGGTTGGTTTTGTACAGCCCCAGGTGATTCGCTTTCCATTTGAAAAGACCTGTTATTTTAATCAGAAATCTGTATTTATTCGCGTACACGAGACTCTTTGGCAACTGTCTGAGGAGATTGCAGAGCGCGGGATAGCAGTAAAGAAGAACCCTGTGTTGTTTTTGAGCACAGGTGAGGAGAATTAGGATGATAGCAATCATAGACTATGATGCGGGAAATATAAAGAGTGTAGAAAAGGCATTTCAAAGGCTTGGACAAGAGGTATGTGTAACCAGGGATGCCAAGATGCTTTTGGCAGCAGATAAAGTGGTATTACCTGGCGTGGGAGCTTTTGGGGATGCGATGGAGCATCTGCAAAAATATGGACTTGTGGAGCTGATTTATCAAATAATAGAGAAAAAGACGCCTTTTTTGGGAATCTGTATGGGTCTTCAGCTTTTGTTTGAGCGAAGCGACGAAGCGCCAGGAGTTAAGGGTCTTGGGATATTAGAAGGAGAAATTCTACGGATTCCAGATAAAGAAGGGCTTAAGATTCCCCATATGGGATGGAACGCTTTGACGCTTTCAGGAGATGGTAAGCTGTTTCAAGGGCTTGATAAGGAGCCTTATGTCTATTTTGTCCATTCTTATTATCTAAAGGCAAAGGATGCTTCTATTGTAAAAGCGACAACCGAGTATGGTGTCAAGATTCATGCTGCGGTGGAAAAGGACAATCTCTTTGCCTGCCAATTCCACCCGGAAAAGAGCAGCGACACCGGACTTTGGATGCTGAAAAATTTTGCAGGGTTATAGGAGGAAGACTAATAGATGCTGACAAAGAGAATTATACCCTGCTTGGATGTACATAATGGGCGGGTCGTAAAAGGAGTTAATTTTGTTGATTTAAGAGATGCCGGAGACCCCGTGGAGATTGCGGCTGCCTATGATAAAGCGGGGGCGGATGAAGTGGTATTTTTGGATATTACCGCTTCTTCAGATGCAAGAAATACCGTTGTAGATATGGTGCGCGAGGTGGCTAAGAATGTATTTATTCCATTTACCGTGGGCGGAGGGATACGTACCGTAGAGGATTTTAAAGCATTACTTAGAGAAGGCGCAGATAAGATATCGGTCAACACCGCAGCTATCTTAAGGCCGGAACTGATTCGCGAGGCAGCAGATAAATTCGGCAGCCAATGTGTGGTTGTGGCGATTGATGCAAAGAGGCGGTCGGATGGCAGCGGATGGAATATTTATAAAAATGGAGGCCGCGTGGATATGGGCATCGATGCGGTGGAGTGGGCAGTGAGAGCCTGTGAGCTAGGAGCCGGCGAGATTTTGCTGACCAGTATGGACTGCGATGGGACAAAGGCCGGCTATGATATTGAGCTGACTCGTACATTGGCAGAGAAAGTCTCCGTTCCGGTGATTGCATCGGGAGGTGCAGGAACACTTGCACATTTTAAAGAAGCATTGACAGAGGGCAAGGCAGATGCAGCTCTTGCGGCTTCTTTGTTTCACTATAAAGAGTTGGAGATTGTGCAGGTAAAAGAGTATCTAAAGGAGCATAACGTGCCAGTTCGTCTGTAGAGAGATAATTTACAAAAGAGTTGTGACAGTCGTCATAAAATATAAGATATTAAGGAGAAAAGATTATGGGAATGATTCAAAATGATTGGCTAGAGCCACTAAAGCCAGAGTTCAAAAAGCCTTACTATGAGAAATTGTATGCAAAGGTAAAAGAGGAGTACAGCACGAACCTTATCTTTCCGCCAGCGGATGATATTTTTAATGCGTTTGACTTTACGCCACTGTCAGAGGTAAAGGTGGTTATCTTGGGACAGGACCCCTATCATGGAGACGGACAGGCGCATGGACTGTGCTTTTCCGTAAAGCCGGATGTGGATGTACCGCCATCTTTGGTAAATATCTACAAGGAATTGCAAAGTGACCTTGGATGCTATGTACCCAATCATGGCTATCTGGAGAAATGGGCAAAACAAGGAGTTTTGCTGTTAAATACGGTACTGACCGTACGTGCACACCAGGCAAATTCTCACCGCGGCATCGGTTGGGAAGAATTTACAGATGCAGCAATCCGCATATTAAATGAGCAGGACCGGCCAATCGTATTTTTACTGTGGGGTAAGCCGGCACAATCGAAAAAATCGATGCTTCATAATCCAAAGCATCTGATACTGACAGCACCACATCCAAGTCCATTGTCGGCACATAGAGGATTCTTTGGCTGTAAACATTTTAGCCAGACGAATGAATTTTTAAAAGAACAGGGATTAAGCCCTATTGACTGGCAGATAGAGAATCGATAAAAAAGTGACGCCTAGTGGAGTCTATCTGATATTCTTTTCAGACTCCACCAGGCGTTATTTCTATTATTTGGTATCTGTTTTTAGAGATGTTCTATGCCTCTTTTCGCTCTTCTGCTTGTGTTACATTCTTAAAAGCAGTGCTTAACATCAGTTTAATTCGATTTAGCTGATTTACTTCACTTGCTCCAGGGTCATAATCTATCGCTACAATATTTGCTCCTGGGTGTCGTCTTCTTAATTCTTTAATCACACCTTTTCCTACAATATGGTTTGGCAGGCAGGCAAACGGCTGTGTGCAGATAATATTAGGAGTTCCATTTTCTATCAGCTCTAACATCTCCGCTGTTAAGAACCAGCCTTCCCCGGTCTGATTTCCTAAAGAGACAATATCCTGTGCCATCTTTGCCATATGGTCAATATTGGAAGATGGAGAAAAATGAACGCTTCGCTTAAGTGCTTTATTTGCTGGCGCACGGAAGAATTCCAGCACATGGATGCCAAGACGTCCTAGATAGGCAGAAAAGCGCTTCTTACCTAAGTATTGTGTCCGAAATTCTGTGTTTTTAAAGCAGTAAAGTAAAAAGTCCATCAAGTCAGGGACGACAGCTTCTGCACCTTCTGCTTCTAGAAGCTCTACGAGGCCATTGTTGGCAGAAGGGGAAAATTTGACTAAAATCTCTCCTACAATACCGACTTTTGGTTTGGCTTCGTTACTGACAAGGATATGGTCAAAAGTATCAACAATCTCGTTACACAGTCTCTTAAAACCACTAAGGCTTGGACGTTTTTTCAGAAGAAATGCCTTGCAGCGGCGGTTAAGTCTTTCGTAGGTCTTGTTGGCCTCTCCTTTGGACAGCTCGTAGGGGCGTGTATGGTATAAAAGTTTCATAAACAAGTCGCCAAAGATAAGTGCATAGATACCTTTTAAAAGCATATCCGGCGTATATTTAAAGCCTGGGTTTTTCTCTAGGCCACTTAGGTTGATAGAGATAACTGGAATCTTGGGATAGCCCGCATGTTCAAGGGCCCGGCGGATAAATCCTATGTAGTTGCTTGCCCGGCATCCTCCTCCCGTCTGTGAGATTAAAACCGCAGTCTTAGTCAGGTCATAATTGCCAGAGAGAATCGCTTCCATAATCTGTCCGATAACGATTAGAGAAGGATAGCAGGCGTCGTTATTGACGTATTTTAGCCCTAAATCTACGGCGTGCTTTCCCGCTTTTGGAAGTACTTTTATCTTATATCCACAAGAGCAAAAGACAGCTTCTAGCAGATTAAAATGAATCGGAGACATATCCGGGCAGAGGATGGTGTAATCTTTTTTCATCTCCTCTGTAAAGATAACACGCTTGTAGGCAGAAGATACTACCTGTCTGGTCTCTTTTTTCTTCTCACGCACGCGGATGGCAGAGAGCAGAGAACGGATGCGGATGCGCGCAGCACCTAGATTGCTGATTTCATCTATCTTCAGGCAGGTGTAAATCTTGCCGGAATTGCCAAGAATCTCACTGACCTGATCTGTAGTGACAGCATCAAGACCACAGCCAAAAGAATTAAGCTGAATCAAATCCAGGTCGTCTCTGGTCTTTACATAATTAGCAGCAGCGTACAGTCTGGAGTGATACATCCACTGGTCCATCACACGCAGAGAGCCTTCTGGCTGGTAGAGATGGGAGATGCTGTCTTCTGTCAGTACAGCCATCCCATAGCTGTTAATCAGTTCCGGGATACCATGGTTGATTTCCTTGTCGATATGATAAGGTCTTCCAGCAAGAACGATACCATGCGTATGTGTTTTTTCCATCCAGCGAAGGGTTTCTTCACCTTTTTGGCAGATGTCCTCTCTGGCTTTTTGCAGTTCGCTCCATGCAGCGTTTGAAGCTTCCGTAATCTCGGCAGCGGTCAGCCCTTTTTCGCCGTTAAATTCTTCAATTAGACGCTGTGTCAGAATCTCCAGACTTTCAAAGCTTAAAAACGGATTGCGAAAATCATAGCGGTCAGAAGAGAGTTCTTCCATATTGTTTTTGATATTTTCTGCATAGGAAGTGACAATCGGGCAGTTGTAGTGATTATTTGCCTCCTTAAACTCCTGACGCTCATATGGAATACATGGATAGAAGATAAACGGAATATTGTGCTGCAATAACCATTTAACATGTCCATGGGCAAGCTTGGCTGGATAACACTCGGATTCACTTGGAATGGATTCAATACCTTGCTCATAGAGTTCATGAGTGGACTCAGGAGAGAGCACCACCTGATATTTTAATCTGGTAAAAAAGGTAAACCAAAATGGATAGTTTTCGTAGAGATTTAATACCCGCGGGATGCCTACAAGTCCACGGATAGCTTCGGTTCCCTGCAGTGGTTCGTAAGAGAACAAACGTTCGTTTTTGTAGGCAAAAAGGTTGGGAGCGGTCTGCTCTTTTTTCTCTTTGCCCAGTCCGCGTTCACAGCGGTTGCCGGAGATAAAACGTCTGCCGCCGGAGAATTTATTGACCGTTAGCCGGCAGTTGTTGGTACAGCCATGACATTTGGTCATAGAGGTAGTGTAAGTCAGCTCCTCCATCTGTTCTCTGCTTAACATCGTTGTCTTCTGACCTTCATAGCGCTCTCTGGCAATCAGGGCAGCGCCAAAAGCCCCCATAATCCCGGCAATATCCGGGCGGATAACTTCGCAGTCTGCAATCTTTTCTAAGCTTCTAAGGACTGCATTATTGTAAAAAGTACCGCCCTGTACGACGATATGCTGTCCAAGAGAGGAAGCATCAGAGACTTTAATCACCTTAAACAGTGCATTTTTAATGACCGAATAGGCAAGTCCTGCAGAGATATCATCAACACCTGCCCCTTCTTTTTGGGCTTGCTTTACACGGGAATTCATAAAGACGGTACAGCGGGTGCCAAGGTCGATAGGATTGGCAGCAAAAAGTGCAGCGCCTGCAAATTCTTCAATCGAGAGATTTAGAGATTTTGCAAATGTCTCAATAAAAGAACCACATCCAGAAGAACAAGCTTCATTGAGCTGTACATTGTCAACGGTATGATTTTTAATGCGGATACACTTCATATCCTGCCCGCCAATATCTAAGATACAGTCAACCTCCGGGTCAAAAAAGGAGGCAGCGTAGTAGTGAGAAATCGTCTCCACTTCACCTTCATCGAGCATTAACGCAGCTTTTACCAGGGCCTCTCCATAGCCTGTTGAACAAGAGCGGACAATCTGTGCTTTTTTGGGAAGCTTTGCAAAAAGGTCTTTTAAGGCTTCCAAAGTGATATGTAGGGTACTTCCATTGTTATTGTGATAAAAAGAATAGAGAAGTGAGCCGTCCTCCCCAACTAAGGCAATCTTGGTGGTGGTGGAGCCAGCGTCAATACCAAGAAAACAGTTACCTTCATAGGTAGAGAGATCTTTTTTCAGAACCGTTGCCTGTTGATGTCTGTTTTCAAAAGCTGCAAAAGCTTCTTTGTCAGAGAACAGAGGTTCGAGTCTCTCCACTTCAAATGCAATCTGTATCCGGGCATTTAGGCGTCTGATAAGGTCTTTGGCGGATACGGCGGTCTCTTGCTTGGATAAAAGGGCAGAGCCAGAAGCAGCAAAGAGATGGGAATGTCCTGGAATAATCGTATGTTCTTCGTCAAGACCAAGCGTACGGATAAACGTCTGGCGAAGCTCTGAGAGAAAGTGGAGTGGGCCGCCTAAAAAGGCCACATGTCCACGGATAGGCTTTCCGCAGGCCAAACCGCTGATGGTCTGGTTGACAACCGCCTGAAAGATAGAAGCTGCTAGGTCTTCCTTGGTAGCGCCTTCGTTGATAAGCGGCTGGATATCGGTCTTGGCAAAGACACCACAGCGGGCAGCGATAGAGTAAAGTGCCTGATAGCTCTTGGCGTATTCGTTAAGGCCTGATGCATCGGTCTGTAAAAGAGAAGCCATCTGGTCAATAAAAGACCCTGTACCTCCAGCGCAGATACCATTCATACGCTGCTCGACATTGCCACCTTCAAAATAGATAATTTTGGCATCCTCACCGCCTAGCTCAATAGCGACGTCCGTCTTGGGCGCATAGGTCTTAAGTGCTTCTGCAACAGCGACGACCTCCTGGGCAAACGGAACTTCTAAGTGCTCTGCCAAAGTCAGTCCGCCAGAGCCTGTGATAACCGGATAGATATCCATAGGTCCAAGTGATTTGACAGCTCGAGTAAGTAAGAGCGCAAGAGTCTCCTGAATATTGGCAAAATGGCGCTCATAATCGCAAAACAAGATGCGGTTCTGAGAATCTAAAACCGCAATTTTTACAGTAGTGGAACCAATATCAATTCCAAGACGATAACATTTATTCATAACATTTGGCAATCCGTATGCCTTCACCTCACATTTTTCTTTGGTTTTTGACATGCTATATTATATGAGAAGCGTAAAAGAGAGTCCATAAATATCGTGTTAAGATTCAAAAAAGGGAGCGTTGACAAAAGGGGTAGGAAAAATTATAATAAGCGTATTCGGATGAAATACGAGATTGGATGGAGAGAAAGGGTATTTTTATGAGATGGATAGACCGGATGGAACGCAGGTTTGGGAGGTATGCGATTCCTAATTTAATGTATTATGTTATTATACTGTACGCTTTGGGATTTGTGGTGCAAGTGATGTCACCAGGTCTTTATTATGAGTACCTGGCACTGGATGCTGCAGCGATTCTAAGAGGAGAAGTGTGGAGGATTTTCACCTTTATTATTCAGCCGCCAACAGGAAGCTTTTTATTTATCTTCTTTTCTCTGTATTTGTACTATATGATTGGGAAGATGCTTGAATATCAGTGGGGAGCTTTTAAATTTAATCTTTACTTTTTCTCAGGGCTTTTTTTACATGTGCTGGTCTGTCTGCTTATCTATCTGGTGACAGGGTTGAATCTGTCCTATGGGACAATGTACTTAAATATGTCGCTGTTTTTTGCATTTGCAGCGCTATTTCCAGATGTGCAGTTTTTGCTGTTTTTTATCCTTCCCATCAAATGCAAATATCTAGGCTATGCCAACGGATTATATTTTCTTATCACAATCGTAGCAGGCTTTATTGTGCCAATGCGAAGTGATATCTGGTATTCCCTTGTAAGTTTTGGGATTATTGCACTTCCAGCGAACAGTGTGGCAGCGCTGGTATCCTTTCTAAACTTTATTATCTTTTTCTTCGCGATGCGCAGAAATAAATTTTCTCCAAAAGGCTTAAAAAGGCGCAGAAGCTATGAGAAAAAGGTCAGGACCGCAGTGGTAAAAAGTGCACATCATCGCTGTGCAGTCTGTGGACGTACAGAGAAAGACGCAGAAGACTTAGAATTTCGTTTCTGCTCCAAATGTACCGGAAATTATGAATATTGCCAGGACCATCTGTTTACTCATGAACACCGAAAATAGAGAGAATCAAAGGTAAAGCAAGCCGTCAGAAGATACCATTCTGGCGGCTCTTTCTTGTCTGCTGTGCGAACCGAATGGGCTGTCAGAACATAGGATAAAGAGAAGGAAAACAGAGAAAGGATTACGAAAATTGGAAGATTATCAGAGATTTTCACCTTCTAGACCACAAGGGCCAGGCTTTGGCAGGCCAGATAATTTTCCGGTTGCGATGGCGTATGTGCCATGGCAGCGCTGGAATACGGTATACGATTTGGAAAAGGGTTTGCCAATTGGAACCATTTTCCCGGAACTTAACAAACCATTTCTTGGTGTGAGAGGAGGATGCAGATAATGGCACAGAAAGCGCCAACTAGGCAGCAGATGTTGCAGTGGGTAAATATGGTCAGTTTTGCTGTGACAGAGGCAAATCTGTATCTGGACACACACCCGGACGATGCAGCAGCTTTAGCATATTTTCAGGAGTACAGCCGTCTGAGAAATCAAGCACTTGAGGATTATGCCTCGATGTTTGGCCCCCTTACGGTCGATACCGCAAAGGGAAGCCGTAAAAAATGGGAGTGGGTCAATAATCCATGGCCATGGGAAGGGGGAGCCTGCTAGATGTGGAATTATGAAAAAAGACTGGAATATCCAATCAATATTAAAAATCCAGACCCCAAACTTGCGCAGCTTATCATTACGCAGTTTGGAGGACCAAATTGCCAAAGTAAGCTTGCGGTTTTGAGCACAGAGTGCTATAGTAAAATAAGTATATTTTCACGTTGTGAGAGGAGCAAAAGAAAAGATGAATATTATCGTTGCAGGCTGCGGAAAGGTAGGAAGTGTACTAGCTGAGCAGTTAAGCCGAGAGGGACATGATATCACAGTGATTGATGAGGATTCCGACGTTGTACAACATACAAGCAATGCAGCGGATGTCAGAGGAATCGTTGGGAATGTGGCAAGTTACAATATTCAGCAGGAGGCCGGGATTGGGAAAGCAGACCTTCTGATTGCGGTAACCAATGCTGACGAAGTGAATCTTCTTAGTTGCCTGATTGCCAAAAAGGCCGGCGACTGTCAGACGATTGCCAGAGTGAGAAATCCAGTCTATCACCAGGAGATTCAACATATCAAGGAAGAACTTGGACTCTCCCTTATTATCAACCCGGAGTGGGCAGCGGCGATGGAGATGGCAAGGCTGCTTCGTTTTCCATCGGCGATTGATATTGATACTTTTGCAAGAGGCCGAATTGAACTTCTTCGTTTTCGACTTAACGAGGATAGTCCTCTGTGCAACCAGAAGATAAAGACACTGTCTATATTATCCAAATGCGAAGTTTTAATCTGTGTGGTTGAGCGCAGTAAGGAAGTATTGATTCCAGACGGTGACCTAGAGCTTAAGACCAATGATATTATCTCGATTGTGGCTTCATCGGTCAACGCAAGTAAATTTTTCCGTCAGATTGGCATCGAGACAAACCAGGTGAAAAATACAATGATTATCGGTGGCGGAAAAGCAGCATTTTATCTGGCGAAAAAGCTTTTGGAGATGGGAATTCAGGTAAAGATTATCGAGAAGGACCGGGAGAACTGTGAGAAACTCTGCGACCTTTTGCCAAAAGCAATGATTATCTATGGAGATGGGACAGACCAGGAACTTCTAGAAGAGGAAGGACTTGCAGAAGCAGAAGGCTTTGTGGCGCTTACCAATATGGATGAGGAAAATGTGATGCTCTCTCTCTACGCAAAGAGTATGAGCAAAGGAAAAAAGATTACCAAAATCAGCAACAATACATATGACAATATTATCTCTACTTTGGATATTGGCAGTATTATTCATCCCAAGCATATTACGGCTGAAAATATTTTACAGTATGTGCGTGCCATGCAAAATTCCATTGGAAGTAATGTAGAGACGCTCTATCGGCTGGTAGATGGCAAGGCCGAAGCGTTAGAGTTTGTGGTAAAGGAAAAGGGAGGCACAACCGATACGCCGCTTCAGGCGCTTGAATTAAAGGACAATCTTCTGGTATGTGCTATCCACAGAAAGGGAAAAGTGATTATCCCAAAAGGACAGGATTGCCTTCAGGTAGGAGACTCTGTCATTATCATTACAACAGATTGTGGAAAGTTAAAGGATATTGATGATATTTTAAGCAAGTCTGCTTCTAGTCAGGCACGTCAGGCAAAGGCGGAAGGTGAATCATGAATCGCAGAATGATAGGTTATATAATTGGAAATTTGGTACAGATAGAAGCTGCGATTTTGCTGGTTCCGGCTTTGACAGCGCTGTTCTATCAGGAAAGCTGTCTATGGGCATTTCTTTTGACAGCGCTGTTTTGTGTGGTATTTGGTTATCTTTTAAAAGGAAAGAGACCGGAAAATGTGACGATTTTTTCGTCTGAAGGATATGTTAGTGTGGCGCTTTGCTGGATTGTTATGAGTATCTGTGGTGCGATTCCACTGTATTTTAGCGGATATTTTCCCAATCCTATCGATGCGCTCTTTGAGATTGTATCAGGGTTTACGACCACAGGCGCGACGATTCTAGGAGATGTGGAGATTTTGCCGCGTTCCGTTTTAATGTGGAGAAGTTTTTCGCACTGGATTGGCGGTATGGGGGTTCTGGTGTTTATGCTTGCGATTTTGCCAATCGCAGGAGCTTCTAGTATGTATCTGATGCGGGCAGAGAGTCCGGGGCCTTCGGTTGGCAAGCTGGTGCCAAAGGTGCGAAGCACAGCAAAGATTTTATACCTTATCTATTTATTTTTAACCATTATTGAGATGATTTTACTGGTGGCCGCGGGATGCCCTCTGTTTGACTCGATTAATTTAGCATTTGCAACGGCAGGAACCGGAGGATTTGGTGTCTTAAACAGCAGTGCAGGGGATTATAATGCGATGGTGCAGATAATTCTGACCGTATTTATGTTATTGTTTGGCGTCAATTTTAATGTCTACTTTCTGGTCTATTCAGGAAGTCTAAAGGAAGCGTTAAAATGTGAGGAAGCACGCGTCTATCTGGGAATTGTCGGAGCATCCATTCTGTTGATTACAATAAACATATGTTCGATGTTCCATAGCGTAAAGGATGCACTTTTGCATGCTTCTTTTCAGGTGGCTTCGATTATCACAACAACTGGATTTTCCACGATTGACTTTGAACTCTGGCCGGAATTTTCCAGAACTATCTTGGTGATTCTGATGTTTGTGGGTGCCTGCGCAGGAAGTACCGGCGGTGGTATCAAAGTATCCCGTATTGCGATTTTGGCAAAGACTATCAAAAAAGAATTGTCATTTATCATACATCCAAGAACCGTACATAAGACCCGCTTTGAGGGAAAACAGGTAGAGCATGAAGTGCTGCGCTCCATCAATGTATTTTTGATTTCCTATATTGCGATTTTTACATTGTCTCTTTTAATTATTACGTTGGATAATTTTGATGCAATTACAAATTTTACCGCGGTTGCTTCTACCATTAACAATATTGGCCCAGGTCTCTCTCTTGTAGGGCCTACACAGAATTTTTCCATCTTTTCTAATCTGTCAAAATTGGTTCTAATTATGGATATGTTAACGGGAAGACTAGAGATATTCCCGATGCTAATTTTATGTACTCTTGGCCTTCGCAAAAAACGTTGGGGATAGTGAAAAAAGCTGTAGCGCTATGTTACAGCTTTTTTACTTGAAAAAATTACCAATAAATAAAATTGTGAAATATTTATTTATTATGGAAATTAGTGAAAAGGGCTTTTCTTTTCAGAAACTATGTGATACAATATGCATAAATTAGTGGTTTGAGAAAGGAGGAATTTATAAAAAGTTCATAAAATGTTAAGTAACTGATAATTTATTAGAAGGTTTACCGGAATTTACTCTGGTATATCAAATATAAAGTTCATAAAAGGAGGATATTTATGGCAAAACAGGAAGCAAAAAATGCACCGGAAGAGAAGACCAGTGAGCAGTTGCTGCAGGAAAAGATTGCTGCGATGAGAGAGGCGCAGAAAAAGTTTGCTACGTTTACCGAAGAGCAGGTAGACAAAATCTTTTTTGAAGCTGCAATGGCTGCTAACAAACAGCGTATTCCGCTTGCAAAGATGGCATGCGAAGAGACTGGTATGGGTGTGGTAGAAGATAAGGTCATCAAGAACCACTATGCAGCTGAGTATATGTATAATGCCTATAAGAAGGTTAAGACTGTTGGCGTGATTGAAGAAGATAAAGCTTTTGGCATTAAGAAAATTGCTGAGCCAGTGGGACTTGTTGGTGCTGTTATTCCGACCACAAACCCAACCTCTACGGCAATCTTTAAGTGCTTGATTTGTCTGAAGACCAGAAACGCAATCATCATCAGCCCTCATCCGCGTGCAAAGAAATGTACCGTAGAAGCAGCAAGGATTATTCTGGATGCAGCAGTAAAAGCTGGCGCACCAGAAGGAATCATCGGTTGGGTAGATGAGCCGACCATCGAACTGTCCAATATGATTATGAAATCGGTAGACGTTATCTTAGCAACCGGTGGTCCTGGTATGGTAAAAGCAGCTTACTCCTCTGGCCATCCGGCGATCGGCGTAGGCCCTGGAAATGTACCAGTTATTATGGACAGCAGCTGTGATATTCAGACAGCCGTATATTCTGTTATCCATTCCAAGACGTTTGATAATGGTATGATTTGTGCATCTGAGCAGTCTGTAACTGCAATCGCAGATATCTATCCAGCAGTTAGAGCAGAGTTCTTGAAACGTGGCTGCCATATTCTGAATAAAGAAGAATTAGATATGGTGCGTAAAGTAATTCTGACAGAAGCTGGAACGGTTAATCCGAAGATTGTAGGTCAGAAAGCTGCAACTATCGCACAGATTGCAGGCTTTAGTGTACCAGCTGATACCAAGATATTGATTGGTGAAGTAACTTCGGTAGATATTGCTGAACCGTTCGCACATGAGAAACTCTCTCCGGTATTAGCACTTTACAAGGCTCCTGATTTCAAGACCGCTCTGGATATGGCAGAGAAATTAATCGCAGATGGCGGATATGGCCATACTTCTTCTCTGTACATCCATCCGTCAGAGACCGAGAAGATGGCAGAGCATGCAGCACGTATGAAGACTTGCCGTATTCTGGTTAATACACCTTCTTCACAGGGTGGTATTGGAGACCTTTATAACTTTAAACTGGCTCCGTCTCTTACTCTTGGTTGCGGTTCTTACGGTGGAAACTCTGTATCAGAGAACGTCAATGTAAAACATCTGATTAATATTAAGACCGTTGCTGAAAGGAGAGAAAATATGCTTTGGTTCCGTACGCCTGAGAAGGTTTATTTCAAGAAAGGTTGTCTCCCGGTTGCATTGGATGAGCTAAAGACCTATTACAATAAGAAGAAAGCCTTCATTGTTACGGATACATTCCTGTATACCAATGGATATACAAAAGCAATTACTGATTTGTTAGATGATATGGGCATTACGCATACCTGCTTCTATGAGGTAGCTCCAGACCCAACACTTCAGATTGCTCGCAAAGGTTTAGAGCAGCTGAAAGCATTTGAACCAGATGTTATCATCGCTCTTGGTGGCGGTTCTTCTATGGACGCTGGTAAGATTATGTGGTTGATGTATGAGCATCCTGAGTGCAACTTTGAAGACCTGGCTATGGACTTTATGGATATCCGTAAGAGAGTCTATGTATTCCCGAAGATGGGAGAGAAGGCAATGTTCGTTGCTATCCCAACCTCTTCTGGTACAGGTTCTGAGGTAACTCCGTTTGCAATTATCACCGATGCAGATACAGGTACCAAGTGGCCAATCGCTGACTATGAGTTACTGCCGAACATGGCAATTATCGATACTGATTTTATGATGAATCAGCCAAAGGGTCTGACCAGCGCTTCTGGTATTGACGCTCTGACTCATGCATTAGAGGCATATGCTTCTATTATGGCTACGGATTATACCGATGGTCTTGCACTGATGGCTACGAAGAATATCTTCACCTATCTGCAGCGTGCTTACGACAAGGGTGCTGCTGACCCAGTTGCAAGAGAGAGAATGGCAAATGCTTCTACAATGGCTGGTATGGCATTTGCAAATGCATTCCTTGGCATCTGCCACTCTATGGCACATAAATTAGGTGCATATCATCACCTGCCACACGGTGTTGCTAACGCTCTGCTTATCGAGCTTGTTATGCGTTACAATGCAGATCCAGCACCAGTGAAGATGGGAACTTTCTCACAGTATCCATATCCACATGCAAAAGAGAGATATTGCGAGATGGCAAGATTCGTTGGCATCACTGGCAAGAATGATGACGAAGTATTCGAGAACTTCATTAAGGCAATCGCTGATTTGAAGGAGAAAGTTGGCATCAAGAGAACTATCAAAGAATATGGTATCAAGGAAGAAGACTTCATGGCAACTCTGGATGAGATGGTAGAGAATGCCTTCAACGACCAGTGTACTGGCGCAAATCCAAGATATCCGTTGATGTCCGAGATGAAAGCTATCTATCTCAAAGCTTATCATGAAGGTTAATCCTTTATAGGAACATACACTAGGGGCAGGGAGCGCAGTTTGTGCGTTCCCTGTTTTTAGATATGGTAGTAAATCTGTACCGTATTTTGCGGACGGGTAAAGCAGATATAAGAGACAAAAGAACGCAAAAGACTGTGTTTGGCGGTCTCTGTCAGGCAGGAGGAAGATAAAAGAGAAATTATCTCTGTGACAGAAAGCGATATGGATGTAAGAGAAGGAGTCAAAGGGATTGGCTCTTTTTTTAGTGCGTCAATCTGGCTTAGAATGGCTGTCTTTTTGGTGTGATATTCTTCTAGCGTGTCAATGCCAGATTCATAGGCACTTTCAATTCGTCTTAGGCGTTTATATTCTTGTTCTATACGAACAGAACGGGTATTGGCACTAGAGTGAAGAGCAAACTTTGGCAGAGTAATCGTAAGTATTTCTTTATAATGGTCTTCTTTGAGTTTTGAGAGCACCGCTTGGTTTAAGTAAGAAAGACGGATATGATGGCTCTTTGTACATTGTCCTTTGGTGTATTTATGACACTGCAGGGATTTTCCTTTCTCTACGGCGGTTAGGGTGCTTCCGCATTGCCCACAGCGGACAAGTCCCTGAAGCATAAAGGGTACGGGTGATTCTCGTGTATGGGATGGATGGGCATATTTGCTGGCAGCTAACCGGCTCTGTACAGTCTGAAAGATAGTTTCTTCTATTAAAGGAAGATGCTTTCCTTCTACGATTGTTAAATCTTTGTCAGAAAAAGCACGGCGGCGAAGCTTGCCCAGATACGTAGGATTAGAGAGGATATATGCGATACTTCGACTTTCAAAAAGATTGCCACGGCTTGTGCGAACACCAAGTGTATTAAGCTTTTGAGCAATCTGGCGGCAAGAGCTGCCTTGTAGAAAATCCTGAAAAATCATAGTAACAAAAGGTGCTTTTTCAGTATCAATTTCAAAATGTTCGCTGCCCATCTGGTAGCCAAAAGGAGGAATAGAGACCACACCTCCACGTGAAAATTTTTCATTCATGCCACGACGCACTTCTTGGGCAAGATTGATGGAATAGTACTCATCCATAGCTTCTAGCAGGGCTTCGATAAGAATGGAGGTAGGATCATGAGAGAGCTGTTCGGTAATCGAGACAACATCAATACCACATTCTTTTCGCAGCATAGATTTGTAGAGAATACTGTCCTGACGGCTGCGGGCAAAGCGAGAGAATTTCCAGACCAGAATGATATCAAAAGGGCGCGGTTTTTGTTTGGCAAGAGCAATCATCTTCATAAAGCCTGGACGTTTCCTGGCATTTCTTCCACTAATACCTTCGTCCAGAAAGATATAGGGTTCTAAGAGATGTATATGGTGCGCATCTGCATATTCCTGGATTTTTTTTCGTTGGCTGTTAGGAGAGTATTCTGTCTGTTCTTCGGTGGAGACGCGAATATAAGCGGCGGCTGTCTGCATAGGGAGAGACCTTTTGAAGTTTTTATATCGTATTCGTGAAGAATGGAACATATACATAGAAGATAGAAAGAAGTAGAAAAGGGATAGACGATGGGGCGAAAAAAAGAGTTAGAAGTGCTGCCATCTAGAATCGTCTTAGAAGATGGAGAGATGGCAGAATGGACTGGACTAGACAATAAGAAAAGAGAGAGATTTGAAAAGCAAATGGTTAGACAGATAGAAGAACAGATGGGTCTTTATTTTGCATCCCATTTAGAAGAATGGGAGAGACTGATAAAAAAGATGCAAGACCATCTCCTTTAGAGATTGGGAGGACCCGATGGAGAGCTCAACGCAAGTATGCGTTATCTGTCGCAGCGCTATACAATGCCTTACAAGGAGTGTATGGCGACACTGACGGATATAGGTACAGAAGAAGCAGAACACAGAGGTTAGAGGTGTGTTGTAAGAAAAAAGATTTCTAAGGTAAAACCATCTGGGCAACCACGCGAATCTGGGGATTTCGTGTAGATTACATAGTCGATAAGTTGCTTTAACAGGATATTTTTGGTGGAAGGCGAGGTAATTGTCTGGTAAATAGAGGAAAAAGTATAAGGGGTTGAAAGTAAGTCTTTTGGAAGTGTATATTGTTGTTTTTCTTTTTGGAATTCTTCGGTTAAGTGAAGAAGGCGGGTATTTAGGGATTCTTGCTTTAGAAGGGTAGTTTCGCGGCGCGAGAGAAAGAGTTCTTTGGTATAGAGACCTTGCTCTAACAGCTCGTATTGGTGCTGAAGCTGAAGGGTGACTTTTTGTAATTCCTTTTGACAAGCAATAAGAGCATTTTCCAGAAAGATAATTTTCTCAGAAGTAGAAGAAGGTAAAACAGGAAGCGGCAGAAGAGTAGAGGAAAGATAGTGTTCAATGGCTTCTAGGATACGTTGTTCTACTATGATAAGAGGAGAGGAGACCGTGGAGCATCCTTTGGTGGTACATAACAGCGCAATTTCTGTATGATTTTGAGTGGCTTTACGCTGCATTATACGACCACAATAGGAACAGCGAATCAATCCTGATAAAGGGTTTTTGGGTGGATGTTTTTGTGTGGAAGAATCATGCTGCCTGTGTATTTGCAATGTGCGAACAGATTGCCAGGTATCTTCGGAGATAATTGGTGTATGACGGCCAGAAGAAAGGATGCAGTTGTGATTGAGGGGACGACTTTCTATAAGCTCTCCATCTATAAATTTTTTGACTTTTTTACGATAGCCATCTTTGATATAACCGGCATAGACAGGATTTCTAAGAATATTTTGGATACTGTTTGGGGTCCAGATGGTGCCAGAAGGAGAAGGAATCTTTAGTCTGTTAAGCTCCTCAGCAATTTTTCCATAGCCGGCGGTGGCACCGTCGATGCCATATAGATACCAGTGAAAGATACGCTGGACAACATTGGCTTGTTCTTTCTGGGGTGTTAGAGACCAGCCTTTTTCACTGGGCAGTTTATAGCGGGTATAACCATAAGGGGCGATACTTCCCGTATATTTTCCTTCCCGGCAAGAAGCCTTTGCACCGGCAAGTAAACGGCGGCGAATAGTCTTGTATTCCCGTCTGGACATAAAAAGACCGAATTCAAAGTATTCCTCATCAAATTCATTGTCTGGGTCATAGGTTCTCATCGGTGTGATAATCTTGGTATGAGACAGCTGAAAAGCTCTTGCAACACGACCCTGGTCGGAAGTATCGCCTCTGGCCAGACGCTCGATTTCTGCAACGAGGACTCCGCGGTAGCATCCATGTTCTACGTCTTTGAGAAGTTCCTTTATCTGTGGACGGTCTTCGATAGATTCTCCTGATACTATTTCCGCATAGACTCGTTCAACAGGAAGCTGTTGCTTATCTGCAAGTTCTGTCAACATCTGAAGATGCCTTTTTAGTGTTTCACCTTCGCCTCTTGTCTCTGCTTCTAAGTCTTTGCGGCTTTTTCTAAGATAGATAGCATAAGCATTTGAATGATTGGACATAATAACTACCTCCTGTTTTATCCTATGCAAGAAGACTTTTATCATTCCATATCTCATATAGTATAAAAAAGAAGTTAGAAAAAGAAAAATGGAAGAAATCATATTAGGGAATACCCATATACAACTCTATCCCAAAGAAGGCATAAAAAAAGACGTAGAATCGCATAAACAAATTCTACAGAGAATATCAGACATCGCTTATAAAGCTCTGCTTATGGAAAAAAGGCAGAGACCTCAAGAATGATAGTTACTGTCAGGAACATCTGTGGAAAGATGAGCTGTTAGAATAGAAAGAAATTGAGCTGGACGAGGTTTTTTCGGTAGGGGATGTTGAGCAATAGTCGTCAGAAGTTCAGGAGAAACGTCCCAGATAATAGTAATGGTCTTGCGAATATTGTATTCTACTGCTTTCCAGTTTGTATGATAGTGAGTAGCGACATCAGGATAGAGCCATTTGGTTACAAGCCTTAACCTGTATGGGTCTTCTAGGGCAAGAGATACCGCATATGCTGTCTGGAAAAATCCAGTATAATTTGTATCAGCCCCTAGCTGATGTAAAAGATGGTATATTTGATGTTCTTTAGGCGGAATCATTCTGTTCGATCCTTTCAATAAACTCTCTCAACTCTTTTAAAAGTCGCAGAGACTCTTCTTCAGGAAGAACCGAGAGAAAGAAAATAAAAGTAGAAGCAGAGAAAAAGTATTTTCCATGCTCTAAGTCAACATATGAGCGGGGTGAAATGTGAAGAGCTTCAGCCATGCGCTCCTGAGAATACTGCAGTTCGGTGCGGTAGTCATAAACCCGTCCCATCAGAAACTCTTTCAACAATGATTGATATGACTGCATGATGAAAAATCTCCTAAATTCGACAGATATTAATAACTATATTACATCCGGTGGAAAAGTTTTCCATGAGGTGCACTTCAAGTTCCAGAACAATAATAGTTACATTAATATAACGTTATTACCCTTTAGACTTTTCACATATAAGGTCTGTGTACTGCCGAACTGGCGCATATGGAGATGATTTGTACGATGGTCCATCAGCTGACAAGAAATATGACGATGGAACAATTAGAAGAATCTGGCTTTGGTACGTATTATGTAGACCATACAGCCGCACTATGGCCCACAGCTGCTGCTGGAATTCCACAAAATGCATGTGAATTCCAGTCAAAAGGAGATGTGATTACGGATTTATTTGAGGATATGGCAGCAGAACAAAAAGCGCGCACAACCTATGACAATCTGCTTCGTGTCGTCAAAGACCCGGATGTAGCAGATCCTCTTCGGTTTTTGAGAATGAGAGAAGTGGTGCATTTCCAGAGATTTGGGGAAGCACTGCGTATTGTACAAGAGCACCTGGATGCAAGAAACTTCTATATTATGAACCCAGAGTTTGATACGGGGATTGCAGGCAACAAAGGATGCGGGTGTGAGAAAAAATAGAGAAATATTAAAAAATGAGGGTGTCGCAAAGTCATCATAGAGATGAGGGAGCGACACCCTCTGCTACAAATTGGTTGAGGTGCTTCCTTTTTTAAGTAATTCTAATATTTCATCGACTGTATTGGCAGCGATTAGATATTCGACCAAGGGAGTCCGGTAAATGGTTTTCATAAAATCCATAAGAATTGGAATGTGTTTTTCAGAGAGGGCAGATGCTATGATGATAGAGACAGGATGTGGACAACTGTCAAAATATACTGGTGATTGTAAGCGAAGAAGAGAGAGACCATCTTCTAAGACACCATCCATTGGATTTGCATGGGCCAAGGCAATCCCTGGAGCAATCACAATATATGGACCATACTTTTGAACTAGATAAATCATTTGATTAAGATAGTCGATGGTGATTAGATGGTCCCATAACAGAGCTTCCCCGGCAATATAGATTGCTTCTTGCCATGATTTTGCGGGTCTGTCTAAAAGAATCCGATTGGCACTTAAAAAACTTAATAAAGTTGGCTTTTGAGATAAAGATACCATTTGGAAAATATGTTCTTTAGCTTCTGATGATAATCTGAATGTAGATGCTTCTTTATGAGAGATATATTCAAGTTTTTGACGTATTTTTTCATAATCTGTGGCATCTGGTATGGCGCTAATTTGAAGCCAAGGGATGCTAAGATGGGATAGATGAATAGTGGAAAGGACTAAGTCACATGTATTTGCCTTTAAAACCGTGGAAAGATTGTGAGTTGAACATATGGCAATAATTTCACAAGGAATATGTTGTGCTATCATGGAGGCTAGAAATTTTCCAGTAATCAAACCTGTTTCACAAGTAATAATAACTTTGGGACAAAAATTTTGCTGACGTTTTTCATTGATTACAGGAAGTACATGCATCAAAAGATAAGCCAGTTCATCGTCTGATAAGTTCTGCTGAAAAAAAGCTTCTAGGTTTTGTATATTATTTTTTATCATTTGAAAATCATTTGGAAACATCTTTTTAATTTTAGTAGTGTAGGAAATATCAGGTGTTTTTTTCACAGATAAACGTTGATTGGTATTCATGATATGGGAACTGAGATGTTCAGTCAGTTCATGGTTAGAAGTCAAATCCATTCCATATGCAAAAGAAAGTTTTTGCAAGAAAACCATAACTGCCATATCGATACTAGATTTGATAGGCGAGATATGGCCGTAATCTGGAAGCAGATGCATCGAAATACAAATATGTAAAAGATAGGTATATTCTGCAGGAGGACAGATAACATTCCAATGCTTGGCATCAAGTAAATATTCAAGAAAAGAGGAAGGGAATGATTGGTGTTCCTGCAAAGAGGTATCTGTAAATTGTACAAAGTGATGATGTTTGATTCTATGTATAAGTAAGCTGACAATCAAAGAGAGATTATAAAATGTTCGGTCATCTAATGTTAGATGAAATTGTTTTTCTGCTGCTATTAGAACAGCAGAGACAGGTTTTTGATATTGTTCTAAACTTGTGATGATGGAGACAAATTTTCCACAGACACAAGAAGAAAGAGTAGTCCATGGATAAGAAGTCAAAAGCCCTAGACGTTCCAAAGAATCTAAAATTAATCTTCTTTTATGAAATTCTGTTCCATTTAATGATAAACCATAGTGCTTTTTATCATCAATTGTTATTTCATAGTCCTGAAAGGTCTCTTGGATTCTTTTGAGGTCACTCATAATGGTAGAACGACTAGAATAGAGCAGGGTACAGATGGCGTTCAGCTTTACAGGTGATTCAGAAAAGATAAGAAGAAGGATAACAAAAATTTGACGTTCATCGGCAGAAAGTGTATAATCCTGTAAATTTTGTGACAATAGAGCATGAATAATACTATGTAAAGAATGATAAGAAGAGGAAAAAGAAAAAACTCCTTTATAGAATTGCATCATTTCATAAAGCGAGTTTTTATTTAGAAAATAGGATATTTCTTCCCAATAGTTTCGGATGGTTCGCTCACTGACCAACATTTCTTGAGCAAGTTCTTTAATGCTGATGCCATGTTTTGCATCAAATATTTTTTGAATCATTTCTAACATATATCGATTCATAAATCCCACCCTCATTGTTTGGTTAAAATGTCAATAACTTCTGCTTTTATAAGATGATTTTTATTTATTATAACAAAATATCAG
The DNA here is from genome assembly GCA_910575445.1 of Lachnospiraceae bacterium. Lineage (GTDB taxonomy): Bacteria > Bacillota > Clostridia > Lachnospirales > Lachnospiraceae > Hominiventricola. The sequence continues at coordinate 335,121 of CAJTFW010000004.1, read as the reverse complement.
AGAATATTAAAAGAACAAATTCTTTCCAATTCTTTTTAAAAGATGGAAAGAATTCAAAAGGTTTAAATAATTACCAAAAAATGAAAGCAATTACGCTTTTTTTTGTGGATTTTTTCTATTATAGTGGAGGTACAGATACAAAATCAAAATAAGGAAGGCCGACCGAAAAGAATTGTAAGGAGAAAATTATGAGTAAAGAATGGATGAAAGAACTATTTGGAACGGACAAGCCCGTCTTGGGAATGTTGCATCTGATGGCAATGCCTACAGACCCAAAGTATGATGCAGTTGGTGGTGTTGATGCGGTTTTGGCGCGGGCAAGACGTGATTTAAAGGCATTACAAGATGGTGGGATTGATGGAATTATTTTCTGCAATGAATTCAGTATTCCTTATACCAATGATGTTCGTCCTGTTACGATTGCGACGATGGCCAGGATTATAGGAGAACTGATGACAGATATTCGAGTACCATTTGGCGTTGATGTTGCAGTTGATGCATATAAGGTATTTGACCTTGCTGCAGCGGTAGGAGCGAAATTTGTACGTGAGACATTTTTTGGTGCCTATGCAGGAGATTACGGAATTCAGAACCTGAATGTTGGAGAGATAGAGAGACATCGCTATGAGGTTGGATGTAAAGGTGTACGTACATTGGCAACGTTAGTACCGGAATCAGGAGTACCACTTGGTAATCGCCCCATTGAGGATATTGCAAAGTCTATCAATCACAACTGGAATCCAGATGTTTTACTTGTCTATGGATTGGCAGCAGGAACAGCTATTGACAACAATCTGATTACAAAGGTAAAAGCTGTTGTAGATACACCTGTGTTTGCGAGCAACGGTGTTACAGAAGATACAGTTGTGGATACTTTGAAGATTTCAGATGGATGTGTGGTAGCTACTTGGATGAAATATGATGGAAAGTTCTACAATGAAACGGATGTAGACCGTGTCAGCCGTCTGATGAAAAGAGCACGGGAATATAGGGAGTCTTTGGTATGATAATCAGTCCTTCGATTGCTTCTTCTAATATACTTTATGTAGCAGATGAAGTGGCTTTTGCAGAACGGTATTGTCGACAGGTTCATCTGGATATAGAAGATGGAATAGCAGTGCAGGATATCTCTTTTGGTATGAAGATGTGCAAAAAAATTAAAGAAATTGTTTCCTCCGATACCTATATTTCTCTGCATCTAGAAGTACAAAATCCACTGTGTTATCTTGAAGAAATTCGGAGTATAGAGCCAGATATTGTCTTTGTACAGACTAATCATTTAGAGAATCCACTTTCTGTATTGCAACGATTTAAAGAGGCTGGTATCCATACAGGTCTTAGTATATCGGATGCAGATATGGCGACAAACAATCTTGCACCACTGCTTTCTATCTCAGAGCAGGTACTTGTATTGACTGCTAGTTTGACAGACCCTAAACAGAGATTTCAGATGGAGTTTTTTCAGTATGCTGTGAAAATTGCACAAAAAGAACGAATTCCTGTCTGGGTGGACGGTGGGATTACCTTAGAGCTTTATAAAAAGATAAAGCAGACAAAGACACCAATTTATGCAGTTGTAATGGGGAGAGGAGTATTTGGTGACAAAAAGAAATTTTTAGAAACTATCTATTGGGAAAGGTGATGATTGTGTATAAAGAATTAAAAAAAGAAATACTTACGGCTTGTTTTCAGATGAAAGAGTACCGATTGATTTCTTTGAGTGGAGGAAATATTAGTGTTCGGGCTGAGAAGAATCGCTATTTGGTTACACCATCAGGTATGAATTATGAAGATATGAAAGAAGATGATATCGTGTTGGTAGATGGAGACGGCAATCTGATAGAAGGAGATAGAAGACCATCTTCTGACTTGGCAGCACTACTTTATATTTTTAAACATAGGCCTAAGATAAATGCTATTATTCATACTCATCAGCCGTATGCAACAGCAGTTGGGCTAGTTGCTGATAAGTTGCCAGCTTGTTTAGTAAATCTAATCGATGCAGTTCATGGCGATGTTATGGTAGCACCATGGACACGCTCTTCAGATATTGGAATGGGAAAATTGTGTATCGAATATGGAAATGAAGCAAATGCGATAATTATGAAACACCATGGTGTCATTGGATATGGGGAGTCTCTAGAAGAAGCTTTGTTTTCCGTTGTGTACTTAGAAGAAGGAGCAAAGACCTATTGTATGGCACGCATGATGGGAACGGTTGCAGAACTTTCCAAAAAGGAAGTGATGCTAGAGTTAAGCGGTATGGAGCATTATGGACAAATATAAAGGGAGAATAAGAAATGAGAGAACTTAAAGTATTGGTAGCATGTGGGGGAGGGATTGTTACATCTACCTATGTCTCTTCTGAGATTGAAGAGATTGCAAGAAAAGTAAACGTAAAAGCACATGTGACTAAAACACAGTTGATGAATCTGCCTTCTGTGGCTAAAGACTATGATGTTGTATTTGTAGCGTCTAAATATCATGAGGAGATTGGAGTTCCTGTGTATTCGGCAACAGGAGTAGTTACAGGTATCAATGAAGATGAAGAACGGGAAAATATTAAAAAGGTACTGATAGAATTGAGTCAGAAGCAAGATTAAAAGGAGGGGGAGTATATGGCATATATTTTTTCAGCAATTCAGTATATTATGGACCTTGGTGCAGCTATCTTTCTCCCAATTATGATTACAATTCTTGGACTTGTATTTGGATTGAAATTTTTTGAATCTTTGAGAAATGGTCTTAGAATTGGAGCGGGATTTTTGGGTATTAGCATCACGTTAGACCTTTTAATTGGTGGAATGTCCCCGGCAATTGAGTATTATTCAGCATTGGGAGAAGGAGGATTTACAGTTACAGATATTGGATGGCAAGGAATATCTGCGATTGCTTGGTCGACATCTTATGCCTTAATCTTTGTTCCAATTGCATTGGTCTTAAATTTTATACTTATCAGACTGCGTTTTACAAAGACTATGGATGTGGATATCTGGGATTATTTTCATTTCTTCTTAGGCTCTTCCATATGCTATTATGTGCTGAAATTGGCAGGAATAGCGGAAGTTCCAGCTTTTGTTATTGGTCTGTTAGTTGGTATTGCTACTTTTATAGTAACATTGAAACTAGCCGATAAGTTAGCGCCAAAGTGGCAGGAACATTATAACCTTCCAGGAACCACTTGTTGTAACTTTGATGCTTATTATATGTGGGCTATTAACTGGGTAGTCTGTAAAGTAATTGACAAAATTCCAGGTCTCAATAAGATTAATCTCAATCTAAAATGGCTTAATGATAGATTTGGAGCTTTAGGTGAGACATCTGTAGTTACATTTATTGTAGGAGTTTTGCTATCTTTATTAACCCGTCAGAATCTGACTAATACACTAACGATGAGTATTACATTGTCGGCGGCTATTGTGATTATGCCAAAAGTAATTGGGCTTTTGATGGAAGGATTGGTTCCAGTGTCAAATGCAGCCCGCAAGTTTTTCAAAAAGCGCCTTGGAGATGACTATGAAATCAATATCGGAATGGACCAGGCACTTTGCTTAGGCGACCCTGTAGGAATTGAATGTGCAGCTATTATGATTCCTATTGCTATTGCTATCTCATTCCTTCCAGGAATTACGATGTTTCCACTTAGCGGACTTGGTTCTTTAATCTATTTTACTTGTGCATGTTCTTTATTTGCAAAGGGTGACATTTTCAAAACATTACTGTCCACTTCTTTTTGTATCTTCTATACTTATGAGATTGATTCATGGATGGCACCTTTGATTACACAGATTGGAGTACAAGCGGGATATATTTCAGATGCTTCAACTCTAATCTCTGGTGCAGAAGTAGAAGAGTTTCATTGTGTATTAGTAGCGCTTCTTGGGAAAATCCTAAGAGCATGGTAATCCTATATGGAAGCAGTGGCTTGTCTGCTGCTTCCTGTTCTAAAGGAGACAAAGAAAAATATGAAAAAGTATGATATTTGTAAAGACGTGAAAAAACGGTATCTAATAGCTGGTATTGGTGCAATGATATTGCTACTAATATTGGTGATTGTCAAGCCTGTGGTATACCATAAATCTATACTGAATATCTTATTCTATCTATTGGTATTTCCTTATGGACTTTTACATATTTTGCGTTGTAACCTATGTTATTTGAAACTTGACAATACTTACATGAGATTTTATGATGGGATTATTGATTGGAAAAAAATTCCTGTGAAAAAGATAACGAAGATTGAATACAATCCTAAGATTATGTTACGGTTTTATCTAGAGAATATGGATACACCAGTCAGGATTCCCAATATATTTGCCACAGAAGATATAGAGGATATATTTCTGACTCTTAGACAATATAAGGCATCTATTGATATTCAATATGTTTTTAAATCCAAGCAGAACAAAAGACAGGAAGGGTGATGTATGGACCAGATATATATTATTGAAGGAAATGCAAAGGATTGGAGAGAGGCTATATGGATAACTTCAGAAGAATTGCAAAGACATGGATGTGTGACAGATGATTTTTATTACAGCTGTATAAAGCGTGAAGAAGAATTTCCGACAGGCCTTACAGAGAATTGTCCAGTCGCAATTCCACATACAACAAAGGAAAAAGTAAAAAAACAGGCTATCTGTGTACTTAGGCTTCAAAAGGCCATAAAATTTCACCGAATGGATGACCCAGAACAAGAAGTTGATGTCAACTTGGTATTTAATCTTGCTTTAAAAGATAACCATCAACATGTTACATTTATTGCTCGTATAATCAATCTCTTGAAAAATCCAGATGCAATTAGACAGTTAAAAGAATTGTCAGCTTCACAATTAACGGAGCATTTATATAACCATATATTTCTATAGAAGACAGGGAGCCCATATTAATACGGCTCCCTATTATTATGGTTACTCTACATCTTGTAGTGCAGCTAGATTTTCTTCTCCAGTGCGTACTTTGACAACCTTCTCCACCGGGTAGACAAAGATTTTGCCATCGCCAATATGTCCGGTGTAGAGTGCTTTCTTAGCAGTCTCAATAACCAAATCGACAGGAAGATTGCCAATGATAACTTCTACTTTTACTTTGGGCAGAAGTGTTGCATCTAACTCGACACCGCGGTATTTTTCACCGGCACCCTTTTGGATGCCACATCCCATAACTTGTGTAACTGTCATACCGGTAACACCGATGTCGTTCATAGCTTTACGAAGGACATCATAACGGGACAGACGGGAGATAATGGAAACTTTGTAGATACCAGCAGCAGATACCGCAGGAACTTCGACTACTTTGACAGAAGCATCTTTCTGTGCCGTAGAAGCTGTGATATAATCATCATTTCCAAGGTTGGTATGTTCATTGACTTCCATAGTCATTGTGTTGGCAATATCCATAATACTAAAGCCAGCGTAGGCGGACGGAAGTCCGTGCTCTGTCGCATCCAGCCCTATGATTTCTTCTTGTTCACTGACGCGAAGTCCAACGGTTGCTCTGATAATAAGAAAGGCAATCGTAATTGTTATGGCAGTCCAGACAATTACAGCCCCCATTCCAAAAAGCTGTGTTAGAAGAAGGGAACAGCCTCCGCCATAGAACAGCCCAATGTAGGTGTCGTTGCCAGGAGCGCCTGTTGTGGCGAACAGTCCAACAGCAATCGTTCCCCAGATACCATTTAGACAATGAACTGCCACCGCACCCACCGGGTCGTCAATATATAGAACATAGTCTAAAAACCATACACCAAAGACAACCAAAAGACCAGATACTACGCCCACAGCAATCGCGCCAGCGCAATCGGTGACATCACAAGAAGCTGTAATACCAACCAGACCAGCTAACGAAGCATTGAGACACATGGAGACATCCGGCTTTCCATATTTTATCCAGGTGAAAATCATACAGACAACAGTGGCAATTGCTGGAGCAACCGTTGTGGTTAAAAAGATAGAGCCAAGCTGTTCCACACTAGTGGCAGCAGCACCGTTAAAACCGTACCAGCCAAGCCACAGAATAAAGACACCCAGACATCCAAGCGGCAGATTGTGTCCGGGAAAAGCGTTGACTTTGACGATTTTACCAGAGCGGTCTTTTTCAAATTTGCCAATCCGGGGTCCTAAAATCTTGGCGCCAATCAGGGCAGAGATACCACCTACCATATGGATGGCACAAGAACCAGCAAAATCATGAAATCCCATCTGAGAGAGCCAGCCACCGCCCCATATCCAGTGAGCTTCTATTGGATAAATCAGCGCGGAGATAATCCCGGAATAGATGCAGTAGGATAAAAATTTTGTCCGCTCTGCCATAGCACCTGAGACAATCGTTGCAGTTGTAGCACAAAAGACCAGATTAAATACAAAGTTGGACCAGTCAAAATCAGAATAGCTGGTAAAAATATCAAACCCAGGCTTTCCAATCAGACCCATAAGGTCTTCACCAAGCAGCAGACTAAAGCCAATCAGGATAAAGACAATCGTGCCAATACAAAAATCCATCAGATTTTTCATCAGGATATTGCCCGAATTCTTTGCTCTGGTAAATCCGGCCTCCACCATAGCAAATCCAGCCTGCATCCAGAACACCAGTGCGGCTCCTATCAGGAACCAGACAGCAAAAAGCTGTCCATTAAGGGTACTCATCATTTCTTCTGTCATAATCTCTCCTCCTTATCTCAAACATATCTGATGTTTGAAAAACAAAAAAAGGAGATACCGATGAGTCGTGCTCATCAATATCTCCTTCGATACGCCTTTTATTATAGCGCCTGATTTTAAAATGTCAATCCCAATTTTGAAATAGCAGAATTTTAGAATAGGGTATTGCATTTTATAGAGGGATGGAGTATAATTACTAGCGTTATCGGGGTATGGCTCAGTTTGGCTAGAGCGCACGGCTGGGGGCCGTGAGGTCGCAGGTTCGAATCCTGTTACCCCGATTTTTCTATGTCTACATATTCTCGATGGCGTTTTTGAAATAATTTAACCGACCTTTGACCATCTCTGCACTGGCAGTTCCGCCGCCGTTACAGTATCTTAGATATTCTTCGTTACTATCATAAGTATCAATAAAATGATGTACCCAGTCTAAATATTTCTGTACGTCTTTGTGTTCTTTTACCACCTCATACATCCCAAAGCAGACCATGGGAATGGAAGTCTGTTTAATCTTAATCTTCTCAGGGAAGGATTCGTCTAGGTGATTGAGTGCAGTTCTTAATGTCTCGATATTTTCCATATGAATATGGTCGTTGTAGTAATCGACAAAAGCATCGATGTCTTTAGAACGGAAGGAACCAAAGTCATATTCCGGGCTCATCTCGGTAAGCATTAAAATCTCTCTGACCATATCTCTGTCAAGGTCTTTCTTCGCCTGTGTCTTGGTGATAATCTTCTTGAAGAACGGATGTTCGGTTAAGGAGTAGATAAGACCACTGACTTTGTCAGACTCTCTGACCACACGAAGCTGTCCGTTAGAGAGTGCTTTACCAGCGTTTTGTCTGCGGAACATCTCGCGTACATCCTTTTCTGTACAATCGGTCAGCTCGTATAGCTGAAGCTCGGAAGATTTAATCGCATCTTGTGTCTCCTCATCAAGACGGCTAAATTTTTTGCCTGCAATCTCTTTTTCTTCTTCCCCTATCATAACAGGCTCTAAAGTCTTAGACAGCGCAAAGCCATCGTTTAGGTAATCTCGAACAGTAGAAAGCCTTTGCACACCATCAATCACAGAAAGAGTGCCTTCTTCCTTGATGGCATAGGTAGGATTGATGGGATAATGTCTTAAAAGGCTGTCAATCAAGTCGGATTTCTGTCTGGTATTCCATTGCCCTTCTTTTCTCTGTAACTTATGAGAAAGTAAGATACGGCCTTTGGACATATCTTTTGAGAGGGCCTGAAGTGTCTTTGTTCTGCAAGTATAATCCATGGTAGTTACCTCCAAAATATGATTTCTGCGCATATCGCCAAGCTCAGATAGATTGCTTTTTAAGGCAGATTATCTGACTGTATTCAGAGTAGCATAATGGGAAAAATTTGTAAATATTTTCTGCGTGAAGTTTTCATAAATTTTTATGTCATGAAATGACAATAGCGCTTTAACGTGGAAAATCGTTACTTGTCATATAAAGCATCTTATATTATAATAACTTCGGATTATGCAGTCAGGAGGAGTAAAAAGATGAAAAAAGTACCATTTGTTACAAAGGCACAGATTGAAGAAATTGTGAAAAAATATCCAACTCCTTTTCATATTTACGATGAAAAAGGAATCCGTGAAAATGCAAAAGCACTTTATGAGGCGTTTTCCTGGAATAAAGGTTTTAAAGAGTATTTTGCAGTAAAGGCGACTCCCAATCCGTTTTTAATGCAGCTTTTAAAGGAATATGGATGCGGAAGTGACTGCTCTTCGATGGCGGAGCTGATGCTTTCAGAAGCAGCTGGCATTACAGGAAAAGATATTATGTTTTCTTCCAATGATACGCCTTTGGAGGAGTTTGCATATTGTGAGAAATTAGGCGGAATTATCAATCTGGACGACATTACGCATATTGAGGCAGTGGAGAAATCCGTGGGATATCTGCCAAAGACTATGAGCTGTCGTTATAATCCAGGAGGGGTCTTTCAGATGAGTAATGGCATTATGGACAACCCTGGCGATTCTAAATATGGGATGACAGAGGCACAGATTGTACAAGCATTCCAGATAATGAAGGAAAAAGGCGTGGAAAATTTTGGAATCCATGCATTTTTGGCAAGCAATACCGTGACAAATGAATATTATCCGATGCTTGCAAAAGTGTTGTTTGAGCTTGCTGTGAAATTAAAAGAAAAGACAGGGGCAAAGATTACATTTATCAATCTGTCAGGCGGTATTGGAATTCCATATACTCCACAGCAGGAAGCAAATGATATTTATATAATTGGAGAAGGGGTTAAAAAAGTATACGAAGAAGTGCTAGTGCCTGCTGGTATGGGCGATGTGGCACTCTATACCGAGCTTGGGCGCTATATGATGGGCCCTTATGGAGCACTTGTAACACAGGTAATTCATGAAAAACATATTCATAAAGAGTATATCGGAACAGATGCTTGCGCAGCCAATCTGATGAGACCAGCTATCTATGGAGCATATCATCATATTACCGTGTTGGGAAAAGAAGATGAGACATGTGATTATACCTATGATGTCACAGGCTCTCTTTGTGAAAATTGTGACAAATTTGCAGTAGACAGAAAACTTCCTAAAATCGATAAAGGAGATTATCTTTTTATCCATGATGCAGGCGCCCATGGACATTCCATGGGATATAACTATAATGGAAAGCTGCGCTCAGCAGAATTATTACTAAAAGAAAATGGTGAAGTTCAGTTAATCCGCAGAGCAGAAACTCTAAAAGATTATTTTGCCACCCTAGACTGCTTTGAGATAGGAAAAAAACTAACCACCATGTAACACCTTATAAAATACAAAATCAGTCTGCCAGGAACATACGCTCCTGGCAGGCGTAAATTTTCCAAATTCCAAAATTATACTTGCAATTTAGAAAAAATTGTGATAGACTACAAGAGTTGAAGACGCAGGAGTGGCGGAATGGCAGACGCATCAGACTCAAAATCTGACGTAGGTGACTATGTGTGGGTTCAAGTCCCATCTCCTGCACCAGATAATGATAATCCGAACCCGGTTCCAATCGGGGACGGTTTCGGATTTTTAGTATATCTTGAGTGCTAAAGCAAAAGCGGCGGTATCGTGAGTGATACCGCCGCTTTTGTCATACGCTCCATTTCTTTTCTACTTCCTTTGCTCTCTGCACTTTCCATTCTTCAAATTCCTTTTGCCCCGTCGGGCTTTCAAAGAATTTCTGAATTTCTGGAAGCAGACAGCGGGCAAGGGCTTCTATTTCATGTTGGGGGATATTTGTGTCCGGTTGCTTTTTTGCCATATATCGCCTTTCATATTCAGTTGTCAAGGTACAATGCCACATAGGGGCGGCGTGAAATTCTGCTTATACTCAATCACCTTTCCTTTGTGTATCGCTGTTGCCGCTTTACCTCCGTCAGCACGTCCGGCGGGATACGGTCAACCAGCCTTTGAATGTTCTGCAATTCGCTTTCCAGCTTTGCCCGTTCCATACGGTCTTTCATCTTGCCGCTTTCGCTGGCTCTGGCTCTCGCTTCCAGCTTTTGATTTTCTTCCAGCAGGTCATTTATCGTGACTTTGTATTTTTTCAACTGCCCGGAGAAGTTCTCCATTTGTGGAAACCACTTTTTCAGCATGACAAGGGCTTCCTCTTTCTTCTTTCCGGCGTTCAGCGGGGAAATACTGTCCAGCGTGGCTTCAATCGCCCTCGCTTGTTTGGAGAGAGAAACCGCCTGCTTGAAAAGCCGGGTGGGGATATGCTTCCGCCCTGTCTTGCTTGCGCTCTCCCCACGCTCCAAGTCGGGATATTTCTCCACCATATAGGCGTGAAAATCGTCCTGCCACTTTGTCAAGTTCGCCCGGTTGCCTATGATTTCTTTGGCGCACAGGCGGTTGTCCTTTGTCAGCGGAACGAAAGTTAAATGCAGGTGGGGCGTTTTCTCGTCTATGTGTACCACCGCCGACACGATATTCTCCCGGCCCACCCGGTCAATGAGAAAGTCTGCCGCCCTCTGGAAAAAGGCTTGTATCTCCTTTGGGGACTTCCCCTTGAAAAACTCCGGGCTGGCGGTGATAAGCGTATCCACAAACCGGGTGCTGTCTTTCCTTGTCCTGCACCCCGCCTGTTCAATGCGGCTCTGAATGAAATGGTAGTATCTGCCCTCCGGCTTGACGATGTGAAAATTGTACTTGCTCCGGCTGGTGTCAATGTCGGGATTGCTGGCGTACTGTTCCTTTTGCCGTTCGTGGTGGGCTTCCAGCGGTCTTGCTGGGTTGCCCTTATGCTTTTCAAATCGCAAAATTGCGTGCTGTGTCATAAACTCCTTTCCCCATTCCTTTCCTATCCGGGACTTTTCCATAGGAAAATCCCGCCGGAATTATCTCTGATAGGATTGGAATGGATAAGATATAAATAAATCGTTTTAATCTCTGTATTTCTATATACCGTCCGGTTTTCGTACTTCAAGAGGATTGATTATCGTACTCCATGAGTACGGATTTCAGCCCTTCGGCGTACCAGAACCGGATTTCTTGAAGTCGGTGTTTGAAACCGCTTCATAGGATTTTGGGTAGATACGGTTGGGTTTTCCACAGCCCTGTTTCTGTATCTCCACAAGCTCCGCATACTGCAACTCCCGCAGGGTGTTTACCGCTTTCTGCCGTCCACAGTGGAGCAGGGCGACCACCTCGCAGATTGGATAATACAGGTAAATCCGTCCGTATTCGTCTGCCCAGCCGTTCTTGCAGGACAACTCCGTCCGGCGCAGGATAAAGGCGTACAGTATCTTCGCTTCATTGGACAGGGGCGTAAATGTAGGGGCTTCAAAGAGAAAATTCGGGAGCCGGGTGAAGCTGACCGATTTCTCCGGCTGATGAATATAAATCGTGTTTGTCATAGTGTGCTTTGTGGACAGTTAGAACGGCATTTCCGGGGGAAGGCGATACTTTATACCACTTCCCCCGGTTCTGCTCTTTGGAAGCCTTATAAATCAAGGCTTTTTCCCCGCCTAATTGTCCACGCTCGACCTCCTTTTCCGTTCGCTTTCCGCTTTCTGCCGCCTGTGAACGCTGGCGGCGCAGTCCGGGCAGTATTTTGCCCGGTTGGATTTTGGAACGAACACGCCGCCGCAGACCGAACAGCGTTTCAAGTCCTTTCCCCGAAAAATCTCTGCTTCCAGCGTCCCGTCCTGCGGCAAGACCAACCAGCGGAACCACTTACAGCAGACGGAGAAAGAAATGGTCTGGGGGCAAGTGTGGCTGTCCCCATCGTCAAGGGAGATACAGTCCCCGCCCTCACAGTTGCAGCACTCCCGGCGTATCAGGCTGTTTGCCTGTTTCCTTTGCGCCGGTGTCATGCGGTAGAGGGAGCCGTCCGGCCTGCGCTCCAAGGGCGGCAATCGCTTGTATAAATTTTCTTTCATAAGTTCCTCCGTTTCCTTGTTGCCGTTCTCTCCAAAAGTCTTTATCCTAAAAGCCATATTTCTACAGCTACCCCATTTCTGCGGCGTGTCCCGGCATTGGTGCGCTTTATGCGTCACTTCTCCTGCCAGTCATATTTCTTTTGGACGGTCATTCTGTTTTCAAGGTGCTGTTCCGAACGTTCGTAAATCCAGTTTATCAGAAAAAAATGCAAATCCCGGATTGTTGCGAGAATTGCATTTTCCCAAAGTCTATACTTTTGAAATTGCATTTCTGCAATTATCCTGTATAATGGAAGCATACGGAGGAGGTGCGTATCTATGGCTTTACCCGGGACACCCGGACAGCGGATTTCCGACCTTTGCAACGGGCGGCATATCCCACAAAAGGAACTGGCAAAGAAAATAGGGATTTCCCCCTCCCAGTTGAGCCGGATTGTCAGCGGGGAAACAAAGACAGTCAGCAGTGATATTCTCATAGGCATTGCGAAAGAATTTAGAGTGTCAACGGATTATATTCTGGGCTTGTCAACAGTGAGCGTCCAAAAGAGTTATGACATATCGGAATTGGGATTGTCCGAGGGAGCAGTCCGGGGGCTTGTAACGGGAATGATAGATGTGGAAATTCTCAACCACCTATTAGAACATAAGAATTTCCCGCGTCTGATAAGCCTGATACAGATTTATTTTCAGGACACAGCGGCAAGGGGCGTTATGGCACGAAACAAGGTAATCGAAATGGCTACGGCTTCGCTGGCTGATTTAATGAAAGACCGCCCGGAATACCGGGCGGAAGCAAGACAGGATATACAGTTTATGAACGCCCAAAAGATGGGGGAGCATGAAGCGGAGATTGAGAAAATCAAGAATGTGTTTATGTCTATCCTGCGGGACATAAAGGGCAATATAGACAGCGGGGAGCCGCCGGAGGAACCAGTGACCGCCGCCATGTTTCAAAATATCCAGAACGCCGCACAGGAGCAGAAGCAGGAATTACATACCATTGATGATGTGACGGCGTTGGTTGCGGAACAGCTTGAAAAAGTCATGCCGCTGGACGAGGAAACAAGTGAACAATTCCAGCAGTTGATGAAGAAGATGATTAAACAGATGGGAAAGTAGATTTTTTTGGAGGTTAAAATATGGATACATCAACTATTGTAAATATTATTCTTTGTGTTTTGTCTTTTATATTAGCCGCCATATCCGTAGTCACAGTTGTGATTACTTTGCGGCAAAATAATAAAATGATTGAAGAATCAACAAGACCTGTTATTTCTGTTTATACTGATGAAATCAATGCTGGTAATCCGTTTTTTTATTTAATTGTTAAAAACTTCGGGAAATCTCCTGCCTATATTACAAAATTTGAGTATGATTTTGATTTCAAAGGTTGTTATAAAATCCGAAATGATAGAGATTATTTGGAAGGACTCAATAATGCAGTTTTAGCCCCGGGTCAATCAAGAATTTGCACACTTGATTATGCAAAAATAGATAAAGAAGTGACATTTACACTTGAATATCATTCTGGAGCAAAAAAGGTATATTCAGATAAGTTTACGATTGACTTAAAAGCTGGGGTTAGTATGCCTTATGGCAAAGTAGCCACAGAGGGTAAAGAGCTTCGCACAATTTCTTACGCATTGCAAGAAATGCTACAAAAAAATCTTTGATAAGCTGATTTAGAAGGACTAATATTGATAATATCAAAACAATTCCATCAGGTGATGAAGAAAATGATTGGACTGGTGGGAAAGTAAAGAACGATAACCTATGAAACTGTCAAAAGAAATAGACAAATCAGAGGTTGGAGGTGGCTGGAAATGAAAGAAAATATTGTAGCAAAGTTGACGGCAAAAGATGATAAATATGCTTGCGCCCTTGCCGATAAAATTATATCAGAAAGCCAAGAAACAGATGAATGGTATGAATATTTTAATGATTTTGCTTCCTTGCTTAACCACCCAAAATCATTAGTGAGAAATCGAGTGTTGTATATTCTTGCGGCAAATGCCCAGTGGGATGAGGAAAACCATTTTGATTTAATTATATCTGATTTTCTCACACATATAACAGACGAAAAGCCGATTACAGCCAGACAGTGCATAAAGGCTCTTGCACAGGTGGGAGTAGCAAAACCACAGTATATTCCAAGAATATTGTCCTGTTTGCAAGGTGCTGATTTATCAAAGTACAAAGACAGTATGCGCCCGTTGATTGAAAAGGATATAGCAGAAACTGAAAAGATATTGAAAACTCTCTAATCAGGGAGTTGTGGAGGTACATGATGAATAATAAAGACATTGTAAAATATTTCTATGAAGTAATTGTTTCAGAAAATTTGCTTGATGAACTTTCTAAATACATATCAGAGGATTGTGTGCAGAGAACTGGCGAAAAAGAAATTTTCATAGGAATAAACGGAATGAAGCAACATCTTGTAGCATTGAAAAAAACATATCCCGATTACACCATGAAAATTATTCGCCAATATGTAACAGATAATTATGTCATTTCAGAATTTATTATGAGGGGAACGCACAAAGGAGAATTTATTGGAATAACACCTACGAATAAGATTTTGGAAATTACAGGGGTAGATATTGATAAAGTCATAGACGGAAAAATTGTTGAACATGGCGGTGCTGCAAATACCTTTGAAACATTTTTTGAGCATCATTTGATTAAACCTATATAAATACAAATCCCGATTGTCCGGCGAAATAGCAAAGCCAGCCGAGACAGTCAACGGTCAAGATGAACGGCGCATTTCATGCGCCGCCGTTGACTGTCCCGCCCGCCTTTGCTAACAGGCAATCAAGGCGGGAAAGCCTTAAAATGGCTTCCCGCCCATTTCAATTTTGAGAGAAAAATCCATCTGCTTTTTCGTGAGTGTTTCCATAAGTTCGGGACATTTTGTCCCGAAGTCTGGCGTGGGACGAGGGACGGGGAGCTTTCATATACGCCCTGTCTGCTGATGAAACCAGGGCTGCGCTTGCGGCTCCACGCCACGCAATCACAGCCCTGTTTTCCTGCCGCTTCAAATGCCTTTGCCCTCCCCAACGGCAACGACATTTTTACGGCAACGCCGACAGAGCGTATAACACACTACACTTTGCAAGCAAAGTCGTGTGCCAAAGGGGTACCCTTTGGAAACCCTGTTTTGTCGGAGTGTGTAGCCACACTTCCTCCAAAACGCAAAATAAGCGGTTGCAATCTGCTGTTAAAATTACAGCCGGATTGACCGCTTATTTTGTTTCTGCCCGCCAGTTTTCTCTATCCTATCAATGAGTATATTCTATAAAAATTATGCTTAATGCGGGTTGAAATATAAACGTATAAATGATATAATGAAAACGAAGAAAACAAGGAGGTCACAGCCCATGAAAGAGTTAGGAGAACGCCTGCGGATATTGCGGGAGAGTGTGAAGCTGTCACAGGTAAAAATGGCGGAATTGTTAGGAGTGAAACAGTCCAGTATCAACCGCTATGAACAAGGGCAGTCGGCGCCCTCTTTGGAAACGCTTGTGAAGTATGCAGATTATTTTGATGTGTCAATGGATTATCTCTTTGCACGAACCGATAACCCACAGGGAAAGCTATATGAATACCGCCCTAAGATTGCGGCGGGAAGCGATGAGATGAAACAATTTATTGAGATGTGCTTTGACCCTCAATCTCCAATGAGTGAGAAATTAAAGCAAACACTTTTTCAAATTATGGAGGTGGACAAATGAAAGGTGTTATCTATGCCCGCTATTCTTCCGACAATCAGAGGGAAGAAAGTATTGAGGGACAGTTGAGAGAATGTAAAGAGTATGCAGAGCGCAACAACATTATGATTTTAGGCACATATATTGACCGGGCTTTATCAGCGAAAACAGATAACCGCCCCGAATTTCAGCACATGATTAAGGACAGCGCAAAGGGTTTATTTGATGTTGTGCTGGTATGGAAGTTAGACCGTTTTGCCCGGAACCGCTATGACAGCGCACGATATAAAAATATTTTGAAGAAGAACGGTGTCAAAGTCATTTCTGCAAGAGAGAATATCTCCGCGGGAAGCGAGGGGATTATACTGGAAGCCATGCTTGAGGGGTATGCGGAATATTACTCCGCCGAACTCTCCGAGAAAGTTATCCGGGGTTTGACCGACAATGCGCTGAAATGCAAATACAACGGCGGCACTGTCCCAATGGGCTACTATATTGACGAACAGCAGTATTATCAAATCGACCCCAAGACCGCCCCGGTGGTGTTGGAAATGTTTACGAGATACAGCGAGGGTGCGACCATGCAGGTACTTGTCAATCTGCTGAACAGCCGGGGGATGCGCTCCATTCATGGCGGAAAAATTACGTTAAATATTATGAACCACCTGTTGAAGAACCGCCGCTATATGGGCGAATACAGCTATCGTGATGTGGTCAAAGAGGACGGTATTCCGGCGATTGTCCCGAAAGATTTATTTGAACGGGTGCAGGAACGGCTGGCGAAAAATAAAAAGGCTCCCGCCCGTCATAAAGCAGAGGACGACTATTTGTTGACAACGAAGCTGTATTGCGGGAAATGCGGCTCTTTTATGGTAGGAGAAAGCGGCACAAGCCACACGATGAAAGTACACCGCTATTATCGTTGTGTGAATACCAAGAAAAAGAAACTCTGCGACAAGAAAGCGGTCAAGAAAGACTGGATTGAAGATTTAGTTGTCAGCTACACCATGAAAGCGATTATGAATGATGAAGTCATGGAACGGCTGATTGATACGCTTATGGAATTGCAGAAAAGAGAAAATACCGACCTCCCTCTTTTGAAAAAACAGCTTGCAGAAACGGAAAAAGGCATTAACAATATGCTCAACGCCATTCAAGCAGGGATTTTTACCCCATCCACTAAACAAAGACTGGACGAGTTGGAGGAAACCAAAAGTCAGCTTGAAGTCAGCATTTTGCAGGAAGAAATGCACAAGCCCCTGCTTACAAGAGAACAGATAGCATTTTTCATTTACCGTTTCCGCAAATTTGATGTGACAAAGCGGGAACAACGGCAAAGACTGATTGACAGCTTTGTAAATGCAGTGTATCTTTATGAGGACAAGACAATCCTTACTTTCAACTATAAGGACGGTTCTAAGACTATCACGCTGGCAGAAGTTGAGGGTTCGGATTTATCCGTACTCGGTGCATTTGAAAAGCCTCGATTGTTCGAGGCTTTTTTTGTGCCTTGCAATCCTTTTTTGTATTCGTTATAATGGAAGAAATGAAGTGGCAGGAGCAAGATATGAACTGTAAAGAGACACAAAGACTTTTGGTTCCTTATATCAATGGGGAATTGGGAGTGAAGGAAGAAGAAGATTTTGTGCGGCATGTGCGGCATTGTTCGGAGTGTTATGAGGAGTTAGAGGTCTATGCCACAGTGTTTGCGGGGATTCGGCAGTTAGACGGGGCAGAGGAGCGGATTGATTATCGGACGTTGGTGGAGGATTATCTGGAGAATTCGGAGGAAGATGGACTAGATGAACACTTTCTAGGAACCTATACTTTTTTGATGAAGGCAGCAGCGACGGTGGTTTTATTCTATATGATTGTGAGGTGTTTTTTTAGATGAGTGAGAAATTGGTCTTGATTGACGGGCATAGTATTATTCATCGGGCATATTACGGAGTGCCAGATTTGACCAATGCAGAGGGGCTACATACCAATGCTATCTTTGGATTTTTAAATATTATGTTTCGGATTCTGGATGAAGAGAAGCCAGATTATCTGGCAGTGGCGTTTGATTTGAATGTTCCTACGTTTCGGCATGAGATGTATAAGGAATATAAGGGGACGAGAAAGCCGATGCCAGAGGAGTTGGCAGAGCAGATTCCGGTGATGAAGGAAGTGCTTACGGCGATGAAGATTCCGCTTTTGCAAAAAGAGGGGTATGAGGCGGATGATTTGCTTGGAACTGTGGCGAAGAAAAATGCAGCAGCAGGACTTTCAGTAGTGATTGTGTCGGGAGATAAGGATTTATTACAGATTGCGACAGAGCAGATTATGATTCGGATGCCAAAAACGGTAAAAGGGGTTACAAAGATTGAGAATTATTATGAAAAAGATGTGATGTCGACCTATCAGGTGACACCGGCGCAGATTATTGAATTAAAGGCGTTGATGGGCGATTCTTCTGACAATATTCCTGGGGTGCCAGGGATTGGGGAGAAGGGGGCTACCAGCCTGATAACGACGTATGGAAATATAGAGGAAGCTTATGCACATGTGGATGAGATTAAGCCAAAGCGCACGCAGGAGGCGCTTCGAAATCATTTTGAACTGGCGGTACTGAGTAAAAAGTTAGCGACTATCTGTATTGACGCACCAGTTATGTTAGAGCTTCCAGAAGCGCGTCTTAATAACCTCTATACGCCAGAGGCATATGAGTGGTGCAAAAAGCTGAATTTTAAGAAATATATGGAGCGTTTTGAAAATAAAAGTACAGCGGCAGAGCTTCCAAAGCCGGAGGCAATAAAGCTTACAGACTTAGCAGAAGTACAGAAGATATTTGAGAGAGCGAAGACGCAAGAGAAAGTGGCTTTTGAGCTTGACAGGGTGAAAAGAGAGGGCGGGCTGACGCTTACTTTGGACGCTTCTGGCTATGGAATGACAACGCTTGAGAATGAGATGGGGCTTTCGCTGGCGCTTTCAGAGACAGAATGTTATTATGTGGCAGTAGAAGATGAGAGAGCGCTTACGCAGGATTATTTGAAAACGCAGCTTATGCAGGTGATTGACTGTGTACCATTTTGTGCGGTGTCTGATGGAAAGCGGCTTTTGAAATATCTGAATATTTCTAAAAGAGAACATCTATTCGATATAGAGATTGCGGCGTACCTTTTAAATCCACTTTCTAACGATTATAGCCATGAGGATTTGACACAGCCATATGGGGCGCTGACCACGTATCGAAGGGCAGAGGATTTGTTACTACGCCTTGAAAAGACAGGGATGAAGGCACTTTTTGACGAGATTGAAATGCCACTTGTATTTATTCTGCATGATATGGAAGAAGCAGGGATACGGGTGCATGGTGAGGAGCTAAAGGCGTATGGCGAAGCGCTAGTAGGTCGGATTGAGGAGTTAGAGAAGAGGATTCATACAGCAGCAGGAGAAGCATTTAATATTAATTCTCCAAAGCAGCTAGGGGTGATACTCTTTGAAAAGCTAGGGATGACTGGCGGCAAAAAGACCAAGACTGGCTATTCGACTTCCGCAGAGGTTTTGGACAAGCTGGCCGTGGAGCATACAATTGTCAAGGATATTTTGGAATATCGGCAGCTGACCAAATTAAAATCCACATATGCGGATGGGTTATCTTCTTGCATCAGAGAGGATGGACGGATTCACAGCAGCTTTAATCAGACAATTACAGCAACTGGGCGAATCAGCAGCACAGAGCCCAACCTTCAAAATATTCCGGTGCGCATGGAGTTGGGGAGATTGATACGTAAGGTATTTGTCCCTAAAGAGGGCTGTGTCTTTGTAGATGCAGATTATTCGCAGATAGAGCTTCGGGTATTAGCGCATATGTCAGAAGATAAGAAACTAATAGAAGCTTATCAGCAGGCGGAGGATATTCACAGGATTACGGCATCTCAGGTCTTCCATGTACCTTTTGAGGAGGTGACACCACTTCAGAGACGCAATGCAAAAGCGGTGAACTTTGGGATTGTATATGGAATTAGTTCTTTTGGACTGTCTCAGGATTTAAGTATCTCCAAGACAGAGGCAAAAGAGTATATCGACCGGTATTTTGAGACATATCCAGGGATTAAGACATTCTTAGATGAATTGGTGGCGAAGGCAAAGGAAGACGGCTATGTGACAACAATGTATGGCAGGCGAAGACCGATACCGGAGTTAAAATCTTCAAATTTTGCACAGCGCTCTTTTGGCGAGCGGGTGGCGATGAATTCTCCGATTCAGGGAACAGCAGCAGATATTATCAAGATTGCAATGATTCGGGTACATGACAGGCTAAAGGAGGAAGGGCTTCGCTCACGTCTTATCTTGCAGGTGCACGATGAACTTCTGATAGAGGCCTATCTAGAAGAAGTGGCACAAGTAGAGAAAATCTTAGAAGAAGAGATGCAGCAGGCAGCTATGCTTCGGGTACCACTAGAAATTGATATGCACCAGGGAGTGAACTGGTATGAGGCAAAATAAATACGTCAGGAGATGGAGTGAGATTTGAGTACGAAAATCATCGGAGTAACTGGCGGGGTCGGAGCAGGGAAAAGTACCGTGCTTGCCTGGCTAAAGGAAAAATATCAGGCAAGAGTTATCGAGGCGGACCAGGTAGGCCATGAAGTGATGAAGCCAGGAACAGAGGCGTATCAGAGGATTTTAGAGGAATTTGGGCCTTCGGTTCTTCTAGAAGACGGCAGAATTGACAGAGCATGCTTAGGAGCGATTGTCTTCTCAGACAAGGAAAAGCTTCAAAAACTAAATAAGATAATCCATCCTGCGGTAAAACAAGAGATTCTTGCACGTATTGCTCTGGCGAAACAAAAAGGGGAAGCTTACGTTGTGGTGGAGGCAGCTTTATTTCTTGAAGAAAAATATGATGCGTTTTGTGAAGAAACGTGGTATATTTATACGAATGAGGAAAACAGGCGTACAAGGCTTAGAGCGTCGAGAGGTTACAGCGAGGAGCGAATTACGCAGATTTTTGCAAATCAGAAGCAGCATAAGGAGTTTTTAAGCCGATGTGCATATATGATTGATAACAATGGAACGGCAGACGAGACATATCGCCAGATTGACAGAAGGATGAGTAAGTAGATGAGATTATGCAGTATTGCAAGTGGCAGTAGTGGAAATTGTATCTATACAGGCAGCGAAAAGACACATTTACTGATAGATGCCGGGATTAGTGCGAAGCGGATTGAGGAAGGCCTTCAAAAGCTTCAGGTAAGCGGAAAGGATTTACAGGGACTTTTGATTACCCATGAACATGCAGACCATGTAAAGGGTGTGGGAATCTTAGCGCGCAGATATGGGCTACCTGTCTATGCAACGGCAGGGACGATTGATAGGATGAAACAGATGAAAAGCCTGGGAAAAGTGGATGAAAGTCTATACCAGGTAATACAGGCAGACCAAAAATTCTGGATAGGTGATGTGGAGATAGAGCCTTTTTCCATCTCTCACGATGCCGCAGAACCTGTCGCATATCGCTTTATATGTGGAGAGAAATCAACAGCAGTGGCGACGGATATGGGCGTGTACAATCCGTACATAGTGGAGAGGTTAAAGAGGCTGGATGTGCTTTTTTTAGAAGCGAATCACGATGTCCAGATGTTAGAGGTAGGGCCTTATCCATATTCTTTAAAGCAGAGGATATTAGGAGAGTGCGGACATCTGTCCAATGAAAGCGCAGGGCAATTACTTTGTAAAGTGCTACATGATGGACTTAAAAAAATCTATCTAGGGCATCTAAGCAAGGAGAACAACTATGCGAAGCTTGCATATGAGACGGTAAGACTGGAGATTGAGTTAGGAGATGTAAAATACGGGGCAGGGGATTTTGATATACAAGTAGCAAACAGAGATTGCTGCACCGAAATCTGCGAGTGGTAAAATTAGCAAATGGAACTATAAATCAGCGGAATCCAAGCAAAAACCCGGAAAGGTTTCTGAGTGCGAAAGCAATCAGAAATCTTTCTGAAACCAGGGTTTTTGTTTGGATGAAGCGGAACTTTAAATCAGCGGAATCCAAGTGAACCCCGGAAAGGTTTCTGAGTGCAAAAGCAATCAGAAATCTTTCTGAAACCAGGGGGTTTACTTGGATGAAGCGGAACTTTAAATCAATGAAGCGGAACTATAATCAGGAGGAACGATGATGAAGAAATTTATTATTACAGTAGTAGGGCATGATACGGTAGGTATTATTGCCAAGGTCTGTACGTATTTAGCAGAGATTCAGGTGAATATTTTGGATATTTCCCAGACGATTGTGGATGGATATTTTAATATGATGATGATTGTGGATGCCAAAGCGGTGGAGGATGTCAGCAAGATGTCAAAAGAACTCTCTATGCTTGGCGAGGAGATTGGAGTTGTAATTCGTTGCCAGCACGAAGATATTTTTAATATGATGCATCGGATATAAGGGGTGAAAGACTATGATTAATCTGAATGAAGTGCTTGAGACGAATAAGATGATTGCACAGGAGAACCTAGATGTGCGTACGATTACGCTTGGAATCAGTCTTCTGGATTGTATTGATACAGACTTAGAGACGGTCAAGCAAAATATTTATAAGAAGATTACAACGACAGCTAAGGATTTAGTGGCAACAGGACAGGAGATTGAAGCGCAGTTTGGGATTCCGATTGTCAACAAAAGGATTTCGGTAACACCGATAGCTTTGGTGGGCGGTGCAGCCTGTCAGTCACCAGAGGATTATGTGGAGCTTGCAAAGGTGCTTGATAGGGCAGCCAAAGAGGTCGGAGTCAATTTCCTGGGAGGCTTTTCGGCGTTAGTATCAAAGGGAATGACAAAGAGCGATGAACTTTTGATGCATGCGATTCCACAGGCGCTTGCGCAGACGGAGCGGGTGTGTAGCTCTATCAATCTAGGCTCTACCAAGACTGGAATTGATATGGATGCGGTGAAATTGATGGGGGAGATTATCAAAGAGACCGCAGAGCTTACAAAGGAGCAGGATTCGCTTGGATGTGCGAAATTGGTGGTCTTTTGTAATGCACCAGATGATAATCCTTTTATGGCTGGCGCTTTTCATGGAGTGACAGAAGGAGACGCCGTTATCAACGTAGGCGTCAGTGGCCCTGGTGTGGTAAAGAGAGCGCTCTCTAAGGTTCGAGGAGAGAGTTTTGAGGTACTGTGTGAGACAATTAAGAAGACCGCCTTTAAAGTGACCCGTGTGGGGCAGCTGGTGGCTCAGGAGGCATCCAAAAGACTTGGAATACCCTTTGGAATTATTGATTTATCCCTAGCACCGACACCAGCGATTGGAGACAGTGTGGCAGAGATTTTGGAGGAGATTGGTCTGGAGTACGCCGGAGCACCGGGAACGACCGCAGCACTAGCGCTTCTCAATGACCAGGTAAAAAAAGGCGGTGTGATGGCATCTTCCTATGTAGGCGGCTTAAGCGGAGCTTTTATCCCGGTCAGTGAGGACCAGGGGATGATTGATGCAGTAAAGGCAGGTGCACTGACACTGGAGAAATTAGAAGCTATGACCTGTGTCTGCTCGGTGGGACTAGATATGATAGCGATTCCGGGAGATACCAGTGCTTCGACCATATCGGGAATTATCGCAGATGAGATGGCGATTGGAATGGTCAATCAGAAGACGACCGCAGTCAGAGTGATTCCAGTTGTGGGAAAGAAAGTTGGAGAGATGGTAGAATTTGGAGGACTCTTAGGCTATGCGCCAGTCATGCCAGTAAACCCTTATTCTTGTGAAGCTTTTGTTAATCGCGGAGGCAGAATCCCTGCGCCAATTCACAGCTTTAAGAACTAAGAAAAAGGCTTTTCGTATACACGATTGTGTAGAACGGAAAGTCTTTTTTTATTGCCAAATTGTGTTTTAAAATAAAAAATCAACCACTTAGCACCAGATTTTAACAGCTTAAGGTCTAAGGGATTGTGGGCAGAAGCATTGTGGTCTATACTGTCAAAAAGGGGAGGAGGGATAAGAAGTTGAAGATTCAGATAGAAGAAGATGCTTCTTTGGAGGAACTAGAGATTACGATTCGGTGTAAGCAGACCAATGATGCGGTGATACGGCTTTTGGAGATGCTTCGGATGACCGATAAAAAGCTGACAGGGCATAAAGAAAATCGCACATATCTTCTGGATGTAAACCAGATTTTATATATTGATACTGTGGAGAAAAAGACTTTTTTATATACCGAGCAGGAAGTGTATGAGACACCACTTCGGTTGTATGAATTAGAAGAACGGCTAGAAAGCTGTGATTTTTTCCGGGCGTCAAAGTCGTCAATTATCAATTTTAATCAGATTGAGTCGCTAAAGCCAGAGTTCGGCGGGACTATGCAGGTGATGATGAGCAATGGAGAGCGCCTAAATGTGTCAAGGCAGTATGCAAAGGTGATTAAAGAAAAGTTGGGGTGTTTATAATTATGAAAAGAATGGTGAAATGGTATCGATTGTTAAAGCCGGTGGCTGTCTACACTTCTTATTTATTTACTGCTTCAACGGTGTGCTATCTAGGAGTGTATGAGCTGTCTGGAAGGCAGATGTTCTTTGGCGCAGAGTCTTTATGGGGATTTTTAGGATTTTCCCTGGGAAGTATTTTATTACAGCGTATTATTTTTGGACAGAGACTAGGAACGAGGCTCTGCTACCTGGGAAGACTACTACTCTATGTGGGGAGCGCCACACTTTGGGGAATGGCGTGCCTTCGTTTTTTGCATGTGGCAGCATTTCCGGTGGTACTTATAGGAGTCTTTAGCTGCCTGTCACTGGAGCTGTTTAACCGCTATCGGGCGCATATGTACAATACATTATTACAACAATATAAGAAAAGGAAGCAGATATGTTCTACAAAATCAGAGTGATTTTTTCCAGAAAACAGAAAATAAAATTTTTGGCCCTGACATGTATTTTATTTATAGGCTCTTTGCTTGAATTTATGGGAGTATCTCTGATTCTGCCTTTTGTCCAGCTGGTAATGGAGCCAGAAGGGGCATATGGAGAAGGACTAGAGCTTATAGGAACTACTTTTGGAGTTTCTTCTAGGAGAGAACTGCTATTTGTAACAGGGCTTCTTTTGATGGCTGTCTATCTTGTGAAAAATATATATCTTCTCTTTATGAAATATCTTCAATTTCGTTTTATTTTTAACAATCGACTGGAGTTGTCGGGCCGCTTGATGGAAAGCTATATGAAAAAGCCCTACACGTTTCATCTGCAAAAGAATTCTTCAGAAGTGCTGCGCAGTGTGACGGCAGATGTCAACAACCTGTATGAGCTTCTGATGGATGGCATCGATTTATTTTCGAATCTAATGATGATTGGTATGCTAATTGTCTTTCTAATCTGTATGGACCCTTTGATTACGCTGGTGGTAGTCTTTTTGCTTGGAATGTGTTCGTTTGTGTATTTTTCATTTATGCGGGGGCGGACGCAAACATATGGCAAGCAAAATCAGACCTATAATGGAAAGATGATTCAGGCGGTCAATCAGGCAATGGGAGGCATTAAGGAGATTAAAGTGCTTGCAAGGGAATCGTACTTTGTACAGGCTTATGTGGAAAATGGAAAGCGTTATGCCTCTAGTCTAAAGAGAAGCCAAATCTTTCAGCAAGCACCTAAATATCTGATAGAAACCGTGTGTGTCTGTGGTGTACTTGGCATGGTGCTTTTTCAACTATATGCAGGAGTTCGGATTGAAGAATTGATTCCAAAGTTATCAGTTTTCGCAGTTGCTGCTTTTCGATTGCTGCCATCCATGAATCAGGTCAATCAACTTTTAAGCAGGATACTTTTTCAGAAAATATCCATCGATCGAATCTACGAAGACCTTCTAGAAGCGCAGGAAGGAGCAGCTATAAAAAGCGAAAAAGAGCTTTCTAAGGCAGATACGATTTGCTTTGAACATGTGTCTTTTAGATATCCAGGAAGCAGCCAAATGGTATTAAAGGATGTAAATCTTACACTTCCAGTCCATGCATCGATTGGATTTATCGGAAGTTCCGGGGCTGGAAAGACAACATTTGTGGACCTTTTACTAGGACTTTTGCAGCCTGACAGCGGGAGAATCTGCTATGGGGAGCAGGATATTCGGGATTATCAGACAGAATGGAGAAGACAGATTGGATATATTCCACAGACTATCTATCTTGCAGATGATACGATTCGAAGAAATATCGCATTTGGGATACCAGACTCACAGATAGAAGAAGAACAGGTGAAAAGAGCGCTGAAAGAAGCGCAGTTGCTTGCGTTTGTAGAACAGCTAGAAGATGGGCTTGATACCAGGATTGGAGAACTCGGCGTAAGGCTCTCAGGCGGGCAGAGACAACGAATTGGAATTGCAAGGGCATTATATCAAAGGCCAAGGATTCTGGTGCTAGATGAGGCGACGTCAGCGCTTGATACAGAGACAGAACAAGCGGTGATGGAGGCAGTGGAAGCGCTTAGAGGAAAGTGTATGCTTTTGATGATTGCACATAGGACAAGTACGCTAAAGGGGTGTGACAGAGTGTATCGGATGGAAGGTGGAAAGGTTGTGTAGACAACAGCCAGCAATTTTCAGGCTGTCTATGCAGTCTGTCGAACCATGTCAATCAACCTATTGCAATTTATTCAGACTTGTTGTAAAATGAACCTACGAGACACAGAAGTAAAAAGGCAGGGCGCGGAGTGTGCCACCACTCCACGCCCCTATGCAGGACGAGGTAGCGTCCCACACAGCAGAAATTACTGCGCCCAAAATCCATTATAACGGTTTTCCTGGCAATAATCAATGGGAAAATCCATGGATGTGTGCGTAGCTTCAAGCGGTGTAGGGATTATTTCCCCTGCGCCGCTTTTGTTGTCTCGGCGGGAAAATGCCTGCGGGGGATGGGAAGTACCACCCCCAAAGGTAAGTACCGACGAGAATAACATAGCCGTATTATGGCAGGAGGTACACATGAAGAGGCGTATTACTATCTTTACTAGTCCTTTAATGGACAAACTAGGAGGTGAGCAGAAATGACACCGACTAAAAAAGAACTATTGCAGGGATTAACTTATGTGCAGGGTATGTTGGCTAACATGCAGGAGGTTCTTAGCCGCTACATTGCCCAAGAACGAAATTTCCGTAAAAAGAAGAGTGCAATCAGTATCAAAGAGACGATTTTAAAGGATTTTAAAAAGCTCTTTACCATCAGCGCATTTGCACTTTCCGCGCTGGCCACGGTAGTATTCCATGATGCATTAGGCCCTACGTATCTGATGACACTGGCATTTCTGTTTTCGGTATCGTTTATAAGCAAAAAGATTATTATGGCAGGTGTAAAAACATTTAGTACGGAAGCGGGATTTTTCACTCTTATGGCTATTAGACGGCAAACACGCAATGATATAGGCCTGTTTGGACTCATTGCCGTTATTGTCCATTACATCAGCATATTTTTCTTTTATGTTATGGTGATAAGCATTGTTCTTGAAGGCGGGGCACTAGGCATCACAGTATTTTTGGCGGTTGTCGGAATAGAGGTTTTTTTCATAGCCAAGAAAAACCAAAAAATTGCTGCGACCAATCAAGATATTGCTGTTAATAATGAACAGGTGCGAGCAAAGCGAAAGGCATTGTATGACCAATATAGTGCGTTTCAACAAGAATTACGCACTCATGCACCAAGTTGGTTTCCACCGGATTATTACAGCGTCGAAGCCGTTGATTTCTTTCTGCATGCTATCCGAAACGACCGGGCGGATTCTGTCAAAGAGATGGTAAACCTGTTTGAAAATACAAGCCAGCACAAGGAAATGATTGCATACCAGAAAGAGCAGACAAAACGGCTAAATCAGCTGGTCAATGGTCAGCAAAAAATCCAAGAGCAACTTCGTTTTGCAAATATGATGAATTTGGCAAACTTTATCAAATTGGATGGTATAGCAGATACCGCTGGATATTACTAGAAAATAAATGTTCCACCATTGCCCTTGCCTGATGAAAATTGAGAAATGTGCGTGCAAACACAGCATTTGGCTCATTGCTCGCGGGAATAAATGTAAGGCAAAAGAGGAAAACCATGGACAAAAAGAAACTATTGAGAATATCCGGGGAGATATTTTTTATCTTGGCTATCATAAATTTTTTAGGAATCCCTGACCTGTTCGGCTCTACGAGAGACGCAAATCGTGCCATATCATATTCCATACTGTCAGAGATTCTTTTTATTCCTGACTTTAAGACAATAGGCCTAGCCGGAATCAGTGCATTTCTAGGCGATAAGTTAAGGGAATTGTGCGCAGAAAATGGTGAAAGCACACGCACCGGGACAAGGCTGTTAGTGGGCGGTATTCTCTGCGCTCTCCTGACTTTCACACCCATATCCAGGATTAGCATGCTTCCTGCACTTTTAAATCTGACGTCGGAACAGCTTGTGCCAGACGAATACAGCACAATACCTGAAGAGGATTATATGCTACATGCCTTTCTTGGTTCTTCGTCAAGTAAACCAGAAGATGTTGATATTTTTGCTTATAAGCAGGGATATGATGGAAAAGCAGAAGAAGAATATGAAAATTATAAAATTTGCGGCTATTTATTTAATCAGACAGAGGAAAACTGGTCCTATGTCAGAATGGAATTTGTGCTTGTGGATGCAGAAGGTAATGATATACTGATAGATGGCGAGCCTGTCGTTCTGCAAATGATGCGGGATTTGCGAAGAAGATCTTCCCGAAAGCTGAAATTTTTTTCCTCATCAAAAGAAGAGCTTAAAATGACAATCCACGCTGGTTCTTTTGGAATGTTTGAAACAGATACCATAAAAGCGAAAGATTTACCAGTGCGCCCCGTCAATTTTAGGGTAAAAAGTGTACAGAGGGCGAATCTTGAAGATTTTGATTTTGATGTTGAATTTGAGATTGTATTGGACTAATTAATGCTGCCATGCCACGCTTGTTATCCATGAGAAAGAAACGATGAACCATTTATGTGTTTGTCGTGTTTCTATCCTGAAAAAAGTTGACAACACTATAGATAAGAGCTATAATATATATCGTGCAGCAAGTGCTGTGTCAAGTGCGTACAGAAGATGTGCGAAGAGGGAATCAGGTGAGAATCCTGAACGATCCGGTCACTGTATTCGGAGAGTCTGTCTTCATAGTATCCCATTGCATAACCCGATATAACATGCGAGAAGGGGGAGGACAGATGACTGATCCGTAAGCCAGGAAACCTGCTTGACATATGAGATGAGCTTCCGGGCAAGGCTTAACATCCAACAGATAGAGCGAAATGGCGCGCTTTTATCTTATGAATTGTCGGCTTGTGGGTTAAGGCGGCTTTTAATGAGGAATCTCAAGCAGTCATGCACAATAGAAGGTCAGGTGTTTATGCGTAGGCCTCCATAAATATTTCGCATAAGAATGGCACATCTGACCAATATAAAAACAAATCCCCTAGAGGCGCAGGTTCCTGAAATCCCTGCTTCCTATAGGGGATTTGCTTTATGGATTTTTATATGGGGTCTTCTTCGGCCATCCGGTATCCAACGCCGATTTCTGTAAAGATATAGATAGGCTCTGCCGGGTTAGGTTCTAATTTTCGGCGGATATTGGCCATATTGACTCGAAGAATTGTATTGTCATTCTCAGAATAGGGCCCCCAGATATGTTCAATAAGATGGTCGTAGAGCAGAACACGGCCACAGTTTTTGGCAAGCAAAGAGACAATCTTAAATTCATTTTGAGTCAGATGGATTTCCTGGCCATCTCTTGTCACCTGGTGCTTTTCAAAGTCAATAAGCAGTCCACCACAGCGATAGGGCCTGTTGACAATGGCTCCTCCAATATGAAGACGGTTGCTATGGCGAAGGGCAGTGCGGATACGTGCCAGAAGCTCGGAATTGCCAAAAGGTTTGGTGATATAATCGTCTGCACCAGCATCGAGTGCCAAGACCTTGTCATCTTCCTGAATACGGGCAGAGATAACAATGATGGGGGTACTGCTCCATTCCCGGATTTTAGTAATGATTTCCATACCATCCATATCGGGTAGACCAAGGTCTAAAAGAATCAGATTTGGACATTGAGAAGTGGCCTGAGAGAGCCCTTCTCTTCCAGTGACAGCCGGAATCACTTGGTATTGCTGCGCATTTAGTACGGAAATAATAAAATTTCGGATATTTTTCTCATCTTCAATGACCAGAATCTTAATCATTTTATTCAAAATGCATATCCTCCTTCGGTAATGTAAAATAAAATTCAGTACCATCTGGGTGAGGCTGAACCTGTATGGTTCCGCTGTGTGCCCGGATAATCGCTTTACAGATAGACAAGCCAATCCCCATACCTTTTCGGGTATCTGAAGCAGAAGAGGGAGCAGAAGGCATGGCATCGAAAATATGTTCGATTTTATCTTCGGGAATTCCATTTCCATAGTCCCGCACATGGATAAAGACCTGTTCTTCGTCGCTATTTAGATAACATTCTACTGGTTTTTTACTGTCTGCATGAAACCAGGAATTTTCCAGGAGATTTAAAATCACCTGCTTAATAAGCAGTGGGTCCATAGGCGCAACCAGAAAATCTTTTGGTATCGTGGCATGCACCTGAAATTCAGGATAGCGCTTTCGCATTGTGGTAATTGCATCAAATAAGATTTCTTCCACTGCTTCGGGCGATTTTTTTAAGACATTCACACCGTTGTCGGTGATACGGGTGACGGATAAAAGATTTTCCACCATATGCAAAAGCCAGTTAGCATCCTCATAAATCTGTTGTACCAGCTCTTTCTTGCTATTTGCGTCCAAAGTATGTTCATTTTCTAAGTAGGAAGAGCTGGCCCCAATCATACTGGTCAGAGGCGTGCGAAGGTCATGAGAGACCGCCCGCAGCAGATTGGCCCGAAGCTTTTCCTTCTCTGCCTCCATAATCAGCTTTTCATCCTCCTGAATCCGCCGCGCCTGGTCTTTCATATGAAACGTAGTGGCGCTGGTCAGAATAGAGATAACATACATCACAAGAAATGTAATCGGATACCCTGTCATCGTAAAATTAAATTCAAAATACGGAATGGTATACAGATAGTTAATGCAAAAAACACTGATAATAGCAGCCAGAATTCCATAGCGATATTTGTCTGTATGGTAGGAAATCAGCATAATCATCAAAATATATATCAGCCCGATATTAGTGCCACCAGAAGGACTAATCAGATGATACAGATAAGTCAAAAGTGTCGCCGTAAGAGTAGCCCCAATCGTAAAAAGCAGGCTAAAATGTGCATGAAAAGTATGTGTGTGAGAAATCAGATCTACAAAGCGAGTAAATAAATTCCAGATAAATTTTTTCAAACTATTCCTCCCAAAGCCTTATACTACTAACATTTTTCTGCGCCCTTCTTTTTGATAGGGCGTCTGATGTATATAGGAGCGCACCGATTCATAGAGTCTGTCCGCATAGAGCCATTTAGGCGAAAGCATAGAAGAAGCACTATCCATTACAAGTGGAAGTCTTCCATGCCTGGTTAATTGCTGCAAAAGTACCGCTGCATCCTGCCGAAATCCCAAGACCCGCAGAACCGAGGATGGCTCATAGGCTGTTATATCCAGTAAAATATGAAGCAACGCACGACTTACAAAAGTCCTGGTCAGATTCTTGGTCTTTAGAAGGTCTGTAAATTGAGAAAATGATTGAAAATCATCCTGGCAGTTTTTGATACGGTTAGAAAGCTCCTCGGTGACATCAAAATAATTCTGGAAGAGTTCTTGCGAATTACGCCGCAGACGCTCTATCAATAAAAGAGAGAGGGCATCTTCTGTCAAAGGAGACTTTCCTTCATATGCCTGATAGAGTTCCCTGGAAGGAAAATGCTGTAAAAATTCAGGTGTAAAAGCGCCATGATTTTGCAATAACATCGCACGCATTGCACTGGCAGAAGCGGGTCCATCTTTTGTAAAGCTCTGTGTATGATAGTGTGCACCTAAGCGCTTTAGGGTATGAGGGCGGACAGAACTTTTTGTGCGTATCAAAGCCTTTAAATATTCTATACCAAGCAAGTTGTTAGGCTCTGACAGAAGTGCCTGTGATACAGGATGCCCACATTGCCGACATGCTTCTGTGCGTGCCTTTGGATAAGAAGAACCTTTTTTTAACTCTTGTCGCAAAAAGAACTGATATTCTTCTGTCTCCTCTGCCAAAAAAGAAGCTAGAGACATCAATTCCGTAAGTTCTCCACATTCACTTCCAAAACAAAGGTCTGTGACAATTCCCGTATCTTCTAGAAGCGCAACCGCCCCTTTGGCAAAATATTCTGCGCTTGCCGTAGAGACAGCCGGTGGAAGCTCTAAGACAAGGTCCGCTCCATTTTTAAGTGCCGCGTGAGCACGTGTATATTTATCAAACATCGCCAGAGCCCCACGCTGTACATAATTACCGCTCATCACCACGATAATATAATCAGCGTTTGTCGATGTGCGACTATATGACAGATGAAGTGCATGTCCCTGATGAAATGGATTGTATTCTGCGATAACGCCAGTAACTACCATAATAATCTCCTTTATAGACAAGTATACCACAAATGTGCTATACTTTCACGATAGAAATAAAAAAGGGTGGGGGCTAGGATAGTGTGGGGGTTTGGTTGGATGAAATGTAAATGGGAATTTATATTTTGTGGTATGAGGGACGCTAGGACGGGAGGGCCATAGGTTCCTTCCAGACCCCGCTCGCGCTTAATGGACGCCTATAGCGGTACTAAATTCGCGACTGCGCGGCTTAGCGCCGCTTGCGCTCATTAAGTGCCGATGGCGTCCAATGGGTCTTTCAGGAACCTATGGCCCTCCCGCCCTGGCTGACTGTGGCCAGCCACAGTATATAAGACACTATCGCATAATGTTGTGTAGGTATATAGGGGTAAGTGTTCCGTCTGCAACGTGTGTATAGGAGCCAACGCACAGCCCGCCATGGTCTGGTAGATGTTCCTGCAAGACCCATTGGGCGCCATCGGCACTTAATGAGCGCAAGCGGAACGCGCAGTCGCGAATTTAGTACCGCTATAGGCGTCCATTAAGCGAGAGCGGGGTCTGGAAGGAACATCTACCAGGCCGTGGCGAGCGTCCCTTGTATCAAAAACATTTCAACCAACACTTTCAAAAATAAAGTTACACTATCATATGCTAGGAATGAGGATTCCATATGAGTAAAAATCTATACATCGCTGAAAAGCCTAGCGTAGCGCAAGAATTTGCAAAGGCTTTAAAACTAAATATGAAAAAACAAGATGGCTATCTAGAATCTGAGAGTGCCATCGTCACCTGGTGCGTAGGGCATCTCGTGACTATGAGCTACCCGGAAGTCTATGATGAGCGCTATAAAAGATGGTCTCTTGCCACTCTTCCATTTCTTCCCAAAGAGTGGAAGTATGAAATTATTGACGGTGTGAAAAAACAATTTACCATTGTCAGTGGACTTTTGAATCGAAAAGATGTCACCTGCATCTATGTGTGTACAGACTCTGGACGGGAAGGGGAATATATCTACCGGTTAGTGGAGCAGATGGCTGGTGTTAAAGGGAAGAAAAGACTTCGTGTCTGGATTGACTCACAGACAGAAGAAGAGATTCTTCGGGGAATTCAGGAAGCAAAGGATTTGTCAGAGTATGACCATCTGTCAGATTCGGCGTATCTTAGAGCCAAAGAAGACTATCTGATGGGGATTAATTTTTCCCGGCTTTTGACATTACAGTATGGACGGGCAGTCTCTAGTTTTCAGAATGTAAAGTATACGGTGATATCTGTGGGACGGGTGATGACTTGTGTACTTGGGATGGTGGTGCGCAGAGAACGGGAAATCCGCTCTTTTGTCAAGACGCCTTTTTACCGGGTGCTTTTGACACAGGAGCTTTTGGGGAAGGCTTTTGATGGGGAGTGGAGAGCGGTGGAGGGGAGTGCTTATTTTCAGTCCCCGCTTTTATATAAGGAAAATGGATTTAAAAAGGAAGACGATGCAAAGGCGCTGATACAGAAATTAAAGGCGATTACACCGCAGGAAGCTTTGGTAGTGTCTGTGGAGCGTAAGAAGGAGACGCGCTATGCACCACTGCTTTTTAACCTGGCGGAGTTACAGAATGAATGTTCGAAAAGATTTAAGATAAGCCCGGATGAGACGTTGAAGATTACACAGGAGCTGTATGAGAAAAAGCTGGTGACTTATCCTAGAACAGATGCCCGTGTACTCTCTACAGCAGTGGCCAAGGAAATCCATAAAAATCTAGGAGGACTTCGGCAATATCCTACAGCTGCTTCTTTTGCCCAGGAGATTTTGACAAAGGGAAGTCAAAAAGGGATTGAGAAGACCCGCTACACCAATGATAAACAGATTACAGACCACTATGCGATAATTCCCACCGGACAGGGGATTTCCGTGTTAAAAAGTCTCTCACCAGTTGCACAGAAGGTATATGAGCTGATTGTAAGGCGATTTCTAAGTATTTTCTATCCGCCGGCAATCTATCAGAAGACAGCGCTTGTCACACAAATGGAGAAGGAGAAGTTTTTTGCGAATTTTCGGGTGCTTATGGAGGAAGGGTATCTAAAAGTGACGCCAAATGTACCAGACAATAAGAAGGAAGAAGAACAAGATGCCAGTGCGGATTTATCAGAGGAATTAAAGACGCTGAAAAAAGGGATGAAATTACCTGTGAAGGCAATTAAGATAAAGGAGGGGGAGACTTCTCCACCAAAGCGCTATAATTCTGGCTCGATGATTCTGGCAATGGAAAATGCAGGACAGCTTATCGAGGATGAGGAGTTAAGAGCACAGATAAAAGGCAGTGGAATTGGCACAAGTGCAACAAGAGCAGAGATACTGAAGAAGCTAGTTAATATTAAATACATAGCGCTAAATAAAAAAACACAGATGATTACACCAACCCTTTTAGGGGAAAATATTTTTGATGTGGTCAATGTATCAATTCGCTCACTGTTAAATCCAGAGCTGACAGCAAGTTGGGAGAAGGGGTTGACCTATGTAGCCAATGGAGAGATTACTTCAGAAGAATATATGGGTAAATTAGAACACTTTGTCAGAAGCCGAACAGAACAGGTGTTAAAAAGCCAGCAACATTTTGCAATGAAGCCATATTTTGACGCGGCAGCAGCATATTATAAAAAAACAGAGAACAAAACAGCGAAAGCCCACAAAGCCCCAGAACGATTTCAGGATACGAAGTAGCCGGAAATTGTTCTAGATAAGGGGGCTTGGAGAGCTGGAGCGGAACTTAAAAACAGCGAAAGCCTTTCAAGCCCCAGAACGATTTCAGGATACGGAGTAGCCGGAAATTGTTCTAGATAAAGGGGCTTGAAGGGATGGAGCGGAACTTAAATAGGAGGTTATAGAATGAGTAAGATTCAGATTCAAGATTTATATGATTTAAATGAGACGATTGCAGCAGAGCTTTTTGAGGGGCTTACTTATCCATGGGAGGCGTTGCCTAAGATTGGAGAATTTATCAAAAAGCTTGGGAAGACACTTAGCGAGGAAGAATATGACAAAATAGGAGAAGACGTCTGGATTGCCAAATCAGCCAAAGTATTTGACAGTGCCTATATCCATGGCCCGGCTATTATTGGCAAGGAGGCAGAGGTGCGTCACTGTGCTTTTATCCGCGGCAATGCGTTAGTAGGCGAGGGGGCAGTGGTTGGTAATTCCACCGAATTAAAAAATGTGGTATTGTTTAACAAAGTACAGGTGCCACACTATAACTATGTAGGGGATTCTATCCTAGGTTATAAGGCTCATATGGGTGCTGGCTCTATCACTTCCAATGTGAAATCTGATAAAAAGCTGGTAAAGGTACATACACCAGAGGGTGATATTGAGACAGGCATCAAAAAATTTGGCGCTATGGTCGGTGACTATGTAGAAGTGGGCTGCGGCTCCATCT
The DNA here is from genome assembly GCA_910575445.1 of Lachnospiraceae bacterium. Classification (GTDB taxonomy): domain Bacteria; phylum Bacillota; class Clostridia; order Lachnospirales; family Lachnospiraceae; genus Hominiventricola. The sequence goes on along the minus strand of CAJTFW010000004.1, from coordinate 299,412 downwards.
TAAATCCGGGAACGGTTGTTGGCAGAGAGAGCAATATCTATCCATTGTCTTCTGTCCGTGGCGTTGTGCCAGAACATGCTATCTATAAAAGACAAGGTGAGATTGTAGAGAAACATGAAGACTAAAATTGGGCTTAGCGGGGCCGTACTAAAGTGGGTAGCTATTGGGATAATGGCTATCGACCATCTGGGAGCAGTGATACTAGAAGCCTATGTGTTAAATGCATGGGGCGGTTCCCCGCTTGGCAGTCGCTTTGCGGCGAACTGGAACGAAATCTATCAGTTTGATAAGATACTTAGAGGGATTGGAAGGCTTGCATTTCCAATGTTTTGTTTCCTCTTAGTGGAAGGTTTTGTTCACACGAAAAATATAGCTAAATATGCCATATGGCTTGGGATTTTTGCATTGCTTAGTGAGATTCCTTTTGACTTTGCACTGCATATTACCCCATGGTATTGGGAGCATCAAAATGTCTATTTTACACTGCTTTTGGGCCTTTTTACACTGTATGCCATCCAATATTTTCAGAAGACACCTCTGATGCAGATTGCAGCTGCACTTGTTGGTATGTGTTTGGCAGAGGTCTTACATGTGGACTATGGTGATTTTGGGGTGCTGCTGATGGTCACTTTATATGTGTTTCGCCCGTGGAGGCTCTTGCAGTGCATCGCAGGAGCAGCCTTATGTGCATGGGAACATACAGCAGTTTTGGCATATCTATTGCTCTTTTTCTACAATGGAGCGCGCGGCAGACAACCCAAATGGTTCTTTTATTGGTTCTATCCGGTGCACCTTATCGTGTATATCCTGATTGGAATGTATGTGTTACCAGCGATATTTTTATGATAAAAGGAGAAAAATAAGATGACAACAAAGATTACAAGAGAGCAGGCGTTGGAATTGTTAAAAAAATACAACACAGAGCCATTTCATATCCAACATGCCTATACTGTAGAAGCTGTGATGCGATGGTTTGCAAAAGAGCTAGGGCATGGAGAGGAAGAATTCTGGGGGCTTTGTGGGCTTTTGCATGATGTGGATTTTGAGAAATATCCAGAGGAGCACTGTAAAAAGGCACCAGAGCTTTTGGCAGAGATTCAGGCAGAAGAGGAAGTGGTCCATGCGGTATGTAGTCATGGGTATGGCATCTGTAGCGAGGTAGAGCCTGTACATGAGATGGAGAAGATTTTGTTTGCCTGTGACGAGCTGACCGGGCTTGTGGGCGCCGCAGCGCGGATGAGACCATCCAAAAGCTGTACAGATATGGAACTGTCAAGCCTTAAGAAGAAATTCAAAGACAAGCGTTTTGCAGCAGGATGTTCTAGGGATATTATTCGTACAGGAGCAGAGCAGTTGGGATGGGACTTGGAGAAACTGATGCAGCTGACATTAGATGCCATGAAGGCGACAGAAACTCTGATAGAAAAGGAGATGACAGAATAGATGCGAACACTGATACTGATGGGGTCTCCTAGAAAAAAAGGACATACGATGCAGCTGACAGAATATTTGGTGCAGCGGCTAAGCGGCGAGGTGGAGATATTGCCGCTTTATAATAGAAAAGATATTGAGCCTTGCAGGGATTGCAGGTATTGTTTTACACATCCTGCGTGCTGCATGGAAGATGCGATGCAGGAAATCTATCAAAAGCTTGAAAAAGCAGACAGAATTCTTCTGGCAGCACCGGTATATTTCTATAATCTTCCAGGAAGTATGAAAGCAGTGTTAGACAGGCTTCAGGTCTACTGGGCGGCGAAGATTCGTGGAGATAAAGGACAAGCTTTAAAAAAGGGCGGGATGATTCTCGTAGGAGGCGCGCCAGAATCGCCAAAACAATTTGAAGGAACCATACAGACCATACAATATATGTTAGATGATTTGGATGCAGTCTGTGTAGGAGCAGTTACAATGGGAGGCTCAGATAAAAAAGGGCTAGAAGACAGACCTGATGTCAAAGAGAAATTAGAAGAACTGGCACAGGCTTTAGAGCATTAAAAAGGGCTAATACCTAGGACGGCTGTAAAACAGAATCCTAGGTATTAGCTTTTTTGTGTGACAAAGCGTATTATTTTTGTGTATTGGTCTTGGGCACTTTAGGGAGAAAAGGGTAGAGTTCCTCATAGTCTTCAAGTTCTTCTTCGCTTATCGGACCAGAAGGAATAAGACCCGTACAATCCTGCACCGAACAGGTGGCCAGGTCAAGTTCTTTTTCTTTGCTCATATAAAAACTCCTTCTATTTTAAAAGATTGTGATTCGCTGATTTTAATATGTGTTATAATAAGAAAAATATGCAGGCTTTCTTTAGGAATTCTTTAGAAATACCTGCATTTGTTTTTAAGATTCTGCCGATAGAATACAGCCAGGAAAAAGATAAAGGCCTATAATTTCTAGAAAGGAGCGGCAGGATGAGATAGATGATGAAAAAGACAGAGGGAGAGATGAAGATGGATAAGTATCATGTATTGGTAGTAGAAGACGACAAAGAGATTCGGGATGCGATTGAGATTTATTTAAAGAGTCAGGAATATGAAGTCTTTAAAGCAGCAGATGGAATTGAAGGACTAGAAATTATCTATAGGGAAGAGATTCATCTGGCAATTGTAGATGTGATGATGCCCAGAAAAGACGGGATTCAGATGGTTATGGAGATGCGAAAAGACTATGATTTCCCAGTGATTATGCTTTCGGCAAAGTCAGAAGAAGTAGATAAGATTTTGGGACTGAATATGGGAGCAGATGACTATGTAACAAAGCCTTTTACTCCTCTTGAGCTTTTAGCAAGAGTGAATTCGCAGCTTCGGCGCTATAGCCGTTATCTGGATAAGTTAAAAAATGGCGGCACAGAGGAAGGGCATGTGTATCGAATTGGCGGGCTTGAGTTAGATGAAGAGAAAGTGGAGCTTCGGGTGGATGGCGTGCCAGTGAAGGTAACACCGATGGAGTATCGGATTTTGCTCCTTTTGATGAAGCATCCGGGGCGTGTGTTCTCAGCAGATGAAATCTATGAAAGAGTCTGGAATGAAAAGGCAGTAAATTCGGATACGATTATGGTACATGTAAGAAATATCCGGGAAAAGATTGAGATTAATCCAAGAAATCCAAAATATTTAAAGGTGGTGTGGGGCGTTGGGTATAAAATGGAAAAACAGTGAGATAAACAAAAAGAATATCATAAAAGGAGGAAGCTACAGAGGGATTCTTCTGATTCTTCTGTGTGCAGCAATAGCAGCGACTGCGATGTGCTGTGCCTATCCTCTCTTTCGAAACAGAGCAACAGAACATATACAAATGTATATAAATGAAGTTCAGAATGAAAAGCAGAAAGAGGTTATGTATGAGGTAGATGAAGCCTTTAAACGCTATATGCTTTCCTCGATTTACTATATGAACTATGAGATGACGCCGGATATGGATGCGTACACATATTTTACCCAGAACTATGATATGGGAAAATTTACAGAAGCAGAGCAGGAACAAATCAGAGAAGCTGCTTCTCGATTGATGAAAAATATGCGCAACCAATATTCAGCGATGCAAAGTGATTATGAATTTGCAAGCTATGGCTCAGGTCCGGCTAGGGATTTTGGAGTGGAGGGCTATCTTAACAGTGCAATTCATGGCAACAGTGAAGATGCCAGACAGTATTATCAGGGTGGAATCCTGATTCGCTATGACAGCCGCGGTGTTCCTGAGATTGCAGAGTCCTGGGGGCTTGCGATGGATGAAAATGATGTCCTTGGATATTTGCAGCAGGCTTCTCTGATACGTCTTATGGAAGACAATGGGATGGGAGATGTGACCTATGTCTATGAAGGAACTGTAGAAGAAAGTGAAGATGCTACCGAGACAGTCTACGAAGAGGTTACGTATGAGGATGCTTATGAAATAGCAGAACGCAATGACAATCTTCTAAAGACAATTCCAGCGCCAATGGTTCAAAATACTTCCTTTCTCTTTGTGATTCACAGAATAGAAAACGATGATTATAGTTGGAGAGATTATTGGATAGAGCGCAATGCCTATATGAGAAGTGGCTACAGCGTTGGTGTGCTGGCTATCTGGATGGCAATGGCGGTGCTCGCTTTGATTTTGCAGAATGTACCTGCATTAGAGCTTCGCAAGAACCGGCTTTTCAGGCTTCCTACAGAACTGGTGGTCTGCGGTGGTATCACAGGATTTGCAGCAACGGGTGCTTTTGCTATCTCGGATTTTGGAATCTATTCCCTGACAGACAGTATTGTGGAAGATTTTAACAGCATTGGCTTTGGAAATGCTTCTCAGATGGCAACCACCATATTTATCTTTATCTTCTGGCTGTGCTTTGCACTTTGCTGGTATTGGGCTATCGCATCTGTACTTCCTTATATTACACATCCAATACGGACGATAAGAGAACAAATGTTCTGCATCGAAATCTGCAGATGGTTTAAAAATCTGTGGCTTCGTTTCTGGCACTGGGCAACGGATATCGAGTTAGATGAAAAATTAACCAGAAATATCTGGAAGGTCGTAGGATTAAACGGTGTGATTGTCGCTGCCCTTTGCTGTATCTGGTTTGGTGGAATCTTCGGAGCGTTGCTCTACACAATTCTGCTCTATATACTGATTAAGAAAAAATGTTGGGAGATTCAAAGTAATTATGAAAAACTTCTGCAGGTGACAAGACTGATGGCAGAAGGAGATTTAAATGTCTCCACAGAAGAAGATATGGGACTTTTTAATCCAATACGCGATGAACTGACTGATATTCGAAATGGCTTCCAAAAAGCAGTCAACAACGAAGTCAGAAGCCAGAATATGAAGACAGAGCTAATCACCAATGTCTCCCATGACTTAAAGACACCGCTGACCGCGATTATCACCTATGTAGACCTTCTGAAAAAAGAAGATATTACAGACGAGGAACGCAAAAATTATATTGAGACATTAGATAAAAAATCACAGCGCTTAAAAGTGTTGATTGAAGACCTCTTTGAAGTCAGCAAAGCGACAAGTGACAATATCGTTATGAATTTTGATGAAGTAGATTTGGTCAGCCTAATCAAACAAGTACGCCTGGAAAATGAAGATAAGATTGCAGAAAGTACATTGGATTTTCGCTGGAATTTCCCAAGAGAAAAATGCATCTTAACCCTTGACCCGCAGCGGACTTTCCGGGTCATCGATAACCTTGTTCAAAATATCCTAAAATATTCGATGCCTCACTCAAGAGTCTATATCGACATGCGGGAAAATGAACTAGAAGTTATTGTAAGCTTTAAAAATATGTCAGCAACTGAGATGAATTTCTCCCCAGAAGAGATAACCGAGCGCTTTGTACGTGGCGACCTTTCCAGAAATACCGAAGGCAGCGGTCTTGGCCTCGCAATCGCCCAGAGCTTTACCGAACTCCAAAACGGAACCTTTAAAGTAGAGACAGACGGCGACCTCTTCAAAGTAATCATTATCTTTAAAAAATAATCGTATTGGTTTTCTACCAAAGGGTCAGGCAGCAGCCTGGCCCTGATTGTAATACTCAAAAGAGCCAGCAAGCTTCTGATTCCCAATGGTTTTCTAAAATGAAAGGCTAAAGATATGATGATATTGTATACCAAGAAAATCTATCGGGATATGCAGAGTGTGGAAGTGTAGAAAAAATTGACGAAATCCTGGAAATATGGTATGCTTTTACATAAATCATGTCGTCAGAGAGTGCTGTCTTTGGGCAGAAAAGGGAATCAGGTGAGAAGCCTGAACGATCCGGTCACTGTAAGTGGGAGCAATATCTTATAGACCATTGCTGTAAGGTGAGAAGGGGAGATAGAGTGTAGAACCACGAGTCAGGAAACCTGCTTTCTGATAGAAGGAGAGCTTCCGAGGAAAGCAGATCCTAACATACCATAGGGCAAAGAGCGTCTTTTTGTATGTGGAAAGGAATTTTTAAGAGGGTCTGCAACCATCTGTGTTGTGGGTCTTTTTTTGTGGGGAAGTTTGGGAAGTTTTGGGAAAATTTTAACAAGCAGAGGAGATTGGGATGGTATCGTTTATTGGAGCGGGTCCGGGAGACCCTGAACTTTTGACAATTAAAGGAAAAAAGTTAATTGATGAGGCAGATGTCATTATCTATGCGGGGTCACTTGTGAATCCCAAAGTGCTACAGGATGCAAAGCCAGAGGCAGTTATCTATAACAGTGCGACGATGAATCTAGAAGAAGTTATCGATGTGATGAAAGAGGCAGAAGAGAAAGGACTGAAAGTTGCAAGGGTACATACAGGGGACCCTGCGATATTTGGAGCACACAGAGAGCAGATGGACAGGCTTGCAGAGTTGGGGATTGCATATGAAGTGATACCAGGGGTTAGTTCTTTTTTGGCGACCGCAGCCGTGTTGAAGAAGGAATACACGCTTCCGGGCGTAAGTCAGACGGTTATCCTGACAAGGATGGAGGGGCGTACACCGATGCCTCCAAAAGAGAAGCTTCTAGACCTTGCTAGGCACAATGCGACAATGATTATCTTTTTAAGCGTAGGGATGTTAGAGGAGATGTCTAAGATTCTAAGACAGGCATATCGGCCAGAGACTCCAGTAGCAGTTGTGTATAAGGCAACCTGGGAAGACCAGAAGATTGTATACGGCGACCTGACAAATATTGCCGCGCGGGTAAAAGAAGCCAAGATTACAAAGACAGCGCTTACGGTTGTTGGGGATTTCTTAGGGGACGAATATGAGTTGTCTAAGCTGTATGATAAGACATTTACCACGGAATTCCGAAAGGGAGTGACAACGTAATGGGAATTTCACTAATCAGCATCAGTCATCAAAGTGCCCCGCTTCGGATTCGGGAGCTTTTTGCATTTGAAGAAGGCGTGCAGGAAGATTTGATAAGACAGATGCTTGAGAGAGGATATGCAGAGGAATGTGTGCTTATCAGTACCTGCAACCGAACAGAGGTCTATACTTATGTAGAGCAGGAAAATAGCCCGTTTACAAAGATGCAAGAACTTCTCTTAGAGTTTGCCGAGGCGTCAGAAGTGGAGCATATCGGAGACTATGTGCGTTTCTACAGCAAGGAAAAGGCGGTAAGACATCTCTTTCATGTGGCGGCAGGTTTAGACTCTATGGTAATGGGAGAGGACCAGATATTAGGCCAGGTAAAGCGTGCCCATGAGAAGGCAAGGCAAGCTGGCACTTGTGGCGTCTATCTCAATACACTGTTTCGCCATGCGGTGACAGCGGCAAAGAAAGTAAAGACAGAGACCGACCTTTCTAGAACTTCGGTGTCGATGGCAACGATGGCAGTCAAGGCAGCAGAGAAGACGTTTGGCTCCCTTTTAGGGAAAAATATTATGTTAATTGGAGCTTCCGGCAAGATTGGCAGTGTGGTTTTAAAAAATCTGCAGTGCATCGAAGGAGCCAGAGTCTATATTACTTCCAGAAATATGGGAAAAGCCTGTGAGGACAGGCATCATAAGATTACGTACCAGATGATGGACTATGAACACCGCTATGAGCTAATCGATGAGATGGATGTGGTTATCAGTGCAACCAGCAGTCCACATTATACGCTGACGTATGACAATCTGACAAAAGTCTTAAAGACCTCCAAAAAAAGAGTTTTGGTAGACTTGGCAGTTCCAATGGATATTGAGGAGAAAGTGGAGTGGCTTCCAGGGATAAAACGCTATGATGTAGATGATTTTCAGGAGTTAGCTAAGGCTAACAATGAGAAAAAGCAGCATGAAGTGGTGGCAGCTGACCAGATATTAGAAGAAAGACGACTGGAATTTGAACGCTGGATGGTCTTTCAGCAGGCGCTTCCTGAGATAGCAAAACTAAAGAACTGGGTGATACAAGAAGCAGAGAAAAAAGGGATAGAAAAAGCGGTTGATAAGATGTTTTATCGGTTGCGGGATGAGACAAGCCCGCAGGTGCTTACCGCGTTTTTTCAGGCGATGAAGGAGAGATAGAAGATGGGGAAATTATATGTAGTTGGTTTTGGACCAGGCGGCTATGAGCATATGACAAAAAAAGCAATCGATGTGATTGAACGGGCGGATGTGGTGACAGGATATACGACGTATATCAATATACTAAAAGAATATTTTCCGAATAAATATTATATTGCAACACCAATGATGCAGGAAGTAAAGCGCTGTGAGATGGCGCTTGAAGAGGCCAAAAAGGACCAGATTGTGGCGATGGTCTCAAGTGGTGACAGCGGCATCTATGGGATGGCAGGGATTATTTATCAGTTAGCAGATGAAAAGGGTCTGTCCGCAGATGTAGATATAGAGACTGTTCCGGGAGTGACAGCAGCGTCCGCAGCGGCATCAGTATTAGGAGCACCTCTGATGCATGATTTTGCAGTGATTAGTTTAAGTGACTTAATGACACCACTTGACTTGATTATGAAGCGGGTGGACTGTGCAGGGCAGGGGGATATGATTGTCTGTCTGTATAATCCCAAGAGTAAAAAAAGAACAGGGTATGTAGAACAGGCAGCAGAGATTCTGATGAAATATCGCAAAAAGGAGACTCCTGTTGGGATTGTAAGAAATGCAGGGAGAAAGGATGAGACCATGACGATTACGACGCTTGAAAAGCTAAAAGAGGCTGAGATTGATATGTTTAGCGTGGTGATTGTGGGGAATTCACAGACATATGTGAAAAATGCGAGGATGATTACGCCAAGGGGGTATGCAATAGGGTGACAAAACTGCCAAAAGGGGTTGCCGATTTCCCGGCAACCCCTTTTAGCAAAGATAAGGTGATGATATAAAACAGAATTTTGGATAGGAGATGTGCAGGATGCAGGATAGGATTCGGATTGGCAGCAGAAAAAGTAAACTGGCGTTAATACAGACAGAGATTGTAAAGGCACAGATTGAGAAGGCATTTCCAGGAATCGTGGTAGAGGTGGTAAAGATGTCTACAAAAGGGGATGAGCTTTTAGACCGCTCATTGACTTCTTTTGGAGGCAAGGGAGTGTTTACAAAGGAGTTAGAAGAAGCACTTCTTAGAAAAGAGATAGATTTGGCAGTGCATAGTGCGAAAGATATGCCGATGGAATTTCCCAAAGGGCTTGGAATTGGAGCGGTACTAAAAAGAGGAGCCGTAGAAGATGTTGTGGTGACACGCGATGGGACGGCGCTTCGGGAATTAAAGGCAGGCAGTGTGGTGGGCACAAGCAGTCTTCGCAGGGAGTTGCAGATTAAAAGGATCAATCCTTTAATAAGAGTACAGACGATTCGTGGCAATGTACAGACCAGGCTTCAAAAGCTTTTAGAAGGACAGTATGATGCAATTTTACTGGCAGCGGCAGGGCTTGAGAGACTTGGACTGACAGAGTGTAGTAAGTATCATTTGGAATATCTGGATGTATCAGAGTGTCTGCCGGCAGCAGGGCAGGCGATTTTGGCGGTGGAGAGTCCTAATGGGCATCTTCTCGATGTGCTTGCAGCGATTCATGACCCACAGGCGGCGGTGTGCCTGTATGCAGAGCGGGCGTATCTTACAGCGATTGGAGGAAGCTGTAATGCACCAGCAGCAGCGCTTTCTGGGCTTTATGGAGAGCAGCTTAGGATGAAAGTGCTCTTTGCAGCGGATGGAAAACATCTTAAGATGGCAGAGGGCAGCAAAGAGACAGGGCTTGATATTGAACAGGCAGAGGCGCTTGGGATAGAGCTGGCAAGAGAGGTAAAGAAAGGAAAGGTATGGCTTGTAGGCGCAGGCCCCGGGGATTTTCAGCTGGTGACGCAGAAATGTCTGTCATGTGTCCGTATGGCGGATGTGATAGTCTATGACAGCTTGGCAACCGATTCTCTGTTAAATGAGGCAAGAAAAGATGCCAAACTTATCTATGCAGGAAAACGGGCAGCAAAGCATCATCTTAGGCAGGAGGAGACCAATGCACTTCTGATTCGCTTAGCAGAAGAAGGAAAGCAGGTGGTGCGTCTAAAAGGCGGCGACCCTTTTATCTTTGGAAGAGGAGGCGAGGAAGCACAGGAGTTACAAAGAGCAGGCATCGAATATGAGATTGTGCCGGGAGTGTCTTCTTGTTACGGTGCGCCGGCATATGCGGGGATTCCAGTGACACATAGAGACTGTGCATCTTCTTTCCATGTGATTACCGGGCATGAGGGGAACCATAAGGAGAGCCAGGTGTTAGACTATGCGACACTTGCCAAAGAAGAAGGAACCCTTATCTTTTTAATGGGACTTCAAAATCTGCCCAATATTGTGAAAAATTTAACGGAAAATGGAAAAAATCCTGATACGCCGGCGGCGGTGGTGCAGGAAGGGACAACCAGCCGTCAGAAGGTGGCAGTGGGAACGCTGCGTACGATTGTAGAGGAAGTAGCACGTATGGGAATCGTGACACCGGCAATGTCGATTATCGGAGAGGTGGTATCACTGCAAGAGGAGATTGCCTGGTATGGAAAGGATACACTAAGTGGTGTACGGGTGCTGGTAACTGGGACACAGAAGATGGTAAAGAAGCAAAGTCAGGTACTTGAAAAAGAGGGGGCAGAGGTGCTTTCTTTTAGCCTGATTGAGACCGAGGCGATGCAGACGGAGGAGTTTATGGAGGCGATAGCGCATCTAGAAGCGTATACATGGCTGGTGTTTACAAGCAGTAATGGTGTGGATATCTTCTTTGACTATCTGATAGCATGTGGAAAAGATATTCGCTGTCTGTCAGCGCTTCGTTTTGCTGTGATTGGGGAAGGGACAAAGGAGGCACTGAAAAAGAGAGGAATACAGGCTGATTTTGTGCCATCTAGATACAGTAGCTGTGATTTGGCAAAAGAGTGGGTGCCAGCACTGACAGAAAAGGACAAGGTACTTTTACTGCGGGCAGAGGAGGCGTCTGTGGAGTTAAATAAGGCACTTGATAAAGCAAAGATATCATATCAGGCCTGTCCTATCTATCATACAAAGGTGGATAAGAGAAAAGGGGAAGAACTAAACCGTATCTTGCCACAGGTGGATTATATTACGTTTGCCAGTGCGTCAGCTGTAAAGGCGTTTGCCTCCATGGCAGCGGTTGATAATGTGCAGGCAAAGATAGTCTGCATCGGTCCGGTGACAGAGAAAGTGGCACTTTCCCTGGGCTTTACTGTACATAAATCAGCGGTAGAATACACCGCAGAAGGAATACGGGATGTACTGCTGTATGATAAGATGCGTGGATAAGCCAGATTCCAAATCCAAATAGACAAACGAACAAGGAACTGTTAAAATAGAGGGACAGAAGATATTTTGGATAAAGAGTACGGGGGTACTATGCTTCAGAAAAATAAAAAATTTGTTTTTGTCGTTGCAGCACTTTTGATTTTATGGTTCTGCATTGGAGCTTATAGTTTTGTGGATGGAGTTCAGGGGCAGCTTTGGAAGAGCTCTATCCGCACAATTACAGAGAGCACCCACCAGGGAGTCAATGCCTTTAATATTCAGCTGGAATTAGATTTTGATATGCTAGAGAGAATCTTTAGAGAGCTAGAGACCAGTGAATATCCTGAGCATATAGTGGCACTATATGAAGAACTAGAAGAAGATGTAATACTCTATTTTGACAGGTTTGAAAGTACAGAAAAACAAGAGAAATATGATTATGTGGTTCAGGCATTTTTGGCAGAAAATGCACTGGAGCGTGGTCTGTTAAATTCTCATATCAGCAGCGTGACGGGCGAACATGTGTTCAATATTTTCCTAAAAGGAACGCTTTTAGATGGAACACAGGCTTATCTGGTAAAAGAGTATTCTACAAAAGAGATTGCGCGGCAATTTACTTTGACTTTTTATGACAATACAGGGTTTTCCTATCTGATTGACAAGAGCGGCTCGATTGTGATGCGCCCTATACACAGAAACAGTTTTAAGACGATTCCTAATATCTTTCATATCATATCGGAAGAGGAGAATGATCAGGAAGCGATTGCCCGGTTTAGAGAGAATCTGCAGACACAAGAGAGCGGATGGGCAAAATTTTATAATGAAGGAAAAGGACTGGTCTTTTGCTATGAAGTGCTTCGCGAGGATGCAAGTTGGCTGATGGTCTCGATTATTCCAGAGCATGTGATTACAAAGCAGGCAACCAGTATTTTAAAAAGGACTACTTTTTTTACAGGCAGTGCATTTTTCATGGTTTTTCTGGTGGTTGCAGTTATCTATGGAATAAAAATGCATGAAAACGAACAGCATACCAAAGAATTGACAGAAGCGCTGCATGTGGCAGATGAGGCAAACCGGGCAAAGGGTAAATTTTTAATGGATATGTCTCATGATATTCGCACGCCACTGAATGCGATTATTGGTATGACTACGATTGCCCAGGAAAATGTGATTAGTCAGCAGAAGGTGGAAGACTGTCTGTACAAGATAAAGCGCTCTAGTATGCATCTGCTTAGTATGGTAAGTGATTTGCTGGATTTATCACAGTTAGAATACGGGAAGATGATATTAAAAGAAGAGACCATATCATTTGCCGAGTTGTACTTAGAGAGCGCAGAGCTTATGAGTTTTAAGGCGAAGGAGAAGCAGGTTGCTTTAAAAATTGCGCTTTTTGTACAGGAAAAAGAGATGGTGTCTGGCGATTCTTTTCGTATCCGTCAGATTTTATTGAATATTATCAGCAATGCCATAAAATATACGCCCTCTGGCGGGACGGTATCTTTGGAGCTTACACAGCTAGAAGAAAAACGGGAAGGGAAGCGTGTCTATTGCTTTTGTTGTACAGATACCGGGATTGGAATGGAGCAGGAATTTTTAGAGAGAATGTTTCTGCCATTTGAGCGGGCAAGAAATACAACGGACAGCAAGATTGCAGGGATTGGTGCCGGACTTACGATTACCAAAAGCCTTCTTGAGTTGATGGGAGGAGAGATTTTTGTAGAGAGTGAGCTTGGGAAAGGCTCCCAGATAAAAATAGAGCTGCCAATGAAAGTGGTAGAAGCAGCAGAAGAAAAGACAACAGATAAGAACGTATGTTCTGAAGAGGAGGAAGCATTTGACTATGCCCATAGACGTGTTCTGCTTGTTGAGGACAATGAGTTAAATGTAGAGATTATGGAAGAGCTGCTTAGCATTACTAATATACAGGTTGAGAAAGCAAGCAATGGACAAGAGGCGGTCTCTATGGTCAGCGAAAAGGATATTGGCTACTATGACCTGATATTTATGGATATCCAGATGCCAGTGATGGATGGCTATGAAGCAACGCGCCAGATTCGCAAAATGGACAGAAGTGATACAAAGACACTTCCTATCTATGCTGTGTCGGCCAATGCGCTTGCAAGCGATATTCAGAATGCAAAAGATGCTGGTATGGATGGACATATTGCAAAGCCGGTGGATTTTGATTCTATCGAGCGGGTGTTAAAGCAGTACCTTTCTTAGACAGAAATTGTAGAGACAGATGGAGGAGTGACGATGGTGCGAAGGTATAACAGCGATATATTTTACCACTATACTGATTTTCAGGCGTTAGATGGAATCCTTCACAGTGCACAGCTTCGGGTAAACAATGTCTTAAATATGAACGATGCAGCGGAGATGAGACATTTTATGAGTGGTTTGTGCGCTGCAGTTGTCAAACGGTTAAAAGAAGAAGAGGATGTAGCGCGCGCAGAGGAAGTGAGAAAATTTTTTGATGAGGAGCTTGAAAAAGAATTCTTCTACTCTGCCTATGCAGCCTGTTTTTCTTTTTATCGGGACGATGCTGCACAGTGGGAGCGCTATGGCAACCGGGGAAGAGGGGTGTGCATTGCCTTTCGCGGAGAGTTACTTCGCAAGATGGCAGCAGGCAATCTCTCTTTGCAGACGGTATTTTATCAGGATGATATGACAGAGCACTCTCTGGTGGAAGTGTTCTATCGGCTGATTAAAAGCGGAGAGAGACTGTCAGAGGACAATCCATATATTCGCAATGTGATAAACGATGCCTGGATTTGTTCCGTTGTCTTTAAACATCCTTCTTTTGCGTCAGAGAAGGAGGTGCGCTTAGTGGTCTATCCCTATGAGAAGGAATACTTTGATGTTAAGCCTTGTTATCATGTCAGCAAGGAGCGGATTAAAAAATATTATCCATTGGATTTGATGTTGATGTGTCAGAGAATTGGGGTCGGGATAGAGGATTTGATTGTCGAGTTGATTATCGGACCGGAATCCACACAGTCCACGGCGATTCTTCAGGACTATCTGCGCGACCATGGATTACGAAAACTTTCGGAGCATGTATCATTGTCAAACTGTCCACTGCGAAGACAGCCCGTGTAGAGAAAAAAGACCATAGAGAAGGACCATAGACAAATGAGACGAGAATTAGTACACGGCGGAAATATTTATGAAAGAACAGATGTTCTTTTGGATTTTTCAGCCAATATCAATCCTCTTGGGATGCCAGAGGGTGTAAAAAAAGCGGTTACAGAAGCGCTTTCTAAGGCGGTGCATTATCCAGACCCCTTGTGTAGAAAGCTATGTCAGGCACTTTCCACAGAATATCAGCTGCCAGCAGAATATTTTATCTGTGGAAATGGCGGGGCAGACCTTATCTATCGGTTGGTCTATGCGCTTCGTCCTAAGAAAGCGCTTTTGACAATACCGACCTTTGCAGAGTATGAAGAAGCGCTAAAGCAGACCAATACAGAGTGTATCTTTCATAAGTCATGGGAGGATTACAAAGTACCCTATGATATTTTGGAGCGAATGAATTCTTCGATCGATGTGATGTTTTTATGTAACCCTAATAATCCTACAGGGCTTTTGATTCCTCCCAATCTGCTTGTGCGTATTTTAGCTAAGGCAGAGAAACTTGGGATTTATCTAATGGTAGATGAATGTTTTCTGGATTTTACCGGGCAGGAACAGCGCTCGTTAGTTTCCTATGTTGAGGAGTGCCCACATCTGTTTCTTTTAAAATCTTTTACCAAGATGTATGCGATGCCAGGGATTCGCTTAGGGTACGGCATCAGTCAAAATCAGGAGCTTCTAGGGCGGATGGAAGCAGCAGGGCAGTGTTGGGGAGTCAGTGTACTTGCTTCGGAAGCAGGGATTGCCGCACTTAGAGAGAAGGAATATAAGCAACAGGCAATTCAGCTTGTAGAACAGGAGCGGGAGTATTTAAAAGAGGAGCTTCAAGCTGTTGGGATGAAGGTGTGGGACGGACAGGCAGACTATCTGTTCTTTACTACACCAGGCATTGAGCATCTAAGAGAGCGCCTCTTACCTTATGGTATCTTGATTCGAGACTGCAGCAATTACCGGGGGCTTGATAAGTGCTGTTATCGAATCGCGGTAAAAGACCATGAATCGAATGTATGTTTGGTTAAAGCGCTGCAAAAAGCAGTAAAATAAAGGGGATTTTGTATGGGAAAACAGAAAAGGCTTGGCAAAGATTTTGTGGCATATTTACATCATAAGGCTACCTCTTTAACTCGGACGGAACAAAGACTGCTGCCATCGATGGGACAGGATGGCTCTATCAGTATGGAGATACATAGAGAGGCATATAACTGGATTTGCAGTCTTTTAACGGCAAGGGATTGCCGAAAGTTAAGCGAAGTCTATCAAAAACAGTTGTCCGGCCTGGTAAATCTCTGTGTGGAGCCAAAGCATCAGACACAATTTTACTATGCACTTGATGAGATGAATTGCTTTCAGATGACAGAGGGGATGTTTCGGCCTAGTATGAGAAGTCAAAGATATGTCCCTTTTATAAAGGAAAGCGTCTGGCTTTTGTGGGCATATGCAAGGCTTCGCTTCTATGGAGCGAGTCTTAGTGAGGTATTGACGGGCAAAGTCTCAGAGGAAATCTATCAGGACGCCAGGGAAGAAAGCTTTCGCTATTCTGGTATATTGGCAGCGCAGATTGATTTGGGAGATAAGAATATTGTCCTGGCTGTAAGAGAAGTTCTTCTAGGAGAAAACAATACGCGGATGATAAGCCATGAGTTGATTCGGGGGATTGTAAAGAGTAAGGACAGAGGTCTCTATCAGGTGCTAGGGGATTTGCTGTTAGCAGCAAGGCTGCAAGAAGGCGTTAGACAAGCGGTCTGTGAGACGATGGATGCCGGACGCTCAGAGGCTTTTCTGTTTTTATTAGAGGTCATCATTGCACATGATTTGATTCGGTATTCCTCTGTAAAGCGGGCAGTAAGTACCTGGATTGGCATCTGTGAGCCAAAAAGCATAGAGAGAATCTCCCAAAAGCTGCTTCAACTGATGGCCGGCTGTCTAAAAGAACATACATTCTGCGAAGAACAGCTTCGCACAGAGGATTCTGTAGCTATTTGCTGTGCGCTGTGGGCGAAAGGATTTTACGATGCAGATGAGGCAGTGCACGCAATACAGAGATTGGCAGAAGATGGCACCAAAAATCAGCTTATCATTGCTTCTTACTATGTTGGTACGCTGCAAAGCAGGCAGCTTCAACAAAAGGCGGCAAAAAAGATATGGTTTACCTATCCGGGGGATTTAGAGCTTGCTGCCTGCTATCTGCCGTATCTGTTTGGGGATGTCCTGACGGCGATAGCAGATTTGATGGACTATCACACCTGCGGGTGTTATCGCTATGGCTATGCGATGTCGTATGACAAAGGAGCAGCGCCAAAACAGATAACTTCAGAGAAGCTTTTGATGACACACGAGGAGGCAGAGCGCTCCTATCAGATGTTAAGAGAGATAAGAGAACATCTGCCAAAGAAAGGGATTGATTTTCACCCATGTATGATTCCATCGTGGTATCAGGTAAAGCTGACAGACTCAGAGATAGTCGCAGCGATGTGTCTTCTGGCTTGGGTGCTGCAAGAGAAAGAATATCTAGATGAGGCGGCGGCACAGATTCCATCGATGAAAGACGGACGGCATCTGGCAGCAAGACTGCTTTTGCACAGACCGGACAGTGAAGTGCGAAGAAATCTTTTATTTACGCTGCTGCGTAACCCAGAGACACATACCAGAGAGGTGGCTGCAAGGCTGCTTTCGCATCTTAGACTGACAGAAGAAGAATACCAAAAGGTCGAGGAAAGTGTCGGCTATAAAAAGAGTCAGGCACTGGCACTTACGATTTTAAAAGACCAAAAACCGGAGGCACTAAAAGGGTGTATTGGGCGGCTTCTAAAAGAGAAGACAGAGGAAGCCCATCTAGGAGCATTGGAACTTTCGCAGTATATGAAAGAAAAGATGTCCCATGATTATCCGCAGGTGATTCCACTGCTAAGAGCCTATGAAAATCCAACAGAAAAAGAACAGATTTTATTGAGAGAACTGGTGGGCGAAAGCCATGAAGTGGAAGATATTTTAAAGACACCAGGGTATGGCTTGTATCAGAAAAAGACAATTCCAGTGATACCAGAGGTGACTACGGATATTCGACAGGCAGAACATCTGTTTGTATATGGGGATGTAAGATGCATACAGATTCTGGAGTGCTTAGAGCAGTTAATAGAAGAACATAAAGAGGATGAGTATCGGGATATCCAAGGAGAGGAACAGCTTCTGGGTGTTAAACTTGTCTGGTATCGCTATGAAAGAGAGAGCCTGGATAACTTTCCTCTTCTAAGCTTATGGAAACAATTCTATCAGACAGAGATAAAAGAGCCAGAGCTTTTGTTAGAAGTCTATCTCTACTTCGCATGTCTGTCTGAGAAGGAGGTCTATCTTCGCCAAAAGGAACTGTATCGAAAGGTATTTGGACGACTTTCTTTTGAAAAGATGATAAAAGAATTAAGATATAGAGAACAGACAGAGCAGATTCTTCGTATTTTGTTTCGAATATATGTATCAGATACATGGAAGGGGCACTGGGCACTTGCCGGTATGGCAAAGCTTTTTACCGTACAAAAAGAGCGAACGGACGGCTTACTTTTAAATTCCTGTATTTGTCTGCCTGTCTTTAAGGAGCTGTATGGGTGGCTCTCCTATGCGAAAGAAGAAGACTGGGAGAGTGCTTTTTCCATGCAGTATCGTATTCGTCCAACGATTGCTTCTTTTGTACAGAGCTATCTAAGAGGAATCTGGACTAAAGATATGCTTTACAAGGCCCTCTTTCGGGAATGGAAGATGGAAGAGCTGGTACAGGCAGTCAGTGTGCTTCGCTCGTGGAATGGCTCTATACCCTGGGGAGTTAGCTGCCGGGAGATGAATATTTTTTTGGGATTTGACTTTTGGAATGTACCAAAGGGATTTGACCCAAGAAAGGATGCGAAGGCGGAATATGCATTGGCGTGTGAACTCTATGAGGAGTTAATTCCTCTGATACTAAAAGTAGAATTAAGAAGGGGCGAGCAGGAGACGCCATTTTCCAAAAGTGCGATTCAGATACAGGCAGTCTATGGTATCGAGACGCTGTTACAGATATTGACTGCACTTGGCAAAGAACCACTGCTTCGGGGATATGCGCGCTATGGCACAAGTAAACCGTGTGTATTAAGCCATCTTCTAAAAGTATCTTATCCCAAAGAAGGCGAGAGGGGAGAAGACTTAAAGCGTGCGATAAAAGGAACATCGATTACCAGAAAACGTCTGGCAGAAGTGGCGATGTATGCGCCGCAGTGGATTCCGCTGCTTTCCGAGTGCCTTAATATTCCAGGGCTTTTCAGTGGGTGCTATTATTTTATGGCACATACTGCTGAGTGGATAACAGAGCCAATGATGGCGATGATTGCAAGATATACACCGCTTAGCAGGGAAGAGCTCTGCGATGGGGCATTTGCTCTGCCATGGTTTTTTGAGGCGTATAAGGCACTTGGAGAAAAGGATTTTAAGCTGCTGTATGATGCTGCAAAATACTCAGCGGTCAGCAGTGCACATGCAAGAGCGCGCAAATATGCGGATGCCGCGCTTGGAAAGACAACCTATCAGGCATTGACGGAGGAGATTGATAAGAAAAGAAATAAAGATTTGTTGATGAGTCTTGGACTTTTGCCACTGCCAGAAGAAAAAGAGGAGAAAGAAGCAGAAATTCTAAAGCGCTATCAGTATATCTTACAATACCAAAAGGAAAGCCGGCAATTCGGGGCACAAAGACGTGTAAGTGAAAAAAGGGCAGCGGATATGGCAATGCAAAATCTAAGTACAAATGCAGGATTTGACGATGTGATGCGATTAGTCCTTCGAATGGAAAACCAAATGTTGAAAGAGATACAGCCATATTTTTTATGGCAGGAGGTAGAAGGACAGGAGATAAAAGTACAGGTGTCTGTAGAGGAGACGGGAAAAGTCTCTCTTTTGTGTGAGCGGGAAGGAAAGGTGCTAAAGTCTGTTCCTGCTAAGTACAAGAAAGATGAGACGGTGGTTGCTTGTCAGAAGGTTATAAAGAAGCTTCGGGAGCAGCATCGAAGAACCAAGAAGATGTTTGAGCAGGCAATGGAAGAACGGACTGTTTTTGAGATGTGGGAGCTTTTCAGGCTTTTGGAGCATCCGGTTCTTCGGACGGTGGCAGAAGGGCTTATCTATCGGACGACAGATGACAGAGGTCTGATGGGAAGCCTGACAGAGCAGGGGCTTGTCGACTTAGAGAAAAAAGTGATAGTGACTTCTGAGAAGGAGAAGGTGTGGATTGCGCATCCGCTGGATTTTTACAGAGCAGGAAATTGGGCGAGGTATCAGAGGGAGCTGTTTGATAAAAAGGTAAAGCAGCCCTTTAAACAGGTGTTTCGGGAACTGTATGTAAAGTTGCCAGAAGAACTTTTAAAAGAGGAGTCAAAGCTTTTTGCAGGGTATCAGATTCAGCCGGCGAAAACGGTGGCAACGCTTAGAGAGCGCAAGTGGATAGCAGATTATGAAGAAGGACTTCAGAAGATATATTATAAAGACAATGTGGTTGCAGTTATCTATGCGTTAGCGGATTGGTTCTCACCCGCAGATATAGAGGCACCGACTTTGGAGGCTGTGGAGTTCTATGAGAGGAAAGGCGGGAGACGGCTTAGGATAGAGGAAGTGCCAGATCTTATCTACAGCGAAGTGATGCGGGATGTGGATTTGGCGGTAAGTGTAGCGTATGTGGGCGGTGTGGACCCGGAGGCTAGCCATTCTACGGTAGAGATGCGCCGGGTAATTGTGGAAGAGAACCTAAGACTTTTAAAGGTAGAAAATGTAAGCATAAAAGGAAATCACGCATGGATAAAAGGACGCCTTGGAGAGTATACCATACATCTTGGAAGCGGTGTGGTACACCAGGTTGGAAATGCGATGCTACATGTAGTACCTGTACATTCACAATATCGGGGAAAGATTTTTTTGCCATTTGTGGATGAGGAGTGGAAGACGGCAGAGGTGGTGTCAAAAGTGCTGATGTTTGCAAATGACTTTAAGATAAAAGACCCAGGAATTATTGCACAGATACGATAGAAGAAAGAGAGGTGAGTAAGATGGCGAAAGCCATTATGGTACAGGGGACGATGTCCAATTCGGGAAAGAGCTTTTTGACAGCAGGGCTTTGCAGGGTGTTCTGGCAGGACGGGTATCGGGTAGCACCGTTTAAATCGCAGAATATGGCGTTAAATTCTTATATTACAGCAGATGGGTTAGAGATTGGAAGAGCGCAGGCGATGCAGGCAGAGGCTTGCAATCTTGCACCAACGGTGGATATGAATCCCATACTTTTAAAGCCGACAAGTCAGGTGGGAAGTCAGGTGATAGTCAATGGGGAAGTCCGTGGAAATATGCGGGCAATGGACTATTATCAGAACAAAGAGCAGCTGATTCCCGATGTGATGGCGGCATATGAGAGGCTTTCTAAAGAGTATGACATCATTGTGATAGAAGGAGCCGGAAGTCCGGCAGAGATTAATCTTCGGGAGCATGATATTGTCAATATGGGGATGGCAAAGATGGCAAAAGCACCGGTGCTTTTGGTGGGAGATATTGACAGAGGGGGCGTATTTGCAGCGCTGTATGGGACGGTAAAGCTGCTAGAAGAAGATGAGCAGCAGATGATAAAGGGACTAATTGTCAATAAGTTTCGGGGGGATGTAGAGATACTAAAGCCGGGACTTGCGATGATAGAAGAGAAGACAAAGATTCCGGTTGTGGGAGTGGTACCCATGGAAAAACTTGACTTGGATGATGAGGATAGCCTTTCAGAGCGACTTTTGCAGACCGAACAAGGAGCTGGCGTGGATGTGGCGGTGATTCATCTGCCGCATATCTCAAACTTTACGGATTTTTCAGTATTTGAGCGAATGGAGGGCGTATCACTTCGCTATGTGCAAAAGCCAGGGATGCTAAGAGAGCCGGATTTGATTCTTCTGCCAGGTACAAAAAATACTATGGATGACCTTATATGGATGCGGGAATCCGGGATGGAAGCTTTGATACTTCGACAGGTGGAGAAGGGGACGCCACTTGTTGGTATCTGCGGGGGATTTCAGATGATGGGAGAGAGGATGGAAGACCCATATCAGGTAGAGCACGGCGGAGAGCTGCGGGGAATGGGACTTCTGCATATGAAGACCGTATTTTCCAAGGCGAAGACCAGAACACAGATACGCGGGACGATGGTTGAGGGGGCTGGACTTTGGGCGGATTTTGTGGGACAAGAAGTGACAGGGTATGAGATTCATATGGGGACTTCTGAGAATTTAGGCGGCTGCAGGGAGCTGATTCGTCTGTCAGACGGACGTGTGGATGCACTTTCTAATACAGATGGAAACGTGCTTGGAAGTTATCTGCATGGGATTTTTGATACGCCAGGCTTTGCAGAGATGATGATTCGTAAACTAATGGCAAAAAAAGGGATGGAATTTGGAAACTATCGTTTTGATTTGGAAGCACATAAGGAAGCAGAGTATAATAAACTTGCGGATTTGGTGCGCAGGTCATTTGATATGGAGCAAATATATAAAATATTGGAGGCGGGTGTCTGATGCTTGAAAAGATAGAAGTTGTAAGACCAGAAGAGATTGAAAAGAGGAGTATGGAGATTATTACAGAGGAGCTTCAGGGAAAGACCTGGCCGGAGCCAGAGTTTTCGATTGTCAAGCGGTGCATTCATACTTCGGCGGATTTTGATTATGCTAAGAACATATGTTTTTCTAAAGATGCCGCGCGTCTTGGTGTGGAGGCGCTTCGAAGGGGCGCTGTGATTGTGACAGATACCAAGATGGCATGGTCCGGGATCAATAAGAAAAAGCTTCAGGAATACGGCGGAGAAGCATACTGCTTTATGGCAGATGAGGATGTGGCTAAAGAGGCAAAGGAGAGAGGCTGTACAAGAGCTACCATCTGTATGGAGCGAGGGGCCGCACTAAAACGCGAAGTTATTTTTGCGATTGGAAATGCACCGACAGCCCTGATTCGGCTATATGAGTTAATCGAGGAAGGAAAGCTCTCTCCAGCCCTGATTATTGGAGCTCCGGTTGGCTTTGTCAATGTGGTGGAGGCTAAGGAGCTGATTATGAAGACAGACGTACCATATATTGTGCCAAGAGGAAGAAAGGGTGGAAGCAATATCGCAGCGACTATCTGCAATGCCATGTTGTATGCGAAGGAATAAGGCGTAATAAGGATAGGAAAGGAGTCTTAGACAGGATGTGGACATGTCCAAAATGTGGAAGGAGTTTTCAAAAGCAGAACCAAGGGCATTATTGTGGAGAGGCTCCAAAGACTGTGGAGGAGTATATTAAAGCACAGCCAGAAGAAGTACAAAAGTATCTAGAAGAAGTCAGAAAAGCGATTCGTAAGGCACTTCCTAATGCCAAGGAGCGGATTACCTGGAGTATGCCAACGTTTTGGGATGGGCAGAATATTATTCAGTTTGCGGGCTTCCAGAGGCATATTGGGCTATATCCGGGACCAAAGGCAGTGGAACATTTTGCAGAGAAACTTGTAGATTACAAGACCAACAAAGGAACGATTCAGCTTCCATATCAGAAGCCACTTCCAATAAAGCTGATAGAAGAGATTGCTGCATGGTGCCAGAAGACAGGGAATCATCCATAGAAAAAAGAGCTGTTACACAGGCCAAAGTAGTATGGATTTTCTGAAAATAAGAAGATAGGAGAGGATAAGGATGCAGAGTTTGGAAGAGTTATTAGAGGGAATCAGACCAATAGACCGGATAGTGATGGAGGAGAGCTGGCGGTGTTGGGACTCTTTATGTAAACCACTTCGGGGGCTTGGCTGGTTGGAGGAAGTACTGGTACAGATGGCTGGTATCTATGGGACTTCTTATCCACATCCAGACAAGCGGGCAGTTGTGATTATGGGGGCAGATAATGGAGTGGTGGAAGAAGGGGTAACACAGACAGACAGCTCAGTGACCATACAGGTATTGGAAAATATGGGCGAGCGCCTTTCGGCGGCCTGTGTGATGTGTAATCTGGCAAACTGTGAGTTGATTCCGGTAAATATTGGTGCGCTGACTGACGGAAAGCATCCACGTATCCGCAACTTGGTGATTCGTCATGGTACCGGAAATATCACAAAGGGTCCGGCGATGACAAGAGAAGAATGTATCCGTGCGATTTTAACCGGAGCCAATCTGGTACATGAACTAAAAGAGGAAGGCTATCAGCTGATTGTCACCGGAGAGATGGGCATTGGAAATACAACGACCAGCTCTGCGTGTGCAGCGGTTCTTTTTGAACAGCAGGTAGAGGAAGTGACAGGCCGCGGAGCCGGACTTTCCACGGAAGGACTAGCGCGCAAGATTCGGGCAATTCAAAAAGCCATTGAAATAAATCAGCCAAACCGTGAGGATGCGATTGACGTGATTGCAAAAGTTGGCGGACTGGATATTGCAGGAATGGTGGGCTGCTATCTTGGCGCAGCATATGAGCGGCTGCCGATACTGATTGACGGCTTTATCTCAGCAATTTCAGCATATCTAGCCACAATGCTCTGTGAGACCTCTAGAGAATATATGATTGCCACCCACTGCTCTGCCGAGCCTGCCTCTAAGCTTGTGATGGAGCGCCTTGGTATGAAAGCACCACTACATGCGGGGATGCATCTAGGAGAAGGGACAGGAGCGATTATGGCATTGTCACTTATCGACCAGGCACTCCATGTCTACTACCATCTGACCACATGGGATGGAGGGCATGTAGAAGCATATCAGCATCAAAAATAAAAAACAGCAAAATCTCAAGGAGCACCCAGAAGGATTGAGATGGAGCGGGACTAAAATAAAAAAACAGCGGAATCTCAAGGAGCACCCAGAAGGATTTCCAGACGCAAGGCGTCGGGAAATGCTTCTTGAAACCGGGTGCGGATTGAGATGGAGCGGGACTAAAATAAGGAGCTTGCGATGATTATTATAAAACCAACGATTGAGATTATTGATATGGCGGACTATCAGGATATTTTAAAAAAGATTGAGAGAATTGGCAGAGTCTGCTACAAGAGTGAAGACAAAATCCGTGAGGATTCTGCGGAGCGTTTTATTGCGGGTATTGTAAAGAGAGGGCATGAGTCGGTGATTGAGCATGAGAGCATCACCGTTAAGGTTATCTGTGACCGCGGGGTAACGCATGAGATTGTACGGCACCGGGTGGCAAGCTACAGCCAGGAGAGCACACGCTATTGCAACTACTCTAAGGACCAGTTTCAGAATCAGATTTCTGTGATAGATCTTGCA
Source organism: Lachnospiraceae bacterium (assembly GCA_910575445.1). Lineage (GTDB taxonomy): Bacteria > Bacillota > Clostridia > Lachnospirales > Lachnospiraceae > Hominiventricola. The sequence goes on along the minus strand of CAJTFW010000004.1, from coordinate 274,851 downwards.
GGTGGCTTTTCTTATCAGCTGGATAATCCCGCAGATTGTGAAAAATATAACATCTGGCGTGAGGCAATGGAAAGTGCAGAGAAATATTATTTTCAGATGCTAGAAGCTGGTGCAACACCACAAGAAGCCCGCTCGATTCTGCCAAATTCTCTAAAGACAGAGCTTGTAATGACCATGAACCTGCGGGAGTGGCGGCATTTCTTAAAGCTTCGTCTAAGCAGTGCAGCACATCCGCAGATTCGGGAAATCTCACAGATGATACTGGAAGTATTTAAAGAGAAGCTTCCGGTATTTTTCCAGGACATCGAAGGCTAGGATGTGATGGAACAGTTTATCTATAAAAATCATCAGAAGCTTCGATATGGCTACACCACCGGCTCCTGTGCAGCGGCAGCAGCTAAAGCAGCAGCTTCTATGTTGCTGTCGCAGACAGAGCTTACTACGATAGATTTGATGACACCCAAGCAGATACCGCTTCATTTGCAGGTACTAGAAGTATCAATGGGGGCAGAAGCGGTAAGCTGTGCAATTCAAAAGGATAGTGGAGACGACCCGGATGTAACCAATGGGATTTTGGTCTATGCAGAAGTATCCTATCTAAAAGATGCGATAAGCGGTGAGATACAAGTAGAAGGTGGTAAGGGTGTGGGCAGGGTTACAAAGCCAGGGCTTGAACAACCCGTGGGCGAGGCGGCAATTAATCGGGTTCCCAGACAGATGATTATAGAAAATGTCCAGAAAGTCTGTAAACACTATGGCAATACCAGAGGACTTCTGGTGCGTATCTCGATTCCAGAAGGCGAGGCGCTGGCAGCCAAGACCTTTAATCCAAGACTTGGCATTGTCGGCGGCATCTCAGTTCTTGGCACAAGTGGTATTGTGGAGCCAATGAGCGAGCAGGCTTTGATAGATACCATTCGCGTGGAGATACGCCAAAAACTTGCCACCCAAAAAAAATATCTTCTGATTGTACCAGGCAACTATGGAATTGATTTTCTGGCGCAGTATGGACATGGACTTTCTCTGGAGGATGCGATAAAATGCAGCAATTTTGTCGGGGAAGCATTAGATGCTGCCGCCTGGTACGGCGCGAAAGGGGTATTGCTTGTCGGCCATATTGGAAAATTTATCAAGCTTGCCGGTGGGATTATGAATACGCACTCGCATAGTGCTGATGCGAGGATGGAGCTTTTAACCGTACATGCAGCGCTTCTGGGGGCGCCAATTCATGTGCTTTCCCGGATGATGGAGAGTGTGACAACCGATGATGCGCTTCAGTGCTTACAAGAGCTTCAGCTTATAAAGCCTGTGATGGGACAGGTGATAAAACGGATGGAATTTTATGTAAATCAAAGGGTACAAGGGAAATTAGAGGTTGGAGTGATTACCTTTTCCAAGGTCTATGGAGTATTAGCACAGACCAGGAATGTAGAACAGTTGGCAAGTCAAATTGCCAGGCAGTAAATAAGGGGATAGAAAAATAATTATGAAGGCAGGACTTATCAGTTTTACACGTCATGGGGCAGTATTGGCGCAGAGATTGTCCGCCGGACTGGCTTTAGAAAAAATCTTATGTGAAATGTGGGTGAAAAAGAAAGAGATAACACCACCAGACGGGGTACAAGTATTACATGGTGAACTAAAAGCATGGACTAGAGAGCAGTTTGCAAGACAGGATGCAATAATCTTTATCAGTGCTGCCGCAATAGCAGTCAGAAGTATTGCGCCTTATCTAAAAAACAAAAAGGAAGACCCGGCAGTACTGGTGATTGATGAGCAGGGGCGCTATGTTATCTCTTTGCTGTCCGGGCATATTGGAGGCGCAAATGAGCTTGCGCTTTTAGCAGCGAAGATTTTAGGGGCAGAACCGGTGATTACAACAGCAACCGACTTGCATGGAAGATTTGCAGTGGATGCTTTTGCAGCCAAAAAAGGGATGTATTTAGATTCGATGTTATATGCCAAGGAGATTGCAGCGCAGCTGGTGGAAGGGGCGCGTGTGGGGATGCGAAGCGCTTATCCGGTGGAAGGAAATGTGCCAAAAGAGCTGGATATGGTTGGGAAATATGAACTGGGGTTTACGATTGATATTCGAAAAGGTGCCCCATTTTCCCGTACGCTTCATCTGGTACCACGAGTTCTAACACTTGGTATTGGATGCCGCAAAGGGATTCATGAGACGGTAATAAAAGAAGTTGTCACAGAAGTGTTAGAAGAATATGGCATCTATCAGGAAAGTGTGCGCCAGATTGCATCGATTGATCTAAAAAAAGAAGAAAAAGGGATTCTTGCACTGGCAGACAGTCTGGGCGTTCCATTTGTCACTTATTCAGCGACAGAACTTTTGGAGGTAGAAGCAGAAGAGGACTTCCAGGAATCAGAGTTTGTGCGCCAGGTGACGGGGGTGGGAAATGTCTGTGAGCGGGCAGCGCTTAAAGGGGCTGGAGTCCGTCGGCTGTTAATACCCAAGACCGCCTGTAGGGGTGTGACTGTGGCAGCAGCAGCGATGACATATACAGTCTGTATGGAGGAGACAAGATGGAATCAGTGATTGTATTTGCCGGGACGACCGAAGGGAGAATCCTGTCAGAAGAATTGGCCGGGTATCAGGTCTATGTAACCGCCTGTGTGGCGACCGAATATGGAGAGACATTGCTTCAGCGGATGCCATATCTTCAAGTACATAAAGGACGGATGAGCCAGAAAGAGATGGAGGATTTTCTAAGGGCAGAGCCAGGAAGCATCGTAGTCGATGCAACGCATCCTTATGCGGTGGAAGCGTCTAAAAATATCCTAGAAGCATGTAAGGCGGTCGGGACAGAATATATTCGGCTGATTCGGGAGGCTTCAAAAGTGGAGACAGAGGACGCGGTTTTGGTCGGCTCAGTAGAAGAAGCCATCGATTATTTAGAAGGAACCAAAGGCAATATTTTGGCAGCGACCGGAAGCAAGGAGCTTTTTAAATATACCAGACTGTCAGATTATAAAGAACGTGTGTTTGCCCGCGTGCTCTCGACAGGAGAAGTGGCATTGTCCTGTGAAAAGTTGGGATTTTGTGGGAAACATCTTATCTGTATGCAGGGACCCTTTTCAGAAGAACTAAATATTGCAATGCTTCGGCAGTTTGACTGTAAGTATCTGGTAACCAAAGAGACCGGAAAAGCTGGTGGATTTGAAGAAAAAATAGCTGCTGCCCAAAAGGCCAAAGCAAAAGTGGTGCTGATTGGAAGACCAGAGGAACAAAAGGGGTATTCCTATCAGGAGGTAAAAAAGCTTCTGATAGAGCGATTGGGGTTAGATGGAGATGCTAAAAGAGGAGTAAAAAAGAGGATAGAAGTAAGTGAAAAGATAGCAAGTGAAAGCAAAAAGCAGGACTTGGCATCGGTAACAGGGCAAAAGGACAGGCAAAAAAAGCGTGTGGTAACACTAGCAGGCATCGGCATGGGAACTTTTGATGGTATGACTATAGAGGTGTCAAAGGCGGTAGAAGATGCAGATGTACTAATCGGTGCCAAACGGATGCTTGAAGCAGTCTGCAAGTGTAAAAAGCCTACCTATGTTGACTATGATGCAGAGCGAATCGCAGATTTTCTTGCAGCACATCCTGAATATTCCCATCCGGTGATTCTTCTGTCTGGTGATATTGGCTTCTACAGCGGGGCAAAGCGGTTATATGATGCACTTGCCAGGATAGGCTGTGAGGTACATACACTCTGTGGTATTTCCTCCGTGGTCTATTTCTGTGCAAAGCTGCATCTGGCCTGGGAGGACGTCTGTTTGAAAAGTGCGCATGGGCGTATGACCAATATCATAGGCGCAGTCACAACACATGCTAAGACATTTGTTATCTTAAGTACAGCAAACAGTGTAGAGGATTTGTGCAGTGAGCTTCAGAACTATGGACTCTACCATGTACAGATACATATTGGAGAGCGTCTAGGCTATTCTGAAGAGCGCATTACTTCCGGCACTCCCGCAGAGATAAAAAGAGGAACTTATGATGGACTGTGTGTGGCGCTGATTGAAAATCCGGGACATTTTCCGGGGGTGATGTCCTGTATTGATGATGGCAGATTCTTACGCGGAAAGCCGCCGATGACTAAGAGTGAAATCCGCTGTCTTTCCGTGGCAAAGCTTCATCTGACCAGAGATTCCATTGTCTACGACGTAGGGGCGGGGACAGGCTCTGTCACCGTGGAGATGGCACTTCAGGCGGTGGATGGTATGGTCTATGCTATCGAGAGACAGGAAGAAGCCTGTTGGAAGATTGGGCAAAATAAAAGGGAATTTAAGACTCCTAATATTGAGATTATCAAAGGACATGCCCCAGAGGCGCTAGAGGACCTTCCAGCGCCAACCCATGCTTTTATCGGCGGAAGCGCGGGCAATCTAAAAGCGATTCTAAATTGCCTGCTTCAGAAAAATCCCATGATTCGCATCGTTATCAATACCGTGACACTTGAGACGATAAGCGAAGTAACAGAGTGTCTTAGAGCGCTTCCACTTATCGAAGAAGAAATTATCTCTGTCAGCGTGGCAAAAGCGAACAAGCTTGGGAAATATCATCTGATGATGGGACAAAATCCGATCTATATCATTACCTGTCGGGGAGGAAAACAATGAGAATACCAAGAATTCTCCTTACAGCCCCCGCAAGTGGCAGCGGCAAGACCTTGATTACCTGCGGGATTCTGCAGGCGCTTGTCAACCGTGGACTTCGCGTGGCTTCTTTTAAATGTGGACCGGACTATATTGACCCTATGTTTCATGGGCGGGTAATTGGTACCAAATCCAGAAATCTGGACACCTTTTTTACAGATACGGATACCACGCGCTATCTGTTTGTTAAAAATATGTCAGACTGTGAGCTTGCCGTGGTGGAAGGCGTGATGGGATATTATGACGGACTAGGGGGCGTACAGGTAACAGGGAGTACGTATGATGTGGCGCGTACGCTTTCGATTCCGGCGGTGCTGATTGTGAACGCGAAAGGAGCCAGTCTGTCCATACTTGCCACCATCAAAGGCTTTTTGGAGTATCAGAAAAACAGTCAGATTTGTGCGGTAATACTCAATCAGGTGTCACCGATGATATATCAGCAGTTAAAGCCTTTGATAGAGCAGGAATTATCAATAAAAGTATTGGGCTATGTGCCAAAGATAGAAGAACTCTCTTTGGAGAGCCGGCATCTAGGACTTGTGCTTCCAGGGGAAGTTGAGAGACTAAAAGAGAAGCTGCAAAAGCTTTCAAAGGTGTTAGAGGAAACGCTTTCCATAGACGGATTTTTAGAGATTGCAGAGTGTTATGCGGATTTTTTGGTGAAGGAAGAAGATGGGGGCTCTAGAGCTGCTACCAAAGGTCTGTGGGCACAAAAAATAGTATCCATGGCAGATAAAGGTTCTGTACGAATTGCAGTTGCCAAAGACGATGCATTTTGTTTTACCTATTTAGATAATCTAGAGCTTTTAGAAGAGATGGGTGCAAAGCTTGTTGCATTTTCACCGCTGTCAGATAAGGATTTACCAGAAGGCGTGTGCGGGCTGATACTAAGCGGCGGGTATCCAGAGCTTTATGCTAAGAAGCTTAGTGACAATCTGTCAATGCGAAAGGCTGTCTATCAGGCAATCCAGAAAGGGATGCCCTGTATTGCAGAGTGCGGAGGCTTTCTATATCTTCATCGGGAGCTAGAAGATGCAGATGGCATCTTCTATCCGATGGCAGGCGTGATTGATGCAAAAGCCTATCGGACAGAAAAGCTTGGACGTTTTGGCTATATGACACTTGAGGCGGTAAAAGACCAGTTATTGGGAGAAAAAGGAACGTTTGTTCGCGGCCATGAATTTCACTACTGGGACAGTGAGTGCTGCGGAGAAAGCTTTTGTGCAAGAAAGCCAGTGGGAAAACGCTCCTGGAACTGTGTGCATGGAGATAAGACGCTGTATGCAGGATTTCCACATCTGTTTTTCTATTCTAATCTTAAAGTACCCTGTGCGTTTTTAGAAAGCTGCAGGGCGTATGGAGGTCGTATATGTTCATTGTAGTGACAGGTGGCAGTGGAAGCGGTAAATCAGAATATGCAGAACAGCTTGTTTTAGAGCATCAGACAAAACCCTATCTCTATCTTGCGACGATGTACCCTTTTGACGAGGAATGTCACAGACGGATTGCAAGACATCGTGCAATGCGTAGAGAGAAGGAATTTGATACTTTAGAATGTTACACGGGATTAAAAAAAGCAGATGCCAGCGGTTATGGAACGGTGCTGTTAGAATGTATGTCCAATCTGACAGCCAATGAACTGTACCAAAAGGATGGCGCCAAAGAGCGATGTGTGGAGGAGATTCTTTTAGGGATTGACAGGCTAAGAACACAGTGCAAGCATCTGATTGTTGTCTCAAATGAGATTTTTTCTGATGGGATATTGTATGAAAAGGAGACAAAAGAGTATCAGAAATATCTAGGAGAAATCAACCGCCGGTTAGCAGAGAGGGCAGACCAGGTGGTGGAAGTCGTCTATTCGATACCAATTCTACATAAAGGAGACAAAGACGCAGGATGAGTAAAAGAGTATGGAATAGTTTTTTAATTGCATTTTCCATGTTTTCCAAAGTTCCCATGCCACAGGCGGACTGGGACAAGGAGAATATGAAATATATGATGTGCTTTTTTCCGGGTATTGGGGTTGTGATTGGGCTTTTGGCGTATGGATATGGAAGCCTTTGTGTATGGGCGGATTTTGGGAGCCTGATGCGTGCCGTGGGTTTTGTGGTTCTTCCCGTAGCAGTGACAGGCGGCATCCATCTCGATGGTTTTTTAGATACCATAGATGCACTTAGCTCCTGCCAGCCAAAGGAGCGAAAGCTTGCAATACTAAAAGATTCTCATGCAGGGGCTTTTGCGATTATTATGGGATGCATCTATTTTCTGCTGATGCTTGGAGCTTTTAGTGAACTGTCCCTCCATGCACTTCCAGTTCTATGTGTTGGGTATGTGGTGTCTAGATGCTGTAGTGGTCTGGCACTTGTATTTTTTCCATGCGCCAATCAAAAGGGTTCGCTTGGGATGTTTGCAGATGCAGCGCAGAAAAGAGTGGTGCTTATAGCACTTTTGCTGTGGCTTGTACTTAGCGCTGTCGTGGCATTTTGGCTAAATACGGGGCTTTCGGTGTTGCTTTTTCTAACCGCAGTGGTGGCGTATGGGTATTATTATTATGTGGCGATAAAGGAATTTGGCGGTACGACAGGAGATATCGCCGGATTTTTTGTGCAGGTATGCGAACTGATGTTTGTATATGCGCTGATGTTGGGAGGAAAATGGTTATGATTTTGGTGACAGGCGGATGCTTTCAGGGGAAGAAAGCCTATGCATATAAGAGATTTGGCATCTTGGAGGAGAAAGGGGTGGATGGGGCAATCTGTGAGATGGAAGCACTCTATTCGGCAAAACTGCTATATCATTTTCACGAATATATCAAGAGGATGATGGAAAAGAAAGAAGAATGGTCGCTTGCACGCTTAAAAGAACAAAATCCAGAGATTATACTTGTAACCAATGAGCTTGGCTATGGAGTTGTCCCTGTGGATAGATTTGACCGGGAATACCGGGAGCGGACCGGGCGTATCTGTTGCGAGATTGCAAAAGAAGCCAAAGAGGTACATCGGGTTATCTGTGGAATAGGGACGGTGATTAAAGGTGGCTGAAATTGTTTTAGTGCGCCATTCATTTACAAAAGGGAATCTAGAAGGGCGCTATCTTGGAGGCCGTACAGACGAGGGACTTTGTGCACAGGGGATTGCACTGTTAGAGGGGCGTCTATATCCTGAAGTTGTGCGTATCTATACAAGCCCTATGCGGCGGTGCATAGAGACGGCAAAGCTTATCTGGAAGGTAGAGAACAGCCAGATGCAGATAGTAGAGAAACTTCGGGAATGTGACTTTGGGGATTTTGAAAATAAAAGCTATCAGGAGTTAGATGGGAATCTGTCTTATCAGGCCTGGATTGACAGTGGAGGAACGCTTCCATTTCCGGGGGGAGAGTCGATGGAGGATTTTAAGGCGCGCTGTCAGGAAGGCTTTGCAGAGATTGTGAAAGAGATAACAAAGATAGATGGCACAGTGGCTTTGGTGGTGCATGGGGGTACCATTATGGCGATTATGGAGCGCTATGGCTTTCCAGAGCAATCCTATTTTGACTATCAGGTAAAAAATGGGTGTGGGTATCTTTTAACGCCTGTAGAAGGGACGATGTTATGGAATTATCAATGCTTGCCGTAGGGCTTGGATTTATACTGGATTTGTTGATTGGAGACCCGCATTGGCTATATCATCCGATTCGCCTGGTGGGGCATCTGATTAGCACTTTGGAAACACTGCTTCGAAAGATATTTTCTAAGACAAAGCAAGGGGAATTGATAGCAGGAGGATTTCTTTTGGTGCTGACAGCCGGGATAACATCTGGGGTCGCATGGGGACTTTTAGCACTAGCTAAAAGCGTGCATCCATATCTTCACTTTTTATTAGAGACCGTGATGTGCTATCAACTGCTTGCCACCAAGGCGTTAAAAGATGAGACGATGAAAGTATATCAGGCACTAAAAGCAGGCGACCTTACAGGGGCAAGAGACGCAGTGGCTATGGTGGTTGGAAGGGATACGGCGGTGCTTGACGAGATTGGAGTGACCAAGGCAGCAGTGGAGACGGTGGCTGAGAATACATCCGATGGGATTGTGGCACCACTGCTTTTTATGGTGATTGGCGGAGCGCCTTTTGGATATTTTTATAAGGCAGTAAATACGATGGATTCGATGGTAGGATATAAAAATGAACGCTATCTGTATTTTGGCAGGGCAGCGGCAAAATTTGACGATTTGGTAAATTATCTGCCAGCAAGGATTTCAGCGCTTTTGATGATTGGAGCAAGCGCATGTCTTGGGATGGATGCAAAACATGCATGGAAGATATATAAGAGAGACAGATATCAGCATAGCAGTCCCAATTCTGCACATACAGAGGCAGTGACAGCAGGGGCGCTGCATATTCAGTTGGCTGGCAATGCATACTACTTTGGAACGCTGTATCAGAAGCCAACATTAGGCGATGACCATCGGGCAGTGGAATATCAGGATATTAAAAGGGCAAATCAGCTGTTGTATGGAACAGCGGTGTTGGCACTTTTGGTATTTTTGCTTGTGAAAGGAGCGATATTATGGATAATGTAAAAGGGTGTCTGCATATTTATTGTGGAGATGGCAAGGGGAAGACAACCGCAGCCGTGGGGCTTGCAGTGCGGGCTGCCGGATATGGGATAAAGGTACTGTTTTGCCAGTGTATGAAGGATGGGACTTCAAGTGAGGTAGAGATGCTTCAAAAACTGGGGATTGACTATTGCTGCTGTACAGAGAAGTTTGGATTTTACTGGAATATGACAGACGAGCAAAAAGAGAAAGCAAAAGATGCCTATATGGAGCTTTTTGTGAAGGTGATAAAGAAGGCAAAAGAAGAAAATTATGGGATGCTGGTGATTGATGAATTTATGAGCGCTTATCAGTATGGGATGATAGCGCCAAGAGAGGCGATTCGCTTCTTGATGGAACGGCCAGAAGGGCTTGAGGTGGTGCTTACAGGGAGAGATCCAGGAGAAGAACTGATAGAATTAGCGGATTATGTGACAGAGATGAAGAAGAGGAAGCATCCATTTGATAAGGGCGTGAAGGCACGCAAAGGGATTGAGATGTAAAATGCTCCATATGGTAGGGCATGGAAAGGAATGGCAGAGGGGCGAGATGAATTTTGTCACCCCTCCCATGCGCTGAGCATGCATTTTATCATAACTTCTGTTCCAGAATGGACCATTTTACATGCTGTCGGGTTCCCTGATTTTCAATAATGTTTTTTTCCAAAAGAGCAGCTATGCAGCGTTGCACAGTTCTCGTAGAGAGCTTAATGTTGCTGGAAATTATGCGTGTGGAGGCTTCAGGATTTGCTTTTATAAAGCAGTATACAAGAAATTCATTTTTGGAGAGTTCTGTTTGGACAGTATTCTTGATATCCTTGATGCTAGAAGTCATGCTGCTCGTGCCAGAAGTCGCGCCAATCGCGTCAGAAGCCGCGCCAATTTGGTTTCGGATTGTCGTATTTAGCATAAAGGCGACATCTTTATATTCGGGTGCTGGTAGTCCTGCTTTCTCCATTTCCTTATACATGCGGTCGACGCCTTCTCCAAATTCCTGCACATAATCATACTCATGTAAAAAAGCAGCTATTTTGGGATTACGGGAAAAATGGACTTGGCGCATGTTGCTCAAACGGACGATGCCAGGTAGGTTTCCTGGACTTTCCACAACGATCCGGTCATCAAACATTTTGACCTGGATATCGGTTCCCTTGATGCTGTAATCGCGGTGGGTGACGGCATTTATGATAATTTCCTTCCAAACGAATTCAGGAAATTCAGGTGTTGTTATGAATTTCCCTTCTTTTCCAAGGTAAGTATGTTCTTTGATCTGATCCTGGACAAAAGCCAGCGTTTTTTCAACCATGTCAAGAATACGCCCAGTAAATATCTTATCCTTTACCACATTCATTTCAGATCCGACCTTCGCTTCTATACCATCATAACGGGTAAAACGGATCCGGGCTCGCTGAAAATATTGCTGCGGATCTTTTCCAAACAGGAGAATGGCGGCAACGCTCATTTCTTGACGGCCACCTTTTGTAACAATGTAGGATTTATTCTGCTGGATATATTCGGTCGGTGATTTAGCATATCCGATTTTTTTGCAGTAGGACGCTACGAAATCCATATCAATATCGTCAATAGAGGAATCCGCTGCCGGTTCATCTTCGTAATAGCGTGAGCCTTTGGAGTACATCAGTCGTAACCGGTCATCAAAGCTAAGCTTCTGTGATTTATCACCCATACGGTAGTATACGTCATCCTGTTGATTTGCATGGAGCTCAGGACTTTGGGGGATATGGATGACCAAAAGATGGTTGGGATTTCCGTTTTTATCGATACATTCCAAGGTTTCTGTTTCTATAAGGACAGACGGTCTGCAGAAATCAAAAGGGACGCGCAGGATTTCATTGACTTTATCGGTATAGCTATCAATTCCTGTAATTTCGCCATTATCTTCAATTCCAATGACCAATATGCCACCGTCAGCGTTAGCAAAGGCAACGATATGATTAGACAGCCCTTTCGGTTCCTTTCGGGCGCTTTTCCTGTCATAAGTCTGGTCTTCCTTTTTTATTGTTAATTCTTCAACTGAATATTTCATAAAAAATCTCCATACCATCAGGCACCTTCGTGTGCCGTTGGTTCTGCTTTTATATATTTTCCACCCTTGATTCTGGCGTCTGAGGCTTTTTTGCATTTTCTGGAAATTTCATGACATTGCTCCTCCTTGAGTATGATTTTATTATATTCATTCAAATAAATAATATCAAGAATTTTTTGAAGGTGTTTCAATCCGTTCGCAATTCCAATATATTTTATGCTATAATATTTTACAGAGAAAAAATAATGCTAATTTGATTTTAATAGGAAAAAGAGCGATGAATTATAAGGCAGTAGTACAGTATGAGGGGACTCGGTATCGGGGGTGGCAGGTGCAGGGGAATACGCAAAATACCATTCAGGGGAAGTTAGAAGAACTTTTGTCGCGGATGGAGGGGAATGTGGTAGAAGTGCATGGGTCAGGAAGAACGGATACGGGAGTGCATGCGGCGGGGCAGGTGATTAGCTTTCGGTGTAGTGGGGGGAAGAGCTGCAAGGAGATTTTGGAGTATATGAACCGGTATCTGCCGGCGGATATTGGGGTGGTGTCAATAGAGGAAGCGGAGCCTAGATTTCATGCAAGACTTTGGGCGATTAGGAAGCGGTATGTATATCGGATATGGAATAGTGCCTTGCCAGATGTGTTTGGGAGGAGATTTTCTGTACCGGTTTTAGAGAAGCTAGATGTGGAGGCGATGAGAGAAGCGGCGGGGTATTTATGTGGAAAACATGATTACCGGGCGTTTTGTTCGCTAAAAAGGTATAAGAAGTCGACAATTCGCACAGTGGAGGAGATTCTTGTTCAAAAAGATAAGGACAGGATTGAGATTAGTTATCTAGGGGATGGTTTTTTATATCATATGGTGCGGATTTTAACAGGGACACTTGTGGAAGTGGGACTTGGGCTTCGAAGCCCCAAATCTATGAGAGAGATTATAGAAAGTGGGGACAGAGAGAAAGCCGGGCGGCTGATGCCGCCCGAAGGGTTGATGTTGATGGAAGTGAATTATAAATAGAAGTTAATGTTCGCGTTTTTGGAGGTCTTCTTTTAGAAGCTGGTAGGCTGCTGCGGCTAAGGGGATACCCAGAAGGACGCCAGCGACACCAAAGAGGCTGCCACCGACCATCACGGCAGAGAAGACTAAGATTCCCGGAAGGCCGATGGAGGTTCCTACAACGCGGGGATAGATAAGCTGATTTTCCAACTGCTGTAGTATAACGATAAATAACAGAAATAACAGGGCCTTAAACGGTGCTTCGGTAAAAATCATCAGGATACCTATAATGGCACCGATATAGGCACCAAAGATAGGGATAAGTGCAGTGGCACCTACAAGGACGCCAATCATTACGGCATAGGGAAGTCTTAATAAAAACATGCCAAGGATACATAAGATGCCAAGAATCAAAGCTTCTGTGCATTGACCTACGATAAAGCGGTGAAAGCTGTTATCTAGGGTGCGCAGGATATGATAGGCTTTATGCCGGATGCGGGAGGGAAGGTAGATGCGGGCTAAACGGTCTGTCTGGTGCATCAGCCATTCTTTGCCGGCAAGCACATAGATGGCAAATATCAGCATCACAAATAACTGGGTGATAAGTGTTATAAAAGAAGAGAGATAGCCAAACAAACTGGCACCTGCCCCGGAGCCAAAGAAAGCTACAAGCTTTTCTAGGATGGTCTGGACGTCAAACTGCATATCAGATGGAGCAGGGATAAGGGAGAAAAGCTCCGGGTGATTGTTTAAAAACTGTATCGCAGCATCGTAGACAACCGGAAGGTTTGAGAGCAGGATTTCCATACAGGATTTTAATTCTGGTACAATCATATTGATGATAAGAGCCAGAATAAGAAGCAGGGTTATCAAAGACAGAAGGATGGAGACCATGCGGCGGCGCGAAGGAGTGGTGTACCATTTGGAAAGGATATTTTTTTCGTAAAAATCCATAATCAGGTTTAGAATATACGCAGTGATGCCGCCTAAGAGCAGAGGACGGACAACATGAAGACAGACGCCAAGCCATTGCATGGCAGTGTCCCAGTAATGACACACAAGATAGATGATAAGAATACATATAGCTGTGTATTGGATAAGTTCTTTTTTTTCTTTCATAAGTCAAAGGCGTTCCTTTCTACAGGTAGTGTTGAATAGTATATAGCAGAATCCTGGGGGCGTCAAGATATGAGGAGAATATACAGGAGGAGATAAGGATGGGAGATTGTATTACAACATATTCTAAGATTTCTTTTGCGCCGGCAGCGCCTAAGATAGAGCAGATTGAGATTTTGGATATTGCACATGCGCTGTCGATGCTGGTAAGGGCAAATGGGCATTTTCCAAAGTTCTATTCGGTGGGGCAGCACTGTATTCACTGCTGTGAGGAGGCATATGCAAGGGGATATGATAGACGCGTACAGTTAGCATGTTTACTACATGATGCCAGCGAAGCGTATCTGGCGGATATTACAAGGCCGGTGAAAGGGCATCTGATAAAATATCAGGAGATTGAGAAAGTCTTGCAGGACTGTATTTTTCAGAAATATTTAAAAGGGGTGTCTAAGGAGGAGGAAAGACTCTGGAAGCAGTTAGATGATACGCTGTTGTATTATGAATTTCAGCATTTTATGGGAGAGGAAGCGGTGAAATATCCAGGGGAATTATCCAGTCATCCTGTGTTTGATACAGAACCTTTTAAAGAGACAGAGCAAAAATATCTCAAGTGGTTTGAGAGGTTATATCAGGGATGATAGAAGGATGTGGACTTTGCCCTAGAGAATGTAAGGTTGACAGGGCACATGGAGAACGTGGATATTGTGGGATGCCTAAAGAGCCCTATGTGGCAAGAGCTTCGCTTCATCTGTGGGAAGAGCCTTGTATTTCAGGGACAGAAGGCTCAGGGACCGTCTTCTTTTCGGGATGTACCCTTCGCTGTGTCTTTTGTCAAAATTATAGGATTGCCAAAGGAAGTGTTGGGAAAGAGATAAGCACTTTGCGGTTAGCAGAGATATTTTTGGAGCTTCAAAAACAAAAAGCCAATAATATCAATCTGGTAACAGCAGGGCATTTTCTGCCATCTGTGATAAAAGCACTACATCTGGCAAAAGAACAGGGCTTAATCCTTCCCGTTGTCTATAATACAGGAGGCTATGAGAAGGCAGAAGTATTAAAGCAGTTAGAAGGACTTGTGGATATTTGGCTGCCGGATTATAAATATAGAAGTCAGACGCTTGCCAGTCGCTATTCTTTTGCGCCGGATTATCCTGTAAGGGCGGCAGAGGCGCTTGAGGAGATGGTAAGGCAGTCAGAAAAAGAGGTGTTTGACAGACGCGGGATAATGAAAAAAGGCGTGATTGTCCGCCATCTGATGCTTCCAGGCTGTGTGTCAGACAGTAAGGATGTACTGGAATATCTTTTTGATACATTTGGAAATCGCATCTGGGTAAGTCTGATGCGTCAGTATACACCGCTTTCATCTGTAAAAGCATATCCAGAACTTAACCGAAAGGTGACAGAGGAGGAATATCAGGAAGTGGTGGATTATGCGCGTTTTCTTGGGATGACAAAGGTCTATATCCAGGAAGGGGAGTGTGCCTCTAAGAGTTTTATCCCGGATTTTGACTACCAGGGGGTAGAAAAAAACAGTCAGTAGAGCTTGCGTATTTTTTGGCTCTGCTGGCTGTTTCTATGTAAAAATCCTATACTTCTAGAATATTTCCAGATGCTTTATCATAGTTGCAATATTTTCCTTTTGCCGAGATAAAAGGAGTGTAAGTATTGGTCTGGTTGTCTTTGAGATAGACAATACCAGTTGCAATCATCTCCACCAGAGAGAAGCGCTCGCTAAGACTTGATATCCAGCTAAAAGTTTTCTCTTTAGAAGAAGAAGCCATAATCAGGTCATAACCGCCCTCGCATGCCTCCAGATGAAAATAGACTTTCTCTGCTTTTTTGGGGTCTGCGTATACCTGGCTAAAGATATAAGAAGAAAAATTTTTTTTGACAAAAGCCTGGAAGGATTTTTTGTCGTAGACAATTTTGGATACTGCGTCTGTAATCTTATCTCCGCGGTCGATACGGGTCTTTAAGATTTTCAGAACGTCAATGCTCCAGTTGATAAAAGAAATGCTGCTGTACTCCATGGATTCAAGCAGGTTGCTGATTAACTCTTTACTGAGTGTATCAGAACGCTTTGCTTCTTCAAATAATTGATTTTTCATGATATGTCTCCTTTTATTTTAACCCCAAGTGGCGTCGCACTGGTGGCTTTGTATGGAATATTTTACAAAGAATATTATAAATCTAATTTAGGAAAAATACAAGGATTTCGGGGGTTTTTGATGGTGTAACTTTAGATTATTCCATTTATTTTTCATTCCCCTTCCCATTCTGTGTAAAGTGTGCTACACTGTATTCCAAAGCAAGTAGTTAAGTAAACTACCAGTTGCAAAAACAAAGTTTAGAGAGGAAGAAGAGTATGAAGATTTTAGTAACAGGCGGAGCTGGATACATTGGAAGTCATACTTGCGTAGAGCTGTTAAAGGAAGGGTATGAAGTAGTAGTTGTAGATAACCTGTACAATGCAAGTGAAAAAGCATTAGAAAGGGTGCAGGAGATTACCGGCAAAACGCTGAAGTTCTATGAGGCTGACCTTTTAGACCAGCCCAAAATCAATCAGATTTTTGCATCGGAAAAGCCGGATGCTGTGATTCATTTTGCCGGCTATAAAGCAGTTGGAGAATCTGTGGAAAAGCCTATCGAGTATTATTATAACAATATGGCAGGGACGCTGCTTCTGTGTGATACCATGCGTAATAACGGTGTGAAAAATATTATCTTCAGTTCTTCTGCAACGGTCTATGGTGACCCCTTAGAGATTCCGATTACCGAGACCTGTCCAAAGCAGTCTCCGACCAATCCTTATGGACAGACCAAGACCATGTTAGAACAAGTGCTGATGGATATTCAGAAATCAGACCCAGAGTGGAATGTGATATTGCTTCGCTATTTTAATCCGATTGGGGCACATAAGTCCGGCAAGATTGGAGAAGACCCCAAAGGAATTCCGAACAATCTGCTGCCCTATGTAGCACAGGTGGCGATTGGCAAGCTAGAATGTGTCGGTGTCTTTGGAAATGACTATGATACACCGGATGGAACTGGTGTTCGGGATTATATTCATGTGGTCGATTTGGCCAAAGGACATGTAAAAGCGCTGGAAAAATTCAAAGAAGAAAAAGCAGTCAGAATCTATAATTTAGGTACCGGACATGGATACAGTGTACTTCAGGTTGTGGCAGCGTTTAGCAAAGCATGTGGCAAAGAGCTTCCCTATGTGATAAAACCGCGCCGCGCAGGAGATATTGCAACCTGCTATTGTAATCCTACAAAGGCCAAAGAAGAGCTTTCATGGGAAGCAGAGTATGGGATTGAAGAGATGTGTGCGGATTCCTGGAGATGGCAGTCTCAGAATCCCAATGGCTACAATGACCCAGAATAGATAATCGGCGAGGGATATGATGAAAATTGTTTTGGTGAGTTATTCTGGAACTTCCGCAAGTATCTTAAAGGACAGAATGTCTGCATGGGCAACCGCCAATATGATAGAGGTTGAGATTGTGATTTCTTCTCTGTCAGGGCTTGACGAGGGGAAAGAAGATGCAGATATTGTCTTGGTTGGTCCGCAGGTGCGCTGTGCGCTTGCAAGTGTGCGGGAGCGTGTGCCTGTTACAATTCCTGTGCTGGCAGTGGATACCAGAGATTTTGGTATGGCAAAAGGAGACAGGGTGATGAAAGAAGCGATAGCAAAGATAGAAAGCTATCGAACAGACCAATAGGAGAACTGCCATGGCCTCCGCTTTTTTTCTATAGTGATATGCTGTAGAAAAAAAGCGGGGGATTTTTATTTTTCCAGAACCTTTTCTGTTCTTGTGACCATATTAGGGTGAAGGGCAAAACCTTTAGAAAAGACGTCTTTAACTGGAGGATAACACATGAGCCGTGAAGAGCTAGAAAAATGGCTTAGCATCTATGGAAAGGATATCTATTCCTTTTGCCGAAAATTGACAAAGGATAAGACAGAAGCAGATGATTTATATCAGGATACGTTTTTAAAGATGGTAGAGCTGTATGACCGATTAGATATCAGACAGAACCCCAAGAGTTATCTACTCTCTGTGGCGGTTAACCTGTGGCGAAACCGAAAGCGCAAATTTAGCTGGCGACAGCGGATTACCGGGCCATGTATCTCGCTTGAGGAGCTGGTGATGGATATTCCATCTGGTAAGAAATCGGTGGAAGAGCAGATGATATCCAAGGAAGAGAAGAAGCTGGTGCGTGCAGCGGTGGATGCGCTTCCTGAGAAATATAAGCTTCCTGTCTTACTGTTCTATATGGAAGAATTGAAATTGTCAGAAATTTCACAAATTCTGAATATTCCAGAGGGTACTGTGAAAAGCCGGCTCTATAAGGCAAAACAGGTGTTAAAAAGAGAATTGGAGGTTGTTTTAAATGGGAAAAGAACTTAATAAAATTTTAAAACAGGCCCTTGCTCCAGAGAATGAGCCAGCAAGAGAGCTCAATCAGAGAATTATTGCTATGGCAGAGGGGAGAAAGACAATGGCAAATAATAAGAAAAAGAGAATTCCGGCAGCAATATTAGTCGCTGCTTTTACACTGATGCTAGGCTCTGTGGCAGTCGTGGCAGCAGCGCATTATCTAAGCCCGAAACAGGTTGCAGAGGAATTAGAGGACAAGAAACTAATGGATGCTTTTGAGGGAGAGGATGCGGTGTTAGTAAATGAGACGCAGGAGTGCGGGGGCTATCGGGTGACGCTTTTAGGAGCAGTCTCAGGAGAAAATATCAGCAGTTTCTTATCGGAGGACAGCAAGGGCGTTGTGAAGAGCAGCCGGTTCTATGCGGCAGTGGCGATTGAGCGTGTAGATGGAAGCCCAATGCCTGATACCAGCGAAGAAGCGTATGGAGAGGAAGATTTTTATGTATCGCCCTATATCAAAGGCTTGGAACCGTGGAATTATGGGGTTATGAATATCGGCGGCGGATACAGTGCATTTGTAGAAGACGGGATTCACTACCGGCTGCTTGATATGGAAAATATTGAGATGTTTGCAGATCGTGGAATCTATATTGGAGTCAACTCAGGAAGCTTTTATGATGCAGAGGCTTATCTCTATGATGAAAGCACCGGGGAGATAAGCAGAAATACCGCATATGACAGGGTAAATGCACTCTTTACCTTACCCTTAGATCCATCCAAAGGGGATGAAGAAGCAGCAAAGAGATTCTTGGAGTCTCTAGAAGAGGAGGAAGAGGAAGAAGAACCTGTTGCATTAAGTGAAAAGGAACAAGAAGTGGAAAACTGGATGGAGCAGTTTACACAGAGACTCCACGAGGGAAAGACTGATGGAGCTAAGAGAGTAGAATCGACCGTACAGACCTGTAAAGTGGATGATAAAGGATATATCTCCTATGACTATACAATTGGAGACGGAGGCAGCGGAAGTGGCAGTGTAGAAGTAAAAGAAATCTTTCAGGGCAAAGAAGCAGGGACAATGGAGACTTTGGGGTATTCTGGAGACGGAACACTAGAAGGACTGCGTATAGAGGTGGTAACACTAAATGAAGATGGAACCGTAACATTTGCAATCTATGAGGTAGAATAACGATATAAAAGCCATAGACCGTGAAGGCAGAACACAGTCTATGGCTTTTGTTCATAAAAAGCACATTGTATCTAAGTGGCAGTTATGCTATACTCGGTAGAAAGCAATGCATGTTAAAAATTCTGGAAATGGGGAAATCTTAGATGACAAAAGAAGCGTTTCGGGCATGGATAGAGAGAGAAGGTATGATACTGTTAGATGGCGGGACAGGTTCCTGCCTTAGAAATATGGGGATGCCGCCAGGAGTCTGCACAGAGCAATGGGTGTATGAGCACCCGGAGGTGATCGCAAAGCTTCAGTTAGAATACGCAGAGGCCGGCTCACAGATTATCTATGCACCGACCTTTGGGGCAAATCGCATATCTTTGGAAAATATGGGGCTTTTGGAGCACTTAGAAGAGCTGAACCGAACACTTGTCAGAAGAACCATAGAAAATGTAGGTGAAAAGGTACAAGTTGCCGGCGATATATCAACAACAGGCAAAGCACTAGAGCCATATGGGCCAATGACCTATGATACACTTTTGGAGATTTACAAAGAACAGATAACATTTCTGGCAGAAAGCGGTGCGATGCTTCTGTGTGCAGAGACTTTGCTTTCTCTAGATGAAGCACTGGTTATCTGTGATGCCGCACACGCAGTCTGTAAGCTGCCGCTTATGATTTCCTTTACCTGTGAAGGAGATGGCAATCTGTATTTTGGCGGGACAGTCTTTGATGCCGCTGTTACATTAGAAGCGATGGGGGTGGATGCGGTCGGTGTCAACTGTTCGGTAGGACCAGACCAACTAGACGCTGTTATTCGAAAGCTTCGGGAAAATATCAATATTCCGATTCTGGCAAAACCCAATGCAGGGATGCCTGTGATTACAGAAACGGGAGAAGCCATCTACAGCATGGGGCCAGAGGATTTTACCAGGCATGTGCTGCATCTTCGGGATTGTGGGGCTTCTCTTATCGGTGGCTGCTGTGGAACAACGCCCGAATATATTAGAAATATAAAGAAGAGTTTAGAATGAAAAAAATAATAATGCTATGTGTTAGCCTTGTACTTTTGGGCCTTTTCCTGGTTGGACAAAAGATAATACAGAAGACGCAGGTTATGGAGGTGTCTGTTATCTCGCCAGAAGACGCACAGAGCCTTTTGGCGGCTCGCACGCCTTTTGGCGAGGAAGATATGGTCTCCCTTCAAATTAACGGTATAGAAGCGGCCTGGGAGCAGGAGGAGAAGCGGTATTATATTCCTAAAAATATGGAAGAAGACTATTGGAAAGGAACGCTTAGCGCTACTGCCAAAGGGCTTTCTGTCTCTGTTGCCTGGCTTTTTGACGATGCCTTTTTTGATATGCGTCAGGCAATTGCAGATGAGCATATGTTTCAATGTCTTGTCTATGATGACAACAACTATAAGCTTGTCTCGGTACTCTTTACAGGGCTTCCGGTTATGCAGATTACGGGTGAGATGGGCGGACAAGGGACAAGAGTCGCCCTTTTTGACCCTGTTCAAAATGTACAGGGCAGCTATCAAGTCGACGAAAGCCTAGCCTACTACAACATTCGCGGCAATGCCAGCAAACGCTTTGAAAAGCTTGGCTATCGGCTGGAGCTGTTTTATGAAGACGGCAGTGAAGGCAACGACTTGTCGTTTCTTGGCATGCGCACCGACAACGACTGGCAGCTAAAAGCGATGTACTCTGATAGAAGCAAGCTAAGAGACAAACTTTCGATTGATTTATGGAATCAGATTGCCGACAAGACGGCCACCGCTGCCGACAATGGCTGCCATATGGAATATCTGGAGCTTATCATCAATGGAGAGTATAGGGGGCTATATGGCCTGGTAGAGCCAACCGACTATAAATCCTTAGAGCTTAACAAAGAAAGAGACCTTATCTACAAAGTGGCCTCCGACGAATGGCCGGATAACGACCTTTTTGACAAAAGCGAAGCGATGGAGTCTTTTAGTTGTGCGGGTGTCAATATCCGCCAATCCAGTAAGACGTATACTCCTGGTCTGTGGGAGCCTTTTCGCACTTTCTGGAACCACGGCTATGAGATGGACTCCAAAGAAGATCTAAAGACCTTATATACTCTGATAGACCGGCAAAATTTTATTAACTACGATTTATATTATAACGCTATCTCCGGTATGGACAACCGTTTTAAAAATATTATCTACAGCACCACAGTTGAGGCAGATGGCACCTACACCATCCGCCGTATCCCCTGGGACCAGAATTATTCCTGGGGAGATGATTTTGAACAGGGCGAAGAGAAAGATATCAAAAACATCCGCTATAATCCTCTTCTGGCGAAGAAGTGGCTCAACGAAGAAGTCTTTCGGAATATGCAAGCCTACGACGACCAGCTTGCGGCAGATATGCAGACCACCTGGCAGAGCTGGAGAGAGAGCTTTTTACAAGAAGACCTCTGGATAACTTATGCCAAAGACCAGATGTCCTATCTGATAGACTCTGGTGCTTTCTTTCGTGACACCCAAAGATGGCCGGACAGCGAAAATATTCCAAGTACCCAGGAAATCGAGACCTTTATCAATACCCATTTCCAGTGGTTAGACAAGTATCTCGCGGAAAACTAATTTTAGTCGCTACTTGTTGTTTTTTTCTCCTGGTGATTGACAAATTCCCCGTTCATTGTTACAATATTTTGGTATATCGTACACACTTTATTAGAGTGATTAGAGAAAGTAGGGAAACACATGGACAAGATAATTTTTTCAATTCTTGTAGAGAATTCATCAGGTGTTCTAAGCCGTGTAGCCGGGCTTTTTACACGTCGTGGCTATAATATTGACAGTATCGCTGCCGGTGTGACCGCGGACCCTCATTTTACACGGATTACCGTTGTTGCACGGGGAGATGAGATTATCCTTGAGCAGATAGAAAAACAGTTAAATAAATTAGAAGATGTTGTAGACATCAAAAAGCTGATGCCAGACAATTCCGTATGCCGTGAGCTTGTACTTCTAAAAGTGCTCTGCGATGAGCAGAACCGTCAGAATATTATCTCAATCGTAGATATTTTCAGGGCAAAAATCGTAGATGTTTCCATAGAGTCTCTGGTGATTGAGCTAGTAGGCAGCCAGTCCAAGATTGACGCATTTCTTCGGATGCTTAGAGATGTGGAGATTCTAGAATTGGCCCGTACTGGTCTGACGGGTCTTTCCAGAGGCACCTTTGATGTAAAGCTGCATGATGGAGATGGCAAGCTTGTAGACTATGTGGACTATGATTTTCATAAAAATAAACCTATAAAAAGGTAATGGAGGAGAAAAAAATGGCAAAAATTTATTATCAGGAAGACTGTAATCTTTCCATGTTAGAAGGAAAGACGATTGCAGTGATTGGTTATGGAAGCCAGGGACATGCACATGCCCTGAATGCAAAGGAATCTGGATGCCATGTAATTATTGGTCTTTATGAGGGAAGCAAGTCCTGGAGCCGTGCAGAAGAACAGGGCTTTGAGGTGTATACAGCAAGCGAAGCTGCAAAAAAGGCCGATGTGATTATGATTTTAATTAATGACGAGTTACAGGCTGCAATGTACAAAAAGGATATTGAGCCAAACTTAGAAGAAGGCAATATGCTGATGTTTGCGCATGGCTTTAATATTCACTTTAATCAGATTGTACCGCCAAAGAATGTGGATGTGACAATGATTGCACCAAAAGGGCCAGGCCATACCGTAAGAAGCGAGTATCAGGCTGGTAAGGGCGTACCATGTCTAGTAGCTGTACATCAGGATGCTTCAGGACAGGCTCTTGAGAAAGCATTGGCTTATGCACTGGCGATTGGCGGCGCAAGAGCAGGTGTGCTTGAGACGACCTTTAGAACAGAGACAGAGACAGACCTCTTTGGAGAGCAGGCAGTGCTGTGTGGCGGTGTATGTGCACTGATGCAGGCTGGCTATGAAGTGCTGACTGAGGCTGGCTATGACCCAAGAAATGCTTATTTTGAGTGTATCCATGAGATGAAACTGATTGTGGATCTAATCTATCAGTCAGGCTTTGAGGGGATGAGATATTCTATCTCTAATACTGCAGAGTATGGAGATTATATTACAGGACCGAAGCTGATTACAGAAGATACCAAGAATTCAATGAGAAAGATTCTAAAAGATATCCAGGATGGGTCTTTTGCAAAGGAATTCCTTCTTGATATGTCTGCGGCAGGCGGACAGGCGCACTTTAAGGCAATGAGAAAGCTGGCGCAGGAGCATCCATCAGAGAAGGTTGGAAAAGAGATTCGCAAGCTCTATAGCTGGAATGGAGAGGACAAGCTTCTCGATAACTAAAAAAGCGACTAGCAACGGGCTGCCGCAAAAGTGGGATGAAAGATTGCAGTCCCACTTTTACGGCAGTTTTTGTATGTGACAGGGCAAAATATGGGAAGTATATGAGGCATAAAGAAAAGCGTTAAGGAGGATGTTGTGAGGAAGAAGAGATGGTCGGTTGGACAGATGTGGGGATTGTTTTTCGTGGGGCATTTGTTGGTACTTTTGTATGCGGTTCTTTTTCTGCATCCGTTTTATGGCTCAAATGATGAGTTTACATTGGCGGCGATTGCTTCAGGAGCATATGGAGAGTATACACAGTATTTTATCTATCTGCATAGTGGGTTTGGATGGATATTAAAGGGATTTTATATGCTGATGCCAGGAGTGAACTGGTATTCGATAGTGATGTATGGACTGATTTTCCTGTCGCTTAGTGTCATTGGGGGCGTATGGATACAAAGAGCAAGGCGTGTAGGCGGGATTTTGGCTGTTTTATTGGTGCTTGCCTGTGCACAGCCGTTGTATGTGGAGTTTCAGTACACAAAGACAGCCGCGGTGGTGAGCGCTGCAGGATATGTATTGCTGTTTTGTCTGGGAAAAGAAAAAGAGAGAGGAAGGCTACAGACGGCAGGAGGGATTTTACTGCTGCTTTTGGGAAGCTTTATAAGGTTTCATGCGTTTGGGATGGTAAGTCTTGTGGCGTTTGGACTGTGGCTGCTAAAGGCGATGGAAGCGCTTTCTAACAGAGAGTGGAAAACATTTTTTATAAGGGACTGTGTACCATTTGTACTGGCGTTTGCGTTGGTGTTTGGGAGTATATTAGCAGAAAATCTGTTGGTATATCGGCCTGGGACGATGGAAGCCCACTATCGGGAGTATGACAGGGCAAGACAGAAACTTTTGGACTATGGAGTGCCGGACTGGGAGGAATATCAGGCAGAGTATGAGGCGATGGGGCTTACAAGAACAGATTGCATTAACCTTCAAAATTGGCTGATTGCGGATTATGACAGATATACAGCAGAGACATTTCAAAAGATTGTAGAATTTCGGAAAAGCAGACCATTTCAATGGGAATATCTGTTGGATTATCTGGTCATTCTTATGAAAAAGCCACTGTTTTTACTGGGGACTTTGGTGACAGCCTTATGGCTTGTGGCAGGGTATCCCAAAAGGAGATGGAAAAATTCTATAGCAGTTGTCTATCCCTATCTGGCACTTCTTGCTATCTATCTGTATTTTATTAAAATCTATCGAGTGCTGCCAATTGTAGTGACAGCGTGTCTGATTAGCTTTCTAATCTTTGTATGGTCGGCGGCGGAATCTGAGATTGCAAAGCGGTGGGAAGAGCAGCTTACGGGCAAAAGAGGACTTCTAGTAGGACTTAGCTGTGTAATAGTAACAACCGGAATCTGCGTACGAATGTTGCTGGTGCCAGCATGGAAAGAGCCGGTGCAGCACTCAGAGCCAAGTATTGCCTTTCGAAAGCTGTATGATACGATTAGCCAGGACAAAGAGCTTTATTATGTATTTGACCCATTTACAAACAATGGCGTAGAGCTTGGGTATTCCATCTTTGAGAAATTGCCTGATAATTATTTAACAAATATTTTTACACTGGGGGGATGGGAGACAGAATCTCCGCAGGTGGTATCAAATCTGGAAGTCTATGAGCAGAGAAGTCTTTTGACCTCTCTATATAAAAGTGACCGGGCAGTATTGATATCCAATACCTTGATGGAGCATATTATGCTACATCTGCAAAATATCTATGATGGCATCTTTATTACGTATTCCAAAGTCAATCAGATTGGAGATTTTGACTTGTTTGCACTGAATTACCGGATGTCAGGGCTTAAAGACAGCGAGGAATATACTGCATCGTTAGATAAGACGTATCGGGCAGAAGAAGACCGTTATGATGTGTTCGAGGCAACTGTAAATATGACACCAGAGGAATTAGACGGAAAGAGCGTTTTTCTCTGGATGGAGAGTGTGGAGAGTGGAAAACGAAGAATGTACCAGGGTACCTGGCAGCAGCAGGATAAGCAGGGACTCTATTCGATGCTTTATAATAAAGAGCTTAGTGCCACCAATCAGGTAAAATTTATAATTCCAAGACTTAGCTATCCCTTAGATGAGCGATATAAAGTTCACATCGTGATTCGGGACGGTGATAAAGGAACCAAGATTGTGACCCACAACTATTTATATGGAAGCAATGCTTCCTAGAGGTGAGACAAGGATGAAAAAAAGACAGGTAAATTTTGAACTGCTTCGAATTCTCTGTATGTATATGATAGTGGTTGGTCACTGTCTGTTCCATGGGAGAGTGACTGCAAAACTTGGCTTTGGAACAACAAACTATTTTCTGTCGTATCTGATACAGGCATTTTCTATTGTGCACGTCAACTGCTTTGTAATGCTTTCTGGATATTTTTCCATTGATAAGGAATTTAAGGCACAGAGGGTACTAAGGCTTTGGAGACAGGTTTTCTTTTATTCGCTTGTGATTTTTCTGTGCTATCACTTTTATGGGGCAACAACAGGAGCAGATTGGGTAAAAGCGCTTCTGCCAATCTCAGCAAGAAACTATTGGTTTGCCTCGGTATATATGGGATTCGTCCTTTTACTGCCTTTTGCAGGTATGTTAGTAGTACGATTAACAAAAAAACAATATCAATATTTGCTGTTTATTTTGACAATTTTTTTTAGTGTTAATCATATGATATTTCGAGTGGATACGTATGGTATATTTTCCGGGCGGGAGCTTTCGTGGTTTTGCTATCTGGCACTTTTGGCTGGATATATCAAATTGCATACAAGACAGGATAAAAAGTATTTTTTATATGGGCTGTGTGTTTATATTACATCGTCTCTTATGGCACTTGCAAGTGTCTATCTGTCAGTCAAGATGCATCAGGAAGATATAGGGTATTTTCTAAACTACAACTCTCCATTAGCGCTTATCTCTACCTGTGCACTTTTTCTCTGTGTAAAAAATATGCCATGGAGAGAGAGCAAGCTAGATGCGGTGATTCTAAAAGTAGCCAGTGCTGCATTTGGAGTCTATCTGCTGCATGATAATTATCTGATTCGCTATCTGGTATGGGATTTTTTCCATGCCAGCAAGGTGGCCAGAACGCATTTTGCAGTTATCTATGCAGTGGCGATTGCGGTAGTGGTCTATCTTGTCTGCACCGCGCTTGAGCTGTTGAGACAGTTAGTCTTTTCAAAGCTTAAAATGCTATACCAGGATACGCTATTATATAGGAAGGAACAAGCACTGTGCGAGTCTTTAGACCGTGTGATTGCGGGGAAATAGAGGTTGCGAAAAGAATACAGAGCGTATATAATAAAGACAGAAATATCGACAAAATTCAACAAATGAGAAAAAAGTAAGGGGGGATATTTTTGCTTGGCAAGACACATATGATGATTGGAATTGCAGCGACTTTGACCGTGACACAGCCAAAGTCCATAACCGAGTTACTCTTAGCGACTGGAGCTGGCACTGTGGGAGCACTTATCAGTGATATTGATGTGGGGACGTCTCATTCTCACAAAGATGCAGATAAAGTGACACTGATTACAGCGGCTATTGTGGGAGCGGTACTTTTACTGGACCACTTTTTTGATACCGGGATTGTACAGAAGATTATGTCTGACAGCAGTATCCTTCGGATAATTTCCGGGTGCCTGATATTTGTACTGGCTTGCGCCTTTGGAAAAGAGCAGCCACACCGCTCTTTTATGCATTCTTTTTTAGCACTTTTTATTCTGGACTTTGCACTGGTGATGATTCTGCCAGCGTTAGTACCATATTTTACAGTAGGATTTCTGTCGCATGTGGCGATTGACTTATTTAATATGAAGAAAGTCCGTCTGTTTTACCCGATGAAAGATGGAATCTGCTTAGGACTTTGCCGCGCAAAAGGTGTGGTGAATACGGCGTGCTTTACCGTGGGATGCGTGGTGTCGGCGGTGGAAGCGGCACTGGTTCTTTTACGGATGGAATAGAGGACGCTAGGACGCCAGGGCGGAAGGGGAGTAGGTTCCTTCCAGACCCCGCTCGCGCTTAATGGACGCCTATAGCGGTACTAAATTCGCGACTGCGCGGCTTGGCGCCGCTTGCGCTCATTAAGTGCCGATGGCGTCCAATGGGTCTTTCAGGAACCTACTCCCCTCCCGCCCTGGCTGACTATGGTCAGCCATAGTATATAAAACACTATCGCGTAGTATTGTGTAGGGGTATGGGTGAAGTGTTACGCCCGCAGCGTGTGTATCATAGCCGATACACAGCCCGACATGGTCTGGCAGATGTTCCTGTAAGACCCATTGGACGTCGTCGGCACTTAGCGAGCGCAAGCGGTACGCGCAGTCGCGAGCTTAGTACCGCTACAGGCGTCCATTAAGCGAGAGCGGGGTCTGGAAGGAACATCTGCCAGGCCGTGGCGAGCGTCCTTTGGAAAGAACATCTGCCAGGCCATGGCGAGCGTCCTATATATCCAAAATACACACTCCCCCACTTGACAACCACCTTAAAGTTTGCTATCATATACCTCAGTGAAATAAGCAAATGCGTAGAAGAGGAATAGTACATACAAACTTGCATACAGAGAGCTGCCGGTTGGTGTGAGGTAGTGGATAGGATGTATGGAACTCGCCTCAGAGCGGCTGTCCCAAATCTTCTATATTATATAGAAGAAAGTAGACACAGACGGGTTCCCTGCCGTTATCAAGGGAAGGATATAAGATGTTTCATCCGTATCCGTAAAGTGTGTGAAATCATTCACAAATCAGAGTGGTACCGCGTAGGACAGTTTGTCTTTCGTCTCTGGGTTTTAAGACCTGGGATGGAAGACTTTTTTTTATTTCATTTTCGAAAAATGAGATGATAAGGAGAGAAAAGATGATGAATCACAAAAAGTATACCAGACAATATTTTATGCCACCTGAGAGAAGTATGGATTGGGTAGAGAGGGAGTATGTGGACCATGCACCCGTGTGGTGCAGCGTAGACCTTCGGGATGGGAATCAGGCATTGGTTGTTCCGATGACCTTAGAACAAAAGCTTTCATTCTTTCAGTTGTTAGTTAAGATTGGGTTTAAAGAGATTGAAGTGGGATTTCCGGCGGCTTCTGAGACAGAGTATGAATTCTTGCGCGCACTGATTGAACGTAATCTGATACCAGATGATGTGACGGTGCAGGTGCTGACACAGGCAAGAGAGCATATTATTCGGAAGACTTTTGAGGCGTTAAAAGGTGCCAAGAATGCGATTGTTCATGTCTATAATTCGACTTCTCTGGCACAGAGAGAACAAGTGTTCCATAAATCCAAAGAGGAGATTTTAGAGATTGCTGTCGAAGGTGCAAAACTTTTAAAAGAGCTGACAGAGGAGGAAGGCGCAGATTATCGTTTTGAATACAGCCCGGAGAGTTTTACTGGAACAGAGCCGGAATATGCACTGGAAGTCTGTAATGCAGTGTTGGATATCTGGAAGCCAGCCAGTGATAGAAAGGCAATTATCAATCTTCCGGTGACTGTGCAGCTTTCGATGCCGCATGTCTATGCACAGCAAATTGAATATGTCAGCAAACGTCTGAAATATAGAGAAAATGTCATTCTTTCTCTGCATCCGCACAATGACAGAGGTTGTGGTGTGGCGGATACGGAGATGGGGCTTTTAGCTGGTGCAGACCGTGTAGAAGGTACCTTGTTTGGTAATGGAGAACGCACAGGTAATGTGGATATTGTAACGGTGGCGATGAATCTGTATGCGCAAGGCGTGGACCCCGAGCTTGATTTTAGCAATATGAATGAAATCTGTGAAGGATATGAACACTATACAGGTATGAAAGTCAATGAGCGCAATCCTTATAGTGGAGAACTGGTGTTTGCTGCTTTCTCTGGCTCTCATCAGGATGCAATTGCCAAAGGCATGAAATGGATTGAAGAAAAAGACCCGAATCATTGGACTGTTCCGTATCTGCCGATTGACCCGCAAGATGTTGGCAGAAGCTATGATGCAGATGTAATTCGCATCAACAGCCAGTCTGGTAAGGGCGGTGTTGGCTATATTCTGGAGAGAAATTATGGTATTGTGATGCCGCCGAAGATGCGTGAAGCGATGGGATATGCAGCAAAAGCAGTGTCTGATGAGCAGAATAAAGAGCTTCAGCCAGCAGAAATCTATCAGGTATTTGAAGCCAAATTTGTGGGCATTAAGACGCCATATCAGATTTTGGAAGTGCATTTTAAACAGGTAAATGGTATCACAACAGAGATTACCACGTTCTATGCAGGAGAGAAGCGTGTGACCTCGGCTTCTGGTAATGGTCGCTTAAATGCAGTTAGCAATGCACTGAAAAAAGCCTATGGATTTGAGTTTAATCTAGTGACCTATCAAGAGCATGCGCTGACAAGAAGCTCTAGCTCTAGCGCTATCGCCTATGTGGGAATCCAGACAAAAGATGGTAAAATACATTGGGGAGCAGCGATTGACCCCGATATTATCCGTGCTTCCATCGATGCATTATTAACGGCGATTAACCATTCCGTTCGATAAAAGAAAAGGAAAATAACAAAAAATCAGAACGTTTTTCACATTTTTTTGTGAAAAGCGTTCTTTTTTTCATTTTTTGTCATAAAAATGAAAAAAGTAGTTCATAATACTTAACAAATCTGTAATATTTATATTGACTTTTGTGTTGCGCTCAGGCTATAATCCCACATTGTAACGCAAAGAACAATAAAGAAAAGGAGTGTATGTATGTGTAGATGCTATCGAGGTGCTGCGCTTGTCTTTGGGGGAGTCCTCATGACAACAAGCCTGGCATCCTCCGACTCCTGCAGCAGAGGTATCATGACTGTATATGCTGCAGAGGATGTACAAAATGAAGAGCTGACTACTGCTTTTCAGGAAGACGTCCAGATAGGGGAAGAAAACGTCGAAACAGAAATACCAACAGAGGGAGAAGAAGTAATCAAATCAGAGGAGGCTTCTTTGGAAGCACCGACAGAGGAGACAACGCCGGAAGAAACAGAAGAAGTGTTAGAAGAACCGGCAGAGACAGAAGAGGAGGCCGAGGCAGAAGAGGTTATTTCTGTGGCTTCGGACAACAGTTATGGTTTAGGCGAACAGGAGTATCAGATACTTCTCAAAATAGTAGAGGCAGAAGCCGGAGGTGAAGATACAACCGGCAAGATGCTAGTGGCGAATGTGGTGATGAACCGCGTAAGAAGCGCCCAATTTCCAGATACCATCTCTGAGGTGGTCTACGAAAGAAGTGAAGGAAGAGCACAGTTTTCTCCCACTGCGGACGGAAGGATTGACAAAGTCACAATTTCTTCAGATACAATAGAAGCCGTTGCAAGAGTGATGAGCGGCGAAGATGTATCGGCTGGTGCGCTGTATTTTCGTGCGATTAGCAGTAAAGAAGGTTGGTTTGACCAGTCCTTGAACCGGGTATTAGAACATGGAAATCATATTTTTTATACAATGTAAAAAGAGAGGGGCATAAGCCTCTTTCTTTTTTTGTATGCTTATGATACAATGTGACCGAAACAAAAAAGATGCCAAAGTAAAGGAATGAACAAAAATGGAATTGTTATACAAAAGTACACGAGGTGGCGAAGAAGAAGTGACAGCATCGCAGGCTATTTTGCAAGGACTTGCCAAAGACGGCGGTCTGTTTGTGCCAAATGAGATACCAAAGCTTACGATAACTCCCGATAAGCTCTCGAAGATGTCTTATCAGGAGACTGCTTATGAAGTGATGCGACTGTTTCTTACGGACTATACCGAGGAAGAATTAAAGCACTGTATCAAAAGTGCCTATGATGATAAATTTGATACAGAGGTGATTGCGCCTTTAGTGAAAGTGGATGGCGTCTACTATCTGGAGTTGTTTCACGGGGCAACGATTGCATTTAAAGATATGGCACTCTCGATTCTGCCACATCTGATGACAACCGCAGCGAAGAAGAACCAGATTACCCGCGAGATTGTGATTTTGACTGCAACTTCTGGCGATACCGGAAAGGCGGCACTTGCGGGTTTTGCTGATGTGCCAGGGACAAGGATTATTGTCTTCTATCCCAAGAATGGTGTCAGTCCGATTCAGGAAAAGCAGATGGTGACACAAAAAGGTGAGAATACGCTGGTGGTTGGCATCAAAGGGAATTTTGACGATGCACAAAGTGGCGTGAAAGCGATCTTTGGCGACCGGATATTAGAAGAAGAATTAAAAGAAGCTGGTTTTCAGTTCTCAAGTGCCAATTCTATCAATATTGGCCGCTTAGTGCCACAGATTGTATACTATGTCTATACCTGGGGGAAACTTTTAGAGAGCCAGGAGCTGACAGAAGAGGAGAAGTTAAATATTGTAGTACCAACTGGCAATTTTGGAAATATTTTAGCGGCGTACTATGCAAAACAGATGGGAGTACCGATTGGAAAGCTTATCTGTGCGTCCAATGCCAACAAAGTGCTCTATGATTTCTTCCAGACAGGCACTTATGACAGAAACAGAGCGTTTATCCTGACTTCCTCTCCATCTATGGATATCTTAATCTCCAGCAATCTAGAGCGTCTGATTTATCGCATTGCAGAAGCCGACGCTAAAAAAGACCGGGAGCTGATGGAAGCACTGACAAAAGATGGAATGTATAAGATTACGCCAAAGATGCAGGAACAATTAGAAGATTTCTGTGGATATTTTGCGACAGAAGAAGAGACTAAGGCGATAATTCGTGAAACATTTAACGATACGGGCTATGTAATGGATACTCATACCGCTGTGGCTGCCTGTGCTGGTAAGAAGTACAGAGAAGAGACTGGCGATAAGACAAAGATGGTGATTGCCTCCACCGCCAGCCCATATAAATTTACCAGAAGTGTAATGGAAGCGATTGATGCAGAAAAATATGGCGACTTGGGAGACTTTGCATTGGTGGATGAGCTCTGTACACTGTCTGGCGTAACCGTTCCAAAGGCGATTGAAGAGATTCGCACAGCACCCGTTCGTCACAATACCGTATGTGAAGTCGGGCAGATGAAATGTGTAGTCAAAGATTTCTTAAAGGCAGAATAGGAGCATAGGATGAGTTCAAATGGATTTTGGCAGGCAGTGGATTTGATGATACTGCTCGTTGGGGTATATGGTCTCTATGCAGCCTGGGTTTTGAAAAATAAAGGAAAGATTATCAAGCTTTTTCTTACCTTTAAAGATACCGATGTCAATACCTGCAAAGATTTGCAAGGATTTGCAAATGAGATGAGCCCAAAGCTTGGTACGCTCTCAGGTACACTTTTAGCTTATGGGATGGTCTCCGTGTTGAATTATTATGTGATAGATATTCATACGCTTTATTGGATGATGATGATAGTATTTCTTATTGTCCTGTTCTGGTATGGGATG
Source organism: Lachnospiraceae bacterium (assembly GCA_910575445.1). GTDB lineage: Bacteria > Bacillota > Clostridia > Lachnospirales > Lachnospiraceae > Hominiventricola. The sequence goes on along the minus strand of CAJTFW010000004.1, from coordinate 242,170 downwards.
GCGATTAAAAAAGCATTAAATCAATATTTTTAAACTTGACTTTTTTTTCACAAAATGTATAATTAGGTGTAATGGGGTTGAAAAAGGCATAATCGGATGGCCATTTTTCTATACGGAGCCCCAAGAATAAGATGAGGAGGACACAGTAATGTCAACAAAAGCCTATTATCCGCTCAGTGAGATTGGCAAAGGAAAGCCAGGTTTCTCAAAAACACGTTCTATTATTGAAGCAGCTTTTTACGGAAATAACGTAGTAAAGGTAAATACTTTAAAAGAAGCTTATGACTTAGCGAAGAATTCTCCGGGAACTATCGTTACAGATATGCCGGTATACAGAGGCGAAGAGTTTGGTCTTGAGCAGGATGCTAAGGTTCTGCTGTTTAACGATGGTGCGGTAACAGGCCGTTATGCACAGGCACGCCGTATCAAGGGTGAGCCAGGTGTCAATGAGGAGAAATTAGATAAGATTGTTATGGATGCAATCTATGAGACACGTTGGAAAACCATGTATCATGCAGAGTGTTTTGTAGGACTTGACCCGGAATTTATGGTAAAGGCACACCTTCTGATTCCAGAAGGAGAAGAGAACCTTCTCTATAACTGGATGATTAACTTCCAGTATATGTCTGACGAGTATGTGAAGATGTATAAGACATCCAAGCCAGTTGGCGATGGCAAAGAGCCGGATATCTATATCTTCTCTGATCCGCAGTGGGCTCCTGTAGAGCGTCCAGACCTTGACTACAGCTGCTTAAGCGACCCGCTGACACTGTGTTATTTTGATACCAACCAGAACTGCGCAGCGATTCTGGGTATGAAATATTTTGGAGAGCACAAAAAAGGTACTCTGACCATGGCATGGGCACTGGCTAACAGAAATGGCTATGCAAGCTGCCACGGTGGACAGAAAGAGTATGTGCTTGCAGATGGCAGAAAATATGTGGCAAGCGTATTTGGTCTGTCAGGCTCCGGTAAATCCACACTGACTCATGCAAAACATGGTGGAAAATATGGTATCACCGTACTGCATGACGACGCATTTATTATCAATACAGAGACCTGTTCTTCGGTAGCTTTGGAGCCGACATATTTTGATAAGACTGCGGATTATCCAACCGGTTGCCCGGACAACAAATATCTTCTGACCGCTCAGAACTGTTCTGCTACGATGGATGAGGATGGCAAGATTCAGTTAGTAACAGAGGATATCAGAAATGGTAATGGTCGTGCAATCAAATCCAAGCTGTGGTCTCCAAACCGCGTGGATAAGATTAATGCACCAGTAAATGCAATCTTCTGGATTATGAAAGACCCAACCATTCCACCAGTTGTAAAATTAAATGGTGCTGCACTTGCTTCTGTTATGGGTGCAACGCTTGCAACCAAGACTTCTACTGCAGAGCGTGTAGCAGCTGGTACAGACTTAAATGCACTTCGTATTGTACCATATGCAAACCCATTTAGAACTTATCCGCTGGTAAATGACTATGAGAAATTCAAAAAGCTCGTAGAGGAGAAGAACGTAGATTGCTATATTGTCAATACCGGTGACTTTATGGGCAATAAAGTAAAACCAGCAGATACCCTTGGTATCTTAGAGGCTATTGTAGAAGGAACTGCTAAATTCGAAAAGTGGGGTCCATTTGACGATATCGAGATTATGAACGACTGGCCAGGAAAGACCGGAGACTTTACACCAAATCTTCAGGACGCAGAGTATGTAGCTGCACTTAAGAGTGCGATGCAGAACCGCGTAGATGCTGTTGCCAAATTTGCAACTGCAAAAGATGGTTATGACAAGCTTCCAGACGAGGCGCTGGCTGCACTTGAGAAACTGGTAGAAGAATTAAAATAAGAGTTTTATAAGAGCGCTGCCTGTGCGGCGCTCTTTTTACCGGCAGAAGTCATAAAGTAAAAGAACAGGACATACAATAGAGCATAAGTGCTAAGAGGTAATTTTTGGAAAAGTAAATTTGACGAATTCTAACAGAAATAGATGTTGTATTTTTGTCAGTTTTTCCAGAAAATTGTAAAAATGGAAGAAGTTTTTGTGCACTGTGGTTGTCAAATCAGAGAAAATAGGTTATACTAGAGTTACAGATTTCCTGGGGTGTTCGATGGCCCTGTTATTTTGAACCTACATTTACGTTTATGGGATTCCAATATCTCAAGTCGGATGTCACGCCTCCGTTCTATGGACGCCAGTGGAAGGCTGAAGGCTTGTTGAGGTCACCCACCTAGCTTCTGGCTAGGCGTCAAAATACAGGGAACGGCACTTTGGGAATCGGAAGATATCGGGTATTGCATAGGGTGCAGTACCCGTTTTTTTTCGGACCATTGTGGGAGGGGCTAGGATGTACAAAAAGCGACTAAAACAAAAGGCAATGCTACTTGTTGTTCTTTTGGGATTTTTTATTCTATTGATTATGCCAAGGTCCATAAGAGAATCCGAGGAGCATAGGCCAGAGGAAGCCGAGCGTCTGGAGATTCCCAAGGAAGAAGAACATACGTTTGAACCAGAGGAAGTGTGGGAGATGCCAGGAGCAGATGCTAAGATTCGGGTACTGATTCTTGCAGACGATGGGGGTATCTACCATAGAGAAAAAGAGTTAGAAAGAGAATATCCGGGAGCGTTAGAATATTTTGAGGAAGAAGAAGGATGGGTGATTGTCAATGAGGTGCCATTAGAAGATTATCTATGTCGGGTAGTGCCCAGTGAGATGCCTTCCACCTATGCCAAAGAAGCCCTGAAAGCGCAGGCAGTCTGTGCAAGGACTTATGCCGTGTGGCAGATGAGAGAATATGCCTATCCACAGTATAAGGCTCATGTCAATGACAGCGTCTCTTACCAGGTCTACAATCATATTGAGCGCCAGGAGACAACAGATGAGGCGGTAGAAGCGACAGAAGGGCAGATTATGCTCTATGGAGATGGTCCGGTGAAGGCATATTATTTTTCCACTTCATGCGGAAGCAGCACAGATGAAAATATCTGGGAAAAGGGCGACAGAAATCAAAGCCCCTACATAAAAGGCAGACGAGTTGGTACTTCAACTACAAAGCGGGATTTGACAGACGAAGAGACATTTTCAGAATTTATCCGAAAAAAGCACGAAGGAGATTTTGAGATTACAGAACCCTGGTATCGCTGGAGCCTCTATGTACCTCTTACGCAGATAGAGGAAAATGTGGCGACCTGGGCAAAAGCAAGAGCACAGCGCTCAGAAGATGGGATTTTGTTGGAGGATGGGACAGAATATGTCTGGGAAGAAGTGGACACGATAGGAAGCATAGAGGAAGCAAAGATTATCGGGCGAAATACCGGAGGAGTTGTACATGAGATGCTCTTAAAAGGCTCAGAAGGAACCTTAAAAGTAAAATATGAATACAATATTCGTCTGATGCTTGGGATTCCAGGAGGCGAGATTCAGAAAAATGACGGAAGCATCGGAGAAGGCGGCAATCTCTTACCAAGCGGATACTTTGTGATGGAGCCGGTATTTGAGGATAAATCCCTGACAGGATATCAAGTCTATGGCGGCGGCTTAGGACATGGAGCCGGGATGAGCCAGAACGGAGCCAGGGTTTTAGCAGAACAAGGGTACGGGTATGAGGAGATTTTAACATTTTTTTATAACGAGATACGGCTTGCAAAACTAGGGTCGTGATTATTTGAAAGAAATGGGTATAGATTATGATACGTTTGATAACGTCCATACTGGATATAAAGCGGGAGATGGAGAAAAATCATGTGGGGGCGTATGCCGCACAGTCGGCGTATTTTATTATGCTTTCTTTTTTGCCGCTGATTATTCTGCTGCTGTCGGTGATACAGTTTACAGGACTTGGGAAGGCAGACCTCTATGAGCTGATTCGGGATGTGATTCCTCTGGGATTTCAAAGCTGGCTGCTTGGTATCTTAGATGAGATGTACAGCCGGACCGTGGCAACGGTGTCTATCTCAGCACTGTTAACCGTATGGTCAGCAGGAAAGAGCTTTATGGCACTGAATAAAGGGATGAATGTTATCTGCAAGGTCGAGCGAAATCCCAATTATGTGCTGATGCGCCTAAGAGGGGCGGTATTCGCACTGATGTTCGCAGTCTTAATTGTAGTTACGTTATTGCTGATTGTCTTTGGAACATCCATACATGAGCTTTTTGCAGTATATTTTCCATTTTTGGCTATTTTTACCAGGGTGATTTTATCTTTTCGTCTGGTTGTGATGTTAGCACTGTTTATGTTGTTTTTTGCACTGCTTTATATGATACTGCCAAATCGAAGAGCAAGTTTTATTGAACAGTTTCCAGGAGCTATTTTTGCAGCGGCAGGATGGTATTTGTTCTCTTATGGTTTTTCTATCTATATTGAGTATAGCCATGCCTTTAATATGTATGGAAGCCTGACAACACTTGTACTTTTGATGTTTTGGCTGTATTTTGTGATGTATATAGTATTGATTGGGATGGAGCTTAACCACTTACGCGAAGAAAAAAGTGTGGGACTTCGATGGTAGTTTGAAATCTATATTTTATGATATGGAGGACGCTAGGGCGGGAGGGTCATAGGTTCCTTCCAGACCCCGCTCTCGCTTAATGAACGCCTATAGCGGTACTAAATTCGCGACTGCGCGGCTTAGCGCCGCTTGCGCTCATTAAGTGCCGATGGCGTCCAATGGGTCTTTCAGGAACCTATGACCCTCCCGCCCTGGCTGACTACGACCAGCTATAGGATATAGAACACTACCGCGTAGTGTTGTGTAGGGAGATGAGGGTAGTGTTCTGCCTGAAGCGTAGGTATCGGAGCCAACGCACAGCCCGACATGGTCTGGTAGATGTTCCTGCAAGACCCATTGGACGCCATCGGCACTTAGCGAGCGCAAGCGGCACGCGCAGTCGCGAGCTTAGTACCGCTATAGGCGTTCATTAAGCGAGAGCGGGGTCTGGAAGGAACATCTACCAGGCCGTGGCGGGCGTCCCTTATCTCAAAAACATAAAAACCCCTTGACTTTCCTTCTTTGACTTGCTATAGTAATCATTGATACAGAAAATGCATCGAAGGTGTTAGTAACATTCTTCTTTCCAACAGAGAGAGAGGGTCAGCGGCTGAAAGCCCACTCAGGTTCAGGGAGAATTGTGAATTTCGCACTGGAGCAGCGCCCTTGAAAGGTTAAGTAGGGGGTGACGTGTCTGCACGTTACGCAGGATGAGTGCCTGGTATTTGCCAGGAATCAGGGTGGTACCGCGGAGTATAAGTTTCGTCCCTTTGTTGGAGACGGGACTTTTTTTATTTTTTGGGAAGGAGTAGAGAGATGAAAGAGACATTGCAGAAAATCAGAGAAGAAGCAGTTGCGAGGATTCAGGCATCTAAGAGTCCAGAAGCTTTGAATGATGTGCGGGTGTCTGTGCTTGGTAAGAAGGGAGAATTGACAGCTCTTTTGAAGAGTATGAAAGATGTGGCACCGGAGGAGCGGCCGGCTTTTGGGCAATTAGTGAATGATACAAGAGCAGAGATTGAGAGGGTCTTAGAAGATGCGAAAAAGCATATGGACCAGATAATCCTGGAGATGAAACTAAAGACCGAAGTGATTGATGTAACACTTCCGGCAAAGAAGAATCAGGTGGGACACAGACATCCAAATACGATTGCGCTTGAGGAAGTGGAGCGTATCTTTATCGGGATGGGATATGAAGTGATTGAAGGGCCAGAGGTGGAGTATGACCTCTATAACTTTGAAAAATTAAATATTCCGGCAAATCATCCGGCGAAGGATGAGCAGGATACCTTCTATATTAATAAGGAGATTGTGCTTCGGACACAGACATCGCCTGTACAGGCACGTACAATGGAGAAGGGGAAACTTCCAATTCGTATGATTTCTCCGGGGCGCGTGTTCCGTTCGGATGAGGTGGATGCGACACATTCTCCGTCTTTCCATCAGATTGAGGGGCTTGTGATTGATAAAAATATCACATTTGCAGATTTAAAGGGAACACTAGAAGAATTTGCCAAAGAGCTTTTTGGAGAACAGACGAAGACCAAATTCCGTCCGCATCATTTCCCATTTACAGAGCCAAGTGCGGAAGTGGATGTCTCTTGTTTTAAATGTGGTGGCAAGGGATGCAGGTTCTGTAAAGGGTCTGGATGGATTGAGATTTTGGGCTGTGGAATGGTACATCCGCATGTGCTTGAGATGTGCGGGATTGACCCAGAGGAGTATACGGGATTTGCTTTTGGCGTAGGACTTGAGCGGATTGCACTTTTAAAATATGAGATTGATGATATGAGACTTCTGTATGAGAATGATATTCGGTTCTTACGTCAATTTTAGGAAGAGGAGGTAGAAAAAGGATGAATACATCGTTATCGTGGATGAAAACATATGTGCCGGATTTGGATGTGACCGCACAGGAATTTACGGATGCTATGACATTGTCGGGCTCAAAGGTGGAAGGGTATCAGAAGTTAGATGCAGACTTAGAGCAGATTGTCATTGGACAGATTGAGAAGATTGAGAGACATCCTGATGCAGATAAACTGATTATCTGTCAGGTAAATATAGGGGAAGAAAAGCCAATTCAGATTGTGACAGGCGCGCCCAATGTAAAAGAGGGAGATAAGGTTCCGGTAGTGCTTGCTGGAGGTCGTGTAGCTGGCGGGCATGATGGCAAGATGACTCCTGGCGGGATTAAGATTAAAAAAGGAAAGCTTCGCGGTGTGGAGTCAGATGGTATGATGTGCTCGATTGAGGAGCTTGGCTCTAGCAGAGAATTCTATCCTGAAGCGCCGGAGCTTGGTATCTATATCTTTTCAGAGGATGTAGAGATTGGAGCAGATGCGATAGAAGCACTAGGACTTCGGGATGTGGTATTTGAGTTTGAGATTACCTCGAATCGTGTGGACTGCTACAGCGTCCTGGGGCTTTCTAGAGAGGCGGCAGCGACCTTTGGCAAAGAATTTAAGGCTCCGGTTGTAGAGGTCAAAGGAAGCGGCGGAGACGTTAGGGATTATATAGAGGTGGAAGTAAAGGACAGTGACCTCTGTCCTAGATATTGTGCAAGAGTCGTGAAAAATATCAAGCTTGCTCCTTCGCCTGAGTGGATGCAAAGAAGGCTGGCATCTGTGGGGATTCGTCCGATTAACAATGTGGTTGATATTACAAACTATGTGATGGAAGAGTATGGTCAGCCAATGCATGCCTATGATTTGGATACGATTGCCGGACATAGGATTGTGGTGCGCAGGGCCAAGAAGGATGAAAAGTTTGTAACGCTTGACGGGCAGGAGCGCACGATGGATAATTCGGTGCTGATGATTTGCGACGGTGAGAAAGCAGTTGGTGTGGCAGGTATTATGGGCGGTGAAAACTCCATGATTACAGACCAGGTACACACAATGCTTTTTGAAGCAGCTTGCTTTGATGGGACAAACATACGTTTGTCTAGTAAGAAGATAGGGCTTCGTACAGAGGCTTCTGGCAAATTTGAAAAGGGACTAGACCCTAACAATGCAGAGGCTGCGATTAATCGTGCTTGTCAGCTGATTGAGGAATTGGGTGCGGGTGAGGTCGTTGACGGGATTGTAGATGTCTACGAGAAGAAAAAAGAGCCGATTTGTGTGCCATTTGAGCCAGAACGCATCAATGCACTTCTGGGAACAGCGCTTACCAAAGAGCAGATGCTTTCTTATTTTAAGCCGTTAGAGCTTACGTATAAGAAAGAGACAGAGGAGCTTTTGATTCCGACGTTTCGCCAGGACCTTCTGCGCAGCGCAGATATTGCAGAAGAGGTGGCACGGTTCTATGGATATGACAATATTCCTACAACGCTTCCTAGAGGAGAGGCGACAACCGGGAAGCTTCCGTTCTATCTACGAGTGGAGGCAGTTGCCAGAGATATTGCAGAGTTCTGTGGATTTTCTCAGGGAATGCACTATAGCTTTGAAAGTCCGAAAGTATTTGACAAATTGTTGCTTCCAGAAGATGCGATAGAGCGTCAGGCAGTTGTGATTTCCAATCCGCTTGGAGAGGATTTCTCGATTATGAGAACGATTTCTCTCAACGGAATGTTGACATCTCTTGCAACAAATTACAACAGAAGAAATAAAGATGTTCGGCTGTATGAGCTTGGAAATATTTATTTGCCAAAAAGTCTTCCGCTTACAGAGCTTCCAGAAGAACGGATGCAGTTTACACTTGGTATGTATGGAGACGGGGATTTCTTTACGATGAAAGGGGTAGTAGAGGAGTTCTTAGATAAGATTGGTATGCACCAAAAAGAGACTTACGACCCCAATTCTAAAAAACCATATCTGCATCCGGGACGCCAGGCGGATATCTTCTATGATGGTACAAAGATTGGTTATCTAGGAGAGGTACATCCAAGCGTGGCTGCGTCTTATGGTATCGGTGAGCGGGCATATGTGGCAGTTTTAGATATGCCGTCTATCACAGAGAAGGCGACTTTTGACCGCAAATACGAAGGTATTGCAAAATTCCCGGCAGTGACCAGAGATATCTCCATGGTGGTGCCAAAGAGCATACTGGTGGGACAGATTGAGGAGACGATTGCAATAAGAGGTGGACATATTTTAGAGAGCTATAAGCTTTTTGATGTCTATGAAGGTGCTCAGATTCAGGAAGGCTATAAATCTGTGGCTTACTCGATTGTGTTCCGCGCCAAGGATAAGACGCTTGAGGAGGCAGAAATCACAGCCGTGATGAAGAAGATTTTAAATGGTCTTCGGTCTCTAGGCGCAGAGCTTAGGCAGTAAGAGCAGAGGGTGACTATGAATCTACATGATTTTTATTATGAGCTTCCCAAGGAGCTGATTGCCCAGGACCCGCTTTTAGACCGTGCGGGTTCGAGGCTTTTGCTTCTAGACCGCAAGGCGAAGAAGACAGAGCATCATATTTTTCGGGAGATTATTGACTATCTAGAGCCAGGAGATTGTCTGGTGGTCAACAATACCAAAGTGATTCCGGCCCGCCTGATTGGAAGTAAGGTGGGAACAGATGCCAAAATTGAGGTGCTTTTATTAAAAAGAGAGACGGACGATGTATGGGAGACTTTGGTAAAGCCAGGAAAGAAAGCAAAACCGGGAGCAAAGATTAGTTTTGGGGACGGGCTTTTAGTGGGAGAAGTGCTAGAAGTAGTAGAAGACGGCAATCGAAAGATTCGCTTTCAATATGAAGGCATCTTTGAAGAAATCTTAGACCGTCTAGGACAGATGCCACTGCCGCCATATATTACGCATGAATTAGAGGATAAGACACGCTATCAGACCGTCTATGCCAGACATAATGGTTCTGCGGCAGCGCCAACTGCCGGGCTTCATTTTACACCAGAGCTTTTGCAGGAGATTCAGCATAAAGGCGTGCAGATTGCCCATGTTACGCTGCATGTAGGGCTTGGCACTTTTCGGCCGGTGAAGGTCGAGCAGATTGAAGAACATCATATGCATTCGGAATTCTATATGGTGGAAGATAAGCAGGCAAAGCTTATCAATGAGACCAAAGCACATAAAAAACGCGTGATTGCTGTGGGTACGACAAGCTGCCGGACATTAGAATCAGCCACTGGAGCTGATGGAATATTAAAAGCTGGCAGCGGCTGGACCGATATTTTTATCTATCCGGGGTATCAATTCCGACTGATAGATGCGCTGCTTACGAATTTTCATTTGCCAGAATCCACCCTTATGATGTTAGTATCCGCGCTGGCTGGACGAGAACAGATTATGGCAGCTTATAAAGAGGCGGTAAAGGAGCGGTATCGGTTCTTTAGTTTTGGAGATGCGATGCTGATTATTTGATAAAAAAAGAATCCTTTGGCTGTGTGTTATCACAGCTTTAGGATTCTTTTTCTTGTATTTATAACATATGGTTGGCATCAGGTTCTCTGAGCATCAGATGGATTTTGGAGCGGACCATATCAAAGGCGACGTTGTTCATACCGCTGTTGATGATAATATCAGCCATGGATTTGGTGGGCTCTACATAGAGATAGTGCATAGGTTTGACTGTGGTTAGATATTGCTCCACAATATTGTCAATATCGCGCCCGCGTTCTTTGACGTCTCTTACCACCCGGCGAAGGATACGCTCATCCGCGTCGGCTTCTACATAGATTTTAATGTCTAAAAGGTTTCTAAGGCGTTTGTCAGCAAGTAAAAGAATACCCTCTGTGATAATAATTGGCTTTGGCTCGATATGGATGGTCTCGTTGGAGCGGTTGTGCTGACTGTAGTCATAAACCGGACAGTCAATAGCCTTGCCGTCTTTAAGCAGATGAAGATGCTCTAAGAGAAGTTGTGTCTCTAGAGAATCCGGGTGGTCATAGTTGGCTTTGATACGGTCTTCAAAAGGAATCTCATCTTGGCGGCGATAGTAGTTATCATGGTAAATCACCGCTACATTTTCTTTAAATTCTTCTTTTAGGCGTCTGGTAAAGGTGGACTTTCCAGAGCCGGTTCCTCCGGCAATTCCGATGATGATACAATTCATAACATGTTTCCTCCTGTCAGTATTCTGGATTTATTTTATACTTTTTTTAGGGAAATTTCCATAGAAAACTTGACAATTTTAAAGGAATGAGGTAGGATAGTAGATAGGAAATCGAACAAAAGTTCGTATTGTGAAAAGAATAGAGAAAGATATAAGGAGAAGATAAGATGGGCAGAGAAGATAAAGCAGAGAAAGCGGCTTTGGCAGCAAAGGATGAGAAGATGAAAGCACTTGATGCAGCGCTTAGCCAGATTGAGAAGCAGTATGGCAAGGGCTCGGTGATGAAGCTTGGCGATACCGGACATATGCAGGTAGAGACGATACCTACAGGGTCACTAAGTCTGGATATTGCACTTGGCGCCGGCGGTGTGCCAAAGGGACGTGTGGTAGAGATTTATGGACCAGAGTCCAGTGGTAAGACAACCGTAGCTTTGCATATGGTGGCAGAAGTACAAAGACGTGGTGGAATTGCTGGCTTTATCGACGCAGAACATGCACTTGACCCTGTATATGCGAAGAATATCGGAGTGGATATTGACAATCTCTATATCTCTCAGCCAGATAACGGAGAACAGGCACTTGAGATTACCGAGACGATGGTGCGTTCCGGGGCGTTGGATATTGTGATTGTGGACTCTGTGGCTGCCCTGGTTCCCAAGGCGGAGATAGATGGAGATATGGGAGATTCTCATGTTGGCCTACATGCAAGACTGATGTCCCAGGCACTTCGTAAACTGACCGCAATTATCAGTAAGACAAGTTGTGTCGTTATCTTTATCAACCAGTTGCGTGAGAAAGTGGGCGTGATGTTTGGCAATCCTGAGACAACCACCGGCGGACGGGCGCTGAAGTTCTATTCTTCGGTACGTCTAGATGTGCGGCGTATTGAGTCTCTAAAGCAGGCTGGTGAAGTGATTGGCAACCGTACCCGTGTTAAAGTAGTCAAGAATAAGATTGCTCCGCCATTTAAAGAAGCAGAGTTTGATATTATGTTTGGAAAAGGTATCTCTACAGAAGGCGATATCCTGGATTTGGCAGCGAACTGTGGCGTAGTGGTAAAAAGTGGTGCATGGTATGCATACAATGATGCCAAGATTGGACAGGGACGCGAGAATGCCAAGCAGTTTTTGCGGGATAACAAAGAGGCATGTGAGGAGATTAAGTTAAAGGTGAGAGAACACTATGGACTATCAGAGACAAAGGCCGAAGAGACCACAGAGACAAAGCCAAGCGCTTCCGTCACCACAGCAAAAGCAGGAGCAGACGAATCCACAGCTAAGGAAGGCGAAGCTTAAAGCACTTCATCTTCTTGAGCGGATGGACCGCACAGAAGCACAGCTTCGGGAGAAGCTTTTAAAAGCAGAATTTGAACCAGAGTTTATAGAACAGGCGATTGTTTATGTCAAAAGTTATGGTTATCTAGACGATGAGCGATATGTACGCAATTATATCGAGTACCGGCAGTCTCAGAAGAGCAAAAGGCAGATAGAGCAGGAGCTTTTGTATCGAAAGGGCGTCTCGAAAGACCTGATAGAGAAGGTCTATGAAGAATTAGAGCCTACAGATGAGAAGCAGTTGATACGCAGACAATTAGAGAAAAAGTCCTATGACGCTTCTCAGTGTGATGAGAAGCAAAAGCAGAGACTTATCGCTTCTCTTATGCGAAAAGGTTTTCATTTTCACGATATTTTGGATGTGATGAAGCATGGATAAGTGTGAGAATTTCCTGTGCACCTTCGATACCTGTTTGTGCCAAGTGTGAATTTTCGCAGGGATTGTGATGGCAACACTTGACATAATGGCTAAAACAGTTTAGAATTTACTTGTTGTGTTTGTACAATGAAAACTTAATAAGGAGGTGCTCCTGTATATGGTTACTGTGATTGCAGCTATCGTTGCAGCCGTCGTAGCAGCCGTAATCGCCTGGCCTTGTGCTATCAACTACCATAAAAAAGTAGTAGATGCCAAGATTGGAGATGCGGAAGAGAGGGCAAGAGAAATCATAGACGAGGCTTTAAAGACCGTTGAGACCAAGAAGCGTGAAGCGATGTTGGAAGCCAAAGAAGAGTCCATGAGAACCCGCAACGAACTGGAGAAAGAGACCAAAGAGCGCAGAGCGGAACTCCAGCGCTATGAACGCCGTGTACTGTCCAAGGAAGAGACACTGGACAAGAAGACAGAGGCGATTGAGCGCCGTGAAGCAGGATTTGCAGCCCGCGAGACTCAGCTTGAGAAGAGACGTGCTGAAGTGGAAGAGCTGTCCGCAAAACGATTGCAGGAATTAGAGAGAATCTCTGGCCTAACCTCCGAACAAGCAAAAGAATATCTTTTAAAAACAGTTGAAGATGATGTGAAGCATGAGACTGCCAAGTTGGTAAAGGAACTTGAGAGCAGGGCAAAGGAGGAAGCGAATAAGAAGGCAAAGGATTATATTGTTGCCGCGATTCAGAAATGTGCAGCTGACCATGTAGCTGAGACAACCATTTCTGTTGTACAGCTTCCCAATGACGAGATGAAAGGGCGCATTATTGGCCGTGAGGGACGAAATATCCGTACACTTGAGACCATGACGGGTGTGGATTTGATTATCGATGACACGCCAGAAGCGGTCATTTTATCTGGTTTTGACCCGATTCGCAGAGAAGTAGCCCGTATTGCACTGGAAAAGCTTATTGTGGATGGTCGTATTCATCCGGCCCGCATCGAAGAGATGGTCGAGAAGGCCCAAAAGGAAGTGGATCTGATGATTCGCGAAGAAGGTGAAGCAGCAACTTTAGAGGTTGGCGTTCACGGAATTCATCCAGAGCTGGTACGTCTTCTTGGACGTATGAAGTTTCGCAGCAGCTATGGTCAGAATGCTTTAAAACATTCGATTGAAGTTGCCCATTTATCAGGATTACTGGCAGGGGAGATTGGCGCAGATGTCCGGGTGGCTAAAAGAGCCGGACTGTTACATGATATTGGTAAATCTATCGACCATGAGATGGAAGGGTCACATATCCAAATCGGCGTAGATTTATGCAAGAAGTATAAGGAATCAGCTACAGTGATTAACGCGGTTGAATCACATCATGGTGATGTAGAGCCTACTTCTTTGATTTCCTGTATTGTACAGGCTGCGGACACGATATCAGCAGCCAGACCAGGTGCAAGAAGAGAGACACTGGAGACTTATACCAACAGATTAAAACAACTGGAAGATATTGCAAACTCCTTTAAGGGAGTAGAGAAGTCTTTTGCTATTCAGGCAGGCAGAGAGGTTCGAGTAATGGTAGTTCCCGACCAGGTAGATGATGCCGCAATGGTATTGATGGCACGTGATATTTCCAAGCAGATTGAGGCTGAGTTGGAATATCCTGGTCAGATTAAAGTAAATGTTATCCGTGAAAGCCGGGTGACCGATTACGCAAAATAAAATCTCTAAGTAAATGAAAAGCTTGAAAATCCAACAGGTTTGAACAAATGTTTGGATTTTCAGGCTTTCTTTTTGAAACATGGAGGTACAGAAGATGGAAAAAATTGGATTTATTGGAATGGGAAATATGGGAAGGGCGATTTTATCTGGCGTGTTAAAGGAATTTTCCAAAGAAGATATCATCTTCAGCGCAAAGAGTCCTGAGACAAAACATCGCATCTATGAGCAGACAGGCATTGAGTATGCAGACTCCAATGCAGAGTGCGCCAACAAGTCTAAATATTTAATACTTGCAGTAAAGCCTCAGTGCTATGAGGAAGTGTTAAAAGAGATTCGATATATGGTGACGCCAGCGCATATTATTATCTCTTTGGCACCTGGAAAGACCATCGAGCAATTAAAACTAAATCTTGGAAAAGACAAGAGGATTGTGCGTGCCATGCCCAATACACCAGCGATGATTGGGGAGGGGATGACCGGAGTAAGTGCTGTCAGAGAGGAACTTTCTGATATTGAGAAAAAAGTGCTTTTACAGATATTTGGATCCTGTGGAAGAGTGGAGTTTATCGAAGAAAATCTGATGGATGCAGTGGTCTGTGCAAGCGGCAGTTCACCGGCTTTTGTCTATCTGTTTATAGAAGCACTTGCAGATGGTGCACTGCGCTGCGGGATGCCTAGAAAGCAGGCCTATATTTTTGCTGCGCAGGCGGTAAAGGGAGCAGCTTCTATGGTTCTAGAAAGCGGGGAACATCCGGGGGTATTAAAAGATAACGTATGCAGTCCGGCAGGGACAACGATTGAGGGGATTGCAGTTTTGGAGGAGTTTGGCATGAGAAATGCAGTGCTAAAGGCTTCGGAAGCAGTCTATAAAAAGTGTACAAAGATGTAATATAAGTTTCCCTTTGTCCATAGAATAGACAGGGGGGATTCTATGCGGGAAACATTTCATTATCAGAAAAGTATTCGTCCAGGCGGTTGCCTGATATTGTTTTTTGCCGGGATTTTAGCGGGCATTTTATTTGTGCAAAGTCAGAAAGAATCAGTCTTTGCAGGGATTTTCAGTGAATATTTTTTAAATCAGTATGCTTCTTTAAAGATGGACTATCAAAGGCTGTTTCGTTACGTAGGAGGCTATCGGTGCGGGCAGTATCTGTTTTTGGTCTGTCTGGGGACACTGCCTTATGCACCTTTACTTTTTGGAGGGCTTTTATTTTTACTGGGGATGAGTTGGGGGACGATGATTAGTCTCTCCACCATTCGTCTTGGTTTTAAAGGGGTGCTAATCTGTGTTTTTGGCATAGTCCCTCAGTTGTTTTTTTATGTGCCGGCATTTGGATGGATGCTGATGTGGTTCTGGCAGAATGGATACAGTCGTAAAAAATATCTGTTGCTTTCAGGGATTGGTTTTTTCTTTTTGTTTTTTGGAATGGTAGCGGAGGTCTATCTAAACCCTATGATTTTACAGCATATTTTAAGGAAATTATAAGGAAAACATTGAAATTATTATGGTTCTTAGTTATACTAAAGGCGTCTTATTGAACCACATTTCGTTTTCACAATTTTGAAGGGATAAAATGATGGATGATGAAATACGATATTTTATTGAATATTTAAAGGATGTCAAGAGGGCATCTCATAATACGGTGATGTCTTATCAGAGTGATTTGGCGAAGATGGCACTATATGTAAGCCAACAGGGCGTGGAGTCCATAGGAGGGGTGACGGCTACTGTTTTAGGTTCTTATGTGCTGTTTTTGGAGCGCAGCGGAATGGCAGCAGCAACGATTTCACGCTATATTGCTTCTATGAAAGCTTTTTTTGAATATTTGATGAGAAATCATAAGATATTAGAAGACCCGGCTTTTCAATTAAAGGCGCCAAAGGTAGAGAAACGCAAGCCAGGGATTTTGACGATTGCAGAGATGGAGCTTTTATTGGAGCAGCCTTCTGCGGATAATCCCAAAGGGTATCGGGATAAGGCGATGTTAGAGCTTTTGTATGCAACAGGGATTCGGGTTAGTGAGTTAATTCATCTAGAGGTCAATGATGTAAATGTACGATTTGGATGGGTTATCTGTCGGGATAAAGAGCGGGAGCGAATGGTTCCATTTGGGGAAGATGCGAAGAAAGCACTTGTGGAGTACCTAGAGAAAGGGCGAAAGACTTTCTTAAAGAAAGAGGAGAAAGACCTTTTATTTCTAAATTGTGCAGGAGCGCCTTTAAGCCGGCAGGGCTTTTGGAAGGTGCTTAAGAGTTATGCGAAGAAAGCAGGGATTGAGAAGGATATTACCCCTAGAATGTTCCGGCACTCTTGTGCAGCGCATATGGCTTCTAATGGGGCAAATTTGCAGACGATACAGGAGATGCTAGGGTATTCAGATATGGCAGCAACGCAGATATATGCGGGATTTCAGCCGGGGGTAAAGACTGAGTATACGAAGGTACATCCAAGAGGATAAGGTGAAAACAATGCCACAAGAAAGAACCAGGGATTTGGCACAAATATCTGCTCTGCACAAACACTATTTGTACCATGTTCCTGGTTCTCTCTTATAATAGTGGTTTCGCTAAATAGAACTTTAAAAATTGTTTTGATGGAGCCAAAACTTCAATTAGGAGATAGAGATGGAATTAAAAAAATATCCAAGAACGCCGCATTTGTCGGGGTCTAAGTTACAGGTAGGAGATGAGGATTTAAGTCAGATTTCTTTTTCAGAGTTAGATGGGAAGCATCTGGTGGTGGAGGAGAAATGTGATGGAGCAAATTCAGCAATTTCGTTTGATGAGACAGGGGCTTTGTATTTGCAGAGCAGAGGGCACTATTTGACGGGAGGTTATCGGGAGAGGCATTACAACCTTTTGAAGCAGTGGGCAAATGTGCACAGAGAGGCTTTTTACCGTGTGCTTGGGAAGCGGTATATTATGTATGGGGAGTGGATGTATGCAAAGCATAGTGTATATTATGATGCATTGCCGCATTATTTTCTGGAGTTTGATATCTGGGACCGAGAGAAGGAGTGCTTTTTAGATACGCCATCTCGCAGAATTTTGACAGCGCAGATGCCAGTGGCGTCGGTTCCCGTGCTTAAAGAAGGGGTATTTTCAAGCAAGAAGGAGTTACTGGATTTAATTGGCCCTTCTTTGTATATTCGTCCGGGACATATGACAAGGCTTCGGGAGTATTGTGAAAGAGAAGGACTTGACGGTGAGAGGCAATGCCAGGAGACCGATGGCTCAGGGATGATGGAAGGACTGTATCTAAAGGTAGAAGAAGATGGATGTGTAACAGAGCGTCTGAAATATGTCAGGGCTTCCTTTATACAGTGTATTATGGCTTCAGACTCGCACTGGCTGGACAGACCGATTGTACCGAATCAGCTTCAGATTCCTTTGGAAGATATTTTTATGCCAGAGCTTAAACATAAGGGGTGAGAAGATTGGACAGATGGGAAGAACTGATGTTCTTGCTTCCCAAGGCTCCAGATTGGAGAATAGATTGGGAGCGACTGCGGGCAGTGGGATTTGATGGATTTTTTAAGCAAATGGCTGAAGTAGAGCAGAACCCAAGCTGGCATGGAGAGGGGGATGTATGGAGTCATACACAGATGGTCTGTCAAAAGCTGGTTAAAATGAGCGCTTATCAAAAGCTTCCTCCTTTGCAAAGACAAGAAGTGTTCCTAGCAGCACTGCTGCATGATATTGGAAAGATGGTATGCACGCGTTTGGAGGAAGGACAATGGATCTCTCCTAGTCATACAATCGTAGGGGCTAGGATGGCGCGGGAATATCTACGAGTGGAATTTGGACTTGGGGGAACGCTTGAAACACTTAGGATTCGGGAGACGATTTGCAATCTGATTCGTTATCATTCGGTGCCAACACATATTTTGGACCAGACAGAGCCGGAAAGAAGGCTTATGAAGATTGCATCAAACGGAGAACTTACCCCGGATTTTACAATAGAGCTTCTCTGTATATTAGAAGAAGCAGATGTAAGAGGACGAATTTATAAAGGGATGGAAGAGTCTGTGGAGACCGTGCTTTTATGTGCACAGTTGGCAGAAGAGATAGGGTGTTATAAAGGCGCTTTTTCTTTTCCATCGTCATATGCGGCGCATGCATATCTATCAGGAAGAAATATTGTGCCAGGACAAGCGCTTTATGATGATACTTGGGGAGAAGTCATCTTGTTGTCAGGACTTCCGGGAACAGGAAAAGATACCTGGCTTAGAGAATATAATATACATCTGCCAGTGATTTCATTAGATGAGATTCGCAAAGAGATGGGAGTATTGCCTACAGAACATCAGGGTGTGGTCGTGGCCAAGGCCAGAGAGACCGCAAAAGAGTATCTTAGGAAAAAACAGCCTTTTGTGTGGAATGCAACAAATATAACAGCTTCTCTTCGGGAAAAACAAGTCAGATTATTTCATGAGTATCATGCGTCAGTTCGGATTGTGTATCTAGAGACGGGATGGGAGGAAGAATTAAGAAGAAATAAAGAGAGAAAAGAAGCAGTACCAGAGCAGGTGATTGGGAAGATGCAGAAAAGCCTAACCTTGCCAGAGCGATTTGAAGCAGAAAATATTCAGTGGGAGTGTGTGTAACGAGAGAGGACTTTGATAAATAGTTATCAAAGTCCTTTTGTATTTTAACATTCTTCAGCAATATCATACAGAAGTTTTTCGGTTTTCTGCCAGCCTAAGCAAGGGTCAGTGATGGATTTGCCATAGACACGGTCATGGATTGCCTGGGAGCCATCTTCGATATAGCTTTCAATCATCAGACCTTTAACCAGGTTGTGGATATCCTGGCTGTAGCGGCGGCTGTGAAGGATTTCTTTGGAGATACGGATTTGCTCTAGGTATTGTTTGTTGGAATTGGAATGGTTGACATCCACGATGCACGCAGGGTTTTGCAGAGAGGTCTTATTGTATAGTTCACAGAGAAGACGCAGGTCTTCGTAGTGGTAGTTGGGAAGAACAGCTCCGCGTTTGTTGACAGCACCGCGAAGGATAGTATGAGCTAATGGATTGCCGGTGGTGTTGACATCCCATCCACGATAGATAAAGGAGTGGGCATGTTGTGCAGCTACTACAGAATTTATCATAACACTCATATGGCCGCTGGTAGGGTTTTTCATTCCGGCAGGAATATCAAAACCGCTGACGGTCATACGGTGATGCTGGTCTTCTACAGAGCGGGCACCAACAGCAACATAGGAGAGAAGGTCTGCCAGATACCACCAGTTTTCAGGATAGAGCATCTCATCGGCAGCGGTCAGACCAGTCTCTTCAATATTGCGGATATGGAGCTTACGGATGGCAATAAGACCTTCTAGAAGGTCTGGCTCTGTCTCAGGATTTGGCTGGTGGACCATTCCTTTGTAGCCTTCGCCGGTGGTTCTTGGCTTGTTGGTGTAGATTCTGGGAATGATGATACATTTGTCTTTGATTTTTTCCTGCACAGGAACAAGTCTTGTAAGATAGTCCATAACAGCGATTTCATTGTCTGCGGAGCAGGGACCGACAATGATTAGAAAGCGGTCGTCTTTGCCCGTAATAACATCGCGGATTTCCTGGTCACGTTTTGCTTTTTGGGCGGTTCCTTTGGCTGAGAGAGGATAGTCCGCTTTGATTTCTTTTGGTATTGGAAGTTTTCTATTAAATGTGAATCCCATGGTGTTCTCCTTTGTGGTTGGATTTGGTTTGTTATCATGGATAGTATAATACAAGATAAAAAGAATGTAAATAATTATCCTGATATAGAATGACGCTCGCCACAGCCTGGTAGATGTTCCTTCCAGACCCCGCTCGCGCTTAATGGACGCCTATAGCGGTACTAAATTCGCGACTGCGCGTTCCGCTTGCGCTCATTAAGTGCCGATGGCGTCCAATGGGTCTTGCAGGAACATCTACCAGGCTGTGGCGAGCTGTGCGTTGGCTCCGATACCTACGCTTCAGGCGGAACACTTCATTTATATGCTCTACACAACACTATGCAATAGTGGGTTTATATCGTATCGGTAGTCATAGTCAGCCAGGGCGGGAGGGGAGTAGGTTCCTGAAAGACCCATTGGACGCCATCGGCACTTAGCGAGCGCAAGCGGAACGCGCAGTCGCGAGCTTAGTACCGCTATAGGCGTCCATTAAGCGCGAGCGGGGTCTGGAAGGAACCTACTCCCCTCCCGTCCTAGCGTCCTATTATTACAACCAACGACTCCGTTTACTAAATTGTATAACTTTCCAAACTCCAAAAGTAGTCAAAATAAGAAGATAGACTGCTGCTACCATGCAGATGCAGATAAGCAAACTTAGGATTTCTCCGCCAGTGCGTAGAGCAGGCATTAGATGTTTTAACAGGTCGATTCCTCCTATGGATAGAAATAGTGCTACTAATGGTTTGATAATTAAAATATCTAGCCCAAGGGTAGGAGTAACATAAGGCATAATGGCGCGGATGCCAAGCAGGCATAGAAGAAGCTGGCTTGCCAGAAGACCCCAGAGTACACCTTTTATTCCGTATAGTGGAACAAAGGCTACGATAAAGAGGATACGAACTAAGATGCTCGCTAATTGATTGAAAAAAGTAATTGAAGTCTTGCCCAGACCATGCAGGATGCTGTTTAAATTGCCGGTCAGATAGAGGAAAGGGCAAATCCAGGAAAGCGTGGCTAAAAATTCACCAGCCAGTTGTTCATGGAAAAATAAGATGCCTAAAGGTTGCCCAAAATGTAGAAAAATCCCCATACATAGGATGCCAATGATAAGGCCAAATTGGATGGTGTATTCAATCGTAAGGGAGATATTTCGTTTATTTCCTTTTGCCTGTTCTTCAGAGATAACCGGTAGCAGCATGGCAGAGATGGAGGAAGTAACAGCATTGGGGAACATAATAAAGGAGAGTGCCATACCAGTTAGGATTCCGTAGAGACTTAGGGCGTCAGCAGTGGTAAGACCGGACTTTCTAAGGCTTAGGGGAATCAGTACCGCTTCCATACTTTGTAGAAGTGTTAGACTCAGACGATTGCCAGTAAGTGGAATCGCCATCTTTAATAGTTCCCGGCATTTGGTGATATATTTTTTGAAAGAACGTATGTTTGGAAATGGGTCACTGGTAAAAGTCAGCATAAAAAGTGCACTTCCAGCTTCGCCGGCTAAAAGGCCAAAGACTGCCAGTTCAGGTGTAATGGCTTTTCCTTGTTGGATATGGATGCTGCATAGAAGCCAGACAGTTCCAATCCGAATCGTTTGTTCTAACAGTTGTGCAGTGGCCGGGATGCCGGTCTTTTTTTTACCCAGGTAGGAGCCGGCAAAGCAGGAGTGGATAGAGGAGAGAGGAATTGCAGCAGCTAAGATTCTAAGAAGAGATTCGCACCTTGCTTCGTGAAGCAGAGAGGAGGCAATAAAGGGTGCTTTTGTCCATAGAATCATGCCACAGGCCAAAGATGCGCTAAGGGAGAGAAAGAGGCCAGCATGTAGATAGGCGTTTCGCTCTTCCTTCTTGGCAAATGCGGTAAAACGGGAGATAGCAGTCTCTATGCCGGAGGTGGTCAGTGCATGGCATACGGAAAAGACAGGGAAAATCAACTGATAGATTCCCATACTTTCCGCACCTAGAGCTTGTGCGAGGAATATCTTATAGAAGAATCCCAGAAAACGGCTGAGAAGTCCGGCGATGGTTAGAATCAGTGTCCCTTTAAGAAATAGAGCAAATTGTCTCATAAAAAACTCTTTTTCTTGCAATATATTCAAAGAGTATACTTGACAGAACCTTTTGAAGATGCTATTATCAAAACTGAATTCCGAGTAAAATACTAGGAATTAAAAAGATATGATAAGGGGGATGGGATGAAGCTGTCGACAAAAGGAAGGTATGGTCTTCGCGCGATGATTGACCTGGTGCAAAACAGTGAGCAGGAGCCAGCATCCATTGCAAGTATTGCAGCCAGACAGAGGATATCAGAAAGTTATCTGGAACAGTTGATTGCAAAGCTTAAAAAGGCAAAGCTTGTCAAAAGCGTGCGGGGGGCCGGTGGCGGATATATACCAAACAAAGCGGCAGAAGATATCTCCGTAGGAGATGTGCTGCGCGCATTGGAGGGGAGCTTAGACCCGGTGGACTGTCCGGGACTTCTTGAGGAGAATGGGTGCGACAGCGCGGATGTATGCGTGACAAAATATGTGTGGAAACGGATTAATGATAGCATCAATCGCACAGTGGATGAGATAAAACTAAGCGATTTGGTTATAGAAAGTCAGAAGGTACAGAGGAAAAATCAGAATCCTGTATCATGTTGTGAGAAAAAGGAGTGATAGGACATGGGTGAAGAGAAGAAAATCATTTATCTGGATAATGCGGCTACTACCAGGACAGCGAAAGAGGTAGTAGATGCAATGCTTCCCTATTTTACAGAATTATATGGAAATCCGTCTAGTGTCTACAGTTTTTCCCAGAAGAGCAAAGAAGCGATTACTACAGCGCGGGAGACGATTGCAAAGGCACTTGGAGCAAAGACGGAGGAGATTTATTTTACAGCTGGAGGGTCTGAGGCGGACAACTGGGCGCTAAAGGCAGCAGCAGAGGCGTATCGCGCAAAAGGAAATCATATTATTACAACGAAGATTGAGCACCATGCGATATTGCATACAGGCGAATGGTTAGAGAAGCAGGGCTTTGAAGTGACTTGGCTTCCCGTAGATGAGTATGGAATGGTTCGGATGGAAGATGTCAAGAAAGCTATTCGGCCTACGACGGTATTGATTAGTGTGATGTTTGCCAACAATGAGATTGGGACAATTCAGCCGATACAAAAGATTGGAGAGCTTGCAAGAGAGCATGGGATTTTGTTCCATACAGATGCCGTGCAGGCATTTGGACAGCTTCCGATTCAAGTGGATGAGTTGTATATTGATATGTTGAGCTCGAGTGCGCATAAGCTGAATGGGCCTAAAGGGATTGGATTTTTGTATATTCGTAAGGGGGTGAAGATTCGAAGCTTTGTGCATGGAGGAGCGCAGGAGAGAAAGCGCAGGGCCGGGACGGAGAATGTGCCAGGAATTGTCGGATATGGAGCAGCTGTTGCGCGGGCGATGCGAACGATGGAGGAGCGCTCAAAGAAAGAGAGGGAACTTCGGGATTATCTGATTGACAGAGTGCTTAGAGAGGTACCTTATACAAGGCTAAATGGGCATCCGACGATGAGACTTCCGAATAATGCGAATTTTAGTTTTCAGTTTATTGAAGGGGAGTCACTCTTAATTATGTTAGATATGGATGGGATTTGTGGCTCGAGCGGGTCGGCTTGTACATCGGGCTCTTTGGACCCATCGCATGTGCTTTTGGCGATTGGACTGCCGCATGAGATTGCGCATGGGTCGTTAAGACTGACGCTTGGGGAGGAGACGACGAGAGAAGAAATTGATTATGTGGTGGAAAGCATCAAGAAGATTGTGGAAAAATTAAGAGGGATGTCGCCGCTTTATGAGGATTTTGTGAAGGCAAGATAAGAGATAAAGGACGCTAGGTATGGGCATGGATTCCTTCCAGACCCCGCTCGCGCTTAATGAACGCCTGTAGCGGTACTAAGCTCGCGACTGCGCGTTCCGCTTGCGCTCGCTAAGTGCCGACGGCGTCCAATGGGTCTTGCAGGAATCCATGCCCATACCTGGCTGACGGTGTTTGGCTTTAGGAGAAAAGCGGAAGATTTGGAGATAAGTAGGAGTTTTTGGCGTAGCTTGGCGCAGGTGTGGACAGGCTAAAAGTGGATGGAATTGTATCTGGAATTTGTTAAAAAATAAACGATAAGAAAAATAGTAGAAAAGAGGTATTGCAAGATGTATAGTGATAAGGTGATGGACCATTTTCAGAATCCTAGAAATGTGGGAGAGATTGAGGATGCCAGTGGAGTAGGGACGGTTGGGAATGCGAAATGTGGAGATATTATGAGGATTTATCTGGATATTGATGAGAACCAGGTGATTCAGGATGTAAAGTTTAAGACGTTTGGATGTGGCGCAGCTGTAGCGACGAGCAGTATGGCAACAGAGCTTGTAAAAGGGAAGACTATATACGAAGCTTTGCAGGTGACAAATAAGGCTGTGATGGAAGCTCTTGATGGGTTGCCGCCAGTGAAGGTGCATTGTTCTCTTTTGGCAGAGGAAGCGATTCATGCGGCTCTTTGGGATTATGCCCAAAAACATCAAATTCAGATAGAAGGGCTGGAAAAGCCAAAGTCGGATATTCATGAGGGTGAGGAAGAGGAAGGCGAAGATTACTAGAGATGGAGAAAAAGAGAGTTGTGGTCGGGATGTCTGGCGGAGTGGATTCTTCGGTGGCAGCCTGGCTTTTAAAGGAGCAAGGATATGAGGTCATTGGAGTGACGATGCAGATTTGGCCAGAGGAGACGCCAGAGGATGTAGAGGAGAATGGAGGGTGCTGCGGGCTTAGTGCTGTGGAAGATGCAAGGCGTGTGGCACAGCAGCTTTCGATTCCTCATTATGTGATGAACTTTCGACAGGAATTTCAGGAGAAGGTGATTGACTATTTTATGGACGAGTATCTGCATGGAAGAACACCCAATCCCTGTATTGCCTGTAATCGCTATGTGAAATGGGAAGCCCTCTTAGAGCGGAGTCTTTCTATAGGAGCAGATTATATAGCGACAGGGCATTATGCGCAGATAGAGCAGCTTCCAAGTGGGCGTTATGCGCTGAAAAAATCAGCGACGGCAGCTAAGGACCAGACATATGCACTCTATAATCTGACACAGAAGCAACTTTCTCATACCTTGATGCCAGTGGGGGCTTATACAAAAGAAGAGATTCGTACATTTGCCAAGCAGCTTGGACTTTTGGTTGCAAAGAAGCCAGATAGCCAGGAGATTTGTTTTGTGCCAGATAAAGATTATGCCAGATTTATTGAAGAACATGCAAAAGTAAAGATTCCAGAGGGAAATTTTGTCTGGACGGATGGGAGCGTGATAGGACGGCATAAAGGAATTACACATTATACGATTGGTCAGCGAAAAGGGCTTGGATTGTCGATGGGAAGACCGGTTGTGGTGACAGAGATTCGGCCAGAGACCAATGAAGTGGTGATTGGGGAGACGACGGATGTATTTTGCAGGACACTGTATGCAGACCGTCTAAACTGGATGGCAACAGAGGCGCCAACCGGTGAGCAGCGATTTTGGGCAAAGATACGTTATAATCATGGCGGCGCGCTGTGTAGCGTACGCATGTTCGATGGCGAGAGAGTGGAATGTACCTTTGATGAGCCTGTCCGGGCTGTGACACCTGGACAGGCAGTGGTCTTCTATCATGGGGAGTATGTAGCAGGAGGCGGGACTATCTTATAGTCCGATTTCTTCCGGCTTTCGGTTGTGAAAGATATAATAGGAAGAAAAACCGCATGATTTTAGAAGTGTGGCTGCGCGTTCAAATTCATAGGAGAGAAACGCCGGGTCGTGTGCATCGGAGCCAAGGGTGATAATCTTTCCACCGAGTTCTCTATAGCGGCAGATAATCTCAGGGCATGGATTCGGTACGCCGAGTCCATATTTGTACCCGCCAGTGTTGACTTCAAGGCCAATGTCTTTTTTAATCAGAGAACGCAAAATCTCATCAATAATTTCCTGGTATTTCTGATAGGAATAGTAGGTATTCTGATTAGGACCGTAGCGAACAACATAGTCTAGATGACCAAAAACATCAAAGTTTGAGTAGGCTTCTAGGTTTTGAAGAACACATTGAAAATATTCCTGGTAGGCATCTTCTTCCTCGCGTCCTTGAAAATAGGCAGGATAGTAGGGGTCTTTGCAGTGTACTAGATGAACAGAGCCTAAGATAAAGTCAAAGGAGTGAGAAAAGACCAGGTTATGATGCTTTTTGCTTAGATAGGGTTGAAGCCCAAGCTCAATCCCAATCGCTAAGTCAATCTGGTCTGCATATTTTTCTTTCATTGGCAAAAGCCGTCTGAAATATTCGGCGGTGTCAAATTCAAAACAAACGGCACTGTCGATATAGTCATAATCCATATGGTCCGTCAGACACAGATGCCGGATACCTTTTTGAATCGCTTCTTCAATCATCACCTCCGCCACAATCTTGCAGTCACCAGAAAAAGAAGTATGTACATGATAGTCTGATAAAACTTTCACAAATATTCCTCCTATGTAAGATAATCCATATTCTTATGCTCTATCATAGAAGAAAATGGATGGAATGTAAAGCAGATTTCCCGTAAAGCCTGACGAATAAAAGGTCAGATGATTTTTATGTGATTCGTGAAAATGACGAATTTTTTAAGTGAAACAAGACTTCTTTAGTGAGGTTGCACAGCCTGATGCTAGTGGAGGATACGGAAAAAAGGGGCAGTGAAAAAATTATGTTTGGGTATTGATATTTTAGGACAAATTAGGTAAAATATGTAATGGTTGATGTTCTTTTAACAATCATGGCAAGAGTTGGAAGAACAGACATATATCATATTCAACTTTTAGGAGGAATGGAAACATGGCAGTAAAAGTAGCAATCAATGGTTTCGGACGTATCGGTCGTCTTGCATTCAGACAGATGTTTGGTGCAGAGGGTTATGAGGTTGTTGCAATCAACGATTTAACCTCACCGAAAATGCTGGCACATTTGTTAAAGTATGACTCTTCTCAGGGTAAATATGCGCTGGCTGACACGGTATCTGCAACAGAAGATTCTATCATTGTAGATGGAAAAGAGATTAAGATTTATGCAAAATCTAATGCAGCCGAGCTTCCATGGGGAGAGATTGGTGTAGATGTGGTTCTGGAGTGTACCGGATTCTATACCTCCAAAGACAAAGCTTCTGCACATATCACTGCAGGTGCTAAGAAAGTTGTTATTTCTGCTCCGGCTGGAAATGACCTTCCGACCATCGTTTACAACGTAAACCATACCACTCTGACCAAAGAGGATACCGTAATTTCCGCAGCATCCTGTACCACCAACTGCCTGGCACCAATGGCTAAGGCTCTGAATGAGTTAGCTCCGATTGAGTCCGGTATTATGTGTACCATTCACGCTTACACAGGTGACCAGATGCCTCTTGACGGACCACAGAGAAAAGGCGATTTAAGAAGAAGCCGTGCAGCAGCAATCAATATCGTTCCAAACAGCACCGGTGCAGCAAAAGCAATCGGTCTGGTTATCCCAGAGTTAAATGGCAAATTAATCGGTGCAGCACAGCGTGTTCCAACCCCAACTGGTTCTACCACTCTGTTATTTGCAGTTGTTAATAAGGCTGTAACCAAAGAAGAGATTAATGCAGCTATGAAAGCAGCAGCTACCGAGTCCTATGGTTATACAGAGGATGAGATTGTATCTAGCGATATCATCGGTATGAGATATGGTTCTCTGTTCGATGCTACCCAGACGATGGTTTCTCCACTTCCAGATGGAAAGGCTCAGGTAGAGGTTGTTTCCTGGTATGACAATGAGAACTCCTATGTATCTCAGATGGTTCGTACCATTAAGTATTTTGCAGAGTTAGCATAATCTTTTGCAAAAAGAATAATTTAGACCTCAAAGGGTCCGGTCTTCAGGGCCGGACTCTTTTTCCGTTAGATAGAAAAAGAAAACAGGAGGCAAGAAAAGATGGGATTAAATAAAAAATCAGTAAATGACATCAATGTAAAGGGAAAGCGCGTTCTGGTAAGATGTGATTTTAATGTCCCGTTAAAGGATGGAGAGATTACCGACGACACAAGAATCAAAGCAGCCCTTCCTACGATTCAGAAATTAATCGATGACGGCGGAAAGGTAAT
Source organism: Lachnospiraceae bacterium (assembly GCA_910575445.1). Taxonomy (GTDB): domain Bacteria; phylum Bacillota; class Clostridia; order Lachnospirales; family Lachnospiraceae; genus Hominiventricola. The sequence goes on along the minus strand of CAJTFW010000004.1, from coordinate 214,453 downwards.
TCTCTGCTCTCATCTGGGCAAAGTGAAAAATGGCCCTAACGAAGGCGAATCTTTAGCACCTGTGGCTAAGAGATTATCCGAGAAGCTTGGAAAAGCAGTTAATTTTGTATCCGATTACAATGTAACAGGCGAGGCAGCAACCCAGGCAGTGGCAGCTATGAAAGAAGGAGATGTGGTACTTCTTCAGAATACCCGTTTTCGCGGCAAAGAGGAGACCAAGAATGGAGAGGCATTCTCCAAAGAGTTAGCAGATCTTTGTGATGCTTATGTATGTGATGCATTTGGTTCTTCTCACAGAGCACATGCATCGGTTGCCGGTGTAACCGACGTGGTTCGGGCAAAAGGCGGCGAGTGTGCAGTTGGATATCTGATGCAAAAAGAGATTGATTTCCTTGGAAATGCAGTAGAGAATCCGGTAAGACCTTTTGTAGCGATTTTGGGCGGTGCAAAAGTGGCAGATAAACTTAATGTAATTGCAAATCTTTTAGAGAAATGCGATACACTGATTATCGGCGGCGGTATGGCATATACGTTCTTAAAAGCAAAGGGTTATGAGATTGGAACTTCTTTAGTAGATGAGGAAAAACTGGATTATTGCAAAGAGATGATGGAAAAGGCAGAGAAGCTTGGCAAGAAATTGTTACTTCCTGTGGATACCACCATTGCTTCTGCATTCCCAAGCCCGATTGATGCAGAGATTGAAGTGTCTGTTGTAAGCGCAGATGCAATTCCAGCTGACAAGATGGGACTGGATATTGGAACTGAGACCGCAAAGATGTATGCTGAGGCTGTAAAATCAGCTAAGACTGTGGTATGGAATGGCCCAATGGGTGTATTTGAGAATCCAATTTTGGCAAAAGGAACGATTGCAGTTGCTAAATCTCTCGCTGAGACCGATGCAACAACCATCATCGGCGGTGGAGACTCTGCAGCAGCCGTCAATCAGTTAGGCTTTGCAGACAAGATGAGCCATATTTCTACAGGAGGCGGAGCTTCTCTGGAATTTTTAGAGGGCAAAGAACTCCCTGGCGTAGCAGCAGCAGACGATAAATAAATATTTAACAAATAAAACTATAAAACAGCAGCTACCAGACAGCACCAAGAGCAATGAGTGACTGATGTAATCAGTCAGGAATTGCTCTGTTTAGGGGTGCTGGAAGGAAGATGCGGAACTTAAAAAACAGCATCTGACGGACAGCGCCGAGAACAATGAGTGACTGATGCAATCAGTCAGGAATTGTTCTGCTTAAGGGGCGCTGGAAGGAAGATGCGGAACTTCAATAGGAGATAAGTAAGATGGCAAGAAGAAAGATTATTGCAGGCAACTGGAAGATGAATATGACACCAACCGAGGCAGTAGAGTTAATCAACACTCTGAAACCTCTGGTAGCTACAGATGATGCAGATGTGGTATTTTGTGTACCGGCGATTGATATTATTCCGGCGATGGAAGCAGCAAAGGGTTCTAATATTGCGATTGGTGCAGAGAATATGTACTTTGAAGAGAAGGGTGCTTTTACCGGCGAGATTTCTCCGGCAATGTTGACCGATGCAGGTGTAAAATATGTAGTGCTTGGACATTCCGAGAGAAGAGAGTATTTTGCAGAGACCAGTGAGACTGTAAATAAGAAGATGTTAAAAGCATTTGAGCATGGAATTACACCAATTATGTGTTGCGGTGAGACGCTGACACAGAGAGAGCAGGGGGTAACGATGGACTTTATCCGTCAGCAGGTAAAAGTTGGCTTCCTTGGCGTAACTGCTGCACAGGCTGCTACCGCAGTGATTGCTTATGAGCCAATCTGGGCAATTGGAACTGGCAAGACAGCGACAACCGAGCAGGCACAGGAGGTTTGCAAGGGAATTCGTGAGTGTATCGCAGAGATTTATGACCAGGCTACAGCAGATGCGATTCGGATTCAGTATGGCGGGTCTGTCAATGCAGCTACAGCACCAGAGCTGTTTGCACAGCCAGATATTGATGGTGGCCTTGTAGGCGGCGCAGCACTGAAGCCAGATTTTGGAAAGATTGTAAACTGGAAGTAATATAAGCAGACGGGGGCTGTCAGAAGATAGGACTTCTGACAGTCCTCTATGTTTTATAGAGCCAGAAAATATGCTTGTGTTAAATCTATGGGGGATGGAATGATTGAGATATAAGATGGAGAGATTTTCGGCGAGGTGCACAAGATGAGAAAGATATGGATAGCAGCGGTTATTTTGACAGTGATGTTGATGGGGAGTGGGTGTGCAAAAGAAGCATTAGAGGAAGATATCGCAGAAGTGGAAGAAGAAAATAAAGCAGAACTATGGACAGAAGAAGATGAGCAGGAGCTTTATAATCTGTATGTACAGATTAATAATGAGATGATTGGACAAGTGGGGGATGCAATTGGAGAATATTTTTATCATGTGGAGTATCAGGAAGAATTTTCGGTGTTAGATGATGCTTATACTTGTTTTTTGGTCTCAGACAGTTTTTTTGGGAATTTAGACAGAGCAGAGGAGTTATTGGAGAAAAAAGAGGAGCATTTAGAGGTGGATAAAGCGTATCTGGCACTTTCTCCGGTGGCCAGAGAGCTTGGCGAGGCTTTAAATGAAATATATGAATATACAGATGAGAAAACATTTTTGGAAGATGACTTTGTAAAGGGGAAAGAGTTACATAAGAAGTTTTTTGCATATTGTACAGAATATGAGACTTTAGGAACGACATTTGTAGAAGAGCTTCAAGAGCTTGCCGATAAAAGACGCGAAGAAAATCTGGCTAAGATAAAAGAGGATGGATATGAAATAAGCGCTGCTTTGATTCAGATGATTGCGACCGCGCAGGAGATTCAAGAGGAGATTCTTAAGCAGGGGATAGAGGAGGATGCAAAGCTTTTAGAGCTGGACACAGAGGCACTAAAGCCACTTTGTGACCGCTACAGAGAGGAAATTGCAACTGTAAATGCTTATCTAAAGGACAGCGAAGCATTAGAAAAAGAAGGACTTCCAACCAGTTCTGTAAGTTATAAGACATTTCAGGAGGAAGCAAAGAATTCTTTAAAAGAACTGGATGCTATCTTTGAAAATGTGGCACAGCAGAAGCAACCAAGCACCTATGAAGCAAATAATCAATTTACGATAGAAGGAACACTGACCGGATTTTACAGTAAGGTATCAAGGATGGTAGATGATTATAATCAGATAATCAAATGATAAGAAGGAGAGAATTAAAATGAGCGAATATTATGTTTTGGCAAATGGCGTAAAGATGCCCAAGATTGGATATGGTACTTATAAATCGACGGATGGAAGTGATGAGCGTATTATCCATATGGCACTAGAAGCTGGCTATCGCCTTTTAGACACGGCTGCTGCCTATGAGAATGAAATCTATGTCGGAAAGGCAATAAAAGAGAGCCAGATTCCAAGAGAAGAGCTTTTCTTGACTTCTAAAGTATGGAAGACCAATCTTGGATATGAGAAGACAAAGGCAAGTTTTGAGGAGTCTCTTCAAAGGCTTCAGGTAGACTACCTGGATTTGTTTTTATTACACTGGCCAAAGCCAGACCCGGACTGCAAAAATTGGAAAGAACTTGACAGGGAGAGCTGGCGGGCTTTAGAGGAATACTATCACGCTGGCAAGGTGCGGGCGATTGGTGTCAGCAATTTTCTCCCTCATCACTTAGAAGCCCTGATGGAGACCGCCGATATTCGACCGATGGTCAATCAGCTAGAGCTGCATGTGGGATATATGCAGGAAGCCGCAGTCCAGTACTGCAAGTCCTGGGGAATTCTTGTGGAAGCATGGAGTCCACTTGGCAGAAGAAGAGTTCTAGAGGAGCCAATCGTGCAACAGATGGCCAAGAAATACCAGGTAACCCCGGCGCAATTTCTGCTTCGTTTTCTGTTGCAACAGGGTTTTGCGGTTGTTCCTAAAGCCTCTTCCCCAGAGCGGATGCGTCAAAACCTAGAGCTTCCAGCGATTGAGATTACAACAGAAGATATCTATCTGCTGCGCTGCCTGCCTCAGATTGGATGGGGTGGAGAGCATCCTGATTTGGAGAGAGTGAAATAATTGGGAATCCTTAAAAATAAATGAAAACATTCCCAAAGGCTTGCATGTTTACGCTGCTTCATGTAAAATAGAAAATTGGATGAAAAGACACATAAAGGAGACGAGATATGAGTAAAAAACCTACCGTGTTAATGATTTTAGATGGATATGGACTGAATGAGAAGGCAGAAGCCAATGCAGTGGCAGAGGCGAAGACGCCGGTGATGGACAAGCTGATGGCAGAGTGTCCATTTGTCAAAGGGTATGCAAGTGGCCTTGCTGTAGGGCTTCCAGATGGGCAGATGGGCAACTCAGAGGTTGGGCATCTGAATATGGGTGCTGGACGTATTGTCTATCAGGAGCTTACAAGAATTACCAAAGAGATTGAAGATGGAACATTCTTCGAGAATGAGGCACTTTTAAAGGCTGTGGAGAATGTAAAAAAGAACAATTCTGTACTTCATTTATATGGACTTTTGTCAGACGGCGGTGTGCATAGCCATAATACACATCTGTACGGGCTCTTAGAGCTTGCAAAACGCCATGGCTTAGAGAAAGTGTATGTACATTGCTTCTTAGATGGCCGTGATACGCCTCCGGCCTCTGGTAAGGGCTATATCAAGGAATTAAGAGACAAGATGAAAGAGATTGGCATTGGAGAAGTGGCTACGGTGATGGGCCGTTACTATGCGATGGACCGTGACAACCGGTGGGAGCGTGTGGAGCTTGCCTACAAAGCACTGACAAAAGGAGAAGGCGCACAAACGGAGTGTCCAGTCTGTGGATTAAATGCTTCTTATAAAGAAGAAGTCTACGATGAATTTGTAAAGCCAATCGTTGTAACAAAGGATGGTAAGCCTGTGGCGACGATTCAGGATAAGGATTCGATTATCTTCTTTAATTTCCGTCCAGACCGTGCAAGAGAGATTAGCCGGGCATTCTGTGATGATGAGTTTTCTGGATTTGCCAGAGAAAAGCGTCTTGACCTGACCTATGTATGCTTTACTGAGTATGATGTGACAATTCCCAATAAGTTGATTGCGTTCCACAAGGTGACGCTTGACAATACTTTTGGAGAGTATCTAGCAGCCAATGGCAAGACACAGGCCAGAATTGCCGAGACGGAGAAATATGCACATGTGACCTTTTTCTTTAATGGCGGCGTGGAGGAGCCAAACAAAGGAGAAGACAGGATTTTAGTAAAATCCCCCAAAGTTCCGACTTATGACTTACAGCCAGAGATGAGCGCATATGGGGTATGTGATAAACTCTGTGAGGCGATTACTTCTGGCAAGTATGATGTGATTATCATTAATTTTGCCAACCCGGATATGGTTGGACACACTGGTGTGGAAGAAGCGGCAATTCAGGCTGTGGAAGCAGTTGATGAGTGTGTGGGACGTGCAGTGGTTGCTTTAAAATCCGTAGGAGGTCAGATGTTTATCTGTGCAGACCATGGCAATGCAGAGCAGCTTAAGGACTATGAGACGGGTGCACCATTTACCGCACATACAACAAATCCTGTGCCATTTATCCTGGTCAATGCAGACAGAAGCTATAAGCTTCGCGAGGGAGGATGCCTAGCGGATATTATCCCAACCCTTTTAGAACTGATGGAGATGGAACAGCCCAAAGAGATGACAGGTAAATCGCTGCTTATCAAAGAATAAGCAGCCAATAGTGAGGAAAAAGTATGATACTTGAGATGAGACGTGCCCTGATGGAAGTAAAAAACAGTAACCAGCAGGGATATAGAAGACTGTTTGATGCAACCTACGAGGAAGTCTATTGCCGTAGTCTGTTAATCATTCAGAGAGAAGAACAGGCGGTTAGCCTGGTGGAAGATTTTTACACCGTCTTGTTTGAGAAAATAAAGAGTGGAGAATGGGAAGAAGATATGCCAAGGTGGTTCTGGCAGCAGTATTACCAGACGCTTAGAAAGCATTACCATAAGCTTTTGGCAAGCCAAGAGAAAGGTTCTGCACTTCAGGGAGACTTACATCTCTCTAAAGTACCAGCTTCTTTCCCACTACTTCATCGGATTATGCTGCTGATGCAGAAGAAGGATGATTTTGCCATAGAGGAGATATCTGGTGTCTATGGTCTGTCAGAAGATAAGATTGCTTCAGAGCTTGAGAAGCTTGAGAAAGCACTTCCAAGCCTTGTAAAAGACCAGCCAGAGCATATGGCCCCTTATCTAAGCAACTTTAAGCTGCTTTTATTAGAAGCATCTAAAGAAGTGCTTCCTGTGGTCACTGCTAACTTTATCGACCCTGTCTATGAGAAAGCAGCCAAGGCCGCCGGGATAGCCATAAAACCAGCAGCCCAGGCAAAGGCAAAAGATGACTTTGAATATTTTGTGGCAGATGTAGATATGGATGAGATACCGCAAAAACCTAAGAAAAAGCCAGTGCCTATTGTAGAAGAAGAGGAAGACGAGGATATTGACCCGGACGAAGAAGATGTGGACTTAGACGATGAGGACGAGGAAGACGACGAGGATGAAGAAGATGACCATTATGACTGGGATATCGAGGACGGCGGAAAGAGAATGGTGATTCTTGGTCTTATCTTAGCTATCATTATCGTGGTAGTGGTTGCCTTTGCAGCGTTTAAGTTCTTACATAAGAGCGATGAGGATGCAGACGACCCTGTACAGTCAGAAGAACAGATAGAAGGGGAAGACAGCGAAGCACCACTGATTATCAAAGGTGGTGAGGACGACGAAGAAGGCGAAGAGCCAACGGAAGGCGAAGGAGAAGGCGAAGGCGAAGAACAGCCAGAAGCACCAGAAGAGACTCCACAAGAAGAAACAGAGACGCCTTCTGAAGAAGAAGAACCTCCGTTGCAGACGATGACAGCAATTCCCAATTCTATGAATGTCCGCAGCGAGCCGAATACCAATTCGACTGTGCTGACAACGGTTAAAGCTGGAGAGAAGTTAGAGATACTTGGCGATGCTTCCCAGGAATGGGTACAGATTCGCTGTATTGAACAGGACAACCAGGAAGGTTATGTGATGACCCAGTACCTAAAGTCCGAATAAGATAATAAGAACCTGCTCATACTATAGCATATTTGAAATAGTGTGAGGAGGTTCTTTTTATGAATCAATATTTACCGATTACTTATATTTATGCAAGAGAAATCTTAGATTCCAGAGGAAATCCAACGGTGGAAGCAGAAGTTTTATTGGATGGCGTCTATCAGGCGCGGGCTTCGGTTCCATCAGGTGCTTCGACGGGAAGTTTTGAGGCAGTGGAGCTTCGGGATGGTCAGGGGCGTTACTTAGGACTTGGTGTGGAGAAGGCAGTTACCAATGTCAATACCAAGATAGCCAATGTCCTTTTAGGGGAAAATGCATTGAATCAGAGTTATATTGACCATCTTTTAATCGATGCAGACGGGACAGAGAACAAATCAAACTTAGGAGCCAATGCGATTTTAGCAGTTTCCATGGCAGTAGCCAAAGCTTCTGCGCGGGCGCTTGGGATTCCCCTGTATCAGTATCTAGGTGGCATCCGCACCGATACCATGCCGGTACCAATGATGAATATTATCAATGGTGGAAAACATTCCAAAAATGCGCTGGATTTTCAGGAATTTATGATTATGCCAGTGGGTGCTTGCTGCTTTAAGGAGGCACTTCGAATGGGAGTGGAGGTGTACCATAAGTTAAAGCTGCTTCTGACCAAAGAAGGACTGACCACTGCAATCGGAGATGAGGGCGGTTTTGCACCGGATATTCGGGATGCGAAGGAAGTCTTCTTGTATCTAAAGGAAGCAGTGGAGGAGGCTGGATATGAGCCTGGCAAGGACTTTGTATTTGCAATGGATGCAGCGGCAAATGAGCTGACCAATGGCAAGACAGGGCGCTATGATTTTCCAGGGGAGGCAAAGATGAACGGGCATAAGGTCAGCAGGACTTCAGAGGAATTAGTGGAATATTATGAGGAGCTTGCTTCTTTGTATCCGCTGGTGTCGATTGAAGATGGACTTTCTGAAGATGACTGGGACGGCTGGCAGCTAATGACAAGACAACTAGGAGATAAGATACAGTTAGTTGGGGATGATTTATTTGTGACCAACACAAAAAGACTTTCCTGTGGGATTAAATTGCAGGCAGCCAATGCGATATTGATTAAGGTAAATCAGATTGGGACGCTTACAGAGGCATTTGATGCGATTCACATGGCACATAAGGCAGGATATCGAACGATTATCTCGCATAGAAGTGGTGAGACTTGTGAGGATATTATTGCAGATATTGCAGTGGCATGCGGGGCCGGCCAGATTAAGACAGGGGCGCCTTGCAGAGGAGAGAGAACGGAGAAATATAATCAGCTTTTAAGAATTGAAGAAGAACTTCAGGGACTTACAGGGTATCGGAATCCGTTTTTGCAGCTTTAGGGAAATAAAACAAAAAGATAACCATCACAACAACCGCCTCACTCTTTTGGTCTCTAAGTGAAAGAGTGAGGCGGTCATATTATTTTTATACATTCAGCGCACGGTCAACAGACTGTAGTTCTTCTGGTGTAAAGAGTGCACGTACTCCTTCCACCAATGTCGCATACTCTGCCTTCATTGCTGCCTTTAGTACAAAAAGCCTGTCTTTAAGATTTGTAAAGTCATACAGATTTCTCCCCAAAAATGCCACGACATCAGAAGCCCTGGTTCCACCTTCGATACCAGCAGATTCATCAATCTTAAAAGCAGTCAGCATCAGATACAGTGTACTCATCAGATATTTATCGGTCTTTAGTAGAGCAGTAGTATAATCCACACATCCTTTCAGATTCCCATTATTATAACAGCATACCGACAACAGCTCATATGCCTTTGACAGCTGTGCCGTCAGCATCATAGCCTTTGAGGTATAACCAAACTGCTCCAACTTCTGAAGCGCCAGCTTTAGGTATTTTTCTCCTTTGTCAAATTCCCCACGCGCTGCATAATATTTTCCAATCATATAGTCAAAATCGGATTCTTTTGGAAGTCTTTTTACTGCATCGTTGTAGACACTTAGAATTTCTTTATCATCCTGCAAGAATTGATAAGCCAGAATCTCCAGAAGCTTTACAAAGGTAATATCACTTCTCATATCATGCTCTGGCAATGACTCCGGCATCAGAGCTATCGCCTTATGAAAAGCCTCTTTTGCCTCCTCTAAGCGGTGCATCGAATAGAGCTCATCTCCTAAATACCCAAGCATATCATAGTCATCCGGGCGGTCTACAAGCTCTGCCTCTATCATCTTTAGATTTCGTCCGCTAGAAGTCTTTACTTCATTCTCTGCCTCTCCATATCCGGTATGAAAGATAGACAGCTCTGTTGTTGCATCCACTGGAGGATGTGGACGTCCATCTATGGGCACAATCTGCTCATGGATCCGGTTCTTATAACGAAGTCCCGGATGATTGCGGAAGATACGAGTCTGTGTACCAACAGCAATCACCCGTCCATCGTTATTAATATGCACCCAGGCTGTTGCAATAATATCATATTTGGAATCATTAAGCTGCCGAATATAGAACAGAAGCTTCTTTGCGTCCTCCTCTGAGAAATATTCATCCGCATCTAGGAGTGCAATCCACTCATATTTTGCCTTGCTGATAGCAAAATTTTTCGCTGCTGAGAAGTCGTCAATCCATTCAAAATGATAGACTTTTGCGCCCATCTTTTCTGCCAGCTCTACCGTCCGGTCTGTAGAGCCTGTATCTACAACAATCTGCTCCGAGACTACACCTTTACCCCAGGAAAGGGCTTTCTCAATATTTTTTTCCTCATTTTTTACAATCATACATTGAGAGATTTTAGCTCTGCTTCGTTTTTTCATTATCTTTCTCCCTTATTTATCGTTTTCCCGCTTGTAGGGCCGCTAATTCTTCAGAAGTAAACAGCCGCTTGCGAAGATAAGCTGCATATGCACTGCAGCCGGATTTTTCCGCTGCTGTCAACAAGAACAATCGGTCCTTTAGTGCAGAACAATCATAGATTTTTGATAGAAATATTAACGTCTGTTCATATATCTCGGAATTTCCATCCTGTGTCAGTACCAGGATAAGCCGTGAGAGAATCGACATCATATAGCGGTCACTTTGCAGATAACTAACAGCATTGGTAACGCATTTTTTCTGTTCCCCTGCCTCATAACAGCATCGCACCAGAATATCAAAAGCATCTCTTAGATTAGCCGCTAAAAGCAGTGCTTTATTTGAACAGCCATATGTTGTCAATTTGGCAATCGCGTTCTCTAAATGAGCAATAGCCTTTCTGGCCTCTTTTGAAACTGCAAAATACCTTCCTATTATATAGTCAAAATCCGCTTCCTGTGGCAGAAGCATCACTGCTTTACGATAGATTGTTTCGGCTTCGGAAGAAGAGGCTGTCTCTCCTTCGGTTAAGATAGTCAGAAGCCTTGTAAAAGTCACAGCACTTCTCTGGTCGTACTCTGCAATCTTTTCTGGCATACAGGTAATTGCACGGCGATAGTAGTGCATCGCCTCTTTCATCTCCTGGTCGACATAATATTCATCCCCCAGATATCCAAGCATCTCATAGTCATCCGGGTGCTCCTTTAGCTCTTCCTGAATAAGCCGCACATTACGTCCGTTTTTCTTTTTTTCTGTAAGTGCTGACTTCTGGTATCCTGTGTGAAAGATAGACACCGAGCGTACCGCATCCGCAATGCGAAGCTGCTGTCCCTTTAGAGAGACCAGCTGCTCATGAATCCGCCTGCGATAGCGAATATCTGCATGATTTCTAAAAAATCGAACCTGCGTTGCCGAAGAGAAGATATTCCCATCTTCATCTAACTGTTGCCAGCCCGTAGACACTCCATCATATTGCCGACACTCAGAAGATAAGAGAAACTGTTTTATCTTCCCTGCCTCATCCGGCGTCATATATTCATCTGCATCCAAAAAAGCAATCCAGTCCCCTAGAGCCTGTTCAATCGCATAATTTTTAGCCGCCGCAAAATCATCCACCCATGGAAAATGGTAAATCTTTGCCCCAAGCTTTGCAGCAATCTCCACCGTCTTATCCGTCGAGCCCGTATCCACAACAATCTGCTCCCACATCAAATCCTTGCCCCAGGTCAGTGCTTTTTCAATATTTTTTTCTTCATTTTTTACAATCATACACTGCGAGATACATATCATCCTTGCCATCCTCCTGTATCTACCTTCCTATTTTACCTGATTCTTATAAAAAAGTCACTACCCTTTTCCAGGTTATAAATGGTGTAAGATTTTAGTTGGGTTAAAATATAAACGAAAATTTATATTTTATAATAGGAAGGAGACTAGGCTGGAAGGAACATCTACCAGGTCGTGGCGAGCGTCCTACTATAAATATATTCTAATAAGGAGCACTACAAGCAAATAACCTGTCTGCTTGCAGTGCTCCTCTTACATTCTTCTTATTTTGCCAGTCTTCCCATCACCACCTGCGCAATCGAGCCAAGTGCTGCTTGTGTACAGACTGCTCCAATCTTATATGCCTCCATCGGCATCCCATATACCACACAGCTGTCCTTGTCTTGTCCGACTGTATAAGCGCCAGCTTTTCGCATCCTGAGCATTCCCATCGCGCCATCTGCACCCATACCGGTAAGCAGCACTCCAACCGCCCTGCTTTTTGCAATCGAAGCCACCGAATCAAAGAGTACATCCACCGATGGTCTGTGCCCGCTGACTTTACCTTCTTCCGTACAGCTGACCGCATATCCGGTGCCCATCCGTACCACTCGCATCTGTAATCCTCCAGGTGCCAGAAGTATCAGTCCTGGCTGTATCTTATCTCCATGTTTGGCTTCTCGTACCTCCATCTTACAGATTCGATTCAGTCTCTCCGCATACATCGCAGTAAATCCAGGTGGCATATGCTGTGTTATCACCACGCCTGGCATCTGTGTTGGAAAATGTTTCACCACCTCAATAATTGCCTCAGTTCCTCCAGTAGAAGCACCAATTGCAATCAAATCCACATTGGAAGAGCGAGGTGCTAAATTGCCTCGAAAGGCTGGTATAGGAGCCAGAGCTGCCCCAGAAGAGACAGCAGATGGAAGCCTGGGCTTTGCGTGAGAGCCTAAGACCAGCTTAGACAGAAGCTTGGCAAGAAACTGCTCTTTGGCTCCTTTATCACTCTCAGGCTTACGTACAAAGTCTACAGCACCAGCTGCAAGGGCATCAAATACCCGCACATTGAGGGAAGACACCAGGATGACAGGCACTGGATGAAGCGGCAGTACCTCTTTTAAGAATTCTAGACCACTCATACCAGGCATTTCGATATCGAGTGTCATAATATCAGGTTTATATACAGGAAGCTTGTTCTTGGCGTCTAACGCATTGATGGCATAGCCGACGACTTCAAACCGGGAGTCTTCGTTGATACTCTGTATCAACCAACTACGAAACAGAACGGAATCATCGACTACCATTACACGGATTTTCTGCGGCATATTGTTACCCTCCTTCTCCATTTGGTTCTATTTTCCGGTCTTTTTGTAGATTGCCGGCTGGATATAGTCATAAGGACATGTCACCTTATTCAGTCCTTCCGAATGTCCGATAAAAAGATGACCTCCCGGAACAGTTGCATTGTAGAAACGACGCACCAGCGCATCTTTTGTGTCCTGGTCAAAATAAATCATAACATTTCTACAAAAAATCAGGTCAAATTTTCTCTTAAACTGAATGGGGTCCATCAGATTAAAAGGCTGAAAGATGACATTTTGCTTGATAGCTGGAGACATTGTACATTTGCCAGGACCAGCTTTTACAAAATATTTTCGTTTCCAGCTGTCAGGAAGAGGTTCCATACTCTCCTCTGGATAGATGCCTCGTACCGCTTCATCTAAGATTTTCCGGGAAATATCTGTGGCTAAGATGCGAGTATCCCACTGGGATGCCTGTGCGCCGAAATACTCCAGAAGGTACATAGAGATAGTATAAGGTTCCTGCCCTGAAGAACAGCCAGCACTCCAGATAGATAAGACTTTGTCTCTGGCGTGCTTTTTGGCCAGGTCAGGAAGCACTACTTCCTGAAAATAGTTAAAATGTGCTTCTTCGCGAAGAAAATAAGTATAGTTGGTGGTTAATTTATTCAGCATGGCAGTGACCATATCCGGGTCACGACCAGTTGTAATCTCATCTACATAGGTGGTAAAACTTTTATAGCCTTTGGCTTCTAATGTATGAGACAGCCGGCTTACAATCAGTTGCTTTTTTTTGCCAAGGTCAATGCCGTAATTGCTTTTGATATATGTATAGAGACGCTGAAAGTCTTGGTCTGTCAGTGTCAGCATCTAATCTCACTCCCATATCTATTATAGTAGTAGACCCCCTTGGTGCGGGGGCCTTAGAAATCCTATTATGCTTGTGCATCTGCAAGTGCTTTGCAGTCTACCGACATGAAGACGCTTCCGTCTTCCATCGTAACCATACCATCTAGCATCTTTTGCTGACGCTTTAGTGGAATTGGTTTTACATCCTTTAAATCAATATCAATCATCTGACGTACCGAATCTACGATAATACCAAGTGGCACAGAGTCGATGTCAAGTACGATAATACAAGTCTTACTGGTGTAGTCAGTCTCAGGTTTGCCCATGCGAAGCTGAATATCTACGACAGGGAGAATCTGTCCTCTTAGATTGATGATTCCTTTAATATAAGGAGGCATCAGAGGCAGTGTGGTAATTGTATGATTGTTGATAATCTCAATAACATATTTGGTACTGATATATAGGATTAATCCGCCTGCATTAAAGGTCAGGCAGCGTTCAATCGTCGTGCTTTCTTCTACACTTACGACCTCCTCTTGAACTTCATCCTTTTTCTTTTCTTCTGACATGATGATATCCTCCCTTCTATACGTTTTCCAAAGCTGCTGCATGCAGAGACAGAATATCTAGAATAATACTGATATTACCGTCACCTAAGATGGTACAGCCGCCGATGCCGTAATTCTTCAGTTCAAAACAGTTTAAGAAGGCCGGGAATGGTTTGACCACCACCTGCTGCTCGCCGATTAAGTCATCTACAAACAGGCAGAACGAGCGGTCGCTGGTCTCTACCCACAGAAGAATACCATCTTCGAGATTGGTTATATCCGTCTGGATGCCGTAGAGCTCATGCAGTCTGACAATTGGATAGAAACCGCCGATACGCTCTACCATCTCATTGCCGTTCTCATCGCGGATAATCTCACTTGTGGTAATCTTAAAGGACTGACGAATATTAGCGATTGGAATGGTAAAGATAGAGCTTCCAACCGTCACTTTCATACCATCCATAATGGACAGTGTCAGAGGAATCTTGATGGTAAAAGTAGTTCCTTCTCCTTCTTCACTTGAGAGAGAGATGCTTCCTCCTACGCTCTCTACGTTCTTTTTTACAACGTCCATACCAACGCCACGGCCTGAGAACTCCGTAACGGTCTGGTTCGTAGAGAAGCCAGGAAGCATAATAAGTCCAAGTGCTTCTTTTTTGGTATATTCACTCTCGGGTTTTACCAGAATCCCTTTTTCTGCCGCTTTCTTAAGAAGCTTGTCAGGATTCATACCTTTGCCATCGTCAGCAATCGAGATAATAACTTCATTGCTGGTATGAGAAGCGGAAAGGATAATCTCACCTTGTGGATTCTTGCCCGCAGCGATACGCTCAGCAGCGGTATCCTCAATACCATGGTCCATAGAGTTGCGGACCATATGCATAATCGGGTCTTGGATGCTGTCTACGATAGTCTTATCAACCTCAGTATCTTCTCCGACTAAGGTTAGACGAACGTCTTTATTTAGCTTTTGCTTCATATCCCGGACAATACGGTTCATCTTCTGGAAGACACCAGAGATAGGCACCATTCGAAGGGACATCGCAATATCCTGAAGCTCATCCGTTAATTTGCGAAGCTGCCGTGCAGACTTCATAAAGTTGTCATAGCTGTCACGGTTAAGCTGCTCTAGCTCAGGAGAGGAAGTCACCATGGACTCTGTAATTACAATCTCACCAACGATATTAACAAGACTGTCAAGTTTCATCAGATTGACACTGATAAGACTCTGTTTTACAGGAGCGTTAGAGGCAACTGCTTTCTGAGGTGGCTGCTTAGTCTCTGAAGCTACTGGTGCTGGAGCAGAAGGAGCAGCCGCAGCCTCTGGTACTTCTTTTGGAGTCTCTGAAGCTACCGGCTCCTCGGTTGGCACCATTAGAAGTTCATAAGAGCGGATATGACCCTGTGTCTTTAGGATATCTTCTGCATGAGAAGCAAGCTCTGCCTCGTCAAATGCAAGATAGAAACCATCTTCTATAATAATGGCACAGGTATCAGAGTTCGATTCCATCCCTTCCGGGTAATAGCGAAAATCCAACTCACATTCTTTTAACGCATTGATAATCATAAATGCGCGCAGATTCTCCATCCCAATGCCTTCATCGAGAAATACATGGAGAAAACATACAGCTGTCTTGTCATCTGGTAAGCTTGCAGAAGAAGCATCTAAGGGAGCTTCTTCTTGTACAGGAGCTTCTTCTTCCGTCGCAGCACCACTGATTTTTTTAAGAAATAGGTTAATTTCTGCGGAGAAAGAATCCATATCAGTATCTAGAGGCTCACCGTTTTCGACCTTTTCGACCTGCCCGCGAAGACAGTCGCCAGAGCGGAACATCAGATTAAAGAGTTCCTTTTTGTGTTCTGCACCTAGAGAATCGATTCCTTTATCACGAATATAGAAGAACAGATCTTCGATATGGTGTGCGATGCTTGCGAGGGAACCAAACTCCATCATAGCAGAAGAACCTTTAATTGTGTGCATGATGCGGAAGATTTCATTGACGTCATCGGAAGAAAATTCACCGACTTTTTCATCCTTCACGAGCATCTCATCCAGCTGGTCCAGCAGGGAATTTGTCTCAAAGAGGTATGTATCAAGCATACCCTCCATACCATTATCCATTGTAGACACCACCTATCTTTTGATATATTTTCAAAACATAATTTGTGTAGACTTATACAAAATTCCATAAGCATACTTATACAATATCGACCAAAAAAAAAAAATTATAAGGGCAGAGAAAAAAAATTTAAAAAATCTATTATAAAAATTTAAAAAACGCCGACATATGGATTGAGATATATAAGAGATGTAGAGTTTCCTGTCTTTTTGGCAGGAGATTTGCTGTCTCACTAAGGAGGGCAAAGATGAAGAATCTAAAATTGACTAAAAAATTTATCGTTGCGTTCGGTATAGTACTGGTGCTATTTTTGGTGACAGTGCTCGCTACCTGCTCTGGAATTGCTATATCAAAAAGTGGATATGCAAAGTTCTACCAGGAAGATTTCCAGGTAGCATCCAGCGTAGACAGAATGCAACTGGCACAACAACAGGCATTAAAAGAGATGATGTTTATGGTTGTGACAACTGATGAACAGGATTTTGCAACCAGGAATCAGAAATTAGAGGAATACATGAACAAGATTCAGCAAGAGCTGGATTTTGTGTATGCGAATTATGAAGGAGATTTATCGCTTCTGAAAGAATTCGACGCTTTGAGAACGAATGGCAAGACTATTCGGGACCGTATTATTGCAAGCGCGGCTCTGTGTACAGAGGCTGGCAATGAAGAAGCCCTCCAGATTATTTATGCAGAATATGAGCCACTTGTCAATCAGTATGTAGATGTGTTAGAAGCAGCTTTTGCAGATATTCAGGCATCCTGTCAGAATTCCTATGACAATCAGATGTTACAGATGAATGCACTGCTTGGCATTGGTATTGCTATCACAGTATTTGCATTTGTCCTGACCGTGATTATCGGACTGAGCCTGACGAAGAATATTGCTACACCGATTCGTCTGATTGAGGATACGGTTGAAGAAGTAATCAAGGGTAACCTTAACGTACAGGTAGAATATGATGCAAAAGACGAGCTCGGCGAGATGGTTGGAAATATACGTAAGATGACAAGTGAAGTCAGTGCGATGGTCAGCGACATCGAATATTGTCTTGGTGCAATGGCAAGTGGAGACTTTACCGTTGGCTCTAAGGCGGCTGAGAAGTATGTGGGTGACTATCAGAAGATCTTCCATTCCATGAAGAAGATTAAAAACAACTTTAATGACACCTTATCAACATTGAACCATTCTGCAAATCAGGTGGCTTCTAGCTCTGACCAGGTATCTTCTGGTGCACAGGCACTGTCACAGGGTGCAACAGAGCAGGCTTCTTCTGTAGAAGAGCTGGCAGCATCTATCAGTGATGTATCCTCCCGTATTACAGATAATGCAGCGAATGCACAGGATGCCAGCACGAAGTCGATGCAGGTTGGAGAGAAAGCTGGCGAGAGCAACCAGAGAATGCAGGATATGCTAAAAGCAATGGAGGAGATTAATTCTTCTTCTGGAGAGATTGGCAAGATTATCAAGACCATCGAAGATATTGCATTCCAGACCAATATCCTTGCTCTTAATGCAGCAGTTGAGGCAGCAAGGGCTGGTGTGGCAGGTAAAGGTTTTGCGGTAGTGGCTGACGAAGTACGTAACCTTGCAAGCAAATCTGCAGAGGCTTCAAAGAATACAGCTGCTTTGATTGAGACTTCCTTGCAGGCTGTGGAGAATGGTACAAAGATTGCTGATGAAACAGCGAAGTCCTTAGAGGTGGTTATCAACGATATCCAGGATGCAAGCAATATGATGGATGCCATCGCGAAAGCATCCAAAGGACAGGCGGAGGCTATCTCTCAGATTACGCTTGGTATTGACCAGATATCCAGTGTAGTACAGACGAACTCAGCAACTGCACAGCAGAGCGCAGCAGCCAGCGAAGAATTATTTGGTCAGGCACAGATTCTAAAAGACCTGGTGAAGAATTTCCGCTTAGAGGGAGAGAGTTCCATCGTTCCTGCAACAAGCAGCCGATACGAGGAACCAGACACTTCCTATTATGAGCAGGAACAGACTCCAGCTATTTCTTATGGACATAATGATAAATATTAAACAGGCATAATTTTATGGGCTGTCCTGTCGTTTGCTAAAACAGGCAGGACAGCTTAAAATATGAGATAGGAGATAAGGGGAAAATGAAGCGTACAATCAAACAGGAAGTTATGATACGTGTTGCAATTACATTTATTGCAGTAATTATCAGTGGATGGATGACCGTCTCTAGTATGGGAAATATCAGCTCCTATACCAAGTCTACAGAAGAAGCAAACAATATTCATGCATTGGTGTTGACTGCTCAAAGTGCACATAATAGTTGGGTGGAGAACCTATGTTCTTCCATTACTTTGGGAACAGAGTTTACAGGAAGCAAAGACTATAAGACCTGTGTACTTGGCAAATGGTTCTATGATTCGGATTTATCTGCACTTGATTCCGAGATGCTAAAGCTTATTGATGAGATGAAGCCAATTCATCAGGCTATCCATGAATCAGCACAGACTATTCTGGATTTGAATACGAGTGACCCAAAAGCAGCGCAAGAGATGTATCAAAATGTAACAAAAGTAAATGTAACCAGTTTGATTGGTCTTCTGGATGAAGTGGGAGCGCTGACAGAGGCAGAAGTAAGTAATACTTCGCTTCATTTAGAGCGGTCGGTACTTGGAACAGAGATTGTCTCCGTTCTTGCAATGGTGGTTATCCTGCTGCTTAATATTCTGTTGTTTGTCTATGTACTGCGCAGCATTGTGGCTCCAATCCAGACCATTACCGAGTCAAGCCGTGGCTTGTCAGAAGGTAAGTTAGACTTCCATATTGATGTAAGCAGCCAGAATGAGTTGGGCGTATTAGCAGAGAGTCTGAATACTTCTGTACAGAACTTAAAACTCTATATTACAGATATCAGCCAGGTACTAGAAGAGATTGCCGGAGGTAACTTAGGCAAAGAGAGCGACATTGCCTATATCGGTGATTTTGTACAGATTCAGACATCGATAGGCCTTATCAGTGAGAAGCTTAGCCAGACGATGGAACAGATTAACACTTCTGCGAACCAGGTGGACAGCGGAGCTAATCAGGTGGCTGTCGGTGCACAGAGCTTAGCACAGGGAGCAACAGAGCAGGCTTCGGAAGTAGATAATCTGTTACAGATGATTGAACAGGTAACGGTACAGATTAACAGCAACGCACAGAATGCCGCAGCAACCAATCAGGAAGCTGATTTGGTGGGCGAGAAGATTACCGTATGCAATACACAGATGCAGGAGATGACAGAGGCGATGAATCAGATTAGTTCCTGCTCTGGTGAGATTCAGCATATTATTAAGACGATTGATGACATTGCATTCCAGACCAATATCCTGGCACTGAATGCCGCAGTTGAGGCAGCAAGAGCTGGTACTGCCGGCAAAGGATTTGCAGTTGTCGCAGATGAAGTGCGTAACTTGGCAGCTAAGAGTGCTGATGCTGTAAAAGATACCACAGAGCTTATCGAGAAGACACTAAGAGTCGTAGAGTCCGGCTCACGTCTGACAGGACTTACCAAAGATTCCCTCTATTCTGTGGTAGAAGGCGCAGAGAATGTAACGAGAAATATCAAAGCAATTTCGTCTGCTTCTACAGAACAGCAGTTGGCGATTAATACAATCCGGGATAGTATTGAGCAGATATCTACAGTAGTACAGTCCAATTCGGCTACGTCAGAGGAAAGTGCAGCAGCAAGCGAAGAATTAGCAAGCCAGGCACAGGTATTAAAAGGCTTGATTGGAAACTTCCAGTTGAAGAAGAATACACGCTTATACTCATAGAATAAGAAGATATATCCCTTCGGTTCTATTACAGTAGGCCGAAGGGATTTTTTTGTCAGAAAAAATGCAGATGTTGGAATATATTAAGATTTCTTATTTATATAGGGAGAATTTTTTCATCTGCTGCTAAAAATTAAACTTTTGTGACAGAATTGTTGATTTTATGGAAACAAGATGCTATAATAGTAACGATTAATTGGAGAATGACATAGATTATTTCAGAATAT
This sequence comes from Lachnospiraceae bacterium, assembly GCA_910575445.1. Lineage (GTDB taxonomy): Bacteria > Bacillota > Clostridia > Lachnospirales > Lachnospiraceae > Hominiventricola. The sequence goes on along the minus strand of CAJTFW010000004.1, from coordinate 194,426 downwards.
AATGGAGAGGCAGGAGGAAATGATATGTCAGGTATCTATGGTAATGGCGTTGCCTTGACAGAAAAAGTACTTGATTATCTCTGGGGCAGACAGCTCGTCACCTTGAATAATATAGCGAATGACGATACTCCAGGATTCAAGTCTCAGTACATAACTTTTGAAGAGGAGATGGGTGCGAGGCTCTCCGAAGCCAGCAGTCAGAGTAAGACTCCAAGAAGCGCAGTAAAAGATGCGATTGCAGCAACCAAGATGCATGTGCATACTACTCGCTCAGAGACGACCCGCCTAGATGGCAATAACGTGGATATGGATCAGGAACAGGTTGACTTGGTAAGAACAGCCTATGAATATCAGCATATGATAAACTCCATATCGAATGACCTTAAGAGATTGAATAGTGCAGCACGTACGTTTTAACATCTGAAGTATCCACTTCTTAAGGATTATAGTGGGAGTGGGACTTTACTGAATTACATTAAGAGAGTGAATCCAAGGAGGTAAAGGTATTTATGGAAGCAACAGCGTTTATCGCTCCGCTTAGAGCTTGGGAGAACGTAAATGACATTCGTGGCGGAGAATATAACGGTGGACGTCGTGAGACAACAAACGATAATGGACAGATTGGTCTGTTCCAGGATGTCTTTAAAAGTGTGGTTAATCAGGTGAAGGAGACACAGGCGGATGTAGAGACAAAGCAATATCTTCTCTCTACGGGTCAGCTAGATGATGCACACACGCTGCCAATTGCAGAGGCCAAGGCTTCTTTTAGTCTGGATGTGTTAATCACCCTGCGGAACAAAACGCTGGAATCCTATAATGAGCTTATTAAGATCAATGTATAGTAAGGATATGCCCGGCGCAGTTGTGCCGGGCATAAGTATGAAAAGGGTTGGTTAAGAACGTGCAAAATATAAAAGAGTACTGGCAGAACATGTCAGAAAAAACAAAAAAAATCATTATGGCAATTATAGCAGGGACAGCTGTGATTGCTGTAATTGCGATTCTTGCATTAAGTTTTGGACGAAATAAGGATTATAGTGTCCTCTTTACAGGATTGAGCCAGGAAGAGGCACAGACCATCGCCGGGGTGTTGCAAGATGATGGTGTGGATTATAAGTACAATGCAGGGGATGGCACGATTCGGGTGCCGGCTTCGATAGTCGACGACACCAAAGCACAGCTTTTGATGAGTGGATATCCCAAGAGTGGTTTTACATATGGAATGTATCTGGACAATACGGGTCTTATGACCACAGAGTCTGATAAGCAGCGTATTGAATTATATGAATTACAAGACCGTATCGGAGCGACCATTCGCTCTTTTGAAGGCGTACAGGATGCAAAGGTTACGATTGCAGAGGCGTCGGAACAAAAATATGTCTTACAGGAGTCCGTACAGGAAGATGCGTCTGCTTCGGTTGTGATTACGATGCAGCCTGGCAGTGTGCTGACAGAAGATAAGGCACAGGCAGTTAGGAATCTGATATCCCATGCAGTAAAAGGGATGAATTTCTCAGAAGTGACCGTCTATGATGGTTCAACAATGCTACAGGTGGGTGGTTCTTCTGGTGGAGGTTCCACGGGTTCTGACCTGACTAGCCTTACTTCTCTTGTGGAGAGCAATATCGCGGCCAATGTAAAAGTCGTATTGGAGAAGCTCTATGGGACAGGGAATGTAGCGGTATCTGTCAAAGGAACGCTCAATATGCAGAAGCTTATCTCTGAGAGTACGCAGTATAGTACTCCAGAGAAAGTCGATGAGACAGATAAGACCGGACTTTTAGAGATGGAGGATTTGGTCAACGAGGATTCACAGGCGGGTGTCTATGGAGCCGGAGGACTTGTTGGAAGCGATGCCAATGCGGATACGCCAAGATATACCAACGACGATGGCAACGAAGAAGACACCGATTCTTATTCTAGTGGTAGCGCTTCTAGAGAATGGTTATATAATGTATTAAAGGAACAGCGGCAAGTGGATCCGGGTGTCCTAGAAGATACTTCGATTGGTGTGGTTATTATTACAGATGACAATCGAAATGTAGGCGACCAGGAGCTGCTTCGCTTGGTGGCGAATTCTGCGGGTATTCCTGTAGAAGATGCAGCCAATAAGATCTCGATTGTCCGTGCACCGGAAGAAGAAGTAGAGACACCGGTGACAACAGGTGAAGATACACCAGGCGGCGTTATCATAAGTATGATTCCATTGCCGATTCTGATAGCGATAGGTGCAGCATTACTGTTGCTTCTATTATTGATTATCTTCTTATTGCTTCGCAGAAGACGCAAGAAGAAGAACGAGATTTCAGATGAAGATTTCATTGGTGGAGATGAACTTTCAGCCAGTGAACTGGGTCTGGAGGGAGAAGGTCTCATAGAAGGTGAGACCAGCACAACGCCGATTCTTCCAGAGGACGAAGAACTGAATCAGAGTGAAGAGATTATGAATCTTCGGATGCAGCGCAGTATGCGTCTGAAACAGAATATTGGAGAATTTGTGGATCAGAATCCACAGATTGCAGCCAAGCTAGTACAGAGCTGGCTAAGAGGAGAGGAGGGAGACGATGGCAACGCCAGAAATAATATCCACGGTCGAAAGCAGTCCAGGTAAAGAGGAAGAAGTCCTCACTGACGTCAAAAGTAAGGCAGCTCTAGTTGTGGTATCCCTTGGGGCAGACAGAGCCTCTCAGATTTATAAATATCTGAATGAGCAAGATATCGAAGATTTGACTTATGAAGTGGCTAAGCTAGGCCGTACCACCAACAGCCAGGTGGAGTCTACCTTAGATGAGTTCTACAAACTTTGTCTGACACATAAGATGATGACAGACGGCGGACTAGACTATGCAAGAAATGTCTTGGAGAAGGCATTTGGAGAGTCTACAGCCCGCAATCTGTTAGAGAAAGTGTCAAAGACCCTGCAGTCGAAGCCGTTTAACTTCTTTATGAAGGGAGACCCACAGGCGCTTCTGTCATTACTGCAGAATGAGCGTCCACAGGTAATCGCTCTTATTATGGCGTATATGGACCCACAGCAGGCAGCGCAGATTCTGGAGAATCTCTCAGATGAGAAGCGTATCTCCGTTGTGGAAGGTATGGCGCATATGGACCGCGTTTCACCGGAGGCTATTGCGATTGTAGAAGAAGAGATGAAGCGTAAGTTTGCGACGATTATCACAAGCGAGGACAATATGAGCCTTGGTGGTATCGATTATGTGGCAGATATGATGAACAATATCGACCGCAGTACCGAGCGCAAGATTTTCGACCAGTTGAGCAAATCGAACCCAGAACTTGCACAGGATATCCGCGACAAGATGTTTGTCTTCGAGAATATTCTCGATATGGACGACCGCTCTGTACAGCGTTTTGTCAGAGATCTCGAGGTCAAGGATATTGTATACGCACTGAAATCTGCATCTGAGGAGATGAAGACCATCTTCTTCAACAATATGTCAAAACGTATGGCGGATTCTGTAAGAGGCGACATGGAAGTAACCTCGAACGTCAGACTCAAAGAAGTCGAAGAAGCGCAACAGCGTATTGTTAATGTTATCCGCAATCTAGAAGAACAGGGTGAAGTAATTATTAAGAAGGGTGGAGATGACGATGACATCATCGTCTAGGAGAATCATCAAGCGCACTGCACCTTCTGCAAACAGTGTGATTGAACCCTATACCCCTCCGGTAGAAGTGCTGTTAAAGATTGCCCCTAAGGAGCCTAAGCAGGCATTAGAGGAGCACAACGTATCAGACCTTCTATTAGAGGGTGAGATACCAGAGGAAGAGATAGAGCTAGATGAAAGAGAACAGCTTCTAGCCGATGCAAGAGCAGAGGCAGAGGCATTACTAGAGGAGGCAAGAGAGCAGGCTAAAAAGCTTCAGGAAGAAGCCAGAGAAGCTGGTTATGAAGCAGGCTATGCAACTGGTTATGAAGAAGGGCGTCAGAAAGTAGAAGCTTCTTTTAAAGAAGAACTAGAAGCACATTTTTTGGCGTTTGAGAGTGACGTAAAGATTGCTCTTCAGTCCGTGGAGACAGCCAAAGCAAATTGCCTTCGAAACTATATGGAAGACTTAAAGGACTGCGCCATTGCTATCGGCGAGAAGGTCATACAGATAAGTCTTCGCTCCAGCGGTGAGGTTATCAAACAGATGATTATCTCTGCAACGGAGAAGCTTAAGAAGACCGCATGGGTTAAGATTTATATTGACAAATATGATTATGATATGATGATGGAAGCAGATGCCGATATCTTAACCGAGCTTTCTCATCTGTCCGACAATATTAAATTTATTGTGATGGACAAAGAAGAAAGCGGCAACTGTATCATCGAGATGCCGGAAGAGATTGTGGATGTCAGTGTCAACACCCAGATGGAAAATATCAAGGATATCCTGGAAAATGTGAGAGTATAGAGCGATGTTTGATAAGATACCTCAGCTGGTTGCCAAATCAGAGACAGTCAGCCATATCGGTAAAATTGAAAATGTGGTGGGGATGTCCATGGAGGCTTCCGGGGGCCGTTCAAGTATTGGCGATATTGTAATGATATACAATGAAGAACAGAATCGCCAGATGCCAGCCGAAGTAGTAGGATTTAAGGATGGCAAGATTCAGTTGATGACCTATGAAGCGACAAGTGGTATCTCCTCCGGGAGTTTTGTTCGCAACACAAGGCATAGGTTAAAAGTACCTGTAGGCGACTTTCTGCGCGGCAGGATTATCAATGCTTTAGGGGAGCCGATTGACGGCAAAGAAGGATTTATCTCTCCAAAGCAATATACCGTCAACAGTCCCTATATCAACCCTTTAGAGCGTCCTCCAATTCGCGAGAAGCTCGAATTTGGCATCAAGGCTATTGATGGATTAAATACCATTGGAAAAGGCCAGAGAATTGGTATTTTCGCCGGTTCTGGTGTTGGAAAAAGTACCCTGATGGGTATGATTGCCAAGAATGTCAAGACCGATATCAATGTGATTGCGCTAGTCGGCGAGCGTGGCCGCGAGGTACTGGAGTTTATACAAAAAGATCTGGGAGAAGAAGGGATGCGGCGCTCCGTACTGGTCGTTGCCACTTCTGACCAGCCGGCAATGCTTCGTATGAAATGTCCGCTTGTGGCGACTACGATTGCAGAGTATTTTAAAGACCAGGGATATGATGTCTTACTGATGATGGACTCCCTGACCCGTTATGCAATGGCACAGCGGGAGATTGGTCTGGCGATTGGCGAACCTCCGATAGCCAGAGGCTATACGCCGTCGATTTATGCAGAATTTCCAAAGCTTCTAGAGCGAAGCGGCAATTTTGAAAAAGGCTCGATTACCGGCGTCTATACGGTGCTAGTCGAAGGAGATGACACCAACGAGCCAATCTCGGATACCGTCCGTGGTATCTTAGACGGGCATATCGTACTAAGCCGTCAGCTTGCCAATGAGAATCATTTCCCTGCGATTGATATTGGCGCAAGTATTTCCCGTCTGATGGTTGAGATTGTCTCTAAGGAGCATCAGGATGTAGCGTCTAGATTCCGCAATCTCTTAGGGCTTTATCAGAAAAATGCCGACTTAATCTCGATTGGCGCCTACAAGCGGGGAGCCAATCTGGCACTTGATGAGGCAGTATCCAAGATTGGAAACATCAATGCTTTTTTACAGCAGGGAATTAACGAAAGTTTTAGTTATGAAGATACTATAAAGTTAATGAGAGCAATTACAGGATGATTGTAGAGGAGAGAAAGTGAAAAGATTCAAATACAGGCTTGACACGGTGCTTGACTACAAGATACAAGTGCTCGACAATCTAAAGTCCGAGCACGCAGTGATTATGCAGAGTGTAAACAAAAAGGAAGAACAGATTACGGGTCTTACCAGAGAATTGATAGGTTATGAAGCCGGTTTTGATGAGCTAAAGGAGACGGGAGCTACGATTGAGAACTTTCGGCTCTTTGATTTGTGTATTGGAAGGATGGAGGAGATGATTGACACAGAAAAAGAACATCTGAAAGTCCTGCAAAAACAAGAAGACGCCAAGAAAAAAGAAGTGATTGAGGCAAAAGTCGATACTTCTCGTTATGAGAAACTAAAAGACAAAAAGTACATAGAATATCAGAAGGCAGTAGCCAAGGCAGAAGAAGCCTTTATTGAAGAATTTGTATCCAATACAGCGATGCAGATAAAACGTCAGCAAAGCGGCTGACATATAAAGTGGGTAATCGCAATGTCAAGGGACATTGTTGATTATAGATAATATAATATATAAGGAAGGAGGCATGATATGGCGAAAATTGCAAATGTGCAGCTTCCGGTCAATCCCGTCGGCAATGCCCTGCCGGTACAGTCGGCAAAGGATACACAGGGAAGCAGCGATTTTCTCGCGATGCTAAAGCAAAAAGGCGAGACGCCAGAACAGCCAGAAGGCACTGACAAGGCAAAAGAGCCAGTGGAAAAGCCTGAGACGAAAGAGCCCGAGAAGCAACCACAGGACGATGAGGCGTCTATGGATGGCTTAAAAGAGGCGCAGGCAGCTCTAGAGCAGCTGGCTGCACAGCTAACCGTTGTGACACCAGAAGTTCCAGAAGTTCCATCGGAGCCAGTTGTAACCCCTGTAGAGGTGCCAGTGACAGAAGCTGTAGAGGCAGTATTGCCAGAAGCAGTGCCAGAAGGGTTTACAGAGACCATCTTGCCAGAAGCCGTGGCAGCGCAGCCAGAAGTGATGACAAAGGTCACAGAAGATGTCAAGCCAGAGGCGCCTAAGATGCCTGTAGAGCCAAAGAAAAACTCTGAGGCAAGCCAAAGACCAACGAAGCCGGTACAGGAGAGCACGCAGGCTCCTAAAGAAGCAGAGCCAGTGCGCACCGTAGAGTCAAAAGCATCTACAGAGACGGTACAGGAAGAGGTAAGAGAGCTTCCTAAGTGGCAGACACAGACTTACACAGAGGATGTTACTTCCACGACATCTACCGCATCAGCCGATGGGCAGGAGGCAACTCCTCAAGTAGCCGTGCAGCATCCGGTGACGCAGACCGAGAGGACTTTTGAAGGGGAGAAAGTAAAGAGCGCGGACTTTAAGTCCACAATCGAAGAACTTCCACAGCAGCTAGGCAAAGCGCTTTCCTCTGGTAAGCTGATGGGTAATCGGACATTGACCGTAGAGCTAGAGCCAGCATCGCTTGGCAAGCTGACGATTAAGCTTAGTTATGAGGCAGGCCGGACCGCAGTATCGATTCTGGCATCCAATCCAAAGTCTCTGGAGATTCTGAATCAGAAAGCATCAGAGATTGCGGCGATTCTAAAGGAGCACACCGGAGAAGAGACGGTGATTTATACCCAGGAGCCGCAGCAGCAGGAGGAAAACTCCTACGATGGACATCAGGGCAGTCAAAATCAGGAGCAGAAAGGACACTCCAGACATGACGAAGACAAAGAACAACAGGCCGATTCTTTTGCACAGCAGCTAAGACTTGGGCTTGTATAAGACAGGAAAGGAGAACAGATGTCAGATATTACAGTCAGCGGAACTAATAATCCCTATATTGTGCAAAACTATACAGCAGAAGCTAATGATAAAAATACGCTCGATATGGTGGATTACTTTAAACTGCTTGCCACACAGCTTCAGCACCAGGATATGACCAATCCAATGGACAACAGCGAGATGATGGCGCAGATGATACAGATGGGTATGATGCAGGCCATGTCCTCTATGACGGATGCGATGGATGCTTCCACGGCAACCACGACACAGACCTATGCGGCAAGCCTGATTGGTCAGGAAGTAACCGTGATGGTGACAGAAGAGAGTACCACAGGCGTAGAGGTGCCAATCGGTGTCAAATATGCCAAGGTAGAATCCGTTAGCTTTGTCAATGGTGTTCCCAAGCTTAAATTAGAAGGCGACAACAAGGAATATTACCTGTCTTCTCTTGTCGGTGTGGGCCATTGTAAAGACCCATTTGCAAAACCGGAAGAGGATAAGGGCGACGAAGACGGCGATAAGGTAGAAGGTTCAGACGGTGATAACTCCGGCGATGGTGGAGATGGCACCGGTGGAACCGAAGGCGTACCAGGAGCTGGCGGAACGGAAGGCAGCGAAGGAACTGGTGACGGAAGTTCTACCGAAGGAGATGGTGTAGGAGACCTTCCATCCGGTGATGGTACTACAACAGGCGGAAGCACAGGGACACCAGAAGAAGTGCCAGGAGCAGGAACACAGCCTGATGGAACCGAAGGGACCGAAGGAAGCACCAATCAGACTGCACCGGCAGAAGTAACAGAAGCCGCACAGCAGACAGCCGCAGGCGAAGAAGCACTTGCAGAATCGGTACCGGATACGAATTCAGAGTCAGTGGAAGCGCCAGAGGATGTAGAGGCAGCACAAAAGCCTTCAGAAGTCTAGAAAAAGGCAGTGTCGATGGAAGAACTTTGATAGATTTTTGATGAGTTTGTCGACAGAAAATTGCGGGAGTTTACAAAGAGGTATGGCTTTTTGGAAGAAAGGGATATATAATGGAGATTAATAGGGTTCATCGTTTGGGAGATGAGCAGACCAATGCAGTCGGTCAGAACCAGACAGTCGCGGCGAACCAGGGTCAGCTGTCTTTTCAAGAACTGCTCCAGCAGCAGGCCGGCAAAGAGGGCCTCAATTTTTCCAAACACGCCGTAAAACGTATGAATGAACGGGGAGTGGCGTTTGACAGCCAGCTGATGAATAACCTAGAGCATGCCGTCGAAGGTGCACGCAAGAAAGGCGCGCGCGATGTGGCAGTGATAGGGGCACAGGGCGTCTTTATCGTCAACGTACCCAACAATACCGTTGTGACTACGATGTCACAGAGCGATATGAGAGAACGTGTGTTCACAAATATTGATAGTGCTGTCCTGATGTAGCCGGACCTCGCAGGAGGAAGCTTGGTTCATCTGCCCGAATGACAGATGGATATAAGGACAGGTAGAAGAAAAGAAAGGAAAACAAAATAGATGTTAAGATCAATGGACTCGGCTGTGTCGGGCCTTCGGGCTCACCAGAATAAACTGGATGTTATCGGACACAATATTGCAAACGTAAATACCAATGGATTTAAGGCACAGAGCTATACCTTTAAGGATACCATGTATCAGACGTCTACAGCGTCTACCAATGGTACAGCAAGCGCTGGTGGTGTGAATGCAGCACAGTATGGTTACGGTGCATTGATGGGAGTTATCTCCATGGATATGACAGCCAGTACGCCTACATATAAAGGTGGCTTTAATGCTACGATTGATGGAAGCGGCTTTTTTATTACCAATTCACAGAAGTTAGATCCACAAGGGGTTACTGGAACGGGTGATGAGGGAGTATTAAAATCCAGTTCGTTTGGATTTACCAGAGTTGGCCAGTTCAATATAGATAGCAATGGTTATATTACTGATGGAAATGGTAATTTTGTATATGGGTTTAATGTTGATAGTAGTGGCCAGAATCAAAGTACTAGCTTAGGACCATTACGTGTTCCAAAAAGTGTTCTTCAAAACTCGAATGGCTCTTATGAAGTTGAATTCTCAAAGGATGTTGGTGATGGTGAAGCAATGGAAGCCTTGGATGTTCAGATTAATAAAATGGGTGATATTCAGGTGTCTTTAAAAATCCAATATGGAACAGGGAAAGATGAAGATGGTAATGATCCTACTACTTCAGGAAAGCCTGAAGTGATAGCTGAAAAAGTTGCAACTGTTACCATCGGTCAGGTTGCTATCGCTACCTTCCAGAATGAAGAAGGTTTGACCAAGGATGGTAACGGCTACTATGTATCAACACCAAGTGACAACACCGGTACCTGTAGTGCAGGCGCTCCCGGCGAAGGCCGTTCCACCCTTATGCCTGGCTACCTAGAAGCCTCCAACGTTGATATGGCAACCGAGTTTTCAGAGATGATTATGACCCAGAGAGGATTCCAGGCTAATTCCAAGATTATCACGGTCAGCGATGAGATTCTCAATGACCTGATTAATATGAAACGGTAATGTTTTTATTTAAAAAGCGGCGTAGTGCCGACCAAAAGCTAATGGATAGAATACGCGAGCCGCGTATGGACAGAATCAGAGTGGAGGGCCGCGATGAACGCGGCTCTCACCTGAACGTTAAAGCGACTCAGGAAGTAGACAGCGGAGGAAGAGAGATGATCAAAGTAACGCGGTTAAGCGGTGAGGTATTGTATCTGAATATTTTGCAGATTGAATCTATGGAATCGATACCGGAGACGAAGATCAAGATGATGAATGGCTACTACTATCTGGTGAAGGATACGGCGGAATCTGTAGTAGAGCAGCTAAGAGCTTTCTACCATAGCTGCCTTGTGCCGGGCGGAGAATAAATTTAGAAAAAATTGCTGTTATTTAGCAAGGAGGAGTAAAAAATGGATGTATCAACGCTTATCGGTATCGTGATGGGCATGGGGCTGGTTGTATGGGGTATCGGAACCTCAAAGCTTGGTAATTTTGTAGATTTTCAGAGTTTGGCTATCGTGCTTGGTGGAACCATCGCGGCGGTACTTGCCAGTTATCCAGTGCGCATCTTAAAAGATATACCAAAACAGCTTATGGTATTGACTCGCGGGAAAAAATATGATATTCCTAAACTGGTCGACCAACTGGTAGATTTGGCGATGTTAGCAAGACAGAATGGTCTTCTGGCTCTGGAAGAAAAAGCAGAAGAGTTAAAGGACCCGTTTTTAAAACAGAGTGTTCTGATGATTGTAGATGCTAACGACCCGGACAAGGTGCGTTCCATGCTGGAAAAACAGATGGATGATATGATGGCGAGACATGATGAAGCTGCGGGCATCTATGAGAAAGCATCCTCTTATTGTCCTGCTTTTGGTATGGTTGGTACGCTGATTGGTCTGATCAATATGTTAAAGGGTATGAACCTTGACGGCGGCGGAGGAGCGAGTACGCTCGGTGAAGATATGTCAGTCGCATTGATTACGACCTTCTACGGCAGTTTATTTGCCAATTTGTTCTTCCAGCCGATTGCGAAGAAGCTTCGTATACGGCAGGCAGAAGAAGAACTTTTCTGTATGACAGTTATTGAAGGCATTATGGGTATTCAGGCAGGTGAGAATCCGAAGTTCTTAAGAGAGCATCTGTTGTCCTGTATGAAGCAGTCGCAGCAGAAGAAGCTTCTGTTGAAGGCGGCACAGAGCCAGGGAGGCGGTGAACAAGGCTGATGAGCAGACGTAAAAAAGGCGGAGGCGGTGAAGACTGCGGAAGCTGGATGGACACTTATGGCGACATGGTGACACTACTGCTTTGCTTTTTTGTTATGTTGTATTCCATGTCAAGCCTTGACCAGCAAAAATGGGAGATATTTGTCAAGAGTATCTTCCCCAATTCCGGTGAGACTGAACAGATTGCGATTAACCAGGATATCTCTGAGGCAGAGTATGATGTATCGGGAAATATGGATTTTGATGAGGCTATCTCAGACCCTGAGAATCCAGAAGAACTCTATATCGCTCTGATGGAGGCGCTGACCAGCAGCGGCGTCGAGGGAGTCTCTATCTCCCGCCAGGATGGCTATACTTTCTTATTATTTGAAAATCAGGCATTTTTTAATGGAGACAGTTCAGAACTGACGGATGAGGCCATTGTGATTCTGGATATTTTGTGTGGTGTCCTAGAGCCTTATGATGAGAGCATCTCTCAGATTAATATTATGGGACATACGGCACAGGCACGCGCCGACCAGCCCAATAATCCAAGGACTGACCGTGTCCTTTCTGCAATGCGTTCCGCAGAGGTGGCAGCATATATTCAGCAGCAGAATGTGATTGACCCAAGTAAGCTGGTAGGACTTAGCTTTGGACAGTATCGTGCAGTGGAAGATAACCAGACCAGCGAAGGTAGAGCAAAGAACCGAAGAGTGGAATTTCTGATCGTGGACAGTGGAGCTGATATCAAGTCCATGAATGACTACTATGATGAATTTTTGAAGGATTTAGATGCCGGTAATGTACTGGTGACGGGAGCAGAGAATGCCGATGAGGCATTTGAGACAGTTGGCGGAGGCTCTGAAGGAGAGGCAAGTGCACTTCCAGAAGAGGAGATAAACCCGCCAGAGGAAGTGACTGCAACGGAAGGAGAAGTGGCTTCACCAGAAGGGGAAGTGACTGCGCCAGAAGGGGAAGTGACTCCACCAGAAGGGGAAGTGACTCCACCAGAAGGGGAAATCACTCAGGAATAACTATTGAGAAAAGGTGGCTTTTTAGATGTCAGATGTATTGTCCCAAAGTCAGATTGACGCGCTTTTAAAGTCTATGCAGCCGGGGGGCGGCCAGGAAGAACCGGAAAAAGCGGAAGTAAAAGAAAAGACTGCGAGTGAGTCGGTAAAATATAGTAAATACGATTTTTATAGCCCCAGAAAATTTACAAAGGATAAGATGAAGATATTGACAAGCGTATTTGAGAATTATGCGCGAATCATTACTTCACAAATCAATGGTGTGTTCCGGGTTATGACCGATATCACAGTCAGGGAAGTTCAGGAGAAGCGGTATTACGAGTATGTCAATTCTCTGAACGAGAATGATGCGGTCACTTTGGTAGAGGCATCTATCCAGGACCATAACAAGATTATGGTTCCGCTTATGATATATGTGACACCTGGATTGGTTATCACCTTAATTGAACATATGTTGGGTGGCGGAGACCAGGTAATTAAAGTCGAGGCAGGGTATCGTTACTCTGACGTGGAGATTGCCTTGTACCGCCGGATTCTCTCCTATCTGATTCAGGCTTTAAAAGATGGATTTGCAAACTATATCAGTATGGAGTTTAAGGCAAGAAGGATTGAAGATAATCCAAGCATGATGCAAGATGTAGGTCTTGATGAGACCGTGGCAATTATCCATCTCAATGTGGATGTCTCCGGTCTTGCGATGGAGAAGATTTTAATCTGTATGCCGGGTACGCTATTAGAGAATATCTTCCATGTGATTGATATGCGTAAACATATCGCCAGAGGATATGCTTATGAGGATAACAAAGATACAATTCTGGAAAATATCCGAGATTCTGTGCTTCCAATCACTGGACAGCTTGGAACCATCTCTCTTGATGTAAGTGATATCTATCACTTGAAAGAGGGCGATGTGATTGATATGAGTAAACCAAAAGAGAAGGATGTGAAGCTGTTTATAGGCCGTCAGCCCTGGTTTACCGGTAAGATGGGTATCTATAAAAAGAATGTGGCAGTGCGGATTAACCAAAGGCTCTACGAAGAGGAGAGCGCGGAGGAAGAACCCGAAACAGTCGCATCTGAATAAATTACATGTTTAAATTAATAATCAGGAAAGTGAGAGGAAAGAACAATGGCAAAGATTATGCTGGTTGATGATGCTGCATTTATGAGAATGATGGTCAAGAACACTTTGATGAAGAGTGGGTATGACAATTTTGTAGAGGCTCAGGATGGGGCAGAGGCCGTCAAAAAATATGATGAAGAGAATCCCGATATGGTAATTATGGATATTACCATGCCTAATATGGATGGTCTTCAGGCATTGAAGAAGATTAAGGAGAGCCATCCAGACGCGAAGATTGTAATGTGTACTGCGATGGGCCAGGAGAGTATGGTTGTGGATGCAATCAAATCTGGAGCAAAAGACTTTATTGTTAAACCTTTTAACCAGGAGCGTATCGTGGAGACCGTCAAGACGATATTGGGACAGTAGTAGATAGCAGGAGGAGAAAATATGGCTTTTTTAAGCTCATTTGACATCAGTGCGTCTGCACTTAGCGCACAGCGTCTTCGCATGGATATTGCAGCGGAGAATATCGCCAATATCGATACTACAAGGACGGAGGAGGGCGGTGCTTATCGTCGCAAAGATGTTGTATTTGAGAGTTATGGCTCTGGCTCCTTCCAGGAAGCCATGAGAAATGCCGCACAAGGGAAAGGAATTCCAAGCCGCAATGTAGGTGTACGGGTTGCAGAGGTCGTAGAAGACGACCGGGAGATGAAGATGGTATACAATCCAGGACATCCAGATGCCAACGAAGACGGCTTTGTTGAGATGCCCAATGTGGACCTTTTAAAAGAAACGATTGATTCTATGTCAGCGACCAGGTCCTACGACGCGAATGTCACAGCATTGAACGCACTCAAAATGATGGCGCAAAAAGCGCTGGACATCGGAAAGTAAATTAGGACAAAAGGAGATATAGAGAAATGGGCGCTAACGGCTTTAATGAAATGGAAATAGATGCCATAGGCGAGATTATGAATATCAGTCTCGGCGCCTCAGCAACTGCAGTTTCCACATTGCTGGGCACAAAAGTGGATATTACAACGCCTACGGTTACGGTTCAGACGCGGGAAGAGTTTGAGTTCAAACGCTTAGAGCCAGCAATTGGCGTGGAAATCGCCTATGTGGAAGGTCTCGACGGGCGCAACGTTATGATGTTTCGCCGGGAAGACGTACGGGTGATTGTCAGTACGCTGATGGGAACAGACCTTTCAGATGATTCATTTGGATTAGATGAGATTCATATCAGTGCAATCTGTGAGATTATGAATCAGATGATGGGAGCTTCTGCTACAGCATTATCTGAATTTCTTGGATTTACGGTAAATATTTCCACTCCCAAATCGTTTGATGTAGGAGAGCCTGAAGAATTTAAAGAGAAATATTTTACGGATGATGAAGGAATGGTTGTCGTCCGGTTTCGTCTGGAAATTGAAGAGAAACTAAACAGTGAGTTTATGAATATTATGTCAACTAAATTAGCAAAACGTCTGCTAGTTCCATTTGGATTAGGAGGCGATGATGCTACGCTAGATGACGTACAGTTGATACCAAATGCGCCAGCAGAGCCAGAACCAGAACCGGTAGCGACAGAGGCACCGGCATCAGCACCATCTACAGGCGGCAGTATGTCACAGGAGGAGATGGATGCCCTGATGGCTTCTATGGGAGGCAGCAGCGAACCGGCACCGCAGCCGACACCGGCACCATCTACAGGCGGCAGTATGTCACAGGAGGAGATGGATGCCCTGATGGCTTCTATGGGAGGCGGCAGCGAACCGGCACCACAGCCAGCACCGACACCATCTGCAGGCGGCAGTATGTCACAGGAGGAGATGGATGCCCTGATGGCTTCTATGGGAGGCGGCAGCGAGCCGGCACCACAGCCAGCACCAGCACCACAGCCAGCTCCTGCGCCAGTGCAGGGCCAACAGCCGTATTATCCGCCATATCCACAGATGGGTATGGACCCAATGATGCTTCAACTTTTGAATCAGATGCAGCAGAC
This sequence comes from Lachnospiraceae bacterium, assembly GCA_910575445.1. Classification (GTDB taxonomy): domain Bacteria; phylum Bacillota; class Clostridia; order Lachnospirales; family Lachnospiraceae; genus Hominiventricola. The sequence goes on along the minus strand of CAJTFW010000004.1, from coordinate 179,131 downwards.
ACAGATGCAGATGATGGAGATGATGAAGATGCCAAAGGCAACCTCTTCGGAGCCCTCTGGCAGCAATTCCATTATCAAGCCGCTGTCTTCTGAGCAGATTCGCGACGAGGCGGGAGATGGATTTGAAGATAAGGCGAACCAGGAGATGCTGATGAAGGTACCGATGGAGGTCTCTGTAGAGATTGGTCGGACCAAGAGGCTTGTGCGGGATATTCTGGAATTTACACAGGGTACTTTGGTTGTCCTAGATAAGATGGCTGGAGAACAAGTAGACCTGTTTGTTAATGGAAAATGTATTGCAAGAGGCGATATTGTCGTGGTAGAGGATAACTTTGGTATCCGTATCACGGAGATTGTCACCAAAGAGATCAATCCAGAGAGCTTATAACATGGGAGGTTTGTCTTTATTCAGTACGATACTTACCGTTGTGGCTGTGCTATTGCTTGCATACTGGTGCAGCCGCTTACTGGCAAAACAAGGGATGAAGACCTCGGGCACCAGGAATATGAAGGTATTAGAGCATATCCAGGTGGGGCAGGATCGGATGATTCTGCTTCTAAAGGTAGGAGAACATACCTATCTGGTGGGTGCAAGCCAGGCAGGCATCTCGCTGTTGACCGAGGTGGAAGGTGAGTTCGAGGCGGACATGCCGCTGACAACAGAAGATACACCGTTATCTTCTTTTCAGACAATTCTAAAAGAATATCTGTCACGTCAGCCAAAGAAAGACGGAGAAAAAGATGAGTGACCTTTTGACACAGTTAAACGGTGGGACTGTTCCTACCCTGGAAGTGATCTATATGCTTACGCTGGCGGCTCTATTGCCCTCCATCGTGGTGATGATGACCTCGTTTACGCGGACGATTATTATATTGTCCTTTACGAGAAACGCCATGGGAGTTCAGCAATCGCCGCCCAATATGGTATTGACTGGGATTGCCATATTTTTAACAATCTATGTGATGAGTCCCGTAATCAGTGAGATTAATGAGACTGCATATCAGCCGTATCTTCGGGAGGAGATTACGCAGGATGAGGCGCTAGAGCGAATGGTGATTCCTCTTAAGGAATTTATGTTGCGCAATACAGAGCCTGAGACCCTTCAGAATTTTATCAACATGTCCCATACAGAGTTAGAAGAGGACCCAAGAGATTATCCTTTGACGGTGGTGGTGCCATCCTTTATGACTTGCGAGTTAAAGAGAGGATTTATCGCGGGATTTTTGATTTATCTTCCATTTCTACTGGTGGATATTATCGTCTCTACAACACTGATGTCTATGGGTATGGTGATGCTGCCTCCGGCGATGGTATCACTTCCTTTTAAGCTTTTGCTATTTGTGACCGTCGATGGTTGGGAGCTTTTGTTTTCTAATATTGTCTCTGGCTTCCAATAAGAATAGAGGAGGGAATTACCAATGACAGACGTTGAGATTCTTGATATTATGTATATGACTTTTCAGTTGGCGCTTCGGCTTGCCCTGCCTTTTCTTCTGGTCAGTATGATAGTCGGAGTGGTAATCTCTATCTTTCAGGCAGCAACACAGATTAATGAACAGACATTGACCTTTGTGCCAAAGTTTTTGGCGATACTGGCAGTTATGGGATTTTTGGGAAGCAGTATCTTAAGTATGCTTCAGGACTTTTTCAGGCAGATGCTATCGCTGATTGCGGGGGGCTGATAGGATATGTTTATCCTTTTTGCTCTGGTATTTATGAGGATGACCGGGGCAATCTTTTTTAATCCGGTCTTGGGACGTTCGAATTTTCCCAATGCAGCAAAGGGAGCTTTGATTTTAGCACTGTCTTATCTGATGTACTTAAATACAGATGGGGTACTTTTACATGAGCCAGCCAATCTGATGGAATTTGGGCTGATGTTAGTAAAAGAGCTGATGGTAGGTTTTGCTATCGGTTATTCCATGGAGCTTTGCTTTGCGGTGATTCGGTTTGCGTCAGCGGTAATTGATGCGACCATGGGACTTTCTATGGCGCAGGTCTACGACCCACAGTACAATTCGCAGATGACGATTACTTCAGGATTGTACTATGCGTTCTTAATGATGATATTTTTGGCCACAGACGGGCACTTAAGACTTCTAGAGCTTATTTATGTCTCGGCAGATGTAGTGCCTTTTGGAGAAGTGGTGATACGAACGCAGCTTCCAGAGTTGATGATGCAGATTTTCAGAAGCAGCATCGCAATGGGACTGCAATTTGCGTTTCCGATTATCGCGATTGAGCTGGTAACGGAGGCGGCAGTGGGAATTCTTATGCGTGTCATTCCGCAGATTAATGTCTTCGCAGTGAATTTCCAATTAAAGATTATCGTGGGGCTTATGATGCTTTTGTATCTGTTTAACCCTATGGCTGATCGATTATATACGATAATTGACAATATGTTTCACTATATAGAAAATGCGCTGGTTCTGCTGGCATAGACTTTTGACCGCAGAAGGGAGTGGTGAGCTTGGCGGAGTCAAACGGACAAGAGAAGACCGAACAACCTACCAGTAAGAGGCGAAAGGATGCGCGCTCAGAGGGTAATGTTTTTCAAAGCCGTGATGTCGTTACGGTTGTGGTATTGTTTGGTGTCTTTTGGATGGTGAAACTGATGCTTCCCATGATTTATGAGACGGTAAGAGATTATACTATCTTTTTCTTCTCTTCGATTGGAGAGTATCATCCGCTGGAGCGTTCGCCGCAGATATTTACTTACTCTGCGGTGGCGGTGTTAAAATGCGCCCTGCCACTTCTGCTTACCGCATTGGCGCTTGGAATTGTCTCTCATGGAGTGCAGACGCGTTTTAACCTGTCTTTTAAGGTGTTAAAACCAAAGTTTAGCAAGCTCAATCCAATTAGTGGCATCAAGAAGATGTTTGGAATCAAAAAATTGGTGGACCTTGCAAAAAATCTGCTAAAAGTATCAATTCTGATTGTGCTTTTGATCAATCTGTTAAAAGCCGACGTGCTTCCTATTGCACGTATGATTGATATGCAGACGATGAATGCTACGGTCTATACATTAGAACTTACGTTCGATTTGGTAAAAAATGTCTGTATTGCTTTTGCGATTGTAGCTTTTTTTGATTTTCTGTATCAGAGATGGGACTATGAGAATAATCTAAAGATGACCAAACAGGAAGTCAAAGATGAATATAAGATGACAGAGGGAAATCCTGAGATTAAAGGCAGAATCCGCAAGATTCAGCGTCAGATGGCTTTTAGCCGTATGATGCAGAGCGTACCAGAAGCCGATGTGGTTATCCGTAACCCAACGCATTTTGCGGTTGCCTTAAAGTACGACCCCAACAAACACGGTGCTCCTTTGGTGCTTGCCAAAGGGCAGGACTATCAGGCGCTTCGCATTGTGAAGCTGGCAGAGGAGCATGGGGTATTTATCTTGGAGAACAGACCTCTTGCGCGGGCACTCTATGCCTCGTGTGAGGTGGAGCGGGAAATCCCGGCAGAGTTTTACGGCGCTGTTGCTGAAGTCCTGGTATATATCTACCGGGTCAGCCACAGAGAAGAGATGCTCCAGTAATGACAGGAGCAAAGACCGCATACTTATTAATGATGGATGGAGTCTTAGATGAAGAAGTTATTAAGTTACTCAGTTGTACTTTTTGTACTTACAGTCATACTTTTGCTGATTATACCGCTTCCTGCAGCGATTGTGGATGTGGCAATTATCCTGAATATGTCACTCTCTTTGATGATTCTCGTTATTACGATGACCATTAGAGAGCCGTTAGAGTTCGCGATTTTTCCGTCCCTTTTGCTGATTACCACCCTGTTTCGCTTGGGAATCAATGTGTCTACCACTAGAAATATCTTAAGCAATGCGGGTTCTTCGGGACAGATTATCAAGGCATTTGGTGACTTTATCCTACAGGGAAATGTGGTCGTTGGTCTTGTCATCTACTTTATTATTGTCTTGATGCAGTTTATCGTTATTACCAAAGGTGCGGAGCGTGTCTCCGAGGTGGCAGCCAGATTTACACTGGATGCGATGCCTGGTAAACAGATGGCGATTGACGCGGACTTAAACTCTGGTCTGATTGATGAACAGCAGGCCAAGATACGGCGTGAAAAGATTCAAAGAGAAGCAGATTTTTATGGTTCGATGGATGGTGCCACGAAGATTGTAAAAGGTGACTCCATCATGTCTTTGATTACGACAGCGATTAACTTAATTGGTGGTGCAATCATCGGTATTATTCAGTCCGGCGACAGTATCGGCGTGGTGCTGACCACCTACTCGATTGCAACAGTCGGTGATGGTCTGGTAGGACAGATACCGTCGCTTTTAATCTCTACAGCTACAGGTATGATTGTTACAAGAGCTGTGGCAGAAGGAAGTCTAAACGACGATATTTCCAAGCAGTTTGCTGCACAGCCTACCGCGATTATGGTCAGTGGCGTGGTGATTGCTGTTCTGGCTGTAATTCCGGGAATGCCAGTGTTGCAGCTTATGGTAGTCTCTTTGTTCTTAGTGGGTGGAGGTTATTTCCTGTCCAGAAGACTAAAAGAGGAGCCATTCCTTGCGCTTGCTGGTCCGGCGGGATTTGGCACAGCTGCACCGCCTCCACTAGAGCCGGAGGCAGCAGAAGCAGCAGAATCTGAGACGCTTCGCCAGGTGACAGAAGAAGAATATTTTAAGGATGTCAACAATGTCTACAGCCTTCTGACGGTAGAAGCTATTGAGATGGAATTTGGTTACAGTCTGATTCCTTTAGTAGATGAATCTGTGGGTGGACGACTGATTAACCGTATCGTTATCTTCCGAAGACAGTATGCACAGGATATGGGCTTTGTCGTGCCGTCAATTCGTCTAAGGGATAGTTCAGGACTCAATACGAACCAGTATTGTATCAAGATTAAAGGAGAAGAAGTAGCCAAAGGTGAACTTTTGGTGGATTATTTCCTGGCGCTTGAGCCGGAGAACCCGGAGAAAGAGATTGATGGTATCGAGACGATTGAGCCTGCGTATGGAATTCCTAGCCGCTGGATACGCCCGGAAGACCGTGAGATGGCTGAGATATACGGCTATACGGTAATTGACCCGTTATCTGTGCTTGTGACCCATCTTTCAGAAGTGGTGCGCCAACATGCGCATGAGCTGATTACAAGACAAGAGATTATGCATCTTCTGGAGAATGTGAAGAAGAATTCACCAGAGCTTGTAGAAGAAGCATTTCCAAATATTATTAATTACAGTTTATTTCAGAAAATACTTACCAGTTTACTAAAAGAGGGAGTCCCCATCAAAGATTTGGAGACGATTATTGAGACGGCGATGGAAGTCATCTCAGAGACGGGTCTTCCTATCAAAGATGTGGACGGCATGATTGAGAGAATTCGTACGGCGCTTAAGCGAACGATTACCAGACTCTACTGTGAAGATGGCAGTATGAAAGTACTGACTTTAGATTCGGAGTTAGAGAGAACGATGGTAGGATGTCTCTCCAAGGGAGACAGAGGATATTATCTGGCACTGAGTCCAGAAGTCTTACAAAGCCTTATCAACCAGATGACGGTGCAGCTTAAGAAATTTAACAGTCTGTCTCAGAGTCCGGTTATCTTGACCTCTCAGGTGATGAGAGTCCATTTCTATCGCTTAATCGACCAGTTTTATCCAAATGTCCGAGTGTTGTCCTTTAATGAAATATCGAATAATATTCAGATACAGTCGATTGGCAGCCTGACTCTGGAGAACCCGGAGCGTAAAGGAGCTTAAAAACGAAGAGGTTTTGCATATGCCGACGGAAAATATAAAAGACAAGACAAATGAAGAGCTTCTGCTGCTCTATCAGGATACAAAAAGACTAGATATCAAGCAGGAGCTGGTCATGCGTTATCTCTATATTGTCAAGACCATCGCTTCTCAGATGCGGGGAATCTATGCGGGTTCTCTTCAGATAGAAGATATTATCAATGAAGGCGTGATTGCCATCATGAAAGGGATTGACAGATACGACCCGGAGCGGGATAATAAGTTTGAGACATTTATTTCCAGGCGTATTCGAGGGATGATTATTGACCTTGTGCGCAAGAACGACTGGATGCCCAGAGATTTTAGAAAACAGGTAAAACTGATGGAGGAGACAAAGCTTTCTCTGGGAAATGATGCCACAGACGAGGACGTTGCAAGAACGCTTGGGATGGATGTAAAAAAATACCGGAAGTTTCAGCGTATGAGTGTAATTATGAATGTACTTTCACTTGATATGTTAGAAGACGATGAGGATGAGCATCAGTCCCTGCAGCTTTCAAGCCGCGACCTAAGCTCTCAGCCAGAGAGTGCCTTTCTAAAAGAGGAGGCACGTCAGGTTCTAGCAGAAGCCGTGGAGCATCTAAAGGAAAAAGAAAAGCTTGTGGTCTCCTTATATTATGTGGAAGAATTAAATATGGGGCAGATTGCCCAGGTTCTTGGCGTAAGTGAGCCGAGAATTTCGCAGATACACAGCAGTGCAATACGCAAGCTAAAGGCTTATATGAGTACCTATCATACATAGATGATTAATTGGCGTTTACAGAGAAAAGGAGGAGGTAAGTATGTATCAGGGATTTTATACTCTGACATCTGGCATGCTGACCCAGAGCAGAAATCTGAATGTAATCAGTAACAATATGGTGAATATTCAGACTGCGGGTTATAAACGGGATAAGATGACCAGCAGCACGTTTGAAGAGGAGATGCTCTATCGAACTGGACGACATAACAAGGAGAATCAGACAGAGATGGGGATTACCTCAAAGATTCGGACTGCACAAGAGACACATGTCAACTATGAGCAGGGCAGCTTTGAGGAGACCGGTGGCATCTATGATTTTGCCTTGACAGGCAATGGCTTTTTCTGCGTGGATACGCCAAATGGTGTGGGATATACAAGAAATGGTTCTTTTCAGGTAGATAATGAAGGCTACCTTTTACTAAACGGTGTAGGCCGTGTACAGGGCACGGGCGGCCCGATTCAGATTGACAATGAGAATTTCTCTGTGGACAGTACGGGAACTATCTGGGTGCCGGATGAAGACGGGGATTTAAGAGAAGCTGGTACACTTCGGATTGTGGATTTTGAGAACTATGAGCAGCTTCACAAAGAAGACTATGGTACATTCTCTAGCACAGAAGCTCCTCGTGACGTACAGGGAGAGACAGGAGTACTCTGGCAGGTGCTAGAGAAGTCCAACGTGGATATGGTAGAAGAGATGACTTCGATGATGACATCTCAGAGAGCTCTGCAAAGTGCAGCGCAGGTTCTGAAGATGTATGACCAGGTAATGAGCAAATCGGCTACGGATGTAGGCAGACTGTAAGGGGGAAGATAACATGAATCAATCATTTTATACCGGAGCACTTGGAGCTGGCAGCTTTGCGACAAAGATGGGAATTATGGCAAACAACCTTGCCAATGTCAACAATAACGGCTACAAGGCTAAGACCGCAGCCTTTACAGACCTGTTAAATTATAACCTCAATGATTCTGAGGACGCTGTGACCAATTTGATGGCTGGCAACGGTGTGCGGATGCAGCGTACTTATACGGATTTTAGTACAGACTCGGTGACTTCTAGCAACAGTCTTTTGGATTTTGCGATTATGCAGGACAATGCGTTTTTTATGGTACAGGACCCGGGGACAGAGGAGATTACCTATACAAGAAGCGGACATTTTCACAGAGGCGATATGGATGGGACTTTTTATCTGATGACCGACTCCAACAAGCTGGTGCTTGACGAGGACGGAGAGCCTATCGAGGTTGCACGCCTAGAAGAAAACGGTCAGTATGTCGATATTACAGACAAAAATCCAGGTGTCTACACCTTTACAAACCCAAGTCGTCTCTTAAGCGTAGGAAACAACGAATTTGCACCGGCAGAGGATGCACAGGGGATGGAGCCGATACTTGTGGAGAATCCGACCCTTACCAATGCAGCACTGGAGACTTCCGGGACAGATGTAGCCAAAGAGATGGTTCGTGTTATTGAGACACAGAGAGCTTTCTCCTACGCACTGAAGATGGTGACAACTTCGGATGAGATAGAGTCTACAATTAATTCTCTTCGCGGATAGAGGGAAAGTATGAGGTGTATATGAGATTAAAAAGTTATGAAGACATGAATCTTCAAGAGCTAGATGTAATGAAAGAAATCAGCAGCATCGGCACAAGTCATGCGGCGACTTCCCTCTCTAAGCTTTTGCAAAAAGAAATTCGCATCTCGATTCCAGAAGTCAGTATCTTAGGCTATGAAGAGACCGTAGAGCGGATGGGGCAGATGGAAGAACTAGTAGCTGCTACGCTGGTGCAGATGAGCAATGAAGTCAATGGCCTTATGCTTTTCGTCTTTAAAAAGGATATGATGAACGCAGTTCTTGAGAAGCTGATTGGAAAGTGCTATGATTCTTTTGAAGAGATTGACGAATTGGCTTATTCGGCTCTAGAAGAAGTAGGAAATATTATTATCTGTTCTTATGTCAATGCATTTACACAGTTGGTTGGTGTGGAGATTGACCTATCTGTGCCAAGCTCGACAGTCAATATGCTAGGTGGTATCCTGACTGTTCCGATTGCAGAATATGGCTATGAGACAGACAAGTTGATGTATATTAACGCGGAGTTTATCATGGACGGTGTCAGGCTGTCAGACGGGCTTTTGATGCTTCCTGATATCGAGTCCTTGAACAGTATCTTAGAGAAATTGGGTGTGGTGTCGTGACAGAGAAGGATTTAAAAGTCGGTATTGGAGATATGAAATTTACCAGAGGTGGGGGTCAGATTATTACTTATGCGCTTGGCTCCTGTATTGGTATTACGATGTATGATCCTTTCTTAAAACTGGGGGGGCTTTTACATATTATGCTGCCGGCTAGAGCAGACCCAAACGACCCAAAGATTTTTAAGTATGCAGATAGCGGACTTAGGGAGATGATTCGCAAGATGACCGCTTTTGGCATGTTAAAGAGCAGGACCGTTGTAAAGATTGCCGGAGGCGCCAAGATGTTCGAGATTCGGGGCAATGCAGACTTTGGAAATATCGGCCAGAGAAATGCTACCATGGTAAAGAAAATCTTGATGGAAGAGAGAATGAGCATCAAGGCAGAAGACATCGGAGGGAGTTACGCAAGAACGATGCTTCTAGATGTAGGAAATGGAGATGTAATTATAAGGACAGCGGGCAGACCAGAAAAGCATCTGTAAGGAAGGAGTGGATGAACATGGAGAAAGAAAAAGAAGGAATTCTACTAGAGTCAGGTACGAATGAGATTGAGATTATGAAGTTCACAATTCAGGGTGAATTCTACGGGATTAATGTGGCAAAGGTAAAAGAGATTATGATGGCTGAGAGAGTCAAAGCGATGCCGCATGCCCATCCGGCAGTGGAGGGGATTTTTAAGCCCAGAGATATTCTGATTACGGTGATTGACCTTGGCTATTACCTGACAAATGAGAGCCTAGAGCACGGCAGCAGAGACCTGTTCATCGTGACAAATTTCAACAAGATGACAGTTGCTTTTAGGGTGCAGAGCATTGAGGGTATCAGCCGTATTTCCTGGAAAGATATCCAGAAGCCGGACAAGACGCTGACACATGGAGATGAGGGTGTGGCAACTGGTATTGCACAGTGTGAAGGCGAGTTGGTTACGATTCTGGACTTTGAGAAGATTGTGGCGGAGATTGCACCAGAGACGACGATTCAGATGTCAGAGGTGGAACAGATGGGAGACAGACCACTGTGTGACAGACCACTTGTGATTGCAGAGGATTCGATTCTTCTTCAGAAGATGATTGATGATTCTCTAGAGCGGGCTGGTTTTGTCAATGTCAAGAATTTCAGCAATGGACAGGAAGCATGGGATTATCTGTCATCCATTCGCAACGATGAAGACCTCTATGAGAAAGTAAATCTGGTTATCACGGATATTGAGATGCCTGAGATGGATGGACATCGCCTGACAAAGCTTGTAAAAGATGATGCAAGACTTAAGAAATTGCCAGTTGTTATCTTCTCTTCCCTGATTAATGAGCAGATGCGAATTAAAGGTGAAGAACTGGGAGCTGACGAGCAGCTGACCAAGCCAGAGATTGGACATCTTGTACATGTAATTGACAGACTGCTAGAGCGATTTGCAAGTGAGATTAAAGAGTAAAAAAAGAAGAACCCCCGGAAGTAGTTGCGATACTTCCGGGGGTTCTCTTTCTTCGTTACTTTATTCTGCTTCATGCCGCGGATTCTCGCGGACTCTGGTACAAGCTTTGACAAGCTCCGTTACCATACTGATTTTAAGGCGGTTCTCATAGTAGCTTAGGACTGGGGAGATAGAGGAGTCGCTGGCAACAACATATTTGGAAGGAAGAGCAGTCAGTGTCAAAGCGCAGACGTCAGCTTTGCAGCGATTACATTTGCAGACTCCATGCTGTTCTAAGATGCTGTCTAAATCTTGTTTCATCAAAAGTTCTTCCATAACGTTGATAAAATGATAGCCTTCTTCCTGGGACTCGTTAAAGGTTCTAGCAGCCGCAGAGTGGGATTTCTGTGGCGCTGCTGGCCGCGGTGCGGGAGTCTCGACTTCATCTAGCTCTATCTCCTCTAGCTCTGGTGCAGGCGCTTCCTGAGCCGGCTGAGGGGCTTCTGTGCCAGATTCTTGGCGAATCTCGTCCTCTAGCTCTTCCGAAAGCTTTGTAAGAATCTCCTGAGAGAGCCGGTCATTGCGGCTGCCTTCGTCAACAACAGTAACCGTAGATGGTGTTACAGTATGAGACTGCACATCACTCTTTTTCTCCTGTTCAGATGCAGAGCCATTCTCCTGTGAAGCTCCATTGGTTAAAAGGTCTAGTACATGTGTGGTTTTATTGGTTTTCTTTGCCATTATATGCCTCCTATTAAAGTTCCGCTTCAGCCAAGTCAATGCCTTGTAATCTAGAAGAATTTCTGCTCCCTATCGTGACCAGAAATCCTTCTAAGGCATTGTCTTGTCTTTCGCTGATTATTATAATATATTATATTATCTTAGATGAATCTCCGTTGCAATCTCTAGCAGGAATTCTGCGTAGTCCTGTACAGCGGGTGAATTGGGGTTGTAGGTGAAGATGCTTTCACCGTGGGCCGGGGCCTCTGCAATCGCGACGCCGGGGCGTATCTTGGTCTCGAAGACTTTGGTGTTAATCTGTCCGGCAAGCTGATTTGCCATGTCGAGAACATCGCGGGACAGAAGCGTGCGCCGGTTGAACTTGGTAAGAAGGATACCAAGAACATTAAAATTCGGATTAAAAGTATTTCTCACCGATTCGATGGTCTCTTTCAGCTGTGCCAGGCCCACCAGACTTAGAATATCAGATGCCATCGGAATAATCAGATGGTCTGATGTCGAATAGGCATTGACCGTCAGAAGATTCAGTGCGGGCGGCGTATCAATAATGATATATTCATACTGGTCGATAACTGGTGCAATCGCATCCCGAAGGATACATTCGCGTCTCTCAGGAACCTTTTCAAGGCCGTTACTGCTAAGGGTAATATCAGATACCAAAAGGTCGCAGGTACCATCGCCCCGAACCAGTGCTTCTTCTACAGGAACATTTCCCTTTAGGACATCCAAGACGGTATAGCGGCTGTCCGTACCGGCTCCCAGACAAAAACCCAGGTTGCCCTGGGGGTCCAGATCAATTCCAAGCACCTTTCTGCCTGTCAGAAAGATTCCTGAAGCCAGAGCTGCGGATGTCGTGGTCTTACCCACACCGCCTTTCTGGTTTGAAACTGTAATAATGATAGACAAAACCGTACCTCCAAATATTGAGATTGTGCCGTAAAACAGACACAAAATTAGTAAAAATGATTTTCAAGTGTTATCTTTATTATACATCATGTCGATAAATAAGTATAGATAAAAAATGATTTTTCAAGATAGGAAGATGTTGCTGCAAGACTCCATAAGATAAAGGGCGGGCTAAGAGCGTGCCCAGAGTCAGGATAAAAGGATTGGAGAGCGGCAGTAGAGTGGATAAGTAGGAAAGGAGAGATAGAAAGATATGGCAAGTGTATCATCGACAAGCAGTTTGGGGAATACCTCTCTAAGAGGTTTTGGAGGTATGGTATCAGGTATTGACCGCGACGAGATTATCGAGCAGATGACCCTTGGGACAACTACAAAGATTACCAATGCAAAGAATGATATTACAAAGTTACAGTGGAAGCAGGAGGCATACAGAAGCCTTAGTGATATGATTATTGGATTGAGTGATAACTATGGAAGTTTCACCTCCTCTTCGAGCCTGGTTGACCCTACGCTGTTTGCAAAAAGTATTATTTCGGTGCATGGAAGCGATAAGTCCTCAAAATATGTGACGGCGACTGGAACTTCGGATTTGATTAGTAATATAGCGATTTCCGCAGTGAGACAGCTGGCGACGTCTACGGTTCAGCAGTCGGAGATGCGTAATGGAGAATTAAAGACAACTTTGAGCGATTTGGACCAGACGAAGTTTGAGTTTTCTAATCTGGAAGCTAGTAGTCTTAAATTTGGTATTTACAGTAGCACAGATGGAAAATGGAGTTCTGAAGTAGAATTTAAGTTTCCGTCAGAAATTTATGAACGTAATGACGATGGTAGTTTTGTTCTTGATGAAAAAGGAGAAAAGAAAAAAGTTAGCCTTAGCGATGATTATTATGTAAAAAATGCAGAAGATTGTAAGGAATTGGCAAAAAAGTTGAATTATGCCCTCGAAGATGCAGATATTACATTACAAGATAAGACTAAACTTCATGAGGCAATAAAGTTCGAGTATGACGAGGGCACTGGTCAAATGAAGATAGTGGAAAAAGATAATAAGCTAGGTCAGTTTAGCATCAAAGGAACTTCAACAGCTCTTAAAGGCTTAGGATATAAGGGAAATGACACAGTTATTAGTTTAGAAAAATATAATGGTGACCTGAATAAGTTTTTGGATGAAGGTGTTGCGGTTACTAGGATTAGTGCCATTGATGGTTTGACAAATGCAACTATTGCTTTCAATTATAATGGAAAACAGAAAAATGTTACAATGCTTACAAAAAAAGAAGCAGACGAGATTAATGCGATAAGTGCTGAGTCTTTGAAGTTAGCAGATAAGAAGGACGAAGAATTAAAAAAGCATGCTGAGTCATTAGGGTTAAGTCTTACAGATAAAGATGGCAATGAAATTACAAATAGAGAAGAAATTGAAAGTAAAATTGTTGCCGCTGAAAAGATGGAGGTTCTAAAAAAAGGTTTACAAGGACGTTTAAACCAAGCATTTGGTACAGACAATGTAATTGCTGAACTAGGTGATAATGGAGAACTTCAGTTTAGAGTGACAGACAAGACATCTAGTCTATCTATTGTAGGTGGCAGTGGAACTACGATGTGGAACCTGGGAGTTAGTTATGGAGCTTCTACCAGAGTGAATCTAAATGGAACGCTAAGTCAGGATAATCTTGGAATTGATTTAGATGATGAAGCGTACAAAGAAGGACTTATCATTAATGGTGTAAAGATTGAAGGAATTACAAAAGATACTTCTATCAATGATATTTTATCTAAGATTAATTCTTCTAAAGCAGGCGTAAAAGCTACATATGTAGATGCAACAGGTCAGTTTATGCTGGTATCAAGTGAAACTGGTAATGGTAGAGAAATTAATCTAGAGTCTGAGTTAGCCAAAAAACTTTTTGATGGAGACGAAAAGAATGGTGCTAAAACAACAAATGGACAGGATGCTATCATTGATGTTAGTTATGGTAATGGTGTAACTGTAAGTATGAATCGTGCTTCTAACACCTTTAACCTAGAAGGTCTTAGTGTAACTGTATCCGGTGTATTTGGCGGAGATTGGTCAGATGTTGATGTCAGCAGTGGACCAATAGATGAAAATGATCCCAATATAAAAGTTACAAAAGATGAAAATGGAAAGATTATTAAAGCCCAAAAATGGACCGGCCACACTGCCGACACCGTAACCTTCACCGCTAAAGCCGACGTCGACAAAGTGACCGAGCGCGTCAAAGCCTACTTTGAAGCCTTCAATGAGCTTGCAACCGAAGTCAACAAACAGCTTACAAGCCGTCCTGACAGTGCTTATGGACCTCTGACCGAGGAACAAAAAGCAGAGATGAACGAGACCTCTATCGAGAACTGGGAGAACAAAGCAAAGCAGGGACTTCTCTATGGCGATACGATTATCCGTGATTTAAGCGGTGATATCCAGAGCGTAATGGTGAAGTTGATGAACAGTGGCGTCAACTATCAGGATTTGGAGAAGATTGGTATCTCTTATTCTGAAGACTATAAAGATGGTGGAAAACTTATCTTTGATGAGAGCAAATTCCGCGCTGCGATGGAGAGTGACCCGGAATATGTATCAAACGTATTTGCTGGTGGTGGCAATGTCAGCAAGGGTCTGACAAAAATTGTAGAAGACACCTTAACTCCATATGCAACCCGTTATGCAAGCAGAAATAAAAATGGTATGGGTGGATCCTATGGACGCCTGGTGGAAGAAGCTGGTTCTGAAAAGGCACCTTCCACACTCTCCAATAACTTTATCTATAAGCAGATACAGGAGATGCAGGAGCGTATTACACAGCTTCAGTCCAAGTTAAAGACACAGCAAGACCGCTATATCAAGCAGTTCTCCTCGATGGAGAACCTGATTAGCCAGATGAATTCGCAGTCTAGCTGGCTCTCACAGATTAGTGGTTAATTTCATATTGGAATCATAGTTGTTTTACAGTCTATATAAGAATCCGCAGGTAGAAGATAAGCTCTGCCTGCGGAAACTGTGAATGATAGGGAATCATATAGGATTCAAGAAAGGGATTAGATGAACGGATACGGTCAGTACAAAGAAAAAAGTATTTATTCTATGTCCGGTCCAGAGCTTTTATTGCTCTTGTTTGATGAGGCGATTAAGCGCCTTACACGGGCGGAGATTTCATTGAAGGATAAGAATTATAGCGATTTTGATGACTGTCTGCAAAGGACTTCACGAATTGTTCGTTATTTGACAGATATTCTGGATATGAGACAGCCAATCAGCCATGATTTGAGGCGAATCTATACCTATCTGGTCTATGACCTCAGCATGGTAAAGGCCGGTAGAGAGAGAAGACAAGAAGAGATTGGGCGAATCCGTCATATTCTATCCGAACTAAGAGAAGGATTTGATGGAGCTAGTAAGCAGGTTAATGATATGCATTTGGTGCTGGAAAAAGAGATAAGGGGATAGAAGATGGCACAGACATTGGATGTGGCAAAAGTGATGATTCTCCTTCAGAGGCGTTATAATTTCATCTGTGAGATTCGTAAGATTACAAAGGATTTGGAGGATGCATTGGCACGTAATGATGAAGTGTCAACAGGGATGGTTCTTCAGATGCGGGCAGATGAGATGGCAAAAGCGGATGACTGTACAGACGAGATATGGAATCTCGCAGGCACAGATAAGGAGGCGCAGATGAAGCTGCGCCTCCTTATGGTATCCGACCCACAGGAGATGGTTGGAGAAAGTGCTGAGGAGAAGAAGATATATGAAATCAGGAGGAAAACCCGGGAGATAATCGAGGAGCTTCGGACAGTAGATAAAAGGTTGAGCCGTAAGCTCACGGGAGAACGATCTTACTATGGGACCAAAAACCGGTAAAAGAGTGAACTATGAATCAATTTCTGTTTGAGGGGCGTTCCCTGGTGGGAATCGTATCATCTATTATTCGCCAGGATGATTTAAAAGTATCTTACAGTCGTCTGGATTGGGAACGTATGTTCCGTCTGGCGGATTATCATAAGGTGGCCAGCATTGTATATTTGGGAGTCCTTGGCTATCGGGAGTCGTTGCCGGAGAAATGGCAGGCACGTTTTTTTGAGCGTTATCAGGAGTCGCTGCTCTTTGGAGAATCCTACCAGGAGTCTGTCAAGGAGATGCTGACCTGGTTAAATACAAGAAAAGTTTCCTGTACAATGCTGATTTCAGAGTCCGTACGTGATTTGTATCAGATTCGAGAGACCGCAGATACCGCTTCGCTTCAACTTCTGATGGATGAGGAAAATTATAACCTGGCTAAGGGATATCTGATAGATATGGGCTATGAGACAGACCTTGTCTACAAAGGTTATGGAGAGCGGCTGCAAAAGACACCTGGAATCTCGATTATTCTTTATTATAAGTTACCTTTTCGGACGCCGGGATATCAGAAAAATATGCGGCGGCTTTTGGAAAGTGCACGCCTAAAGGACAACTTTCAGTCTGTGCGGGCGCTTTCTAAGGAAGATGAGCTGGTCTATCGCTTGGCAGCAGCAGTCTATCGCTATACCGTAGATGAGCTGACCATGCGAGAGGTACTCGACTTACAGCTCTGTCATAAGGCCTGGAGAGACAGTATTCGTATGGATGCTGTCAATCGCCGAATGGAAGAGTTTCAGATTGAGGAGCCGGCAGCGAAGCTTCTAAGGATTTCTTATATGTGGTTTGCAGATAAGAATGATAACTATTATGAACATTTGCCAGAAGATATGTCAGAGTATGACATCTTAGAAGAACGTCTGTTGACTAGAGGGATGGTCAATCGGGAAGTAGATAAACAAATCTTAAAACTTGCGAAGTTGATACATAAAGAGCAGGAGAAGGAAAGAAAGCGGGAAGAAAGAAGTCACTTTAAGGAGCGTTTCAAAGAAGGATGGGAGAATACCAAGAGGAAGCTAAAGTGGGTATTCCCGGATTATCACTATATGGCGTCTATCTATCCAATTGTGGAAAAATTACCGTTTTTGCTGCCAGGGTTTTGGTTTGCAAGAGGAATTCGTCTTATTTGGAGAACGCTTCAGACCAAGTAAAAAAGAGGACCATATGATACGGTCCTCTCTTTTTATTCTTCTTTTTTGGGTTTTTCATCCTTTGCATCGTCTGTATCGCTGCGTTTTTTGAGGATGGATTGAAGTAAGAAGACGGAGTTGATATTTGGTGTCATAGCCGTCTTGTTACTTTGTTCTACTTCAGATAGTTCTTCCCGAAGGATAGAGATCTGTTTGGGGGCATCGATGGCGATTCTTACGCCGTCAGAAGCGCACTCAATAATGGTGATGCGAATATTATCGCCGATTAGCAGGCTTTCATTTTTTTTGCGTCTTAGTATCAGCATAATATTACTCCCCACCGGTTATCGTTGGAAAAGAGCCTAGCTCATGGCGACAGCCATAAGGAGAATTTTCCAAGATTACCTGGATTCCATGTCGTGTCTCCGGGTTGATAACTAGAGGACATTTTAGATTGACCGTGTTCTCTAGATAATTGTCGCGTACAACACAGATTGCGTAATAGGAGAGTTCGCCGCTCTCCTTGGCCTGTAAGCAGGCTAGTTCTTCCTGGGTCAGTACTGGATTATAGTCCGGGCAGAGGAAAAAAGGATTGATAAGTACAAATCCTACTTTGCACTCGTCTACGGACAGCATCACGAGCATTGAATCATCTTCCTCGCTCAGGCTCAGAAAAAGATAGCGCTTTAAATCTGGAAAACCAAAAAGTCCGTCGGAAAATGTAATCAGGTTTTCTTCTTCGTAGTCTACAGTACCGTAATCTGTTTCGATTGTCATCTTATACTCCTATGTGAATAGATTGATATTTGCGCCCCGCGTTGGTTCCCGGGGTGGAACATAATTGAAATCACCCAAGTATTCAAAATGAAGTTCTGGGTATTGGGTAACGATGGTCATAACCATTGGTGGAAGAAAGGTAAGATCACCTTTGGCAACCCGCATCTCAAAGGCTCCGCGCTCTGCTGTATAGGAAGAGGTGACTTCCATTGTAACACCAGCTGTTGAAGGAGATGGTGTTGGTGCAGCGTATTCCGGTGTGGAGATAGCTGCCTGATTCTGAATTGCAGAGGCGGTGTCTATAGAAGACATATTTCTGGTAGAAGCAACGGGTTTGGGTGCCGGATAAGATGCTGTTTTTGGAACCGCAGGCTGTGCCTGTTTTTTAAAGGCTACTTGCTGTTGAGACATATTTTGCATCTTAGGGGTTACCGTATGCCTTGAGAAGGTCTGGTTAATTCTTGTAATATCCTCTACAGGCAGAGCACTTCCACCAGAAGCATGGTTTCTATGGAAAGACATCTGGCGCGCAAGCGCTTTACGCCTTTCAAGATCTAAAGAATCCGAACTAACCAGCCGGGCATTTTGTGTGTATCTTACGGTACGCATAGGTACGGAGGTGATTTTAATCAGTTGTTCCATAAAATAGAACCTCCTTTCTTATCTGTTATCCTTATCTCAATGTGTTATCTTACAAAATCAAATAGAGACGATTGCATCAGGTTAGAGCCTACCTGAAGTGCGGCATTGTATGCGTATTGGTTGTTGAACATCTCATAGATGGAAGCATATGGGTCTGCTCCGACAACATCTTTGTACTGGACGGTGAGCGCATCTTTTAAGGTGTTAAGACGGGTCTCGGTATCCTCTAAGATTTTGTATTTGTTACCAAGGTCAGAGTAGACAGTACTGGTAGTATGCTCACTGACTGCCATTTCATCCATCAGACGAGCAAGGTCTTTGTCAAGTTTTTCACGGTCGTCTTTGAGACCATCCTTTATCTGAGATGTACCTTCTCCTAAATAATTGTCCATAGACATTACGGACTGTGCAATCAGACCAAGCGGACCATTGGTGAGTTTTTCCATAATGGTGTCCTTGACATAAGTATCAGCATCAAAATTAGGGTCACTGGAACTGGAAATAATTGCATTAGAAGTAAGACCAGTTAATAGATTTAAACCACCTGTGTAAGTGTCAAGCAGTGTACTATGGTCACGAATATCACCATAACCTAAGTCCATATAGCCTTGCTCAGACATAGCCTGAACTAATCTGTCAGATGTAGCCTTAGGATCACCTGTTTGTAATTCAAATTTATACACACCTGTTCCGGCTCCATTAGCATCTGTTTGCTCTGTTAATTTCATCACAAAGTCAGTAGGCTCATCTTCACCAGGAAATACATGGCTGTAAGTAAGGGTCATACCATCATCACTTAATGAAAATGGTGGCGTACTGATATCATTTCCACCATATACATAAAAATCCTGATACTGGCTTGTTAAATCATTGACAATGCTGTGTTCTTTCTGAAGCAGCTCATCGCGAAGTGTACCAACTGCAGTACCAGTTGTCGTAGCAGTACGTGCTTTGATAACCGTCTTTTTGGCTTCTGCAAGAAGGTTCTGGATATGATAAGCGCCGTCTTCCTGCTGCTCCAGACGTGCTTTTACATCAGTAATCAGAGAGGATTTGCTAAGAACATCCAGATATTGACTGTCAATCGCTTTGCCTCTGTAGTAGGAGATAGGATTCTCTGCTGCAGATTCATATTCTCTGCCGCTGGAGATTTTAGTCAGACTTTTATTAAGATTGGCATGCACATTGTTGACGGATGTTGTGTAGTTTCTGTAAGTAGATGAATTGGTTACGCGCATTGTTGTTACCTCCGTAGTTTATATTATGGGAATATGCGGATGTCTGTTAAAGGACATCCGCATAATTGTGATTAGCGTCCTACCATACCAGTGCTGTTAATCAGTACATCGAGGGCCTGGTCTAAAGCTGTCATAACACGGGAAGCTGCATTGTAAGCAGACATATATTGCATCATATTGGATGCCTCTTCATCCAGGCTGACTCCTGATACGGAATCGCGGGAATTCTGGATTCCGTTTAATACGGTGACATTCATCTTCAGTGAGAGTGAATTGGAGTAGGAATCGTTGGCTAGGATAGTGGATACGTTGTTCATAAAATCAGCGAAAGAGTTTTTGTTGAGGTTTATTTCACCAATATTTGTGGGACCATTAGTCACAGGTCTACCAATTCCAGCAATATTTTGATTGGTATTTGGATAAGTTGCACCCATGGCCTCTAACATGTATAGTACAGTATCCGTAGGATTTTTGCCTGCCATACTGACATGAACGCTTCCGTTGCTCCACTGGGTATTAATTCCGATATTGGCAGCAGTAATTTTGTCAAGATTAGCAGGGTCATATTTCCCATCTGCTTTGTTAGCAAGTAAAAATTGGTCTCCTTCATTACCATCTTTTACAGCTCCAGCAATATTAATCTCATTCATCACATAAGCAAAAGAGCGAGCAAGTTTATCTAATTCATCTCTATAAAATTGATAACCTCTTACATCATCAATATTTGCTGTGGAACCATCTTTCCATAACATATCAAGGCTGGACTGGATAGAGCCACTACCAAGCTGATTTGTAATCGTAGTATTTGGAGGATTAGTTGTATCTTTCGCAAATTCTATTTCTCCACCAGGGTTGTTATTTACTAAATCTTTTTCGCTTCCATTGATAACAAGTTTAAAGTTATCTTTAGAAAACGGTTTAGTGTCATCAGCAGGCTCAAAAGAAATACTTCCATAATTCTCACCCTTGCTGCCTTCCGAACCCTCTACCAGAGTAAGACGCTGCTCATTACCATCTTTATCTGTATAAACCATCTCTACCCGAACATCATCCGGCCATTCTTTCTTACCGATTATGTTGCCGTTTTTATCAAGGTAGTAGTTTTCTTCTAAGGCAGGATCACCATTGGCATCTACTCCATCATGCGCCGGGTCTTTATAATAAGTAACTTCAATCGGCAGAAAACTAGAAAGTTTATCCAACAGATTATTTCTCTCATCCATCAGCTCCAAGCTCTGCTGTCCAAGAATCTGATTTCTCTTAATCTGCCGGTTCAGTTCGCCAATCTGGCGAAGCATATCATTGACCTGCTCCTGCGCACCATTCTCGGTGGTATTTTTACCGACTAACCGGTTAAATTCCTGAGATTCTGCCTCGTCGATATCTTTAGATGCCTGGTTTAACATATTAGTTAAAGTCTGTATCTTAGAACGAAGCTCTGACTCATAGATAGGGTCATTGATTTTGGATACATCATGCATCTCCGTAAGTGCACCACGAATATCAAGAAATGCCGAATGAATACCGCTAATCGTACTTTCATCAAATATCTTGGAGAGACTGTCAAGGGAAGTCTGCATCGAATCTGTATAGCCTGATTTATCCATCTGACTCCGATACTGTGCATCTAGGTATGGGTCACGAATCTGTGCTACCTTATCCATATGTACACCAAATCCGACGATGACTTCAGAGCCATTCATAAAAGTAGACACCGGACTGGTATAGTTAAGACTTGAAGTCTGAAGTTCTTGTCTTGTATAGCCTATGGTGTTCATATTTGCAAGGTTGTGACCTGTAATATCCAGTCTCTTCTGGCTAGACTGCAAAGCAGAAAGCGCGGTTGAAAAACCGGCAAACGTTGCTCGTACCATAATCTTTTTCCTCCATGTTATATATAGAATTCTATGAAATCGCAGTCAATCAGCAGCTAACTACACATATTTACTGCGGAATTTGTTCTGGGATGGGGCAGCGGAGCTTACTTTGCCTCCGTTGTCATAGGATTGGCCCCTTTGTGCGAAGACTTCCATCTCGTGAATCCGCACAGAAATCATCTGTTCTGCGGCTTGACGGGCATGTTCAAGCCTTTTAAGCTGCGTCTCTAATGCCTCAAAAGCAGGAGAGAGGGTCAAAAGCTGTTCGGATGAAGCGCTCTCTTTGATTTGCTTAAGCGTCAGCGTTCCAAAACCAATCGCTTCCTGAGATTTGATGCGGTGTTGTTCTAAGCCGCGCAGCTTCAGGATTAGGGCCTGTTCCTTTTGAATACAGCTATCAAGCTTTTGATGGAGACGGTTCGCGGCAATCTCTGCCTTTGTCTCTTCTATTATAGCAATCTGCTGGACAACAGCCGCTAAATCCTGAATAATCGTGACATACTGTTCTAGTGGTTCCTGTGTTCTCAGGCTCATAGATGGTAAATAGTCTCCCTTCTTTTATAAAAGGCCAAGCATACTGCTGGCAATCTGCTGTGCGTCCGGGCGATAGGTGCCGGCTGCTATCTGGGACTTTAACTCCTGTACCCTTTCAGGACTTGCGCCTTCTGGTATCTGGGAGGCAGCTGTACGAGCCAGAGCACGGGCAAAGCTAACTTCAGTGTTCTGGTTGGTCTGCGGTCCGTTAATGGTCACCGTATCGTAATTTCCATAGCTTTCTTTTGCTTGACTAGAAGCTGGCGCATGCTTTTTGCGGGGCGCCGAAACGGGTGTGCGATAGGTGGGTCTTAATGTCTCAAATTTAATGTTCATAACAGCCTCCTTTCTGTGGTATACATAATAGCTGCTATCTAACCCAATATATAATCTTATACATATTATCGGCATTTCCCTTAAAATCATAAGGGGTGATGATTATTTTGTGTAAAATAATAAAAGAGTAGGGAATAAATTTCCACAGGTATTCCTTCCCTGTACTTGAAACAAAGCATAAAAAGTGTTAATATTAATCTAAAATACGTCGATATATTAACGATAGTGTATAAAATATGCAGACAGAGATAAACGGGAGGGTGTATGGCCAATATTTTACAGGTAACGACTCCAAATGTGAATACGGATAATCGGAATGTGCAGAATCCACTTGACCCCAAACATAACGCAGAGAATCCGGCGATTCGGAATCCAGTGGACCCTACCCGGGTAGTGCGGGCAGACGGAAGAGATGGACAACAAGCGGAAAACTCAGCACAAAATGACCTGTTTAGCGGGATTAATTTTGAGAGTAACTACGGGGCGTTTATTAAGAGCCTTGGAGAGAACAGCGGATTAGCCGGTGCACTTGGACAGCTGTTGTTTACAGATATATCCGGGATGGTGGAAGCCGGGCATGCAGAGATTGGGGCTTTAGTTGACCAGTTTTTGATGACGCTTAAGATGGATTCCCCCGAAGAACTTATGAAGTTTATGCAGGGGCAGCAGGAATTGCAGGCAAGGTTTACCGGAGATTTTTTTGCGCAGCTTCGCTCAGTATTGTCACAGACGAATTCAGAGGGACTAAAGGATGCGGTGATGGCTTTCCTGAAAGGATATAATAATTTTTCCTCTGGGACACATCTTTTGCAGCAGATGGATTCTCTGACTAAAGATATTGAACAACTTTTGCTTCGTCCTTACCGGGAGGAGTTTCGTCAACTTGCCGGGGGGATGGATTTCCAGGCTGCCAACGGTAATACACAGGCCAATGCAGCACAGCTTAATGGCAGGCTGATTCCTTTTTTGGCAAATTATATCTCACATACACATGACTATGGGGCGGTTAGAGATGCCACAATGCTTCTGATTTTCAATGCAGTGCGCTATCAGGAAGGCAGTACAGACAGACTGATGAAGCTTTTTGACCGTATGGCGGATAACCAGGAGTTTGCCAGACTGTTTAAAGGCGATTTGCAGGCAAGCCTTCAGAAGCTTTTAGAGCCGGATATGTCTGCTACAAAATCGATGATGTCAGATTTTGCCGATGGGTTAGCCAAACTTCTCTTAAGAGGCGCCAATGGTGAGGCTGGCCTTGAAAATGTACAGCAGTTCTATACGATTATGAATGGAATGTTAGTTAATGAGAGCGTCTATATGCCGCTTCTGCATTTTATTCTTCCATTCCAGTTTGAGGACAATAATGTTGTCTCGGAGATGTGGGTGGACCCCGATGCCAAGCATGGCAGCGATGGCGGCAGAAAAGTAAAATTATTTTTAAAATTTGATATACAAAGTCTTGGGAAATTTGAACTTGTAATGACACTTCAGGACCATGAGTCTAAGATGCAGCTTTTTGTCCCGACTTTCTTAGCCAAGCAAGATAAGAAGATTCAGACAGATGTATCTTCCATTCTAAAGAAAAATGGGATTCGCCTTAGCCAGTGTGCAGTATATGGGCGTGTTCGTGACAGAAAGATTGACGAGGTATTTCCAGAAATACGGGCGAAGGAGAATACAATTAATGTCAGAATTTGAGGAATTGATACGGCAAAAAGCCGTGGCGCTAAAATATAACCCGGATAAGAACGGAGCGCCAGTGATTGTTGCTTCCGGGATGGGATATTTAGCAGAACGGATTACGGAGACTGCCATGGAAGCAGGAGTTCCGGTATATGAAGATGATTCTTTAGCGACACTTCTGACACAGCTTCAGCTAGGAGCAGAGATTCCGCAGGAGTTATACCAGGCAATTGTGGATATCTATCTCTATTTTTTGGGGTATGTGCCAGACAAAGAAGAAACAGAAGATAAAAATTTGCAAGAAGAGGAAGAGCCTGTGGCAGCAGAGGAAGAACAGTCTCTTCGGAATATGGAATAGAAGGGAGTATATGTTTATATGGAAGGAATTACATCCGCAGCCAGTCTGATATCTGAGCAGGAGTGGCTCAGTAACCGACAGAAATATCAGGAGGAAGAGACGCCAGGCAGCAGCTTTGCGGCAGCTTTTGAGGAGGCAGTGCAGCAAAGTAGCGAGGTCAGCATGGATTCGATCTTTGAGGAGGCAGCAGCTACTTATGGAGTTCCCGTGGATTTGATTAAAGCAGTGGCAAAGGCTGAGTCGAACTTTAACCCGAATGCAGTCTCTCATGCAGGTGCAATGGGCGTGATGCAGCTGATGCCTGGAACAGCGAGCTCTCTAGGAGTCAGCGACCCTTTTGATGCCAGACAAAATATTATGGGTGGCACGAAATATCTAAAGAGCAATCTGGAAAAATACAATGGAGATATTAGTCTTACTTTGGCAGCCTACAATGCAGGGCCTGGCAGTGTGCAAAAATATGGCGGGATACCTCCTTATGCAGAGACACAGAACTATGTAAAGAAAGTGATGTCTTATATGGGCAGCGCAGATTTAAGTTCTGGAAAGATGGTAAAAAATGGAAGCTATACCTCTGCGACAGAGCTTTCTGGTCTCTATGGTTCCTCTCTTGGAACTCTTGGTATGTCGGCACTGACGGGGATAAGCGGGCTTTATGGTTCTTCCGCACTGTCAGGGTATGGAACATCAGCGCTTGCTGGTCTTAGCGGTGGTTATGGGGCAACGACAACAGGACTTGGAAGTTCTTTTGGGATGTCGTCCGTCTATGGTTCCTCGACCAGTATGCTTGGGATGTTATTTGGCTCTGCAGTACAAGACAGTGATGAAGAGACTGTTACAATGAGCAAAGAAAGTTTTTACAATCTGATGGAGATTCTAAGGATGCAGATGCTGATGAATTCCAGCAGTCAGGTTGGCTCTATGGACCTGTAAGCCTGATAAAGCGCAGAGTCTACCTATATACAGCAACAAGGAAAAGGGGGATACATCATGAAATTTAAGGATTGTGACACTTGCCTGGTCTATGGCTCAGACAAGAAGCCACTGTCTAGGGCCAGAGTAGAGGAGGTAGCTGATAAGCCGATAAGGCTTTATTTTACCAGCAGTAAGCTTCGAAGTGCAAGACTTAAGACACTGGTAGACTTTTACGATGGACAGCAGGGACTTATGCGGTGTCTGTGTGAGGTGCTGTTAAAGCAGAATCAACAGATTACCCGTTTTACAGAGCCCTGGATGGCGGATTGTGTCATACTTAAAGTATATGAAGTTTTCCAGAGACAGAAGGATTTGCGTGTAAAAGTACATATTACAACAGAATTTCAGTCAGATACCGGGATTTATTTTCCAGGAAGTATTCAGAATATCAGCGCAGGTGGCTTATATTTTGTAACTGGACAGAGATTGTTTCAGAAGCAGGAGTTTATATTTAGACACAATTTTCGGACAGAGCCGAATACCATTCGGGCAAAGGTACTTCGGATTCACAACCTGACACAGAATGGCTTTGGATATGGATGTCAGTTTGTCAATCTCTCCCGCAGTCTGGAGTCGGATATTCGCAACTTTGTCTATAACAGACAGATTGAGATGCAGTTGGAGAAGCAGCCTTCTGAGGAAGAAGAACTATGATGAAGATTAACCTGGTAATGATTGTCAAAAATGAAGAGCGTTCTCTTAGACGATGTTTAGAGGCTGCAAAGCCTTTAGTGGACCGGATGATAGTGGTGGATACTGGTTCTGAGGATGAGACTGTTAAGATTGCAGAAGAGATGGGGGCGGCGGTTCTGAAGTTTTCCTGGGTGGATGATTTCTCAGCCGCCCGTAATTTTGCGCTGGAACACTCGGACGGAGACTGGAATCTGGTGCTAGATGCAGATGAATATATCAGGCCGATAAGCAGGGAGACTTTGGAGGATGCGATTCTAAGCCAGCAAGGAAAATGGCTTGGAGGGATATTAAGATATGATTCCTACAAAGATGAAGAGGGAATCAGTGTCAGTACCTCGATACTGCCACGTCTGCTTCCGGGAAATGTGCGCTATATTGGACGGATTCATGAGCAGCCGGCGGGAAATTATCCTTGTATGCTGCTTCCGATGGAAGTCGACCATGACGGCTATCTGTATATGGATAAAGGGGAGCGTAATCTTCCTTATCTAAGACTTGCAGTGGAGGAAGAACCCCAGGACGGATATTATCAGTTTCAGTTAGCTTCCACACTTCGCAATCTCAAAAGATATCAGGAAAGTCTGCCATATTTTCAGAATTTTTATCAGTATGTAAAGCCAAAAGAAGCATATCGCGGACAGGGGATTGTGCTGTATCTGTACACGCTTTTGGACCTTGGAAGAGAAGAAGATTTGGATATGGCAGCAAAGATTATCGAGCAAGAGGAAGAAAATCTCTACGACTGGCCGGATTTTTATTTTGTATGTGGTATTTTCTATATGAAGCGGGTACTCTCTAATGTGGAAAAATATATTGCACTGCTTCCAAATATTGAGCGCTGTTATCTTCGGTGCCTAGAGCTTGGTGAAAGACCCAAAGCAGGAAGTGTGATGGGGACAGGGTCTTTTAAGGCGGCCTATAATCTGGGTACCTGGTATGAGGTGTCCGGGCAGAAAAAGCTGGCGGTGAAATATTATCAGATGTCTTTAAAAGAGGGATATGTGCCGGCAGCAGGAAGACTAAAAGCATTGACTTAAGTGAGAGACTTTCTTAATTTTGGTAAAATGTGCTTATATTTTGCAGAGGAAGGACGATATAGTATTATAGAAGAGCTATCTATGTAAAATGATATATGGTTGCATCAGGAGAAATCCTTTTACAACAGAGCGAGGCAATATATAAGTCTCACAAAATATAGGTATCATAATGCCGGAAAGGAGAAAAATTATGGCAATGAGTGGAATCGGTGGCGTAGGCAGTTATGGTTATGGATATAATTCTGGCTATAACAGCAATCTGGACTATGAGTCTTGGGTAAATAGCTCCAATAACAAAGCAGAAGAGATGAAAGATAAGCTGGACTCTACCAGTAGTGTGAATAGTAGTAACAGCAGCACTAGCAGTACGAGTAGTTCTAATAAGACAGTATCTTCGACTTCTGGGTATCTGAGGAACTATCAGCTGGCACTTACAGATTTAGAATCAGCATCAGCAGCGCTACAGACCAGCAAAGAAGGCAATGTGTTCGAAAAGTATGAAAAGGCGTTGATGGCAGCTGAGAAAGCAGCGCAGGGTGGCAATGAGGAGCAGATAAAGGAAGCACAGGCAGCGGTGGAGAAGGCAGCAGGTGATATTGTATCTGCAGTTGAAAACTTTGCAAAGCAGTACAACAATACAGTTTCTTTCTTAAAGAACAATACCGGAGCAGCTTCTTCGGCTTCGAGAGATTTGGCTGCTTTTCAGCGTGGGCTGACAACAGATAAGGCTCTGCAGACGATTGGTCTAAGTCGTGATACGAATGGCAACCTGCAAGTGGATAAGACAAAACTTACAAAAGCTATCGAAGAAGGCTATGGCTTGGTGAAAGAAGTAGTCGGCGGTCAGTATGGCATGGCTGAGCGTGTAGGTACTAAGGCGACCAATGTACTGGATTCTCCAGTTGATAAGATTGTGGGAAAAGAAGAAGCAGCTAGTACAGAGGAGACAGAAAAGTATAGTGCGCGCAAGCCGAAGAAGAATACTTCCGCACTAGACAGTGCATCTTTGCCGGATTCGTTTACTTCTTTTGCGAACTTCGCAAGGGGAGGGGCTTATAACCTGACGAACTACTACGCAGTAGGAATGTTGTTAAATACGATTGCGTAGAAATGGTATAGAAGCAACAAGAACATGATAAAATAAGGCATCAGGAAGATTTTCCTGGTGCCTTGTTTTGTTCTGAAGCTGATAGATCAGAGAGTAACGGACCAGAGAGGAGCGCCGTTGTCATAGACCTTTTTTAGTTCGGAAAGAAGTTGCTCTAAGTCCCAGTCTTTGGAACAGTTCTCGTAGTTAGCAGGGTCAGCGATACGGACTTCCCCATTATCCAGAAGTTTGGTGAAGAGAACAAAGTGACCATTTTTAGTGAGAGAACCTTTGCCCATCAAAGCGACAAGGATATGACCGGATGAGAGAAGGTCAGATACATGCTCATAGGAGCGATCCGTCACACTTTCCACATCAAAGCCATAAGCTGTGAGGGCATCCGGGATTAGGCTATGGTAAGAACCGCTATGTAAGGCATAACCACCATTTTCTGTAGACCAGTCAGCTAAAGTGGTGGGTGTAACAGGGGTATCGGAGAAGCTGTTGATAATCATGGAGACCGCAGTTGGGCCGCAGCCATATTTATTCATAGGGTCTTCTCCGCCATAGAGATAATTGCCCCAACGCAGGTCCCCCTGATGATAGTAGAGCATTGGACCACAGCCAGTGTCTAACATAACCGTGTAGATGGTCTCCAAAGTCTCACTGTCTTCAATATCAGAAGAGAAAGAAGAAATATCACCCTGCTCGCCAGTGGATTCAAGATAAGGGATGGAAGCATCCTTAGAAGCAGGAGTGTCTGCATCAGGCAAAATACGTATATCAGATGCATCGGCTGCTAGTTGCTCGGAAGAATCTTCCGGGTGAAGGGATTCCTGGAGTGAAGAAATACAAGAGGCGATATTTGTACACAGACGGCTGGCCGATTGTCGTAAGTCTTCTGGAGTGAATGGACGATAAAAGGCGTAGAGGCTTCCAATAATCGTAAACACACAGGCCAGGATTCCCAGTAACAGAAAACTGGACAAAAGGTTAGATTTTGAAGATTGATTCGTATTATATTGTTTCAATTTTATAGTCTCCTTGTATTGCTTTTTGGGGTGTATATAAAAATCTATACAGTATATCGGCAGATATGGGGGAGAGTTTAAGGAAAGAAGGAAATAATCATTGACTTTTTAAAGGAAAGTTGTTATGATAAAGGCAGCTTAAAAGTCAAGAAAGCACAATTTTCAAAATCCCCAGGGAGTTGCGGTCCCTGGGGATTTTATTTTAGGCTAACTGTTCTTGTCATTACGGTCTAGCCATTTGCATATGTAATAGCTGGTTACATTTGCTGTGACTGTAATCATAAAAGTCAAGAATATATGCACAATTTTCACCTCCTTTCAATAGAACAAAGGAGAGAACAGTGGGTATATTATAGCAGATTATGTTAAATCAAACAATCTTTTCATTTTAGAAAATTTTTTAAAAAGATTGGCACTGAAAAGACATTGAATTCTTATACCCTATCATGTTAGAATAGTAATAATTTATGGATAGATAAGGGGCAATAGAATGAGAAGACACAGTAAGAAAATTGCAAGGGACTATATTGGGCTTTTGGGGCAGGCACATGAGGCGGTCAAGAAAGCTTTGGAGAGTAAGAAGACAGAGACAGCGCTTGACCTTCTAGGGCAGTGTCAGGAGGCAGCGATTCAGCTTGGAAATCTAATAGAGGAGGAAGAAGGCGAAGGCTTTGTAACGGTTGGACTCTTAGAAGACTATTGTGAGTTGGTCTTTCAGGTGTATACACTGGTGTCACAGGAGCAGACACTAAATCCTAATAAATCCTATAAGCAACTAAGAGCGCAGATAATAAAGGTACAAAACAGTATTCACAGAGATACTAAAGAGCGCCTAGAGGTGGTCTTTCTTCCTTATAAAGCATCTATGTGGGATTCTCTTGAAAGTGTATGGATGGCAGCAGAACAGGATGAGAATTGTGATGCCTATGTGATACCAATTCCATATTTTGACAAAAATCCAGATGGGACAGTCAAAGAGATGCACTATGAAGCGGATGAGTTCCCAAAGTATGTGACAGTGACTGGCTATGAGGAGTATGATTTTCAGGAGCGGCACCCGGATATGGTCTTTATTCACAATCCATATGATGACCATAATTATGTAACCAGTGTGCATCCGTATTTTTATTCTTATCATATTAAGCAGTATACAGATTTATTAGTATATATTCCTTATTTTTCTACAGCGGGTGGGATGAGTGAAGGACAGATGCAGTGTCCAGCTTACTATTCTGCGGATTATATTATCATGCAGGCAGAGAAGTATCGAAAGTTCTATGACCCAGAACTTCCCAAAGGAAAACTTCTGCCACTTGGCTCTCCCAAATTTGACCGGGTAATGCGGCTCTGTCAGAATCCACCAGAAGCACCAGAAGAATGGAAAGAGAAGATGCGCGGAAAAAAGGTATATTTCTACAATACCAGTATCAATGGAATGCTTGGAAATACCAAATATTTTCTAAAGAAGATGGAGTATGTATTTCGCTGCTTTGAGGGGCGAGAGGATGCTTGTCTTCTGTGGCGACCTCATCCGCTTTTGGAATCAACCTTTGAGTCACTAAGAAAAGAATATAAGCCTGTGTATGATACGCTAAAACGGTATTTTTTAACACAAAATATAGGGATTTATGATGAGACGCCAGATATTACAGATACGATTGCACTCTCCGATGCCTATATTGGTGATGCAGCGACTTCTGTGACTTCTCTTTTTGGTCTGGCTGGCAAACCGCTTTTTATTTTAAATAATGAGATTTACAATGCGCCAGAAGAGGAAGACTACAGAGGGCAGATTATACGAGGATTTCCACAGTTTGACCTGGAAGGAAAAGAGACTTTTTATCTGACGCAGGGAAATAAGCTGTATCGCTCGGAAGGAAGAGAACATCAGTATCATTATTTTTGTGATTTATCAGAGTATGCATATGGAAATTATTATGGGGCGATAGTGTGTATTGGCGGGAAAAAATATGTATGCCCCATCTGTGCACAGGATATTTTGGTGCTTGGAGAAGATGGAGTGGAGCGAAAGATTGTGCTTCGCCAGGAAGTAGAGCAGGCCGGTGCATTTTATACAGCGGCAATGGCAGAGGAATTTCTCTTTCTTATACCAAACTGGTATCCTGCGATTGTGCGGTATGATGCAAAGAAGGATGAAATTGTGTATTATAGAGACCATCTGGATGTATTTATCGGGATGGGAGCAGATGGAGAGCGAAGAGTTGGCGGTGTGCGTATGCAAAAAGACAAGCTTTATCTGGCATCGCCAGTTGATAATCGCGTGCTGGTGATGGATATAAGAAGCAAAGAGCAGCAGGTCGTTACGATTTCTGGAACAAACAAAGGCGGATGGATGGGCATAACAGGGCTTCCTAATGAGGATGAGTTATGGATGCTGCCATTTGAAGGATATGTAATTACAAGATGGAATCCGGCGACAGGAGAAGTAACAGAGTATTCGAATATTCCAGAAGGATTTGGCTGTATACATCCAATACATGGATATGCCTGTATGGAAAGACCTTTTAATGGCGCGGCGTTTGATGGAGATAAAGTCTATCTATCGCCAGGATGGGGCAATATGTATCTTTGCATTGACAGAAAGAGCGAAGAGATAACTGAGTGGAAACCTCCAGTTGAGATGCCTACAGAGCCAAAGAATGGATATTTTATGGCATGGGCACATGGGGCACTTGGGTATCTGGTGGATGAACATCTGGATTGGAAAGCAAATGTACTGTTTTCTTATTATGATAGAAAATCATACTATGTAGATTTTAAAGAGAACATATGTACGGAGATTGAAGTCACCTTTGATAAAGAAGAACTTCAGGCGCATGAGCCCGGCTTCTGCGAAGATTCGCAGTGGCTTCAGTATGCATGTTCAGAAAATGCATTTTATTCTTTAGAGGATTTTCTGGATGGAAAAGAGATTGGAGCCCCCTTTGACAAGGAACGACAGATGCGGGCATTTGGAGAGATTGCAGCAAATCATGATGGGACATGCGGCGAAAAAATATATGAATTTATGAGAAAAGAGCTTGGGAAGCGCTAAAAACAGCAGAAGCCAGAACAGTGCCGGGAACGATTTTTAGATGCGAAGCAGCGAAAAATTGTTCTGCATACAGGCACTGTTCTGGCTGGAGCGGAACTTTAATTAGGAGGATATAGATGTGACAAAGGTCATTACATATGGAACGTTTGATTTATTTCATGAGGGGCACTACAAGCTTTTGAAAAGGGCGAAGGCGCTTGGGGATTATCTGATTGTGGGAGTAACAACGGAAGAATACGACCAGACAAGAGGAAAACTCAATGTGGTGGATTCCCTGGTAACGAGAATAGAAAATGTCAAAAAATCTGGTTTTGCAGATGAGGTAATTATTGAGAGCTCACCAGGGCAAAAGCTTTTGGATGTGCAGAAATATCATATTGATATTTTCACCGTTGGCTCTGACTGGGTAGGGACATTTGACTATCTGTCGGACTATTGTAAGGTGGTATATTTGGAGCGTACAAAAAATATCTCCAGCACCATGCTCCGGGCGCAGAAAAAGCATATTCAGAGAATTGGCGTAATTGGAACCGGGCGGATTGCAGGAAGATTTATTCCAGAGGCAAAGCTTGTAAGTGGTGTCAATGTAGAAGCTGTATACAATCCACACCCAGAGAGCGCAGCACGCTTTGCTAAAAAGTGGGGGATTGATGCATATAAGGAGATAGAAGAATTCTATCAGGCAGTGGATGCAGTCTATATCGCATCGCCGCATGAGACGCACTATGGCTATATTCGTTCGGCACTAGAGCATGGAAAACATGTGCTTTGTGAGAAACCATTAGTACTTCAGAAAGCACAGGCAGAAGAACTGTTTACACTGGCAGCAGAGAAAAAATGTATCTTATTTGAAGGAATTAAGACCGCATATTGCCCTGGATTTTCAAAGCTTTTGGGGATTGCATGCAGTGGGATGATTGGAAATGTACGCAGCGTGGAAGCTTGCTTTACAAAGCTTGAAGGGGCACAGACACGAGAACTAAGCGACAGGAAGTATGGAGGGAGCTTTACAGAACTAGGAAGTTATGTAATGCTGCCGATTATCAAGCTTTTTGGGAGCAAGTATGAAGATGTACGCTTTGACATACTTAAAGGGGAAAATGGGCTGGATATATTTACTAAGGCACATTTTCGATATGCCAATGGATTTGGAACAGCGACTTGTGGATTAGGAGTAAAATCAGAAGGAAAACTTTTGATTTCAGGAACCACTGGCTATATTGTCGTAGAAGCACCCTGGTGGAAGACTGCCTATTTTGAAGTACATCATGAAAATCCCAATGATGTGGAGAAATTTTCAGAGAGATTCTTGGATGATGGGCTAAGATATGAGATTAGTGATTTCTTGTCGATGATTAATGGGAGTAATAAGAGCGAGTTTAAGTTGACCAGAGGGGAATCGATTGCGATGGCAGAGATTATGGAAGGATTTTTGCATGAGAATCGTTGAGTCAGCAAACGTTTTATTACTTTTAGCGCTTTTTTACATATTACAATGATGCTGAAAGATATTTTTGAAGGGGTGGAAGCATAATTCTCATTGAGTAAATTTGTATGATGTGGTAAAGTATAAAAAAGGGGATAGATACTAATGGAAGATGTAAGGATAACCAGTACACCTTATGATGATGTGTTTCGTACTTTATTGAATGACTGCAGCCCATTAATTATTCCTGTGATAAATGAAATATTTGGAGAACATTATTCTGGACAGGAAAAAATCATCTTCTCACCAAATGAGCATTTTTTAAATCGACAAGGTGGAAATGAGGAAGAACGAATTACAGACAGCAGTTTTAAGATAGAAGGAAAAGAAACCAAAAAGTATCATCTAGAATGTCAGAGCAGTACCGATAACAGCATGGTAGTCAGATTCTTTGAATATGATGCACAGATTGCGCTTGATGAGGGGCAAATCAGAGGAAATATTCTTACCGTGACGTTGCCACATTCTGCGGTATTATTTTTGAGACATCACACATCGACGCCTGATACACTGAAGATTAGAATGGTGACACCAGGAGGAACGATAGAATACGATATTTATGTGATGAAATCACAACAATACACTTTGAAGGATATTTTCCAGAAAAATCTTTTGCTGTTGATTCCTTTTTATATTTTTTCTCATGAAACAAGGTTTAAAGAATATGAGAAAGACGAAACGAAACTAAGGATGTTACAGAACGAATATGAGCAGATTAAAAATAAGCTAGAAGAGCTTACCAGTCAGGGAATTATCAGTGAATATACAAGATGTACGATTATTGATATGTCGAATAAAGTATTAGAACACATTGCTGCAAAATATAATTCTGTGAAGGAAGGAGTGAAAGCGGTTATGGGAGGAAAAGTATTGGAATATGAAGCAAAGACCATAAAAAAAGAAGGGATAAAAGAAGGAATTAAGCAAGGCATTGAGCAAGGTATTGAGCAAGGTATCGAAGGAACTGTTTCTATATTGAAAAATTTGGGTATTCCAGCACAGACAATTTTAGTTAAAATCCAAGAACAATATCATCTAAGTCCTGAAGCTTCAAAGAAATATTTGTGAAAAAATTAACATCCAATAACTTTCACAATATTTGATAAAATCACTCCAAGAAAGGATAGGATAGGATGACATGACATTCTTAAAAGAAGAATACAGAAAACAAGAAAAGATAAATGGTGTGATTTATGATATGTCACCTTCTCCTAGCTATCAGCATGGAATTATTGATGGAAATATTTATCATGCAATTAAGACTGGATTAAAAGACAGCTTGTGCCTTGTATTTATGGAAAATCTGGATTATAAATATCACCCAGAAGAAAATGATGACTATGTAGTTCCAGATATTATGATTATTTGTGACAGAAAGCATCTAAAAGGCGGCACTTATAGCGGTGTACCCAAGTTTATTGTTGAGACACTTAGTCCATCTACAGCCATGAAGGATAAGACTGAGAAAAAAGACGCCTATGAGAAAGCTGGAATAGAAGAATACTGGATTGTCTCACCAGGCGGGAGTGTGGAAATCTATTATTTGGAAAATGGAAAATATGTATTAACATACAGTTATATTTTGCAGGATGACAGGGAAGAAGAGGATTATAATGCAGAGACTGTGATTACTCTTAGAGCTTTTCCGCATATTACGATGATGCTGAAGGATATTTTTGAAGGGGTGGAAGCATAACTCTCATTGAGTAAAATTGCATGATGTGGTAAAGTATAAAAAAGGGGATAGATGCCAATGGAAAATGAAATATTTGGAGAATATTATTCTGGACAGGAAAAAAAATGGTGACACCAGGAGGAACGATAGAATACGATATTTATGTGATGAAATCACAACAATACACTTTGAAGGATATTTTCCAGAAAAATCTTCTGCTGTTGATTCCTTTTATATTTTTTCTCATGAAACAAGATTTAAAGAATATGAGAAAGACGAAACGAAACTAAGGATATTACAGAACGAATATGAGCAGATTAAAAATAAGCTAGAAGAGCTTACCAGTCAGGAAACCATCAGTGAATATACAAGATGTACGATTATTGATATGTCGAACAAAGTATTAGAACACATTGCTGCAAAATATAATTCTGTGAAGGAAGGAGTGAAAGCAGTTATGGGAGGAAAAGTATTGGAATATGAAGCAAAGACTATAAAAAAAGAAGGGATAAGAGAAGGAATTGAGCAGGGGATTGAGCAAGGGATCGAAGGAACCGTTTCTATATTAAAAAATTTGGGTGTTCCAGCACAGACAATCTTAGTTAAAATCCAAGAGCAATATCATCTAAGTCCTGAAGCTTCAAAGAAATATTTATGAAAAAATCAATTATTTATGGGGAGTATGTTATGCTTTGGTATTTCTGCTCTCCATTCGAATTACAAGAAGTATTATCAGCATAAATATTGGATAAAATTACTGTCTAATAAAAAGATTAAGCTTTTAAGAGTTTCTGCCGATATACTATTTGTGATATTACAATGTAATATTATAGTTTTAAAAATATAAAGTATATATTTTATATTATATAAAGAATATTAGGCATCGGAGAACAGAACGCTATGAAAATATGGGCACACAGAGGATGCAGTCAGATGTATCCAGAAAATACACTGTTGGCTTTTGAAAAGGCAGCAGCGATTCAAGGACTTACAGGTATTGAATTGGATATTCAACTGACAAAAGATGGGCGAATGGCCGTCTGCCATGACGAGCGAGTAGATAGAACAACAAATGGCAGCGGGGAACTACGAAATTATACAATGGCAGAACTAAAAAAGCTTAAAATTGACGCCAGAGATGGCAGATGGGAACAGATTCCAGAAATAGAAGAAGTGTTAGAGCTTTTAGAGACGAGACTAAAAGATGGATTGAAGTTAAATATTGAGCTGAAGAACAGCATATTTCTATATGAAGGAATGGAAGAGAAGATAATTGAGTTGGTACATAGAAAAGGGTTACAAGATAGCGTAATTTATTCTTCCTTTTATGCACGCTCTATCGAGCGAGTGAAAGAGATTGCACCTGATGCCAAGACAGGAGTTCTGGATACAAGAGTGTCAGATTGCCTGTATAAGCTCAATGGCGGATGCAGAGCAGATGCACTACATCCATTTTGGAGAGGGATGGATTTGCCGGTGGAGAGACTTAGAGGATTGACAGTGAGAGCATGGTTTAGCGGGCATCTGTATCCAGAAGCACCAACGGGTGGGAGACTTGATTTGGCAGCGCTTGAGAAGATTGGAATTACAGATGTGTTTTTGAATGAGCCGGAGAAGTATCTATAAAACTTGGATTATTTTCAAGATAAAAATATATCCAGAAACATATGGGGAATATTAACAAATTAAAAGGTAGAAAGGCAATATTATGTATGAGAAAGAAAGTTCATAACGGACTAATTTATTTTTTAGAAAGTATCATTTTATTAATATTAATAATTATTATTTGGTGTATAGCATCAGAAACAGGATATATTAATGAAATTTTATTGCCTTCTCCGAGAATGATTGGTCAAACATTTATTAAAAAATTGATAGACAAATCTTTACTGATTGAGATAGGAATCAGTATTGGACGAGTATTAAAAGGCTATATGTGTGCAGTAATAGCAGGGATTTGTCTAGGTGTTATTATTGGATTATCAGAACATGTACATCATATGACAAAAATCATTATTCAGATTCTAAAACCAATTCCTCCGATTGCATGGATTCCTCTCGTTATTTTATGGATGGGAATAGGAGAAACTTCTAAAGTATTCTTGATTTTTTTAGGCGGTTTTTTTGTGATTTTACTCAATGTTATAGATGGTATTCGATATATTGATCCCAAGATTGTTGAAGTTTCAAGTGCAGTTGAAACACCAAAAATGAAATATATTTTTCAATTAGTAATACCAGCAGCTATGCCTAATATTTTTACTGGATTAAGAGTAGCATTAGGAACAAGCTGGTCATGTGTGGTTGCCGCTGAATTAGTTGCTGCAAGTAGTGGAGTTGGATATATGATTTCAAATGCACGCAATTTTGGACAAATGGATGTAGTTATTATTGGAATGATATCTATTGGTGTTGTAGGGAAACTTATGGATGAGATTTTAAGATTACTGGAGAAAAAAATATTAGCTTGGAATTTTTAGGAAGTGAATATATGGATTATCAAAATGAGTATATCTTGGTAAAAGATTTACGAAAAATATATGCTAGAAAAAAACACCATGATTTATTGGTTTTTGATAGCATTAGTTTTGCAGTTGAGAAAGGAGAATTTATCTGCATTGTTGGTGGAAGTGGATGTGGAAAAAGTACACTTTTGCGTGTAATGTCTGGTTTGGACTCTGACTATGAAGGAGATATTATTATAGATGGAGAAAAGGTAAAAAAACCAGATAAGAGAAGGGGATTTGTTTATCAAGAACATAGATTATTTCCATGGATGACAGTAGAAAAAAATGTGAGATTTGTTATTAATGATGGAAATGAGGAAGAAAATAAGAAAAAAGTTAAAGAAATATTGGAGTTAGTAGGTTTAAAAGGATTTGAGTCTGCATATCCCAAAGAGCTTTCAGGGGGTATGGCGCAAAGAGTAAATATAGCTAGAGCGTTGGTCAATAAACCTGAGATTTTATTTTTAGATGAACCATTTGGAGCTCTAGATGCATTGACAAGAATACAACTCCAGAAAGAGTTGTTGGTAATTAGAAAAAAGCAAAAGAATACAATGCTATTAGTTACACATGATATAGAGGAAGCTGTATTCTTGGCAGATAGAATTATTGTTCTGGGAAATAGACCAGCTGAAATATTGGATATTGTAAACGTAAATCTATCTGAAACACGTGAACGAAGTTCTAAAGAGTTTCAAGAAATAAGAAAAAATATATATAAATATTTTGAATATAAAGAACATTAAAGCAAGGAGAAAATTATTATGAAAAAGATATTATATGTTATTTTAAGTTTAGTGTTGCTGGTGAATATATCAGCATGTGGTGCCAAAGAAGAGGAAACAACAACTGAACTTAACTCAGCTAAACGTTTAAATGTTGCAACACAGATGGTCCTTGGTTATACACCATTACATATTATGGAAGAAAAAGGATGGTTAGAGGAGGCACTTTCAGAGGCCGGATATGATATTGAAGTTACATATACAGAATTTGAATCTGGACCACCAGAGAATGAAGCATTTGCCGTGGGAGAACAGGATATAGGAGTTATGGGAAATGTTCCAGCCATCAGTGGGATTGCCGCAGGTCAGAAACGGGATATTATTGGAATTGCATATAATGGTGAGAAAACACTTGGAATATTAGTACAAAGTAATTCAAGTATTACGGAAGTAACTGAATTAAAAGGGAAGAAAGTGGGAATTGTAATTGGCTCTATCGCACAAGATTTTTTCAATGCTGTATTGGAGAATGCAGGAATGACAATGGAAGATGTGGAACTGATTAATCTTGGTGTTTCAGAGTTAGAAACTGCATTAGCAACAGGACAAGTAGATGCAGTAGCGATATGGAACCCTACAATGCTAAAAATATGTGCAGATGGAGTAGGAACATTGCTTACGGATGGAACAGGAGTATATGCAGGCGAAAACGTAATTGTGGCGAATAGAGAATATACATCTCAGAATCCAGAGATTATTAAAATCTTTATGGAGCAATATCGAAGAGCCGTAGAAGAATTAAAAAGTGATTTTACTGGTTATGCAGAACAATATGCTCCTGTCACAGGACTTTCCAATGAAGTGTTGATACAGACATGGGAAAGCAGTAATTTTCCAGTTTCTCTTACAGAGAAGGATAAAAGTGAATTAGAGCAGACCGCAAAATTCCTTTATGATCAGGAGCTGATTAGTACAGAGGTTAATATGGAAGAATATTTGGATTTTACATTTAGTGAAAAGGAATAAAACAGTGGCAGAACAATACTTTATGACACAAGAAGAATTGCAATGTGTAAAAAATATAGAGATAGAACTATTACAGGAAGTAGATCGAATCTGTAAAAAATGTGGAATTCACTATAATATGGTTGGTGGAACCATGTTAGGAGCAATTCGTCATGGTGAACATATTCCATGGGATGATGATGCTGACCTTGGATTTTTAAGAAATGAGTATGAAAAATTTCGAAGGGCATGTAAGACTGAGCTAAATACTGATAAATTTTATTTTCAAGAAATCAGAGATACCAAAGGGTATCGATGGGGATATGCGAAGCTAAGAAGAAAGAATACAAAGTTTGTAAGATTAGGTCAAGAATTTATGCCATATGAACAAGGCATCTTTATTGATTTGTTTCCTATGGATAATGTTCCTAATAATAAAATAGTAAGAAAAATACATTTTTTTAGTTGTTTTTTACTTCGTAAGTTTTTGTGGTCTGAAGTGGGTTATCGGATTGAAAAAAATAAAAAAGTAAAACTATTATATGGATTTATGCATTTAGTTCCAAGAAGGTTACTAATTTGGTGGTATGAGTTGTTAGTTAAAATGAATTTTTCTCATAAGACAGAAATGGTAAGAATATTAACATTTCCAGCGCCAAAAGGCACATATGGTTTCTACCGTAAATGGTTTTTAAAGCAAGCCAGATATCCATTTGGAAACATTACTTTGAGTGGCGCAAGAGATTATGATGGATATCTTAAGCATAAATTTGGAAATTATATGGAATTACCACCGATGGAACAAAGAAAGGTACATCCAATATCAGAGTTGAAATTGGTAAAGGATTGAATGTGGGATGAAAAAATATAAAGTTGGTTATACAGATGGAACATATGATATGTTTCATGTAGGGCATCTGAACCTTATTGAAGCAGCGAAACAATATTGTGAGTATCTTATTGTGGCAGTACATGGTGATGAGGTGGTAAAAGAATATAAAACGGCATCTCCCGTTATTCGTGAAGAAGATAGAAGAAGAATAGTTGCCGCTATCAAAGGTGTAGATCAAGCAGAGATTACACGTTTTCGAGATAAAAAGAAGTTGTGGGAATTATATCATTTTGATGTGATTTTTATTGGAGATGATTACAAAGGGACAGAACGTTGGAATCATTTTGAAAAAGAATTAAACGAAGTTGGAGTGGATGTAATTTATCTTCCATATACACAAAGAATATCAACAACCAAAATAAGACAAAGTATTATAGCTGATGAAGTATAAATTTAAAAATTGAAGGAATATATAGATTTGATTAAATTAATAGCATTGGATTTAGATGGAACTTTATTGGATCATAGACGCAAGCTGCCAAAGAAGAATTATCAAGCAATACAAGAGGCAAAAGAAAAAGGAATTGATATTATAATTTCTACTGGTAGTCCATATACATTGATACCACATGGATATTTAAAGGGATTAGATATTTCACATGCAATTACAACCAATGGGAGTGCTATTTATGAATATAAAACAGGAAGATGTATTTATGAAAATAGTATTGCAACAAGCAAAGTTCTTCCTATTTTAGAATTCTTATTAAC
Organism: Lachnospiraceae bacterium; assembly: GCA_910575445.1. GTDB lineage: Bacteria > Bacillota > Clostridia > Lachnospirales > Lachnospiraceae > Hominiventricola. Next base: position 137,978 of record CAJTFW010000004.1, on the reverse strand, counting down.
AAAGGATATGCATATAGATATATTTATTCAAGGAGAAGCATATTGTCCAGAATACACACGTGCAATTGTTGAAAAATTGGAAGTACCAGCTTCGAGGAAAGAATATATATTAAATAATCGTGTATGGTTAGAAAATCCCATTTCTTATATTAGAGAACATGAGTTTTCGGTGCAGAAGATAACGATGAATTTTTATCCTGATAAAACAGGAATATTGGTTGACCGCGAAGAAGTGAAAAAATATTTAGAGAATAATATAGGTGTGAATCTGGTAAGCGGAGGATGGGGAAATCTAGAAATTACTAAAAAGGATGCAAATAAGGGAGAAGCATTAAAGCAAGTTTGTAAGATAAAAAATATTCAGATAGAGAATACTATGGCAATTGGTGATTCGTCGAATGATTTAGATATTATTAAAATAGCAGGAATTGGTGTGGCAATGGGAAATGCGATGACAGAAGTGATAGAGGCAGCAGACTATGTGACAGGAACGAATGATGAGTGTGGGGTGGCAGAAGTAATAAACAAATTGTAAAAATTCGACAGTAAAAATATGATAATTTGAAATTTTTTATAGTATTATTTTAGTGTATATTTTTTATGAAAAAATATCATTATGGAGTTAATTATAAAAATGAAAAGAATTTTAATTACAGGTGTAGCAGGGTTTATTGGAGCAAGTTTGGCAAGAGAAATTTTATCTTTAAGTAACAATACTGAGATAATAGGTGTGGACAATCTTAATAATTATTATGATGTGGATTTAAAGAAATGGCGTTTAAAACAAATAGAACATTTTGATGCTTTTATATTTATAAAAGGTGATATTACAGATAAAGTATTGGTTCATAAATTGTTTGAAAAATATTGTCCAGATATAGTTATTAATCTAGCTGCTCAAGCAGGAGTTCGACATTCTATTGAACAGCCAGATTCATATATATCATCTAATATTGTAGGATTTTATAATATATTAGAGGCATGTAGACATAGTTATAATTTAAAAAAGATATATAAAAAAACAATATATCAGGGAGTGCAACATTTAATTTATGCTTCTTCATCTTCTGTTTATGGAACTAATGAAAAAATGCCATATTCAATAGATGATAAAGTTGATTGTCCTGTATCTTTATATGCTGCAACCAAAAAATCAAATGAATTGATGGCATATGCATATTCTAAATTATATTGTATACCTTCAACTGGACTACGTTTTTTCACAGTATATGGACCAGCAGGTAGACCAGATATGGCGTATTTTAAGTTTACAAGTCAAATGGTTAAAGGAGAAAATATACAAATATATAATAGTGGAAATATGGAACGTGATTTTACTTATATTGATGATATTGTTGATGGAATCATAAAAGTAATAGAAAATAGACCTATAAAAGATAAAAAAGAGGGATATTATAGGATTTATAATATAGGTAGTGGTAAACCTCAAAATTTATTATATTTTATTAATATTTTGGAAGAGTGTTTATTGTCAGAAGGAGTTATTAATAAAAATATAAAAAAAGAATTATTACCAATGCAATTGGGAGATGTTTTTCAAACTTATGCAGATATAAAAGAATTAGAAAAAGATTTTAAATTTAAGCCTTCTATGGATTTAAAAGAAGGGTTAAGTAGATTTGTAAAATGGTATAAAGAATACTATACTAAGTAATTAAAAATACAAGGCTGAAATATATATTAAAAACAACTTATTATACAAAAATATTTAGTTGGGTGAAAGAAAATGACAGATTTAATTAGTATTATAGTTCCTATATATAGAGTTGAAGCATATTTAGAACAATGTATTCAAAGTATATTAAATCAAACTTATAAAAAACTAGAGATTATATTAGTTGATGATGGTTCAGATGATAAATGTCCTCAAATATGTGATTATTATGCACAAATAGATAAACGAATTAAAGTAATTCATAAAAAAAATGGAGGTATTGATTCTGCTAGAAAAGCAGGAATGTTAATTTCTACAGGGAAATACATAGGATATGTAGATGGAGATGATTGGATAGAGCCTGAAATGTATGAAAGTCTTCTTAATTATGCATGTAAATATAATGTGGATGTAGTAGAATCAGGGATGATTGATTCTTGGATAAATAGAGAAAAGAATAGAGTTTTATATTTAGAAGAAGGATGTTATAAAGGACAAGATTTTATTGAACAAGTTGAAACAAAGATTTTATATGCAGGTGTCTTTTTTGAATATGGTATAGCACCATATACATGTTCAAAACTTTTCTTAAAAGATAAGATTATAAAATATCAGATGATGGAAGGGATAACAAATATAACGCACGATGATATAATGATATGTTTACCATGTATTGTTGAATCTAAAAGTATATATGTAACCCACAATTGTTATTATCATTATAGAGCTAGAAATGATTCTTTAAAAAGAAAACTTAGGAAAAATGTAATTCCTAATTTATTTGAAAGCTATTCGGAATTTTATAAAAGGTTTGAAGGTTCAAAATTATGTCTAGATAATGATAAACAAATAAAATATTTTGTAATGTATTGGCTTCTTTATAAAGCACCATATGCTTTTGATAGCTTGAGCAGAGGGGATTTTCTGACACAATTTGGAAAGGTTAAAATTGAGGATAGAATTATATTGTATGGTGCAGGAGCAGCTGGAATTCAACTGAAAAATTATATTTGTGAGATAAGAAGAAAAAATATAATTTGTTGGGCAGATCAGAACTATAAAGATTTACAAAGGGGATTAAATGTTATTAATCCCAAAGAGATTCTTGACTATGACTATGACTATATTCTTATATCAATATTAAGAGAGAAGGCAGTTCAAAGTGCCAAGAAAGATTTAATAAAATTAGGAATACCAGAAGAGAAAATACTTTGGATTGAACAGAAATATATTGATAATCCAGAGCTGTTATTAAGTAAAGTTACATACAAAGGAAAAACATTATTATAAAGAAGTTTATAATTATCAATTTTTGTGAAATTAGTGAAGAAAATCAACGTTTTTATATACAATCAAAATAAATTTATAATTTTTTTTAATAGGCATATCACTTTGAAGAGAAAAATCAAGAATTGTAAAGGAAGATGTATTTGTACGAGATAATTAGTAAAGCAAAAAAAAATAATACTTGTATGGGTATGTATGGATTAGGTATATGGGGAAAAGGGTTTGCATGGAGGCTATTTTCTTACTTAGAAATTACTATTGACTTTGTTTCTGACCGTGATTTAGAAAAACTTGATAGTTTTGAAAAAAAGTCTGTTTATAAGTTAACATTAGAAGAATTATTGAATGTTAAGACAGAGACATTAGTATTTATAATGCTTGGTCAATATTATCTTTATGATGCATTATTGACATTGAAAAAAAACACTAATCTTATACCAATTACATTAGATGAAGTTCTTAATTTGGATTGTGTTTTAGAAAAATTTTATGGAGTAAATAATATAAGAGAATATGAAAGAAAAAATACTTTCAATTATTTTTTTGAAAAAAAACCATCAAAGAATTTTAAATTTAATAAGAAAATTGCAGTATATACATGTATAATTAACGGATATGATGAGCTGAGAGAGCCTCTAATTATTGAAGAAAATTGTGATTATTATTTAATTAGTGATAAAAAACCAGATAATTTAAAAATATTTAAATGGATAAATTATAAAACAATAGTACCCGAAACATATAAAGAACCAGCTGTTATTAATCGATATTGTAAAATGCATGCACACCAGATTTTTTGTAATTATCAATATTCAATTTATATGGATGGAAAAGTGCAACTTGTAGCACCAATAAGTAAGTATATAAATGATATTGGAAATATTGGAATTGGAATTCATGCGCATGCTTTTATAAATTGTATATATGTTGAGGGAATAAGGATGGTTGGAGTTGGAACCAGTAATGAGGAAAATGTAATTAAGCAAATGAAACAGTATATTTTAGAGGGAATGCCAAGAAATTTTGGAACATTTGAATGTAGAGTAATTGTTAGAGAACACACCAATATAATTGGCTGTAGAATTATGGAACAATGGTTCGAAGAATATTATCATAAAGAGAAAAGGGATCAATTTTCATTATCTTATATTTTGTGGAAAAATGGGCTTGCATATAATGATATTGGATTGATTAATTATGGAAAACCTTGGTCAGAAAATAAAGATATTGAATGTAGAAGAGTGCATTTGAAATAAATTAATTAAAAATAGTACAATATTTAAGAGCGCATAAATTATAGGATGTTGTAGATAATGTGTGGAATTTGTGGATTTTATTCAAAAAATAAAGAGTCATTAACTAATTTAATAGAAATGAATAATGAGTTAAGGCACAGAGGACCTGATGATTCTGGTGAAGAAATATATCAGATTTCTTCTGATTATGTTGTTGGTTTTGGACACAGACGGTTGGCAATTATGGATTTGTCACAATCAGGTCATCAACCAATGTACTCAAATAATCAGAGAATAATAGTAATATTTAATGGAGAAATTTATAATTTTCAAGAATTGAGAAAAGAACTAAAAGATTATTCATTTAAATCATTTTGCGATACAGAAGTTATAATTGCGGCATATCTTAAATGGGGAATTTCGTTTGTTGATAAAATTAATGGAATGTTTGCAATAGCATTATTAGATCGTGAAGATAATAAATTATATTTGATACGTGATAGAATAGGGAAAAAACCATTATATTATTATGAAGTTGATGGGAATTTATATTTTTCATCGGAATTAAAAGCATTAATGAAAAATTTGTTTTTTACTAAAGAAATTGATAGGAGTATACTAGGACGTTTTTTAAATAAGCAATATATTGCATCTCCAGACAGTATATTTAAGAACGTTTATAAAGTTGAACCTGGAACTATAATTTGTTTTCAATATGGACAACTGAAAAAATGGACATATTGGGATTTGATAGAAAAATATCATTATTTTGTTAATTCAGATATAAAAATTAGTTTTGATGAAGCTAAAGAAATATTAAAAGAGAAATTAATTGATTCTGTAAAACGAAGACTTATAGCAGATGTTCCAATAGGAGCTTTTTTAAGTGGGGGATATGATTCTAGTTTAGTTTGCGCAATTGCACAAACTAATTTATCAAGTTCATTAAGAACATATTGTATAGGATTTGAAGATAAAAGGTTTAATGAAGCCAACTATGCTAAGAAAATTGCTGATTATTTAGGTACAAAACATACAGAATACTATATTTCTGAACAAGAAATGTTAGACTTAATAGAAGAAATTCCATATTATTATGATGAGCCATTTGCAGACCCCTCACAAATTCCAACAATGCTAGTATCAAAATTAGCTCAAAAAGATGTTAAAGGAGTTCTTTCAGGGGATGGTGGAGATGAATTTTTTTCGGGATATAATATATATTCAAAATTACAAAAAGCACAGAAATTAGATAAGCAAGGTATGATTCTTTACTTACTTAGAAAAATTCCTTTTTTAGAAAAGAAAATGGGATGTAATTTATCATTACTTTACCATATAGTTTCTGATCAACGAAATGATAATATTCGGACACAAACAGGAATTAATACATATATAGATAAGATTCATGATATTTTACAGAATGAAGGAAGAAGTTGTTATTATACCATAGAATCTAAATATGATGTTGCAGAATGGGATATAAGGAGAATGTTGCTAGATATGCAAACATATTTACCCGATGATATTCTTTGCAAAGTAGATAGAGCTTCAATGAAATATTCTTTAGAATGTAGATGTCCAATATTAGACATTAATGTTATGGAGTATTCTTACATAATTCCACAACATTATAAGAACAATAATGGGGAACAAAAAAAAATATTAAAATCTATAACATATGATTATATTCCCAAGGAATTTTTGGATAGACCAAAAACAGGATTTAGTGTTCCTTTAGATAAATGGTTAAGAAATCCATTGAAAAATCAATTGATGGAATACATAGATGGTGACTTTTTAAAAAAGCAGCAAATATTTAAAGTAGAGAGTACACAAAAATTTATATTGGATTATTTAAAGAATGGAGATAGAGGAAAAGACAGTGGATGTAATTTTTCTAAAATTATCTGGCCATTTTTGATTTTTCAAAAATGGTATTGCGAATACATTATGTAATAGTATAATTTTTGGAAAATATAGAGCAAATCTAAGATGAAAAATTTAGTTGCTATTTTTAATATTAAGCAGAATATAAGAAAGTATTTTAGTAATAAATATTTAAAATAGAAAAGTAAGGAAAGAATGATGGATATTGTAATATGGGGAACAGGAAGGATAGGAACTATTGCTTTTTTTTATTATAAAGATATTAGTAATATTATTTGTTATGTAGATAATGATGAAAGAAAATGGGGGAAAACGCTTAATGGAATTAAAATATGCTCACCAGATGTTTTAAAGAGACAAAATGTTAAAATAGTTATAGCAATAAAAAAAGGAAAAGAGGTTATTAGAGAACAATTAAATACAGAATATGGGATAAAAGATTCGATATTATTTCAAGTTAACCAAGAATTATATTCGTTAAAAAAAAGACATATCGATATTCAAGAAAACATGTGTATTGTTTCTTTTACAGGTGGCTTAGGAAATCAAATGTTTCAGTATGCATTTCTGAAAAATTTACAATATCATGGAAAAAAAGTGTTAGCATGTTTAAATTTAACTATAGAAACAACTAGTTTTCATTTATTAGATATTTTTAGAAATATTAATTTTGAAATATGTACAGAAGAACAAAAAATAGATTTGATTAAAAAAAATATAAATAACGAAGAAAAATCAAAAAAATTTATATTATACATAGAAGAAAGTATAAATGAAACAAGAGAAAAAAAGGCAGATTTATCAATAATTAATGTGACAGGAGGAGTTTTTTCGGGTTTATTTCAAACATATAAATTTGCAGAACAAGTAAGAGATTTATTGATAAAAGATTTTGTGTTTAAAGACAAAATTGAAAATAAACTTGAAAAATTTCGAGATTGTCTTGATAGAGACATTACAGTAAGTATTCATATAAGACGTGGAGACTATTTGACAGGTAATAATTATTGGATTTATGGAGACATATGTACTCAAGAATATTATATAAATGCAATATCATATATGAAAGATAAAGTCGGAAATTGTAAGTTTATATTTTTTTCTAATGATATGGAGTGGGTTAAAAGAAATTATAATATAGAAAATGCAATATATGTTAATTCGACATTATTTGATAATTATCAGGACTGGTATGATATGTATTTAATGAGTATGTGTAAACATAATATTATTGCTAATAGTACATTTAGTTGGTGGGGAGCATGGTTAAATTCAAATAAGGAAAAAATAGTAATTGCGCCTAATAAATGGGTTAATTTATGTGATTATAAAGACATATATCCAGATGATTGGATTAAAATGTAAAGTGATTTTGCAATACTATTAATTTAGGAGACTATCATGTGTGAAAGAAAAAAAATTATTGTATATGGTTTAGGAAAAGAATTTAGATTGACAGAAAGGTATTTGAAAAGTAAATTTGACATTATAGGTTATTGTGACAAAAAAATAGTGGGGGGTATTCGACTAGAAAATATACCTAAGTTAAAATATGATTATATTTATATATCAAGTAGTAAATATTTTCAAGAAATTAAAGAGAATATAATTAAGATAATTGGTATACGAAATGAAGATAAAATAATATCATTATGTGATGTCTTTGGCGATTTTAGAAATTACGAAATAAGGGATCAATGGGTTATAGACAAACTGAAGAAAATTCCAAAAGGTAAAGTTCTATTAGATGCGGGAGCAGGGGAACAAAGATATAAATCATATTGTACACACTTAGAATACATAGCACAAGATTTTGGAGAATATGTTCCTAATATAGTAAAGAATGGATTACATAAAGATTCATGGGCTTATACAGGTTTAAATATTACTTGTGATATTATTGATATGCCTTTAAAGAATGAATCTATAGATGTAATTCTTTGTACAGAAGTGTTTGAGCATTTGAAAAATCCTATCTTGGCATTAAAAGAGTTTTCGAGAGTTATGAAAAAATATGGAGTACTAATTTTAACAGCTCCATTTTGCTGTCTAACTCATATGGCGCCATATTTTTACTATAATGGTTTTAGTGAATATTGGTATAAAGAGCACTTAGAAGACTATGGATTTACAATAATAGAATTTGTAAGGAATAGTAATTTTTTTAAATATTTATGTCAAGAATTATTTCGTGTAGAAAATATGGCTAAACGATATTGTAATTATGAATTAGAATCAGAGGAGACAGAAACTATTTTGAAAAGTGTTGAGATTTTAATGGGACTATCTGAAAAGGATTGTGACTCAAATGAAACATTATGTTTTGGAAATATGGTACTTGCAAGAAAGAATTTTTAATTATTAAGTTATATGTTAAGTGGTGAAAAATATGAACATATTAATATGGGGAATTGGAAGAACAACAGAAAATATTGTTGATGAAATAAAAGAGAACATAATTGGTTTTATAGAAACAAAAAAAACTAGGGATAGTTTTAGAGAAAAAAAATTATATAATCCTGTAGAAATACCAGATAATTATGATGCTATTTTGATAGCTAATCAGTATGGAAAGGAAATATATGATTATTGTTATGATTTAAGAATTAGGATGGACAAATTTTGTTTTTTGCATCCTATACCACAAAATATAGACATAAAGAAGAATCTTAGTCTTGCAAAAAAGATTTTAAGTCCTAAATGGTATGAGAATGTTTGTGCAGAATTTGGTCAATTGGAAAAGGATTGGGTAGCAGAAGATGCAATGCTTTATTCAAAAATGAATACATATCCAACAATGCAAATTCTGAAAGAATATAATATGCCAATTTATACTGATAAAGTTGCCAATGCAGGAAGTATTAATAGTTATTTTTGGCAAGATTTATGGGCAGCAAGAAAAATATACGAAAAATCTCCACTTATGCATTATGATATTGGTTCACGTATTGATGGATTTATTGCACATTTATTAACATTTAGAAATAATGTTAATTTAATAGATATACGACCATTAAACAGAAAAGTTGATGGATTAGAATTTACGTGTGCTGATGCAACAAACCTTAATACGTTTGCTGATAACAGTATTGAAAGCCTTTCTGCACTTTGTTCATTAGAGCATTTTGGTTTGGGAAGATATGGCGATGAGATTGACCCAGATGCATGTTATAAATGCTTTAATGCCATAAGACACAAAGTTAAAAAAGAAGGCAATATATATTTATCTGTACCTGTAGGAATGGAACATATTGAATTTAATGCTCATAGAGTATTTTTTGCTTCTACAATTGTTGATAATTTTCCAGGATTTGATTTAGTAGAATATTCATGTACACATAATGGTTATATAGAATATAATGTGGACATTCATAAATATGATAATGATGATTCGTTGGGTGGAACAAGATTTGGACTATTTCATTTTATGAAAAGATAGATTTTGGAGAGGTTCTATGAAGAAAATAAAGACATTAAGTATGTATTTACCACAGTTTCACAAAGTCGAAGAAAATGAAAAGTGGTGGGGAACAGGATTTACAGAATGGACAACAGTACGTGCAGCAGAGCCTTTATTTATAGGACATGAACAACCTATAAAACCTTTGAATAGTAATTATTATGATTTATTAAAAAAAGAGACAATGGAATGGCAAGTTTCATTAATGAAACAGTATGGAATAGATGGACAGTGCTTTTATCATTACTATTTTAAAGATGGAAAAAAAATTTTAGAGAAACCAGCCGAAAATCTTTTGGAATGGAAAGACATTGATATGCCATTTTGCTTTTGTTGGGCAAATGGAAGATGGGCAAGAACATGGAGTAATTTTAGAGGAAATTCTTGGGCTGATAAATTTGAAAAAAAAGGAGAATTGGATGATGATGGAATTTTGATTGAACAAAGATATGGAAGAGAGAAAGAATGGAAGATACATTTTGAATATCTTTTGCCTTTTTTTAAGGATGAGCGATATATTAAAATAAATGGTATGCCAGTTTTTTTGATTTATTCGCCAACGATAATACCATGTTTGCCACAAATGATTGATTATTGGAATCAATTAGCAATAGAAGAATCGTTTCCTAAAATATATTTTATTGGAATGAATAGTAATAGATGTATAAACGGACTGGATGCTTTAATATTGTTTGCGCCACATATGGTCTGGAGATTAGAAGATCCAATAAAAGGAATTCATATGATAGATTATCAAAATATGTGGGAAAATATTAATAATACAGAGCTAATAGATGGATGTAAAACATATTATTGTGGAGTAGCTAATCTTGATGATACACCTAGAAGAGGTAGACATGATGGAGTGGTGTTTAAAAATTTCTCTATGGAAAAATTTTATGAAGGAATGTATAACATATATAGAAGAAGCATAGAGGAAGAAAATGAATTTGTATTTATTAATGCATGGAATGAATGGGGAGAGGGTATGCAGTTAGAACCAGATGAAAAATATGGTTATAAAAAATTAGAAACTGTATATAAAGCACAAAAAAATGCATTTCGGGATGGTATTGATAAACAGCAAGCAATAGAAATATCGGCTAGTAGAAAAATTATGGAAAGAAGTGCAAATTATATTATTACTACAAAATGTTTTGATCAGTGGATGAGTTTGCGTGAAAAGAATATAAATATAGTGGATTATTTAAGCAAGTATCATATAAAACATATAGCTATCTATGGATATGGTATGTTAGCAAAACACTTACTTGTAGAATTAGATGAAACAGATATTATAGTTGATTATATTATTGATAAAAGTAATAGAAGAGATTCTTTAAAATATAAAGTAGTAAATTTAGAAGAAAAGTTTGCAAAAGTAGATGCTGTAATTGTTACAATTGTTGATGAATTTGATAGTATTTATAAAGCTCTGAAGGAAAGAGTAGAAAGTCCTATATTTTCGTTATTCGAAATTATAAGTGAATTACCATGAAATGTATTTTGATTTTATATATTTGTGGAACAATAATTGAATTTAGATATTTAAAATTGTTTATCATTGGATTATTAAAAGGACATAAAAGTAAATTTTAGGAGAATATTTATGATTGAACAAATTCTTATTTATGGAGTTGGAAAATGTGGAAAAAGATATATTGATTCTTGTGTGGCACAGAGTATAGAGAGTTTAGAATTAACAGATGCAAATGAGAGTTTGTGGGGAACAGAGTATAAAGGAATAAAAATTTATAATCCAGATGAAATAGAATGGAAGAAATATTCTTTGATTATAATTGCAGTGGGTGATAATTATAAAGAAGAAGTAATTTATCAATTGTTAAAAAAATATAAATTACAAAGAGAAAAAATTTTATTCCATAATGAAACAATCATACTATCAAAAAAAGAAATTTATAATTGGGGAGATATAGAATTTAGTGAAGAAATTGATAGAGGTCTTGTAGTTCCATTAAAAATAGTTAATGAGAAAATAAATTTAGATAAGGTTAATGATTTGGAAAAGTTCTTCTTTTTTAAAAAACATCAACCTATAAGTAAATGGGTGCATTATTTTGAAGCATATGATAGATTTTTTTCAAAATATAGAGGAAAAGATATAACTGTATTAGAAATAGGAGTATATAAAGGTGGTTCTTTGCAAATGTGGAAGAATTATTTTACAATGAATGGTAATATGGTAAAAATTTATGGAATAGATATTAATCCTGATTGTAAAAAATTAGAAAGAAAAGATGTTTCTATATTTATAGGTTCGCAAGAAGATAGAGAATTTTTGAAAAAAATCAAAGATCAAATTGGTAGTGTAGATATTTTAATTGATGATGGTGGGCATACGATGAATCAACAGATTATATCCTTTGAGGAATTATTTCCGATTGTATCAGAAGAGGGGATTTATTTATGTGAAGATTTACATACATCTTATATGGAAAATTATGAAGGAAAGTATAAAGGAGATACATTTATAGAGTATTCAAAAAATCTAATTGACTATTTGCATGCTCAATATTTGGAAACAGGTGAGTTGAAAAAGAATATATATTCAGAAACCATTAAGGCTATTTCCTATTGGGATAGTATGATTTTTATTGAAAAGAAAAAGTTAACAACAAAAAGTATATCTATGGAATTATAGATATAATATAAAATTTTTTGAAATGGGTTTGAGGATTTTAGAATGTAAAATTTTTTAGATATAAACTATATTTAAAAGTAAAGGAATGATTTATAAATGAAAATTGTTATATGGGGGATAGGAGGAATATTTAAAAATTATGAGGATAAAATATCTGATGAGATTGTTTGTATAGTGGATGATGTGTGTAAAGATAAAAAAATATATGAGAGAATTGAAGTTATATCACCAGATAAATTATCAGAATATGAATATGAATATATTGTGATTTTTTCGTCTAAATTTTATGATGAAATATCTTATCAGTTAGTAATGGAATTGGGTGTGGATTGTAAAAAAATACTAAAATGGGAGTATTATCTAGGCGAAGATTATTATAATTTTTCAGATATATCTAATATGATTTACACATATTGCAAGTTTACTAATACAAGAGAAATTTTAGATATAGGTGGAATAGTTGCTGATAAACAATTATTTAAATTAAAAGAAATTTATAATGTGGATTTATTGTATTATTTAGATAAAAATATATTTACTAAAGGATATAATAATGTATATAAGCTTTGTGAAGAAATTGATAAGAAATATGATTTACTTCTAATAAATAAAGTTTATTTACAAGATTTTTTATTAGAACAATTTATATCATATGCAGATAATATTTTATTTATTATTCCATTCGCTGACTTTAAAAATATTAAAACATATCAAAATAAGAGATGGAATGTTGTTAATTTGAAAGGCTATTTGTTTGGATATATAAAAAAAGATGATTCTATAATAAAGATATTTGAAGTAACACATAAAGAATTTATCCCTATAAAAGATGACAATTATCTTCCAATTCATGCAGGTAGTATTTTAAGTCCAACTTTGAAATATCAAAGAGATGATATAGGTGATCATATATCTAATTTGAATTTAATACTTAATGAATGCACAGCATTATATTGGATATGGAAAAATGCAAATTATGAGATATTAGGATTAAATCATTATCGACGTTTTTTTAGATCAAAAGTTAATAATTATATGATTCAAGAATGGGAAATTCAATTATTTTTTCAACAGTATGATATCATAGTTGCAGAAAGCCATTGTACAATAAAGCATACTATTGCAGAAGAATTGCAAAAAGCAGTATGTAAGGAAGCTTTTAGTAAAACTATGAAACATCTTAAGGATATTTTTGATACAAAAGGAGAAGAAGAGAAAAAAGCATTTTTATATGTTTTTCAAGGACATATCATGTATCCTTGCAATATGTTTATTACATATAAAAAGATATTGGATGAATATTGTGATTGGTTATTTCCGATTTTATTTAAATTAATAGAAAGAATTACTATTGATGAGGCATGGGACAATTATAGTAAACGAGTAATAGGTTTTTTTGCAGAGCGTTTGTTTACTGTGTGGCTTGTACAGCAAAAATATAAAATTATGGAATTACCTATTCTATTAGTTGGAAATGGTAAGCCATTTGGAAAGTAAAAAAATATGCGTATTATTATATTTGGTACAGGAAAAATATATCAGAAGTTGAAAGAAAAATTTCAGGATGATTTAGAGATTGTTGCATTTTTGGATAATGATTCTTCCAAATGGGGACATAAGCTAGATGGAGTTGAAATTGTATCTCCTCAAGAAATATATAATTATGAATATGATTTTATTGTTGTATTAAGTGTATATCAAACTGAGATGGTTGCCCAATTAAAAAGTATAGGTGTATCAGATAAAAAGATATTTGATATGCATCATATAGAGAAAATTTGTCAATGTGATCCAGCACAATATTATGGTAAATTGTCAATAGACAATACAAAAAAGAGAATATTAATTTATTCTCATGCATTGAATTCAACAGGAGCACAGAATGTATTATACACAGCAATACAGGTTTTTAAGAAAAAGAATTATGATTTAGTAGTTGTCTCTAAAACAGATGGAGTTTTGAGGCATCGTATACGAGAGTTAGATATTCCTGTAATCATTATGAGTGATTCTTATTTTGAAGAAAAAGAATTTAAAAGGCTAATTCATTGGGCAGATAAAATAATTGTAAATACATTGTTACTTTATTATGTGATAGAGGAGTTAGTGAATTGTAATAAACCAGTGATATGGTGGATTCATGAGACAGGTTTATTACAGGAGTTGGATAAAGACAAGTTTATACATATTTTTGAATCTAAGAATATATTCATGTATGCTGTTAGTCCATTAGTAAAACGAAAGATTATTCAGAAGACAAGTAAAGATATTATTGTTGGAGAACTAAAATATGGACTCCCATTTTATAGAAGCATTTTGAAAAATGCTTTTCAACAAGAAAAGATTATTTTTGCTATTATTGGGGCTATTGATAAAATAAAAGGCCAAGATATTTTTCTTCGAGCAGTGGAAAGCCTTTCTGATGATTATCAAAAAAAAGCTGAATTTTTGATAGTGGGAAGAGGAGAATTATGGACAGAAGAACTAAAACAATTGGGAAATTTTCCTTCTGTAAAGCTTATAGGTGAAATAGAAAATCAGAAAATGCCTGAATTATATAATCAGATAGATGTGGTAGTTTGTTGTTCTAGATTAGAAGCTATGTCTGTAGTAATAACAGAAGGTTGCATGACTAAAAGGCTTGTAATTGTGTCAGATGTTGCAGGAATTGCAGATTTTATAACAAATAGAAAAAATGGATTGATTTTTAAAAGCGAAAATATTGAGGAGCTTGCAGAACTAATGAAATGGACAATTGACCATCGAGAACAAGCTCGACAAATGGGAAGTGCAGCAAAAGAAATATATGAGAAATATTTTTCTATGGAAATATTTGAGAAAAATTTATTATCAGCCATAGAAGAAAAATAATTAGAGGATGATATGATAAAAGTATCTGTATTAGTACCTATCTACAATGTAGAAAAATATCTAGATAAATGCTTGCAAAGTCTTTGTAATCAAACATTACAAGAGATGGAGATTATCTGTATCAATGATGGCTCTACAGACTCTAGCAGACAGGTTATAGAGCATTATGCAAAGATAGATAAAAGAATTGTTGTTATAGATAAGAAAAACACCGGTTATGGAAATTCTATGAATGTTGGTCTTGATAGAGCAAGTGGAGAATACATTGGCATTGTAGAAAGCGATGACTTTATCGAACCAGATATGATGGAACGGTTGTATTTAGAGGCAAAATTATACACATTAGATATTGTAAAATCAAATTGTTTTCTGTATTTGGATAATAATGGGATAGAACAAAATCAAGAGATTAATATATTTGATGATTTGCCAATTAATAAAACCATCATACCTATAGAAAACCCTGAGCTTTTTATAAAACTTCAGACGATATGGAGCGCACTTTATGCAAAGGATTTTTTGATAGGTAATGGGATACGATTTAATGAGACACCTGGTGCGTCTTATCAGGATGTGTCATTTAGTTTTCAGGTGTTTGCGTGTGCGAAGAAAGTAAGATTGCTTCAAGATGCTTATTATCATTATAGAATTAACAATCTAAATTCATCGGTAAAAGCACCAAATAAAGTGTTTTGTATATGCGATGAACTAGAATATATCAATACTTTTATTGAAAAAAGAGAAGAAAAAAGAGAAATTCTAAGGTGGATTGCAAGCCGTTTGGGTTATCGTGTATTGATGGAGAATTATCGTGTGCTTGCCTCTGCTTTTCAATATGCCTTGTTTTTAAAGATTGTAGAATATTTAACAAAATATAGAGAGAAAGGATACATCTATGGAACTATTTGGGATAAAAAAGCGGTTGATGAAGTCTATCAAATTTTAGATAATCCCAATAGTTATTTTATGGAAACAGCAAAATCTTTTGAGGATGAAAGAGTAAAAAGTGGTTCTTGCCTGAATCAACAGATATATGGTAATGCTGTTTTCGACTGTGTGCAAGAAAATGAATATATCATTATATATGGAGCAGGAAAAATAGGGCAAGAGATGCTGACATGTCTTTTGAATTTGGGATATTCAAAAGAAAAAATATTTTTTGCTGTTACGAATATGAGTAAAAATAAACATTCGATAGAAGGAACACTTGTACAGGAAATAGATGCTTATCAAAAATGGAAAAAATATGCAATGGTGGTTGTAGCAGTAAAAGGTCAATATCAGTTTGAAATTCTTGAATTATTAGAAAAGAAAAGATTTATAAATGTAGTTGTAGTGGATGATATTGTGAGAAACAGTATGAAAAAGTTGTTGAAATAGTTATGAAGGAGAAACATATGCCAAAAGTATCTGTCATTATTCCATGCCTAAATATGTCCAAATACATATCTCAATGCTTGGATACTATTATTCACCAAACACTAACAAATATTGAGATTTTGCTTATTGATGCAGGTTCTACGGATGGCACAATAGAGATATTAAATGCATATGCTAAAAAAGATTCCAGGTTCTATATATTTTCTTCTGATAAAAAAAGCTATGGCTATCAAGTAAATATAGGAATATCTAATGCTACAGGAGATTATATTAGTATTATAGATGCTGATGATAGAATTTCTTTAGATATGTATGAAGTATTATATCAAGTGATAGAAACTTCAGGTGCCGATTATGTAAAAGGAACAGCTAAAGGATTTTATACACTATCTAATAAAGAATATTATTATTTTCCAATATCGCCATTTGGACCAGAAGAATATAATACAGGAATAGAGCTTGCTCCCAAAGATACTCCATCTCTATTAACGAAAGACAATTTTTTATGGTATGGTTTATATCGCAGTGATTTTATAAAACAAATCAGGTTACATGAGTCACCAGGAGCAGCATTTCAGGATTTTGGTGCGCTATTTCAGATACAGACAAGAGCAAAAAAGGCAATTTATATAGATAGAACGGTCTATTTTTATCGTCAGGATAATATCAATGCGTCTACTTATAATAAAAAGGGCTTTTCTTTTGTTGCAAATGAATATGCCTATGCTCAAAAATATTTGACAGGTTTATCTTCAGAATGGAAGACTTCTTTTTATCGAAAATTATTTTTACATTTTATGGATAGGTTGTATGCAATGGTGGATTCAGGGGAATTTTGGGAAGAGACGTTATCAGATATGATAGAGATTGCACAAAGATTGCATACAGCAAATGAAGATGGAATTTTGCAGAAAAATGATTTGACAGATAAGCAATGGGCAGATTTGCAACTTTTGTGGGAGTCGCCATATTTATTATATCAAAAGTATCAAAAGATATATGAACCTAAGAGAGAAGACTTGAAAAAAGTCTTTCAGCATGTAAAACATAAGAAAGGCGTTATATTTGGCAGTGGAAAATATGGTTGTTTTTTACATAAGCAATTTTTATATAGAGGATGGAATAATGTAATTGCATATTGTGATAACAAAACATCTGTTCAGGGAGAATTGCAACATGGAATAGAGATTCTATCTCCAGAACAAGCTGTTGCTAGATGTTCTGATGCAAAATATATAATAGCTAATAAATATTATGCAGAAGATATGAAAGAACAGCTAAAGATATTAGGAATTAGAGATTCTGCGATTATTATTTACACGGCAGGAATAGATAAAAATTTATTTGGGGCAATTATAGATTAGATAAGGAGTATTTATTATGCCTAAGATAACCGTTATTGTTACCATTCATAATGCAGAAAAGTATTTAAGAGAATGTATAGACAGTGTAATAGCACAGTCATTTCAGGATATTGAGATTCTTTGCATGGATGGAGGAAGCACAGACCAGTCTCCAAAGATATTGAGAGAATATGCCACCAAGGACCATAGAATTCGTATTATTAATGATACCAATACCAGTTATGGACATAAAGTAAATGAAGGAATTCGACAAGCCAAAGGTGAGTATATATCTGTGTTGGAATCCGATGATATGTATCAAGTAACCATGTTGGAAAAACTATATTATATTGCAGAAAAATATCATCCAGATTATGTCAATGCAGATTATTTGAATTTTTTTGATATAGATGGAAAACGCCGTTTTATTCCCGTGAAGATGTATAAGGAGGAAGACTATGGAAAATTGTTGGAATCTCAGAAACATCTAGAAGATATGAGACAAATTCTTCGATATTGGACGGGGATTTTTCGCAGAGATTTTTTGATTCAAAAAAATATTAAAATGAATGAATCTCCGGGTGCTTCTTTTCAGGATATGTCTTTTCGCTTTTTAACAAGTGCATTGGCAGAGACTACATATCATCTAGAAGAACCTGTGTATCTTTATCGGATAGATAATCCAGGATCGTCAGTCTATAATCCTAAAAAGGCAGTAGTAATTGCTGATGAATTTGATTTTCTAAAAGAAGAATTGATAAAACGTAAAATAGAGAATATCTCTATCTGGAAACATTTTTATATCTGGAAATATAATGATTTTTATGGAAATCTATGTAGATTTGGGAAAGAAGCAAGAAAAGCCTTATTTATACGCTGTTATAATGAGTTAGATAAAGATAGAGCATTGTTAGAGAGCTCTAAAGGGGAAACATATTCTGTGGTATTAGCAGATTTACTTGGAAAATCACAAGAAGAAATATGGACAGATATTGGAAGAAGATTTCAGAATAATCAAGATAGGGAAAATTATATTAAAAAAATATTTAGTGTATCAAAACAAGATGGTATTATTATTTTTGGCTGTGGTATTCGTGGAAAAAGAGCATTAACAGATATAGAATTTTTAGGAGCAAAAGAACAGATTAGTTATTTAACAGATAATATGGAAGCATTATGGGGTAGCCAACTGGAAGATTATTTTATTATTTCACCAGAAGAGACGATAAAAAGATGTCCTAATGCACTTTATTTGATTGCAAATAAGTATTATGCAAATGATATTTACAAGCAGTTGCAAAGCTATGGGGTAGATAAAGAGAGACTTGTTATATTTCAATAGTAAAAGAAGATAAAAAAAGCAATTAATGTAATTTAGACCTGTCCTTATCTGTTAAGGGACAAAGACAGGTCTATTGTGTTATACAAGCTGTTTCCCATATTGCCTGATATAATTTTTTGCTTCTTCTAGAGATAAGCCGATTTTTTCTTGCATTTGTTTTATGATTATAGTATTATCAAGACCTGATTCCTGACCAATTTCAATCAGCATTTTTGCTTGTCCTTGACGTATACCTTGATTGATACCCTGATCAATACCTTTACGTATCAATTTTTCAGATTCGGTTTCAATAATGCTTCCACCCATAATATTTACCAGCCTTTCTTCATTTTTATTTCCATTCGCAATATGAAGGATAATCGTATTAACGAATCCCATTAAATCTATTAATTCTGCATCAGACAGTTCTTGTTGCTTATTTAGATACAGCATTTCTTCTCTGAAGTAAAGCAAATCTTTTATCACATGATCAATATTTTTTTCTGCCATAATTTCTTTTTCATATCTTGTGATATAGAAAGGAATATATGGAAACAGTCGTTTTTCTACAATATATTCTTTGGTAAATTGCTTTAAGATGATATTTTCTGACTGATAGTCTATACGTTGTCCATCTGGAAATGTAAAGGTAATAATTGTTGTTTTGGGTGTTTTCTCATTACTTTTAACATAGATAACAGAAAATCTTGGCATCGGAATTATGGCATGCCCAATATCCCATGTTGCAAACTGTCGTGCAACGATAAAGGCATATTCTGCGATTCGTATCGCCATTGAGTTATCATCATAGCTCTGACATTCTAAAAGATAGATTTCAGTTCCAATCTTTATCAGAAAATCTGAAATCTGCTCCTCTATCTTTTTACTCCCGTCTATGCTTTCGCTTTCTGTTAGATATCCTTCAGATGGTAAGATTTCCATTTTTATATTCATAGGATATTCTTTTCCAAAGATATCATTGATAACAGAGATAAAAAGTCTTTTATGTTTACTTTTTAGTGTTTTAAATACATTGTCATAGTCAGGTGTTCTTTTTTGCATATAGTTTTCCTTTCACAAATATTTTTGCGTTAGGAAAAGTCTCTATTGTCCTGAATCCTTTACAATTTTATTATACTATAAACTCTTTTTTTTGTATAGCCTTAGAACAGAGCTTAGATTAGCTTTAGATAACAAAGAATTAAGTTTTTTATAGTTTTTGCCGATATAGTATATGGACTAAAAGTATATATTTTATATTATATAAAAATGTTTAAGAAAGAAAGATTAAAATATGCAGGCAGATAAGTTGATTCAAGAATTACCAAAAGGTCTAATAAAATGGTATGATTTTCAAGAAGGAAATAAAGCGCTATTTGTATCTGGTGGTGCGAAAGAATTAGAGGTACTTCAGAAAGCACTAAAAGAGAGTGGATTAAAAGTGCAGTGTGCATCGCCAGTACAGCTTTTGTCTACAGAGTGCTCTCAAAATGAATACGATTATATTCTTCTGGCTGGTGTTTTAGAGAGAACTGAAAAACCAGTAGAACTTCTACAAGTATTGTATACACTATTATCTCCCTCGGGCAAACTTCTCCTAGCTATAGACAATCGCCTGGGTATTCGTTATTTCTGTGGAGACCGAGACCACTTTACCGAGCGCAATTTTGACAGTATTGAAAATTATGTAAAGGTAGGTTTTCAGGAGCGTGAGAAGATGGGAGGCCGCGCATATGCACGTGCGGAGATTGTACAGATATTAGAAGCTGCAGGTTTTTCTAAGCATCGTTTTTATTCTGTTTTGCCAGAATTGTCAAGACCACAGGCATTATATGCAGAGGACTATCTTCCAGAAGAAGAATTGGATGTCAGAATTATTCCACAATATCATAGCCCAGATACCATATTTCTAGAAGAAGAGCGTCTGTATACAACCTTGATACAAAATGGATTGTTCCATGCGATGGCCAATGGGTATCTGGTGGAATGTCCCAGAACAGAAGATTTTGCAGATGTCAGGCAAGTGACGGTATCGATGGACCGAGGAGAGAAACATGCACTTCTAACAATTATTCGCCAAAATATTGTGGAAAAGAGACCTTTGTATGCGCAAGGTTATAAGAAATTAGAAGAGTTAGTAGAGCGTGCACAATATCTTCGGGAGCATGGCATAAAAGTGGTAGATGGTAAGCTTTGGCAAGGAGCATATATAATGCCATATGTAAAAGGGGAACCTGCTACTGATTATCTACGTCGGTTGCTATTAGAAGACAAGTCTCTTTTCCTACAGGAATTAGACCGTTTTTGGCATTTGATTTTAAATTCTTCTGAGCATGTTGCACTTGAAGATATAAATTGGGAGCATTTCGATCCAGATTGGAAGAAGCGGCGCTCAGACGACCCGACAAAGGATAAATGGAAAAAGATTGCCTATGGAAATGCTACAGAACGAGAAAATTTTGGTGTTATTTTGGAGCGGGGATATATTGATTTGGTATCTCTTAACTGTTTTTATATAGACGGAGAATTTATTTTTTATGACCAGGAATTTTATCAAAAACATCTTCCGGCCAATGTAATTCTGATACGAACCATTAATTTTATCTATTGGGGAAATACAGAGATGGAGGCGGTACTACCAAGAGAACAGCTTTTAGAGCGTTACCATCTAAAGGAATATCAGCAGCTTTGGCATCGTTTTTCCGATTGTTTTATACGAGACCTTCGCAGTGAAAAGGAGCTTTCGGCTTATCATCAACTTTGTCGCAGGGATGCAGGGATTATTGAGGCCAATCGTTTTCGGATGAATTATTCGGAAAATGAATATGAACGGATATTTAAAAATATATTTGATGGAGTGGAAGGAAGGAAATTATATCTCTTTGGCTCTGGAATCTATGCCAAGCATTTTTTAGAGGATTTTGCTTCGGATTATCCAGTGGCCGGGATTTTGGATAATAATTCTGGCAGATGGGGAGAGAAGATAGATGGAGTGCCCATTCTCTCACCAGAGATATTGCAGTCATTGGATGCGGATGAATATAAGATAATTATCTGTATTAAATATTGTGTACCAGTGATTCGGCAGCTAAGAGAGCTAGGAGTACAAAATTACAGTGTCTATGACTGGCATCAGGAATATCCAAGAAAGCTTCCGGTGATAGTAAGAGCAGAGAATACAGATACTTCGTTAAAAAAATATCATGTAGGCTATATTGCCGGGGTATTTGATTTGTACCATATTGGGCATCTCAATATGTTCCGTAGGGCAAAAGAGCAGTGTGAATATCTGATAGTTGGTGTGGTCTCAGATGAGGGCGTGATGTTAGATAAGAAAACAATGCCTTGTATTCCTTTTGAGGAGCGGATTGAGTTGGTGCGGTCTTGTCGCTATGTGGATGAAGCGATAGAGCTTTTGGTGGGAAAGGCAGATACGTATGATGTGTATCGAAAGTATCATTTTGATGTACAGTTTTCTGGCAGCGACTATGAACACGACCCGGATTGGCTGGCGAAGAAAGCGTTTTTAAGGAAAAGGGGAGCAGATTTGGTGTTCTTTCCTTATACACAGACGACGAGCTCGACAAAGATTAAGGGTGTGATTGAAAAGAAGCTGTCGTAATGGGAATGGAATATTATATTTGTATGTAAGGGGGAGTATTCACTTCCCCTTAATTTGTGGTAAGATATAGATGGAGGGTGAGAAGATAGAATAAGAGAAGGAGGAGCAGGTATGGCAAAAACCATAGGAATTGGAACGCAAAGCTTTGAGAAAATCAGAGAGTATGATTATTTCTACGTAGATAAGACCAACTTTATCAGAGAATGGTGGGAAAATGGCGACGATGTAACACTGATTACCCGCCCCAGACGTTTTGGAAAAACACTTACAATGAATATGATAGAGACATTCTTTTCTGTCAATTATGCAAAAAGAGAAGATATTTTTAAAGATTTATCCATATGGCAGGAAGAAAAATACCGAAAGCTTCAGGGAACCTGGCCAGTGATTTCCCTTAGTTTTGCAGACATAAAAGGATTTGACTTTACAACAGTTAGGAAGCAGATTTGCCAGCTTATAAAGGATTTATATGATAAATTCGATTTTCTTCTTTCTGAAGGTTTTATTAAAAAGGGAGAACTGGAGTTTTATACAAAGGTTTCTTCTTCTATGGAAAATTATGTGGCAGTACATTCTTTAAGAATGTTATCTCTCTATCTGTCTCGTTATTATAAGAAAAACGTGATTATCCTTTTGGATGAATATGATACCCCTATGCAGGAAGCTTATGTATGTGGATATTGGGAGGAATTGGCGGGTTTTATCAGGGGGCTGTTTAATTCTACTTTTAAGACCAATCCTTATTTAGAACGCGCGATATTGACTGGTATTACAAGAATCAGCAAGGAATCTATCTTTTCAGATTTAAATAACTTGGAAGTAGTGACAACAACTTCAGAAAAATATGAAAGTTCTTTTGGATTTACACAGGAAGAAGTGTCTAAGGCTTTAGAAGAATATGGACTTTCTGGGCAACAGGAGAAAGTAAAAGACTGGTATGATGGATTTACCTTTGGAAGATTAACAGACGTTTATAATCCATGGTCGATTATCAATTATTTAGAAAAAAAGAAGTTCTCTGCATATTGGACAAATACCAGCAGCAATGCATTGGTTGGAAAATTGCTTCAGGAAGGAAACAGCGGTGTTAAGATAGCTATGGAAGACCTTCTAAATGGAAAAGCATTTCATACTCGTATGGATGAGCAGATTGTATTTAGTCAGCTTGAGAACAGAGAGAGTGCTATCTGGAGCCTGTTGCTTGCCAGTGGTTATTTGCGGGTGGAACATCATTTCTTTGATGAAGAGCGAGGACGGGATGAATATGATTTGGTTCTTACCAATAAAGAAGTACGGCTGATGTTTGAGGAGATGATTGAAGGGTGGTTTGCTAGAGATACGCAGAAATATAATGGATTTATCAAGGCATTGCTGCAAGGTGACTGCAGGGCGATGAACCACTATATGAACCGTGTCGCCCTAGAGACTTTTAGCTTCTTTGACAGCGGCAAAAGACCTTCTGAGAGTACAGAGCCAGAGCGTTTCTATCATGGCTTTGTATTAGGGCTTCTAGTAGAGCTTAGGAACCGCTACGTTGTGATTTCTAACCGGGAGAGCGGTTTTGGAAGATACGATGTGATGCTAGAGCCACTGCAAAAGGAAGATGATGCAATCATTCTGGAATTTAAAGTATATGACCCTGATGAAGAACAGACACTTTTAGATACCGTAAAATCTGCCCTTACCCAAATCCAGGAAAAAGCATATGCTGCTTCTTTGGAAGCCAAGGGAATCTCACGTAAGAGAATTCGCTCTTATGGCTTTGCATTTGAAGGGAAAAAGGTATTAATTGGAGAAGACAGATATGTATAAGAGGAGGGGTGAGTATGGCGAGAACAATTAGTATTGGTCAACAGAATTTTAGTGAATTGATTGTAAAAAATTATTTTTACATGGATAAAACCAACTTTATCAAAGAATGGTGGGAAAATGGCGACGATGTAACATTGATTACCCGCCCTAGACGTTTTGGAAAGACGCTTACGATAAATATGGTGGAGACGTTTTTTTCTGTCAATTATGCAGGAAGAGAAGATATTTTTAAAGATTTATCCATATGGCAAGAGGAAAAATACCAGAAACTTCAGGGAACCTGGCCAGTGATTTCTCTTAGTTTTGCAGATATAAAAGAAGTAACCTATGAAATGGCACAGTATAAAATCAATCAGCTGTTAGCTAATTTGTATTCTCGCTTTCGATTTATAAAGGACAGTCCCATGTTGACGACTAAGGACCGTGATTACTGGGAGAGAGTATCGGTGAATATGAATGTCAGCGATGCTTCTTTGGTGCTTCACAATTTGTCTGAATATCTATATCGCTACTATGGAAAAAAGGTTATTATTTTATTGGATGAATATGACACTCCTATGCAGGAGGCTTATGTATATGGATACTGGGAAGAACTAACTGGATTTATCAGAAGCTTTTTTAATTCAACGTTTAAGACAAATCCTTGTCTGGGGCGTGCCATTATGACGGGTATTACCAGAATTAGCAAGGAATCGGTCTTTTCGGATTTAAACAATCTGGAAATTGTGACAACAACGTCCAGAAAATATGAAAGTTCTTTTGGATTTACACAGGAAGAAGTCTCAGCTGCTTTGGCGGAATATGGACTTTCTGACCAACAGGGCAAAGTAAAAGACTGGTATGATGGATTTACCTTTGGAAGATTAACGGACGTTTATAATCCATGGTCGATTATTAACTATTTGGAAAAAAAGAGATTTTCTGCGTATTGGGTCAATACAAGCAGTAATACTTTAGTTGGGAAATTAATTCAGGAAAGCAATAGCAATATTAAGATAGCCATGGAAGACCTTCTAAATGGAAAAGCATTTCATACTCGTATGGATGAGCAGATTGTATTTAGTCAGCTTGAGAACAGAGAGAGTGCTATCTGGAGCCTGTTACTTGCCAGTGGATATTTGCGAGTGGAACATTATTTCTTTGATGAAGAGCGAGGACGGGATGAATATGATTTGGTTCTTACCAATAAAGAAGTACGGCTGATGTTTGAGGAGATGATTGAAGGGTGGTTTGCTAGAGATACGCAGAAATATAATGGATTTATCAAAGCGTTGCTGCAAGGTGACTGTAAGGCAATGAACCACTATATGAACCGTGTTGCCCTAGAAACCTTTAGCTTCTTTGACAGCGGTAAGAGACCATCTAAAGATACAGAGCCAGAGCGTTTCTATCATGGGTTTGTATTAGGGCTTCTAGTAGAGCTTAGGGAGCGCTACGTTGTGATTTCTAACCGGGAGAGTGGTTTTGGAAGATATGATGTGATGTTAGAACCTTTGCATCAGGAAGAGGATGCAATTATTCTGGAATTTAAAGTATATGACTCTGATGAGGAACAGACTCTTTCAGATACCGTAGCATCTGCCCTTACACAAATCAAGGAAAAAGCATATGCTGCCTCTTTGGAAGCCAAAGGAATCTCACCTGAGCGAATTCGCTCCTATGGCTTTGCATTTGAAGGGAAAAAGGTATTAATTGGAGAAGACAAACATGTATAAAAAGAGGGGTGAGTATGGCGAGAACAATTAGTATTGGTCAACAGAATTTTAGTGAATTGATTGTAAAAAATAATTTTTATGTTGATAAAACTATGTTTATCAAAGAATGGTGGGAAAATGGCGACGATGTGACATTGATTACCCGCCCCAGGCGTTTTGGAAAGACGCTTACGATAAATATGGTGGAGACGTTTTTTTCTGTAAATTATGTGGGAAGAGAAGATATTTTTAAGGATTTATCGATATGGCAGGATGAAAAGTATCAGAAGCTTCAGGGAACATGGCCAGTGATTGCACTGAGTTTTGCGGATATAAAAGAAGTAACCTATGAAATGGCACAGTACAAAATCAATCAGCTGTTAGCTAATCTGTATTCTCGCTTTCAATTTGTAAAGGACAGTCCAGTATTGACGACTAAGGACCGTAATTATTGGGAGAGAGTATCAGTAAATATGAATGTCAGCGATGCTTCTTTGGTGCTTCACAATTTGTCTGAATATTTATACTGCTACTATGGAAAAAAGGTTATTATTTTATTGGATGAATATGACACTCCTATGCAGGAAGCTTATGTATATGGATACTGGGAAGAACTAGCTGAATTTATCAGAAGTTTTTTTAATTCAACGTTTAAGACGAATCCTTGTCTGGAGCGTGCCATTATGACGGGCATTATCGGAATCCGCAAGGAGTCGGTCTTTTCGGATTTAAATAATCTGGAAGTAGTGACAACAACTTCTAAAAAATATGCGACCTCTTTTGGATTTACACAGCAGGAGGTATCAAAAGCTTTGGAGGAGTATGGACTTCTTGAGGAGGAGGCGGAGGTTAAGTATTGGTATGATGGATTCTGTTTTGGAAATCAAAGAGAAATTTATAATCCATGGTTTATTATCAATTATTTGGATAAACAAGAGATAGATTTGTATTGGGCGAACACTAACAGCGATCGCCTGGTAAATCATCTGCTTCAGAAGAGTGATGCGGATATAAAGATGATTATGGAAGACTTATTAACTGGAAATACCTATCATACAACATTAAACGAGCAGATTGTTTTCCAACAGCTGAATGATAAAAAAAGTGCGTTCTGGAGTTTGCTGCTTGCTAGTGGTTATCTTCGGGTGGAGCATTTTGAATTTAATAAGAACCATGGAAAAATAGAATATGATTTGATATTGCCTAATCAAGAAGTTCGTATTATGTTTGAACAGATGATAGAAGAATGGTTTTCGGAATATACAAAAGAGTACAATGATTTTGTAAATGCATTGTTAAAAGGCGACTGCAAGGCGATGAACCACTATATGAACCGTGTCACCCTAGAAACCTTTAGCTTCTTTGACAGCGGCAAGAGACCCTCTGAGAGTACAGAGCCAGAGCGTTTCTATCATGGTTTTGTATTAGGGCTTCTAGTAGAGCTTAGAGACCACTACGTTGTAATTTCCAATCGGGAGAGCGGCTTTGGAAGATATGATGTGATGCTAGAACCCGTGCATCAGGAAGATGATGCAATTATTCTGGAGTTTAAAGTGTATGACCCTGATGAGGAACAGGCTCTTTCAGATACTGTAGCATCTGCCCTTGCACAAATCAGAGAAAAAGCATATGCTGCCTCTTTGGAAGCCAAGGGAATCTCACCTGAGCGAATTCGTTCCTACGGCTTTGCATTTGAGGGGAAAAAGGTATTAATAGGAGAAAATAAAATAGAAAGGTAGGTAATCTCTCATGAATATTATCTGTTCACCAACTGGTATGCTGAATCCATCCTGCCCTAATAGCAGTGTGATGGATTTAAAAAATGCTGGTTTTGAAAATATATTATTAGACTTGGCTATGTGTTGCTCTCCCTATGAATTGGAGCACTATGGAGAGCCAAAGCAGGAGGAGGAAGAACGCGACCGGACACCCATTACTGAGGACCTTTCGGGAATTGCATTATTTTTTGAAAAAATGTATAAAGCTTGCAGCACATATCATCTGTCGCTTCCAATAGCCCATGCGCCATTTTTAATGCGGGATACAAAGCGGACAGATTTGACAGAGCTTTTATACGAGATTCATACAGAATGTATCCGCTTCTGCGGCAAGCTTGGCTGCCACAAATTAATCATTCCTCCTCTGTTTTCAGGTCTTTCCTATGGGGAAGAATGGGAAGCCAACCGTAACTACTATCTTCGTCTTGCTAAGACCGCACAGAAAGAAAATGTAATGATTTTGCTGGAAAATCAGTGCCGCTCGGTTAGTGGACATCTGATGCGCGGCGTGTGTTCAGACCCTGTGGCAGCAGCAGAGTGGGTGGATGTGCTAAATCAAGAGACAAAAGCACCACTCTTTGGATTCTGTATGGATGTAGGTGTCTGCAACCTCTGTGGACAGGATATGCATGAATTTGCGGCTGTCTTGGGCAGCCGTATTAAGGCTGTGATTCTTCGGGACTGCGACGGACACAAGGAGAGTGCGCTTTTGCCATTTACCTGTGTTCATGGCGGCAAGCCGCAGACAGACTGGTTAGGGCTGTTTCGGGGGCTTCGAGAGGCTGGTTTTGATGGGGATTTGATTCTCTCTATGGAAGATACCGCGATTGGCTTTTCTCCGCTTCTTCGTCCACAGCTTTTAGCTTTGGCCAAAGCAGTAGTCGAGTATTTTAAGTGGCAGATAGAGATTGAAAATCTGTTAAAAAAATATCAATCCATTGTACTGTTTGGTGCTGGAAATATGTGTCGCAACTATATGAAATGCTATGGTGAGCAGTACCCGCCTTTATTTACCTGTGACAACAATCCAAAAGCATGGGGAACTACCTTCTATGGACTAGAAGTCAAACCGCCAGAGTCTTTAAAACAGCTTCCCAAAGATTGTGGAATCTTTATCTGCAATATCTATTATCGGGAGATTGAGAAGCAGCTTTTGGAGATGGGGATTGCAAGAGAGCAGATTGCGTATTTTAATGATGAGTATATGCCATCATTTTATTTTGACAGGTTAAAGGAGGTATAGAAGATGCTATCGCTTGGTGTACAGACAAAAAATATTGTAGAGGATACAAATCCAGCAGAGGGTTTTTCGATGATGAAGCGAGCTGGTTTTTCCTGTGCAGACTTTAGTCTGAATTATTATTTGACCAATACAAGCCTTTATAAACAGGAGTTAAATAAATTTTTCGACCAGTCAGAGGAGGAATTAGAGCAATATTTTGCACCTCATGTAAGGGGGGCTAAGGAAGCTGGAATTAAGATTCACCAGATGCATATGCCATATCCGCTCTATATTCCTGGCGGTAAGCAGAAGCTGAATCAATATCTTCAGGAGGTGGTAGCGCCAAAGAGTCTAAAGGTGTGCGAAGTCTTTCAGTGCCCTTATATGGTGGTTCATGGTTTTAAATTGGCACAGCATCTTGGCTCGGAAGAGGCAGAGTGGCAGCAGACAGAAGAACTTCTACATTCGATACTGCCAATGGCAAAAGAGAAGGGGATTATACTATGTATCGAGAATCTCTATACAGGAACCGGCGGACATATTGTAGAGGGAACTTGCTGTAATGCCAGAAAGGCAGCAGAGCGTATTGACCGCATCAATCAACAGTATGGGACAGAAGTGCTTGGCTTTTGTTTAGATACTGGACATGCGAATCTGGTGGGGCTGGATTTTGAGGATTTTATTATAAGGCTTGGGAAGCGGCTAAAGGTGCTTCATGTTCATGACAATGATGGCATCGGGGATTTACATCAGATTCCATTTACCTTTACAAAGACACGGGAAAATAAAGTGTCAACCGACTGGGATGGGTTTCTTCGAGGGCTTAGAGCGATAGAGTTTGACCAGGTGTTAAGTTTTGAGACTGCGCCGGTCTTAAGTGCTTTTCCCGTAGAATTAAAAGAAGATGCCCTGCGCTTAATTGCCCGTGTGGGGGAGTATTTTATAGAAAGAATAAAATAATTTGCTATATATTTGATAGAATTATTAAATCAATTTGTTGAAATCTAATTGGTTTACCTCTCCAAAAAAGAGGAAGAACCCCTGGAAGTAGTTGCGTACTTTCAGGGGTTCGTTCTTTTTGTGCACCATATGGAACAATTAAAAAGCACGAATATTGTCTTCTTCATCGTCACTGGTATCTTTGATTTCACGGATAATGACATCATAACTGTAAGTATCATTTACCGGAACTGTAATTTTATCACCGATGTGGTGATGCAACAGGGCTTTTCCAAGAGGGGACTCGATACTGATTAGATTCTTTACAGAGTCTCCCCGAATACTGGTGACAATCTTATAAGTCTCACATTCATTATCTTCTTCAATATAGACGGTAACTGTTTTATTTAGCCCGACTTCATCAGAAGAAGTAGTATCTTTTATAATCACTGAATTTTTTAACATTCGTTCTAGATAGCGAATACGGCTGTTGTTGATTCCATTCTCCCGCCGCGCTGCATAGTATTCAAAATTTTCACTTAAATCCCCTTGAGCGCGTGCTTCTTTTACTGCCTCTAAAATCTGTGGCCGCAGTACCAATTTTCTGTGGTCAATCTCAGCTTGAATTTTCTCCACATCTTTTTTCGTCAATTTTTCTTTCACTGTTATTAACCTCTTTTTCTATAAGATAAACACACGTTAATATTTTGATAATATGGAACAGATGACGCCAGAAAAGGTCTAAAAGATGCTTTTCTTTAAACCTTACTCTGGCGCTTTTTTGTATAACCATTATTTTAAAGCAACACAACCCCATGCTGCATCGCAATCTCTCGTATTTCTTCCGGCCAGATAGAAGCCTGCACTTCTCCAATATGTGCTTTCCTTAGATAGAACATACAGATTCGAGACTGTCCAATGCCTCCGCCAATCGTATACGGCAGCTTCTTTGTAAGAATTGCTTTCTGGAATGGCAGTTCTGAGCGTTCTTCGCATCCTGAGAGCTTTAGCTGTTCTTCCAGCGCATCTTCATCCACGCGAATTCCCATCGAGGATAATTCCAGTGCATGCCCAAGAACCGGATACCACACAATAATATCTCCATTTAAGCTCCAGTCGTCGTAGTCTGGTGCCCGCCCGTCATGTGGCTCTCCATTGCTTAGGCGCCCTCCAATCTGCATCAAAAAGACAGCACCTTTTTCCTTGGCAATCTTATCTTCCCGCTCCTTTGGTGTCAGGTCAGGATAGCGCTCTAAAAGCTCCTGTGTGGTGATAAAATAGATATCCTTTGGAAGAATCTCTTCAATATAGTCATAGCGAATTGACATATATTTCTCGGTCTTTTTCAGCGCCTTGTAAATCTTGCGCACAATCTCTTTCAGATAGTCCATATTTCTATCTTGCTTTAGAATAATCTTCTCCCAGTCCCACTGGTCCACATAGATCGAATGGGTGTTGTCTGTGTCCTCATCCCGCCGTATTGCGTTCATATCCGTGTAAAGTCCTTCACCTACATGAAAGCCGTATTGTTTTAGGGCATTTCTCTTCCATTTGGCGAGAGAGTGAACAATTTCCACTGGTTGGTCATTTTGTTCTTTGATTCCAAAAGAGACCGGACGCTCCACACCGTTTAGATTGTCATTTAGCCCGGATTCGGGACGAACGAAAAGTGGGGCAGAGACGCGAAGCAGATAAAGCTGTTCTGCCAAAGTCTGCTGAAAAAAGTCCTTAACTGTCTTAATCGCAATCTGTGTATCATAGAGCGATAACTCTGAATGATAATTATCTGGTATGTATAAATGTTCCATAGATATTTCCATAAAGAATCCTCCATCTGTCAATCCTGTCTAATCTACATGCAAATACCCCGTATAACGGGGTATTTGTATCTATTTCTTGCCGTTTTTATTGTCCTTGTTGTTTTCTTTCTCACTGTCTTCGGGGGAT
This sequence comes from Lachnospiraceae bacterium, assembly GCA_910575445.1. Lineage (GTDB taxonomy): Bacteria > Bacillota > Clostridia > Lachnospirales > Lachnospiraceae > Hominiventricola. The sequence continues at coordinate 105,840 of CAJTFW010000004.1, read as the reverse complement.
GAGATACTCTCCATCAGTGTCTTGGCAGCAGCTCTAGCTGGCGTGTCCTGTTGCTGAGAAGTCATCACACATTTTCCATCGAAATATGCATCCTCATCAATTACTAAAGAACGTGCAGTAATATTTCCGCGAATCTTTCCGGTGGAGAAAAGCTCCAATTTTCCGCGGGCATTGATATCGCCGTCGACTTTTCCAGAGATAGTGACATTCTGGGCAGAAATATTTCCTTTGATTACCCCTTCTGTACCAAGTATAAAGTTCTGGTTACAATTACAGTTGCCATTAATCGTACCATCTACCCGAATTGTCTCTGGTGCAAATAAGTCGCCATCAAAAACAGCTCCAACGCCAAGAATCGTACCGACTTTCGATGGTGCCTCATTGTTGGCAGAGGCAGTATTTCTTTTGCCTAACATAACAAATCCTCCTATTATAGTTCCGCGAAAGTTCTGATAGCGCCTAGAAGGAGAACAATTTCAGCCCGCGGTGCGTGCAGAAATTGTTCTGGGCGCTGTCAGAACTTCCGCTGATTGGGATAGTTCCGCTCCAGCCTTGATAGCGCCTGGAAGGAGAAGAATTTTAGCCCGCAGTGCGTGCAGAAATCGTTCTGGGCGCTATCAGAACTTCCGCTGATTTTTTTATCTAGCCTCTAGCCTCTGGCGTCGATGACGGAGAGGGGGTCTATGGGTTCTTCTTGATAGATTACCTGATAGTTTAATTCTGTCTCGTCTGTGGTGATGGTAAATAAAACAGCACCCATCTCAACCGCAGCGCCTTGCTCTACCTTTACCTCTGCTGTCTGTTTGGAAAGATAGCGGGTTCGGTAGCCGTTTCCATGGTCGATTTCAATAATCTGAGGGTAGATATCATCAGAACTTACGGCAGTGATGGTACCGTTGCCAGCAGCTACAACATCGCATCCAGTGTAGGTAGTGATTGCAAGATAGGGTAGCTCTTGTGTATATTCTGATTTTAAGACGCTTGCTCCAGAGGAGGGATAGCGGTCGGGAAATGCCGGGTCGTCTTGAGGCTCCTCTGGTTCTTTGGCGGCTTCTTCGGCAGCAGCCTGTGCTTCGGCGGCGACGGCTTTGGCTTCTTCTGCTTCTTGCCGAAGCGCTTCATTTTCAGCTTCTATCGCCAGTTTTTCGTTCGCTATGGTCTCTTTTTCGCTTGTCATTTGTGTGACCAACTGTTCCTGCTCGGCCAGTTGCGTCCGTAGAGTGGTCTGCACCTTCTGATTGGATAAAAATGCATAGGTCATACATCCTGCCATAAGGCAGAGAAGTAGGATACATACACCAGCCATACGAAGGGCAAAAAGTGAGACATGATATTGCTTGCTGCTTCGGTCCGTGTTGGATATTAGAAGCACGGAAAAAGATTCCTTGCGCTTATGTCTCTGATTTTTCATTCTAAAACCTCCTGTATTCTGGGGATTTTAAATTGCCGGCTTCTTGCAAAAGTGCAAAAAGCCGGTTTACAAGCGACAGGATTACAGGTCTAATTTGGCTAATAAAGAGCCAAGATTTGTGGAGATGTTCTCACTCTTAGGGAGCTTGTAATCTCTGTCTGTATGATGTTCTTCGGATTTTTCTAAAAGTGCTTTCATGCTCAGTGACAGCTTGCCATCTTTGATAGCAATCAGCTTTACTTTGACTGTCTCGCCTTCTTTTAATACCTTTGCCGGTACTTCTACACGCTTGTCAGATATCTGAGAGACATGTACAAGGCCGGAGAGTCCATTCTCTAGACGGATAAATGCGCCGTAGTCTTTTAGGGACTCAACCGTTCCTTCCATGACATCGCCAATCTGAAGCTGATCCATAGCTTCCTGACGCTTTTTGTTGGCTTCTGCGCGTGCTTCGTCTCTTAGAATCTCTCTTGCAGAGAGTACAAGTCTCTTTTTCTGTGGGTCAGCGGTGATTACGCGGACCTTTAGCTTTTTGTTCAGGAACTCGTTCAGGTCTTCAACATGCTCAAGAGCTAAACGGGAAGCAGGGATAAAGCCACGGATACCTTCTACGTAAGCGATTACACCGGAATTTACAATCCCGCCAACTTTTACCGTCAGCACAGTCTTCTCCTCTAAGTAGCCTTTTAAGGTTGCCCAGACAGGATCCATCTCCTCGGTTGCCTCGGCACCTGCTTCTTCTGCTTCCTTGTAAGAAGCTTCAAGTTCCTCTGATAAATCATCCATTGTCATCTTTTCTTCCATTTTTGTAAAATCTCCTCAATCAAAATATTTGTACATCCAGGTAACTGCCCGGTCAGATGAGGGCCTGGCAGTTACCAATATCTCTATTATAGAAGGAAATGCTGATAAAAGCAAATAAAACTTCTGGTTTTTTATGACGAAAATACCAGTTTTTCAAATACTTCTCCCCGTTCTTCAAAATTTTTAAAAATTCCGTAGCTGGCAGCAGCGGGAGAGAGGATGCAAGCCATACCAGAAGGCGTGTGTTTTTTGGCAGTCTGTACGGCTTCTTCTAAGGTGTCTACAAGATGCAGGCGCTCTGGCTGATAAAAATTGGGATATTTTTCCTTAATTTCCTGATAAATCCTCTTGCCTGTGTCTGCCATCAGGATAATATAAGGAACGGTGTGCCTAGAGAGAAAGACAATCAGCTCATCATATTCAATTCCTCTGTCCATCCCGCCGATTAATACACTTCCAACTTCTGGCACGCTTTTTAGTGCCTGGATAGTGGTGTCGCAGATGGTGGAGATAGAATCGTCATAATAGCGAATCTGGTCTTTTTCACCAATAAAGTGCAGTCGGTGAGGAAGGGGTTGATAAGTCCGAAGTGCAGCGTCAAATTCCTCATCAGACAGTCCCAAAAGATGACAAACGGCATAGTCAAAAGCGATGTCAATATGATTGTGATGTCCTAAGAGATGAATCTCCTTGGCTGGAATCTTATATTCTCCCTGTTCAAAACGGATACGGGTGCCACTTAACACGACATCTGCTGTAGTAAAACAGTCGGATATGGTATAGATATGTGCTGCACAGAAGCTTTTATGTGGCAGTATCGAGAGATCGCAAAGCAAAAGGTCTTTTGGCCCTTGATGCAGATAAATCTGCTGCTTGGAATGAATATATTTTTTCATGGTACCGTAGTGGTCTAGGTGCTCTTCATGGATATTTAAAAGCATCGCGATACGGGGAGAGACATGGATATATTCTAACTGGTGACAGGACAGCTCACAGATAACGAATGTCTTAGGGCCAATATCTTCCAAAATATCAAATGCAGGAATCCCGATATTGCCGGCTAAAACCACGTCCCGTTTGCTTTCCTTTAAAATATGGTAGAGCATGGTAGTGACCGTACTTTTTCCCTTGGTGCCGGTAATGCCAATCATCTGCTCCCGGTAGGCTTTCATAAAAATCTCCATCTGAGAGGTAAAAAGGCAGTTATATTCCTCCGGTTCTTTGGGAAGCACAATACCCGGACTTTTAAAAATCAGGTCATAGTCATCTAAAGTATCCATATAAGATGGCCCTGATAAAATAGGAACAGACTGATACTCTGCCTCTAGAGAGACTGGATTTTGGTCTGCAATCGTAACAGAAGCAAATCCCTTGACTTGCCAGATTCTCTGAAGACTTGATCTTCCTTCTCTTCCATAGCCCAGAATCAGAATATCTTTTTTGGCAATCTCTTTTCTCAGTAATTCTAACAAGGCAGTGTTCCTCCATAACATTCTTTTGATAAAATCTCTAAAAATTCCTCTGGCAACAGATGATGCGCATCATAATATTGTTCATAAGCATGTCTCTGTGGATAAGATACAGCGTACAGCGGTTGCTTTTGATACCAGGAGAAAAGCTTAGGAAGCGGCTCACCCTGTTTTTCCAACTGTTCGATAGTCAGACAGATAGCGGCATTGACTTCATCCCGACTGCCAACACATTCAAAGGGCTTTTCTTCCAAGATGCCTGTAAGCTTTTTAAAATCTTCTAACATGGATACATCTTCTGTGATATCTGCTCCAAAAATCTCCACCAGGCGCTGATGGCTTAAAAACGGCGAAAGTATCAAAAAGACAAACAGGCATTTGGGGCAGTGTGCACACCAGATATCCTTTTTACTGCCCACGTTGCAGCTTCTGAAAATATCATGATAACACGTGGCATTTGAGAAATACCTGGCAATCTGAAATTCAGAGAGCGGGCGAAGCATACTGAAATAGTGAATCTGACTTTTGATATACGTAGTTTCATAATGATGAAAGTCTTGCTCAAACTTAAAACTTTTTGAATATTGATGGTTGACCATACTGCCGGACACAGTACTTTCGTTGGCACTGGATTCGTTGGAGAGTGCAATATAGCGAAGCCCATACAGATAGGCCGTAATCAGCGCAGAAAAGGCAACAAGCGCCGAGAAAGGTGTATGGCCGTTTAGATACCCTTCTTTATTTAATGCCAGCATACGTGCGTCCAGAGAGCGTCTGGCATGAATAGTATCCTCCATAGAGAGTCCAGAGACCTCCACTGTCTTAAGGGTTGCACCTCTGGCATTGATAATATAGGTCTTTAACGGATGACTGCTTTTTTTCAGCATCTCAATCGTACAGGCAGAATCTTTGCCACCGCCAATCGGAATCAGACACCCTTTATCTACCATAACCGGTCTGTCTTCTCCAGCAAAATCAGGTGCATCTGATAAAAGCTCCATAAAATCTTCAAGCGTTGCCTCAATTCCGTTGGTATAGAAAAATTCACCAAGACCCAGATAATAGAGTTCTTTCCACCACTGTATCTGCTCTCTAGACAAAGGCCCCGCAGATACCAGAACTTTTTTCGGGCAGGCAATCTTCCAATAACTGATAAGCTCTACCATACCAAGAGAAAAAAGCATGGTTTGCAGTGTTTTATTTTGATAAACCAGAAGTGGTTCGCTGTCTTTTTTAGGGAAATGCCAGACTGGGTCAAAAGCAGAGAGACCCGGTATCTCAAAATGATAGGTGATTTGTAAATCTTCTTTGGTATCTAGGACAGAATAGCCCTTGTAGAGAAAAAGCGGGAAAGCTTCCCGACAGGTAGTGTATGTCTTCATGGATAATATACCCCTTTGCATTTAGTGTATGTGCTAGATGGTATTTTATCACAGACAGAGGAAAAAAGGAAGGGGGCGACTTTGCGCCCACCTGCCTAATACACCTTCTTTGCATGTACTACAAAACGCTTTGTGCCACTTTTGGTACATGTGGAGAGCGTAATTACTTGCTCTGTCTGTGATACTTCCACGCCTGTGTCATACAAAGAAGCATCCTTTAAAGAGTCTAAAAAAGTCTGATAGGTCTCATCTGCCTTAAAACCAACCGTATAAGTAACATCGCTTGTATTGGCTTCATGGCATGAGAAAATCTGATAGCAGTGCGAACCGTCGGAAAGGTCTACATAGATATAAGGATGTGCCTCAAAATAGCTTGCCTTGCTGTAGTTCTTTAGTCCGGCAAACATAGAGCCATCTTTCATATTGTGGCCATAGACAATCGTATGCATATCGCTAAAATCCGCTTTGTTAGCAGCTTCGACAAAGATAGCGCCCGATTTGTTCTTTTCCTTACTAAAGGTGTGCGTCAGATAGTAAGAGTTATCGGTTGTATAGAGCATCGGATAACTGATGGAAGTACCACCAATCTCAATCCAGCCGATAGCATCGGTGTTAATCTCCTGAAGAGAAGGTAAGTCGACTCTTGTCATAGGAAGAGAAGGATTACCTGCTTCTTCACCTTCTGCATTTTCTCCATCGGCAGAAGCTAGGACAACATCTTCGGGGGAAGTTGGTTCTTCAAGTAAATATTGCCGAAGGTCGGCATATTCTTTTTCGCCGGATTGATACTCGAAGAAGATAGAGCCAAGCTTGTAGAGACTAAAACACAGAAGGCAGATACAAAGTCCAAGGAAGATTCCCTGTATCAGAAGGCCAATCTGATGTTTGCGTCTCTCTTCAGGGGTTCGTTTGCGCCGTTTTCTGGAGGTAGACTGTGTGTTTTCTTTTTTTGTTCTTGTCTTTTGTCTTTTTGTATTCATAATCATCACCGCCTCTATTTTACCAGATTATCATAAGAAATTCCAGTAGGAAGTATAACAAATTGTGCGTTGTTTTTTAAAAGAACTGTGTTATACTGTTAAAATATGGTGTGGGAAAGAAGGATGATAAGATGATAAAGGAGCAAGAAAAGCAAAGGCTTGCGATGCGTGTCTCGATGGTTAGTATTGTAGTGAATCTGCTCTTGTCTGTGGGAAAGCTTTTAGCTGGTATCTTAGGGCGCTCTGGAGCGATGGTCTCGGATGCGGTACACTCGGCGTCAGATGTATTTAGTACGATTATTGTGATAATTGGAGTTCGGATGTCCGGGAAGCAGTCGGATACCAATCATCCTTATGGACATGAGCGGTTAGAGTGTGTTGCTTCTATTATATTGGCGACGATTCTGATGGCGACAGGTATCGGGATACTGCTTGGCGGACTTCGGACGATTTTCTCGGGAAGTTGGGAGAAGTTAGAGATTCCAGGGCTGATGGCCCTTGTGGCGGCGGTTCTTTCGGTGGCTGTAAAAGAGTGGATGTACTGGTATACAAGAGCGGCAGCAAAGAAGCTAAATTCTGGTGCGATGATGGCGGATGCCTGGCATCACCGTTCGGATTCGCTGTCTTCGATTGGGGCATTTATTGGTATCGCTGGTTCACGGATGGGATTTTTGGTGCTTGATTCGGTGGCCAGTGTGGTAATTAGCTTTTTTATTGGCAAGGCAGCCTATGAGATATTTATGGATGCGGTCGATAAGATGGTTGATAAAGCATGTGATAAAGAGACGGAGCAGAAGATTAAAGAACTTGCACTTGGACAGTCGGGGGTATTGGGTGTGGACCATCTACAGACCAGGTTGTTTGGTGCTAGGATGTATGTGGACATTGAGATTGCAGCAGATGGCAAGCAGACCTTATATGAGACGCATGAGATTGCGGAAAAGGTACATGATGAGATTGAGGCGCATTTTCAGGAAGTCAAACATTGTATGGTACATGTAAATCCGGCAAAGGAGAAAGGAACAAAATAGATGAAGAAAAAACAAACAGTAGGGATTGTGTTGTTATTACTTTTGCTGGTTGTTTTTTGGATAGTGATTCAAACTGTAAGAATAAAAAGTGCAGAAGAGGAATTCGTGATTACTGCCTTTCCTGTAGGGAAAGCAGATGCGTTGCTTGTGCAGACAGATACATATGTGATGCTGGTGGATACTGGAGAAGAGGAAGACGGGCCATATCTGTTAGAAGAGCTTTCTGCGCGCGGAATTAAGGAAGTGGATATGCTGTTGATTACACATTTTGACAAGGACCATGTGGGAGGAGCAGCTTATCTGATGGAGCACGTAGATGTAAAAGCTGTGCGGATGCCAGACTATCAGGGAGAACGACCAGAATATCTGTCGTTTTTGGAGGCTCTTTTGGGACACCCGGATGTGGAACGATTGTCAGAGATTTATCAATATACAGCAGGAGATTTGGCGTATACTATTTACCCGGCAGAAGAACCACAAAAGATACAGGATAGGGATAAAGAATATGACAACGATATGTCCTTGGTGACAAGCCTTAGCTACCAGGGGAAGCGCTTTCTACTAACAGGAGATATTGAGAAAGAGCGGATAGAGCAGATGCTAGCATCTGAGGTGGACTGGCAACATGACTGGATAAAGATGCCTCATCATGGAAGGTACCAAAAGGCACTAAAAGCGCTTTTAGAGGCCGTACAGCCACAGATGGCGGTGATTTGCTGCTCAAAAAAAGAATATGCAGAAGATAAGACACTGAAATTATTGGAAGAAAATGGAATTAAAATGTGGGATACTTCAAGAGGCAGCGTAGTTACGGTCTTTAAAGAAGGAGAAGTTAAGGTTGTCGGGCAATAAAAAGCGGTTGCAATTTTACCAGGATAGTTTTATAATGATAACATCGTAAAAGGGGAGCTGGTGGAAGCCGGCTGAGAGGAAACTAGTGCGTTTCGACCCATAACCTGATTTGGATAATGCCAACGTAGGGACAGATACCAGAAAGTACAGAGGACTGTCGTATCGTGCGGCAGTCCTTTTTCGCAAAATAACAGGAGAGGAGAGCGTTTTGATGAGGAAACAAAAGGATGCGACAAAGAAGTTGGCGTTAGCCGGAGTATTGACTGCGGTGGCAGTAGTAGGGAGTCTGCTTAGTATTCCAGTGGCTGGCAGCAAATGTGCGCCGGTACAACATATGGTTAATATACTTGCAGCAGTATCTCTTGGGCCATGGTGGGGAGTTGGCATTGCGTTTTGTGCCAGTCTGCTTCGCAATCTGATGGGACTTGGGAGCCTGATGGCATTTCCGGGAAGTATGATGGGTGCTATGTGCTGTGGGGTTATCTATGCAGCTACCAGGAAGCTTTTTGTGACATGTATGGCAGAGACGATAGGAACTGGTATTCTAGGAGCACTTCTGGCGTATCCGGTGGCAAAACTTTTAATGGGAGCAGAGCCAGCCGGGCTGTTTGTCTATATTATTCCATTTATGATATCAACTGTGGCCGGGAGCATCTTGGCTTATGGAATACTGGTGATACTGGAAAAGGGCAAAATCTTGGGACAGTTACAGAAAGCGAGATAGGATATGGTCAGAGATGTGTGGATACAGCAGTTACAAAAGACAGCACCTAAAGTTCACTGCCTGACCAATCCAGTCTCTATGAGAGATGTGGCTAATGCTTTATTAGCAGCCGGCGGAAGTGCGATTATGGGAGAAGACCAGCTAGAAGTACAGGAATTGACAGAGCTTTGTCAGGCGACGCTTTTAAATACTGGTGTACCAAACGAAGACAAGCTCTGTGCCTGTATGATTGCTGGTATCAAAGCAAATGAACTAGAACACCCGGTTGTCTTAGACCCTGTGGGAGTAGGAGTCAGTCAGTTTCGCTCCCGTACGATGAAGATTCTATTAAAAAAGGTAGAGCCCTCTGTAATTCGCTGTAACCAAGAAGAAGCCTGTGCACTTTTAAATATGGAAAGTACAATTCCAGGCGGCGTGGAGAGCAGCGTAGAGCTTAACCCGGAAGTACAGAGAAAGTTAGCGATGGTACTTGCAAAGACTTATAGTTGTACAGCACTGATTAGCGGAGAAACGGATGCCGTATCCGATGGAGAACGCTCCATGCTGCTAGGTGGCGGAGATGCAAGAATCAAGAGGATTACAGGAAGCGGATGTATGCTCTCTGCACTGTGTGCGCTTCTGTGCGGTACAGGACTTGCACCTTACGAGGCAGCCTGTGCAGCGGGAACTATCTGGAAAAAGAGCGCCGAGATAGCCAAAACTCGCACAGATAAGATGCAAGGCGGAATTGGAAGTTTTTATGTACATCTGCTCGATGCACTTGATGGTATCTGTCATGGAAATTTGTCGATGAAATGTTAAGACACCAATATTTTATAAGTTAGGTCGTGGAAAATGGATAGAAAAAAAGTAAGATTGTATGCCGTGACCGACAGAAGCTTCTTAAAGCCAGGGGAGCAACTTAGAGATGTTGTGGAAAAGCTTCTAAGAGCGGGCGTTACATGCGTACAGTTAAGAGAAAAAAAAGCAGAAGACAAGGACTTTTTAGAAGAAGCAATCGCACTAAAAGAAGTATGTCATCATTATCATGTTCCACTTATTATCAATGACCGCCCGGATATTGCAAAAAAGGCAGGTGCAGATGGTGTACATATAGGGCTGTCGGATATGAAGATTGAAAAGGCACGGGAGTATCTTGGAGAGAACTATCTTATCGGCGGCAGCGTACATAATGTAGAAGAAGCACTAAGAGCACAGAAAAGCGGTGCAGATTATATTGGTTGTGGTGCAGTCTTTGGAAGCAGTACCAAGACAGATGTGACAGAGCTTTCGATAGAAGAACTAAAAAATATCTGCCAGTCTGTACAGATTCCGGTTGTCGCTATCGGCGGGATTAACGAGCAGAATATCGGGCAGTTAGCCGACACAGGTATTGACGGGGTAGCGGTTGTCAGTGCTTTGTTTGCAGCAGAAGATAAGGAGGCAGCGACTAGGCGGTTACTTGATAAGATGGGTGCTTCCAAAAGAAAGACTGCACTTACGATTGCAGGAAGTGATGCAAGCGGAGGAGCAGGGATTCAGGCAGATATCAAGACTATGACAGTTCACGGAGTCTATGCGATGAGTGCCATCACGGCACTAACTGCACAGAATACAACAGGCGTCTACGGAATCGAAAAAGTCAGCCCGGATTTTTTGGGAAATCAATTAGACTGTATTTTTACCGATATTTACCCGGATGCAGTGAAGATAGGGATGCTTGCAAGTGCTGACTTAGTAAAAGTGACAGCAGAGAAGCTTCAGAAGTATCAGGCAAAGCATGTGATTTTAGACCCTGTGATGCTTTCTACGAGCGGTACAAGATTAATGCAAGAAGAAGCGATACAGGTAATGCAAGAAGAACTGTTTCCACTTGCAGAGCTAATCACACCCAATATTCCTGAGATGGAAGTTTTGATAGGACGAAAGATTAGCTGTAAGGCTGATATAGAGCAAGCAGCAAAAACATTCTGTCAGCGCTATCACTGTGCCGTGCTTTGTAAAGGCGGACATCGGATGCAGGATGCCAATGATTATTTTTATGGCACAGAAGGGGCACATTGGCTTTATGGAGAGCGGATAGAAAATCCGAACACACATGGAACAGGATGCACGCTTTCAAGTGCGATTGCAAGTAATCTGGCGATGGGATATGGACTTTTAGAAGCTGTCAAAAGAGCGAAGGATTATCTGACAGGGGCGCTTAGTGCGCAGCTTTCTCTTGGGAAGGGGGCCGGACCATTGGATCATGGATGGAAAGGAACGATAGGATGAGTCAATATACAACACAGATGGATGCAGCAAGAAAAGGGATTGTGACTCCACAAATAGAGATTGTTGCAAAAAAAGAGCAGATGCCAGTCGAAGAGCTTATCAAACTGGTCGCAGAGGGAAAAGTGGTAATTTGCGCCAATAAACTTCATACTTCTCTAGACCCGGAGGGGATTGGCAGTATGCTTCGCACAAAGATTAATGTAAATCTTGGAGTCTCTAGAGACTGCAAGGACTATGACATTGAGATGAAAAAGGTAATGAGTGCAATAAAGCTTGGGGCAGAGGCGATTATGGATTTGTCAAGCCATGGAGATACCAGGCCATTTCGCCAAAAGCTGACACATGAATGCCCGGCTATGATTGGAACCGTACCTGTATATGACAGTGTGATTCACTACCAGAGGGATTTGGCAACGCTGACAGCGAAGGACTTTATTGAGGTGGTTCGATTACATGCGATGGATGGTGTGGATTTTATAACGCTGCACTGTGGCATTACACGAAAGACAATAGAGCAGATTCGAAAACACAAACGGAAGATGAACCTTGTAAGCCGTGGTGGAAGCCTAATCTTTGCCTGGATGAGTATGACAGGAGAAGAGAATCCATTCTATGAGTATTATGATGAGATACTAGATATCTGTGAGCAGTATGATGTGACTATCTCTCTGGGCGATGCCTGTCGTCCGGGATGTCTGGCAGATGCAACGGATGTCTGTCAGATAGAGGAGCTGGTACGTCTAGGAGAGCTGACAAAGCGGGCATGGGAGCACAATGTGCAGGTGATGGTAGAAGGGCCCGGACATGTGCCACTGCATCAGGTGGCTGCCAATATGGAAGTGCAAAAGAGTATCTGTATGGGAGCGCCGTTTTATGTTCTGGGGCCTCTGGTGACTGATATTGCGCCGGGGTATGACCATATTACAGGGGCGATTGGAGGAGCAGTGGCTGCTATGCATGGAGCGGCTTTTCTGTGTTATGTAACACCGGCAGAACATCTGGCGCTACCCAATGTCGATGATGTCAAGCAGGGGATTATTGCTTCTAAGATTGCCGCACATGCAGCAGATATTGCAAAAGGGATTAAAGGGGCCAGAGAGATAGACGACCGGATGGCTAAGGCGAGACGGAATCTGGACTGGGATACACAGTTTGCGTGTGCGCTTGATGCAGATACCGCAAGAGCGATTCGGGATGACAGAAGCCCGGAAGATGACCATAGTGATACGTGCAGTATGTGTGGAAAGTTCTGTGCGGTGCGCAGTATGAATAAAGCATTGGCAGGAGAATATATTGATATTCTTTAAAAAAGGCGATATAAGGCACTAGGACAAAAAGGGCCTGGAAGATAGTTCTTCCAGACCCTTCTTGCGTTAGCGTCATTTATACACGATATGCTACAAGAGCTACGTGTTCACCTGTTTCTTTGGCAAGCTCCGCCTCTAAGTTTGTGATTTTTTGCTTGCAGATTTCAGTTAAATCTGCATATTGGTCTTCTTCTGCAAGGACGTTTGCGACTCGTTCAGCTGCGGATTTGCAGTTAGCTGGTAATTCTGTGACCGTTGATTGTACATCTGCCATTTTGACCATACCTCCTGATAGCGTTTGGCATCTGTGCAAAAGATGCATAGATGCGTTACTCTCTAGTATGCTCCAAATCAGACAAAAGTATTTCCGTTTAGTGGCAGATTCGATAATTCTGAGAGCAGCGATAATCCTTCTGAAGCGATAGAGACAAGGCTTTCTACATGGATATAATCCGTTGCACTTTTGTCAAATAGGATATTGGCCTGTGCAGGGAATTCATCGTCTCCATCCCAGAACAAAAATCGTACAGGAATACAGGAAAAGGCCAAAAGCTCATATCCGGCATCGGAATGTGAGAGCTTTTGTCCGCCCATAGCTTCACAGGCTGCTTTTAGTTCTTCTAGATGCCCTGAAAAGGTGGCTGCAAAGACATCGATAACCGTCTTTTGAAAAGCAGGGCCAAAAGGAGAAGCATCTTTTAGGCTGCGAAATGGCAGCCATTCTCCTTGAAAGGAAGCAGTATCTTTACAATACCAGAGGAGTGTATAAATATTTAGTTTGCAAAAAAGTGTCAGTGGTTTTTGGTCTTTTAGACAGATAATCTCTCCGGTCTCTTTGTGAATTCCATATTTTTTGTGGAAATAGATAAGCGTAAGATAGTTATCTTCTTCTTTTAGTTCTGGCAATTTATGTAGCAGTTCTTTTTGGTCCATTGTTAGAAAACGCGTTTGCCATTCCTGGCACCATTTTTCGTAGTTGTTTTGGCACATGTGTTTCACTCCTTTTGCATCTTTGATATAAGTTTATTGTAACATAATCTGGAAAATAAAAGCAATCCAATGAAAATGAATTTTAACACAATCCCTTATCGACAAATGAGGGAAAATTGTGTAAAATAGATAAGGGGGCAGATATGAAAATTGCATTAGGACAGCTTGCGCTGTATTGGGAAGATAAAGAGTCTAATTTAAAAAAAGTATCCTCTTGTTTAGAATTGTTAGCATCGAAAGGAGTCTCTCTTTTTTTATTGCCTGAGATGAGTCTGACAGGATTTTCGATGCATACAGACAGAACAAAAGAGTCGAAGAAAGAGACGGTTAAAAAGACGAGAGAATTGGCAGAGAAGTATCAGATAACGATAGGAATTGGATGGGTGAAGGATATGGGTTCTCTTTGTGAGAATCACTATTCTCTGGTGGCGCCGGAAGGTGAGCTTTTGGACTATGCAAAGATTCATCCATTTCGCTATGGAAAAGAGACCGAGTATTTTCAAGGGGGGACTTCCCTTGCTCTTTGCAGATGTGAGGATTTTCAAGTTGGGGTACAGATATGCTATGACCTTCGCTTTCCAGAACCGTTTCAGAGGCTTTCTACAAAGGCAGATTTGATTGTGGTGCCGGCTAATTGGCCGGCAGTAAGAAAAGAGCACTGGAGCTGCCTTCTAAGAGCCAGAGCGATTGAAAATATGTCCTATATCGCAGGGGTGAACTGTACTGGTGAGATGGGCGGGCAGTATTATAGCGGGGATTCCGCTATCTATGCGCCGGATGGAACAATGCTTACAGCAGAAGTACTTTACTTGGATAGACAGAATACAGAGCAGATTCAGCTCTATAACCTGACAAATGATGTGTGCCAATATCGGAGTGCATTTCCGGTAAAAGAGGACCGAAAAGAGGACCTCTATTGTATTCTATAGAAAGAATTGCTAAGAATCATGAAAGAGAAAAGTGAACTGACAGGTACCAGAGTAGACCGTGGAATTAAGCTTTTAAGAGAGATGTCGGAGGAAGGTAAGGCAGAAATACTACTTGGAGTAGAGGCGTTTGTAACACTACTGATGCAATATCGGTGTGCGATTCGGGAGATGGAGACCAAGTTAAATGTCTTAAACGAAGAATTTTCTCTGCGTCATGAGCGCAATCCGATTGATTCGATTGAAAGCCGAGTCAAAGACCCATCGAGCATTATTGAGAAGATGAATCGAAAAGGTCATGAATTGACGGTGGAAAATATCGAGGCAAAGCTAAACGATGTGGCGGGGATTCGGGTTATCTGTTCTTTTGTAGGAGATATTTATTATCTGGCTTCGATGCTTTCGGCACAGGATGATTTGGAAGTCTTAAAAGTTAAGGATTATATTAAGCATCCCAAGAAAAATGGATACAGAAGTCTGCATCTGATTATCCAGATTCCGATTTTTTTGTCTGACCAGAAGAAATATATGCGGGTGGAAGTACAATTTCGCACGATTGCAATGGATTTTTGGGCAAGTCTTGACCATAAGTTAAAATATAAGAAGAATATAAAAAATGCAGACCTGATTGTAGAAGAGCTGCGCAAATGTGCAGATATCATCAGCACCGTAGATAACCGGATGCAGGAGATACGGGATATGATAGAAAAAGGAGAATCCGAATAAAACCAATATTTGGTAACAAATGTTACGGTGAAAATGGACAAGACAGGGTAAGCTAATAATAATATTATATATTCAGGAGGTAAAAAGATGAAAAAATATGTTTGTGGACCATGTGGCTACGAGTATGACCCAACAGTTGGAGACCCAGATAATGGGATTGCTCCAGGCACTGCTTTTGAAGACCTTCCAGAGGATTGGGTATGTCCGATATGCGGTGTAGGGAAAGAGGATTTTGAAGAAGCATAAGTAAGCGTAGGAAGCTGCCACAGATAAGTCTGTGACAGCTTCCTAACTGATTCCAGCATTGAGGTACATATGAAAGATTATTTACAAAGCCTGTTATTTCAGCAGATTACAAGAGAAGAAGCAGAGAAGATGCTTTTGTGTTCTAAGGCGCAGTTTCGGGATTATCGGGCGGGAAGCATTATCTTCGGGGAGACAGACAGGCCACAGTTTTTGTACCTTTTGCTAGAAGGAAAAGTACAGATTGCCAAGCATCTGCCTTCCGGGAAACGCAACCTTTTGTTTCAGGTAAAAGAGATGGAGGTATTTGGAGAAATATTTTCCAATACGAAGGAGGAATATTATTGGTATGAGGCGACTGCGGTCAGGCCTTCAAAAGTGTTGGTTCTTCCACAGCATTTTATCTATGGTGTGTGTTCCAATGCCTGTGATCACCATAAGATGGTGATTCGCAATCTCTTGGATATTCAGGCGAGAAACAACTTACAGATGACGAAAAAACTACATATTATTACCAATACCACCTTAAAACAGAAGATTGCGCTGTGGCTTTTGGATGTTAGCAAAGGACAGAAGAAAGTCGTGATGGATATGAACCGGGAAGAATTATCAGATTATCTGGGCGTAACGCGTCCGTCTCTCTCCCGGACTTTGATGGAGATGCAAAAACAGGGACTTATCCGGGTGAAAGGTAAGACCATCTGGATGGAAAATATACAAGAAATAGAAAAGATTATGGAGGATGAATGATGAAAGACGTAACAGTTACCGATTCGATACTGTATGTGGGTTGTGATGACAAGGATATTGACTTATTTGAGAGTCAGTATCATGTTCCAAATGGAGTATCCTATAATTCCTATGTAATTTTAGATGATAAGATTGCAGTGATGGATACAACAGACCCAAGAGTAACCAAGGAGTGGCTTGCGAATGTGGAGAAAGTCTTAGAAGGGCGTACCCCGGATTATCTGGTAATTAACCATATGGAGCCAGACCATGCCGGAAATATTCAGAAGATTGCAGAAAAATATCCTGATATGAAATTAGTCAGCAATCCCAAAGTCTTCTCTATGCTGCCACAGTTCTTTGATTTTGATTTAACAGGCCGGACGGTGGAAGTAAAAGAAGGAGATACGTTAAGCCTTGGCAAACATACCCTTCAGTTTTTCTTAGCACCTATGGTACACTGGCCAGAGGCAATGGTGACTTATGAGCAATCCGAAAAAGTGCTGTTCTCTGCCGATGGCTTTGGCAAATTCGGTGCACTTGATGCGAAAGAAGAATGGGCAGATGAAGCAAGACGCTATTTTATCAATATTGTTGGAAAATACGGTGCACAGGTGCAGGCACTTCTTAAGAAAGCAGCAACTTTGGATATTGCGATAATCTGTCCTTTGCATGGACCAATTTTAAAAGAAAATTTAGGTTACTATATTGGAAAATATCTGACCTGGTCTTCTTATGAGCCAGAAGAGAAAGGCATTGTAGTAGCATGTGCATCGATTCATGGCAATACCCGCCGTGCAATGCAGCGTTTTGTGGAGATTCTAAAGGAAAAAGGCGAGAAAAATGTAGTCTTCTTTGACCTGGCAAGAGATGATATGGCAGAGGCTATCTCCTGTGCGTATCGTTATGACAGGCTGGTAGTTGCATCTGCAACATATGATGCAAATCTGTTCCCATGTATGGAAGATTTTTTGTATCATCTGAAGATTAAAAATTTCCAGAACCGCAAGGTGGCGATAGTAGAAAATGGAAGTTGGGCGCCAATGGCTGGCAAACTAATGAAAGCTTATTTTGAAGGAATGAAAAATATAGAGCTCTTAGATCCGCTTGTTACCATTAAATCAACGGCAAATGAGAAGAATTTTGAGGAGCTTTGTACACTGGCAGATACACTATTGGCATAAATTTCTGAATAAGATAGCAAGAATGAGACAGAGTATGTAGAAACGGCATACTCTGTTTTTTTTGTGAAAGAAAATGCGGGAATTTATACAAATGTACCAAAAACAACTGATTTATTTGGCACGAATCCGGGCAAAATTAGAAAGGAATGAAAGCACTTTCAAAAGGGCTTCAAAGTGTTGAAAATAAAAAATAAACCACATATACTTGGTCCATAAACAAAGGAGGTCAGAGGATGACAAACAAAAAGGTGGAACAGTTAAAAGGAAAACTTATCGTCTCCTGTCAGGCATTGCCTCATGAGCCGCTTCATTCTTCTTTTATTATGGGAAGAATGGCGTTGGCAGCAAAAGAGGGCGGCGCATATGGGATTCGGGCAAACACAAAGGAAGATATCAAGGAGATTCAGTCTCAGGTGGACCTTCCGATTATTGGAATCGTAAAACGGGATTATGAAGGCAGCAATGTCTATATCACACCTACACTTTTAGAAGTGGAAGAACTGATGGAGGTAAAACCAGAGATTATCGCAATGGATGCCACATCTGCACTAAGACCTGGGGGAGTGACCCTGGATGAATTTTTCCATCAAGTCAAGGAGCGGTATAAAGACCAGCTTTTTATGGCGGACTGCTCAACGGTTGAGGAAGCGTTACATGCGGATGAACTGGGATTTGATTTTATTGGAACGACCATGGTAGGCTATACGCCGCAGAGTAAGCATCTAAAGATTGAAGACAATGATTTCGAGATTTTAAGAACAATTGTAGATGGTGTGAAGCATCACGTGATTGCAGAAGGCAATATCAATACACCCGAAAAGGCAAAGAGAGTGTTAGAGCTTGGAGCATTTAGCGTGGTAGTAGGCTCCATTATTACCAGACCACAGCTGATTACAAAATCGTTTGCAGATGCACTTTTATAATCTGTAAAAGTATGAACTTTAGATAATAAGGAGAGAATCATGAGAAATTTAGAAAAATATAAAGGCGTGATACCAGCATTTTATGCATGTTATGATGAGGAAGGCAATATCAGCCCAGAGAGAGTACAAAAACTTACCCAATATTTTGTGGAAAAGGGAGTAAAAGGACTCTATGTCAACGGTTCTTCAGGAGAGTGCATCTACCAGAGCGTAGAAGACAGAAAAATCGTATTGGAGAACGTAATGAAAGCAGCAGATGGAAAGCTTACAATTATTAACCATGTGGCTTGCAATAACACCAAGGACAGTATGGAGCTTGCAAAACATGCAGAAAGTTTAGGTGTGGATGCAATCGCAGCCATTCCGCCGATTTATTTCCGCCTGCCAGAACATGCCATTGCCAAGTATTGGAATGATATCAGCGATGCAGCACCAAATACGGACTTTGTTATCTACAATATTCCACAGCTTGCTGGTGTTGCTCTGACCATGGGACTGTTTGAGACAATGCGTGAGAATCCGCGTGTGATTGGCGTTAAGAATTCTTCGATGCCGGTGCAGGATATTCAGATGTTTAAACAGGCTGCTGGCGAAGATTATATTATCTTCAATGGACCAGACGAGCAGTTTGTAAGTGGACGCGTGATTGGAGCAGAAGGCGGAATAGGCGGAACCTATGGAGCAATGCCTGACTTATTCCTGAAACTGGATGAATTTATCAACGAAAATAAGATGGAAGAAGCAATGAAGCTTCAGTATACTATCAATTCCATTATCTACAAGTTATGTGCAGCACATGGAAATATGTATGGGGTAATCAAGGCTGTGCTGCGTATCAATGAAGAATTAGAGCTTGGCAGCGTACGTGCACCACTCGCAGCGCTTGTAGAGAGTGATATGCCAGTGGTAGAAGAAGCAGCCAGAATGATTCGGGCAGCCAGAGCAAAATATTTTTAAAGAAAAGGAAGTAAGGAAACTGATAAACGAAGCACAAGATAAAGAATAGAGGGGAATTATGCAAGGTTTTACGATAGTTGATTTGATTATACTGGTGGTCTATTTGGCGGCGGTTCTCTTTGCAGGACTTCATTTTGCCAAAAAAGAGATGAAAGGAAAAGAATATTTCAAAGGAGACGGAACCGTGCCGTGGTGGGTAACTTCGGTATCCATCTTTGCTACGCTGTTAAGTCCCATTTCCTTTTTGTCACTGGCCGGCAATTCTTATGCCGGAACATGGCTGATGTGGTTTGCACAGCTTGGTATGATACTGGCAATTCCGCTGACCATTAAATTTTTCCTTCCAATCTACAGTAAGTTAGATATTGATACCGCATATCACTATCTGGAGCTGCGTTTTGGAAGCAAGGGTCTGCGTGTGTTGGGTGCTGTGATGTTTATTATCTATCAGGTAGGCCGTATGTCTATTATTATGTATCTGCCTTGTATGGTACTTGGAAGCCTGACAGGTATCAGCGTCAATCTTCTGATTATCATTATGGGTGTGATTGCAATTATCTACTCTTATACAGGTGGACTCAAATCCGTACTTTGGACCGATTTTATTCAAGGTTCTGTACTTTTAATCGGTGTCACTTTCGCACTGGTGTTCTTGGTAGCACATATCAATGGAGGAATCGGTGCAATCTTTAGCGCATTGTCAGTAGAAGGAAAATTCTTGGCAGCTGACCAGCCAATTTTCGATATCAATCTGTTAAAAGACAGTGTATTTTTAATGATTGTAGGCGCTGGATTTAACACGATGGGTTCTTATGTATCAAGTCAGGATATTGTACAGCGCTTTACAACAACAACCGATACAAAAAAATTAAATAAGATGATGCTGACAAATGGCGCATTGTCTATCTTTATTGCAACTGTTTTCTATCTGATTGGTACCGGACTGTATGTCTTCTATCAGCAGAATACTTTACCACCAGCAGCTGCACAGGACCAGATTTTTGCATCCTATATCGCGTTTGAGCTTCCGGTAGGTATTACAGGACTTTTATTGGCAGCTATCTATGCGGCTTCTCAGTCTACCCTTTCTACAGGTCTTAACTCTGTGGCAGCAAGCTGGACACTGGATATTCAGGCACGTCTGTCCAAGAAAGAATTAAGCTTTGAGACACAGACCAAGATTGGTCAGTATGTATCTTTGATTGTTGGTATTTTCTCCATTTTAGTATCAATTGTACTGGCAAACGGCGGAGTGAAGTCAGCATATGAATGGTTTAATGGATTTATGGGTCTGGTACTTGGTATCTTGATTGGTACATTTATCTTAGGCGCATTTACAAAGGTTGCCAATACTTTTGGCGCAACGCTGGCATTTATTGCTGCTTCTCTTGTAATGGTTGGAATCAAATATTTTGCACCGGCAGGCAGCATCTCTATCTGGTCTTATTCGATTATCTCGATTGCAGTATCCTTGGTAGTTGGTATTCCTGCAAGTATGATTTGGCGGTCGATGAAGGGAGATACTTCTGTACCAGCAGCAAATACAACGATTTTTAAGAATTAAGAGAAAGGTCAGTGGGAAAGCATGGTTTTTGGAAATATAAAGGATATAAAAGCGTATGGAATGCTTGAAGAACAGGTTCTTATGTGTCTGAAATGGGCAAAAGAACATGATTTAACAGGACTTTCGGCTGGACGGCATGAGATTGATGGAGAACGTTTGTTTGTTAATATTGTGGAGTATCGTACCACAGCCGCCCAAGAACGTTTCTGGGAGGCGCACAGAGATTATCTGGATGTGCATCTGATGCTTACAGGGACCGAACAGATTGATTTGAACTTTATATCGAATATGGATGTCAAAGAGTATCAAAAAGAGACGGATTTTCTTCCGATGGATGGAGAGAAGAAAGTGTCCGTGGTACTTGAAGAAGGAGATTATCTGGTGTGCTATCCAGGGGATGGGCATCGAACGGCGGTAGCTGTGGAGAAGCCTTCTGATATTAAGAAAGCGATATTTAAAGTACAAGTGTAATATGTGTAGGTCATGATGGTATAATGACGCTAGGACAGGAGGGAAGTAGATTTCCTAAAGACCCCGCTCGCGCTTAATGAACGCCTATAGCGGTACTAAATTCGCGACTGCGCGGCTTTACGCCGCTTGCGCTCATTAAGTGCCGATGGCGTCCAATGGGTCTTTTGGGAATCTACTTCCCTCCTGCCCTAGCTGATTGTGTTTGCCGATACTTATAAAATAGAGATTGACATAAAATATTCTGATATGGGATATTTATTATAGGGTATTGGATTTATTAGATGGAGGAAGAAATGAGAAAATATGTTTGTATTGATATTGGTGGAACGGCTATAAAGTATGGAATAATTGATGAGAATGGGAATGTATTGGAGCGGGGAAAAGAAAAGACGATGGCTCATCTTGGTGGGAAGAGAATTGTTGAGAGAGCGATGGAGCTGGTAAGGCAATATCAGAGAGAATATATTTTGTCAGGTATTTGTATCTCCACAGCAGGAATGGTGGATTGTGAAAAAGGAGAGGTCATCTATTCGGCGCCTTTGATTCCAGAATATATGGGGACACAGTGGAAAAAAGAGATGGAAGCGATGTTTCATCTGCCTTGTGAGGTAGAGAACGATGTGAACTGTGCCGGGCTTGCAGAGAGTATATCGGGAGCTGCAAAAGGGAGTAAGGTAACGCTTTGTCTGACAATTGGAACAGGAATTGGTGGCTGTATCTTGATAGGACACAGAGTATTTCACGGATTCTCTAACAGTGCTTGTGAAGTAGGATATATGCATATGGGAGACAGTGATTTTCAGACACTTGGAGCGACGAGTGGACTTTGTAAGAAGGTGGCTTTGGAAAAAGGAGAAAGTCTAAAAGACTGGGATGGATTTCGAATATTTGAGGAGGCTAAAGCAGGAGATTTAGTCTGTGTAAAGGCAATAGAGGAGATGAGCGATGTCCTTGGCAGGGGAATTGCCAATATTTGTTATGTACTTAATCCACAGATGGTGGTGCTTGGCGGCGGGATTATGGAGCAGGAAGAATATCTAAAGCCTAGGATTCGGAGGGCACTTGATAAATATTTAATCTCAGATATTGCAAAAAAGACAGAGCTTCGGATGGCAGAACATAAGAACGATGCAGGGATGGTTGGTGCATTTTATCATTTTCTAATCTGTCAGGGGAAAAGTAAGTGGTAGAGGAGCAATGAAATGGAATATTATGTAAAATCAGTGCTTCCAATCATAGAATCCAACTATGAAAATTTTACAACGGTGGAGCGGACGATTGGAGACTTTTTCTTGAAAAATCAGGAGCGTCTGGATTTTTCTTCTAAAGCGATATCAGAACGTTTGTTTGTATCAGAAGCGTCGCTTTCCCGCTTTGCAAAGAAATGCGGATATCGCGGATACCGGGAATTTGTCTACCAGTATGAGCAGACATTTGTTGAGAAAAATCAGCCAATGACCGGACATACGCGTATGGCGTTAAATGCATATCAAGAGCTGTTAAATAAGACCTACAGTTTGTTAAATGAGCGGCAGATTGTCAGAATCTGCCGTTTCCTTGGTGAGGCAGCACGGGTATTTGTGTGTGGAATCGGAAGCTCTGGACTTGCGGCAAGGGAGATGGAGATGCGTTTTATGCGCATTGGGGTCAATATCTATTCGATTCAGGAGCCGGATTTGATGCGGATGCGGGCTGTCTTTCAGAATCAGACAAGCGTTGTCTTTGGGCTTAGCATCAGCGGAGAGACAAAGGATGTGCTGTATCTGCTTCAAGAGGCACATAAAAATGGTTCCAGGACGATTCTGATTACCTCTAAGAATAAAGAAGGATTTGAAGAAATCTGTGATGAATTGGTATTAGTACCCTCCCTGCAATATCTAGACCACGGCAACGTTATCTCTCCACAGTTTCCGATTCTGGTGATGCTAGATGTTATCTATTCTTATTACATAGAGCAGAATAAGCAGGAGAAGGAAGAATGGCATGTGGATACGGTGCGGGCAGTGAAGAAGAGGAAATAATCTGCATTTATTATAGCTAGCTTGAAAATAAGCAACACCTTTAGTATAATTAAGAAAATTTGTTTCCATGAAACAGCTTCTAGATAGAAAGGTGGTGAAAGCTATTGAAGGCAGATACAATTACAAAAGATTATATGTCAGATACAGCTATATTTGCAGATGTATTCAACTATTACATTTATGGGGGAGAACAAATTATTCAACCAGAACAATTAATAGAACGTGACTCGACAAAGATTACGCTTCCCTATGGTGCAGATGGTGCCGTTGTGCCAGTTCAAAAGTTTCGAGATGTACAAAAGTTGTATGCGGCTATGACAGATGGAAATTTGGGGTATGTTCTTTATGGAATCGAAGCGCAATCTGAAATTCATTATGCAGCTGCTGTAAAAAATAATCTTTATGATGCGATGGAATATGCCGGGCAGGTAGAAGAAGCAGCACGCTCACACCGCAAAGCAATGAAACAGGCAGATGCAATGCAGAAGAAACCAAATGCAGGGGAATTTTTAAGTGGATTTTGGAAAGAAGACCGATTAATTCCATCTGTGACAGTGATGCTTTATTTTTCACCAGATGTATGGGATGGCCCATTAAGTCTTTTTGATATGATGGAAGTAAAAGATTCTAGGATATTTTCTTTCTTAGACAATTATCATGTACGTTTGATAGCTCCAGCTCAGATGACCGATGAGGAAATTATGAAATTTCAGTCCAGCTTGCGCGAAGTTATATTTTTTATTAAGTATTCAAAAGACAGAAAGAATTTAGGGAGGATATTAAAAACGAATGAAAAACGCTTTCGAGAAGTAGAACGTAGAGCGGCAGATGTGATTGAGGCGATTACACATACAGGATTGAAATATGATGAAAGCGAGGAGGTAGTGGATATGTGTCAGGCAATTCAAGAAATGAAAATAGAATTTGAGCGGAGTGGAGAACAAAAAGGTGAGTTGAAAAAGGCAAAGGAAACGGCTGGAAAATTGTATGAAATGGGATTTGAGGCTGAGAAGAT
The DNA here is from genome assembly GCA_910575445.1 of Lachnospiraceae bacterium. Taxonomy (GTDB): domain Bacteria; phylum Bacillota; class Clostridia; order Lachnospirales; family Lachnospiraceae; genus Hominiventricola. Next base: position 81,878 of record CAJTFW010000004.1, on the reverse strand, counting down.
AGCACAAGTGGTTGGCTATACGGTAGAAACCGTAAAAGAATGGCTTGTACTGAAATAATTATTAACATAGTATATAAACAAAACACCAGAGCACATTATTTCCAAAAACAGGAGATAATGTGCTTTTTGCTATGCCTGTGATAGCAAGGAATTTTTTGCATTTTTTAATAAGGTCTGTTATGATAAGAAACAGGAGGGGTAACGATGAAAAAAGATGAGATTTTTGTGATTTATGGAACAGAATATAAGAAGATGACCATAGAGCTTTTAGAAGCTTGTAAGCTTGCCAATATGATTGGAGACCGTAGAAAGCGGATTGGGATTAAACCGAATCTCGTCTCGCCTTCTGAGGCATCTTATGGGGCTACGACACACCCGGAGGTGGTGGAGGGGCTTCTTCAGTATCTAAAGGAGCATGGATTCTCTGAGATTACAATTATGGAGGGCTCCTGGATTGGAGCGAAGACCAAAGAGGCTTTTAAAACGTGTGGTTATGATACACTTGCAAAGCGCTACGGCGTGGCACTTGTGGATGCGCAGAAAGAGAAGTCTGTGACAGTGGATTGTAAAGGCATGGAGCTTCATCTGTGCAACTGTGCGCTGCAAGTGGACTATATGATTAATGTACCTGTGATGAAAGGACATTGTCAGACCAGGATTACCTGTGCACTGAAAAATATGAAAGGACTTCTGCCCAATACGGAGAAAAGGCGGTTTCATACGATGGGGCTTCATAAGCCGATTGGGCATCTCTCGATGGGGATTCGCCAGGATTTTATCTTGGTGGATAGCATCTGTGGGGATTTAAGCTTTGAGGATGGCGGCAATCCGACACAGATGAATCGTCTCTTTGCAGCGGCAGACCCCGTGCTCTGTGATGCCTATGTATGTCGGCTTCTTCAGTATCAGACCGAGGAAGTACCCTATATTGGACTGGCAGAGAAGCTTGGCGCAGGGTCTTCGGATATGGATAAGGCTTTGGTACGAGAATTAAATATGCCAGAGCATATGATAAAGCTGCCGGATAAAGAACGCGTGATGAAGCTTCGCGAGATGACCGAAGATGTGGATTCTTGCAGTGCCTGCTATGGATATCTGCTCCCCGCATTGGATATGCTGGAAAAAGAAGGACTTTTAAAGGATTTTCCAGAGAAAATCTGTATTGGCCAGGGATTTCGGGGGAAGAGCGGAAAGCTTGGAATTGGAAATTGCACCAAAGATTTTCAATACACCCTAAAAGGCTGTCCGCCGACGGAACAAGAGATGTATCAATTTTTAAAAAATTATCTAAAAGAGGAATGATAGATTGTTACAAACAGAAAGAAACAAAGAGACTATAGAAAAAGAACGGGCACTTCTTCTAGGCATCAATCTACATGATGGGGAGGACTTTGCACGCTCGATGCAAGAACTTGCTTATCTTGCAGAGGCTTGTGGGATGGAGCCTGTCAAAGAAGTGGTACAGAACCTTTCAAAGCCTTACCAGGCACTCTACATGGGCAAGGGAAAGCTTCTAGAGGTTAAAGAGTATTTAGAAGAAGGGTCAGTTGATGTTTTAATCTTTGACCGCTCCCTAACGCCTACACAGCTTCGCAACCTGCAAAGCCTTCTCGACTATCCAATCTTAGACAGAACTACTCTGATTTTAGAAATCTTTGCGGTACGGGCTAAGACAAGAGAGGCTAAGCTTCAGGTGGAATCTGCAAGGCTTCAGTATGTGCTGCCGCGGCTTGTAGGGATGCACAAAGCACTCAGCCGCCAGGGAGGAGGAAGCGGTCTTGCAAATAAAGGAGCTGGAGAGAAAAAACTAGAGCTAGACCGTCGCCGTATTGAAAAACGGATGAGCGAGCTTGAAAAAGAGTTAAAAAAGATAGAAAGAGAACGTATCACACAGCAAAAAAGGCGACAGAAAAGCCAGATTCCACGCGTTGCGCTTGTAGGTTATACCAATGCTGGCAAATCTACATTGATGAATGGAATGTTAGATAAATATACGCGGGATGATTCCAAAAAAGTATTGGAAAAAGACATGCTTTTTGCTACACTAGATACAACGGTGCGCAGAATACAGACAAGTCCTGACAGAGAATTTTTACTGTCAGACACCGTGGGATTTATCCATCAGCTCCCAACAGGGCTTGTCAAAGCCTTTCGCTCCACCTTAGAAGAAGCAAAAGAAGCAGACCTTCTATTACATGTGTTAGACTATTCTGATGAAGCTTTTTTAGAGCAGAAAAAGGTGACAGAAGAGACTTTAAAAGAACTAGGTGCTGGAGATATTCCTGTAATTTATGTATATAATAAAGCAGACCGGTGTATGCAGGCAGAAACGATTCCTTCAATTCGGGACAACCGCATCTATCTGTCTGCCAAGACAGGCAGAGGCATCCCGGAGTTAGTGGAGTTTATCTATCAGATGCTTCCAACAGAAAAATATAAGACAACAGAGAGGCAAAAGCAGCAGTGGAGTTAAAAAAAGCAGAGAAAAGAGACCTAAGAAAACTTAAAAAAATCTATCTAGAAGCTTTCCCCAAAGCAGAACGCAAACCATTCTGGCTGATGAAGCAAAAAGCCTTACAAGGGAAGATGGAGCTTCTGTCAATACAAGAAAAAGGAGAGCCTGTAGGGCTTGCTTTTATGGTCTTATATCAGGACCTGGCGCTTTTGGACTATTTTGCCATAGCACATGCATATCGGGGAAAAAAGATAGGTTCAAAGGCACTAGAGCTTCTAAAAGAGCGCTATCATAAGCAACGCTTTCTCTTAGAAATCGAGCAGGTGGATAAAGCAGCTTCTAACAACGCAGAGCGTATCAGAAGAAAACAATTTTATTTAAAAAATGGGCTGCATGAGACAGGCATTCAGGTCAGTGTCTTTCAGGTTCCGATGGAGCTTTTAACGGATGGGAGACCGTTGACTTTTGAAGAATACTATGGAATCTATCTAACATCTATAGGGCCGGTCTTTGCGCGACAAATTAAAAGACTTCCTTAAAAGGAGAGGAGCATACAGGATATGAGACAGAGAAAAAGAAGGAAGATTTTAAAGGTGGGAAATGTACTAATCAAAAGTCCCACACAGTTAGACGGCATCCGAAAGAGTGGCGAGATTAATACAGCGATTCTTGACTATGTAAGCAGCCATATCAGAGCTGGTGTCTCTACAGAAGAGATAGACAGATGGGTGCGTACAGAGACGAAAAGGATGGGGGCAAAAGCGGCACCTTTAAACTTTGAAGGCTTTCCCAAAAGTGTCTGCACTTCCCTAAACAGCGTTATCTGCCACGGCATTCCCAAAGAGGAAGAAATTTTAAAGGAAGGTGATATTATCAATGTAGATGTATCAACCATCTATGATGGATATTATTCTGACGCTTCACGAATGTTTTGCATCGGTGAAGTCAGTGCAGATAAGAGACGTCTGGTTCAGGTAGCCAAAGAAGCAATTCAAGTAGGACTTATGGAAGTCAAGCCCTTTTTACCCATAGGAAATATGGGACATGCGATTCATATGTATATACAGAGTCAGGGCTATTCTGTTGTGGAAGAAATCGGAGGACATGGTGTAGGCTTAGAATTCCACGAAGACCCATGGGTTAGCTACACTGCACCTCGCGGAAGCGGAGAGATATTATTACCAGGGATGGTCTTTACGATTGAGCCAATGATTAATATGGGTTCTCCAGATTTCTACGTAGACGAGTCTGACGGCTGGACGGTCTACACCGAAGACGGTATGCCCTCTGCCCAGTGGGAAGTAACCGTAGCCGTCACACCAACTGGCTATGAAATTCTTTCCCGTTAAATCATTGAGAACTTTTAAAACAGCAAAAGCTTAGGAAGCAGCCAGAAATTCTTCTAGATAAAGGGCACTTTCTAAGGTGGAGCGGAACTCTTAAAACAGCAAAAGCTTAGGAAGCACCCAGAAGGATTTCAGGATGCTAGGCAGCCAGAAATTCTTCTAGATAAGGGGTGTTTTCTAAGGTGGAGCGGAACTCTTAAAACAGCAAAAGCTTAGGAAGCACCCAGAAGGATTTCGGGATGCTAGGCAGCCAGAAATTCTTCTAGATAAGGGGTGCTTTCTAAGGTGGAGCGGAACTCTTAAAACAGCGGAAGCTTAGGAAGCACCCAGAAGGATTTCGGGATGCTAGGCAGCCAGAAATTCTTCTAGATAAGGGGTGCTTTCTAAGGTGGAGCGGAACTCTTAATAGGAGCAAAAAATGGAATACACATACCCGACATTTTTTTATGATTTTGAGTGTGAAGCCTCCAAATGCAGTGACACTTGCTGCAAAGGATGGGGCATTGCGATTGATCCAATTTCTCTTAAAAAGTACAAAAGATATCCTGGATTTTTCGGCAATCGGTTAAAGAATTCAATTGACTGGAAGACTGGATATTTTGAACAATATAACGGGCGCTGCGCTTTTTTAAATGAAGAAAATCTATGTGATATCTACACAGAGGCCGGCAAGGAGATGCTCTGCAAGACCTGCACCCGTTATCCTAGACACTATGAAGAATATGAGAACCTGCGGGAGATTTCTCTCTCCCTCTCTTGTCCGGCAGCTGCCAAACTGATACTTGGCAGTGACCAGAAGATGACCTTTCTAAATGACTGCCGTGAAACTCCAGAAGAAGAATACGAGCAGTTTGATTTTTTCCTGTTTACAAAACTATGTGAAATCAGAGATTATTTTTACGAAGTTGTACAGAACCGAAAGTTGCCTGTCAAAGAACGTATGGCTCTTATTTTAGCCATCTCTCACGACCTTCAAAAACGCATAGAAAGAGAACAACTCTACGCCATTGATGATTTGTTAAAACGTTACCGCACGTCTGCCTTTCTTGCAGCAGCCAGAAAGAAATTCAGAGCCTACCAAGACCAACCAGCGCTTCATAGAGTACAAAGAAGACAGATGCTCCATACCCTCTATCGCTTAGAAGCTTTGCGCCCTGAATGGCACCATTCGCTTAAACGCTTAGAAGGCAGACTCTATCAGGAACTAAAACAAGAAGAATATCAAAAAGCCTGTCAAGAATTTAACGAATTTTACCAGGAAAAAACATATGAATATGAACAACTGTTAATGTATTTTCTATTTAACCATGTCTGTACAGCTGTCTACGACAAAGACCTCTACAGCAAGATAAAATTAACTGTTGTTCATACTCTCTTAATACAAGAACTGGATATCGCTATCTGGGTGGAAAAAGACAAGACCTTTACCTTTGATGACCAGATTAAAATTGTTCACCGCTACGCTCGTGAGATTGAGCACTCTGACCCCAATCTTGACACCATAGACCATATGATGGCTGAAGATGAGCTCTTTACCCTGGAGAAACTTTTAACTGCCATATTTTAAACGCTTAGAAGCTGACACAAGGCATTAACAGATATGCTTTGTGTCAGTCTTGTCTTTCCATCCACTCGGCAAAACGTTCGCGTATAAACAAAAAAGGTGCTGGTCCCAAATCCAGAAGGAATGTATGAAAGTCTTTCTCTACAAACTTCTCTCCAAGCTTTTCTGTCGCTTCCTGCTTCATCTCCACAATTTCCAAATACCCCACATAATATTTCATATAATTTGCCGGGTCTTCACACACCATCTGATAGAAATGCTGCGCGGTATCCATATTGCTAATTCCAAAGACTTGCCCTAGCAACTGATGCAGTTCTTCTAGTGTCATTCCTTCATAGTTTACCTGATAATCAATCAGCGCCGAAAGTGCCAGATAGATCGATTCATTTGCCGCAAGTATTTCTGCCGCTTCTTTGGAGACGGTATCCTCCCACCGATACGAAAGATACTGCACATACGTTGCCCATCCTTCTACATAACAAGAAAAACTCATCAGCGCCCGCAGCCGACTGTCATTGACTCGATTAAAATAATTACACTGGTATAGATGTCCCGGATATCCTTCATGTGCCATCACGGTATAAATATCTTTTTTTGTTACAGCTGCCGACTGATTAATATAGATAAAATTTTCATCCTGGCTGTCAATCGGCGGCGTCAGATAAAAAGCCGGGCTTGAAAAAGCTTCTAGTGCTTCCGGCAACATACGAATCTCATAAGAACAAGCTGGCATCTGGGGAAAATCTGTTTTTAGCTTTTTCTGAAGGTCCAAAATCGCCTTTGCAGGGTCCTGAATCGAAAATTCAAAAGCACTGACCTCCCGATACAAATCAGGATATTCTTCTAACAACTCATAGATGCGCGAATTTTCTACCTTTAGCTGTCTGACAATCGCATCTTTTAAGGCGCGCGGTGTCTGATAAGAAGTAAAGGTAGAAGATTTTAACAGATATTCATAATATGCCTTACCATCTGGCAGACTAGAAACTCCAACAGGAAGCTCCATATGCCCCTTTAACTTTTGCAGTTCTTCTGTCAAAAGTGTATAAGCATTTGTAAAATCCTCTAAAAGCAGCTTTTTATTTTGTGCAAGATAGTCTTCTCGTGCTTCGTCGCTAAGTTCAGGAAGCGTATCTAGGCGCGAGGCAAATGTCTCTGCTAACATACCCGTCTGCGGGGAATCCAGATAGACCTTGCAGGAATCAATAATACCATCAATCGTCAAATCTGATAGATAGATGCCCGCATCTTCCTGTGTCTGTACATAATTCAATAACTGTGTGTAGTATTCATCAATATCCGCCAGAAGATTTAGATAGTTGTCCACATCCTCTACCGTGCGAAAGCGATATTCTGCCAATATAATCGGAAGGTCCGTCTGTACGCCACTCATAGAAGCAAATGGATAATTGTAGAGACAAAAATCCTCTCCTTCTTCTTCTGTATCAAGATATTCCGTTAAAATCTCATAATCTGTCTGAAGTTCAGGCGATAAATGCTCTTTCTCAATAGATGAGAGTTCCTCTTGCATCTCATGCAATTCCTGATAGTTTTTCTTCATATTTTCCAGGCTGTAAGTACCAAACGTTGCTGGAAATTCTGTTATTCCATAGTCTTCCGGGTGACAGAGCATAGAATGAAGCGTAAGACCAGATTCTGTAATATTTTCATAGAAAAGCTCATCGACAAGCGCTTGAAAATGCTCTTCATCCGTAAGCTCTAACACAGGTTCTTCTTGCACTTCCTCTGATACTAAAGCCCCACATCCAACAGGGCAGAGCATTAGAAGAAACAAAGATACCGTTAGTATGTATTTATGTAAATTCTTCTTGTACATTGTTCATTCCTCCGTATAAACGTATTATAGTAAATGGGGAGGAAAGATGCAAGTAGCGGAATATTTTAGGATAGTGTAAAATTTTAGATGGGATGTAAGTGGTTTGGTGAAATATATAAAGAAAGGTTTACATATGCAAATGGTTAGACCACAAGAGAGGCAAAGACAGTGAGACTAAATAAAATCCCCAAGGGCTGGCCTCCTTGGGGATTTTGGTGAATTTATTTTACTTCTTTCGCTTGGCTGTTTTAAACATAACAATTTCTTTTGAAAATGTCAATATTTTTTTGATATAAGGACGCCCGATAGGGCCTGGTAGATGTTCCTTCCAGACCCCGCCCTAGCGTCCTTTCTATATAAACTATATTAAAAAATAATACAATAGTCAGTTATTGTAGAGATAAAATATTGACATTTTTCAGTGAAAAATTTGGAAAGGTTGCTTGTAAAAATAAGTATAGTCGTATATAATCGGATTGTTGTAAGAAATTGAAAATATTGAGGAGATAAAAGCAATGGGAAAAGTACGTACAAGATTTGCGCCAAGTCCTACAGGGCGGATGCATGTGGGAAATCTTCGAACGGCGCTGTATGCATATTTAATCGCAAAACATGAAGACGGAGACTTTTTGCTTCGCATCGAGGATACAGACCAGGAGCGCTTGGTAGAAGGTGCTGTAGATATTATCTATCGTACCTTACAGAAGACAGGATTGATTCATGATGAAGGACCGGACAAAGACGGTGGAGTGGGTCCTTATGTACAGAGTGAGCGTCAGGCATCTGGCATCTACTTGGAATATGCCAAAAAATTAATAGAAAAAGGCGAAGCCTATTATTGCTTCTGTGGCAAAGAGCGACTAGAAAGTCTAAAACAGGTTGTAGCTGGCAAGGAAATCAGCATCTATGATAAGCATTGCCTTCAGTTATCAAAAGAAGAAATTGAAGCAAAGCTTGCTGCGGGTGTTCCTTATGTGATTCGTCAAAACAATCCACAGACTGGCACCACGACGTTCCACGATGAAATCTATGGTGATATTACCGTTGACAACACAGAGCTAGATGATATGATACTGATTAAATCCGATGGATACCCCACCTACAATTTTGCCAACGTAGTAGATGACCATCTGATGGGCATTACCCACGTAGTAAGAGGCAATGAGTATTTGTCTTCCTCTCCCAAATATAACCGTCTCTATGAGGCTTTTGGATGGGATGTGCCGGTCTATGTCCACTGTCCTTTGATTACCGATGAGACCCATAAGAAGTTAAGCAAGCGCTGTGGTCATTCTTCCTATGAGGATTTGATTGAGCAGGGATTTCTGACAGAGGCAGTGGTCAATTTTGTGGCTCTTCTTGGATGGTCACCAGAGGATAACCAGGAGATTGCTTCCTTAGAAGAATTAGTTCAAAAATTCGATTATCGCCATATGAGCAAATCTCCTGCAGTCTTTGACTATGGCAAATTAAAATGGATGAACGGCGAATATATCAAAGCGATGGATTTTGAAGTGTTTTATAAGAAAGCTCTTCCGATAATCAAAGAAGTTCTTACAAAAGAATATGATTTTGAGAAGATTGCTAAGATGGTCAAGACCCGTATTGAGGTGTTCCCCGATATCAAAGAACTGATTGATTTCTTTGAAAAGATACCAGAATATGATGTATCAATGTACACACATAAGAAGATGAAGACAAACGCTGAGTCTTCCCTTCTTGTTCTTAGAGAAGTGCTGCCTCTATTAGAAGCACAGGAGGATTACAGTAATGATGCACTTTATGAGATGTTAAGCGCCTATATCAAGGAGAAAGGTTACAAAAACGGATATGTGATGTGGCCGATTCGTACGGCGGCTTCTGGTAAGCAGATGACGCCATGTGGTGCAACAGAGATTCTAGAAATCATCGGCAAAGAAGAGTCTATCGCTCGTATTAAAAAAGCGATTGAAAAATTAAGTGAATCTAACTAATATGAGTTCTTTTACAAAATCACAGAGCATAGCGGTCCGGCATACGGACGGACCGCTGCTTGTTCTAGCAGGCCCAGGTTCGGGGAAAACTACCGTTGTGACAAAAAGAGTACAGTATCTCGTACAGGATGTGGGAATCCCTGCATCTTCTATTCTTGTTATCACATTTACAAAAGCAGCCGCGACTGAGATGAAGGAACGCTATCTAAAACTGATGGCAGAGGAATATACAACAGTATCTTTTGGCACGTTTCATGCGGTCTTTTTTGGCATCTTAAAACTTTCGTATGGGTTTCGCGCAGAAAATATTATCAGGGAAGAAGTGCGCTATCAGTATCTAAAAGAGGCGACAGAGCGTCTGCATCTGGAGATAGAGGATGAAAGTGAATTTCTGTCGGGAATCTTAGCAGAGATAAGTCTTATAAAAAATGAGCGCATTTCTCTGGAGCATTATTTTTCTAAAAATTGTTCCGAGGAAATCTTTCGGAAAATTTATGAAGAGTATGAAGAACGTAAGAAAAATGCAAGGCTTTTAGATTTTGACGATATGCTTTTGTACACTTGGGAACTTTTGTCACAGCGTGCGGATATCTTATCTGCTTGGCAGAAAAAATACCAGTATATTTTGGTGGATGAATTTCAGGATATTAACCAGCTACAGTATGATATTTTAAAGCTGCTGGCTGCACCAGAAAATAATCTTTTTATTGTGGGAGACGATGACCAGTCGATTTATCGTTTTCGGGGAGCCAAGCCAGAGATTATGCTGAACTTTCAGAAAGATTATCCAGCAGCTAATCAGGTATTGTTAAATGACAATTTCCGCTCGACAAAGCAGATTGTGGAGGCAGCAGGGCATGTGATTGTACATAATAAAGAACGCTTTGCAAAAGAAATACAGGCAAGAGGCGGGGATGGAGCAGAAGTCAAAGTACTTGCATTTGAAGAACAGCAGGAAGAATGTCTGTATCTGATAAAGGAGCTTCAGAGACTTCAAAAAAAGGGTGCAAAATGGTCAGATGTAGCTGTGATTTACCGGACCAACACACAGCCAAGGAGTCTGGTCCAGAAATTGATGGAGTATCATATCCCTTTCCGGGTGAGGGATACGATGCCCAATTTATTTGAGCACTGGATTGCGCAGAATCTTTTTTGCTATCTTCGACTGGCGATGGGCTCTATAGAGCGTAAGGATTTGCTGCCAGTATTGAATCGGCCCAATCGGTATCTGAAGCGGGAGTGTGTGGATGATGCAAAGATTTCATGGGAACATATGCTGATGTATTATGAGGACAAGCCATATGTATGTGAGAGGATTGAAAAGCTTCAGTATGATATCAAGATGCTTGGAAGGATGGGGCCTTATGCAGCGGTCAGTTATCTTCGGAAAGTGGTGGGATATGATGAGTATATTAAAGAGTATGCCAGATTTCGCCGTATAAAGGAAGAAGAGCTTTTTGAGGTACTAGAGGAGCTTATGGAAAGTGCAAAAGCCTATCGAACGTATACAGAATGGTTTGCATATATGGATATATACAAAGAAGAAATGGAGAGGATAAGCAGACAACAGAGAGAAATCGTTGATGGGGTGCAGCTTACAACGATGCATAGCAGCAAGGGGCTTGAGTATGCGTATGTCTATATTTTGGATGCAGCAGAGGGGATTACTCCCTATAAAAAAGCAGTGCTAGAAGCAGACCTTGAAGAAGAAAGAAGGATGTTCTATGTGGCAATGACAAGGGCAAAAAAAGAGCTTACCATATGTTATGCAAAGAAGACGGGAAGTAAAGAGATGAAAGTTTCCAGATTTTTACAGGAGATGCAGGATTTGGAGGAAACGAAAAATGAGAAGACCAGAAGAAGGAATCCATTAGAGAAGGAGATGGCAAGACTCAAGATAAGACAGACAACAGGACTGTCAGAAAGATGGTAAGGAGGTATTTGGCATGGTGGAGAGGTATTTGACGATTTATAAAGGGGGAGTAGGAGAGCTTATAGAGAAAAAATCTCGGTTTATTGCAACCGTTCATCCAGTGGAGACAGAAGAAGAAGCATTGGCTTTTGTGGAGGAGATAAAGAAAAAATATTGGGATGCAAGGCATAATTGTTATGCGTATGTGTTAGGGGAGAGGCAGGAACTGATGCGTTGCAGCGATGACGGGGAGCCTTCTCAGACAGCGGGAAAGCCAATGATGGATGTATTGACAGGAGCGGGGCTTACCAATGTAGTGGTGGTGGTGACCAGGTATTTTGGCGGGACACTTCTTGGAACCGGGGGATTAGTAAGAGCTTATTCAGGAGCCGTAAAAGAGGGGCTAAAAAATAGTCAAGTGATTACAAAGTATTGGGGGACGCGTCTTCGGGTGGAGACAGATTATAATGGGATTGGGAAGCTTCAGTATCTGTTTGGCCAGAGACAGATTCCTATGATGGATGCAGAGTATACGGAGCGTGTGCAGTTTGTGGTATTAGTGCCAGTTCTTGAGGTGGCAGAGGTTAGAAAAGCAGTAACAGAAGCTACAAGTGGACAGGCAGTGCTGACAGAAGAAGATAGTTTGTATTATACAATATTAGATGGGGAATACAGGTGCTTCTAGATAGCAGATAGAAGGAATTTGAAAAAAATAGTAACCATCTCTTATCTAACTCTAAATTCCTGCCGATATATTAGACATCAGCAAGAGTTAGACACAGATTACAACAGTTCAAGTTCGTCATAGAGATAAGACGGATGGACTGCGATATTATGAGATGGAAGGTGGTTGCTCATATGATAATACAGCACAATATACCAGGAATCAATTCTTCCAGAAACAAAGGAATTACCGAAGGAAAGTTTAAGAAGAATTTGGAGAAGCTTTCCTCTGGCTATCGTATCAATCGCGCTGGCGATGATGCAGCTGGACTGGCGATTTCGGAGTTGATGAGAGCTCAGATTCGCGGACTGGATCAAGCCATGAATAACGTAAATGATGGTATCAGTATGACACAGACTGGAGACGGTGCGCTGACTGAGATTCACGCAATGCTGGAGAGAATGAAGACACTGGCCGTACAGTCGGCAAATGGAACATATACAACGCAGGCAAGGCTGAATCTGGATGAAGAGCGGGTACAGCTACTAGATGAGATTGACAGAATTAGCCAGACAGCGGATTTTGATGATATTCCTTTATTTGAGTATGCGACAGCGAAGCCAGACGGAACACTTTTTGAGCCGCCAGAGAAGAACGACGAGATTACGTTGCAGATTGGACCATTTAGTCAGGAGCTTTTGGATGTACCGCGGTATTATCTGAGCAAAGAAGCACTGAAGCTAGAAGATACAAATTTTACAACACTTGAGCAAGCAAGTGAATCTGTGGATATGATTAATAACGCGATTCAGGCAGTGTCTGAGATTCGTGCATCTTTTGGTGCAGCACAGAACCATCTGGAGCATACACATAATAACTTAAGTGTAACAGATGAGAATATGACCAGTGCAGAGAGTCAGATTCGGGATACGGATGTTGCGCGTGAGTTTACGGAGTACACGAAAGAAAATATTATGTATCAGGCTGCTAATTCAATGCTGGCACAGGCCAACACATTGCCACAGACCATTTTAAGTCTTTTGCAGTAGCATTTTGATAAGATACGAATACGCTCACCTTGGACGAATAGTACAAGGTGGGCGTTTTTAGTTCTAAGGTAATGCTTAGGAAGATACAAGATATTTTTCTAAAAAATAAAAAACAAAAAATGGATGCATCTACAAAATTCTGTAAAGAAAATCTCAAGATTTTATAAAAATGACGATAATACGTGGTATAAAGTCGTTTGATTTTATACCTGTAGTGTAGGGTCCGCACCACAGAAGACCAGGAACAGGGAGGTTCTCGAAGTATATGCATAGGAGAATTTCTATATGATTATTCAACATAATATAGCGGCGATTAACTCTTATCGTAACTTAGGCGTAAACCAGAGTGGATTGAACAAAAACTTAGAGAAACTGTCATCCGGTTATAAAATCAACCGTGCAGGCGATGATGCAGCAGGTCTGGCTATTTCCGAGAGCATGCGTTCTCAGATTAACGGCTTAAACCAGGCAGTAAACAACGCAAAGGATGCCATCGGTTTGATTCAGACGGCAGAAGGTGCTCTGACCGAGGTTCACTCCATGCTTCAGCGTATGACAACTCTGGCAACTCAGGCAGCGAATGGTACCTTGGAATGAATGTGGGTCTTACCACAACCAATAAAGCAAACGAAGCTATTGACACCATTAATGCTGCTATCAACGCAGTTTCCAGCTATCGTGCAAAACTTGGTGCTGCTCAGAACCGTCTAGAGCATACCATCAACAACCTTGAGGTAACCTCTGAGAATATCACCTCTGCTGAGAGCCGTATTCGTGATACAGACATGGCAGATGAGATTACGGCGTTCACGAAGAACAATATTCTTCTTCAGGCTTCCTAGTCCATGCTGGCACAGTCGAACTCCATTCCTCAGAGTATCTTAAGTCTGTTATCCTAATTCTAAAATTAGTTGACAGCCCAGGCGTTTCTTTTGCCTGGGCTGTATGATAATTCTTAAAATGCTTGACAATACTTTTGAAGTGTTATAGAATATCTATAAAGAAAGGGTAACGCCGTAAAACAAACGGTTGACCTCGATGTGGTTTATCAAAAAAGCAACCTTACCTTGGTTCGGGCGGTTGTTTTTTTGATGTCTTTTTATCCTTCCACTGCTGTATCAGGTCTATTATCTTAACAACAGTACTGATAGTTGTGATAATAAGACCAGCAATCTTCAGGATGTATTCCAACATCTTCAAATGCCTTTCATATGTATTTCTCATAGTATCCCCCCTTAAAATAGCAAGGTTTATCTGATGAGAGTTTTCATAATCGAGGCCAACCGCGTACACGTTTTTGGCGAATACCCTTTCGGGAGTATTTTAGCAGATTTTCTGGTTGCTTTTTATTGTGATCTGATGAAAATAAAAGCGGCTACAAAAATTTATAAAAAAATGCTTAAGTTTTTAGAAGATATGACGATAAATTGAATTATAAAGTTTATTTTAATAAATTTTATTTCTTCTGTATTGCAGGGCCCGCAAAACAGAAGACCGGGGACAGGGAAGTTCTCGGGCAGTATGTTATAGGAGGATTTCTATATGATTATTCAACACAACATAGCAGCGATTAACTCTTATCGTAACTTAGGCGTAAACCAGAGCGGACTGAACAAAAACTTAGAGAAACTGTCATCTGGTTACAAAATCAACCGTGCAGGCGATGACGCAGCAGGTCTGGCTATTTCCGAGAGCATGCGTTCTCAGATTAACGGCTTAAACCAGGCAGTAAACAACGCAAACGATGCCATCGGTTTGATTCAGACGGCAGAGGGTGCTCTGACCGAGGTTCACTCCATGCTTCAGCGTATGACAACCCTGGCAACCCAGGCAGCTAACGGTACCTACAACTCCGTAGCAAGAGGCAACCTGCAGAGTGAGGTTGATGAGCTTCTGAATGAGATTGACCGTATCGCGAACTACACCGACTTCAACGGAATCAAACCTCTGGCAGATATCACCAAAGGAAACGCTGGTGTAATGACGTTCCAGATTGGACCAACCAGTGGTGAAATTATCAAAGTTACTGGCCAGCCAATGACCGTATTTGGTATTGATGCTGCAATTCGTGGTATTAAGCTGACAGCTGGTATGAAGGATGATTTGAAAACATTCTTAGAGAGTGGCAGCAACTATTTTGAATTAGATAGTGAAACAGGTGCAGTTCGTTTGAAAGCCTTTGATGCTAATAATATGGATGTAGCTGCAGGCGGAGGAGTAGATGGTAATACGTGGGCTTCAGAAAGTGTAAAAGGTACATCTCATGCATCTGCAGCATATAAAGAGCTTACAGATGAATTGGCTTCTAAATTTGGTCTTGAAGACCCAGAAGGTGAATATACTTTCTTACTTGGAATGAACGTAGGTCTCACCACCACGAACAAATCCAACCAGGCAATCGACACCATCAACGCAGCAATCAACGCAGTTTCCAGCTATCGTGCAAAACTCGGTGCTGCTCAGAACCGTCTGGAGCATACCATTAACAACCTTGAGGTAACTTCTGAGAACATCACCTCTGCTGAGAGCCGTATCCGTGATACAGACATGGCAGATGAGATTACGGCGTTCACGAAGAACAATATTCTTCTTCAGGCTTCCCAGTCCATGCTGGCACAGTCGAACTCCATTCCTCAGAGCATCTTAAGTCTGTTATCCTAATTCTGAAGTTAGTTGATAGACTAAGGTTTTGGACGATTTCAAAGTGTAATATTGTAAAGATAATATATGGGGCTGTCGGGAAATAGATAGCCCTACACAGTGGCAGGTGTGATCCATACGAATCACACCTGCCACTGAAATTTATCCATGGAAAAGAAAAAGGGACCTTGCTTTTATCTGGCTGACCAAATGCCAGAAGCCCCAAAGAAATGCTTTTTATGATTTTAAAAGGAAAAAACTGACGGTTTACTACCCTGCTATTCGGGAAACCATGATGTCCACTTTGTGAGATGATTTACCTGCCTGTGCATTATTTCCTGAAAAGATCTGAGTGTGAACCGGTATCGATTAAGGTCAGCGTTAAAATATCATTTTCGATGAGATAAATTAACAGCCAGTCCGGCTTGATATGGCATTCCCGAAAACCTGCAAGGTCTCCGGTCAACCCATGGTCGCGGTAGCGTTCTTCGAGATGCCTACCCTGACGCAGCAAGTCGACAACTTCATCCAGCAAAGAGATATCCAGCCCACGTTTTTTCATGAGTTTATAAGCCTTTTTATAGGCTGTGGTAAATTTGACCTGGTACATCAACTATCAAGAGCCGTTTTTAAATCTTCCATACTGGAATATCCTTTGACGTCAGGATCGCGGGAAATACGGCAGGCTTCTGCCATAGCATCAAGGGTTTTCTGACTGTACGCTGGCATCTCCACGGCAAAAGGAAGTCCGCCGCGAAGAACGCATTGATACAGGAACATATTTACTGCACTGGACATATCCAGTCCGAGCCGGCTGAAAAGAGCCGAAGCTTCTTGTTTTATGTTGGCATCGATTCGAATCTGAGTTGGTGTTGTTGCCATTTGACTACCTCCTTTTTTCTATTATATGCAATATGGTTTACAATGTCAATCAAAATAAAAATAAAATAATGAAAGGAGCGGTGGGAACCTTTGGAACCAATCAGCCGGGGAACGGGCGTGGGGTATCACGCATAAAACCGAAAACCAAACGGAGGATTGCTCAGTGAGCTTCTCTTGAATCCTGATAAGTGTGAAGATATATTTCTTCCTTTTTCAGTATGGAATGATTTCAGTTGTGGATACGGGGTTCCTCTGGCATTGTACAGAGCCACGATCTGCTGCTTGAATTCCGGGGTGTAGGATTTTTGGTTTTTGACCATGCTGAACATCTCCTTTGTTCTTTCACTTGATATAGGCGTTTGCGAAACGCCAAAAGCCGCATAAATACAGCATTTTTTGTTGCCAAAATGAAATATCTCCTCAAGGTTTATGGTAAAATAGAATTGTCCAGAAACTAATCAACCATCCACCTTAAAGGAGATATACTCATATGATAACACATAAGCAGCTCACTTTGGCAGAAGTTTTTGAAGATTGTCAAAATAAATTTGAAAATGACAAATATCAGTTTCTAGTACTTCTTGATGAAACTATCCATCTTGATGAAATTGTTCCTGTATCTTTTGTCTCTCATTTTCACGCTCGTACCGGAAGGCCTCGCAAACATCAGCTTTATCCTATGCTGAAAGCTCTTCTAATCCCCAGCGTATCTTTTCAATCCCGACGGATATGCTCCTGATTGTCTTTCTCAAATACTCTCAGGAATTGCGTGATTTCTGTGGATTTGATGTTGTTCCCGATGCCTCTAAATTTACCCGTTTCAAACAGGATTTTCTTTCGGACTTACAATCGATGTTCGACCACCTGGTTGATCTGACCGAACCGATCTGCCAAAAGCTTGATTCTGCCCTTGCATCCATGACCATCTTTGATACCTCCGGGATAGAAGCCTGGGTCACTGAAAACCATCCGAAATACGCAAACCGTATCATCAAGCAGCTGAAAGCTTTTGCCAAAGCTCACAACTTCAATAAGAATTATGACCCTTACAAAGCTGCCTATGGCTCTATGCCCTCCCATGCTGCCACTAACCAGGCAATTCAGCAGATGTATATCAACGGACATTTCTGCTATGCCTATAAATTCGGTATCATTACCAATGGTTTCGGCATTGTTCGTGACATCACTTTTTACAACAAGGACTTTTTAAATGCACACCCTGATATCATGATTGGGAAAAAAACCGATTCCCCGGATGAAGATAAATCGCTTGCTGACTCAAAAGCGCTCCTTCCGGTCTTGATCGACTTCTTCCAAAAACATCCGCTGATCAATCCCAAAACTTTTCTCGGAGATACAGCGTTTGATACCATCGAAATCTATAAATCCCTTCTTGGAGACATCGGATTCGAAAAAGCCTTTATACCTTTGCGTGTCAAACTTTCCATGGAAGATGAGGGTTATACCTTTAATGAGAACGGTATTCCATGCTGTCCATATGATCCCACACTTCCCATGAAAAGAGAAGGAAGCAAATCTCATTTAAAAAGTAAGATTCCAACCATGAAATTTGTATGTCCCAAAATGAAATGGGAATACAATCGGGCAGATAAATCCAAACGCCGTGTCTGTCATTGTGACAACCCCTGCACGACTTCTTCCTGCGGACGGATGATCTACATCTATCCGGAGAAAAATCTTCGCGCGTATCCGGGCGTCGAACGCGGTTCAGCTGAATGGGATGAAACCTACAAAATCCGAGTCAATGTCGAGAAATCTATCAATCACTTTAAAGATAGTTTCTGTATTGCTGGGCGTAAAACTCAAAATGAGAAAACGCTCCATGCAGATCTTCTTCTCGCTGGTATTACTCAGCTTATCACAGTGATAGTTGCCGACAAGATCCATCAGCATCAGTATCTCAGAAGTTTAAAACCACTCATTGCATAGGACTTATCAATTCCATAAATCCATGGGACTTATTTCGTGTGCCAAAAAATATCCGGTATCCACTTTTCATCCCAACAATCAGGATTGCGAACTTGTTTCGCAATTACCTATTCACTTGATAGTATAGACTGTTCAACTTTTTCTGTCCACACTTATACTAATACCAGTTTATCTGATGAGAGTTTTCACAATCGAGGTCAACTAATTATATACTTTTGGTGAATACTCTTTCGGAGTTATCTTAGCAGATTTACTGCTAAGAAATAATAATTTTCTAATTGTTTTTTATTGTAATTTGATAAAAATGAAAGTGGCTACAAAAATTTATAAAAAAATGCTTAAGTTTTTAGAAGATGTGACGATAAATTGAATTATAAAGTTTATTTTAATAAATTTTATTTAAAGTTTCATCGATAGCAACAGCTGGTGCTGGTGAGGAATGGTCGTCAGGACAAGTGAAAGGAACAATTCTTGCAAAAGAAGCATACAATCAATTAGGTTTGGGAACTGCAACAGGAACCTATACGTTCCTTCTTGGCATGAATGTAGGTCTTACTACAACCAATAAAGCTAACGAAGCAATTGACACCATCAACGCAGTTTCTAGCTATCGTGCAAAACTCGGTGCTGCTCAGAACCGTCTGGAGCATACCATTAACAACCTTGAGGTTACATCTGAGAACATCACTTCTGCTGAGAGCCGTATCCGTGATACAGACATGGCAGATGAGATTACAGCGTTTACGAAGAACAACATTCTTCTTCAGGCTTCCCAGTCCATGCTGGCACAGTCGAACTCCATTCCTCAGAGTATCTTGAGCCTGTTGTCCTAATTCAGGGAATTTCTAACAGGTTAAGGTTTTGGATGATTCCAAGCTGCAATGTTTTAAATGTAATATATACAGCCCAGGCATTTCTTTTGCTTGGGCTGTTTTATAAACTATAATTTATAAATATAAACTGAATTGAAAAAGTAAATTCTAGTGCGGGACTAAACTCCACCAGCCACATTTAAAAATGTGAAAAGTTTACTTCCAGTTTGACAGCAGATTTTTATAAGTTAGTTAGCACTTGTCCCTTTAGGGAGTCATAGTATGGGCATTTTTCACACCGCCTTTTTGTTCGCTTCTCATTGGGTCACAATCATAAATGCTGGTACGCGGGATTCCCTCAATCCCTATTTCAAGTGCCTTTGACTCGCCAAATTCAGACCCCTCAAATATTCAAACACAGAGAGGAATTCATAGATGCCAAGATGTTTTTTCAGGTGGTCGAAAACAAGGCGTACAGTACCCTTTGTGCAGCGATTCATTAGGAAGGTCAGAAAGAGTTTTTCTTTCGGGAAAAAGAAGGTTAGCAGTGTCTTCTTAGATTCCCGCGAAGAATGAACGGTGTCCATTTCCACATCAAAAAATAATTGACAATATTTTTGAAGTGTTATAGAATATCTACAAAGAAAGGGCAACGCCGTAAAACAAACGGTTGGCCTCAATAGTGCTATATCAAAAAAGCAACATTACCTTGGCACGGGCGGTTGCTTTTTTGATGCTTTTTTATCCTTCCACTGCTGTATGAGGTCTATTATCTTAACAATAGTACTGATAGTTGTAATGACAAGACCAGCAATCTTCAGGATGTATTCTAACATCTCCAAACGCCTTTCATATGTATTTCTCATAGCATCACCCCCCTAGACAGCAAGGCTTATCTGATGAGAGTTTTCATAATCGAGGCCAACCGCATACACGTTTTTGGCGAATACCCTTTCGGGAGTATCTTAGCAGATTTTCTGCTAAGAGGCAATGATTTTCTATTTGATTTTCGGATATTTTTGATTATAATTTGATGAAAATGAAAGTGGCTACAAAAATTTATAAAAAAATGCTTAAGTTTTTAGAAGATGTGACGATAAATTGAATTATAAAGTTTATTTTAATAAATTTTATTTTTCTTCTGCGTTGCAGGGCCCGCAAAACAGAAGACCGGGGACAGGGAAGTTCTCGGGCAGTATATTATAGGAGGATTTCTATATGATTATTCAACACAACATAGCGGCGATTAACTCTTATCGTAACTTAGGCGTAAACCAGAGCGGACTGAACAAAAACTTAGAGAAACTGTCATCCGGTTACAAAATCAACCGTGCAGGCGATGATGCAGCAGGTCTGGCTATTTCCGAGAGCATGCGTTCTCAGATTAACGGCTTAAACCAGGCAGTAAACAACGCAAACGATGCAATCGGTTTGATTCAGACGGCAGAGGGTGCTCTGACCGAGGTTCACTCCATGCTTCAGCGTATGACAACCCTGGCAACTCAGGCAGCTAACGGTACTTACAACTCTGTAGCAAGAGGCAACCTGCAGAGTGAGGTTGATGAGCTTCTGAACGAGATTGACCGTATCGCGAACTACACCGACTTCAACGGAATCAAACCTCTGGCAGATATCACCAAAGGAAACGCTGGTGTTATGACCTTCCAGATTGGACCAACCAGTGGTGAAATTATCAAAGTTACTGGTCAGCCAATGACCGTATTTGGTATTGATGCTGCAATCCGTGGTATTAAGTTGACAGCTGGTATGCAAAAAGGATTAGAGAAAATTGTTGGAGATGCTAAGGGAACTGCAGGAACTAGTAAGTATTTTTATGTTGACCAAGAGACTGGTTCTATTCGTTTGAAAGCTACAGCACCAACGCTTGCAGGAGCAGGTTCTGGAAAATGGTCAGCAGAATCGGTTAAGGGTACTTTACATGCAGCAGAAGCATTTAAAGATATTGCTAAATTAGTAGGTCTTACTAAAGCAAATGGTACTTATACTTTCCTGACAGGAATGAACGTAGGTCTCACCACCACGAACAAATCCAACCAGGCAATCGACACCATCAACGCAGCAATCAACGCAGTTTCCAGCTATCGTGCAAAACTCGGTGCTGCTCAGAACCGTCTGGAGCATACCATTAACAACCTTGAGGTAACTTCTGAGAACATCACCTCTGCTGAGAGCCGTATCCGTGATACAGACATGGCAGATGAGATTACGGCGTTCACGAAGAACAATATTCTTCTTCAGGCTTCCCAGTCCATGCTGGCACAGTCGAACTCCATTCCTCAGAGCATCTTAAGTCTGTTATCCTAATTAGGAGTGTATGCTTAGTAGCGAAGAGAACAACTTAGATAAAGCTTTATTTTCTAGGTGAAAATAGTGCTTGAAAAGTTGAAAATCTAACAGATAAATACAGACAGCTTAGGCGAGATTACTTGCCTGGGCTGTTTGTTGTGTTTGAAAATAAAAAAAGTGCTTAAGTTTCTAAGAGAAGCGCCGATAGACTATACTGTAAAGTTTATCATGATAGCTTTAGGAAGTCTTCTGCGATACTTGGCCCGTATCACAGAGGGACCGGGGACAGGGAAGTTCTCGGGGGCAGTATAGTATAGGAGGAAATTTGTATGATTATTCAACACAACATAGCGGCGATTAACTCTTATCGTAACTTGGGTATTAACCAGGGTGGACTGAACAAGAACTTAGAGAAACTGTCATCCGGTTACAAAATCAACCGTGCAGGCGATGACGCAGCAGGTCTGGCTATTTCCGAGAGCATGCGTTCTCAGATTAATGGCTTAAACCAGGCAGTAAACAACGCAAACGATGCAATCGGTTTGATTCAGACGGCAGAGGGTGCTTTGACCGAGGTTCACTCCATGCTTCAGCGTATGACAACTTTGGCAACTCAGGCAGCTAACGGTACCTATAACTCTGTGGCAAGAGGCAACCTGCAGAGCGAGGTTGATGAGCTTCTGAACGAGATTGACCGTATCGCGAACTACACCGACTTCAACGGAATCAAACCTCTGGCAGATATTCATAACGGCAATGCTGGTGTAATGACCTTCCAGATTGGACCAACCAGCGGTGAGGTTATCAAAGTAACTGGTCAGCCAATGACTGTATTTGGTATTGATGCAGCGATTCGTGGTATTAAGCTATCTGCGGCTGATAAGCCTACTTTAGACCCTTGGTTAACTCAGGTAAAAGGAGGCAGCAATCAATATTTCCGTTATGATGAAGAGACCAAGTCAATTAAACTGAAGCCACAGGCTCCAGGTAATAAAGAGTGGTCTTCTATGCAGGTTAAGGGAACTGTACTTGCTCAACAAGCATTCAATGGGTTAGCAGGAAAGACTGCAACAGGTAGTCTTACTTTCCTGACAGGTATGAATGTAGGTCTCACCACCACGAACAAATCTAACCAGGCAATCGACACCATCAACGCAGCAATCAATGCAGTTTCTAGCTACCGTGCGAAACTCGGTGCTGCTCAGAACCGTCTGGAGCATACCATCAACAACCTTGAGGTTACTTCTGAGAACATCACCTCTGCTGAGAGCCGTATCCGTGATACAGACATGGCAGATGAGATTACGGCGTTCACGAAGAACAACATTCTTCTTCAGGCTTCCCAGTCCATGCTGGCACAGTCGAACTCCATTCCTCAGAGTGTCCTGAGTCTGTTATCCTAATAACGAATCAGGTTTTTGTTTTAAGGTTTTGGATGTTATCTCCAAGCCGCAATTCTATAAATTCATACAATCCGCCCGGGCAGTTTTACCTGTCCGGGCTTTTGTATTCTCGTTTCCAAGGTCTGTAACTATGTTTCTTCGATAAAAAATCTGCAACAATCTTGTGATATTTCAAAAAGGAATATTGCACCTTTATTTCGCATATGCTATAATGGCAATAGGCAAAAGATTGGAAGATTCATAAGTCACAAAAAGAACGAACCCCCAGAAGTATTGCGAGTACTTCTGGGGGTTCTTCTTCTTTTGGGCGGAGAAGTCAACCGCTTGGGCTTGGTTACTGTCTATTCGTCTCCGTCAAACCACTTGCACAGATAGTAGGCAACTACACTGGCCATTACAGAAAGAATAAAAGATTGGAATATGTCCATAAATCACACCCCCTTCTGTTACCAGAGTATTGGGGCAGTAACAATGGAATTATATCATGATAGTTTCTATTCACACAATACTTTAAGAATAGTTTCTGCAACAATTCCGTGATATTACAAAATACGGTTGCCCAATACCACAAAACCTCCTATAATAAATATATTATCAAACAAAGGAGTACCCCATGAGAAAAAAGATTATCCTTGCCTCTGCCTCTCCCCGAAGAAAAGAGCTTCTGTCCCAGATAGGCGTAACTTTTGAGATTATCAAAGCAGAGAAAGAAGAACATATTACTTCCTCCATCCCCACAGAGGTTGTGAAAGAATTATCAATGCAAAAAGCCAAAGAAGTCGCTGCCAAATGTGACGGCAGTATTATCATCGGTGCAGACACCATAGTAGCTATGGAAGGTCAGATTCTAGGAAAGCCAAAAGACAGAGCCGATGCTATGCGGATGCTGCGTTTGCTTCAAGGGAAAAAACATCAAGTAATTACAGGTGTTACCGTTCTTCTAGGCAGCACAAAAACCCGTTCCTTTGCCGAAGTGACTGACGTTTCTCTCTATCCAATGACCGATGCTCAGATAGAACGCTATATCGCAACCGGGGAACCAATGGATAAAGCTGGCGCCTATGGAATCCAGGGGAGATTTGCAGCGTATGTTCGGGGCATCGAAGGAGATTATAACAACGTCGTAGGACTTCCCATTGGAAGACTTTACCAGGAAGTATTATCTGCAGGTATTGACCTTTTAGACTGTCAGACGGAGGAATAAGATGAGATTTGTAATACAAAGAGTTGCCCATGCATCCGTAACCGTAGACAAGCAGTGCATTGGCAAGATAGAAAAAGGCCTTTTGGTACTGATTGGCGTAGCAGATACAGATACCAAGGAGATTGCCGATAAGATGATAAAGAAGCTTCTTGGCCTTCGTATCTTTGAAGATGAACAGGGTAAGACGAACTTAGATATCCATACTGTGGACGGTGCACTGCTTTTAGTCTCTCAGTTTACTCTCTATGCAGACTGCAAAAGGGGTAATCGCCCAGGCTTTACCAGGGCTGGCAAGCCTGATATGGCAGAGGCGATGTATCAATATATCATTGAAGCCTGTAAAGAACAGATTGAAGTGGTAGAGCATGGTAAATTTGGCGCAGATATGAAGGTGGAACTTCTAAACGATGGACCTTTTACCATTCTCTTAGATTCGGCAGAATTATAAATCTGGTTGCTATTTCCATGATTTGTGGTAAAATATCTATAAAGCTTCTGACAGATACTTTTGTCAGAGCAAGTAAAGACTGAGGTGCGATATGAAACGTGTACTATTAAAGTTAAGCGGCGAGGCGCTTGCCGGAGAGAAACACACAGGATTTGACGAGGCTACCTGTATCAAGGTGGCAGAGCAGGTAAAACGTGTCTTAGAGGAAGGCGTGCAGGTCGGCGTGGTGATTGGAGGCGGCAATTTCTGGCGGGGACGGACCAGCGAGAATATTGACCGGACCAAGTCAGACCAGATAGGGATGTTAGCGACGGTGATGAACTGCATCTATGTGTCGGAGATTTTCAGGAGCACAGGGATGAAGACAAAAGTATTTACCCCTTTTACCTGCGGCCCGATGGCAGAGATGTTTACCAAGGACGCGGCTGTGGAATGTCTGGAGAAAGGGATGGTCGTATTTTTTGCCGGAGGGACCGGACATCCATATTTCTCAACAGATACAACGACAACGCTTCGGGCGATTGAGATTGAAGCGGATATGATACTTTTAGCTAAGGCTATAGATGGCGTCTACGACAGCGACCCCAAGCTCAATCCACAGGCGAAGAGGTATGATGAGATTTCCATTCAGACAGTTATCGACAAGAAGCTTGGCGTGATGGATTTGACAGCTTCGATTATGTGTATGGAAAATAAGATGCCGATGCTGGTATTTGGGCTGAATGAAGAAGACAGTATTCTTCGTACCGTCCATGGAGAATTTTCAGGAACAAAAGTGACCATTTAAGAAAGGATTATTATAATATGGAAGAAAAATTACAGCCATTTGAGACAAAGATGAGTAAATCGTATGACGCACTGTTAAGAGATTATTCGGCGATTCGCGCCGGACGTGCCAACCCGCATGTGCTTGACAAGATTAAAGTGGATTACTATGGGACACCAACCCCTCTGCAACAGGTGGGCAATATCTCTGTGCCAGAGGCACGTGTGCTTCTGATTCAGCCATGGGAGAAGAAGATGATCAAAGAGATTGAGCGTGCAATTAATACTTCAGACCTTGGTATTAATCCGACCAATGATGGGTCAGCGATTCGTCTGGTATTTCCAGAGCTGACAGAGGAACGTCGTAAGGCACTTGCAAAAGATGTTAAGAAAAAAGGCGATGATGCCAAAGTTGCGATTCGCAATATCCGCCGTGATGCCAACGAGACCTTTAAGAAGATGAACAAAAATAATGAGTTGACCGAGGATGACCAGAAGAATCTAGAGACCAAAGCACAGAAGTTAACCGATAAGTATATCGCACAAATTGATAAGGCCATTGACGAGAAGACCAAGGAGATTATGACCGTATAATATCAAAGATACCAAAGATAAGGGGCTGTTGCAAAAAGCAGCTCCTGGCATTTGTTTTGATACAAGGTGCCAGGTGCCTGCTGTTTGTTGCAACCCTTGTTTCATGGTTGTATGTTTTTAAAGGAGGCTGTGCGAATGAAGATACCTCAGCATGTGGCGATTATTCTGGATGGAAATGGAAGATGGGCCAAGGCAAAAGGGATGCCAAGAAATTATGGCCATGTACAGGGAGCCAAAAATGTAGAGCGTATCTGTGAAGATGCATATCATATGGGAATTAAATATTTAACAGTTTATGCATTTTCTACGGAGAACTGGAAACGCTCAAAAGAAGAAGTAGATGCGCTGATGTCGCTGCTTCGCAACTATATGAAAACTTGTGTAAAGACGGCAAAGAAGAATCATATGCGTGTGCGGGTTATTGGAGATAAGACAGGGCTTGCAGCAGATATTCAAAAAAGCATTGAGAAGCTAGAGAGAGAGTCCGCTGACCAGGACGGGCTGAATTTTACGATTGCGATTAATTATGGAAGCCGCGATGAAATCTGTCGTGCAGTGCGGCATATGGTAGAGAAAGGGTTGAGACCAGAGGAGATAACCGAAGAGGTACTTGCAGCACATCTAGACACTGCCGGGATTCCAGACCCGGACTTGTTGATTCGCACAAGTGGCGAGCTTCGACTCTCAAACTATCTGCTTTGGCAGTTAGCTTATACAGAATTTTATTTTACCGATGTGCATTGGCCTGATTTTACCAAAGAAGAACTTACAAAAGCCATTGAAAAATACAATCTAAGAGAGCGCCGGTATGGCAAAGCAGAGGAAGAACCAAAGGAGGAACAACTGGTATGACATCCTTTATGCAAAGGCTTACAAGCGGGATTGTATTGGTTCTTTTGATATTTGGGACATGTTTTCTAGGTGGGCTGCCGCTTGGGTTTTTTGTGGCAGTGATAGGATATATTGGGCTTCAGGAATTTTATAAAGTGTTCCATCTAAGCATTACAAAGGAGCTTGGAAGAGTAGGTTTTTTAGGAACATTTCTATGGTTTTTCTCGGTCTTTTTGGTCGGAGAGGATGGAAGCTTAGTGAAACGGGAGCTAAAATGGCTGGCACTTTTGCTTATCTTTATGTGTTTGATGGCAGTCTATGTCTTTACCTTTCCAAAGTATAATACAATCAATGTGATGACTGTCTTCTTTGGCATTGTCTATGTACCAGTAATGCTTAGTTTTATTTATCTTACCCGTATGTTGCAGGGTGGATTTTACCTGGTATGGCTGATTTTTTTAAGCTCCTGGGGCTGTGATACCTTCGCTTACTGCGTTGGAATGTTGATAGGCCGACATAAGTTAGCACCGACGTTAAGTCCCAAGAAATCGGTGGAGGGCGCCATAGGAGGCATTGTAGGCGCAGCGCTTTTGGGAGTGCTCTATGCGATTTTAACAGATGGCAGTATGCCTATCTATGCGTTAATCTGTGCAGTGGGAGCAACCGCTTCACAGGTTGGAGATTTGGCAGCCTCTGCGATAAAGCGGCAACATGAGATTAAGGACTATGGGCGTCTGATTCCGGGACATGGAGGAATCTTAGACCGCTTTGACAGCGTGATTGTCACAGCGCCAATGATTTATATTTTGGCTGTACTTTTGGTGGATATACGATAGAGAGAGGAAACAGATGAAAAAGATAGCGATACTGGGGTCCACTGGCTCCATAGGAACACAGACATTAGAGATTGTGCGAACAAATCAAGACCTGCAAGTGACAGCGCTTGCAGCAGGAGCCAATATTGAACTTTTAGAAGCACAGATTCGGGAGTTTCATCCATCTTTAGTTGCTGTGTGGGAGGAAGAAAAAGCAAAAGAACTTAAGACAAAGACAAAAGACCTGACGCTTCGAATTGTCACAGGGATGGATGGGCTTTTGGAAGTGGCAGTGCAAAATGAGAGCGAGCTTTTGGTTACAGCGATTGTGGGAATGATAGGGATTCGTCCGACGATTGCAGCGATGAAAGCTGGAAAAGATATTGCACTTGCCAACAAAGAGACTCTGGTAACTGCAGGGCATATTATTATGCCGCTTGCAAAGGAGTGTAACGTGCAGATTTTGCCGGTAGACAGCGAACACAGCGCCATCTTCCAGTGTTTACAAGGAGAAAGCAAAGAGCAGATTAAAAAGATACTTCTGACGGCATCTGGCGGGCCATTTCGCGGGCGAAAGAGAGAAGAACTAAAGAACGTACAGGTGGAAGATGCACTAAAGCATCCCAACTGGTCGATGGGCCGCAAGATTACGATTGATTCGGCGACAATGGTCAATAAAGGCTTGGAGATGATGGAAGCGAGATGGCTCTTTGGCGTGGAGCCAAAGGATATTCAGATTGTAGTGCAGCCTAAGAGTATTATTCACTCGATGGTGGAATTTACAGACGGTGCGGTGATAGCACAGCTTGGCACTCCAGATATGAAGCTTCCAATTCAGTATGCATTATATTATCCCAACCGTCGTTATCTGCCAGGGGAACGGCTTGATTTTTGGAGTCTTCAAGAGATTACATTTGAAAAACCGGATATGGAGAACTTTGAAGGGCTTTCTCTGGCCTTTGTGGCGGCAGCAGGAGGCGGCAGCCTTCCAACCGTATACAATGCAGCTAATGAGCGCGCAGTAGCATTATTTTTGGAGCGAAAGATTGGATTTTTGGAGATACCAGAGATAATTAGAAGCTGCATGGAAGCGCATCATAGGATAGAAAATCCTACTGTGGAGGAGATTCTTATGGTGGAACAACAAGTATATGAAATGATTGAGAGCAGGTGGTAGATTGAGTATTATTCTGGCGTTACTTATCTTTAGCATCATCGTAATTGTGCATGAGCTAGGACATTTTCTATTGGCAAAATACAATAAGATTGCCGTGGTGGAATTCTCTGTGGGAATGGGTCCGCGCCTTTTAAGTGGCGTGTGGGGAGAAACTCGCTATTCCCTAAAACTTTTCCCGATTGGCGGCTCCTGTATGATGGTGGGAGAGGACGAAGACAGCAAAGAAGAAGGGGCTTTTGGAAGCAAATCCGTATGGGCCAGAATCTCTGTTGTAGCGGCTGGACCAGTATTTAACTTTTTGTTGGCTTTTGTCTTATCCGTGATTATTGTCTCGAATATCGGCTATTCTGACACGGTAGTGGATGTTACACCCGGCTATCCGGCAGCCGAAGCAGGGATGCAGGATGGAGATAAGATTATCCGTATGGGTGGAAGCAGAACATATGTTTATAAGGAAATCAGCCTTTATAACAGTATGTACCAGGGACGAGCGACTGAAGTAACTTTTCAAAGAAATGGAGAAGAACATACTGTTACACTGACACCAGCAGCGGATGAGAGTGGATATTATCGGTATGGATTTGAGAAAGCCAATATAAGGACTAAGGGAAATATCCTAAAGACACTTGGCTACAGCGTTGCAGAGCTTCGTTATTGGTTAAAAGCCACTGTAGAGAGCCTTTTAATGCTGGTGCGGGGACGTGTGGGAATTGATGACGTCTCAGGCCCTGTGGGGATTGTGAACGCGATTGGAGAGACTTATGAAGAGAGCAGAAATGATGGATGGTATTATGTCATTCTAAATATGATTGTAATGTCGATTCTTCTGTCAGTCAATCTGGGTGTGATGAATCTGCTTCCAATACCAGCCCTTGATGGAGGGAGGCTTATCTTTTTGCTTTTTGAAGCAATACGCGGAAAGGCTGTACCACAGGAGAAAGAAAGTATGGTGCACTTTTTGGGATTTGTGGTGTTGATGGGACTGATGGTGGTGGTTCTGTTTAATGATATTAAAAATGTTTTTTTGTAGGGAAGAATAAGGGACGCTCGCCACGACCTGGCAGATGCTTCCTTCCAGACCCCGCTCTCGCTTAATGAACGCCTATAGCGGTACTAAGCTCGCGACTGCGCGTAACCGCTTGCGCTCGCTAAGTGCCGATGGCGTCCAATGGGTCTTGCAGGAACATCTGCCAGGCCATGTCGGGCTGTACGTTGGCTCCGATACGTACGCTTCGGGCGGAACCCTTTATCTATATACCACACAACATTATATGATAGTGTCTTGTATCGTATCGGTAGCCGCAGTCAGCCAGGGCGGGAGGGCAGTAGGTTCCTGCAAGACCCATTAAGCGAGAGCGGGGTCTGGAAGGAACCTACTGCCCTCCCGCCCTAGCGTCCTTATATAGTCATTTGAATTCTTATTGAAATTTAAGTTCCTGTATAGTATAATATACCCTATTGATTTTGGGCTTTTTATGAGGAGGAAATATAAAGTATGAAATTGGGAATCGTCGGTCTGCCCAATGTGGGCAAAAGTACACTTTTTAATTCTCTGACCAAAGCGGGAGCAGAGTCTGCCAATTATCCATTTTGCACGATTGACCCTAATGTGGGTGTGGTAGCAGTGCCAGATGAAAGACTTTTAAAACTTTCTGAATTGTATCATTCACAGAAGGTGACGCCGGCGGTGATTGAGTTTGTGGATATTGCCGGACTTGTAAAAGGAGCATCTAAAGGAGAGGGGCTTGGCAATCAGTTTCTGGCTAATATCCGTGAAGTGGATGCGATTGTGCATGTGGTGCGCTGTTTTGAAGATAGTAATGTGGTTCATGTAGATGGAAGTGTGGACCCACTAAGAGATATTGAGACAATTAATCTGGAGTTAATCTTCTCAGATATCGAGATGCTCGAGCGTCGAATTGCAAGAACCAGTAAAGGCGCAAGAAATGATAAAGCGCTTGCAAAGGAACTTGCCCTGTTACAGAAAATTAAAGTACACCTTGAAGAAGGAAAGACTGCTAAAAGCTTTGCCGGTGTAGAGGATGAGGAGGAAGAAGCATGGCTTACTTCTTATAATCTTTTGACGTATAAACCGGTTATTTTTGCAGCGAATGTGGCAGAAGAAGATTTAAAAGAAGATGGAGCTGGCAATGCATATGTACAGGCGGTAAGGGAATTTGCAGCATCTGAGCACAGTGAAGTATTTGTTATCTGCGCACAGATTGAGCAGGAAATCTCAGAGCTAGAAGAGGATGAAAAGAAGATGTTCTTGGAGGATTTGGGCATTGAGACATCCGGGCTTGACAAACTGATTCAGGCAAGTTATCGTCTGTTAGGACTTTTAAGCTATCTGACTGCCGGAGAGAAAGAGACGCGTGCCTGGACGATTAAGATTGGCACCAAGGCGCCACAGGCAGCCGGGAAGATTCACTCGGATTTTGAAAGAGGCTTTATTCGGGCAGAAGTTGTCAACTATCAGGATTTGTTAGACTGTGGCTCGATTGCAGCGGCAAAAGCGAAAGGGCTTGTGGGCAGCGAAGGAAAAGAGTATGTGGTAAAAGATGGAGATGTCATTGAATTTTTATTCAATGTATAGTATTTAGTGTCGAAATTTGTCGAGAATCTCTGGTTGAAAAATGTCAAAAAAGGCAATAAAATAAAGATGTAAACTGAACCGGTCAGTTTACTTGTTTTGGAAAGGATTTTCATCGATGAACACAACAATTAACTTTCCATATCTGGGGTTCTATCTGGAGCATGTGGGAAAATCCATATCTGTCTTTGGTTTTGAGATTGCTTATTATGGTATCATTATGGGATGCTCGATTCTGTTAGGACTTTGCCTGGCAGAAAGAGAGGCAAAACGAACCGGACAGAACCCTGATACTTACACAGATTTGGTGATTTATGCGATTGTATTTTCCATTATCTGTGCGAGAGCTTACTATGTGATTTTCTCATGGGATAATTATAAGAATGACCTGCTTAGTATTTTTAATCTAAGACAGGGCGGCATAGCCATTTATGGTGCGATTATCGGAGCAGTCTTAACTGTATATGGGTACAGCCGAATAAAAAAACTTTCGTTCCCTTTACTGTTAGACACTGCATGCGTGGGCCTAGTAGCTGGGCAGATTCTTGGCCGGTGGGGCAACTTTTTCAACAGAGAGGCTTTTGGCGGTTATACGGACGGAATCTTCGCTATGCAGCTTCC
This sequence comes from Lachnospiraceae bacterium, assembly GCA_910575445.1. Lineage (GTDB taxonomy): Bacteria > Bacillota > Clostridia > Lachnospirales > Lachnospiraceae > Hominiventricola. The sequence continues at coordinate 50,036 of CAJTFW010000004.1, read as the reverse complement.
GGTTAGTGCGGTGCGTGCACATGAGATTACGGAGGAGATGTGGGCGCATGTGCAAATGATAGGTGGTGAACAGTTTATACAGGTACATCCTACGTTCTTATATGAATCACTTTGGAACCTTGGGGTTATCTGTTTTCTGTATTGGTATCGCACAAGAAAGAAGTTCACTGGAGAGCTGTTTCTTATGTATCTTCTCTTCTATGGAGTAGGTAGAATCTGGATTGAAGGACTTCGAACAGACCAGTTAATTATTGGACACACAGGGATCCCGGTGTCCCAACTTTTAGCAGGCGTGCTGATTCTTTTTTCCCTATTATGGATTCTGAAAGGTAGAACCAAGAAGAACAATGGGGAGGTTCACAGGCAGGATGAACATCAAGAAAGCGATTGAAGTACAAAGAACAAGGATAGATCGTATGGCAAAACGGTCGGAAAATCTGATAAAACTTTTGTATGAAGCACAAAAGATGGACCGGCTGGTGGAGGCGTACGAATCCAGAAAAACAAATATGTAAGAAAAGCAAAAAGGACTGTTATATTGGATTCTGATATAACAGTCCTTGTCTTTTTTATGAAAAACTATTGCATTTTTCAAAAGTTCAGGGTATGATATTGTGTAGGTGGTGGAAACATATGACATTTAGTCATTATTCAGTTCTGCAAAGAGAGACAATAGAAGCACTTCGGATTCGTCCAGATGGAATCTATGTGGATGGAACGCTCGGGGGAGGTGGACATGCCTTCTTGGTGTGCAGACAGCTATCAGAAGACGGGCATTTTTATGGTATCGACCAAGACGGAGCGGCAGTGGAAGCGGCGAGTCAGAGACTTTCGGAATTTGGAGAAAAAGTAACCATCATCCGAAGCAATTACTGTCAGATGAGAGAGGTACTAAGAGAGTACCAAGTTGAGAAAGTAGATGGAATACTCTTGGATTTAGGAGTATCATCTTATCAATTGGATGAAGCCGCAAGGGGGTTTACTTATCGAGAAGATGTAGCTCTTGATATGAGGATGGACCTAAGGCAGGCAAAGACTGCAAGGGATATTGTCAATCAATACAGCGAGATGGACTTATACCGTATCATCCGTGACTATGGAGAAGATAAATTTGCAAAGAACATAGCGAAGCATATTGTACAGAAAAGACAGATAAAGCCAATCGAGACGACGGGAGAATTAGTGGAGGCGATTAAAGCTGCTATTCCTAAGAAAGTGCGAATGCAGAAAGGACATCCGGCAAAGCAGACTTTTCAGGCAATTCGGATTGAGTTAAATCAGGAGTTAGAGGTACTGAAAAATTCGTTGGATGATATGATTGAGCTTTTGCGCCCGGGAGGAAGAATCTGTGTCATTACATTTCATTCGTTAGAAGATAGGATTGTCAAGACGATTTTTCGACAAAATGAGCATCCATGCACTTGTCCTAGTCACTTTCCGGTCTGTGTATGTGGAAAAATCTCAAAAGGCAGCGTAATCACAAGGAAGCCGATTTTACCAACAGAAGAAGAATTGGTAGAGAACACACGTTCTAAAAGCGCGAAATTGCGCGTCTTTGAGCGGATTTAACAGACATTGACGAGGGGAGCTGGTGAAAATGGACTATGACAGGAGAAAAAGATATATTGAAGGAAATACCGTAAGAAAAACAGAGCCTCTTCGGCGCCCCAAAAGACAGGAGGAACCAAGAAGACAGGCCAAAAGAAGAAGAGCACCAAGAGAGAAAATACAGTATGTCAATGTGCTGTATGCGATTTTTGTGGTGACAGCTACCTGTATGCTTCTCTGGTCCTGTGTCAATTATCTTCAGCTTCAGGCAGAGACAACGAGTCGTATGAAAAATATTGCAGCGCTGGAGATGAAATTAGAAGAGTTAAAGAAGGAAAATGACGACAACTATACCCGGATTATGACATCGGTTGATTTGGAATATATCAAAGATGTGGCAATCAATGAACTGGGGATGGTGTATGCCGGGGAGGACCAGGTCATCTTGTATGATGGAAAGACCAGGGATTATGTAAGGCAGAATCAGGAGATTCCAAAAGAAGAAAAGACTCTAATAGACCAGATATTAGGGAATGACAGATAGGAGCATCAAGTGGCGAGAAGACGAAGACGACTTACAAAAAGGCAACGGATAACGCTGAAGATGAAACGAAAGTTGGCACTATTATTTGTAATAATAGTGCTGATTTTAATTGGAATTATTGTACGGTTGGTGTACATAAGCAGAGTAAGTGGAGAACAATATACAAGAAAGGTGTTATCACAGCAGGATACCAACAGTATCCTTCTGCCGTACAGGCGAGGGGATATCTACGACCGAAACGGCACGATTCTAGCGACCAGTGAAAAGGTCTACAATATCATTCTAGACCCGGCAGTTCTGTGGGAGAATCACAATGAAAAGGACCCCAAAAAGGACTGTGTAGAACCGACGCTTCAGGCGCTTGCCGAGCATTTTGAGAGCCATGACAAAGCAGAGCTTGAGCAGATTATGGAAGAGAAAAAGAGCAGTCACTATGTGGTTTTAGAGAAACAGATGACCAAGGACCAAGTGGCAGCGTTTGAAGAAGCGATGGAGGCAGAGGATAGCCGGATAGCTGGTGTATGGTTAGAAGACTCCTATATCCGTCGTTATCCTTATAATACTCTAGGCTGTAATGTGATTGGCTATACAGTGGCTGGTAATGTCGGGCAGTATGGTATCGAGCAAGAGTATACAGATGTGCTAAATGGAGAGGATGGCAGAAGCTACAACTATCTCAATGAAGACTTAGAGCAGGAGAAGACGGTTCGGGCAGCGACAGATGGCAACAGTGTAATGTCTACGATTGATATTACCTTGCAACAGATTGTGGAAAAATATATTGCAGAATTTCAGGAAAAATATAGAGATGCTTATCGGGAAGGTGATGGCAGCAAGACAACCGCAGCGATTATGATGGACCCTAACACTGGAGAAATCTTAGCAATGGCCAGCAACCGTCACTATGACTTGAATAAACCTTATGATGTTGTAGCCAATGGTCTGTTTACGGAAGAGGAAGCTGCGGCGTTAGATGACGATTCCAAAGAGAGATTAGATGCACTCAATGGATTGTGGAGAAATTATTGTATCAGCGATACCTATGAGCCAGGCTCTACGATGAAACCGATTACTGTGGCGGCAGCTTTAGAGACGGGCGTTGCCCAGGACGGCGATACCTATCTGTGCGATGGCAGACAGAATATCTCCGGCAGAGATATCTGGTGTTCTAAAAAGATCGGACATCAGATTATTACACTGGAAGGTTCTCTGATGCTTTCTTGTAACGATGTAATGATGCAGTTGTCTTCGAAAATCGGAGAGGAAAACTTCTCCAAGTATCAAAATATGTTTAATCTGGGTCTTCGGACCAATATTGATTTGCCAGGGGAAGCAAGGACTGATGGACTTATCTACTATACGAAGGAGAATGCCCCCAATGAGCGCTTGGTGATGCGTTCGACAGACTTGGCAACCAACTCTTTTGGACAGAATTATAATGTGACAATGATTCAGGTGATATCTGCGTTTTCAGCGTGTATTAATGGGGGGCGCTATTATCAGCCACATGTGGCAAAGAAAATTTTAGACAGCAGCGGAGGAACGGTAGAAAATATAGAGCCAGTACTTCTAAGAACACCGATTTCTACAAAGACTTCTTCTTTGATTCGCAGATACTTATACAATACGATGTATGGCCCCAACGATGCCAATGGCAATCATGCGACGGGAAGATCTGCCCGAATAGCCGGATATTCGATGGGCGGAAAGACAGGAACCGCAGAGAAGATTCCAAGAGACAAGACCAATTATCTGGTGTCCTTTATTGGATTTGCTCCGGCAGAACACCCGGAAGTGGTACTCTATGTAGTGGTGGACGAGCCAAATGCAGAGAAACAATCCAGCTCTTCTTATGCGATGGAAGTATGGAAAAATATTATGAAGGAGGCACTGCCATATCTTAATATCTATCCAACAGAGGCAGTTCCAGAGGATATGCAAGCAGAGGTTGAAGCAGAGCGCCAGGCGGCAGAAGAAGCTGAAGGAGAACAAGAATCTGAGGAGGAAGAGGATCCAATTCCAGAGGGACAGCTTGTAGACCCGCAGACCGGAGAGACTGTACAGATGCCAGACCCAAGTACAATTGATGAAGAGGATGATTCAGTGCTTGGAGATACACCGATTAACGACAATCTCCGGGATGTAAAGCCCACAGATGCTCTAGAAGATAACGAGGACGACAATCCAACTGAATAAGAAGCAAAGACACCTCATAAGATAGTTAAAACCGTTCTTATGAGGTGTTTTTTGCACTGCAAGACATTCCATAAAAAGAAAATTGTGATTGTGTTTACAGCCTGTCTGTTGATGATGATGGTGCTTGGAGGAAGGTTAATCTATCTGATGGTATTTGAGTCAGAATACTATCAAAAGCTTGCCAAAGATTTACACGAGAGAGAAAGAAGCATCAAAGCAGCGCGCGGGAGAATTGTCGACCGTACCGGGACAATACTAGCCGATAACCGTACGGTCTGTACTATCTCGGTAATTCACAGCCAGATAAAAGACCCAGAAGCCGTGATAGCAATGCTCTGTAAAGAACTCGGACTTTCTGAAGAGACTGTGCGAAGAAGAGTGGAGAAAGTAAGCTCGATTGAGCGCATCAAATCCAATGTGGACAAAGAGATAGGGGATGCGATTCGCGCCTATCAATATCCGGGTGTTAAAGTGGATGAAGATTTTAAGCGGTACTATCCTTTTAATGAGCTGGCTTCTAAAGTGCTTGGATTTACTGGGAGCGATAACCAGGGAATTATCGGTCTGGAAGTAAAATATGACGAATATCTAGAAGGAATTCCAGGAACGATTCTAACGCTTACCGATGCCCGAGGGGTGGAGATTGAAAATGCCAAAGAAGAGAGAGTGGAATCCGTACCAGGCAATGACTTAGTGGTAAGCTTAGACTATAATATCCAGCTCTACGCGCAGCAGGAGGCCTTAAAGGTGATGGAAGCCAAAGAGGCGGACTATGTATCCATCTTGATTCTAAACCCGCAAAATGGAGAAATCTACGCCTGTGTCAATGTACCAGAGTTCAATCTTAATGACCCTTTTACACTCACTACCATAGAAAACACCGAGCAGATGAGCGAGCAGGAAAAACAAGATGCCCTGAATCAGATGTGGCGAAATCAATGTGTCAACGATACCTATGAACCAGGTTCAACCTTTAAGATATTTACCTCCTCTGCAGCGCTGATGTCAGGAACTTCAACGTTAAATGACCAGTTTTCATGTCCAGGTTTTAAGATAGTGGAGGACAGAAAAATACGGTGCCATAAAGTAGGCGGGCATGGAGGACAGGATTTTACACATGCGATTATGAATTCTTGTAATCTATATATTCAATAGTACGGTCTGTAGGGATTATAAGATAAAGTGGAACCAGAGTTGATTTTTGGATTTATCATAGGTAATTTTCTCACAGATGCTGCGAATGGCATCTGCTTTTTTTATCATATCGGCATCCTTAGAACGAAGGATTAGAAGTACATCCTGGATATTATCAGCCATCTGAAGTCTGTCTTGTTCTGTAATAGTAGAGGAGGGACTATGGATGGCTTCTAATTTGATAGTGAGTTCTTCTTTCTGCCGGGTGATGGCTTGCCGGCTTTCCCGGTATTCATCTAGCGTGTCAATTCCATCTAGGTAAGCTTTTCGGACACGCTTCTCCTTTTTTTGCAGGTCCAAAAGCTGCTCTTTTAGGATAGACGCCGTATCAGCCGAAGTTTCCTGTGTGATTTTTCGGATATATTCAAAATGATTGGTGTTCATAAAGGTTTCTAAGCCTTCCAAAATAGCTGGCTCTAGTTTGGAGACTAAGATGCGGTTGGTCACAGGACAGGTTCCCGCGATATGGTTATGGCAGCGATAGGCGGCCTTATTGCGCTTTGTCTCAGAAGAATAGGTCATAGCTCCGCCGCAGGATGCACATTTTAAAACTCCACTAATCCAGTGCTTGGCCGGCATATGGCCATGGACCCACCCAGTGGTAGCAGAGCGCTTTAAAAGTATCGCTGCCTTTTCAAAGGTCTCTTCAGTGATTAGTGCTTCATGAACGCCATCAGCGATAATCCATTCAGAAGAGTCATTGAGACGTTTTCCTTTTCCATGAGATACATAATTCCAGCGGACTTTTCCTATGTAGAATGGATTACCCAAAAGGTAACGAAGATGTGTGACATTCCAGTGAGCACCGCGCTTGGTAGGGTATTTGGCCAGATTTAATTTTTTGGCGATAGCACTTATGCTTAGGTGTTCTTCAGTGAACATCCTAAAAATCATGCGTACAAGGGCTGCCTCCGCCTCATTAACGGTCGGAGTTTGATTCCTCTCACGATTATAGCCTAATGGTGGGTTTGCCTGGTATCCACCTCTTAGGGCCTTCTCTGTCATACCACGCATAACTTCTCCTGAGAGACGGATGGAGTAGTATTCGTCCATCCATTCCAAGATACGCTCGATTAAACCTCCCATAATACCATCTGGAAGTGGCTCAGATATGCTGATGACTTCAACACCAGCTTTTTTCAACAGGGATTTATAGACAATAGATTCTTCTTGGTTTCGGGCAAAACGAGAAAATTTCCAGACTAAGATAACATCATAGGGATGCTCTGGAGATTTGGCAGCAGCAATCATCTGTCGAAAGGATGGGCGCTTGTCTGCACTCCGGCCAGAGATGCCGATTTCCCAGTATATGCTGTCTTCTGTGATAATAATATCATTATCATGAGCAAAGTCCAGCATCAGACGCTTCTGAGCGTCAGGAGAGAGTTCTTCTTGTCTGTCAGTGCTGACGCGAATATAGAGGGCTCCGTTTTTCATAATGTTTATCCTCCTTGTATAGTCTATGCGATGACAGGATAGCATAGTTGTAAAAATGGGTACAAAAATAACAGCCCGCGAAGAATGTAAGTTCGCTTGCATTGGCTGCCAGAAGATGATACAATATATCTTGTTTAGAGGTTGTATCATCTTCGGATATATGACTGGCCGCTCTGGTGTTGATAGCACTGGGGCGGTTTTTTATAGATTTGTGGTCTCAAGAACATTCTCATTTGCAGTATACAAATTAATTTTTTCCATTGTTGAAAAATCACTATCATCTGAAATAATGTTTAGGTTCTTGGATTGTATACAATATTGCAAAATTGTGTAATCAAAGACATCGCATCTATGTTTGATAAAATCATCAACAAAATGATGGATTGTGGTTTGGGTAAAATCAAAATCAATTATTTTGCAAATTCCCTTTGCATTATTTAATGATGTTTTCATTATTTTCCCAACATTGGTGCGTTCGGGAAGCATTTTACGAAAATCTTTTCTTGTAATAGGGATTTCTGTATGTAAATTACAATATATATCGTATTCGTTTTTCTCAATTACATTTAGTAATTCTGTTAGATTGTATACAGATGTTTCTAGTGGATTTCCCGCTGCAATCAGTTTGTCAATAAAATCATAATATATTTTAGCAGTGCGAGTCAGCTGATTAGGCAAAGAAAAACGGGGATAGGTATACCAATAAAGCACATTAGTATCTAAAAAAAATTTTCGAGTATTGTTAATAGAGGCATAGGTGCGTAAATCGACAATTTTATCACATTTCATCATGTTGATTATTCGGCTTTCTTTGGTAAATTAGTGTTTATTATATTATTGATTTTATCAATATAGTCTGGGTTATTAGAAAGCAAATGTGCATTTTCCATAGATGTACTATATGCCAAAGTTCCAATTTCCGAAAGATTTAATAAGTCAATATTTTCGATTACATCAAATCCATATATTAAAGCAAGACTAGCGAAACTATTATTAAAAAATGGAGATGCAAATCTGGAAATTCCATCAAAATCCACCGAGAAAGGAGTAGTTTCTTTAAGAAGATTTTCCATTTGTTTTCTTAATTGTAATCCTTTAGTCTGACTGGCAGCTTCTTGAGAAAAATCAGAAATTTTAATGTTTACCATAATATCCTCCAAATTATTAAGCAATATATATGTGTTCTTCATCATTGCGTATGATAAAACTTATCATAGTACCAATGATGGGCTTGTCTAAGTATATGTAGGTATCTTCTTGATTATAAGAATAATATATATCATTACTTACAATATTAAAAGCTCCTTTGTTTAAACGGATAAAATTTTTTAACTCAGATAAACCAACACCACGTGGAGCACCATTATCAAGCTGTTTTGTGGAATTTCCTTTTAGAAGAGCCCATTTCATAGCATCTTTAGATGTAAAATCTGGATTTATTTGAGTTTTTATTCGTTCTGGAATACCAATTCCAGTATCATATACAGAAAATACTAATTCCTTAATTTTAGGCAACCAATGTCCACATGCATAAACTCCGTATTTAGCATTAGAATGTTCAACGGAATTGTTAAATATTTCATATATATTTTTGAATAGAATTTCTTCTGCATTTCCACTCAATTTAACTGGTGCAAGTTTTAATATATTATCAATATAATCAATAATTTCAGAATCATCCATAAGGACTTTCCTAAAAGGAATTGTATTTCCATTTGTATAATTTACAATGTCACCAGTTATAAAACTATATAATCCGCTACGTTTAAAATACTTATAAAGCTGACTATTTTTTTTGACACGATATTTAATGATTTTCCCAGAATAAATTGCCCATACAGAAAGAGAACCAATAAAGGCTGTAAAAATAGCATGACTAAACGGACAGGCGGAAAAATCAAGTATGATTTCATTCTCAGAACAATCTATAATAGTATGTTGAAGATTTGCTAAAAAATTATATGTATCATAGATATTGTTTGATAAAATTTTTGGCATTTTGATTATCTTTTGCATGATATTTCCTGTTGTATCGTAAATGAGTTGTATTTATTAAGTGATTTGCAGTCAAAATCTTGAGGTAATGTTCCAGCAAATGACATAAGACCTTGAAATCCTTTGCGTCTTTTTTCTACGGAATCTTTAGATAAAGTTAATTCAGGAATAACATGTTCAACAGTATTAAGTGATGTTTCTGTAGAGTGCTCGCTTTGATTTCCATATGCAAAGAGTGACTACATAAAAGCATATATGGTTTCAAGTGATTGCTCTGGCATTTCTTGAAGTAAAATCATTACTTTTTCTAAAGTCGACATAAATATCCCTCTTTTATAAACGGATTAGTTTTGATAGGTTTGGAAAAAGGGACAACATGCCCCTTATCCAAGATTGAGTTGAGACTTTAAAGCTTCTTGTAATACCTGTGAGAAATTGATATTTCGTTCCAAGGCAGCAGCATTAAGCCATGCAGGTAAAGTGACAGTTCTATTGACTGCGCGATTTACATTTGCCAAACGAACAGATGGCATATAAACATCAATTAAGACTGCTCGCTCATTTTCTTTTGTCTTGATTTCAGACAGTGGAGTGGGAGCAGGGATGTCCTCACCATCTTCTTCTAGTCCATTGAGAACGCAACCAAGAAGTTCACGTGCTGATAAAAGCGCATCATTGTCATTTGTGCCACTGGTTGCACAGTTTAAATCTGGAAAGTCAATGGCGATTTCTTGACCAGGTTCATAGACAAAGATAGCGGGATAGAAATAACGTTCTACTTTTTTCATAAAATAACCTCCTTAATGGTGTATGTTAGGAGGGAGTCAGGGCTAGTTAAACTTTAGCCCTGACTGTGCCTCAATGCTTTTTAGCGTCCGAAGGGGAATGTCCTTGTCAGGATGCTTTACTGTGGTGCGCCCCTTTTTGGTTGGGTGTTTGTATTGGTGATGGCTTCCAACTACATTTACCTCATACCATCCATCTGCTTTTAACATTTTGATAACGTCTCGTGATGAATAACTTTTCATGTGTGTTCCCTCCTGACAATATTATAATAACACATATTATAGTATTTGTCAATAGAATAACACACATTTTTATATTTGTTAAAAGCGATATAATACATGTTGTTGTAATATTATAAAGAGAAAAGGGTATAAAAAAACAGCCAGAAAAATACTTGTTTGCTTGTGTTTGTTGTGCAAGGATGATACAATATACATGCTGTAGACGTATCATCCATGCGTCTTCCGTAAAGCCGGTCCCTATAGGTGCAGGGTCGGCTTTACATACTTTTTAGCAAAAAATTCTTTTATCTGTGCTATCCTACATTGCTTGTCTAGAATATTTCCTACAAAATAAGCATATGAAAATATTACTTGGTGATTATATGTATCAACATAATTTGACAGCGCGTCAGGTGGCAATTTGTACTGGAGTATCCAAAAGTGCTATAAATAGGATTGCAAACAATCAGATTAGTCCTCGTATGGACACTTTAGAACGGATTGCCAAAGGCTTAAAAGTGCCTTTTTCCTCTTTGTATCTTACAGATTTCTAAATTCTATTATTTTATAAACGGATTAGTCTTGATAGATGTTCTATATTCCATACTCAGACATTAGTTGTTGCTGGAATCCTGTATCACTTACAGAACGTTCCAGGTCATTATAACGCTTATGCTGAAGCAAAAGATACGTTCTCGCTCTTGTTACATCCCTTTCCAAATTTCTCTTAGAAAGCTAGAAAATGTAATTTAGTAAGAATTAAAAAATTCTTCAAGATTAGAAAAGAATTCATCGCAGTAACCATCATCTCCATATACAGTATCTCCAACTGAAACAAAGTGTGGTGTTGCACCAGTCATCTTATCGCCTTCCATTATAGGTGTAAGAACTACGATTGCTGTTTGAGATATATTAGTAGATTTATCTGTAACGCTTGTAGTAGCCATTATAGCGCCATTTTCATCAAAATCTGCGATTGTCCATGATTGAGGAGCTAATGAAATCTTATATCCATTTATGAATCTTTCTAAAAGTGTTGTAGAAGATACTACAATTTCGTTATCGTAGTTCTCTATAAACGATATATCAGGTTCATCTGTTGGTTGATTTTCTTCTGAAGAATCATCTGTTTCTGATGGAATTATTTCTGCTTCTGAAGAATTTGCATTTTCATCTTCAGATTCTTCATTAGGTGTAGTTTCTGGTAGACTATTGGTAGTTTCTTGTGGAGAATCTTCAGCAGGAGCATTTGCTAAAGATTCTTCTTCAATAATTGTATTTTCTTGAGTTTCTATAGTTTTACTACCACATCCAGATAAAATAAATATAGATACAATTAGTAATATAATAAGTTGTTTTTTTATATACATGAGTATTTCCTCCTTTATGTGTGCCACATTACATTGCTTATTAAAACATTCTATACAAAATAAGCATATAAAAAAGTAATTGGCGATATGGATATTAACATGATTTGATGGGCAAATTAGCTCTCATGTAGATACTTTGGAGCAGATGGTCAAAAGTTTAAAAGTCTCTTTTCCTTCGTTATATGATATGAATTTCTAAAAAGTGTCCCAGTTTGGGGACAAATGTTTAATTATCGTCCATATTTTTTCACTGAATCGTTATAGTTATGTAAGAATAAATATAGAAGTGGATATTTACAAAAGAGGAAAGGAGACCAAACAAATGAAGTACAAAAAAATGATTATGGAAATCCTGGATACTATTGATAGTGAAAAAATCCTAAAGCAAATCTATATATTTATATTGTATTTTGTCTCCTGAATGGGGCCGGTTTATTCCGGCTCTTTTTTTTCGTCTTCAAAAATTTGGTGCATAAGGTTTTCAATAATCTTTTTATCTTCGGCATCCAGCTTTTCATAGCCAACAATAAATCGTTTTATTTTTTGGGCTACAAAATCTTCCTTGTCTTTGAGAAAAAGTCCAACATATTTCATAATTTCATCATCTTCTGAAAGAGATAGATTCCTCTCGCCTTTGCCAGTTCGGAGCCAGGTTTCGTTGATGTTAAACTCTCTACATATGGAAAGAATTACTGCATCCGTTGGGGTTCTTATTCCACTTTCATATCCAGCAATAGTAGTTTGTTTAACACCGATTTTAGTGCCAAAATCTGTTTGATTCATATTTAAAGATTTTCGCAATTCTTTAATGCGTCTATTCACTTTTTCACCTCCTTTACATAGAAATATAACACATGTTATAACTCTTTGCAATATTTTTGTGATTTTAACATTGACAAAAATAACTCTTTGAATTATTATAATAATACAATGAGTTAAATTTTTCAAATTCACTGTTTGGTGTGATTCTAGTAGAAGGATGATTTTCTGTAAAAAGGGCGTTTTGGCTTGAAAAACAGATTTTTTGAAAGCAAATAAGGAGCAGCCCCGATTCCATGTGAAATCGGGGCTAATGGTTAAAGTTTATGCTTGTATTTTGGAGAGAAGCGCTTCTTGTAATACCTGTGAAAAGTTTATCCCCATAGAAATGGCACGGTCATTCAGCCATGATGGTATGGTTAAAGTCTTTTTTACTGCTTTCGTGTCCTTATACTGGTTAATGTCGCATGATACAAGGGAGGAAAATCCGTCAGCAGCGTGAATGGCAGAAATATCGGAGGGAGAAGCGATATTATCTCCATGTTCTAACAATGACAAAAGATATCCGGTAAGAGATTCTTGTGCCATTTCCATAGCTTCTGGAATGGTAGAACCGTAGGTATTGCATCCTTTCAGATCGGGAAATTCCACCCAGTAAGATTCATTTTCTTTGTGGAAGATAGCAGGATATACAAATAACATACAAAAACCTCCTTACAAAAACAGTATAACACGTGTAATACGTATTGTTAAGAGAGGATTCAAAAAATATAGAAAAAATGCAGATACGGGAACGTACCTGCATCGATTGTTAATATACGCAATGAATACTATTTATTTGGACTAAGTAACTTCTCTTATATGTCTAATAAGTCCTTTTAAATGTTATCGAGGAATGTTTTGCTTCAGATAGTTGTTTATAAAATTAGATAATTGTAGGTTCCTTTTATTTCTACCATCAATATGTTTCTTTTTTAATAAATGATTGAAATTGTCATCTGAGAAAGAGTTTATTGTTTTTATAAATTCAGTATTTTGATTGCAAAGAGTTCCAAGAGAATAAAATATATCTTTGTATTCAGAATCATTAAGATTTTCTATTTGAATATTGTAGTTTAAGCAATGGATAAGATATGAGAAAAAAATAAAAAGGTCAAGTGAGTTATGCTCTTGAAATACGTTAAAAATACGCCTAGCACCGCCAAGAGAACTATCATATGAAGATAAATATATGGAATGTTCAGCTGCATATTCTAATAAACCATTAGAAATGTAATCATCATAAAATTGGTCAAGCTGTCTGCTGAGAAGACATGATATATCAGTATTGGTAGCTCCAGACGGAATAGGAATATTAATATTTTTTGCAAACTTTAATTGTGCTTCGCTAGGAAGTGTATCTTCAAGAGTTATGGTAAAGGGTTCTTTTAACTCTGATTTTAAAGCAAATTCATGCTCAGGAGCTCCTTCTTTTGCAATAACAATGCAAGTTTTCATCCTTTTGGTACGAGGATTTAAGCCCTTTACTTTATATTTATGCATTATGACTCGGTTCGACATATTGGGTAAAATAAAGGGCGGATAGTCTGGCTCTGTTTGTTTAATGGACGATGATACAGAAACTGTTATTGAGTCAGAAGTTGATTTTTTTACGGTAGGTTTTGGGTTTAAAGTTATAGTATCCACATGATTGCTTTTACTATAGTGATTCTTAGAGCTGTTATATACAATGATTCCAATAAAAGCAAGAATCAAAATTAAAAGAATAATCATTGAACGTTCCCCTTTCTTTTGTAGTTGATTTTAGCAGAAGCTTACATAAAAAGTATACCACATAAAGGAAGAAAAGAAAAACAGAATTAAGATAAACATACAATAATAATGCTTTTCTCAAAAAGAGTAATTATTTGTCTTCTTTTTGGAAGGTGCATTTAGTGAATAAGAGCCTATGAATAGGCAAAAGGAAAGGGAGGATGGACCAATGTCATTTAGTTAGATGTGTGAGCCGTTAAGTTAAGGAAAATCTGTCATGGCAGAATTTTGCATTTTCCAAATTCGGAAATATCCATTTACAGAAATATTGTTTAAATTCACTGTTTGGCGTGGTGCCCATAGGGAGATTATTTCGTGAAAAGGGGGGATTTTGCCTTGAAAAGCGGATATTTAAAAAAAATGCAGGTACATCCCGTACCTGCATCATTTTTCAGAATTGTGTGGGGTAGGTCTTTCAGGATTTGGGCTTAATAGCTTTTGCTGAGTATTAAGTAATTCCTTTGCCATTAGTAAAAGATATTGTTGCGTTTCCGGCGTCAGATGTCCGAAGATGTCTGTAAATTCTTTTTCATACGGAGATGACACAAACATTTCCCCGTCACCAGTCAGAAACCAAGCTTCGCTTACGTTAAAAGTAGAACAAATGACCTTGACATATTTATCTGCTAATGGACGGTTTCCGCTTTCTATCATTGAATAAGCAGTTTGTGTTATGCCAAGATGTTTAGCAAATTCGGTTTGATTAAGCCCCAAAGCCTTTCTAACCTCTTTTAAACGTTGAACCATAAAAACCTCCCCTGTGATATTGTAATACAACTTTATCACAAAAAATATATAAAATCAATACTCAAAACAAAATATATCACAAAATTAATAGAAATGCTTGACATATTATTTTGTATGTGGTATTTTGTTATCACAAAGTTAATGAAAGGAGCGATAAAAATGATGAAAACGACTGTTGAAGAAACAGCAGGTATTCTTAAAAGACTAACTCCACAAAATCAGGCATATTTTATGACGCTGGTGAGAGTTGCAGAAATAGCAGAAAACGGTGCAAAGAATGTTGCTTTTGAACAGGCACGCAATCCCCCAATGCAGACGCTTCAATTACAGAGGTAGGAGCGTAACATGAACGAAAACACGATTTCAGGAGGAGGTAAGGAGAGGAAAGTGGACAAGATAGAGCCAATGAGCCATAAAGAAGCAGTGAAAATGGCAACTTTAACAAATAAGATTCTTACTGTTATTGAAGTGGAAACGGATTATACATATCAAGATGTCATGCGAGTGTTGGATTCAATTAAAAAGAATTATGAGAAAAAAGGTAGTGACCTCCTAAATAGTGTAAGTATTCAAGAGGTCGCAAAGTTTGGTGGATTATTGAACTGACTTGTCTTTTAAAGGGTATGTTTGAACAAATCCAACTGGTTTGCGTTGATAAAGTTCGCATTTGTTAGCATATCCGCAGGTTTCATGGTTTCCAAAACTACATTCAACAGAAACTACAGTATCATCATCCCAGTTAAGTATGATGCTCCCAGAATGCCCAACATAAGGACAAAGTCCAGTATCGCCACTAGAATATTGTTTTCCCATATAAAGTTCCTTTCTTTCGTACTCGGCCATGTCAGTGGCTTGTACATACAGTATAAGAGGAAGGGTGGGTAATGGCAACAGAGATTTTAGAGGGAGCGAAGTCTTAACTTAACAGAGGGAAGGCTTAAGTAAATGACATTGGAAAAACATGTCGATATTTTGAGCTTGGCAGCAGGAAGAAATTTTAAAGAACAATGAAAGGAGGAAAGATTGTGGGCACAATGAACAAGGCAGATAAAAGAGCAGAACTATTAAAAGAGCTGCAGCAGGAGTTAGACCACAGAACCCAAGTAGAAAAGGAAGTAGTTCAGCTTATTAGCAACTGTGAATTTGAAAAGGCCAATGATTTGTTAGCAACTCTGGATGATGAAATTGTGCGACAGATTGAAAGAGAACTGGATGGATTACACGATGAAAAATCGGCAGAAAATAGCGAAGATAAAAGTATGAGCTTCTCGATGAAAGTATATCAACATTTTGGACTTGATTTATTGGAAATGAGAGATAAAGAGTTAGAGCATGACTGGGGAATCTGCAAGAAGGAAGATGCTAAAAGATGTACAAGAAATATGTTGGGATTTGGGATGGAACAAAGCCAACAAATTATTATTGACTTTGATAAGAATTATGGATGGGTGCTTATAAGGAGATATAAAAAGAGCAACGAGACATTTTATGATGCCCCGCAAGAGATTAATAGTGCTTTAATTCCTGTTCCAAAGGACATGGGTCAATGATACATTCTTTGTGATAAGCACATTGAGACTTATTCGTATCAGAGCCAAAAGATAAGATAATAGTTTGTTCACCAGAATATGGACATATTTGCAATGTTCCTTTTGCCTGATAATATTCATTGTTTATCATAACATTCTCCTTTCTTTTGTACTCAGCTCTGGCGAGAGCCTGTATTTATAAGATAGGAGATATAGAGATAAAAGTCAAAGAAAGGGGGAAGAAAAAATTTGAATGTATGGATTGATAAAGCCGAACTAGAAGAAGTAAAAGCTAAACTAGCAAAATGGGCAAAAGAGCTTCCAGAGGATTATATTCCAGAAAGGAAAAATCAGGTTTCTTTCACGGAAAAAGAATTCTATACCATAGCAAAAAGAGTTTTAAATCTGGAGAAGCAGAATAAGGAAAATGCTAAACTAAAACTTTCTGACTTTTTGATTGGTGATATTCTTTGGTATCTTATAGAAAATAAAGAGGTACAAGCTGTTTTATATGTAGATTCAAGCCATGAATATGATATAAAGACTAATTTTTCTCATATCCATGGCTCAGGAAAAAACAGAATAATAATTATTCATTAGAAAGTTGGATACTTGAATCGAATCTGATTTTCATAATAAGTATCCGAGTTTCCAGAAAGTTCTAGACCATTAAAAACAGCCCAGGGAACATCTCGGTGACGAATAGTACCACCAGTACGTAGCTCAATAGTGAGGATACCATTATCATAAATAGCTTTTGAATAAGTTGTTTGATGTAATACTACTTCTTCTGCCATAATACATGATTCCTTTCTTTTGTACTTGGCTCTGGCGGGAGCCTGTACTTATAGGATAGGAGATATAGAGATAAAAGTCAAAGAGAAAGGAGGAAAGATTAAGATATTTAAAATTGGTAATAGAAAGAGGTGAAAAGTACGGATAAAGAAAAACGATTATGGTTGGAAAGCATTGGCGCAAAAGAGTTTCCTGAGCCTATAAAATATATTTATACATTTCCTGGATATTGTGGAGCTTTTAATCTATCAGAACATTATATAGAAGAAATGACAATAGAAGAATTAAAAGCTCAATATGCCAGGAATGAAGAACATGTACGTTTATGTCTTCAAAGAAAAGATAACCGGAAAAGTTTCACCTAGATGTTGTATTGATGAAAAAAGTCCATTTTTTTCAAAGTATATAAGCGTTTCTTCCACTTCTTTTCGAGGTATGCCGAGATAGTCCAATTCTTGTATAGAAATAAAAAGACTAGATTTAGAAAGCTCAAGAATACTTTTGAAAATTTGTCTTTGTACATCTGTGTGACAGTAGTCATCATAAAACATTTTATTCTTCCTTTCTTTTGTACTTGGCTCTGGCGGGAGCCTGTACTTATAGAATAGGAAAGATGGAGGTAAAAGTCAAAGAAAATAAAGGGAAGCATTTGTACAGAAAGGAGAGAAGAAAATGACAGAGGAGCAAAAGGTTAAGATTGGAGAAATGATAACCATGTATGAAAGACTTTCTCCGACATCACAGGAGATAGTAAATAGCAATGTGGCTGTCCTTCTTGCGAGCCAGGAAGCCAGGAGAGTAGAACAGCCAAGAGCAGCAGGATAGGGCAGATGAAATCTTGAAATAGTGTACAAGCAGAATCGCATATTCTGTATAGACAGAGAAAAGGCGGTGATTTTATGCTAATGAATTATGTGTATTACATAAATGGTGAAGAACGGGATGCTACACCCGAAGAACGTCAGATTCTTTTAGACCGCTTTATGGATAAGCTAGGATATGAAAGAGTCAATAAAGATGAAGACAGTGAGAAAAAAGAAGCTGTTGTGTAGACTATGAAAAATCTGCAGGGACATACTTCCCCACTGTAATGCAGGAAAGGCGGTCACAACCCCGTGAAAATGCAGATTAAAAAAGCTATAGGAAGAACTAGACCATAGAACCCAAGTAGAAAGCGAAGATAAAGATTTTTAATGAAAAAATGAAGAATGGTCTGATACCATTATATGATGCTAGAAATCAACCAATGGTATCAGTCCTTTGCTTCACTACTTATATACTCATATTAAATCTGACCAATAAAAAAACAGCGGATAATCTTCCAGCCTGGGGGTTTTTATGGTTATTTGCTTACTTTTGGATTATCTGTCCTATCTAGCAAGTAGTCAACTGAGCAATCAAGATAGTCAGCGATGCGGGCAAGGCTAAAACAGGACAAGCCTTTTTTATCCGTAATTTGACTAATGGCATTAATACTTAAATCACAGGCAGACAACATATCGCGAATAAGTATATTTTGCTTTTTGGCTTGTTCTTTAATCCTCTGTGTAAGAGTTTGTGCATTATACATAAGTAATAAACCTCCTTTTTGTGCAATGTGCTAAAATCAAGAAAAAACGTGATTAATGCTTTATAATCAAGAAATTTCGTGATATAATATAACCAGAGTTAAGGAATTAACTCAAATATATCATAAAAAGGAGGTAAAGCCAATGAGTAACAAGAGGAAAAGCGATGCAGACAGACAGCTCAAAATTCTTATCTACATCGCTACAATCTTGAGAATCATAGCCGCGCTGGTCAGCATAGCAAAAGACCTGACAGACTAAGATTCAAGGGGAGGGAAACCTCCCCAACAAAAAGATACCTTTTTTCTTACTCATTGTCAATATAAATCATTAAGAAGAAGGAGGTTTTGTGATGGAGTATATCAGCATTTTAATAGAGGTGTTCTCTATTATCGCAGATGTCATATTGATAGCTGTAATTTTAAGGAGGTGGAGAAAGTGACCATAGGCGTAAACATCCGGGATATTCGCAAAAGAAAAGGGTTGTCGCAGGTAGAATTGTCTAAAAAGGTCAATGTTACCCAATCTATGCTTTGTCAGATAGAGAGAGGAACAAAAGTGCCATCTTTGCCGTTAAGCGTAGATATTGCAGCAGTATTGGATTGTACACTTGATGATATTTTAGAAGGCGGATAAAGGAGCTGCTAAGGCAGAAACTTGAAGGGAAGGGGGAAGTGAAAAAGCAAATGGTAAAGGTGGACAAGTCAGAGCTAGAAGAAGCCTGTCAGCTTGCACGAAGCTTCCCTGATATGTCTCCACCTGTCCAATCATACTACATAGGATGTAAAAAGCAGGGAGACGAGTTGTATCTTTATTGGAAAGACAAACAAGGAAGATACTGGTATGAGACAAAAAGCGGGATGGCATTTAAACAAATGATGCTAGAAACACAAAAGCAAAGAAAAATGGCATCCAGCTGTGACCGGATGCCGGGTTAAACCCTTAGAAAACTAACCATGTATAGTATACCACTAAGGGTTCAAAAAAGCAAGGGAAATCAAGGGGTTTCAGACCCATTGGCCCCTTGGTAAAAGAATTAAACTTAGGAGATATTATATTATGCATATTATGAAAATATACAAGTACAAAAACATCATAGAAGTAGAAAAGCACTTTTCAGGAAGGTACGGAAAGGGGACGCGTCCAGGGATAAAAAAGCAGCTGACTACAGTAGAGATGGCGAAAATCAATGAGAGGAATTGTATCAAAAAGCTTAGGAGAAAGATACAGGCTAATTTTGAAGAAGGAGATTTATACCTTACATTAACCTATAAGCGTGCTTCTCGTCCAACCGCAGATGAGGCAAAAAAACGGGTAAAAAATGCACTAGATAATTTGCGAAAAGTCTGGAGAAAAGCAGGACAAGAACTAAAGTATATCATTGTAACAGAATACTTAAATACATCTATCCATCATCATGTTATTCTCAATGATTTGACAGATGGTTCAGGAGCAAAGAAGGTAAATCAGGTCTGGAAGAAAAATGGCGGAACTCATAATGAATATTTGTATGAGAATGGTCACTATGAGCAGTTGGCTTCTTATCTGGTTAAAGAGACAAATAAGAGCTTCAGAAGCGCCAAAAATCCATCAAAAGTAAGATATTCATGCAGCAGGAATTTGAAGACTCCAAAGCCAAGAATCAGAAAACTAAAAAAGGACAGGTGGTCAGAAAATCCCAAAACGCCAAAAGGCTATTATCTGGAAAAAGATAGCTTGCATAATGGATACGATAGACGTGGCTATAAGTACCAATACTATCGCCTGGTTCGTCTTACTAAGCAACCGCGTCCTAAGAAAACAAAATCTATAACAAACAAAGTCTCTTTTCACTTATAGATATCATGAATAGACAAGCAACCCCCCAATTAGAAGATGGTTATACCAGAATATCAAATGAGCTGTTAGAAGCCATATGTAATTGTGATTTTAATGGCTCACAGATGCGGGTTCTGATGTTGTTTATTCGCATGTCCTATGGCTATGGGAAGAAACAAACGCTCTTCTCCATAGAATATGTACAGCAGAAAACAGGATTATCTGACCGAAATGTACGTAGAGCAGTAAACAGTCTGATTGATGGAAATGTATTTGTAGTAAAGAAAGACGCAACAAGAATAAGTGCAAGAGTCTTGGAATTGAACAAGAGATATTGGGAGTGGAAAGCATTTTTATCGGACAAAAATGACCAGAATGACCAGACAGAATTGACCGGTAATAATGATAATGACCGGACAAAAATGACCAAATGGGCGGACAAAAATGACCAAAATGACCGGACAGAATTGACCGCCTATAAAGAAAGACATAAAGAAAATATAAAAAAAGACTGTCAGACGCAGGCGCGCAAGGAAAGGGAGAATGGTCCCAACCATATACTCACACTGGAGGATATAATCGGGTATTGCCAGAGTGCAGGATTGTGTTATGTGGATGCAAGGCGGTTTTATGAGTATTATACCAAGAGAAATTGGAGAACTGGAGGTCGGCCGATTGAGGATTGGAAAGGATTACTGCGTAAGTGGAACAAGCAGGATAAAGAGTCTGTGCACAACGCACAAAAGATAACCAAGTTTCAGGTGCACTCTACTGGCTTTTCTAACTTCCAACAACGGGATTATGATTTTGATGAACTGGAAAAACAACTTTTGCAGAGTCAGAAGGAGAGAAACTGAAATTATGAAATGTATATTGAGAAATCAGGAAAGGGAAAAATATGAGAACAATATCCATTATTAACTTAAAAGGAGGCGTTGCCAAGACCATATCAAGCGTTAATATGTCATACATTCTGGCAGCAGTTCATGGATATAAGGTGTTGCTAATTGATAATGACAAGCAAGGTAACACATCGAAAATCATGAATCGTCATGGATATGAAAAGGCAGGTGTAGCGGAGATGATGACAGAGCGCAGGATTGATATGTCATCTGTCATCCAGCAGACGGCGTATAAAGGCCTTGATATCGTAACGGCGAACATGAACTTGCTAACAGCCAATCTGACTGTATTATTGGACCAACAGAGGCCACAACAGACGCGATTTAAGCAGGCCTTGAAGATGGCTATTGCATTATAGGATTCTCAGTGATTACGTTTGGCAGCAGTAGATTAGGAGGGGATATAAATGACAGAAATCGATAAAAAAATAGTTGCATTTATTGTTGACTACTACAAGGAACATCAGTTTTATCCGACTTACAGTGAAATTGCAGAAGGCATCCAGCGGGCAAAATCAACAGTACATATTTATATAAAAAATCTGGAAGAAGAAGGAATTATTATCCGAAAAACGAATTGTTCTTCACGATATAGACTACTTAATATGGACTTTATTAATGGGATTCGAGGAAGCTCCACTACAGAACAGATAAGCTTTCAACAAATAGTAATTGCCATAAGAAAAGAACTTCTGAAGCATGAAGAATTATATGAAGGATTCTTGGCAAGTATTAAAAGCGCAGTGTTCAAATATCAGAATAAACAGGAAATTATGGATGTGAGATATGATAGTGAACAACTGTCAGAATTTGTTTTAAAGCAACTGATAGGAGAGGAATAATTATACAGGTAGAATTTACCTGAGAATAAAAGAAAGGAGACGAGTTTCCGGGAAGATGCGCATCGGCTCCTTTAGAAAATGAAAGGTCAATTAAGTTTATTTCAATCAGATTTTATCAAAGATATAGACTGTACAAAAGATACACCTGTTATCTATGGAAAACCAGATAGAGCAATTTATGGAAAGGGTGTACGAATAAAACCAAGGGTGCTAGGCCGAATAGATTCGGAGCACATGAAAAAGATATACCTGGAGGAGCTATTACCTTTAGAAGAATATGATTTGGTGACGATTCTATTATCTGGAGGAAAAGATAGCATTGCTTGTTATTACAAACTCTTGGAACTGGGAGTCCCAAAGGAAAAGATGGAATTCTGGCATCATGATATTGATGGCGGGCATCCTTGTAGGCGAATGGATTGGCGATGTACACAGAATTATGTGAAGTCTTTCGCAGATGCAGAAGAAGTTCCGCTTCGGTTATCCTGGAGGGTAAATGGTTTCTTTGGAGAGTTATACCGAATCGGGGCTAGTGAACCAGTAGAGTGAATGGAACCAGATACTAGAGAGATAAAGAGATGTCGTCTGTCACCGAAATACATAAAATGTCAGGAAATCAAGCAAAAAGCCACGGAAGATATGGAAGAACGATTGAAAGAGCTTGGATATCGAATGAAATTCCCGGCAAAAACAGGAGATTTAAGTCGTCGCTGGTGCAGTGCTTATCTAAAGATTATGGTTGCTGATACAGTAGTGTCAAATCTGGACCGAATGGGAGAACTTGAGCATTTGGGCGGTAAGAGACATAAGAATGATGTAAAAATACTGGTGGTATCTGGAGAACGCCGTGGAGAGTCCAAAGGTCGGAGCAAATACAATGAAATGGAGATACACCGAACTCATGCAGAGAAAAGAGCACACCGTTTAGTCCATCAGTGGAGACCGGTCATTGACTACTCAGAAAAAGATGTGTGGGAAGTGTTGAAGCGACATTGTGTCAATCCTCATCCATGTTATCGGGCTGGATGGAATCGCTGTTCCTGTGCCATGTGCATTTTTTCCACCCCGAAATTATTTGCTGGAATTAGGGAGCTATATCCAGAAGAATATGCTTTATTGAAACAAGACGAAAAGATTTTAGGATTTACATTGGATAATAAGTGTGATTTAGATACTTTTGTGGGAAATACCAAATCATGTGTTTATCATGGTGATAAGCAAGCTCTTAGAAGCCTTATAACAGGAGAATTTGCAATAGATGAAGTATATGTAAAAGAAATATGGAAATATCCAGCAGGAGCCTTTCATGGAGCAGAAGGAGGGCCTTGTTGATATGAGACAGATATTCAAATATCCTGGAAGTAAATGGGGACTTTCTGAATGGATTATAAGTCTGTTTCCAGAGCATCACAGTTATTTGGAACCTTACTTTGGCAGTGGTGCAGTGTTATTTAACAAGCCCAGGTCACATATTGAAACAGTGAATGACTTAGATAACAATGTGGTAAATCTGTTTGAGTGGATAAAAAAGGACCCTGAGCGCCTAGCACATGAGATTTATTATACACCTTATGCCCGGCAGGTGTATGAGGATGCTTTTGCTTCTGTACCAAAAAACAGCTTGGAAAAAGCAGTGAATTTTTACATTCGCTTAAATATGGGTCATGGATTTCGGACAAGTGGAAAAAAGGTAGGCTGGAAGAATGACATCCAAGGACGAGAGCGAGCTTATGCAGCACAAGACTGGTGTAGTATACCAGATAAGATTATGCAGGCTGCGGAGAGATTACGGGGTGTGCAAATCGAAAACCGACCAGCAGTAGAGGTAATCCAAAGGCTTAATTATCCGAATGTTCTGATTTATGCAGATCCACCCTATATGCTTCAGACCAGGCATGGAAAGCAATATGGATGTGAGATGTCAGACAAAGAGCATGAGGAACTGTTAGATGTACTTTTTGCACATAAAGGGCCTGTGATGGTATCAGGATATGATTGTGATTTATACAATACTCGGTTGTATGCTTGGTATCGTCGAGAGGCTATATCATATACACAATCTGTTTCTAAACGAACAGAAGTCTTATGGATGAATTTTGAACCAGAAGAACAGTTGAGTCTATTTAGGAATTGGTGAATGGAACTTATATTAGAAAATGCTTGAGTTTGAAAAACAAAGATGTAAGTTATTTTGAAAGGAATTTCTCGAATGAATATTGGGTTAATTGACATAGATTCCCACCATTTTCCAAGTATTCCTCTCATGAAATTATCTGCATGGCATAAGCAGAATGGGGATACTGTAGAGTGGTACAATGGGTCTATACATAGTTGGCCTTGCCAACCATTTGACCGGGTATACATGTCAAAAATATTTAGTTTTACACCAGATTACCCATATTATATAAATGCAGATGAGGTTATCAAAGGCGGGAGCGGGTATTGTATAAAGCTTGTGGATGGAAAAGAAATCTATAAAAAGGAAAACGATATACAATTACCAGGGGACATAGAGCATATTTATCCAGATTACAGCCTGTATCCCAAATTGACAAAAGATACTGCCTATGGATTTATGAGCCGAGGATGTCCGAGAGGGTGCGATTTCTGCCATGTTGGCGCAAAAGAGGGATACAAAGCATACAAAGTCTCTGATTTATCGGAGTTTTGGAGAGGGCAGAAAAACATTGTCTTGCTTGACCCGAATCCGATAGCATGTAAAGAATGTAAAGACATTCTTGGACAACTTATTGACAGTAAATCTTGGGTGGATTTTTCGCAAGGTGTTGATATTCGCCTTATGACGGAAGAAAAAATAGAGATGATAAAGCAAATCAAAACAAAGAATATTCATTTTGCGTGGGATAGGTATCAGGATAAAGAGAAGATTATCCAAAAACTCAAAATGTTTAAGGAATATACGGGGTATGATTACAGAAAATTGACGGTGTATATGCTTTGCAATTTTGATACTACATTTGAGCAGGATTTAGAAAGAATATATACACTTAGAGATTTAGGTTATAATCCATATGTAATGCTTTATGACAAGGAGCACATTCCAAATGGCCATAAATTGAAGCGTTTACAGAGATGGGTAAATAACCGGAAGATTTTTAAAACAACATCAAGATTTGAGAATTATAGATAAAAATTAGGAGTTAGTTAAGAAATAAAAAGAACTTGAAAAAGAGGAAAAAAGAATGGCAGCAGGAAAGTGCACAGCAGCTTACCATACAGACGAATGGCATGGATATGGATGTAGTATAACAGAAGGAGCTTGTATATTTCTGTTTCCTGATAGTAAAGTTTGTGCGGAATTATATGGTGAGGGTCCAGATGTGGAGGAACTTTCTGCGAAGCAAGTTAATGAAGTGGAAAGGAATCAAGGTTTTACAAATGCAGATTTAAACTAAACTGAAATTTATGGAGGTAAAAGTTATGACAGAACAAAAAATGAGACAAATTAAGGATTGGATGAAGCGAG
Organism: Lachnospiraceae bacterium; assembly: GCA_910575445.1. Classification (GTDB taxonomy): domain Bacteria; phylum Bacillota; class Clostridia; order Lachnospirales; family Lachnospiraceae; genus Hominiventricola. Next base: position 24,486 of record CAJTFW010000004.1, on the reverse strand, counting down.
TAAACAAAAGCAAATTAGAGATGCAAGATAAGATGGTGATAGCCAGTGCGACTATAGAGATGCTGGAGAAGTTGGAACCAATTTATGATAAGTATAACAATAACAGCTAAGGCATTGCAGAAAAATAGCAATTTTAATGAAGGAGGCATAGCATGAACAAAAAACAAGTGCTTGAAAAGTTGCCTATTGCAATGTTGATAGCAAGCATTAATACTAGTTTGGATGTTCTGCAAAAAAGAGGCATACCAATTTATGATTGGGATGTTAAAAATCGTGAATTGTATAGACTTAAAATTTTTAGAGGTAAAATTTATTTTTTAGCGGCTGAAATGAACAGCAAGGAAAAAAACAAATAAAGGTGGTAAGTCGCGTGGATAAGAGACAAAAACAGGAGGAAAAGGACAAAAAACTGCTTAAGCAATATCTTAATCAGTATTATATTTCTAAAGCGAAACGACTCCAGCTGGAAAAGCGGCTTAAAAACATTAGAGAAGAAATGAATACTCCTATTGGTGGCCTGGGCTATTCGCCAGTCAATTATGGAGGCACAAATCAAGTTGGTTTAGGTGCAGCTTCTTTTGTTTATCGTATGAGCGAAATTGAGACCAGAATAGGGGAACAAAAAACTAGAGTAGAGAACGCCCTTTTAAAAGTTATGGATATTATGGACTTTTTAGAGGAAGACAGCAAAGAAAGGATGATTCTGGAACTTAGATTTATAGATATAGAAAGTTGGGATACAATAGCCCATAAGATGTATTTGAGTAGAAGTTCTTGCTTTAACTATCAAAATAAAGCTTTGAAAAAGCTCTTATCCTATAAAAAAGTGCGAATGATTTTGGACAAGTATAAAGATACATATTGAATTAGGATTAGAAAACTTTTTAAAGTCTGGACTCCATTGGACTTTAAGATGTGTTATGATAGTATCATGGGAATCTGGAAAAACAGATGCAGACCATAATCCTTCTTTCTTTTAGCCCTTATGTAATAAGATAAGGGCTATTATTTATTAGTAGTGTAGAAAGATAAAATAAACAAAATAAAGAAGCGCAGAAGGTAGTTGTAATATAAAAACAACGCATTTCTGCGCTTTTTTAAAAGGTACTTCCCGGAAAAAAAATTTGACTACGGGGCGTGGAAGGTGCAGTTTTTTACTCTTTAAAAATCAATTTTTTTGGTGATTTCCTTCCGCTTTGAAGGAGTGATAGAGGTTGATTGTAAATCAAAAAGAGTTAGCACAATGTCTTGGGATTTCAACAAGGCAAATTCGCAATCTTAAGCAGGAAGGAATGTTTCAGACTACAAAGGGAGGGAGAGGATATATTCTGGAAACATGTGTTCAAGAATATATCAATTTTAAAATCAATGCGGAAATGGGAAGGAGTGCATCTATTTCCTTTGAACGAATCCGGGCAGACCATGAAGAAGTGAAGAAAAATATATCCCTTCTAAAACTTCGAAGACTGAGAAGGGAATTGCATGAAGCAGCAGACGTGGAAGTTTTTTTGTCTGATATGTTGATACATTTTAAAAATCGGCTTTTAGCACTTCCGCCTAAGATGGCGATGCAGATTGCAGGAGAAAAAGATATTAACAAAATCATACAGTCATTAAATAAAAGTATTTATGAGGCATTGGAAGAATTATCAGAATATGACCCAGATGAAATTGATGGACTGAAAATAGAATCCTTGGATATTGAAGATGAGGATGAAGAACTATGAGTCAGAGAAGTCGCTCAAGGGAAAAAACGAAAAATCTGTTTATAAGAATTATTAAAAGTGCACTAAGGCCACCAGAGAATTTAACAGTAAGTCAATGGGCAGAACGTTTCCGGGTTCTGGATGGCTCTAGCAATCTGAAAGGTAAATGGTCGAATGATATTACACCATATCTAAAAGAAATTATGGATGCTCTCAATGAGCCCAATATCCAAAAAATCTTTTTTTGCAAGGCATCACAAATTGGAGGAACAGAAGCGTTAATCAATATGTTGTGCTATATTATTAGCCAATCGCCAGCGCCAGCAATGATTGTCTATCCTAATGATGATTTGGCCAAAGATGTATCCAATGATAAATTAAAACCAGCATTTAGAATTGCAGAAGATGTCAAGGTATTGTTCCAAGAAAACAGTTCTAAAGAACTTCGGCTGAAATTTAAAACGATGGTTTTATACTTGCGTGGTGCTGGTTCCCCTTCTAAGTTAGCATCAAAAGAAATCAAGTATTTGTTTTTCGATGAGATTGATAAAATGGAGGGTGCTTCTAAAAAGGAGGCATCTCCATATAATCTGGCTTTAGAACGTACAAAGACCTATAAGCCACAAGAGAAGGTATATGCTTGTAGTACTCCAACACTAAAAACGAATTATATTTGGAATCTACATGATAGCGCAGACGAAGTACGACATTATTTTGTAAAATGCCCACATTGTGGAGGCTGGATAGAATTTATCTTTAAACAGATTATTTTTGACAAAGATAAAGAGCATGTGATGAGCAACTATGAGCGTGCACAGACAGCTATATATGTATGCCAAGAGTGTGGTTGTGAGATTAGTGATGCAGATAAACCACGGATGCTCCGGGAAGGAAAATGGAAAGCCGTTAAAAAAAGAGGCATTGGTCAACCAAAATCTGTAGGTTTTTGGATATCTTCTCTATATAGTGTTTTCCTAAAATGGGCAGATATTGTAGAAGAATTTTTGAATTCCAAAGATGATCCAGAGCAGCTTCAGAACTTTACAAATTCATGGCTGGCAGAACCATGGGAAGATACAAAGCTGAAGACAAGTGAAGACTTGGTTATGGAACGGCAAACGGAGTTGCCAGAATTTATTGTACCAGATTGGGCAAAGTTGATAACCGCAGGTGTCGACGTTCAAGAGACAAGTTTATATTATAGCATCCGGGCTTTTGGAGATTATACAACGAGTCAGAATATTGCACATGGACAGGTGTTATCTTTTGCAGATATAGAGCAGATTATGAATAGTGAATTTCAGACAGAAGATGGAAGAAATATGCTTGTAAATCTTACCCTTATTGATTCGGGATATCAACCAGATGCTACCTATGATTTCTGCATAGATAATTCGGAGTGGGCAATGCCTTGTAAAGGTGCAAGTAATCCAATGGCAGACAGATACCGGATTAGCAAAGTGGATAAGCAAGATTCTAAGGCATATGGGATGCAGCTGGTATTAGTAGACGGTGAACAGTTTAAAGATTCGATTGCTTCTAGAATGAAGCGAGAGAATGGAATTGGGAGCTGGATGGTGTATAAAGGCTGTGATGAAGAATATGCGAAACAAGTGACAGCAGAACATAAAGTATATGTCAAATATAAAAATGGAAATCGAAAATTAAAGTGGGTGTTAAAACATTCTCATGCAGCGAATCATTATCTGGATTGTGAGGTCTATGCTATGGCAGCAGCTGAGATGATTGGTGTGAGAAGTCTTCATTTGCAAGGAAAAGTAGAAGATGAAGAAAAAAAACCAGAACAATATACACCTGAAGAAAATTGGATTGGGCAAAATGAAAGCTGGCTGTAAGAAGGAGGAAAACAGATGGAAGTACAGATGACACCCCAAGATATGCTTACAGAAGTAAATAATGCCATCTATGCAATATGTGTAGGAGGTCAGAGCTATAAGATAGGTTCCAGACAGCTTAATAGAGCAGACCTGAAGACGCTATATGATATGAAAAATGACCTTATGGCACAAGTGGCTGGTACTACACCAGGATTCTTGGATGACTGTTTTGTTGCAATATTTGATGGGAGATAAGGAGGACATTAATGAATTGGCTAGATAATTTTATCAGTTTTATTTCTCCATCAGCCGGAGCCAAACGAGAAGCTTGGCGGCAATATTTGGACGAGCAGCGCAATTATGATGCCGGAAGTTATGACCGCCTTAATGCTGGATGGATAGCCTATAATCAAAGTGCAGAGCAGACAGACCGCTATAGTCGAGATACAATAAGAGCCAGAGCGCGGGACCTGGAGCGCAACAGTGATATGGCCAATTCTATAATAGGAGCATATCGACGGAATGTGGTAGGGCATGGCTGGACACTTCGGGCAAGGACAACAGATGAGACTTTGAATAAGCAGATACAAGAAGCCTGGAAGGAATGGTGCAAACGAAAGAATTGTGATATTACTGAGACACAAAGTTTTCATCAGATGCTTAGAATGGCAGAACGTCGAAAGAAGGTCGATGGTGGAATTCTTTTCAAAAAGTGCTATACCAATGGAGGACTTTTGCCTTTTAAGTTGCAAGCTTTGGAGGTGGATGAACTAGACATGGGCCGCGTGGCTCCATATCATGCAAAATGTCGTGTGATTGGAGGTATAGAATTGAATACCTATAATAAGCCTATGGGGTATTGGATAAAGCAATATAACATAGATGGTTTTGGGCAGACAGATTCTGTGTATGTTCCGGCAAAAGATATTATTTTTTATTTTACAAAAGAACGCCCTTCTCAAGTACGGGAAATGAGTGATTTGGCTGCTACCATTACTAGAATAAGAGATGCCAATGAATTTATGACAGCAGTTAGTGTAAAAGAGCGAATTGCTGCTTGCCTTGCGGTTTTTATTAAAAAAGTAATACCAACAACCGGAGGATTTGCAAGAGGTGTAAATGGGCCAAAAACAAGTCAGCCAATTAGAGATTATGACGGGAAAAGGATAAGCCCAGGGATGATTAAAGAGCTTAATGCCGGGGATGAAATCCAAACGGTCAATCCATCAGGTCAGGCTACAGATGCTACTAGCTATATCAAGCTTCAGCAGCGATTGATAGGAGCAGGACAAGGATTAAGTTATGAAGCAACAAGCCGGGACATGAGTCAAAGCAACTATAGTAGTGCCCGCCAGGGAATTATTGAGGATGGACAGACCTATATAGAAGATATAGAGTTGTTGCAGGAAGTAATTCTGGATGAAGTATATGAGACTTTTGTTATTTCTGGTGTTCTTGCTGGCCTTTTTCTTATTCCTGGTTTTTGGGAGAATAAACAGCAATATTTAAAACATGAATGGGTAGCAGCTCCTAAAAAGTGGATTGACCCAATAAAAGAGGCTAATGCTACAAGGATTGCATTACAGACTGGTCAAAAGACTTATCAACAGATTGCAGCAGAGAATGGAAAGGATTGGAAGGAGCAGATTGATGAGACCGTTGCTGTTTTGGAATATGCTAGAGAAAAAGGTTTAGAGATAGGAGGTGTTATTTTTGATAAAACCGAAGAAGAACTTACTCCGGCAAATGTCCAAGGCCGGGAAACAGGAACGAACAGCCACGAGGATGTTTAATATATCTTCCATAAGAGCTATGGAAGGAGAAGGGAACGAGCGAAAGTTCGTTCTTTCTTTTTCTTCAGAGGAACCATATGAGAGATTTTGGGGAACAGAGATACTAGACCATGGAGAAGGCGCAGTAGACCTCACAAGGCTTAATGAAATGGGGGTACTTTTGTTTAATCATAAGCATGATAAAGTGGTTGGTAAAATCAATCGTGCATGGATTGAAAATCAGAAAGGGAACGCTGAGGTTGAATTTGACTTAGATGAAGACTCAGAGGTTATCTACCAGAAAGTAAAAAATGGAACTCTCAAAGGAGTTTCTGTTGGATATCAGACAGAAGTATGGGAAGAAGTAATGGCCAATAAAGTATCTACGGATGGTCGATTTAAAGGTCCTTGTGATATTGCAAGGAAATGGATGCCATATGAAATCAGTGTTGTAAGTATTCCAGCAGACATAACGGTAGGTGTTGGAAGGGAAATGGAAAAACAAGAAGTGCCGCTTTCTTGCTTCGAGAGGCAGCTTCAGATAAATCAAAATAAATTATTGTAATTAAGGAGGAAAGAACATGACACCAAAAGAGAGACGGGATGCGGCCATATTGCGGCAGCAGGAGATTGTAAATGCAGCGAAAGCGGATGGGAATCGGGCGCTGACAGCAGCAGAACAGTCAGAATTTGAAAGTTTACAGCGCGAGATTGACCGTCTTACAGCAGAGATTGCAGCACAGGAGCAGACAGAGGAGAGAGGGCTTGCAGGCGGTACAGGAGCACAAACAGCACCTCCTATAAACAATCAGGAGGTTGTGTCAGCAGAAGGACAGAGAAGCGCTACAGAAACCGAGCGTAACCGGGTAACAGAGATTATGGCACTTTGTCGTGACTTTGAACTAGAAGCAGAAGAATATATTCGCAATGGCTCTAGCTTGGAGCAGGTGCGCAGTGCCATCTTGGATAGTATGAGAGAAGCAAGTGCTCCAATAAGCGTGCAGATTACAAGGGATGAAGGAGACACCTTTAGAGAGCGGGTGGCAGATGCTCTTATGATGAGGGCTGGTATTCCTGTGGCTGCACCAGCAGAGGGAGCGAATGAACTTCGAGCCATGAGTCTTAGAGATTTTGCAATAGAATCTTTGAGCCGTGAAGGGCAAGATACGATGGTACTTTTGCGGATGAGCAATGATGACTTATACACGAAACTGATGGAACGGCAGTTCTATAATCCAAGTGCAGCATTTCCAGCGATTCTTGATAATACGATTCGCAAGAGTATCGTGCACTTGTATAATGCAGTGCCTACTACCTTCCAAGCATGGACTACAAAAGGCAGCCTGAAGGATTTCAAGACAACAGCAGACCATGAGTATGTAATTGGAGGTACTGGAGATTTCCTTCTGGTTCCTGAAAATGGAGAGTTAAAACCTATGGTTCCCAAGACGGGGCTTTTGCCAAATCGTAAATTGGATACCTATGGACGTTCTTTTAGTATGACACGACAGGCATTTATTAATGATGATATAGGATTCCTTACAGAAGTTCCAGGGCTTTATGCACAGGCAGCAAAGAAGACGATTGATAAGCAGGTTTACAGCGTATTGTATTCTAATAAAAAGATATTTGATGGTTTAAATCTTTTTGATGCAAAACATAACAATCTGATGAAAACAGGTTGCAAGCCTTCTCAGGAAGCTATCCAGTCTATTATTTTGCAGATGCAGTATCAAAAAGACCGATTTGGAGATGCGATTTATATGATTCCACAACATATCATTGTACCTGTTGGCTATGAATTTGAACTTGCAGTTATTATGCGTAGTGCGCAGGTGGTTGGCAGTAACAATAATGACATCAATCCACTATATAATTATCCGCTCAATATCATTCAGACACCAGTGCTTAATACTTTGGCAGGAGAAAATGCTGTGCCATGGTTTATGGTTGCTAGTGCAGCAAGTGCAAGACATATTCAAGTTGATTATTTGAATGGACAGGAGACGCCAACAGTTAGAAGAATGGAGACACCAGGAGTATTAGGCTTCCAGTGGGATATTTATTTGGACTGGGGTATTGCCGTTCGTGATTTTAGGGGTATTGCAAAGAATCCTGGAGCAAGAATTTCAATGGCAGCGTAAAAACAGAAGGAGGATGTAACTATGAGTAAAGCTACTTATTGGCAGCGCGGGGAGACCCTTGACTATGAAAATACAGGAACTGCAATTATTGAGGCTAATACTATTATTGCTTTTGGTGAACATATAGGCATTGCAGGGACAGATATTATGCCAGGAGAAATAGGAACATTACATGTGGCAAGTGTTTTTGAAATGCCTAAGACAGCAGCCGGAGCAGTTGAGATGGGAACAAGTGTATATTTTGATGGAGAAGGCATCACAGATACAGAAGGTGAAGATACCATTTTTGCAGGGTATGCAGCTCAGGCAGCAGCTGCAAGTGATACGGTTATTCTAGTAAAGCTTGCAGGTTGATGAGACGACTGATTGCGGTTTGCCCTATCTTGTTCGAAAGTCAGAATTACAATCCTGGAGATGAGCTGCCAACACATGATATAGGATTTGTAAAGGCATGGACCAAGAATGGGGCTGCCATATGGAAAGATGATAAGAAATCAGAAAAACACACAATAAAAGCGAAGCCTGTGACAGCTTCTGCGGGGCTTCCAGGCAATGCTTATCCTTCAGCCAGGCCAGAACAGGACTTAATAGGTAAACCGCCTTCTAGGAGGGCTAGAGGCGCACAACCAGAGCCTTCTAAGAGAAGGGAGAAGTCTTGTGAATAAGCCAAGTTTTAAAGAACTGTTGCGTCAAGATGTAAAAACTGTTTTTTTTAATCCTTTAGAATTTGGAGAAGAACATACCGTCAACGGTAAACCGATGTTGATTCTGATTGATGATAATGAGCTTTCTGAAAGAGAGAAGCGGATAAAATCACATATGGATGGCATCTATAAGAAACAAACACTTATTTATGTAAGTGCGATAGACTATGGTCCACTTCCAGGAGTAGGAAAGCCAGTTATCATTGATGGTGTAACCTTTATTGTTACTGATAGTCTGAATGAGGGCGGCATGTATTCGATACATTTGGAGGCAAATAAAAGTTGATAGAAATAAGTTACGACTCCAATATGCTTGCAGAGATTGAGAAGAAACTAGGGGACATGAGAAATGAAGCGCCTAAAGTATTAAAAAATGCTATTAACCAAACAGCAAAACAAGCTAGAAAGGAGTTAGCAACAGAGGCACAGAAAAAATATGTTGTAAAATCTGGACGATTTAATAAAGCCATGAAAATCAAAAAAGCTACTGCAAGAAATTTTGCGGCAATCATAAAGACAACAGGAAAAGCTATGGGACTTAAAGATTTTAAAGTAAGTCCAGCAACTATGCAGACAGGGAATAATCGCCCCCCTATTTTAAAAGCAAAAGTACTAAAAGCTGGAGGCATGAAATCTTTGGAAAAAGGAGATTTAAAAGCATTTATTACAAAATTTAGTAGTAAACATCTAGCAGTAGTACAACGTAGGGGTAAGAAACGATTTCCAATTAAAACGCTTTCTGCTAATTCTATACCTATTATGTTAGGAAATAAACAGAGAGTATATGGAATTGTAGAACCTAATATCAAGAAAAACTTGAAAGTAAATGTGGAAAAGCAGGTAAAAAAGGTATTGGAGGCGTAAGTAAATATGGTAGCAGCATTTTTGCAGGATGATTTGGCAAAGGAACTTCAAAGGATTTTAAAAAGTTTTCGCTTAAAGGACCCTCAAAATAATCCAAGTGAGATACATATTTTTAAACAGAATCTTCCAATACCTAAGCCATTGGAACAAGAAAATTTTCCAATAGAGGCATTAGAGAATGGATTAATAGAAGAAATCACTGAAGATGACCCATATCCTTATATTATAGTAAGGATAGAAGATGGAGAGATAAAAGATGAAGCAAGTGCACAAATTGTAAGCACACAGCTCATCATAGGAATTTATGATGACGCTTATGAAAAACAAGGCCATAAAGATGTATTAAATATAATTGCTGATATCTATGAGCGATTTGCAAAGAACGCTGTTCTAAGTAGCAGGTATACCATACAATATCCTATTTTGTGGGCGCTACAAGGAGAAGAATCCTACCCCTATTATTATGGTGGGATGCAGTTGAACTGGGAGGTGGCAGCAATTAGAAGGGAGGATAAGTACGCATGAGTGATACACCAAAAAAAGTTATATCGCCAAAAGCGATACCAAAGGGACTATCTAAGACAGTAGAGAAAAAGACTGTTGTGTATGTAGGACCTGATTTGCCAGGAATAAAACGCTATACCATTTTTAACAATGGGCTGCCGGAAACACTAAAAAAGCGCATAAAGGAAAAGGCTGTTTTTAAAGAGCTGATTGTACCAGTTGAGCGCTTGGCAGAAGTAAATGCAGAATTTGAAAAACCAGGAAGTGCTTTTAACATGTTATATCAAAAAGCCTGTGAATAACAGGCAGAAAGGAAGGAAAGGAAGATGGCATATCATCATGGTACAAGAGTCCTAGAAGTCTCTACAAGCCTTGTAGCGCCCATAGTGGGCACTGCTGGATTACAGGTAGTCGTTGGAATCTCACCAGTCAATCTGGCAGAAAACCCATATAGTGCAACCAATATAGTAAAGATTGCTTATAACTTTGCGGAAGCCGCTGCCGCTGTAGGATACTCGAATAATTTTAAGGACTATAATCTTAATCAAAGTATAAGTGCTACTTTTAAAAAATTTGCAGTGGCACCGATTATTCTTATTAATGTCTTAGACCCAAAGAAACACACAGAACCTGTGGAAAAGAAGGAGTATGAAGTACAACAGATGCAAATAGTCCTGGAGACAGAGGGACTGCTGCTAGATGAACTTATTGTAGAAAATGGGGAGCAAAGGCTTGCGGTGGATGTTGACTATATAGCAAGCTTTAATGATGATGGGTATGTAGTGCTGACACTTCTGGAGAGTGGAAACACGTCCGCTATAGAAAAACTCTCTGTCTCTGGTAAAAAAATTGCTCCATCTCTAGTAACCAGCAGAGACATTATTGGAGGATATGACGTAGCAACTGGAAAAGAATCTGGATTAGAGCTGATACGACAAATCTATCCTCTCTTTGGTATGACGCCTGGAATTATTACTTCTCCAGGTTATTCCAAGGACCCTTCTGTTGCATCTGTTATGGCTGCAAAATGTTTGAATATCAATAGCGTATTTACTTGTGAGTGTGTAGTGGACCTGGATTGTACCAGTGAGGGGGCAACCAAATACACAGAAGTGAAAACAGTAAAAGAAAAATCAGGCTTCGTTAGCAGCCATGTAGAACCTGTGTGGCCAAAAGTGAGAATCGGGGATGAAGTATATTATTATAGTGCTATTTTTTCGGCATTGATTGCCTATACGGATACGAAAAATGACGATGTACCAAGTCTACATATGTCCAATAAATCTCTGCCTATAACGGGACTTTGTTTAGATGATGAAAAGGATACAGAGGTTGTTATGGACCAAGAGCAGGCCAATCTGGTAAATAGTTTTGGGGTAGTGACTGCTATAAATCGTAATGGATTCAAAAGTTGGGGGAATAATACAGCTGCTTATCCATCTATCACAGACCCTAAAGACCGTTGGTTCGGTTGCCGACGATTCTTTAGCTGGTGGGGGAATAGTTTTATACTTACCTATTTTCAGAAAGTAGATGACCCGGCGAATTATCGTCTGGTTGAGGCAATCTGTGATGCAGAAAATATACGTGGTAATTCTTATGTTGCTCAAGGTAAGTGTGCCGGGGCAAGAATTGAATATCTTGAAGATGAAAACCCGATTACGGATATTTTAAATGGTAAAGTGCAGTTCCATCAGTATTTAGCTCCATATACACCAGCAGAAGATATTCTGAATGTATTAGAGTTTGACCCAGATATGTTGGAAACAGCTCTGAATGGAGGTGAATAAAAATGAATAACATTCCTGAGAAAATCCATGCATTTAATGTGTATTTAAGAGGAAACAGATTGCTTGGTCTTTCAGATGAGGTGACTTTGCCAGATTTTGAAGCAGTGACAGAGACTTTAAGTGGTCCAGGTATCTTAGGAGAACTGGAGTCTGTTGCATTAGGACAATTTTCTAGTATGGAAATGGAAATACCATTTAGGCAGATGGATGATGATATGTTTAAGCTTGCTGACCAGAGTACTTCTCTTGATATTACACTAAGAGGCTCTATACAGTTTACCATAGGGTCTACAACGGAGACTGCTTTTAAACCTATGCGCATTGTTGTAAGAGGAAAAAATAAAAGCATTGCAGGAGGTAAGGCTAAGCAAGGGAACGGAACCGGAAGCAGTATCAAGATAGAGATTGCCTATATCTATATAGAGATTAACAATGCTCCTAAGATTGAACTGGACAAGCTTAACTTTGTATTTAAAGTAAATGGAAAAGATTTGTTAGAGAAAGTAAGGAGAATGTGCTAATGAGTGAGGATAAGAAAATATTTCAGGAAACAGCCAAGGAAGAACAGACTGCCGAAAAGAAATCAAATGAGGAAAATAAGAATCCGTATCTTGTAGTGTTCTATAAACCCTTTGAATTTGAACAGAAGAGTTATAGGAGTGTGGATTTGAGTGGCTTGGAAAATCTAAGTGCGGCAGATATGATTGCAGTAAATAAAATCATAGAGCGTGGAGGTACGGTAAATGCATTGCCAGAAATGTCTGTAGAATATGCTTGTATATTCTCGGCAAAAGCTACCAACATGCCAGTTGAATTTTTTAATGCATTGCCAGCAAGAGAAGCTATAAAGGTTAAAAAGGTAGTGACAAATTTTTTGTATGGCGAGGACTAAAGCCATCAGATGGTGCCAGTCTTCGAAGACTTAGTATACATCTATCTATAATTATGCGGGAAAGCTTTCTGAAATTAGAAAGCCTTCCCGTTTTTGATTTGATAGAAGTGGCAGAGGAGGTGACAAAGATATATGGCAGCAGGCGGTAAGGAAATGGAACTTGCTATTAGAATCGCTGGTAAAGTAGATAACTCTTATAAAAATGCCTTAAATATGGCAACAAAAGGAGTTGGAGCAGTAGCAAAAGGCATAGGCGGTATTGCAAAAATAGTCGGTGCTTCTACTGTCGCTGCCGCGGGTGCTGTTGGAACTATAGGTATTGCTGCAATAAATACTGGCCGGGAGTTTGAAGAAGCTATGAGCCAAGTTACAGCAACCATGTTGCTTGACAAAAGTACAACAGAAGGGCAAAAAGCTTTTGAAACGTTGGAGAACGCTGCAAGGGAATGTGGGGCAAGTACCGCCTTTTCTGCAACAGAAGCAGCAGAAGCTTTAAACTATTTAGCTCTTGCAGGCTATGATGCAAATAAAGCAGCAACCGCTCTGCCAACAGTTTTAAAACTTGCAGGAGCAGGAGCTATGGAGCTGGCAACAGCTAGTGACATGATAACGGATAGCATGAGTGCTCTAGGGATTGAAGCAACTGAAGATAATTTAAAGCAATTCTCAGACCAGTTAGCACAGACCGCTAGTAAGTCTAATACTAGTGTTGCACAGCTAGGAGAAGCTATTTTAACAGTAGGAGGAAGTGCGAAGGGGCTTTCTGGAGGAACAGCAGAGTTAAATACTGCTCTTGGAATTCTTGCAGACAATGGTATCAAAGCCTCTGAAGGTGGTACACATTTACGAAACATGCTTCTTTCCTTACAGAAGGCACGAAACAGCGATGCAGCGGCCCTATTTAAGCAGATGGGGCTTTCCGCATATGATGCGGAAGGAAACATGCGAAGTCTAGGAGATGTTTTTGGAGATATCAATAATGCTCTTGATGGGGCTTCAGCAGAAAAAGTGAATAACACGCTATCTACGATATTTAAGCAAACAGATTTGGCGTCTGCTAGAGCTATGCTTGCTGCAACTGTAGATTCTGTGGATGCATTGGGAACAGTGATAGATGCATCATTGGCAGATAGTGGGACCAGTATATCTGCTTTGGGAATTAACTTGCAGGATATGGCTGATAATTTTAACACAGCTATTACACAGGAGACATTTGCAGCACAGATGATGGAACAGTTTGGGATGACAAGCGAACAGGCTGGAACATTGTTTAATGGTCTGCAATCTGTACTGAATGGTACTGGGAATCGGTTTGAAGAACTGACAACACTGATTGAAAACAGTAAAGGCGCCTGTGAGGATATGTATGCTATACAGAATGATAACCTTAATGGAGACATTAAGATTTTACAATCTTCTTTAGCTGAGTTAGGAAATAGTATATATGCAGATATAAATGGCCCACTGCGGGAAATGACACAACTAGCTACTAGTATGGTTGGGGAAATTACGACTGCATACGCAGAAGGTGGTATGCAAGGTATGGCGGGAGCAGTGGGAGAGTGTTTATCAGAAGCGGTTAATGTAGCAGCAGATTATGCGCCTCAAATAATCAATATAGGCGTGGATTTCTTATCAAGTTTTATTAGTGGTATAGAAGGAAATTCTGAAGAACTTGTAGGCGCAGCAGAAGGAATTCTTTTTGCTTTTGTAAATGGAGTATTTACTCTGATTCCACAGGTTATTTCTGCAGGGACTCACATTGTATTAAATTTTGCAGTTGGAATCACTCAGGCATTGCCACAGCTTCTTGAATATGGTGTACAACTTATCTTGAACTTGGCTCAAGGAGTGATTAGCAATCTTCCATTTATTTTGCAGGTAGCAGTACAGATTGTAACAAATCTTATAATGGGCCTTAGTCAGATGTTGCCTATGCTTATACAAGGAGGCATACAACTGATAGTAGGTTTATTGCAAGGAGTAATTCAGAATTTGCCGTTAATCCTTCAGGCAGCAGCTCAAATCATAGTAACTTTGATTGCAGGTCTTATACAAGCATTGCCAGCTATCAGTTCTGCTGGACAGCAACTTTTGTTAGCACTTAAAGATATGGTGCTTAATACCGATTGGGAACAGCTGGGAAAAGATATTATATGGGGTATCATAAATGGTATTTTGGGAGCTGGAAAGTGGTTGGGAAGTAGCATTAAAAATCTACTTACAGGTAAAGATACTGAAATAAATCTGTCAGATACTGGAGCAAAAGCAACAAAAAGTTATGCAGATGGAATTGCAAGTAATGTTCCAGTAGTTAGCAATGCAGCTTCTACGCTTTCTTCCACTGCTTTTATGAATATAGATTATTCAGGAATAACAGCAGCAGGAACGTCAGCAGGAAGTGCTTTTAATACTGCTTTAACAGGAAACACTCAAACTGCTACAACAGCAGCCACTGGATTTGGTGCCGGAGTAAATATGGCGTTAGATGGAGAATGGCAGAAAACAAAAAGTAATGCACAGGTGTCAATGCAACAAGTAACTCAAACAGTCACTTCAGAAGCCCAAGCAGCTGCTCAAGCAGTAAAAGGTGCCTTTGAAAGTATGACTATTACAATTCCAAAACCAAAGATTCCCGTTATAAATGTTTCTGCAAATTCCGTACCATATGGAGATGGTGGAAATGTGAGTGTACCACAATTTTCTGTAAACTGGAACGCACTAGGGGGAATTTTTGAAAAACCAACAGTCTTCAACACTTCATCAGGGCTGCAAGGAGCAGGAGAAGCTGGACCAGAAGCGCTGTTGCCTCTTGACACACTATGGAGCAAAATGCAAGATATTGTTTCCCATGCAGTAAGTAATAATAGTGGTGGTTCTATTGTTGATGCATTGGTAACAAAATTGCAAGGGATTGGTGGTGGTAGCAGTAATAGCAGAACTACACCAGAACTTGCGACTACTCAAGGTATGACAATTCATTGGAATCCAACTTATAATTTATATGGCAGTGCAGGAAAAGATGAGATTGTGGAAGCAAATGGAATGACACAAGTAGACTTTGACAGATATATGAAGCAATGGGAAAGGGAGAACAGGAGAAAAATGTTTTAGGGAGTAGATAGCATGACGAAAACTTATAGAACAATGCAAGGAGAGACTTGGGACCAAATTGCATTTAAGGTGTATGGAAGTGAGAGGTATGCTACCTTTCTAATGGAAAATAATTATAGATATTTAGATATTTTGGTGTTTTCTGAAGGGTCTATTCTTGCTACTCCTGATTTGCCAGAACAAAAAGCTGGTGACTTGCCGCCTTGGAGGACAGAAGTGAATTTTGCACATGACCCTTATGACAACTATGATAGAGAGGAATGGCAATGAAGATGGCAAGGCAGGCAACTGTGGAAGTAACCTATATGGAAGCTGGAAGTGGTCAAAATCACTCGGCGCCAGTGATTGCTGAATATAATGAAGGATTTTCTTATACAGACCCGGCAAATGGGGAAAGTGATGTGATAAGTATAACTTTATCCAATATCGAGCTTCGATGGGCAAATCAGTGGATGCCTAAAAAGGGGGATAAGCTTACTGCACAGATTATACAGGAAAATTGGGGTGTAGAAAATGAAAAAGAAATCTTTTCTTGTGGGAAATTCTGTGTAGATGATTTGAGTTTTAAAGGACCAACATGTACTTGTACGATAGGTGGGGTATCTGTACCAGAAAACAATGCTTTTCGAAGTACAGAACGAAGGAAGACTTGGAAAAAAGTTACTCTCAAAGAACTAGGTGCCAAGATTGCGAATAGATATCATTTAGAATATGACTATACAGGTGGAACGATAAAACTAGGTACGATAGAGCAAAATGGGGAAACCGATAGCAGTTTTCTAAGTAAAGTTTGTCAGGACTATGGTATGGCAATTAAGATTTACTATGGAAAGCTGATTATATATGATAAAGGAATATATGAAGAAAGACCTGAAGTAGCTACACTTTATGCAGAAGATTTACAGAATTGGACATATAATACAACACTTACCGGAACCTATACAGGAGCAACACTTAAATATAGTAGTGGCAGTGATGATAAAGAGATTACCTGTGTAGTGGGTAGTGGAAAAAGGATGCTTAATCTGAATGAAAAGGTTGAAAGTTTGCAAGAAGCACAGATAAAAGCCTGTGCAAAAGTAAATGCAGAGAATGAAAAAGCAGAGACTATGAGTATTACCATCATGGCAAATACTCGGATAACTGCGGGAAGCACCATCAAAATAGAAGGGATTTATCAGATTGGAGGAAAGTATTTTGTGGATAAGGTTACACATCGAATAGAAGCAAATGGAGCTTATACGATGGATTTGGAGCTGCATAAGTGTCAGAAATTGATTAAAGAAGCTTCTGTATTGCGGATGACCCAAGGAACGGAAGTTGCTGTTCCCCCACAATCCTCACCTGAACAGACAGTTCCTGTAGTGTTGGCTGTTGGTGATAAAGTAATTGTAAATGGGCCAGCATATTGGGGTGGCAATGGAGGCAAGTCTAATCAATGTAATAATATGACTATGTATATTACAGAAATCTTAGGAGGCAGTTATCAGTATCGTTATGGTGTGGCAAAAAGAAAAGGAGGCACTCGATATGGCTGGTGTGCAGAAGGAAGTTTAACAAAGGTATAGGGGGATAGCTATGGATGGTGGTATCAGAATTGGTACAATTAGCAGTGTAGATACAGAAACGGGAATGGTAAGTGTTGTCTATCAAGATAGAGACGGGGAAACAACAGAACAACTGCCATATGCTACGTTTAATGATGAATATAAGCCACCACAGATTGAGGCGAAAGTCTTAGTAGTGCATCTTAGCAATGGTAATGGAATGGGGATTGTTCTAGGTACTTATTGGAATGAAAATAATCCAGCTGGAAATCCAGGCGTTTATCACAAAGACTTTGGTGGTGGTGCTTATCTTGATTATGATGGTGAGACGCTGTTAATTGCAGCAGAGCAAGTGCGAATAGCTTCTCTTAGTGGAGAGGAGGAATTTCAAGATTTTGAAATATCTACTATTCTAAAAGAATTAGATGTTTTGAAAAAACGCTTAGAAGCAGTAGAGAAGAAAATATAAGGGGATGTAATAGATGGCGATTGGACATGTTGGAAGAACTGTAGTTTTTGAAACCAGTGACAGTAGAATCCTAACTTTTCAAAAGTTTAAAAGAACAGTGAAGGGAAGATGGGCAGAGCATCCAAGAGTCGGGGAAAAGCCCCAAAAGCAATTTTTGGGAGCAGATATATCAACACTTACTTTTACGATTATTCTTAATGCGGAACATGGAGTAAAACCACGGAAGACTATTGAAAATATAGAACGGCTAATCTTGGAAGGTATCCCACAGACTGTAGTGATTGGAAGCAAAAAAGTTGGTTCTGGAAAATATGTCATAACTGAGATAAGTGAGGATTGGGAGCGCATACTAAATCATGGGGAAGTGGCGAAAATTGTGTGTGACCTTACTTTGGAAGAATATGTATAGTAGGAGGAGAACATGTGATTGGAAATCCACAAGTAGCGCTAATAGGTTTTGACTATTTAAGTCAAACAGTTCAAGAAGAAATACAAAGAAATTTGTCATTGTTGTATGAGACGGTTGAAGGGAGTTGTCCAGGAGACCGTCTTTTTGGGCTAAATCCAAGCTTTCAAGATGCTCCTATGAATGTAGCTATTAATCTATTTGCTTTGGAAGTGATTGAAAAAACAGAACTTTATGAGAGTAGGGTGGAGATACTAGACATCCAATATACACAATCAGAAGATGGGGATTTGGTTCCTGAGATTACCATAGGAATAAGAGATATGAGTGTTCTGGATAGGAGGTGAGTGCTTTGTCAAAAGTCTTGGATACAATAGATAAGTTACCAGATATAAGTTTTATTGATGGACTTACACTACAGGATATACAAAGTCAGCTTTTGAATTATTTTATGGATAAGTATACAGAGATTACCGGAAAACATATACAACTCTCAAAGTCTGACCCTAATCGGATTATATTATTAGGATGCGCACAGATTATTTATCAAGGATTACAAAATATAGATAAAGCCGGAAAAATGAATTTCTTGAAATATGCATATGATGATTATTTGGAGCACATGGCAGCAATGAAAAAGGTTACAAGAAATCCAGCCAAATATGCTAGAGTGCCTATTAAATTTACGTTGTCAGGACCAAGAGAAGCTGTTACCAGTATACCCGCAGGAACACGAGTGACAGCTGCATATGAAATTTACTTTGCCACGATAGAATATGCAGAGATACCCATTGGAGAAACAGAGATTATTGTTATGGCAGAGTGTACGGAGGCAGGGACTATTGGTAATGACTATATGATAGGAGAACTTAGTACACTTGTGGAACCTATAGGATTTATTGCAAATGTAAGAAATATAGAACCAAGTACAGGAGGAACAGAGCAAGAAGATGACCAGACAATGGCCGAGAGAGTTTTTCTAGCTCCATCTAGTTTCTCAACAGCCGGACCTGATGATGCATATGAGTATTGGGTAAAAGCCAGTAATCCAGAAATAGGTGATGTTAAGATAACAAGTCCTACTCCTGGAGTTGTGGATATTAGGTTTATTATGAGTGATGGAACAATACCCAATGATACTATTATTGCTACAACACAAGAATATGTAAATCAGAGAAGTAAACGTCCACTAACTGATTATGTACAGGTTGACAAACCAATGGTGGAGGAATACAGCATCAAATTGCTCTATTATATCAACAATAGTGACCGCAATATGGTCTCTGCTATCCAAGCTCAAGTGGAGATAGCCATAAATAACTATAAATTATGGCAAGAAACTAAAATTGGTAGGGACATTAATCCAAATAAATTGATAGAAGGAATTATGGATGCAGGGGCCAAGCGCGTTCAGATTGATACACCCATCTATTGTGTGATTGGAGAGACTTCAAAGGCACAATGTATTGAAATTGATGTGAAGTATGGAGGACTTGAGGATGATTAGTTACTATGACGGGCAACTAACAGATATCATGCCTTTTCATATAAATAAAGAGCCAGAGGTACAAGCATTAAGTTATGCATTGCAACAAGGAACTAGGCTTTTATATAGATATAATCAGCGTTTATATTTATATACTAAATTTGATGAACAGCCAGAGGAAATTGTAGACCTGTTGGCAGCAGAACTTCGTACACAATATTACCAAACTAATATGGACCTAGACACTAAAAGAAAGATTGTAAAAAATACACTAGTTTGGTATATGACTGCGGGCACACCAGCAGCGGTTGAGGAGCTTGTGAAAGCAGTATTTGGCAAAGATGGGGAAGTCAAAGAGTGGTGGGAGTATGGAGGAAAACCATATTGCTTTCGGATTAAGTCAGAAATACCTTTGACAGAAAATAATATGGATAATTTTATAAGAATTATCCAAAAAGTAAAAAATACACGTTCTCATTTGGAAGCTGTTGAAGTTTTTCGACAGCTGTTTTTAGGTATCTATGAAGGTGGTGCTGTTAATTGGAGTAGTAAAAAACAAACAATAGAGGATAGCTTTGAAGATACAATAATCATTGGACAAGTTTTAAACTATGCAGCAAGCACGAAATCAATAAACAAGCTTACTATAAAAGACACTTTTAAAGCTATATCAATTATAGAACAAACTTTCATAGGAGCTGTAGGAACAAAGGCTACTAATAGAAATATGATTAAAGAGGAGGAACAATAAGATGGCATATTTTGAGTCAGCAGTTATTACAAATGATGGAAAAAACATGCTTATGCGAGATATGATTGGCATTGGGAACATTGAGTTTGTAAAGATGGTTGCCGGAGCTGGAGAATATTCAGGAGAAGAAAGAAAAAGAAATGTAATAGAACAGAGAACTAGTTTAAAGGACCAAAGACAAGAGTTTCCTTTTAATGCTATAGAAATAGCTTCAGAAAAATCTGTTTTGTTAAAAAGTGTGATTACTAATAAGGACTTAGAAGAAGGATATAGGATTACAGAAGTTGGAATCTATGCAAGAGAAAAAGGAAGCGATGGAGAGGGAATTCTTTACTCGATGGACTTGGCTATAGAGGCTGATTTTTTGCCACCATATAATGGCTTGAATCCAACAGAGATTACACAAGAGTATTATGTGACAGTATCAAATGCATCTATTGTATCTATTGTATCAGATGAGAAAACATTTGCTTTATATGATGATTTAATAGCACTTGAAAATAAAGTGACTATAATGGAGGAAAATGTAGGAGTATTTGAAAATAGTATTAGTGATGCGTTTTCAAAAGAAAAAGACTATGTTAGAGGTGATTATACAATCTATGAAAACACATTATATAAGTTTATTGATACGAAGGCAGCAGGTGAGTGGGACAGAAATGTAGTACAAGCAGTTACTATGTCAAATGAGTTGTTGGTGTTGCAAGAAAAAACTGAAGAAAACAAAAGATTGTATGAACAGGTAGAATTTGAAGACTATTCATCTAATGAACAGGAAATTCCAGAGACTGAAGAAGCAATAGACCAGATTGTTTCAGGAAAATCAACAAAAGTTTTATATCAGTACATAAAAGCAGCTTTAAAAGGGCTTCTTGCACTTGCTAAAAGGGCCTTAAATATTGCTCTTGGGAAGAATCAAGCACGTGTTTTTGCTACTGTAACAGCACTGGATACTTGGCTGGAAGTTCCAGAGAACATTGCAAAGTTAAATATTGGTGATAACTTCTACATTACCGCAACAGATGTACCTGATTACTGGTGGGATGGAAAACAGAAACAAAAGCTAGAGACACAAAAAGTGGACTTGATTCCATATGACCGCGAGATTGCAGCACTGAAGCAAAAGGACAGTGAACTAAGTGGGAATATTTCTTCGCATAACCATGATGGAAGGTATTTCACTGAATCGGAGATTAATACAAAGTTGGCTGGAAAGTCAGATACTTCCCACAACCATAATAGCCAATACTATATAAAGTCTGAGATAGATACGAAACTGAATGGGAAGTCTAATACTTCGCATAGTCATGCTTGGTCTGTGATTACTGGTAAACCAACTACTTTTGCTCCATCTACACATAGTCATGATGACAAATATTACACAGAAACAGAAATGAATAATAAACTAGCTGGAAAATCGGATACTTCTCATAGCCATAAATACGCTGGAAGTTCATCCGCTGGAGGCTCTGCAACTAGCGCAGTTAAGTTAGACTCCAGTGCTGGAAATGCACTACAGCCAGTGTATTTTAACGGTGGAAAGCCTACCGCTTGTACACGAAAAATACCAACTATTACAACTACTGAAGTTGCTATAAACAGAACTTTTACAATCAAGGAAGGCACACTTGATTATGAAGGGAATGTACCTAATAATAATGGTTTTGCCATACGACTTGGCGGATATTGTGATGGTGATGTTTTACTTTGCACTCCTAATGGATGGATACAAAATACAACTGGTAGAGTTTCAATGACTATAAAAAAGGTAGTATGGATTTGGTTGGTTGTCTAAAAAATAATTATGGATATATTTTTTTAGGTGTTCCCCAAACTCCATTCATTACCCGATTAATTTTAATAACATTTTCTTGCTTGTTTAACTCGAAGTATAATACAAATTTGGCGTCAGAAGTTTGCATAAAAACTTTAAATGCATCTGCATCATTCACAAAAGAAATATTTCCGCCACTCAGGTGCAACATTTTGTTTATTTCTTCTTCGGTGAAATAAAGGTCATTATGATTATGAGATGATGGGATAAAAGTAGTTGGTTTTCCGGTTATACCTGACCATGCATGATTATGATTCGTATTGGATTTTCCATTTAATTTTGTATCAACCTCAGATTTCACATAATATTGGTTGTTATGATTATGAGAAGTATCCGATTTTCCAGCTAATTTATTATTCATTTCTGATTCAGTGAAGTACCTATCATCATGACTATGCGTAGATGGTAAAAATGTATTTGGTTTACCAGTAATTGCAGACCAAACATGACTATGCAAAGTATCAGTATGATTAGATGGTGTAAAAGTGCTTGGCTTGCCAGTTATTCCTGACCAAGCATGGCTATGCGAAGAAATATTCCCATTTTCTTTACCCTTTTCTCTGTTTTCATGATTCTCACCTTAAAAAAGTCCAAAAGAAAATATTTACATGCAAAAAACACCTGACCCTTATGTGCCAGATGCTTACATTTCCTATAAGGTCATCTCTATGATGCTAAATACATCTTGTGTTCTGCCTTGACCTTGCTTGTGTCAACTGTACAGTAAATCATCGTCGTATTGGGGCTGGCATGACCCGCTAATATCTGCACATCCTGCAGCGGCATCCCTCGGTTAGCCGCATTAGTAAGTGCTGTTCTGCGGTATCTATGTGGATGCACTTTATCCACTCCTGCCTGTGCTCCAAGACGCCTTAAAATAGCTTCTATTCCTGTTTTGGTCAATCGTGTATAAGGTTTACAACAGCTAACAAAGAGCGCCTGATTCTGGTCTGTACGACCTTGTAAGTACATCTGCAAGTGATATGCTGCCGTAGCATTTAAGTATACCGGACGCTCTTTCCCTCCTTTTCCACGAACCACACAACCATTCTCAACAAAATCAAGGTCTGACCTATCCAGTGCCACTATCTCAGATACTCTGGCTGCAGTGCTGTATAAAACATCTACTAGCGCCAAGTCTCTTTCCCTTTGGCAGCTACAGCGAATTTTTTCCCGTTCTTCATCTGAATATGGCTGCTTGATTTTCGTGTCATATTTAATCTGGTCCAAAAGCTCTGCTGGATTTTCCCGAATATATTTTTTCTTCCGCATCCATCCAAAGAACGACCGAAAAACTATTCGTTTTAGGTTTAAATACCGATTGCTCACATTCCGCTGGTATTTTTGCCGCGCCAGATGGAGCATCAAGTCATCATCTGACATCTCTAGCACAGGTTTCTTGACATCTTCAAACAATATTCGTATATGCATTTGGTATTGCTTTACTGTTCCCTTGGCTTTACCTGCTACTACCATTCCCTGTAAAAATTTTCTGCTAAACTCCCAATTATCTATGACTTCTGTAGATAAGTCGGTTTGTTCCTTTCGTACCTCCATTCCATCCATACTAATCACCATCGCCGTTTTCAACTCCTGCATTTGGTTTTGGTCCAAGATTCCAGACATTCTCTGTAATACTTTGTCCACAAACTCCATTTTCACATCTATCGCCTCCTTTGTTTAATCATACCAAAAGAAGCGACTTATGTGAACTAAATGGGAATATTTCTTCGCATAGCCATGCTTGGTCAGGAATAACTGGCAAGCCAAGCACTTTTACACCATCTAATCATAATCATAATGACCAGTATTATACAGAAGCAGAAATGAATAGTAAACTGGCTGGAAAAGCCAATATGTTAGCAACTTCAACGATTGAATCCACTGTCGATATTGCATCTAAAAGTTGGCCTGTCATAAATCTAAAAGCTACTCCTCCAACTGGATATCATAGTTTAGGGATTATTGGAATTGACAATAATCTAAATTTTGGTGAAGTAGCACTTGTAAAATATATTATGTGGGGTAATGATATATATGTTGCTTTACGTAATCTCGAAGCAACAACTATAAAATATACTCTAAAGGTAGTGGTGTTATGGATACATGATTGATGTCAAGTACCTATATAAGTTATTGTATTTGCATTACCATCACTGGCACTAATGGTTAAAATGTTAGTAGCATTATTATAAGAAAAATTTAAGTCTGGCGTACTACCTAACTTATATAAATTAATTTTTTCTACGTTTAAACTACCCGGATTGCCTGCTACCCATACAAAATAGACCAAATTTTTTGAGACAATAACAAAGCCATGAATTCCATCATTTTTTGGGATTTGCAATGATGTTCCCCATCCGGTAGTTAGTTTTCTTGCTTTGTTTTCAAGTTTATGTTCGCAAGCAACAGGCTTTCCATCATTAAAATATACAGGTTGTATAGCACTTCCAGCACTCGAATCTAATTTGACTGCGCCTTTGTCCACAAACTCCATTTTCACATCTATCGCCTCCTTTGTTTAATCATACCAAAAGAAGCGACTTATGTGAACCCATAATAGCCAATTTTTTTTTTTGCCATGCTTGGTCAGGAATAACTGGCAAGCCAAGCACTTTTACACCATCTAATCATAATCATAATGACCAGTATTATACAGAAGCAG
>CAJTFW010000003.1 GCA_910575445.1 Lachnospiraceae bacterium | reverse complement strand
CTTACTTCTAAAGATGCACGTTTAGAAAAAAAATAGCAAGAGGTATATCATCAAAATATGAATTACTTTTGTTAGCAAAGTGCAAAACAAAAAGTAACGCTTAAGTTGACCACATTGGCCATCGGCACTTAATGAGCGCAAGCGGCGCTAAGCCGCGCAGTCGCGAATTTAGTACCGCTATAGGCGTTCATTAAGCGCGAGTGGGGTCTTTGGGGAACCTACTCCCCTCCCGTCCTAGCGTCCTTCCTATTACAAAATATAAACATCTATTTATATTTCCGCCTCACCTAATCTTAATATCGT
Organism: Lachnospiraceae bacterium; assembly: GCA_910575445.1. GTDB lineage: Bacteria > Bacillota > Clostridia > Lachnospirales > Lachnospiraceae > Hominiventricola. The sequence continues at coordinate 401,012 of CAJTFW010000003.1, read as the reverse complement.
TCATATTAAGCATAAGATGTGCATAAAAGGAATCTGCCTTGCATGGATATCTAAAATCAACTATATTGTATATAGATAGGGAGGCAAACGATGGTTTTAGAAGAAAATATAGACTATGAATCACTGGGAAAGTGGATAAGAAGGGTTCGAGAAAAACATAAGATGACACAAGAACAGGCAGCAAAGGAATTTCATGTATCTCGTACCGTATTGTCAAGATATGAGAGTGGAAAGGTAAGACCTAGATGGGAGGACGTAGAAAGATTTGCAAAAAAATATCATGAAAATCCAGAGGAAATCCGAAAAAAGGTATCTATCGTGATTCCTGATACCTGTGCACTTCGCAAAAATAAAAGACTTTTGCATATGTTATTGGAGGATTATGATAAAGTGGTGCTTCCTACTACGGTAATGATGGAATTAAGTAGACAGAAGAACCGGGGCGTGGGGCGTTCTAATCGTCGGCTTGCATGGCAGATTTTGGCCGATATTGACTATTATGTAACCGAATATCCAGAGCGTTTTAAGAAAGTGGACAGTGAAATCTATAGAGAAGAAGTGGAGCAGATTTATCAGGATAAAGACCCTAAAAGTATCAATGACTATATTATCATAGCGCTGGCAAAAAGGCTTGCCAAAAAGACGATTGGCGATGTTGTGGTAATTACAGATGATATTGACTTGACCACGCACTATAAGGAAGCGATAAAGATAGATGATTATGTGGCCAGAAGAACGAAGACTATAGACTATGAAAAGGTTTTAGAGTTTGATAAAGTGTATAAGAATCTGTCATTGTTTCAAAAAAATATACAAACATTGGATATCAATGCTTATCTTCCAGATGGGATGACGCTTTTGATTAGCTGTATCCGCTGTAGAACAAAAGAAAAAACAGAACAATTAGGATGGCGGCCATCAGAAAAGGAAAAATATGAAAAACTGCAGTTTTTAATGGAATATGGTGCAGATATTGATAAAAATGATAATGCGCGTTATTGTCTGCCTCCTTTGGCGCATTGTGTACAGATAGATGATTGGCGGGCGTTTCAGATATTGTTGGAAGCGGGATGTGATTATAACAAAGCCTCAAGAGATGAACGAATGGCAAGCTATATGAAAGTGGGAAAGTTAAATGAAGGAAATACACCTCTGATGATTGCATGTTGGTCAGGGCGCAGAAAATATGTGGAAAAGCTGTGTAGTTATTCGGATATTTCTCTTAATCAACAAGATAGTAATGGATATACAGCACTGATAAAATGTGCCGTTGCAAGATATAACAGAAAAAAAGCCAGGAAGTCGTATGGGGTAAATGAATCTTTATTTCGCTATCTGCAAAAAAGAGGTGCAGACCCCTTGATTCGGGACAGAAATAATCATACAGCACAGGATTGGTGGAAACGTGCAGACAATCCTGAATATAAGGAGAAAGAACAATGGTAGATCGTATCTGTATCTCTGTCAATAATCGTTGTAATCTATCTTGTCGATATTGTCATTTTCGGGAAAAAGGCAGGATAGACGCTGCTCCCATGAATATATACAAAATATTGGATAATGTACAAAAGTATGCAAGACAGAGCTTTAAAATTGGATTTGTTGGAAATGGGGAGAGCTTTTTAGACTGGCCACTTTTAAAATCCTATATTCAGTATCTAGAAGACTATCCCAATATTCATATCTATACCATAACAAATGGAACCATAATGCTTGCTGACAAAGACCTGGAATTTCTGGAGGCACATAGAGTAAATGTGGGATTTTCTCTGGATGGCTACCAGGAATTACATAATAAGAATCGATGCAATTCTTTTGCACAAATAATAGAACATATAGAACAATATCGAAAAGTGACAGGACACTATCCAACGTTTAATGCAACTGTTGGAAAAGAAAGTCTGAAAAATACAGAGAAAATCATTGCTTTTTTTAAGCCTTTTAGAAGCCGGGTGACATTTTCCCGTATGATAGGACGCTATGGAATCTCGCTAGAGGAATACAGAGTCTTTTTAGATAAGGTAGAAAAAGAACTTTTCATTAGGCGAGGTCAAAAAGATTGTACGATGTACGGAGGCAAGTGTGGGGCGGGGATAAATAATTATTTCTTTTCTAATGGAAAGGTCTACTATTGTGGAAACTGCGTAGACCTGATGCCAGTGGCAGACAGCGATATAAGCTTTGAAGAACTGGAGAAAATATCTTTAGAGTTTGACCGGAATTTCTGTTATAAGGAGTCGTTATGAGAATTGGACTGTATGGGATGCCATCCGCAGGAAAAAGCTATCTTTTAAGTCAGATTGATTTTATAGAGGTGATAGCAGGAAGTAAATTGTTATGGGAAATGGCTCCTGATTTTGATAAAAGGGATAAAGCAGGCCGAAAAAAAGCCAGAGAAGCAGTTGCCAAAAGATTGCTTGCAAAACAAGATTTTATAATGGATGGACACTATGCATTTGGCGATGAACTTGCATTTACAAAAGAAGATGGAGCGTTATATGATATCTACATATATTTGTATATAGCACCGTCTGTACTGCAAGAGCGGATGAAAGCTTCTAACAAAAATCAAAAATATCTGCGCTATGATATAGAAAAGTGGCAAAAACATGAGATTGCAAGTCTTAGAGCATACTGTCATACCTATGAAAAAGATTTTTACGTTGTGGACCACCCGCCCGTAAATACCTTCAAGAACGTGACAGAGATAGTGACTTTTCTAAAAGAGATTGTAAAAGGGTACAGCTGTATTTCCTATGCAAAAAAATGTGTGGACAAGATTTTAAAACAAAGCAAATCGAATAGTATTGTATTGTTTGATGGAGATAAGACTTTGACAAAAGAGGACAGCAGCCGGGTTCTGTTAGGGTATCATACATCGGTTTTTGATGGGAATTTTTATACGGGATACCAGATGTGGAGACAATACGAAGAATTTAAAAGCTATCGTATTTTATTTTCAAAAGAGAAATCAATAGAATTTCACAAAGAAATCTGCAAGCGCATTACAGAGGATTCCTATATATTGACGTCTGGACATCCATATATCTGGCAACATCTTGCCAGCGAACTGGGGATTCCATTTTTTGGTGGTCGAGAGATGTCTGCGGAGACCAAATATTTTATTACAAAATTTTTACAAAGAGCTGGCAAGAAAATAATTGCCTATGGAGATGGGATGGTTGACTATTTTATGTTAAAGCAGGCAGAGCAGGGGTATCTTGTAAGAAAGTCGGATGGCTTTGTCAGTCAGTCATTAAAAGAACAAGATATGGAGGGATTGATTTTTGTATAAATTAGAGAAAAACCAGGAAGTGGAACGATTGATTGCTCTGACCAAATCCGATTCTGGCGTATCTGGCGCAGAGCTTGCTAAGGCCCATATAAGACTTGGGGAACTTTTAGGGATACAGATGAAAGGATTTTCTCCCTCTGACACAACGGTTGTCGCGGTACTTCGCGGTGGAATCTTCTTTGCTTTGGGACTTTATTTTCAGCTTGGATGTCGCTTGGAAATGTATCATCCTAAATGTGAAAAATTTCACAGACCAGAGACACAACATGTGATAATTGCGGATTCGGTTATCCATACAGGAAAGACGATAGAGAAGATTTTAGACAAAGATATGACAGTTGCCTGCTGTGTGATAAATGAACATGCAGTGCCTCTCTTTGAACGACAGCTATACACGGTTAGAATATCCCAGAATTCTTTCTATGGAAGTGCTGTAAAAACACAGAAAGGGAATATAGGGCCGGATACTACGATGCGATTATTTAACCAGTTGTAAGAAAAGAGTTGCCTGATAGGATAAGAGATTTTATAATAAGGAAAAAGGACAGGAGAGCGCAGATGGAGCATTTAAAAGTATCCAATTATGATAAGATGAGAGACTCGATGGAATCGGTCTTCCTAAAATATGACCAGACACAGATGATAGAAAAATTTCATCTAATCCATGATACAGAGTATCTGTATATTGATTTTGTAGGAAGAACCTATCGCGTTGACCGCAAAAGTGGAAGAGTAACCTATGCGGCAGAAGGCACAGATAGTTACCAACATGCAGACTACAACATCAGTATGACCATCTTTGATGTACTATGTGAATCGAAGCCAGATTGTCAGCTAAGTAATACCTATGTACCGGTCAACCGCCTGAAAAATGTGGTGCAGACTACATGTCTTGGCGCTGATTTTTTTCAGAAAGAGGCGAGATTTTTTAAGAACAAATGTTTGGAACTAAGCAGGGCTTGTGAACATCTAGGAGGAATCGCACAGAAGGTAGGAGATGTATCCTACCAGATTCCATTGTTTCCTTTTTTGCCAGTAGTTCTGCAGTTCTGGGATGCTGATGAGGAGTTTGATGCAGTGCTAAAACTTATGTGGGATGAACATATCTTAGACTATATGCACTATGAGACAACCTATTTTGCAGCAGCGCATCTGCTAGAGAGAGTAGTGGAAGAAATCAAGCGTGAACAGGAGGGCAAGTCTATATGAGCAAAAAGATAATCGTTGGAGTGCTATTGACAGCGGCACTGATAATTGGTGCAGGGAAAGTGATGGATGTAAAAAAGCCTTTATTAGAAGCTAAACAAGAAGAAGTGGCACCAGAAGTAGAGACAGAAACAGAGCCAGAAGAAGTGAAAGAAATAAAAACAGAAGAAGTGAAAGAACCAGAGAAAAGTGCAGAAGAACTTTTAGAAGAACAAATAGATAAGATGATAGCCGATATGAGCTTGGAGGAGCGCGTCTTGCAGCTTTTTGTGATAACGCCAGAGGCACTGACCAGGGTAGATACTGTGGTAGCGGCAGGAGAGGCTACTAAGGAAGCCATTATAGAACGGCCGGTAGGTGGTCTGATTTATTTTCAGAAAAATCTTCAGAATCCAGAACAGGTAAAAGAGATGCTTTCCAATACTTATCAGTATTATCGAGAGGCAGGTGCACCAGTTCCTTTTCTGTCTGTAGACGAAGAAGGTGGAAGTGTAGCACGGATTGGAGGACAAAGTGCATTTGGTGTTGAGCGCTTGCCAGATATGCGTGTAATCGGAGAAAATGGCAATGCAGAAGAAGCTAAGCGGGTTGGAGATGTGATAGGCTCTTATCTGTCAGAACTAGGCTTTAATCTTGACTTTGCACCGGATGCGGATGTACTGACCAATCCACAAAATGAAGTGGTAAAAAAACGCTCGTTTGGAAGTGATGCCGAGTTAGTGTCTCGTATGTCAATGGCTGTTGTCAAAGGTTTGGAAGAGCATGGTATCTACGCCACTTTAAAACATTATCCAGGTCACGGCGCGACCCTTTCAGACAGCCATAAAGGATATGCCTACACAGATAAAACTTTAGAAGAACTGATGGGAGAGGAATTAATCCCTTTTAAAGAGGGCATCTCAGAAGATATTCATTTTATTATGGTAGCTCATATCTCTGTTCCAGAGATTACAAAAGATACGGTTCCTTGCAGTCTCTCCCCATATATGGTTACTGACGTGCTTCGCGAGCAACTTGGGTATCAAGGAATCGTGATTACAGACGCTATGAATATGGGAGCTATCAGCCAGGAGTACAATTCAAAAGAAGCCTCTGTAATGGCTCTAAAAGCTGGCGTTGACCTCGTACTGATGCCCACAGATTTTGAAGAAGCATACCAAGGGGTATTATCCGCGATAGAAGAAGGAGAATTGACAGAGGAGAGAATTGATGAGTCTGTAAGAAGGGTGCTAAGGGTTAAGATTGAAGAAGTGGAGTGATGCCTATACAGCCTGGGAAAATAAGATTCTCAGGCTGCCCGTTCCGTCCTCAAAAATGCAAGAATGTAATATATGGGTTATTTGTAAGTTTTTTTCAGAAGAACAGTATCATGAAATTCATTCTGAGGATTTGCATAAGTTTTTGCAACTGTTTCTATATCAAAAATTGTTTCAATGTATAGGCAAGGATAATGATTTTATGTACTTAAAGAAAGATAATGAGGTATATAGAGTGAAAGAATCCTTACTCAAATTAACTGAAGAGCCAAAGTTTAAAATTGGAGAAACCGTTATCCTAATAAATAAAAATGAAAAGACGGTTGTGATATGAAAGACAAAAATGCCAATCGCACGATGCAAACGTTAGAGCGTAAACAGAAAAAAGCACAGTTAAAGCGTTCAGACCTTCTAAAGCTTTTACTGACTCTTTTAATGGGAGGTACCATGCCACAGCAAGAGCGAATCACTCGTGCTGTTACCATACTCCATCAAGAACGCAAGTATCTAAATAGCGAAGAACAGGCACAGATGGAAGCGATTCTCTATACCTTAGCACAAAAATTCCTAACCACCACAGAATTAGAAAAAATAAAGGAGATGATGAATATGACCATATTAGGAGAGATGATTTTACAAGATGGAATTGAAAAAGGCATTGAAAAAGGTGAAAAACGTATCAGCCATCTCTATAAAATCCTGTTAGACGCAGACCGCCGAGACGACCTTAAACGTGCCACCAATGACCAGGCTTTTCAAAAACAGCTAATGGCAGAACTACTTCCAGAAGAACATGACCTATAAAAGCCCATAACTTTTTAAACATAAGCCAAGTGCCAGAAGTCAGGGAATCTTCCTGTGACTTCTGGCACTTGGCTTATTCTGTCACATATTAAAAAAATTTATAGAAAACAGTATATAACAGTTGACAACACTTACAAACTGTTATATACTGTTTACATACAAGGAGGACCAATATGAAATTAATCATCAACCATTCCTCCATGCAGCCCATCTATGAGCAAATCTTAGGTCAAATCAAAGACCTAATTATGCATGGAGAACTAGAAGAAGGAAGCAGCCTTCCCTCCGTTCGAACGCTTGCCAAAGAACTTCGGGTCAGTGCTTTGACAGTCAAGAAATCCTACGATGCACTTGAACAGGAAGGTTTTATCAGCACGATTCACGGAAAAGGAAGTTTTGTCCTAAGCGCCAACCAGTCGCAGCTTTTAGAAGCCAAACGCCGTGAAGTGGAAGCTGGCCTTGAAGAGGCTATTAGAAAAGGCAGAAGTTGTGGAATGAAAAATCAGGAGATTACAGAACTATTTTATATTATATTGGAGGAGTCATAATGATTAAGTTAGACCAGATAGAAAAAAAGTATTCCGACTTTCAATTAAACTGTTCCCTAGAAGTGCCAGAGGGGTGCATTAGCGCTTTGATTGGACTAAATGGAGCTGGAAAAAGTACCACATTTAAAACTATTCTTGGGCTGGTATTTCCAGATGGCGGAAGCATTGAACTCTTTGGCAAACAGAGTGAAAAAATTACAGAAAAAGACAAAGAACAAATCGGCGTTGTTCTCTCAGATTCTGGCTTTAGTGGATATTTAAAAGTGGAAGATTTAATTCCCATTCTTCGCAGTCTATATCCATCTTTTGAAGAAAGTGCATTTTTAGAGAAATGTCAAAAATTAGAACTTCCGCTTAATAAAAAAATCAAAGAGTTTTCTACTGGTATGAAGGCAAAGCTAAAAGTGTTAGTTGCAATCTCACACAATGCCAGACTTCTAATCCTAGATGAGCCAACCGCAGGACTTGATGTGCTTGCGCGGGAACAAATCTTGGATATGTTGCGGGAATATATGATACCAGGTGACCGCTCTATTCTGATAAGCTCCCATATTTCCAGTGACCTAGAAGGCTTTTGTGATGACCTTTATCTAATTCACAATGGAAAGATACTTTTACACGAAGATACCGATATTCTTCTGTCAGAATACGGCATCCTGAAAGTGACCGAAGAACAATACCAGCAGATGGAGAAGCGCTACCTGTTAAAGAAAAAGAAAGAAGCATTTGGCTATTGTCTTCTGACAAATCAAAAGCAATTCTATCAGGAAAATGCACCAGAGCTTACAATAGAAAAAGGAACGATTGACGAACTGATTACGATGATGATTAAGGGGGAAGAACTATGAAAGGCTTACTTATCAAAGACTGGAAACTTTTAAAACAACAGGGAAGATTTTATCTGATTGTGCTGCTTCTTGCAGTGATGATGCTAATAAGCGGCTCCAAATCATATGCCTCTTTTGTAACTAGTTATATGACCTTTTTAGTGGCTGTATTTTCATTTACAACTTTTAGCCTGGATGAATACGACAATGGTATGAGCTTTTTAATGACACTTCCAGCTGGACGTAGGATGTATGTAAAAGAAAAATATATCTTTAGTATCCTGCTGCTTATCAGTGGATGGCTGATGGCTGTTCTTCTACGCTTTACCTTTATTACTTTTCGCTTTTCCATGCAAGACTGGATGGAAGACGCGCCTACAGAACCCATCTATCTGCTGCTTGCACTTATCTTTATCTCCTGTTCTATTCCATGTTTTATCAAATTTGGCGTAGAGAAGGGCAGAATGGGTGCAATGCTTGCAGTGGCAGCCATTCTATTCGGTTTTTACTCCTTAGATAAAATAGGAATTGCCAGACCATTTTTCCGCTTGCTTGAGCAGATGATGACATCTTCTGTCTGGTCAATGGTGGGAATATTGCTTATCATAAGCCTGCTGATTTTGCTTATCTCTTATCTGTGCTCTTTGAAATTGATAGAGAAAAAAGAATTTTAACAATTTAGCACAAGATACATGCCCAGGAAGTTTCTTTTCCTGGGCTGTATAGATTATAAAATTTAAAAATCATTTTCTTCTGGAAGTAGTTCTGCTATTAATTGTTCTTGAAAATCTTGGTCCGTAGTGGCACGTCTTAAATCATCCAAGCGGCCTGTGTCAAGTAAGATTTTGTAGAGGCGGTTAATACGTTTTTTACCTTTTTCAATTCCATCCTGTAAAATCATCTCTCCTAATATGGTCATATTTATCATCTCCTTTATCTTTTTTAGCTCTGTGGTAGTTAAGAATTTTTGTGCCAAAGTGTAGAGGATAGCTTCCATCTGTACTTGTTCTTCGGCTTTTAAATGTGGGCGTTCTTGGTGGAGCAATCGAATTGCTCTGGTGATTCGTTCTTGCTGCGGCATGGTACCTCCCATTAAAGGTGTCAATAAAAGCTTAAGAAGGTCCAAACGTTTTAATTGTGTCTTTTTTTGTTTGCGCTCTAGCGTTTGAATTGTGCGATTGGCATTTTTGTCTTTCATACGCACAACTTTTACCCGGTAGGTGTTGATACCTTCTTGGAGTTTATTTTTCAGTTCTTTGACATTGGAACTACACAATACATAAGTAGTCACCGACACTTTATAGTATTGGCTGATAATGGCTTCATAGGTACGAAATCTTCGCAGGTCTGCAATCTTTAGACTGTCACTTTCAAATTCGAGATGAATCCAACTTCCGTCTTCCATCTCATAATTAAAATCCTGCATAAAATCTTTGGGATTTAGATATACCTGCTCAGTAGGTGCGATGCCTTTGACTTTTCATTGTTTCTTTTTTGCTCATAGGTCTCCTTAGTGCAGAAACCATATAAGAAATGAAGATAGTTCTATTATAGAATTTTTTACAGCATCGGGCAACTAGATTCTGCTTTTTATGGTGTGTTTATGGGATGCTTGCCTGAAAATAGGCGAAATGTTAGATAGCACACGGGAGAGATTCCCGTAAGATATGTAATCTCTTTTTCTTTTGTGTTCCATTTCTTATATGTGGCAGATGCTTGTGGGATTACTATATCATAGATTGGTAATAAATACCAGAATTTTATAAAAAGCGCTCTTGAACAAGAAGATTCTTGTTGGAAGGAGCGCTTTACTTATCCTGTTCTGTAGAAAAAGATTTTTCAATTTCATCTAAAGAATTAATAAAAGCAAGAACAGCTTTGACTTGTTCATTACTCATTTTTTCTAACTGTGCAAGTGCTTTTTGATGTAACTCAGATAAGACTTTATTTTTACTGATTTGTTTAAACTTTGGTTCATTTCCATTTAGTATCCAGGCGGCGTTGTATCCATATTTTTCTTCTATCAGCACTGCTAAGGATTGGGATAGGCGAATCGTAGGGTCTTTTAAAAGTTTTGAAATATAACTTTCTGTCACACCAAGTTCAGCAGCAAATTGTTTTTGCTTTAATTTATTTTCTTGTATTATCAATTTAATTCTATTGCATTGATTCATAATTTACCTCCCGCGCTTTATAGAATAACAGAGAAACTTGAATAAGTCAAGAAAGAATATTGACAAATAAAATAAGTTAATTTATACTTGAATCATTCAACAGAAAGGGGGTGAGAAAATGAATACGCTGGACAAGGACTTAGCAATTAAAAAGATTACAGAGATGTCGAAAGAACAAGTTTTAAAAGTATTAATCTTTATGGCTGGTATGGAGGCAGAACATATGATTAGTGAACAAAATATTTCTAAACAGCAAAGAAATCCGCCTCGGCAACTGATGTAATTGTGGAAGAAACCTATTGAAAATTCAAGAAAGGATAAGGAGAGAAGTAGAATGAAAAAACTGAAAAAATGGATAACAATATCTATGGCAGCATTTTTCCTGCTAATTATATCGCAGAGAACACTTTGCGTATCAGCGGCAAATGGGGATATTGCAAGTGGGAAAGATAAAAATATTACATGGATAATTGATGGAAATGGGAAGTTGACTGTTAAGGGAACTGGAGATTTTACAAGCAGTGTTCCATGGCTTAATTATCGGCATCTTATTGAATCAGCAGTTATAGATGTGACAGGGATGACAACAGCCGACCATTTTTTTGCATATTGCGAAAATTTAGAAAGTGTGGATTTAAGTAAATTTGATACTTCAAATATAACAGATATGAGTTATATGTTCTATCACTGTAATAATTTAACAGATTTAGATTTAAGCGGATTTAACACTTCAAATGTTACTAATATGTGTTATATGTTTTGTGGATGTAGTAATCTTACAAATTTGAATTTAAGTAGGTTTGATACTTCAAATGTTACTGATATGAGTAACATGTTTCATGATTGTAATAATCTGATAAATTTAGATTTGAGCAGAATTAACACCTCAAATGTAACAAATATGAGTCATATGTTTCGTAGATGCAATAGCTTTACAAGTTTAGATTTAAGTAGGTTTGATACTTCAAATGTTACTAATATGAGTTGGATGTTTGATGAGTGCGATGACCTTACAAAATTAGATTTAAGTAATTTTAATACAAAAAATGTAACTTCAATGGCAGCAATGTTTGCATGTTGTCGGAATCTCACAAAATTAGATTTAAGTAATTTTAATACAGAAAATGTAACTTCAATGGGAATAATGTTTAATAGCTGTGAATCTTTGACAAAATTAGATTTAAGTAATTTTGATACAAGCAATGTACAAGCTATGGGAGAAATGTTTACAGGTTGTAAATCTTTGATAGAACTTGATATAAGTAATTTTGATACCTCAAATGTAAGCATAATGCATGGAATGTTTGCAGGTTGTAATAAACTAACAAATTTAAATTTGAGTAGCTTTAATACAAAAAATGTTGAAACTATGTCGGCGATGTTTGCAGGTTGCAATAACTTAAAAAATTTATCTTTAGAAAATTTTGATACAAAAAATGTTGAAACTATGGGTGGAATGTTTCGTGAATGTAGTAGTTTAGAAAATCTAAATTTAAATAATTTTTGTACAGATAATATAATAGACATGACATATATGTTTTATAATTGCTCTAGTTTGACAGAATTAGATTTAAGTATGTTTAATCTTCAAAACCTCATTAATGGAATTATAATGGATGTTTTAGACGAAGAAGAAGAAATATATGAATACTCAGATGCTACAGATATATTATTAGGTTGTAATTCTCTAAAAGTAATACATACTCCATACAATCTTGTAGAAGTGGTTAATTTACCTTTAGGTAGCAATGAATGGCATTCTTTAAATGGGATGAAATTTACAGAACTTCCTAAAAATCTAAATCACAGCATCACTATCACCCGCGAACTACCCGATATTATCGAAGATAACGACAATAATAACAATCAAACCAACGGCGATTCCAACAATAACAACGACCAAAACAACGATAACACTTCCACCCCAACCCCTGACAACCCCGACTCAGACAATCCGACCTGGATTGGGGATAAGGACACGGAGTCAAATGGCTCAAGCAGTGGAACTATCGAAGGAACTGGAAGTACAGAAGATATCACCTCTTATGGTTCTCGTCTTCTTACCATCACTCCAACTGCCTATAATAAAATCCAATTAAGTTGGGATGCGGTTCCGGGGGCGAAGTCTTATGAGATTTTCTATTCGACTTCTCCAGATTCTGGCTATAAGCGTCTGGCTAATGTAAAGAAAACATTTTACAGATTCTCCAGAGCCAAATGCGGTATCACTTACTATTTCCAGATGCGGGTATGTCAAAAGGGTGCCAAGAGTGCATTTGGTCCTGTCTCCTATGGAAAGACAGAGTTGACAGGTTCTCCTTCTCTTCAGATAAAGAAAACTTCTTATAATAGCGTAACTCTTAAATGGAATAAAGTGGCAGGCGCCAAGAAATATGAGATTTTCTATGCAGATTCTTTAGATGGTGAGTGGCACTCTCTGGGTCTAAAAGGCGGCACCAGCTTTACTCATAAAAAGCTTATGACAGGTGCGACCTATTATTATCAGATTCGTCCAATAAGGGATTCTTTCTATGGAAGATGGTCAAATGGTGTATCAACAACGACTTTCCTTGACAATGTCAACAAACTAAAAGTCAAAGCAGCCAGCGCAGACCGGATGAAGCTTACCTGGAAAAAGGTCAAAGGAGCCGCATATTATGTTATCTTAAGAGCAGATAGTATCGATGGAACTTATGAAATGATTGCTCATGCAACAAAATCTTCATACATAGATACTGGTCTTCAAAGTGGAACAACCTATTTCTACAAAGTTTATGCAGTCTCAGGTCCATATAAGACCAAAGAAACTGCTCCCGTAGGACAGACTACAAAAATAGCTAAGAAATAATATTCAATCTACAGTCCAGGAATCAAGTGGGATTTTATGGAGATGGTTAATACGCTTTTTATACCTTTTTCAATTCCATCCTCTTTATTACAACAATATAAAGCAGGATTTCAGAGCAGAGGCCAAAAACAAGGTATGGTGTACGGATTTTACCTATATTCGACTGGCAAATGGAAGAATGAGATATAATGGCGAACCCCCCTTTTCGTCAGCTTCGGCTCAGAGGTCTGAAAGGAGGAGCACAGTACCGGATCAATAACGAGGAAAGGATCTATACAGGAAACGTACTGATGTATGCAGGACTTCCGCTTCCGGTTCTGTGGGGAGATTATCAGAGTATTCATTTTTACATTCGGCAGATTTAACGATAAAAGTAGATGAGTTTTAGAAGGGGAAGGAATGATTCTTGCGAGTTGTTCCTTTCTTATTCGTTCTCCCTCTTTCCAAAAACAAAATATATGAATTACCGCTGCTGCAAGTGCAGTATTCCAAATAGAGGATTCCTGTTTTTATCTCCTGTGTTCTTTTGGTAATCTTTATCTTATTCTCATATTTTATAAAGCTAATATGGTTGTAGTTGCTTATATAGTAGGAAAGAAAATATCAATAGCAGAATAGAAGTCACCACCATTAATGATTAAACGTAGCAGTATTCAGCTTCTGGTAAAAATGAGTCACTATCCCTACAAAAATCGCACCAATTAAAACCGACATGCCAACAAAAGCTAAAAAGTACAGCCAGTTTTGCTGTTCAACTGCTTTTGAAATAAGCCCGGCCAGGGGATAGAGTTTGTTTACTATGTTAGAAAGCATAATCCCAATATTTAAAATTTCATCACTGTCTATGCTCTGCGCTTTGGTAGAAGCTGCCACAATCAGCAATATAATCAGTGTATTTAATACCAATGAAAGAATATTTTTGTGTTTTGACCGGGAAAAAATGGTAGAAATTTGCCCCCTTAAAGGCAAAATCAAAAGGTATGGTTGTATTGCTTAAAAGGCATAAAAATATTATAATACAATCTGCAAAGCATGGATAAAGCTGAGAGGAGTTTGCATATGGAAATCAGGGTTCTTCGCTATTTTCTTAGCGTAGTAAGGGAAGAAAGCATTACAAAAGCCGCAGAAGTTTTACATATTACACAGCCTACGCTTTCCCGCCAACTTGCACAGATGGAGGAAGAAATTGGTGTCCGGTTGTTTGACAGGGGGACACGGAAGATCCGGCTGACAAATGAGGGTCTACTGCTTCGGCGCCGGGCAGAGGAAATTCTACAGTTGGTTGATAAAACAGAAAAAGAATTGGTAGAGCAGGAAGAACAGGTAGAGGGAAAGATTTCTATTGGCTGCGGGGAAGTTGCGTCTGTGCAGATGCTTTCGGATCTGATTCGGAATTTCCATCAAAAATATCCCCTTGTTATTTTTGATCTGTTTACAGCGACTGCAGATTTGGTAAAAGAACAGATGGATAAGGGACTGCTTGATTTAGGATTGCTCCTGGAGCCGATTGAGATGGGAAAATATGAGTTTATCCGTCTGGATATGAAAGAAAGATGGGTAGTTTTGATGCCGCCGAATGATCCGCTTGCAGGGAAAAAGCATGTTAAGGCAGACGAACTAGCAGAACTGCCGTTGATTCTTCCGCGAAGAATACAGGTACAGAGTGAATTGGCAAGCTGGTTTGGGGACTATTATAAAAATCTGAATATCTTGTTTACCAGTAATCTGAGTACCAATGGTGCAGTTATGGTGAGCAGGGGGCTGGCATATTCTTTGGTCATTGAAGGTGCGGTTCCTTTTTGGGACTCATCAAAGATTGTCTGCCGGCCGCTGTATCCAGAACTTATGGCAACATGTGTTCTGGCATGGAAACGGGAACAGCCATTTAGTCTGGCGGCTACAAAATTTATAGAATATGCAAAATGCTTTTTGAGCATGGATAAGTTATAAAAACCAAGTATTTGATATATATCAGGCATATAATTATAATGTAAGTGCAGGGATGAGGCAGGCAGCTTCGGAACTACACTTACATTTTTGTTCATGACAATAGAAAATTTGCGGAGCGGATTTTCTATTGTATTAAGGAGGGGATGCTTTTTCATGGAACCAGATATCTATGCTCTTTCCAAAGCCGGCTTCAGTAAAGAGAGGATTGAGGAAATAACCAGGTGCGATGATAAGGAGATACAGATACGGATGCTGCGGAAATGCCGGTATCAATTACTGGATGAAATACATGGAAAGCAGCAGTCCCTTGACGAGATTGATTATATCATCTGCAAAATGAAAGAACAAAAATAGAAACAAATTTTCTCCTTTGCCGCCTGTGGCAGTGAGAAAAATATTTCACAGGGAAGCAGCGGGAGGAGATTACTTTTTCACTGGCACAGTAAAAAGCAGCGCCCACATATTTAGAGAGTGGGATTAAGCTAATAAAAATTGGAGGTATTTATGATGAAAAAAGTGATTACTATTTTAATTTCCCTGTTGATGATTTTGAGTCTGGCAGCTTGTGGAAACTCTGTAAGCCAGACCAGGCAGCCTTCTACGGAAGAGAAGCCGGCGGCAGGCACTGTGAATAGTGAGGAATCTGCAGAAAACACGGACACTTCTGAAGGACAGACGAACGAATCGGAGAATCCTGTTATTTTGGAAGAACAGGGAACAAAAATGCTGGTGGCTTATTTTTCCGCTACCAATACAACGAGGGGGATAGCAGAGCATATCGCAAACGGATTAAATGCGGATATTTACGAAATTGTTCCAGAAGAACCATATACGGATGCAGACCTGAATTATAATGACAATAACAGCCGTACCACGATTGAAATGAATGATCCAGATGTTCGTCCTGCTATTTCCGATTCAGTGGAAGATATGGAACAGTATGCTATTGTGTTCATTGGATATCCGATCTGGTGGGGCGAAGCACCAAGGATTGTCAGCACTTTTGTGGAGAGCTATGATTTTTCAGGAAAGACAATTGTTCCATTCTGTACTTCCGGCGGCAGTGGCGTGGGTTCTTCCGCAACAAATTTGGAGCAGCTCACAGATGGAGCAGACTGGCTTCCAGGAAAGCGATTGAATGGCAGCGATTCGCAGGATACGGTTATGGAATGGGTAAACGGTCTTGGATTGGATTTTGGAGAATGATGTGAGGCGGCAAACGGATTCTGTTCTGGAAGGGAAGCAACTTATACAGACAAAAATGAAAATAAAAACAGGAATCGATTGCAAGAACTATGTTGTGCCTGGGATTCAGTGGAATCGTGATGTCGCGCCATGTATTTGCGGCGCTTTCTATCCATGGTCCGATGGCAACGGCAAGGATGATGCACCTGGCTGCCTCCTATTGGGGATTTGTGCTGATGAGTGTGCATTTAGGGCTACATTGGAGCATGATTTTAGGAATGTGCCAAAAACGGACAGGCGGCAGGGAAAAACCACAGGCTGTTACATGGATTTTACGAATGATGGCAGCCTTGCTTGCTGTGTATGGGTTGTATCTCTTTGGCAGAAAGGAAAATAATGAAGTATACAAATTTAGGAAAATCGGATTTGAAAGTGTCCCGTATTTGTATGGGGTGTATGGGATTTGGCGATGCGGCTGCCGGACAGCATAGCTGGACAGTAGATGAAAGCCAGACAAGGGAGATTATAAAGCATGGTCTAAAGTTTGGCATCAATTTTTATGATACGGCGATTGCCTATCAGAATGGAACCAGTGAGCAGTTTGTCGGGAAGGCACTCCGGGATTTTGCAAAGCGTGATGAATATGTGATTGCCACAAAGTTTACCCCGCGTACACAGGAAGAAATTGATTCCGGGGTCAGCGGGCAGCAGCACATTGAAAATTACCTGAATAAGAGCCTTGAAAATCTTGGCATGGATTATGTCGATCTCTACATCTGCCATATGTGGGATTACCATACCCCGATGGAGGAGATTATGGAGGGACTTAATAATGCCGTCAAGGCAGGAAAGGCTCGTTATATTGGTATTTCCAATTGTTTTGCGTGGCAGCTTGCCAAGGCGAATTACTATGCAAGGTCACAGGGGTTTGCAGAGTTTGTATCCATTCAGGGGCATTATAACCTGATTGCCCGTGAGGAAGAACGGGAAATGGCGCCTTTCTGTTATTCGGAAAATATTGCCATGACACCATACAGTGCGCTGGCAAGTGGAAGGTTATCCCGCCACCCCGGAGAAACTTCAAAGCGGCTGGAACAGGATGCTTATGCGCGGTTCAAATATGACGATACGGCAAAGGCTGACAGAAAGGTTATACAGCGCGTAGAAGAAATCGCAGAAAAAAGGGATGTTTCCATGACAGAGGTTTCCCTTGCGTGGCTTCTGACAAAGGTGACAGCGCCTGTAGTGGGAGCGACAAAGATTTCCCATGTGGATGGCGCGGTAAAAGCGGTGGAATTGGAACTGACAAAAGCCGAGACCCGTTATCTGGAGGAGCTGTATGTTCCCCATGCCCTTGCAGGCGTTATGGCACAGAACGGCAAACAAAAAGCAGGAAATGTAGTATAAATGATAGGAGATAAGACAATGGAGAAAATTATACAGACAGCAGGAAAGATGCAGTTAGGCGATTTCGCACCGGAATTTGCGCACTATAATGACGATGTACTGTTTGGGGAAAACTGGAATAATCAGGATATTGACCTGAAAACACGCTGCATTGTAACGATGGTGGCGCTGATATCTTCTGGTATTACGGATTCTTCGCTGCTTTACCATCTGGAAAATGCAAAGGCGCATGGTGTGACGAGAGCAGAAGCCGCAGCAATCATCACCCATGCTGCTTTTTATGCAGGATGGCCAAAGGGATGGGCGGTGTTTGGTCTGGCAAAGGATGTATGGAAAGATGAGATGGCAGGTGAGGATGCAAAAGCAGCCCATGCGGCCAAGATGGTGTTTCCTATCGGCAAGCCTAATGATGGCTTTGCACAGTATTTTACCGGACGAAGTTTCCTTGCCCCGCTTTCCACATCACAGGTTGGGATTTTTAATGTGACATTTGAGCCGGGATGCCGCAACAATTGGCATATCCATCATGCGGATAAAGGCGGCGGGCAGATTCTGGTGTGTGTTGCAGGGCGTGGGTATTATCAGGAAGAAGGAAAAGAAGCGCAGGAACTCCATCCGGGGGATGTTGTCAATATTTTGGTTGGTGTAAAGCATTGGCACGGTGCGGCAAAAGACAGCTGGTTTTCGCATCTGGCAGTTGAAGTTCCCGGTGAGAATGGTTCCAATGAGTGGTTGGAAGCGGTAGATGATGGAACATACAACAGTCTGAGATAAAGTCCGGCTCAGAGAAGATAAAGAAGCAAGGAACTCGGTGCGAGTTCCTTTGAGGAAGCAAAGAAGACGGGCAGAATATCCGTGAATATGGATATTAATTTAAAAAGAGATATAAACAAAAGCCAGAAGCGAACGGATTGATATGAAGTTGTTTCTGGCTTTTTTATATATTTTTAAGAAAAACACGAGTAATTCGCTCCTGTTGTGACATAGTACCTCATAAAAATTACCCCCATCCAATCCCTATTTTGGGCGTTTACGGATAATAGAAACTGTGCTAGACTATTTGAAAAGAAGATAAAAAAGGAGAATAAAATATGAATGTAAAGCAATATATGAGTATGATTTTAATAGGCACATCGCTTCTTTTTACGGGCTGTCAGAAGATGGCGGATGAGACAAAAGATGTAGAAGATGTAGTGGCAGAGGAAAATACAGAAGACCGCATAGATGCTGTTGCAGAAAGCGTGACAGAGGAAGAGAATCCTGGTACTATTTCTTATCCAAGAGAGTTAAGCAAACAAGAACTTCAGGATTTTACTGCGTGGATTAGTGCAAAAGATAATTATGGATTCTTGCTCTCCGAATATGAAAGACCGCAAGACATTAACCTCGATGAAGTATTCTATGCAGGCGCTGGATTAGAGCTTTCTTCTTTAAAGGAAGAGGAGACTGCTGCCTATCTAGAGGCGAATGAGCAGGAAGAAATTTATACAGATACTATCAGACTTTCCACCAAGCAGATACAAGAATTTGTGCTTGAGAAGACGGGGATTGTCTATGAGGATATGGCAATTCCATTGTCGTGGATTTATCTTGCAGATTATGATATCTATGTCAGTGAACATGGAGATACCAATTATACCAACTATACTTGTGTCAGCGGTCAACAAATTGGAGAGGATACTTATGAGTTAGACTGTGTACCAGGAGATGACCATGCCCCATCTCCGTTTTCTTCTTGTCCGTTTTCTTCCTGTCAAGTAACACTGAAAAAAAGTGAGAATGGTTATCAATTCTGTTCCAATCGCTTTGTAAAAGAGTTAGATAATTCTATGGATATCTGGAAGATTGATGAACAGTGCTTTGAGACAGAACTCGAAGGGTGGGGAGAAGTGACCTTTACTTCCTATGCGCCAAACCAGAGTGTCAATGTGAATGAAGATGCATTTTTTGCGCTTGTCAAAGAGAAAGAGACGGTCTATACTTTTCCGTATGTAGAAGAAGAAAACTACAGAAGAAACCTTCGCTTTGTGAAAATATTAGCAATCAGCTTTCAAGATTATGATAACGATGGTGACAAAGATATCATTGTTATCAATGAATACGAGCCTTTTATCAATACCGAAGAAGGGGAAAATCTAAGAGAAGTTCGTCTCTATCAGAATGAGCCAGAGCAGAAGATATTTTTCTTAGATACTGAACAGATGGATGTTCTTTTGATAAATGGATGGAATCAGAGTGTGGAAGAAGTGTTAAAACATATCGAGTAATCAAGAAAAAAATGGGGAGTCAAAATATGGAAGACAGACAAAAGATGGTATTATTTGAGGAGACACCAATACCCAAAGCGGTGATGACTATGGCGGTTCCAACGATTATCAGTTCACTTGTGATGGTAATATATAATCTTGCAGATACGTATTTTGTAGGAATGGTCAATGACCCGGTGCAAAATGCAGCAGTGGCACTGGCTGGCCCAGTGCTTTTAGCCTTTAATGCGGTCAACAACCTCTTTGGCATCGGCAGCTCCAGTATGATGAGTCGGGCACTTGGGAGCAAAGATTATGATACCGTCTATCGAAGTTCGTCGTTTGGGTTTTACTGTGCGTTGTTAAGTGGTGCGCTTTTTTCACTGTTGTATACTGTATTTCGGGAGCCTCTGCTGATACTGCTTGGCTCTGACAATGTAACTGTCGCTGCAACGGGAGAATATCTAAAATGGACCGTGACCTTTGGTGCGATTCCTGCGATTCTCAATGTGGTGATGGCGTATCTGGTTCGCGCAGAGGGGTCTTCCTTGCATGCAAGTATTGGGACGATGAGCGGCTGTCTGTTAAATATTGTGTTAGATCCAATCTTTATTCTTCCCTGGGGATTTCATATGGGAGCAGCGGGTGCAGGATTTGCTACTTTTTTGTCAAACTGTGTGGCATGTCTGTATTTTTTGATATTTCTTGTGGTTAAGAGAGGAAAGACGTATGTATGTATCCGCCCTTCGATGATGCGGCTTCCCTGGGCGACGATTGCCAATATCTGCAGTGTTGGAATTCCTGCTTCGATACAGAATCTTTTAAATGTCACTGGTATGACCGTACTTAACAATTTTACTTCTGCCTATGGCTCAGATGCTGTGGCAGCGATGGGGATTGCGCAGAAGATTAATATGGTGCCCATGTATATTGCAATGGGACTTTCACAGGGAATTATGCCGCTTGTCAGTTATAATTATGCCAGTGGTAATACAAAGCGGATGAAAAAGACGGTGATTTTTTCGGGTAAGATTTCAATTTCTTTTTTGATGCTGGTAACATTTTGTTATTATGTGGGTTCTGATTTTTTTATTCGAATGTTTATGAACAACGACCAGATTGTTGCTTATGGAAGTCGTTTTCTGCATGGCCTTTGCCTGGCACTTCCTTTTCTGTGTATGGATTTTCTGGCAGTTGGCATCTTTCAGGCCTGTGGAATGGGCAGCAAATCCTTAATCTTTGCAATTCTTAGAAAGATTGTATTAGAGATTCCAGCACTCTATCTGTTAAATGCACTTTTCCCGCTGTATGGGCTGGCATTTTCGCAATTTATTGCGGAAGTGGTGTTAGCAATCGCAGCGGTTGTGGTTCTTTTGAAAATGTTCAGACAACTAGAGCAAAAGACATCGGTTTCTTCCAAAACTTAATCTAGGGATTGATTTTGTCGATATAAATTACAAAAGTAACTGTGAAAACGAAAGCCCTAGCACGCGGCGAATGGAGGGAACAAAGATGAAGATACAAGGGATAACAACTGATAGGATGGAAGGGATACGTACAGAGACAACAGAACAGAACAAGACAGAAGAAGTATTACAGGTTTTAAAAGCGAAAGACTATGACATCTATACACCTTCCCAAAAAGAGCCGCAAAAAGCCAGTACAGAGGGGGTTATCTACGATACTGAATTTCTAAAATCGATGGGTATTCATGTCCCGGATGGAAAAGGTGTTCATTTGGTAGGCAATCAGGAGTTGCTAGAGCAGATGCAAAAGGACTATCATGCAAAGAACGCTTTTACAGAATATAGTGGGAAGCAGTGGGCAGTCTTTTGTGACCAGCTAAAAGAAAGTGGTCTCTATCAAGAGCAGTTTGGCCAGAAACTGATGCAGATAACGGCTTCTATGGACAGTTTTCGCCAGTATTACGAACGTTTTCATGGAGACAATGTGGACGATGTCTATGCACAGGTAACTTATAAAGGGCAACTTGGGGCCGTTAGTTATCAGGACTGGTTCTATATGGGAAAGGAACAGTGGCAGGGACAACTCTCTAAGGCAAAGGAAGAACTTCAAAAGTTTTGTGAAGAGTATCTTCCCGAAGACCAGCGAGGAGACTTTACAAAGCTGATAGATACATTTTTTGAACAAAATGAAAGTTTGTTAAAAGATTATCATGCATTGGGTGAGGATTCTGCTAAGGCGACGCTTTTTGAAGCCATGCAGACCAAGGATTCGGTTGTTGAACTGGTGGATGATATTGAGAGGCTTCTTCAGGATATCTTAGCACAAATGGCAGAAAAGGAGTCTTCCCAACTAGCAGCCCCCACAGAAGATAAGAAGAAAGCTAACACCTATATCGATGCATTAAAGGCTTATTTTACACAGGTGGCATCTAGCCAGGGAGTTGCTACAACAGGCTTGGAAGAACATCCAAATGGAGATAATCAGATACAGAAGAAGCTGGCACAAGAGATGTGGAAAGAAGATAAGTTAAAAGAGATACAAAATTACTGGAATACGATTGCTAACTCCTACAAGGCCGGTCGCCAAAGTGCCAGGTCAGACGGGACATTAACAGCAGTAGAAGATTCCAGCCATGAAAAATAAAAGTTTTGGATAGGAGAAAAGAGAGAGATGGCAATCATTGGGATTGACCTTGGAACAACCAACAGCTTGGTATGTGTCTGCCAGGATGACCATATCAAGCTTGTTCCCAATCCATTAAAAGAAGTGCTGACGCCAAGTGTTGTCAGTGTGGAAGGAGAGGGAAAGATAGTAGTAGGCGCAGTAGCCAAAGAGCGGCTGGTATCCCATCCCGCGGCTTCTGCGGCTTCTTTTAAGCGATATATGGGGACAAATAAGACATTTACATTGGAAGGACAGACTTTTACCCCCCAGGAGCTGTCTTCTTTTGTGCTGCGCCAGCTGAAAAGAGATGCTGAAGAATTCTTAGGCGAAGAAGTGACAGAGGCCGTTATCAGCGTTCCAGCGTATTTTAATGACCATCAAAGGTACGCCACCAGAGAAGCTGGAGAGCTCGCCGGTCTTCATGTGGAACGCTTGATAAATGAACCTTCTGCTGCAGCACTTGCGGCAAGCCGTATCAGCCAGGAGGAAGAAGGAAGCTATCTGGTCTTTGACTTTGGGGGCGGTACGTTAGATGTCTCGATTGTGGACTATTTTGACAATGTGATTGAGATTATCGCAGTCAGTGGTGACAACCGGCTTGGCGGCGATGATTTTGATGAAGTAATTGCAAGAAAATTTTGCACGGAACATCAGATGTCTTATGATGAGATGGATAACAGGCAGCGTGCTATCCTGCTTCGTCTCTGTGAGCAGTGTAAGCGAACACTGACCACACAGAATGAAGAGGTACTGACCTGGGAGACAGAAGGAGAGGAAAAGACGCTGACGCTGACCAATATTACGCTGGCAGAACTCTGTCAGGATATCTTTGATAGGATGGGACAGGTGATTACCAAGGCGCTTCAGGACAGCCAGAGGACGATAGAGGAGATGGATGAGATAGTCTTAGTGGGTGGTTCCTCAAAGATGCCGGTGATTGCCTTTTATCTACAGACCTATCTTGGCAAAAAGCCCTGTATTATTGGCTCACCCGATGAAGTAGTCGCGATTGGCGCCGGACTCTATGCGGGGATTAAGGAGCGAAGAGAGGAGATACGCGACTTGGTGCTTACCGATATCTGTCCTTTTTCGCTTGGCACCAACGTGGTCAATTATTCCAACAGTGACAGACCTTTGATGTCTCCGATTATCGAGCGCAACAGCATCCTGCCAAGCTCTAAGATAGGATACTATACCAATGCCTATGACAATCAGAAGCACCTGACGATTGGCATCTACCAGGGAGAAGCATATTACTGTGATGAAAATACTAAGCTTGGTGAGATTGAGATGGATATTCTTCCGACAAAGAGGGGAATGACACAGATAAAAGTTTGCTTTACCTATGATATTAATGGTATCTTAGAGGTAGAAGTGACAGACCGTAACCAGAAGAAGACGATTAAAAAAGTGCTGACAAGTGAGCAGATTCGACTTTCAGAAAAAGAGTTGGAAAAGCGTCTTGCAGAATTAAAGCGCTATAAGCTGACATCTTCTGGCGGGGTTCGGGCCAAGCTTTTGCTGGCAAGAGGAGAACGTATGTTTGCACAGCTCTTAGGAGAGCAGCGCCAGGAAGTAGCGCAGATTATGCAGTGGTTGCAAGAGCGCTTAGATAAGCAAAATGACCAGGAGATTGTCAACAGCCTAAAAGAAGCAGAAGCAGCACTAGACCGTCTGGAGGGAAATAAACGATGAATATATGGAAGATATTAGAGATAGAGCCAACCACCGATAGAAAAGCCATCCGGCGCGCCTATGCCGCCCGCTCAAAGGAGACGCATCCTGAAGAAAAACCAGAAGAATTCCGTATGCTCTATGAGGCATATCAAAAAGCATTGGAGTATGCAAAAAGAGGCGGGGAATCCGCCTCTTTTGTTGCCGAAGAAGAATTAGAATTAGAATTAGAACTGGAATTAGAAAAAGAACAAAAACAAGAAGAAACAGACGAGCCACTGTTTTCTTATTTTGAAAAAAATCTAAAAGAGCGCACAGAGCAAGTTCGTGAGTTTTGCCAACGTTTTCGGGCATTTTCCAGGGAACGCAGAACGCCGGAATTACGGGAATGGTGGGCACAATATCTGTATACCGAGGAATTTCAGAGGATAAAGTGGCACCCGGATATTATAAAGCTTTTTATCGAAGAATTAGAAAAACGTTTTACTTTTGAAAAAGACTTTAAGTTACTTCTGTGGGATGCCTATCAGTTTCAAAAGGAGGAATCTGAGTACAGCGAAGATATTCAAACGTTATATCATATTTTACATACAGAATATGAGATGAAGATAGCGATGGACCTTCTTCAGATACAGAGGGAAGAAAATAAAAAACGCTGGAAGCGCAATTTTTTGATTGCTGGAATCCTGCTGCTTATCTGTGGGCCTATCTTGATTTATTATCAGGTTACAAAAGAGGAACGCTTGGCGGCTTCTTATCTAAGAAGTACCTATCCGGGCGTGGAGTTTTCAGGTCCTGAAAAAAGCGGATATAGCTATTACTTTGAGACACCGGCGCACCCGGATTTTCGGATTAGGGTAGATGTGCCAAGCCTTGATAAGCGTGATGCAACGGATGATTACGCTGTACAGCTTTTGTCCTATTATGCCAAGCAGTATGGCTTGTCCTGTGGGGATGTTCTATGGAAAGCAACACTGTACTATCCAGATATCAACGATATTGAGAACTTTTGTGATACGGTGCTTCAAATGTTCGAAGAACAAGAGGAACTTCAGGTGCTTACAGAGATTGGCATCTGCCCAGAAAATATTTTATATCCAGAAGTAATGATACGCGGCGGGGTCTATAACTTTTCCTATCCGGTAAAACAGCTCTATCCGGTGGCAGAGCTTGCAGATAATTATGACCACGACTATCTTGCGGCGCAGGTACTAGAAGCTTATATTGTCTATATGTTTAACTATGAGGCGTGGAATCTTACGGATGGACAGTATGTGGGCTTTGGTCCGGTCTATGAGAAATTCTGTGAGGAGGCTTCCTTCTATGGGGGAGACTGGTACAGCGTGTACAATGGAGAAGAAAAAGTGTGTGGTTTGTTTGTCCCCTATTATAGTTCGCCCGATTCTATGGGGTACAATGTCGATAATATGACGATTGGAAATGTATATCATCACCTTTTGATGCGTGGCGTTCCTATAACAGTAAAAGAAGATGGAAGCGGATTTTTAGTGGGAAGTGGCTCCAATGAGACAGATTATGGAGTTATCTATGGCACTTCTGTAGAACTGAATGAATTAAATAAATTTTATTGAAGTCTTTTCCATTTCTGACTCGTTATAATAGATAAGCGGTTCAGGAAGGGGGCCAAGATGAACGCTACAGAAGAACAGTTTGCAGAATTTTTAACAAAGTACGAGAAGCTGGTCTATACCTTATGTTATCGTATGAGTGGAAATCCTTTTGATGCACAGGATTTGACTCAGGATACGTTTCTGTCTGCTTATCAGAGATTGTCTGAGTTTGACGGCGCCCATGAGCGGGCCTGGATATGCAGGATTGCAACGAACAAATGTCTGGATTTTTTAAAAAGTGCATCCAGAAGAACTTTGCCAGCAGAGGAGGAGACTTTTTTAGAACTTCCTGACAGAGGAGAAGGACCAGAGACGGCTTTTCTACAAAAAGAGTCCAGAAAAGAGGTGCAAAGACTTTGCAAATCTTTGCCGCCTCCCTATAATGAAGTGGCAGAGGCACATTTTTATGAAGAGAAATCCATAAAAGAGATTTCCAAAGAAAAAGGAAGAAATCCAAAGACCGTACAGACCCAAGTCTATCGGGCGAAAGCGCTTTTAAAAAAGAAGCTGAAAGGAGGACGCATCGAATGAGAGAATGGACAGGACATGTGACACCAGAGTGGTTAGAAGCCTTTCAACAAGAAGACCTAGAAGAAAAGGAGCTTATGCAGCTTTTAGAACATATAGAGAGCTGTAACTATTGTGCAGACCAATTTGCTGCGTATATAGAGACAGACTTACAAGAACCACCAGCTTATCTGCATGAAGAGATTTTAGAGAGAAGTCAGGGGATTAGTATGCAGGCGGCAAGAACCGTTTATCAGACTTCTAGAAGGATGCGCCTTTTCTGGTACAGTCTAAAAGTTGGAGCAGCAGTTGCCGTTTCGCTTCTTTTGCTTTTTGCATCACCTGTGGCAGAGGAGAGAAGCCTACAGATAAAGGAGAGCTATTGGGAAACATCACCATCAAGAGAACTTGGTGAGAAAATGGATGGCGTCTGGCAGGAATTTACCGGATGGATTAAGAATCCAGGAGAAAAGGAGGAAAGCTATGATTAGAAAAAAAAGCGGATTTATCGCATTTATTTGTTCAATGGTTCCAGGGGCAGGAGAGATGTATCTGGGATTTATGAAAGAGGGACTAAGCCTTATGTCACTTGCGGTACTTATCTTTACAGGTGCTGTCTGGCTGGATATGGTTTGGCTGACGAGCCTGGTGGGGATTATCTGGTTTTATAGTGTTTTTAATGTACACAATAAGGTAAGTCTTCCAGACGAGGAATTCTATGCACTAGAAGACAATTATCTGTTCCATATGGACCAACTTATACCACAAGGACATCTGTCCAAGCGGCAGACAAAAGTCTTTGGATGGTTTTTAATCTTATTTGGCGCTGCGATTCTCTGGCGTCCAGCGATTCGGAATATTCTATCAATGATAGAACTCTATTGTTCAGATGAGATGGCTTCTATGATTGGGCGTTATCTCTACAGTCTGCCCCGGTTTTTATTTGCAGTTATCCTAATCTACTGTGGGTTTCGTTTGATACAGGATAAGAAAAAAGTACTGGATTTGGAGCTTACTTGGGAAGAAGAAGAAAAAAATTAGAGATTTTTTTTAGATTGTTGAAACATTTTTGATACAAATGGCGTCTAATATATAGGAAGAAAACAGATAAGGGGGAACGATATGATCTACACATTATTGGATGCCCTTCGCAGGCAACAGATGGAACACTATGAAGAACACGAAGTATATGAGCTTGACCACCGCAATCCTAAGATTCAGGATTCGGAAGTTGTATTGATTAATTTAAGTGCAGAGTATCTTGGACTGCAAAAGACGATAGAGTTAGCTCTTGCCTGTCATGCACGGGTAGTCTCTTTGATTCTCTGGGACCCAGAGAACTTTCAGCCAATTCCAAGCGGCGGTCACTGGCCCAAAAATTATCATGCAATCTCCCTAGAGCGGGCAGTTGTAGAATTTCAGGCGAAAAATATGGACTTAATCTATATGCGCAATCCCCAGGATGAAGATGGCAATCGGCTGATTCGACTGGATTTTCAGAATGTGTGTGCGTAGAAGGATTGATTTGATAGAAAAAAGCTGCTGTATATTACAGTGGCTTTTTTTCTGAGGAACAATAAATATATACGGAACGGGAGAGGGGGGTATAAAGGCGTAAAAAAGAATATATATTAAAATACATGATAAATATGGTATAATATAACAAGAACATCAAATAGGAGGACATAGTATATGGCATCATCAGATGAAAAGAGTTATTTTGGCGAAGCCAGCTCAAAGAGCGGCAGTTTCGACGCCACCAAAAGTGCAGGATGGAATATAGCGGATGAGAATCCGTTTCGGTATAAGGAAGGGGTAAGAGCTTTTCGGGAGTTGTACACTGGAAAACGCAAGAAAGACCGAGCTGCATGGGCAGATTATTTTGTGTCGGATGGTTTTTTGGAGGGGTATCAGAAATGGCCATTTTTAGAACTTCTATGGGAGACGGTCAAGAAAAATCAGGACGTTTATCCGCTTAGCAAGGAATTTATCACGGAGCTTATGATTGCATATGGATTGAAAAGTCTTGAAGATGCAGAGAAGGCTGTACATTTTCGGGGATTTGAGTATATCTTTGAGATTTTGCGCATGGGACCGAAAGTGACGCGTTTTAAGGGCAATGATTTTGCGATGATGGCAGGCTTTCGGGATTATCAGGTACTTTTAATGCTTGCTGCTAGTAACTGGGAAGATGAAGAGTATCTACATCTGGGACGTATCTTGGAGTATTATCTCTCTGCCAACCTCTCAGACCGTCCGATACGAGATGCCAATATGTACGAGTTGTCACAGCGTCATCCCAAATCGCTAAAACTGATTACCCATTTCTTTACCTATGAAAAATTGCCATCCAGAGCCTATCTGGCTGCATGGAATCATCTCTGGCTTCAAAATGCTACGGTTGGAAAAGAAAAGCTGTTTTTTGGAAAGCTAAGAGAGGTAGTCTTAGAGCGAGTACCGGAGCTTGTTCATAAGCCACGAGTTAGTTATAAACAACTACTAAATGACTTTTATGCCTATGACAGAAGCTCTGCTTATTATAGCAACAAAGGAGAGACCTCGCTAGAGCAGGCACAAATGGACTATTTTTTTATGCGTCAGGATGTTATAGAAGCATTGCATGATGATATTTTTGTGGAAGAGCAGGTGCTTCACTATTGGATTACCAAAGGCAGCAGTGCGTACCTTCTGAAAAGATTGCGGGCTTTCTATAAACATTATAGCG
This sequence comes from Lachnospiraceae bacterium, assembly GCA_910575445.1. GTDB lineage: Bacteria > Bacillota > Clostridia > Lachnospirales > Lachnospiraceae > Hominiventricola. Next base: position 372,098 of record CAJTFW010000003.1, on the reverse strand, counting down.
AAGCGCCATTTGCCAAGATGGTAATCTCTAAAATTGAGATGATGTTGGGAGATAGAAGAATTGAGTTTGAGCTTCAGGAAGACGAGGGAACAAATGTTCAAGATATTACATTTGATTTAACGTACAGAGCATGTGTGCGTTATTATCTTAATACCGCTTTTCCTTTGGCTTATGGAGAACAGAAGATTTTGCTGTCCGAATATTTAGACGAGCAGATGCCTGTCTCTATAAAATGGAACCAGATGTTCTGCGACGCGGTAAAGCCTATGGAATATTCTTTTGGGGAGCATATACTCACTATTATTTTTCATTCCCAATATATCGAATATCTGTGGGACCAGACGCCAATCGTGCCGTCTTATCCTGGAAGATCATTGTTACATCTAGAAGATGAAACGTTGTTTTGGTTACTTTTGCCGATTGCGGCTGCATCCCAAGAGGATTATAAAGATATTTATAAGGAGCTTGTCTGCCGCTTAGAAAAACTTCCTGTTTATCGGGAGAATATTTCAGTGATTGCAGATGGAATTGCTGGAAAAATCTGTCGTTTTGAAGAATATGATATGCCACTTTTTACTATCTATGCAGAAAAAGGGGACGACCTATATGGCTGTGATATCTATGGAAATGCAGTGTTAAAGCTCTATGAGCAGACTAGAAATGAGAAATATCTGTTGCCAAATGGGACACATCGGTTCTCCGCCCTCGAAGAAGCGATAGTGATGGGACAACGACTGCTACAGGAGCGGGTGTCTGATGCTATCATGAATATTGTGATAGAAGTCTTTCCAGATAAGATTCTGGTGGAAGATTTATGGGGAAGTTCTTCGATATTGACTGAGAAGCAAGTGACAAGAAAAGTGATTTTGGAGCTTTTAAAGCAGTATTTTGAAGGGATGATTAAGAGATTAGAGCTTGCCTGGAAAGGGGGGTCGCTTCTCTTTATCAGAGATGGCAAACAATATGCTTGTTTCTACTTTGACCATACAAGCCAGGACTGGTATGCACTGGTGGCACTTCCAGAAGTCTATGCAGTCGTTGACAGTAAAGACGTGGAGTATGAGCCTTTCTTACTAGGAATGTTGCCTAATTATCTGATTCATCAAAATCCTAATCTGATTCGGGAACAGCTTGTGGATATTTTTGCACAGACTGCTTGCGCAAATCCCTATCCAAGGATGATGATGTGGTCACCACAGATCTATCGCTTTGAGACAAGACAGAGATACCGACTGGCCAAACATCAGTTTGGTTTGTATCCGGCAAAAGATACAGAAAATCAGATTTTGGATCGTTTCTATATACCAAATCTTCCAGCGTTTGTATATCATACAGACCTTTTGGGAAAAGAGTCTGGAAAAGTTGCGGTAGAAAAGGATAAAGCAATGGTACAGCGAATCCTTTCCGAGTATCTAGGAGGGCGGTTAAAAGAACTGGTATTAAGCTGGCAGTATGATATAGATAAATTCCACTACCGGCATATTTTATTGATGCAGGATGAGAAAAAGCATCTGATGATTTATCTGGACGATTCGGTAAAAGGGATGGATTATCTGGTGGCAGATGTCAGTGCATATATAAATGCAGAAGAAAATCAATACCGAAAGGAAAATTTTTACGGAAAAGCAATACCAGGGTATCTGATACATACAGATATGCGAAGGATACGGGATTATCTGGACTTTTTGATTCCGCAGATGGGATATGCAATTGTAAATTTGGGAGAATTTGGAGAGTTCTCTTATTGTAATGGAAAAGCATATCAGTTGATAGGCGAAGAATTGACACAGAAAGGTCTGTGGTGAGCTATGGCTTACCGCAGACCTTTTTGCAAAGGTTATTCAGAAGTATTTAAACTGGTTTTTTGAAGAGAGAATTGGTATATTACAAAAGTTTTTGGACTGAACAAAAGATGACAATTGTAGTTGGCTCCTTGTAAAGAGATAGACAAATTGGACTGTTCAAAATAAGGGAACATACGTCCGGCTTTGGAGCGGGTAATCTCCGGGACTGGCACGTTATTGAGCAGGATAGTATCTGGCAAAGTGTCTACACGGTGGGAAAGGTGAAGCTCTAGACGGGAGATAATGGCATCACCCATCTTGGTATCTTCGCTTCCTGCTTCTACAGAAAGGCGGGCAAAGGTGGAGTCTGTGACCCAAAAGGAGAGGTCTGTAAAGCTTGTATGTGCAGGAAGAGTCTCTGTGGAATCTACTTCGTGTTCAATAACCTCACTGCCATTCCATTCGGAGGCAACAACTGGAAAATCGGCATCTAAAAGTGTCTGTAGTGTGGTCTCTCCAACAAAGACTTCCACCTCGCCAATCGTAACGGGGATGGGATGCTCCCCAAGTGTAAATTCACTGGTATCCAGAGGAAGATAAAAATCGTGCGCTTTTCTCTGCTGCTTGGAACATCCAGTTAATGTAAACAATATTAAAATAAGAACGATTCCTTTTATTATTATTTTTTTCATCAGTATCCTCCTAAAATCAATCTGTGTCTATCATATCACAAATTGAAGGGATTTGAAATGATTTTTCTTTGAAAAGGATTGCTAGTTTTTTTTTCTTCTTATATAATAAAATTGTTACTGACAATAAAGCAATTTTACAGTTTTTGTAAGGGACAGAGGAGGAGAAAGTATGCTGGCAGTATCTATTCAACCTTTGATTGGCTTTGTAGTGCCAATCGTTTTAGCAGTCTTTATTTTAATTATTTTGGCTATGGGCTATGTAAAGTCACCGCCAGACAGAGCATTTATTATCTCAGGACTTAAGAAAGAACCTAAGATACTGATAGGGCGGGCTGGTATACGGGTGCCGTTTTTTGAACGAATGGATAAGTTATATCTTGGACAGATGACTGTGGATATTAAAACGGAACAGTCAGTGCCAACAACAGATTTTATCAATGTCAATGTAGATGCGGTAGCCAAAGTTCGGATTGACCCGACGACAGAGGGAATTCAGCTTGCTGCAAAGAACTTTCTGAATAAGACTCCAGATCAGATATCCAAAGACCTTCAGGATTCTTTGCAGGGAAATATGCGTGAGATTATCGGTACACTGACTCTAAAATCCATCAATACGGATAGAGATTCTTTTTCTGACCAGGTGATGGAGAAGGCGTCAAAGGATATGAAAAAGTTAGGCATCGAGATTGTCTCTTGTAATATCCAAAATGTCACTGATGAAAATGGCCTTATCAAAGACTTAGGTGCCGACAACACCGCCAAGATTAAAAAGGATGCCTCTATTGCAAGAGCCCAGGCAGAGCGCGATGTGGCGATTGCCCAGGCAGAAGCCAATAAAGCATCCAACGATGCCCGTGTACTCTCTGAGACAGAGATTGCAGAGAAAAACAATGAGCTTGCAATTAAAAAGGCAGAGCTTCAACAGATATCTGACACTAAAAAAGCGATGGCAGACGCTGCCTATAAGATTCAGGAGCAGGAGCAGCAAAAGGTTATTCAGACGGCAACGGTCAATGCACAGATTGCCAAAGCCGAGAGAGAAGCCGAGCTTCGTAAACAGGAAGTCTTAGTAAAGCAACAGGCACTTGAAGCGGAGATTAACAAAAAAGCAGATGCTGACCGCTATGCCGTTGAGCAGGCCGCCGCCGCTGCACTGGCTAAACGACAGAGAGATGCAGAAGCCAAAAAATACGAGGCAGAACAAGAAGCAATCGCTAAAAAATACGAAGCAGAGCAGAATGCTTTGGCAAGAAAAGCGCAGGCGGAAGCCAAAAAGTATGAGTCTGAGCAGGAAGCGTTAGCCAAGAAAGCCCAGGCAGAAGCGAACAAATTTTCGATGGAACAAGAAGCTGCTGGTATCCAGGCCAGAGGAGAAGCAGAGGCAGAAGCCATCCGTGCCAAAGGTATGGCAGAAGCCGAAGCGATGGAGAAAAAGGCAGAAGCTTATCAAAAATACAACCGCGCTGCAGTAGCTGAGATGCTGATTGATGTGCTGCCTGAGATTGCAGGAAAGATTGCAGAACCGCTGACACAGATAGACAAGATTACGATTATCGGAGGCGGCTCTGATAATACGGGAATTGGCGATGTTGCGGGCAATGTACCAGCGATTATGACTAAGCTTTTTGAATCGATGAAAGAGACCGTTGGCATTGACTTATCAGAGATTGTCAAAGCAGATACCTACGACGCCAAAGTAAATCGAAACCTTACCATTACCGGGATGCCAGAAGTAGAAAAGAAGCTAGAAGGCCTTTTTGAAGAGAAAAAAGAAGAAGACCCAACATAGAGAGTCTATAAAAAGCTGTTGTAATTTTTACAGCAGCTTTTTTCTTCTTTTTGTAACCTTTTTTGCTCCTGCTTCATCTAACTTGTGTAAAACAAATTTGTTGAAAGCGAAAAGCTTTCGTAATTAAGACCGACCGGAAGGGCAAATAAGATGAACAAGGAACAGTTTACGGCAGAAGTATTAAAGGCAGAGAAAAGCCTGTACCACATTGCAAAGTCCATTTTGAAAAATGACGAAGACTGTGCAGACGCAATGCAAAATGCCATATTGGCAGCCTACAAAAAACTGCACACCTTAAAACAAGAAACGTTTTTCAAGACCTGGCTGACCAGAATTCTTATCAACGAATCCTATCAACTGCTGCGAAATCGAAGAGAGCAAGTCTCCTATGAGGACTATATGGCCAAACAAAAAGCAGAAGATAGCACAAGATATTCCGAATTATATCTGGCAGTACAAGAGCTTTCTGAAAAATATCGGATTCCCTTTGTTCTACACTATGTAGAAGGGTATTCTGTGAAAGAAATCGCACAGATTCTATCACTTACAGAAAGTGCAGTAAAAGTCAGGCTTCACCGTGCAAGAAACCTTATGAAAGAGAGACTAAAGGGGGAATATGGCTATGAGACATGTTGACTGGAATCAGGAATACCCAGAAGTACCAAAAACGGTGCACAACTCTGTACTAGATGCTTTGTCCAGACTCGATGAGCAAAAGCAGGAGGAAAACACCATGAAAAAAACACCGAAAAAAAGAATCTTACTTATTGCTGCCACACTGACAGCCCTGATTGGAACCACTGCGGCGGCCTCTGGAATCTTTCAGTGGAATGAAAGAGCCAGTCAGGTCTTTGAAGCTGACAAAGCAATCCAAGATGAGCTTACCATGGAGCAGATGGCACAAGATATCTCTCAAAGCGTTACTGACCAAGGCATCACCATTACTGCTATCCAGACCATTCAGGACAAGAACCGCTTCTACGCACTTTTTGAAGTCAAAGCAGAAGACCCGGAACTAAAAATCACTTCTGATTATTCCATGGACTACACCATGGACTTAGAAGGCAAAGAAGACCCCTTCTGTGCGCTAGAATGGAGTTTTGTCTCTGAAAATGTTCAGGAAGTATCCAACACCCGCTATTTTGAAATCTATGGCACTAAACACGAACAATCCGAAGAAGACCTTACCATGAATCTAAATTTTACCGCCCTGCGCGGTGAACCGGAGAAAAAAGCAGGAGAAGGCGAAATATTGGTTTCTGGTGAATGGAACTTTGCCTTAGATATCCATACCTTTGAGATGCTTTCCTATACGATAGATGCCGAATACCAGCTTGGCGGCGAAGCAGTCCATATAAACTCCATAGCACTTTCTCCTCTTACTATGGAGATTGTCTATGATGGCAGTGATATTCATACGCTAGAAGCCAAACAAAATGCCAACCTAAATGAGTTAGACGAGCTACAGGGTATCTATCCGACAGGTGTTCGCTACGAAGACGGCACGACCACCGAGGAAGGACTTATGATTTCCCTGTCGGAAGGCTTTGAAGATAAGGAAGAGACTACCTACAAGCTTCTTCTCCCCTTCCATAAAGTTATCACTCCCGAAAAAGTTATAGAAATCTTATTCGATGAGACTGCTGTAACATTAAAATAAAATCTGTGTAAATGGCGCCAGGGCAGAAGGTTTCTTCTAAGCCCTGGCGTTCATAAGGTTATACTAACCATCTTTTTCCAATACTTGCTCCCCTAAAAATAATATAGTATAATTTCCAAAACCTGTTGCATCTATATTAAAAAAAATACAATCCAATAAACAGATAACAGATACAATTATGATGCAACTTCATTATATCCTAAAATCATACCATACAGGAATCACACTAATCTATGGTTATGTTCCTGTATTAAGAGGGAGTAAAACACTATGCTAAAAATACTGATTGCGGAAGACGAAGAACCCATTGCCAACCTGATTCGCGTAAATCTAAAAAAAGCAGGATACGAATGTATCTGTGCCTACGATGGAGAGGAGGCCGCAAATCTTATGGAGGAGGGGCATTATGACTTATTATTGTTAGACATTATGCTTCCCAAAATCAGTGGATACGAGTTGATGGAATATGCAAAGACGCTAAGTCTTCCGGTAATATTTATCACAGCTATGGGCACGACCAACCACAAAGTAACGGGCCTTAAGATGGGTGCAGAAGACTATATCACCAAACCCTTTGAGATTGTAGAACTGCTTGCCAGAGTCGAAGCTGTCCTTCGCCGCTATCATAAAATCGGCAAAATTATCAAGGTACTTGATGTAGAGATTGACCTCTCTTCTAGGATTGTACTGCAAAATGGACAGCAGGTACTTTTAACACTTAAAGAATATGAGCTTCTTTTATTCTTTGTACGCAATCCTAATATTGCACTCTATCGCGAAGTTATCTATGAACAGGTCTGGGAAAAAGAGTACACCGGAGACAGCCGTACCGTAGACCTTCATGTACAACGACTCAAGAAAAAGCTTGGATGGGAAGGGCATATTTGTGCTATCTATAAGATTGGCTATCGCCTGGAGACATCGTTATGAGATTTTTCTGGAAAGTCTATTTCTCCTTTACCGTGTTGCTTCTGTTAGCTTTTGGCTCCTTTGGCACCTGGATGATTCAGTTGACTTTTGAAAAATCCTACCAAAGAGTCTTATCAGAAATGGAGCGGGAAAACCGGATGTTTCAGCTTTCCTTTGAGATGAATCTAAATACACTCGATGAAATCTATCAAAATGACAGTATGATTCCAGCGACAGCTTCTTCGATTGTGAATAATCTATCAGACTCAGGAAGTATCTACCGAATCTATAGCCAAGAGCAGAGATTGCTTTATGAGAATAGAAGCTATCTGACACTGGATGATGAACTTCGCCGTACCTTAGAATCCAAAGAAATCCCCTGTGGCTATCAGCTTCTGAGAATCGAAGAAAATACCTATCTGTTGTTTGCCTGCCGTTCTATCATTAACAGCCGTATCTACTATCTGGAAAATATTCAGAATATCTCAAGCATCTATGCAGAGAGGGAGGAATATTACGACTGGTACACCATTGTGATGCTGATTCTGGCTGTTGTGATGACCATTCTTATCTTTATTGTTACACATATGCTGACCCGCTCGATTGCTGCACTGTCTCGTACCACCAAACGCTTTACTAGAGGCAACTATGAGGTACGGGCAGTTGAAAAGGGCCGCGACGAGATTGCTGAACTTGCAAGAAATTTTAACAATATGGCCGACACCATCTCTGAGAAGATGGAAGAGCTGACCATGCAGGCCAAAAAGCAGGAGGATTTTACCGCTTCTTTTGCACATGAATTAAAGACACCGCTGACTTCGATTATTGGATATGCCGATATGCTTCGTACCATCGAGTGCAGCCCGGAAGAGACACTAGAAGCGGTCAACTATATCTTTCATCAGGGGAAGCGCCTAGAAAGTCTGTCCTTTAAGCTTTTAGAGCTGATTGTCTCAGACAAGCAAGATTATGCTTTTCGCCCGTTGTCGTTGCAGAAGCTTTTACTAGAAGCTGCCAAACTCACAGAAGTCAAGCGGGCTGAAAAAAAGATTATGCTTCGCATCCGTATGCGGGATACGATGATTATTGGAGAGAAAGATTTATTAATCTCTGTCTTTACCAATCTCTTAGACAACGCCAGAAAAGCACTAGAGCAAAATGGAACTATCTATATTCGTGGCAGACAATATCCAAACAATTATCTGCTCTGTATTATGGATGATGGCTGCGGCATGGAACAAAAGGAACTCTCACGTATCACAGAAGCATTCTATATGGTAGATAAATCCCGCGCCCGAAAAGAGGGCGGAGCCGGACTTGGAATGACACTATGTAATCGTATCTTGGCAATACATGAAATCCGCTGGAAGATATTTAGTCTTCCTAACAAAGGCACTTCGATTGCTATGCAATTTGGCTCCAGAAAGGAAACAAAGAGATGAGGAGAAAAATACCTGTTTTTTGGCTGTGTCTTACTGGTACGCTTCTCTTAACGGTTGGTGTTATCTTTTTACCGCGCTACTTTAGTCGAAGCCTGGATATGCGTCATATGAATCAGGTAGAAGAATCCAGAAGAGATGATTTTTCATTTTTAAAGCCAGCATCCAACGAAGTCGTAGAAGTCTCCAGAGCATTTCAGAGCCTGACACAAGACGGGAAAGAACCTATTTTGCTGACTTCTATCGATGACCCCTCTCAGATTAGCCAGGAACTTTTGGCAGCAGTCTATGAACAAGCTATGATGGGAGCAGAACTTGGGATACTTCCATGGCTTAATATCGAAGAAGATACCACCGATTCTTCATATGATGCTTCTTATGATAAGGACTTGATACCGGTCTATCATAACTGGCAAGATGATGTCAGTTTTGCCCGCTTTTACAGCATCACCTATACGTCTGAAAGTGACGCACACAAACAGGAGATTCTAAATTTCTGGTATCTGAATTTTTCAGATGGAAAACGCTTTGACTATTCTTTTATTATCAATGCTGTGACCTATCAGATGTATTATGCCAAAATCTACAATGGATTTTCCTCTGATATGGCAGAGTCTTTTTTGGAAAAACAAGAGATAGAATACTATGAGACAGAAAGCAGCTTAGTAAAATCCAGTAACTACAGAGACTATCTTCGTACGCTGTTTCAAAGCGGATGTGAAATATATTATGAGGCGATAGGAAGCACCCAGGCACAAAGCAGTCTAACAGATAAGATAGGAATTGCCATTTTGTATTATGACAAAGGTTTAGATGGCACACAGAATGTCTATATTGAGAGACGGATTATCTCAGAGCCATTTTCGGAATATTTAGGTATCAGTATGGGTTTTCAGGACTTGATTCGTTGGGCAGATACGCTATTGTGAAAATATTATCAACACCTAGATACAAAGGAGAGAATCATCTATGAGAGAGCTAAGAGGTACAAGAGCGAAAAAGCGACGTATGAGAAGAAGAATTATAAGGCAGTTATTCTGGCGCAGCATGGTATCGCTGCTTGGAATTTTGATTCTTCTTATGACTTGGAATCTGACCTCCTGTGCACTTAGATATTTTTCCAAAGAAGAAGCACCTGCGGAAGATATTACGGAAAATATGGAAAAGGAAGAAGGAGAAGAAGACGCCATACCAGCCCTAGCATCGGCAGCTGAGATTCTGCTTGTCAATAAAGACCATCCACTGCCAGACCACTATCAGCCAAACTTAGAACGTATGCGCGAATATGGAGCAGAAGTAGATGCTTCCATCCTGCAACCACTTCGGGATATGTTAGCGGCAGGAGAAAAAGAGGGGCTTTCTTTTTGGATTGCTTCGTCCTATCGAAGCGTAGAACGACAGAGAGAGCTTCTAGATGAAGATATCAATACCTTGGTAAAACAGGGATATTCTTATTCTGAAGCATATGAAGAAGTCACAAAAGAAACCATGCCAGTAGGATGCAGTGAACATGCTTCTGGTCTGGCTGTTGATATTGTATCGAAAGATTATCAAATCTTAGATGAAAAGCAGGCCCGCACGGATGAAATCCTGTGGCTTCAGGAAAACTGTAGCGAGTATGGCTTTATCCTGCGTTACCCGAAAGAGAAAGAGGAGATTACAAAAGTCTCGTATGAATCCTGGCACTTTCGGTATGTAGGAACAACTGCTGCCAGAGAAATCACGGAGCAGGGCCTGACTCTTGAAGAATATCTAGATATCTAAAAACGTTAGTCAAAGAGACGGAACACACCAAATACTTTTCCTAAGATGGTCACTTCGTCCACGATAATCGGATTCATGGAATCGTTCTCTGGTTGTAGGCGATAGTGGCCGTCTTCTTTGTAGAATGTCTTTACGGTTGCAGAATCTCCAACCATCGCAACCACCATCTCTCCGTTCTCAGCAGTGCTCTGCTGCTGTACAAGAATCTGGTCGCCATCAAAGATACCAGCATTTACCATACTGTCCCCTTTGACTTTGAGCATAAACGTATCATTATTCGGGATATACTCTGCCGGAATCGGGAAGTAGGATTCGATATTCTCTGCGGCTAGAATTGGCTGTCCGGCAGCTACAGTGCCAACAAGCGGAACATTGACAACTTCATGACGCAACATATAGAAGTTCTCCTCCATAATCTCAATCGCCCGCGGCTTGGTCGGGTCCCGGCGGATATAGCCGTTCTTCTCTAGGGTCTCAAGATGAGAATGAACCGAAGAAGTCGATTTTAGATGCACTGCTTCACAAATATCACGCACTGCAGGCGGATAACCCTTCTGCAAAATCTCTGACTTAATAAAATCTAAAATTTCTTGTTGTTTTGGTGTAATCTTACCATATTCCATAATATACCTCCTGATGATAGTTCCACATCTGCCCAGAAAATGCCCCTTTGTCTGTAATAACTTCTGACCGCTTGGCGTTCAGAAATCATTACGGGCATTTTCTGGGCAGATGCTGTTTGAGTTTGAAAGTGCTTAAACAAATTTTGCTTCCGAACATTAGTTTTTTTAAATTATAACACGGTTTGTTGCAAAAAGCAAACAAATATTCGGGTAACATAAAAAATTTTGCGAAATGTCGTCATTATTTAACAAAAATTTAAAAATATTGTGTAAAACAAGATTGCATTTTTATAAGAACGTATTATAATAAATGCAGGATTTTAACAAAGTATAAAATCTTTATAAAATCTTTATGAAAGGAAGTGCAGTTATGGACAATTTGGGCGAGACTCTGATGGAAGAGTTGAATTGCGAGACTGTGTTTACAATTGGTAACATAGATATCTCGGAAGCGGTCGTTGTTACGTGGATTATTATGGCTTTTGTCGTTGTAGTATCCATCCTGCTGACCAGAAACTTGAAAGTCGAACACCCAGGGCGCGGACAACTGATGCTAGAGCAGGCAGTGACGTGGGTGCAGGGTGTCGGAGAGGGCATCGTCGGAGAAGAAGGGAAAAGGTATGCACCTTATCTGACCTCGGTACTTATCTATCTAGGAATTGCTAACTTGATAGGAATTCTTGGATTTAAGCCGCCGACCAAAGATATGAATGTGACAGCAGCGATGGCGATTATGAGTATTTTCTTAATCGAGTTCGCAGGTATCCGAAAAAAAGGATTAAAAAAATGGCTGAAAGATTTTACAGAGCCAGTGCTTTTGGTCACTCCAATTAATATATTGGAGATATTTATCAAACCATTATCACTTTGTATGCGTTTGTTTGGCAACGTGCTTGGAGCCTTTGTCATTATGAAATTGATTGAATGCATCCTGCCAGTGGGTCTTCCCATCGTCTTCAGTCTGTATTTTGACTTGTTTGATGGTCTGATTCAGGCATATGTTTTTGTATTTCTGACAGGATTATTTATTAAAGAAGCAATGGAATAATATTTAAAATAATAAAGGAGAAAAATTATGACATCATTAATTGCAGTTGGAGCAGGACTTGCAGTACTTACAGGTATTGGAGCTGGTATTGGTATTGGTATCGCGACCTCTAAGGCCGCAGAAGCTGTGGCAAGACAGCCAGAGGCAGAAGGAAAGATTATGAAAATGCTGGTATTTGGTGCAGCTTTGGCAGAGGCAACGGCAATCTATGGCTTTGTTGTGGCACTTCTGATTATTATTCTGCTGGCTTAGAAAAAAGAAAGGCGAATACTGATATGTTAAAACTAGATATCAACAGTATGCTGATTACGGCAGTGAATCTTTTTCTGTGGTTTCTGCTGATAAAGACTTTTTTATTTAAGCCTATCAACAACGTGATTAGAAAACGGGAAGAAGCGCTTGCTTCCCGCTATGAAGAGGCTAAGAGACTTCAGGACGAAGCAAAAGAGGCAAAAGAGCAATGCGCCAAGTTCCAGGTTGAGATAGAAGAAGAGAAAAAACAGGCAGTTCTAGAAGCACAGGAAAAAGCCAAGATAGAATATGACCGTATCTTAACAGAGGCAAAAGAGAAGGCAGAGCAGATTGTGGAAAATTCCAAAAAAGAAGCCAACCTTCAAAAAGAACGTATTGTGGGAAAAGCAGAACAGGAAATCCGTTCGCTGATTTTAGATGCAGCCGTTACGTCGATGCAGTCACAAAACAGAGGCGGTGCACTCTATGACGAATTTTTAACAAAAGCAGGTGAGACACATGCAGAACATTGAGCAATATATCGAACAACTTACCCGCATGGAACTGAAACCAGAAGCCCTTCAGACAGCGATAGAGATTCTAGAGGCAGTTCCGCAGATTCAGACAGAGCTTGAAAATCCTTCTGTCTCCAAAGAGAAAAAAGAGGTTATTATACAAAAGATTTTCCCAAAGGCAGCCAGAGCATTTTTACTGACTCTTTCTTTAGATGGCACCCTTGCTGCTCTAAAGGAGATTTTAGACGCTTACACAAAGATACCCAAAGAGGAGCGCGCGCCGCTTACTTGTGTACTGGAGTATGTTATCGCACCAGATGAAAAGCAGTATGAGGGAATCTTACAGTTTCTAAAACAGAAATATCCAAAAAGAGTCTTAAATATTGAGAAAAGAGAAAATCCTTCTCTTGTAAGCGGTTTTATTCTGCGTGTCGACAGTGAGGAATATGACTGGAGTGAAAGCGGTAGAAAAAGGCTTCTAGAGGAGAAACTTCGTTCTCTTGATATCTCCAAGACGGATTCTCTTTTGGCAGAGAAAGGCATTATCAGCATCTTAAAGGGCAGTCTTGAAGATGTAGATATCGAAAGTCAGGAAATCGGTGTTGTCAGCCGGGTCGGTGATGGCATTGCCTATATCGATGGTGTAGACCATGCGATGTACGGTGAGATTTTGATTTTTGAAAATGGTCTAAAGGGTATGGTGCAGGATATTCGAAAAGAAGAGATTGGCTGTATTCTTTTTGGAAAAGAGACCGAGATAGAAGAAGGAAGCAAAGCTGTCCGTACAGGACGTATGGCAGGAATTCCTGTGGGCGAAGAATATATTGGAAGAGTGGTCGATGCGCTTGGCGCACCTATCGATGGCAAAGGGCCAATCGACGCTTCCGATTATCGTCCTATCGAAGAGCCGGCGCCTGGTATTGTAGACCGTAAATCGGTCGATACACCGCTTGAGACTGGTATCCTGGCTATTGATTCGATGTTCCCGATTGGACGCGGACAAAGAGAGCTGATTATCGGAGACAGGCAGACGGGTAAGACTTCGATTGCCGTGGATACTATCTTAAACCAAAAGGGAAAAGATGTTGTCTGCATCTATGTGGCAATTGGGCAGAAGGCATCTACTATTGCCAAGCTTGTGCATACCTTTGAGCAGCACGGCGCGATGGACTATACGATTGTAGTCTCTGCAACAGCCAGTGAAGCGGCACCACTGCAGTATATTGCACCTTATTCTGGCACTGCGCTTGCAGAATATTTTATGTATCGCGGTCAGGACGTGCTGATTGTCTATGACGACCTTTCCAAGCATGCAGTGGCATATCGTTCGTTGTCTCTGCTTTTGGAGCGTTCTCCGGGGCGTGAGGCGTATCCAGGCGACGTATTTTACCTTCATTCAAGGCTTTTGGAGCGTTCTAGCCGCCTAAGCGATGCGCTTGGCGGAGGCTCAATTACCGCACTGCCAATTATCGAGACACAGGCAGGAGATGTATCTGCCTATATTCCAACGAATGTTATCTCGATTACTGATGGACAGATATTTTTAGAGAGTGACTTATTCTTTGCGGGTATGAGACCGGCTGTCAATGTAGGACTTTCCGTATCCCGTGTCGGTGGCGCTGCACAGACAAAGGCGATGAAGAAAGCTGCTGGTAGTATTCGTATTGACCTTGCGCAGTATCGCGAGATGGAGGTCTTTACGCAGTTTAGTTCTGATTTGGATGCTGTGACCAAAGAGCAGCTTCAGTACGGAAAAGGACTGATGGAGCTTCTAAAGCAGCCTCTTTGCGAGCCGATGCCTTTGCATAAGCAGGTACTTACGCTCTGCGCAGCCAACCAGAGACTTCTTCTGGATGTGCCGGTAAAAGATATGAAAAAATTCCAAAGAGAGATGCTTACGTGGCTAGATGAGAAATATCCAAATCTTGGAGAAGAGATTGAAAGAATACAGGCACTCGACGAAAGTCTGATAGAACGAATTACTGCTGCCGTAAAGGAATACAAAAGTCAGGTGGTGAAGTAGGATGGCAGGACTTCGGGAGATTCAAAGCCGAATTAAAAGCATTGAGGATACAAGAAAGATTACCAATGCGATGTATATGATTTCTTCCACCAAGATGAGAAAGGCAAAGCAAGCACTAGAGGCGACCGAGCCATATTTTTATACGTTACAGTCTACGATTGCAAGAATCCTTCGGCATCTGCCGGAGATGGAGCATATTTATTTTGAAAAGCCAGGCAAAGAGCGGCATAAAATAGGGCTTTTGGTCATTACTGGAGACAAGGGTCTTGCCGGCGCTTACAATCACAATATTTTAAAGATGGCACAGCAATTTTTAGATGATGCAGAAAATGAGGTGCAGCTTTTTGTGGTTGGAGAGTTAGGGCGGCAGTATTTTACTGCCCGACATATTCCGGTGCAGAAAAGCTTCCAATATACGGTACAAAACCCAACCTTTAGCCGTGCGCGCTGGATTAGTGAGGTATTACTTGACAAATATGGAGCTGGGGAGTTAGATGAGATACATGTTATCTATACACGGATGGAAAACAGCATGGCCAGTGTAGCAGAAGACAAGATGCTGCTTCCTATCAAGAGACCTTCTCTTGTCCATATTCCGGCAGACGTCTATCAGGAGGAATTCTTTTTGATTCCATCTGCTTCGGAGGCTGTGGATACGATTATTCCGAATTATATTACGGGATTTATCTATGGTGCGCTTGTGGAAGCTTTTTACACGGTACATCACGCCAGAATGATTGCGATGGAAGCAGCGACAAACAATGCAGATGAACTGCTTCGGGACCTTCGGATTATGTACAACCGCGCAAGGCAGGCAGCGATTACACAGGAGATTACGGAGGTATGCAGCGGCGCCAAGGCGCAGCGCAGGAAGAAGGAGAACTAGAAACTCAAAAAAAAAACAGCATCTCATAAAAAATGCCCGTAATGATTTCTGAACGCCAAGCGGGCAGAAATTATTACAGATAAAGGGGCATTTTTTATGGGATGCGGAACTTAAATAGGAGCATAGAATGGAAAAAGGCAAAATCATACAGGTATCAGGTCCCGTTGTGGACGTATGGTTTGAGCAAGGCGGGCTTCCTCATATTAAGGATGCACTGTTTGTTACGCATCATGGAACGCAGTGTGTGATGGAGGTAGCAAAGCATCTTGGCGGCAATACGGTACGCTGTATTATGTTGACTGCAAGTGAAGGCCTTTGCCGTGATATGGAAGTGACACAGACTGGAGAGGGTATCACAGTACCCGTTGGCACAAAGACGCTTGGACGTCTGTTCAATGTCTTGGGGCAGCCTGTGGACGGCGAGGGAGAGATTACCGATACGGAAAAATGGTGTATTCACCAGGACCCGCCTTCCTTTGAAGACCAGAGTCCCGTGGTGGAGATTCTAGAGACGGGTATCAAGGTGATTGACTTATTGGCACCTTATGCAAAGGGTGGCAAGATTGGCCTCTTTGGAGGCGCTGGAGTCGGAAAGACCGTTCTGATTCAGGAATTGATTCGAAATATTGCAACAGAGCATGGCGGATATTCGATTTTTACCGGCGTGGGAGAGCGTTCTAGAGAGGGGAATGACCTCTGGAGCGAGATGAAAGAGTCTGGTGTTCTGGAGAAGACGGCTCTGGTCTTTGGGCAGATGAATGAGCCGCCTGGAGCGCGTATGCGTGTAGCAGAGACCGGACTTACCATGGCAGAATATTTTCGTGATAAAATGAATCAAAATGTACTTTTGTTCATTGACAATATCTTTCGTTTTGTGCAGGCGGGCTCTGAGGTATCCGCGCTGCTTGGGCGTATGCCATCTGCAGTAGGTTATCAGCCAACGCTGGCAACAGAGATGGGAGAGCTTCAGGAGCGGATTGCATCGACCAAAAATGGTTCTGTAACTTCGGTACAGGCAGTCTATGTGCCGGCTGATGACTTGACAGACCCGGCACCAGCGACGACCTTTGCACATCTAGATGCCACAACGGTATTATCCCGTAAGATTGTGGAACAAGGTATCTATCCTGCAGTTGACCCGCTAGAATCGACTTCCCGTATCTTAGAGATTGATGTGGTGGGAGAGGAGCACTATGAGACCGCCAGAAAGGTGCAGGAGATGCTTCAGAAATATAAGGAGCTTCAGGATATTATTGCAATTCTTGGTATGGAGGAGCTCTCAGATGAGGATAAACTGACCGTCAGCCGTGCAAGAAAGATACAGAGATTTTTGTCACAGCCTTTCCATGTGGCAGAGAATTTTACGGGTGTAACCGGAAAATACGTTCCACTAAAGGATACCATTCATGGATTTCAGGCAATTATCAATGGAGAGATGGATGAATATCCAGAGGCGGCATTTTTCAATGTAGGAGCTATTGAAGAGGTCGCTGAAAAGGCAAAGGCAATGACCGCTTCTGTATAGAGTAAAGCGAGGTGAGAGAAGATGTCGACCTTTCGTTTGAAGATTATATCCAGCAGCCGGATATTTTATAATGGGCCTTGTCATTGTCTGATAATCCCGGCACTTGACGGGGAGAAAGCAGTTCTTGCGCATCACGAGGAGATGATTATTGCCGTCAAATCCGGTGAGATGCGAATGAAGGTATCAGAAGATGGCGAGTGGGGCTATGCGGTGATTGGACAGGGATTCTGCCAGATTGCCAACAATCGGGCGACGCTTTTGGCAGATTCTGTGGAAAGACCGGAGGAAGTGGATGCCAATCGTGCCAAAGAGGCTCTGGAGCGGGCGCAGGAGCGGATGAGACAAAAGCAAAGTATTCAAGAGTTTCATATGACGCAGTCAGCGATTGCCAGAGCACTGGTTCGCTTGAAGGAGACAGAGAAATTCGTTCGCTAGAATAAAAAGTAAAAGAGCTACTGAGGGGTCTGAATATTCAGACTTCTTAGTGGCTTTTTTTGATAAAAAATCTGTAAAATGAACGAACAAATGTTTTCTTTTTTTGGGATATATGGTAGAATAAGTGAGATGAAGTTACCTAATAAGAATAAGGGGTGAGAAAAGATGGCAGAATTTGATTATCAGAGACGAAAAATGATTACAGAGCAGAGAAAGGCAGAGTTAAAGTTGAGAGTTGAGAAGCTTTCTGGAAAGGACAGGGAACTTGCAGATAAGCTTTTAGATGGATATTTGATTACAAAGCCGGTATTTTTGGAGATTTATGGGGAGGTCTTGACAGAGTGTGTAGAGCGGCCCTCTCTTTGGTATACAGATGGGGCTCATCAGGCGCTTTTGGATGTATTTGTGCCCCAAGGGTATCAGAGGTCATATCTTTATATCATTGATAAAATCAATCAGTTTCCTTTTACAAGGGGGATGGGGAGAAGATGTGTGCGAACTGCTTCCTATGGGCCACAGTTTTCGTTGATTTTTTCACTTTTAAGGACGTATTGGAATCTGTTTTATTGTGAGGAGGCGCTAGAGAACTTTCTGCTTGGGAATCTTTCGGAGGAGAAGTTAGATTATATGCGCTGTGAGTATTATCTTGAACATAATTTCAGTTATCTTTATGCGGCAGAGCTTGACCTTGGAAATGAGATGGTAACTATGGCGCTTCGGGATGTGATGGTCAGTGAGCAAAATACCACTTATCTGAGTCGGGAGATGGTGCTTGGGATTCTAAGGTCAGACCATACAGAACTGCAGGATTTATTATGTAAACTTCTATTAGCGGCAAGGCTTCAGGAGGGACTTCGCCAGACCATCTGTGAAAATATGGATGCAGGGACGACGGAGGCATTTTTAAAGCTTTTGCAGGTGATTGAGGAGCATGATTTAATTCGATTTTCAGCGGTGAAGCGGGCGGTCTTTACTTTTATAGGGATTTATGATGAAAATCATGTGGAGCGGATTGCCAAAAAGCTGTTAGAGCTTATGGGACAGTGTCTTAGAGACCGGACGTTTTGCGAAAAACAGCTTCAGACAGAGGATGCGGTGGCTATCAATACAGCGCTTTGGGCGATAGGATTTTATGAGGCACAGGATGCTATTTCTGCAATGCAAAAGCTGATTGAGCAGGGGAGCAGGCATCAGAAGCTTGCGGCTTCTGTCTACCAGGGGACGCTGTATGATGATGACTTGAAGATGATGACAGCTAGAAAGGTGGTTTTGGAATACAGAGACGACCTTGAGCTTGTGGCGGCATATCTGCCAACGTTAGAACACTGTCTGCAAAAGTGGTTATATAATTCATTTGAAGATGAGAACCGATATACCAGAGAGTTGCGAAAGCCTAAAGTACCAGTTTTGACTTCTTTTTATAAGGACCGGGAAGAAGCAGAAGCTTTTTACCAGTGTTTTCTTAGTATCTGTGAGCAGCTTCCGAAGAAAGGGGTGTACTATCAGCCTTTTATCTTTCCATGGTATGAGGCATCGTTTACACCTTCTGAGTTAGTGGAACAGTTGGCTTTTCTTGCCTATCTTTTACAGGAGGAGGAGAAGATTACGTATATTGCCGGACGACTTTTGGAGGTTACGGGTTATCGCAGGGATACGCTTATCAATCTTTTGCTTTATAAGCCAAGCAACCAGGCACAGAGAGAATTGGCAATTCAATATATGGGAAATGCCAGCAGTAATACTTCAGAAATGGCGACCCGAATTGTGAAAAAAATGACAATCAAAGGGGACGAAGAATATCTGCTGCTAGAAAAGATGCTTCGTTTTAAAAGAAGTGCGCTTCGTACCGTGTTGTTAGAATTTCTGATGGAGCAGGAAGATGAGAAGCTGACCGCTTGCATCTCACGCCTTTTAAAGGATAAAAAAGAAGAGAAGAGAAGTGCCGGACTTGACCTTTTGCTGCGGCTTTCTAAAGAAAAAGAGAGAGAGGCGCTGTATCAGCAGGCAAAATCGATGGTCTCACTGATTGCAAAGCCTACAGATAAAGAAAAGGTTATGATACAGGAGCTTTCTAAGGAGACAAAGGACACAGCGACAGAGAAACCAGGCTATGGTATCTATGACCGCGAGAAGCCAGAGGAGCTGTTGGTATCTGTACAGCCAGAAGATACGGTTACACCAGAGCAGCTTTTAGCACTTTGTATGCCGATTAGTGAACAAGAAGCTATTGAGAAGATGCAGAAGTTAGACAAGCTGGTTGAAAAATATAAAGACTATGAATATACCTGTACGAGTGGCAATAAATACCTTCTGGGAAATGAATACTGGAGTGTGCAGACGAGTGATATTCAGGCAGAGTATGGAAGGTTGGGAGAGTATCCGCTTCCTAAGATATTTTATCAATTTTATCAGGAAGAGCTAAAGGACTATCCGGCATTTGTCGTATGGGAAGCCGTGATGAACAATGGTAACAAGAAGATTATGGATGCTGCGATGCCATTTTATCAGAAAGTCTTTGGTACGATGCCTCTGTCGGCAGCGGCTCTTGGTATAACATATGATCGGCCAGTAAGAGCGGTGCGAACGCTCTATCGGCAGCAGTTTTTGGATAAAAAAGCGTTGTTTTATACCGGACTTTTGTTAGTATCTACTCTGACACCTCTTATCGACCGCGAAAAGAAGATGATTACTTACACTTCTACCGGATGGGGCGACAGAGTCTATGAGTCCAAGCGATGGATTGCGACGCTTCCTGTCTTTGGCAGGTATTTTGAGGGGCTTTCTTACTGGGAAACAGATGAAGAATTTATCCGAGCTTTTTCGGTGGCCTGGGCTTTTGAAAAGGCGGGAAGAGAAGGGCGCAAACGCCGGGATTTTGTACCAGCTGGAGACAGTATCGGTGGCAGAGAAGCTACGATGACAAGGATTTGTCCCTACTGGTTTTTAAAAGCATATCATATGGAGCTGATTGAAGAAGATGTTCTGTGCAGGGCTCTGATGGAATATTTTGCACGTGAGGATTCTCTGAAGGTGTTCTGTAAGACCGTAAAAAAAGACTTGGTAAAGCCAGGAAACCAAAATCTTCTGATGGGATTCTTTGGAGAGCGGTTAGTGGAAGAGATACTGGAAAAAGGCGAGGCTTATGTGGCAGAGGATACCTGGATAGGCGCACTGCTTAGAAAGTTGTATGATAAGATTGTACCAGTACTTGTGGATACAGAGCTTAGAAGAGGAGAGGCAGAGACTATATTTACCTGGGATATGCGAGGCATCACTTATATCGAAGGTATTGACTATCTGGTGCGGATTTTGATGGCACTTGGAAAAGATACGCTTAGCAGAGAGACTTACTACTCGGCATATTATGGTTCTAATCAGCGTTCTAAGCAGGATGTATTAAGTAGTCTTTTAAATGTCTGCTATCCCAAAGCACAGGAGAGCGGAGCAGATTTAAAAGCAGCACTAAAAAAGACCAGCGTAGAGGCACAACGGCTTGTTGAGGTGGCAATGTATGCACCACAGTGGGTCGATATCATACAGGATTGTCTGGGATGGAAGGGGCTAAAGAGTGGTTGCTATTATTTTATGGCGCATATGAACGAGTGGTTTGATGACCAGAAGAAAGCGATTATTGCCAAATATACACCGCTTACTTCTGAAGAACTGCAAGATGGGGCATTTGATGCGGCGTGGTTTGAGGAGGCTTATGGACTTCTTGGAAAAGCACATTTTGACAAGCTTTATCAGGCAGCCAAGTATATCTCCGATGGTCAGAAACATTCTCGTGCCAGAAAATATGCGGATGCAGCCACTGGTAAAGTAAAAAAGAACGATTTACGCAAAGAAATCGAAGCAAAGAGAAATAAAGACCTGTTGATGAGCTATGGACTGATTCCATTTGGCAGAAATAAAAAGAAAGATATTATAGAGCGTTATCAATTTATCGAACAGTTCCGTAAAGAGAGCAAGCAATTTGGAGCGCAGAGAAGAGCAAGCGAGACAAAAGCAGCAGAGATTGCACTGTTAAATCTCAGTGTGCGTGCTGGCTATGAGGATGTTACAAGGCTTAAGATGACCGTGGAAGCACAGCTTGCCGAGACATATGCGCCGCTTATGGCATGGAAAGAGATAGAGGATGTAGAACTTTGCTTACAGGTAGATAACGAAGGGCAGAGCAGGATTTTGTGCCGTAAGAAAGAAAAAGAGTTAAAGTCGATACCATCTAGACTTTCAAAGAACCTTTATGTATCAGCGCTTAAAGCTGCCAGCAAAACGCTTAAAGAACAGTACCGAAGAACCCGGAAAATGATGGAGGAATCCATGGAAAGTGGCGCTGGTTTTTACGGTTCTGAGCTGTTGGCACTCTTTCAGAATCCGGTGGTAAATGCAATTCTTCAATCGTTGGTATTTCTCTACAAGGAACAGTTTGGATTTCTAAAGAAAGAAAAGGATACTCTTTATCTGGAGACTATAGACAGAACACATGTTCCTGTTGATTTGGAAGAAAAGATGATTCTTGCACATCCATTTCACTTTTATCAGGCTGGCAACTGGCATCTCTATCAGAAATACCTGTTTGCAGGCAAGATTCGTCAGCCATTTAAACAGGTATTCCGTGAATTGTATACCAAGATTCCAGAGGAGCTAGGGCTAAAAGTCTCCCGGATGTTTGCAGGCAATCAGATTCAGCCAAAGATGACGGTTGGCTGTCTAAAGGGTCGGCGATGGGTGGCTGACTATGAAGAAGGCTTGCAGAAAATCTACTATAAAGAGAATATCATTGCCCGTATCTATGCGTTAGCAGACTGGTTCTCTCCGGCAGATATAGAAGCCCCAACGCTTGAGTGGGTGGAGTTTGCTGACCGCAAGACCTTTCAGGCACTGACGATTCAGGAAGTACCTGACTTAATCTACAGTGAAGTTATGCGGGATGTTGACCTTGCGGTTAGTGTTGCACACGCAGGAGGCGTCGACCCGGAGAGCAGCCATTCCACGATTGAGATGCGTCAGGCAATCGTTCGATGCAGTCTGGAACTGTTTGGACTTCACAATGTAACCTTAAAGGAGAGTCATGCCCTGATTCAGGGAAGCAGAGCCAACTACAACGTTCATCTCGGAAGCGGGGTTGTCCATCAGGAGGGCGGTGCAATGTTGCATATCCTTCCCGTACACAGCCAACAAAGAGGAAGAATTTTCCTCCCCTTTGTAGATGAAGACCCAAAGACCGCGGAGGTTCTCTCAAAGATTATATTGCTTGCAGAAGATAACAAGCTAAAAGACCCATCAATTTTGGAACAGATTCATTAGTCATAATATTTTGCCCAGTAAGCGCCGGGATAGAGTTTTCCTGTCTTGATAAAATAAGCGACACAATCTGCCACAAGCTCCAAATCCTCCGTCGCATGTACCATAGGAACCGGAGACTGGCCACCAACTTCTGGTGGAGCCAGCTCCATATTCCCGGCTTGCTCTGGGTTATAGATGCCATAATAGAAAGATTCCTCTTCATCTGAATAATTCAGAGTCGCCCATCCTTCGGCCATATCAAGCTCTAGTGCTTCTCCTTCACCAAATGGACAGAGTGAAAAATACATCATCTCTCCATTGCCTTTTCGAATCTTTTTTAGTAGTTTGCGAAGATAATCCTCGGTAATATCAAGACCTTCTACGGTATTTGTCTCATTGTCAATATAGAGCACTTGATAAGGTGGTTTCAGACTCCATGCTTCGACTTTTGTTGGCTCGATTATCTCAAAAGGCTCGATATCTTTGCCGCGCACAAGGTGCGGATTGGTCTTGACCTGCATAGGAAGGGCCTCTAAAAGTTCCAGATGGAGCAACTGTCTGGGCGCCGGAAGATGAACCAATTTTAGAGAAGGCATCTTGGCAAGCAAGGAGCAATCCCTGAAATTGGTCTTGCTGATATCTAAGATTTCCAGATTAGGCAGTGAAACTAAGAAGGAGAAATCCGGGAATTCACAAGGTGGCAGGTCAAGGTAGGTAAGCTCTGACAGATTTTCAAGCACCGAAGCATCACATAAATCAGTATTTGACAAACATAGTCTGTCTAACTTTGAACATTTGTTAAGGAAATCATAATTTGTTAAAGATAGTTTTGGCAAAAATAATGCCTTCAGGTTGGGGAGTTCTCCAAGCAGCGACCAGTTTCCGGGCTCATTTGCCAGCCAGTCAGGAAAGATGGGATAGGCAGGCACAAAATAGTTGGCTGCCAATGCAGTTATCTTTGCCAGGTCTTCCAGGCTTTCTGGAACTTGGCAAAGGGTATTTTCTATCCAAAAAAGAAGCGCCGGGTCGATACCTCTGCGGTCTTTGGATGGAGCAGGAGGTTGTTCTTTGTTATCTTCCAAGGAGCCTGTCAGAAGCAGATTGGAGATTTTATGTGCCATCTCTTCATAGGAATCAAAGATAACCGGAGGAAATGCTGGATATTCCCAATTCGCTTCTATATGCATTTTTCGATTTAAAGAATAAGCATCCAGTGTTTTTACAAAAGCAATCGAACGTTCCCTGTTAAAAATCAGCGCGCCACAGCCATATGTATAAGATGCATGCCACCACTGAGAGATTAGTCGAAGGCGCTCAGAACCACAATCTGGTGATGAGAGAAACGGCGTGATAAAAAGACTCTCTACAATCCCCTGACGGATAGAAGAGAGCAAATCCTCTATCATCTGCGCTGTAATCTGCTCCCCGGACAGATAGAAAAGTTGATAATAAGAATCCCTATACGGCTCAAAACTCGCAGGAACTTGTGCATTTTGTAAAAAGCCAATACAGAGCATTTGCGCATAATAAGTATTCATAGATAGTACCTCCATATCTTTTAAAAATATTCTAAAGATTTTTTTTCTAGTTCTTTGAATTTTGCACATCTGTTTTCCAGATAACTGTGGTATTTGGTTACAGACAGATATAGTTTTTGAGCTTTTTTGCAGATTTCTTCTGTATGCTGATTGATAAAATGAATTACTCCTAAAGTCCCGCCATCTATTTTTATAAAATCCAAAGAATTTTTCATGGTTAAATGCTTGGGTTTTGGAGAAGCCAGTGGTGCGAAATAGAAAAATTGTTGAATTTCTAAAACTACTCCCACATATGGTCTGCGTTCTTTTTTGTTATATTTTACATTAACAGGGTCTACCTCTCTTAGAAAATGGATATATTTTTCTGATATTTTATATAACTTTAATTTTTTCAATTATCTCTCCTTATGTATACAGAAAAAAGAGGTGGGCTTGCCACCTCCTCTTTGGATTCTCTTTTCTCTCTCCACTTACTGGCAGGAGCTCGCCGCTCTTTTCCTTCTTCACTTATTGGCAGAAGTTCACCGCTCTTTTCTCTCTCCACTTACTGGCAGGAGCTCGCCGCTCTTGAAACAGGTAGTCTGTTCTTTTATATTATATACAAGATTTGAAAATAGTGCAATAAAATTTTATAAAACCAGGGAGAAATCTATGAGTAAAACATATCATTGGAAGCATTTTACAATTCAAGTGACAAAGAAGAAAATAAAAAATACCAATCTGTCTATCAAACCAGCACAACCGGATGTTATCTGTATGTCGATTCCTTATGCTATGTCTTATAACGATGCTTTAGAGGTGTTAGAGCAGCCAAGGATTCAAAGATGGGTGGAAAAACATCAAAAAAAGCTGCAAGAACACCCAGAATATCCCAAAGTACAGGAGATGGAAAGGTATCATAAACGCCTACAGAAGATATTACCTGAGTTATTTAAAAAGTGGGAGAGCAGGCTTGGAGTAAGATGCGCAAAAATATCCATTCGAGATACACGTTCCCAGTGGGGAAGTTGTAGTATCCGTTCTGGAAATATCTCAATTAGTGTCTGGCTTGGTGCATATCCTGTGGAATGTATTGAATATGTGGTCGTACATGAGCTGGCTCATCTGTTGGAAGCAGGGCATAATCAGAGATTTTATGCGATTCTTGATAACCATTATCCATCATGGAAGCATTGTAGGGAACAGTTAAAAAACGGAAAATAAATAGGATGTTTTCAGTATTTCTTAAGAAATATTATGATTTACTTCAGACATAAATCTTAAGAAATATGGTATTCTATGTACAGAGTGTATTACATAGGAGGAATAAAAACAGATGGAACGAAAGCGACCGATGACCGAGCGGGAGAGAATGAGAAGGAGAGCACAGATTCGAAGAAAGAAAAAGAAGATATTGATTCGGAAAATCAAACGTATGTTCTATTCTGCTGTGTTTTTATTTTTGCTCGTAGTTGGTGTCTGGCTTCTTTTTGCAAATTTTATTGCCAAACCAAAATATGAGATAGAAAAACCCATGCAGCGAACAGAGGCAGAAGTCCGGGAAAAGCTCGAAGAGATGGCAAAGAAATATAAAGGATTTAAAGATATTATTGAACATTATGATGATTACCCGGAAGTGTACCGGGCAGCACTTGCAAACAATCCTGAGATGTTAGAATATGTCAAAGGATTATCAGAAGAAAGAAAAACCGTTGATTCCACACTTACAAAAAAGGAAAAATCAAAGAAATATCCTCTGTTTTTGCAGTGGGACGAGCGTTGGGGATACAATGCGTATGGCTCTAGCAGTATTGGAATCTCAGGGTGTGGGCCGACTTGCTTATCTATGGTTATCTATGCTTTGACAGAAAATGAAATGGCTACGCCAGATAAGGTGGCAAGATATTCACAGGAACAAGGATATTATATAGAAGGAACCGGTACGTCCTGGGAGCTGATGACGGAAGGTGCAACCGCTTTTGGGATAACAGGACAGGAGCTAACACTTGATGAAGACACCATGAAGCAAGAATTAAAAGATGGGCATCCGTTGATTTGCGCCATGAGAGCAGGAGATTTTACAGCAGGAGGACATTTTATTGTCATTCGCGGGTATGAGAAAGATGGTTTTATCATAAATGACCCAAACAGCAAGAGAAGAAGCGAGAAAAGGTGGACATATGAGGAGATAAGCGGACAGATTAAAAGTATGTGGGTGTATCAATAGAACAGCAGCGCTATGGCAAAGAACTTTGACCGTAGCGCTGTTTTTGATTTGGTTATTGGTCAGAGGATGGAGTTTCACGAAGCTGAACGACTTTGGCTGCTTTGCGTTTGTTATCTTCTGTCATAGCAGCGTAGTGTTTGCGGGTGGTATTGACATTTTTATGACCTAAGACATCAGCCACCAGATAGATATCTCCCGTTTCCTGATAGAGAGAAGTACCATAGGTGCTGCGAAGTTTATGTGGGGTAATTTTTTTGGAGGTGGTAGTAGAAGCATATTTTTTTACCAGGCGTTCTACAGAGCGAACCGTGATACGGGTGTTTTTCTGGGAGATAAAGAGCGCTTGCTCATGGCCAGGCTCAGGCTCTAGAAGAAGACGTTCGTCCAAGTAATTACGAAGCATTTCTTCGGTTTCTTCTCCAAAATAGACCATATCTTCATTTCCACCTTTACGAATAACACGCATAGAGCCATTATCAAAGTCAATATCTGAGATATCCAGACCAACAAGCTCCGTTACCCGAACACCAGTTCCAAGGAGAGTAACAACGATAGCCAGGTCGCGGATTTTATTTTTGGCATGCCAGATTTTCTGGTTTTTGGACAGTTTTTCGCCAGATTCTATATTGTCTATAAGACGGGCAACTTCATGAGCATCCATACGAATAATATTTTTCTCTTTGATACGAGGAATATCAACAACGGATGGAGCATTTTTTTGAATCATTTCTTTTTTGTGAAAATAGCTGAAAAAGGTGTTGAGTGTGGCTAATTTCCTGGCTTTTCCTTCTTCGTGATTTCGATAGGTCTGGCCATCCTTCTCATAGTAGGTTAAAAAAGAGAGATATTCTTCAATATCCATCGGTTGCAGCTCATCTAAGATAGAGACTGGGAGAGTGCGAATCTCTTTATCTTTAAAGTAAGGATTTTGTGTCTTTAAAAAATAAAAAAAAGTACTTAAGTCATAGGCATAGTTACGGCGGGTATTTGTCGCCTTTTTAATTTCCATCGCCCGAAAAAAGTACGATGCAAACGCCGGCAATTCTTTTTGAAGCTCCCGAAGCTTTTGAATATTTTTCAAATCCATCTGTTCATGATAAGACATCGACATAAATTTTCCTCCATCACAAATAAAATATACTGTAAGTATTAATAATATATGCTAAAAGCTAATTATCACGTCGCAAAACTGCCATTTTGCGACGTGTTCTGTATAGCTCTATATTACCACCATCCCCGCTCTTTTTCAACCGAAATATTTAATTTACATAAATATTTTATGACAACTATTTCTTATTTTATTAACATAAAATTTTTATGTCTCTCTTAATCTCTCATTGACGAACTTGTGAAAAAATTGCTATACTATACCTCGTAGTTAAGAAGCCATTTTTTATAAAGGAGAGAACCATGAAATCATCTAACGAATTACGCACTTCCCTGCGTTCTATAGACCACAAAAGTTACCCCGCCTATAAATCCTTAGCCGGCATCTATCAGTTCAACAATTTCTATCTTTCGATTGACCATGTACAAGGAGACCCTTTTGCATCTCCTTCTAGCTTGCATATAGAAATTTTGCATAAAGTAGCTGCATTTCCACCAACCTACTATGAACGGGACTGCTCTCGCATCGCGCTTCAGGATTTTCTGACTCGTCAATTCGCCTCTCAATTTGAAGACTATAATTTTAAAGCCAAAGGTTCCGGGAAAAGCGGTCTTCTCTCCATTACCCGCTGTGGACAAGAAGTTTTAGACCGAAGTGCCTGCGAGATTACTGATACCAAAGTGATTGCCCGCTTCCATGTAGGCTTTCCTGCTTTTGGCCGCACTATTAACGCTGGCGAATTGGAAAAAATCCTGTTTGATTTTCTTCCGCGCTGTGTTGAGAACAGTTTCTTCTATAAGAAATTAGACCCTAAAAAAGTCGAAGCGGCAGTCTTCCTCTCGGAAGACCAGGAAGCTATCCGAACTATCTTAAAAGAAGAAAAATTGGTTGCTTTTGTGGCAAATGGTGCTGTCTTGCCAAGAAAAAGCGGTGTCTCTGACCTTCCGATGAAAGACAGTGTTCCATTCTCTTCTCCCGCTGCCATGGAGAGAACTTTAGTTCTTCCTCATAAAGGAAAGATTACTGGAATGGCAATTCCACAAGGTATCACTCTGATTGTAGGCGGCGGTTATCATGGAAAGTCTACGCTATTAGAAGCATTACAGACTGGTGTCTACAACCATATTGCCGGAGATGGGCGAGAATATGTCATCACTGACGATACTGCGGTCAAACTTCGCGCAGAAGATGGACGTTCTGTTCGAAATGTCGACATCTCTCTTTTTATCAACGATTTGCCTAATAAAAAAGATACCAAATGCTTCTCCACTCCTGATGCCAGCGGAAGCACTTCACAAGCTGCCGGGGTTATAGAACATATAGAAGCCGACGCTCGTCTGTTTCTGATTGACGAAGACACTTCTGCCACTAATTTTATGCTGCGTGACGACTTTATGCAACAAGTTATCAGCCGTGAGAAAGAACCTATCACTCCATTTTTAGAGCGTGCTCGTGACCTCTATGAACAAGCGGGTATCTCTACTATCTTAGTAGCTGGAAGTTCTGGAGCTTTTTTCTATATCGCAGATAAAATTCTTCAGATGGACTGCTATCGTCCACTTGACATCACAGAGCATGTCAAATCCCTCTGCAAAGAGCACACCGCTCCTAGAATCCAGGCTCCTGGTTTTTGTATACCAGACGACAAGCGCACTCTTCCACCCTTCCATCGCAAAACCCGCGAAAGAAGGGATTATCGAAGCGGCAACCGCCAACCCGACAACCGCCACGAGCATATGAAAATCAAAGGCTTTGGAAAAGATTCTTTCTCTCTTGACAAAGAGACTATTGACCTGCGTTATGTGGAACAACTTGCCGATTCTGAACAGACCAATGCTCTGGCTCATCTTCTGCGCTACGCTCTAGAACAAGTCTTAGATGGCAAGCGAACCGTCAGACAGACCATACAAATCCTCTCTGACACTCTGGATAAAAAAGGATGGGACCCCTTCTGTGGCTCCTATATCCCCTGCGGTCTGGCCAAACCAAGATTACAAGAAATCTATGCATGTCTTAACCGTTTTCGCGGCTAAGACAGAATTTAAAAAGGGTTTTCAAAAACTGAAAACCCTTTTAACATCTTCTATACATCTTTCCTTTTGTACTGCCTGTTGATTCTATCTTTCCCTGTTCTGTTAAATCTTTTAACAACTCCTTAATGCGAGACTCTTTAACAGCAACAACATCTTTAAAACTTGATGCTTTATACCACACCCCTTGTTTCATGCTGTCCAGAATGAAGCGTTGATTTTCCAAGGTTTTATTCGTTACTTTTTTTTCGCCACTTTTTTTCGCCGATTTTTTTTCGCCACTTTTTTTCGCCGATTTTTCTTGTTTTACCTTTAAAATCAAAGTAACCTGATTTAAAATAGTATCTTCAATTAACTCTGGCGTTTCCCATCCTTGCTGCTCCCAAGCGTTTAATATTGTTGGAAATCCAGAACCAATATTATCTCCATATCCCACCATACGAAGCATGGATTGTATTCTTGGATTTCTGGCTTTTGAGTTGCCGCCTTTATATATTTGTTCTTTTGGAATTTTCAGAACACCTGGATTTGAGATTTCAAAACCATCAACAGTTTTAATTACCTTTAGTGTCCCTTCAAGCATATAATCTGCATGAATAATCATGTTTACACAAGATTCTCTGACCGCTTTATGTAGCGGAGTATCATCTTCTCTGACATATCCTTTTAATTTAAAAGGCTTTGGCAGTTCTGCTGTAAGCTTTGGCAACACTTTTCCCAAGAAATTGAACACATTATTTTCCCATGTACCATCATATGTGATACGGTCATTCCACCGAACATCTTCTGTCTTACAAGACTCATCCCTGTAATCCATAAAAATATTATCAAATACATCACGAACGACCAGTCCGTTTCCAAACATCATAAGCCCAGCCAATGTTAGTCCTTCAATTCCTTTTTCTCTGTCTTTTCTATATCCACCAAGCATCTCAAGAAAATGTTTATCATCATAGGTATTCCATATATGCTCTCCGTTTTCGTTTTGAAAGCGCATACGATATGCCCGAAGTGTATCAATATCCACGTCATCCATGGTATAATGCTCTATAACCATATCATCTACACCTTCTGCATTTTGGTCGCGAAACATTGACCGAATCTCAGCATTTGTACAATGATAATCTCCTTCATGATTTCTCTTATATGAGTTGGTGAAAGGGTTGGCTCCAACATATATCGGACGCATTTGAAAATTAGCACGCGGAACATGAATTACAATAAGCGTAATCGCATCTTCTGTTACTAAAAATACATCTTCATCTTTCAAAATATTGATATTGACCTTATCAGAATTTATAGTATTCCAAAAATCTTCTAATTGTTTGGAAGGATTTTCTATTCCTTGGATAATAAAACGCTCTTCTGGATTGGTTTTCTTCTTGTTTTCATCCACACCAAGAATAATATAGCCGCCTTTTGTATTTGCAAAAGCCGAATAAGAATCATAAACAGACTTTGGAACATTACTTTCTGCTTTTTTACATTCTACATCTACTTTCTCTCCTTGGTAAATTAGTTGTTTTAATTTTTGAATATCCATAGTATCTCCTAATGATTCAACACTTCCGATATCTTTTCAATCATCTCATCTTCTTTTAGCCGAAACTTAATCTCCACCCTTCTAGAAGCCGCCATATTTACCTTCTCTCCTCCATCTTCATAGATAGGATTGCTAAACGACCTTCCATTTACGGTCATCAACTTTTGCAGCACTTCAATCTGCTGCCCGCTTAATCCGTTTTCACCATCCATACAGAATTTTGCCACCGAATTTGCCCGGTTGTAGGAAAGGGTCATATTACTCTGGTAATCTCCATCTGTATCTGTATGCCCTTCAATAATAATCTCAGCAATATATGGTCTGAAATTTTCCTGAAGCAATACCCCCAGATACATAGGAATAATCTCTTTAAGGGTTGCTTTGCTCTCCGAAGTCAATGTTGCACTGTTATATCGAAACAACACATCCGACGAAAAAGTAATGGAACCTGTCTGTGCATCCACCTTCATCGAAGAATTGCTAAATCGCGTCTGCAACTCTCCGATAATATCTGTCCGAATTCCAATAATATCCTGAAGTTCACTTCTAGTTGCATTTAGTTCAGCTTTTGCTTCATCAATCTCTAAATACGCTGCATCAAGCTCCTCCTGTGTCATAGTAGCCTTTGCATAAGCTTCTTCTAGCTCCTTTAAAGAGTTTCGAAGCTCCTCTTCTGATGCCTGAAGGTCCACCTTTGACGCTTCCAAATCTGCGCGGGATGCCTCTAAGTCTGCTTTTGAAGCTTCTAGCTCTGATTGTGTCACGCTTAGCTGTATCTGCGCTTCTTCCAAATCATTTCGCTTCTGCTTATAAATTGCCAAGGTAATCGCAATAATCAAAATAAAAATCAAAAGAAGCGCAGCCATCATATCCGAATAAGACTGCCAATAACTGGGTTCTGTAAATGCGGCTTTGCCTTTTTTTCTATTCTTCATACAAATTCCTCATCTGATGAAACGTATACAGTTCGTTGCTTAAATCCTCGCAGGTCTTAGAGAGCTTATCTTCTATTAGACTTTGCTTTTCTAGCGTCTGATGCATCGTCTCATTCATCACCTGACACGCCTCTAACAGCGTCCTGGTACTCTCCTCAAGCCGCTTAAAGTTCTGCGCATAGGTCTCCTGTGTCATACATGCCTGATTCAGCGATTTTCCAATATTTCCAAAATCCGCACCCATTGTCTCTGAAAGATGTTCTGTGAAATATTTCACAATCTGCTCCACGCCCTTTGTCTGCTCATAGGCATTTCCGCGCAGAAGCTCAACGATTGCTTTTAGAGAATTCGCCATATTTGCCTGATAAATCAGCATTGCACTGGTGTTCTCGTCCGTAGTATTGACTTCCGGCGCCGCATACTCCTGAAATACCTCTATAAAATCTGCAAGCTTCTCATAAGCGTCAGACATCAGACTCCGATAGACAAATGTAAAAATCAGAGAGAAGAAAATACCATATACCGACGTGTGAAATGCCACCTTCATACCATCAAGAAGAGGCGCAATATTGTCTGAAATCGTAAAAATATCATTTCCAGAGAAAGAACTCATCCCCATCGTAAGTCCCAAAAAGGTTCCTAAGATACCAAGTCCTGTCAAGGTGCCCGATACCGCAGAATTAAAATACGTCTTTCCAACCTGATTAAGCAGCTCTTCATTAATATAATCCTCGATAGAGCAAGAATCCATTACCATTCCTCTGCTGCTAGTGTGTGAGGCAATACGTTTCTGATATTTATGAAACTGTTCATTGAGTATCGCATCGGAAAATGCCTCTTTTTTCTTGCGATACACTGGCCACAGATTCTGCTGTGCTGTCTGATGCTTATCCAATATCTCATCCGTTGAAAGGGTAAGTGCATCTGTCATCCGGTTCAGTCTTCCAAAGCTTGCAAAAGACATCAAAAACAAGATACCAATAACCAACAAAAAGCCTATATTAATCAGCAGGTTACTTAGCGATGTCATCTCCCCTGTAAAGACCCCATTTATGTATAAAATGAATCCAAACATCAGGATATACAAGACCGCCAAAAGATAATAAAGTTTATTTTTCATAGTGTCTCTCCTTTTCTGTAATAGCTTTACTTTATCATATTTTCCCGTTCTTCACAATCGAATACTGTCAATCTTAAGGAAACTTTATGTTCTTTGGCTGATTTTTAAAAGTATCGAACAAATTTTCGGTTTTTTATTGACAAACGAATGTTCGGATTGTATAATAGACCTATAGCTAAGAACAAGTGTTCTGGAATCGAAGGAGTGAGTGGAATGTACGCAACAGAGACTATGACAAGGGAAGAATTCAGGCGAGCCAGAAGGGAGCAGGTTCTTAATGAACAACGAACCAAGAGGAAGCGAATCCTTATTTTCTTTCTGACCATTATTGTAATGTTTGGCGTGGGGGTCGGCTTTGGTACACTTTTAGCCAAAGCCGAAGAGCCAGACAAGGACCCGGTGTATAAGTATTACACAAGCATCAAGGTTCAGCCAGGCGATACCTTATGGGATATTGCTGAGGAATATATTGACTATGACTATTATAGCACTCGTATGGACTATATCTACGAAGTCATGAAGATTAACCATCTGATAACAGACCATCTGACAGCAGGTAAGAAGATTACCATTCCCTACTATTCTGTCGAAAAAAAGTAAAGATGGAAAAATTTACCAAAAATATTTTGTATGATACCCCTCTCTAAGGAGGAGCATCACAATATAATGATAGAAAGGAACTTATAAAAATGAAAAGAAAACCGATACTGTTAACCTGTCTGCTTCTCTTGGTATTTTGCATTACTGCATGTGCCAAAAAAGTAGACCTGCCAATGGAGATTACGATTGATGGTTACACCATTGTGCTTGGACAAACTACCGTCAAAGATATGATGGAGCGAGGATATGAGATACATACCGACGCGATGCCCGATGTTGCCCATGAAGGAGATAAATATATTCCCTTTTACTATAGTTTAGACAGGGGCGCCGGTGACCAGATTCATGTCACTGTAATGGCTCCATGGAGCGGAGAATCCGATATTAGTTCTGAACAGAGTTTTGCAGCAACAGAAGGTATTATTAAAGCGGTAAGCTTTCGTCTGACCTCTGTGGAGAAGGTGGAAGTCACTTACAATGGCATGAATGTCAATGATTTAAGTTTTGACTATGCACAGAAGGAATGGAGCGCCAAGCCCAAAGACGGCTCTACCAATACAAGATATCAGGTAGATGCCACCAGAGGATTTGTTATCTTAGAAACTGCCTATTCCTCTGATGAAGAGTATGGAGCACTTAATATCCAACTCACCGAAAAAGAATTTGAAAAAATGCAAGAATAGTGAAAAAAGGGGCAGCCGCGTACTGCGGCTCTCCCCTTCTCCTTACTCTTTTTTTCTGTTTTCTAATATCCGAAGCATCATATGTGCAGTCCGTGTTCCATATAACCAGCAACAACGATTAGAAGTATGGAATGCTTCTATGGCTTCTGCTTCTTTGTTATCATATAGTGCCATAAGACCTTTCGCTTCCCAAAGTTCTGTACAATCTTTTTCATCACACCAAAAACACATATTACGACCGCACATCAGTTCGAGATAGCCACGTGCCCGCTCATACTGACCGGTATAATAAGCATAACAGAACAAGTTATAGAGATTTTGCCTGGAATCTGGTGCTGGAATGGTCATAAGCTCTTCTATTGACTTATGAAGCTTTTCGCAGCCCTTGTAGCTGTTTTCTAGCCTTTCTTTATATTCTTCTGCATATGTTTTTGCCTGTTCAAGGTCTCCCATCCAGTAGCAGACGGTCATCAAACTGTTGACAAGATTTCGATAATACTTATATTCTTTGTCTTTTTGTACTAGTTGATAAGCTTTTTTAAAATAGGTATATGCTTCTTCCCATCGATTCCCCTGATAGAAACAACACTCTCCAAGATTATGTAAGACAAGCGCCCGGTCTTTAGGGTCAGCACTTTCGTCCTTCCAGGCCTGAGCGGCAAGTTTTTTTGCATCTTCGTACAGGGTTAGATACTCTTTATCTATCGTTCCTTTATAAATCAGCCAGATATCTAAGACATCCTCAATACGTTCAGCCACCTTGCTCCAGATATCTTCTCCTTTTTCCGAGAGAGAGGTCGTTCCATATTGCTTTTCAAGCCATTGAAATGCCACTGCATACGCTCCTTGTATCGCTGCACACCGTACCAGTTGTTCTAGACATTCCTCTTTTAATTCTTCCGTTACAACCACTTCCAGCTCTGCTTCAAAGAAGTCTGCTGCTTGCTTTAACTTATTTAAAAACTTATAACAGTCAAAGATACGTCCATAACAATAGCTATCATCCTCTCCGTATCGCTCCTCGCAACGGATACTGTTTTTAAAGTTTTCAATCGCCTCTTCATAACGTCCAAGCGTCTTTAGTGCCCTTCCGCGAAGCAGCCACAGACCACTGTCCTTTTTCTTTTCAAGCCCGTTCTCGGCATCTTGAAGCGCCTTTTGAGGCTCATTAAGACATAGATAGACATAGGAGCGCCAACGAAGCAAACTATAACCTGCACCAAACTTTTCTTCTTGCAGATTAAAATAATAGAGGGCTTTCTCTCCATATTCTTTGACCATGGTTTTTCTTAGCTTCTTCCGGTAAATCCAGCCAATTCTCCAACAGCAGTCGTTAAATTCGGGGTCTTTTTCCCAAAGCTTCTCGTAATATTCAATCGCGTCGTCTTCCTGTTTTAAGTCCTCATGACACTGTGCAATATAGAAATACAGCCACTTAAAGTCCATCTTTCGCTCTTCGCAGATTTTAAACTGCTCATAAGCTTCCTCTGGCTTCTTCTCATAGCGAAGCAATGTACGTCCTAAAAAATAGCGGGCTTCAATGGTATCATGCAGCTCAACAGATTTTCGTATAAAACGCTGGATTTTCGCTTTTCCCTTTGCTTTTAACTGATTGGCTGTCTCATATAAATAAGCGCGCTCTAGATAAAGTTCTGCCAAAAACCGTGGGTCAGCATTTTCTTTTTCTAATTGCTTGGTTATCTCAGAAGCATATTTTTTGGCTTCCTGAAAGCCTTTTTTATCTTTTTCTTTTACACGGCGACAGATAGCACATGCTTTTTTGGCAAGCAGGGCAGGGTCTGACACATGCGCTTCTTCTGCCTGATGGATAATGCCAAGTGCATCATCAAACTGCCGATAAGCCATAAAGACCTTGACCGCCCGAAGATAAATCATAACATTGCCATCATAGATTGCTTTAGCGCGATAAAAGGTGTCAATAACTTGTTGCGCCATCCCTAAGTTTTCATAGGCTTCCTGTAGAAAATAGCATGCCTGAAAATGATTGGGGTCATAGTAAAGCGCCTGCTCACATACATCGATAACCCCTTTATCATCCTTTAAATCCCGCAGAAGAAGAACCTTCCCGATTAAGATATTTTTATTCTCTGGCTGGAACGAAAGCGCTTTTTCAAATGCCTTCTGTGCAGTCTTAGACAGTTCTTCTAATCGTTCTTCCACAGGAGCCTCTGCTTCTAGCTCCTTGCGATAAGCCTGTCCTAACACACAGCCTTCTACATAGAAGCTCTGTCCTAACTTGTGGGTAATAAAATCTGCATCTTCTTGGGATGCTGCTGTCTGCTTATCAAGACACTCCCGCCAATGCTTTGCCTCTTCAAGCGTTTGTTCGCAGCGTCCAGCATACATATTTAATACAGCAACATTCTCATAATACTCGCAGGTATCCACTCGATATTCGGGATGTCTGTCGAAAAATGCAAGGCCTTCCTCCCACTGTCCACCCTGGATAAAACAGGTGCCAAGCAAAGAGACATCGTCTTCCTCAAGCGTATCCTCTCTTGTTAGCAAATCAGCTATCAGATGCTGATAGATCTCTTTATAAAGCTCTTTTAACGCATCATTATTGCCAACCTCATCCGCGGAATTGGCAAAAGTAAGCGCCTCTTTCCACATTCCTTCTCTGGCTGCGATTCTGGCAAGGCCAAAACAGGACCTAAATATGCCAAACTTACTCTGCTGCTCCTGTTCTAGATAATCTGCAAAAAGCTTTTTTGCTTCTTTATCCCGCTGTTTCTCTTCAAAGATTTCAGCAGTTACAATAACAATCTGTTCATCCTTAGGATATTCTGCCAAAAGCTTCTGTATCCGTGTCTCAAACTGCTCGTATTTACCACTGTCTAACAGATAAATTGCAATCTGCATCTCACACCACGGATGCGTAATCCCATGGGAAGTAACCCTTGCAAGCAGACGCCCACGTTCTTCTAGTGCTTCTTCTGTATGGTCAAAATGCTGATTGATATAGTCCATATACTCACGGATAAAGAGGTCATAATCTGCATCTGGCGCTCCCTGAAAGAATTCATAGGGGAATTCCTGGTAGACGTGTTCCTCCTTTAATTTATCCAAAATATAGTCAACAAATCCATTGGGCAGATGTTCTCTAAATTCCTTTTGATTTTCCTGGATAAAGAATTCCTTGTCTAAGCGTCTCCAGATACGATCTGGCAGGCGAAAATGCTCCGCCAGATAAGAAAACAGTCCCCATTTGGCACTCTCTCCGTCTTCTAGAGACTGAAGCACCGGGTCTGACAGCAGACCATCCCACTCTGCTAGGTCAATTCTTCTAGGCAGCAGTGTATAGATATCTGCAAGCTGCTGTAAAAATCCTCCCACTGCCTGGTTCTGAAGCCACTGTACATTAGCTGGCCCCTCTTCTTCTTCTTTTGGAGTCCTTGCATAGACGATTGCCTGCTCATACGCCTCTCGAAGCCTTTTAAAGCCTTCTGGGTCATCTTCTGGATTTACCCCCTTTAAAAGGGCATGATAAGCATCGCGAATTGCCCGTTCCTCATGTGTTGGAGTAAGTTTAAGTGTCTCAAATACTTCCGAAATACTCATCTTTTATTTCCCTGCTTTCTTTCCTGCGAGTGCACAGTAAAATATAAATCCTAAAAATACAACAGCTGCTGCCATCCAAAGGCCAAGTACCATCGGACTTTCCTGACAGAATTTATCATAATAGCCTTTTAGATAGATAACCGTAATAATCAAAGGAATCCCATAAGCCATATAGGCTCTTAAACCTTGAGGAAAAGAGATACCATTTCCTGTATTGGCTTCTCTTAAGAATCCATCCCATCCCCAACCGTTTTTTCTGGTACAGAACAGAACATAACCAAGGCTTCCAAGTGGAAGCAAGTTGTTAGATACGATAAAGTCTTCTAAATCCATAATCGTACTGCCCTCTCCAAGTGGCTGTATCATCGAGAGTACGTTGTAACCAAGAACAGCCGGCATACTGAGAATAATAATCAGTATCGCACTGACTAACACGCTTTTTTTACGGCTCCAGCCAAACAAATCCATATCAAATGCAATAATATTTTCAAAGACCGCAATAATCGTTGAGAGTGCCGCAAAGGTTAAAAACAAAAAGAACAAAGAGCTCCAGATAAATCCACCTTGCATCTGTGCAAAGATATTGGGCAGTGTAATAAATACAAGGCTTGGACCGGCACCTGGCTCAATTCCATAGGCAAAACATGCAGGGATAATGATAAATCCAGCAGTCAGTGCCACAAAGGTATCCAGTGCCGTAATACTGATAGCCTCTCCTGTCAGGCTGTGAGCATGTCCCAGATAGCTGCCAAAGATTAGCATGGCTCCAATACCAATCGACAAGGTAAAAAATGCCTGACTAAGCGCTGCAAAAACAACATTGCCAATGCCGCTCTCCACCATCTTATGAAAATCAGGTACCAGATAGAATCGGATACCGGCAGCAGCTCCATCTAAAAAGACGGAGCGAAGCGCAAGCACCACCATAATCAATAAAAGCGCTGCCATCATTACTTTTGTAATCCGCTCCACACCAGATTTTAAACCAAACATACAGACTGCAAAACCAATGATACAGATAAGAACCGTCCAGAATATCATCGTAGGAAGGTCTGAGAGCATCCCGGTAAAAGCATCTCCAATCATCTCAGGAGAAGCACCGATAAAATCGCCTTTTAGACTTCGCACACAGTAATATAAAAGCCAGCTTCCAACCATCGTATAGAACATCATCAGCAGATAGCAGCCAAAGATACCGATATATTTTAACTTGTGCCAGGAAGTGCCAGAAGGCTCTAGCCCTTCAAAAGCCACCGCTACACTTTTTTTACTCCCTCTTCCCACTGCAAACTCGCAGACCATAACAGGAATTCCAACAATCAATAAAAAAAGTAAATAAATTAAGATAAATGCTGCACCACCATATTCCCCACAGATATAGGGAAACTTCCACACATTGCCAAGGCCAATCGCACAGCCAGCAGAGACCAGAATAAAGCCAAGGCGGGAACCAAACCTTTCTCGTTTCATGTATTTCATCCTCCGAATTATAATAACATTTTTTATTATAATTCGTTATAGCAAGGATTGCAAGTTATAAAACGGATTCTCTTAGCCGGTCCAATAAAAGAAGCCACCGTTGCTATAAAAAGAACAGTCAGAATTACAAACAGTGGAAGAAATGGCATCTTCCAGGTATCCCCCCATCTAGAAGTAATCAAAGACTGATAGAAAAGCTGGTGAAGCCAAAGTCCTGCTGGCACGCCAAACAGTATACCAGAGAATAAATACGTAAACCCCTCCGACACAATCATCAGAAAAATCTGGCGGCTGCTCATGCCTATGGCATACAGACTCTGATACTGTCCCATTCTGGATGATACACTCATCGCCATACTATTCATAATATGAAACGCAGAAATCATCAAAACCACTGCCAAAAATCCATAGAGAAATAAGAGAAAAGCATAGTAAGCTCCCATAACTTCCATATTGCGAAGTCGTTTGTCCGAAAACTTAACCTGCTCTTTTACAAGCGCACGAAGCTCAGAAGCCTCACTATCTGTTGTATTTTTATATACTTGAAGGTCAATTATCGTATATCCATCTTCTCCTGTCAGTTCCTCAAAGAGAGCTTCTGAGCAGAACAGCATCTGTGTTCCCGCTTCTACATCAAAAAGCTGCCCGGTCAAAGTGCCCGATACCAAAAGCTCCCACACCTGCCCGTTGCGCTCTATATTTATCAAATCGCCAGCTTCTATAGAATTGTCCTCCTGATATACAGCCAGAACGCTTCTTCCATCCTCTGCCTCCTCTAAAGAGCCAGAGAACAAATCTTTTTTAGCCCATGCAAACTGATATTTTTCATAAGAGACCAGCGTTACAGAGGTATTCTGACCATTTAGGCAGGCGTCTATATCATAGGCAAAGCTTCTGCCATAGACTTTTTTTACCGCTGGATGAGAAGATAAGGTCTGTGCCAGCTCTTTGGGTATCGAACATGTATTCTCCTGGCTGATAATCGATATATCTGGCGCCGACGCACGAAGCGGTGTAAGGGCATGCCCCATAAAATCCCATAAAGTGCCAAAGGATAAAAACAACAGAATACTAAAAGCAAACGAGCCGGACATCAGCAGAAAATTTTTCTGACTTCCCCTGGCATGATGGATACCAAGAGAGACTTCCATCGGTATC
Source organism: Lachnospiraceae bacterium (assembly GCA_910575445.1). GTDB lineage: Bacteria > Bacillota > Clostridia > Lachnospirales > Lachnospiraceae > Hominiventricola. The sequence continues at coordinate 331,507 of CAJTFW010000003.1, read as the reverse complement.
CATTTCGTATCTGCTGCCCGTTTGACCGCATAAGTGGTTCCTGCATTTCCACTAACTGCCACAAGAGGCGATACTTTAGAAGCTTTTTTCGCCGGTGTACGCGCAGCCAAAAGCACAGTCAAAAGGCCAATTCCCACTCCGCAGCCAATCGAAAGAACACTGACCCCAAAGACTGGAAGTCCGCGAAAAAGATGGGGGCTTAGATAACGAAGCATCGCACACAGACACCATATCATCACCATTGCAGCTAAGATGGCAGCTGGAATTGCCGTCTTGCACCAACCAAGTGCTTCTCTTCGTACAAACTTTGCCACCTGCCCTTTAGTCGCACCCAGACAGCGCATCAGTCCAAAGAATTCTGTTCGCTGCGCCACAGAACTATTCAGACTTCCGGTAATCATCAAAACTCCTGCAATCGCAACCAAAAGTGCCAAAATCCCTACAATCAGATAAATTTTCAGCAAATAGGTATCTCCACTTTGAAACATCAGCCCAAGAAGATAGGCATTTTGCCCCACTTGTTCTTTGGAGAGACCAAACTGAACAGAAATATCAGCAATCGCCTTTTGTATCCTGCAAAAAGGAACAAATTTTACATAGAGCATCCCTTCCTCACCAGAAGCAAAATAGGTAAGAAAGGTATCGGTATTTACCACAACCCCAAAAGCATCGGCATCTGTCAGCATCGAAGTAGTTGGAAAAAATCCACTGACCACAAAAGAAAGCGTCTCTTTTGCCGGTGTTGTAAGAGTCAGAACATCTCCAACAGAGAGCCCCAGACGCTCTTGCAGGCTTTCGGTGCATGCTATGGTATTTCCTTCTGGAAAGCTGCCTTCTGTCACCTTTGCAGCCAAAAGAAGCTGTTCCATTGGCATATCAAAGCCACAGATAACCGTCTCCACGCCGTCAATCGTCCATCCTTCGTTGACTCCATAGTTTTTTGCATAATACCAGGAGGCTGTCTCTACTTCTGGTCTTGCCATCAATAAAGAGCCATCTTCTTCTGAAAGCCCACGAAACGCAGCATGCCAGGCGCCATCTTTTTGTATTGCCTGTAGTTTCTGGCTTCTTATCTCCATATCAGCCATACCAAACAGACCCACAATTAAAAATACCGATAAAAAGATACAGATTTTCGTCATGCGACTTTCTTTTTTATGGACTTTTCCCCAAATCGCAACCAGCTCCAGATAGCTTTTCATGCCTGCATCCCTCCCAAATCCGTAAGTCTCCCGTCCCGCACGCGAAACACCCGGTCGGCAGAAGTTGTAAGCTGCATATTATGTGTAATCATCAGGACGGTCTGCTGATAACGGCGCGAAGCTTTAAAAAGCAAATCCATCACATCCTGGCTGCTTTTCGAATCCAGATTTCCAGTTGGCTCATCTGCTAAAAGAAGCATTGGTTTTGTAATCAGTGCTCTTCCAATCGCCACCCTCTGCTGCTGCCCGCCGGAGAGTTGTCCTGGCAGATGTTTCCTGCGATTTGTAAGCCCAAGAAGCTCTAAAAGCTCATCTACTTGTTCTTTCTTTGGCTTTTGATGGTCTAACAAAAGTGGAAACATAATATTTTGTTCTACATTTAGTTCTGCAATCAGTCGAAACGATTGAAAGATAAACCCTACCTTTCGCCGGCGAAACAAGGTCCTCTCTTCTTCTTTCATCCCAAAGAGATTCGTTCCATCCAGACAGATGCTGCCAGACGTTGGCGTATCCAAAGCACCAATACAGTGCAAAAGTGTACTCTTACCAGAACCGGACTCTCCAATCACTGCTGCAAACTCTCCTTTTTTCATGGAAAATGACACATCCTGCAAAGCTTTGACCGCAGTCTCTCTTTCACCATACACTTTACAAAGCTTTTCTACCCGTAAAATCTCCATTGTTGTACCTTCCTTTCTCTCTTTCTTTCTAAAGATTAGCAGAAGCAGCTTACATTTGCATGAAAATAAGCTTACGAAAACGTAAGCTTTTAAAGAGGCAGACTAATACAGAACACCGACCCATGTCCCACTTCACTTTCCACCGACAAGATTCCTCCCTGTCCTTCCACAATCGCTTTAGCGAGCGGCAGCCCAAGCCCAACGCCTGTACGCTCTGTCGAAGAAAGACTTCGATAAAATCGCTTAAAAATATGATAGAAATCCTCCGCTGCAATACCGCATCCATTATCTTTTATAAAAATGCGAAACATCGTAAGAGAAGATTCCCAAAAAATATGGATGTTTTCGCCAGCGTCTGTATGCTCCAATGCATTTTTCAACAGATTTCCAATGGCTTCACTGGTCCATATCGGGTCACAGAATACACATTCTTCTGCTTTTCCTTCTAATAAGAACTGTTTTTTCTCAGCAGCAGCACGAATTTTAAGCGGTTCTTCTGCCCGTTTTACAAGTGTTACTACCGAACACAGCTGTTTTTCAAAAGTAATCGCTTTTGCATCCAGACGCATCATTTTTAATAATGATTGAACCAATTCTTCCATTCTGATAAGCGACTGCATGGATTTTTCTATAAAAAGCTGCACGGTATCCGGGTTATCTGATTCTTTTGTTATAATCTCCGTGTACATCCAAAGTGCAGCAAGCGGTGTCTTTAGCTGGTGGGAAATATCTGAGATGGTATCCTTTAAAAACTCTTTTGCCTGTCGTTCTGCCTCACATCGAGTCTGCAAAGCTTTGGCAAGCTGGTCAATCGAAGAAAAAAGCCGATAGAGTGTTCCTGGATGATTCCACAAAAGTTGTCCAGAAAAATCCCCTTCTACAAAATGTTCCACAAATTCCTGCGCATCCTGATAGAGCCTCTCCCGCTGTCTCATCTGTCTTAGTGTCCCCCAAAGTAACAGCGCGCCAAGCCCTGATACACAAAGTAAAAGCGGGAAAGAGACGGTACATACATAACTTTGCACCTCTGGCATCAGCCAAAGAGAGGTCTCCTTGCTGCGCCCGATTTGCAGAAGAAATGCACGCCCACGTTCTGTAATAAGGTCTTTAGAACATGCAAGCGCAATCGTCTCCTTTGGCACCCCTTCTTCTAAGAGAACAGAGACCATGGTACTCTCATGGGAGATTAACATCTCCCGCAAAGTGCTCAGTTCCAAATAGCTAAAGAACAGAAACCCTCCTAAAGATGCAATCAAAAGTCCCAATAAGAACGTTAGATACTGTCGATTTCCTTTTTCCTGCAAAAAATCCAATGCTATCACTCCCCTTCTTTCCACTGATATCCAAATCCACGGACGGTAACAAGGTATTGGGGATGAGAAGGCTGTTCTTCAATCTTTTCCCGCAGTCTTCGTATATGGACAGACAAGGTATTATCATCTACAAAACTCCCGCTTTGGTCCCACAAACGGTTTAAAAGGATTTCTCTTGTCAAGATTTTTCCTCTGTTTTGAACCAAAAGACAAAGTAGGCGATATTCCATCGCTGTCAGTAAAAGAGGTTGTTGTTTCTTTAAGACACGATTTTCGGTAAGATGAATTTCCAAAGGGCCAGAACGAAGGACAGAAGCTTCCTGGTTTGTAGTTGTATAGGAGCTTCTGCGAAGCAGTGCACGAATTCGAGAACAGAGTTCTCCAAAACGGAATGGCTTAGTCAGATAATCATCTCCTCCGCTATCCAGGCCACGAATAATCTGAAGTTCTTCATCAGAAGCAGTCAAAAATAAGATAGGAACCTGACTGCCTGACCTTCGTACCTCCTCACAGACCATAAATCCTGTACCATCTGGAAGCGTAATATCCAGAATTAAAAGAGCATATGGTATTTCGCCTTTCAAAGCTTCTCGCGCTTCTTTTATGGTACGGGCTACCTGTACCCGGTAGCCCTCACGTTCTAGCATATAGACTAAGCCATCGATAAGACTTAAATCATCTTCCAGCAAAAGAATAGTAGAGCGCATAATGTTTCCTCCGATGGTTTTTGTTCTTATAGTAACATATCCATCCAAAGAATAGATGCATTATTTTAATTTCACCTGAACTTTTTCCTCTCCTAGAAGAAGTGTTGTAATCTTATCAGGATTTATATAGTTTTCAAGACCAATCTGATGAATGATTTCGTGGGTATCATAGTTATATTTTCCACTCTGTCCACCGATTCTTGCAGTTACTTCCTGTCCATCCTGGTCTAAAAACCCGGTAAAATCAAGCTCTGAAAGCACAATATCTTCGCTATCTTCTGTATAGACCGTTTCCTGAAGCTTTAACACATCATCCATATCAAAGACAACCAGAAGCGACAGAGGAGACACTTCCACCCTCTTTATCTGCATCGGGACCCCCGAAAGTTCTACAGGCTCTACGGGTTTGTATTGTGTCATCTCAAGATTTGTCTCTTCTCCTAAAGGAAGTACAAGCGTCCAGTCTCCGCGAATCTTATGAGGAATGGTATCTCCATTTTCATAGGTATAATAACTATATTCTGTAAAATGAATGGTAACGGATTCCTCATTCCACTCTTTCTCCATAGATTTTAATGCTGAAATCTCATAAGATTCCTGGTCTGTAAGCTCTCCAAAAGCTGGCGTATCCGGTGAAAATCCCATAGAAATATTAGAAAAGGCATCTTCCTCTTGCGTAACAATCCAAGGCTCTTTATAGCTTCCATCTTCCTCTGGATTATCAAATCCTCCATTTCCATCCAATATTTTCTCTTCGGCCTGCACATCTAACAGAATATACAGTGTATTTTTATCCTGTACGGTCTGTTGTGCGGTGATGGTAATACCTGCATCAGTTGCCGATGCCTTCTGTTCCATAGCGATGCCTTCCAAAGCCATCTTATCTTGTTCCTCCTTGGTAGGGTTTCCAAAATTCTCAACAGCTTGCTCTCTCCACTGAAAAATCCCTGCTGCCGCCACCGTAGTTCCCAAAACTGCTACCAACGCTGCAACCAATAAAAATGTTCTTTTTTTCTTTAAATATCTCATCGTTTCCTCCTTTTCTGATGCTTCTGAAAGTGTCTCTAAAATCCGCTCTACCTTCTCCTCACAAGACTTTGGTACTTTCCACACTTCTTTCTCTGCCATCTGGTAAATCCACTGCTCCATCTTCTTATCTTCCATTAACGAAACTCCTCCCATGCCATTCTCAATTTTTTCTTAGCTCTGTTAAGTCTTGATTTCACCGTCCCCTCTGAGACTTTTAATATCTGGGCAATCTCCTTTATCAAAAACCCATCATAATAATACAATATGACCACATCCCGAAACTCCTGTGGAAGTCCCATCACAAATTCCCAAAGCTCTCTTTTTTCCCCTTTTGTACTCCCTTCGTATGGACTCATATCCCCTAAAAATTCCACTTTCCCCCTTTTCGTTAGCATTGTCTTTGTCACATTTGCTAGAATCGACATCACCCAACTTTTAAACCGAAGGCTGTCCCGAAGCTGCTCTTTTTTCTCATATGCCCTAAGAATCGCCTCGCCCACGGCATCTTCTGCATCTGCAGAATTTCTAAGGACTCCCAAAGCATACCGATACATTGAAGTCTGCTGTTCACGAATCCTCTCACAAAACCACTCCTTTTCCATTCTATCTCTCTCACCCGCTTTCCAAACCTTATTCTTGAAACATGTCTCATATATAAGACTTTTTACTTTCCCCTTTTGTTCCCCTTACCGATAAAAAAATTCCAGCAGAAATCTTTTGTTTTATTTCTGCTGGTTTTCTTTATTCAATATCTAATTCAATCGGCACATCCAGTTCCTCTGGTACATATTTCCCATTTTTCTTTCTCTGCCTTACACATTCCGTCAGCAAATATTCAATCTGCCCATTTACACTTCGAAAATCATCCTCCGCCCAGGCAGCGATAGCATTATATAGTTTGGGTGAGAGCCGGAGCGGAATCTGCTTTTTTTGATTCTCTCCCATATTAGTACAGGCTTCCTGTATTTACAATGGGCTGTGCATCATGGCTTCCACAAAGCACTACCAAAAGATTGGATACCATCGCCGCTTTTCGCTCCTCATCAAGTGTTACCATACCATTTTCATCCAATCTCTCTAGTGCCATCTCTACCATCCCTACAGCGCCATCTACAATCATCTTGCGCGCATCGATAATAGCTGAAGCCTGTTGCCTTTGCAGCATCACCGCTGCAATCTCTGTCGCATATGCAAGATAGGTAATCCGCGCTTCTACAATCTCAATTCCGGCCTCATTGACTCTCTCTTGAATCTCATCACGAATACGTGCTGCCACAATCTCGCTTGACCCCCGAAGACTGCCTTCATCTGCAATTCCATCTCCTGTGGTATCCACATCCGGCGCCACATCATATGGATAAAGTCTGACAATATTGCGAAGCGCACTATCGCACTGCAAAGATAAAAATTCCTTATAATTATCCACATTAAATACGGCCTTTGCTGTGTCTACAATCCGCCAAGTAACAGCAATCCCAATCTCAATAGGATTTCCAAGACAGTCATTAATCTTCTGCTTATTATTATTTAAAGTCATAATCTTCATAGAAATCCTTTTGCCAACACTCTCTGCCGATACCGTCACACCCAAATCGACATCTCCACTCTGATTTAACTTTGTCTTCGCTGCCGGATTCACACTTGTACAGAAAGGATTGACAAAATAAAAGCCATTTTCCTTTAAAGTCCCAACATACTTTCCAAACAGCGTCAGCACCAAAGCCTCCTGCGGCTTTAATACCTTAAGTCCTGTAAGCGGTAGCCAGGCAACACTGAGAACGATGATACTGATAATCATTACAATATAATTTCCATTTATACTGCTAAATACCGTACCAGCCACTGCTATCACATAGACAGCTAGGATGAACAAAAGTACCTGCATACCATTTTTCTTGTTGTTTAATACGATTTCTTTCATTTGTTTTCTCCTTTAGATATGTATTTGATATGAAAATGATATCACTTTAATTGGTTTGTGTCAATATGTTTTTTGATGCAAGGGACGCTCGCCACGACCTGGCAGATGATTCCCTCCCGTCCTAGCGTCCTTAATATCCATCTCCCCAATATACCTTACACTATCTTTCTTCGTTCACATATACTGATACAAAGGAGATGGAAGCTATGAATAGAACATGCGGATTAAGCAATGTCACAAAAGACTACCTCGCGACCTACTGCTGTATTCTAGAAGAGATGATGCAGGGAATGAAAAGCGTGGATTTAAGGAACAGTATTTCACATAATTTTATCGTACAGATGATTCCCCATCATCAAGGGGCAATCGAGATGGCACGCAATATCTTACGGTACACCACGAATATTCCGCTCCAGAAGATTGCTACGCAAATCATTATTGAGCAGACCAAAAGCATTGATGATATGCAAAGAATCCTCTGTGCCTGCAGCGCGCAAAGAAATTGCAAGGAGGATTTATGTCGTTATCAGAACCGCATAGGGCAGATTATGAAGACGATGTTCTGTGAGATGAAATATGCCTGTACCAATAACTGTGTCAGTGCAAATTTTATACGGGAGATGATTCCACATCACCTAGGTGCGATAGCGATGGCAGAAAATACACTAAAATATGCTATCTGTCCAGAATTAGTTGCGATACTTGATGAGATTATCACTTCGCAGAAAATGGAAGTAGAAAAAATGCAGTGTATTTTACGTTGCATGTAACAACACAACAGAAAAATTACAAGCCGGGGCATCTAGCACCCCGGCTTGTATCGGTCAGTCTGATTATAATGGAATATTTCCGTGTTTTTTACGTGGAGTCTCCACTTGTTTATTTTTTAACATTTTTAAGGCAGCCATCAGGCGTTTCTTAGTCTCATCAGGCTTGATAACTTCTGTTACAAACCCACGGGATGCTGCCACATAAGGATTCATAAATTTCTCCTTATATTCTTGTACCAGATGCTCTCTGGTCTCTTCTTTATTCTCTGCCTCATTAATTGCGCGCTTAAAGGCGATATTAACTGCGCCTTCTGCACCCATCACAGCAATCTCTGCGCCTGGCCATGCATAGACAATATCCGCGCCCATATTTTTACTGTTCATCGCGATATATGCACCGCCATACGCTTTTCGCATAATAACCGAAATCTTTGGAACTGTCGCTTCCGAAAATGCATAGAGCATCTTCGCACCATGACGGATAATTCCTTTGTGCTCCTGTGCAGTTCCTGGCATAAAAGCTGGTACATCAACAAGCACTACTAAAGGCACATTGTAGCAGTCACAAGTTCTGATAAAACGGGCTGCTTTATCAGAAGCGTCATAGTCAAGACTTCCAGCTAAGCACATCGGCTGATTTGCTACAATTCCAATACTCTGTCCATCAATTCTTCCATAGCCAACCACTACATTTTTGGCAAAATCCTTCTGTACCTCTAAGAAGCTGTCTTTATCACAGATACGCTCAATAACCTCTAAGACATCATACGCTTTTCTGGAGTTATCTGGTACAATATCCAAAAGCTCATGGCAGCGGTCGGATAAATCCTGTCGGTTCTTTTTATTGACTAAACTGTTTAAAGAATAGAGAAACGATTTCTTGCCTGTGGATTCTGGTTCTGATTTGATAACAGGTGCTTTCTCTAAATAGCTGTTTGGCAGATAAGACAATAGCTTTCGAATACCTTCAAAGCAGTCTTTTTCTTCTGTATAGGTAAAATGCGTTACACCGCTTTTGGAGGCATGTATACTCGCACCGCCAAGCTCTTCAACCGTACACTCCTCATTTACCACGGTCTTAACCACCTGTGGCCCTGTAATAAACATTTTACCGATACCATCCACCATAAAAATATAATCACAAATCGCAGGAGAATAGCAGGCACCACCTGAGCAAGGACCTACAATTACTGCAATCTGTGGAATCACGCCAGACGCTTTGGTATTGCGAAGAAAGATATTGGCATACCCGCTTAGAGAGTCAATACCCTCCTCGATTCTTGCCCCGCCGCTGTCATTAATCATAATAATCGGCGCTTTCATATCATAAGCCATGTCTTGAATCCGTGCAATCTTCATCGAATGATATTCTCCAAGAGAACCTCCAATTACCGTAAAATCCTCCGAAGATACAAAGACGGTTCTCCCGTTAATCTCGCCGTATCCAGTGACGACTCCATCTCCTGGCACTCTCTTTTTATCAAGACCAAAATCATCAATTCTTGACTCAATAAAATTGTCGACCTCTACAAAAGTACCTGGGTCAAACAGCATGTCAATTCTCTCGCGGGCGGTTAGTTTGCCGCTTTTATGCTGCTTCTCAATCTTATCATGCCCTCCCGCCTGAAGAATCCGGTTCCGCTTCCTGTCAAGTATGCTGATACTGTCTTTCCACATATAATGATACACCTCTTCAATCCAATTTTTCTATATTATCATCTTTCAAAATCATCAAATTTATTTTGATTATCAAAGTATATACTATCTTCCATTTCTTGTCAATATACTTTGAATATCAAAACAAAAAAAGATTTACATTATATTTCAACTTTACTATAATAGAAGCTGAATAAACATACAAGGAGGATACCCATGCCCAGAAAACCAATCAAAAAGCCAAGGGTTACAATAGAAAAAGAACCAAAAGTACGGATGCAGCCCGATGATATGGTCTTTGCTTTAGATATCGGAACGCGCAGTATTATTGGAATTGTTGGAATTGTAGAAGAAAATAAAGTAAAAATTGTCGCCATCGACCAGGAAGAGCACTCTGAGCGTGCCATGATTGATGGACAGATTGAAAATATAGAAAAAGTATCAACACTGGCAGAGAAGATGAAAAAAAGGATAGAAGCCAAGCTTCGCATCAAGCTCCAAAAAGTCTGTGTGGCAGCAGCTGGACGAGCTCTTCGAACCAGACGGGCGGATTTTGAATTGGAATTGCCAGGTACTCAGCTGATTGACGATGAGATTATCAGCCGCTTAGAGGCTGGCGCTATCAGTAAAGCAGAGGAGGCTTTTGAGCAGGACAACCATGCAGAGGGGGATGCCAGACGTTTCTATCTTGTTGGCTATACGGTCTGCCAATATTTCTTAGACCAATATCCTATCTCCAACCTAAAAGACCATCGAGGCCAGCATGTCAAGGCGGATTTAATTGCAACTTTTCTGCCAAGTGAAGTTGTGGAGAGTCTGTATACGACAATGCATAAGATTGGTCTTGAAGTCGCAAGTATCACATTGGAGCCGATTGCAGCGATTAATGCAGCGATTCCAGAGAATCTGCGCCTTTTAAATCTGGCACTTGTCGATATTGGCGCTGGAACTTCCGATATTGCTGCTTGTACCAGCGGAAGCGTAACAGGATATACGATGGCAACCGTTGCAGGTGATGAGATTACCGAGACGATTATGAAAGAATATCTGGTGGATTTTGATACCGCAGAGAAGATAAAAGCACAGATTGATACAGAAGAAGTGCTGACCTTTAACAATATCTTAGGAATAGAACAAAAACTCTCAAAAGAGACCATTTTTGAAAGTATTCAGCATACCTCTGACCAACTATGTAAAGAGATTGCAGAGAAGATTATCGAGATTAATGGCACTGCCCCATCGGCACTCTTTTTGGCTGGCGGCGGCAGCAAATTGGCTGGATTAAAAGAAGGACTTACTGCTGCCCTTGAAATGGATGCCAACCGTGTGGCTGTAGCAGGAAACTACTTTCAGGCTTCTGCCTACTCAGAGGAATATGACCTTAATAATCCAGTCTACACAACCCCTCTTGGCATTGTTATCTCCTCTGGTCTGAATCTGATTAATGATAGTTTTCGGGTTGTTTTAAATAACAAGCCCGCCAAACTCTTTAGAAGCGGAAGCTTTACCGCGTTAAATCTTCTGATGATGAATGGCTATCAATTCAGAGATATCTTAGGGCGCTCCGGTGCCAATCTAAACGTAACGGTCAATGGCGAGCGAAAAATCTTCTATGGCACAGCTGCACAGCCTGCTTCTCTTCTGATTAATAAAAAAGAAGGCAAACTCTCCGATGTGATACACGCAGGTGATGTGATTGATTTTCTGCCAGCCATACATGGAATGCCGGCGAAAGCCTTCTTAGAAGATATTGAAGGGGCTTCAAGTGCACTTGAACTGACACTCAATGGCAAGCGCGCCTCTTTAAAGACATTGTTAAAAAATGGAGATGCCATCTTGATTCACCGGGACCCGGCAAAGTCTAAGGAATCTCAGGTTACAGAAGCAATGCCTTCTGAGGAGACATTCGAAGCTTCTGAACCGGAACCTGAGCCTGCATCCGAATCTGAATTTATCCCAGAGAATGAGCCAGAACTTGTACCTATCGAGATACCAAGCTTACAAGAACCCGTTCTAGCGCCGACTCCCAAGCCAGCACCTCCTACCCCGCCACCCCTGCCGGATATTACTTTCTATCTAAACGATGCACCCCTTCGTCTTCCTCCCAAAGAAGACGGTTCGCCGTATTATTTAACGGATATGATTCAATATTCCGGTCTTGACCTTCAAAATATCACCGGAAAAGTCAGCCTATTAGTCAATGGGCGGGAAGGAAGATTTCAGCAGTCGCTGAAAAATGGAGATACTATCTATATCAAAGAAGAAATTTCTTAAATAAAAGTAAAGGCTCTCTATCGCAGAGAGTCTTTATTTTCTGAAAAATCTACTATTTTCTTAAAATAAACTAAAATTTTTTCATTGACAAATTTCGACACAAGAAGTAAAATAATGGTATCATCTGAAATTTCAGATTTCAGAAAGGAAAAAATATGTTTCAAAAGGTGAAATACAGCAGTTTAAATGAATTAGTCTATAATGAAATCAAAGACAAGATTATCAACAACGAATTAAAACCAAATGAAAAATTAGATGTCGATTATCTAAGTACCTCTCTTGGTGTCAGCCGGACACCCGTTACCAATGCACTAAAGTCACTGAATAAAGACGGTTATGTTATCATTCATGCGCGCAGTGGAAGCTATGTGCGGGAGTTAAGTAAAGAAGAGCTCTATAGCATCTTTAATTTTCGGGAAGCACTAGAAAGCCAGGTAATTCGGGAAGTAATTGCGCTGACCAATGTAGATATCTTAGACCGGTTTGAATATGAATTTCAGCGTCTCTCTTATATAGAGTTCAACGATAATTTAGAGATAAAAAAACGCCTGGTCAATGATTTTTTTGAGACAGAGATGAAATTTCACAGTTATCTGATTGATTTGTGTCCCAAAATTATTGGCGATGAGATTAAAAATCTAATTGACCTCACGAAAAGGATTCGGATTCTTCATATTATCTATAAAATTAACAATACAGAATTATATAATTTTCAGGACGAGATTCAGATTCACTGTGACTTAATCCAAGCGATAAAATCCCGCTCGCTTGAGAAAAGTGTGGAGTTTATGATTCAGGATATTCGCAGCACCAAAGAGGATATTATGAATTGTTTTGAAAAAATCAACTAAGCCTGGTTATTCTTAGGTGTGTTATTTATTTTATAAAATCTGAAATTTCAGATTTTAGATTTCAATACAAAAGGAGGGTATCTTTATGAGCAATGTATTTTATGCGTCACTTGGCAAAGACTACAGATGTGTTGATTACGCAAAGGGGTCCTATGTCTATGACACCGAAGGGAAGCAATATCTGGACTGTGCTGCCGGAATTGCAGTGGCCAATATCGGACATGGGGTGACAGAAGTGATTGAGGCCATCTATGAGCAGTCAAAAAAATGCTCTTATGTCTATGGGGGAACGTTTACAAACGAAGCCAAAGAACGACTGTCAGAGCAGATTATTCGTCTCTCTCCTGAAGGAATGAGCAAGGTCTTCTACTGCTCTGGTGGTTCAGAAGCTGTGGAATCTATTGGAAAGATTGCACGACAATATCAGATAGAGGCGAAAAGACCCTCCAAATATAAGGTTATCAGTCGCTGGCAAAGTTATCATGGCAACACGATTGCCACACTCTCCTATGGCGGCAGACCTTCCTGGAGAGAAAAATATGATAACTATCTGATGCATATGCCACATATCGCTCAGTGCAACTGCTACCGCTGCCCATATGGCTTAAGTTACCCAAACTGCAAGCTTCCCTGCGCAGAAGAATTAGAGAGAGTTATCAAATATGAAGGTGCCGACACGATTGCTGCATTCTTGATTGAGCCAATCGTAGGAACTACCGCTTGTGCTACGGTGCCTCCCGTTGAATATATGAAAAGGGTACGGGAAATCTGCGATACTTATGATATTTTATTTTGTGTGGATGAAGTTATCACAGGCTTTGGCCGGACTGGCAAAAATTTTGCTGTTGACCACTTTGGAGTGGTGCCAGATTTAATCAGCGTAGCCAAAGGGCTTGGCGGCGGATATGTACCGATTGGTGCAGTGATTGCTCATAAAAAAGTAACAGACGCTTTTGAAGCCGGCAGCAAAAATCTGATGCACAGTTTTACATTTGCCGGAAATCCTATGGTATGCGCAGGAGCAAGCGCAGTGCTTGCCTATACAGTGGAACATAATCTGGTTCAGCGTGCAGCTGTAGAAGGAGAGATTTTTCTTAAGAAGTTAAAAAAGGCTTTGGCAGAACTGGATATTGTAGGCGATATTCGCGGAATTGGGATGTTACTTGGCATAGAGCTTGTAAGAGACCAAAAGACCAAAGAGCCTTTTGCCCCTGCGCTCAATGTATCGGGGTTTGTAGGAAACTATTGTTTTGAACATGGACTTTTGATAGCTTCTGGTGTAATCGGGACTGCGGATGGGATTTCAGGAGAGGCTTTACAGATTTCTCCGACTTTGATTCTTACAGAAGAAGAGATGGATTTTGCCGCAAAGATTTTAAAAGAAGCCCTAACAGAAGCTACGAGGCGATTTCGATAGATAAAAAAGGAGAGCCAACTATGAAAAGATTTCATTTAGACTTAGTCCTGTCTTCGCTTGTTCTTATTGCAATGGCTACAGTTATTTTAATCCAGATTGTCTTTCGCTTGATGGGGCATCCGCTCTCCTGGACGGAAGAAGTTGCCAGATGGCTGTTAGTCTGGGCAACCTTTGCCGGTGCCAGTTATGCTTTTAAAAACGGCGGACTGATTACCGTTGACTATTTTGTAAAAAAGCTTCTAAAAGAACAAGGTCAAAAGATAAGTGGAATCTGTGCGATGATATTTACGATTGCATATTTTGGCCTGATGGGAATCTCTGCCTGCGCTTATATGAAAATGACGTTAGAGAAATCTCAGACTTATCCCATTACAAAAGTTCCTTATGCCATCACACTTGTCTCCCTTATCTATTGTGGCATTTCCTGTTGTATCTTTGCAGTAAAAGAAATTCAAAAACTGCTAAAAGGAGGTGAAAAAGATTGTCATCATTAACCATTACACTTATCTTATTCTCTCTTCTGCTTCTTCTGTTGTTTTTTAATGTGCCTTTAGTAGTATCCATTGGACTTCCTACGGTGCTTGTTATGCTGATGGATGGGATGAAGATTGCTACATTGGCACAGAGAACGTATGCTTCAGTGGATTCTTTTACGCTGATGGCAATTCCGTTCTTTATGCTGGCTGGCAAGCTAATGGAAATCGGTGGTATGTCCAAGCGGATTGTGCGACTGGCAGACTGCTTAGTTGGCTGGTTATCTGGTGGCCTGGCTCATGTTATTGTTGTTGCTTCTGCTTTTTTTGGCGCACTTTCCGGTTCGGCAGCAGCAACCACAGCAGCAATTGGCTCCACGCTGATACCAGAGATGAAAAAACGTGGGTATCCAGCAGATTTTGTAGCTGGTATTCAGGCAGTAGCCGGTGCTTTGGGAGTGATTATTCCTCCAAGCATTACGATGATTATGTATGGCGTATGTTCTTCTACTTCGATTGGAAAGCTTTTTATAGCTGGAATTGTACCTGGGATTGTACTGGCTCTGTTTCTGATGATAACGATTGGATTTCAGGCCAAAAAGCGTGGGATTGTACAGATGTCCACATTTACTTTTCAAGAGTTTATCAGCAGTCTGTTAGATGCGATTCCTGCTCTGTTTGTCCCACTTATTATCTTAGGTGGCATCTATGGTGGCATTTTTACCCCAACGGAAGCTGGTGCTGTGGCAGCAACCTATGGATTTTTGGCCGGTGCTTTCTGGTATAAGGAAATCAATCTAAAAAATATCGGAGAGATTATGGGCGGTGCGATTGTGAACACAGTGCTGGTGATGATTGTGGTCGGCGCTTCTGGTGCTTTTAGCTGGCTTTTGACAAGTGCTGGTGTTTCTAGTCTGCTAGGAGAAGTCATCGGTTCAGTATCTACCAACAAATATATCTTTTTATTAATTGCCAATCTGATTTTTATCTTTATTGGAATGTTTATTGAATCTGTAGCCGGGATTTTGATTGTTACACCAATATTATTGCCGATTGCTACATCACTTGGTATTGACCCTGTGTACTTTGGCATTATTATGGTGGTCAATCTAGCACTTGGACTGACAACACCTCCCGTTGGAGAAAATCAGTATATTGCTGCGGCGATTGCAGAGATTCCTTTTGAAGAAGAAGTAAGAGCATCTCTTCCATTTTTAATCGCTGGATTTTTGGCACTTTTTGTTATCACCTATGTGGAGCCACTTTCGCTTTGGCTTCCAGGTGTTTTAGGTATGTAAGTTAGAAAGGCTCAAAAAGGTGAAGATTATGAAGAAAAAACAATGTACAATTTTGTTGACAATTATTTTAGTAGTATCTTCTATTGCTGGATGTTCTAAGACAGAGAGCTCTGTGAGTGAAGACTATTCTTATCACTGGAAGCTTGCCACAACAGAAAGCGAGGATTACTACATGACACAGCTGTCACAGAGATTTCTCGACTTAGTCTCTGAGAAAACTGATGGAAAAGTGACTGGCGAAGTCTTTGCCTCTGGGCAGCTTGGAGGGCTTGTTGATGCCTTAGAGGGGCTTGAGATGGGAAACATCGACGTGGTAATGGATGGCGTCAGCTCTCTAAGTGCGGTCAACGATATGTTTAATGCCTGGTGTCTGCCCTTTTTATACGACAGTAAGGAGCATCAGTATCTCTTCTGGGATAAGCATTTTGATGAGGTTTCCGATTTGATTGCAGAAGAATCTGGCTATCGTCTGGTATCGATTATCGACGGGATGAACCGGGAACTTTCTTCTACGGTTCCTGTTAATTCGCTGTCTGATTTAAAAGGACTTAAGGTTCGGGTTCCCAATATTCCAGGCTATGTAAGAATCTGGGAGTGCCTTGGTGCTGCGCCGATTCCTATGTCGCTTAGTGAGGTCTATACTTCAATTCAGACGGGGGTTGTACAAGGACAGGAAAATGATATTGCGCTGACTTTAAGTTTGAATTTTTATGATGTTGCGCCCTACTGTGTGATTACAGACCATGTTCCATATGAAGGATCCTTTTATTTTAATGAAGCAACCTATCAGTCCTACCCGGAAGAACTAAAACAGGCTATCAAAGAGGCAGCAGAGGAGATTAAATTAGAAAGTCGCAGTATGATTGCAGAGTTAGAGCAACAGACAATGGACAAAATAGAAGAAAAAGGAGTAACCATTTGTCGCCCGGACTTAGCAGAATTCAAAGAAGCGACGAAGACTATGTATGAGGAATACCCTTCCTGTCAGCCGATTATTGAATTAGTGGAACAAGCAAGGAGTGAATTATGATATGTAGTATTTATATAGGCTGTGTGGCGGATGATTTTACCGGCGCCAGTGATATTGCATCTTTTTTTGTCAAATCTGGACTGCGTACTATCCTGTTAAATGGAATTCCAGAACAGACAGCGCTTCCTTCTTTTAGTGCTGATGCGGTGGTGATTGCCCTAAAATCCCGTACGGCTCCAAAGAAACAGGCGGTAAAGGATTCTCTGGCTGCTTTTTCTCTCTTAAAAGAACTAGGCGCACAAAAACTATATTTTAAATATTGCTCTACCTTTGATTCTACAGAAGAAGGAAATATTGGTCCCGTTGCAGACGCTGTAATGGAAAGATTTCAGATTCCATATACCATTCTTTGCCCCGCTCTTCCAGTCAATGGACGAACCGTAAAAGATGGAAAACTCTATGTCAATGGAGTTCTTCTAGAAGACAGTTCAATGAAAGACCACCCGTTGACACCGATGAGGGAGTCAAGGCTTTCCAGCTTGATTGGAATGCAAAGCCGTTATCAGGGAATCGCAATTGGAGCTTCTGAATATGCTTCTGTTCTATCGGTTGCCAACTCCTACTGTCAGCGCGATGGCCACTGTTATCTGATTCCCGACTATGAGAGAGAGGAAGACGGAGAAAAAATTGCAGAGATTTTTCAGGACCTTATCTTCTATACCGGAGGCTCTGGCCTGGCAGAACATCTTGGGAAACAGTATCGAAAGCAAGTACCTGTAGCTTCTATAGAACCAATCGAAGAACGTACAGAAGGCCGCGCACTTTTGCTCTCTGGAAGCTGTTCTTTGGCAACTCTTGGACAAATTGCAGATTATCAAGAAAAAGGATATCCTTGTTATAAAATTAACGTACAAAAGGTACTGCAAGAGCAAGAGAGCGCCGAGCAAATCTTTCAATTTATCAGGCATTATCCAGATGGTAATGTCTTAGTCTATAGCTCCGACAGACCGGAAATGGTAAAAAAAGCACAGGCTATGGGAAGAGAGACGGTCGCAGAGGCTTTAGAAGCCCTGATGAAAGCATTAGCCATTCAGGCAGTCTTAGATGGATTTCAGAAAATTATTGTTGCCGGAGGGGAGACTTCAGGTGCGGTTATCAAAGGGCTTCAAGAGCAGGGCTTTTGGATTGGAAAAAGCATTGCACCTGGTGTGCCGGTGATGATTCCCATTACAAATCCACATCTTCGTCTGGTCTTAAAATCTGGAAATTTCGGGCAGGAAGATTTTTTTGAACGTGCGATAACAGAACTGGAGGTAAAAAGATGAGTCATATATCATTAGAAGAACAATTACAGACAGCGATTAAGATTGCCCATTCTCTGTATGCACGTGGAAAAGTCAGTGGTTCTACGGCAAATATCAGCTTTCGGATTGCAGATATCATCTATATCTCTGGAAGTGGTACCAGCTTTGAGACATTGACGCCAGAACAGTTTGCTGCTGTAACGATAGATGGTCTAAAAAAGACCGAGCAAAAACCAAGTAAAGAATTTCCTCTTCATGCAATTCTCTATCAGAAAAGACCAGATATCCATGCAGTCTTACATACCCATAGCTTCCATGCTACTTTGTGGTCCTGCCTTTCTCATGAAAAAGAGGAAGATGTAATACCCAACTACACTCCATATTTAAAGATGAAGGTGGGAACTGTTGGGATGATTCCCTATGCACCACCTGGCTCTAAAGCACTGTTTGAACATATGGAAAAAAGGGTATTTTGCAGCGATGCGTATCTATTAAAGCAACATGGTCCTGTTGTCCCAGGAGCTACACTTCTAGATGCATATTATGGATTGGAAGAATTAGAAGAAACTGCCAGACTGGCATGGTATCTAAGACAGGAAAAATGTAATATATGTTAAAAGAAAAAGGGAGCTGTCATTTATATAAAATTTCCAGACTGCTCCCTTTTTTATAGTTATGTTCGATCCACCAGTTCTTTCATGTTGTTTACCCCTATTATCAGAGTAGAAACATTATGTAGCATGGCCGATGTTGTGGGTTGTATCATTCCTGCAATTCCAAGCAGGATCAACCCGGAATTAATCCCCACGATTTGAATATAGTTCCTTCGTATCCTTTCCATCAGTCCGCAACTGATAGCCCGCAAGGTCACAAGTCCAGACAGATCGTCTGCCTCAATTGTAATATCGGCAATCTCCTTGGCGATCTGTGCCCCGTCATTGATGGCAATACCCACATCTGCCGCTGAAAGAGCCAAAGAGTCGTTGATCCCATCTCCTACCATAACTACTTTTCTGCCGGCTGTCCGTTGTTTTTTCACATAATCAGCCTTCTCTTCTGGCAGCACTTCCGAGTAATATTCATCCACGCCTACTTTTGAGGCAATCGATCCAGCAATTCGTTCACTGTCCCCGGTCATCATGACAATCTTATCAAAACCAACTTTTCTTAACATCGTCATCACCGTGGCAGCTTCTTCCCGCAGTGGATCTTCAATACAGATCACTGCTGCCAGCCGTTTCTCTATCGCCAGATACAGATGGGAATACTCTTTTGGAAGCTGTTCAAATCGTCCTTTCATTTCCTTTGGTACGTGGCATCCCTCATCCTCAAATATAAAATGATAGCTTCCAATGACCACCTTTCTTTCATCGATCATAGAGGATATCCCATGAGCCACAATATATTCCACCCTGGAGTGGGTCTCTTCATGGGTAAGACCTTTTTCATTGGCCGCATGGACCATCGCCCTTGCCATGGAATGGGGAAAATGTTCTTCTAGACATGCCGCAATGCGCAGCAATTCATCAGGGTTTTCCGTCCCAAAGGGCACCACTTCCACAACCGTTGGTCTAGCCTTTGTCAGCGTTCCTGTCTTATCAAAGATAATGGTATCCGCCTCAGAAACTTTCTCCAGAAATGTCCCACCCTTTACAATAATTTGGTAGGTTCCTGCTTCCCGGATAGCCGACAGGACAGAAACTGGCATAGCCAGTTTTAAAGCGCAGGAAAAATCCACCATTAAAACAGACAGTGCCTTTGATACGTTTCTAGTCAGAAGATACACAAGGGCTGTTCCAAGGAGGGTATAAGGTACCAACCGGTCAGCCAGCTTGGCGGCCTTTCCCTCTGCGTTTGATTTCAGCTTTTCTGATTCCTCGATCATTCGAACAATCATTTCATATTTGTTAGAACCAGAAGTTTCTTTTACACAGACCGTAAGCTGTCCTTCCTCCAGTACCGTTCCCGCATAGACATAACCACCGGTTTCTCTGGCTACTGGTAGGGATTCGCCTGTGATAGAAGACTGGTTGACTGCTCCGCTTCCTTCTGTCACCACTCCGTCAAAGGGGATCACATTTCCCATGCGAAGCACCACCTGGTCTCCTTTCTCAACCTGTTTTGTATCCTTTAAGACTTCCCTGCCGTTTTCAAGGCACCATACTTTGCTGACATTTAAAGACATGCTTCTTGCCAGATCGTCAACGGATTTCTTATGGGTCCATTCTTCTAGAATCTCTCCAATTCCAAGAAGAAACATAACCGAGCCTGCGGTTTTCATATCCCGGCGCAAAAGAGATACGGTGATAGCAGTTCCGTCCAGAACCGAGACCCCTAATCTTCCCCTGCACAGGGTATGAGCGCCTTTCCAGATAAACCTGCTCGAGCGGCAGCAGGCAGCCATACATCTGACAGGCATAGGAAGGAACAGCTTTTCCGCCATGCGCAGCACCATCTTCCAAACAATCTTATCCTGATAATAACGGTTTGCCTCCCGCCCGGAATTTTGCCATATATAATCTGGTACCGATACCTTTTCACCAGAAAATCTCTGCAGACACTTTATAATGGCTTCTCTTTCTCCTGTATAGCAAATGACCGCATCCTGACTTCTCTCATAGATCTTCACCATAGTAACAGAAGGCTGGCACGATAGCCCATACTGAAGGATATCCGCTTCTTTACAAGACATCCGCCCACAGAATATATGGATCCGTATCCGCCCTTTTATTTCATGTAAGATCTTGAATTTCATGATTCTAGTGCTGGTGTTTCGTCAAGACTACCATCGGTTTCACAGAAATCATCCTCAAATTCCACTTCTGCTTCTGCCCTTTTCTCATTGAGTTCCATGGCTTCTGCATAGATATCCTCTGCATTTTCCTGGATTACTCCGACAGTCTTCATAACACACTCCTTAGCCCTGAGTACGGCCGCTGTGCAGGAAACATATGCCTTCTTTGCATCTTTACTGGATAATATTTTAATACCCGCTGTACCAAACAGCACCCCGGCAGCAAAGATCCCCGTCTTTTTTACATCCATTTTTCCTAACATCTCCATCATAGCAAACAATTCCTCCTTCTGTTATTTGTGTTTGTAACCAGTGTAGAATGTTATGATCATGCAGATCACTGCAGCCCACGCCCAAAATTTGTGATTTTTCATGTAACAGTCCTCCTTATGTGCTTTCCATTATAATGTATCAGAACGTTGCTTTCTATCGTTTTTCTCTTGTTGAGAATTTCTCTCAATTAAATTATGCGGAGCCATCCGAATACTGACAATCTTTTGTTGTTTGATATAACCGCAGACCTTAAGTCCCTTTGTCATAACAAGATACCATTCCCCGGCCAAAAGACGGCAAACTGTATGGTCATCCATCTCAATGATACAGACAATTTCCTCCTCTTCTTGCTTCTGGCATTGAGATATTTTCTTATCATCTGGGGCTTCTTTGTTTTCTTTTATATTTGCATCTGTATCTGGTATCCTATACATATTTTTTCTGCTGATTGCCCCGATCTCTTCTAACAGATTGATCGTCCGGTACACCGTAGCAGCGCCGATCTTTCCATCCTCTTTTCTTGCCTTATAGTAGATCTCCTTACAGCTGGCACATTCTTCTTGTAAGATAATGTTTAAAAGAATCTGTCTCTGTTTTGTGATTCTGCATCCCATATTTTTAAGTTTTTGAAAGATCATCTCTTCCTGCATTTTGGTTCTCTGATAATTCTCGTCTATCCCCGTGGACGGATCCTTGTGGGTGAGTTTCTCCATTCTTTTTCACACTCCAATTACTGTTTTATCCGTATCAATGTTCCTTTGCAAACTATGGTTAGTTATTACTAACTCAGATAAAAGTATAACATTTTCTGATCTTTTCTGTCAATTTCCATAGAGTGTTCGTATTGAGAAACTTTCTCATTATTCCATATATTTCCTTTCACATAAAAAAAGCAGCCATCTCTGACCGCTTTTTTTAATACTTTATTCCATTTCTTTTTAAGCATATCCATATATTTTTCGTTTTCTTATCAGATACCACACTGCAATCAAGATGCCAAAGCTTTCCGCCACCGGGACAGATATCCAGATACCAGATTTGCCTATAATAGCGGGCAGCAAAAGCAACATTCCCACTAAGAAGACAAAGGTTCTTGCAAAAGAAATCACTGCTGATACCACGCCATCGGAAAAGGCTGTAAACATCGCAGAAGCAAAGATACTGACCCCCATCAGTAAAAAGGACAATGCATAGATGCCAAACCCTTCCATTGTGATGGCAAATACCTGGTTGCCACGTTCTGTAAAGACGCCAAGTGCCGGCTCAATTGATACCATAGAGATAAGATAAGTTCCAATCGAGCATAAAATTGTAAAACTCATACAATAGCGTATGATGCTTCTTAACTGTATGTAGTCCGCCGCGCCGTATTTAAAGCTGATAACTGGTGATACACCAAGTGCAAATCCAAAAAATACTGCTGTAAATACAAACTGAAAATACAGCACAATCGTAATCGCCGCCACACCATCTTCTCCATAATAATGCAAAAACAGCATATTAAAAAGAAACGTGGTCACTGCGTTGGCAATATTGGTCACCATCTCAGATGAGCCGTTAAAGCACGCTTTTAAAAGCATCTTGATATCTGCCTGAAATCTGACAAAATAAAGCGTTCCTTTTCTCTGTAAGAAAAAGTAGAAAAGTCCTGTTACCGCCGGTATCATATACCCTGCCACCGTTGCATAGGCCGCTCCGGCAATCCCAAAGGGCAATACAGCCACGAAAAGATAGTCAAGCACCATATTTGCCAGTCCGCCACAGACGGTCACAAAAAGCCCCAGAGTGGGCTTCCCTGCGGTGACAAACAAAGTCTGAAATGCAGTCTGTAAGAAAAAAGCCGGAGCAAAGCTTACCAGAATCCGCGTATAGAGCTTTGCATAGGCATATTGACTTTCACTTGTCCCAAGAAGGTGTAGGATGTTATCCATCCCTGCATTACAGACAATCGCAAACAAAACACCTATCAGAAAAGACACAAAGACCAAAAAAGTAAAATTCTCTTTTGCTTCTGCTTCTTTTCCTTCTCCTAGCTTGCGCGCTATCACAGCACTGCCACCCGTTGCTAACATAATCCCAACTGCCATCTCCAGACAGTTAATCGGAAATACCATATTGACAGCAGAAAGTGCTAAAGTCCCTACGTATCGGGAGATAAAGATACCATCTACAATCGTATACAACGATAGAAAAATCATCATAATAATATTTGGCATTGCAAATCGTATCAGTGATGCAAAGCCAAATTTTCTGGCTAATGCATTCTCCATAAAGTCTTCCTACCTCCTGTTAAATCTTAGACTGCATCACAAAGCCTTTCGCTCCCATGCAGCTCTCTACTTCAAAAATATCATCGTCCTTCACATGAATAATCAGAATTGGCTTTCCGGTATTGCGGTTAAAAGACAGATAGCTGTAATCAACATTGATATTGCTGTCTGAAAAAGCCACTAAAAGGTCATGCAGATTACCCACTTCATCAGCCATCTCAACACCCAATACATCAACCATCCTGCACAGATATCCTGCTTCTTTCAGACATTGGTATGCCTTCTCAGGCTCAGACACTATCATTCGTATCATCCCAAATTCTGCACCGTCGTTGTTGACCGATCCTAAGATATTAATTTTCTCATCTCTTAGAATCCCTGTGATATCTCTCATCGTCCCTTTTTTATTCTCCACATACATCGATAACTGTTTTAACATTCTTTCGTACTCCTCTCCTTATTCACTCCCACCATTTTGCTTTATTTTCCTGAAAGTGTCAAGCAAAAAATAGCCTCCTGCCAGAAGTGACAAGAGGCTGTCAATTTTTAATTTCTCCGAAGTGCCTCTATCGGGCTTAGATGTGCTGCTTTTTTTGCCGGATAGATGCCAAAGAAGATACCTACACTACAGGAAAAGAGCGTGGCGAACACAATCGCCGAGACACTGACAGAAGGCGGAAAAGTCACGATTGGAAGGGAACAGATGCCATACGCTCCTGCAATTCCTATTGTAATTCCTATCAGACCTCCGATTCCTGTAATAATCGCAGATTCTGCCAAGAACTGAATCAAGATAGACTTCGTTCTTGCGCCCAGTGCCTTTCTGATACCAATCTCTCTGGTGCGCTCTGTTACAGATACCAACATAATATTCATAACACCGATACCGCCTACCAAAAGGGAGATACCAGCTACCAGCATAATAAAGATGGTAATCATATCAAGCACCTGCATCACAGAGGCCATCTCTGTCTCAAAGTCCTGTGTCATAAATGCCTGTTCTCCAAATACCTCATGTCGGCTCTCTAAGAGGGAGATTGCCTGGTCAGCGACTTCTTTTGCATAGCCATTCTCTGCAAAGATATAAACGGAATCAAAATCACTGTACTCTGCCCAGTACCAGTCTGCGGTCATCGGCATTGATAAATCAATATAGGAGCCATAGCCAGTGCTGACAAAAGTACCCTCTATCGCTTTTTTTACCCCGACAATCTGTACATCCTTAATACCACTACCATCATCCATCTCAAAGGTCAACCCTACAACATCCGAGGTGCCAAAGAGACGAATCGCATCCATCTCCGCAATCACAGCCACATCACGATGTGCATTATAATCATCCCAGGTAAACCACTTGCCATATTTCATATCAGGATTGTTAATAAATTCACTATCAGGATTACCATAGTCGATAATCGCTTCAAAATTGCCCTTTTCGGTCGAGATAGAGCTCCACTGGCTTGCATAGGAAGTAGCTCCTTTGACATGCTCTAACTCTCTAAGTGCATCTCTGTCCTCCTCAGTAATCGTTGGAACATCGCCCTCCATATTGGAGTTAGCGTAGATATAGACCTGACCGCCGGCAATACTTGTCAG
The DNA here is from genome assembly GCA_910575445.1 of Lachnospiraceae bacterium. Taxonomy (GTDB): domain Bacteria; phylum Bacillota; class Clostridia; order Lachnospirales; family Lachnospiraceae; genus Hominiventricola. The sequence continues at coordinate 306,709 of CAJTFW010000003.1, read as the reverse complement.
CTCGTTCTCCATCTCCGCCTTGGCACCATTACCGATGGACATAATCAATATCACAGAAGAGACGCCAATGATAATACCAAGCATTGTCAGAAAGGAACGTCCCCGGTTCATGCGGATATTGCTGATTGCCATTTTAATATATTCCCAAAGCTGTGCCATCTATCAGCCCTCCACCGCTGTCACCGGTGCACCTTCTTCGATGCCTGTTGAATTATTTAGTACAATCTGCTCACTTCCGTCAAGGCCGCTCTTAATCTCCACAAGGTCCATAGAAGAAAGTCCGGTCTCCACGTTGCGAATCGCCATCACACCATTTTCTACGATATAGACAAAGCTTCCGTCTCTGCCAATATTGACTGCTTCAATCGGAACAGCAATTACATTCTCTGCGGTTGCACCATGAATTTTGACTTTTGCCTCTACCCCCAAGAAAATATCCGCATCCGGGTTATCAATATGGATTTCACCAGAGACAACCGCAGCGCCCTTATCGTTCTTTGTCGCTGATTTACTGATTCTTGTAACAGTTCCTTCGTACTCTTTGCCAACCACGGTGATAACGGCTTTCTGCCCTTCATGTACTTTCTCTAAATCACTTTTACTTAGAGAAATCTCCACACAGACATCTTCATTGCTCTCAATCGTCAAAAGCTCTCCGCTCTCCTCTACGATGCCCCCATTTACTGCTTTTACATCGGTTACCACGCCGCCAAAATCCGCTTTTAGACCCTCTGCTACCTGTGCAACCGCTGCTGATACTTTCTCTGCCTTTAGCGCTGCAAGCTCTTTGGTAGCTTCAATCTGCTTCTTACCATTGGCTGTCAACATGCTGTCTTCCGTGGAATTTTTAATACCTTTTTGCTCTGCAAGGTTACTTTCAAACTCTGCTAATTCTTCCTCATAGACTGCTAACTGGTTAGTCGCCTGGTCAATCTTTGTCTGATACTCTTCTGCATCATTTTCATGCCCATCGTTGACGGCCTCTCTTAAAAAGCAGTTCATATCGGTAATATATTGCTTCATCGCGCGCACATTGGCCTTCCAGTCCTCGACCTGCTGCTCTAATATCTCAATATCATGACTAGAACGGCTGAATTCTGCCGCATCTGCATTGCTTTTTCCCACAGTATCCTGATATGTATAATATGCCTCATCATTCTGAAGCTTTGCTTCATCCTCCCGGCTCTTTAAATCCTCTGCATTATAGACAATCAATACATCACCAGCTGCAACCGCATCGCCAGCTGCCACTTTACACTCGGCAATCTGCGCACTAAGCGGTGAGAAATAGGTCTTGCGGTTCTCTGTCTTGATGGTTCCGCTGGTATCTACCGTCTGCTCTAAAGTCTCTGTCTGTGCCTGACGCACTATCACCATCGGCAAAACCTCCGGCGCAAACATACGGCTTACAATAAAAAGAACCACACAAGCTGCAAGGACACCCATAATAATGCGTTTTCTTCTCTTTTTCTTCTCTGCTGGTGTCAATACCTTTTTCTCTTTTTTTCCTGCCTCGATGCTCTCGCCCTTATCTCTCTTCCATTTCATCTTCATGATTATCAGTTTCTCCTTCATTCATAAAATCTGCTTCTATTTGTCCGTCCTTGATGCGGATAACACGCTTCACCTGTGCGGCAATCTCATCATCATGGGTAATCAGTATGACCGTTCTCCCACTCTTATGCAAATCTTTTAGCACATTCATAATCTCCTGTGTCGACTTGGAATCCAAGTTTCCAGTCGGCTCATCAGCTAGAATAACCGGAGGCTTTGCTGCAATTGCGCGGGCAATCGCCACTCTCTGCTGTTGTCCGCCGGACATCTCGCTTGGTTTATGGTCCATCCGGTGTGAGAGTCCTACCATTTCAAGAGACTCCACTGCCAGAGAAGCTCTCTCCTTCCTTCCTACTCCCCGGTAGATAAGAGGTAACTCCACATTCTCCTGCGCCGTCAGATTAGGAATCAGATTAAATCCCTGAAAGATAAATCCTATCTCCATATTTCGGATATCGGAAAGCTCATCATCTGTCATATGAGATACATCTTTTCCATTTAGAAAATATTGGCCGGATGTAGGAACATCCAGACATCCTAGCATATTCATCAAAGTAGATTTTCCAGAACCCGAATGACCAATAATCGCTACAAATTCTCCCTTTTGAATCTTTAAGCTTACGCGGTCCAGCGCTCGTACTTCATTCTCGCCGGGATTGTAGATTTTACATATATCCTGCACTTCCACCAATGTTTCCAAAGTGTCCATCAACTCCTCTCTGATGTCTTGCTGTATTAGACATCTATTGTTCTAATCATCTAATACAATAATATATTTTCTTTTATTTGTCAAGACAGCCTTTGTAAACTTTTTATAACATATCATATTTTCATTAAAAAATGTGACACTTTTGAAATTCTTAAGAAATCTTTACATCTTTTTAAGATGCAAAAGAACCCCCTCTTAAATGGTCTTTAAGAAGGGGTTCTAGACTACAGAAATGCTACCGCTCTATTATTTTTAACAGAAATTCCCACATACGCTGTACGGAAGCAATGCTCATACGCTCCTCTGTTGTATGAATATTAAAAATATCCGGTCCAATCGAGACACAGTCCAAATCTCGAATCTTCTCTGCAAACAATCCACACTCTAATCCTGCATGAATCGCCTGCACTTTTGGCTCCTTTCCAAACATTTCCCGATAAATCCGAACACAATCTTCTCGAAATGGAGAATCTTTTTTGTACTCCCATGCAGGATACTCTCCGCTAATTGCTATCTTAGCGCCCTCTTGCTGCACTACCTGTACAATCTGTGACACCAATGTTTTCTTCTCCTCTCCAATGGAGCTGCGAATTGAATACCGAAGCGTCAGCATATCTTCCTGCGTCTTCACAACGCCCAGATTTAGAGAAGTCTGTACTAATCCTTCCATATCCTTACTCATAGAGATAATTCCATTCGGTAACGCTGTAAGAAGTGTAAGCGCATGCTCTTGTATCTTCTTGGAAAAGACTTCTCCTTCCCATTCTTTATCGAACTCCAGTTTGACTTTTAAATCCGGGTCCGTTGCCTCATATGCATCGGTCACCCCAAGCGTTGCCCTTCTAAGCGTATTGGTATCTGCCTTTTCAAACAGCAGCACTTTGGCATGGCACTCTCTTGGAATCGCATTGTCTTTTAATCCCCCGTCAATAGAGAGCAGCGCATATTCGGTCTCTTTTGCAAAATTTACTAGCACTTTTGCCAAAATCCGGTTTGCATTTGCACGTCCTTTGTCAATCTCTGCGCCGGAATGTCCGCCCTTTAATCCGTCTACGGTAATCTGAGCCAAAAGTCCCTTTCTTTTTTCTCTTACTACAGGCAGCGTAATATCCGCTGTGCATCCCCCGGCACACCCCACCAGAAAGATTCCTTCTTCCTCAGAGTCCAGATTGAGCATGGTATGTCCACGCAGCATCGATACATCAAGCGCTGTCGCACCATCCATCCCAACTTCCTCACAAGTGGTAAATATCACTTCCAGTCTTGGATGTGAAAGTTTATCATCATCCAGAATTGCTAACGCATAAGCAATCGCAATCCCATCATCGCCTCCAAGTGTCGTTCCATTGGCATAGACAAAATCCCCATCTATTCCAAGAGAAAGCCCATCCTTTTCAAAATCTATGGTACACTCCGGCTTTTTCTCACAGACCATATCCAGATGCCCCTGTAAGATTAGTGGCTCCTTGTTCTCATATCCTGCACTTGCTTCCTTTACTATCACCACATTATATGTCTTATCCTGCCATACAAAAAGTCCCCGCTCTTTTGCAAAAGCCACACAATAATCACTCAGTGCCTTTTCATGATAAGACCCATGCGGAATCCCACAAATCTCCTCAAAGAACTTCCAGACCCTACCTGGCCTTAACTCACTTAATATGCCCATCTTACTTTCTCCTTACTGATATTTTAATTCTAAAATATCATACCACACCAAGACAGAATTTCCCAGTCCCCATTTCTTTTACTTATCCATCATCTCCCAAAGTTTCTGATACGCCTGACTGATTCCTCCCACTTCATTAATAATCCCTTCCTGCACTGCCTGCGCGCCTACTAACACACTTCCCACATCCTTGGTCAGCTCTCCTGTCTCTAGCATCAATTTTAGCAGCCTCTCTTTATGAATCCTGCTATGCTCCACAATAAACCCGCTAATCCTGTCCTGTATTTTCTGAAAATAGTCAAAAGTCTGTGCCACTCCAATAATCAGTCCTGTCATCCTTACCGGGTGAATCATCATCGTCCCTGTCGGCACAATAAAAGAATAATCCGTTGATACTGCTAAAGGTACTCCAATCGAATGACTCCCTCCAAGCACCAAAGATACCGAAGGCTTACTGATTGAAGCAATCATCTCCGCAATCGCAAGCCCACTCTCCACATCTCCGCCTACCGTATTAATCATCACCAGCAACCCATGAATTTCTTTATTTTCCTCCACGGCTGCCAGCATTGGAATCACATGCTCATATTTGGTCGTCTTGCTATTTGCCGCTAGGCACTCATGCCCCTCTACTTCTCCAATAATCGTAAGCAACTGAATATGTGATTTTTCTTTATCCAAAAGCTCTTCTGGCTGTCCATATTTCTCCAGTGCATCCTGATTCTCTGCCATATAAAAACCCCGCCTTTCTGCCATACTAAATTACCTGTAGTATGACAAAAAAACGGGATTTTATACCATCCAGACTTCTTGAAGCTTATACTTTAAGAAGCGCCTGCTCCAAATCATCTATAATATCCTGTGGATGCTCAATTCCAACAGACAGGCGAATCATCCCTGGCGTTACACCAGCTTCTCTAAGCTGCTCTTCATTCATCTGTCTGTGCGTATGACTTGCCGGATGTAGAACACACGTTCTGGCATCTGCCACATGCGTTACAATCGCACAAAGCTTTAAAGCATCCATAAAACGAACTGCGTCTTCTTTGCTTCCTTTTAATCCAAAAGAAAGCACGCCACAGGTTCCATGCGGCATATATTTCTGTGCCATCTCATAATAAGTATCTCCCTTTAGCATTGCACAGTTGACAAACTCCACCTTTGCATGTCCCGACAGATACTCTGCTACCTTCTTTGCATTGCTGCAATGCTTCTCTATCCGAAGCGGCAATGTCTCAAGCCCCACATTGAGCAAGAAAGAATTCATCGGAGACGGAATACTCCCCAAATCTCTCATAAGCTGTGCGGTTGCCTTTGTAATAAATGCCTTCTTTCCAAACTGCTTTGTATAGACCACTCCATGATATGTCTCATCCGGCGTTGTAAGCCCTGGAAACTTCTCTGCGTATTGCTCCCAATCAAAATTTCCGCTGTCCACAATACAACCGCCCACAGCCATTGCATGTCCATCCATATATTTGGTGGTCGAATGAGTCACAATATCCGCCCCAAACACAAAAGGCCGGCAATTCACCGGTGTTGCAAATGTATTATCCACAATCAGTGGCACCCCATGTCTGTGTGCCAAAGTCGCAAATTTCTCAATATCTAATACCGTAAGTGCCGGATTCGCTATCGTCTCTCCCACTACAGCCTTTGTATTTTCCCGAAATGCCTTTTCAATCTCTTCAGAAGATGTATCCGGGTCCACAAATGTACAGTCAATCCCCAGCTTCTTAATCGTCGCTGCATACAGATTAAACGTCCCGCCATACACCTTTGCAGAACACACAATATGGTCTCCTGCCTGACAAAGATTCGCTATCGTATAAAAATTTGCCGCCTGCCCCGAAGACGTCAGCATTGCCGCCACACCGCCTTCTAGCGCTGCAATTTTTGCCGCCACTGCATCATTGGTCGGATTCTGTAGCCGCGTATAAAAATACCCCTCATCCTCAAGCGCAAACAACCGCCCCATCTCATCCGTCGTATCATATTTAAAAGTGGTACTCTGATAGATAGGAAGCACTCTAGGCTCTCCCTTCTTTGGCTTCCAGCCCTCCTGCACACAAATCGTATCTGGTCTATAGGTACTCATATTCTTCCATTCCTCCTACTCAAAAAACTTCCCAGGCTTTTTGGCCATCTTCAAAAGCTCCTCTTCCGTGCCCAAAATAATCCGCTTATGATTAAGCCCCATCGGCTCTAATCTTTCAATCTGAAACAATTCCCGAATAATCAGCCCTGGAATCCCCTCCTTAAACTGAATCAAACTAAGCTCATGATGCCCCTTCATCGCCTGTTCCGATGGCATCGTCCGATACGCTGTAAAAAAACACAAAATCTCTGCCTGACACCTCTGCACCGACTCTGGCCATATCTTCTGGTTCTCATCTATCAACGCTATCGCCTCATACGTCTCCCCAATCGGTATATCATACCCCGCATACGAATGATGAAAATACAAACTGTTCTCTGCCCACTTACAACGCTGATATATCTCATAAGCCCTCTGAGAGAATACGCCCCGTTCCCTGCAATTTCTCTCAATCTCCGGCATAATCTCTCTTTCCATCAACCCTCGCTCAAACCAGCCCAACAAAATAAGATATCTCTTTTCCATACCCCCACTATCTTTCATATAACATACCAAGATGTACATCCGGCTATCTCTGTCAGCTCGTGAGTGAAGCGGGGGAGGATGTTCCTGCAAGACCCATTGGACGCCGTCGGCACTTGGCGAGCGCAAGCGGCACGCGCAGTCGCGAGCTTAGTACCGCTACAGGCGTTCATTAAGCGCGAGCGGGGTCTGGAAGGAACATCCTCCCCCGCTTCACTCACGAGCGTCACTTAATGTCACTTAATGTCATTTACTATCACAAAACGTTCCTTCAATGTCACAACCATCTTTTCATACCGCACTCCACATCTCGTATAATCCCCCGCCTCAATATCCTCAATACAAGGCTTCAGATAAATCTCATACAGTTCCCGGTAAATCTCCTCCCGGTCCGCTGCCCGCTCCATCCTCTTCACAATCGTAGGTGCAATATTATAATACTCCTCAACCAGAGCATGTCCCTCTTCTGTCCGCTCCAGATATTGGTCCCGATACTCCTTCAAAAGCTTTAACTCATAGCAGTCCATCCCTTTGCCAAGATTTTCACAAACTGCCGTCGTAATATAACAGAGCTTCCTGCGAAATCCCCCCGCAATCTCTTCATAGTGCGCTTTCCCAAGCGTTGTCCCATAAGCCTTATTCCAGACCGCTATCAAGCGGTCTGAAAACGCCTCATACACTTCACCTTTTTGTTCTAGCATGGCAGGAATCAGGTAGATGCTAATCAGAAAATTCAGATCCAGTTGTCGACGGTTCTTCTGTCCTTTGGTCTTATACGAGCCCATATCCTCTCTAGCCGTCTCCACAAAATGCTCCGCCATCTGCTGCAAAAGCACATCGCTCTCCTGGCTATGCTGGTAGAGATACTCCATCGCCTGAAACATCTCCTGATGTTTCTTGGAAAAGTTCTCTATCATCCCCGGATATTTATCCTTCTTAAAGTCCTGAAACGGCTTATCACACTCCCGGATAAGCAGAGAAAGCCCCTTCTGCACCTGCTCTTTTTTCTCTTCTAAAACAGCTGCATCTGTCTCTCTCTCAACTCCAAGCGCCAAATCTGTACGAATCTTTTGTCCACAATACATACAGATAATCTGCTCTCTGTCATCTGGCACCTGTATCTTTTCATGACATTTTGGACATACGCCCTCTTTAAATATCTTCAGCATAATCACTCATCCCAGTTATGATAGACCGCCTGTACATCATCATCGTCATCTAGAAGGTCAAGCGTCCGGTTCAGATATTTGATATCATTCTCATCCGTAAGCGTTACATAATTCTGCGGAATCATGGTCACTTCTGCCTGTGCCATTGGGATATTTTCTTTCTCTAAGGCCTCTCTGACCGCCGAGAAGTCGTCTGGAGAGGTCAACACCTCATAACTGTCCTCTTCCTCAGAAAAGTCCTCTGCACCGGCATCTAGCGCCAGCATCATCAAATCGTCGGCCTCCATCTCGCACTCCTCACGGTCAATGATAATCTGTCCCTTCTGCTCAAACATATAGGACACACAGCCCGTTGTTCCAAGACTTCCATTTCCCTTTGTAAATGCATTGCGCACATTAGAAGCCGTCCGGTTTTTATTATCGGTCAGTGCTTCCACGATAATTGCAATCCCGCTTGGTCCATAACCCTCATATGTAACATGCTCATAGTTCACAGAACCCGCGTCTCCAGCTGCCCGCTTGATTCCGCGGTCAATCGTATCATTGGGCATATTGTTCGCCTTCGCCTTTGCAATCACGTCTCTTAAACGACTGTTATTATTGGGGTCTGGCCCGCCCTCTTTTACAGCAACCGCAATCTCACGGCCAATAATCGTAAAAATTTTTCCTTTAGCCGCATCATTTTTTTCTTTTTTATGCTTTATGTTGGCAAATTTCGAATGTCCTGACATAACATCCTCCTTCTCTTTCTTTTGTTATCTTTAAGATTCTATCACGCGAAATCCAGGTTGGCAAGCCTATGTATCCAATTCCAGACTGATTTTCAATGCAGAATCTATTTTTTCCAGAATAGAAGCATCCAGATGACATACCTTATCCTTAAGTCTCTTTTTATCAATCGTCCGAAGCTGCTCTAAAAGAATCACCGAATCCTTTACCATATGATAATCCGAAGCTTGTAACTCCACATGTGTTGGCAGCTTTGCCTTATTCATCTTCGATGTAATCGCCGCACAAATCACGGTCGGACTATGTTTATTTCCAACATCATTCTGGATAATCAACACCGGACGCACCCCGCCCTGTTCTGACCCAATCACTGGTCTTAAATCTGCATAATAGACATCTCCACGCCTAATAATCACACTCTCTCACTCCGATCTGCCCTATAATTCCTTCCATGGCTTTGTCAGTCAGAGTATTTCCAGTCAATTCCTGTTTTATTCAATTTTCTTCACACATTTTCACAAAATTTCCCTCAAAATAATCCTGCGTTCCCACAATCTTTCCATCTTTCCAAAATCTCCTTGGCACCCTCTTCCCAATATCACAAGCCAATTCATAGTGGAAGCGCCCAGACACCTCACCTAGTCCTTCCATAGTAATCTCATCTCCACCATCTGCTCCAATAAGCGTTACCATATCTCCTTCTTTGACTCCAGAAATCTCTGTCACATCCACCATAAACTGGTCCATGCAGACTCTTCCTACAATCGGTGCTCTCTGTCCCCGAATCAGCACCCATCCCTTATTGGACAGCGACCGCGGATACCCATCCCCGTATCCTACAGGAATCGTTGCAATCCGCCTTGTACGTTCTGCTACATACGTTCCGCCATAACTTACTGCTGTCCCTTTTGAAATCTCCTTTACATACACCACATGGCTTTTAAGCGCCATCACCGGCGCAAGTGGCACTGCAAGCTTATTGACATCTTCTGAAGGATACATCCCATAGATGGATATGCCAGCCCGCACAAGGTCAAGATTGGCTTCCTTTAAGTCCACAATCCCCGCACTGTTTGAGCAGTGCAAAAGCTCTGCTTTCACTCCCCGCTCTTCTAGTAACTTTGTAAACTGCAAAAATCTAGAGAGTTGTTCTCTAGCTTTCGTCTTATCCCTTTCATCTGCCCGCGCAAAATGCGTAAAGACTCCCTCAATCTCCACCTGTGGTAGAGCCGCAATCTCCTTTACTATATCTGCACTCTCTATCGTATCCGCAAACCCAATCCTTGACATTCCTGTGTCCACTTTAATATGTACAAATACCTTCTTCCCCTGATGCACTGCCTCCGCAGCCAAAAGTCTCGCTATCGAAAGCTGAAACACTGCCACGCGAAGCTCATAGCGCACTACTTCCTCATATGCATCTGGAAATACAAACCCCAATATCAATATCGGTTTCACAATCCCGGAAGTACGAAGTAACACTGCCTCTTCCACTGTCGCAACCGCAAATCCCCATATATATGGATATTCTTCCGACATACGCGCAATCGGAATTGCCCCGTGACCATATCCATCGGTCTTTACCACTGCTATTATCCTGGTGTCAGGATGTAGATTTTCCTTCATATTGTGAAAATTATAAGCCACTGCATCCAGATTAATCTCCGCGCATACCCTTATATAGTGCTGCATCTTCTTTATCTCCTTGTTGTATTATATTTCTTTCCTAAGTCCCATCGCCTGTGGCAGACAGTTTAGCAGATGCCTTGCCATCAGCCCGTAGGTCCCTTCTGTCTGTGCTGCAATATCTCCAGATTTTCCATGAAGCCATACCCCCAAAAGTGCTGCCTCCAAAGCCCCTATTTTCTGCGCCCAAAGTCCTGCAATCACACCCGTTAGCACATCTCCGCTTCCTCCAGTGGACATCCCATGATTTCCTGTTGTATTGACAAAACATCTTCCATCCGCATTTCCTACAGCAGTAGGTGCATCCTTTAGCACGCAGATACAGTGATATTTCTTCCCAAACCGCGAAGCCCAATATGGCACATTTTCTAAAATCTTACTAATGGGATGCTCTGTCAGTCTGGAAAATTCCCCTACGTGCGGCGTGATAATCACTTCTCCTTCGTGTTTCTGAAAGACATCCATATGCTCCGCCACATAATTTAGCCCGTCTGCATCGATGACCAAAGGTCCATGATACTCCATAAGTAAAAACTCCATAAGCTCTGATACCCAGGCTTCTCTTCCAATACCAGGCCCGACCGCCACAACACTTGCCCGCTGAAATGCCTCTTTTATCTTCTCTTTATCAAGATATTCCCTGTCAAAAGTCGTCAGCACTGCTTCTGGCAAAAGTTCCTGGATAATCACCCTGTTTTCTTTTGGCGTCAGCACCCTTACAAGCCCCACTCCTGCCCGATAAGCGCCGTATCCGCACAGATAGGCTGCCCCTGCCATATTTACGCTTCCTGCGATGCACAACACCTTTCCATAGGTTCCTTTATTTGACCTTGCCTTTCGTACTGGCAGTTCTCTTAGAATCTCTTCCCTTATTTTAGTATATTCTACTTCTCCCATTTGTTGCATTCCTCCCCTTTCTTTTACAAGAAAATATGCTGTACAGACCACACAAAAACAACACTTAACATAAAGCTTTGCTTTCACACAGTTCATACAGCACATTTTCTCACTTGGCAAATCACAGGGCAAACCCCTTATTCTTCGCTGTTATCCTCACTAATCCGGTAAGATAACTGCATTAAGCTATCTACCAGATGTACATTTTCCACCACTACATCGTCTGGCACGTCCAAATCCAGATGCGCAAAATTCCACAATGCCCGAATCCCGCATTTGACCAGCCGGTCTGCCACTTCTTCTACTTTGCTCTTAGGTAGAGTCAGCACCGCAATCTCAATATCTTCCTTTTTGACAAATTCTTCTAGTTCATCCATCATCATCACTGGAATACCACGAATTGAAGTTCCATTAAGTTCCGGGCGGATGTCGAAAATCGCCTTTGTGGAAAATCCGTTTTTCTCAAAATCGTAGTTGGCCAATGCATGTCCAAAGTTGCCGCCACCAATAATAATCATCGAATGAACCCGGTTCACGCCAAGTATCTTGCCAATCTCATCATAAAGATATTTTACATTATATCCATATCCCTGCTGCCCAAATCCACCAAAATTGTTCAAATCCTGCCGTATCTGAGACGCTGTTACCTGCATCTTTCCACTTAGTTCGCCGGAAGAAATCCTTTCAATTCCATTATTGAGTATCTCACCTAGATACCTATAATACCTTGGCAGTCTCTTAATTACCGCTTTCGATATTTCTCTTTCTTCCATCTGTATAGCCTCCCAACATATTTATGCTTTCAGTATACCCTGTCGTCATTTTCTTGTCAAATATTTTAGTGAATTATATCAATCTGTCTACTTATTTTTCCTTCTTTTTTAGATACATCTTAACAAATATTCAAACAAAAGTTCATTTTGATGAAAATGTTCATCTACCAATCGCCAGAGAATTTTCTTGAGTTTTTCCTCTCGTTCCTCTTTGCTTTGTTCTGTTGCCCATCTCTCATATTTGCGAAAATGCTCTGGTTCTGGCGACGCATTTGCCCCTTTTCTCTCCATCACGCAAATGCATATATGTTTTATCATCACTTCACAGAGATTGAAAAACTGTTCTTTATAATTCCAGTCATATGCCCGGAGCACCCGTTCCACATAGGACTTCTCAAAAGCCCCTAAAAACCTCTGCTCCAGCGAAACACCGCTTAGATACTCCTCAATCGCATCAATCCCCGTAAGCCCCTCCATCGGCCACATCACCGGATAATCCAGGGTCAAAAGCGTCTTCTGTGGTCCAAATCTGGCATCATAGCGCTTGAAAAACTCTGGCATTCCTTTCAGCATTGTATCTTCATAGCATTGGCATCCAAACGAATCAAAGCGCTCTGTCAGTCGATTATAAAATCCTCTCATCTTTTTTACTTTGCGAAGTATTAGCTTATATCCATCTTCATAGATTTTCTGCATCTCTCTTTCTTCTGTGGTCGCCAGTGCATATCCCATCTTTTGTTCCTTGTCATAAGCCTGTATACAGTAAAGCACAGCCTCCATAAGCTCCTGCGCCTTTTCATATGTCACAGATGTACTCATTCCACTTGTATATTTCCTGGTAAGCCATGCCACTACAGGCAATAGTTCCATCATGCTTTGCTCGTTCCATTCTCCCATTTGCTACCTCCAGCATAAGTCTTTTAACGTCTCCTGATACAGTTCTTCATCCCAACGCTTTACCTCGTCGAGCTCTCTAAACACCCCTCTCCCGTCTTGTGTTCTATATTCCTTATATCCATGCCTGACCGCCTGTGCAAAGAGACTTAGACAAGTCCCTTCTAGATACTCTAAGTCTCCCCTACACACCGTCTCAAACTGCTCCTTCATAAAATGCAATAACTCGTCGTCTGATACCTCATCCATCATCTCATTTTTAAAATGAAAAAAGATTTCCTGAAGTCTTTTAAGCGTCTCCACATACTCACTTTGCACAATATAATCCGAATCGCAGAATTCATAGACAATCTTCGACAAAATCCCTTCTCCAAATTCCACCCTTTTTGTCTCCTCTAATGCCTCCTTTCTCTGCTCCATTAGATATTGTGCGTCCTCCTTTGAGAGCGTCAATCCAAACTTTTGTGTCTTTTCATTGGTCTCTAGAAGCTTTGTTAAAAACGTTTCTTCCATCATAAGCGCCATCCAATATTTTCCGTCCATACCTTGTCCCCCTTTTCTTCTATTTTTGTTCGAACCTCGATTATACCTCTGTCTTACGTTCATTACAACTCTTTATTTTTTCCCTATTTTATGGTATAATTTTTATAGAAACCAATTAAAAAATGCTATAAAATAGTATACTTGACTATTTTATAGCATTTTTTTAATTCAAATCTTTTTTTTCCATACACTCTATATTGGTTAATACCTGGATATCTTCAAAATACCAATCACTACATTCGTCATAATAAATCTGTTCTTTTCTCTTCTTAAATATCCGAAATGGTTTGCTTCCAGAGTTATCATAAATATGACACACATCACAAATTTTAACTAAATCTTTAACCAAAGCCAAGGCTCTATCATACCTTATAATTATCTTTTCTTCTGGAACGTCGTGCCCTCCTGATTCTACTCTCGATTTCACACGCCAAATATTGATGGCCGGGTCAGCAGTAAGAATATAATAACAACGAATAAAATATCCTTTTTCTTTGGCTTTCTCCAATAACTTCAAATTACGTTCCGTTGATAACACAGTCTCAAAACAAAATTCGCTCATCTGTGCAATATGTCTTTCTCGCTGTTTTTCTGCTAATTGAGCAGCCTCTAAATCAGAACACTTTAAATTCTTTTTAATTTCATCTGCATTAATGTAGTCCATTGGTGGTTTTAACAATTCAGTAAATGTACTTTTACCTGAGCCATTTGGCCCTGCAAAAATAACAACTTCAGGCTTCTTTTCCAACACGCTCACTATAACGCCCCTTTCGCATCTTTTCGCCAACTACTACTCGTGTTCCGTCATTATTTTCGTGATATATCATTTGCGTCTCTCTATCATAAACAACTATTGGAATATTTAATGCTTTTTTCTTCTCCAATTCAATTTTCACTGCTGCATTCGCACGTTTTACAACGGTTTCATCAGGGATATATTCTTCTCGTTTCATCCTTTTATTCCTTTCTTTACTATTGTTTTCTTATAAAATATTATACACCATACCCTCCAACAGATACAATCCAATATAACATAATCAAATAACGTTTTATACATTTACAAAAACCAGCCAGAAAAAACTTTCCTGGCTGGTTATATTATCTGCAAAATATTTTATTTTTTCGGAAACTTCGTCGTCTGACCTATCGGGCTGCTCTCCTTTGTCCTGTAAGGACCAGAAATCGCATAGACTTTATAGAAGTAGGTGGTTCCACTTTCAAGACCAAAGTCTGTGTAAGAGGCTTTATTGGAATGTCCAACAACTTCATAGGTTCCATCGATGCTCTCTGCTCGCAGAATGACATACTGCGTTGCACCTTTTACCTTTCTCCAGGTAAGCTTCATCTTGTCTACACCCGCTGCTTTTACTTTCAGCTTGGAAATGTCTCCAAGGATTGTCGTTGATGATACACCATTAGAATAATTTCCATAGAAAGAATCCCTTACAGGGCGTATCTGATAGTAATAGGTTGCACCTGTTACAAGCTTTTTATGAGTAAAGCTCGTTCCGCCTTTGATGCCAAGAGATTTCCACTCTTTTCCCATAGAATCCATACAGAAAATCTCATATTTCTTAGCACCTGGCACCTTGTTCCAGCGAAGGGTCACACTGTTATAAGTTGTCTTCTTCACCTGAAGCGTGGTAGAGCCGGTTAAAGCGGTCTTTCCATAAGAGATTGGACCAAATTCACTCTTAACACCTTTTTGGCATACCCGCATCTGGAAATAATAAGTCACTCCGCATTTTGCTTTCGAGAACTTATAAAACGTCTTTTTCACATTTGCGAGACGCTTAAAGCCAGAATTAGGAGATGTCGAATAGAAAATCTCATAAGATTTCGCTCCATCGACAGCATCCCAATTTAACATAATCGTGTTAAAGGTTGTTGGATTTGCTGTAAGCAGTCGTGTGCCATAGATACCTGTATCTGTATTAGTTCCACTTCCCTCTAAAACGCCGGAATCTGTATCTGTAGAGTTGTTATCATCTGTATTGTCTCCAGGTTCTTCAGAAGGGCCAACATTTGTTGATTTTTGCTCAATAGTAAAGGTAAGTGTACCAGTCTTTGCAGCATTTTTATAATTGGAATCCGTTGCTGTAAAGGAATATTCCACCGTTACAGTAGAGGCTGCTAACTTTGAAAGTGCTGTCTTTAATGACTCATAGTTCATGGTCTGGTTATTATAAGTATAATTCAATGTGCCTTTTACGGCTTCATTATTTACACCAGTAAAGACAGGCTGTGTAAATGCTCCAACACCTGATGTCACTTTCTGAGAACTAGGTACTGTTACTTGATAATCTGCTGGCGTAACTGTTATCTGTACATTCACTATCATACTGTCATAAGTATTGGCATCCGTTGGAGTAAAAATTGCTCTTAATGTTTTACTTCCAGCATTACCATAAGAAGTAACATCAGACGCCCAGGAAAAAGTACCAGGTACTGTCGTACCATCCTCAGTTACAGCAGAACCCTTTATATGAGCTGCTGCATTTAAAGGTTCTCCATAGACAATCACATTATTTTGTGAAGCCTCTACTGTAGGTACTATTTTGGGTACATAATTTGAGTCTGACAAAGTTAAAATTTCACTGCCAAATAATCCTTCTAAGGTCGAGTCATACACATAAAAAATCGGTTCTCCCCAACAATATACAGTATAGCCCTCGTCTACACTGCCTGTAGCACCTGTCAAAAATAATAAATCCTCTGCGCCAATCGTTCCTTTATCACAATTTGTGATATCTGCCAGATAATTCTTGCCATCTATGGCGACCAAATTCCACATATGAGGGCCTGCACCAGTTCCGCCACTCATCGTCCCAATTACTGTATAACAAGTAACATTTGTAAATTCAGATATATCACACAAATACTGAAATGCCTTAGCATAACCCTCACACACTACATTGGTAGTCGCATCATTATCAAACACCCATATAAGCTGCCAAGGATTTCCATAAGGAGTATTTATATCTTCTATTGCTTTATCGTTATAAGATACCCGATTGCAGATTTCTTTTCGATAGTTCACTAACTTTTCATAATCTGACAGGCTCTTATATTTTTCTACGATTTCTCTGGCATTTGCTACCGCTTCATGCACGACTGCTATATCACCAGTAATGGTATAACAGTCTTCACCTGCTTTATATTCTTCTGCAACCGCAAATGAAAACACAATCTCTGGTATAATAACTGTTTGACCATCAGACGTCAGCCTATAGGTTATATATGTATTATTTGTCTTATCACACCAATACAAATCATAGGGACAATCCATAATCAGATAATCTAACATATGAATTGCATCAATCTTCTTTACGAAATTAGCATCTGCTTCTTCCAGCGTTGCACCTACAATATTTTCCAGACCAATATCCTTTAAAGATATTATAAACTTTGTATTTTTCTCTTTGCCATCTGCAATGGCTTTTACATTTTCCTTTACAACCGCATAAAGCTTCTGGTTGTATTCTCCTTGAAGCCTCTGCTCTCCCAAATTCCCATATGTAGAGATTCCATCATTCAATCCTTCATAGAATACTTTCTCCACATACCCCGCGAACAGTTCCTCGGAATCCGGCAGTTCATCCTCTGCAACTGGCACTGTAACTGCAAGTTCTTCCTGTTCTTTGCCTACACTTTCTTCTGCAAAAGCTGATATCGCAGGCACATTCACTCCACTGCATATCACCGCCATTGTTAGAAACACTGACAGACCCTTTTTCCATCTGTCTTTCCATTCTTTCATCTTCTTCACTCCTTCTCTTTTTTTATGACAATCCTCTAGTCCTTTCTCCTATAGATTATCACACTATTATATTACCACATTTCCAAATTCTGTCAACACTCCACCCCGGTACAGTTATTTCGTTATCCTATCGGCATCCATAGGGTACACATACCAGTCTTGACTTCGCCAATGGACTCTATCATAGTCTTCAAAAATAATCTTCCAATAGCAATTTTCATCAAAAACTCTGACATAAATCCTTCTTGTTTTATTATTTTTTTGTAAATTGATGATAATATTGCATTGCCTGTTCTTTAGTAAGGCTAAAATACTGTTGAAGTCTAGATAAAATGCGTTCTTCAGAAAGACCATCTTCCAAGCCACCAGATATAATTGCATATATGCCTTCTTGTCTGCCTTGCTGTATGCCTTCTTGTTTACCTCTTTGCATACCGCGCTGTTCTGCTTCAAACATCCCTTGATTATAATCTAGAATTGCTTTTTCCCTAGCCTCATATTCCAGACGCTTTTGCCTGTCCTGGCTGATAACTTGTAACTGCTCATAAGCGCTTTCAATATAAACATTTTTCTCTGCCAACATATCAAACTCCTCCTTTCGCTCAGCATTGATAAATTTTGCCCACAACAGAATATCTCCACTATCCTCTTTTAACTCATCAGGAAGCTTGGGAAGTTCTAAGATATGGAATTCCATCTTATCTGTATAGAGTGTGTGGCGGTTGTCTTCGCGAATGTGAAAGCAAGAATAAAATTCTGTATCCTCCTGGAAAAGTATAAAATCTAAGATACTGATGCTTACACATTTTTTAAAGACAGAATAATTCTGGCCGGGGCGAATCTGTTCTGTATACATCTTGGCCAAATAGAACAATGCGCGGTCTGCCCATACATTAAGCATGGAAAGCTGAATTTCGATATCAATTTCTGTAGCATTATTCAAAAGAATTCTCACATCCAGGATGCCTTGCTTTTCGTCCTCATGGAGCTTACGAAGATTGGTATTCAGTAATTCAGTTGTTTTAATATCTGTCGGGTCTAATTTCAATATGGCGGATAAAAAACCAATTCTTGCCTGTTCATTCATCATGATTTCTTTAAAAGCGAAATCAATCTTTGGCTTCATTAAAAATTCTGACATAAGTTCACCTGGCTTTCCTAAATTATTATTTTTAAAAACAATGCCCACAAGTACTATACTTTAGTATTATATTTTCGAATCATATCCGACAGTTGTAGAATGTAGTCGGTCACAGATTTTTTAGCTTCAGGGCTCAGCTCAAAATAAAGCTTTAAGGCTTCTATAGCGAGGGCATCGTTGTCTTTTAGTATAGATGCTGCGGCTTTAGAATATAGGTCTTCTTCTGGAACGAGATTAAACATCTTACCATTTCCAGTTCGAAGCCATTCTTCGTTTACATTAAATTCCCGACAAATTGCAAAAATGGTTTGTTCTGAAGTATTACGACCGCCTTCGATGAGAGCAATACTATTTCTTTTCATTCCAATACGTTCACCAAATTCTTGTTGTGTCAGTTCTAAAGTTTTTCGTAATTTTCTAATACGCTCATGCATGTTATTCACCTTCTCTTTTTAAAAACAATACCACTATAAAGTCCTCTTGTCAACAAAAAGTCCTAAAAGCAGCAAAAATAAAGTTGATAAAGTTGAGAAAAAGACGTATAATAGTCGCATAACCAACAAAAAGAAAGAGGTCTATCGTTTAATTAGCAACTGTGAATTTGAAAAAGCTAATCTCCCAAAACCTCTTGCCTTTTTCCCCCCTTCCGCTATAATAAAAAGAACTACGCAATAACAAGTAACAAAATGGAGAACACACTTATGATACTATCATGTCAAAATATTAACAAATCTTTCGGAGACCATCATGTTCTAAAAGATGCCTCTTTTCATATAGAAGAACGCGAAAAAACCGCTATCGTTGGCATCAACGGTGCTGGTAAATCCACTCTGCTAAAAATCATTATCGGTTATCTTTCTGCTGACGATGGCCAGGTTATTATCACCCGCGGCAAAAGTATCGGCTACCTGGCACAGCACCAGGAGATGACTACTGGCAACACCATCTTCGATGAACTTCTAACCGTCAAACAAGATATCCTCGCCATCGAATCCCGTATGCGAGAGTTGGAGCAGTCCATGAAACACGCCGAAGGCGACACCCTGGCAGCTCTTATGAACACCTATGACCGCTTAAACCACACCTTTGAGCAACAAAACGGCTACGCCTGGAAAAGTGAAATCACCGGTGTTCTAAAAGGGCTTGGCTTTGCAGAGTCCGATTTTAGCAAACCAGTTGATACCCTCTCCGGGGGGCAGAAGACCAGGGTTAGTCTGGGAAAACTCCTTCTCTCCCGCCCGGATATTATCCTGTTGGACGAGCCAACCAACCACCTGGATATGGACTCTATCGCCTGGCTTGAGACCTTTCTTATGAATTATCAGGGTGCTATCATTATCGTCTCCCATGACCGCTATTTCTTAAATCGTGTGGTCACTAAAATTGTTGAGATTGACCAGGGCATTGTCACCACCTTTAGTGGCAACTACTCTGACTATGCTCAGAAAAAAAAGGCCCTTCGTGAAGCCGCTCTTCAAGCCTACCTAAACCAGCAGCAGGAAATCAAGCACCAGGAAGAAGTTATTGCCCGTCTAAAGTCCTTTAACCGTGAAAAATCCATTCGCCGCGCTGAGAGCCGGGAAAAGATGCTTGATAAGATAGAGGTCCTAGATAAGCCCACAGAGGCCCGTACCGATATGCATATCGAGTTAGAGCCCCGTTATCCAAGTGGCAATGATGTGCTAAGTGTCTCACGTCTTTCTAAGGCATTCCCATCTCAGACGCTCTTTTGTGACCTTCACTTTGAGATAAAACGCGGCGAGCGCGTCGCCCTGATTGGACAAAACGGCACTGGTAAGACCACGATTCTTAAGATATTAAATGCTGTTATCCCCGCAGACGCCGGAGAATTTCAGCTAGGTGCCCGTGTAAAAATCGGTTACTATGACCAGGAACACCATGTGCTTCATATGGACAAGACTGTTTTTGAAGAATTAAGCGACGCTTATCCAACCCTGACGAACACCAAGATTCGCAATGTCTTAGCTGCCTTTTTATTTACAGGTGATGACGTCTTTAAACAGATTAAAGACCTAAGCGGCGGCGAGCGCGGACGCGTATCTCTTGCCAAACTAATGCTCTCTGAAGCCAATTTTTTGATTCTTGACGAGCCGACTAACCACTTGGATATCGTCTCCAAAGAAATCTTAGAGCATGCACTTACGCACTATACGGGCACCGTTCTCTTTGTCTCTCATGACCGGTATTTTATCAATATGACTGCTACCAGGATTTTAGACTTAGCTGATAAGACCCTGACTAGCTATATTGGAAACTATGATTACTATATCGAGAAAAAAGAGACCATGACAGATTTTACCTCTGTCAAAGCCACAAAGGCAGAAGCCGCCACAGAAGACAGCGAATCCCAAAACAAGATTTCCTGGAAACAACAAAAAGAACTTCAGGCACAGCTTCGCAAAAAGCAAAATGACTTAAAGCGCGTAGAGTCCCAGATTGAAGAACTTGAGATTAGAGACAAAGAAATTGATGAATTGCTTACCAGAGAAGATATCTTTACCAATGTTGAAGAAGTCACAAAGCTTTCCACAGAAAAAGAGACCCTTCTAGCAAAACTAGAGAGTCTCTATGAAGAGTGGGAACAATTAAGCGAGTAACGCTACTCTGTCTCCGGGTTAAAATACTGCTGAATCCCGGAGACAATCCCTTCTGCTATCTTCTCCTGGTACGAGTCATCGGACAGCCGATAGCGTTCGGATGCATTGGTTAAAAATCCTGTCTCAATCAAGCACGATGGCATCACGGACTCCCGAATCACATGGAACTCTTCCCATTCATATATCGAACGTTTGTTTGCCCCTGTCTCCTGAAGTACCTGTGCATGTAAAAGCTCTGCTAAACGCTTGCTGTCTTCTTTGGCATTTTGCCCGCTATAATAGGCTTCCACACCTCTTGCACTTGTAATATCACTGGAATTTTGATGAATACTAACATAGATATCCGCATGCGCCCTTCTGGCCACCTTTACCCGCTTGGTAAGCGTCATAAAGGTATCAGATTCCCGAACCATCACTACCTGATAGCCCAGACCCATCAGTTTTTTTTGCACTTTCTCAGCTATCTTATAGTTGACTTCCTTTTCTTTTACCCCTCTTCTGACACATCCATCATCTGCACCGCCATGTCCTGCATCAATCGCTATCACGATTTCGTCTGGCGCCTTTTTAGCACCCCCCTCTAGTCCCGTATAGTAGATGTATTCCTTCTCTGTTCCTCCAAGAAGCCCCTTTGTTACATCCATCTTCACCGCAATCTGTTCCCGAAAGACCTGTTTATCCTCCTCTTCTGCGATTTCCCCATTTGCAGACCACACGCCTGCGCTTCCCATCCATACAAGCAATATTACAAGTACCACTGCTGCCACTGTAATCTCTATCTTTTGAAGGCTCCATTTCAATTTTCGTCATCCTTTCTGTTTCTTCAAACACTCGAAACAGTTCTTATCGGCTTTCTCTTACACACACTTCCCTCATCATTTGTTTATTTTATCCCTGTTTTGCATCCAATCTGCATCATGAAGTCACTTTAATAAATAATTCGTGAATTCCTTCATAAAATCCAATCGTTACAATCGTTGTCCCCTCGTCCATCCCCGGAAACCGGTATTTTTTATAGTTTGAGGTTGTCTCTAACAGCGGATTGTCTGACAGATACTCTTCTTTTCCAGTTAGTCCCAGATAGCTTTCCCACTGTTTGATAATATTCTCTGGCTCTAATTCCTCCCAGCTTTTCTCGGTACGTGCATAGAAAGAATACACTTTTCCTGTCTGTGCATCCAGATAAAGGTCAATCAGACGATTGGCTTTGTTGGTGTTCTGCTGTTTTGTCGAGAGACTGACCCGCCACACGGGCATATTGTTCTGCGGCTCTAGCACATCAATCGCAGAATATAATACCGCACTGTACGAAAGCGTATCCACCTCTTTGACATCTTCTGGCAAGATGCCAAGCCTTTTTAACTCTTCCAACTCGCGGTTGCAGATTTCATAGATTTGCGCATCTGTAATCTCTCTCTCTGAAGGTCCCTGGCGATTCATTACAAACGCATAAGTTCCCGCAAAATCCTCATAGTCTAATCCAGAAGAATTTTCTCTTATCTTAGCACTTTGCTCACTCTCAGGAAGTAACTGATGACTTAAACACTCAGAGAGAAGATACAGTCTTTCATTGCTGTTCATCTGATAACGATAGCCATTGCTAGAATCCTCTTTCTCTTCCACTGTAATCTCATTGAGCAAAGAGCGGTCCTTATAGCGTGCGATTCGTTCGGGGCCCATCGCTGAGAAGCAGACCACCACCGCCAAAAGAACTGCCAGTTGTACACTCCTTTTTCTCCCCATCCGCCTCTGCCTCCTTATCCGTCAATAGAAAACTAAAACAGCTTCCCTCTCCTTCAATGCTCTCAATCCTCAGCTCGCTTCCATGAAGCTTTAGAATCTCCACACACAGCGCAAGCCCAAGCCCTGCTCCATTTAGACTTCTTGCGCGCGATTTATCCACCATATAGAATGCCTCTGTAATCTTTTTACATTCCTCTGCAGGTATACCAACGCCGTGGTCTTTTACCGAGAACAGATACCCTTCTTCTGTCTTCTCTCCTATGACTTCCACCGTGTCTTCAGACTTTGAAGCTTTACAGGCATTGTCAATCAGATTTATCAGCACAGATTTCAGAAGGTCTGCCTCCACCCATACGATGCCCGGCTGATAGCAAAAGACTATTAAAAGGTCCTTTTCCTCTCCATATACCTCTTTTAGATAGGCAAAAAGGCTCTCCACCTTTTCTTCTTGTCGTTCGATGGCTGTTCGCTTGGTCACAATAATATCCAACAGCCGAAGGGACATCGCTTCTAGACGCTTGCCTTCGGTATAGATATAATTGGCAGACAGAAGATGTTTCTCCTCATCTAACTTTCTTGAGCGCAGCAGGTCTGCATATCCAATCACCGCTGTTAAAGGGGTCTTTAGTTCATGGGAAAAAGCTGCGATAAAGTCCTCTCTGGCCCTTATTTCCTCCTGAAGTTTATGAATATTTTCTTCTAACACTCCCGCCATATGGTTAAAATCATGTGTCAGCTGTCCCATCTCATCAAAGCTTATCTCCCTGGCCCGGTATCCATAGTCTCCTGCCGTCATCTTTTTGGTTGCCTGTGTCAGAAGACGAATAGGCTTTGTCAGCCAAGAAGAGAGAAAATACATAACCACCGAGCTGAAAATCAGAATCAAAAGTGTCATATTTCGATAGACGAGAAAGCCTCTGGTGCGCTCTGCATAGACCGCGGTAATATCCCGCATGGTCTCTAAATACAAGATACGGTCAAGTGTCGTCACAAGTGTTCCAGTCTGGATATAATAGTGTCCATCCTGAGAAATCACCCTCCATGCACGCGTATTGGGCCTTATACAGTCAAGAAGCGCGGTATCGGGATAAAATCCCTCGCTGGCATACAGAACCACTCCACGCTCGTCTAAGAGCCTTAGAAGCCTTCCCTGTCCGCCCTTTTCTAAGTTAGCTCCGATTTCCTCAATGACCGAATTCTGCAGCATATCGTATTTGGACGGAATATTCAGTGCCGCTGTCTCAAATGCAAACTGCAAGATGCTGCTTTCATCCTTTGCCTGTCCCATCTCGCGCTCTAGAGACGCCTGAAAGACATCGCCGACAAATACATAGCCGCCCACACCAAAAGACACTGCCATAATAAAGATGCTGCAGAACAATATTTTATAGGAAAATCTCATAATTTCTGATGTCTCCTGTTAGATTTCCAGCCGATAGCCCACTTTATACACAGCGACCAGATTTTTCTCCCATCCCATCTTGCGCCGAAGCCTCTGCACATGCAGCTCTAGTGTCCGGCTGTCCGCGATATACTCGTCTTGCCATACCTTCTCATAGAGCCTTTCTTTAAATAGTGCCACATTTTTATTTTGGATAAATAATACCAAAAGCCCGTATTCTTTATTGGTCAGTACAACGGGCACTCCTTTTCGCATCACTTTTCTTGCTTCTGTGTCCACTGTGACATCTCCAGCACTTAGTATGGTCTCTGTCTTGTGAAATCTTCGAAGCACGACCTCCACTCTTGCCACCAGCTCTAATGCATCAAAAGGCTTTACCAGATAGTCTTCTGCCCCTAACTTTAATCCCTTTACTTTATCCTTGACATCGCTTTTGGCTGAGATAAAGATAACCGGGACTTTTAAAGGTCTGATATATTCCATAATATCAAATCCATCTGCTCCTGGCAGCATAATGTCCAAGAGAATCAGGTCAAAATTTTCTTTTTCTATCAAATCAATCGCAGCCAGTCCGTCCTGTACACATCGACAGTGATATCCGGCTGTCGACAGATTAATATCTATCAAATCACAGATTGGTTTTTCATCGTCCACTACCAAAATATGAATCATCCTTTTACCTGCCACCCCCAGTATTCTCTGATTTTTACAATCAGTTCTTCCATTGTGTCTTCTTCCGTACAATGATAATAGTCTTCAAACGCGGTATCAATCTCAAATCCGCCGGTTCTCTGATAATAAATTGCACAGCGACTAGAAATCTCAGGCTCTCCTTTGGGTCCTTCCATGCTGTATCTTGCCAGTATCACCAAATCTTTCATCCCGTCGCCGTCCACATCCCGGCCATTGATGCCTTTTAGGGAATACAGGCTGTCATAGTCTCCCATCGGCTGAAAACTCCAGACAATATCGCCTTGTTCATTGACCAGATAGACCATAAACATATTATAAGCCGAGATTTGAAAGGTTCCTGGCACCACCTTTAGATTTCCCAGTTTTTCAAAGTTTCTTGTATAACATTGTTCTTCTTCAATTACAAATCCATGCGACAACAGTTCTTCAAGCGTTGTCGCCGTATAGAGAAATTCACACGAGCGCCCATCCCGCACAAAGCTAATAATCAAATTGGCACTTTTGTTCATGCTAAAGCGATTGATTTTATCGGAGATTCTCCAGTCCCTGTAGAATCCTTCCTCTTTCTGAAAAAGCACATCGCCCACTTTGTAAGAGAACATCTGTTTGTTGTCTAATCTTTTCTTACAGTGCGTAATCAGAATAATATCGGTCATCCCATCCCGGTTGACATCAGCAAAAGCAATCGATGCAATATCTTCCACAGGCTGCAGCATCTCTCCTTTTGTGCTGTGATTGGTCTCTAGCTGATTCTCTTTATACAGAACTTTCCCTTGTTTATCTACCAGAAAAAGCGCCAGCCTGTGCCAACGTCTCTCTATCGCTGGTACCAGCATCAGTTCTTCTTCTCCAAAGGACTCCATCATTACCGGAAATACCTGCTCTTCTAGCACTTGGTAACCATTTGGCTCTATATCCTCTGACTGCTCAATCTCTTCAAAGCGTGTTTGATATTCCTGATAATAGAGGATGGTATCCTCAACCGTCGTTGCCTTTGCCTTTAGTCTTGGAAAGATGCTGCTTATGGATATTATCATTATAATAAAAAGAGAAGTGTTTCTCTTACGCTTTCTATTCATTTTCTTCCTCTTCTAGAAGCCGATAGGTCAAAAGCAGATATAGCAGTTGGTCCGGGTCTTCTAGATTGACATTGACTAAGTCGCGGATATGCGACATTCGATATAAAAACGTACTTCTATGAATAAACAGCTCCTTTGCTGCTCTTACCGCATTCATCTGACAAGCCACATACATCCGAAGTGTATTAAAATATTCGGTCTTGTGTTCCCTGTCATAGTCCCGAAGCGTCAGCACTGCCCGGCTGCACACCACCTTTGGCTCTAGTCCTTCGGTACATTTTCCAATCAGATAGTCAAGCGCTATATCCTCAAAGCGATTGAGCCAGCGAAGCGGATAGCGCTTCATGCCCTCCTCTAGTGCAATACAGGACTGATAGTAATATTGCCTTAGAGACCCAAGTCCCGTAAATGCATAACTAATCCCCGCTTTTAGATAGCTGTCCTTTAGAAAATCTGTTACAGACTGTAAGGCCTCCTCTAACGTCTTACCATAATAGTAGAGATTGACATAGACTACTATATTTCCATCCAGTAAAAAGGCACAGCTTCCTTTCATCAGGCTTTCAATCCGGTTGCAGATAAAACGCACCACCGTTAGATTCTGTCTGTCCACCATCGATACATGAATATTCATACAGAAATATGTATGATTTTCCTTCCAGTGAAAGCTCTCAAAACGCGACTCTAAAGAAGAAGCATCAATCTTCTCATCTGTTAAAATATTCGAGAGCAGACGGTCCAACGTATAGCTGATATCAGACTTTAACACCGTATATTTTTCAAGCATCTGCAAGATATATTTTGCCAGATGCAAAAGCAGATACTCATCATAGCTTTTTAGTTTTCTGGTTGCCTCTACAAGAATCACCCGATAGGGATTCCTGTTTTTATCATAAACATCATAAAAGAGATTATTTTTCTGCGTCAATGGGTCCAGATAGCGATGGACCTCTGAGAAATCGCCGGAATCCATCGTTCCACTGTTGTAAGCGGTCACTTGGTTGTTCTGAAGGATTTCCTGAAATTCTGGCATCGCGTCCATAAGACTGCTGTAGTCAATCACAAAGCCCTTGGTGGTACTGACAATCACCGGATTGTGAAAGATACGGTGCGACGCGTCTAATAGTGTCTTTAATGTCCGTTCTGACAGAGCAAGATACTGCATCCTCTCATCCCACGCGTCGTACGTGTCAAAGATACGCTGTACCGTATTAAACAATTCATTGATATTACGGTCTTCTGGAAAAAAGCAGACGCCACGACAGACCTGCCAGGGGGTACACAGAGAAGTGCCGATAACCAGAATCAGATTTTCCCCATGATGGGCGAGAAGCTGCTCTGTCAAGTCTTCTTCCCGCGCAATATACACCTTATGTCTTCTAAAATCAGTTCCATTTTGGTAGAACAGCGGACGCTTTAGATTCATCTCCTCCGACATCTCCCCTATATAACATTCGGGATAATTCTGCTTTAGCCGGTCTACTAAGATTTGCATGCTGATTCTCATGATGCCACCTCGTTTGTCAGTCTAAAAAAGCATCCTCCTGTCTGTCATCTGCTTGACAGGAAGATGCTTCTCTCCTAATTTCAATTATGCGAATTTTCTCATTGCTGCTTCTACCACATGTCCTACAAGTACAGAAGTGGTTACACTTCCCACACCACCCGGAACTGGGGTAATTGCATCTACGATTGGTTCTACCTCTGCATAATTTACATCGCCACAAAGCTTGCCTTCCTCATTGACATTGATACCAACATCGATAACGGTCTGCCCTGGGGATACATACTCTTTGCCAACTACACCGGCACGACCAGCTGCTACAATCAGAATCTCTGCCTCTCTTGCTACGGATGGCATATCAATCGTTCTGGTATGGCAGGTGGTAACGGTTGCATTTTTCTTAATCAGCATCATTGCTGCTGGCTTGCCAACTACCAGTGAACGGCCAATTACCACTGCTTTCTTACCAGTACAATCAATGCCATAGTGGTCCAGAATCTCCATACATGCCTGTGGAGTACATGGTGGGAAGCCAACTTTCTTGCCAGTGAATACGCCGCCAAGAGAAGCATCCGTCTGGCAGTCTACGTCTTTTTCTGCTGCCAATGCATTCTCTACTAAGGTCTGGTCGATATGTTTTGGAAGCGGACGGAACATCAGTACGCCGTGGATATTGTCGTCTTTATTGACTTCATCTACTACCTTTAAAAGCTCTTCCTGCGTAACATCAGCCGGAAGTAGGAATTTCTTATACTCTACGCCAAGGGTCTCGCAACGTTTTGTTGCGCCTCTCTCATAGGAGAGGTCATCTGGTCTCTCGCCTACACGGATAATACCAAGTGTTGGTTTGATACCCTTTGCATTTAAGGTTGCCACATCAGCTTTGATTCTCTCGTTGAGAGCAGCTGTTACTTCTTTTCCTAATAACTGTTTTGCCATGTCTATCTCCTATCTTAACCTCGCATTGACCGCTGCAAATATCTCATCCGCCTTTTTGCTGTAATCGGTAATCATCTTGTCTGCCTTCTCATTAAGAGATGCTGCATACTCCTTGTCCTCCATGGACTTTGTGTTGATAAACACATTTAAGGATGCACCAAGAAGTGCTGCTTTACAAAATACCACGCCAACACCAGCATCTGAGATTGCCAGTGCAGAACCTTTTGCTGCAAACTCCTCGATAACGTCGATAGCCTCACAGCATTTCTCCATAATCTCCATAGGAACTGCGCATGCCTCTTTTAATACAATCGCCATCACGCGGGCCTTCTCTGCCTTCTCTTCCTCAGTTGCTCTTGGCATACCATATGCTTTGGACAGTGGCTCAAAAGCCTTGGCATCTTCTTCTACCAGACGAAGGAATTCGCCCTGAAGTGCGGTTGCTTTCTCTTTTAATGCGATGATATCAGCCTCAACATCTGCATATTTTTTCTTGCCTACTGTCAGGCTTCCCACCATATTGCCAAGTGCCATACCGATAGCACCAACTAATGCAGATGCGCCGCCGCCTCCTGGAACCGGAGCCTTCGATGCCAGTACATCTACAAATTCTTCACAAGAACTCTTTGTGAATCCCATATATTACCTCCATTATATCGTGGATATCCCACTTTTTACACGACAGCGAGCAGGGGACAAGATGTTCCCTGCTTACTATCTATTAGAAGTATCATTCTCTGTTATAAACTTAGAACAATCCGGTAATCTTTCCGGTCTCGTCTACATCGATTCTCTCAGCAGCTGGAACCTTTGGAAGACCTGGCATTGTCATAATCTCGCCAGTCAAAGCTACAATAAATCCAGCACCTGCAGAAATCTTCAGATTACGTACCGTTACTTCGAATCCAGTCGGAGCACCCAGTTTGTTCTGGTCGTCAGTCAAGCTGTACTGTGTCTTAGCCACACAGATTGGGCAGTTTGCAAATCCAAGTGCCTCAAGCTCTTTTGCCTGCTTCTGTGCATTTGCAGTCAGGACAACTTTGCTTCCACCATAGATCTTCTGAACGATTGCATTCAGCTTATCTTCGATAGAAGTTCCCTCAAGCTCATAAGAGAAGGTAAAGTCATTTGGCTGCTCAACCAGACGAAGAACTTCCTCAGCAAGCTTCACGCCGCCTTCGCCGCCTTTTGCCCATACTTCCGACAGAGCAACGTTAACGCCAAGCTCTTTACATTTCTTCTCAACCAGAGCAAGCTCTGCTGGTGTGTCGGTTGGGAATGCATTAATAGCAACCACACATGGAAGTTTGTATACGTTGGTGATATTGCTTACATGTTTCAGAAGGTTTGGAAGACCTTTCTCAAGAGCGTCTAAGTTCTCGTTATTCAGGTCAGCCTTTGCAACGCCGCCGTTGTACTTCAGAGCACGAACAGTTGCTACGATAACAACTGCGTTTGGTTTCAGACCAGCCATACGGCACTTGATATCAAGGAATTTCTCAGCACCTAAGTCTGCACCAAAGCCTGCCTCGGTAATTGTATAATCAGAAAGCTTCAGAGCCATCTTGGTAGCGGTTACAGAGTTACATCCATGAGCGATATTTGCAAATGGTCCGCCGTGAACGATTGCTGGTACGCCTTCAAGAGTCTGAACCAGGTTTGGTTTCAGAGCATCTTTCAGAAGTGCTGCCATAGCGCCTTCTGCGTGCAGGTCGCCTGCGGTTACTGGCTTCTGCTCTGCAACTTTGCCATATGTATAACCGATGATGATTCTGGACAGTCTCTTCTTCAGGTCAACGATATCACTTGCCAGACACAGAACTGCCATAATCTCAGATGCAACGGTGATGTCATAGCCGTCTTCTCTTGGCATACCGTTGGTCTTTCCGCCAAGTCCGTCTACTACGTTACGAAGCTGACGGTCATTCATATCCACACATCTTCTCCAGGTAATCTTTCTTGGGTCAATGTTCAGTGCATTGCCCTGGAAGATATGATTGTCAATCATAGCTGCTAACAGGTTGTTTGCTGCGCCGATTGCATGGAAGTCACCGGTAAAGTGAAGGTTGATATCCTCCATCGGAACTACCTGTGCATATCCGCCACCTGCTGCTCCACCTTTTACACCGAAGACCGGTCCTAGGGACGGCTCACGTAGAGCTACCATAACTTTCTTACCAAGCTTTTGCATACCGTCTGCCAGACCTACCGTCGTGGTAGTCTTGCCTTCTCCTGCTGGCGTCGGGTTGATGGCGGTAACAAGAATCAGTTTTCCATTTGGAGCATCAGACTCTTTTAACAGATTGTAGTCGATTTTTGCTTTGTACTTACCGTACTGCTCCAGATACTTGTCGTCGATTCCTGCTTTGGCCGCAATCTCGGTAATCGGCCTCATCTCACATTCCTGAGCGATCTCGATGTCAGATTTGAATCCCATAAGAAAAACTCCTTTCCTATACCCCGGACATCTCTGTCCGTCTGAGTATCTGCGCTTTGCGCATTGTTTAATTTTTAACAAAGGTACAAAATACCTTTGAATATGAACACATTATATATGATTCTAAGTCGTTTGACTTCCTACAGATTGTACTATGTCTTGCCATTCTTTGACATTATCTACAGAGATTTTTCACCGTAGTGATAGATAAATCTCCTGCGACTACCAAATCTTCTGCATGGAAGCCAAACTGAAAGTTATCACTGTAGAGAATCTGTGCGGAAGGTGGAAACTCCTCGTCCCCTTCCCAGAAGATAAACTGCATCCGATAACCGTTTACCAGCTCAAATTCATAAGCCACATCACCCATGGAAATCTTCTTTACCCCTGGAATACATTCCATGGCCTCAGAAAATGCTTTTAGTTTAAATCCAAAGCCAAAAGTCAGTCTCTTAATGCACCTTCCGGTAAACTGTTGGTTGTATAACTCTCCATAAGTAGGAAATTCCCGAAACGTGATAAATTTCCCGCTGCTCTTTATCTGTTGTCCTTCTAAAAGATAACGCAAAATAAAAGTTTTGGCTGACAGACTGTCCATCATAACATCTTTATCTGCAGTTTCTTTTTCCAATGATTTTATAGAAAATTCAGGATAGGACACTTCATATAAAAAGCCCATAAACCGAAGTTGAAACTTCTGTGTCGATGCATCATACAATATGTCCAATCTTTGTGCAGTCTCCACAGGGTCCAACGACTGATATTTTTCTAAATAGTACTCAAATGGCACTTCTTCTTTGTGATTTTCGACTTCCATCTATACCTCCTCTTGTGTCACACTTGGGAATAAAGAAGTATCGGTATGTGGCAGGAAGCAAGCTGCCACAAATTCATCCATATAACCTGGGTCAGTACTTAGCTCCATATAGGTCATATTATGAGAAAGCTCATATACTTTCTCCTCAGCCTGTCTAGAAAGCACCATATTGTATGCTCCTGTCAGAGAAGAGTTACCAATATAGTGGAATTTCTCAATCTCAATATCCGGGAACATCCCTATGGTCACCGCATTTTTCATATTGATACCACTTCCAATACCGCCCGCTACATAGACATTCTCAATCATCGAAACATCAAAATCCAAAGAGCGAATCATCGTACAGATTGCGGAGAAAATAGCTCCTTTTGCGCGAATAAAGTTGTCAATATCCACTTCGTTAATCTCCACATCTTTATGTCCGGCTGCTTCTTCTTTAAAGGCTAAGACGTAGCTTCCGATACCATACTGGTCATGACGCACTCTCTTGCCTTCCCGGATAAACTTTCCTTTGGGACTGACAATCTGACAACGGAACAGCTCTGCAATCACATCAATAATACCAGAACCACACAGGCCCACTGGCTTCTGTCCCTCATCTCCTACAATCTGGAAACTTGGCTCCATCGTCTTTGCATCAATTGTACATGCCTCAATCGCACCGTCTGTCGCACGCATACCACAGCTAATATCGCCGCCCTCAAAGGCTGGTCCTGCGGAACATGCACAGCTCATCATAAAATCCGAATTGCCAAATACAATCTCGCCGTTGGTTCCAAGGTCAATAAACAGATTAAATTCTGGTTTATTCCAAATCATACTGACCAGCGTACCAGCTGTAATATCTCCACCAACATAGCTTCCAATATTGGGGGCAATCACAATCTTAGCATCAGGATGTACCTGGATTCCAAGGTCATATGCATTTACATTGTCTGTCTCAAAGAAAGTCGGAATATAAGGCTCCATACGAAGCGGGTCTGCATTGACTCCGACAAAAAGATGGTTCATGGTTGTATTTGATGCCACACACATATGATAGATTTGGCTCTTGTCAATTCCGGCTGCACGACACATATTATGTAGCATTGGATTGATTGTCTCATCAATAATCGCTTTCTGTAGCTTCTGTTTGCCGCCATCCTTTGTGGATTCGATAATCCGATTGATAACGTCCGCACCATAACGAATCTGTCCATTACCGGCAGAAGCTTTGGCAAGAAGCGCACCGCTTGTCATATCCAGGATAACTGCGGAGACTGTTGTAGTTCCAATATCCACTGCCAGACCACAGATTCGCTTCTCCTCTAGAGGAAGCACATCATAGACCATTGCCCCATGTCCTGTTTTCTTTAACACGGCATTGATATGGAACTGATGTTCTCTTAAAATATCTGGCAGTTTCTTTAATACCTGATAAGTCAATCTTACTTTTTCTACACCAGCAGCTGCCTGAATAGCCCAGATAAGCCGCTCATTATCCGGCATTGTATCATCCAACGTTGGACATTCCATCTTAAGCTCTACAACTGAGAACTCATTTTCAAATACAATCCCAGCTTCTTCTACTTCTTGTTTTGCTCTATCAAAAATAGCAATCTCTTCCTGAGAACTTAAGTCTGCTACTTTCATTCTGCTCTTATAAGCAGACGCAATATCTGGCACCAATACCTCCACATCTTCCTCTGTGATAGTACTAACGCAAGACAGCCTCCATCCTTCTGCAAACTCTTCCTCTGAGATATGCCGCGTCTTTTCTGTATCCAATTTGCCACTGATAAATTTTACTTTACATTTACCGCAAGAACCGTTACCTGAACAAGGCGCATCAATGGCCACATTCGCTTTACGCGCCACCTCTAATAGATTCTCTCCGGCTGTTACTGCAACAACTGTTGCTGTTCCATCTTCAAACTTAAACGTTACGTTAGGCATATTGTAATCTCCTATTCTATTTATGTAAGGCGATTTTAAAACACAGAGACACCTTCTTGTGCCTCACACCTAATTTCTGTTTGTGTAAGTGATTTTAAAACACAGAGGCACATTCCTGTGCCTCACACCTAATATGGATTGTTCATATAATATAAAAACTCTACCAAAAAACCAAGGGTAAAAATAGCTGCAATCGTAAGTCCAATAATAGAAAAAATCATCCCCAAAATTGGCATCCACTTTCTGTCTTCTTTTATAAGACTGACAATGGATATGATAATTCCAACAATTCCAGTGATAATTGCAAGCACTGGTACCCAGCATACTAACAGGGTAATAATTCCCAAAACCATAGCGGTCGTTGCAAACTTATTGTCTCTTTGCTGTGTCACTTCCCGAAGAATTACCTGGGACTGTGGTGGTATCGGCTCTTGCCATCTCTGATTGTCGTCCTGATTAAAATCCATACTGAATCTCCTTCTTTCTAAAAGGGTTAATAATAGGAAATCGAATTAAGTAAAAAGACGACAACAAACCATACAATAACTTGTAGAACCGTACATCCTACAAAGCATCCAATCACGGCACCTGTCTTCTTATTTAATGCAAGCTTTACATAGAAGGTACTCATCAAGATACCAATCAAAGCACTTAGCAGCCCAAATAAGAAATAAATACCAATGGTACTGATACCAACCAGAACCCATACATAAGCTGGTGTATTGGCCTGAATCGGAATATATGGCTCACCACTTCCGATATAGACACCATTAATCGCTACATCCGCCTTATTGCCAATTACAACTAAACGAATATCGGTACCAGCAATCTCAATTGAATAATCCAAGACTTGGATAAACCAGTTCTGGGATTTAAGTTTGTAGGTATTTCCATCGACAATCAACTTGTTTCCAAAGCCGCTCTTATATTCTATATTGTGCTGCCTTCCATTCATATCCGTAAAAGACCAGCTTTTCTTCATCTATACACACTCTCCTTATGCCCTATATAATTATGCCTTTAGTACAATACTGCCAGCATAATGCCGGCAGTATTGTCTATCTTCTGTCTTAGGTATCTTAGATTTCCAGATAGGAATCTGCATACAGTGTATTGTCCTTGATGATATCGCAGGACTTGATGGTCTCCATCAGACGTAAATCGTTCGGGTTTACGATAGCAGAGGTCAGACCACATGTCATACACATAGCAACCATTGCGGAGTCCATAATCGGACGGATATGTTTTGGCATACCGTTGGAGTTGTTGGACAGACCGCCAGTGGAATTCAGTTCCATATCAGAAAGCATCTTGATACACTCAAGAATCTGCATCTGTTTGTCCTGCATACCCTTGATAACAAGGAATAATGGGTCAAACCACAGATCGCCTGGGTCCATGCCATGCTCCATACCTCTCTCAAGCATGGTCTGGCAGTACATCATACGCTCATCGTTGTCTTTTGCAATACCTTCACCGTTGCAAAGAGCGATAACGATTGCATCGTTAGCTGCTGCAAGGTCAATGTACTCAATTCTTCCTGCTGCATCTGCAGAGTTTACAATTGGTTTTCCTTTGGAACGATTGTAAACAGAGATACCAGCCTCAATAGCTGCTTTGTTAGCAGTATCAAGAGCTAAAGGTACATTGTCAAACTCGCTCTGAAGAAGCTGAACTGCCCACTTCATAAGCTCTGGTCCATCATTCTCAGCTGGTCCAATGTTGACATCTAGATAATATGCACCTGCATCTAACTGCTGTTTTGCACGCTGAATAATTGGCTGTGGGTCTCTCTCTGTAAAAGCTTTGTTCACAGATGGTGCTGTTGCAGATAACCTCTCACCAATAACTATAAATTTTCCCATCCTTATCTTCTCCTTTATGCTTTTTATATCGCCGGACCGCATGGTAGTGCGGTCCGACTATCCTAAATCTTAGATTTCGCCGTTTGCCTGAAGGTCTTTTAAGAACTTCACAAGCTGTACAGCCTCGTTTGGAGCAACGATTACTTCCCATCCAGGAAGTTTTGCTTCGATATCACCCTTTAATACAGCAACTTTACCAGGAATGATAAGCTTTCTGGACTTAACCTTTGGCTCTACTTCTTCGATGATAAATTTGGATACGGAAGTCGAAGACAGTTTACCAGCAGCCCATGCAGTCAGTACGGAAAGTCCGCCTGCATCACTGATAACTAAGTTACAAGGTACACCAGAGCGCTCTAACTCGCCAGATACAACGAAGTAGGTCAGTGCAAAGTCAACCGTGGTCAGAACTACAGAGTTCTCATCTGCACCATTCAGAGGATAGATGCCTGGCTCCACTTTCATTGGCTTCTGTGGGTCAGTGTAGACATTCTGTCTTAATCCATACAGTGCAAGACCTCTTGCATAGTTCATGGTATCCATAACAATGATGGAACCATATTTTAGGATAAATACAGAAGCAAGTGCAATCTGCATAGCCTCATCGTTTGGAGCAATTTTGGACAGGTTGACGATGGATGGATATCCAAAGGTTCTGTCTGGCTCTTTTGCAAGGCAAGCGCGTCTTGCCTGAACCGTGATAGCAAAGGTCTCTTTGATGTCTTTGCCAGTGGTATCAAGCACTAACTCTTTGTAGCCAAGCTTCTCGATAGCTGCGGTGGTATCATATAAATCATTGATATCTGCACCCGTTACACCCAAGACAACCTCAGC
Organism: Lachnospiraceae bacterium; assembly: GCA_910575445.1. Taxonomy (GTDB): domain Bacteria; phylum Bacillota; class Clostridia; order Lachnospirales; family Lachnospiraceae; genus Hominiventricola. The sequence continues at coordinate 270,699 of CAJTFW010000003.1, read as the reverse complement.
CGCCTTTGCAACTTCAACCATCTCTGCATAGTTCGATGCATCTGCGCCACATAAGATTGGCTTTTCCGCTTTGCATACATCCAAAGCTGCTTTTGCTGCTGCTACATCTTTACATGCTAAGATAATGGTCTTGCCTTTTCCAGTTACTTTCTTTACTGCCTCTGTGTAAGCAGCCGCATCGCCGGTAAACTCTACGTATACCATCTCTGCATGCATTCTCTCACCGATACGGTCATAATCTACTTTGTTTGCCTCAGCAAGCACTGCATCGATATCCATATCTGGAGTCAGATTCACTGCGAATCTTGGTTTGCTTACAAAAGTCTTCTCATGTCTAGCTAATACGGTCTCGCCGCCTAACGTATATTCTGCATCGCCAGTACCAACTTTGATACTCTTCATTGGCGGAGCTGTTGCCTCAGATAATGCAGCCAATGCCTCCTCAGAGATATGTGGGCATTTTGTAATATCAACTGCACCCTGTGCCACTTTCATAGAGAAAGCCATACAGGTTGGGCTTCCGCACTCTTTACAGTTTGTTTTTGGTGTGTGCTTAAAAATATCTAAACCTTTTAATGCCATTGTATTTTCCTCCTTCCCGATTACATCAGTTCTTTGATCATTTTAGAAATGGTTGCAACGGAAGTCGGATGTTTCAAAATGACTGCGTTGGAACCGGATGCCAATACAGAAGCAGCCGTAGACACTTCCATGCTCACTCCACGAGCTTCCTGAGCGCCCCACTCTGGCATATCTTCTTCAGAAGCCATAGCCTCTTTTACATTCCATGCCTCGTCAGCAACTGGTGTAATAATCGGCATCTGTAACTGTGCATCGTTCTGGGATAATGCTGCTGCTTTGATACGATCCATGGTGGATACTACGTACTCAAAACCATAACCTACAGTAGCAGTACCAACATGCATTACGATATTGGATGGTGCTACTCCCAGCTGAGAGATTAATACATTAAGCTGTTTTGCAAGGTTGATATCGACTGCAGACTCTGCTCCAACCTTCTGGTTGTATGCAAGACCTGCTGCTGCACCAATACCTTTGTAATCTTCTTCTTTTGCTGCAAGAATAATCACGTTCTTACCCTGTGCAACTTCAGATGCTTTGGTCAAAAGCTCTGCATCTTTGGTTACGTTCTTACATCCAGCAATAACAAGAGGTACATCGATGGCGTCAATGACTTCTTTTACTACTGTCATGCAGTCTTCAGTAGACTTATTCTCGCCGTTTGGGTCTGCTCCTTCTAATTTCAGACATACAAAGTCAGCGCCTGGCATAGCTGCTGCTTTTTTCGCAATATCAGCCATGGTCGTGCATCCTTCATAGTATGCTTTCACACCTGCTGGCTCAGCCTCCAGACCAAGGTCAGAGATCATAACGCCAACTTTTGGTGCATTCTCAATCGGTGCATCAAACGTATAGAATGGTAATACATTCTCGCCGCCGATTTTGATCGCTTTCTCGCCACAGCCAAATTCGACTGTGCCTATGGAAGCATTGAATTTTCCTGATTTTCCATTGAATGGCATTGGTATATCCTCCTTAAAATATGTAAAATCTATCCATTAATGCCAAAAAGCACCACTAGACAGTATCATTATATCATAAAAACTCTCCGAGGAAAAGCTTTTATACATTCCAAAAGGGCAACCCTGCAAAAAAAGCAGGGCGCCCTGATGGCTTATCAACGCTGTGTCCGAAAAACCTCTCTAAATTACATCAGAGGCTCAAGATTCAGTGCCGGATGTCCTTTTTCGGTCAGGAACGTAAGTAACGTCTCTGGGTCGGTTGCGATGGTCTCGTCACCAATCATATCCGTAAAGTTGTCGATATTGTATACTTCTTTTGCAGCTTTATTCAGTCTCTCTGCTACCGTCTCTTTCAGGTCTTTTGGCATCCATACGATACGCTCAAATCCACCCTCTGCCTTCATAAACTTCTTAGAAGCGATAAAGTGCTTGCCGTGTCCCATAAAGCCTGGAGTCTGTACACCACCACCGGTCATGGAAGCCAACTCACCGAAGGTCATTCCAAGTGGGGTCATACCTGCATACTCACGGTTGGTGATTGCCACACCATTCGAGCAAGGCTCAATACCACAGATACACTCAAAGCATCCACAGGAAGTCATTGGGTCTTCCATAATGGAGTACAAGGTTACGTGCTCTAGGGCACCCTGAGAGTATTTTGCAACTGCTTCATCTACGTCCTCATAACGTCCAAGGTTCTCATCGATAACTTTCTCTTTGGTGATAACCTGGCAAGGTCCTTCTGGGTCAAGCTCGTTGGTTGCTTTTGCATCTAACCATGACACAGCACCACAAAGTCCAAGTCTCTCTGGGGTTACCACACAGACATGGCTTGGGGAGAATGCCTGACACATAATACAGCTGTAGTATACAGGAACTGCCTCATCGGTCAGAGTGGTCAGACGCTCATCACGACGGTCATACGCAGGGATTGCCAGCTCATGGCGAAGTTTGCTACACTCTGCTTCATCGGTGATGATGGTCACTGCACATTTGTCAACCACTGCATCAAACTCGTTCTTGATATTTGCATACAGAACTTCTGCAAGGTCTTTGGCACGGAATCCAGCCTCAAAGGTAGCTTTGCTGATACGAACACGAATCATATCACGCTGTCCCGTATGCATAACACCCTCGATGCAGTTTACATAGCTATGGAATTTACGCTCAAAGACTGGCTCAAAGTCAGACTGCATATTCTTACCAGCTACATCTACGATATAGGAGATAGCGTTCTTGCTTCCGACTTCAAACTCATCAAAGTCTTTTCCAATCAGCGTAAACTTATGGTCTTCGATTGCGGTCAGCTCTTTGGTCTGTACTAACTCGAAGCAGTCTTTTCTGGAACCATCGAACTCCACCTGCATATCACCTTTACGGATAATCTCACCTTCAAATGCGGATGCGAAGGATACTGGAATATCAATTTTGGTGATTTTAATCTTAATATCACGTGCCTCAAGAGAGGTTGCGTTGAATTTATCTACGTCTTCCTGAACGATTAAGCTCTTTGGAACGCGGAAGATGTTCTCAGTCTCATTGGTAACAACTGGGAATCCAAGTGCGATAGCGCCAGCACCACAAGCTACGATAACATCGTCTAATGGCTTGAATGCATTGACAAATGCAGGTACACGCTCAAAGGTATACTTCATCAGATTTGCTGCATCGCCAGGGGTTACATTACCAAAGATAAGAGCTGCACGAAGTGCTACGGATACTACATGGATAACAGAGGTTACGTCTTTTCCAAGCGGTACGATACGTACGGCATAACCCATGCTAAGGCCAGCCTCTACACACTGGTCAATTACGCCACCAACAAGCGTAACTAAGATACCCTGTGCCTGATAGCTCTTTACAAGTGCAACGGCATCTTCTTTGGTTGGAGCGCTGCCAAGGATAACTGCTACACCAGGGATATCGCCAGTTACCAGCGGTACACCAAGCTCACGGATGGTAGCATCTGCTAGATGGCCATATAATGGCTCCTCATATGGAGTTGCTCCATCGATATATTTTAATACTTCAATAAACTCTGCACACAGAGCGGTTGCAACACCACTCATAAATGCATCATTTAATCTCTTCTCTCTGGTCATCAGAGTCTTTACAACGCCAAGAGCGGTCTTTAACTCTCCCAGATTTGCAACTTTCGTTCCGGTTACTGCGTAGTAACATGGTAAGCTATATGCAGTATGTGGAAATGCTACCGCCTTATCAGCACCATGCTCTGCGATGGCTTTGTCGATTGCAGCCTCTGTCAGGCCATAGACTGCGTCGTTGCCGCCAAATACTCTATCAAATAATGTCACGGTATTATACCTCCAAATTTAAAATCAGTTTGATTGATCGAGGATATTCTTTATCTTCCGAATCTCCTCTGTCGCGGATTCGCTGAAATCATAGGGAGATTTCCCCTGGCGGTCCGCGTCTATCACTTCCGTGTTATAGTGGATAAACCCAAGTAAATCCTCTGCCGGAATCTTTGAACGGATAAATTCTTCATCTTCTGTACTGCGCACTTTGTTGGCGACTACCCGCACTTGGCGGATGCCAAGGTCGTCAGCTAAACGTTTGACATTTTTATAGGTCTGGACGCTTCTTGCGCCTGGCTCTATAACGACGATAAACTGTTCCATGGATTCACAGGTTCCCCGCCCTAGATGTTCCAGGCCAGCTTCCATATCCATAATCACCACATCACTGCTTCTTAGCACAAGATGATTGATAATCCTTCTTAACATTACATGTTCTGGACAGACACATCCGCCACCGCCGGTCTCCACAGTACCTAAAAGCAACAGCTTCACCTTGTTATAGGTCTTACTGTACGTATCTGGGATATCATCCACTTTGGGATTCAGCGTATAGAACTGATTGTCTGCGCCAGCTCCGGTTCTCTCCTCCACCAGTTTGCGCATTTTACTGATGGGAATGATGGAGTCCAGCAAATCCTCAGGAAAGCCAAGTGCCAGCCCCAGATTGGCATCCGGGTCCACATCAGCTGCTAGAACCGTCCTTCCCTCCTCTGCATATAGTCTTGCAAGTGTTGCTGCAAAGGTGGTCTTTCCGACTCCGCCCTTTCCGGTAATTGCTATCTTCAATGTTGTCACCCTCCGGTCAAATAATTTACTTATTTCTTCCAAATATTAGATGCCGATAGCAGCTCTCTTCTCTTCAATTCTGTCAATCATAGCATCTACAAGTTTTTCAATATCGGTCTCTACAGTAAACGCAGCCTCAACCATGTTACGTACATCATTAGTCAGCCATCCTGCCATCTCGGAAGAACCGCTTACATATGGGTCTACGCCAAGGAATGTATCGATACCAGTAGCGATTACATAGTTACCGATAGAAACAGCTTTTTCGGACATCCACTCAGGAGCACATCCTACAACAGGAAGCTGAGAAATCTTCAGTCCAGAATCTTTTGCAAGCTCTGCAACCAGAACCATCATACGGCTGATGTCCACGCAGGAACCCATATGTAATACTGGAGGAATATCCGCAAGCTCGCAAACACGTTTCAGACCAGCGCCACACAGGTCTTTTGCTCTCTTATCCATCAGTCCAGCCTTTGCTGCTGCCTGAGCTGCACAACCGGATGCAACGATGATGATATCGTTTGCAATCAGCTTCTTCATCAGCTCAATATGAGCGGTATCAGGACGAATCTTCGGGTTGTTACATCCAACCATAGCTACTGCACCACGAAGAACACCAGAAGTTACACACTCTAACAGAGGTTTGGTTGTTCCAAGTACATCTACCTGAGAGTTGGTAACGCCGTCTAGTACTTTAACAATTGCCTCAAGAGAATATCCAACCGTAGCTTTCTGTTTCATATCTGGGATATGTACCAGCTCTGGTTTACGATTCTTGAAGTTGTCACATGCCATCTTCACGATTTCTTTTGCCTTCTCTGCAGCAGTTCCTACAGTAAAGTGGATATACTCAGACTCTGGCATACGAGCGATTGCAGAAGTCGTGATAAATTTGGTATGGAAGCATTTGCTCAGAGGTCCAAGTGCCGGGAAGATACACTGAACGTCCACTACGATTGCCTCACAAGCGCCTGTAAGAACTACGTTCTCCTGCTGTAAGAAGTTACCAGCCATCGGGATACCACGACGCATAGCAACCTCATTAGAGGTACAGCATACACCAGATACGGTGATGCCTTTTGCACCAACAGATTTTGCGTATGCAATCATCTCTGGGTCATCAGCATATTCACATACCATCTCGGACAGTGACGGGTCATGTCCATGAACGACGATATTTACATTGTCAGCGTTCATAACGCCAAGGTTTGCCTCAGTCTCAATTGGCTTTGGAGTTCCAAACAAAACGTCAGAGAACTCTGTACCACACATAGAGCCGCCCCATCCATCACAAAGACCAGTACGTAAAGACTGACGAACTAAAGCCTCTGGCAGAGAAGAACATCCCATATGAGTCATATGTAATGCACAGGATACCTCACGGTCAATCGCACGTGGTGTAATACCAGCTTTATCCCACAGGTCTAAGGTATGCTGTGGCAGACGATTGATAAAACGCTGGAATCCAAATGGCTTACCATACTCTAACAGAGCCATCTCAGCTACTTCATGAGCCAATGCATAGATATCTTTGCCTTCGGTCTCAACACCCCACTCTTTTGCGATACGAGTCAGTTTCTCTGGGTCTTTTACTTTATAAGCCCCATCTGGAGCGGTTGCATGCAGGGTATGGCAAATCTCACGACCATGGTCAGAGTGAGCAGCAGCGCCGCCTGCAGTGAATTTCAGATAGTTACGTCCTACGATACCGTGAGCGTCACAACCACAGATTCCTCTCGGAGCCTTTGGAGTGATACGGCATGGACCCATAGAACAGATACGGCAGCAGATACCCTGCTCACCGAATTTACAATGCGGTGTCTGGTTCTTAACGCGGAGCTGCCATGCATCAGCGCCAACTTTTGCGCCGGTTTCGAGCAGTCGGTTAGTAGCGGCTTCGAACTCTTCAACTGTTGTTAATTTAAAGTCTCCCATATAAATCTCCTTTTTTGCAGTCCTGGATTATAGTTCCAGACTGTCAATAATCTTGTATAATGCCTGTCTTACAGGATTGTCTGACGGTAGCTCGGTCGTTGGAGTACCGGCACTGTCAAACTCATATACACCATCATCTTGAGGTATTACCCCAAGAAGTGTCAGTTCCTGTTTCTGAACCTCTTCCTGAATGCCTTCATTCAGGACACCCCCTGGTGCACGGTTCACAATCAAGCCGACTTTTTTCGGCTTCAACCCACATTCTGGAATCAGGCGGGCAATTCTGCCTACGGCCTGCACTCCTCGACGGGAACAGTCGCTCACCAGAATCACAACGTCTACATTTGGAAGAATTCCTCGGCTGATATGCTCCATACCTGCCTCATTGTCGACAACGATATAATTGTAGTGTTGTGCACGTCTGGCAACTTGAGTCGACAACAACCCATTGACAAAGCAATAACAGCCTTTTCCCTGTGTATGTCCCATCACCAACAGGTCATAGTCATCTTCTTCTACTAGGGAAGAATCAAATTTAAACTCTGCATAATCCTGCTTGGACATTCCTGGAGGAATAGGGCTTACGCTTGCCATCTCTGCCTTGGCGATCTCCTCGCGGATATCCCCTAGTGTCATATCCACTTCTACGCCAAGAACCTCATTCAGATTCGAATTGGCATCCGCGTCAACCGCTAGAATTGGTCCTTTCTTTTTATCTGCTAAATATTGAATCAGCATGCCGGTCAGAGTGGTCTTACCCACGCCGCCCTTGCCTGCCACTGCTATCGTCTGCGGCATATTGTCATCTCCTACATTCTTATAATCTTTTAACTATACAAGAGTACACATCCTTTAGCGCTCTGGGTGGTCGTGTACCCGATACCAGCCTCTTTGAAGCCTATCTTCCAAAGAAACAAGCATGCATTGTTTCATTGCTTCTGTCAGCCACACCGTTTTCTACCTCCAATCTATATCAAATTTGCAATTGAAACCTAGTCCTCTATGCAGTTGATTTTCACAACTGAGTTCGCAAGATCCACCATGGATATTGTTCCCTCCACCGTAATCTCGCCGCCCATGATATCGCGGATACGAATAACATTCCCTTCCACATCAAGGCGGCTCGCATTTTTAATCAGGATGCTCTCGCTCTCTTGCTTCTTACCATAAACTGTTGCAAGACACATTGGCTCTTACCTCCTAATTCAAGTTACATCCGCTAAAGCGGATGCCATTCTATTACAATAGGGAAAGCGCGATGGATAATCTCATATTGCCTTTTTCAAAATCCTCCACGCCCTTTTCAATCTGAGCAGCGGCTTCTTCTTTGCCTTGCTCTCTCAAGTGCTTAGCAATGACAGCAAGCTCCTGTGCATGGTGCTTATTGTGGTCTAGCATATATGCCAATACCGCAGTGTCCTCATCCTTTGGATGGTCGCCATGGTCATGACCGCAGTGCTCATGTGTATGACCGTCGCATCCGCCACAGTGCTCATGATTGTGCTCATGTTCATGACCCGTTTCATGTGTGTGCGTATGCGTATGAGTCGTATCACCATGTGTATGCTCATGCGTGTGCTCAGACCCGCCACACCCGCATCCACAGTGCGTATGCTCTTCATTGGTTACGTGCATCTACTTCCCTCCTTTTTATCAAAAAAACACAAAAAGATGCTCTCTCTGTTATTTTTTTGACATTGTTTATTAACATTATACCCCATGGGGGGATATTTAGCAAGTGAATTTCTGTATATTTTCCACAAAAATATGGAAATTCCTTTCTACAGTCTAAAAACCCTGAAAAAGCAATGGCCGAAAGCATATAGACAGCTTTCGGCCATTGAAAGTTACAGAATCAAAGGATTAAATTCCAGCCTGTTTTAGAAGGTCTGGTACTTTGGATTCCCAACCAAGTGCCATAATATGTACGCCCTGGCAATATGGCTTACATTCTTTGATAATACGTGCAGCAATCTCTACACCTGTAATACCAGCTTTGGTCTTTTCCTTGTCCGCCTTTAACTCGTCAATCATCTCCTGCGGAACATGGATACCAGCTACGTTATCATTCATGTATTTAGCCATACCAGCAGATTTTGGAATTACGATTCCAAGCTGAACCGGTTTGCCAAACTGTTTTGCTTTCTCCATGAATTTGATAAATTTCTCTGGCTCATAGACTGCCTGTGTCTGGAAATACTCTGCGCCTGCACGAACCTTTCTCTCCATCTTTGCAAGCTGTGAATCAAGAGAATCACTACATGGAGATACTACTGCACCTTTGGCAAATTTTGGAGGCTCTCCAACTAACTTGTTGCCGCCAAGGTCTTCTCCAGCCTCTAACTTACATACGGTATGAAGTAAGGATACCGAATCAAGGTCAAAGACTGGCTTTGCTCCTTTGTGATCGCCCAGCTTAATATGGTCTCCTGTCAAAACCAACAGGTTCTCAATCCCTAACATCGCTGCGCTCAAAAGGTCAGACTGCAGTGCAATACGGTTTCTGTCGCGGCAAGTCAACTGGTAGATTGGCAAAAGCCCTTCGTCCTTTAGAGCCTTGCAAGTTGCAAGAGAACCAAGACGCATAACGGAGGACTGATTATCTGTCACGTTCACCGCCGTAATACCGCTTAAGTAAGTCTTCGCTTCCTCCAGTAAATGTTCAATATGAATTCCTTTGGGCGGACCTACTTCCGCAGAAACTACAAATTCACCACGTTCAAATAACTCAGTAATTTTCATTATACATTGCTCCTAATCTTATAAATTTTAACAGTTTCCTTACTTAGACTTCATCATCAGTTGCGTAATTACGCACCTGAACTGGACATTTTAAAGCGTCAAGACGTCCGACTTTCTCAAGCCGTCTGTAGATACGCTCCCATCCACACTCCATATTGGGGTCTACTTCACACTTGCCGTTCTTTGCACCGCCACACTGGCCATTTAAAAGGCTCTTAGAGCAAGCCGTAATCGGACAGATGCCTCCGGTCAGGTTCAGGTAGCACTCACCACACTGACCGCAATCATACTCAATCGGCGTTACTCCCTGGAAGCCTGGCAGACGACAAGAATCACAAGCTGCGCATACCATCTTGTCATCTAGATACTCAGCAATGGTCTGTACACCTACACCACAGGAAAATACAAGTACCATATCTGCTGCCTTAATCTCACTCATATGCTTCTCAAGGCGCAGTTTCATATTCTCTGGATTGCATATGTAATCGGTTGTAATACTTCCAGTCACTTTCCCGTCTGCAGCAAGTTCCTTCTGAAGCTCTTTAGCTTCTTCTTCCGGGAAATGAACTTCCTTGCATCCCTGGCAGTTAATGATGAAAATCTTCTTTCCTTCCACCAGTGATACGATAGTTTCCTTTGCTTTTAATTGGGTAATTAACATATCACTTCATCTCCCTTACTGCTGTTTTGCCGGCTTTAATCTTGGTGACTAATGGAATCTTGGAGGAACAGATATATTCACAGCATCTGCACTCGATACAATCCATAACATTCTTATCTTTCATGCCCTGCCAATCCTTCTCATCCGCAAATTTTGCAAAATACAGAGGAGAAAGTTCCATAGGACAGACATCCATACAACGACCACACTTAATACATGGCTGCTCTACTGTATGGTCTGTATCAACGACAATAATACCGTTAGAGCCTTTCATAATCGGTACATTGGTATCTGAAAGAACAAAGCCCATCATCGGTCCACCAGCCTTAATCGTGACGTCATCACCTGTGATACCGCCGCAGTAATCAATCAGGTCTTTGGTGTTTGTACCAATCTTCACGATATAATTGCCCGGTTTCTTAAGCTTCTCGCCTGTTACAGTCACTATACGTTCAATCAGTGGCATACCCTTCTGAATCGCATCTGAGATTGCCTTTGTGGTACTGATATTACTTACTACCGCACCAACATCTGCTGGCAGTCCTCCGCGTGGTACCTGTCTTCCCATCACGCGCTTAATTAACATCTTCTCAGCGCCCTGTGGGTATTTGGTCTTTGCCACAACGACTTCTAAGTTCTCACAATCTGCGGTCTTTGCTTTTAACAGCTCAATCGCATCTGGCTTATTGTCCTCAATTACGATGATACCTTTTTTGGCATCCACGGTCTTGACAATCGCTTTTAAGCCAAAGACAACATCATCTGCAAACTCTAAGAGCACTCTGTGGTCCGCAGTCAGAAGCGGTTCACACTCACAACCATTTAACAAGACAGCGTCGATTGGTTTATTTGGTTTTAGCTTCACAGAGGTTGGGAAGCCAGCGCCACCCATACCAACGATTCCGCTTGCACGGACAATCTCGATAATCTCATCTGGGGTAAGGCTGTCAAGGTCTTTATTCGGTTTGATAGATTCGTGCAGAGTATTTTTTCCATCTGATTTGATAACAACAGACATACACCGGCCTCTTGTGGCATGCCCATGTTCTTCAATTGCAGTAACTGTTCCGCTGACACTTGAATGAACCGGAGCACTGATAAAGCCAGCTGATTCACCAATCACCTGACCAACCTTCACAGTGTCACCAACCTGCACTACAGGATTCGCCGGAGCGCCTGCATGCATGGACAGAGGAATGACTACGGTCTCTGGGTCTGGGAACTTCTGTAATGCAATATGTTCTGTAAATTCTTTACGCTCTGAAGGATGAACACCACCATAATAACCCTCAAGCCTGTTCTCGCGGATTGATTTTACATAGTCATTTACAAACTTGAAATCAACCTTCGAGTAATCCCGAAGCTGTACAGGCTGATCTAAAAACTCGGAAAGACGACCCTGTTTTTCGAGTCTCTTATATATCTTCTCCCAAGCACAATCTTTGTTCGGGTCTACTTCACATTTGCCGTTCTTAGCGCCTCCGCACTGTCCGTTGACAAGACTCTTCGAGCAGTCAACGATTGGGCAGATACCGCCGGTCACGTTCAGATAGCACTGTGCACATGCATCACAGCTTTTCTTTGTCAGAGCCATACCATGATGTCCGGTATAATTCAGAGAATTACTAGCTGCATATACTGGTTTGTCTGCCAGATCTGCGATAGTCTGGATTCCAAGACCACAGGAGATAACGAGAACATGCTCGGTTCCTTCTGGAATCATATCCTGAAGCTTCTTCTCCGTCTGAGTCTTGTTGCACAAAAAGTCAACCCTTGCACTGCCTGTTACTTTCTTGCCCTCAGCGGCAACAATTTTCTCAAGCTCTGCGCACTCTGGTTCGTCAATGGTTTCAAATTCCTTGAAGCACTTGTTGCAGGCAACGATAAACAGATTATCCTTATCGGCCAATAAAGACACCAGCTCATCATTACTTTTCAACTTATACTTAGTATAGTTTTCCAATTGCTCACCTTCCTTATCTAATTGATTTACAAAGCTAAACCTTCTCTGTTTTTGTATGTTTTCCACCTCTGCACTTTGTGGAAAAAATAACAATTAACAAATACGTCAGCTTTGTATTTAGTACCGTACTAAGTATAATACATATTCACCAAATTTTCCAGTCATAATATAGATTTTTTTATAAAAATTTTTGTTCTTTATGATATAATAGGAAACAGCTGTCTTAAGATATAAAAAAGAGACTCCCATTCTCCTCATATAAGGAAACGTAAGTCTCTTTTTTCTTAATATCTCTTAATCTTCTTCGACGGTGTCTTTGCGAATTCGGTCTCGCGGACTTTTAGGCGATAGATTTTTTTATAAGCTGGTGCTTGTTTATTCCAGTTGTCAATCAACTCCTGAAGCGCTGCCGGAATATCCAAGATATTTTTCTTCTCTATATATTCATAATCCGGGAAAATCTCGGCTTCGATAACGCCTTCGCTTTCACGAACCAATACCTCTTGTATCAGTGGAGATTCTGACAGGCGATTTTCCAGTTCTTCTGGTGATACATTTTCTCCATTCTTGGTGATAATCAGATTTTTCTTGCGCCCGGTCAGATAGACAAAGCCTTCTTCATCCACATAGCCTAAATCTCCTGTGCGAAGCCATCCATCTACAAGAGTCTCCTTGGTCTCCTCTGGCATCTGATAATAGCCCTGCATTACACTGCTGCCCCGTACCCAGAGCTCCTCGTCCACCACTTTAGCCTCACAATTTGGAATCAACTGTCCAACAGAACCTTTTTTGATATTCCAGCTCATTGTAGTGCTGATAACCGGTGCGCACTCGGTCATTCCATAGCCTTGTAAAATATCAATTCCATAAGTCGCAAACAAATCCAGCATCGCCGGAGGCAGATAAGCGCCACCACTGCAAATCGTATGGAACTGTTCACCAAACACTTCTCTTTTTACAATCTCTGGTGGAAGACCTGCAACGTCTTGTAGCTTTTTCGCCATTGTCTCTATCATCAGTGGCACCATTAATATCACATTGGGCTGAAACAGCTTGATATTTTTGGCCATCCGAATCAGAGAATCGTTGATGCAGATAATACTGCCAAGAGAGAGTCCCTTTAAAATATCCATACTCAGACAGTAGGCATGGTGAATCGGAAGCACGGTCAAAAGCACGCTCCGCTCTGGAAATTTCATATCAAAGCAAGTTGCATTCTCCGCCATATTTCGATGGGTCAGCATCACGCCCTTACTCTTGCCTGTCGTACCAGAGGTAAACATAATCGTCGCTAAATCCTCTGGATTTGGCTTATAGTCATAACTTCCTTTGTGCTCCTTTAGAAGAGCCCCAAAAGAAAGTGCTTCTTCATCACTTACTTCTTTTTGCATCGAAATCAGATAGCGAAGCTTGGGACACTTCTGCTTTGCTGCTAACATTACATCTTTGCGAATCTCATCCACAACAAGAGCCACCGCATCCGAACGGTCAATCAGCTCACACATCTCCTCCATAGGAAGAGAGACATCTAGTGGAACTGCAACATTTCCACTGTTCACAATTCCAAAATAAGACACAAGCCAAGGATAAGAAGTCATACCTGTCAGTGCCACATGAGCTTTCTGTACGCCAAGTGCCTCTAAGACACAGGAAAAGCTCTCTGTATCTGCCTTTAAATCTGCATAGGATTTTGCTGCAATCGTATCCTTTGCCACCTTATACCGAATTGCATCTTTTGAATTGAACTTTTGTTCAGCTTCGACCAAAATATCACGAATCGTACTGTATGTCATAATGACACCTCCTATTTTTCCACCAAACTCTCCAGATATGTCACTGCCTCTTTTACAGTCCGAATATCCGATACCTCCTGCTGCTCAATCTCCACATCAAAAGCGTCTTCAAGCTCTCCTAACATACTCATAAAGTCAAAGGATGTAAAGCCCAAATCCTCCATAAAGCGAGACTCCATCTTCACATTCTCTGCGTCCACTTCTACATAATTGCATATAATCTCTACTAACTTTTCAAACATTTGTTTATCCTCCTAAGCAAACCGTCTACACTAATTTTATAATCTCTCCGATAGTAAGGTTGGGATTCTCTGTCCCTTTAAACATAATCTTACACAGATAATAATACAAATACTCCAACTGCTCTCTGCTAACCGCCTTCACCTGATGCTCAAAGCTAAAATCAAGCCCATTATCCTCTGGTCTGTGCATTACAGTCAGATACATCCCCTGTGTTGTCGCTCCATTTGGATACCATTTTGTCTTATAGCGAATCTCTCCAAGCTTATCAAGTCCTTTCTCGCGAAGCGTCAAAGGCTGATAGGTCAGGGACATTGGCTCATAAGTCTGCCCATTTGGATGTGGATATTTCTTCCCTCTGTAAGCAAAGTATTGCACCGGGTCATAATTGGCATGGCGGAAATACTCATTTTGCAGGTCACGAATCGCATAAATTCCCTCTAAGAAGGTCTTATCTTCTGAGAAAATCGTACGAAATGGGAAGGAATGAATTCTTGTGCCGCCGGATTTTTTCTCTTTGAGCGTTGCCCTTCTTGCAATCGCTGTATTAATCGATACATCATCATTGCCATTCATCTTCTGAAAATAAGTACGAAGCCCCATCAAAAGCAGACACACCAGTGATACGTGATATTTTTCACAAAAATCCATCAACCGTTTGGTAGGTTCTTCCTCTAGATGGAAGATATCCAGTGCAGAATCTACAGAATCTGAGGTATTTATCGCTGCTCTAGCTTCTGGATTGCCACTTCTTTCACGCTCCTCCATCAATTTTTTAGGACCATCAATCCCATTATAGATAGGCTCTGGCATCTCATCAATAAGCTTCTGAAAATACTGTGCATCCCGCTCTTTGGCCTTGCTTCCAGCCTCATAAGCCAAATCTTTCTCTATCTGTTCGATATAAGACGCCATATCTTTTGGATAGTCGACCCCCTCAAACAAAGTATTGCAGTAAAGCTCAATCACATCCTTTAAAAAGCAAATCAAAGACTGTGCATCCATAATCCTATGGTCTACTAGCAGATAGATTCCCTGAAAACCATCTGGCATCTTAATCATCACAATCCGGCTCATCGGAGAATCTTCTGCCTTAAAAGGCACTGCACTCCACTCAGTCATCGTTTTCTCTGCTTCTTCCATCGTCGAAGTCGAAAAGTCCATTTGGTCTACCTGGGGCTTTCCTTCTTCGGTATTTACCACATATTGATACCAGGTCCCTTCTTTGTCTTTTGCAAAACGAACCCTCATACACTCGCAGCGCTCATATGCCTTGCAGATGGACGCTTTAAGTACCTCAAAATCCAGCTCTGATTCAATCGTCAAACTTGTTCCCACATTCAGAACTTCCTTTTTCGGGCAAAAGTTCTGGTAAAAAAAATGAAATTTCTGCGCAGCAGTCAGTGGATATACGGGATATCCTTTTCTCTTTCTCATCATTTTATAATTCCTCCAATAAAATCGTCCAATGCATTTTCATATGCTTCCATATCTTTATAGTAACTCTCTGCATGTGCAGCACCTTTTACAATCAGCATCTTCTTGTCAGATGCACAATTTTCATAGATTTTTTCACACATACTGCATGGCACAAACGTGTCTGCATCTCCATGAATCAGCAAAATAGGCACTTCTGCCTTCTGTACTTCTTTTGCTGCATTACATTCATCTAATCCATATCCTGCTTTTTTCTTGTTGACCAGACTTGCAATCTGAATCATTGGAAATGCCGGCAGATGGTACATCGAGTGAAGCACATGGGTAAATACTTCTTTTGCAGAGGTAAAACCACAGTCTGAGATAATCCCCTTTACCTGCTCTGGAAGTGCCAAACCACTACTCATCAGCACAGTCGCACCACCCATCGAAGTTCCATGCAGAAGAATCTGTGTCTCCTCCCCGCATTGCTGCAGCACCCAGTCAATCCACATAAGTGCATCTATCCTGTCAAGACAACCAAAGCCAATATATTCTCCTTCGCTGTCTCCATGTGCGCGCTCGTCCACCAAAAGCATACTAAAGCCCTGTCTTCGATAATAATCAGACAAGCCCACATAATCGCTCATCCCCTGGCTGGTATAGCCGTGAAAACAGATAACAATCTTTCTCCTGTCTCCATATGGAAAATACGTTGCATGCAGCTGAAGTCCATCTTCCGAGACACAAAAGACATCTTCATGTGGCTGCTCTAGCATCGCTTCTTTGCGTTTTTGAATCAGCGGCATATATTGATTCCAGTCTGTACCTGCCATCTTTATAGTCCGCTCTTTCTTCGCATTGCCCCGTTTCATTGTCCTTCGGTAAAAATACGCCGAGCCTCCTGCCTCTGCCACAGTCAAAAGTCCCAAAAAGACTGCTGCAATCGTCAATTTCTTCTTCATAGTCTACCTGCCTATTCTGCTGCGCTCTGCCAACTCTTTAAAACGAAGTGCCTTGTCTAAATTGCCTTCAACCTTTAATTTCTGAATAGTAAAGGCTAATACTGGGTCAAGCTTTCCATCTGCCAAGTCCCGAAGTGTCTGTGCACTACAGATAAACATTGCATCCCTGTCAAAATACTCATATGGCTCTACATACAGCTTGCCTTCTTTGACCTCCACATAGAAAATCCCAGATGCATCTCCGGTAATATTAAACTGAAATGCCAGATGCTCTGTAATATCACTGACATCTGCTTCCATAAATCTACTTTTCACCTCTGCAAAAAACTCTGCATAAGTCATCTTACTAATCCTCCTACAATCACAGCTCTTACCATTTTCGACCACTGGTCGACTTGTTACTTCTACACTTTAACACCTTTTCGACCAGTGGTCAACCATCTTAACTGCTAAAAAAAGAGAAAAAAAGCAAAGATTTCTGTCTATTATGCAGTTGCCGAAGTTTACTTGTTCGTGTTACACTGTCCACAAAGGAGGTTTCCTATGCCAAAAGACACAAAATATACGAAAATCCTCGACGCACTTCAGACATTACTAGAACACAAGGAAATACAACATATCTCTGTCAGTGAAATTGCCCGCGAAGCTGGTATGGGAAAGGGAAGCATCTACTATTATTTCTCCTCCAAAAATGCCATATGGGAAGCTTTAGTTGCACGTGACTATGAAAAGCCTTTGGAGACAGCAAAACATCTGGCTAACCAATACGATATTTCATCCTTTACCCGTATGGCAATGATATTTCAGGCTTGCAGAAATTCTTCTATCCAGTTTCATATACGCAAAAAGACACAAAGTGTTATCAGTGCACCAGAACATGCATTGATACACCAAAAATATCTCAACTATCTTATCAGCGAATTAAAACCGGTACTGGCAGAGATTATAAAGCAGGGAATCTCCAAAAAAGAAATCCATTTTAACCATCCTGATGCCCTGGCTGAAATTGTACTAATTGTACTTTCTGTTAAGTTAGATAATACACTTATTCCCTCCACCTATGAAGAAGTAGAAGACACCATCTCTGGACTGATTGAGCTTCTGGAAAAAGGAACCCAAAATCCGGCCGGCTCTCTAAATTTTCTTCGGGCCTTATAGTATGGAAAAAACGGTCGATATATTATCAATAACAGTTTATATTTTTTTCACAAAAGGAGGGTGTCAATGAAAGTTACCGAGAACAGATTATCAAGAGAGACAAATATTTCTGCATCTTCTGCTGCGCAGAGCAAAGACCAGACTGCCAAACACAACAAAGAGGAAGCCATCTCCAAGGAAGCTTTAGCCAAAACTTCTGATCCAGATTTAGATACCCTAAAAAAATCTGTCTCTGATGCCAGTCAAGATTCTAATCATAAGATAAAATCCTCCGCACCAGAGAATTCTGTTGGCCAGTTAGCTGCAGAACTTGCCAGAGCAGAGACTAAGATTGATGTACAACAGGTACTTGGAAAGGCCACGCGTGCGCTTGCCAGCCTGAAGATGTCCGCTTATGCCTGCGAAGGAGAAGACGCCAAAAAAGCGCTTCAGATGGTTAAACGTATGGAAAAGCTGATTAAAAAAATCCAGAAAAAGTTAAAGAGCCTAAGCAAAGAAGAGCAACTAGAGAATCGTCAGAAAAAAGCCGAGAAGCAAAATGAAACGCAAAAAGCAAAGCAACTGCAAGAGGAACTTAAAAGCCGCCGTAAGAGACGGCACCGGGAAGAACGGGAATATGCCTTAAAGGAGATGGGAGAAGACCAAAAAGTTGCCATGAACGAGATGCTCTCTTCGATGCCAGGAGCTTCTGCCTCTGACCTTGCTTCTGTCTACAGCAGTACTGGCATCGACTTGTCATCTGTTGGAGCTTCTCTTGATATTACTATCTGATTATACAAACATTCTGCAAAGCCGGTCACTAAGTCCACTTAAGATTTCATTGGATATGGTGCCGGCTTCTCTTGCCATCTCTTCCACCTTTATCTCCTTTTCTCCACTTTTTCCAATAAAGACCACCTCATCTTTTGATTGTACGCCTTTTATCTTTGTGACATCCAAAAGCAGCTGATCCATACAGACGCGCCCAACAACCGGTGCCTTCTCACCTTTTATCAATACATGCCCTTTATTGGAGAGTGTACGTGGAATCCCGTCCGCATATCCAATTGATACCGCAGCTAATAAGCGCCTTTTATCTGCATGCCATGTAAGACCATATCCTGCCCCTTCTCCTTCTGAGAGTTCTCGTATACAGGCAATCCTTGCCTTTAAGGATAAGACTGGTTTTAGCGGATATTTCTGAGAGAGCAAAGCAGACGACTCACTCAGCGCACCATAGAGTGCAATCCCTGCCCGCGCATACTGATAATGTCCATGCAAAAGATTTCCATTAAGTATCCCATAACTTCCTTGCAGATGTGTGGCAAAGCCTGTCTTTCGCGCTTTTTTCAGACTTTTTATCACCTGCAAAAAACGTCTCTCTTGCAGTTTTACAAACATTTGTTCTTTTCTGCTTGTTCCATCCGAAGTACACAGATGGGAAAATACACCTGTTATACAAAGCCCCGGCAAATCCCACAACTTCTGTATCTTATCTATATGTGTGCTGTCCTCTCCAAGCCTGTGCATCCCCGTATCAATTCCAATATGAACCAGCAAAGGATAGCCATAAGCGGATAATTCTCTTCCATAGGTATAGTCTACAACGGTCTGTGTCAGCCGATATTTTCTTAATCGTTCAAAATCCTGTGGATGTGTATAGCCAAGTATTAAAATCTCTCCTGTAATCCCGGATTGCCGAAGTCTTACTCCCTCTTCTGCACAAGCCACACAATACTGCGTAATCCCCATCTTATGCAGTTCTTTTCCTATCAATTCTGCCCCATGTCCATAGGCATTGGCTTTTATAGCTGGCATTAATTGACAGCTCTTTGGAAGAATTCTCTGAAATAATCGCACATTATGGTGCAGATGTGCCCGATTTAGTTCAATCCATGCCCGGCCTTTTTGATACATAAGCACGCCTCCTTTTGTACAGTATTATAAGTTTTATCAGATACAGTTCATACACCATCAAAACGATGGATACTAGGCAGACCATTCCATAATGTATAAGGGAATGGTCCACCCAAAGCGAGGTAAGCCCAAGTGCTTTGGCTGCCCCTCTGACCAAAATAATAGCAATTGGATGTATGATATAGAGAAAAGAAGTTCCGCTTCTAAGTTCCTTTCTTGCCTTCTTTGTCCCCTTTAATAACAGCGGATAAAGAAAATACATCACTACTGGCAGAGCCAGATACATACTGCTATGCCTTTGAAGTTCCAACCGATAAGTAATATCACTCTCTAAGAGCATTACAAGCAGCGCCACTATACACCCCTCCCCAGTGGACTGTTTGATTTTTCTCTGCCAAAGACAGGCTCCCATCAGAAGAAAGACAGGCGCATAAAAAATCCCATTTCTGGTATAACTGCTGATATAGAAGATTCCCTGATAGATGGTATTTACGGTTGGCAGCTTCTCTACCACTCCATAATAACTGTCTCCAAAGAGTCCAATCAGATAAAGGATACCTGTGATTACAAATGTCTGCCTCTCGGACAGATGTCTTAACAGTCCAACCACCAGAATACTTCCTAACAGAAGCGCCGGAAAATACCACAGATGATAGAAGGCTCCATCAAATAGCAGCATTTTTAAAATATCCAGAATAGTCTTTGGATATTTTTTGGCATACCATACAAATGGTGCATATAATAAGATAGCTCCCCCATAGAGAAGCACTATCTTTTTTAAAAATCGCCGATATTTTTCAGAGTCAGAAAAGCCACTTCTCCAATATGGCCCAAGCACAAAATATCCTGTTGTCATCAGAAAAAATGGCACCGCAATCCGGCAAAGACCATAGGTCAACACAGCATCAAGTCTTGGCTCTATACTGGAAAAAGGTGCTGTATGAATTGCAATCACAAAGAACGCAGCCACAACGCGGAAGTAATCAATCATCCTTCTTCCTCCAAAATCCGTGTGATTATCTCCTCAAAAGTATATCCCGAAGCCTTTAGCATATTGGGGAAGCGGCTATGTGCGGTAAAGCCCGGAATGGTATTGACTTCATTAAAATAGAGCTTTTCGTCTTCTGTCAGAAAAAAGTCCACTCTTGCAAAACCGCTGCAGTGAAGCGCACGATAGACTATCTTAGCCATTCTCTTGACCTCACTAGATACTTTAGGAGAAATCCGTGCAGGTACATGAATCTTAGAGGTCTTAAGGGTATATTTTTCTGTATAATCAAAAAAGCCCTCTGACAATTCAATCTCATCTACTTCGCCTGTCAGTAAAGTCTTTGTTCCCAGAACCGAGCATCCCACTTCTCTGCCAACGATACATTCTTCCATCAAAACTTTATCATCATAACCGAACGCATTTTCGATTGCCGCAATCAGGTCTTCTTCCTTTTGTACCATGGTGATACCATAAGAAGAGCCAGAACGAACGGGCTTAATAAAGAGCGGATAGCCAAGTGTTCTGGCATCGCTCCATATCTGCAAGGTATCATAAGGCTTTTGCAATAATACCCCTCTAGGAACACTCACTCCATGTTGTATTAAAAGCCTGTGTGCCATCTCCTTGTCCATACAGAGCGCAGAACTTAATCCCCCACATCCAATCAGAGGAATATTGGCAAGCTCTAATGCCCCTTGCACTGTTCCATCTTCTCCATTTTTTCCATGTAGTATTGGCAATACCTTATCCACAGAAAGCACACGCAGCCGACCGTCTTTTAGATAGTATAACCCCTGTACCTTTCGGTCAGTTGGCAGATAGACAGGTGTACAATCCTCGTTTTGAAGCCAGGTATCTTCTAGGATTCTCTTATATGCTCCCTGATACCAATACCACTGTCCACTGTCTCTGGCAATGCCTATCATAACTACCTGATACATTTCCTGGTCTATATGGCAAATTACTGCATAAGCCGATGCAAGGGACACCGAATACTCTGTCGAACAACCACCAAATAACACTGCTATCTTCTTTTTTTCCATTCTAAAAAACCTCCTGTGAAAGCTTTACATCTTTTCAAAGAGTATAGCACACAAGAGGTTTTTGTTTCTTAAAAAGCAATTAGCAAATTCCTAAGAAATCCTTAAAAACTACGAAATTTTTGATGGATAAGGAAAGCGACATCCTACTGTATAAATTGGTATTGAATAGATTTCTTTTCTGACTCCTCCTTTTGTCTTTCCAGCCAAATACCCTTCATCCACCATATTTTGACTGAGAAAAATAAGCAAAGAGATTGGCTCTTTGGCATTACTTGTCTTTACTTCGATGCCATATCGCTTATCTTCTTGATCTACAATCATAAAATCCAGTTCATAATTATCATAGACAGAGCAACATGGTTTATCCCCTTTTACATATTCTGTCTGATACAGCCTGTACAATTCTGTATAAGCAAAATTTTCTGTTAAAATACCTGCTACTGTTGCATTATCAATCGGTGTCATATGTGCAATGCAGTTGGCAATACCACAATCCATAAAATAAAATCTTCGTTCATTTAATAAATCTGAAATCTTTCCCTGATTGTACAAATCACACCCACCAAGAATTCTGGAATATTTTAGCCAGGCTATCGCTTGGTGCACTTCTTTTCGACTTACATTTTCTTTTGTAGAATCTTTCACAAAGTCAGCCACTTTTTGTATATCTTTCGAGGAAGTTCCCTTTTTCTCATTGGCAATCATCGTAAATGCTGCTTTATATACATTTTCAAAAATCATTCGGCATTTATCATCAGAAAAATATGCGGCGGACTCATCCGTAAAAGTCTGTATCAATTTTTGCAACACTTCTAGACAGTTGGCAATCTTTCTACTTTTCTTGTATTCATTCACTACTGCCGGATACCCACCTATCTGAATATATACCTGATACCATTGATAAAGTGTCTGATAGTCTTCTATTGGGCTTTTTCCAAATATATCAATCTGAAACAGCAATTCCCTGCACCCAAAAGCGGCACAGAATTCTGCAAAAGACAAAGGCAACATCTCCACATACCATACATTGCCTGCTGGTTTAAAATAGTGCGAATTGATAGTCTTGCCAAGATAACTTCCTGTCACAATCATATGACAACGAAGTTCTTTTTGCATTTGTCGTATCATATTGTAAATAACTACGCTTTCTTGTATCTCATCCAATACAAGCACCGTATCTTCGTTATCTTCAAAAGCCATCCTTCGATTTTGCCGGCAAAAATTAGCAATGGCAAATGCGATATTGGTGGTACGCTGCATACATTGCTCCAAGCTGTTACGAAGTTGGTCAATGGATAAATCCAGATACAGAATATTTTCATAGTGCTGGTAGACAAATTTTTGAATCTCCGTTGTCTTTCCAATCTGTCTTGCTCCCAAGAGATACAATACATAATCATTTTTCTCTTTTTTCCATACCTCTAATTGCGTCTGTATCTCACGAGATAACCCATTCTTTTTTACAAGCTTCTGATAGTTACGCTGGTTGACTTCTCGCAGCGTCCATACAGGTAAAACATCGCCCACAAACTCAATCTGTCCATTAGCATCCAAAACAAGATTTTCAATCACATCACAGTTTTCACTTGCTTCTTCTCTGGTAATAAAACGTTCATCAATCCAATATCCAACAAGCTTATTCTGTGTATTTTTTATCTGTGCTATAGCTTTTATATTGTCCACCCCTCTTCTTTTTAGATTATAACATGGAACATTTTGTTTCGAAAAGAAAATTTTATCGCATCTCTTTTCACTTTGGAAGTTTCACCACAAAGACTGTTCTTCCTTCCTCACTCTCTGCCCAGATTTTGCCGTCGTGTAATTGTACAATCTCTTTGGCAATCGCAAGTCCTAAGCCAGAACCACCAGTCTTTGTGGTGCGGGCGTCATCAAGACGGCAGAATTTATCAAAGATTGTTAAAAGTTTTTGTTTTGGTATTGTCTTTCCTTGATTTTCAAAGGAAATCTGCACATTGTCGTCGTCTTCTGCTGCCTGTATCATAATACTTGTCCCCTTATCGCTGTAGGCAGCAGCATTTTTTAAAATATTCTGAAAGACTCTGGCAAGCTTTACAGGGTCTGCATAGATGGATAAGTCATCGGGTATCTGAAGTTCAATCGTATTTTGATGTTCTGATAAAATCGGATAGAATTCTTCTGCCATCTGCATCAGCATATAAGACAGGTCTACCGTTGTTTTTTCCATATCTGTCTGTTGTAAATCATAACGGGTAATCTCAAAAAATTCATTGACCAGCGCCTCTAAGCGACAGGATTTTTCCAGCGTAATATGTATGTATTTTTCCCTCTGTTCTTCGGGCATCTTTGGTGCTTCATCCAAAAGGCTTAGATAACCAATCACTGAAGTCAACGGTGTACGGATATCATGAGCCAAGTACATCACCAAATCATCCTTTCGCTTTTTGGCAAGTTTTGCCTCTGTCTCCCGCTTCTCCAAAGTCTGGCGAACCTGGTTCATCTTTTTCTCCATCGTCTCCATCTCCTTGGAAAGAACAATCTCCTGTCCGCTTAAAAGCGCATCTAATCCTTTGTCAATCTCTGTGAAATATTTCACAAACCAGCTCAAAGATAAATAAAAAAACAAGAAAAAAGAAAATATAATAAACAGATAGATTATCTTATCCATATTGTTGCGGATATAGTGCCAGTAGATATTGAGTGCATCCTGATATTCTAGAAAAAACACCTTTTGAATCAGGGCTACCATCCCGTCTGCCACCCGCCCACGCAGCGCATCATATACCACAACAAATACCATCCAAGCACCTGGCACCATCAAAAGTATTTGAAAAAAAATCTTCCTCTGAAGCTTTCCATAACCTGATTTCATCCATTTAATTTTCAATTTTGTACCCCACTCCCCACACGGTATGAATATATTTTGGCCGCTCTGCACTGTCAGAAAGCTTCTCTCTTAGATGGCGAATATGTACGGTAATTGTATTGTTAGACTTTTGATAATACTCATCTTTCCAGATTTCATGAAACAGTGCTTCTGAACTGACGACTTTTCCCTTTTGCTGACAGAGAATACGCAAAATCTCAAATTCTGTCGGAGTTAAATCAAGTTTTTTCTCATTGAGTGTACACTCATGGCTTTGAATATTGATGGTTAGGCCAGCATGATAGAGAATATGTTCTTCTTCTTTTGCTGTTGTTGCCGGATTATATCTTTTATAACGGCGAAGCTGTGCCTTAACTCTTGCCACCATCTCCAACGGACGAAATGGCTTTGTAATATAGTCATCTGCTCCAAGTGTCAGCCCGGTAATCTTATCAATTTCTTCATCCTTCGCTGTCAGCATAATAACCGGATAATGGTATTTTTTACGAATCTTTTGACAGATGGTAAAACCATTAACCTGTGGAAGCATCACATCCAGAATCGCCAAGTCTAGCTCCGTTGTCTTAATACACGCAAGTGCCTCTTTGGCTGTGTAGAACTTATATACCTCATACCCCTCACTTTCCAAATACACGGCAACCAAATCTGCAATCTCTTGCTCATCATCGACAATTAACACCTTCTCACCCATCCTACTTCTCCTTTTTAAATTCTATAAAGAAACCCTGTCATTTGTACAGATACAGATGACAGAGTTATTATACTTTTTTTCTAGTTATCATATCATAGGATTTTAGGGATATTTTATTAAGATTTCTTAAGATTCTATTCTAAGCAAACCACTCTACTGGCAGATAGAACAGATACGGCGCTGTAAAGACAGCAAGAAAAAGTGCAAGCTTCTTTTTCTTCTGCATCTCAAGCGTAAGTTTATTGAGACAAAACATTATATTACATATATAAATCAGTATTGCTGACAGTAGAATAAAGATTCCCACATAGCCAAATGCATAGGGATTACTTAAAGGATTGTAGACAGAAGGCCCCATAACTTTATCATACCACCAATCCGCCCATACAGATGCTCTTGTTGGCTGTATAAAGCTCATAAACACCATCGCCAAAGCTCCCACCGCATCCGCCAAAAAGCCACAGAGCCAGACTCTGACAATCACGCTTCGGGCTTCCTTTAAGGCACCTGTGATACCAAGTACGCGCATAGAAAGCACTAAGATTAACATATCCCACAAAAAGTTAGCTGGCAGTATCAAAAGTGATACTGGAGGAAGCAGCCACAGAAGCCAGATAGGAAAAATCATATTGTAAAGAGTCAGTGACTTCGTTCTTTGCATTAGAAATGCTCCTTATGTATCTTATCCATCCGAAGTTCTTCTAGTGTATATGCTTTTGGATGTTCTTTGGGGATTCCAAGTGATAAGATTGCCTCTAAGCGCAGATTTTCAGGATATAAAAGCAACTCGCGAAGATAGGCTTCTGTTGTCCGCCCATCAGAGGCCTTTCGAAGGCGTCCCTGAATCCAACAGCTTCCCACTCCAAGACTATCTGCCATCAGATGCATATTGGCCATTGCAATACAGCAATCTTCTGTCCAGACATCTGATTTCTCTTCATCGCCAAGTACCACAATCGCGCTATCTGCCTCCTCTAGCATCTTAGCTCCCGAATCTCTCGCTCCTGCCATCTTATGAAGCATCTCTTTGTCACGCACAACGATAAATTCCCACGGACGAATCATTCGCCCTGACGCCGACAAAAGCCCCGCCTGCAATATCCGCGCTATCTGCTCTTCACTCACCGCTTCCTTTGTATAGGCTCGTACACTGCGCCTGTTCTGCATGATTTCCAATAGCTCCATGTTCTCCTCCTTCTAGAAATACCAAAGAAGATAAAGTATTATCACTCATTATCAAGTATCTTCCCGTATTTGCCGCATTTCTAAAACGTATTATAAAGTATTATTCTGTACCATGCAAGCAAAATTCGTAGTAACTTTGTAGTAAACTGCTCTTTTTGTTGTTACAATTCACACACCAATGCTCATGTACGGTAAAGAAGCAAGCAACCGAAAACAAGAGATAGACCGCCAGCACTATACTATTCCGAACCAAAGAAATCAAAAACCAAAAGACAAGCACCGTGGAAATGTGTATAACTTGCTATTCCGTCATGGAAAAGTCCGTTCACAGAACATGGAAAAGCTAAAGGGCAGCTTTCCCACATTCTGCAAACAAACTTTCCCACAACTCCATAAGATAGCAAGTTATGCACATTACGCACAGTGCCGACTACTACGGAATCCCTCTCTTTCTTACCTTTTTTGTCAAATACCCGTATTACTTTTAGAAAATCCGAATATATAGCAAAAATTTCTGCTTAACTATATTGCGAAACCACAGAAAAAGTAGTAAAATAGTTTTTGACCGCAAGTCATTAATAAGCATACAAAGGAGGTAAATGTAAAATTGGCACGACCAGTAAAGAAAGCCCCGGAACAATGGAAAAAGGAAATTCTAAATGCAGCGCAAAAGTTATTTACTTCAAAGGGATATGAGGAAACTTCCATCTCCGATATTATGAACATGGTAGGCGGGGCAAAAGGAATGTTTTACCGTTGTTTTCAAAGCAAAGAAGAAGTTATGCACGCATTGGGAAATCAGCTCTTTTTTGAAAACAATCCTTTTGAAGCAGTCAAAGGACGAAATGACCTAAATGGTTTGCAAAAAATCCAGTCTTTGCTTGTACTTAACCAATCAGACATAAAACGCAATGACATAAATATGCAAGCAATTCCTATTCTAAAAGACCCATATATTTTAGCAGCGGCGGTTGAGGAAAACAGGCGTATGCTAACACCGTTGTGGTTAGAACTATTAGAGGAGGGAAAGAAAGACGGTTCTATTAAGACTGAATATGTAAAAGAATTATCCGAACTTTTACCGCTTATTAACTTTTGGCTTATGCCGTCAGTATTTCCTGCAACAGAGCAAGAATTACATCATAAATATCGTTTTGTAATGGAGGTATTGGAACACATGGGTTTACCTCTTTTGAATGACGATATACTGTCCTTTGCCGAAAAGTTTATTACTGATATTTCAGAAAAAGGAGGAAACGAGTTATGATACAAAAGCTATTTACAAGAAATTTTAGGCTGCTTATTTTGGGGCAGCTAACGTCCTTGTTTGGAAACTTTATTTTGAAACTTGCATTGTCTATGTATGTACTGGAAGTAACAGGTTCAGCCGCCATATTTGCCGGTATTCTATCCATTGCGACAATACCGACAATTTTTCTTTCGCCGTTAGGAGGTATTCTTGCAGACCGAGCAAACAGACGAAATATTATGGTTGCATTAGATACTTTAACAGGTATTTCAGTTTTAAGTACGACACTTCTTTTATCTACAAAAAATGACATGGTTATGATAAGCATACTCCTTATTATACTTTCTATTTTGGGCGCTTTTGAAACACCTACGGTACAAGCGTGTATACCTACAATGTTAGAGGGCGAAAATATAATGAAAGGTAATGCTGTTGTAAATCAAGTAGCTTCCCTGTCCTATTTAATTGCTCCAATGTTAGGCGGTGTATTATATGCCACGTTTGGATTAAAACCTGTCATGTATGCCAGTGTTTGTTGTTTCTTTTTTACCGCACTATTTGAATGTTTTATAAAATTAAGCTATCAGCTTCCACAGAGTAAAGGACGTGTTCTTTCAGTCATCAAAGAGGATTTTATATCAAGTATGCAGTATATTTCAAAAGAACAAACAAGTATTTCAAAAATGCTGTTTTTGACTGCATTTTCAAGATTTTTTGTAATGGGAATTACCATAGTCGGACTGCCCTATATAGTGCGTACTATACTTGGATTAAATGCACAATATTATGGTGCTGCTGAAAGTGCATTAGCGATTGCAACGATTTTAGGGAGTATAGCTGCCGGGCTTCTTACAGAGAAATTAAAAATACATAAATTATCACTTATACTTGCTTCACTTGGAATTTTTATTATTCCTGCCGGAATTGCCTTTCTTTTGCCTGTTAGTCCTGTTATAAAATACGTTATCAGCATTGTTTCATTTTGCGGTATGCAGATTTTTATTAGTATTTTTTCAATTTTTGCGGTTTCACTCATACAACAAAGGACACCTAATTATTTAATCGGAAAAGTTATGGCATATACATCCACAATTACATTGTGTGTTCAACCAATCGGACAAATTATATATGGATTTTTATTCGATAAATTTAGTCATGCCATATATTTTGTTTTACTTCCGACAGGAATAATTGTGTGTGCTGTTGGATTATCCGCAATAGGTTTTTTTAGAAGAATGGAAAGCGAGCAATCGGAGGTAGTCTAATGAACCAAGAAAAGTGGTTAATATGTCCTATATGTGGAAGCAAAACAAGATTAAAATTGCGTGAAGATACTATACTTGAAAAATTTCCTTTATACTGTCCGAAGTGTAAACAAGAAACGCTTATAAATGTTAAACAGATGAATATATCCGTTATCAAAGAGCCAGACGCACAGACGCAGAGCCGATAACACGCAGAAATGAAAATGCGGTTATCGGTTTTTTTGTTCAAAAAATCGTATACCAAAGGGGGAATTGCTTATGGATTGTACAGAAGCATACAAGGAGCATATCGAATACACATTTAACGCTTTTTGCAGAGTAGTCATATACTATGCAAAAGGCGTTGAAAGAATACATGATGTGTTCCCTGTATGCTTCTGTGCAAGCCATAGAAATTTCCCCCTTTCTCCCACATGGGGAAACATATTTAAAAATTACTTTCTAACATCGCTATTACTCCAATATAACGGGCAACGAGAGAATGTATTTATTTCGTCACCCGTTATAAATAATTCATTGTCGTTTTGTCCGCTATGCCCCATAGTAATGCTGAATAGCATGGGCGACATATTCAGAGCAGCCTTTTCCAAATTGGCTATCGGTTGCTTCTGCAAGTTTTTCTCCTTGCAAATATTCTTTTGCCAAATCGAGCAGGATGTTTCTTGCATTATCAAGCGCAAACATTGTTTTGTAATTTTCTGCAAGCATTTCAACAGCGGAATGTGCCATATCCATATTGCCAGCTTCTTTTGCTGCCATAAACTGCTTATAGATTCTGGCATTTTCATCTTGTTCCTGTT
This sequence comes from Lachnospiraceae bacterium, assembly GCA_910575445.1. Classification (GTDB taxonomy): domain Bacteria; phylum Bacillota; class Clostridia; order Lachnospirales; family Lachnospiraceae; genus Hominiventricola. The sequence continues at coordinate 241,186 of CAJTFW010000003.1, read as the reverse complement.
TTATTTCTTCACCACTTCCGGTTGACTGCATGACTGCTTCCATTGCTTTTTCTTTGCTGCCATACCACTTCAATAAGTCTGCCATAGCCTGTTCGTTGGCAAAGCCGGAAACCAAATACTCTTTGTATTTTTCCATACTCCCGTATTTTTGCACCTGCTCATCAAGGCTTTCTTTTGACATACATTCCAAAGTATGATTTACCATTTTCTGTACTTCTTCGTTGCTAAATGCTTCAAAACTCATAGTATTGACTCCTTTCATTACGTCTGTTATTAACTCAATAATCCCATTTAGCCGATTTCGTTTCTGCTCCAATAAAGATTTTTGAGTCAATAAAGCCTGCTCTTTATCATAATTAGGGTTATCCATGATTTTTTTTATGTCTATCAATGGAATTTCCAATTCTCTAAAGAACATAATTTCCTGCAACTTTTCTAACGCTTTGTTGTCATAGAGTCGATAACCAGCTTTTGTTAATTCCGTTGGCTTTAGCAGACCGATTTCATCATAATATCTCAACGTCCTTATACTTACTCCGGTTATCTCTGACACGTCCTTTACGGTTTTCATTATTTCCTCCTTTCGGTTCAATCGTAAACCGTTACGCTACGAGAGAGTCAATACATAAATTTGAATTTCTTTGTTTTTTCTTCTGACAATTATATACAAATTTCTGCTTTACTGGAATAGTGTTTTTGTCATTGTTGGAATGAGAAGGATTCCGTAGTAGTCGGCATTGTGCCGTAATGTGTATAACTGGCTGTCTTATGGAATTGTGGGTAACTCTGTTTGCAGGATGTGGGAAAGCTGCACTTTAGCTTTTCCATATGCTGTGAACAGAGTTATCCATGATTCCATAGCCTGTTATGCACATTTCCACAATGCACCTTTTGTTTTTCAGTCCTTATGCGGTTCGCTCCGCTTCCTGTTTTTTCCTGTGGTATGCTTCCCTCCTTGCGGCAAGATAATTCTCATAGCGTTCCACCGCTTCGGGGTTTCCTGTGGCGGCTTCCTCATACATTTTCTGCCGGGATTTCTTGGTGGCTTCGGAAGAATACGCCCTCTGCTTTGCCAGTTCTGCCGCCGCTGCCAGGTCGGTTTCGGCTTGCCGTACCAGTTTTTCCCTTGCTATCTTTTTCCGGCTTCTATGGGCTTCCAGACGTTCCGATTCCTCCGGCGTTAAGGCTTCCCCCTCTTTTTGGGCGGCGGCAAGCTCTTTGAGTGTTCTTGTCTTTGGCTGTCCTTTTGCTGTGGATTTGTTACGCAGTAGAAGCGCAGTTTCGGGGGATAAGGTATAAATCCCTTGCCGCGCCGGATACGCGCCCGCAAAACCGCTTGTAGCAAGGCTTTTTCTGCCCCTACTGCGTAACAAGGGCATGAAAAAAGCGGCGTTCCTGTTCTCCCGTATAGAGAGTAAGAAACGCCGCTTCTGCGTCGTATTCAGTTTTTAGTACAATACCCTGCTTGTCCGTCGCTCGAAAAACCTTGATTTTTCACAATGTCATTAACTTAAGGAATCTTTTACATTTAAAATTGTAAAAGGTTCCTTTTTTCAGTATGTTTACTGTATAATAGAAGCAGATAACTGATGTTTTTCTTTTAAAGGCAGGTGATTTTATGAAAGACTCTCAAAAACGTACCTGTTGTGATATCAGTTTGATCCATCAGGATGAATTCCATGATTTCTGCAGAAATGGGAATCCGTCCTCTTTTATAAGGAACAGAAAAATGCCGCTGAAGGATCTTATGTTCACCATGATCAACCGGAGGGGGATTACTTTGAGCCTGGAACTACGAAATTATATGAAGACCGCGCATCCGGGAATGGAAATATCAAAGCCCGGTTATCTGAAGCAGCGCATGAAGCTGAACCCACTGGCTTTTTATGAGCTTTACCGCCATCATAACAGGAACTTTTACGCGGAACCCGGATTCTCTACCTTCCACGGATATCTAGTCCTTGCCGCGGACGGCTCAGGGCTCAATATCCCTACTACGAAGGAAACCCTAGAAGAATTCGGGACATCCAGCAGGAAAGGAACAAAGCCCCAGGCATCCATAGGGCTTGGATGTCTGTATGATATCATGAATAGAATGGTTCTGGAGAGCGACTGCGGTAAATGCAAGTTTGATGAAATGCGGCTGGCAGAAGAGCAGATTGGCCGTTTGCCTGAAACAATCAGCTCATCACAGCCGTTCCTGGTCGTCATGGACAGGGGGTATCCGTCTACCCCGGCTTTTATCCAGATGATGGAGAAAGGCATCTTATTCCTTGCGCGTCTCAAATCCAGTGATTATAAAAAAGAACAGGTCGCTTTGTCGGCACCGGACACATGGGTGGACATCCACTTGGACAAAAGCCGAATCAGACATTATAAAGGAACGGATATTGGCCGGCGGATGGAAGAGATCGGGCACATTACCCTGCGGATGCTCAAAGTGCCGCTGCCGGAAAACCAGGAAGAAGTGCTCATCACAAATCTGCCATCGGAACCCTTTGGCTACCAGCAGATAGCCGAACTGTACCATATGAGATGGGGGATTGAAACGGCATACGAGACACTCAAAGACCGCCTGCAGATAGAAAATTTTACAGGGACCAAGCCGCTCCTGCTGCTGCAGGATATATACAGCACAATCTATATCAGCAACCTTGCGGAGGACATCATCCGTGATGCCGAGGCGGAATTGGACGAAAAAGAAAGACACAGGAAACATAAGATGATGATAAACCGGACATTGAGCATTGGGATACTAAAAAATGACCTGATCTATATCCTGTTGGAAACGGACGCGCGGAAACAGGATGAACTGTTCCAGCAGATTTATGAGGACATCAGCAAGAATCTGGTTCCAATAAGACCAGACCGCCATTACCACCGGACAAGGGGGCAGCTTGCGGGGAAATATTCAAATACGCATAAAAGAGCTTATTGAGCAGAAAAGTTATAGAACATGAGCACGTCCTGCATGATAAATACAGTAGAATGCTATCAAATATTAGAATTAATTTTCCAGAACAATACCAGATGTCCTTTACCCCATGGATGGGTGTAAAGCTATCCGGTATTGCTTTTTCTTAAGTTAATGACATTGTGATTTTTCAGTGTTTTCAAAAGTATCGTTATCTAACGTCAGCTTTTGACAGACCGAATTTTAACAGAATGATTGCAGAAATCGAAGCTGGAAACACAGCGACGGTCATTGTCAAAGATATGTCAAGATTAGGGCGCGATTATCTGAAAGTCGGCTACTATACGGAAATCTTTTTCGTAGAGCGTGACGTGAGATATATCGCAATCAATGACGAGATAGACAGCGCAAAAGGCGACAACGATTTTACCCCGTTTCGCAACCTGTTTAAGAACACGAGGCATTTGGGAGGGGTAAACTGCTAATTTCTCTCTAATTCGACAAATTAGTGTGCAACAATCAAATATCGCTGCTGTTACAGAATGTTTCCGTCTGGCTGCTGATGCGGTCAGGCGCTTTTTTTGCCCGATCACACCAGCCCAACAAAGCAGTAGTAAATTTTAATGTCCTGGTGTCTTTGACCGTCTATGATGGTTCGTTCTCCAACTTCAATGCGGTCAATCAGTTCCTCAATGATTTCCCGGTTCAGTTCCTGCAAGTCCAGATACTGCCGGATGGTTCCGACCCACTGGTGGATATTGGCGATGTCCTGCTCGGACTGGAGCTTAGCCTCATACGGCTCTCCGAACAGGAGGCGCAGCCACCGCCTGTCAGCCTCCCGTATCGTTTTCATGTCCGCCATTTCCTGACTGACCTTCCCCATCAGCGCCGCCCTGTCAGGCTGTGACCTTATTGGGGATATAAAACCATAAAATTCCAAATGATAACTTTATAGTCTAAAGCCATGCCTGGCAAACTGAAATTAGTCACGTTTCCCATTCCGGTAAAACCCAAAACATATCACAGTCCAAATTCCCGGCACAGCCGCATATCCCGCATTTACTTGCCCATGATTTATAAGAACATATCCACCGCCTACAAATGTCAAAACCAAAAAAATTATTCCTAAAATCAACGCTGCTTTTTTCATCAACCCTAACTCCATTCAACAACTTTATTATAAGGTTCCCCGATACACTGGAAAGCCGAGATACCTGACCCTCCTTGTCAGGTTACTCCTGCGTTTTCTTTCTAATAAACATAGAAATCAGCATAGCCATTATCCCTATAACGAGATAGACTGCCGCATAAAGGATAAATGCCGTTTCTCCCATGTCAAAGAATATCCATGTTCCTATCAGAAATAGCACTGCTGAAATAACCGGAAGGCTCCACAGATGCTTCACATCTTTTCCCGCAAACGCTCCGATTATCACGGAATATAATGGATTGACTGCAAAAAGCAGAAGAAAGCATACCGCCATTCCTGCATCGCCTTTTACGAAAGTAACCGCAAGCCACGAAAACGCCAGCATTACTACCGCCGAAGACGCCACCCATAAAATAATGTTCTTTTTCACAATATTACAGAACCCTCCAACTATTTTTGACTCAACAGCCCGCACTCGTTCAGAGCTACCCCTGCACCCATGCAGTCCGCAGAGGCAAAGTATTATGCGCCTCTGCGGAACAATGTGTAAAAATTATATCTGTATATCCAGTGTGCTGCCCGAAGATGGTTTTTTCACAAGAGAGCCGCCTGACTGCACAAGCGAATTGTCGATGGACTCCCTTGTGATTCCGTCCAAAGCCCCGGACGGAATTGGCTTGCCCGGCTCCCATTTCGGATCAACAGCCTTCACCGCATCAACAAATGCCTGCGTATATGCCCGCTCATACTGCCTTAATGTATTCCCTGCTGCCAGTCTGTCATTCTTATCCATTTTCCGGTACAGATTCAAATATACATCTGAACGTCTTGTAGTGTCCCCATTGCCTACACCGTTTTCCTGCAGAAACTCTTTCTTGGTCAGTTCAAACATCTCATCCCTGCTACTCTCCGGTATATCAATGATTCTATTCTTTTCTGCACGGTTTTTCTCCGTTACAACCAGACCTGCCAATCCCGTAACAGGACTGATGTAGTCGCCATCCTTATCATAGCGGCTCATCCTGTTTTTGATTGCCTGAACATTTGTGTACCCAACACCAGAACACGCCGCTGACATACTTTTCATTACTGTCTGATACTGTTTGCTGTTCGTATCAATGCCTGCCCTTTTCAGCATATCCTTACCGCCCTTGCTGTTTATGGGCATTCCCGATATCTGCTGGAACCTGTTACTGAAATCCCTGATTATAAGCATATCCTATACCTCCTTTACGCTTCATTCTTAATGCCGAACATACCATCCAGCATGGACAGCACTTTCTCCATGCCGTCCTCTTTGGAACCGGAAACCTTATAGGCATCCTTCCACACCTGTGCCAGCGCCATCAGTTTCTGTGGCACGTCTGTACCCTGCGGCTTCTTGTTTACATCCGTGAATGCTGTCTGCCTGCTCCCGACCTTGGATGCCAGCCTATTGAACTCGCCTGAAATCATTTCCTTAACACCTGCACCGTCAGCCATCTTCTGGAACGCCTTATCCAGTCTGGCCAGTTCCTCATCAAGCGTCATCTTACGAAACCCCGTTTCAGAATTTTCATCCCCCACATAACGCTCCACTGTACCGTCCTTATAACCCTGCACAATCTCATCGTAAAGGTTCCCATACACCCTTACATAGTCCGCTGCCTTGTCCGAAAAGCTGTATGCGCCGCCGTTATCCCTCTGCCCTTTCAGCTTCCCGATTTCCTCGGACAGACGGTATTCATAACCTGCCCCTATGGACTTTGATGCCTGCATTATGGACTCTTTCTGCTTTACCACGCCCTCGTGGGTTCTGGTCCTGCCGCCGTTTTGCAGGCTTTCAAGCCCCTCCCTTGAAATTATGACATTCACCGCCCTGTCAGCCTGCGGCGGCTGCGCCTCCGGAGCATTCCGGTCAGGCTTTTGCATCTTCATGTTCTGGTACCATTCAGTTCCCATCTGCTGTGTGCTTCCATTCACATTCATAGACATATTATCATCCTCCTTGACTTAATATTTTTTATGCCCATTTTCTTCTATGTGCATATTTTGCTGTTTCATAAAATCCATCGGCTGATGCGCCCGCATTTCAAACCGCGATTGCACCAAGTGACTATAAATTGCACGAAATGACCATAAAGTTTATAACATCACCACCGCCTGGAACTTTTCATTGTCACAGGAAACGGCGAAATCGCCCCGTATTTGTCCGCCACAACCTTCACGTTCGACAGGCCGGTGCCTTCTACGACCTGCACTTTTTCCACTACGGGGTTCCTTACGGAGAAGATCAGCTTCCTACATTTAGGAAACCCGGTTCAGTCTTTATATGTTTTATCGGCAAAATTCCATATTTTTTTATAGCTTTTTGCATTATAAAATCTACTTGCGTTTTTAAGTCATTATTAGTTTGTCTATTTGCACCTACAATGCAATAGAGGTGATAGCAATGATAGATTATAAATCAATTGGCAGTAAAATCAGGAAAGTTTCCTGCGGCGCATCTTCCACCTTAAAGGGTAAAGAATAAGTAGGGATGCCGTTTTCATTGGCAGCATCTTTTGTGTAATGCCGTCTATGTCACGTTCCAGCTTCGCCAGAGATGTCGCCCCTAGACGCAGCCGCCATAAGATGATCGGTTTCCACTTCCCTTTAATCATGTCATGCACCAGTTCCAAAGGGCAGGTGTATTCCGTTCTCATTTTCATAGGCTATCCCTAAATTGGCACAGGTTGTGGTCTTGCCACACCTCTCTTTTGGTTGGCGATGGCGATGATTTGCGTGTTCAAGATAATCACCTCGTTTCTTGGTATGAAAAAAGGGATATTGTTTTCAACTTTGTAGGAGAAATCAATTTCCTTTCTGCCACGCAACCGAAACGGTAAGGCGCATAGGAACTCAAAAAGACGGTACAGCCCTTGTAATTGGGGCTATACCGCCTAATCTGAAATTACTTCCTTGTCACTTGTAAATATTTGATTTTACTGGCTTTCCTTATCCAAAGTTTTCATCATCGCCAAGGAAAACTAGGATGTCGTCTCCATCCAGACATTGTTCTTCTTCTCATATGCCTTCCCATAGCCTGCATTAAAATATGGCAAAATCGTTGGGTCTATATTACAGATATGACTAAAGCTTTCCATCACAATATGCTCCGGGTCTGCAATATATGCTTCTGACTCATCTCCGGTAAAGATACGCCATCCACAGTCAGGAAAATCTTCTTCTGGTTCCACACGATAGAGATAGCCCACCCGCTCCTCTTCTAGCACCTTTTTGGTCACCAGACACTCCTGTTCCATATCCACTCCTAAAAGCTCTGTCCACTCCTTCTTTTGTGGTATATACCAGGCGTGCTCTCTCCATGCCCCGCCTTCCTCAAAAAGCTGGCGCACCAGACCAATATTCAGGTCCAAAAACTTTAGCAGTTCCTTTTCCTCTCTGCGCATAAAAAAGACTGCACCGCAAAGGCAACTAAGCGCATACTCTTCCCAGGAGTGATAAAATACTTGTGCTAAGCGTACAAAAGGATCTGTCATTTCCCAAAACTCTGCATCTGAGATAATTCCACATGCCACCGCTTTACGGCAAAGTCCAATCTTCTCATTGATATCCCAGGCATAAAATCCTTTCTCCTGAAGCATCGGATAAAAAAACTTTGCCATCTCCATCTGCCGAAGAAACAGCTCCTTTACATCTGCATTAAGTCTTTCCACATCAAACAAAGGCGCTCCAACCCAAAACGTCATATAGTATTTATACCGCTCACTATCTGAGAACGTCCGTAAAAGCGCCTCCTGCAAAGAATTTCGATTGGAAATCTGATATAATTCCCTTAGATACCGCCTCGCTTTTAACGCATCTTCTTCCTCACAATGGTATAAAGACTGATATCCCATATGTCCCATGATTCCCGGAATCTTTCTGCAAGCCGAAATTCCACTTAAAAGTAACGTAAATTCCTCTCTTTCTGTCACTTTTCCTTTCTTTGGAATCTTTTTCAGCTCCTCTTGAAAAAATGCTATTTTTTTCACAATCTCTTTCATATCATCTCTCAATGCAGAACTCCTCCTACTTGAACATATTTCTTTACCTTTACATATGTTCAGTCTGTCTTACTGTCATTTTAAATACTTACTTAAAATCTGAATCAGCCTGTCCACATCGATTGGCTTTGAGACATGCTCATTCATTCCACATTCTTTACAGTGCTCAATATCCTCTGAGAAAGCATCCGCAGTCATCGCAATAATTGGCAAATTGACATCTGTGCGCTCAAGTTTTCGAATCTGCTCTGCTGCCTCATATCCGTTCATCACTGGCATCCGAATATCCATCAGAATCAAATCATAATATCCTTCTTCGGATTCTGTAAATTTCTCTACACATACCTTACCATTTTCTGCTCTCTCCAATTCAAATCCAGCTTCTGATAAGATATCCTCTGCAATCTCCCAGTTCAGGTCATTATCCTCCGACAACAGAATCCTCTTTCCGACAAACTGCTCTAACTTCACTTCTTCTGTATGGTTCTCTTCTCCTTCTCCCATCAGATAATGGCGAAGTCCCAAGAACAGATTGGATTTAAAGAGCGGCTTGGAGATAAAGCCATGAATACCAATCTCCTGCGCCTCTTTCTCAATATCACTCCAGTCATAGGCAGAGATAATCAATATCGGAACTTCATCTCCCAAAAGTGTCCGAATTCTTTTCGCAGTCTCAAGACCATCCATTCCTGGCATCTTCCAGTCTAGAAGGATAATCTCATAATTATTTCTCTCCTGATAGCGCTGTTTTACTTTCTCAACCGCTTCATGGCCATTTAACGCCCACTCTGCATCAATGCCAATCTCCTTTAAGACAGAGACTGCACTTAAGCAAAGGTCTTTGTTATTGTCCACCACCAACATTCTCCAAGGTGGCAGAATCATATCCTCCTCTTTGACCATTGCCTTTTCCATATCCAGCATCACATGGAATTCACTGCCTTTTCCTATCTCACTTTCCAAAATAATCGTTCCGCCCATAGCATCTACAATACATTTGGTGATAGCCATGCCAAGACCAGTTCCCTCAATCTTATCTACATTCGAGTTTTGCTCTCTTGTAAAGGTATCAAAAATATGTTCCTGGAACTCTTTGGTCATACCAATTCCAGTATCCTTCACGCGGAAATGACATCTTACATAGTTTGAGCCTAACGAAGAGTTCTCCTGGCTTAAATAAACATTGATAACGCCATCTTCTGGTGTGAATTTAATTGCGTTGGAAAGCAGGTTAATCAAAATCTGGTTCAGACGTACACTGTCACAGTACACATCTTCTGTCTGTATATTTTGAATAAAGATATCAAAATGCTGTTTTCTCGCTTCAATCTGCGGTTTGATAATATTGACAATGCTATCCATTGTCTCATGCAAGGATACCTGATTGAGATTTAGAGACAACTTTCCGCTCTCTATCTTAGACATATCTAGTACATCGTTAATCAAGCCTAGTAGATGCTTACTTGAAAGCGTAATCTTGCCAAGGCAATCTTTTACCCGGTCAATATCATCCATATTGGCCATCGCAATCGCTGTCATTCCCACGATACCATTCATAGGCGTACGAATATCATGACTCATGTTGGATAAAAATTCACTCTTAGCTTTATTTGCCTGTATCGCTTCTCTTCTGGCTTGATTTAATTCTCTAAGCTGCTGCTGAGACATTCTATAATACAGAATAAAGATAATCAATACAGCTAAAAGTATCAATCCACAAGCTCCTAGTATTGTGTACTGTCTCTGATGCTCTAGACGACTAAGCGCATCATCTAACACGCCATAAGGCATTACAGCTACTAGATACCATTCGGAATCTGGAAGCAAAGAACAATACATATGGCGACGTACCCCATCTACCTGCAAAAGCGTAGAATAATTCTTGCCCTTTTCCATGGATTCTTTTAATTCTTCTGCATACTGCTCTGATGTCTTTCCGTTGTACTCCGAAAACATCTCCATCACACGGCTAAAATAGTTATCCCGGTATGCATCTCCGCTGCGAATCACAAACGTACCATCCGCACGAATAATATGATAATAGACCATGGAGTCATTTTCTTCTAGTACCAGTGCAGTATCTAGATATTCCATTGGCAGTCCAGCCACCATCACATCACTTAGTCTGCCATCTGCCATCGGATATTGTACATCATAAGTCAAGAGCAAAAAGCGCTCTCCTTTTTCATTGTAACCACTGGTTACTTTCTTATCAGTTGTCTGTAAAACTTCTAAAAGTTCTTCTTGATCAAAAGCTGTAACAGGTTCTCCGTAGACCGTCTCAGAATTTCCATCATATGTATAAAGTCCAAGGTAAGTAAACCCTCGAATCTCTGTACTAACTGCTAATTCTTCCATTAATTCTTCGCTGTATTTCACATTATAAGGAGGAGTTCTAAGCACAATTCCATCCATCTGTGACAAGCGTAAATCTATAATTGCATCAAATTTCTGTTGAAGCTGCTTACTCATCTCGGACATATAGATTTTTCCAATATCCCCAATAGCCACTTCGCTCTTTTTGTTCATATATATTCCTATCCAGATAAAAATAGTAATACACAATACTATCAGAAAACTCACACTTGCCAATAAAAATCTTTTTGTCTGCTTAAACATGCAAAAACTCCTTTAAAAAATATAAACGCAGCAAATGATAACCGCTACGCTCATATTATACCGTATCCTATCTCGTATGTCTAATAATATTTTTGTTCTTTTTTCTTATCTTACAAAAGCCACAATAATTGGCACAGAAAATACACAAAGTACCGTAGATAAGATTATGGCTGCGCTACAGGTGCTCCCGTCAATTCCTCTTTGATTTCCAAGCATCAGTGGCATATTTCCAATTGGCATCCCAAAAAGCACCATACATACTGATATAAGTGCCGGGTCTTTGGTCACAAAACGAAGAAGTGGCAACATCAGAAGTGGAAGTATCAAAAGTTTAATCAATGAAAATATATATAGTCTTGGCTCGCCAAAGATTTTCTTTAAATCCGAACATGCCAACGTATATCCCACAGAAATCAAAGCCATCGGTGAAGCTGCATTGCCAAGATAGGTAATTGCCGTCTTTATAAATTCTGGAATCGAAATCTCAAGGACAATCACAAGAATTGCCGCTAAGCTGCACACGGTTCCCGGATTGACCATCGCCTTTAGAGAATCCATCGAAAAATGTCCATCCATCACCGCTACGCCATAGGTATAAAACACAAGATTATACACCAGCAGAAATTCTGTAACATACACCACATATTCTGCTCCTAAAATACTATTGACAACTGGAATCCCGATAAATCCCAGATTTGAGAAAACAAACATCATCTGAAAAATCTTCTGTTGGTCTGGATGTCTGTCAAAAAGTGGCGACAGAAGAATCCCGGCGGCAATAAAGATAACAAACATCCCAATGGCAATCAAAGCAGTCAAAGCCATGGTATCTAATGGAATCAGCCCTACAGAATTTGCTGCACTTGAAAAAAACAACAATGGATTTAAAAGCTTTACGATAACTTCTGAAAGCTGGCTGTTTGTGTGTGCATCCATCATACCTTTTTTGGCAACCACATACCCGCATCCAATCATAATCAAAAGTGACAGCATCTGAAAAAACACTGTAAATATAGTCATCTTATGTTTCCCTCTCTTACACACTCCCGCATCTTGCAATTCTCATAGATTGTCTTAGATAACGCATACTCTCTCTGTAAAAGTGCCAATAGCCATATCCACCAGCCTTTAGTACCTTCCCAATATACGGCCACACTGCCCAAATGGTCATCTGCATCAAAAAAATCCGGTAAGTCTCCTGCGCACTGCTGCTTCCTAAGCGATAGAGTGTATCGGACTGAAAGGCCAGATGTCGAAGTTCATCGTGAAGCATCTGACGGCAGATTCTCTTTAATACCCGCGACTTTGTACACGCTGCAAGTGCCTGGTAATAAGACAGTGCAATTATCTCTGCGGTCACTAATACCATCACTTCTCCTCTTAATCTGCCAAGCTTACGAAGCGCCCGAAACCAACCATCTAACGCAATCTTTTTCTTAGGTTTTACCCCATAATATTCCATATATCTGGTCAGATAATACGAATGTCTGTTCTCCTCTGCAACAAAGCCTTTCATCGCTTCTAGATAAGCTTTTTCTTTACTTTTCTTTACATACTGCTCCACCATCTTCAGTAAATGCTTTCCCTCGGATGCCTCCCCTGCCTGAAACATCTTTATCGAGGGAAAAATCAGCGCCTTTTCCTTCTTTGTCAAATACTGCTCTGCTGTAAACTCAATCACTGGCTGTCTGCGTGCATTTTCCCGAAAATAGGCTGCCCAGTTATAATCTTTCAGTTCTCCTAACTGTAATTTTGATAGGTGTATCATCTGTATGTTTCCTTTCTCTAAAACATCTCCAAAATCCAGCAAAATACCACTGGAATCACCAGAGATGGCAGCATATTCATCGTCTTACAATCCTTGATATTTAAGATAGAAAGCCCAGAGCTTGCAATCAAAAATCCTCCTACCACAGATAGTTCTGTCATCATATCTGCAGTCATAAAATTGCCCAAAAGAAGCGCCAGGCTATAGATTGCCCCTTGCCAGCAGAACAACACCGGCGCTGTCAATACTATCCCAATCCCGTAAGTGGAAGCCAACACCATAGAAGTGACAAAATCTAACGTAGCGTTGGTAAAAAGATATGTATGGTCCTGATTTAGCGCACTTTGTATTGGTCCTAATATAGACAATGTTCCAATACAGAACAACAATATTCCTGTAGAAAGCCCCTCACTTAGTTCTCCCACCGAAAGCTTTTTGGTCAGCCTCTGAAACAGCCCGTCAATATCAATCCAAGTTCCCACAAGGCTTCCTAGTGCCAGACTTACAATAAAAAGCACTGGATAATTGCTTTTGGGCATATTTTGCACAACTGCGTTGATACCAAGCCCTGTCGCTGCCAGTCCCATCGCTGTATAGAGTGCTTGTTGCTGCTTTTCTTGTATTCCTTTCTGAAAGATACTTCCAATAACACTCCCTACCAGAATAGTTCCTGTATTTACGATTGTTCCTATCATCTCTTATCCTCAGTTTCTTAACTTTTTCAAATACTTTCTAAGTGTACCACAAAATGATTTATTGAAAAAGACCCTAATTTATTCAATACAGGCACGAACCGGGAGGCGATGGAAAAGTCAGGGATTCCCCCAAGTCTTCTATCGCCTCCCGGCTCTTATGTATCTCTTGTTTAGATTTTAATAATCTTCTTTGGACATTCCTCTACGCATTTTCCGCAGCCTGTGCATTTTTCATAATCCACATGCGCCAGATTTCCTTCTACGGTAATTGCTCCTGCCTCACAGTTTTTCGCACATTTCATACAGCCAATACATCCAGCCTTACAAGCCTTTGCCACATCCTTACCTTTATCTCTGGAATTACACTGTACATAAGACACTCCACTGACAGGCACTAACTCAATCAGTTTCTTTGGACATGCCTGAATACATTTTCCACATGCCTTACAAGCATCTGTATCCACCACAGCCACTCCATTGACAATATGTATCGCATCAAACGGACATTCTTTTACGCAGGAACCATACCCTAGGCATCCAAAGGTACAGACTTTGTCGCCGCCATTTTGCATCATACTGACAAAACGGCAATCCTTAGCTCCTGTATACTCATAGTTCTTTGGTGCAACCTCACAAGTACCTGCACATTTGACAAAAGCCACTTTGCGAACTTTTGCATCTGCCTCTACGCCCATAATTGCACCAATCTTGGCACCAACAGAAGCACCACCTACCGGACATCCATTTACAGGTGCCTCACCTTTTGCAATCGCAGCTGCCAAGCCATCGCACCCTGCATAGCCACAGCCACCACAGTTATTTCCTGGAAGACATTCCCTGATAGCGACTTCCTTTTCATCTACTTCTACTGCAAATTTCTCACCAGCCGCTCCTAAAAACAGCCCGATGAAAACGCCCACACCGCCTACAATCACTGTGGCGATGATAATTCCCACTATACTCATAATCCTACCTCCGATTAAAGTTCCGTATCCATATTAGATAATTCCCGAAAACCCACAAAATGCAATCGCCATCAGTCCCGCTGTCACCAATACAATCGGAGAGCCTTTAAGGGCCGGTGAGATGTCGTTATACTCCAGTTTTTCACGGATACCAGCTAAGAGGACAATGGATATGGTAAATCCAACCGCCACTGCAAAGCCATTGATGGTACTGGTAAGGATACTATAGCCCTTGGTTGCATTGGTCAAAGCAACACCAAGCACTGCACAGTTTGTTGTAATCAGAGGAAGATATACGCCTAATGCCTGATAGAGAGATGGCATGCTTTTCTTTAAGAACATCTCCACAAACTGTACAAGGCAGGCAATGACCAAAATAAATACAATGGTCTGAAGATAAGTCATCCCCAGTGGTATTAACAGCAGTTTATCTATCATACTGGTGACAAAAGAAGCCAGTGTAATAACAAAAATAACCGCAGCGCCCATACCAGCAGCTGTCTCTACTTTTTTTGATACCCCCAAGAAAGGACAGATTCCAAGGAACTGACTTAATACTACGTTATTTACCAGGGCAGACCCAATAGCAATGATCAATAAATCTTTCATATGTCTCTATCCCCCTATTCCTTTGCGTTGCTGCATTTGGAGCCACAAGATGCACAGTCTGCATTGCAACCGCTCTGAATCTTAGATACATCTTTACCTTTTTTCTCCAGATTTAGTTTTACTTTGTTCTGGATAGCTGTCAAAAGTGCAAGGACAAAGAACGCGCCAGGTGCCATAACAAAGATGGAGACTGGCTCATAAGACGCTGGCATCACAGCCACGCCAAAGATTTTGCCAGCACCAATCAGTTCACGAACCAAGCCAATACAAGTCAGACCTAACGTAAAGCCAAGACCCATCCCGATGCCATCAAAAAGAGAAGCCATCATTGGATTTTTGGAAGCATATGCCTCTGCGCGGCCTAAGATAATACAGTTTACAACGATTAATGGAATATAGAGTCCCAGACTTGCATTTAAGGTTGGAATATATGCCTGTAATAAGAACTGTACAATCGTTACAAAAGACGCTACGATAACGATAAAAGCTGGCACACGTACATCGTCCGGGATGATTTTGCGAAGCATCGAGATGATTAGATTGGACATCGCTAAGATAACCATCGTTGTAAGACCCATACCCAATCCATTGATGGCACTGGTCGTTACGGCAAGCGTCGGACACATGCCAAGCATCATGACAAATGTTGGGTTTTCTTTAATAATACCATTATATAAACGTTCACCTGCTGAATTTGGATTCACTTTGTACGCCCCCTTTACTTCGCATAATGTCCAGCTACACACAGCGCTGCATTGACTGCGCCTGTGACGGCTTTCGTTGTGATAGTTGCACTGCTGACAGCATCAATCTCATTTGGCGCCGATTTGCCGGATTTGGTATAGATAATCTCCTCTGCCTGAATACCAGCAAATTGTGCCTTCCAATCTGCTGTATCGGCATTCATACCAAGGCCAGCAGTCTCACTAATGGACAGAAACGAGATGCCAAGCATGGTCATATCATTTTGTACCCCTACAGTCATCTGAATATTGCCACCATAACCTTCTGGCGTTGTGATATTAACGACATGACCAATCACCGTCCCCGATGCATCCATCGCTTCTGCAACCTCATTAATCACCATGCCTTCATAGCCATTTTCGATAAGGAGTGCTTCTGCATCTGAGACATCCTCCATCACCTGAAAATCCTCTGCACCCGGAAATACTTCCGCATAGGCTTTTGCCTTTGCCAAAGCTTCCTGTTCTGCAATCGGAGCTGCTGTCAGCTCATGTACAAATCCCAGAAGAAGTCCTGATGCCAGCGTAATTGCTGTTAAAATCAGAGTATTTTTAATAATCTTATTCATGATTTCTGACCCCCTTTTGCTTTCGCTTTACCAAATGCTAATGGAATGGTATATTTCTCAATCAACGGAACTAAAAGGTTCGAGAAGATAATCGCATAGGATACGCCTTCTGGTGATGCACCAAAGCAGCGGAAAATACCTGTTAGAATACCTAAGATAACACCATATACTATCTGCCCGGTTGGTGTAATCGGACTTGTGACATAATCCGTTGCCATAAACCAAGCACCTAACATCAGACCACCACCTGCAAGCTGTGCCACCAGATAAGTGCCGTCAAATCCATGCCCTCCAAAAAATGCCATAAAGACAATAAAGGTCACAATATAGGTACCTGGAATCTTTAAGTCAATCACGCCTCTAAAGAGAAGATAAGCTGCACCAATAAGAATTGCAATCGCAGAAGTCTCACCAATCATACCAGCAGTATTTCCGACAATCATATCCATAACATTGACGCTTGCGCCTTCCCGAAGTACGGCCAGTGGTGTTGCCGTAGTAATGGCATCGTATCCAGAATTGGCTCCAAGTGCATAATATGTATAATTGGTCATCCGTCCAGCAAAGGAAATCATCAAAAAGCATCTTGCACCAAGCGCTGGATTCATAAAGTTCTGTCCTAAGCCTCCAAAGAGCTGCTTCACAACTAAAATTGCAAAGATACCGCCAAGAATTGGCATCCAAAACGGAACACTAACCGGAAGGTTCATCGCCAGCAGAAGTCCTGTCACGACTGCACTCAAATCCTTCACAGTCACTGGCTTATGCATCAGCTTCTCATAGATATATTCGGTCGCCACACAGGTTGCAACGGACAGCAAAATCGTAAGAAGCGCGTTCATCCCAAAATGGAAGACGCCATATGCTGCTGCTGGCAAAAGTGCAATCGATACATCCCGCATAATGTTGGAACTGGTCGCTTTGTCTCTGATATGCGGTGATGAAGATACCTTTCTTAAATCACTCACACGTCTCACCTCTTTCTTTTTTTCTATTATTTTTTCGCACGGTTTGCCATAACCATACGTCTTACATTCTTAATCATCTGTGCTAGTGGTCTCTTGGCTGGACAGACAT
Organism: Lachnospiraceae bacterium; assembly: GCA_910575445.1. Taxonomy (GTDB): domain Bacteria; phylum Bacillota; class Clostridia; order Lachnospirales; family Lachnospiraceae; genus Hominiventricola. The sequence goes on along the minus strand of CAJTFW010000003.1, from coordinate 224,049 downwards.
AGCTGCAACAGCCACACTCGACACATTCCATACCATGCCACTTCTGAAATGCATCCAAGTCAAACTTTTCAGAAAACTGTGCAAGTCTTGCCGGAATCAGTCCTTCGTCACAGGCTGACACGCAGCGTCCGCAGTTGATGCAAGCCGTGGTTGGTGATTCAGATACTGCATCTTTAGCCAGACAGGTAATCGCCGATGTTGTCTTTGTCGTAGGTACTTCGATATCAAACATCGCAAATCCCATCATCGGGCCACCAGAGATAACTTTCTTCTCCTGGGTCTTAAAGCCGCCAGCTGCCTCGATAAGCTCCGCTACATTAGTCCCCATACGGCTCTCAAAGTTTGAGGGATTGGCAATTGCTTCCCCGGAGATAGTTACCACTCTTGAGATTAAAGGCTTGCCTAAGATTACTGCATCATAGATAGAGGTGATGGTATCACAGTTGTCTACCACGCAGCCCAAGTCTGCCGGAAGCATCGAAGAATTTAAGTCCCGTCCAGTCACGGCATGAATCAACATACGCTCTGCACCCTGCGGATATTTGGTCTTTAGAACCTTCACCTGAATACGCGTTTCTTTCTCACAGGCTTTTTGCATAATGGTAATCGCCTCTGGCTTGTTGTCTTCAATACAGATGCAGCCTTGTGCATTTCCAAAAAGCTCCAACACCACTTTCAGCCCGCCAACCACCTTTTCTGGACGCTCTATCATAATCCGGTAATCCGATGTCAGATATGGTTCACACTCTGCGCAATTGACTAACACATAGTCAATCTTGTCCGGGTCTTTAGGAGAGAGTTTTACATGTGTTGGGAAGCCGGCACCACCCATACCAACTACACCAGATTCCTTGATAACTCCGATAATGTCGTCTCTTGACATCTCCTCAAATGGTTTGATGGAAAGACCAGGAGCTTCCTCATACAACCCGTCATTTTCCACCACAATCGAATTCACCTTAGCACCTGTAGATACAAAATGTGGCTCGATTGCTTTTACTGTACCAGATACCGATGCGTAGACTGGTGAAGATACAAAGCCTCCTGCTTCTGCAATCTTCTGTCCCACCAAAACTCTGTCGCCTTTTGCAACGACAGGAGCGGCTGGAGCACCAATATGTTGGGAGAGTGGATAGATTAAATCTCCCTTCGGCAGATAAGGAACAATCGCTTTATCTTTGGACAGTTCCTTGCCATCATAAGGGTGTACTCCACCCTTAAATGTTAAAGTAGCCATAACAACCCCTCTTTCTTATATAATTCCGGTTGCCCGGAGCGTTATTAAAATTACAGCAAATCGTAGAACTTGTGAAAAAATGGACAATCCCTTTATGCTGACAGAGGACATACGAAAATTTTCGTATGTCCTCTGATTTCCTTACATATTGGATTATTCGTCTTCGTCCTCATACTCCATCGAGTTCTCTAGGACTTTCATGCTCAGGCTGATTTTCTTGTCCTCACCATTGAAGTCTACGACCTTTGCAGTGATTACCTGTCCAACCTTTAAAACATCTGCTGGTTTATCTACATGCTCCCTAGAAATCTGTGATACATGAAGCAATGCGTCTACACCTGGCTCGAGCTCTACAAATGCACCAAAATCAGTCATACGTGCCACGGTTCCTTCGACAATATTGCCGACAGCATATTTCTCATCTGCATTTAGCCACGGATTGGCGTCATCAAACTTCAGACTTAATGCAATCTTAGTATCCTTAATCTCCTTAATCAGTACATTCAGTGTATCTCCTACTTTGAACATCTTCTTCGGATGGTCTACGCGTCCCCAGGACATCTCAGAGATATGGAGCAGTCCGTCTGCACCGCCCAAATCCACAAAAGCACCGAAGTCTGTTACATTTTTAACAACTCCTTCTACCACATCGCCCTCGTGAATCCGCTCAAACAGTGCTTTCTGAAGCTCTGCTTTTCTAGCTACTAAGAGCTGCTTACGGTCACCAATAATTCTTCTTCTCTTAGGGTTGAACTCTGTAATCACAAACTCAATCTCTTGGTCTGCATATTTTCCAAGATTCTTCTCATACGTATCGGATACTAAGCTTGCCGGGATAAAGATTCTGCTCTCATCTACAACGACACTTAAGCCTCCATCAAGTACCTGTGCCACCTTAGCAGTCAGCACTTCTTTGTTCTCAAAGGCTTCTTCAAGCCTCTTAGAGCCTCTCTCCTGTGCAACTCTGCGGTAAGATAACTGCACCTGACCTTCACCGTCATTGACTTTTAGAACCTTCACTTCCATCTGATCGCCTACAGAAACCATCGTCGTAAGGTCAGCATTGGATACGTTGGTATATTCATTTCTGGTTACGATACCGTCAGACTTATAGCCTATATTTAAGATAATCTCGTCTTCTTTGACATCAATTACCGTTCCCTCTACGACCTCTCCTGTTCTGATAGTTTTTAACGAATCTTCCAGCATTTGTTCAAAACTTAATTCAGACATCCTTTTTGAACCTCCTCAATAATTTTCTTTGGGGTGGAAGCCCCTGCTGTAATACCTATTAGCCCAGTAGATCGTAATACTTCTAAATCCAGGTCGTCGACTGTCTGTATATAGTAAGTATTCCTGCACTCTTTTCTACAAATCTCAAATAACTTTTGTGTATTTGAACTGTGGCTGCCGCCAATCACAATCATGGCGTCTACTTCTCCTGCAATCCGGCGCGCTTCGATCTGCCGTTCCTCCGTCGCATTGCAGATTGTATTTACAACAATTCTATCATACCTCTTTTTATCAATAATTTCAACTAAATCTTTAAATTTCTTGTAGTTAAATGTCGTTTGTGAAACAACACATAATGGAACGGATTCTAAGAGTTCGAATTTTTCCGCTTGTTCGGTGGTCTCTAGCACATGGGCCTTGGTATAGCACCACCCTTTGATGCCTTCCACCTCCGGGTGCTTGTCGTTCCCAATAATAACAATCTGCTTTCCAAGAAGACTTTCTTTCTTTACAATTTTATGAATTTTACGCACAAACGGGCAGGTGGCATCCACGCACTGAAGGTTCTTCCTCTGCAAAATCTCATAGATGCTTCGTCCCACACCATGCGAGCGGATAATCACAGTGCCTTCCTCTAGTGCTTCTAGCTCCTGCTGGCTGTTTAACACCTTAACGCCTTTTTTCTCTAAATCCTGCACGACTACTTCATTGTGAATAATCGGTCCATACGTATAGATTGGACGTACCCCTTTTTCAATCTGCTCATAGACCGTATCCACCGCCCTTTGCACTCCAAAACAAAATCCGGCGCTCTTTGCCACCTTTATCTGCATAATGCAAGTATCCTTTCTGTCACTTCTTCAATCGTCAAATTGGAAGAGTCAATCAGCACTGCATCCTCTGCCTGTACAAGCGGCGAGTGTTCTCTGTGCATATCCCGGTAGTCCCGCTCGATAATATCCTGCTCGATTTTCTCCAAATCTGCCGTCTCGCCTTTTTCAATAAGCTCCATATAACGCCTTTTTGCTCTGGTATGGCTGCTCGCCGTCAGATAGACCTTTACATCCGCATCAGGAAGTACCACACTTGCAATATCCCGTCCATCCATCACCACATCTGTTGTCTTTGCAAGCTTTCTCTGAAGCTCTACAAGTTTTTCCCGAACCGCTGGCACTGCCGAAGAATAAGAAGCCATATTGCCCACTTCTTCTGTCCGTAAAAAAGCATTGACATTTTCCCCATTTAGCAGAACTACCTGCTCTCCTTTTTGATATTCGATGGAAATATCTGCCTGCATACAGGCTTTTGCAATCTTATCACTATCCTCTGGGGAAACTCCTAGCCTAAGTAAATACAGCGCCATCGCCCGATACATCGCCCCAGTATCCACATAGATATAATTTTTTTCTCTGGCAACTCTTTTTGCAATGGTACTTTTGCCAGCCCCTGCCGGACCATCGATTGCCACATTAAAACTATGACTCATCTTTTCTTCCTCCTATATGCATTGCAGCAGCCGCAGCCGTTGACCAGGCAATCTGCAAGTTAAATCCTCCTGTCAGCGCATCCACATCCAAGACTTCTCCAATAAAGTATAACCCTGGAACCTTTTTCGATTCCATCGTCGCCGGGTGAATCTCTTTTACGGATACTCCGCCTTTGGTAATCACAGCCTCATTATACCCCCGAAGTCCAGTAATGGTCAATTCCAGTTCTTTCATAGAAGCTAAAAATCTCCCTCGCTCCTCTTTCGTAATCTCATGAATTCTTTTTTCAGGAGAGATTTGACAAATCTTGGGCATTACTGGGAGCATCTTTCCCGGCAAAAAAGCAGACAGTATATTTTTAAACTGCTTATTTTTGGCAGCCTCAAATTCTCTTAAAATCCTGGCATCAAGCTGCTCTTTTGTAAGTGCTGGTTTTAGGTCTACCAAAAGCTTTATTTCCTTTTCCCGAATCTGTCTTGCACATACACTGCTGGCTGAGAGAATCACCGGGCCACTCACTCCAAAATGTGTAAAAAGCATCTCTCCAAAGTCTTCATACAACACTTTTTTTCCATCCATCACCCGAATTGCAATATTTTTCAGTGACAGTCCTTGCAGCTCTTTTAGAAAGGATTCCTTCATATTAAAAGGAACCAGCGATGGAACTAATTCTGTTACACGAAGCCCCATATCTTTTGCAAAGCGATAACCATCTCCTGTAGCCCCTGTGCTCGCATAAGAGATACCTCCTGTTGCAATCAGAACTGCATCTGCATATGCCCTCTTTCCTTCCATAAGCTCTAGTAGAAATCCTTCTGCTTCTTTTACAATCTTTTGTACTTTACAATTTAGATGTATCTCTACCCCCGCCTTTTGCATGGCACGCCGCAGCGTATCTAAAACATCCCCTGAATTATCAGATACCGGAAAGACTCTGTTTCCTCTCTCCACTTTTAGGTGAAGCCCTTCCTTTTCAAAAAATTCCATTGCATCCTGGTTTGTAAATCCATAAAATGCACTATATAAAAATTTCGGATTGCTTTTGACACTTGCAAAGAGTTCCTCCATCTCACAGGCATTGGTCAGATTACATCTTCCTTTTCCTGTGATATAGAGCTTTTTTCCAAGTTTTTCATTTTGCTCATATACGGTCACTTGAAATCCTCGCCTTGCCGCTAGTACAGATGCCATCATACCGGCAGCTCCGCCACCGACCACTGCAACTTTCATGCTTGTCTGTCCTTTCTTTCTCTGTCTGCCAAGATATCGCACAGAAAAAGACCCCCGCCCACCTAGCGGGAGTCCTTATGCTATCTTTTATACAGGATATGCCCCATTCTCTGTATCTGCAACTTTTGCGTCCATCTTGGTCTTCTGTGCTTCTCTGTACTTAAAGAAGTCCATAGCCACTTGTGGGAACAGTGCATAGGATAGTACGTCCTCATCCTGCTCCTTGTACTGTGCCATCTCCGACTCTAAGGTAGAGAGCTCATTGCCCACCAAATCTGCCGGACGACAGGTGATAATCTCCTCATCGCCGATACATTTTTTCTGTACTTCTGGATTAAATGGCTTAACGGTTCTTCCATAGTGTCCAGATAATACAGCTTTGGTCTCTTTTGTTACCATCTTATAGCGCTCACCCATCAGCACATTAAATACAGCCTGCGTACCGACAATCTGTGAGGACGGTGTTACAAGTGGACACTCGCCAAGGTCCTGACGTACACGCGGAACCTCCTCAAGCACCTCATAGTATTTATCTTCTGCATGTTGCTCTTTAAGCTGTGAGGTCAGGTTGGACAACATACCACCTGGCACCTGATACAGAAGTGTCTTGATATTGACACCCATATTCTTTGGATTCAGAAGACCACTGTCTAATGCTGCATCGCGCATTGGACGGAAATAGTCTGCAATCTCTGCCAACAGATTCTGGTCAAATCCTGTGTCATATGGAGTCCCTTTAAAGGTCTCTACCATAACCTCTGTTGCTGGCTGAGAAGTACCAAGTGCAAATGGAGACATTGCACAGTCAATCACATCCACACCTGCCTCTACTGCCTTTAGATAGGTCATAGAAGCCACACCAGAGGTATAATGTGTATGCAGCTGAATCGGAATCCGTACCTTCTCCTTCAGTGCTGTCACAAGCCTTGTAGCTTCATATGGAAGCAACAGACCAGCCATATCCTTGATACAGATGGAATGTGCACCCATATTTTCAATCTCTTTGGCAATATTGGTCCAATACTCTAAGGTATAGGCATCACCAAGCGTATAAGAAAGCGCAATCTGTGCATGTCCGCCTTCTTTATTGGAAGCTTTGACTGCGGTCTCTAGATTGCGAAGGTCATTTAAGCAGTCAAAGATACGGATAATATCGATTCCATTTGCAATGGATTTTTGTACAAAATACTCCACCACATCATCGCCGTATGGACGGTATCCCAAGATATTCTGTCCACGAAACAGCATCTGAAGCTTTGTGTTTTTTGCTCTGGCTTTAATCTGTCTTAGTCTCTCCCATGGGTCTTCTTTTAAGAAACGAAGGGAAGCATCAAACGTAGCACCGCCCCAACACTCCAGGGAATAGTAACCAACCTTATCTAGCTTCTCCACAATCGGAAGCATCTGCTCGGTTGTCATACGTGTCGCAATCAGAGACTGATGCGCGTCACGCAGGATTGTCTCTGTAATCTTAATCGGCTTTTTTGCCATATCACTCATCTTCATATCCTCCTACTATTACATTACGCCAAAGATTGCCATAAACGTACCGGCTGCTACTGCAGTACCGATAACGCCGGCCACATTCGGTCCCATCGCATGCATCAGAAGGAAGTTCGTCGGGTCTGCTTCTGCTCCGACTTTCTGAGACACACGTGCTGCCATTGGCACTGCAGATACACCCGCAGAACCAATCAGTGGGTTTACCTTGCCTCCTGTTATCTTGCACATCAGTTTTCCAAATAAAACGCCGGCTGCTGTACCAAAACTAAAGGCCACCAGACCAAGCACTACAATCTTAATCGTATCCCAGTTCAAGAAGGCTTCCGCACTTGTCGTTGCACCTACCGATGTACCAAGAAGGATAACGACAATATACATCAGCGCATTGGATGCAGTCTCTGTCAGCTGACGAACCACACCACTTTCACGGAACAGATTACCAAGCATCAGCATACCAACGAGCGGAGCAGTTGTCGGAAGAATCAAAGATACGATAATCGTAACGATAATCGGAAACAGAATCTTCTCAAGCTTTGATACCGGACGCAGCTGCTCCATCTTAATCTTACGCTCTTTCTCTGTAGTCAAAAGCTTCATAATCGGCGGCTGAATAATCGGAACCAGTGACATATAGGAGTATGCTGCCACTGCAATCGGACCCATAATTGCCGTCTGTTGTAATTTACCAGCCAAGAAAATAGAAGTCGGGCCATCTGCACCACCAATAATTGAGATAGCCGCTGCTGCCTTATCGCTAAATCCAAGTGCCATCGCGCCAAGGTAAGCTGCAAAGATACCAAACTGTGCCGATGCTCCTAGAAGAAAGCTCTTGGGATTGGCAATCAATGGACCAAAGTCGGTCATCGCACCAACACCCATAAAAATTAAGGATGGCAATATCGCCCATTCATCCATTAAGTAAAAATAGTGTAGAAGTCCTCCCACGCCATTTGAGGAGTCTTCGATACTAAGCATAATATCCGGGTAGATATTCACCAAAAGCATACCAAAAGAAATTGGAACCAGAAGAAGAGGCTCATATTCTTTTGCGATAGCCAGATAAAGGAACACACATGCAACAGCAATCATCACATAATTGCCCCAGGTCAGGTTAAAAAATGCTGTCTGATGCACGAGGTTTTCCAAAGTATCCGCAATATAACTCATGTTGTAACCTCCAATGATTTACTTTTCACTAGTTCATGGTAGCCAATACATCACCGGATTCCACTGCACCACCTACCGCTACATCGATACTTGCCACGGTTCCGTCTTCTGGAGCCACTACCGGAATCTCCATCTTCATTGCCTCAAGAATAATAATTGGGTCACCACTCTTTACCGTCTGTCCTACACTGGCCTCAATCTTAAATACTTTGCCTGGAACAGAAGCTGTCACTTCAATCGAGCCAGCATCTCCACCAGCCGGTGCTGCTTCTTCTGCCGGAGCCGGAGCTGGCGTTGGTGCCACGGGTGCCTTTGGAGCTGCCGCACGTACTGGAGCACTTCCAGCGCCGCCTTCTTCTACAGTTACATCATATACAGTGCCATTTACAGTAATGGTATAATTTTTCATCTTCCTAATTCCTCCTGATTGATTCTGATTAAACTTTTTTCCATGTGGATGATTCTGCACGTCTGATAGATCGCACAACAAATCCATCCGAAGAAGTTGTTCCGCGATATGCGCAGATTGCCGCGGTAATCGCCGCTACCAGTTCTCCATCGTCGATAAGATTCTCTTTCTTGGCTGCTGGTTTGTGCGGTGCTGGCTTTTTTGCCGGTCTTGGCTTTGGTGCCGGATCCGGCTGTGGCTTCTTCACCTGATTGCCAGGGATAAAATTAAAGCAGTAGATAATCAGACTGATAAAAATCAGCACAATAAATACGGTTCCCATACCAAGGATAGTATTCATTCCGGCTTTTTTAAGAATCTCACCAGTTGTATATTCTGGAGCCAGTGTTGCAGATTCCACAATCCCTCTTTTATTAAAGACCATCTCAAGCTTTGCCGGGCGGTTTGCATAGGTCAGATTCACCACGATGCTTACTTCATCTCCTTTAATCACCATCGGTTCAAAGCTATCCTGAGATACTAATGTTCCAAGTTCTTCCATTGAACCAAGATACCCGGCGTAAGCTGTCTTAAGCGAATCTGCATGAAAACATCCCCAAAGATATCCCATCGTCCGGTAATTTTTTATATTTTCTTCCAAAACTTCCGTGTCTGCTTCTGCAATCTTTTGCAATTCTTCTGCTGGAGTTACATTCCATTCCTCCACCAAAGCGCTTGCCACAGACTGAAGATACGCTTCATCGAACGGAAGTTCGGTCTGCACTGCCGTGGTACTTCCGCAAGCCGAAAGTCCTAATACTAACAGGGCGAGCATTAGCACGGCAAAAATTCTTTTAATATTTTGTCTCATATGATCCACCTCGCTCTAAACAGTTCCATGCTTTTTACTCGGACGATCTTCTCTCTTGGTAAATAACATCTCAAAAGCACCGATGACATATTTTCTGGTATCCTTTGCATCGATGATGGTATCTACATAACCTCTCTTTGCTGCGGACTCCACATGATTCTGAAGCTTTGCATAGGCTTTTGCCTGCTCTTTCTGCTCGCTTGCATCCTTGTCTGCATACATAATCTTTGCTGCAAGCTTTGCATCCATCATACCAATCTCTGCATTTGGCCATGCGTAGACAAAATCTGCGCCAAGTCCTTTGCTGTTCATTGCCACATAGGCACTTCCATATGCCTTGCCTGTCACAACATTGACCTTTGGAACGGTTGCATCTGCAAATGCATAAGTAAGCGCTGCTGCTGCTTTTGCAATCCGCTTCTCTGTACATTTGGATGCCTTAAAGCCCATTGCATTGGTCAGAGTCAGAATCGGAATATTAAAAGCATCACAGAATTTGACAAATTTTGCTGCTTTCTCACAGCCCTTTGCCGACAACTCCGGCAAAAATTCCTCTGCGCGGTTGCCTTCCTCATCATATAAAACGGTACGGTTTGCCACTGCTCCGACAGTTGTGCCATTTAATTTGATAAATCCTGTGACCATATCTTTTGCATAATCTGCCTTGGTCTCAAAGAACAGATGAGAATCAGAAATCATAGAAAGTGCAAGTGCCGGGTCTGTAGCAGAAGCTTCTAATCCCTCACATGCTCTGTTTAAATCATCCTCACACTCCATATAGGACATATCGTCTTCATTGTTCGCTGGAAGCAGCATAAGCAGCTGACGAATCTTAGAAAGCAGCTCCTTTTCCTCGGCAACCACATCCACAATGCCAGCTTCTTCGCTCTGAAAAGCTGCCGATGCAGTGTCACACTTAGAGATTTCATTTCCCTCAAGTGCGTTAGGAGAATTGACAAACAGCCTTCCCTTTTTACTCTCCATAAAAGTAAAATCAGACATCGCCGAAGCAACAGCCATCCCGCCACCACAGCCGCCAAATACAGCTGTAATCTGTGGAATCACTCCAGACGCCATCGCCTGCTTTAGATAAAGCTCTCCAAATGCGTTAAGTGCATCTGTCGCTTCCTGTAATCGAAGTCCTGCACAATCCACAAGGCCAATCACCGGTGCTCCCATCTTCATCGCCATATCATAAATTCTGACAATCTTCTTTGCATGCATCTCGCCTATGGATCCTCCCAGTACAGAAGCATCCTGACTATACACATACACAAGGCTGCCACCTATCACACCATATCCGGTAATAACTCCATCTGATGGCGTGTCGATGTTGTTCATGTTGAAATCGGTTGCGCGGGCTGATACTGCCGCTCCCATCTCAACAAAGCTGTTCTCGTCAAGTATGGCAGTAATTCTGCCTCTTGCCAAGGTCTGTGCTGTATTACTCATTTTTACTCCTCCATTTATATTAGTTAAAGTGAAACCAAGTTCCGCCGATTCTAATTGTAGCAACTTGCCAGGTTTTTTTCAAGTAATTTTTTCAAGTATGACAAATTTTTCACAGATAAATATATCATATAACCTTATCTTTTCGTTGGAAATCGGATACAATCTGTGTTATGATAGTCTCAAATTTTTATGAAATGCAAAAAGGAGTCCATGATAAAATATGTCAAAAGCAGAGTATGCAAAAGCAAGAAAAAAAGCCCAGAAGACATACCGCTCCCAACTTCTAAAGGGAACTTATCCATATCTACAGGCACTAGATGATATCGTATCTTTTGCGGTGATTGCCTCCGAAGTGGATTTAGGTCTTGTGGAGATTCCACTAGATGCCATCGTTGGCACCAAGACCGCTGGCAGAAAACAGGCCTTTGCCAGCAACTTTATGCCCCTGTTAGATGAGAATACAGAGTTTGCCGGGAAATGGGTCTCTCTCTATCAGGCACATATCGAGGAAGGCATCCGCGACCCGATAAAAGTTGTGGAGTTTATGAACCGCTTCTATGTTGTGGAAGGAAATAAAAGGGTCAGTGTCCTAAAATACGTAGACGCCGTCAGTATTCAAGCCCAGGTAACAAGACTAATTCCCCAGAAAAACGACACCATAGAAAATCAAATCTACTATGAATTTATGGACTTTTACAAGATGTCAGAGATAAACTATCTGACCTTTAGCCAAAAAGGATGTTATGCAAAACTTCTTACTCTTCTTGATAAGACTATAACCTCTCCCTGGTCAGATGACGAAAAGATAGATTTTCGTTCCGCTTACACGCATTTTTTAGATATCTACAGGGAAAAAGGCGGGCAAAAGCTTCCGATTACACCAGGAGATGCCTTTTTAACCTATCTTGGCATCTACGGCTACGAAGACCTGAAGAAAAAATCCTATGCCGAGCTTCGGGAAGAAATCCCGGCTATGTGGAAGGATTTTGAAATCTATCCAGGCAAGAGAAGCGTAGAGCTTGTCACGGCACCAGAGAAAAAATCCGAGGAAAAATCACTGATGACACGGATTCTTCCACTTACTGCTTCTCCTCTTCGCATTGCTTTTATCCATGACCGCGCACCAGAAGAATCCAGCTGGAGCTACAGCCATGAGTTGGGCCGCCATTACCTTGACAATATATTTGATGACAGTATTATCACTTGTTCTTATCTTGCGGGCAAAGAGTCCGACGAAAGCAGCGACGTTATCACAAAAGCCATCGAGGCCGGCAATACCATTATCTTTACCACAAGTCCAAAGCTTCTGAATCTAAGTGTAAAAGCCGCTTTAAAGCATCCATCTATCCGTATTCTAAACTGCTCTTTAAATTCTTGTCTTGGGCATCTTAGAACTTATTACGGGCGGATGTACGAAGCTAAATTTTTGACAGGTATCTTAGCTGGCATCCTAAGTCCTGAGACTTCTATTGGCTATCTGGCAGACTATCCTATCTATGGTTCCACTGCCAGCATCAATGCGTTTGCACTTGGTGTACGCATGGTCAATCCAGAAGCCCGCATCTATCTTGAGTGGTCCTGTGTCAAAGACAACCGGATTGCCGAATATTTTGATGCCCGCCATATCTCCTATGTCTCCGGGCAAGACCTCTTAACACCAGGTCATGGCTCTAGACAATTTGGCCTGTATGATGTTCGCGGAGGCAACATCACCAATGTTGCAATGCCTGTATGGCACTGGGGCAAATTTTATGAGCGCATTATCAACAGTATTCTAAATGGAACCTGGAACAAAGGAACTACACAGAAAAAAGACAAATCTATCAATTATTTCTGGGGGATGTCTTCGGGTATGATTGACTTAATTCTCTCCAATCATATCCCATCCAACACGCAACAGCTTATAGAGCTTATCAAAGGCCAGATAAGCGCCGGAACCTTTCATCCATTTTCCTGCGAGATGTACTCCCAGGATGGCACACTGCAAAACGCCAAAGGCTCTGTCCTAGCAGAATATCAGATTGGCTCGATGGATTGGCTTTTAGACAATGTCTATGGCTCCTTCCCGGCCTTTGAGACCTTGACAGAAGAAGCCAAGCGAATTGTCCGCCTGCAAGGCGTTGGAAAATATCAGGAACTTGGTGAAATCAGATGAAGATATTGTTACTTGCAGATACAGAATCTCCTTATTTATGGGACTATTTTGAGAAAAGTAAGCTGGAGGGGATAGATCTTATCCTCTCCTGCGGAGACTTACATCCCCACTATCTGTCTTTTCTTGCCACCTTTTTTCAGGGCCCCGTACTCTATGTACACGGAAATCACGATGACTGCTACAAAGACACACCGCCGGAAGGTTGCATATGCATTGACGGTAAGCTGTATGAGTACCAAGGCATTCGCATCCTTGGTCTTGGTGGCTCAATGCGCTACAAGACAGGCGAACATCAGTACACCCAAAAACAGATGAACAGACGCATCCGAAAGCTTGGCTTTTCCCTCTGGCGAAAGAAAGGCTTTGATATTCTTCTGACCCACTCTCCTGCCTGGCAGCTTAACGATGGCAAGGATTTACCTCATAATGGTTTCAAGGGCTTTCTTCACCTTCTGGACAAATACATGCCCCGCTATTTTATCCATGGCCATGTGCATCTGTCCTATGGCGCCGGGGTAAAGAGAAGCGATACTTATCAGAACACAACCGTTATCAACGCTTATGAGCGCTATATTATTGAACTGTAAGTATGCTTTTTCCCAACCATTTCTGAAAAATCTGTTGCAGACACCATGGATAGTCAATCATACGGGAATCGTCCTCTATATAGATGGGGAACAAATCAAGCACTTCTCCATTGAGATAGTAGACGACGGTTCCCACCATCTCATCAGCTGCCACAGGTGCGCTCAACGTGCTTGGCATCAAAATATCCATCCAAAATTCATCCCCTTCTTTCATCAGAAGCTCTCGGCTCTCTATATCAGAAGAAGCTCTTACAGATTCCACCTGTCCGTCTTTAATCGTTATTGGCCCTAGGGTAATCGTATCTTCTCCCACTATCTCCTGATGAAAGTTTTCAATTCCATAGTTCATAAGCTTTGTAGTATCTGACCATTTCCAGGTCTTATGATTGGGCCAGCCACAAGCAAGCACCACCGCTATCAGCCTTTTTCCACTGCGCTCTAGCGCCCCTACATAACAATATCCCGCCCCATTGGTAAATCCCGTCTTGCCGGTCAGCGCGCCTTCCATCATATGTAAAAAAGCATTTTTATTATTGACCGTAAAGCTTCTTGTTCCCTCTATATCAGAGAAAGACCAGGAGGGCTCTCTTGTGATTGTTAAAAATTCATCATTCTGCATACAGCATCGCATAATCCGCGCCAAATCCTCTGCACTTGTCGAGTGTATTCCATTTTCATCTTGCGCATCTAGCCCATTAGGCGTGATAAAATAGGTATGATAACAACCTAAGTCTCTGGCTTTTTGATTCATCATCGAAGCAAAACCCTCAACACTGCCACCTACATGTTCTGCAATCGCCACTGCCGAATCATTGTGCGATTCCAACATCAGAGAATAACAAAGGTCTCTTAGCCGATAGGTTTCCCCTTCGCGGATATTTAACTGTACATCAGGCATAGAGGCTGCATAGGAAGATACCTGAACCGTACCTTCTAAGTCAGCATTTTCCAATGTGACCAGAAGTGTCATAATCTTGGTAGTGCTTGCCATTGGAAGCTGTTCGGTTCCGTTTTTTTCAAACAGAATACGACCAGTATCTGCATCCATCAAAACAGCCGCATGGGCATATAAGTCTGTGGGTTCTCCTTGTGCATGGGAAGGAAGAGTGACGATAAATAAGAGCAGTAAAAGAAATAGAGAAAGATATCGTTTCATATATATCCTGTGAATGTTCTTTGTATAATGTATGCAAAGGGCAAGGATTCTAATACAAGCGAAGACAGACAAAGAAAGAAGGCGCCGTCTGTTGTCGCCTCCCTTTTATAAGTCTAGCTTAAGTTGTACTTCTTCTTCTGCTTCACTTTTCATTTCTTCTACCAATTCTGGCTGTATCGCTGGCAGCTCCTCTGCTGAACGTACCCCAAAATTCCTTAGAAACTCCTCCGTTGTCCCAAAAACAATCGGTTTCCCCGGTGCATCCAGCCTTCCCGCCTCGCCTACTAGGTTATATTCCACTAACCGATTCAGTGCATGGTCTGAATTCACTCCGCGAATCTTCTCCACCTCTTGCCTGGTCACCGGCTGCTTATATGCCACAATCGACAATACTTCAAGCTGTACATCTGTCAGTACATACCGCTTTGGCTGCTTGGCCACCTTAATCAAAGCATCATAATATTCCCTGCGCGTTGCCAGTTGAAATGCATTCTCAAGCTCAATAATCTCCATTCCTCCTTCCCGGCTGTTATACCTGTCCATCATCTGATGCACAAGCTTGCGTGTGGTATCCTTATCATGCCCGATAGCCGTTGCAATTTTCTCCACATCCACTGCATCTCCCATTGCAAATAAGACTGCTTCTATCGTTGCTTCTATCTTCTCCCGCTCCAAATCCTTATCCTCACTTTCGCCTGTCATCTCTGTGATGTTATCAGCATATCATCAAACAAATGTTCTTGTCTAACCAGCAATTCTCCGGTCTTCATCAGTTCCAATATCGCCAAAAAGGTAACGACCATCTGAAATTTCCCTTTTTGCCCCTGTAGAAGTGCAGAAAAGCGAAACGTATGGTTCTCATCTGCATAAGCCCTGATGGCATCCATCTTCTCATCGAGACTGACTTCTTCTTGTTCAATCTTGCCAAATTTACTGCGAATCGGGTCAATTTTCTCTGTCTGCCGACGCATCAGTGACTGAAAGATGGTATGAAGCTTGGACAAGGTCAAATTTCCTACTAACACTTCTAAATCCACCGGCTCCTCATATTCTGCCACTTCTTTTGGAATGGTCGAAGGCTTGTAGAGTGCCCTTGCAGACACTAGGAGACGGTCCCGAAGTTCATAAGACATATATTTATACATCTTATATTCCAGAAGCTTTTGTACCAGTTCTTCCCGTGGGTCTACTTCCTCCCCGTCTTCATTGACTTCTGCCGGTAACAGCATCTTTGCCTTAATCTCCAAAAGCGTAGCTGCCATCACCAGAAATTCACTCATCACATTCAAGTCTTTTTTTTCCATTGTATTTAGATATTCCATATATTGTTCTGTAATCTCTACAATAGGAATATCAAAAATATTGAATTTATTTACATCAATCAGATGAAGTAAAAGGTCCAAAGGGCCTTCAAAGCTTTCAATTTTTACAGATAGTGCCATTTTCCCCTGTTCCTTCTATAGTAATGCCAAAAAGCTGTGGTGGGTTAAAGATGCGAATAGGAACGGTATGCCCGCCAAGTCCTGGACTGACTGCTAAATAACGACCATCTATCTGGTAGAGTCCTCTGTCATATTTTGGAAATAATTTTACCTGTGGTGTTATCAGTCCGCCAATTCCAGGTATACGTATCAAACCGCCATGCAGATGCCCCGATACGGTAAGGTCTGCCCCCCAACGGGCATACGTTCGAAAATAGACGGGATTGTGCGCCAACAAGATATGAAAAATCTCCGGCCTTGGTCTGCCAAGCTTATGGTAGAGGTCTTTGGTTCCATAGGACAATCGGCAAAATTTATGATAATACTCCATTGGCATCTCATAGCCATGTATCTGTAACGGTGTATTTCTCACCTGAACAAAAGTGCTTTCATTAATCAAAAGATGCACTCCCATCTTGTGAAGCTTATCCATATAGTACAGATATTCCTTTTTTCGGCCTTCTACGCTCTCTCTTAAACGGGACTCATGATTCCCATTGCAGGCATAGACAGGAAGATTTCTCTCTCTAAGCTTGCGAAACAGCAATAGGGCATGTTCCATGCCCCGCTGTTTTTTACTAAGCACCATATCTCCGGCGCATAAAACCATATCCACCGAAAGTCTGTCAATCGCACGCAAAAGCTTCTCTTGTCTTTCTCCCCACAACTGGTCATGTAAGTCCGCCAAAAGTGCCATACGTACTGGTCTGTCGCTTTTTTTTAATTTATCGGTCTGTATTTTATAAGTCTTGATTTCCAAAGGCACCATATTCTATTCCCTTCTTATAAAATCCTTCGGCTATCATACCACAACGACCTGTATTTTCGCAATCTTTTATAGTAAAAATATCTGCATCGTCTTCAAAAGATAATCTCCAAAGCCCGCTTTCTCCACAGAAGCAGCTGTGATAATCGGAGAAGAACCGATTTCTTTTTCATTTAGCAGATAGACAATACGCCCTACTGAAGTTCCCTCTGTTACAGGTGCTTCCAAAGCTTCTGGAAGGTCTAATGCACGCTTGACTTCTGACAGATTACTGCCATCTGTCGAGACATAGGAAAAGCTTTCTGCATATTCTAGCGGAACAAATTCCTGTGTTCCTCCAACCACAGGCAAATCCTCAAGCGCCACCCGGTTTACATCCTGATACAGACTACAACAGGCAAATCCGCTGTTTAAAAGAGTAATCGCATCCTGAAAACGGCTCTTACTGTCCGCGCCACCCATAATCACAGCCACCAGCTCAATATTATCCTTTTTTGCACTTGCAGAGACACAAAAACCAGCCACACTGGTGTAACCTGTCTTTAGACCTGTCGCATATTCATACTGCTTAATCAACTTATTGGTATTGGACAGACCAAATTCAAAACTTCCTCTTGCAGTTGTATGTATAATATTTTCCATCCAAATCGTACAATACTCGTGAATCTGCGGATGGTTTAACAAAATCTCTCTAGACATCAGCGCCACATCTCTGGCTGTTGTCAGATGGTTGTCATCATCTAACCCGCAGCAGTTGGCAAAATGCGTATTTGTCATTCCAAGCTCTGCTGCCCGTGCATTCATCTGCTTGACAAAATCTCCTTCACTTCCGCTGATATGTTCTGCCATTGCCACACATGCATCATTTGCGCTCGCTACGGCGATGCATTTTAGCATAGTGTCTACGGTCTGTTGTTCAAATGCCTCTAGATAGACTTGGGAACCGCCCATAGAAGCAGCGTGTTCTGAGACAGTCACAACATCAGACAAGGCAATCTTGCCATCTTCAATCGCCTCTAGGATAAGTAGCATAGTCATAATCTTAGTAACGCTGGCCGGGTGTAGTTTTTCATCTGCTGCTTTTGCCATCAGAACAGTTCCTGTGGAGACTTCCATAAGAAGCGCATGGGGTGCTTGGACATCGGCGGCCACTTGATTTTCAGAAGCCTTCTCTCCTCCCTCGGCGGATACTGTGATGCCAGGTATCCATAGCGCAAAAATCAGCAGCCATATACAAAGTTTTTTCAGAATCATCACCTCGTAATTCCTTTAAACTATATATATGCCTGCTGTTTTATTTCATGCCCGCGAATCCTTTTTCTGTTCTCTGTTTATAAAAACATCAAACACGCTATAAAGATTCCAAGAAGACAGCCAGCCACTACCTGCAGAGGCGTATGGCCTACAAATTCCTTCAGGCTTGCCTCCCAGAACTCATACATTTTGTCATTTTTCTTAAAGGCTTCTACAAATCCTTCGGTTCGGAAGAATTCAATCATCTCGTTTAACACTTTTCCCTGTCGTCCGGTCTCCATTCGTACGCCCATCGCATCGTGCATTACAATAATTGCCAACATGGAGGCAATCGCAAATTCAAAGGATTGAAGTCCATAGAGAAATCCAGATGCAGATGCCATAGCACTGACTGTAGCAGAATGTCCGCTTGGCATCCCACCATCTCCTACCATGCGCTCCCATCGTATCTCTTTATTGACCAGCGCATAGATAATGGTCTTTAATACCTGCGCCATTGCCCATCCATAGACTCCACAGACCAGTATTTTATTACTGACAAGTGCTGTCCAAAAACTCCTCATGCTTTCACCTCTACTGAATGTCTTATAATTCCTAATATGATAAGAAATGCCTTGACTTTTACAGTCAAGGCATCACTGCACAATCCTAATTATATTTACGCTTTCTAGCTGCTTCGGATTTTTTCTTACGCTTTACGCTTGGTTTCTCGTAATGCTCTCTTTTGCGAATTTCCTGCTGGATTCCAGCTTTCGCACAGTTTCTTTTGAAACGACGCAATGCGCTATCCAAAGTCTCGTTCTCTTTAACGATCACGTTTGACATAGTATCACACCTAACCTCCCTCCAGTTGTGTATTGTGCCAAATACAACTGTCTGGGTATTTTATTGCACTTCTGTTATTATAGGCGTTATGACATCTTTTGTCAATATCTTTTTTAAATTTTATAGATTATTTTATCTGTTCTGCGATAACTTCTGCTGCTTTTTGAATAGCCTCGTCAACGCCAGCCGGATTCTTGCCACCAGCCTGTGCCATATTTGGGCGTCCACCGCCGCCACCGCCTACAATAGAAGCAATCGCTTTAATTAAATTGCCAGCATGTGCACCAGCTTTCATCGCCTGGTCGGTTGCCGTTGCCATCAGACTGACTTTTCCATCAGTTACAGAAGCTAAGAGTACAACGCCTTCGCCTAGTTTTTCTTTTAGCTGGTCGCCTAATTCTCTTAGACCATTCATATCGACACCTTCGACTTTGGCTGCAAGAACCTTGACGCCTTTAATCTCCTGCACCTGATTCATCACATCGCCTAGTGCGTCTTTGGCTGCTTTACTCTTTAGAGCTTCATTTTCACTCTGCAATGTCTTTATCTCTGTTAAGAGATGTCCAATCTTCTCACAGACAACATTTGGCGTTGCCTTTAGAAGTTTAGCTGCTTCTAATAACGTCTCCTCCTGCTCCTGATAGTAGGCAAAGACGCCATCTCCTGTCAGCGCTTCGATTCGGCGCACACCAGCGGCGATACCGGATTCTGATACAATCTTAAATGCGGTAATTACACTGGTATTGGCCACATGTGTACCACCACACAGCTCTTTGGAGAAATCGCCCATTGATACCACGCGCACATCATCTGCATATTTTTCATCAAAAAGCGCCATCGCTCCGCTTTTTTTCGCCTCTTCTAGATTCATCACCTGAGTCACTACCGGAAGTGCTGCTTTAATCTCCTCGCCTACCATCACTTCCACTTTTTTAAGCTCCTCTGCACTCATCTGCTGAAAATGTGCAAAGTCAAAACGCAGACGGTCTGGCGTTACCAGGGAACCTTTTTGCTCCACGTGATTGCCAAGCACAAGTTTTAATGCTTTTTGAAGAAGATGCGTTGCGCTGTGGTTTTTGCAGGTGTCGGCGCGTCCGCTCTCATCTACCTGAAGTGTCACACGGTCACCCGTCTTAATCATGCCTTCTGACATCTTTCCTACATGGCCTACCTTGCCTCCTAAGAGCTTAATCGTATCCTCAACGACAAATCTGGCATCCCCACAGGTAATCACGCCTTTATCGCCCTGCTGGCCACCCATTGTCGCATAGAACGGCGTCTCTTTGACAAAAATAGTCCCAGCCTGGCCTTCTGTCAATGCCTCTGTAAGCTCGGTATCCGTTGTAAGCACGGTCACTTCAGAAGTGTCAGAGAGCTTGTCATAACCTGTAAATTCCGTGGTCACTGCTGCATCAATCTCATCATAGACGGTTGCATCCGCTCCCATATAGTTCGTCACTTCATGGGATTCCTGTGCGCGCACGCGCTGCTCTTCCATACAGGCACGAAAACCTTCTTCATCAATATCATAGCCTTTCTCCTCCAGAATCTCTTTGGTAAGATCTACTGGGAATCCATACGTATCATAGAGTTTAAAAGCGTCTGTGCCTGGAAGGGTTGTCTTGCCTGCCGCTTTCATAGCGCTTTCCATCTCTGCCAAAATCAAAAGCCCCTGGTCAATCGTCTTATTAAACTTATCTTCTTCCTGTGTCAGCACTTTAAAGATAAAATCCTTCTTCTCCTCAAGCTCTGGATAACCGTCTCTAGAGCCTTCTATTACGGTCTTAGAGAGATTAGCCAGAAATCTTCCGTCAATGCCCAAAAGACGCCCATGACGAGCCGCACGGCGAATCAGGCGGCGCAGTACATAGCCCCGTCCTGCATTGGTTGGCATAATCCCATCGGAAATCATAAAGGTCGCTGAACGGATATGGTCTGTAATCAGACGAATCGAGACATCTTTCTCCTCGTCCTTTTTATATTCACAGTGTGCATACTCACAGACTTTATCTCTTAAGGCGCGAACCGTATCCACATCAAAGATAGAGTCCACATCCTGCACCACCGATGCCAGACGCTCAAGGCCCATGCCAGTATCGATATTTTTCTGCTCTAGCTCGGTATAGTGATTGTTGCCGTCATTGTCAAACTGGGTAAATACATTGTTCCAGATTTCCATATAGCGGTCACAGTCGCAGCCTACTGTACAGTCCGGCTTACCGCAGCCATATTTTTCCCCGCGGTCATAATATATCTCAGAACAAGGCCCACAAGGTCCTGCTCCATGCTCCCAGAAATTATCCTCCTTGCCAAAACGGAAGATGCGCTCTTTAGGAATCCCAATCTGCTGATGCCAGATATCAAATGCCTCATCGTCATCAAGATAGACCGACGGATACAGTCTGTCTGGGTCAAGTCCTACCACTTCAGTTAGAAATTCCCAGGACCATGCAATCGCTTCTTTTTTAAAGTAATCTCCAAATGAGAAATTTCCAAGCATCTCAAAAAAAGTACCATGACGCGCGGTCTTTCCCACGTTCTCAATATCTCCAGTACGGATACATTTCTGGCAAGTGGTCACGCGCTTTCTGGGCGGAATCTCTGCCCCTGTAAAATAAGGCTTTAAAGGAGCCATACCAGAATTGATTAACAGTAAACTTTTGTCATTATGTGGAAT
Organism: Lachnospiraceae bacterium; assembly: GCA_910575445.1. Classification (GTDB taxonomy): domain Bacteria; phylum Bacillota; class Clostridia; order Lachnospirales; family Lachnospiraceae; genus Hominiventricola. The sequence continues at coordinate 202,580 of CAJTFW010000003.1, read as the reverse complement.
AAGAGAAAAGCTTTTCATCTTTAAATGGTCTTTGCTCTCAAAAAATTCAAGAAACATCTTACGAAGTTCGTTCACACCGTATTTTTTCACGTCATAATCCTCCTATGATAGTTCCATATCTGTTTAAAAACTTATAAAATTATGCATAACTGCACGCTATTCATCATATCACACCCGCTAGACAACCGCAATCATTTTTTCTGTTGTAACATAAATGTAAACACTTCCGGCAAAAATAGTGATAAAATAACGAAAGACTGATATATTATCGAGGATACACCTATGAAGAAAAAATATTTAAAAGAAAAAATACTTTTGACAATTTTTGTTCTTATGTTAAGTCTAAGTGCCTGTCAAAATACAACACAAGAAGTAGAGCCTATAACAGAAGAACAGCAGCAACCAACCACTACCTTAGAGCCTACAAAAGAAGAACTGTCCAGGATTCGCAGGGAAGAAGATGTGGTGCCACTGCTTGATAAGGCGAAGCAGCTTGCACTTGGCTATTATTATGAAGAAGCAATTGCAATCCTTAGAGAAGTCCCAAAGGAATTTTCCCAAGATAAAGAGGTAACAGAAGCAATAGAAAACTATACACAGGCGATGGATTCTTTTGTTCCTTATGAGCAGCCTGTGCGGCATATTTTCTTTCACTCTCTAATCGTAGATACTTCACGGGCTTTTGACGGGGACTATATGTCCAATGGCTATAACTACTGGATGACAACCGTCGATGAATTCTATGCTATCCTAGAAGAACTATATGCCAATCAGTATCTTTTGATTGATATTCATGAATTATGCAAAGAAGTGACAGATGAAAATGGGAAGGTCACGCTTGTGGCTGCACAGCCGCTTGTGCCAGAAGGCAAGATTCCGCTTGTGTTGTCAGTAGATGATGTCAGTTATTATGACTATATGGAACACGATGGTTTTGCCAAAAAGCTTCTTTTAGATGAAAATGGAGATGTGAAAAATCTCTATATTGACAAAGATGGCATAGAGCATATCGGGGATTATGATGTGATGCCGATACTAGATACCTTTGTAAAAGAGCACCCTGATTTTTCTTTGCGAGGTGCAAAAGGAATTATCGCGGCCACAGGATATGAAGGAACACTTGGATATCGGGTAAATCAGTTAGAAAGTGATACAATAGAAACGGACAGAGAAGCTGTAAAAAGCATAGCAGCCCGTTTAAAAGAGACCGGATGGCTGTTTGCTTCGCATGGATACGGGCATCGGCATACGGCGACGATTTCTTATAATTCTCTGGTGTCAGATACCAGGCAGTGGAAGGATGAGATTGCAAGCCTTGTGGGGGATACAGATATCTATATCTATCCTTATGGAGAGGAAATTGCGTATCCAAGTCAGAAGCTAACCTATCTACAATCGGAAGGATTTCGGTATTTTTGCGGAGTCTGGGCATCGCAGGCGTTTGTGGTGGTAAAAGATGATTATGTGCGGCAGACAAGATGTAATCTGGATGGATTTACGATGATTTCCAAGCCAGAGGCAGTAGAGGACCTTTTGGATGTGAAGCATATTGTAGATGCAAGCAGACCAGCGCTAGAGTAAAGAAATATCTAGAGGATACAATTTACTTAAAAGTACATTGGTATAATTAGCAATCGTCTCTCTCTTTTTCCATGCAACATTTGTAACGGCTTCTGCATAATACAACGTATGACTTTCGGTATCATATGCAATCCGAAAACCAAAAGGAACTCCATCTTTTGTTATCATAAACCCTTTTTTAGCTTCCTTGATAAATGCAGTTTCCTTTTCTCCAAAATTGGCACCATATTCAAAATCCACAAAATATTGACTGCCATAGGAAGAAATAGCCTCTGCAATCTTTTCAATAAATAATTTAGAAAATCCTTCTACTTCCTTACAGTCCGGCGTATCATTGTTTCCAATAAAGAAATGATAGGGATGTTTTCCATTTAGTAGTAAAAAGCAATAATAGTTTCCATATGGATATTCTTCTATGGAAAAGCCTTCTTGTCTTAGCGTATCTATCATATTTGGAAACACTGCAAAAGAATAATTTTGATGAATAAAAGAAGATTTCTCCTCCACAAAATGAAAGATGGCTTTTGTACCTTTTTGCAGAGATTTCAGCCATCGTATCTCTAATATTATCCCTATACTTAGCAAAAAAATAGGAAGCAGGATTGTACCATGGAAAAGAAGGATGTAGAGAGCTGCAAATAAACTTAATAGTGCTAAAAAAAAGAACATATTGCTTTGACATCTCCTTTGTGATAATTTGTTTTTAAATGTTGGTAGAGATACTAGGACGCTAGGACAGGAAGGGAGTAGTGTTCCGGCCGCAACGTACGTATCGAGGCCAATACACAGCCCGACATGGCCTGGTAGATGTTCCTGAAAGACCCATTGGACGCCATCGGCACTTAGCGAGCGCAAGCGGAACGCGCAGTCGCGAGCTTAGTACCGCTATAGGCGTTCATTAAGCGCGAGCGGGGTCTGGAAGGAATATCTACCAGGTCGTGGCGAGCGTCCTCTACATCAAAACATTTCAACAAAATTGTAAAACCATCTATTCTATGCTAAAATAAAGAAAAAAACAGGATGCAAAAAGATGAAAAAAGAGAAAATTATCGTTTGGATTAGTACCATTTTAGGCTTGCTCATCGCCTTTTTCTTCTTCTTAAAATGGACCCCTGAACGCTTTTTTAAACACCAAGGAGCTCCCATTACCATGCGAGAGATTGAGGCAGACTTAGCAAGGGATTTTTCAGGAGAGACAGCGGGATATGATATTTTTCGACTAAGTGGTGCAGCGGATTTTGAGGATACGTGGATATATTATAACTATGTAACCGCTGAACCTGTAGGGATTATATCAACTGGAGTTTATAGTTTAAAAGAATGGGTAAGTCCTTATTCCCGCAGAGTACATCGTGGAAGGACTTATGGGAAGACGAAAAAGCCGGAAGTGATAGAATCTGCACTTGATATTTGGGAGGATTATAACCAATATTATCTATTAGAGCTGCCAGACCATTCTTACATATTGGCACAAATCTCACCAAAACAGGCAGATTTGATTGCACGGGGACAAAAGGTAACACTTCCAATTGGACGAAAAGTAGGGCTATCTTCTACCGCTAAGTCTTATCTCTCTCAGATATGTGAGGACTATCATGTGGATACCAGTGGTGTACTCTATACCTTTAATGACGAGTGGCAGAAAAAACATTATTTTCTATCATTTATCATCCGTTTCTTAGTTGCAACCGTTCTCTTTTTTACGGTAGCAGTTGGACTAATGACTATTGGGAATAAGATATTTCATATAGAAGACCCCAAACAATAGATTGCCGGCTTCACCAGGATTTGTTCTAATATTGCGTATCCACAAGCAACTCCTCTCCATCTGCTGCCGCTGTGGCGAGTTGGTCGCAGCGTTCGTTTTGGGGATGGCCATTGTGACCTTTGACCCAGATAAAAGTAACTTTATGAGGTTTTTTTGCCTTTAAAAGGCGCTTCCAGAGGTCTGGGTTTTTGACAGGCTGCTTCTGACTGTTGACCCAGTTCTTTTTAAGCCATGAATCAATCCAGTGCTGGTTAAAAGCATCCACTAAATATTTGGAATCCGAATATAACTCTACTTCACAAGGCTTTGTCAAAGCTTCTAACCCGACAATCGCCGCCATCAGCTCCATCCGGTTATTTGTTGTCTTTTGATATCCCTGGGAAAACTCCCGAATATGCTCTGTCCCTTTGGTATCCACATAGGATAAAATCGTCCCATATCCTCCTGGTCCATCTGGATTGCCTCTAGCTGAACCATCTGTATAGATTTTTACTAACATAACTCCCACTCCTGTCCTTCTTCTTCCAGTGGATGATAAACATTTAACAATCTCTGCATCCATGGTTCCTTTTTCACTTTCTGACACACTTTATATTCTTCCCAACAATGCATGGGAAACAAATGTCTTGTCTCTATCTTTTCTGTAAAATACCGCATCCCCCAGTCATATGCCCTTAAAAGCCTTGGGTCAAGCGGCACAAATGCAAGGTCAAACACTTGCCCTATAAGCTTGTCCACCTCGCGCTGATAATTCGCTGCTATATTATTGTTCCATGCCTTGTCCTCTCCTTCCCAGTGCCACCAGTTCAAGTCCCCTGCATGATAGATGCGCTTTCCTTCTGTCTCCACCACAAAAGCCACTCCCATATCCGTAGAGCGAAGCGTATGGACCCGAAGCTTTTTTATCTGATACTCCTCTCTTGCCCTTACAAAATACATCCAGTCCTCGCGCTCCTCCTTGCGCACCCGAATATCCCTAGACATCACATAAAAAGCCTTTGGATACTTCTTTTGCAGCTCCCAAATATTTCGGTTAAAATGGTCCCCATGTCCATGACTATTTAAAAAATAAATATCCTTATCTTTCGAAAGCTTTGGCAGTCTCCCCTCCCCATAATAATCAAATATCAGCACACTTTTCTCTAACTCTACCAAAAAACTACTATGAAATATAAATACCACTCTCATAAAAATCTCCCAATTTATCTTTTGTCTTATTCCCTATACTCTCATTATACACATTTCCTCATCCCCCGCAACAAAATTCCAAATCGTTTGTATCGTAAAGCTAAAAAATAGCTTGCCAAGGACTAGGTGATGTCCTTAGCAAGCATCCTCTTACCTCAAAAATTCTATATAATAATACACACCAATCCCCCGTTGGAATCGTTGACAATCTTCTGCATCGTATCCTGCAGCTTCACCTGGCTCTCCTCTCCAATCTGATACAGCTTGCTTCGTATCCCATCCTCTACTAGCTCTTCTATCGTCTTTCCAAAGATATTAATCTGCCAGATTCCTTCTTCCTGCTCCCTGCCTTCCTGAATATACTGAATCAAATCTTTCGCCTGCTGCTCACTGCCCACAATCGGCGCAATCTCTGTCTCAATATTGGCCCGAATCATATGTACTGATGGCGACAGCGCCCGAAGCTTTACCCCAAACTTTCCGCCCTGGTGAATCAGCACTGGCTCCTCCATCGTTATCTCATCTTTTTCCGGAAGCACCATCCCGTATCCTTTCTGTCGTACGGTGTCCATCGACTGTATCACTTTGCCATACTCCTTTTGCATCGCTGAAAGCTCCTTTAGTTGCTCCATCAAGTCATATTCATCCTGAAGCTCCATCCCTGTCAGCTCACTCAGCATCTGATAATAACAACTTTCTTCCATATCAATCGAATAGACCGCTGTCCCTGAATTAAGCGCCACATGGTCCAATTTCATCTGCCGAATCGAAGGCCCTTCACAGCTTGTTGTCGCTGCTCCCACATCCCGAAGCACATGAAATTCATCCATCATCTCAACTACTTTTTTGATAATCTCCTGTTTGACCGGATGTAAGACAGGTAACATCTCCACCCAACGCGGCATATGATAGGCTACTTCTGTCAATGGAAATTCCAAAAGTATTTGCTCTAGTATCAGATTAATATCTTCTTTTTTTAGCTGCTCACAGTTTACCGGCAGCACTGGAATCTGGTATTTATGAAACATCTCCTGTGCTTTTGTTCGCACCTGCTCACTGTAAGGTCTTGTTGTATTTAGCAGAATCACAAAAGGCTTTCCCAGTTTTTTTAATTCTTCAATCGTGCGCTCCTCTGCACTTAGATAATTCTCTACGGGAATATCCCCAAAGCTTCCATCACAGGTTACCACAATCCCTATTGTTGAATGGTCATGTATGACCTTATGTGTCCCAAGCTCTGCGGCCTTTGTAAAGGGGATTTCTTCGTCGAACCAAGGTGTCTTCACCTTACGCTCTACCTCGTTCTCCAGATGCCCTGTAGCGCCTTCTACCATATATCCCACACAGTCTATCAATCGGATTTTAACCGGAATCTTTCCTCCAACGCTGATTTCCACTGCGTCCTTTGGCACAAATTTAGGCTCGGTTGTCATAATCGTCTTGCCGGCTGCGGATTGGGGAAGTTCGTCCGTTGCCCGCTCTCTTTCGTGGACATCTTCCATATTAGGAAGCACCAAAAGGTCCATAAAACGCTTAATAAATGTGGATTTTCCGGTGCGCACTGGCCCCACAACCCCTATGTAGATTTCTCCGCCTGTTCGGTCCTTGATATCATTGTATAGATGAAATTCTTTTTGATTCTGAATGGTTTCCATAAAAATACCCCTCCCATATTTGTTCTAAATATATGGGAAGGGTTCTCTTTTTATGCCAACATCTTTTCTAACTCGCTGCGAACTGCTTTGATAAAGTCTTCAGAGTCAAGCACAGTTACCTCTGAAAGCGTCGTAATCAGTGCCAAATCCTTTGTCATCCGCCCGGACTCAATCGTTTGAACCGAAGCTTTCTCAAGAAGGTCTGCAAAGCGCACAAGCTCGCTAAGGCCATCGAGCTCACCGCGTTTTCTAAGCGCTCCGCTCCATGCAAAGATGGTAGCCATCGAATTTGTAGAGGTCTTCTCTCCTTTAAGATGTTTGTAATAATGTCTCTGTACGGTGCCGTGTGCTGCCTCATATTCATAGTAGCCATGTGGAGATACCAGAACCGATGTCATCATCGCCAAAGAGCCAAAGGCTGTCGCTACAAGGTCACTCATTACATCGCCGTCATAGTTCTTACAAGCCCAGATAAAGCCACCTTCTGATTTGACCACACGGGCTACTGCATCGTCAATTAAGGTATAGAAATAGGTAATCTTGGCTTTCTCAAATGCCTCCTGGTACTCTTTTTGGTAGATTTCCTCAAAGATATCTTTAAAGTGGTGGTCATACTGTTTAGAGATGGTATCTTTTGCTGCAAACCATACATCTTGTTTGGTATCTAATGCAAACTGAAAGCAGCTTCTTGCAAAGCTTTCAATCGAAGCATCAAGGTTATGCATTCCCTGCACAATCCCGGCTCCCTGAAATTCATGTACCAGTACCGAACTTTTATTGCCATCTTCTGCTGTATAGACAAGCTCAACCTTTCCAGGACCTGGAATCTGCATCTCAGAAGCCTTATAGACATCTCCATAGGCATGACGCGCCAGTGTAATCGGTTTTTTCCAGGTTCTGACATATGGCTCAATCCCTTTCACCAGAATCGGTGCACGAAAAACGGTTCCATCTAAAAGTGCCCGAATTGTCCCGTTGGGGCTTTTCCACATCTGCTTTAAATTGTATTCCGATACACGGGATGCATTAGGTGTAATCGTCGCACATTTTACAGCCACGCCATATTTTTTGGTTGCCTCGGAAGCTTCTACGGTTACTTTATCATCGGTCTTGTCCCGGTTCTGTAGACCCAAATCATAATACTCGGTCTTTAAATCTATAAAAGGAAGCAAAAGCTCCTCCTTAATCATACTCCAGAGAATCCTGGTCATCTCGTCTCCGTCCATCTCGACAAGCGGTGTTGTCATCTTAATTTTTCCCATATATAAGCTCCTCCAACTATTTTATAAAATCTTATCCAGTCCATATACCTGAATATTTTCAATCGTATGTTTGATATGTTCTCTGGCTAACTCCTCTGCCCTATCTGCATCCTTTGCCTTGACCGCTTCAAAGATAGCCCGATGCTCTCTGGTGGATTTTACGGGGCGGTCCTGAAAGGCTATTGTCTTTCTTCTCACCCGCTTGACATAGTCATGAAAATCCGACAGTACATGGTTTAAAATCCGGCTTCCGGCTGCACGGTAGAGCTGCTCATGAAAGAGACTGTCTAACTCATAGAGCTTTTCATAATGCCCTTTTTGTGTATGATACTCCGAAAGACAAAGTGTCTCCTCCAAATCCTCTAATTGTTCATCCGTAATATGCTCCGTGGCCCATCTTGCACAAAGCCCCTCTAACATCGAACGAATGACATAGATATCCTGTACATCCTTTGCCGTAATCATATTGACATACGCGCCCCGGTTGGGAATGATATGAACCAGTCCCTCTAGCTCCAGCTGCCGCAAAGCTTCTCGAACTGGCGTTCTGCTTACGCCCAGCTCTGCGCCGATTGCTGCCTCTTTAAGCTCTGTATCCTGCTGATACCTGCCACTTAAAATATCCTCCCGAATACGCTCATATACCTTTCCCCGAAGAGAATACCTGTCAGAACCCTGCTTATCGCTCATCGCCCCTTATGCCTCCTGTACAATCTGTACGCCTGTCTTTTCACATGCATCTGCAATCACGCGCAACAGCTCTTCATCTGTTAAGACGGTGACGCGTCCGCTCTCATATTCCTTATCTACCCATGCCTTTACCATATGCACCAATTCTGAATTTTTATCGACCATATCTTCCTTTTTCAGACGGAAATAGGTGTTTATCCAATGTGCAATCCCTGCAAGCCCGGAGGTATTTGACACCGACACCAAAGCTGGACGCTTTAAGAACTTTTCCGTATCAAAAATATTGTAGATCTCTTCATTTTTCAAAAGCCCATCCGCATGGATACCAGCCCTTGTCACATTAAAGTTCTTACCTACAAAAGGTGTTCTAGATGGCACTTTGTAGCCAATCTCTTTTTCATAATACTCTGCAAGCTCGGTAATCACCGTGGTATCCATACCATCTAATGTTCCGCGAAGCTGTGCATATTCAAAGACCATCGCCTCTAGAGGAGTGTTGCCGGTGCGCTCCCCAATACCAAAGAGCGAACAGTTGACGCCAGATGCCCCGTAAAGCCATGCGGTTGTCGAATTGCTGACTGCTTTATAGAAATCGTTGTGCCCATGCCACTCGATAAGCTCGGAAGGGAAACCTGCATGTACACGCATCCCATAGATAATCCCTGGCACAGACCTTGGTATCACAGCTCCCGGATAATTGACACCATAACCCATCGTATCACAGCAGCGCACTTTAATAGGAATATTGTAATAATCCATCATATTTTTCAGTTCCAGACAAAAAGGAATCACATAGCCATAGATATCTGCCCTTGTAATATCCTCCAGATGACATCTAGGACTTATGCCAATCTCCAGGCAATCCCGCACAATATTCAGATAGTGCTGCATTGCTTCCCGTCTTGTCATCTTCATCTTATAGAAAATATGATAATCCGAACAGCTGACCAAAATCCCCGTCTCTTTCATCCCTAAATCCTTGACAAGCTGAAAATCATCCTTATTGGCCCGTATCCAACTTGTCACTTCTGGATATTTATAACCTTTTTCCATACAGCGATATACCGCATCTCTGTCTTTTTTGCTGTATAAAAAGAACTCTGACTGGCGAATCAGTCCCTTATGCCCACCTAATTTGTGAAAATAGTCATAAATTGCTACAATCTGCTCGGTCGAATATGGTGCACGCGATTGCTGTCCATCGCGAAAGGTCGTATCTGTAATCCAGATTTCCTCTGGCATATGGTGCGGAACAATCCGGTCATTAAATGCAATCTTGGGAATCTCTGTATAGGGATATAGATTCCGAAACGTATTAGGATGGTCCACATCCACCAGCGGATACATATGCTCCTCTAGCTGAAGTAAGTTGGTATGTCCGTCAAAATGAACCGCTCTGTTGTTATCCATTGTCTTCTCCTTGGTTGTATTATTGTATACAATGTTTATCGAATCCATTTTAGCACGTTTTAAACGGATGTCAAGAAATTTCCAAGGATTCCTTTCCAAAATAAAAGAGCTGTCGTAATCTGTAATCTACGACAACTCCTGATTCCTTTTTCGTGCTTAAACATCCCAGAAATACTGCTCTGCGATAGCCTGCATCTGTCCCCATTTTTGTTCCATATCTTTGACCATACAAAACTGCGTGCGACAGCGGTCTAGATTGTGTCCTTCGCGGTGAATCTTAAAATAGTGGTCTCCTTCTAGATAATCTGTCAGAAACCGCATCCCACACTCCAGTGTCATCAGCTTTGCCCCCATAGGCAACATCTGAATCTCCTTCTCTGTCAGCGCCCCGCCGCAGCCTTTGATAAACCCTTTAGTATACAACGCAAACAGCTCTAAATCACAGGATATCTTTGACAAATCCCGCTCATCCTCCGCACCCGTATTGGCTCCAAAACGAATAGAATCACCATAATCATAAAGCGCTGAGCCAGGCATTACCGTGTCTAAGTCAATCACACAGATTCCTTTCCCGGTCTTATGGTCTAACATAATATTATTTAGCTTTGTATCATTATGTGTAACCCGAAGTGGTATCTCTCCAGAAGCAAGCATATCACAGAGTATATGACAATCTTCTTCCCTGTCTAATACAAACTGTATCTCTTCTTTCACTTCTTTGGCACGTTGCATACAGTCTTCTGCCACTGCCTTTTTAAATCTCTGCAAGCGGTCAACTGTATTATGAAAATTAGGAATCGACTCATGCAGACTCTCTGCCGGATAGTCCGCTAAAAGCTTCTGAAAATGGCCAAATGCCACCGCGCTTTCATAGAAATCCTCTGGACGTTCTACAATATCATAACTTATTGCATCCTCCACAAAACGATACATCCGCCAGAAAGTCCCATCCTCTGCCTGATAATAAGCTCCCCCTTTTCGAACAGAAATCACATTGAGCGCTTCCCTTTTGGGGTCTCCGCCATGCTCTATTATCTTTTTCTGAAGAAAAGTTGTCACACCTACAATATTTTCCATCAGGGCTTTGGGGTCTTTAAATACCTCATGGTTCATTCTCTGCAAAATATATCTGCATACGACATCTGACGACAGACGACAGGTCAAAAGAAACGTATCATTGATATGTCCGTTTCCATGAGGTTCGATTGTCTCGGTTGTTCCTTCTATCTCAAACTTCTCTGCAACTTGAAGAAGTTCTGACTTCTCTCTCTCCATCTAAATGCCTCCTAACCTTTCACACCACCGCCTGTTACACCAGCAATAATCTTCTCTGACAGGAACAGATACAGAAGGAACGTCGGCAGAAATACGATAACCACTGCTGCAAACATTCCAGCATAATCTCCGGTATAGCGCATGGAATTAATCATACCATACAGTCCGATTGCCACGGATTTTACCTTGTCTGAATTCGCAAAAATCAGAGACATAAAATATTCATTCCACACATTGATAAAGTTAAAGATTGTCACAGTAATAATTCCAGGCTGCGCCATTGGAAGCATAATCTTCCAGAAAGTCTTCATTGGCGGACATCCATCTATCGCTGCCGCCTCCTCAAAAGACCTGGAAAGATTGCTAAAAAAGGTCAGTAAGAAAATGGTTGTATAAGGCACGTTGATGCCTACATACAAGAAGATTAAGACCGCCCGGTTAGCCAGTGTGACATTCAGGATATTCCATCCGGCTACCAATCCAAAGAGCGGAAGCACAATCATTGTTGCCGGAACACCCATGGCAGCTACAAAGCCACTTTGAACCAAACGATTGCCCACAAATGTAAAACGGGACAACACATAGGCCGCTGGTGCACAGATAACAATTAGCAGTGCACAGGAAATCGACGCATAGATAAGGGAATTTGTAAAAAATACAGATACATTGGAGGTATTCCATGCCTTGGCATAGTTCTCTAGATGAAAACCCGACTCAAAACGGAACACTCCGCCAGAAAAAATCTCTTTGGAGGTAGAAAAACTAGCAGCAATTACCCACCCCAAAAGGATAAAGGTAAATAACACCCACAGAGATAAAATAATATATCCAGGAGCCAGATGAAGTTCCCGGCGCCAGTTGACTCGTTCACGCACTTTTTTTTCTCTTGCCATCTTTACTCCCCCTTTCTAGAACTCGATATCGTCGTCTTTAAAGACTTTGTCACATACCATAAAAATCAATACCACACAGACACTTAACAAGACACCAACTGCTGCACCAATCCCGGCATTTCGCTCTGTCATACTGTTGCCGGCTCCAAAGATATTCTGATACATATAGACAACTGGCGTAATCGTCTGCGTATTTGAGACCACCATCGAGAAGAGCTGTGACCAGAGGAAAAATCCCGCGGAACTGATACTCCACATCGTGATATTGGTCTTTGTTACCCCTTTTAGAAGCGGAAGCGTAATATAGCGAAACTGCTGGATTCTGCTGGCTCCATCGAGTGTTGCCGCCTCATAGTAATCCGTTCCAATCCGTTCGATGCCGCTTGCAAAAATCAGCATATGGTACCCCACCATACCAAAACAGTAGGCAATCAGAAGTGCCATAAACAGATGGGATGGGTCTAACCACTGAAATTTGGCCAGCCATTCCCAATGAAGCAACTCTCCAATCGATTTAAACAGACCAAACTTGGGGCTAAATACATACTGTAGCCACATCGTTGCAAGTGCTACTGCGCTGACGACATTAGGCATATAGATAATCGCCCGAAATGCATTTTTAAAACGAATTCCACTGGTTAGAATTGCTGCAAAGAGAAGCGCAAGGCTCATGACCAAGATACCGCCAAAAAGCCAGATACGGAAAATATTCCACATCGAAATTCTAAAAAGTTCCGTGTTAAAAAGCTTGATGTAATTTGCTAGCCCCGAAAACTGCCATTTGGATACTGCATCTGTTACTCCTTCTATCTTAAAAAAACTCATTGCAACCGTTCTGAAAATCGGATACAAAAAGATAATGGAAAACATAACAACCGCCGGAGTCAGGAACACCACAATCATCGTCTTATTTTTTTTCAATCCAGTAACCCCCTCTCGCTAAACAAAATGGCAGCACCGTCAAACACGATGCCGCCACAATTATCTCATGCCTATCCGTGCAACTCTATGCACTTTTTACTTTATCTCTTAGTTGCCTGCTGCCTTTAATGCATCCACAAATCCCTGTGCATCTAAAGAACCGCCGCAAAGCTTTGTAAAGTTCTCAATGATAATTGGTGTCATATCTGCATTAGCCTCAGCACCTGCAGCCCATGGATAACGAGTTGTCAGGCTGTCCATAACCGGTTTTACATTGCTTAGAAGTGCTGGCCACTCTGCATTATTCGAATCTGCCGGAATACCAACCGACATATCGGAGAGAAGTTTATCTGCATCTCCCTTGGTCAGATAGGTAATCAGCTGAAATGCCTGCTCTGATTTGGTGGATTTTGCATTGATAGCAAATACCTGTGCGCCGTAGTTAGAAGCCTCGGTTCCGTCAACGCCACCTTCTACTGCTGGATAGCTAAAGCAGCCCCATTTGAAATCTTCTCCTGCAATCTCTTTTACTTCGTTTGGAAGCCAGGAGCCATTTAGATACATGGCTGCTTCTCCCATTGCCAGCTCGGTATTCTGTCCTGCCGGCCACTGGTTACTCTCGATGGTTGCAGAGAAATAACCCTTGCTTGCAAGCTCCTCATATGCCTGAGCAGTCTTTAATACTGCCTCATTGTCCCAGTCACCATTCTTTACTACTTCTTCGGTTGCCGGTTCACCAATCAGACGGCTCATATGATATCCAAACAAGCTGCTGATATATGCATTATCATTGGTAATCGGCGTAAAACCTGCATCTTTAATCTTCTGGCAGGTATCTAAGAACTCGTCCCAGGTAGTTGGAACTGCGCTAACGCCTGCTTTTTCAAAGATATCCATATTGTAGAAATAAGCAAATACGTTTGGCTGATATGGAATCGACTTTAAAGTACCTCCGCCTACTTCGCGGCATGCTGCCATCAATCCGGCATTGGCAGTTGACTCATAATCGTTTGCTTTTGCCAACTCCTCTAAGTCCAGAAGATAGCTGCCCCAGGTAGTATTTACACGGTCAATATCCTCATCAAACAAGTCAATATTGGTACCTGCATCTAATGCTGGCTGTAATCCCTCACGAATTCCTGTACGTCCTTTAAACTGTACATCAACAGCAATCCCTGTCTCTTGTGTAAACGCTTCAATAGACTGTGAAAGCGCCTGTGCCTGTGGCTCTGCTGCATCCCACATAGACCAGTATACCAGTGCATCCCCAGATGACTCTGCGGGTGCTTCTGTTCCTGCATCTGGTGTCTCTGCTTCTGGTGTCTCAGATGCTGCTCCATCACTTGATGATGCAGTATCACCTGAAGAACCGCAACCAAACACGGTTGCTGTCATTGCTACACACAGTAACACACTTAACAACTTCTTTTTCATACTTTTACCTCCTAAATATTCAAAATATACAGGCTTTCGATACTTTTATTCTATATGCCTGCGTCACTTGATATGTTTATTATAGTGAGGCTTTTTTAAAAAGTCTTTATCTTATCTATCCCCCTTTTTGCACTATCGGCCTATATTTTGTGTATTTTACACAATTTTTTATTATTTTTTTCTTTTTACAGGTAATTTTCACTTATAATACAAGCGAGTTATTCGGTATATTGACCGAATTCTACAAATTTCCTTTGCATTTTTTGCACTTTTATATTAAAATAGTTTCAAATAAGACCGAAAATTTGCACAATCAGTTCATTTCTCCCTGAAAGGAGTATCTATATATGGGTTATAAAAGTGTGCGGTTAAAAGATGTATTGACCATTCATGAAGTCTATTCCATTCACTATTTTGAATATATGAGCGATTTTTCTTTTCCGGGGGAATCTCATGATTTTTGGGAATTTTTATGTGTAGATAAAGGGGAAGTAAATGTATTTTCTAATGAGCGGTTCCATGTTCTAAAAAAAGGCGATATTATCTTTCATAAGCCTAATGAATTTCACGATGTCAAATCCAATGGCTTTATCGCACCCAATCTTGTTGTAATGTCCTTTGCCTGTTCTTCTTCGGCGATGTCCTTTTTTGAAGACAAAGTGCTGCAAATCAGCGAGTCTGAGCGGGTTCTTCTTGCGCAGATTATTCAGGAAGCAAAACATGTCTTTCAAGGGCGCTTAGATGACCCCTACCAAGAAGAGCTGATTCGCTCTGAAAATTCCCGCTTTGCCGGAGAGCAGCTGATTCGGCTCTATCTAGAACAGCTTCTGCTGCAACTAATTCGCCGCTATATGGTGCGCACAACTTCTCATGCCCCTTTACTTGTCAAATCCATCAAGCAAAAAGCAGACGGCGAGTTATTTACACAAATCAGAACCTATATGGAAACGCATATCAACGAAAATCTAACGATTGAAATACTTTGCAAAAGCAATTCCGTAGGCCGCTCTCAGCTTCAGAAATTGTTCCGAACGAGAAGCGGCTACGGTGCGATTGAATATTTCTCCAGAATGAAAGTGGAATTGGCTAAGCAGATGATACGGGAACATCACTATAATTTTACACAGATTGCAGATGTGCTTGGCTTCTCCTCTATCCACTATTTTTCCAGACAATTTAAAAAGATTACAGGTATGACGCCTTCCGAATATGCTTCTTCCATTATGGCCCTTTCTGAGCATCCTGATTAGAAGGCTAACTACTCCCAAAGCTTCTGCGGATATAAGCCCTGGTCTTTTAGGGACTGGATAGCTTTTACTACTACAGGCTTATCCTCTTTGTATGTAACGCCATACCAGCGGTCTTTGGATTTTAGAACAGTCACTTCTGCTTTTTCCTCCCGAATCAGCTCATCCACAACAAAAGGAAGGAAGTATTCACATTTTAATGGATTTTTTGGAAGGCTTTCTGTCAAAAAGGCTGCAAAACGGTCCCGAATCTCTGTCATCATACTCTTAGTAAAGCCCCACATATTCATCGATACGATAGCATCAGAAGGAAGTGGTACAAAGCTTGCTCCATCATCTTCCGTATAGGCTGGCCCGTCGGCGCGCTTCTCAATATGGACACGCTCATGAATAGCGGTCAGCTTGTGATTGGCATCCGTCTCGCAGACACCTCTTGCCACATGGCCATTTTCGGTCAACGTGTTGCTGAGCAGATACCCCACCATAGTGTACTGGTATTTGTCGGTATCCTGATGTGTGGACAGAAAGTCATATATCATCTGAAATGCCTGCTGTCCATAGTAATCATCTGCATTGATAACTGCAAAAGGACCATCCACAACTGGCAGACAGGATAAGACCGCGTGGGCAGTTCCCCAGGGCTTTACTCTGCCTTCTGGCACACAAAAGCCTTCTGGCAGGTTGTCAATATCCTGAAAGACATATTCTACCTGTAGTCTTTGCTCCATCCGATTGCCAATGCTCTCCCTAAAATCCTTCTCATTTTCTTTCTTGATAATAAAGATAACCTTTTCAAATCCGGCCTTTACGGCATCATAGATGGAAAAATCCATAATGATATGCCCTTCTTTGTCCACTGGGTCAATCTGCTTAAGACCGCCATAGCGGCTGCCCATACCGGCTGCCATAATAATAAGTACTGGTTTTTTGTTCATAGTGTTCCTCCTATTATAGTTCCGCATTTGCCGCTCATAATGCCCTTTTGTCTGTAAGGATTTCTGGCCACTTTGTGGTCAGAAATCCTTACGGGCATTATTCGGGCAAATGCTGTTTAGAGTTTCTTGGGGTGGGTTTTAGTCTGTTATTCACCGATTTTTTTCCATTGGATTTCACCGGGGGATAACAGAAGCTTAGTTTGGGTTTTCGTGCCATCATAGATGGTAGTGGATTGAGGGGTTTGGGTGTTGTTTAGGACTGCATAGATGCCGGCTTCTTCATAGGCGTGGACTTCGCAGTGGGGGTTGTCGGCGTACCATCTATATAGCTTTTCTGGCTGCCCGGCAGCATAGTATAGGGCACGAAGTAACAGACGGGTGTTCGCACAGCTGTAGGGAAGGCCAGCTATGTAGACTCCTTTGCCTTTTCCGTAGGTGTGTGCGGCAATATAAAGTTCGTGGTCTTTGTATTCTACTACTTCAGTGTTGGCATAGAGTGCATAGATATTTTTCATGCCTTCTCCAAAGTCAAAGGCTTCTGTGCGGTCCTCGGTGAGATAATGTTTCTCTGCTGCCTTTGTGAAATATTTATCAGTTGACAAGGTAAAACCAAGCTCTTTATCTACGCCAAAAATATCTGCCAACTGGAAAAACCGGCCGTTTTTATGTACGGCTGTGGGTTCTCCAATTCCAATCAGACCACCGCCACTATATACCCACCGTCTTAGAAGACTTACCAGACGCTCATCTTCCCAGTAAGAGCCGCCGGAAAAAGCAGTGTGGGCGTCTCCTGCATTGATTATCACATCTATATCTGCCGGTATTCCATCTTTTAAAATCTCATCAAAGCTTAAAAAGCATACCTCCACACTCATGCCGCTTAGCGCCTCTAACATCCCAAAATAAGAATAAGTCTGCTTATACCAAAGAGCATGTGCTACCATATAGGCCTGCCAGGAACGAAGCTTGCCCCAACAGTTTAAAATGGCTACTTTTAAGCCGCAGTATGGCTTTTGTCCGTGAATCTTATCATAGATATCGCGAAATTCATCCGTTAGCTTCTCAATATAATCAATAAAATCCGGGAATTTATACGCCAGACTTAGATATCCGCCGTAGCCGATGCGGTCCAAGGGGCTTCTCATCAAAGCTCTTCTAGCTGCAAGCCAGTTCTCTTGGGCTTCAATGCAAGGGTCATTTCCCTCATAAAAAGTATCCGGGAAAAAATATGGTAAAAAGCGTCCTTCTGTGTAACGCACACCTGGAATATCCGAAATCAGACGCAAAGTTGCGCCTCCTCCTACACTGCCTACGACAGCATCTAGTCCGATACTCTCAAAATATGGACCATAGGGCTCTGTTCCAATCCAGTTGTCTCCCAAGAACATCATCGCTTCCTTGCCAGCCTCGTGTACCAGCTCCACAAGCTCTGCCGCCTTCTTAGCTACAAAGCGCTGGATAAAGTCCATATAGTCAAGATAGGCTTTTTTAGGCACCCGAAAGGTTGTATTATAATATCCGTTGTCCACCAAATCCTCTGGCCGTAGCCGATAGCCGTACTCTTTTTCAAATTCCAAAAGCGCCGCTACGGATACCGTTCCTCCATATCCAAACCAATCTACAAATTTCTCCTTTGCCTCCTGGTTAAAGACCAGCGTAAAATGATAGAAAAAAGTTGTAAAGCGGACAACATCGGTATCTGGATTCTCCCGTACCCACTGTATTAGATATTCTTTTACAAATTGTCCAGAAGCACTTTGCCTTACATCAAATGGAATCTCATGTGGCTTGTCCCCCCAATCATTTGTTATGTGGTTATACATTTGTGTAGGGTCCCAGATGGCATAGACCAAAAAGCTTACGGTATATTCATGAAATGGCACGATATTTTTCACATGGACCTTGTGGTGTTCCATATCAAGTTCCCAGTCTTCTGCCTGAATTATCTGCTGTGTGGTACGGTCGATAACTTCCCACCATTCTTTGGGGTTATGGGTATAATCGGGAATCACCTGCTCCCCATAATAACCTTCCATAAAAGGTATCTCAAGGCTTGTATCCATAGCTGTACATCTTCTAGACAACAGATATAACTGCTGACACTCTTCCATATGGTCTTTGGCAAAGGCATTATGTCCTCTTGCCACAAAATAGGTCGTATAGATTTTGGCATCTAATTCTTTTATCTTAGGGTCTAACTTTGTCCCATCACTGTCTCTTAGAGCATCTGCTCCCCATCGACTTAACATCTCCTTGGTCTCTTCTAAAAAACCAGCTTCGCTTGGCAAGGTTACTCTGCCCTTTGTCTTTGACATTGTTATCTTCTCCATTCCTTTTTTCCTGTCTTAAGTATATACAGTTTTCTGCTCTGCGACAATAGCACGATAAGCACTTTTTTTTATCAAAAAAGACAGTTTTTTTGTTCTTTCTTGTGTTTTTTTTAGCACTTTGCTAAAATCTATTTAAAAAATTCGATAAATACCAAGGAGACATCCACTATGTTGTATGATGTACCAATCTTAAAATCACCCGAAGACCTTTCTAAATATCCTTTCTTTTCTGTTGACCAGTTTAACTGGGGCGGCGACTATCGGCCTGTGACCACGGGACGCTTGGGATTTCTGCCAGACGATGGATTTCTCCTTATTATGGAGTGTCAGGAGAGTAACCCTTGTCGCATCTACACAAAAGACAATGAGCCGGTCTATCTAGACTCTGCGATGGAAGCATTCTTTTGCTTCTCCCCTAAAGACACGCCTCCCTGCTATCTAAATTTTGAAATCAACGCCAATGGTGCAATGCTCGCTAGCTATGGAAAAAACCGAACGGAGCGCACTCCTTTTTCAGATGCCGCTAAAAAAGGACTCTGCTGCCAGGCACAGATATGTAACGATTTTTGGATCATTAAACTTATGCTTCCAATCAGCCTGCTTACCATGGTCTATCCTGGACTGACTCTTCAATCAGGCAGCCGCTTTACTTGCAATTTCTACAAAATAAAAGAAAGCCAAGGCCTGACGCATTTTGCAAGTTTTGCTCCTATTCCAGTTGCCGAGCCCAACTTTCATCTGCCAGAATATTTTGCCCAGGCACAGATTGTCGGATAACTGTGAAAATTTTCACAGCCTTTTCGTCCTATTCATATACATACAAAAGAGAATTGTTCTGGAGTATGCCTATGGATTGCAAGGAAGCAATATTATCTGATGATTATATGGACTTTATATGGAAAATTGATGTGACATCGACCACATGGGGAGAGCTTCCTTTTGGCGTGTGTGCACAGTTTATCAATCGAAATTTCAGCGTCTTCTATCTTAATCGGGAAGAAGTCTTAAGAGACCCTCAGTCGGTGCCAATTGGTGATTATGCCATCCCTTACTGTCATACCCAGATGAATACAGAAAGCCTAGAGTATACCAGAATACTGCCTATTCAAAATCAACCAGCACTAAAGCTTCGGGGAAAAGGAGTGATTCTGGGATTTTTAGATTCTGGTATCGCTCTGGAAAATCCGGCCTTTCGCACAGAAGATGGAAAAACCAGAGTAATTGAACTCTGGGACCAGACGGACCAAAGCGGAACCCCGCCAAATGGGTTCTTTTATGGAAGTGCTTACACCTCACAGCAGATTGACCAGATGCTTTGGGAGGGGCAAAGTGAGCTTCCAGGAGCAGACCCTAATGGGCATGGAACTAAAGTCGCAGCAATTGCTGCTGGTTCTCTTATAGAAAGTGAAAATTTTATTGGAGCAGCGCCAGAAGCTTCGATTGCCTTTGTAAAACTAAAGCAGGCAAAACCTTTTATGCGGCAGATTCAGCAGATTCCAAAAGACAGCATTGCCTATCAGGAGACCGATATGATGCTTGCAATTCGCTATCTGGACACCCTGGCTATTCGGGAAAATCGTCCGCTTGTTATCTGTATTGCACTTGGCAGCAATTCTGGCGGCCATACAGGAAGTACCGCTTTGGAACAATATCTTAGTGATTTTGCACGCAGAGCGGGGCGGGCAGTTATTGTAGCAGCTGGCAATGAAGGAAATAAAGGGCATCATTTCTTTGGCATCGTTCCCAAAAGTCCAGGGTATCTGGATGTAGAACTTCGGGTAGCAGAAGGAGAAGAAGGTTTTCAGTTAAATCTCTGGGGAAATGCGCCTGGTATGTTTGCAGCTGAGATTATCTCACCGACCGGAGAACAGATTCCTAGAATCTTTCCAAGAATCTTAGAACAACAGCGATATGACTTTGTCTTTGAAGAAACCATACTTGATATTCAATATGAGCTGACCGAAGTCGTATCTGGTGACGAGCGACTTCTAATGGCCTTTCAAAAGCCAACACCTGGTATCTGGAGACTGCGCATCTATTCGATGGGCGACTTAGAGAACAGCTTTCATATCTGGCTTCCGGTAACTGGCTTTATCAGTGATGGTACTTATTTTCTGCGCCCTGACCCAGATACCACGGTTACTGGTCCTGGAAATACCCAGGCAGTGATTACCGCAGCCGGATACGAAGGAAGTACTGAGAGCATCTGGACAGATTCCAGCAGGGGATATACCAGAAATTCCCATCTAAAGCCAGACCTTGCCGCACCCGCAGTCAGTGTGGCAACGATTGACCGCTTTGGCCGTGGAAGTACGCTTACTGGCACCAGTGCCGCAGCTGCACTTACCGCAGGCGCAAGTGCACTTTTGATGGAATGGGGCATTGTACAGGGAAATGTACCGACTATGGACAGTACCACCATTCAGAGATTTTTGATTCGAGGAGCCAGAAGACCGACATCCTTTGTCTATCCCAATCAAAGTTGGGGCTTTGGACTTTTAGACTTATATGGTAGTTTTCAGGCACTACGGGGCATCCGAGAATCTTCTTAAAAATATAGCAAAAAACGGCTCCATCAATAGAACATATGTTCATACTGATAGAGCCGTCTTCGAGAAAGACTTTTATAACATTGGAAAACGCTCTGGCATCTGAATCTTAGCCCTGCTTCTGATACTTGCTGCACGCTCCTTCGCTTCCTGAAGAAGTGCTGCTTCATCAAAGACTAGGATTTTTTGGTCTCTCATCAGCCATCTGCCGTTACAAATGGTACTTTCTACATTGGTAGAATGCATAGAAGTCACCAGATTGGCAATCGGGTCATGCATTGGCTGCATCCCTATCGAATCAGGATTGATAATAATAAGGTCTGCTTTCTTTCCAGGTTCTAGACTTCCATAGAGTTTCTCGTCCTGAAGTGCTCTTGCTCCGTTTATCGTCGCCATCTTTAGTATCTCCTGCGCTTTTACCACCGTTGGGTCTAAACGCCAGCCTTTGTGTATCAGAGAAGTCACCCACATCTCATCGACCATATCCATCCGGTTGTTGGTAGGTGCACCATCTGTACCGATGGTGACACAGATTCCTTCCCGAAGCATCCTTGGCACTTTGGCAAAGCCAAGCACCCGCATTGCAGAAGCAGGATTGTGCGAGACTTTTACATCATACTCCCGAAACATCTCCACTTCTTCATGTGTCAGCCACACGGTATGAGCTGCCAGCAGATTAGGCCCTAGAAACCCAATATCCCTAAGATGTGTTACGGTCTGTACTCCAAGGCGCTCTCTAACATAGTCCACTTCTGATTTAGCCTCTGCCACATGCATATGGATACCGACGGTATGTTTTTTAGCCAGCTCCTTTGTCTGAAGCAGTAGTTCATCCGTAGCATTAAATATCGTCCGCACACCAAGCCAGACCTCAATACGGCCATCAGCCATCTTGTGAAATCTTTGAATATCTTCTTCCTGGCGCGCGATTTCCTCTTGTGTATTGTGTTGCCAGGCTTTTGGAAGGCCCTCTCCACAATCCATAATGGAATTGGCAAGCTTTGCCCGAATCCCTGCTTCTGTAATCGCTCTGACCATACCAGAGACAAACTGTCCACCAGGCTCTGCAATCGCTGTCACACCAGCCTTAATCTGCTCCGCTGCACAAAACAATGTGGAAATATAGGAGTCTTCTTCTGTCATATTGCTCTCATAGGGCCAGATACGGTCATGAAGCCATGTCAATAAGTCCACATCGTCTGCCAGTCCTCTTGCAAGCTGCTGCGAGGTATGAACATGGGTATTGACAAATCCCGGTAGAAGAAGCTTTCCCTTTAAATCTAAGACCTCATCGCAGGTACTCTCTTTTACTGCTTCTTTTCCCACCTGCACAATCCGGTCATCTTCAAAGAGCAGATTCCCATCCGTATAGACTTCTCCCTTTTCATTCATGGTCACAATCATGGCATGCTTTAATAATGTTCTCATTTGTCTTGTCGCCTCTTTCTTAGTCTTCTTATATGTATCAGCGGCTATTTGCTGCCAAGCTTTGCAATCATCTCTCCAGCTTTAACCTGCTGCCCTTCTGACACGTAGATACGCTCCACCACACCGGCAGCAGACGCCAAAATATTGGTCTCCATCTTCATCGCTTCTATCACAGCAATCGGCTGTTTTTCTTCGATAGCCTCGCCTTCCTTTACCATAATCTTAATGATATTTCCAGGAATATTCGCTCCAATCTCCATTGGGTCGTCTGCGTTGGCATAGAGAACTGCATTGTGCGCATTGACGGCAATGCTGGTATCCTTTACCTTAATCATGCGCCGATTACCATTGAGCTCAAAGATGGCCTCCCGATTGCCCTCGTGGTCAACCGCCTTTACTTCCTGTAATTTTACCATCATAATGTTTCCTTCGTCAAATTTTACTTCACAGGTCTCCCCTTCTCCTAGACCATGGAAGAAAATATCGGAACCCATACGACGAAAATCTCCATCTTCTCTTATGCCTTTTATATAGTCCTCAAAGACCTTTGGATAGAGTGCATAGCTTAAAACCTCTCTTGTGGTTCCTAAAAGGCCCAGATGCTCCTTTAGATGCGTCTTAATCGCATCTAAATCCTCGGATGGCAGAAGTTCGCCTGGTCTTGTGGTAATCGCCGGCTTCTCCTTTAATACAAGCTTTTGAAGTCTCTCTGGAAAGCCTCCCTCTGGCTGTCCCATCATTCCTTCAAAATAAGATACCACAGAATCCGGGAAATCAATGCCTGCTGCTTTTTCATAGATATTTTCGGGCGTTAAGTTATTTTGCACCATAAAAATCGCCATATCTCCAACTACTTTTGAAGTCGGTGTCACTTTGACAATATCTCCTAACATCGCATTAACCGTCTTATACATATCCTTGACTTCTTCAAAGCGATGGCCAAGTCCAAAGCTCTCCACCTGTGGCTTTAGATTAGAATACTGACCGCCTGGAATCTCATATTTATAGATTTCTGCGGTGGAAGTGACAAGCTCAGATTCAAAGCCACCATAAACAGGCCGCACATCTCTCCAGTATTCTGAAATCTTCTGAAGCTTATCTGGCTCTAGCCCTGTATCATGCTCACTGTTCTGAAGCGCTGCTACTACAGAATTTAATGCCGGCTGAGACGTTAGTCCACTCATTGAGTTAAATGCGGCATCCACAATATCCACGCCTGCCTGTGCGGCCATCAGTATTGCAGCGACACCATTTCCAGAGGTATCATGCGTATGTAGATGAATCGGAATCCCAATCTCCTGCTTTAACGTGGTAATCAGTCGTTCGGCTGCCATTGGTTTTAGAAGTCCTGACATATCTTTAATTCCCAGGATATGGCTTCCGCGGCGCTCTAACTCCTTGGCCATCCGAACATAATAATCTAAGTTGTATTTTTCTCTGGATTTATCTAAAATATCACCGGTATAACAGATGCAGGCCTCGGCAAGCTTGCCTTGGTTAAGCGTCTCATCAAGAGCAATCTCCATCCCCTGAATCCAGTTTAGAGAATCAAAAATACGAAAAATATCAATTCCTGAGCGCGCAGATTCCCTGACAAACTCACGTATCACATTATCAGGATAATTTTTATATCCTACACCATTGGCGCCCCGAATCAACATCTGAAACAAAATATTGGGCATCTTTTCACGAAGCGTATCTAAACGCTCCCAGGGAGACTCTTTTAAGAAGCGATAAGAGGTGTCAAACGTCGCTCCGCCCCACATCTCTAGAGAGAATAAATCTTTGCCATAGACAGAGACCGCAGGTGCAATCTTTTCCATATCTACCGTACGCACTCTGGTCGCCATCAGAGACTGCTGTGCATCCCGCATCGTCGTATCAGTAAGCAGAAGCTTCTTCTGTTCTAGAATCCACTTACAGAATTTCTCTGCGCCCATCTCCTCGAACATCTGTTTTGTTCCGCGTAACCCCTCGGTCTCCTCTTTCGTAAACTTTGGAAATACAGGAACGTTAAACTGTGGCTTCTTGCCTTTGGTCTCGTTGACAAATTTATTTCCCAAAAATTCCATCACTTTTAGTTCTCTGTCTTCGACTTTCTCAATATCTAGAAGTTCTGGATTGTTGGCAATAAAACCTGTATCACAGATACCACGGGCAAAATCCGGGTGATTGAGCACATTGAGCATAAAAGCGATATTGGTCTTGACTCCATGAATCGAAGTCTCCCGAAGTGCCCGGATAGCCTTTAATCTAGCCTCCTCAAACATCCGCCCATAAGCCGTCACTTTCAGTAGCAAACTGTCATAAAAAGGTGTAATCTCTGCGCCCTGGAAGCCGCTGCCACCATCTAGACGAATCCCCAGACCACCAGGAATCTGATAAGTCTCAATCACGCCAGTATCTGGCATAAAGTCATGAATCGGGTCCTCGGTTGTGATGCGGCACTGAATCGCATAACCTCTGACGCTTATCGCATCCTGCGAAGGAATCGCTATCCTTTCAGAAGCAAGCGTATATCCTTGTGCCACTAAAATCTGCGCCTGCACAATATCAATCCCTGTCACAATCTCAGAGACCGTATGCTCTACCTGAATCCTTGGATTCATCTCGATAAAATAGTGACTGCCACTTTTATCAACTAAAAACTCCACTGTACCCGCACTTCTGTAATTCACTGCCCGCGCAATCTTCAATGCGTCTTCACAAATAGCCTGTCTCTGGCTTTCATTTAGACAAAGTGCCGGCGTAAATTCAATCACTTTCTGATGGCGCCTCTGTATCGAACAGTCACGCTCATAAAGATGTACGATGTTTCCCTCTTTATCGCCCAATATCTGCACTTCGATATGTTTGGGATGTTCGAGATATTTCTCAATAAAAATATCATCGATGCCAAATGCCTTCGCCGCCTCACTTCTGGCACTTCGAAATTGTGGCAAAAGCTCCTCTTCTGTCTGGACGATACGCATCCCTCGTCCGCCTCCTCCTGCTGCTGCCTTTAGCATCACCGGATAACCGCAGGTTCTGGCAATCTGCATTGCCTCTTCTTCGGTCTGAATCGCTTTCTCAACACCTGGAATCGTTGGTACTCCCACCGAAGCAGCCACGATTTTGGATTTAATCTTATCCCCTAGCCGGTCCATCATCTCTGCAGTCGGTCCGATAAATTCAATCCCGGCATCTGTACATGCCTTGGCAAAATCCACATTTTCCGCCAGAAAGCCATAACCTGGATGAACCGCATCCACGCCCTTTGCCTTGGCAAGTGCGATAATCTCATCAATGCCAAGATACGCGCCTACTGGCGTCTTGCCTTTGCCAATCTGGTAAGCCTCATCTGCATACACCCGAAACTGTGCATTCTTATCTTCCTCCGAATAGATTGCCACCGTCCGAATCCCCAGTTCGTTACAGGCGCGAAAAATGCGAATTGCAATCTCACCCCGATTGGCTACCAATACCCTTTTGAATTTTTTGATTTCTTTCAATTTTTTACCCCCTGTTTTGAAAATTTTAGTAATTCCCCTGATTTTTACTAATTATTTTATCGTGACATATTTTGGGTAATCTGTCAATATTTTGTTGAAAAAACGATAAGGTAACTTTATTTTTGGGTTTTGCTACAGGTTGAAGTGTTTTTAATATAAAGGACGCTCGCCACGACCTGGTAGATATTCCTTCCAGACCCCGCTCTCGCTTAATGAACGCCTATAGCGGTACTAAGCTCGCGACTGCGCGTGCCGCTTGCGCTCGCTAAGTGCCGATGGCGTCCAATGGGTCTTGCAGGAATATCTACCAGGTCATGTCGGGCTGTGTATTGGCTCCGATACATACGCTTCAGGCAGAATACTTCATTTATATACTCTACACAACATTATGCAATAGTAATTTACATTGCATCGGTAATCATAGTCAGCCAGGGCAGGAGGGTCATAGGTTCCTGAAAGACCCATTGAACGCCATCGGCACTTAATGAGCGCAAGCGGAACGCGCAGTCGCGAATTTAGTACCGCTATAGGCGTTCATTAAGCGAGAGCGGGGTCTGGAAGGAACCTATGACCCTCCTGCCCTGGCGTCACTTACATCACAAAATATAAATTCCAATTTATACTTTTAACCCAACTAAAAAATTTTACACTACCTAAAAAAGCTCTCCGAGATAATCCCTGAGAGCTTCTAAATTTAGCTTATTATTATCTTTCCATATTCTTCTGTCTTGTCTCGCATTATCTCTAATCCAGTCTCTAGTTCCTCAAGTGAAAATCTATGCGAAATCAGCTTTGTTGGAGAAATCTTTTTTTGTTGTAAAAGCCTTAATACATAGTTCCAGTCATCTTCTTTTGTATGTAAAAAAGAAGAATTCCAGGTTCCAAATATCTGTAGCTGACAGCGAAGGATTTTCCAGTAAATCTCTTTTTTTAGATGCAGGTCTTCAAAAGGATTGCCAATCAGCATCACTTTTCCAGAAGGAGCTGTGTGCTCTATGGCCAGAGAAATCATCTGATTTTTTCCTACACATTCAAAAAAACAATCGACACCCAGATGATTCGTATGCTCCTTCAACCATTGTGATACCTTCTCGCTTCTAATGTCACAGTATGACGTTTCTGGTAAGCCAAGCTCTAAGATTTTTTCTTTTTGAAATTCTTTATTTCCAAGGACGAAAAGATTTCTAATGCCTGCTTCCCAGAGGAACATTACAAGCAGCAGGCCAATCGTTCCAAGTCCACACACTGCTACTGTATCAGAAGATGAGACGCAGAGACGCCGCATGGCATGAGCAGCCACTGCCATAGGCTCCAACATCGCTGCTTCTTCATAGGTCACTTCTTCTGGAAGAGGTAGCAGATTCCAGACAGGTACCGTTACATATTCTGCAAAACCTCCATCTTGACGAGAGCCCAAATAGCTGTAGTGCTGACACATCTCATATTGCTTTTTCTGGCAGGGAATACACTCCTTACAAGGAAGCAAAGGAAAGACACCCACGCGCTGCCCAAGCCAGCTTTTATCCACCTTAGCTCCTAGCTTTACAACTTTGCCGGCAAACTCATGTCCCAGTATCAAAGGATGTGTATGAGCACCTGTCTGGTAGCATCTTGGAATATCTGAGCCACAGATACCCGCCGCTTTAACAGCAACTAAGACTTCCTCATCTAAAAGTGCCTTTTCTTCCCTCTCCTCTAGCCGCAAATCTCCAATTCCATGTAACACCCATGCTTTCATCCTCTATCTGCTCCTTTTTCTACCATCTTTTGAAATCGCTTTAAATCCTCTTTTGTAGTAATCTTAAAGTTCGCTTCCTCTCCCGGAATCATCATAATATCCATCCCATAGAGAATCGCCGGCTCAGTAGAACCATTGATTGTTAAAATCTTATCAGGCAGCAGACACCGATTTGCCGCATAATATTTTCCATATTGGAAAACCTCTGGGGCTTGTCCTGCGTAGATTTCTTTTCGGTTTAACAGTGCTTCCACCTTTTTTCCATTGATGCTGTGATAGACCGTATCTTTCATAGGAAGAACCGGCATCACACCATCACATAGGACAGCTGCATCTAGACAGTTGC
The DNA here is from genome assembly GCA_910575445.1 of Lachnospiraceae bacterium. GTDB lineage: Bacteria > Bacillota > Clostridia > Lachnospirales > Lachnospiraceae > Hominiventricola. Next base: position 174,439 of record CAJTFW010000003.1, on the reverse strand, counting down.
TAATCTGTCTCTTAGAAAGCAGCGGACGGGCTGCATCGTGAATAAAGATATAATCGGTATCTGTAGTATAAGCTTTTATATCTTCTAAAGCATGATAGATAGAAAGCTGCCGATTCTTTCCCGGCTTAGAAAAACCTCTGAATTTTCTCTGACAATCTGCTGTCTCTAACCATTTTTCTATCTCCTTATACCAAGCTTTATCCGCCACAATCTGCATTGCATCAATCTGCGGATGCTTAGACAGTGTCTCTATACAATAAGAAATAATCGGTTTTCCTTCTATTTTTATGTATTGTTTTGGAATCTTAGCACCTAGCCTTGCTCCAGTTCCGCCAGATAAAATCAATGCAATATTCATATCTTACTTCTGCCTCCGCGTCCTATCAGTCAGCATCTTAAAACCTCAGCTCCCGAATCGCCTGCAAAGTGTCTCCATAGGGCTTTCCTCTGCCAAAGAGAAGCGTTGTTCCAAGCACAAAACCCTTTACCCCTTTGGGGGCAAATTCTAAGATTTTATCCGCACTGCAGGCGCCGTCCCAGTAGATTTCAAACTCCATATCTTCTTTTAAGGACAATAACTTTGTGATTTTTTTACCAACGTAGGGCAGATACATCTGACCTGCATTGCCAGGATTTACCGACATAACCAGTACCTTTTTTACAATTCTAAGCATCTCCATCACAGTTTCCACCGAAGTTCCCGGATTAATTGCAATCCCAGGCACCATACCAGCGTTGATAATACTTTGCAGTGTGGTTGAGGGATGGTATTCTGCTTCTGGATGAATATAGACCGTATCTCCCTTTCTAAGAGCGCCAAGAAACAGATTGATGCGGTTGTTGGGATGCTCAATCATCAGATGCACATCCAAAGGCTTGGAAGTCGCACCAGCAATATAGCGCATATCATTTAGAGACATCGCAAAATTAGGAACATAGCGTCCATCCATAATATCGATATGAAAAGAGTCAATACCACCTTCCTCTAACTCCTTTACTTCTTTTTCAAGATTTCCATAGTTGGCACACATCATTGATGCCATTAACTCAAATTGCATATTGTATCGTCTTCCTTCCTTATATTAAAAATCTACAGCCGGCGTGGGTGATATGTAGCTTCTCTCTACAAGCCATAAAATAATACGTCGCTAATGACTCCGCAATATATCCCATATAGCGGTCTGCCCTATCCTGACCCTTTGGACTACTGTGCAATTCCACATATTCCAAAATAGGAAATAACCAGCCACAATACGCCTTTAGCACTTCTTTTCTAGCTAATACAATATTATAATTGTAAAAATACCGCTGCTTTAATATATCTTTGAACTGCCTGGCATCTTCTGGCCAAATCTTAGCGATTGCTTCTAATACCACCTGCCAGTCTTCTGTCTTTACATATCGCTTATGGTGCATCTCTATATCCGGCTCATACGGCATTGGATACGGAAGCACCACATCCACTTTATTGTCCACAAGCCTTAATATATCATCCTCTATAAACTCCAAGATTCTCCGATAATGTGTCAGACCATAATACTCCACGTGGTCATAGACAGAAGAAGTGCACAATCGATTTTTCCAAATCCAATAGAGAGCTGTAAGCTCAGAATAATTGGCATTTTTCTCAGAAATATGCTCTCCGTCGCAGTCTAAAAGATTGGCAACACGCTCCTCACACAGAGCCGCTCCAACCTGAATCGGTGTTATCCACTCTGGCATGGAATAATCCGTTGCCAATGGCTTGTCCCGATAAAATTTTGCCATATACAGATGAATATTTGCTCTATGATAACCAACTGGAAGTGCACGCAAAGGCATGTGATTTTTTTCACAAACACCATGATAGCTCATAAGCTCCGCCCATCTTGTAGAGGTTAAACGGACATGACAAAAAAGCCCATAACTATCCAAATGTCTCTCAATCTCTGGCATGACATTTTCAGGGGTGGCAATCAATATTTCGATGGAATCTTTCTCTGTCTGGGATAAAGAACTGGCAAAAGACTTTACTTCTAGGACAGGAAGATTTGATAGAACTTTTGGATTGCTGCCAAGTTCCGTTACTAAAAAGCAACGGACAGGACGGATAGGATATAAATGATGGATTGCCTCATAAGTACCTAGCGCAATCCCCTGAGCGCCATAGATTGCCAAGTCCATAGAAGACACCTCCTTTTTGATATTGGCTTGTTATTGATAAACAAAAAAATCCTGATATCAGGATGTTGACGGTTGTCTTTCATACTTGATATCAGGATTTTGATTGCTGATTCTATATGGAGTTGATAATAAATGGGCTATACCTTTCCTGCAAATCTCTCATAGTACTCGATAGCCTTTTCCTCCGTAAGATGAAAACGCCTCTGAAGCTTTTCTAAGCTTCTCTCTCTAGGAATCTGTTCTTCTAAGTTATCTTCAATTAATGCCTGGATTCCTTCTAAGGTTGCTTCAAGCTTTCCTTCTAATTTTCCTTCTTCTTTTCCTTCTTCTCTTCCTTTTATCAAACCCTCGTTAAAAATACTCAATCCAAGACCAGTCACATGCGTTACCTCCTTCCAAAGTTCTTTGTTCTGAGAAAAGTCAATATACTCTTTTACAGTATCCATAAAGTCTTCTTTATGTGGAGACATAATGGTATCTAAGAAACGAAGAAGCTCATAATATTCTTCTTCTTTTTTACCATTATACACTACATTTCCCAATTTGATAATCACTAATGTCATCAAATTGTAGTATTCTTCCTTAACTTTATAGGAACAGGTATTTTTTGTATTTGTCATCTCATAGACAGAGACACTATATTGGGCTTTCTTCGGAATATTGTCTCTACAAATCCAGATACTATAGCACTTTTCTAGCTGTCCATAATCTGTAGTCTCTGTTGTCAAGGATAACTGGGAAGATAATCGTCTGGCCAGATAATAAACACCTCTTTTCTCTACAGGATAGCCTGGACGATAGTCTTTTTGTGGCTCGACATCCATATGTAGACTGACAAATACATCCTTTTTAGAAAGAACGGGATTCTTCGCCCGAAAGGCAAGGTCAAAATAGGAGGTCTTTTCATTTAGATGAATAAATTCTGCACTGTCTCCTTGCACTTGCGTATTGGTTCGACCTGGAGAGACTTCACTTTCAGCAGTAATGGAATCTGTCTCAATAAAATCCATTACTTCTTTTCGCGTATATCCTTTGTACTCTGTAATCACTTCTTGTAGAATCACTGCTAACACTTCCTTATTACGCAGGATGGTCTTGCTGTAAGCGTCTAACCCGGTGGTATTGGCTGTAATCTGCATATCGCTTAAGACATGTATACTTCCCGCAACTTTTCCCATATCGTTCCTCCTTTCGTTTCATCGAACTTGTGTTCTTATTATAAATTAGGAACGTATGTTTGTCAATAGAAAGCGGAAAGTTAGTATAAATAGTTAAAATAGTTAAGATTTTGATACAAGTATGAAATTTTCAAAGTGCAATACATAATTCAACTTTTTACAAAATGTTTTTTTCCATGAACAATTTTAAGATTAGACTCATGGTGTTTCATATAAATAGTCAACAACCGTTCTGCCAAAAATCCAATATACCGCTCTTGGTATCTATCTGCTTTTTCTTCGCATTTTTTCTCACAATATTCCAAAATCGGAAATAGCCAAGTACAATAGTCATCAAAAATTTTTTTGCGGGCAATAAACATATTATAGCCATAGTAATAATTCCCATTTTGAATCTCTATTGCTTCTGGCATATAGACAGGTGATAGAACTCGTATAGCTTCTAACATCTTATCCCAGTCATCCTCTATATGGTCATGTCGATACACTTCTCGAACACTTGAAAAGTTTAGAATTGGCAATGTCAATACCACATCAATATCTGAACTTGCTAAACGTTTTAATATTTTTTCATCCAATTCAAAATGCCGTCGATAATGACACAATCCTATATAATCAGCACAATCATTTTTCCAAATCCAATATAAAGCAGTCAGTTCACAATATTTCCTATTTTTATAAGAAATATTTTCTCCCATATCATCTCGAATCGTACAAATTTTCTGTTCTGTCAAAGCTGCTCCTGCCTGGATAGGAATCTCCCAAGAGAATTGTGATAAATTTTCTAGCAAAGGCTTGTCCATATGAGACCTAACTGTATATACATGTATCTTTTTAGTACATGTATCACAGATTTCAAAAGATTTCTCAAGTTCTTCTTCTAATGTTCGATAAGGCAGATTTTGTACAAGACACTTTTCTCTGTATGTATTTCCTTGTATGAAACTCCACAAATCACTTTCAAATGTCATAGAAATGATATTTTGATACCCATGCTTTTCTAAAGCCACTTGAATAGAGCGCAGATGTTTTTCCATTGTTGATATTACAATAGTAACATCTTTATCAATCACGCCTTGCGCAGATGCAAAATCATATACAGGAATCCCCATGATTTGTTCTGGCTGATTTTCTTTCTTTGATACCATAAAACCATCTATAGGTAGTCTATAAGGTCTTTCCATTAAACAGTTAGCAACTTCAAAAGCCACAAGTCCTGTACCAAAAAGAATAATTTGATGACTTTTTTTTAATTCTTTAACTATATTATTAGCGTAATACATCGTTTGATTAATCCCTTTAATATAAATATTTTTATGGCTCAATAATTTTCTCTTTATCAATTCCTATCAAACACAATTCATTAACAATATTGTGTCTAATCATTTTCTGTTCAATAGCAATTACTATATAGTCAAAAGAATAATCTCTAATTTCACTAGGCAATATCTTATGAATAGATGTTAAAATATCTGAAAAAATTTTTTCATTTCTATCGGCCCAAGCAGTAATATTACAATAATTTGTTCGTTTAATTTGTTGATAGAGAGTAATTCCCATCTTTCCCATACCATAAAGAATTATTCTAGAGCCTTTTTCTATTTTATGGAATGGAAAAACAAACGAATTTACCATCAAATATTTCTCTGGCTCCTTTTTCCAAATCAGACGACGCATATATTGGTCTAATTGTGGAATAAGAAGCTCTTTGTATTTACTATTGAAAAAGCAATGATAGAGCTCTTGATAAAGATACGTCGCATTAAGATAAGCATCTTTTGCATTTTTCATCGAAGCAGAATTATTATGAAGAACATAATGATATTTACAATTATTGGTAACCATAATCTCCTTTGCCAATAGAAGATATGGATATACTATTGCTGCATCTTCTCCATCATAAATCCGTTTATCTACTTCTTCTAACAATGTCTGTATCAAATCTTTTTTAAATATTTTGTTGCACATATATGGCAAAATGCCAAATTGATATGGAGCATCACAGTACAAAATTTTCCCATACAGTTCTATTTTTTGATGTTCTGAAACATAGCTTCCTACAGAGATGCCATTATACTCATATTCACTATTCGTTTTATCATATATACGCTCTTTACAAATACCGCCTACAACAATATCCGCATTTTTTATATCTGTTAACATAGAAGATATATAATCTTCTTCCACCCAGTCATCTGCATCTACAAAAGCAACATACACACCTGATGCCTTTTTTACTCCTAATAACCTTGCATTTGTTACTCCCACATTATGGGTATGTATAACTTTTATCAATGATTGATAAGATTGTTGATAAAAATCACAAATATTTCCTGTTTCATCCTCTGAGCCATCATTTACTAAAATAACCTCAATATTTCTATAGGTTTGCTGAATTAAACTAGAAATGCATTTATCTATTGTCATTTCTGCATTATATGCTGGTACTATAACACTAATAGTATGTTCTAAATTAATTTTATTCATGCTGTTATGCTCTCACAAATATTTTTCTCAAAAAGAATTCTTCATTATCGCATACTAATATCTTATCTTTTTGTACTCCCAATCCTATTAACTGCTTTTTCATATCATATCCATGTTCTACATTCGCAACTATATAATGTATATTGGAAATGCTTTTCACTAGTTCCTCTGGACTATATACACGTTTTCCTCTAATACCATTCTTTTGTAAATCTCTATTATTATCCATAAAGATTACTTCTTTTTTACACAATTCTAAAAACAGATTTATCACATTTCCCACATGCCCCATCCCAAACAAAACAATCTGAGGTTCTTTTTCAAAGGAACTTATAATATAATCTAACAGTTCATCGCATCGCTCAATCCCTAATAATATATTACAAACAAAATCGTCTTCTCCTAGAAAAATACTTTTTGCCAATTTTCTTACATCTTTTATAATATATTTTATATTATACTGTTCTTTTTCATTTTGTTCTTGCAAATATCTATACACTTCTCTGGCATTATTCTCTCTTTGAGCTCTGGGAAGTTGATACAAAAACCATTGATAACTAATTAATTCCCAACTATAAAAAATATTTTTATATTTTTCCCACTCTCCTAAATCCACTAATCTCTTTCTTAATTCTTCATATTCCCCCATATGTAATCTAACACCATTTAAAGAATTAGCAGAAGCACCTGGATTGTCAATCCGATAACAGTAAAAAGGCTTGTTCATAAACCAGATTCTTTTCGCATACATCTGTGTTAAAAAAGAAAATGAAATATCTTGATGTGCTGCCCCTTTTGTTTCATTCATCCATATTTGATGGTCCAATAAAAACTGTCTTCTATATAACCCATTCCAGAAGCCTCTGATTCCTTGTTCCAAAAAAAATGTATCATTACAACATTGAATTACTGTTTCAGTCTCTACATTCGTAGTATAAGATTTTAAATCAAATTTATATTCAATTCCATCTCTATCACAAATCTGATAATAACTCGCTCGAATTAAATCCAACTGATTTTCGCTTGCTATTTTATATTGTTTTTCATACATATCAGGAAGTATATAATCATCTGCCTCACATATCCCAATATATTCTCCTTTTGCTTTCTTCAATCCCAAATTAAACTGTGCCCCCACACTAGCAGGAGCATGGAAAATGTGAATACGATTATCTTCTCTTTTAAGCTTTTCAATAATATCAAGAGTTCCGTCTGTGCTTCCTCCATCAATTATTAATATCTCAATTGCCCGAAGACTTTGCTTCATAACACTTCTAACACATTTCTCAATATAAGAAATTCCATTTCGTACATAGATGATGGAACTTATTTTTATACTATTTAAACACATACCTATCACCACAATCAATTTTATAATATTTCTTTTATAACATACATTCTTCTAGTAAAACTGGCGAAGGTAAACAACATTCTTGATAATAATCTAAATTAAATATTTTTATATTTTTTGCAACCTTTTTTACAGTTTTAGCTATAGAGTCAAAATAAGATGTATTTGTAACAATAATAAAGTCTATCCCCTGGCTGGTCATATCATTAAATTCTTCAACCATATACCCTTCTTTTATTTTTTGTCCTACTTTTTGTGAGTCTTTATCATATACTTTTATTATTTCACTTTTGTTTTTGCATTTATCCAATAAAGCTTTTCCTCGTTCTCCTGCTCCCCAAATAGCCGCATGATATTGTTTTTTTTGGAGATATTCAAATAACTTTTCTAATTTTCTATCATTGTTCTCAAGCATAAATATCCACCGTTTTGTTGCATCAATAAGGATTTTGCAATCACTATATTTATCACTTCTATATATTGTCTGAACAAACCAATAGTAAAAATCATTATAATAGTATTCTTGATTATATTTATAAAATTCAAATTCATCTAATATATGCTGTTTTAATTCATAAAATAGTTTTTTACGATTACTTTCATTTAAAGTCCAGTAATTCCAATACAAAAAATTAGAAGTCCAATTAATAAAGCTTCTTTCATATTCTAGATACATATTATGTATTATTAAATAGTTTCTCAACTCTTTTAAGTAAACACAACAACACTCCCAAGAACAATCTCGGCTACTAGAAAGACTATACTTTACCCCTACTCTATGATGTACTAAAATTTCATCTAAAAAAACTATTCTTTTTGCATTTACCATTGAAACATGTACAAAATATGCATCGTTCGTTGTCTGTATTTCTTGAAATCGAACATTTGTTTTTTCTATAAAACTTTTGTGAAAAAGTTTATTCCATGCCCATCCATTCCATAAATTAAAAGCTTTTTTATTTATATCTTTTAAAGAAAAATATTCCATTTTATTTAATTTACTTATTGTTTTATATGGATAGAAATACGAAATATAATCTTCTTTATTTTGGAATAAGTTCTCTTTAAAAATACAAATATCAGCTTCTTGCTCATTAGCTTTTACATATGCTTTCTCAAGCATATCCTTTTCAAAAACATCATCTGCATCTAAAAAAATTATGTATTTCCCCTTTGCTACATCTAAACCTTTATTACGCGAAAAACCTGCTCCACAATTTGACTCATTAGAAATTATCGTTATTCTTTTATCAATTTTTTGGTATTTTTCTAAAATAAATAATGTTTTATCTTTTGATGCGTCATTTACACATATGATTTCAATTTCAGACAAGGTTTGATTCATTATACTTTCCAAACATTCTTGCAAATAAAGTTCTCCATTATATACTGTAAGAACAACTGAAATTTTTTCTGTATTAGTATTTTTGTACATTAAATAATCTATTCCTTCCATTTTCTAAACTAATTTACTCCAATACATTTTTCAATAAAATCATATGCCATAACAAAATCACACATATCATTGCTGTCATATATTTTGTGAATTTTTTTTTCTACAATCCCAATATTTTTTAGATTTTCAACCATATCATCCATATACGTCAAACTAGAAACAATTATAAAATCAATACTATTTGGAATATTTTTATAAGAAATTATTTGATGTTCTTTATCATCCTTACTAATAATATTTTCATCTGATACTATGTAAATATATTTACAAATAATTTGTGAGACAAACAGTTCATATAACTTAAACATTTTTTTAGAATGATTACCTATTCCATAAATTCCCACTTTTATATCAGGCTCATCTAAACGTAATTTTTTTAATTTCTCTTGTAATCTAAAAATGAATTTTTTCTTTATATTTTCATATTCAACTAAATATTTTTTTTCTACTTTATATAATTCTCTATAAATATTCAAAAGAATATAAGATTCGCTAAAAGATAATCCATCAACATTACAAAAGTCACTCCAGTAATCTAAAAATTTATATAAATACTCTACTTTTTTATTATATATATTAATTGTTTTTTTATCCTTTAGCTGTATTTCGAATTGTATCATCTGCCATAAATCATTAAAAACGTATTTTTTTAAAAAAGAAGTATCTAACTTATTTTCTTCTTCAAATTTGATATAATCCCATATTTTTAATTGTATAGTTACTCTATCCAAATACTTTTTTTCATCCAAGGCGCTTGTCATAATAGAGCCTGAACGATATCTTCTTATATATAATTCATCTGAAATACATTCAATTCTCTTAGCTTTAGATATCACTTGAAAAGTAAAAAGATTGTCTTCATAATACAATCTTTCCGGAAATAGAATCTTATATTTTTCTAAAAAAGTTCTATTATAAGCTCCCATGCAAGCAGAAACAATATAATTTTTAGGAAATACCTGATTAAAAAATTCCATTCCTGACATCAAACGATTACAGATTTTTTGATTACGTTGATAATTATTAGAATGCTTTATTTCTTTCATATCTTCTTTAATATCGGCACTATAAAATAAAACATCTTGGTTATTTAGTTTCTGTTTTAATATCTCCACAGTACGAAGAAGTAAATAATCATCGGAATCCAAAAAAATCAAATAATCACTTTTCGAATGAGTTATTCCCACATTTCTAGCTATAGATAATCCTTTATTTTCTTGATTTATTAATTTTATATAAGGATATTTTTTGCAATACATTTCACATATTATTTGACTCCTGTCATTTGAACCATCGTTTACTATAATTACTTCATCAAACAATATGGTTTGTTTTACTACACTTTCAAGACATTTATGTAAATATTTTTCCATATTGAATACAGGAATAATTACTCCGATTGAAGAATTCATATTGTTTCTCCATTATTTCTTAATTTAAATATACAAAATTATAAAGTTTATGTCATTATACTTTGTAAGCATTGTAGCAAACATTTTTCAATGCTATATATCAATAAAACTTTGTTCATACGAAAACTCATATTTTAAGTACATATTAATAGAAAACAATCTAACAGACACATTAGATGAAATAATCTGCTCATAAATCTCATTAAACACCCTTTGGTTCAGCACTATTATCAAATCCACTTTTCCTAATAAATCATCAGGAGAATAAATGGGATATGTATAAATCTTCTTTCCCCATTTTTTCTTATCATTATCTATGAATCCTTCTAATTTACAATCAAATTTTTGACAAAATTCTGCAAATAATTCTCCATTTTTCCCTGCCCCCCATACTCCACACTTTGTTTCAATCTTTTCTATATATTCAAATAAATATTGTAATCTATCTATTTTCTCTTTTAAAAGGTAATCAAAATAATTAATATTACTTATCCATCCAGATTCAAATGATTGATTTAAAAAAGAATTAAGTATCATTTGTGCTAAAAGACTCAGTTGATAAAAATTAGTTGAATCCATCATTCCCATTTCTTTCAAGCCGTTTAACCTCAAATAATCATAGTATTTTTTTCCATTATCCGTATTACATATTTTTATTTCATGTATACAATTTTTCAGAAAGCGTTCTTTTACAATCATTCCATATTTATCCCATATATTATATTTTTCCATTTCGTCTTTCAAATGAATATAGGCTGCATAATTATTAAATGGATTACGATTGTTAGAAATACGACTTAAACTTTTATGATTCCTTACATGTATTAAATTTATTGGTTCAGTTAAAAAAGAAATTTTTTGAGATAAAAAAATTGCTATCAAACCAAAATATACATCATTTGAATTTTTTATATCTTGAAATTGCAAATGATTTACTCTAATAAATTCACCTCGATAAAATTTACTATAAGGTCCAAGCTCCATATCATTAATAAATTCTTTGGAACATTTATCTATTGTATTATAATATTGAAGGCTTTTTCCAAAACAATAATAGTCACTTTTTCTCTCACCATATTCTTGCCCATCCTGAAATATATTATAGTTAATACAAACTAAATCTGCTTTATTCTTTTCTGCTACACAAATCATTTTTTCTAATAAATCTGTTTCAAAAACATCATCTGCATCCACAAAAAATATGTATTCACCACAAGCTAAACTAATGCCTTCATTTCTGGATATTGCTGCCCCCTTATTAATACTATGGACGTAAACTTTTATACGTCTATCTCTTTTTTGGAATTCCTCAATCAAATCAGATGTGCCATCATTTGATGCATCATCTATACATATCAACTCAAAATCGCTATATGTTTGATTCAAAATACCTTCTAAAGCTTCTCGAAAATATATTCCTGGATTATATATTGGCATTATAATTGAAATCTTACACATCACTTTCTCCTAAGTTAACATCAAATATTTTTCTAGTATAATGGTATAATTTATATTATTTTAAACAATAATATATTTCTTTACCAATACGATTTTCCCTATAATATAAATTCTTATTTTTCGTTATCTCTACAGTTTTTATGAAAAAGTGTAGCTTCAATAACTCTTGTTCAAATGCCACATCAAATTGATTCCAAAATTTTTCTATCAAGCTTTCATCAATTTTTTCTGTATCAAACAACTTATAATCAAAAACTTCATATGTTAATTTTTCGCTATCAATTTCAAATATCCATCTATTCTTTAATGAAAAAAGACCAATATATCTATTATCTCTTACATATTCCAATAGATACTTGTGATTAAGTAATTGTTTCTTAATGTTTTCTTCTATATGATTTTCTTCAATCAATGAAAATACATTTATTTCAAATGTATTTTTATTAATATATAAGATTTCATTTGTTTGGAAAGGAATAAACCAAACATAATCTCTTATTGCTACAGAATAATGAAATAATGGTCTTTCCATAGTATCATCAATAGAATTAAGAAGATTTTTATATTTTCCATCAAAATTCCATACTCCAAAACTCTCTGGAAAAGCATCCAAAAAGGTAATCTTCCCTGTCTCCTCATACCAAATATATATTTTTTTTATTTTCCCACTTAACCAAAATTTTTCACCATCATAGCAGATTGTCTGTATTTGATCTTTAATCTCTGAGACATCATAAATCTTAATATTTTTTTCTATGCAATTAAATTTATAAATAACAACTGGTGAAATCCCTACTACATAAATACAATTATCTTTCATCAAACTTCCAGATATTATATCATCATTATTAATAGATAAATCATAATAATTGTCTATACTTTCTGTCTCTATATTCAACTCTATAATTTGCCTTAATCCTATAGATACTATATAAAGTCTGTCTTGAACAAACCATGCATTAGAACAGCAAATCCTTACGTTTAAAGGATTCATAACTGGAATACTCACCCAAGATTTATCTGACAAATGATAACACTTTATATCACTTCCCATATCTGGAAGACAAATAATCCTATCTTTCCACTTTAAGCATCTAGAATGTTTGCGAAATGTATCTTCATTACTTAACGGAATATTATCAATCCAAGTTGTTTCTTTTGTATTTCTATCTAAGCAAAAAAGAATATCCGTTGTTCCAGATATAAACCATGCCTTATTACCATCTAAATACCAATTATCACTCCATATATAATGATTTTTTTTATATTCATTCTGTCTTTCATTCATTGTATTTATCCATTCATTATTAATTAAATTATTATATTTTAATCATTATTTTATTTCTATAAGTCAAAAAATTTATACCATTTTATAAATAATATCCTCTAATGACAAAATGGGAATATTAAATTTATCTTTTAATCTTTCTTCAATTTCCTCAAAGTTATAAATTGCAGTAACAATAATAGCATCTGCTACCTCTATTTGTTCATTCAAACTTTTTACTTTTTTTTCTTTAACTTTTATAATTTGAATTTGATCTATTAAATCCTTTATTTCATAATTTTCACTTTTCAATTCTTCATAAAGACATTTTCCAATATATCCCATTCCATATATTATGACATTTTGATATCCTTTTTCTATTAAATAATCTGATATATTTTTTCCTTCTCTTTTATTCATAAACCATTTATTCATTAACAAAAACATTTCTAAATGTTTATCTGACATTTGTATATTTAATTTTATTTTTTTTCTATATCTATTGCAAATAAAATATTCACCTATTACAAATCCCAAAATTATACCAAATAATAACATCAATCTTTTAATTCCCTACTTTATTTAATAATACTTCAAATGCTTCTTCCCAATTTCTTATATATTTCTCTTTATCAAAAATTTCACAAGCCATTTTTTTATTATATATTCTCTGTTCTTTAGAAAACATAACAAACTCTTCTTTTGACATATTATCTATTTGATTTGTTCTAAAAACTATAAAATTAATTTTTTCTAAATAATCTATTAACTTTCCCTCTGGGTGAAGATATACTTTACAGCCTGTACTAAGTAGTGCAAAAATATTTCCTAATGCTTGTTGCCTACACATATTAAAAATAGCTATATCTATAGTTTTAAGGAATATATAATATTTTTCAAGTGGCATAAATTGTTGTAATGGAATAAATTTATTACCAAATATCTTTTTTCCATGCTCTATTACTTGCTCTGCATAATTCATATCTCCATATGATAAAGGCACATATATTTTAATATTTTCCTTCTTAAATTTCTCTAACATATTTAATATAGGAATATGGTCATTTGTTGTTGTGGCAGAATTACCAATTTGAATATTTATAGAATCTTTTTTTAAATCTCCAGTTTCTATAGTTTTATTCATAAAATCAGATTGTTCATCTGAATAATATTGTAAATTAAAATAGCATCCTTTAGGAAAATACAATTCTTTCAAACTCTCATAATCTTCTAGAATTATAGTTATTACAGCAACTGCGTGTTTTATTATGTATTTCTTCTTTAATTTTTCTTTCCATCCACCTAATAATGGTATATCTCCACCCCAAAAATAAAGTACTAATTTCTTAAGTAAAAACTGATGTAAGCAAAAATAATCAATTATGTATTTTTCAAAAACTCCATGATAAAAAATCAAGTCGTACATACATAATTGTTGTTCAGTGCTGTTTTTATTTAGTTTTATTTCTATCCTAGGAAAATATTTTACATTTTCATTTTTTAAATATGATAATGGGTAATTTAAATAATTTTCTCCATATACCCAAAATGTATGTTCATAACACGAATTTTCAATGATAAAATTGACAAAATCATTTGTAAATTTTTCTGCCCGAAAGAAATGTAATATTTTTTTCATTATATTATCATTTAACCTTTTCTATATAATATTTTCTTTAATCAAGTTTTTCATTAAACAAATATTCTTTTAAACAAATGGTTCTATATGTACTCCATTTTCTTCTATCAATACAGTCATACCAAATATCTTCTTGTTCTTCTATAGCTACCAATTTATTATAAAAATCTTCTGTAATATATTCTTTTGTTATTATTACAACACCCGAATCGTCACAAACAGCAATTGCTCCTTGATAAAGCTTTTTTTTCTTTTCAATTTTATCTATAAACTCACCTTTATCAACTTGTTTATTAAAACATCCAACTGGCGACACACCTGTACACCATATAGGGTAATTTTCTTTTAATAAAATATGGGCATCTCGCATTTTTCCTGTGCAAACTATTGCTCTATTTCCCAAATACAATAGAATATATTTTGAAACAATATCTCCAATTATTGCTCTACCATGTACATCAAGTCCATCAATCATCACTACTTTATCACTTACAGGTTCTGTATCTAAATCTTCATGAACTGTCCAGTTAGAGTCTTGAATTGCATAAAGATATTGAATTTCCCCTACAATAAAATGATGCGGATTCAATGGCAATACTCCATCAATAGCTCCAGATTTTCCTAAACAATCAGCAACTTCTGTAGTAGAAACTCTGTTTCTTTTTATATAATCTATTATTTTTTCTTTAATCATCATATACAAATTTTTACCCTATTATATTATTTTTTTAATTTCATATATAATCATTTTAAACCATATATTGTTTTAACCAACTCAAATGATTTATCTAATCTATCACCCTTATTAGCTTTAATATAATGTTGTTGAAATGCTAACCAAGCTTCCCTTATCCCAAAATCAGGATAATCAGAGCCAAAGAAAATTCTCTCACTACTCCACTTTATAAAATAATCAATATCTGATTCTATTGATGAACCACTAAAATATAATTGAGTTAGTGATAAATCATAATAGATATTTTTTAATGGCCTAGTTAATAACATAGTTTCCACCAACTTATGTCCACCTGAATGTGCAATCACTATCGTCTTCTCTGGCAGTTCAAATGCTAAGTATATTGCTAATTCTACGCCAACATGATTATTGAGCTGAGGGCCAAAGAACCATCCATCTATAATAATTATTTGATAAGATAACTTGCTTAAAGCCTCTTTAATTAATTCAAAATCTTTTTTTGTAATATTACTGATTCTAGGATGTATTTTTACAATATATTCAATTCCTTTATTCTCTAATTTTCTAAAAGCTTCTAACCACTTTTCCGAATGTATATCTAAGATAAGAGCAACTTTATAATTTCGCTTATTAAATAAGAACATGTTATCCAAATATATATCTTCTTCTAAAACAGAATTTAAAATCAATATAAAACCATTTATCCTGTTTTCATCTATTTCACTTAAAAACTTCTTAACAGCATTATCAGACTTTATTGGTAAATGAAGATGACAATCATAAAACTTTCTAGTTACATTATTTTTATCCATTTAGTTTCCTCAAACTATACAATTTCTTAAATTATTATCTACAAATAATCTTGACCTTTTCTTTAACTAATTGCATTAATTTATCCAACTCTTTTTTAGTATCACAACAAGCAATATAATATCCAGCTCTTTCAGCATCAATAGATGCATCTATAAGTAAATCTCCTATTTTAAAATTAAATCTATATTCTTTAATTTTAGGATGTATTTCTAAAAATTCTTTTCCTTCTATCCTTTCTACAATTCCACCATTTTTAGGAGGTTCAAAAAAACTAAGAACTGCACATCTCTTGTTATATTGCTCCTTTATTTTAAAATCTGGAGAAGTAATATTTCCTAGAGAACAATGTAAAAGATATTCATAGTTATCTATTCCAGATAAAAAAGGAACTATATGAGAAGAAATCAGATTGCCTCCTCCCCTAGCTGCTATCTCAATCAAATAGAATTTACCATTTTTATATTTATATTCTGCATGAGTTAAACCAAATTGTAACGAAGATTGATTTACAAATAAATCATTTTGTAATGCAAGCATATTGTAATCATATTTTTCATTATTTCTTGTAAAATAAAGCTCACAAGCCACATTAGGATTAGAGTTAAAATGCTTCTTTTCTGAAATAGCTAAAGTAAAATGTTTTTCTGGTGTTTTAATTCCATCAACTGTAAATTCTGGTCCATCAATATATTCTTCAGCTAACACAGCTTTTTGCACTTTACTATAAGATAAAGCCTTATCAAAGCACTCTTGTATTTCTGATTTATGATTAATTATAGATATACCACGACTGCTATTACTATCTAATGGTTTTATAATAATATTCTTTTCCAAATTATCATAAAATTCTTCTACTTCCTTTATTGTTTTACATAAACAATATTTTGGAGATGGAATCTTATGTATATAGCAAAAATCTCGCATTTTAGATTTATCTGTAAATAAATGTGCACTCTTTTCATCTATTGTAGGCAATGACATACACTTGCCAAGTGTAGCTACTAGAGGCATTGCAACATCACATTCATCAGATACAATTGCATCGACTTTTTCTGTCTTACAATAATGAAGTACTTTCTTAACATCAAATATGTCAGATTTTAAATATCCATCTACATATGAAAATGCTGGCGAATTTTCATAGGGATTCACAACAAGCGTTCGATAACCCATAGATTTACTTTTTTGTATTATTGGAATCTGCCAAAAACTACCTGGAAGGATTAATATGGTTTTTGAATTCATTTTATTAATATCTTGTTTTCTTTTATTCAAAATAATTTTTTATTATCACACACATATTTTCAATTGTATTTCTTGAAAGACCTTCATAGACAGGCAACACTAAAACCTTTTCTGAAAGTGTTCTCGCATTTGTTAAATCTACTCTTTTATATTTGTTTTTAAAACAAGCTTGGTCTGAAGTCAGAGGATAGAAATATTTTCTAGTAAAAATATTATTTTCTTTTAGTAAATCATATAATTTATCTCTATTTTTTCTAACATCTCTATCTACAAGTATAGGAAAATATGCATGATTTTTTGTCGCATTTGTATTATCTTTAAAAAATTGAATTTCTTTTACTTCCTCCAATTCTTTTTGATAAATTCCACACCGACTTTTTCTCTCTTGAATTGCATAATTTAGATATTTCAAGTTACATAATCCCATAATCGCACAAAATTCATTCATCTTCGCATTAGCGCCAACTGAGACAACCAGTTCTTCACCACGAATCCCAAAGTTCTTTAGATTATATAACCTTCCATATAAATTTGAATCCGAAAAAGCAACCGCCCCTCCTTCTATTGTGTTAAAGACTTTTGTTGCATGAAAACTAAATACAGAGGCATCGCCATAATTACCAACACCTCTTCCTTTATATTTCACACCAAAAGCATGTGCAGCATCATAGATTACTTTTAAATTATATTTATCTGCAATTCTCTGGATTTCTTCTACATTACATACATTTCCATATACATGTACTGGTACAATCGCTACTGTATTTTCTGTAATTAAATCCTCTATCTTTGTTTCATCAATTGTTCCATTGCTTAACTTTACATCGCAAAAAACAGGTTTTAAACGATTTCGTACTATTGCATGTGTAGTAGAGATAAAAGTAAAAGGTGTTGTAATAACTTCGCTGCCTTCTGGAAAATCCATTACTTGGATTGCAAGCTCTAATGCCATATGACCATTGACCATTAGAGAGAGATTTGGTACATCCAAATACTCTTTTAACTTTTCTTCTAACTCTTGATGATATTTTCCCATATTGGTTAGCCAATGGCTTTCCCATAATGGTTTGATTGCTTCTATGTATTCCTCATATGGGGGCATGGAGGAACGAGTCACGTATATATTTTCTTTTTCCATTCTTTATATTCCTTTGTTAATTTTGTGACAATAATTCCTCATTTATTATTTGTATATCCTGAATCATCACCATCTTCCCCGCCTCCTGACACAACTTCACCACCGAGCTATGGTCTCCATAATACCCATCACACACCGCAATCGCTCTATCCAAGTCTGCTGTATCATCATATATCCCCCATTCTTTCTTCTTATACTCCATTACTAATCCTTGGTATTTTTCCCAAAGTTCTGCTCTCATACTCTCAATCGTTGCTTTCATCAGTGGATGTGGGCGCCATAGTAGTGCAATTTCTTCTTTTGCTTCCTTGAACACCTTGAACACATCTTTCATCTTTTCAAGGTATTGTTCTTCATGCTCCAAAAACGCAGTCACACTTGTATTATAGAAAATAACCTTCTTAAAGCTTCCATCCGCCTTCTCAATAACCCTTCTCCACTCCTCTGGAATCTCTATATCTTCTTTTCTTGTACTAAGTACCTTATCTATCTTAGGTGAGCCAATCCCCAATATCTTATCTTCCCAATACTTCCGATTAGCCTTACTTCCTTTAGAATATTCAGTCATAACATCTACATATATTTTTTTCATCGCCTCTGACTGAACAATCACTTTGTCTGCATAGATAACTCCTGGAACAGTGCAAAAGTGTTTGATATTTTCTGCTGCATTAGGGTCGTCTGGATTGGGTTCTCCTAACACAAAGTAGGGCACATACACCAGTTTCTCCGTAAATTGCTTCAAATTCTTAGAATAAAAAAATGGATGCACACTTGTTACATAGTTACATTCATCATAAGGATTATGTATAAAAATCATATCAGGGCAGCGTTCTTGAAAGTCGTATGCCTGGTAATCGGTAATTGGCACATAGTCTGGATAGAGGTCACCTTCATAGTGCATCTCTTTAAAGCTTCCATCTGGATTTTTGTCATAGTAGGGGATTGGGATAACATAGGCATCGCAGTCGGGGTCTTCGTCGGCGGCTTGCCAGATGCTCTCAAGGGAATCCCACATAGAGGCTTTGTAAGGCAGAAAGACTGCTTCTATCTGTACTTTAATCTCGTTTTTCACACTGTTTTTGATTGGATTTAGAGATTTTTGAAGGGCTTTGTAGGATTTATTTGGATTGATGCTCTGATTAGAACATATGTTCTCGTAGATTTGATAGAGCACTTCACAGTAGTTTTCTAGTAATGGAATCGTTGTGAAGTTTTCGCCTTCTAGATTTTCTATCGTCTCGCCGATTTGGATGGCGCCGTCCTGGCACTGGCTTAGGAGGTCTAGAGCAGTGTCTTTTTTATTAGATGCAATTGCTTTTTTTATTTCTTCGTGGGCACGGCTAAGTAGATGGAGGAAATTTTCAATTTGGGTTTTTTGGGTTTTTCTCATGTTTTTTTCTCCACCTTCTCTAAATAATTTAAATAAAATGCTTTCGTCCGCCAGGCAGGTTCGAAAAATCTACGATTTTTCTCACTATGTGGCATTCGCCACATAGCTATAAAATTTCATCCAGCAGCTGGTAAGCAAGCTTCCCATCTGCTTCCTGCAATTTTATACCTGCCCGGCTCATTGCTAGAATAAATAAGGCATATTGGACATTCTTTGGAATGAATGATGCGGGAACATTCCCGCTTCGCTCCTTGGTACATCACAGCTGCCTGTGTTCCCAAGGTCTTGGCATACCCAATGCGCAGAGGTCTCTTGCCTTTCTGCCTTCTAATGCCGTATGGTGTTTTTATATCAGGAACCTGCGCCCCAGTCCTTTCGGTAAAACCTCAGTTTATCACTGAAATTTATCTGAATCGCTGTTCTTATGATTGGTTTTGCTAATTGTTAATCAAATAACAATCTTACCTTCTATCCCGCGTTTTAATACATTTTTTGCAGTATTTTCTTTTTCTTCGCTTTGATACCCACAGGTCTTACAGAAAAAGTTTCCATTTTGTCTGCTTCCGATTGTTCCGCAGTGGCTGCATAGATTGCTGATATCTTTTCCCAATACTTCGATAAGCTCTACGGACTGCTCCTGGCATTTTTGTGTTAGACGCTTTTTGATATATCCTCGCTGCCACATGGTTACAGAATGATTTATTGTTCTGTTGATACCATTTGCTTTGGGTTTTGGCAGTTTGACAAGATAGATAGTTTTAGGCTTTTCTATTTGTAAAAAGCGATTTAATTCTTGATTGATATAGCTGTGCAGCTGCTCCACTTTTCGCTGTTTTTGGGCATAATATTTCTTTCGTCCGGGATTGCTGCTTCGGTTTCGGTTATAGCTTCCAGTCTGTGCACGCATCCAAGAGGCATATTCCATCTGATGCTTACCAAGCTTTTCTCCATAGCGATGCCCCTGGTCGGTTGTCAGCATCGTGTACATTCCAAGAGCTATGCCAACTTGGTTCTTATAATCTTTATGGCATCTGACAGAGACATCTATGGGAACTTTAATCTCTAGCCCACCTTGCTTGGGATACAATTTGATATAGAGCTGGCGTTTGTATTGATTCTGGTCTGTCAACGGCACAAAAATCCGTTTTCGCTTCTCTTTGATGGAAATATAGATGCCACCATCTCCATATCGATATGCCCGCTCTGCGATAGAAAATCCATCCGCCATATCGGTGTGCTGTTTAGTATGATATTTTCTTACTTGCCGACATAGATAGCGGTGCAGCTTCTCTGTCTCTACCTGAACAGCCAATTCTTCATATGTTTTTTGCATCTTTGCTGGCAATATCATAGGCTTTTGTAAGAGCACTGCTTCAAAGGCATTGCTGACTTTTAGCAGAAAGCGAAGATAATGCTTTTCTTCTGCTGAAAATGTTTCGTTTCTGCCAATCAGTTCCTGTATCTTTGCTTTGGTCCTTGCCCACTGGCTCTTGATATCCCCAAGTGCATCGAACATTGCAAGATAAAAATATACCGAAGGCATCGAAAGTTCTTCCCGAAGTCCACTCTTTGTCATCTCATTTTGGATGGTATAGCCCGGATAGAGCTTAGGCAGACTGCCAATTCCGCCATATCGGAGATAGACATAGTTCTTAACCTCCCGGTAGTCCGTGGCAATCTCCTGAAGCTTTCCCATATCTTTTGCAGAAATCGGTTCCCGATTATACTGATGAATCGTCTTGCATATCTTCTCTGGCGACATAGTTGCTTCCTTAATGTACCAAAACGTATACCTTTTGGAATAGCGTCTTTTTTTATAACCTTGTAGCATTTTAGCACAATTTTTTATAAAAATCAATCATTTCTGGCTATTTCTTCTGGCAAATTCAGGGTGTACCAAAAGGTATACATTTTGGTAAGCATCACAGAAAAGAATAAACCCCCGGAAGTCTCCACCTCCGGGGGCTTTTTTGTGAAAACACACTCAAACCGTCGCCGCTATTAAAATCCTCTCTCCCAACTGTATCTTTCTAACACCACACTGTTTTTTCTTATTAAAATTAAAACTAACCATATACCCTTTTTTCAGATGATAAGCATCCAGATATTCTAATAGCTGCTGTTCTCCTCGTTCGTGATAGGCATTTCCACGCCATATTTTCATCTCAATCACAAACTGCTCTCCTTTGTAATCCACGATTATATCTGTCCGTTCCATATTGCGGGTTCTGGATTCAATATAATAATTTCCCGTTCCATTGATAATTGGGCGAAGATATAAGAGAAAATATCTACGTCCATCTTCTTCCAAAAACTGCTGCTCTTGATCACCATACAAATCCTGAAAATGAACGGCAAAGCGCTTTAGTACAAGCTCCATATCCAGACGTCCATCTTTGATAAATTGATTTCTTTCTTTTAATGCCTCTTCATAGATGCTCTCTTTTTGTATCTTCGGTTCTGCAAGAAATAGATTATATAACAGCATCTCAAAGATACGATTAACTATCACTATCTTCTGTTCTTCTTTTTTGACAAGTCCAAACATCAGCGCCATCTCTATCGAGCGTACCCCAACTACATAGGCAATCTCTTTACCTTGGAATAACAGTTGATAAAGCAACGCTTTTAGTTCTTGATATTCTTCTAATTTATGAAACAGCGAATCAAAGAGCGTATTCTGTTCTGTTAATAAAAGACTAACTGCCTGTAAGACTCCCTCTTTTGTCCATACTGCTTGTCTATTGTGAAATCTTTCACAAGCAGACAGTCGTTCATCCAGAATTTTGCAAAGATAAGATACCAGATATGGATAACCTGAAGTATAGTCATAGAGTAAAGTTGCTATTTTTTCTAGCTCCATCCCTGTCTGGTAATCCTTTTCATATGCTTGCAACATTCCTGCAATTTCTTCCACGGAAAAGCTTAAATCCACCAGAAAATCAGCCGCAATATTCCAGGGACTGTTTCTCTTATGTTCTTCTATCTCTAACTTTTGTTTGATATATTTAATATCATATACTCCCGCTAAAATAACGGATTGAAATACTGCCATCTCATCTCGTTCTATATAACAGAAGCGAAGCTGTGCCAAAAAGTCTAAGAAAACCTGATTGTTGGTTGCACTGTCCACTTCATCAATCATTAGTACGATTGGCTTTATAGATGTTTCACACCAAAAATTAAAACAGTCAAATAGAAAAGAGAGACTCCTCTCTTGGCTATCACTGCCAAATAATTGCTGAAATTTTTCCAATACATCGTCTACTTCTTCTACTCGCCTAAGTTTTTTTAGAATCTCTCTACATACCGCTGCTACAAATACATCTTCTTTCTCAAAATCCTTGTGACTTAATCGTTGAAAATCCAGACTTATTACCAGATATTCTGGCTGCAAAAAGCGGCAAAGTCCTTTTAAGATGGTAGTCTTTCCATACTGTCTTGCACGGTTGATGGTAAAATAGTCTCCGTGGTCTATCATCTTTTTTATTTCTGTTAATTTTTTATCAATATCAACCATATAGTGCAGCTTTGGCTTACAGTCTCCACTGATATTAAATCTTTTTTTCATGCTTTTCCTCCTCTCCCTAAACCGTTCCATCTATCACCAAATCAAACTGATACTCTGCCACAAATAAATCTTGTTAAACTGATACCCTGCAATCTTTTCAAAATCAATACAGATAGAGTCTTTAAAACTTTTATAGTTCTTTACTGTAAATCTTTTCAGCATATCTATTCATCCTCTCTTGCCTGTTAATAATTACAATATAACCAATCCCTTCTCCTCTCACAACCATTCCCCGTAAAAAAATTACGGAAAAAGCAGAGTGAACGCCCTTCTAAGCGTCAACTCTGCTTTTTTAATCCCTATTTTATCTTACTCGCCCACACAAAATCATGTCCCTGCACGGTCAGGTTGACAAGCTCTAGCTTCTCGCCAGTCATCAGATTTTCATATGTCCCGGATTCTTCCATCCATGCGGTCTTTGCTTCGTCGGAGAAGTTAAAGATAGCAATAAAGCGCTCTTTTTCATTTTCTCTTAGAATACACAAGATGGAATCATCTTTGACATCATAGGTATAGACTGCTGCATCGCTTTTAAAGACATCTCTGCTGCGTCGTATCTGCTCTAGCTTTGCAAGCCCTGAGAAGATTCTCTCTTCTAGTGTTCCTTTTTTATCTTTTTTCGATGCCAGGTCCCACTTGAATTTTCCGCGGTGAAGATAGCGGGAATCTTCTTTCTTGGCGGCATCTTCTTTGTAGGAAGCGTCGTTTAGCTGTCCAATCTCATCTCCGCTGTAGAGCATAGGAATCCCGGATTGTGTCAGCATATAGGCATGTAGCATCAGGTCTTGCCGGATAGCTGCTGACAAACTATTTTCATCTCCGCGCTCTAAGGCACTTTCTACGCCACACATCGAAGCTGTGGTTCCGCAGAATCTTGCATCCTGGGTCACTGGGTCGTCGTTGTAGAGTTCTCCTCTGCTGACACTGCCTTCATATTTTCCGGTAAAATATTGATTTAGGAAACGTTTGTGCTCGACTTCTCTCATTCCCCAGTCTTTTAATGTCGCGTAGTCAAGACCCCATCCGATATCATCGTGGCAGCGCAGATAATTCAGGAACAGATAGTCTTTGGGCAGACTGTTTACAATGTCCATCTGTTTCTTTAGAAGTCTTATATCCCTAGAAGCCACGCTATGCCAGGTGGTTGCCATCGTGGTGACATTATAGAGCATATGGCACTCTGGCTTCTCGACTGTGCCAAAGTATGGCACCACTTTCTCAGGCTCCATCACCACTTCGCCAAGCAGCAATACACTTGGACAGACTATCTCGCAAATCATACGCATCATACGTACAATCGTATGTACCTGCGGCAGATTTCTGCACTGGGTTCCGAGTTCCTTCCAGATGTAAGGCACCGCATCAATTCGGATAATATCCATTCCCTGATTGGCCAGATAGAGAAAATTGTACATCATCTCATTGAAGACTCTGGGATTTTTATAGTTTAAATCCCACTGATAGGGATAAAATGTAGTCATTACATAATAGCCCATCTTGTCTAGATATGTAAAATTTCCTGGTGCTGTCGTTGGAAAGACCTGTGGTACCGTTCTGTCATACTCTGTTGGAATTGCAGGATTGTCATAGAAGAAATAGCGACTCATATATTCTCCGTCGCCTTCTCTTGCTTTTTTTGCCCACTCGTGGTCCTCTGAGGTATGGTTCATTACAAAATCCATACACAGATTGATATGTTTCTTGTGGCAGGCCCTCGCTAAGTCTTTTAAATCCTCCATCTTTCCAAGCTCTGGCTGTACTTTGCGAAAATCTGCCACAGCATAGCCGCCGTCAGAGCGCCCTTTGGGTGACTCTAAAAAGGGCATCAGATGAATGCAGTTTACGTTACAAGAAGACAGATAGGAAAGCTTCTCTTTTACACCTTTTAGATTCCCGGCAAAGTTGTCAATATATAGCATCATGCCAAGCATATCATTTCCGCGAAACCATGTAGGATTTGCTTCCCGCTCTTTGTCCATTGCTAAAAGGTCGGTATCCCGCTCTACTGCAAATGTCCGCATCTTATCGCAAAGTTCTGCGAACATATCTCCATTATTATATAATTCCATATAGAGCCAACGTAGCTCATCGTGATGTCTTTCTAGCCGCTTTTTAAATAATTCTTCAGTCTTCATCTTCTATCCTCCGAAACCACATTTGATATGCCCGGTACTCTCCCATCTGTTCTGGCAGTGGTACACCTACCTCCATCAACGCATCCGATGCATAGACTTTTCCTGTATGTACTTCCTGATATAAGTTTCCAGAAGGAAGTCCTTTCATCCGCACATAGGTCACAGGCATATTTCCATGAATCTCCTGCATCACGGCACTAAACAGTACCTCAGAACCATCCTCTGCAACAAATTCCCATGCACCTACTGGTTGTCTTGTAGGGTCTGTCAGTCGATAATATAGACCATCTTGTATCAATCTGGCATACTGTTTGTATTCTCGAATCTGCTCTTTTACCTGCTCTTTTTCAAAATCCATAAGGCTTCCTGGATTTAATTCATAGCCAAAGGTTCCAGCCATCGCCACAATTCCTCTGGTGCGAAGTGGCGTTACACGCCCGGTCTGATGATTGGGCACTGCCGATACATGAGAGCCAACACTAGATGCCGGATAGCCAAAGGAAGTCCCATATTGAATCTGAAGCCTGTCAATCGCATCCGTATTGTCGCTGCACCAAATCTGTGGCGTATAGTAGAGCATCCCGGCATCAAAGCGTCCGCCGCCACCGCTACAGCCCTCTAAGAGCACATCGGGGTATCTCTGGCAAATCCGCTCTAAGAAATCATACAGACCCAGTACATAGTCATAGCAGACTCTTCCCTGGTCTGTTGCCTGTCTGGAGAAGCAGTCCGAAAGGCTTCGATTCATATCCCATTTGATATATTCAATCTTGCCCTGGTCCAAGACCGCACATATTTTCTCAAAGATATAGTCTACAACATCTTTTCTGGAAAAATCAAGCACTAATTGATTTCTTGCCCGTACTGGATTGCGTCCTGGCACGGATAACACCCAGTCGGGATGTTTTTGATACAGACAGCTATCTTCATTAATACATTCAGGCTCTATCCAGATACCAAATTTCAATCCAAGACCACGGATTCTTTCAATCAGGCTGCCAAGCGATTCTCCTAGCTTCTCCTCATTCACAAACCAGTCTCCAAGACCGCTGTTGTCATCATTTCTCTTGCCAAACCATCCATCGTCCATCACTAACATCTCAACACCTAAATCTGCTGCCTGTTTTGCCAGTTGATAGATGGATTCTCCGTTAAATTCAAAATACGAAGCCTCCCAGCTGTTCAGAAGAACCGGGCGGACACTATCTCTGTATTTTCCTCTGCATACATGTTTTCTCAGACACTGATGGAGATTTTGAGACAGCTTTGCAAGCCCAGTATTACTGTAGCTTAGTATTACTTCCGGCACATAGAAGCTCTCCTCTGATGCCAGCGGATAGGAAAACAGTTCATCTGACAGTCCTAAAAGCGCACGGGTCTGGCCAAACTGGTCTTTGGATGCTTCTCCTTTAAAGTTGCCACTGTACACCAAAGACATCGCATAACAGCTTCCTGCATCTTCACTTGCCTCGTGCTCTGCAACAATCATCATTGGATTATACTGATGGCTAGAAGTTCCTCTTCTGCTTCCTATTACCTGGGTTCCATGTTTTATTTCCATGCGCTGACAGTTTCTCTCCATGGCATGACGACCATAGAAGCTAATAAGGTCATAATCTCCAGACAGCCAGTCTAGACACGCAGCCTGTGCTTTCTCTAGATAGATTTTTCCATCGCCTAAGTTCTGTATCACTGCACTTCTGGTAATGATATTTTGCTCTGGAAGCACGCCGTACAAAAGGGTAATCTGCACTTTGGACACCTGGTCTTCTAACAAAATCTTAAGTGTCTGTGCTTCCTCCTGTGCTGCATAGACTGCTGGCAACCCTGGCAGCTGGTATTTTCCATCTACAATCTGATAGCCTTTGTAACGAAAATCCGATTCATAAGAGCCATCTGCATGTCGAAGAACCATTGCCAGATTTCGATAATCTCCATTCCCCTGACAGGGTAATTCTTGTGGCAGCACATCCATCGAATACGTACGGTCTAACCCTACATCATATGGATTGCCTGAAAATCCACGGTCTAAATAGTGCAGAAGATAATCCATACACCCATTGGTCTTACGCCCATAGTAGAGATGTAAAAGAAATCCGTAATCATCTACTTTCATCTGATAAGTCGTATCTTTGGTGTGTAAGGTAAAGGTTTTGTCTTTTTCTGCAAAGATAATACTCATGTTTTTTCCTTTCCTTTTGCCATATTTCGGATATTAAGTATAAAAAGGCCTGTACGGGTATCAGATAAAATCCAATACCCGTGCATGGCTATTTTGATGATTCTTGATTTTATTTTACCGCGCCGTTTACTACGCCATTTAGTATCTGCTTCTGACAGATGATATAGAATATCAGAAGTGGCAAAAGAGCCAACAGATAAGAAGCAAATGCTAAGTTGTAATTGGTACCGAATTGTGTCTGGAAGGACATCTGTGCCAGTGGCAGTGTGTTAAGCCCGCTTCCTGACATAATAACAAGTGGGGTCATAACGTCATTCCATACGCTCAGTGCTGTGATAACAGCAACGGTTGCATGCATCGGTTTCATAATTGGAAAGATAATCTTCCAGTAAGTTGTCCAAGTGCTTGCGCCATCCACTCTTGCTGCTTCTTCAAGCGCTATTGGAATATTTACCAGATAACCAGAGTACAGCATCAAGTTCATCGGCATATAGAATACCACATAACAGATAATAACGCCAACAATATTTGCAATTCCCCACTGAGCAGTCTGTTTTACTAAAGGCATCATCAGGATTGCAAATGGTACGAACATACCACTTACAATATATAGATAGGCTAAGTTGTACCATTTATTTTTTGCTTTGTTTCTACCGATTGCATAGCCTACCATCGAGTGAAGCAGGATGGAAAGTGCTACCGTAACACCGGTAATCAGAAGACTGTTTCTAAGAGAATTCCAGAAATCTGTCACACGCATTGCCTCTGCAAAGTTTGCAAAGCTCCAGGTCTTTGGCAGAGATAAAATCCCGGCAATGCTGTTGGTCATCTCAGACGGCTGCTTAAATGCAATGACAATGGTCATATACAGTGGAAATATAATCGTTATCAATCCGCAGATTAGCAGAATCGTAACAGGCATGTTATATCTTTCTTTTACTTTCACATCATTCATTATAACTGCTCCTCCTTACTGCTTGTAAACTGAAGCTGTGCTACGGAAAATGCCACAATGATGACGAAGAACAAGACGGCGTTCGCACTCTGGAAACCGAACTGTCCACCAGCCATACCATTGTTGTAAATCAAAAAGGAGATAGATTCCGTACTCTGTGCAGGGCCACCTTTGGTCAATGCCATAATCTGGTCAAATACCATCAAAAAGTTCTTGCCGGACAATACCATGTTGATGCTGAAGAACGGAATAATCAGTGGGAAAGTTAAGCTCTTAAATCTCTCCCATCCGGTTGCACCATCAATAGAGCCTGCCTCATAGACATCTTCTGGCACCGTTGACAGACCAGAGATATAGATAATCGTGTTCATAGCAACCGCCTGCCATGCACAGACAAGCACGATACCTACCCATGCCCAGGTGCTGCTTGCAAGAATACTTGTCGTATTGAAAAGTGCCGGAATAATATAAGTAAAGAAATAGTTAAAAATATAACCAACTACCAAAGCACCTAAAATATTAGGAACGAAGTACATACCTCTTAAGGTACTCTTAAATTTAATCTTGCTGTTAAGTCCCAGTGCAAGCACAAGGCTGATAACATTAGTCACAATCGTCGCTGCAACTGCCATCTTAATCGTAAAGAGATAGGATTTACCTACGCGGGCATCCTGAAACAGGTCAATATAGTTTCGAAGACCTACCCAGTCATATGTACCATATCCTCTAAAATTCGTAAAGCTGTAGATGACACCTTTGATCAAAGGCAGTGTGTTAAAAGCAAAGAACAGCGCAACAACCGGAATCGTCATCAGCATAAACGTTCTTTTTCTGTCATTCGCATTTTTCATGTCTTTTCACTCCTCTCCCTCTATTAATTGCCGTTCTGGCTGTTATAATCTTTTACCATCTGGATAATATCGCGATTGTATCTTACCCAGTCTGTATCGAATTTTGTAAGGAATGCATCAATATCCTGCTCAATCAGGAAGGTCTGAATCTGTGCATCCACAGCCATCTCAGACGGATAGTAGTGGTCCTGATAATCGGCAATCTTACCATCTACAATATATTGCTTCATACCATCGAGGTTTGGAGCCAGAGTAAAGTCTCCACTCTTACAAGGCACTGCACTCTGGTCGTCTAGATACATCTGCACATTCTCATCTGCCAACAGGAAGTTCAATACTTCATAAGCTGCCTCTCTCTTTCCTTCATCCATGCAGGATTGGGTCACACAGAACTGCAAGTCTACACCAGAATTTAAGATATTTCCATCGGGGTCACTGTTTCCAGGTGTTACAAAAGAGTCGATATCCATCTCTGGATTTACAGATTTAATCTGTGGAACGGCATAGCTTCCGATGGCAAACATTGCAGACTCTCCATTTGCAAATGCGGTACAGGCATCGTTATAGCCATAGGCAAATGGTCCTTCTTCTCCATAGCTTACCATTGTCTGAATTTTCTCTGCCACTTCCCGATACTCATCGGCAAACTTTGCATTACCTGCATTTACCTGCTGACATACATCTGCAGGTGCTAAACCTACGGCAAGGGAATTCCATGGTGCCAGACAAGTCCAGGTATCTTTAAATCCATAGTAGAATGGAAGGATTCCTTCTCCTTTTATTGTGTCACAAAGTGTAATCATCTCTTCCCAGGTGGTGGGAATTTCCCATCCATGTTCTTTGAACATCTCACGGTTGTAGAGAATGCCTGCTGCATTGGCCACATAAGGCACACCATAAGTTCCTTCGGTTGGGACAAATTCAAGTCCTTCTAGGATATCTTTATATCCCTGGTTGATATCTGCAAGTCCCGAATAATCGGATACATCTGCAAGAATACCAGCATCGATGAAATAAGAGTAGTTGATGTCTCCGCCAATCCCCAGAATCTCAGGATAGTCCTCTCGGATAAACCTGGTCTTCATAATTGTCATCGCATCATTAGGAGAATCAATCTTCAGGAGAATATCGTCGTGGGTCCTGTTGAATTCTTCCTCCAGTTGTTTGAACACATCCACTGCCTCCGGCTTGTACTGTACGAGCTCGATTACGATTTTACCTTCTTCTTCTTGATTGCCTGAGCAACCAGTCAGAAAAAGCGAAGCGGGCATCGTACATGCCAGAAGAAGGCTTAACATTTTTTCCCTCTTTCTCATTCCATTTTGCTCCTTTCTTAGTTTGGATGTAGCACTGAATTATTTGTAAATAAATTATAACATACCAAAATACGTCTATAAATATCCTGTTATTCCCACTTTTATACCATTATGCCGTTTTTTCATCATATATGAAAATTCATGTAGCATTTTGGTATATCTTCAGTTATACTAAATAAAGCAATTGCATCGAATCATCTTTTAGAAATGGAGGAATCCAACCATGAAAGATCTTCTTTTCTCTATATTTCCTAATGAAAATTTTGTCGACTTAAATCTCTACCAATTCGGTTGGGAGCGCTGTGCTCCTTCTCATTCTTTTGGACCGGCAGCTAGGACGCACTTTCTGTTTCACTATGTAATCTCCGGCACTGGTACATTATATGCAGATGATTCTTCTGGCAATACCAAGACCTACCAGGTGAAAAGTAAACAGGGGTTTATGATTTTTCCTCAACAAATTACGACATACATTGCAGACAAGGAACTTCCCTGGGAATATGTCTGGTTAGAGTTTGACGGACTTCGCGTCAAAGAAGTTATCGAGATTGCCGGACTGTCTCAAAATTCCCCTATCTATCATGCACATTCCCGCGACCTTCGCGAGATTATGATGCAGGAGATGCTCTATATTGCACAACATGGAGAGATGACACCCTTTCATCTGATGGGGCATCTCTATCTTTTTTTGGATGCGATGACCCGCTCTATCTCATCGATGAGAATTACGCGGATTGGGAAGCTTCGGGATTTTTATATCCGTGAGGCTTTGGCGTATGTTGAACAGAATTTTCAAAATAATATTTCGGTGGAAGATATTGCAGATAACTGCGGATTGAATCGAAGCTATTTTGGAAAGATATTTAAAGAAGCGGTTGGTAAGACACCGCAGGAATTTTTACTAAATTACCGAATGACGAAGGCCGCAGAGCTTTTAAAACTGACGAAACTTTCTATAGGGGATATTGGAAATGCAGTGGGGTATGATAACCAGCTGCATTTTTCGCGGGCGTTTAAAAATATCTATGGTGTGTCGCCGCGGGAGTGGAGGAACCAAAACCGAATGGTTATATAAAGAACACCAGTCTCCTATGGGGGTACCGTTCCCTTTGTCGTGGATGGCAAGTGTGCACCCTCCTTTCTCCCGGATTTGGGGCATAGAAAAAGCAGGATACCTTTTCAGATTTCCTGCTTGGGTGTGCCACTGATGGGCAGCGGGCTTTTTAGTTTTTTGATAGTTTGGATGGCTTCGTTTTTAGAAAACTCATCCACCATCCATCCTCCTACGGTACTTAGCTAAAGAAATCAAACTCATCCACCGCAAAAGCGATGTCAATCTGGAATGGCTCACGCTGCGGCATCTGCAATCCCTGTTCGCCTGCAATGACCAGATAATAAGTAGCAGTATTGCTGTATTTCAAAGATTTCAGATTAAACTGGCAACGGAAAGTACGCTCTGCACCATTATCGCTTGTTTTATCTGCAATAATCTTCTGAATATCACTAATCTGCTTGCCATTTTCATCCGTAAAGTAAACCTGATAGGTAGCTGCTTCACGGTTGGCGCCAACAGCATCCTTCTGATAGAAATTCAGAGAAAAAATCATATTACTGATTTTACGGTTTGCTGACAACAGATTAACCGTTACCGGTTTCGTATCATATTTCTGCTTATTACGTTTATACTCCATAGAATCGTTGCGGAGATAGTGATACTCGATGACCGGAACAACCATTTCCTGCAAGCTGATACCGCCATGCACAAAGTTCATGCCGCCGCCATTCATCTTAATACGAATACTTTCTCTTGGTGCAAAACCGCCAAAGTCAGACTTCCCGTCCAGGAACTTCACAGGCAATAAATAGTTTGGCTGTACGCCTTTTTGCACGATTGCATATCGTCTACCATACTCCACACAGCGTTTCGCACTTTCTTTTTTAAGATCATTTATGCTTTCCCTGTCCACATCGTAAAACTCATTTTTTCCTACTTTGTCATCCTCAGTCAACGGGCTGTATGTATAAAGGAATCCATGGTCAGCCGTAATCAAAATATTCGTACCACCAAATTCATTTACAATAATACGCACAAGGTTTTTCAGTTCTAAAATAGCTTTATCACAGGCGGCAAAAACAGCGGTATCAGAAATGTGGCTTGCTTCATCAATGGTATCATGATAGATGTAAACTACATCCATTCCTTTCACCAATGCACTTCGTTCTGCCCGCTTCATAGCGATAATGTCATTATATTTCAATGCTATACTTGCCGGATCTTCTGATTTCAGAACCTTATCACGATAGCCGCTTGCCGTAGACTGCCCATCTGCCAGCACAGTCAAAATATTGTTCCGAAGTTCTACTGTCAGTTCCTTATGTGGAAGCAGTGCTGCCATACCAAACTTTGTGATAGAAGGGAAGATACTCTGCATACTGCCAAGAGAAACCTTACTCTGTGTTTCTCTGCGAAGCTGATCTGCCATCGTTGCCGCCACTTCATAACGCATAGCATCCGAAATAATCACAAATACCTTGGTATCTGAAGTTTTGATGCGAGAACAATAAAATTCTTCCTGTTGCGGTACTTCCAGAACCTTGCCATAGGTTGCCAGTTCGTCTGCACACACATCCGACCAGTTGTTGCCCAGTTCACCTAAGAACCAGTGCGTATAAAGCCCTTCCACTTTATCAACAACGTGCTTGAACAGATCATCCAGCAGAATATTGGAAGTCTCCAGGCTCTTTTGGAAACTCAGGTGGAATAAACGGTAGTAAGTGTCCATCTGATAATAGCTTTCGGTGTATTCCTTCCAGATACCCTTTGCTTCTGCGGTATGGAATCCGGCAGAGTGTTCCTTGAAGAAGCTCTGCATATTTGCAACCTGCAAAATACCATCATAAAAATTTTTAAATGGCTCATACCATGCACAGGTTCTACGTTTCTCCACCGCCCCTGTAATGGTATCCACATCAATGACATGGTCGCTGATTTCGCTCATCAGCTTTGTCAGAATCACTTCATTGATGCACGGGAAACACTCTGTACCAACCAGATCGTCAACTGTTAGTTTTTCAAACCTCTGATGCAGACGTGCTTTATCTTCTACATATCTTGCCACATCATAAAGCTGCCCAATATCTTTACTATGAAGCCATTCCGAAATGAAATCGTAGCAATACGCCTGGTGCGGCATAGAAATAAATCTGTCCAGTCCGGCAAGATATTCCTGCCGCATAGTACGAGTAACAGCGGTCAACAGTAAATGAATTGCCAGCCGTCCAAGATCAGGTTCTTCCTCAGCAAAGCCACATCCCTGGTGAATCATTGCCCAGAACGCACCGTCTGCATGATACTTTACGAAATCCTGATAAACTGCATTGTGATTCAAATCAAGTCCTGCACGGAACACACTGCGTAAAATCAGGTTTGGCTGTGCGTCTTTCAATCCGCAGATTGTCGCCATAACAGCCATATGCAGCTTTGCCGGAGTTGCCGGAACTTTATTCTGAGCGCTGACTTTCAGACGACGGTCTTTCGCATTGAAATAGGCACGATAATTTTTCACTTGCTTTCTCATGGCCGGATTCGATGCAAGTCCTATCTCATCCATCCAAATAGAAATCAAGTCTGCCCGGAACTCCTCGCTGTAAAGCTCTATATCTAAAAGCCAGTTATCATCCAGGCGGTTGTATACCAGCGGACTATAAACCAGATAGTTTGTGGTCAAATCGTCTACTGAAAGCAGCTTCTTCACAGAAAATGCGTTGTTTCCAGTCAGTGCAACCACCTTTGCATTTTCAAGAACCACCTCGTCCAACTTGTCCTCAAATTCTTTATCTTCATCGTACCAGAAGATGATACGCCGCTGATAAAATTCCGGCAAAGGGGCAGCAAACCGCCGGTTCAAGTCTTGTATTACTTTGTCGGTATCCATCCTCTACCTTCCTTTCCTTCACCCAGTTCTTCATCTTCCTTTTTTTGTAAATAGTAAAATCTCTTTTGAATTTCAATTTCTTCTCGAAACTGTTCCTCAGATGGAAGACAAGTTTTGTACTTTGATGCGAAAAGCTGTTCATGTCCGTGAAGGACGGAATATTTCGCAATGTCCTCATCCGTATCAGAGCATAAAACAATCCCTAATGTTGGGTTGTCTCCCTCATTTCGTTTCATTTCATCATACATACGAATATACATATCCATTTGCCCAACATCCTGATGCGTGATTTTAGTCGTTTTCAAATCAATTAGAACAAAACATTTCAAAATATAATTATAAAAAACAAGGTCAATATAGTAATCCTCTTTTTCTGTGCGAATGTGTTGCTGTCTTGCAACAAAAGCATATCCTTTTCCCATTTCCATAAGAAATTTCTGAATATGTGTAATAATTCGCTGCTCTAACTCACTCTCTGTAAAGTCCGCATTAGAAGCTAGACCCAGAAATTCCGCTATGACCGGATTTTTGATGAACTCCAACTTATCCGCCTGATAAGAAGCCGTCAGTTCCTTCATTTCTTTTTCAACAGGTTCTGTGTTTTGAGACATCAACATTCGATAGTAGTATTGAGAAGAAACATTCCGCTGCAATGTACGAACAGACCATGCCTGTTCCTGAGCTTCCTTTGCATACCATACTCTTGCTTCTGGTGATGTTTCCTGAAGCAAAATTCTATAATGGGTCCATGACAGCGGTCGACCAGATTTTGGACTCAGTGAGTCCAAAATTTGAGGAAACTCCTGATGGAACTTCACATACTTGTATAAGCTGCTAAAGTCAAAGCCTTTTCCATATTTTTCTTTCAATTCAGCAGACAATTTCTTCATTGTCTTTTTCCCATAGTCTGCTTTTCCGTTTTCGTCCAGACACTCCATTGCAATTCGCTTGCCAATCAACCAGTTCCTTTGAACCAGAATCGTATCAACGGCAGCATAAGCTATGCTCTGGGCACTTTCTACAATTTCACAGGTATCGGCAAATAAATCTCCGGTCTCATGATAAGCAATCATGCTTCTGTTGAATTTTGGACTCATTGAATCCAAAATTGCATTTTCTTTTCCACGAATTTTTTTCGTTTTTTGAGATTTCTGTTCCACTGCTTATCAGTCTCCTTTACTTTATTTTAGCCAAAACATCCTGAAAAATTGCATAGTTCTTCTTCACACCGTCGTCCAGGTCGATGGAGATCATCTGGTCGGCAAGGTGATGAATCTTTTCCTCATAGGTACGGATCTCGCTATCCTGTACCCGCAAAGTGGTCAGCTTTTTATTTAGTTTCACACGCTCGCCGGTGAAAGCTGTACTAAATCTATCTTACCAAAAGACATGTCCCTTAACCGATACTTCTCTCCAATGACGGTCAGCATAAACTCCCAAACAAGTTGGCTTTGCTTCATCATCGCATACAGGCAGATCTGCTTTGCTATCTCTGTCGGTTGTGATGCAATCGCAGAAACCAGAGTTTCATCTTTCAAAGCATGAAGTCGTTTCATACAGGCTTTTGCCATCCGTGTAATCGATTTTTCAGTTGGATACTGGAAAAGATTCTGCTCCACAATTTCTGTTACAATCGCTTCATCTGAGAGTCCTTCGCTCATCAGCTTTGCGGTGGAACGCATTTCATAGAAAAGGAACGGTTCTCTGGTCAAAGATGCTATATACGGATAAGAATGATCCATAATGTTTTGCCTCCTTACGGTTCCTCTTTTTTATCAGGAACAAATTCCATGATGTCTCCAACATCGCAATTTAATACGGAACAAATTTTTTCTAATACATCCATGCTGACATTTTCATCTTTAGACAACTTTGACATTGTTGTCGTACTGAAACCAGTCTGCAAGCGCAAGTCTTTTTTTATCATGTCTTTATCAATCAGCATTTTCCACAACTTTTTATAGCATACTGCCATATTGTCACCTCTTACCATTATTCCTGCTCAAAGTTCAGTATTCTCGTTACTTCCTTTATCATAGCATAGAAGTGCGAATAGTACAATCAAAATGTCAAAATTTCAAATTCATGTTTTACGAACTCGAAGTTCAGATTTGCCATTTTAGAAATCAAGAGTGAATTGCAAGACAAGATGGTAAATTGCAAGGTGAGAATTTTATTTGTAACTCAAGAGTTCCGTTTTATAAACAAAATTCTCATTTTGTTTTCTTATGTCATACTGCAAATTTATCTGTTGTTTTTTGAGAAACTTTGGCTTTAAGATGATTTTTCCAAAGATTTACTGCTGTTAATGTTGAAGCAATATAGTCTGTTTCTGGATTCGTTCCAGTTTGGTATAGAACGGCAGCCGGAGTTATGATATATTTACACGCAAGAAGCCAAGAAAAGCCAAGCGGGAATCTGCAAGGCTGCTTGATAAAGTGACAGATAATGACTAAAAAAAGACTTTCCCTTATTTCCCTTATGATTATCTTATAAGGGCAAAAATAAGGGAAAATACATATCATTTCACTAATGAACAGGCTGAGATGCCTGTAAAATGGGAAAAGTTAGCCAGATTTTTCGACAAACTGGAAGTTACAGTTTTACTAAAGCCTATCTTCACTGGGGGCATATTTCTTAATGAGTACCTTTTCGCAAGGAAGTGTCTGAAACAATTCCTCAATCACTCTGCCATCAAACTCTTTACTTTAGTATTAGTTTTTTTAGGTTGGACGGATTGTCGTAGGTTTTGTGTATTCCATCGTCTTCGTAGAGGGTGTATTCCGCGTTTTGGTATCCTATTAGGGTTAAGTTTTTAGTATCAATGGCTTCTACATATTCTGCCGAAGAAGCGATAGGGATACATTTGTTTTGGCGGATAAAGAGTGGAACTTCATTTAGGGCAATCTCTACATAGTGATGTCCAGCAGGCAGGATTTGTTCGTAGAGGGTGCCGTCTGATAAGAATTTCACAAACTTCATCTCCTCTGGCAGATAGACATAGCGTCCTTTTGCATTTTGGGTGTAGATGGGAGCTATCATAATCTCATTGCCAAGCATTAACTGGTCTTCTACCTGAAGTGCCATGGAATCCTTTGGATAGGTAAAGGCTAGTGGCTTAAAGTAGAGGTCGTCATCAAGTGCAGCTTTCATATATTCGCTGTACAGATATGGAATCAGGCGGTAGCGCACTTCGATGATATGGCGAAAATCTGCAATGTTTTCAAATTGATAACATTCCTGCTCTCTGGTGCCAAGTGCTGCATGGTTGCGCATCAGTGGTGTAAAGACGCCAAGTGCCAGCCAGCGCAGTAGAAGGTCTCTGGTTGTGTCTGCTCCAAAACCGCCTAAGTCTGCTCCTGTGTATAGAAAGCCACACATATTTAAAGATGGCATCATCTTGATATTTAAAAGCAGATGGGACCACCAGGCTTTGTTGTCTCCTGTCCAGATACCGCCGTACCGATGCATCCCAATATAGGAAGAACGGGAAAACATTAAGAAACGCTTCTCTGGTGCAATCCGTTCAAAGGCTTCGCCTGCGGCTCTTGTCATATAATATCCAAATAGATTATGTACTTTGTCATGACGTATGCGCGTTCCATTGACCTGATGATAGAAGGACTGATAGTCTTCCTTGTTGTTGGCAAGATTCATAATCGCATCTCTTACTTCAAAGATAGATGTCTCTCCTTCGGTATCCTGTAAAAATCTCTTTACTACTTCCTGCGCCTTTTTAACACCCTCTGGCGTATAGAAAATCGCTGGCTCATTCATATCATTCCAGAAAGCCTCGATGCCCTGCTCTGTCAGTATCCGGTATTTCTCCCCAAACCATCTTCTTGCATCTTCATTTAACATATCTGGAAAATGTGTATCTCCAGGCCATACGGCTGCTACAAAATCACTGCCGTCTTCGCGCTTGCAAAAATATCCATTTTTCACACCTTCTTCGTAGACTTCATATCCCTTTTCTACTTTCACACCAGCATCAATAATCGGCACCAGTCTAAGATTCTGCTCCTTCATCTTCTGCACAAACTCTGGAAAATCCTGAAAGTTCTTTTTATTTAGTGTAAAGTCCTTATAGTCCTGCATATAGTCAATATCCATATAAATCATATCCATTGGAATATGATTTTTGCGATACCCCTCTGCAACCTTATAAAAATCTTCCTTTGTCACATATCCCCAACGGCTTTGTCCATATCCAAATGCAAATTTAGGCGGAATATAACTCCTTCCTATCAGCTTCCGAAAAGCCCTTACAATCTCATAAGCGCTCTCTCCCTCTATCAGATACAGATACAGATTCGCTTCCTCACAGCGAATGGTAAGTGTATCCATTCTTGTATAGCCAATATCAAACGTAAGCCTTGCAGGATAGTCCACAAACAGACCAAATGTCTTCTCTCCTGACACCACCAGAAAATTATGCGCCCCATACAGACTTCTCTGGTCCTCGGTATGCTCTGGAATATCTGTATTGTTACTAATATAACAATATCCTCTTTTATTAATTCCCCGATTCGCCTCTCCAAGTCCATAGACAATATCATTCTCTGCCATCTGATAAGTAAAAACAAATCCTTCTTCTAGAGATACTTCCCCATAGGCTACGTTCCCTTCGCTTATCTCTATGTCCCTAAGCACTGCCTCTGTCTCAAATGGCTCTCCATAGACATACTTTCTCATCTTCATACTATCTACCTCCATCATTATTTTTAGCACGTTGTCTCTATTTATAATAAAATTATACTAACATCTTCTTGCCAATACTTGCATTATTCTGTAAAATTAATAACACAATCTTGACATTTTATAAGCAAAAAGGAGTTCCTTATGTACCCAGACCTATCCCTGAAAGAAAATATCACCCATGGCACTAAAGAGCAGCCTATCCGCGCCATGCATTTCACTACTGGCAAATCCACCCCTTACCCTGACCATTTCTTTGTCAGCCGCCACTGGCACTCTTATATCGAAATCCTCCATATCGTAAAAGGAAGCTACCTTTTTGAAATCAATCTTCAAGAGTACACCCTTACAGAAGGAACCTTCTGTATCCTAAACAGCGGCGAACCCCATCAAATTACTGGCTTAACATCAGACACCATACACGATGTTATTCTTTTTACCCCTGAAATCTTAGATTTCTCCTACGAAGACGAATGGGAAGCTACATCCATCGCTCCCTTTCTTACACAGACTCTTAGCATAAAAAATATCCTGCACCCTGAAGATGCCGGATATTCGGGAATATTAACTACATTTAACAAATCACTTGCCTATGCCTTGGAACAACTACCTAACTGGTATCCTAGGTGCAAACTATCCCTCTTAGAACTCTTTTTGCATATCACCAGCCACCAACTTCTCCTCCCCACAGAAAAAGTTCTCTCTGCTGCAAATACACGCAAGATTACACGTTATAAAACCATTATTTCCTATATAGAGAAGCACTACCAGGAACCACTCTCTCTAAGACAGCTCGCCGAATTAATCCCCTGCAACAGCCAATACCTCTGTCGCTTTTTTAAAGAGATTGCTGGTGTATCCGTTATTCAATATCTGATTTCCTACCGCCTAGAGCGTGCCTGCCATCTTCTTTTGCATACCACCGAGTCTGTCACAGATATTGCTCTTAACTGTGGTTTTGAAAATATCAGCTATTTTATCCGCAAATTCCGGGAATTTACAAAAGAGACGCCAAAGGAATACCGAAGTAACCACCAGATTCCCAAGATTAGTGCACAGACGCCAAGCACCAGATAGGCATATTTTGTAAAACCATTGTGATTCTTCACATATGCCCCATTTAAAAAAGGAACTCCCAGTACCATAAAAAGATACCAGAATACCGGCGAGAGAAATCCATAGTGTGTCTTTGTTCTCTTTTGCTCTACGAAAAGCAGCTTGGAAATTTTCTCTGTTGCTCTGTCTGCCAGCCAATAGCCTGACAATAAAAACACAAAGTACACCATAATTCCAAGTATTGTATGAAACGGTTCTTGTATAGAGCCTTCTATAAAAATATTTATCTTTTGCAGCCATTCTGGAACATAGACAGAGAGTGTGATACGAATACCATTTACCAGAATTGTATACAGATAGGCCAGAACTGCTGCGTAAAATGTCCATATCATCCCTTTTCTTGTTGTTCCCATCCGATGGGAAAAGGAAAAGACAAGCATCAAAAAGACAATCAGTAAAAATTGAACCCCAGAACAAGAAGGGGCAATCACCAGATGATGCAGATGACTGACATAACCAATTCCTGGCAGATATTCAAATATCATGCCGCTTAACATCCTTACCCATCCAATGGTAGGCGCCAATATCCACAATAGTTCCTCACTTCTAGCTCCACTATAATAAGCCTTTAGCCAAAGGGCGCCTAATGCGCCCATCAGATAACATAAGCCATATCTTTTATATACACTCATCTTTTTTCCTTCTTCTCTTAGAGGCTATACAGACCCCAACCACCAAAAAAGCCATAGCAATCAATAATATATCTTCTGGTTCTGCTCCCGTTAAATATCCGCCAATCGAAAGGTTTGATACGCCTTGTGGCAGTGGAGAAGGCTGGTCTACATCCGTACTCTCTCCTTCTGGATTACGAATGGTTTCTAAGACTGCCACAAATGAGGTGTATGGCGTCACCATATGGTGTGCAAGGCCAATCGCAGTGATTTCCTCTTTGGTCTTTTCATCGTCTTTGGCATATCCATAGGCAGTTAGAGTATTGATTCGTTTTCTCGCCCACAGATAGCCAATCGCTGCATGTTCTTCTAAAGGCTCACTGTCTGACACTTGTATCTCTTGTGTATAATCTTCTTTTCCTGTCTTACCAGTGATGCGAATGCTTCCCGCCACTTCGCCGCGCCATTTTCCATAGAGTAGCACTGGTTTTTGGGCAAAGAGTGTTGGAATTTTAGAAGGCTCAACTTCATAAGCATCAAATCCATCAAAAGCTACTTGAATATCTGTTAAAATTGGAGCTTCTATATAGGTACGAAAACGCTCTGCCATCTCTCTAGCCATCGCCTCTTCTGTCACGATAAAGGCTTCTCCCATCCCTACATCTGCAATGCCTTCCATCAGAGAACGATTGACAGAGCTTCCAATGCCAAAGGAGAAAAAGTTGCTATCTCCTAGATGTTCTCTTACAATTCCAAGGACATTTTCTTCATCATAGATATAGCCATCTGTGATAACCACCACATTGCGGGTCATATCGGGTTGTTTTTTCGTCGCAATCGCCCGCTCTAGCGCCTTGGCAAGCTCACTTCCCCCTCCGCCTTCTTGCATCGCAATCAAGGTCTTAGCACAATCCATATTCTCCTTGGTGGCTGCCACGGATTCTAAAGACATCTCCGATACAATATCTGAGAACAAAAACAGATTAAAACAATCGCCCTCTCTTAGATTTCCCACCATTTCTTCCATCAGCTCCTTGGCTGTATCCAGTGGATAACCGCTCATCGATCCTGAGACATCCAGAACAAAAATATACTCTCGCGGCAAAAGTTCATCTGCTTTATAGCGCTTAGGAGGCTGCATCGTCAACAGAAAATAATTCTCTTCTTCCCCTTTATAGAGCATAAGTCCAGAGCTTACATCCTCTCCTCTCATCTGGTAATCTAAGATAAAATCCCGATTGCCGGCATATTCTTCTGGATTTGACAGAGTTACTTTCGCCTGTGATGCCTCGGTATATTCGACTGTTACTTCATGTGTACCACAAGTAAGCTCGGTAATTGGAACGCCAGCAGATAGATTGACCGTAATCTCATACTTGCTGTCTGGGGTTACTCCTTCTTCAAAATAGGGACTTTGTACCCAGTCGCCATCTTCCATATCCTCTTCTTCTACCTCTCCGGCATAGCGCGGACCAACCACGGTTGGAAAGACAAATTGGTAGACGCCTTCTGTCGACTCTATCAGCTCTGTATAGTGCAACTCTATACAAATGGTATCCCCTGGCATAATATTAGCGACATCCATAGTAAAGACATTTGAGCGTTTTTCCTCTAATAAAGAAGCACTTTTCCCTTCGCTTTTGGCAGCTTCATAGGTTTGCTTCGCTTCTTCCTTTTCCTGAATCCTTGCAGTCACTACCTGATTTCCAATCTTCATCTTCATTCCATGTACAGACACTTTTGTGGAGGCTGGAAAAACATAGCTTGCATTTATCGGATGTTCTCCCTCATTGGCATAGGTCTGTGTTACATAGGTCTCTGCAATGCTGCCATTGATATTTGTAGTCACCTCTGTCCCCTTCAAAGGCAGATGGTCAACTTCTGGATTGGCTCCTTCTATAAAAAAATAAGGGGAAAGTGTGATATCCTTATCTTCCTCTGTGCGCGCCTGTACGCTGGAAAAAGGCATAAAAAGTATACAGATTATCAAAATACAACATAAATATTTTTTCTTTTTCATCATACACCTCTTTTACTCTCTTATGTACATCCGTTGAGTGCTCTGTCTAAAAATTAACATATCCA
Organism: Lachnospiraceae bacterium; assembly: GCA_910575445.1. GTDB lineage: Bacteria > Bacillota > Clostridia > Lachnospirales > Lachnospiraceae > Hominiventricola. The sequence goes on along the minus strand of CAJTFW010000003.1, from coordinate 131,287 downwards.
CGCATCAGAAGAACATCAGAAAATCATCTAAACTGCATCATTTCTGGCGTTTTTGGCTCAATTATGTTATGATACTTGTCAGAATGTCCAAGGTCACCTCTTTGCTTACGTATTATACCATACTTTCTGCAAGAGTTGATGAGCCTTCTCTATTTGTGAAAAGATACTATAATACACAATTTCAGGAATGTTTTGCTAACACTGACAAAAGATAGGATTTATTTATAAAGACAAAGCAAGCAGGAAAGAATATTATGAAGATTTATCCTTCCTTTGAAAGGGAAAGAAGCTTATCGTTTCTATCAGCAAAATAATGTAACTACCCAAAATATAGAACAGATTTTAACAACTGCATATTCTCTTTTAAAAACAGAAATGGAGAAAAATGCCCCCGACGCAGAACATGTAATACATGCTCTCAATACCAAATATGGCAAAGGACGCGCACTTTTTCATTCTCCTGAACTTAAAAGGCAAATCCATCATATCTTAAATACCAAATGGATAGACTATGATACAGAAGTCATAACAAATATGCGTGCAAATGAATCCTCAGAATATGATTTGGATGATACGGTTTCTGAGATGTACTACTATGTGTCAGAAATGGAGGACTACTATGATTGACACGATTACTTCACTTTTAAAAAGACTTCAAGCAGATTCTGACAATAAGGAATTAGAAGGAAAAAAAGATACTGAAGAATCTTATGACTTAGAACTTTTTAAAAGTTTTTATAATAAGCCTTTTTTCTAGGAAGATATTGAGAAAAGGATACAATCTAAAACAGAGGATTTTTTATTTTTAAAAAATTCAGAAAGCTTCCAATAGCAAATAAAACTGCATATATAGAGCAAATATTTCACATTATCTATACAGAAAGAGAAACTATCCCTTATGTAGTTGATACGCTCAATATTGACCAAAAATTGGCAATCTCAGTTTTTCGAATACTAAATTATAGCGAAGATATGATAGTAAACCGTTGTATGTCCAGACGTCGTTTTATGGAAACACTAAATGATATTACTGGTATCTCCAAAGAAGAAATAGACTTTATATGGATGTTATATCAAGAACATCTAGCAGATGTAGAACCTGTGGTTCATTCTAAAAAACTTCTTTACTTGGAACAAAAAATCAGTAATCTGGCAAAGCAAATCACCTGCCTTACAGATTATCTTTCTTATATTGCAGATTCTATTGACCTGATTTCTTTGGATGAAACAGATGAAATAACAGATTAAGCGGCGCAGTTGCGCCGCCTTTTTTGTATTAATCTAGTTTTTTAACTGTTAATGTTGCATTGACACCATTTCCAAGAGTAATTCCTACTGCTAAGAGTGCCGAAAGTGCCATATCAATTACACTGCCTGCTGCTAATGTTATAATCGTACTTCCGTTGAATAGAGAGCTGGTTCCTACTGCTAACAATCTGGAAATCGTTGCACTTGGAATATCCGTTCCATTGGCTCTTACAGCAAATGTAATTGTAGTTGCTATGGCAGCACTTAGCGTAGTGGAATAATTGATTTCATAAGTGCCTGCATCCGTAACGGTAATGCTGTTTGCTGGTGCATAGGTCACGCCAGCTGATGGGGTATTACTTTGAAGCGGAATCTGTGTTGTTCCCCCCAGAGTCAGATTTAGCGTCTGTGGAACGGTGCTGTATAAACCGCCATAAGCTGCCAAACCATTCGCGGGACCAGTTGGGCCTGTGGATCCAGTTGGACCTGTGGAGCCAACTGCTCCGGTTGGACCAGTAGCTCCAATCGCTCCAGCCGCACCGGTTGGGCCTGTAGGACCCGTCACTCCGGTGGCTCCTATCGCTCCATCAGCTCCCGTCGGACCTGTGGGGCCAGTCGCACCAACAGGGCCAATTGGACCCTGAAGCCCCTGGGGACCCTGCGGACCAGTAGGACCAATCGCTCCGGTGGCTCCAATCGCTCCGGTTACACCAGTAGGACCCGTGGCTCCCGTGGCTCCCGTTGGACCAACTAATCCCTGAACACCCTGAAGGCCTTGCGGACCTTCTGGACCAGTCGCTCCAGTGGCGCCGGTTGGGCCTGTGGGACCTATAAGGCCATCCGATCCAGCGGGACCAGTAGCTCCTATGGCGCCGGCTGGACCTTGCGGGCCTTCTGGACCAACGGGACCTTGCAATCCCTGAAGGCCCTGGGGACCTTGTGCTCCTGTCGCTCCCGTTGGGCCTTGAAGACCCTGTGCTCCGGTGGCTCCAGCCGGACCGGTAGCTCCTGTCACTCCTCCTGGACCTGTCGCTCCAGTAGCGCCTGTTGGGCCTGTAGGACCTATAAGACCATTAGCTCCGGCAGGACCCGTGGCTCCTGTAGGGCCTTGCGGACCTTCTGGACCCATGGGACCTTGCAATCCCTGAAAGCCTTGGGGACCTTCTGGACCCATTGGGCCTTCTGGACCAGCAGGACCTTGTAATCCCTGAAGACCCTGGGGACCTTCTGGACCCATAGGACCTTCTAGACCCATAGGACCTTGTGGACCCTGGGGACCAATAGGACCTTGTGGACCTGTGGGACCTTGGTATCCTCTAGGACCTGTAGGGCCTGGGCACCCTCTTGGCCCCATAGGGCCTGTAGGACCCTGGCAACATCCGCCATTATGACATCCTGAACATCCACAAGAACCATTTTCACAATTTCTTCGGAAAAAATCCATACTCCTTTGTCTCCTTATAGAATCATCTTCACTACATAGATTATGCAGACATTTAAAGAGCGTTCTTCCTATAAATCGTGAAAATATTCTTTATTTTTCAAAAATTCTCTGCCATATGGCTTATACTTTCCCGACATAATATGACATTGATAGGCTTTTTCTCTGTCACCTATCCGGTCATAGCAGACGCATAGTTGAAGATATGGCAGATATCCATAACATTCTTTTTGCAGAAAACCTCCTGTGCTCTCTTTCTTTGCATGAAGTGCTCCCTGGTACCAGAAAATTGCCTGCTCCCACATCCCGCGATCCATAAAATGTTTTCCAATATCACAGCAGAGTTCTCCCCCTGGCGCCCGGTAGTGAAGTCCCTGGTACAAAGCATCTAGCGCCTCCTTTTCTCTTCCAAGCTGATAGAGGCAATACGCCAGATACCGGCAGGCATCCACCTGATTTTCACAGAATCCATCCTCTCGTTCTAAGAAAAAATTAAAACATCCCACAGCTTCTTCATATCTCTTATGGTAATACAGTTCCCGCGCATAGTAAAACAAATCCCGCGCGCTAAACGTGTTTCCTTCCTCTTTCATCTTCTCATAGATTCGCAGATTCCGATAGCCATAAGAAGTCTTCTGACTGTGATGCTCAATGCAGACAGCAAGTCTTTCGACTTTTCCAGAGATGCTAATTGCTTCATGCACTCGACCCTTCCATTGAAATCTTCGTTTTCTTTTTAACAAGCGCTCCCGCTCATAACAAAAAGAAATATTTCCTTCTTCATCAAACCCTGTCGCATAGTTCATCATCACAACATCAGCACTGCCATCCGCATGTTCTTTCCAGGCAAGAAATTTTTGCGCTTCCTTATCAGGAAATACATCATCTGCATCTAACCACATACAATAATTCATCGTTGCCTTGGAAAAACTCTCATTACGCGCCGCCGCAAAGTCATCCTTCCACACAAAATCATAGATATTCTCTGTATACCGTGCTGCAATCTCCTTCGTCCTGTCTATAGAGCCTGTATCCACCACAATAATTTCATCCACAAGCCCTTTGACCGATGCAAGACATCTGTCTAGCACCGCTTCTTCATCTCTTACAATCATACACAGGCTGATTGTCACCATATCTTTCTAACCTGCTATCACATTCTTTCTTTTATGTTATGTCTGATGAATTTTTCTGGTTCTTTTGTATTTTTTAAGGTTATACAAGTATGCACTTTGGTTTTACGGTCATTTTCTCCAAATCGGATGTCTTCTTGTAAGCTTACCGATGTTCTCTATCTCATCTGGTATCCGAATCTTTCTTGGGCACTGTGTGATGCATGGCATCTTGGCACATTTTTGGCACCATCTGACGCTGTCTTCGATTCCCATGGTAAGTTTTCTAAGCGCCCAGTAGTCTTTTCCAAGAAAATAATATTGATACTGCCGAAAAAGTGTGTGAATTTCTGTGCCATAGGGGCAATCGCATCTCTGGCAGCGGTCACAGGGAATTGGAGAATAGTCTTTCTCCAAATGAGACAATACCTCTTCAAAAGAAAGAAGCTCCTCTGATATGGTATCCGTATTCATCGCTGCTTCTACCTGCTCTATAGTACCGATTCCAAGAAGGGCACAAGAAATGGGATAGGATAATACATTTCCAAGCAGTGTCTGAACAGGGAAAAAAGCTGGCAGAATTCCTGCTGCATAAACTTTGTTAATAAGAATTCCTTTCTCCAAAAAAAGTGGTTCGCTCTGGATACGCTCTAACATCCCACGCTCTAGCAGATTGCCACTTCCTTGCAAGACGTCCACCCGAAGGTCTTTGGCTCCTCGCAGCAAGATATCATAATAATGAGAAGCAACTCCGGCAAAACGAATCTTCCCTTCTGCTTTTAGTTCGGACAGGGCATCCAAAGCCCCTCCTTTTCGAAAGACTTCCTCCTCATGCTCTGCATCTACCTGGTGGACAAAATAGATATCTGCATATGTTCCTAGATGCTCACAGGAGGTCTGTACCGCCTGATAGATGCCATTTCCATCAAAAAAGCGCGCTTTATCAGAGATAACGATGCGTTCTCTGCCAATATAAGCTGCAAATTTTCCAAGTTTTATCTCTGCATCTCCGTATTCTGGAACAATCGCCGTATCATATAGATTACAGCCCCTATCAAAAGCTGCTTTCATCACCAAAAGCGCCTCGTCTTCTTCTAGATTGTAGTAATCAGGCAATACCGGAATATTGCCTTTTAATATAGGGATTGTTCCAAATCCAATCTCGGATACCATTAGCCCTGTCTTTCCAAGCTTTCGATAACGCATGCCTCTCTCCTAATCCTCTGGGCAGCCAAAAAACGCCCGTTCTTCTACGATTACCTTTGCTGGCAGTTGTATTTCTCTAAGTTCTCTGCAAAAGGCAAAGGCTTCTTTTCCAATTCTTTTTAAGGTAGAAGGAAACTGTACCCGCCGCAGGGTATGACAGCGATAAAAGGCTTTCTCTGGTATCTCCTCGATTCCTTCAGGAAGCAGAATTTCTTCCAAAGAAGTACAGTGTTCAAATGTTCTTACTCCAATCTTTTGTAAATGCTCTGACAGCTCCACCCTTTTTAATACACCACAACACGAGAAAGCACGCTCACCAATCTGCTCTACCCTTTTGGCGCCTTTTACTTCTTCTAGCCATTTACAGCCGGAAAAAGCACTGTTTCCAATGCTTTTTACAGTCTCTGGCAGAGATACTTCTGTCAACAGATTGCCATCTTCAAAGGTACGCTCACCAATTGCTGTAATCCCATATGCAATGCGCAACTTGGAAATATTTCCGGTACTTGCTATTAGCACGTTGTCTTCATTCGTCTTAAAACAATTTAGACACTCCATCACTGCCTGCTTGGCAAGAGGCGGCAACTCACGCTCTCTGTCACCAATTCCGGTAAAGGTAATACATGTGCCATCTGCAAGAGTTATTTCACGAAGATTGATGCAGTTGCGAAAGGCATATTCTTCTACACGGGTGCGCTCTGAGAGAAATCGAATCTTCTCAATTCCAAGTCCATTGGCAAATGCCCATCCACTGACTGTATGAATCTCTTCTGGTACAACCACCTCTCCCTCGCAGAGAGAACCATCCAAAAGTATCCCATTTACCACAACAAGCGGCGATTGCTTTTGCTGCTTTTTTAACCATTTTGTGCTGTGAAAAGCTCTTGCACCGATAGAAGTTACACTTTCTGGAATCGTTACTTCCTCAAGCATCAGCCTGTCCCGGAAGACTTCCGCTTCAATCCTCTGAATCCCCTGTGGTATCTGAAGTTTTCGTCCAGCTCCTAGATAGCCACACAGTTGCGTTTCCTGCTCAATGGCAAAACAGCTAAAGGCACTGTGGAAAAAAAGCCTTACTATCTCTGGAATATGCGTAAAAAGGATTTCCTGATAACTATGAAAAGTCCATGTCTGTCCTTTGAAAATCACCTTCTGAAGCGCGGTACAGCCAGATAAGGCATATTCCAAAAGAGTAACCCTTCCCTCGCCTTTTAAGACCACTTCTTCTAAACTGCTGCAATCCTCTAATGCATGTGCCCCAAGACAGACACCCTCCATAAATTCGGCAGATTTTAGATGGTCACACCCGGCAAATGCATAAGCTCCTATCATACTAACATTAGAAAAAGAAAAATCCTGTAGATTCTGGCATCCGTTAAAGCAATAACGCTCTATGGTCTTGACACTTTTGCAGAAAACTTTTTCTAAACTGCTACAATTCTCGAACATTCGTTCTTTTAAAGTGGTAAGATTGGGAAGTATCACTCTTTGAAGAGAACAACAATTAGCAAATGCAGCCTTCCCTGCCTGTCGCGCCGAACATTCTACAGAACCAAGTGCCATACATCGCTCAAAAGTACGCGCACCAAGTCTTTCAAAAGATAGAGAGGTTTCCACTTTTTCAAGTCTGATACAACCAAAAAATGCCCCTTCCCCGCTCCATATAAGGCTCTCTGGAAAATATACGCTTGTAATCTCCCTGTTTCCTGCAAATGCATAGGGAGCAATTCCTGTAATTCCTTCTGGTATCTGAATTCCCCCGTGGCATCTCTCACCAGATACCACAACATCGCCTATAATTACAAGTCCATCTTGCGCTTCATGGTATGGCGTTTTTTCAAAAGCCCGCTCGCCAATCTGTAAACCAGATTTTACATTCCCCCATCTTAACGAGGTACAACTGGCAAATGCTTCTTTTCCAATCCAGTTTACATGCTCTAGCGAAATATGTTGTAGCTTTTCACACTGATAAAAAGCTCGTTCACCAATAAAATTCCATACAGGAAGCTCTGTGCTTTCTTCCTCCGTTCCACTTTTTACAAGTACAATTTCCTGAAGCTTTTGGCAACCCGCAAACACCTCTGCCTCTAACCCTTTGACTTTTTCTGGTATCCATACTTTTTCCAGCTTCTGACACCCTTTAAACGCCGCCGGACCTATATAACGGACACTCTCTGGCAAATATACCTCTGTCACCTTCTTATTTCCATAAAAAGCCCCACCGGCTATTATCTGCACATTTTCAGAAATTTGCACAGTCCCCGAGAGATTTTGTCCATCCCAGAAGATGCGCCCCTTTTGCTTTGTCTCATCTTCTGTCCATCTTTCCAAAAACGGTGTTCCAAAAAAGGCATGACGTCCTACCGACTGTATCTGCTCTGTCAACATCACTTGTCCTAGCTTTATACACCCATAAGCAAGCTTATCAGGAAGGTGTCTAACACCATCCCCTAAACATATCCTTTTTAATCTCTTGCATCCGCCAAAGACATCGATTCCAAAATAGATACCGCTGCTTTCTATCTGCACCTTCTTTACACCACTTTCGGCAAATGCCAGACTCTCCACTTCTTCTGTACGCTTAGGAATCCGCACTTCACTAAGCCCGCTGCACCGATAGAACGCCAGTTCTCCAATTCGTATAAGGCTCTCTGGAAATACCACTTTTATAAGACTTTCACATCCATAAAAAGCACTCTCCAAAATCTCTGTGCACCCATCTGGGAAACTTACTTCCCGAAGTACCACGCAGTGGCGAAAGGCCCATTCTTCTACTTCTTGTATCTTCTCTGGCAGATGTGCCCGAATCAATTTAACACAGTTATCAAAGGCACCCGCTCCTATCTTTTTCAGTTCTTTTGGAAATGGAATCGTCTGTAGCAGCAGACAGTCTTTAAAAGCCTCTGCTCCAATCTCTTCTAAGCTCTCTGGCAGTATTACACGGTCAATCGCCTCATTTCCTGCAAATGCCCTTTCGGCAATCTTTGTCACACCCTCTGGCACCACCACCCGAGATTCCAAGCCAAGATATTTTAATAAAATCGTACCACTTAGGCGAAAATTTCCCATTACCTGCTGATAGAGCTTATAGACCATCTCTGGCACTTCACGCTCCATTAGCCCGTTAAGTCCCGCAAACGTATATTCTTTTCCATCAGAAGTCCTGACCGTCTTAAGGGAAGTACAATTTTTAAATGCATCGTCTTCTATCTGAATAGATTCCCCTAAAAAACGAACCGACTCTAAATTGATACAATTTCGAAAGGCCCTGCTTTCAATCACCCTTAGCGACGCCGGCAATTTTACAGAGAGGATTCCGCGCTTATCAAAAAAACAACTTTTCCCAAGCTTTTCAATGCCCTCTGGAATCTCCACATGTTTTAGATTGGTCAAGAAACGGACCAGGCAGCGCCCCTCAAGCTCCATCATCCGAAGAACATCCACTGCAATCGCCCGCACAAGAAGCGGTAACCTCTGTTCGCCGACCACTGCCTCCACAGCATTTGGTATATGAACACATGTTCCATTTTCAAAAGAGATTTCCCGTATCATCCCACAGCCAGTAAAGACATCACAGATATCTGCAACCGAAAGCTCTGTTGAGACAGTCAGCCTTTCCAGCAGCACATCATTGACAAACACTTGCTTTCCCAGTCTCTTTACCCCTGGCATCACAACTTCTTCTAGGCTGTCACAGTAGAGAAAGACACAATCTCCCAGTCTTTTTACAGACGGCGGCAACACCACTTTTCTAAGCGCATGGCAGCGGTGAAAGGCATAGCTTCCAATCTCTGTCACACTAGAAGGAAGCTCTATCTCCTCTAATCGTCGACATCCTTTAAAGGCATAGGCTCCAATATGGCAGACTCCTTCTTTCAGTTCTACTTTTCTAAGAGAGACACATGCCTTAAAAGCGCCTTCCCCTATCGTATGAATTCCTTCTGGCACGGTTACGATTTCTTCTCTCCCAGTATAGGATATTAATACACCATCTTGTATCTGCAACTGTTCCATACTATCTTACTTCCTTCCCTGGCTGGTATGCACTCTCATTGTCTTGTCCAAAGATAAGCCAAAGCACCTTTTGAAGTTCTTCCATACTTCCACTTTGGTAGAGACGCTGCTTATATCTTTTGGTTCCTTTTCTCTTTTTCATCATATAGGCAGCTAACTTTCGCATATAAAGCAGTGTAAATGTCTCCTGATAAAGACTGCTTGTCAGCAAAAGCTGTTCAGACAAAAGCTGATAAGCACTTTTTTCACATACTTTTTTTGTCAGCTCTCCAAAGATAAAAGGATTCTCCAATCCATAGCGCGCTATCATCACACCATCTGCCCCCGTACGCTCCATCATCCGTCTGGCGTCCTCTGCCGAGAAAATCCCTCCGTTGGCAATCACGGGAATTGACACTGCTGCTTTCGCCTGTTCGATTTCACTATAATAAGGCACTCCATCATACATCATACTCCTGCTTCTGCCATGAATCGTAATCATATCTGCCCCTGCATCTTCACACATCCTGGCAAACTCTGCTGCAAACATCTTATCTTCCCGAACACCCGTTCTGCATTTAACCGTCACAATTTTCCCACTTTTTTTGCAGCCTCTGATAATTGCAGCTGCACGCTTTTGGTCTAACATCAGTGCACTGCCTTCCCCACTTTTAAATACATTAGGCACCGGACATCCCATATTGATATCAATAATATCTGCATCTTTTAAAAGCTCACTTTTTGCCATCTCCTCCATCACTGCCGGAATCCCACCTAGAAGCTGTACTGCTTTTATCTGTTCTTTCTCTGTCGTCAACAGAAGACGCTTTGTTGCCCGGTCTTCGTATTTTAATGCATTGGCACTGACCATCTCTGTAAAACAAAGCCCTGCTCCTAGCTCATATGCTAACATCCGAAAAGGATAACAGGTATATCCGGCAAGAGGCGCCATCAATACATTAGAAGACAGAAGCAAACCACCCAAACGAATTTTTCTAATCTCCATAAGTCTCTCACTCCTGACTTTTATTTTAGCTGATTTTTATATATTTGGCAATTTTTCTTATGTTTTGAAGTAAAGGACGCCCGCCACGACCTGGTAGATGTTCCTTCCGTCCTAGCGTCCCTAAATTGAACTTTTGAACTTTTCTATTGAACTTTTCTCTTTTGTATGCTATACTTGATTGAACTTCCAAAATAAAATTGAACTTTTATAGGAGAATATCATGCCAAAGGAATTATTTGCAGACCGATTACGAATTGCCATGGAGCGCTTAGAGATTAAGCAGGTGGATTTAATCCGTATGGCAGAAGAACAAGATGTCAAGCTTGGCAAAAGCCATATGAGTCAGTACGTCAGCGGTAAGACAGTTCCAAGAGCCGAGCTGCTCTCTTTTCTGGCAAAAGCGCTGCAAGTGGAGGAAGATTGGCTTCTTGGCGAGGAAGAAGTCACAGAGGAACCAAGCTTAGAATCAAAACCAATAGAAAGTAAACATGTGGGAGGAAACACCATGCGGGAATTTAAGAAATCATCCAAATTAGACAATGTATTATATGATGTAAGAGGGCCGGTCGTCGATGAGGCTAGTCGGATGGAGGAAGCCGGAACACATGTTCTAAAGTTAAATATTGGCAATCCGGCTCCCTTTGGCTTTCGCACCCCGGACGAAGTCATCTATGATATGCGCCAGCAGCTGACAGAATGTGAAGGCTATTCAGATGCCAAAGGACTCTTCTCTGCCAGAAAAGCCATTATGCAGTATGCACAGCTTAAAAATATCCCCAATGTCTCGATTGGAGATGTCTATACAGGTAATGGAGTCAGCGAGCTGATTAACCTGTGTATGTCTGCACTTTTAGATGATGGAGATGAGATACTGATTCCAGCCCCGGATTATCCGCTCTGGACCGCCTGTGCAACACTTTCCGGCGGCAAAGCCGTCCACTATATCTGTGATGAACAGGCTGACTGGTATCCCGATATTGACGATATGCGCAAGAAAATCAGCAACCGCACCAAAGCGATTGTAATCATTAACCCCAACAATCCAACCGGTGCCCTCTATCCAAAAGAAGTTCTGCAACAGATTGTTGACCTTGCAAGAGAACACCATCTGATGATTTTCTCCGATGAAATCTATGATAGGCTGGTTATGGACGGCGAAGAGCATATCTCTATTGCATCTCTGGCGCCAGACCTGTTTTGTGTTACCTTCAGCGGGCTCTCCAAGTCCCATATGATTGCCGGATTCCGTATTGGCTGGATGATTTTAAGTGGTAACAAAGACTTAGCCAAAGACTATATCGAGGGTCTGAATATGCTCTCCAATATGCGGCTTTGCTCCAATGTACCAGCACAGTCTATCGTACAGACAGCGCTTGGCGGATACCAAAGTGTGAATAACTATATCGTCCCTGGCGGCAGAATCTATGAGCAGCGGGAATATATCTACAATGCCCTTATTGATATCCCAGGTGTCAGCGTTGTAAAACCAAAGGCTGCATTTTATATCTTCCCTAAATTAGATGTGCAGAAATTCAATATTGTCAACGATGAAAAATTTGCGCTGGATTTACTAAAAGAAAAGAAAATCCTAATTGTACATGGAAGCGGCTTTAACTGGAAAGACCCGGACCATTTCCGTATCGTCTATCTTCCCCGTGTCGAAGTCTTAGAGGATGCAGCTACCAAGCTAAAAGATTTCCTAAGCAGATATCGGCAAAGCATCTAATAATAAGGGTGTCCCTCAGCCATTTTATGGCTTTTAGGACACCCTTATTTTCTTCTACAAAAGACTGGCAGCTCCTATCACTCCAGCATCATTTCCAAGCGCTGCAATCTCTATCTCAGGATACTCGTTATATTCTCCGCCAAAGCAGCCCTCTTTTACCATCTTGCGAAGGGTAGGCAAAAGTACTTCTGCCTGAGAGGATAACTCTCCTCCTAAGAGGACAAGCTGTGGGCGAAAGATATTGGCAATATTGACAATCCCGATACCAAGCCTGTGTACATAGCGCTCTAACACTTGTTGCAGAGAGCTATCTTCTTTTTTTGCGCCTTCAAAAATCTCGGCTGGTGTCATCTTCTTTCCAGTTGCACGCAAGGCATCCCGCATCAAAGCAGTTGTAGAGGCATATGCTTCTAAACAGCCATGTCTGCCACAAGTGCAGAGTTCTCCGTCTTCGACAATCACCATATGTCCAAGCTCGCTTCCGCCGATATTTTTTCCGGCATAGATTTCTCCATCCAGAATAACACCGCCTCCAACACCCATTCCAAGTGTTAGCATTACCACATCCTGGCACTCTCTTCCTGCACCTTCCAGGGCTTCTCCAAGTGCTGCACAGTCTGCGTCGTTTGCAATATGAACGGGAATTGGCAAATATTCGCTTATCTGCTTTCTAAGATATACATTTTCCCACTTAATATTGTTGGAATAGCGGACAATGCCATGTCTTTTATCCACAGTTCCCGGCACGCTAATCCCTAGACTTACACACTGGTCAATAGCGATTTTCTGAGACTCTAGAAGCTTTAGTGTCTCTCTTCCAATGTCCTCAATTACTGCTTCTGCCGGGCGCTCTATCTGGGTCTTTATCTCCTTACAGGCCAAAAGCTTTTGATGAACATCTAAAAGACCAATTGTTGTCCCTCTTCCTCCAATATTAATACCAATCCGAACCGGAGCCGCTTTCTCACGAATCGTCGTAATCAGAGCGTCGCAAGTGCCTTCTACGATATAGGCGCCACTTCTGGCAGATAAAAAGAAACTGTCTCCTTTTTGAAATTCGACGCGTTCTCCTCCACTTGCAATTGTTCCCTTTCCGTCTAGTATCAGAATACTGGCAAAGGATGTCTCTGAGACATTCCCTTCCATTTTTTTCATCACTTTTCCATCGAGATTTAACTTGTCGACGGTAAAATAGTCGCAGTCAGCAATATGCGGATAGCTGCTTTTATCTTTTACCATAGGCACCCGGTTCGTTACCGCTAACGCCTTTTCTATATGCAAATCCCGCTTCTTGCCGTTCTTTCCTACTCTGCCATAGTCATACACCCGATAAGTGACGTTGGAATTTTGTTGAATCTCAGCAATTAAAATATCTTTGCCAATCGCATGGATGGTCCCGGACTCGATAAAGAGTACATCGCCCTTTTGCACAGGTACTGCATGAAGTACTTCCAAAAGCGTATCTTCTTCAATTCTTCTGGCAAATTCCTCAATACTGACTTCTTTTTGAAATCCATAGTACAAAAATGCTTCTTTCCCGGCATCCATTACATACCACATTTCCGTCTTTCCATACTGCCCTTCATTCTTCAGGGCATAGCGGTTATCCGGGTGCACCTGAATCGAAAGATTGTCCCTAGCATCAATAAATTTTGTCAATATTGGAAAATCCCGAAAACGGCTGCAATGGGTTCCTAGAACCTCTCTGCCTTCGGCATCAATATATTCCTGAAGTGTCTTTCCCTGATACGGTCCGTTTTCAATCACAGAAGGGCCGTCGGGGTGACAGGAAAGCTCCCAGGTCTCAGCAAGTACTTCGCCTTCGTACTGTTTGCCATATTCGTCGATTAGCCTGCGGCCACCCCACAGATAGTCCTTACAGCTAGGCTTTAATTTTAATATACTCATCTTCTGTCTCCATATGCATCCATTCCAAGTTTTAAAGCGCCCAAGATTCCCTGATTGTCATGCAGTGATGGGGATACGATATAAGATTCCATCTGTGACAGCTCCTTGGTCTTTAGATAGCCTCCTAGCATCTCTGTCACTTTTTTTCGCACCATCGGTAAAAGCTGCTCCTGGTGCATCACACCGCCTCCTAGAATAATCTTCTGCGGGGACAGAATCAGGATATAGTTTGTAATGGCATAGGCCAGATAATAAGCTTCCAAATCCCATACCTCTGCCCTGGCTGAAAGTGCTTCTGCCTTTTCTCCCCATCGTTCTTCTATCGCCGGGCCTGCTGCTAAGCCTTCCATACAGGTTCCATGATAAGGACATTTGCCAGTATATGGGTCATCGTCCCTTCTTGGAAGCAGGATATGGCCTCCTTCAGGGTGCTGCATCCCATGCAGAAGCTTTCCTCCTGCCAAGATGCCTACGCCCACTCCTGTACCTACGGTAATATAAAGTGCCGTATCTAAGCCCTTTGCCAAGCCCCAGGTGGCTTCTCCTAGCATTGAACCATTGACATCGGTATCAAATCCTAGTGGCACTTTTAAATGGTCTCGAAAATATCCCAAAAAATCATAGTTTCGCCATGCCAACTTGGAAGTTGTCGTAATATATCCATAAGTCTTGGATTCTGGATGTAAGTCAACCGGGCCAAAGCAGCCAATCCCTAATGCCTTGATCTCTCTCTCTTGAAAATAAGCAAGAAGTTTTGGCATTGTAATATCTGGCGTCTCTGTGGGAATAGAGATTCGCTCTAAAATCTCTCCATTTTCCTTGCCAATGGCGCAGACCATCTTTGTTCCGCCTGCTTCTAGTGCTCCAAATCTCATCATATCTGCCTGTCCTATCTTTTCTGATATAGTTCTATTATCTCTCTTGCAAGCACCTTTGCCATCTCTGTGCTTGCCATCTGGTCTTCTGCATGCATCAGAATCAGAGAAAATTCCACTTTATCTCCTGATGCCTCCTGGGCAAGCAGATTGCCATGTACGCCATGTGCCTCTGAGAAAAACTCATCTCCCTCATTCATCAGGCGTTCTGCCTCGTCGTAGGCACCTTCTTTGGCCTTTTGAATAGCTTCAATATAGCTGGATTTTGCACTTCCACTGTTGGTAATCATCTGCATACAGATAAGTTCAAATTCTTCGTTTGTCATGCTCCCATCACCTCCAGTGCATGTGTCAGAACTTTCTCGCCGTTCATCATGCCATAGTCTTTCATATCAATCGCTTCTACAGGGACACTGCCGGCAATCTTTTTCACATTGCTCAGCTCATAGCGAATCTGTGGTCCAAGCAGTACAATATCAACTTCTGCAATTTCTTTTTTTGCTTCAGAGAGAGATTTGGCCTCAATGCTTACCTCTACCTTCTTCATTTCTGCTGCTTTTTTCATCTTGGCTACCAGCATACTTGTAGACATTCCCGCATTACATACTAACAGTATCTTTTTCATTTTTAGTTCTCCTTTTTTATTAAAATTTTATTCTGATGCCATGGTTTTTTCCATAACAATATCATTCATCTTTACAAATGGTATGTAAAGTAAGACGCCAAGTGCCAATATCAGTGCCTGCACAATCACTGCCCGGAAATCACCGGCAGTTGCCAGATATCCGCTTAAAAGTGGCGGTGTCGTCCATGGGATATAGACCACACATTCATTCATAAAGTTTAGAGAAGTTGCAAGATATCCAATGATAATCCCAAGTGCTGGCGTCAGTACAAATGGAATCAGCATACAGACATTATACACAATGGAATACCCAAAGATTACCGGCTCATTGATGTTGAAAAGTCCTGGAACAAATGCCATCTTTGATACACTTTTTGTCGCTGCATTGCGGCTTACAAGAAGCGTTGCTATCAATAAACAGATGGTAGAGCCTGAGCCGCCCATCATACCAAAGGCTGGTACAAATGCTACATTAATAATATTGGGAATCGCCTCGCCAGCTGCATAGGCTGCCATATTCAGTGTCATATTGACAATCAAAAGCGGCTCTAGTATAGAACTGTAGATAACCGACTGATGGATGCCAAGAATCCAGAGGAAGTTGCCAAGGCTATACAGTAATACACATCCAACCAGTCCGGTAGTCGCTGTACGAAGGGGTTCCTGAATCAAAGAAGTGATAATCTGTACTAAGTCTGTATGGAAAATATTATTTAAAATAGCACTAACCAGTGCAAATGCAGATATCACCAGGATAAATGGAACCAATACGTTAAAGGATTTTCCAACTGCCGGAGGAATACTGTCTCCTAAATTAATCTGAAGCTTCTTGATGCTGGTAATAAAGATAAAGACTTCCGTTGCCACCAGTCCGATAATAACGCCGGCAAACATTGCGCCTGTACCAATATTTCCAAAGGTCAAAGCCCCTTGTGCCAGTACACTGTCGGTTCCATCAAGTGGTGTGATGCTGATGGTATTGGGCATCATCACAACCAAGGTCGACAGTGAGATAACTGCTGCTGCCAGGGGATTTTCATAGCCTTTGTTCTGTGACAGCATATAACCAATCACTGGCGCAATCAAGAGAGAACTGATGTTCAGTGTGCCGTTGACAATCAGTGTTCCCTAGTATTGGGCAGCGGTTAGGGTATCACCGGACAGCAACCACTGAAATACGGTGTTGTTAATCAATACTGCAAGACCAGCCAAGATATATAGCGGCATAATCGTTGCAAACGCGTCTCTTAGAGACCTTAAATGAATCTCATTTCCCAGTTTGGAAGCAAACATGGTAAATTTTTCTACTATTTTTGACTCTCCCATTTTCTTTCTCCTAATTGAAGTTCCGCATCCGCTTAGCGATTCCCCTAGCTTCGGAATAATTTTCGTCTGCTTTGCATCCGAAAATCATTCGGGGGAATCTCTAAGCTCCTGCTGTTTTGAAGTTTTGCATCCGTTTAGTAATTCCCCTGGCTTCGGAATAATTTTTGTCTGCTTTGCATCCGAAAATCATTCGGGGAATCTCTAAGCTCCTGCTGTTTGGTTGACGGGTTGCAAATATTATATCTCCCTCGTAGCGCTCACCTCCTGTATCCATTTTGCGGATTTTTTAAGTCTTCTCTTATAATTGTTCGCTAAGTCCACTTCAATCATCCCGTATCGGTTCTTAAAAGCATTGTTCCAGGACCAGTTATCGATAAGTCCCCAGTAGTGATAACCCTTGCACTTTGCGCCTTCCTGTATTGCTTTTATCACCCACTCCAGATGCTCCTTTACAAAGGTAATCCGATAGTCATCCTGAATCTCCCTGGAGGCATCGCGAAAACGGTCTTCATGTTCTACTCCCATTCCATTTTCCGAGATAAAGAACGTAAGTTCTGGATACTCCTCCTTCATCTTCATACCAAAATCATAAATTCCTTTAGGATAAATCTCCCATCCGCGGTAGATATTCATCTTTGCGTCCGGCCAGATATAAGGGTCTGAAAACTTGGGATAGCCATTCTCATCCACCTTTTCCTTTGGCGCCTGAACCCTCGAAGGATGATAATAGTTAAATCCTAACCAGTCTACCACGCCTTGGCGCAGAATCTCTTTGTCCTGTGGATGTATCTCTGGCTCTAATCCGCACGCTTTTAATGTAGCAAGTACATCTTCTGGAAGTTCTCCCTTTGTCACCAGGTCTAGCCACCAGCGATTTTTCAGTCCGTCTTCCATGCGAACTGCCTCCAAATCCTCTGCGCTTGGGTCTTCTCTTGTATATGGCGGTGCAAAACAGTTAATTAGTCCTATCTTTGCATCTGGCAGAAGATAACCATCTTCCTTGGCTTTTCGAAATTCCCAGACAGCCAGGCTATGTGCAAGAGAAATATGATATTGTACATTCATCCCGCGCTTTGCATCCTTGATAAAAGGATACCAAAATCCATCCCGATACCTCTGGTCTGGCTCCACAATCGGCTCATTAAAAGTAAACCAATATCGAATCTCCTTGCCAAACTCCCGGAACGCTTTTCTTGCATAGAGCGCATAGGCTTCTACCACTTCCCTGCTCTCCCATCCGCCTCTCTCAAACAGATACGCTGGCATATCAAAATGATACAGATTCATAAACAATTCCATCTGATTTTCTCTGGCACATGCACAGAGTCTGTGGTAGAAATTCACACCCTCTGGATTTAACTCCTCCTTCTCATCCAAAAGCCGGCTCCACTGTATCGAAGTCCGAAAAGAATCCAGACCAAGACTTTTAAAAAGCTTGATATCTTCTTCATATTTTTCATAAAAATTGTTGCCTACATAGCTTCCGACTTTATTATAAAAATCAGAAATCGCACAGTCAGACCAGGTATCCCAGATACTTGGAATCCTGCCTCCCGTTCGATAAGCCCCCTCTGTCTGCGGCCCCGATAACGATGCACCCAGAAAGAAATCCTCTGGTAATTTTTGCTTCATCTTTTTCCCTCCTTTTCCTTATTGTTATGTATTAATCATTATTTGTTATAACATATTTTTATTATATTATATCTTTTGAATTTGTCAATACCTTTTTCTGATTTTTGCAAAAAAAGTTGTCATTTTTACCAATAAAAAAAGAACCACACAATAGCAGATATACCATCTGCTGTTATATGGTCCTTCCCTATGCTTCTTTTCTATATCAAATATATCCGTTTAACGAATTTTAATACTGACCGTACGCAGCGCAAAACAGTCTGCTCTGTGCCGGGACTTTGAATACTCAAAAATCCTGCCATCATCTAGATAAGCCGTCTGCTCCACTTCTAAAATGGGCATCTCATCCTTCCCAATTCCAAGCCACTTCCGCTCCTCCTCGGTGGGCATATCTGCTCTTACTGTCCGATGGGCGCTTTTAATCTTAAGTTTTAATGTCTGCTCGATATACTCATAGATAGAGCTTTTTACCACTTCCTCGGTAATTCCTGTAATAAAATCCGTTGGCATATAGGTATATTCCACAACATAAGGCTTACCATCCACGATGCGCGTCCGACAAATATAACAGACAAACGTGGTATCCGCTACCTGAAGCTTTTTCGCCACCTCCTCTGGTGCCCGAAGAAGCGAAAATGCATTGACTGACGACTCCACTTTGTGTCCCTGCATATCATGGGTAAAGCCTCCAAACTGCTGTGACTTTGCAAATTCCTCCGAATCCGACGCCTCCCCTGTGATTGCCTTTACAAAAGTACCCGCTCCCCGCCTCCTTGTAATCAGCCCACGATACACCAAAAGGTCTAGTGCCTCCCGAATCGTAATCCTAGAAGCATCATATTGCCTGCAAAGCTCCATCTCCTGCGGAAGCTTTGTATCTGCTAAATATACGCCGGACTGTATCTTATTTTGAATATCTTCTGCTATCGTCTCATATTTAAACATTATTTTTTGCCTTTCATTTCCCAATTGTCATAGACTTTCTTTGTAAATGTTATATCATTTTGCAAAATAAAAGTCAAGCTGGCTTGACACCGATATATACCGTGATATATACTATATAAAAGTTCTAATCTTTTCTATATAGGAGGTTTTATATTATGATGACAGCAAAAATATTTGAAAATGGAAGAAGTCAGGCCGTAAGGCTGCCAAAAGAATATCGCTTTTCAGAAGAAGAAGTTTTTATCAATAAAATAGGTGATATTGTTATGCTTATTCCAAAATCTCAAAAATGGAGTAGATTTCTATCAGGACTTTCTATGTTTTCTGATGATTTTATGGCCAAAGGCCGGGAAGAACAGGACGAACAGGAGAGAGACGAATTATGAAATATATGTTAGATACCAATATCTGTATTTTTATTATCAAGCACAGACCAGAACGTGTTATACAGATATTTCTAGAACAAGAACCAGGTGATATTTGCATATCTTCTATCACTTACGCTGAACTTTGTCATGGAGTTGAAAAAAGCCAGTCCAAAGAAAGAAATCGCATTGCTCTTACTGTCTTTTTATCAGAAATTCAGATTCTTCCATTTGATGCTTTGGCTGCAGAAGCCTATGGAACCATAAAGGCAGATTTACAGAAAAAAGGAACCCCGATTGGTCCTCTAGATACTTTAATTGCTGCCCATGCTTCTTCTCTTAACTTAATACTTGTCACAAATAATACCAGAGAATTCTGCCGAGTAGATGGACTAACATTAGAAGATTGGACATAACATGACATTCTATTGGCAAGTTTATCTGTTATAATATGTAAGAGGTGATGAACATGCGAGAGAGCAGATTATTTAGAATTGTATACTATCTTTTACAGAATGAAAAGGCAACCGCCCCTGAACTTGCTGAAAAATTTGAAGTATCCATCCGAACTATTTACCGAGATATTGACGTTATAAGCAGTGCTGGAATCCCCATCTATGCCACACAAGGAAAAGGGGGCGGGATTTCTATTCTTAACGATTATACGTTGGATAAATCCTTGTTTTCTGAGCAAGAACAGCAGCAAATGCTAACTGCACTGCAAGGGATGACTGCAACCACAGGCAAAAACTCTGAGGAACTGCTTACAAAGTTAAGTGGTCTATTTCAGATAAAATCTACAAATTGGATTGAAGTTGATTTTTCAGACTGGGCGCACTGTGCCCCACAGCAAGATAACTTTCATATCATCAAAGAAGCCATTTTCCAGAAGAGAGTTCTCTCCTTTTGCTATTTTAGCGGAAAAGGAAAAAAAGAAAAGAGAAAGGCAGAGCCTGTCAGATTAGTATTCAAGAGCCAAAGCTGGTATCTGTATTCTTTTTGTCTGTTAAGAAATGATTATCGTTTTTTTAAGTTGTCAAGAATAAAAGAACTTAAAATGCTCTCTGAAACTTTTACACAGGATTTTACATCAACAAAAATCGAAAAACAAATACAAGTTGAACATACGGTTGCCGTTAAGTTAAAATTTGATAAGCAAGCAGCTTTTCGTGTCTATGATGAATTTGCAGATAATATAACAGAAGATGCACAGGGTAATTTATATGTTCAGGTAGATTTACCCGACGATGAGACTTTGTACTCTTATGTGATGTCTTTTTCTGATTGTGCTGAAATCATAGAACCACAGTCTGTACGGGAACAGATGAAAAAAAGATTGCAAAAAATGCAGGAAAAATACAAAACATGACTTTAGATGTCAGGTTATATTTGATACACTGTCTCCCATAGGAGGTGCTAATATGAAACTGGAATGGAGAAAGCACGAAAAAGCTCTGTATGGAGCAAACAGTATACCAGCTTTTGTAGATATACCCACGCAAAATTTTATTATGATAAAAGGAAGTGGAAATCCTAATGATACAGATTTTTCAGACAGGATAACTGCTCTCTATTCATTAGCATACGCCATTAAAATGGGCTATAAATCTACTGCAACTAAAAATATTTTATCAAAGGAAATCCACGATTTTACAGTCTATCCTTTAGAGAGTATCTGGAAACTAAAAAATGCTAAGGGTAAACTTATAAAAGAAAATCTAGAATATACCATTATGATACGCCAGCCAGACTTTATTACAGAGGAAATGGTATCTGCTGCACTAGAAAGGGTAAAAACTAAAAAACCAAACCGACTGTATGAAAAAATTATTTTTGATACGATACATGATGGAACATGTGTTGAAATTCTGCATATTGGCTCATATGACAATGAGCCATCCTCTTTTAAGAAAATGGATAGATTTTCAGAAGAAAATGGTCTGCAACGCATATCAGACTGCCATAGAGAAATCTATCTGACTAATAGAACAAAAGCAGATAAACTCAAAACCATTTTAAGATATAAGGTAACTCCTATAAGTAGATAAGCGGGGACTATCACCACCCCCGCTTATACTCTCTAATCAAGCGTTATCAGCTCATATTCTCTGCTGCCATATAAAAGTGCGGCTGCGGCTTCTACTGTATGGATACCATTACGGGATTCCATACGTTCAATCAAATCTTTCTTGCCTGGGTCCTCTGACTGATAGACAAGGTCTACACATGCCTGGTCTAAAGCCACTGGGTCAAGAGAAGCTAAGATACCAATATCAGCCATCTTCGGGTCTTCTGCCACTGCACAACAGTCACAGTCTACAGACATATTTTTCATTACATTGATATAGGCTATCTTGCCGTCAAAATATTTGATAATTGACTGTGCTGCATCTGCCATCGACTCTAAAAAAGAATCGTGGTCAGCGGTCCAGATTTCTTCTGGTACGCCAGCACCGTGGATATAGGCTTTTCCATAGGAAGATGCAAGACCAATCGAGATATTTTTCAGAGCACCGCCAAAGCCACCCATGGGATGTCCTTTAAAATGCGTCAGCACCAACATCGAATCATAGTTCTTAATATGATTTCCCACAAAGTTTTTCTGAATCTTTTTTCCATTCTCTATTGGAAGCTCCAAATCGCCTTCCTCATCCATAATATCCACATCTGCAACCGCCGTCCATCCATGCAGCTTCATCGTCTCCCAGTGCTCCTTAATATGATTGCGTTTGCCCTCATAGGCGGTATTGCACTCTACAATCGTTCCATTTACCTTCTCAATCATCGCCCGCCAAAAATCAGGCCGGATAAAGTTCTGATTGCCAATTTCCCCAGAATGTACCTTCACTGCCACCTTGCCCGGAAGCGAGACACCCAGAGCATCATACAGCTTTAAAACTGCCTCTGGTGTAATTGCTTTTGTCATATATACCTTTGCTTTTTCCACTCAGATATCCTCCTTGTATTTGCTAAGATGTTCCTATTATACTTCTTAAAGTTCACTTTAAGTCAAGCATCAATCTTACTTCTGTCTTAGATACAGGACAAATAAGTTCCAAGCATCAAAAATTCCTCTAAATTGATACAGTTTGGCAGAGTATTTTTCTTAATCTGTTCCAGACAAGTATGATAGTCCACAAAGCGCACTTCTTCTACTTCAGATTCCTGCAACAACAGCTTGTCTATCTCCACTGGCTTTTGATACACATAGATATGGCTCCACTCATAATCTTTAAAAGCTCTGCCACGAAATACTTCTTCTTCATATACTTTATGTGTTCCAATACTTGTCACTTCTTCTTCTGTCGCTTGAATTCCAAGTTCTTCAGATAGCTCACGAAGCGCTGTATCCAAAATATCCTCTCTAACTGCCACATGTCCAGCTGCTGAGATATCATAGCATCCCGGATAAGAATCTTTTGTAGCACTTCTTTTTTGCAGCAAGATATCATATCCACCATCCGCCCTCTTTTGTACAATCCAGATATGTGCTGTGGCATGTAGACTTCCCTGACAATGTGTTACATTGCGCTCCTGTACTACGCCACTTTTAGTTCCATCTTCCTTTAAAATCTCAAAAAGCTCCATATCCTTTCCATTCAGACTTGCCCTGACCAAGCGACTATGCCCATCATATACCAACTTTAACGAAAAAAACGGAATATTTTCATCTATCAAACGAAAAAATATCTTGTCTCCTTCCCAGATATTTAAGTCCCACACTTTCTCAATAGGCACCCAGGCTAATTCCCCCTCATCGCAGTCAACAGGCGTTCCCTCAAATCCATCTGCGGTAAATAAAGACATATATTCTGTCACGCCATCCCCAGAGACAAAGGTCACAAGTCCCCGATACTGATAAGAAGTTAGTGTATAACCTGTCTCTTCTTTTACTTCCCGAAGTACACACTCTTCTGGGCTCTCTCCCTCCTCAAAATGTCCACCAACTCCAATCCATTTATCTTTGTTGACATCGTGCTTTTTTACTGTCCGATGAAGCATTAGATAGTTTCCATTTTTTTGCATATAACATAAAGTGCTTAAATTTTTCATGGACATGTTATGGTTCCTCCTTAGATGCTCTTTTATTAAAGTAATTACTTTTTTATTATAACAGTCTTGTTTTCTTTTTTCTATAATGGAACGTTTTTTAATGTAGGACGCTCGACATGACCTGGCGTCCTTTGCATCACCCAAATATAACTCCCTATTCACATTTTCAAAGGAACTTCGAAATGATTACCTTTTAAAAACTTTTATGTTATAATACATGCTAACATTATATAAAGGAGAACACATTCTATGAAAACTAACCATTATAAGAAACCATATCTGGTTATTATATTGGTCGCACTTATTTTTACTGCCTGTAACCAGTCTGCCAAAGCGACAAATATGCATCTGGTAAAAGCAACCGGTATGGTAGATATCTTTGATGAAGCAGGCGATTCCGTTACCTATATGGAAAAACTCGGCTTGTATTCTGGTTATCATATCAACACCAACCTCGAAAGTTATGCCTGGATTGACCTTGACCGTGTAAAGCTTACCAAGATGGACGCCTCAAGCGAAGTGGAAATTCAAAAAAATGGAAAAGCCTTGGAAGTAGTGGTACATACCGGCAGTCTGTATTTTAATATTACCGAGCCACTTTTAGAAGATGAGTCCTTAAATATTCGCAGCTCTACGATGATGGTTGGTATCCGTGGTACCAAAGGATGGGTTCATGCACAAGATGAGACTCATTTTTATGTCTTTCTCTTAGAAGGAACTGTAGAATGTCAGGCTGTAAATACAGAGGTATATGGAAATAATATCTGGGAAGTAAATGCCGGAGAAAAGGCTGAATTTCTATGTACCGAAGACCGCATCGAAGCAACCATAGAGCCAATCACGGCATCTGATATTCCGGCTTTTGTAATAGAAGAAGGATTGCCAGAGACATATGAGGAACTTCTTGCAGAAGAAGAAAGTTCTGCAGCCTCAGAGGATACAGAAGCTATGCCAGAGCCGACACCTGGTGGAGGCATCGCCAATATGTATGGTACCTATATGAGAGCAGATAATGTACAAGGGGCGATACAACCTTCTTCTTCTCCTTCTATGAATGGTGCAGATGAAATCATATTACATCTGGATGAGAAAACTGCAAAATTCGCAGCCATTGAACAGGTCGAAGAAAATGTCTACCGGGGAATTGGCCCTTATGATACACAAGTTTACTGGATTGTCTTTGACTCAGAAGGAATGCAAGTGACAGCACTTGCCGCTGCCGATGAAGATTTTCAGTCACGTGCAGGATACTATAAACAGATAGAAAGTTATAATCCTGAAACCGGTGAGAGAATTCCTGTGACAAGCGCAGAATAAATGACACCTATATGAGTAGCAGACAGAAGCAATCCTTTATAAAAAATTTTGCATTTACAACCTGCAAAGTTTCTGCTAAAATAGTCTGACTATCATGAAACGAGGTGACATTTTATGTCTGTACATATGAAAAATATGACCAAGGGAAGTCCCGCTTCTCTCATCTTTACTTTTGCACTTCCTTTGATGGTCGGCAATGTTTTTCAGCAACTCTATACAGTGATTGATACGATGGTTGTAGGCAAAGCCTTGGGAGTTGGTGCGCTTGCTGCTCTTGGCGCAGCTGACTGGATGAACTGGATGATGTTAGGCATTATTCAGGGCTTTACCCAGGGCTTTGGTATCCTGATGGCACAGCACTTTGGCGCTGGAAATATCGAAAATCTGAAAAAGTCTGTCGGTAATTCCATTGTCCTCTCCTTGCTTTCCTCTGTCGTTTTACTCTTTTTAGGACAGCTTTTTGCATCACCTGTCCTTTTGTTACTACAGACCCCAGAAACCATCCTGGCAGACGCTCTGTTGTATCTTCGCGTTATGTACTTAGGAATTCCTATCGTAATGGCTTATAACCTCTCTGCGAGCATCCTGCGCTCTCTAGGGGATGGAAAAACACCGCTCTATGCGATGATAGTGGCAGCGATTATCAATATTTCTTTAGACCTTCTCTTTGTACTTGTTCTGGGTCTTGGTATTGGCGGTGCAGCGGCGGCTACTTTGATTGCACAGATGTTCTCCTGTATCTTCTGTTTTTACTATATCCGCAAGATAGAGCTTCTAAAACTAAGCCGTGAGGACTTCTATCTGCAAGGCAGACTGCCGCTTCGCCTGCTCTTTCTTGGAATGCCGATGGCTTTTCAAAATGCCATTATCTCTATTGGCGGTATGATTGTACAGTTCGTTGTCAATGGCTTTGGCGTGCTTTTTATCGCCGGCTTTACTGCTACGAACAAGCTCTATGGCGTCCTAGAAGTCGCTGCCACTTCTTATGGTTATGCCATGGTCACTTACACCGGACAGAATTTAGGCGCAGGCAAAAAAGACCGCATCCAAAAAGGAACACGGTCTGCACTTTTGATTGCCTTATTAACTTCTGTCATTATTGCTGCCATTATGCTCCTTGGCGGCAAGCGGATTCTCAGCTGCTTTATCTCCGGTACACCGGAAGAATTTGCAGAGACACTGAAGATTGCCTACTTCTATCTGGCAGTTATGAGCATCTGCCTTCCCATCCTCTACACCCTGCACGTTATCCGCTCAGTGATTCAGGGCATGGGCAACACCATCCTTCCGATGGCATCTGGCATCGCAGAATTTATTATGCGGGCCGCAGCAGCTATCCTTTTACCTCTTCTTGTCGGTGAGACTGGTATCTTCTTCGCTGAGATTCTGGCTTGGACAGGTGCTGTGGTTATCTTAGTTATCAGTTATTTTCATGTTATAAGGAAAGTTAGGGGCTAGATATTTATTTTCTAGTCACCCTTTCCTGTGCGCAATTGAATAGAAGACAAACTTATCCGGCCTGTGTCTGGACTCGGTGTATTCAAACATATTTCCCTGGTCATCGTATGTGGAACTGCTGACTACTGCCATACAGTTATAGTCCCCTAACTCCAGATATTTTTCATCAATTTGTGTTATCTTCTCCACAGTCATCTTCCGCTTTGTTGTCATAATCCGCATCCCGACTTCTTTTTCTAGATGTTGATACACAGAAGCCTCCATAATCCCTTTATTTAGCTCTCCAACCACTCGCTTATCAAAATAGTTGTGGTCGATAATCAGTGCCTGTCCATCAATATAGCGTACTCTCTGAACGTAGTAAATCGGTATGCCAACGGGAAAAGAAGTCCTTTTCGCAATCCTTTCATCCACTGTAAGCTCACAGAAAAAGACCACCTTCGTCCGAAGCTTCTTAAGATTCCTAGAAGCTGCCTCTCTCATACTCTCAATCCCGCCAAACAAAAACGAAGACTCCTCCACCGCCGGCTCAAAAATTACCTGCACACCCTTCCCGTGAATGCTTTGCACATACCCCTCTTTTGCAAGCTGTCCAATCGCCCTGCGCGCTGTATTCCTGGAGCAGTCATATTCCTCAATCAATGAATACTCCGATGGAAGGTAAGACAGATACGGATACCTGTCCCCTTCAATCTTCTCCTTTAAATCCCGATAAATCTTATCATACTTCGTCTCTGCCATACCTCTTTTGTCTCCCTCTATTATAACCGCAAAACGGAGCCATTGCCGCATAGCAACAGCTCCGTTCTCTTTTGCCGCAGAATCTACCACCCAATTAGCCAGGAATAGATTCCTTCATATTTGTATCTAGATGCATCCCAGGAGAAGTCCTTTCTCATGCCTCTAGCAACCATCTCATCCCACTCTTTGCGATGCACAAAATACGTATATTTTGCATAGTTAATCACTTCCATCATATCCCATGGATTGTAATTCGTAAAGGAGAATCCATCGCCCTTTCCTTCATACTCATTATAAGGCTCCACGGTGTCTTTGAGTCCGCCTGTCTCTCTTACAATTGGAACTGTTCCATAGCGGAAAGAAATCAACTGTGTCAATCCACAAGGCTCAAAGGCAGACGGCATCAAGAACGCATCTGCTGCTGCATACAGCTTGTGAGACAGCTCATCTGCATAGTAGATATTAGCCGATACTTTATCAGGATATTTCCATGCATAGTGTCTAAACATATCCTCATATCTCTGGTCGCCTGTGCCAATCACTACAATCTGTGTATTGTCATCCACAATCTGCTCCATCACTTCTGCAATCAAATCTAAGCCCTTCTGGTCTGTCAGACGGGAAATCAGTCCAATCAACATCTTTCCTTCATCAACTGCCAGTCCTAGCGCCTGCTGAAGTGCTTTTTTATTGGCTGCTTTGCCTTTCTTAAAGGTCTTGATTGTATAATTTTTATCAATCTTCTCATCTGTATTTGGATTCCAGATATCATAGTCAATACCATTGACAATTCCCCGAAGGTCCATATGTCTTGCAGAGAGAAGTCCGTCTAATCCTTCGCCATACATTGGAGTCTGAATCTCATATGCATAGGTCTCACTAACGGTTGTGATATAGTCTGCATATACAAGGCCACCCTTTAACATATTGGCATCTCTCTTAAACTCCAGCTTATCTGGTGTAAATACATAGTCAGGAAGTCCGGTAAGTCCCTGCATCGTCTCAATATCCCAGATACCCTGAAATCTTAGATTGTGAATGGTCATAATCGTCTTGATGCCCTGGTAGAAATCTCCCTGTGCAAACTCGGTCTTCAAATAGACAGGAATCAGACCTGCCTGCCAGTCATGACAGTGAATCAAATCCGGGCGGAAGCCAACAATTGGCAGAATCGAAAGCACTGCTTTGGAGAAAAAGGCAAATTTCTCAATATCTGTACGGAAATCGCCATAGGGCTTTGCTCCGCCAAAATAGACTAAGTTATCGATAAAATAATAAGTCACGCCATCTAGCTCATAGGTCATAACTCCTACATGTGCTCCTGGATTATAGGAGCCTGTCCCCATGTAAAAGTGGGTGATATACTTAAAGTTATTGCGAAATTTATCAGGGATACACGTATAGTTAGGAATTACGACGCGAACATCCCACTCCTCTTTGTTAAATCCCTTCGGCAGTGCCCCACATACGTCTGCCAGCCCTCCTGTTTTAACAAATGGTACACATTCTGATGCCGCAAATAATATTTTCTTCATTTTGCTGAACTCCTCCACACACATTATGAAATAGTTTGATAATCTAATCATACCACATTCTTACAAATTTCTAAAGCACATTTTTATAAAAAAAGTAAAAACACTTGCAAAAAACAGATTTTTATATAAAATATATGATGGTATATTATTAACAATGATGTATATAGAAAGAAAGGTTGAATGTAATGATAAGTGCAAATAATGTCACCCTTCGTCTGGGCAAAAAAGCCTTGTTTGAAGATGTCAATATTAAATTTACAGAAGGAAACTGCTATGGTCTCATCGGCGCAAATGGAGCTGGTAAATCCACTTTCCTTAAAATCCTCTCCGGGGAGCTGGATTCCACCAGTGGCGAAATCGCTATCACTCCAGGGCAGCGTCTCTCCTTCTTAAAACAGGACCATTTTCAATATGATGAATATACGGTTATGGACACTGTGATTATGGGAAATGCGCGTCTGTATGAGATTATGAAGGAAAAGGATGCCATCTATGCCAAAGAAGATTTTACCGATGCTGACGGTATCCGCGCAAGTGAATTAGAAGGTGAATTTGCAGATATGGATGGATGGGAGGCTGAGTCCAACGCTTCGATGTTATTAAATGGTCTTGGCATCGAGACAGAGCTTCACTATTCTACAATGAAAGATTTAGTTGGCGCACAAAAAGTCAAGATTTTGCTTGCACAGGCGCTCTTTGGGAACCCGGATATTCTGCTTCTTGACGAGCCGACCAACCATTTGGACTTAGATGCGATTGCATGGCTTGAGGAATTTTTAATTAATTTTGAAAATACGGTGATTGTGGTCTCCCATGACCGTTATTTTCTTAACAAAGTCTGTACACATATTGCAGATATTGACTATGGCAAGATTCAGCTCTATGCCGGCAACTATGATTTCTGGTATGAGTCCAGTCAGCTGATGATTCGCCAGATGAAAGAAGCCAACAAGAAAAAAGAAGAGAAAATCAAAGAGCTACAAGAATTTATCTCCCGCTTCTCCGCCAATGCTTCCAAGTCCAAACAGGCGACTTCTAGAAAGCGGGCACTTGAGAAGATTCAGCTTGATGAGATTCGTCCTTCCAGCCGAAAATATCCTTATATTGATTTTCGTCCCAACCGCGAGATTGGCAACGAAGTGTTGACGGTTGAAGGCATCTCCAAGACGATTGACGGTGTAAAAGTCCTTGACAATATTTCTTTTATCTTAGGGCATGATGACAAAGTGGCATTTGTCGGCAGCAATGAATTTGCCAAAACTACGCTCTTTAAGATTCTCTTTGGGGAGATGGAGCCAGATGAGGGCACCTATAAATGGGGCGTTACAACGTCGCAGGCTTATTTCCCCAAGGATAACTCAAAGGAATTTGACAACGACGATATCATCGTGGACTGGCTGACGCAGTATTCGGAAGTTAAGGATGTCACCTATGTGCGTGGTTTCTTAGGACGTATGCTTTTTGCAGGAGAAGACGGAGTTAAAAAGGTTCGCATCCTCTCAGGAGGCGAGAAAGTTCGCTGTATGTTAAGCAAACTGATGATATCTGGTGCCAACGTTTTAATTCTCGACGAGCCCACAGACCACCTTGATATGGAATCTATCACCGCCCTAAACAACGGTATGATAAAGTTTCCAGGTGTCCTTCTCTTCTCATCCCGCGACCACCAGATTGTCCAGACAACCGCCAACCGCATTATCGAGATTCTGCCAAACGGCTCGATGATTGACAAGATTACTACTTATGACGAATATCTAGAAAGCGACGAGATGGCAAGAAAACGTACCGTATACACCAGTAATAAATTTGCAGAAGAAGATAATTAATCCAAAACAGCAACAGACCAGACAAGCCCAGGAGGATTTTCAGGCACTCAAGTGGCTGAAAATTCTCCTAGTAAAGGGGCTTGAAAGGGGAGTTGCGGAACTTAAACATACAGCAACGGACCGGACAAGCCCAGGAGGATTTTCAGGCACTCAAGTGACTGAAAATCCTCCTAGTTCAGGGGCTTGGGAGGGGAGTTGCGGAACTTCAATAAGGAGAAATCAAGATGGGAATTATCAGAGCAGCCACAAACGCCATTGGAGGCGCACTTTCCGACAGTTGGCTTGAAGTCTATGAAGCAGCGGATATGGGAGAGCAGGTTGTCTTTTCCAAAGGTGTACCGATTCGAAGGGGTCAGAACAAAAAAGGAAGCAGCGATACTATCTCAAATGGTTCGATCATCCATGTCTATCCCAATCAGTTTATGATACTGACTGACGGCGGACAGATTGTGGACTATACGGCAGAGGAAGGATATTATGAAGTTGATGACTCCTCTCTGCCTTCTCTTTTTAACGGACAATTTAAAGATGCTTTAGCAGAATCCTTTAACCGTTTTCGCTTTGGCGGGCAGACTCCCACCAGTCAGAAAGTCTTCTTTATCAATCTGCAGGAGATTAAAGGCATTAAATTTGGCACCCGTAATCCCGTCAA
The DNA here is from genome assembly GCA_910575445.1 of Lachnospiraceae bacterium. Taxonomy (GTDB): domain Bacteria; phylum Bacillota; class Clostridia; order Lachnospirales; family Lachnospiraceae; genus Hominiventricola. The sequence goes on along the minus strand of CAJTFW010000003.1, from coordinate 100,297 downwards.
TTACTTTGATAATTTTTACAACGCAGAGTTATTTCTAAGAACACATGGGAGCTACTCTATCAAGATTGTAGACCCATTAAAATTTTATGCGGAAGCGATTGCCAAAAATCAGACTTATGTGGATATTACTTCGATTAACGAACAATATCTCAATGAATTTTTAGAAGCACTTCAATCTGCCCTCAATCAGATGTCAGCCGATGGCATTCGTATCTCGCACGTCACTTCTAAAAGCCGGGAACTTGGACGCTATATGGCAGAAGTATTAGATGCCGAATGGAACCAGATGCGAGGGATAGAGATACAGGCCGTTGGCATCGCCAGCATCACCTACGATGACGAATCCAAAAAGCTTATCAACCTTCGAAATCAAGGTGCCATGTTAAGCGATGCTTCGATTCGCGAAGGCTATGTACAAGGTGCAATCGCCAGAGGTATGGAAGCTGCCGGCTCTAATCGCGCAGGCGCGATGAATGGCTTTCTGGGGATGAATATGGGTATGCAGGCAGGAGGCAACTTTATAAACACAGCTTCCCAGACCAATCTTACCCAGATGCAGGCGGCAGCAGCCTCCAAAGAAGGCTGGAGCTGTGCCTGTGGTACGGTAAGTACGGGAAAATTCTGCTCGAACTGCGGACAGCCAAAGCCATTGGATAAAAACAGCTGGACCTGTAGCTGCGGCACCACAAATACGGGAAAATTCTGCTCGAACTGCGGACAGCCAAGACCAACAGATAACGAAAGCTGGAGCTGTAGTTGCGGCACCACAAACACCGGAAAATTCTGCTCAAACTGTGGACAGCCAAAACCAGCCAATCATGGCAGCTGGACTTGTAGCTGTGGCACAGTAAATACTGGAAAATTCTGCTCTGGCTGCGGAAAACAGCATGTCTAAAATTTAACGAGGTAGACCTATGTCTGTTCTTACATACAAATGCCCAAACTGTGGCGGCTATCTGGTCTTTGAACCAGAGACACAACATTATACCTGTCCTTACTGTCTCTCAGACTTTGCTCAGACAGAATTAGATACTGCCACTTCCGAATCCGAAGATATACAGGACACAGAAGAGAATACACAAGAACAGGAAGGACAAGTGCTTATATACACTTGTCCTTCCTGCGGCGCCGAGATTGCCACAGATACAACAACCGCTGCCACCTTCTGCTACTATTGTCATAACCCGATTGTCTTATCTGGACGACTCTCTGGTGAGCAGATGCCTTCTCTGATTATCCCTTTTCAGATTTCCAAAGAGGAAGCAAAGAAGCGCTTTCTCTCCTGGATTGGCAGCAAAGCCTATGTTCCGCCGGATTTCTACTCTCCGGCACAGATAGAGAAATTATCCGGCATCTATTTTCCCTACTGGACACTGGACTGTACCTTGCAAGCCGATATGCATGCGACTGCACGCAATGTTCGTATCTGGCACTCGCACGACATTGAATATACAGAGACTAAGACCTACGCTATCCACCGCCTGGGTGAAATCTCCTTGACAGAGCTCTCCCGCAATGCGCTTACCAAGTCACAAAGCAAGATGCTAGAAGGTATCCTTCCTTTTGACCTTAAAAAAACCTGTTCTTTCCATCTAGGCTATCTGGCTGGTTTTCAGGCAGAGGTCAAAGATATCGAAAAAGAAAGCCTTCTGCCAGAGCTGCAAGAAGAGATAAATGGCTATGCCAAAAGCCTGCTGTCAGACACGCTTGCCTCACACCAGCATATCACCACTGACAGCTTTCAAACTTACAACGCACAGCATATCTGGAAGTATCTTCTGCTCCCTGTATGGATTCTCACTTACCAGCACCGTAGTAAGACCTACTATTTTGCCATGAATGGACAGACCGGCGAAATCTGTGGCCGTCTTCCGCTTTATAAGCGAAAATTATTCTTTACCTGCGCTGGTATCTTTGTCGTTGTCACCGCACTGATTACACTGATTGGAGGCCTTCTGTAATGTTGAAAAAAATATCTTTCTTTTTTCTGCTTGTTTTTCTACTCCTCCCTTTAGACGTACTTGCTGCCTCTTCCCGTGTCTTTGATAATGCCAGCCTTTTCTCTGAAGAAGATATTAATAAGCTTTCAGAAGAAATACAAAAGCTTCAGGATAAGACACAGATGGACTATGTGATTGTCACCACACTCGATGCAGATGGAAAGACCGCTCAGGACTATGCCGATGATTTCTACGATTCCCATGACTTTGGTATGGATGAAGAATACAGTGGTATGCTCTATCTGATAGATCTTGACAACCAGGAAATCTATATTTCCACCACTGGTAAGATGCTTCGCTATCTGACAGATGCACGCATCGAGTCTCTGTTAGATGACGCTTTTACACAAGCAGCAGAGGAACATTATGCGGACAGTGCATTTTTTGTCTTAAAAGGTGTTGAGGATTATATCACACTTGGGATTCCTGAAGGACAATATAATGCTCCCTCTGAGAATGGCACACACGCCCCTTATCAGGAATTTCCGATTCCGCTTGCACCTCTTATTGGCGTTATTGGAGGTCTGATTGCCTCTCTTACTACCTTTTTCAGCATTAAAAACAAGTACAACTTAACCAATGAGACCTATCACTATCCACTCCATGAAAAAAGCAGCCTTCATTTGACACATTCCGAAGACCGCCTTATCCATCAGACCCTAACACACCGGAAGATTCCCAAAAATCCTCCACCCTTCTCTAACAACCGCACCACTACCCATCCCTCGTCAAGCGGACGGACTCATGGCGGAGGCGGCCGAAGCTTGCGTTAGATGCCTCTCATTATTCTTCCTTTAATTGCAGGCAACTTTTTTTATTTTATCATGTTGCATTTCAAAACTGCATATGCTATAATTCCATCAGGCAACAAAAAGATGATAAAGAATTCATGCAACACAAAAAGAATGAACCCCCAAAAGTACGTCACTACTTCTGGGGGTTCTTCCTCTTTTTGGGAGAGGTAAACCATTCGGGCTAGGCTACCGCTACTTCTCGCCGTCTAACCACTTGCATATGTAGTAGGCAACTACACTCGCCAATACGGAGAGAATAAAAGATGATAGATTCACGCAACACACCCCCTTCCTGTTACCAGTTATAGGGGCGGTAACATGATTATTTTATCATATCTTCGACAGATTTCAACAAATTTTAGAAATCCCCATACACCATGTTATCTACTCCCACGCAAGCTCCGTCTTCTTGTCTCTTAGCATCAGCTCTCCCATCGCTTCGCGGGCAGATTTACCTTCAAAGAGCACCTGATTTACTTCTTCTACAATCGGCATATCCACCTGATACTTCTTTGCAAGCTTCATCGCTGCCTTGGCGGAGTAGACACCCTCTACGACCATCTTGACCTCATCCATAGCTTCCTGCATCGACTTGCCCTGCCCGATTAAAAATCCTGCTTTTCGGTTCCTGCTATGCCTAGAAGCACAGGTTACAATCAAGTCTCCGATTCCAGCCAGTCCGTTAAATGTCTCGATATGGCCGCCCATTGCCACGCCAAGGCGACTCATCTCTGCGATTCCTCTTGTAATCAGTGCTGCTTTGGTATTATCCCCACAGCCCAGTCCATCCGCTACACCAGCAGCCAGCGCAATTACATTTTTCAAGGCGCCGCCTAGCTCAATTCCCAACATATCCGGGCTTGTATAGACTCGGAAGCGCTGGTTCATAAAGATATTTTGCATAAACTCTGCGGTCTCTTTCTTCTTTGCGCCAGCTACTGCAGTTGTTGGGATTTCCCTTCCCACTTCCTCTGCATGGCTTGGCCCTGAGAGCACTGTTGCCTGAACACCTGGTATCTCCTGCTCAATAATATCGGTCAGAATCATCAGTGTGCTCTCCTCGATTCCTTTCGCCAGGTTGACCACAATCTGTCCAGGCTTTGCATAAGGCGCCATCTTCTTTGCTGTACTGCGAACAGCGGTCGATGGAACTGCCATCACACACATCTCCTTATCCCGAACAGCTGCCTCCAAATCCGCTGTAAATATAATCTCCTCTGGAAGTTTTACCCCCGGAAGCTTGGAGAGGTTCTCTCGCTTCTCAATCAGCGAGCGCACTTCTTCTTCCCGATAAGACCAAAGTGTTACCTTGTGCCCATTTGTACACAATAATTTTGCAATCGCCGTTCCCCAACTTCCTGCGCCAATCACACTGACATATGCCATAATTTCCTTCTCCCTTTCTTTTCTCTACTTCTGAAAAATCTTCCGCTCTGTCCCATGCAAAAGATTTACAATATTCGTCTTATGCCGGTAAATCGCCATCGCTGAAAGTGCCGTACACACCAGATAAAACTCTATCAGATGTGCCTGGCTCATCCCATAATACCCCATCTGTCCAAGCACCACAAGGTCAACAATCAGCTCAATAACCACCAGTATTGACCCAAGTGATACATAGCGGCTTAAATATACCGTCAGCAAAAATGTCGTCGCCTCTAAAGCGGTCACAATCGGTCCAAGTGTCAGCACCAGTCCTGCTGTACAGGCAATTCCTTTTCCTCCTTTAAATCCAAGATGAGCAGGATAATTATGCCCCAGGATGGCTCCAGAAGCCGCATAGATGCCAAGAAGCGGCAGCATGTCTGTATATTCCCTTCGAAATAGAAATCGCACCAATACAACCGCTAAGACGGTCTTAGCCACATCTCCCAAAAGCACGATAACTCCAGCCTTCTTTCCAAGCACCCGAAGCGCATTGGTCGTCCCTGCATTGCCGCTGCCATATTCCCGTATATCAATTCCATTCATCCTTCCATAGATATATGCCGTCTGAAACAGCCCAAACACATATCCAATGGCGAGACAAATCACACGTACCATCTTACCCTTGTTCCTTCCTCTCCCGAATAATAAACTTTAACGAAGTCCCCTTAAAGCCAAAGGTATCCCGAATCCGGTTCTCTAGATACCTTGTATAAGAGAAATGCATCAGTTCCTTGTCATTGACAAATATTACAAACGTCGGCGGCTTTACGGCCACTTGTGTAACATAGAAAATCTTCAGCCTTTTTCCCTTGTCGGACGGTGGCTGCTGCATCGCGGTCGCTTCCATGATAATCTCATTTAGCACGCCTGTCTGAATCCGAAGCGTCTGGTTCTCAATCACCATATCAATCGTCTCAAACAATCTGCCAAGCCGCTGCCCTGTCTCGGCAGAGATAAATAAAATCTCCGCATAGGGCATAAACGAAAGCACTTCCCGCACCTTTCTAGAAAACTCATAGATAGTCTTATCATTTTTTTCAATCGCATCCCATTTATTGACTGCGACAATCATACCCTTGCCTCTGTCATGGGCTATCCCTGCTATCTTGGCATCTTGCTCTGTCACACCTTCTGTTGCATCAATCACCACAACGACCACATCTGCCCGCTCCACAGCAGTCACAGTGCGGATAATACTATAGCGCTCCAATTCTTCTTTAATCTTGTTTTTTCTTCGTAGTCCCGCTGTATCAATAAAGACATACTCTCTGCCCTGAAAGCGAATATTGGTATCAATCGCATCTCTGGTTGTTCCCGCAATATCCGAGACAATCACACGATTCTCTCCAACTAACTTATTGATAATCGAAGATTTTCCCACATTGGGTTTCCCTACAATCGCCACCTTTGGCCGCTCGTCTTCTTCCTCCCCTTCACTCTCTTCTGAAAAATGGCTGCTTACCTCATCAAGCATATCTCCAATCCCAAGTCTTGACGATGCGGAAACCGGTACCGGGTCACCAATTCCTAAGTTATAAAACTCATAGACATCTGCCATATATTTCTGGAAACTGTCTACTTTATTGACTACTAACACCACCGGCTTTTTTGAGCGCCTTAACATATCTGCCACTTTCGAGTCTGCATCCTGAAGCCCCTGTCGCACATCTACCAAAAATATAATCACATCCGCTGTATCAATCGCAATCTGCGCCTGCTCCCGCATCTGTGACAGGATAATATCACCACTGTCCGGCTCAATTCCTCCTGTATCAATCAGGGTAAAATGATAGTTTAACCAGGTGACATCCGCATAGATACGGTCTCTTGTCACTCCTGGCGTATCTTTGACTATCGAGATATTCTCTCCCGCCAACGCATTAAACAAAGTGGACTTTCCCACATTGGGACGTCCCACAATCGCTACAATCGGTTTACTCATACCAAAACCTCTTTCTATTGTAATATTGCATCTACAAAATCATTTCCGCTTGATTCTACTATGGATACTTTGATTTGTAAAGTTTTTTCCAAATCTTCTACCGTCACATCATCCAAAAAGACCCTTTCCCCGCTCTTTAACATATGCTCTGACAACAAAAGTCTGTCTCCTGCTATCTTGTCCTTAAGTTGTGCTATCAAATCCTGTCCGGTCAAAAGTCCTGCAACCGTAATCTGCTCTCCAAAGAAATCATTGTGTATTGCTGTTACTTGTACCTCTGTATTTTTATATTTTTTTTGTATCATCTGTACAAGCTCCTGAAGCAGAGGTGCTGCCAATTCTCCTGTCGCAATCGTCAGTCTGCGCGTTCTTTTATCTCCCTCTAAAGTCTCTAGCCGCTCCTTTACCTCATTATAAAGCAAGCGCACCATACCAACTCCATTTTCAAGCTGCAGATACCCGTCATACGTATCCTCCTCTGGCATCGGCCAGCCTGCCAACAGATACCATTCGTCTCCTGCATGAATAAAATGCTTCCCATATTTTTTAAAAAGCTTCTCCTGCCATCTGTGAATCTTCTCAAGCACCAAGACGGCATCCTCTCTGCTAAAAGGCGTAAGCGGATACAGTCCTTCCCGGTATCTCGTAAGTCCTACCGGAACCACCGACACACTCTGAAGCTCTGGCATATATTCTGTTAAATCTTTAACAGACCGTTCTAATTCATCCCCGTCATTTACGCCCTTACAAAGCACAATCTGTCCATTCATCACAATCCCGGCTTCCTTAAGTTTTTGCACCTTTTTATGAATCTCTCCGGCAAAACGATTATTTAACATCTGGCAGCGAAGCTCTGGATTGGTCGCCTGAAAAGAAATATTAATCGGAGACAATTTATAATAGATAATTCGCTCCAAATCCTTCTCACTCATATTGGTCAGCGTCAGATAATTCCCCTGCAAAAAAGAAAGCCTAGAGTCATCATCTTTAAAATAAAGCGTCTTTCGCATCCCTTTGGGAAGCTGGTCAATAAAGCAAAAGATACAGCGATTCTGGCAAGATTTATAGTTATCCATCAGACCATTTTCAAATTCTAAACCTAAGTCTTCTTCATATTCTTTCTCAATCTCATATTCCCATTCTTCTCCGTCTGGTTTACGAATCAGAACGAATATCTTTTCATCATTTATCAGATAGCGATAGTCAAACACATCTTCTGGTGTCTGGCCATTGACAGAAAGTAAGACATCCTCTGGAGCGATTCCTAACTCCTCGGCGATACTTCTAGGGGTTACTGCACTGATTTTATGTTCCATATGCTTTCCATCCTTTTTGTCTATTTTCACGACAGGCTGTCATTTTCTTCTTAACTATACTAAATCTTGAAAAAAATTGCAATGTTCGCCCCCATGATATATAATGAAACTGGAATTCATGTATACATAGGAACAAAAAATAAACTTTGTTTATGTAAACACATTGTATTATTATATAAAACAGGAGGACTATATGCCCGAAAATTACTCTTACGAAAGTATCACACCCATCGCTCCACTTAGACTCGTAGCCTTAGAAGGCTGCAAAGAGCTTGCAAAAGCTGTGGACAAGTACCTGGTAAAATTCCGTGAACAATGTAACCAGGAGTTTCAAGACACGCTAGACTTTAGAGGCTACCACGAAGCCTCCTACTTAGTCAGAAGTGCATGCCCACGCTTTGGCACCGGGGAAGCCAAAGGAATCCTCTATGATTCTGTCCGTGGAGCTGACCTCTTTATCTTAGCAGACGTCACAAACCACAGTCTGACCTACACAGTCTGTGGCTACGAGAACCATATGTCCCCAGACGACCACTACCAGGACCTTAAAAGAATTATCTCCGCTGCCAACGGTAAAGCTCACCGCATTATTGTAATCATGCCTTTCCTCTACGAGAGCCGCCAACATAAAAGAAGCCAGCGGGAATCCCTAGACTGTGCCTTTGCACTTCAAGAACTTGTACAGATGGGAGTCACCAATATCATCACCTTTGATGCCCACGACCCTCGCGTATGCAATTCTATCCCTCTCTACGGCTTCGACAGCTTCAATCCACCTTACCAGTTTATCAAGGGCCTTGTAAAAGCGGAACCAGACCTTAAAATCGATAAAGACCATCTTATGGTTATAAGCCCCGATGAAGGTGCAATGGAGCGTGCAGTCTACTTTGCCGGCGTTCTTGGCGTCGATATGGGCATGTTCTACAAACGCCGCGACTATTCTATTATTGTCAATGGCAAGAATCCTATCGTTGCTCATGAATTTCTAGGCGACGACCTCTCCGGCAAAGATGTTATCATTATCGACGATATGATATCTTCTGGTGAAAGTATGCTAGACGTCGCCCGTCAGATCAAAGAACGCGGAGCTAAAAGAGTCTTTGTCTGCACCACCTTCGGGCTTTTTACCGACGGCCTTGCCAAATTTGATGAATACTATGAAAAAGGATATATCAGCCATGTAGTTACCACCAATCTAAACTATCGCACGCCTGACTTGCTCTCCCGACCTTACTATGTAGAGGCTAATATGACGAAGTTCTTGGCTGCGATTATTGATTGTATTAATCATGATGTCTCTACAGAGCATGTTAATGACCCCACGGAAAAAATCCATCGCCTTTTGGAGAAGATGGAGCGCTTATAGGTGGGAGGAGGACGCCAGGACGGGAGGGCAGTAGGTTCCTTCCAGACCCCGCTCTCGCTTAATGAACGCCTATAGCGGTACTAAATTCGCGACTGCGCGTTCCGCTTGCGCTCATTAAGTGCCGATGGCGTCCAATGGGTCTTTCAGGAACCTACTGCCCTCCCGCCCTGGCTGACTACAACTACCGGTAAGTATAAGACACTATCGTGTAATATTGTGTATAGCATATAGGTGTAATATTCCGCCCGAAGCGTGTGTATCGAAGCCTATACACAGCTCGCCATGACCTGGCAGATGTTCCTGCAAGACCCATTGGGCGCCATCGGCACTTAGCGAGCGCAAGCGGTTACGCGCAGTCGCGAGCTTAGTACCGCTATAGGCGTCCATTAAGCGAGAGCGGGGTCTGGAAGGAACATCTGCCAGGTCATGGCGAGCGTCCTATATACAAAAAAAACAGTACCCTCAGCCAACATCTCACAAGTCCGCCAGGATACTGTCCTTTCTTAAATCACCACTTAAATTCTTTCCCCTTTTAGAAATACCTCTTGAATACTCAAATCATCTTCTTTAAGCAACACCATATTCGCCACTTTCCCTGGTATAATACTTCCATAGTCCTGGTAGATGCCTACGGATTTTGCCGGATTCACTGCTGCGCATTTTATTGCACTCTCCAGTGGTATCCCCATCTTCTGTACTGCTGTACGCATACAATCCATCAGATTTGTCGCCGAACCAGCTATCGTTCCATTTTCAAGTGTTGCCAAATTACCCTTTTTCACCACCTTCTGGCCGCCTAGAGAATACTCTCCATCTTTCATTCCTGTCGCTTCCATCGAGTCGCTAATCAGGATAATCCTATCATCCCCAAACATCTTAAATGTCTGGCGGACGGTAACCGGATGAATATGAATTCCATCGCAGATAAGCTCTACTTCCACATGCTCATCATCTGCTGCCGCGCCTACAACGCCTGGCTCCCTGTGCGATAGCCCTGCCATCGCATTATACAGATGTGTCACATGGTTTGCTCCTGCTAGAAAAGCCTCTTTGGTCTTCTCATAATTCGCTGTTGTATGCGCAACAGAGAGCACCACCTCGTCCTTTAATTCCCGGATACACTCAAGTGCACCTGGCTCTTCTGGTGCGATTGCCAAAAGTTTCACAAGCTTTCCGCTTGCTTCGTTAAGCTCCCGAAACATCTCGACATCCGGCTTGTGAATATAGTCTCCATTTTGTGCTCCCTTTCTCTTTAGGGAGACAAAAGGTCCTTCCATATTGATGCCACAGAGGATTGCGCCCTTTTGGTTAGGATACGCTGCTGCTGCCTTGCAGATATCTAAAAGTGTCTCTTTTCCAAGAGTCATAGTCGCTGGTACTATCGTTGTCACGCCGCAGGAAGCCTCATAAAGTGCCATCGCCTCTATCGCTTCTGGTGTCCCGTCACAAAAATCATGTCCCATACATCCATGAAAATGAATATCGGTAAGTCCAGGAATCAGATAGCATCCCTTGCCATCAATAACGACTTCATCGTTGCTCTCATTTGCAATCCGTTCTCCATCTGTATATACATCTATCTCCTGAAAGGTTCCTTCTTCTGTATATACTTTTGCATTGATAATCTTCATTCTAAAGTCCCATCCATTCTGCTCTATGCAAGGTCACATTTAGACAATGCAGCCTCGTCTGCCACAACGGTCACATCAGGATGCATCTGTAAGATAGAGCCTGGTACTTGTGGTGTCACAGGACCAAAGAACGCATTTTTTACTGCCTCTGCTTTGTCCTCTCCGCTGACTACCACGAGAATCTTCTTCGCCATCATAATCGTGCGAATTCCCATCGAATATGCCTGTTTTGGCACTTCATCTGCGGATGCAAAGAAACGCTTGTTTGCCTCAATCGTGCGCTCACTAAGTGTTACGCAATGCGTACCTTTCTCAAATACGTCCCCTGGCTCATTAAAGCCGATATGTCCGTTGTGTCCTAATCCTAGAAGCTGTAAATCCACACCGCCTACCGAACGAATCACTTCCTCATACCGTGCACATTCTTCTTCTTTATTCAGGTTTGTGCCATCTGGCAAAAAGGTTCTCTCAGGATTGATATTTACATAATCGAACAGATGTTTGTGCATAAAATAATAGTAACTCTGCTCATGCTCTTTTGCAAGTCCCACATACTCGTCAAGATTGACAGAAGTCACATCGCCAAAGTCTAAGTCACCGTTTTCATACCACTCTACTAACTGCTCATAAGTTCCTACAGGAGAAGAACCGGTTGCCAGTCCTAGTACACAGTCTGGTTTCATAATCACCTGTGCTGAAATAAGATTGGCTGCTTTCCTGCTTAAGTCCTTATAGTCTTTTGCTTTGATAATTTTCATCTTTTCCACCTCATACTATATATTTTAAAGTTTTCTGTCTTTTTATTCTAAATTTTTCTGGAAAATTTGTCTAGTCATAATTTTCTTTATTCTATGGAGAATCTTCACAATCCCCGATTTTTTAATTCTTTTATCAGGGTAAAATAAAATGCCACCATATCAGATATACTATACGCATTGGTCGGTTCCTTCTTTGAGAGACGGTACCTTCTTCTGTCCACCACATCGCAATGTGAGATTCCCTTCCAGCCATTGCCTGTATAGATACCACGAAATTCTCCCCACGCCGCTGACTCTGGCGTTACCAAGCCGTCACTTGGCCCTTCTATCGCCTTTACCACCAGAAAAGGAAGTGCCATAATAAAGTCACTGAAAAAATGTTTCATTATAAATGCATAGCTTTGGTAATAGACGCCTTCTGCATTTGGTGTCTGCTGATTAAAATGCTTCATTGGCTCCGTGGCAAGCTCATGAAACATCCGATAGGACTCTGGATGCTTATCTCCTAATAGTCCATACCAGCGGTCACAAAAAAAAGAGACGATGCGAACCAGTCTGTCCGGCATACGAAGCAGCACATCCACGGTATGGCTTCCCCGATGCGGTGTGGAGAGCGTAGTCAGAGAAGCCACATATCTTCCATGGTCCAGATGTGAAATCATCCATCTGCTGTCTAGCCCTCCTTTGGAGTGGGCAATCACATTTATCTTCTCTGCCCCAGTCTCCTCTATAATCTTAAGCACTCTTTGATATAAAAAATGCGCGTTACTCTCCACAGATGCATGACTGTCCTGGCATCCATAGAAAATCTGCGCGCCTTGTTTTGTTAATCGTTTGGGAATCCTTCCCCAGTAGTTAAAGATTCTCTGGTCATGAAAACCAATACCATGTACCAGCAAAATCGGATATTTTACACTGCCCATATGTCACCCATCCTCTAAAGTAACTGCAAAAATGCAGCCAGATTTCCACGCATCCCATGGCTTGCTCTATGGGAAAACAACTTATCTGGATTGCAGCAGGTGCAGACATTTGTCACTGACAGATACTTTTGTCTTACTCCGGCCTCCAAAAGTGCAATCTCATTGGCACGCCACAGATTAAGGTGGTATTTTCCCTCTTTGGTGCGGTATACCAGCCGTTCATCTGCATATCTTGCAAATTCTTTCTTAAATTCTGCTGCCACTTCCTCGCTGACTTCATAGCAGTCCTGACAGATAGATGGTCCAATCGCCACCCGTAGATGTTCTGGTTCTGTATGAAATTCCCTGACCATCTGTGCTACGGTCTTCGCCCCCATACGTTTCAGTGTCCCCCGCCATCCGGCATGTGATAAGCCAATCGAACGGCTGACAGGGTCTACAAAGAACAATGGCACACAGTCTGCATAGAAAGTTGCAAGGGTCAGTCCTGGCACATTGGTAATCAATCCATCGATATTTTCATAGTCTAGAGGCTTTGTAAAGCCCTTTCCTTTATCTTCTTTGGTCACCAGACGAATATTGGTTGTATGGGTCTGCTGCGACAGCACCAAAGACTCTGGCAAAAAGCCAATCGCATCAGCCATCCGGCAAAAATTCTCTGTTACATATTCTGGATTATCGCCTCTGGTATAGCTTAGATTCATCTCGGAGAGATGTCCTTTGCTGACCCCTCCAAACCGAGTGGAAAATCCATGACGTACCAGATGCGTCTTTTCCAGATTGGGAAAGACAAAATAAGGCACTTCCCCTTTTTGCTTAAGCTGCATCGCATTTGCATCTGACTTTACATTCCATTCCATTGCATCTCTCCTATCCCTGCATCTCAAATGCATGTTTTAAAAGCTCTATATCTTCGCCTAAGATACTGACAATATCAAACCGGCACGCCTGTGCATCGAATACTTTCTGCTTATAACAATAATACATTGCTGTACGGATAATCTTCTGCTGTTTGTAACGATTCACGGCTTCTAGCGGATGCCCTTTTTGTCTGTCTTTTCGATATTTTACCTCCACAAACACTAAAGTCTTGCCATCTTTTGCAATCAGGTCAATCTCCCCCTGGCGGCAGCGGTAATTTCTCTCTAGTATCTGGTAGCCCTGTCCGATAAGAAAATGGGCAGCCTGTTCTTCATACGCTGCCCCTATCTGCCTTTTATTTGTCGTCATCTGTCTTCTCTTCCAAAATATTGCGAAGAAATGTCCTTCTGTGAATCTCACAGGGACCTAGCTCTTTGATGGCCTCTATATGGACTTTCGAACCATATCCTTTGTTGGATGCAAAGTGATAACCTGGATACTTGCTGTCATAGGCTTCCATCATCCGGTCCCTGGTCACTTTAGCGATAATACTTGCCGCTGCAATCGAGATACTTTTGGCATCTCCTTTTACAATTGGCACCTGCTTTTGGGTAAGCTTTGGTATGGTCACTGCATCATTTAACAGGACATCCGGGACGATAGCAAGCTTTGCCACTGCTTCTTGCATCGCCTCATACGTCGCCTGCAAAATATTGATTTCATCAATCCTCTGATGGCTGATTACACCGACACCTACTGCAAGTGCTTTTTCCATAATCTCATCGTACAGAAGTTCTCTTCTTCTCTGCGTCAGCTTTTTAGAATCATTGAGATAGAGAATCTCTATATCCTCCGAAAGTATCACCGCACTCGCTACCACAGGGCCAGCTAAAGGTCCTCTGCCAACCTCATCAATCCCACAGAGGATGCCATATGACTGATACATTCTCTCATAGTGCTTCATCCCATCAAGCCTGATAAGCTCTTCTTGCAGCTTTTTTTGCTGCTTTTGTAGTCTTTCTTCTTTTTTTGTCATTATTGATGCTTTAACACTCCTATTTTATCCAATGGCCAAATCCGAATCCATGCCCGGCCGATAATCTCATCCTTATGTATCACGCCCACACTTGGGTCTCTGCTGTCTGTACTGTCATTTCTATTGTCTCCAAGGACAAAATATTCATCCTCTCCAAGCGTAATCATATCCGCTGCCAGACCAGCATTTTTCATCACTTCTCTGCCATAAGACTCCTGAAGGACTTCTCCATCTATCCGTATCACACCATCTTGAATCTGAATGGTCTCACCTGGAAGTCCGATAATTCTCTTTATATAATAGGTCTTCTCCTGATACCGAAATGGAAAGACGATAATATCATATCTCTTAGGCTTAGAGAAGCGGTAGGTAAGCTTATCCACAATCAGGTTATCTCCATGGTGCAAGGTATTTTCCATGGAGCTTCCGCTTACATAGGTTCTCTGTCCGATAAAGGTGATGATAAAAAAAGTAATCCCCACCACCATCATCACATACAACAGAAAACCTAAAATCTCCCGCACAATACTCGACTTTTTTTCGTCATACTCTTCTGTGTAATCCCTGTGTCCCATTCTATTACCTCGTACCTATTTTTCTTTTTTAAGATATGCTTTTATCATATTCCCCTTCTTCAGGAAATTCAAGTGTAATTTTCCCTAGTCGTCCACTTCGAAAATCATCTAGTAAAAAAGAAGCGGCTTTCTTATAATCTGGCTCGCCGCCCTTTGTCAGACAAGCTCTGGCATCTGCAATCTTAGAAAGCAATTGATGCGGCTTTTCTTCTCCTGAAAAATTACTCTTATAGCGTTCTTTTAGTGCCTCTGGAAAATGTTCTAATAAAAACACTCCCAGTTTACCTGAAAGTTCCTCCAAGTCAAGAATCTCATCGTTGACAGAGCCAAGAAGCGCCAGTCGAATCCCCACCTTTTGATCGTCAAATTTGGGCCAAAGTATCCCAGGGGTATCTAAAAGCTCTACTTGTTTATTTAGGCGAATCCACTGTGCCCCTTTGGTGACCCCTGGACGGTTGCCCGTCTTTGTACATGCCTTTCCGGCAAAGCTGTTGATAAAGGTTGATTTCCCAACATTGGGAATCCCCACAACCATCGCACGCACCGGGCGATTTAAGATTCCTCTTCTTCTATCTCTCTCTATCTTCTCCTTGCAAGCTTCTTTTATCACATTTTGAATAGACTTCATTCCAGACTTGCTTCTGGCATCGAGTCTAACAACAAAATATCCCTGCCCTGTAAACCATTTTTCCCAGGCCGCATTGTACGCTTCACTAGCCAAATCTGCCTTATTTAGAAGAATCAGCCTTGCCTTACCCTTTCCAAGCTCATCAATATCAGGATTGCGGCTAGAAAGCGGTGCACGCGCGTCTACTAATTCAATAATCAAGTCTATCAGCTTTATCTGTTCCTGCATCATCCGTCTGGCCTTGGTCATATGCCCCGGATACCACTGAATATTCATATTATATCTCCTTTTCTACGGAATCCATCCAAAGTTCTCCCACGGATAGCGGACAAACCAGGCCATCCCATAGATATCCTGTCTTCGCACAGTGCCAATATCCGCATTGCGGCTGTCTTCGCTTGCATTGCGGTTATCACCAAGCACAAAGAACTCATCTTTGTCAAGCTTTAATTCTTCTTGTGCAATCCCGGCAAAATCCATCTGCTCACTGCCAATTCCCGTCTCATAAAGCTCACCGTTTATATAGATAAAACCCTCTTTAATCTCAACCGTATCGCCTGGCGTACCGATAACACGTCTCATATAAAAATGGGAATTGACATTTCCATTTGGTTTAAATACCACCACATCCCCATCTTTTGGCGCTGAAAGCGAATAGATAAAACGATTGACAAACACCTGGTCCCCACTGCCAACGGTTGGCTCCATTGCCTGCCCAACACAAGTTAGACTGGTCATAAAATAGTAGACCAGCACACATCCAATCACAAAAGCTAGTACACAGACTCCTAGATGTATGATAACTTCCTGCACCGCAGAAGTCTGGATAGCCCGTCTTCTCTTATAAAAACTAAGTCCTTTTTTCTTCATAGATAATTGCCCCTTTATCGAAGACACAAAAAGGAGCCATTGCAAAAAGCGGCTCCCCGATTCTCACGACGGGAGCCGCATCTGCGACAGTTCCTCTGAAATTATTTCACCAGCTCTTTTACTTTCGCAGCCTTACCTACACGGCCTCTTAAGTAGTTAAGCTTTGCACGTCTTACTTTACCATAACGAACCACTTCAATTTTCTCAACGTTTGGAGAATGTAGTGGCCAGGTCTTCTCCACACCAATACCATTGGAATTCTTACGAACGGTAAATGTCTCACGATTGCTTCCACCCTGTCTCTTTAAGACCGTTCCTTCAAATACCTGTACACGCTCTCTGTTGCCCTCTTTAATCTTTGCATAGACCTTTACGGTATCTCCTACGCTAAAGTTTGGCACCTCTGCTTTCAGCTGTTCTGCCTCAATATTTTTGATAATCTCGTTCATTGTGTTCCTCCTTTAACCTTGGATGTTCTTAATACGTCTTGCGTAACAGAGGACCATCTCTTTTCTCACAACGCGTTTTATTCTATCATAATTCCGTAAGTTTTGCAAGGAATTTTTTATCTTCTTTGGTGAGATTCGCTGTCTCTAAAAGGTCAGGACGCCGCTTCCTAGTGCGAAGCAAAGACTGCTCTCTTCTCCACTTCTCCACATTGAGATGATGCCCTGATAACAGAATCTCTGGAACCTCCTTCCCCCGCCAGTTCTGCGGACGACTATACTGCGGATATTCCAATAAATTATCCGAAAAAGAATCAAACTCCGCCGACTCTTCATTGTGAAGCACCCCTTCTAGAAGTCTTGAAATCGCATCCATCATCACCAACGCCGGAAGCTCTCCCCCTGTCAGCACATAGTCCCCAATCGAGACTTCATCTGTCACAATCTCCTCTAATACCCTCTCATCAATCCCCTCATAATGCCCACACAAGAACACCAGTTCTTCTTCTCTAGCCAACTCCTCTGCCATCCTCTGATGAAACACCTTTCCCTGTGGACTCATATAAAGCACCCTTGGCTTCTTGGTAAGCCTTTTTGCCACCGACTCATACGCCAGATATACAGGCTCTGCCTGCATCACCATCCCCGCTCCGCCTCCATATGGATAATCATCTACCCTCTGATGCTTATTTACCGAAAAATCCCGAATATTTACCGTCTCAAGCGACAAAATCCCCTTCTCCACCGCCCGTCCTGTAATACTGGTCTGAAATCCATCCCTTATCATATCAGGAAATAATGTCAACACATAAAATCTCATAAATCCAAAAGCCCTTCTAATACGTGCACACGCATCCGCTTCTCTTCCACATTTACATCTAAAATACAATCCCGAATCGCCGGCAGTAAAATCTCCTTCTGTTCTTTGGTCTTTACCACATACACATCATTTGCACCTGTCTGCAAGACATCTATTAGTGTCCCCAAAATCTTCCCCTCATCCGTCTCCACCGTCATATCAATCAAATCCACGATAAAATTCTCATTTTCTCCTAGAGGAATGGCATCCTCTCTTGACACCAAAAGGTCCATCCCCTTATACTTCTCAATCTCATTGATAGAATCATATCCTTTAAACTTCAATATCACCTGATTCTTAAAAAACTTCACCCCGCCAATCTCAAGCTCCACATACGCTTTCCCTGTATCCAAAAACACCTTCTTAAGCTTTTGAAACCTCTGCACATCATCCGTTGTCGGAAATACCTTCACTTCCCCTTTTATTCCATGCGTTGAGGAAATCACCCCCACCCTTAAATAATCTTCCATCCTCTACTCCTTATCGATTTTTTCTATACCTATCGCCAGAAATTGTACAGATAAACACAATCCTTGGCAGCCGGGAAGCCGCAAACTGGGCCTTTCGGTCATTAACAAACAGTGCTGTGTGGATTGGAGCGAACAGTCCCGGCGGATTGTCCGTCTCAGGCGGACATTTATGTCCGAATGAGGCGAACAATCTGTCGGGACTGTCCGATACATTCCATGCAGACGTTTGTTAAGACCGGAAGGTTCAGTTTGTGGCTTCCCGGCCTCACCAACGTTACTTTCTCTTACTGCACAATTTCCACAACCACTTTTTTGTCGTCTTTTGAGGCTGCTGCCTTCACCAGCGACCGAATCGCCTTCGCAATTCGTCCCTGTTTTCCAATAACCTTCCCCATATCCGACGACGCCACCCGAAGCTCTATCACTGTTGCATTATCTTTGTCTGTCTCTGTAACCGACACTTCTTCTGGATGGTCCACCAGTGCTTTTGCCAGCACTTCCACTAATTCTTTCATCTTAATCACCAATTATCTATTTGCTGATTCCAGCAAGCTTAAACAGCTTACCAACAACCTCTGTTGGCTGTGCTCCATTTGCGAGCCATTTCTTAGCCGCCTCCTCATTGATATTGAACGTACTTGGGTCTGTATTTGGATCATATGTTCCAATCTCCTCGATA
Source organism: Lachnospiraceae bacterium (assembly GCA_910575445.1). Taxonomy (GTDB): domain Bacteria; phylum Bacillota; class Clostridia; order Lachnospirales; family Lachnospiraceae; genus Hominiventricola. The sequence continues at coordinate 81,715 of CAJTFW010000003.1, read as the reverse complement.
AATCTTCCATCACGTGGAGACCTTGAATCAGCTACAATCACTCTATAAAAAGGAGCTTTCTTCTGACCCATTCTTCTTAATCTGATTTTTACTGCCATTGTTCTTTACCTCCGTAAATATGTCTTATTTTCAAAATATATAAATGTAAACGGAACATTAAAACGGCAACTTGCCGAACATTCCCTTTTTACCAAATTTTCCTTTGCCCATCATACCAGGCATCTGTTTCATCATTTTCTTTGACTGCTCAAACTGCTTGATTAGGCGATTGACTTCGCTGATATCCACGCCAGCTCCTTTAGCAATCCTTCGCTTTCTCGACGGATTTAAAAGGTCTGGGTTCTGACGCTCCTTGACGGTCATGGAGAGAATTATCGCTTCAATCTGCGCCATCTTCTTCTCATCCACTGCATCCTCTAGCTGCTTCATCTGACTGCCGCCCATACCAGGCATCATCCCAAGCAGTGCGCCGATTCCGCCCATCTTCTTCATCTGGTTCATACTCTCTAGATAGTCCTCAAAGTCGAACTGATTCTTCTTCATCTTCTGAACCATCTGTCTGGATTTCTCTTCGTCTAGGGACTCTGTTGCTTTCTCAATCATCGTCAGCACATCGCCCATTCCAAGAATTCTAGACGCCATACGGTCTGGATAGAACTGCTCCAAATCAGAGAGCTTCTCTCCCATACCAACATACAAGATTGGCTTTCCAGTCACTGAACGAATCGAAAGCGCCGCACCGCCTCTGGTATCACCATCTAGCTTTGTCAAAATCACACCGTCAATCCCGACCTTCTCTGTAAAGGTCGTTGCCACATTGACTGCATCCTGACCGGTCATCGAGTCCACCACCAAGATACTCTGGGTCACATCGACCGACCCGCGAATCTCAATCAGCTCCTGCATCATATCTTCATCAATATGCAGCCGACCAGCTGTATCGAGAATCACTACGCTCATCCCATGGGATTTGGCATGCTCAATCGCTGCCTTGGCGATATTGACAGGCTTATGCTGTGTCCCCATAGAGAAGACTTCTACGCCTTGCTTTTCACCATTGACCTGCAACTGTTTAATCGCAGCCGGACGATAGACATCACAGGCTGCTAGAAGCACTTTACGCCCCTTAATCTTATACTTTCCGGCAAGTTTGGCTGCTGTGGTCGTCTTACCGGCACCTTGCAGTCCTGTCATCATAATTACAGTTATCTCATTTGACGGCAGAAGCTTAATCTCTGTCGTCTCGCTGCCCATCAGACTGACCATCTCTTCATTTACAATCTTGATAACGGTCTGCCCAGGTGTCAAGCTCTCCAAGACCTCTGTACCAACTGCACGTACTTCCACAGACTTAATAAACTGCTTTACCACTTTAAAACTGACATCTGCCTCCAAAAGCGCAAGCTTTACTTCTTTTAGCGCTGCTTTTACATCTGCCTCCGTCAGCCTTCCCTTGCCCCGCAGGTTCTTAAACACTCTCTGCAATTTCTCTGATAAACTGTCAAATGCCATCTATAGCTCCTCCAGGATTGTTGCACAGATTGAAGTGATTTCTCTCATGGCCAGATTCTCTGTCTCCTCTTTGGCAAGCTTTTCTATCTTCCCCACCTGCTCCCGAAGACTGACAAACTTCTCCACTAAATGCAGCTTTTCCTCATACCCCAAAAGCAGCTTGTTGCATCTCTTAATCATATCATGCACACCCTGTCTGCTGATTCCAAGGTCCTCTGCCACCTCGCTAAAGGAATAGTCATTTAAGACCACTTCCTCATAGACTCTCTTCTGATGTCTGGTCAAAAGTTCTCCATAAAAATCATACAAAAGTGCCTGTCTAAGAATTTCCTCCATCTGCATCACCCTGGATATCTTACACGATAACCAAGAGACTGTCAAGTGTTTTTTCTTGACAAAACATTTTTATAATTAAGCTCTAATCAAATGCACTTCTTTATCATCAACTATCTGTATATTCACATCATCTATTATCTGCTTGTAATTATTATCATAGACAATTACCTGAATATCAGCATCCTGATGATAGTAATCTGTATCTCCAATACAAAGCATAGAGCCTTCTCCTGATGTAATAATGCATGGAGTCAAACCTCTACCGCCATCCACACCAATTCCTTGCTCTACAGATTCTTCGTCATTTGTAGAGAATATACATTCATCTGAATTCCACAGACCAATATAATATTTTTGTGTCATATCTATCTCATATTTTTCTATAAAGGAATTTAGTATGTCATTGGTATTAGAATATTCCAAATATCCATTTTTCTTAATAATAACTGTAAAATTATTATCTTGAATTTGCTGATACCAACTGTCAAAATTCTCTAAAGAACGCAGTGTCTCGGCTGTTTTCTTTGCATTTAGATGTTCTTCCACTACTTCTGTAGTATCCAATCTCCACTGACGCCTAGATGCATCAAATACAGCATAATCTTCTTCCCATTTTCTATAACTCGTATCCTCTCTGTGGTCTGGCAACTCATAGTTTTCAGATAAATAATTCATCAAATAGGCTGTATATTTTTCAGCCCCCAGATAATTCACATGATTTACATCGCCAAAATCCCTTTCAAAGTCAAGACCGATTTCATCATAATACTCATTAAAATTTATAAACGTATATCCACGTTCTTTAATTTTATCGCCACAAGTATTTAATATCTCCCATTCCTCTTTTGGCGCAATATACGGGCAACAAATAAACAATACATTTAACTTCTCTTTCTCACAATAATTCAGTAACTTGTCTAAGGCATATTCCTGTTGCTCTGAAAGCTCTCCCCGAACATTTGTTGATATTGGTTCTTCAAATGGAATATGGTTCTGATTCGGAGAAAAGCCTTTGTCAATATTATCAATATTCTTTGTATTTGTATAGGACCATTGATATGCATCTTTTAATGAGTCATAATTTGAATGATATTTTATAATGTCCAAATAAAAAGAAGGAATATCACAGTCTTTGTAATCTCTGGTAAATAAAAAAGAACTAATACCCTTTAATCTTGTAACAGACGACAGAGAAAGAGAATCTGACCAATTTCTAACAGATGCCTCCTCCACCTCTTTATTTACATCGGTAATCGTTCTAATATCACACACATACAATAAAGCTTCATTGGTGGTTCTGCTGTCTTCTATATATTCCTTTAACAGATCTGCTCTTGCAGAAGATGTTGCATAATTATAGGACGTATAGCCTTTTTGATTCCATGCCTCAAGCGGCTGATAGTATCTCAAAAGATTACTGCCAGCACAGAGCACTACATCAATTTTCCCTTGACTCTTAAATCCTGCAATATCTTCTCTGGCCTCAGATTTATTTCCTCTAAAAATCCATGTTACTTTACATAACAAGAAAAAAACAATACTGATAAAAAGAATACATGCAATTATTTTTTTTAATTTTTCTTTCCTATCTGTACTCATATAACTATACACCACTTCTAAAATCCTTGATATATAAATTGACTAGCTTCATATCCAGGGCCATATAAGCCATAGATTAGTACCAGGAAAAACAGGCTTATCCAAGCTCCCCAACGGAATACCACTATCTGTTTTTGCATCCATTCTCTTGCCATTCCCTCTTTTTCCCTTAATGTATCAATCTTATGCAATAGAAATATTCCCAAAATAATGATATTGACATCGCCCCATGTAACTCCCAAACGGATAACTGTACCATCAAACAATGTCCACGGATTTAGATTTTTTATTGATGCAAATAATGTCTGATATCTGAACAAAGCATCCCGAAAACTTTCTGCTGCAAAAAAAACAGAACCTGCTGAGAAGATAGCATATGTTCTTATCCTCTGTAGCAGCACCCAACTATAAGATTCTGATTTTATGTTTAAATACTCAACCATATTTTTAAAAACAGATCCAAAAAACTCTCCCAATACAAGAATTCCCCAATACCACAGGCTTACGCCTGCAATATGGCGTACAGATCCATGCCAAATTCCCATAACCAGCCAGAGTACTCCCATTCCCAATGTCCACGGAATCAACTTTGCGATTCTCTTGGTAAAATGTTTTTTTGACCACTTTCCAATAGAAATCAAGTATTTACTTTTTAATACAGGATAATAGACATAGTCTTTCGCCCAGGTGCCTAATGTAATATGCCATCTTTGCCAGAACTCTTGTACACTGCAGGATTTAAACGGATTATTAAAATTCTCAGGAAGCTTAATATCAAATATTTCAGCAGTTCCCAAAATAATATCTACACATCCTGAAAAATCCCCATACAGTTGTATAGGATACAAGAAAACTGCAATCCAAGGCCACACCCCCGAATAACTAATAGTATCTGCCCATATTGCAGTTGTAATTATCGCAATGCGGTCTGAAACAACTAGTTTTTTAAACATTCCCCATAGAATTCTCTGAGAGCCAAAACATATGTTCTTATAGCTAAATCTATGTTCCCTATACAGACATTCTAACTGTGAATATTTACTGATAGGACCAACTGTTAGCTGAGGAAAAAAGCAGACAAACAAAAATAATTTAAATGGATTTTTCTGCGGTTTGCTTATCTCCCAATAGCAGTCCAATATATAGCCAATAACCTGTGCTGTATAATATCCCATCCCAAAAGCAGCCGTCAAATGTAAAACAGACATATTGAAATGAACAGAAGGAAAGGTCTTTTCTATCAAAAGAACTCCATGACTCCAAAAAGAATTTCCTTTTAATAAAAACCAAATTACAATATTGAAAATAATAGCAGTACACGCAATAACAGCAATATTTGTTCTTTTATCCCTGTATTTTTCAATAGCAATCGTAGTGATATATGCAATCAAAGTAGACAACAACAGATAAATTATTGTATAAGGCACCGCCGAAAAATAATAAAACACAAAACTAAGGCCCAGCAAAATTAACCACTGAACCTTTTTAGGAACTATATAATATATTGCTGCGCCTATAACTATGAAAACCAAAAAATAAAAAGAAGTAACCGTCATGAAACAACCTCTTATTTTCCTAATTCCAGAATAATATCTACCATTTCGCCAACATTCTCCATAGTAACTACCCTGCCCATTGGTATCTTAAAGGAAAATTCTTCTTCAACTGCGACAACCAAATTAATATGTTCAAAAGAATCCCAATCCTCAATATCATTTGATGTTGTCTTTTCTCCCACAACAATTTCCGTATCATCAAAAACTTCCCGAAACACTTTATTTAGCCTTTCAAACACTTCTTCTCTTGTCATATCTCCATCTCCTTATATTCATTATTTGTATTTACTTTTATAACATGCTGCTTTTTCTCATACGTATCTGGAATTTCAAACAGCCAGGTGATATTGCCTTTTTCATCCTCTGAAAGCTTCGTAAATCCCAAAAGTGCATAAAAATCTTTCACCATAACATTTTTAGCGGTTGGATAATAATATCCATATACTTTTTGAACAGATGCAGCTTTTGCCCTTTCTATCAATTCATCCATCATAGCCAGCTCCATATCCCGCTTTAATACACGACAGCTCATCAGCCACAACTTGATATGAAGCTCCTTGTGATGATTCTCTGCAAGCTTCCCAATCACAACACTTACCACGCCATTGTCTCCAAATTTATCGCTTAATTTTCCATATAGGGTAAGATAATCCCGATTCTTTGCAATTTCTTCAATCTCTGCCTGTGTATATCGTCTTGTAGTAAGATTAAATTGATTACTTTTATTGGTAAGCTGCGCTATCCGAGACATATACACAGATGCGAACTCCCGAATCTCCCCTTTCATCTCAAGAGATTGCAGATAATCCTCATAGTCTGCAAAAGAAGCCTGTAATTGAGTCCTTTGCGCGTTTTTTTGGTACATTTCTGTTCTTTTCAAATCGTCTTCTGACAGTACAGTAACTTCAAAAAAACCAGATTTATCAATACATTGTATATAGTGCTCTACTTCTTCTATCTCAGGAACTGCCGCTCCTTCCACTTGTCCTGCAATAATTGCTCTTTCTGCCGGATTGTCGTCAACAAACACAAAGCTCTCTGGCAAAAGCATCATCTCCTGAGCTGTTTCGAGTAAATTATGGCTTTTAGGATTCCAATTTGCTTTTATATTTACAAAATCCTCTTTATGAAGTACACTGTCAGGACGTGCCAGGCCACTTAATGCATTATCTTCTTCATTTTTGGAATTGATAGTAAGCAACACGCCCAGTTGTTTGTGAAGCTTTAGATATTCCTGAAATTCACTATAGGTCTGAGCCAGAGGTGTCTCCTGACCAATCTCTATGTTATCTGCACCATCATCTCCCACGATGCCGCCCCACAGAGTATTATCAAGGTCGAGGTTAAACGCCTTTTTGTTCTTTCCATATATGGATTTCATTATATTTGCAACATTAAATGACAGATATGGAATCGCAGGAACTGCAACTGCATATTTATACATATGCCAATAGTATGGGTCTGACCATTTTTCCAGTCCATATGAAGCAGACAGATAATTAACATCACAGATATAAAAATTATCATGATTTTGGGCATATTGATAAAACATACAATTTAACATAGTAACAAAATTGACCCGGCCATGACAATCACTGGCATCTTTATTCCCCATCAACCGATAAAACGGATATTCAAAATTATTCTGAATAATTGGACATTGATAGGTATTTCTGAGATTTTCCCATACTCCTTCAAATTTACTATATACCTGATTGCGTTTTCCATTGACAGCTTCCATATCATCTGATATAGTTGGAAATTCTGTAATATTTCTGATACAGGTGCAAATATAGATAATATCAGGTTCAAAACTTACAAGCTCCTCATTTGGAAACATTCCATCTTCAAACCATTGGTTATACTCAGATTCGTAAAATATCGGAGAAATCCCATAATTTAAAAGAAATAATTCCAAGATAAGCTTGATATTTTGAGTGGTCTCTCCACCTAGTATTGCTATCTTTTTTTCTATTGTATTTGGGTTTTGAGAAAGCAGCTTTTTCTTAATGCTTTTTTTCTTAGAAATAATATACTTTGGGTCAAATGGATATTGTAATTCCTCAATCATGAAAACACCTTCAAAATTCGTAAATTTCTTATTTCCAACCTATATGGTTGTCCCTGAAACATCGTCTTATAGTATAACACATCCCTTTCATTTTGCAAGGTATTAAAAAATCTCGCCTATTTAGGCGGACGAAGTGCACTGCGTTTTGTCGAGATAGTCAGCTCTTCTATTTCTTGATAGACTTTCTGAATTTCTTTGTTAATTTTATCACAATCTATACCTTCCGTCAAAAAACCATCCATAATCTCTTTGACAGCCTCTGCAAATTTATTTTTATGCTTCGTGTTTAACTGCTTCCAGGCAATTCCTTTAAAATAATCTGCAATTTCCTTATCAAGAGATAACTTCTTCTGCAGCATCAACACTGCAATTATCGGATATCCTGCATATCCTTTCCAATAGGAGGCATTGTCATTCGAAGAATAGACGCCATCTTTCCATCTTACCACATAGATTTTAGATAAATCCGAAGATACTACTTCTGCTTCTTCCTCTTTGATTGTGATACGCCCATCTGCAATCGCGCTGTAGGCTTCATGAATCTTCTCAATCGGCGGCATTTTTACTCCCATAATTTGTACCTCTTACTTTTCTTTTATTATTTTATTGGTATTATAGCATATTTTTGTAATGATGTATTATAAGAAACAGAAGAATGCAAATGAAATTTTTTCCTTGACATTCCTATACAGGACATGTATAATATAACGAGTGTGAAGACCCGGATTGTGATAATTTGGTGGTCAATACTGACTCGAGAAAGCATAGAGGAGGTGTAGTCTGTGTCTATTTGTCCAAAGAATAAATCTTCCAAAGGAAGAAGAGATAAGAGAAGAGCGAACTGGAAGATGAGCGCTCCGAACTTGGTAAAATGCAGCAAATGCGGTGCTCTTATGATGCCTCATAGAGTATGCAAAGCTTGCGGTTCTTACAATAAAAAGGAAATTATCTCTGTTGACTAATTTTCAGAACGTAAGTAAGAAAAAGGGGTAATTATCTCACAAACATCGCTGAGATAATTACCCCTTATTTTTATGACAGGAGGAGTCCCGAAGCCGAGTCCTCCTGTCATGGCATTTATGCTTCTTTTAATTTTTTCTTAATCATGATAATAATACTTCCGGTTATTAAAATTAATACAAGAATCAGCCAGGAAAGATTGTAATGCTTTTCATTATGGTCTGACAGCGGAATTTCGTCGTCTTCTATAGAAACAGAATCATTGCCAGTACTTTCCTCTTTTGTTTTAACGTCAAAACCATCTTCTTGTATACTTGTTTCTATTTCTGTTACATCCGACTCTGATGATATCTCTGCAGAATCCTCTGACTGTGCTGCTGTTGTATCTGTTAGATTGGATGATGGAACGTATGTTCTATAGAACATATAGGGCGCAGACAAAACAGACGAAGCCGAAGCAATATCCTGGGATTCTTTGGCAGGCTCTGCTGAACCAGTCGTTGAAGAAGAACTGCCTGAATGACTCTTTTTGCTATTTGTAGATGGCTTGACAGAAGGATTTTGGTTATCAGCTCCTTCGCTTGGTTTCTGACTGTCATCTTTTATACCAGGCTTTTGACTATCATTTTCTTCACTTGGCTCTTGATTACTCTCTCCTTTTTCTGGCTTTTGCTTATCTTCTTCTGGTTTCTGATTGTCCTCTTCTTTCTCTGGCTTTTGATTGTCTTCTCCTTCCTCTGGCTTCTGGTTGTCTTCTCCTTCCTCTGGCTTCTGATTATCCTCTCCTTCTTCCGGTTTCTGGTTGTCTTCTCCTTCCTCTGGCTTCTGGTTGTCTTCTCCTTCCTCTGGCTTCTGATTATCCTCTCCTTCTTCCGGTTTCTGGTTATCTTCTCCTTCCTCTGGCTTTTGGTTGTTTTCTCCTTCTTCCGGTTTCTGACTGTCACCAGGAGCATTTTCTTCTATTATATAGAGGGACAGATTTGGAACCGTGGTAATATCCATCCAATAGGTATCCGAAATCGATTCGCTATTGCTGGTAATCCGTTTCCCTTCCACAAGGTTGCGGTTTGTATTATCGGAAAGTGTCACGGTATCTGCAGCTGCAACTCCAGCTGTTACAGAGTCTCCATTTGGCATTATGGCAGAACCACCTTCCAAATAAGCATGCAACATTTCTAAGTTTCCATTTCCGCTTACCGCATCCCCGCCGGCTCCAAACATGCCATTGCCTCCGACTGCAATCAGTCGCCCGGCTCCTGTTATGGTTCCGTTTTGAAGCTGTATTGCTGTTCCTCCTATTGTGGTTGTGCCAAGATATCCTCCGCCATAAGCTGCCACCACAGAATTTTCTCCAATATGCAGTGTCCCATCTTCAATTTTAAGCGCTGTCTGACCAGCATAGCTTTTCTGCGTTGCCGGGTCCGTTCCCGTAGGTGCCTCGTCTCCCCGGATAAATACTTGTCCTCTGACCTCTACATTTCCATGTATCAATATCACAGGCTCTATATTTTTTCTAGCTTCAGAACCATTTGCCACAAAATTCGTGTTAGAATAGATAGACGCATTTTCCAGTATCGCCCCATCTGTCAGAATCACCTGCCCATTCACTGATGCTCCTGTAAGAAATTTTCCGCTGTAATCATCATAGTTCATAGAAAAGCTGCCGCCGGACTGTACTTCTACTTTTCCATGCAGCGAAGAGTCCCTAAGTACCAGTCTGCCTCCATCTTCTACCACAATCCGTACGCTGCTTAGAACTTTCATATTGACCATCGTCAGGTTACAGCCTGCGGGAACAATCAGTGTCTGCACCGGCTCTTTTGCAACCGCATAGCCAAGCTCTCCATATGTTCCACTTGTATGTGAGCCATACCACGCCTTTATCTCTGCTGGTACAGTCACCGTCTCATTCTCGCCGCCAAACGCTGTAATCGCCCATGGCTCCATATCATACATATATTTTCCGTCTGCGGTCTGTGTAGCATGCGAAAGTGTCAGATAGTCACAGAGTTTCTCATTCCCCTCATAGACCACAAACGGTAATGTATTGCTCTTTGCCGTCCGACCCTGCTCATCTGTATAAGTCACACTGACCTGATATTCTCCAGGCTGCACCGGCGTCCCCGCCAATGTCAGAGAACCATCATACGGAGAATAGACGCCAAGCATTCCACTGCCCTCTGGCTCTATTGTGACAAAAGTTTTTTCTTTGTCTGGATGTACCACAAGTCCCAACTCCCGGTCTAAAACGCTCCACTCCTCCTCCGTTGGTTCTTCTCCCTTGGGTAGCACTGCAGCCTGCACGATTACATTACTGTTTTGATTGGTCGAAATCGAAGTACTTGCTCCAGAAATCGCATCATATTTCAGCTGTCCTTTCAAAGCTGCCTCAAAACTGCCAACCAGACGAATATGCAGTATATCCTGCTCAACCGGCTTTTCTTCATCATAAGGAGTAACCGAAAAAGTACCACTGTCTGCTTCGGCAATGTTTAGCACTAGGTCTTCGTACCCTTCGCTCTTAATCGTAAGCTTATCTCCCTTATTTAGAACGCCATCTCCCAGTCCATCAAACCAGAGCGCATGAGCTTCCTTGTGTAGATAATAATTGCCAGCTCCAAATAAAGCCATATAGGAAGATACCACTTTCCAGTTTTCTTCATTTACCAGTACTTCTGTAATCTTGTCAGTATACTCTGTATCCTCTAAAATCTCTATTATCTGATAGTTGTCAAATCCTGTACCTTTTCGGGCCAAGACCTTTGGAACTGCTTTTTTATCCTCTGTAGGAGGTATGACTTCCTCAGGAGGCACAACCGGGCTTTCTGTCCCTGCAATCTCAAATATGTCTTTATCTGCCTTTGAAATTGTCAGCTCCAAATCCTGGTAGCCATTACTTTTGATAACAATCTTGTCGCTTTCTTTCACCCTTCCAGAAGAACTTCCGTCAAAACAAATTGCATTTTCTCCGGTGTTTAGCCAATAGGCATCACTCCCAAACAAACTTCCTTTATAATCCACCCTTCTCCATAATACTTCATTGACATACACTTCCTGAATCTCATCTAAATATCGCTCGTCTCCCTGAATCTTTATCATCTGAAAGCTGTCAAACCAGTCATTGACATATGCTCCAAGCACCTCTGGAGCTGTTTTAAGTTCTTCTTCAGAAATCGTATGCACTCGGTTCCCTGATACTGTCTCCTCGGACAAATCCTCTGCTGCATATGCAGTCATAGACATTGCCATCACAACCGGAAGCACCCCGCCGCACAAAATCCTTTGCACCCTTCTTAATTTCTTACTTACCATTCGTTCGTCCCTCCTTATGTATCTGTCCTTTCTTTTAATTTTAGTTAGTTTACGCTAACTACTTTTTATATCATAGACGAACGTACCTCTATTGTCAAATTCCTTATTTATCAAAATTTCTCATTTAGAGCTTCAAACTCTGTCTCAACTTTAAAAAGGTCCCCATCTAATATCAGTTCAAAACTTCCTCCACAAGCCTCGGTAAAGCTTTTGGCTATCGCAATTCCCAGTCCATTGCCCTCTGTACTTCTGCTCTTATCTCCCCTTGTAAAGCGCTCCATAATCTCCTCAGCGGTAAAATCCATCTCACAGGCCGATGTATTCTTCACCGAGGTCAAAATCCTCCCTTCTCTCTCTTTTATTTCCACATAGACCCGGCTTTTTTCCATCGAATATTTCAATGCATTTTCCAAAAGATTTTGATATACCCGATATAATTTCTTCCCATCCCCCATAAAATACAGTTCTTCTGCTTCTGTCTTCACCCGAAAAGAAAGCCCTGATGCTTCAATCTTATCCTGCATATCTGCAATGGTCTGTCGAAGCAGTCTTACCATATCTAACCGCTCCATCTGCAAATCCTGTCCTCCGCTTGCCGCTTTGGCTATCTCAAAGACGTCCTGAATCATCTCCCGAAGTCTTTCTGCTTTTTTCGTTAAAAGATTCACATAGTCTTTTGCCTCCTCTGGAAGCTCTTCCACCTGTCTTAGAAGGTCAATACATCCAATCATCGAAGTCAGCGGCGTCTTTAAGTCATGAGAGACATTGGTCACAAGCTCCACCTTCATACGCTCACTTTGCAGCCTTTTCTCCATATTTTCTCTTTTATTTTCCTGAATTGCCAGAAGTTCTTCCTCAGACCTGCGAAACAGCGAATATCTGTGAAGCAAAGGCTCTATCTTCTCCTCTCTGTCCTCTGCGATATAAGAAATCTCATCCAAGAGCACACCTATCTCCTTAGAAATCCTTACAGCCATCACCAGATTTATCACAAAAATTACCGCACACAAAAACACCATGCGTGGGATAATATCCGCCGAATCCCAGTACACCTCCCAGAGATAGTATAATACCAGCAAAAAAACCACTGCCTCCATCGCTAGAGTCTGCACATATCTCCACTTTAAAAGCTTCGCTCCGCCGCTCTGTTCAAGAACCGATTCCTCATGCTCTCTCCACTTAAAGACTCCTATCGTCCAAAGCCTGTGCACCTGATGCCTCATCTGGTAAAAAAACAACTCCTTTCTAAGCTTTTCTCTGACCAGGTGTCGTACCACTGACAGATACAACGCCAGAGCAAAAAAGAAGATAGTTCCCACTGTAAAAAGTACGAGCGCAAAAGAAGCCCCATATTCTGATGTATCAATATAGATAACCTTATGTACGATTCTCAGATAACTGTGCCAAAGCGGATACCAGTTTACAATTAACAGGCTGATAAAAACAACCAGAATCAAGTCTGGATACGTCTTATCCAAAAGCTCCAGAGGAATGATATTTTTCTTATCATTCCTCATAAGTCCTCCCATATGCCGAAGGGAGAAAAGCCCCAAAATTACCATCCAGACTCCCATCAAAAGCCACGCCAGATTCCTGCTATCATCCGCTATCGCACAGAAAAAAAGCGAAGTGAGCACCCCTAGCATCGCTCCCCAAAAGCTCCAGCTTGGGTTTCTCTCCTCTGTTCCATATCTAAATCTTTTCCATCTTGTATCCAATGCCCCACACCACCTTTAAATATTTTGGATTTTTTGGGTCAATCTCAATCTTTTCCCGAATCCTTCTGATATGTACCATCACGGTATTTTCCACCGCATATGCATCTTCATGCCAGACCCTTGCATAGATTTCCTCTGCCGAAAAGACCTGTCCCATATGCTGCATCAAAAATTCTGTAATCTTATACTCAGTAGCTGTCAGTCGCACCTTCTCGCCATCCACTAAAAGCGTTCTTCCCTTAATATCTAACCGAAGTCCTCCCGTCTTTAAAAAAGACGCTTCTTCCTCTTGCTTTTTTACATCTCCAAGCGTCAGATAGCGCCGAAGCTGTGAACGAACCCTTGCCATCAGTTCTGCTGTCTGAAATGGCTTGGAGACATAGTCATCTGCTCCCATCGAAAGCCCTAGCACCTTGTCGCTCTCCTCTGTCTTTGCTGACAGGATAATCACCGGAATATTTTTTCGTCTGCGCATCTCCATAAGCGTTGACAATCCATCAAGCCGTGGCATCATCACATCCAAAAGCACCAGATGCACCTCATGCCTTGTAAGCACCTCCAAAGCTTCCATCCCATCATATGCTCCATACACCTGATACCCCTCAAGCTCCAAAAGCCGGCTAAGTACCTTTACAATCTCTCTGTCATCATCTACCAAAAGAATTACTTGTCTGTCTTCCATTCTATTCATCTCCCTGCTTATTCTATCATACCAGACAAAACCGACATTTTCAGAACCAAAACCTTACAATTCTCTTACAATTCCTTCGGCCAATCCTCAAATCCTCCATGTGTCACTGCATGAAACATCCGTTCTTTTACCTCTGGATGTTCCTTCTGCATCTTAGAGAGAAGCTCTTTAACATAAGCTCTCTTTGTCTTCCCGTCCACCGGACACCCATTCTTCATCACTGGCACCTGATACCGCTTACAAAACCCCTTTATCTGTCCTTCCTCCACAAGCATCATAGGTCGAATTACCGTAAGCTTTGTATCTTCAAACTCTGTCACTGGCGGAAACGCATAGAATCTTCCCTGAAACAAAAGCGACAGCAGCATCGTCTCCACAAAATCATCTTTATGATGCGCATAGGCAATCTTATTTCCTCCCATCAAAAGCACTCGCTCTACCAATGCCCCCTTCCTCATCTTCGCACAGAGCGAACAAGGATTCTTCTCTTTCCTCTCCTCCATCACAATCTTCCCAATCTGCGTCCTCACCACTTCAAGCTCTACCCCCATTTTTTTGCAATACGCCCAAACTTCCCTCTCATCCCCACTTTGAAATCCAAATCCCAAATCCACCATCAGAGCCAACACTTCAAACCGCTTTGGATAAAACTTAGAAAGCTCTTTCATCCCCCAAAGTAAAGCCATACTATCCTTTCCCCCAGACACCCCAATTACAATCCTATCCCCTTCCTGAATCATCCCATACCGCTTTACCGCCTGTCTTAGCAGACTCAAAAACCTTTTTTCTCTCATATCAGTTCTCCATACTTATCCTCTTAGAAAACAGAGCTGCCACAAAACAAGCCACAGGGTCTTTGTACAAACAGTGCGGTATAGAAAGTATCGAACAATCTTTGCAGACTGTCCGATACCTTCCATACCAGACATTTGTCAAAGGCTCTGTGGCCTGTCTTGTGGCAGTCCTGTTTTTGTCACATCTCCAAACACTCCAATAGCTCCTCTAGTGACCGACTCCCTACAATTCTTCTATATACCCTCTCCCCATTCATCACCAGCATCGTTGGCACCTGCTCTACGTCAAATTTTTCACAAAGTTCTTGATTATGGTCAATATTTACCTTACAGAACTTTACGTCGCAAGCCTCCTTTGCTGCCTCTAATAGAACTGGAAGTTGTCTCTTACAAGGCCCGCACCAGTCTGCATAAAAATCCAGCAGCACTGGTCCGCCTGCCTCTATCACTTCAGTCTGAAAATTGTCTCTGGTAATCTCCTTGATTTCGATTTCCATTGGCTCTCTCCTTTCTGAGTTACAATATACATTGTACCCATCCACAAAAAAGCCTAGTCTGGCAGATGTGACCATTCGCATCTATCTCTGTGAATACACTCGAATCACAGAAGCAACTTCCCGAATCATAGACATCTGTCCAAAAATTACCAGTGCATCTTTTAGATGGCGGTTCTCCACCTTATCAGTAATCACCACAAGCTCTGCCACGCCATTGACCGCCGCCTTTTGAATCACCTGGTTAATACTGACATTGTTATTTCCAAGAACCCCGGCAACACCAGCCAGAATCCCCGTTCTGTCCTCCACAATCAGTCTGATAAAATAGCGATGCCTAGATTCCCCAGACGCCTTCATTGGCAAATCCTTATAACAGCTGCACCCAATCCGGCCGCAGCAGTCATACTGCATATTTCGTGCAACCGCAATCAAATCTCCCACAACCGCACTGGCTGTTGGAAACTCTCCTGCGCCCTTACCTTGAAACATTGCATCATCCACTGCATCGCCATGTACAAAGACCGCATTAAACGCATCCTTGACACCTGCAAGCGGATGCGTCGAAGGAATCATCATTGGAAATACGCCCACTTCCATCTCATTATCCGTATTTCTCGCCACGCCAAGAAGTTTTAACGTATAACCAAATTCTCTGGCATACTGAATATCCTTGGCTGTAATCTTCGTAATTCCCTTTATATCCACATCGTCAAATGTCACCCGTGAATGAAATGCAATCGAAGCCAATATCGCCATCTTGCGCCCTGCATCCAGCCCTTCTATATCCGCCGTCGGGTCTGCCTCTGCAAAGCCTAGCTCCTGTGCCTTTCTAAGCGCATCGTCAAAATCCATCCCTTCCTCTGTCATCTTTGTCAGAATATAGTTGGTCGTTCCATTGACGATACCCATAACTTCTGTAATCTCATTGCCAGCCAAGCACTCCTTCAGCGGCCGGATAATCGGAATCCCTCCCGCCACTGCCGCTTCAAACTGCAAGTCACACCCATGACGCTCTGCTTCTTCCATCAGCTCTCTGCCATGCTTTGCCATCAAGTCCTTATTCGCTGTCACTACATGCTTCCCTGCCCGCAGTGCCTCCAAAATATACGTACGCGCCGGCTCAATCCCACCCATCAGCTCTATCACAATCTGAATCTTAGGGTCTGAGAGAATCCCCTGAAAATCATCCGTTAAAATATCTTTTGGAATTCCCTCTCTCTTTTTTGACAAATTTTTAACAAGAACCCGACGAATACTAAGCTCTCCGCCAATCTTATATGGCAGCTCCTTTTTCCGTCTCTCAAGAAGCTTATAGACACCCATGCCCACCGTTCCTATCCCAAGCAACGCAGCATGTATATTTTGATATTTACTCATTTTCCTCTCCAAACAAGAGTTCTTCCACAATCCGAGCCGCATCTTTGATGCAGTCTGCACAATCATATCTCTGCTTTCCATCCACTGTTGCCTTTAAATCTTTACAGACAATAGAGCCTCCCTTATCCTGGAAACGTTTTACCATCTCCTTTGTCACCTGGTACGTCTTCCCCTTACTCTTAGGCGCATCCAAATCTCCATCACTGCACTTTAAGCCAGCTAAAAGCACTGCTCCTGCCAAAGCACCACAAGCGCCTTCCATACATCCCATACCAGCTCCAAAGCCCTCAATTGCCTTAAATACCGTCTTCTCATCCACTCCCAAAAGGTCACAATACGTACAAGCTACCGCCTGTGCACAATTATACCCCTTCTCACGCTTTACCAATGTACTTTCCACTCTTGACTCCATCTTTCGTCCTCCTATTAAAGTTCCGCATCCGTATAAAGAATGTCCCTTTATCTGGAAGAATTTCTGCACGCTTTGCGTTCAGAAATCCTTCCGGGCATTCTTCATACAGATGCTGTTTTGTAGTTTTGCATCCATACAAAGAATGCTGTTTTAAAATAGTTACTCTATAACACAAGGAATTTTCTCGCCCTACGAATTCAGCAGGGTATGGGAGGATGTTCCTGCAAGACCCATTGAACGTCGTCGGCACTTAGCGAGCGCAAGCGGATACGCGCAGTCGCGAGCTTAGTACCGCTACAGGCGTTCATTAAGCGCGAGCGGGGTCTGGAAGGAATATCCTCCCATACCCGGCGTCCTGTCTTCCTAGAACCTCCAAAAATCCCCCTTGCGTCCCTCTATATACTTGCCCGCATCATCTGAGGCCGATACCCATTCTCTATCAACCCCTTAATAATCCGCTCCTTATGCTCCGTCCCAAAAGCCTCCATCGTAATCGTCAGTTCCACCGCCGCATTTCGGTTCGTACTCACAAACTGGTTATGGTCAAGCCTTATTACATTCCCCTGAAGCTTTGCAATAATCGATGCCACATGCACAAGCTCGCCTGGCTTATCCGGCAAGAGCACCGATACCGTAAATATCCGGTCTCTCTGTATCAACCCATGCTGCACCACCGAAGACATCGTAATAATATCCATATTTCCGCCACTTAAAATACAGACAACCTTCTTGTTCTCCACATTCAGATACCGAAGCGCTGCCACACTTAAAAGCCCCGAATTCTCCACTATCATCTTATGGTTTTCCACCATATCCAAAAATGCCACAATCAGCTCATCATCTGGCACGGATATAATCCGGTCCACATTCTGCTGAATATAAGGAAATATCTCCTTCCCTGGCTGCCTGACCGCTGTACCATCCGCAATTGTATTGCTCTGTGGCAGACAGATAACCTCTCCCTTTGCCACTGACTGCTCCATACAGTTTGCCCCAGTTGGCTCCACGCCAATCACCTGAATCTTTGGATTTAGATGCTTTGCAAGTGTTGCCACACCCGCTGCCAATCCGCCTCCTCCAATCGGCACCAAAATATAATCCACCAACGGCAATTCCTTAAAAATCTCCATCGAGATTGTCCCTTGCCCAACAGCCACATCCAGGTCATCAAATGGATGAATAAATGTATAGCCATGTTCCTCTGCCAACTTATACGCATGTGCACATGCTTCATCATAATCATTTCCACAAAGTACCACTTCTGCGCCATACTCTTTGGTATGGTTCACCTTAATAAGAGGCGTTGTTGTTGGCATCACAATCACTGCCTTACACCCATACTCTTTTGCCGCATATGCCACACCCTGCGCATGATTGCCTGCGGAAGCTGTAATCAGTCCCTTTGCCCGTTCTTCATCCGTGAGCGTACTAATCTTATAATATGCCCCCCGTATCTTAAAAGCCCCGGTTTTCTGCATATTTTCCGGTTTTAAATACACTTTATTACCAGACTGCTCACTAAAATACTGGCTGTACATCAATCGCGTCTTTGTTGTCACTCTTCCCACGACCTCGCAGGCTTCCTCAAATCTCTCCAATGTCATCATCCTATATGTCTCCTTACCTTACGCATTTTTCTGCAAAAACAGCGCATCAACAAAAGTATCTGCATCAAACTTTTGTAAATCATCAATATGCTCGCCAACTCCGATATATTTCACTGGCACATTTAACTCTGACTGTATTGCAACTGCAATACCGCCTTTGGCTGTTCCATCTAACTTGGTTAAAATAATACCTGTTAGATTTGCCGCTTCTCCAAACTGTCTTGCCTGCTCCATTGCATTCTGTCCGGTTGTGCCATCTAATACTACCATCGTCTCCCGATAAGCATCAGGATATTCCCGCTCAATAATTCGATTGATTTTTCGAAGTTCTTCCATTAGATTGCGCTTGTTGTGAAGCCGCCCGGCAGTATCGATTAAAAGGACATCCGCCTTTCGCGCCTTTGCAGCACACACCGCGTCATAGACAACAGAAGCCGGGTCTGCTCCCTCGCTGCCGCCGATAATCTCCACGCCAGCCCGATTTGCCCACTCCGTCAACTGCTCTCCTGCTGCTGCGCGGAACGTATCCGCTGCCGCTAAGATAACTCTTCGCCCCTGGTCCTTTAATTTCCCTGCAAGCTTTCCTACAGAAGTTGTCTTACCCACGCCATTAACACCAATCACCAAAACCACCGATGTACGATTTTCAAAATCATAGGCAGTCTCCCCAACTTGCATCTGCTCCTTAATACTGTTAATCAAAAGCTCCTTACATTCCTCTGGCTTCTTGATATGTTGCTCTTTTACTTTCTTTTTCAGATTTTCAATAATCGAGGTGGTAGCATTAATACCAATATCACCCATCACAAGGATTTCCTCAATCTCATCATAAAAATCATCATCAATATCCGAAAATCCATTAAAAATCGCATCCATCCCAG
Source organism: Lachnospiraceae bacterium (assembly GCA_910575445.1). Classification (GTDB taxonomy): domain Bacteria; phylum Bacillota; class Clostridia; order Lachnospirales; family Lachnospiraceae; genus Hominiventricola. The sequence goes on along the minus strand of CAJTFW010000003.1, from coordinate 62,392 downwards.
ATACAATATTATTTCGCGTCTTCGAGAGTCCCTCTGCTAGACGCCTGAAAAAACCCTTTTTTTCTTCTGCCATACTAACCTCCTATTAGAGTTCCGTCATAATCTTGCAGTGCCTCCTTATCTAAAAGCAATTTCCATCTGCTTTGCAGCTGAAAATTCCTTTTGGGCGCTTCCAGATTATGACTGTTTATTCGTCTAAATCATTTTCAATTAAATTTACTGATACCAGCGTTGATACGCCTTTTTCCTGCATCGTAATTCCATAGAGCCGGTCTGCGGCGTTCATGGTGCCTCTTCTGTGTGTGATAACAATAAACTGCGTATATTTTGTCAATTTATGTAAATATTTTGCAAATCGCACCACATTAGAATCGTCAAGTGCTGCCTCAATCTCGTCTAACAGACAAAACGGCGATGGCTTTAGATTCTGTATTGCAAATAATAACGCAATCGCTGTCAGCGCTTTTTCGCCGCCGGAGAGCTGCATCATATTTTGGAGTTTCTTGCCTGGCGGCTGTGAGATAATGCGAATACCCGTCTCTAAGACATCCTCCTCGTCTATCAACTCCAAAGTTCCTCTGCCTCCGCCAAATAACTCCTTAAACGCCTTGTCAAACTCTGTCTGAATCATTGCAAACTGCTCTAAGAACTGCCGGCGCATTCCGCTGTCGAGTTCTAAAATAACCTGCTTTAGCGCCTCCTCTGCATCGACTAAGTCCTTTCTCTGTGCATCCATAAAGCCAAAGCGCTCTGACACTTCCTTATAGTCCTCAATCGCATTGACATTGACATTTCCAAGGCTCTTAATCTCCTCTTTTATCGAACTGGTGTTCTTTTTTAATTCCGACAGATTTTGATGTTCTTCCTTCTGAAGCGAACGTGCACCATTGTAGGTCAGCTCATATTCTGCCCACATATGATGCATAAGATTTTCTGAAGTTTCATCCAGTTTTTCCTTCTGGCTGTTCAGACGAAAACGTTCCTTGTCAAGCTCATTTATCTTAGCTGACAAATCTTCTCTCTGCTTTAAAAAATTTTTATGTGAAGCAGACTGCGCTTCTTTCTGGCTTTGCAGCGTGCCTGTCTGTGCCTCTAACTCTGCAACCTCCTGCGTAAGCGTCTCCATCGAAGCTCTTAGAGCCTCCATCTCGTCCTCTCTGCTTTTGGTATGCTCCTTCGCATCTTCCTGACTCTTTAAAAGCTCTTCTTTCTCATGGCCAAGCTTTATAATCTCTCCCTCGATACGTCTTAGATTAGAAGCGGTAAATTCCGCTTTTTGCTGCAAAGAAGCCGTATCCAGATGACAAGCTTCTAAAGTCTTTACTGCCTCAGCCTCCAAAAGTTTCTGTTCCTCAAAACGCTTCTGATAGGTCTCCACGGCAAAAGTATGCGCTTTTTCCAAATCTTCAGAGTCTTTAAGCTCCTTTAGATTCTCCTGCTTTATCTTTTGGATTTCTAGTTTCTGACGCTCTAGCTCCTCGCTTTCTTTTTGCAGCTGTATGGTGTCCTCTTTGGCTGCTTTTCTCTGCTCCTCAGATTGTTCTACACTGATACGCGCTGTATTTTCATCAACACGAAGCGCCTGAAGACTGGCACTGCCTGCATCTAAGACCGCATAGCAACGACTTCTCTCCTCCTGAAAACTTTTAAGCTCCTCGGATGCCTGTAAGACTTCCTTCTCGCAACGGGCAACCCTTGCTTTTAATTCATCTATCTCCCTCTTTCGGCTTAACAGACTGCTGCTGTTTTTAAAAGCACCACCTGTCATTGAGCCGCCCGGATTCATAGATTCTCCCTCAAGTGTTACAATCCGCAGACTGTAGCGGTATTTTCTTTGCAGTGCGATAGCATGGTCAATCTTATCTACCACCACCGTACGTCCAAGCAGCTGTTCACAGATTTTTAGATAGCGTTCTTCTGTTTGCACCAGTGTATGTGCAAGGCCAATAACCCCTGGCTCCTTTAGTGCCTGCTCCTGTTGAAACTGCGGTGGATGTTTTACCGCTGTCAAAGGCAGAAAAGTCACGCGGCCATAGCGGTTCTGCTTTAGATAGGCAATCAGCTCTTTGGCAGTCTCTTCATCTTCGGTTACCACATGCTGGATGCTCCCGCCAAGTGCAGTCTCGATCGCTGTCTCATATTTTTTCTCTGTCTGTATCAGGTCTGCCACCACTCCACAGATACCAGTGCATTTCTCCCTCTGCTCCATCACCCTTCGGATGCTGCCGCCATATCCGTCATAGCGCTCTGCCAAGTTCTGAAGGGATTCCAAACGAGAAGCCTCCCGGTGATATGTCGTCTGCCCGTTTTCTAGGCGCTCTCGTCCTTTGGTAATCAAATCCTGAAGCTCTTTTACTCTGGCTTCTACTTCTGCTCTGTCGCTTAACATCCCTTTGAGTTCTTCTTGTACCTTAGTCAGTGCTTCTTCTTGCTTTCGCAAAAGCTCCTCCTGGTCAAGCTTTACACTCTTCATCTGAATCAGTTTCTGGCTAATCTCTGCCTTGCGAATCTGAATCTGCTCTGTCATCGCGTCATAGCGCTGAATCTTTCCTTTGATGGTCGAACGCTGGTTGAGAAGAGAGATAATCTCATTTTTGCTGTTCTCCATATTGGTCTGGCTGTCTAAAAGCTTCTGCTGAAGCTCTTCTAACGCTTCCTTTGCACCTTTTTGTAGCTTTTGTGCCTGTAGAAGCTGAAGGTCTAACTCCTCTTTTTCCTCTAAGGAGAACTTATGTTCTTCTTCTCTCTCTTTTGCCTCGGTCTCGATGCCAGAAAGCCGCTCTTTATAATGCTTGCTGCTGGTCGCTGCTGAGCGGGCTTGTTCTTTTAGCACCTCAATCTGGCCTTGTCTCTGTTGTTTTAACAGCCGTTTGCTGGAGATATCTTCTTTAACCTTATCAATCTGTGCGTCGATGGCTTCTAGCTCTTTCTCCATCTGTTCATAACGAAGCTTTGTCTTTTCAAAGGCTTCGGTAGTATCTTCTAGGTCGTCTTTTGCAATTTTGTCTGCCTCTTCAATCTTTTGAAGCTGCGTGCGAATCTCCTCGATTTCCAATAAAAAGACATGTATCTCCAATTCTTTTAACTGGTCCCGCTTTTTTAGATATTCTTTCGCTTTCTCAGCCTGGCGCTCTAGTGGCCCTAGCTGCTTTTCAAGCTCTGAGAGAATATCACTGACACGCAAAAGGTTCTGTTTCTCGTCTTCTAGCTTTTTCTCTGCAGTCTTTTTGCGCTTTTTAAATTTTACAATACCGGTTGCCTCGTCAAAAAGCTCTCTGGCTTCCTCTGGCTTGGTACTTAAGATGCGGTCAATCTGACCCTGTCCGATAATCGAATAGCCCTCTTTTCCAATACCAGTATCATAAAATAACTCCTGTACATCCTTTAGGCGACAAGCAGTCCCATTTAAAAGATATTCACTCTCCCCCGAACGATATAACCTTCTTGCGATAGTTACTTCTTCATAGGCCACAGGAAGCTGATGGTCTGCATTATCCAGCGTAATCGCCACATAGGCATAACTTAAGGGCTTTCTGTTCTCTGTACCAGAGAAGATAACGTCCTGCATACTTCCGCCCCGAAGCTGCTTGACTCTCTGCTCTCCTAACACCCAACGTACCGCGTCAGCCACATTGCTTTTACCAGAACCATTAGGCCCTACAATACCTGTAATTCCATTGTGAAAATCAAATACGATTTTATTGGCAAAGGACTTAAATCCCTGCACCTCGATACATTTTAAATACATGTAATCTTTCCTGTTCTACCTGGTATATTGGGGCTTTGGCATACGTTCCCCAGTCAATGCATGATAGGCCGCCGCCTGTTCTGCTGCCTTTTTGGTCCTGCCACTGCCTTCTCCTATCACCTTGTCGCCAAGCAGTGCCTGCACAACAAAGACTTTCTGGTGGTCAGGCCCTTCTTCGCGCACCAGCTCATAGTGCAAAAGCTCTGTATGATGCGCCTGAATACGCTCCTGTAAGATGGTCTTACTATCGAAAAAGAGTTTTTTATGTTCTAAATCATTCAGAACAAATGTTCTGACGAATTCTTTTGCGCTAGTAAAACCACCATCCAGATAGATAGCTCCAATCAGTGCCTCAAAAGCATCTGAGACAATCGAAGCCCTCCCTCTGCCTCCGCTGACCCGCTCTCCGCGGCCAAGCTGGATATACCGTCCAAGCGTAAGACCATCTGCACAGAATGCAAGACTCTGCTCACAGACAATACTAGCTCTTGTCTTTGTCGCATCGCCCTCTGGCATCTGTGGAAAATTTTCATATAAAAATTCGCTGGTCACAAGCTCTAGTACCGCATCACCTAGAAATTCTAATCGTTCATTGCACTGTAAGCGTCCCAAATGCCTTTCATTGGCATAGGAGCTGTGCCGCATCGCCCGATTTAAAAGTTCCCGGTCTTTAAAATAATAACCTATTTTTTCTTCTAGTTCCCTTAAAAGAACTCTCTCTCCCATATTGCTCTCCACTTCAAGATAAAAAGGGGCTGACAAAAAACCAGTCCCCTTTTTTGTCCCGTGTACTGTTTGCTACAGACACGTATTAGTTTATGGCATTTTTAATCTGCTCTACTGCGTCTCCGACAGATACAATCTTCTCTGCGTCTTCATTTGCAATCTCAATGTCAAAGACTTCTTCAATACCCATAATAATCTGAAACACATCGAGGGAATCTGCTCCTAGGTCATCGACAAACGTGGTATCCATCGTAATCTCGTCCGCATCCACATTTAATACTTCTGCAATGATTTCCTGTAATTTTTCAAATTCCATATCTTCCATTCCTTCCTCATTCTTATTTTGCCCCAATACCGGCGCCAATTTTTTCATTCATCCGCTGCTTTGTAAAGGTGACACACTGTAAGATGGAATTTTTCACTTCTGTTGCTTTAGAACTTCCATGTGTCTTTACTACCAGTCCTTTAAGACCCAGTAACGGCGCACCTCCATATTGGTCGGTGTCGAATTTTTTCAGGGTCTTCTTTAGCGCTGGCTTTACAAGAAGTGCTCCAATCTTACTGCGAAGGCTGCTCATCATTCCTTGTTTGACCATGGAGATTAGTGTTGCGCCAACTCCTTCATACAGCTTTAGAATGATATTTCCCGCAAAGGCCTCACAGACAATCACATCTGCATACCCTGACGGAATATCTCTCGCTTCAATGCTTCCGATAAAATGAATATCCTGACATTCTTTTAACAAAGGAAAGGTCTCTTTGACTAACGCATTGCCTTTCTCCTCCTCTGCACCGATATTCACAATCGCGACTCTTGGCTTTTTAACGCCCATCACATGCTCCATATAGATAGAGCCCATCTTGGCAAACTGCAACAGATGGGATGGTCTTGCGTCCACATTTGCGCCACAGTCAATCAGCAGTGAAACTCCCTTCTCGGTCGGTATAAGAGGTGCTAGGGGCGGGCGCTCTACGCCCTTTAACCTTCCTACAATCAACTGGCCGCCCACTAAGACTGCTCCGGTACTTCCGGCTCCGACAAAAGCATCTGCCTCGCCATTTTTCACCATCTTCATCGCCACAACAATCGAAGAATCCTTTTTTGTGCGAATCGCCTGTACGGGAGGCTCTGCCATCTCAATCTCTTCTGTGGCTGCCACGATTTCTATCCTGGAAGGGTCATGCGGATACTTCTTTAGTTCAGCGTTCACTTCCTTCTCCTTGCCCACAAGAAACACTTTCAGCTCCTTGCAGTCCTCTACCGCTTGCACGGCTCCTTTTACAATCTCCATCGGCGCATGGTCTCCGCCCATGGCATCTACCGCAACTTTTACTAGCTCCTGCATCCTCTTTCCTCCTTGTTGTCATTATCATAATACGAAAACCACTTCATGAAGTCAATACTTTCCTAATCAAAAATACAAAAAACAGCGGGACGTTACTCCCGCTGTCATTCACAATGTACGAACTTATCATTTCAAAGGACTATTTTTAAGCTTAAACCTTCCTACAAGGTTCTTCATAAGCTGTGACTGGCTAAACAGTTCTTCACTTGCAGCCGCACTTTCTTCTGCGGTTGCAGAGTTAGTCTGTACAACACTGGAAATCTGGTCAATTCCCATAGTAATCTGCGAGATAGAATCCGCCTGATTACTGCTGGCCTCTGAAATCTGTCCGATAATAACGGTCATCTCTTTTACATTATTGACCGCCTGAAGTAAAGATTGTGCAGTCTCGTCAGCAATCTGTGTTCCATTTTCTACTGCTTTTAATGAATTTTCAATCAAAGCAGCGGTATTTTTAGATGCTTCTGCACTTTTGCTTGCCAGATTGCGGACTTCATCAGCCACAACCGCAAAACCTTTTCCAGCAGCGCCTGCGCGGGCAGCTTCTACCGCAGCGTTAAGAGCAAGAATATTGGTCTGGAAAGCAATGTCTTCAATGGTCTTAATAATTTTACTGATTTCACTAGAGCAGTTACTGATATCACCCATCGCCTGTATCATATGCTGCATTTTTTCATTGCTTACATTCATCTCTTCGCTGACATCACCTGCCGTTTTATTGGCCTGTCGTGCATTGTCTGCATTCTGGCTTACCTTGTCAGAGATTTTACTGATAGCGTCAGCGAGTTCCTGTACAGAGCTTGCCTGCTCAGTCGCTCCCTGAGAAAGAGCCTGGGCACCATTTGATACCTGCTCTGAGCCACTGGCAACCTGGGCAGAACTTTGACTGATTTGCAGCATTGTATCATTGAGCTTTTCTGCAATTCCCCGGAAAGAAACAAGCACCGGATGGAAACCTCCTGTGTATTCTTCTTCGCAGATAGAATCTACTGTAAAATCTCCGGCAGCCATTTTCGCAAGAAATTTATTTTCATCATCAATAATCATCTGAAGTTTATGAATCAATCTACGTACTTGCTCCGCAAGAACACCTAGCTCATCCTTAGAGGTATAGGAAATCTCCACATCCAAATCGCCCTCTGCCATCCTTAACGCCGCATTCTCAATTTCAGAGATAGGGGTCTTAATCAGACGGACAATCACAAATGAGAAAAAGACTCCTACAAGGATGATAACAAGGATAATTGCCGCCATCGAAAAGATAGCCGTTCTGTAAAGAAACAAGCTTTCCTCTGTTGCAGCATCACTGCCTTCTGTATTATACGTGATAATCTCATGAAAAGCATTATTTAAAGAATTGTAGAGCTCTACACATTCTCCTTCTAAAATAGCACGAGCCTCCTGCGTATTCCCCTGTTGAGCCAGTGCTATCATCTCTTCGTCTGCTTTGCTGTATTGCGTCCAGAGATTCCTCGCGTTCTCATAGAACGTTTGTTCTTCTTCATCAATCAGTTCCTTATATGTAGTTAAAAGATTTTCCATATCCTTTTTTTCACTTTGAATGTACTGAAGGCTAGATGCCTCTATATCATCCGAGACTGCGGTAAGATATCCCAATTCATTCAGACGGATATTAGCAAGTGTAGCTGTCAAATCCCTTGCGGTATCTATACTAGGAAGCCAGCTTGTCGAGATTTCACTTGTCATACTGTTTATCCTGCCCATAAGCAAGAATGACATACCACCAATAATCAGCATACCAATCAGTGCAACTCCTATAAGAATATACAGTTTTAATCTGATTCTTAAATTCCGTATATAGTTAATCATCTCTCTAGTCTCCTTTTGTGTTTCATTGTTCGTTATTTTCATAACACAGTCTTAATAATATATCGGCATCTTTTTTCTGTTTAATAAGTAAAACAAAAAATATATTGTCCCAAAAATCTTTTTCAAAATATTCTAACAAAAATAGGGGAACAGAATTTAAAATACACAACAGATAGCCATTGTTAATATAATGCTGTTTCTGATACCAATATAATTTTTCTTGTCCTAAGTTGTAAATAAAATATTCATATGTACAACAATTTTAGACGTGTTCTTGCTATACTGCTCATCTCTTTTAATACATCAATCACATTGGTCTCAAACTCATCTTTTTTAAGCCTTGTCCAAAGCATATAAATATTTCCATCTGCTGGACAATTTAAGATAGAAATATCTGCTCTGTCAGAAAAAAAAGTCTTTGCCATATTGTTTAATAAATCTTCTTCTGTTTTTACACCTTCATAAATAAAAATAATATTATGTTTTTTCTTATTCATGAAATGCTCCTGCTCTATACATTTTTTGCAGATTATGTGCTTCTCTTAATGCTTTATCTGTTAGATGGTTGATAATATCCATCATCGCCCGCCCCAAGTTTGTTTTACCAGAAGCATTATAACCAACCACTTATGTTTTCTCCATCTTTACAAAACACACATACCCTAATACAAACAATATAGACAACAGCCCAATTCCGACTCTGGAGTTTCCGCTTAGTTGTGCTGCGGCTCCTACCATTAGTGTTCCTACAAAAGCAGCACCTTTGCCAAAGATATCATAGAAGCCAAAATACTCTGCTGCCTGTTTTGGGGGGATGATTTTTGTGTAATAGGAGCGGGACAATGCCTGGATTCCTCCCTGAAAGACTGCCACACAGACTGCTAACAGCCAAAATTCCCATGCATGGTACATCTGTACTGCAAAAATCACCACTCCTAAATATCCGATTATCGAAAGCTTAATCAGCCTTCCACCCTCCATCTTCTTCGCCAGCTTTCCAAATAAAATAGAACATGGAAATGCTACCACTTGTGTCAGCAGAAGCGCTAACATCAAATCTGTATCGGAGATTCCTACATCCTTCCCATAGGAAGTAGCCATATCAATAATCGTATAGACACCATCGATATAGAAGAAAAATGCTGCCAAGAACCAGAAAATTTTCTGATTCTTTACAACTTCTTTTACTACATGGGAAAGTCTTTCTAAGCTTTCTTTTACCGGGTGCTCTCTTGCCTCTACATAACATGTCTGCTCAAAGCTTTTTAGAAGTGGAAGCGTCATCAAAAACCACCAGATGGCATTGAGCCAAAAGACAACTCCTATCTGCCCTCCATAGAGCACCAAAAGGATGCTGATAACAAAAGGAATACAACTGCCAAGATACCCCCAGGCATATCCATGTGCGGACACCTCATCAACCCGCTTGGTATCTGTAACATCCGTAAGCATTGAATCATAAAATGTCAGACTTCCCTGAAATCCCACCTTTGCAAAGATATATGCCACAAGAAAAGACAACCAGCCCGTTGGAAAAGAGAGCACTGCGCAGCCAATCACTCCAGCCCCCATAAAGCAAGTAAAAATTGGCTTTTTAAATCCTCTAATATCTGCCACTGCCCCAAGGATTGGACCCAATATCGCCGCCAGTATAGTGACAAATGCACTTGCATACCCAAAATAAGCGGTAGAAGCCGATGATGAGATAGAAGCTTCCGAAGCCATATTTTTAAAGCAAATGGGAATCACGGTTGCGGTCAGCATCACAAAGGCAGAATTTCCCACATCATAAAGTATCCAGTCTTTTTCTTTTCTTGTCAGATTGCTCATATAGACTCCTCATAGTTTTGATACAGCCTATCGGACAAAAGTCCCCCTATATCTAAGACCCTGCTATATCGTTGTATCTCGTCTACCGCTGATAAGACTGCATGTTCCATCCGCTCTCTTAGAAAATAATTGCTTTCTTTGCATACCGGATGTACACAACCATCCATAATCAGTCCGCCGATGCCTTTATCTTGCCCGGCAATTCTAGAAAATATTTTTAAAAATAATCTTTTTCCAATATGACGACATACAAAAAACGTAATTACCTGCCGAAACATATGAATACAGACATCAATCTGTACAGAACTGATATTGTCAAACAGAAGCGATATCTGCTCTCTGGTATGTGCTCTGCTAATCAGATGGTGAATCGGAAGATACGCTAAGGGGTCATGTCCATCAAGCTCCATAAGGTAGCGGTCAAACTCGGTCTCAATCGTCAGATGTCCGATGTCTTTCTCCTCTGCATAGTAGTTGACAAATGGATGACACTCATTGTCCAAAACAAAATGGCACAAAAATCCATACAGATAGGCACGAAGCGCTGTGTCCTGACGTTTGCGATAGCAAGTTCTCCCTCTATTAAAAAAATCAGCGGCAAATTCTTTATGGAGCCAAACCCCGTGCTGATTAATTCTGTTTTTCCCTATGGGATAGTAATAGAACAAAAGGTCTGGTCCATGCAGTCCTAATAAAAAGGCATCTTTTGCCTGAAGAATTCTCTGTTTCTCTTCTTTTGGAAGCTTTGCATAAACTTTTTTTCCAAATATATAATGCGCATAAGTAGCCGGCATCACATGTTCCTCCTCATCTAGGCTGTTTTATTTCGGTTTTAGTATAGCACACTTCACCATTTCTGCATATGATGAAGTGTAAATAGTTTTTGGAGGTTTACTTCATGAGTGATTTAAGTTCAAGGAATGGATGCTGTTGTGACAATGGATGCGGATGCTGCACAAGCAACGGTGGCGGCGGTAGCCTGTTTGGCGGTGGCGGATGTGGCTGTCTCATCCTGATTCTGCTTCTGTTCTCCTGCTGTGGCAATGGCGGCGGCGGAATCTTTGGCGGAAATGGATGTGGCTGTGACAGCGGTTTTGGCGGCGATAACTGCTGCTGGATTATCCTGCTTCTGCTCTTCTGCGGCAATGGCTTTGGCGGCGGCAGCAGCTGTGGCAACAACAACTGCGGATGCAATAGCAGCTGTGGATGCAACAACAACTGCGGATGCGGCTGTGGATGCTAACACTCTAACGGGGATGTCTGCTTATGCAGCATCCCCTCTTCTTACAGACAGAATGATTCCGGTTATGGAAATTGCATGATTTCCAGTTGCCGTTCATATATTGAAGAAAGACGCAGGGAGCAATCTGCCATGACATTTGATGAAGCAATTCTTCCAAAGGAGCTGCAGATGTTGAAAGCCTTCCTGCCCTTTCTTCCTGCTAGCACGCAGAAGATGCTGGCTATCTATATTAAATGGGTGGAATTTCAAAAAACCATAGAGTATTTCAGTCAGAATACGCCCGTTCAGCAATCGCCAGATGTGGGAAATCTGATGAAATGTCTAAAAGGAGTTCTTCCCCCGCAGGAACAGGCACAGATGGAACAGTTTACAGATATTTTTGAAAATATGGATATGTATCGGGAGATGTTTGAAGGCTTTTCATCTGCTTTCACGCCCGATGAGAAGGAGGAGCATACATGAACATACCTGAATGGTTTCAGGACCCGCGCATGAAGGATATTTCGCCAGATAAACTTACATTTTTGTTAAATCTTGCCAAACAGATTGAAGGAAAAAATCAAAAGCAAGCGATGCCGGTTCTGATGGGGGCGGTAGCATCTGCAAGCAGGCAAAATCTGCAGTTTACGCCAGAGGAGTTTCAGTTGATTTTTGAGATTATGAAAGAAGGAAAATCGCCGGAAGAAAAGAGAAAGATGGATGAAATGCTGAAAAAGGCACGAGGGGTTATGAAAGGAAAAGGACAGTAAAAATATCCTCCGCGACTTTCCTTTTACAGAAGTCGTGGAGGTTTTGTTGTATCTTAGATTAACGATGGTCGTCAAAGATGGATTGGAACGGACGGATACAGTTTTCCGTGGCAGAGCGGTCTAAGACAGCAAAAAAGATGGTATCAAAAACATTTTTAAAATCGTTATCTAAGAGTTCTTTCCACCAGAGGGCTATTTTTTCAGGGTCATTACGAAAGACACCACAGCCATAGGCACCCAGAACAAGATGTCTGCAATTTTGATGAGCAAAGATAGCAAGGGCTAACTTCATACGGTGTCTCATGGCTTTTTCGGCTTCTTCAACGTCTTCCCCTTTTAGTTTTACCTGGCCCATATTGACAGCGGGGAGAGTGAGAACAGAAGCGAGAACCAAAGACTCCATAAGACGAAAACGCCCATCACGGAAAAAAGGCACATCAGGAGAATAGATGGCATGATTGGTATATACCATGGTCTTACAAGCACGGTTTATAATATAGTAGTCTTCGTGGGCTAACAGGGTCTCATAGAGACTGCTAGAAGCTGCCAGGCTTTCTTCTTGAGCCATGGCACCATTTATAAAGCCACCACCAGGGTTTTTGGCGCTGGCAAAGTTTAGGACAGCGACTTGCTTCCCTTCGTCTTTTAGTTTCAATATAGCATCGACGGTAGAGCAATTCAGCGTCAGAACAACCGTCTTTTTCTCTGTCTGTTTGTTGATAGTTTCACAATCTTTTATAAGCGCTTCTCCTTCTTCCGGCGTTAGCAGAAAGCTTTTCTCTATGGATGCTTTCTGTAAATTATCTATGTCTACTCTCTGTCCATTTCTCTCATAATATCCCTGTTCCATAATTCTTAATGTTTCTCTTGCAATTGCTTTTCGGTCCATAGTCTTTCCTCCTTTTTCTATCTTTTTTCATTATACAATATCTTCTTTTCTTTGTCATTCCTTTAATAGAATTTGACAAGGCCAAAAAAGAATGTTAAACTATCCACAAACCTCTAAGAATTTCTTGGGGATGTGGATTTTTATGGACAATGTCTATTTTCGCCACACAGTTATCTAATTTAGGATAGATAATTGTGTGGTTTTTTTTGTGAGGAGGAAATGATGGAACAGACATTTATGAAAGAAAAAGGAATCTTATATCTGGTGCTTACGATGTCACTGCCAATGGTGATATCTATGATGGTCAATTCGCTGTACAACATTATTGACAGTTTTTTTGTGGCACAGATTAGTGGAACAGCTATGACAGCACTTTCTTTGGTATATCCAATGCAAAATCTTATCAATGCAGTGACGATTGGTTTTGGCGTGGGACTGAATGCCGTGGTGGCTTACTATCTAGGAGCACAAGACTTCGTGCGGGCAGATAAAGCAGCAACTCAGGGACTTGTATTAAATACCTTACATGGCCTTTTCCTGTCGATTATCTGCATCACTGTGATACCCAACTTTCTTAGATTATTTACAACAGACGCACTTACGATTGAGATGGGAGTTCGCTATTCTCGGATTGTATTTTTATTTGCTGCAATTATTTCGCTTGATTTATCTTTTGAAAAATTATTTCAGGCAGTTGGAAAGATGACCGTCTCAATGGTCAGTATGTTATGTGGCTGTATCGCCAACATTATCTTAGACCCAATACTTATCTTTGGTATAGGACCTTTTCCAGCGATGGGGATTGAAGGAGCAGCGATTGCAACAGGGCTTGGACAGGTGCTGACTTTTGTTATCTATCTGCTCTACTATTTTCTGCGCCCAATTCCGGTACATATAGATGTTCATTATCTGATGCCGGAGAAAGAGATTGCCACCCGACTATATTCGATTGGCATCTCCGCTTCTTTGACGATGTCGCTTCCATCTGTGATGATTTCTTGTTTAAATATCATTCTGGCTGGATTTTCACAGGCGTATGTGCTGGTGCTTGGCGTCTATTATAAACTTCAGACTTTTTTATATCTGACCGCCAATGGTATTGTACAGGGTATCCGTCCGCTGATTGGATATAATTACGGCGCTAAGATGTACCAGAGGGTTCATAAAATCTATCTGACAGCCCTTTTTCTGACGATAATAATTATGACAGCCGGAACTGCACTATGTCTTATCTATCCGACAGAGCTTATGAGCCTTTTTACTTCTGTTCCTGAGAATGTCCAGGCCGGTGTAGAGGCACTTCGAATTATCTGTATTGGATTTATTGCATCCTCAGTATCTGTGACTGCCTGTGGGGCGCTAGAAGGGCTTTCCAAAGGAATCCCTTCTCTGATTATCTCCATGTGCCGCTACCTTGTGATTATGCTTCCGGCAGCTTTTATTCTAAGCCGCAGCCTTGGAGCAGTCGGTGTATGGCATGGTTTTTGGGTTGCTGAACTCTTGACAGCCGTTGTGGCTTTAGCTGTCATGTGGAAATCCACACGTTTTACAGATTAAAAGTGGATTTCTTTTTTAGATATTCTACTGGTACGCTTTTAATCAGCCACACCCCATTAACCGAGCGATAAAATACATGACCCTCTGCTGCCATCTGCGCACTTTTTATCTGGTACACTACAGGCTTTCCATGCCTGCTTCCAACTTTGACTGCGGTCTCGTAGTCATCTGAGAGATGTACATACAGCCGCCCTTTAGGAAGCAGACCACTTTTATCAATAGAGGCTACATATTTTTCACCCGTTCCATGCCAAAGTATCTCTGGCGGCTCTACTTGTGCAAGTTCCACATCCACAGGTATCGAATGGCCCTGGTTCGCACGAATCAGGGTCTTTTCTTCGTTAAAAGAATAACGTTGTTTTTGGTCAGTTCTGACGATTTCTTCTAACATCTCTCGGTTAAATCTCTGCGTTTTCTTAATCCCTGCTATCAGCTCTTCTACATCTGCCCACCCATGTTCATCTAGCGTAATCCCGGCTACTTCTGGCCTGTGACGCAAAATCATACTTAGATATTTGCTTGTTTTTGTTAGATTCATGCTTTTACTCCTTTTTTAGTTTTTTTGATTGTATCATATGTTTTTTATGTTGTCAAAGGACGCTCGCCATGACCAGGCAGATGTTCCTTCCAGACCCCGCTCGCGCTTAATGAACGCCTATAGCGGTACTAAGCTCGCGACTGCGCGTTCCGCTTGCGCTCGCTAAGTGCCGATGGCGTCCAATGGGTCTTTCAGGAACATCTGCCTGGCCATGTCGAGCTGTGTATTGGCTTCGATACGTACGTTTCGGGCGGAACACTATGTTATTTTTCGTACTTTACCAGCTTCGATACATACGCTTTGGGCAGAACATTACACCTATATATTTCACACAGTATTACGCAATAGTACTTTATATCCTATGGCTAGTCGTAGTCAGCCAGGACGGGAGGGGAGTAGGTTCCTGCAAGACCCATTGAACGCCATCGGCACTTAATGAGCGCAAGCGGTTACGCGCAGTCGCGAATTTAGTACCGCTATAGGCGTTCATTAAGCGCGAGCGGGGTCTTTTGGGAACCTACTCCCCTCCCGTCCTAGCGTCCTCCCTAAAAAAAATACCCAAAGACAACACTCCTTGGGTATTTTATCCAAACACTCTATCTATTTCTTCGCCTTTCCAAGATAAGCTGCCTTCACTTCTTCATTTTCTGAAAGCTCTTTCCCGGTTCCATGCAGTGTAATTCTTCCAGTCTCCATTACATATGCATGATGCGCTGCCTTCAGCGCCATATTTGCATTCTGCTCCACCAGAAGAATTGTCACACCCTGTTTATTAATCTCCCGGATAATGTCAAATACTCCCTGCACCACAATCGGCGCAAGTCCAAGAGATGGCTCATCCATCATAATCAGCTTTGGCTTGCTCATCAGTGCCCGCCCAATCGCTAACATCTGCTGTTCACCACCTGAAAGTGTCCCTGCCATCTGCCAGGAACGCTCCTTAAGACGCGGAAAGAGACCATAAATCCACTCAATATCCGCCTCTAGAGAATCCTTTCTCTGATAAGCCCCAATCTTTAGATTTTCAAGCACCGACAGATTCGGAAATACCCTGCGTCCTTCTGGAACCAACGTAATCCCCTCTGTCACCAGCTGCTCTGTCCCCAACTGGGTCAGCTCCTTGCCGTCAAACTGAATACTGCCTTCTGCTGCTTTCTCAAGCCCTACAATCGCACGAAGCGTTGAGCTCTTCCCCGCACCGTTGGCACCAATCAGGGTGACAACCTCTCCTTCTGGCACATCAAAGCTAATCCCCTTTACAGCCCGGATGCCGCCATAGGATACACTTAAGTCTTTGACTTCTAATAAATTCTTACTCATCCTCCGGCACCCCCAAATATGCTTCAATTACCCTCTTATTGTTCTGAATCTCATCCGGTGTCCCGGAAGCGATTGGTTTTCCAAAGTCTAATACATAGATACGGTCTGATATCTCCATAACCAAATCCATATGATGCTCAATCATAAAGACCGTAAGCCCAAACTGCTCCTTTACTTTCTTGATAAAAGCAGTCAATTCATCCGTCTCCTGCGGATTCATACCCGCTGCCGGCTCATCTAAAAGAAGCAGACTTGGCTCTGTCGCAAGTGCTCTTGCAATCTCTAAGTGACGCTGCTTTCCATAGGGAAGAGAACTTGCAATCTCATCTTTGACATCCAAAAGTCCCACAATCCCTAGAAGCTTTAAAGTCTCCTCTCGATTTGCATGTTCTTCTTTTTTATTCAGGCGAAATGTTGCACTAAAGACGTTGGCCTTGGAACGCATATGTCTGGCAATCAATACATTTTCAAAAACCGTCAGACTCTTAAACAAACGTATGTTCTGGAATGTTCTGGCCACGCCAAGCTTTGTAATCTGGTCTGGTGTCTTTTCTAGCCGCTTTGTATATTTTCCATGATTCTCTCCGGCATACATCTTCTTCATCTTGCCCTGCGGATAGTTGGAGATAATCAATTCATCATGAAAAGAGACTGCTCCATTGGTCGGCGCATAGACACCCGTAATCACATTAAAAGCAGTTGTCTTGCCGGCACCATTTGGTCCGATAAGCGCCACAATCTCTCCTTCATGGACTTCCATTGAGAAATTATTGACTGCAACCACGCCGCCAAACTGCATCGTAATATCGTCTACCTTCAATATGGTCTTACTCATTTTGCCTGCGCCTCCTTCTTGTGGAACAAGGAACCAATCCTAGATGGAATCGACCGAAGAAGCCGCAGACATCCATCCCAGGAAAATTCATTTGTTCCCATAATTCCTCTGCGGTAGAATAGTACCACCACCATCAGCAGTATCGAGAAGATAACCATACGGAATCCATTGCGAAACAGTGGAATATTTACCCCGGCAATCGTCAAAGGCTCGTCAAAGAAACGAAGCCACCACTCTTTGCTCGCTGTTACTAAAAGCGCAGAAAGCACGCTGCCTGTAATGCTTCCCATACCACCAATCACGACAATCAACAAAATATCATAAGTCATCGCAATCTTAAAGGTACTAGAGTCAATCGAGCGCATAAACATCGCTAACAGAGCACCGCCAATCCCGGCGAAGAAGGAGCTGATAACAAACGCTAGTTCTTTGTGTTTTAGAAGGTTAATCCCCATCGCTTCTGCGGCAATCTCATCTTCGCGAATCGCCTTAAACGCACGTCCAAAGGAGGAGTGTATCAAAAGCGACATAACCACAATCGAGAGAATACACAGCCCAATTACCACATAGATGCTGGCAGCTGGAATACTCTTTAATCCATAGGATCCATTGGTAATCGTATCCATCTGCGGACTTGCAATCAATGCACGAATAATCTCTGAAAATCCAAGTGTTGCAATCGCTAGATAGTCACTTTTTAGTCGAAGTACCGGAAAACCAATAACTGCCGCAAAGAGCGCTGCCACAAGTCCTCCTGCGATAAGTGCTAAAAACATTGGAAGCTCAATCCCGGCAATTACAGGATGCATCCCGGAGATATAGTAGACACTTGCTCTTGATTCTAACGGAATCGTAAAGATGGCGTACGTATAGGCGCCAAGTGCCATAAAGCCTGCCTGTCCTAGTGAAAACAGACCGGTAAAACCATTTAACAGATTCATAGAGACGGCTACGACCGCTAAGATAAAGCCCTTTTGAAGCACAGTAACTGCCATACCGTATTTATTTTTATTGCTCTCAAGGAAGACCAACAAGGCGATAAATGCCACGGCTGCGATGAGAGTACAGAGATATTTAGTTGTTTTTTTCATATTCATCACACCTTATCAATCATTTTTTCGCCGAATAGACCAGTCGGCCTAAACAAAAGCATTATAATCAACAGAATAAACGTAAATGCATCACTGAATGTGGAATAGCCAAACGCTATCAAAAAGGTCTCGCAGATACCAATCACAAAACCTCCAACCACAGCTCCTGGCACACTTCCAATACCACCGATAACCGCTGCCACAAAGCATTTAAGACCTGGCAGCGTTCCTGAGAACGGTGTTACCGACATACGGTCTGTAAAATACAGAAGCGAACCCACACCAGCCAGAAAAGAACCGATGACAAAGGTAATACTGATTACGTTGTTAATCTTAATTCCCATCAGACGGGAAGTCTCAAAATCCCTAGACACTGCACGCATTGCCATGCCGACCTTGGTATGATTGGTGATATACACTAAAAGTACCACCAGAATAATCGTAAGCACCGGCGTTAAAAAAGTAACCAAAGACGCTGACACAGAGCCTATCTGAAAGATTTTCTTCAGAAATGGAATCTCCGGGAAAGGTCTTGGAAGTGCAGTAAACAAATATGTTGTCAGATTCTGTAACAGATAAGAAACACCAATCGCAGAAATCATAACCGACATCCTAGGTGCCGTACGAATAGGCTTATAGGCCGCTTTCTCAATCACAACACCAAGGAGTACCGTCAAGACCAGCATCAACGGGATACCGGCCATCCATCCAAAGGTTGCTGTGGCAAAAATCATGAAATAACCGGCTACCATGAAGATATCACCATGTGCGAAATTGATTAATCGTAAAATACCGTAGACCATGGTATAACCGATGGCGATCAGCGCATATGCTCCGCCCAGGGAAATACCGGTCAGGCAGTGCTGAAAAAATACATTTAAACTCATGAGTTTTCCTTTTCCCTTTTTCAAAATAAGGGCAGGGAAGAATAAGATTCCCTGCCCAAGATTCATTATTCTACGGTTACTGTCTTCAAGAATTTGAAGCTGCCGTCTTCAACGGTCTTGATAAATGCCATATCTTTGTTCGCGTCACCATTCTCATTGAAAGAGATAGCACCGGTAACGCCTGTGGTCTCTACCGTTGTCAGTGCATCACGAATCGCAGTAGGCTCTACAGAATCTGCTGCCTCAATCGCATCAATCAGTACGTTGTATGCATCATATCCAAGTGCAGATACTGCAGGGATAATATCGCTTTGTCCATTGGTGGTCAGATACTCTTTAAAGCCAGTGATAAATGCTGCGCCAGCCTCATCTACACCATCCTCATCAAAGAAGGTAGACAGATAGATATCCTGTGTATACTCACCTACATTCTCAATAATTGTTGCGTTCTCCCAGGTATCTCCAGCCATAATCGGGCAGGTAATGCCAAGCTCACGCGCCTGTTTGATAATCAGAGGAGCGGTTGCAATCGAAGACGGAGCAAAGATAACTTCTGGGTTCTTGTCCTTAATATTGGTTAAGCTTGCCTTAAAGTCTGTCTGATTGGTCTGGAACTGCTCTTCTGCCACAATCTCGCCAAAGGAGCTAAATGCACTTTTGAAAAATGCACCAAGACCGGAAGAATAGTCATCTCCAAGCTGTGTAATTATAGCTGCGGTCTGTGCGCCTTCTTCTTTGGCAAAATTAGCCATTACGGTACCCTGGAACGGGTCAAGGAAGCAGACACGGAAATAGTAGTCATTTCCTTCTGTTACCTGTGGATTGGTACAGGAACATCCAATCGCTGGAACCTGTGCCTCTTTGAAAATCTCACCAGCTGCGATGGAAACACCAGAGCCATAGGAGCCAAGTACACCGACAACTCCTTCAGAGATTAGGGACTGTGCAGCAGTAACAGCCTCAGTCTTATCGGACTTATTATCTGCCTCTACAAGCTGAATCGTGTATTCTGTGCCACCTACGGTCACCGTAGGGCGCTCCTGGTTTGCATAGCGGATACCATATACTTCCTGAAGTCCGCCGCCGCCGTTCTCGCCAGTCTGCGGCTCGAAAACACCAACTTTGATGACATTGCCGCCAGATGCTGCTGGCTGTTCTGCATCTGTGGAATCTGTTGCCTCATTCGAAGCACCAGCATCATCCGTTGCCGGAGTGTTGCCCTCAGAAGATGAAGCGTTATCTCCACCGCCACAGCCAGATACCATCGCTGCTGTCAGTGCGGTGCAGAGCATCAGGGATACTACTTTCTTTTTCATATAAAATCCTCCATTGTTTTTATTCGGCGGACAATTGTCTGCCAGAGTACTACAGGACTATTATAAGCGTAGTTTCGGCATTTTTCAACTGTTTTCTGAAAATAGTAGTGTCACTTAATTATATTTATTCTGATTCCGTTGTTGGAGAAGTTGGAAAAGTTAGGTTAGAAAGCTGAAGGTAAAGGTCTTCGTTAGTGACAGCCTGTACGATTTGGGGAGCAGTGATATTGTAGATGCTGCTGCCAGTAAGACTTAGATAGGCAAATCCAGCAAAGAGAAAGAGACAGATTGTAAATTTTAGTTTAAAAACAGTAAAGAAGGGAGTAGGCGATTCTTCGTTTTCTTCATAAAAATTAATTGGTTTATTGCCGTAGGTCTCGCGTAAGAGTTGGTCACGATATGCACCCATGAAATAGAGTTCCTTTTGTTCTCTTTACAAGATTTTATGAAAGACTAGCCAAGGAAATGACTGCATCATTTTCTAACCTTTACTTTTTATTTCAGGGTCAGCCATAGGCTGACCCATCACTTCTTTTTTACCTGTCGGCCAACTCCCGTGTAATATCCTCCCATATCACTCCTCGCTCTGCCATCAGCACCATCGCATGATACAAAAGGTCTGACATCTCATATTTAATCTCCTCCGGGTCAGGATTTTTCGCTGCAATAATCAGTTCTGCTGCTTCTTCCCCGACCTTTTTCAGAATCTTGTCAATCCCCTTTTCAAAGAGATAGTTGGTGTAAGACCCCTCTTTTGGATGGAGTTTTCGGTCCATAATCACTCCATATACATCTTCAAACACCTTCAGAGGATTTTTCTCCACATATTCTTTCTTCACCATATCCCGGTAAAAGCAAGTCCTATTTCCCGTATGGCATGCTGCCCCTACCTGGCTCACTTTTGCCAGTATCGTATCATTGTCGCAATCGATTGATAAAGATTTCACATACTGAAAATGCCCGCTTGTCATCCCCTTTGTCCAAAGCTCGTCCCGGCTTCTGCTCCAGTATGTCATCCGCCCACTCTCCAAAGTTGTCTCAAAAGCGATTTCATTCATATATGCTAACATCAGCACTTCCATAGTCTGATAATCCTGCACCACCACTGGCACCAGCCCATCTTCATCCGGTTTTAGTGAGTGCCATGAGATGCTGCTCTCTAATGTATTCATCAAAAGTCCGCGCCTTGCAGCCTTCTTTTTAAGCCCCATAAAGTCTGCCACTTCGGTAGAAAAATAAGCCGTCGATATGCCATCTGCCCATTTGTTGGACAATACCCCGATAATCGCCTCATCAGAAGCCGCTGAGCTGATGCTGATAACCGGAATCTTCCCCTTATAAGGACAAAAAGCATCTGAGCCCGACCATAATATCAGACTTCCCATCTCATCAAGCTCTTTACTGCACTGTGCTTCCTCAAAGATACTAAAGCCTATCTTCTCTTTTCCAAAACGCTTTGAGACTTCCAAAGCCATCTCAACATTACTCTCTCTTCCAAAATTTAAAATCGCCTTATCACACCCCGCATACAGGATTTTCTTGACATCCTCAATGCGTCTGATATGCCCGCCTGCATAGAGTGGTATCTCTACGGTGCGGCTTATCTCCTTTAGAAGGGCAATCGCCTCCTCATGTTCCTTATCCGACTCTGCCAAATCAAAAATCAGAATCGCATCTGCCCCGTTATCACTATAAAATTTTGCCAGCTTTACGCCGTCTTGCCCATTGGCCATACCATTTCGAATTGGCATCACTGGTATCAAATGTTTTCTCTTCATCTTACAAACTACCTTTCGTCGATAATACATCTGTGATACGCGCATCATAAGTTACTGCCGCGTCTAATGCCTTTGCAAATGCCTTAAACATCGCCTCACAGATATGATGATTGTTACTTCCAGCCAGCAATTTAAAATGCAGATTCATCTGCCCGCTATAAGAAAGCGCATAGAAAAATTCCTGTACCATCTCTGTATCCATATCTCCAATTCGTGGCACAGTAAACTTTGTATCTGATACATAATAAGGCCGCCCTGACAAATCAATCGCACAGGCTATCAATGCCTCATCCATTGGCAGCATACAGCTTCCAAAACGCTTGATACCCTTTTTATCCCCCACAGCTTCCCGTATCGCCTGCCCAAGCACAATCCCGGTGTCTTCTATTGTATGATGGCAGTCCACCTCCAAATCCCCATCCACCAAAACCTTCAAATCAAACAGTCCATGCCTTGCAAATCCATCCAACATATGGTCAAAAAATCCAATCCCTGTATGAAGCTCTGCCGCTCCGTTCCCGTCCAGATTTAGATATACCTGAATCTTTGTCTCCTTTGTATTTCTCTCTACCTTTGCTTCCCTACTCATTCTCTTCTCCTTCAAACCGCACCCGCACTGAATTGGCATGTGCTGTCAACTGTTCCTTCTCTGCAAAATATGCAATCTCCTGGTGTACCTTTAAAAGCGCCTCTTTGGAATAATAAATAATACTCGATTTTTTTACAAAATCATCCACGGACACCGGAGAAAAGAACCTAGCTGTCCCATTGGTCGGTAAAATATGATTGGGCCCTGCAAAATAATCTCCCAGTGGCTCACTGCTATAGGCTCCCAGGAAAATGGCTCCTGCATTCTGCACCTTTGTCATATCCTCAAAGGGATTCTTCGTCACAATCTCCAGATGCTCTGAGGCAATCAGATTTACAGTCTCTAACGCCTCCTCCTTCGTATCTGTCACTAACAGATAACCATATTGCTCTAATGACTTCTCAATAATCCCCTTTCTTGATAAATGTTTCACAAACTCATCCACCTCAGCCGACACCTGCTCTGCCAGCTTCTGACTTGTTGTCACCAGAATCGCACTTGCCATCTCGTCATGCTCCGCCTGCGACAATAAATCCGCTGCCACATATTTAGGATTTGCCGTCTCGTCCGCTAACACCAATATCTCACTTGGCCCGGCAATCGAGTCAATCCCCACAACCCCTGACACCATCTTCTTTGCCAGCGCCACAAAAATATTCCCTGGTCCTGTAATCTTATCCACCTTTGGAACTGACTGCGTCCCAAAAGCCATCGCTGCCACCGCCTGTGCGCCACCCATCTTATAGATTTCATCCGCGCCAGCTTCCTTAGCCGCCGTAAGAACCATAGGATTTACCTTCCCCTCTTTGTCGCAGGGTGTTGCCATCACTACTTTTTCTACTCCGGCTATCTTCGCCGGCACAATATTCATCAGCACCGAAGAAGGATATACTGCCTTTCCACCCGGCACATACACTCCAACCGCCCGAAGCGGTGTCACCTTCTGCCCAAGCATTGTGCCTTCGGGCGTTGTGTCGAACCAGCTATATCTTTTCTGCTTCTCATGATACCCGCGGATATTAAAAAGCGCCTTTTTCAGAATTTCCAGAAACTTCTTATCAACTTCCTGATAAGCCTCCTCTATCTCTTTCTCTGTCACTTTTATATTCGATGCGTTAATCTTTTCACAATCAAACTGATGGATATAAGAAAAAAGGGCCTTATCCCCTTCCTCTTTTACCCGATAAACCATCTCCCGCACGGTTTCTTCGTATTCCCCATGCTCCCCCATCCCTCTCTTTAAGAGCTTCTCCATCAGCTCTTTTCTCGACGCCTCATTAAGCCTTACAGTTCTCATAATTCTCTCTCCTACTCACCATTTAACTAAAAAAATCAATAATCTCCTTCGCACTCACCGGCTCCATATGGTTTGCATCGACACCTACATCATATCGCAAAATCCCTTCTTTACGATTCTTTAGATTATATTCTCTGTGATTATGCTGATGCCCGTGAAGCGCAATCGCTCCTTTTCTCTCCCCATTCCACTCTATCATCGGATAATGAAACAACACAAAGCGTGTATTTAGATAAGTAATCTCCATATAATCCCGCACCGATGCAAACAACGATTTTTCAAATGCAGACTGCTCCACAAAACGGTCATGATTTCCCTTAATCAAATGTTTCTTCCCCTGCAATGCACACAGACATGCAGTTGCTATCTCTGCCCCTTTCATCGTAAAATCCCCTAAGATATATACTTCATCCTCACAGGACACTTTACGATTCCACTTCTGTATCAACGTCTTATTCATTTCTTCTGCACTGTAAAACGGTCTCTGTGTATGCCGAATAATGTTCTCATGATAGAAATGCAAATCCGCTGTAAAATAAATCATATTTGTCTTTCCTTTTCCTACAATACCTCTTTTAACCGACTCATAATCTTTCCAATTCTTTCATTTTCCATCTTCATACTCACCTGGTTCACCACCATCCGAGCAGACAAAGGACAGACTTCTTCTAACACTTTAAGCCCGTTTTCTTTTAAGGTTGAGCCTGTCTCCACAATATCCACAATCACTTCTGAAAGTCCTACAATCGGCGCTAATTCAATCGAGCCGTTTAACTTAATAATCTCCACGGTCTGATGCTTCTGATTGTAAAAATAATCCTTTGCAATATGCGGATACTTTGTCGCCACCCGAATCAATTCCTGGTGCTTTAACAGCTCTCTTGCTGACTCCGGCCCACACACACACATCTTGCATTTTCCATACCCAAGATCTAACACCTCATACATCCTGCGGCCTTCTTCAAGTATTGTATCTTTTCCAACCACTCCAATATCCGCTGCCCCATACTCCACATAGGTTGGCACATCCGGCGCCTTCGCCAAGAAAAACTTAAGCTTTAACTCTTCATTGACAAAAATCAGCTTTCTTGTCTGTGCATCCTGCATCTCTTCACACGTAATCCCAATCTGTGCAAAAAGCTCCATCGTCTTCTTTGCCAACCGTCCCTTTCCAAGTGCAAAGGTCAAATATCTCATACCATCTCTCCTTCCATGCAGATGACTTCCACAATCTCATGCTTTTTCGCATATGCCTGATAATCCCTGCCAATCTGCTTTGGCACAAGCTCTACAATCTTCCCCTGCGCCCGAAGCTCTACTGCCTTTGCAATCGCCTCTTTTGCCTGCGAAGTCTGATATACAATCAAAAGCTTCTCTCTGCTTGTATCCACTTCTATCTTCTGTCTAACAAGCGCACTCATCAATCTGTCCACCACAAAAGCAAATCCGGTTGCTGGTGCTGACTTTCCAAAATGGTCCATCAGCGTATCATACCGCCCGCCTTTTGCCACTGCCTCTCCGGTGCCATATGTATACGCCTGAAAGATAATCCCCGTATAATATTTATACTTACTGACAACCCCCAAATCAAAGGTCACATATTTCTCATAGCCATAACAAGTCAAAAGCTTATATATCTTTTTCAGACGCTCTAAGGCCCTCTTGGCATCTTCTGTCACGGCACAGGCTTCTGCTCTTTGTAATATCTCCACAGAGCCAAACAAATCAGGAATCGCTGCAAACGCCTCTTTAAGCCCCGCAGAAATCGTCAAAGGCTCCAAAAGTTCCCGCACTCCATAGATATTTTTATTAGATATAAATTCCCGAAGCGCAAGCTCCATCTCCTCTGTCAGATGTGCTTCCCTTAAAAGACTTTTAAAAAAATCCACATGTCCAATACTCACCTGAAACTCTGTAAGCCCTGTCTGAAGAAGCGATTCTGCCACAAGCGCAATCATCTCTGCATCCGCCTCCACGCTTCCATCCCCTATCAGCTCTGCGCCAAGCTGCGTATTCTCTTTTAACCGTCCCTGAAAATCCGTATGATTGATAAATGTATTTGCCACATAACACAGACGAACCGGCATATCCTCTTCGGTAAAATACTTTGTCACTGCCCGCGCAATCGAAGGCGTAATATCCGGGCGCAGCACAAGCGTATGTCCCTCTCTGTCAAAAAATTTATACAGCTCCTTGGAAGGAACCGTCCCCACCTCTCTGCTAAACACATCAAAAAATTCAAACGTCGGTGTCTGAATATCTTCATACCCATAACTATAGAGCACCTGATGCAACACATCCTGTATATAGTTTTTCCGTCTGCACTCTCCATTATAGACATCCCGCACGCCTTCTGGTGTATGTAAAATCTGCTGAATCCTCACTACCCATATCCTCTTTTCACTTTACTATAGTAAATCGCTAATCTGTTAAAGACAACAAATGTATTATACCACGCCTTTATGAATTGTCAACCTATGATTCCAAGTCCAGGCAAAGAGGTTCTAGATAAGGCACCAAAAATCCTTTCCCTGTATCAAAAAAATAAGCCGGATTCAGCTCCTCCATCCGAAAGCTCTTACGCCCCCCAAGCTGTGCACGCTTCCAGAAGACCAAAAGCTGTCGAATATGCAGATAATAGAACTTTTGTTCTGCTGTAAAATGAATAATCAGAAAAGCCTTTCCACCCTGTCTTTCAAAATCCTCCATAAATTCCACCTGATGCGGATGCACATTTTGCAGTGGAAATGTACGGACATGACATTCTTTTGCATCAAAACAGACGGGCACTCCTTGCACCGCTCCAATATAATCCACCGTACTTTTCTGCTCAAAATAAGCCAATGTAATATGCCTGTGTTCTTTATCAATCTTTATCGGCGTAATTGGTGTGGGAATTTTCTGAATCAACGCCAGTCCTTTCTCCCGATACCGCTCATTCGTCCGGTTAATCATATCTTCTAATGTAGAACCACGAAGTCCTCTTGTATTCCAGGTCGACATAATCCATCCTATTCCTTCTCTTTATCTTCTACAATCTTTTTCATCCTCTCAGGAAGCGAAGCCTCTATTATCTTTCCCGACAACGCTTTTAAAGGCTCCTCCATCTTAGGAAATACTACTCTCCCTGCATGAAGCAGCTGACTTTTTAAACCATATCTCTTTTTATAACCTTCATTTACCTTTCGCTCTCCATATTTATAATCCCCAATTATCGGATGCCCAATCGAAGCCAGATGTGCCCGAATCTGATGCGAACGCCCTGTAATCAATTTTACCTCCAAAAGTGTACAATCCTCAAATACCTGCATCGGTCGGTACTGCGTTGCAATCGCACTGGCTCCTTGCTTTTCTTTCTTTAAAATCTCCACTTTATTGGTAGCTGTATTTTTCCACAGATACCCTTCCATCCTCTGCTCCTCTACAATCCTTCCAAACACCAGGCATTGATAATATTTATCCATTCCCCGCTCGCGAAGCAGCGCTGACATCCTCTGAAGCCCCACAATCGTCTTTCCACAGATAACAATTCCACTTGTATTACGGTCCAGACGATTACAGACCGACGGACGAACCCCATAGTTCACCCTTACATTTTTCGCATCTGCCACTTCTTTTTCACTCCACTGCCCGCTCCTTCTAAGATAGCCTAATATATATTCATTCAATGATACATCTTCTGGCTTTGCCTTCTGTGTCAACATCCCAACCGGCTTATCCACCAAAAGAACATGCGCATCCTCATAGAGAATCGAAAGTTCCATTGCCGGATATTCTAATTCCCTTTCCTTATCTTCCCCCGCAAACTTCTGATAAGTCTCCTCCGCAAAAAAAATCCGAATCTCATCCCCTTCTTTTAGCTTTTCACTTCCGTCTGCTTTTTTGCCATTCAAAGTAATGTTTTTTTTCCGCAGCATTTTATATAAAAAACTTTTAGGTGCTTCTTTCAAATATCGGCCAAGAAGCTTGTCCATCCTCTGACCAGCTTCGTCTCTTTGCACTTGAATTATTTTCATTATGTAATCTCCTTTTTAAGGATTTTAATATTACAGGCGGTTTTTGGTAAGCGCTAATTTTTTTCAAATAAGGACGCTCGCCACGACCTGGCAGGAACCTACTCCCCTCCCGTCCTAGCGTCCTCTCTACAAAGAAATCGCCCTTATAAGATGCACCACAATCTCCTCCCTCGTAAACCCCGGATACCTTTCATCCCCCTTAAAAGGCACCTCTTCTGGCATCATATCCGCCAACTTTTTCACCCTTTCCAAATAAGCCTTTCTCTCCCCCGCCGGAAAAATCCTCACATTCTGCTTATAAGCATTTTTCTTAAGCAACTCCCGAATATGCTCTGCCGCTTTTTTGGTGTCTGTCTCAGTCACACTTGTATATCCTACAATCTCCCTTCCTAAGACCACAAGCGCATCAATATAATACGTTCTCTCATACGCCGTAAACACATTCTCATAAAGAACTACACACGTTCCTTTTGCTTTTTCCACCTCTTGATAAAGTTCTTCCTCTATCGAATGATACCTGCTTGCCATAATCGCCCTTACCACCTGATTACAACCCGGAAGGCATCCTACAATCGCGACAACCGTCATCACATTTTCCCGTGTCTTATGCACCGCCCACGCAACCAGAAAAATAATCACCGGTACTGCCAACATCAGCACTGCCTTTTTCCATGCATAAATCTTGTTTTTATTTAGATAACCGTATGTTCCTTTTTGCAACCTTTTTTGCATCTATCTCTCCTGTTTCTTCCGATGGACATTTCGGATAGTTTTTTTCTTGCCTGTCTTTTTGTTATCTCTGCTTTTATTTTTCTCCTGGTTATCCTTTCTGTCTGTATGCTTTGGACGCAGCAGGCATTTGGGCCCATACCCAATCAAATCCTCACGTCCTGCAAGCAAAAGCGCTTCTTCTACAAGCGCCCGATTCTTTGGGTTCCGATATTGAATCAGTGCACGTTGCATCTCCTTTTCATGAAGACTTCTTGGCACATAGACTGGCTTCATCGTCCGTGGGTCAAGCCCTGTATAATACATACAAGTGGAAATCGTTGACGGTGTCGGATAAAAATCTTGTACCTGCTCTGGCATATATCCTAAGTCCCTGCAGTATTCCGCCAGCTTTACTGCTTCTTTCATCGTGCTTCCCGGATGCGAAGACATCAAATAAGGTACTAGGTACTGCTTCATCTGAAGCCTCTCATTCATCTGCCGATACCGTCTGGCAAATTCCTGATACACTTTATGTTCCGGTTTTCCAAGACAGGCAAGCACCACATCGCTGACATGTTCTGGTGCCACTTTAAGCTGCCCGCTGATATGATAACGACAAAGTTCTTCCAAAAAATCCTGACTTTTATCTGCTAGTACATAGTCAAAGCGAATCCCTGAACGGATAAATACCTTTTTCACCTTTGGAAGTGCCCGAAGTTTTCGCAGCAGTTCAAGATAATCCCTGTGGTCTGCTTTTAGGTTCTTACAGGGTCTGGGAAAAAGACATTGTTTTTCGGGGCAAGCCCCTCTCTTTATCTGTGCTTCACAAGCCGGTCCTCGAAAATTCGCTGTTGGCCCTCCTACATCGTGAATATACCCTTTAAAATCTGCTTCTTCTGTCATCTTTTTTGCTTCTGTAAGCAGTGACTTATGACTTCTTACCTGCACCACCCGTCCCTGATGAAACGTCAACGCACAAAAAGAACAGCCTCCAAAACACCCTCTGCCACTGACTAAGCTAAACTTCACTTCTGATAAGGCTGCAATGCCGCCCGCTGCATCGTACATTGGATGCCATGTTCTCTGATAGGGAAGCCCATAGACCTTATCCATCTCCTCCATAGAAAGTGGTTTTGCTGCTGGATTCTGCACAACAAAACAATGCTCTGAATAAGCTTCTATCAGTTTTTTCCCGGAAAAAGAATCCGTGTTGCAATATTGCAAATAGAAACTTCTGGCATAGGCGCGTTTCTCTTTAAGAAGCTCCTCATATCCCGGAAGCTTTATATATGTTTCTTCCTCTGGCAATGTCCGCCTTTTATATACTGTTCCTGGGATATACGTAATCTCCTCCACGGGTATTTGAGCCTCAAGTGCCTCTGCAATCTCCACAATTGACCGCTCTCCCATCCCATACGATATTAAATCCGCTCCACTTTCCAACAATATCGACCTTCGAAGCGAATCTGACCAATAGTCATAATGTGCAAGTCTGCGAAGCGATGCTTCAATCCCCCCGATAATCAGAGGCACCTTCTTATACCTTTGTCGAATCAGATTGCAATATACAATCGTCGCCCTGTCAGGCCGTTTCCCCATCTCTTTTCCTGGTGTATAACTGTCCTCTCTTCGATGTTTTTTTGCCGCCGTATAATGATTTACCATCGAATCCATATTTCCCGCCGACACCAAGAATCCAAGGCGTGGCTCTCCAAGTATCATAATACTATCTGCATTCCGGTAATCTGGCTGTGCAATTATTCCCACCGTATATCCATGTGCCTCTAACACTCTCCCAATCACTGCATGTCCAAACGAAGGATGGTCCACATAAGCATCCCCAATTACATAGACAAAATCCAGCTGCCTAATCCCCATCCGTTCCATATCCTTCTTGCAAACCGGCAAAAACCCCTCTGACCTGTTCTCTCTGTCTCTCACCTCTGCTCCTCTCTTATAAAAAGCAGCTTTTGTTCAGCTAGTGTCAGCTCTCTGCACTCTCCAGCCTTCAGCTTAGCATCCAATACAAGCGCTCCCATAGCCACTCTCTTTAAGTAAAGCACTTTACAACCCACCGCTTCAAACATCCTTTTTACCTGATGAAATTTCCCCTCTTGAAGCGTCACCCACACTTCACTTATCTCCTTGCTCACTATCACCTCAAGCTTTGCCGGAAGCGTCAACTTTTTCTCTCCAATATCCAGTCCTTCTAAAAACTGCTCCACATGCGCTTGTGTCACCACTCCCTGAACCTTTGCATAATACTTTTTATCCACATGCTTTTTAGGTGATAATAACCGATGCCCAAGCTCCCCGTCATTGGTCAGAAGCAAAAGCCCTTCGGTATCCTTATCAAGCCTTCCTACTGGAAAGATTCCCTTTTTTCTCTCCTCTTGTGGCAAAAGCTCTATCACCGTTTGCTCCCTTTTATCTTCGGTCGCTGACACCACTCCTGCTGGCTTATAGAGCATCCAGTACACATATTTTTGATAGGTCAGCTTTTTTCCTTCACATACCACACAGTCTGTTCCTTCTTCCACTTTCCACTCCGGCTTTTTTATAACTTCCCCATTTACCAGTACATTTCCCTTTTTTAAGATTCCTTTTACCTGGCTTCTTGTACCAACTTTTGCATCACACAGATATTTATCTAAGCGCATCATCCGTTCATCCTCCACCCCGAAAAATATTTATTGCGAAGCGTTCCCTTGATTAATTTCCCCCATCCAAGCGGATAGCCGTCCACACACACCAGCTGCCATCCATGCTCTCTTTGGCTCTCTTTATCTGTAATCTCTATGGTCTCCCCTTTTAGATACCGAATCACCCGTCCATCAGAAACGTTCAAGTCAATCACTGAGGCATATTCTTCTTTTTTAAGCACCATCGCAAACGCCTGGCTAGGCTCAAAGCGTTTCTTTAAAAGTTCTCCCATATATAGCCCTGAGCGTAAGAAACGAAGTCCAGGGCATCTTTCTATCCCATCAGGTATCCAGAACACCTTGTTATTTAATACCTGTATTCCACTTATATCAAGCGGAAACTTTACATCCTTTAAAAACTCCAAAAGTTCTATAGGAAGCTTGGTAAAGCGTCTTTTTCGCTCTGTTCTATTCTCTTTTCGTTCTCCTTCTTTTCTTAAAAGCGCCAAAAAATGCCCTTCCCCATCGATTTTATGAGGAAATAATCGTACACACCGCTCTAGTGGAAAGTTACTTTTCACAAGCTCTGGCTTTCCATGGCAGAACCCTTTATACCAGGGAATCTCTTCTAGCTGAAATTCAGGATGTCTTTTCAGGAAATCATCTACACTTCCTTCATTTTCTAATGCGGAAAAGGTACAAGTGGAATATAACATCATCCCGCCTGGCTTTAAAAGCTCTGCTGCCTGCTCTAATATCTCTTTTTGCATCTTGGCAAACACTTCTGGTCCCTGCTTCTCCCACGCGGTCACCATATGCGACTGTTTGCGAAACATCCCCTCGCCGGAACATGGCGCATCCACCAATATCTTGTCAAAATACGCATGAAAACAGCGGTTGAGCTTGTCCCCCATCTCGCTGGTAATCAAAATATTGGGTGCTCCAAAAACTTCTAGATTTTTAAGCAGCGCCTTTGTTCTAGAAGCGCTTGCATCATTTGCTACCAGAACACCAGTTCCAGACAGTTTGGCAGCAAGCTCTGTCGCTTTTCCTCCGGGTGCTGCGCATAAATCCAACACCCGCTCTCCTTTTTCTACTGGCAGTACACTCGCTGGTGTCATCGCGCTTGGCTCCTGGATATAGTAAAGCCCGGCATAATAATAAGGATGCTTACTTGGCGCATCCTCCTCTGTATAATAATACCCATTTTTTACCCAGGGAACCTTTCTTAGACTTTTAAATGGCTGAATTCGCTCAAATTCCTCCACAGAAATCTTCCCTGTATTTACCCGAAGCCCCGTAAAACCCTTTCCGGTAAAGCTCTGAAGATAGTCCTGATACTCCTCTTTTAAAATTATTTGCATCTGTTCCAAAAATGTTTCCGGTAACTTCATTCCAAGTATCCTTTCTTCCTGATAATGTTTCTAGTAAGCGTACTTTAACTTTTTATCCTCCAGATAGCATAGCATCCAGTAAGGATTGATTGCCATCTCCTGGTCTGCACCAAGCGGCACATACACACCAACATGCAGATGCACTGGAAATTGTCCCGTCGTCCCTTCTGGCCCATATCCAGTATCGCCCATATAGCCCAAGATTTCTCCTGCCTGTATGGTATCTCCTTTCTCCCATTCTCTGGCATAGGAATGAAGATGTGCATAGTAATAATAATTTCCCTCTAGAGAGCGCACACCAATCCGATAGCCGCCTTTTTCTAGCCATCCTATCTGTTCAATCGCTCCATCTGTCATACTGACAACCGGATAATACCCTGCTTCTTCTATTGAAGCCATCACATCTATCCCCTCATGGCTCCTCTTACCTCCGTACGTACGTTCTGCCATCCAGGTATTTTCAAAAGCTGTCGTTGCTTCTTCGTTGACGCTGGAATCTGGGACTGGAAAATAGACAAGCTCTCCCCAGACGGACTCCATCGTTTCCTGATAGATAGAAAAGGCATCCCGTTCGCTTTGTTCAGATGGAATCCTTTCTTCTAAAAGTTCCAAAAGCCACAACATCTCTCCTTGTACCACGCAGCCTAATAAAAGAACTGCCATTAGATACACCGCAATCTTTCTGATTGGACTCATATTTTACCGCTTGCCCCATAAAATGTATGGAATTAGTTCATTATATGGTGGCCTTGTGAAAAAGATACTTTTCGTCCTTACCCTCTCATTACTTTTCGTTCTTTTATTTACCCATCCTGCGGTTATCGCCTCTGGCTGCTCACTGGGACTGACGCTATGGTATACGGCGGTTCTTCCATCTCTCTTACCATTTTTGATTTTTTCTAATCTTTTGATGCGTACTGGAATCTTTCACTATCTTAACCGCCTCTATGCGCCTGTTTTATGCCGTATCTTTCATATCTCGGAAGCTGGCTGCTATGCAGTCCTTTTAGGCTTTTTATGTGGCTTTCCAATGGGAGCTAAGGTTATCGCAGATTTGGTTCGTGAAGACCATATCTGTGCCACAGAAGGCGCCTATCTTCTGGGCTTTTGTAACAATGTAAGTCCAGCCTTTTTTCTCAACTATGTCTGCCTTTTAAAGCTTCGCTATTCTGAGATTCCCTGGCGACTTGTGTTGTTCTTTTATCTGCTGCCCGTATGCTACGCTATCATCACCCGTCCTTTTTATCATTTTGAAATTTCCTCTACAGGCTCCACAAAAAAACAGGCGCCCACACACCGGCTGAACTTTCCGATGCTGGATGCCTGCATCATGGACGGTTTCTCTACCATCACCCGCTTAGGCGGATATATCATGTTATTTACCATACTGGCTCAGTTTTTAAAACTTTTGCCCCTGTCTTCTTATGCTCTCGCCTTTTTTAGCGCCCTTTTAGAGATTAGCTGTGGCATCGACCAGCTTGCAGCACTTCAGGGTCTTAACAGCCTCTCAAAAACTGCCTGTATCTGTATGTGTGCTGCCTTTGGA
Organism: Lachnospiraceae bacterium; assembly: GCA_910575445.1. Lineage (GTDB taxonomy): Bacteria > Bacillota > Clostridia > Lachnospirales > Lachnospiraceae > Hominiventricola. Next base: position 28,514 of record CAJTFW010000003.1, on the reverse strand, counting down.
GGCTTATGTATTCTGGCTCAGACCAAGAGCGTATTGGAAGGAACTTCTCTTCGCATCACTCCATGGCTTGTGGGGCGGCTGTCTCTGGTTCTTCTTTTGGCTCTTCTTTTTCAGGCTCCGGCTGTTGTGGCAGCAGTTCTGCCCGGTTGCTACTAATCTCGTTAAAGAAATCCTGAAAATTGTTGAGCATTGCTTCATAGCGAACATGTGACGTATCCACAAGCCTTTGTACGATATCCTGAAGCTCTGCCAACTTCTCATCTGTATACTGTATTGCCCCCATACGAATCTCATTGGCATCCATCGTGGCATTGTCTAAGATATCCTGTGCCTGATTTGCTGCCATCTCAATCACCTTATTAGCCTGCTCATAAGCCTGCTGCATAATCTCATGCTCATTGACAAGCTCCTGGTTTTGCAGATTTGCCTGTGCCACAATCGCCTCTGCCCGCTTCTGCGCATCTGCCAGTATGGCTTCCTTATTTGCCAACACCTTTTGATAGCGCTTAATCTCCTCCGGCGTCTTTAGACGAAGTTCCCTAAGAAGCTCTTCCATCTTCTCCCGATTTACAATAATCTTATCCCCGGAACTAAGCAAAGGCCCCTTGCACGTATCAATATAATCCTCGATTTCCTCGATAATTTGTTCAATCCGGCTATTGCTCATCTTCACCATACTCCTTTATCTTTTTCCTAAATATTCTATATCCATAGGTATCTTCCCTTACATCATCTTGTTGTAAAAACTACCTGAACACACATTACCATCCTATTGCATCTTCTTAACCCCTGTCAATACTTAATTCAAAATTAACAAAAATTTTAACGATTATTTTCTATATCACTATACCACACTCCCCCATTTCTCACAAATAAAAATAGATATTATCTTATCCATTCTCTGATAAAATAATATCTATTTTTCGACTTTTTTCTACTGAAGCTTTTCCTTTACCTTCTTTTTAATTCGCTCTACAATCTGCTCTGGCACAAATTCTTTGATATCCCCCTGAAAGAAAGCCACCTCTTTTACAATCGTCGAACTTAGATAAGAATACTCCAGACTTGTTGCCAAAAACATCGTATCTACGTTGGGATTTAGCTTGTGGTTGGTCTGTGCCATCTGTAATTCATACTCAAAATCCGAAATTGCCCGAAGCCCCCGGACAACCACAGTCGCCTCTGTCTGCCTTGCAAAGTCCACCAAAAGCCCTGAGAATGACAAAATTTTCACATTTGAAAGCCCTTCTGTCACTTCCTTTAGCATACTTACACGCTCGTCAATCGTAAAAAGCGGCGTCTTCCCCCCGTTGTTTAACACCCCTACAATCAGCTCATCCACCGTCTTAGATGCCCTTTTCATAATGTCTAGATGCCCAAGTGTCACCGGGTCAAAACTCCCGGGATATATCGCTCGTATCATATATTGTCCTTTCACAGTCATGTTTTCTGAAGAAATACATGCTGGTTTGTCTTGTATTTTTTCGATTTATAAATCTGATAGCCAAGCCCTTCAAGATACGAAAAATCCGTACTTAGAGAAGCCTCCACCACAATCACGGTATCTTTATCTGCTAAGCTGCTATCTAGAAGTTCCTCTAATACCTCTTTTTCTAACTCCTGATTATAGGGAGGGTCCATAAAGATAATATCAAATGCCTCTTGTCCCTCCATCTGGCGAAGCGCTGTCAAGACATCACATCCATACACCTTGGCATACGCATCCATCTTTGTAAAAACAAGATTTTCCCTGATACATCCAAGCGCCTTTTTACTTTGCTCGACTAACACAGCAAACTCTGCGCCCCTGCTTAGTGCCTCGATAGCGATACCACCGCTTCCACTAAAAAGATCCAAAAAGCGGCATCCTGGCACCTCTGTCTGCAAGACATTAAAAAGCGTCTCCTTTGTCTTGTCCGTTGTAGGCCGCACATCCATACCCCGCACAGTCTTAAGCGGCATACTGCGGGCTGTACCTGCAATCACTCTCATCGAATCTGTCCATTTCCATAGATAATATATTTGCTAGAAGTAAGAGCCTCTAGCCCCATTGGTCCTCTTGCATGTAATTTTTGGGTGCTGATGCCAATCTCCGCACCAAAACCAAACTCAAAACCGTCGGTAAAGCGTGTTGATGCATTGACATAGACCGCAGCCGCGTCAATCTCATTTAAAAAGCGCTGCGCATTGGCATAGTCAGAAGTCACTATCGCCTCTGAGTGCCCCGTATTATAGCGGTTGATATGTGCTATCGCCTCATCGATGCTTGAAACGGTCTTTATCGAGAGAATATAGTCTAAATATTCGCATCCCCAGTCTTCTTCTGTTGCTTTTTTTACACCATCTATCACTGCCATCACCTGCTCATCGCCCCGAAGCTCTACCTCCTTTTGGTCTAACTTCTCCTTTAAAACAGGCAAAAACGCACCTAGCACATGCTTATGAATCACCAGCGATTCACAGGCATTGCACACCCCGATACGCTGCGTCTTGGCATTGTAGATAATATCTGCTGCCATCTTTAAATCTGCGCTTTCATCCACATAGATATGGCAGTTCCCTGTTCCAGTCTCAATCACTGGTATCTGGCTGTTCTCCACTACTGTGCGAATCAATCCCGCACCACCTCTTGGAATCAATACATCTACATACTGACGCAACCGCATAAATTCCTGTACGGTCTCTCTTTTGGTATCCTCAATCAGCTGAATTACGTCCTGTGGAACATCCTGATGGGCAAGTGCCATCCGAATCACCTTGACAATCGCCTGATTGGAGCGTGCTGCGTCACTGCCTCCCCGAAGGATAACCACATTGCCGGCTTTAAAGCAAAGCGCAAAGGCGTCTGCGGTCACATTGGGTCTGGCCTCATAGATAATACCAATCACGCCAAGCGGCACCCTTTTTTGTCCAATCATCAGACCATTGGGACGCGGTTTCATCGACAGGACTTCTCCAACTGGGTCTTCAAGTGCTGCTACTTGCCGAATCCCTTCTGCCATCGCTTCAATCCGGCCTCTAGTCAGTGTCAGACGGTCTATAAGCCCTGGATTCATCCCGTTTTCTTCTGCTTTTTTTACATCCTTTTCATTCTCTGACAGGATATAGCCGTTCATATCCAGAAGCGTCTGTGCCACCTGCAAAAGTGCTTCTTCTTTTTTTCCACTGTTTAAGATTCTAAGAATCGGTTCTGCTGCCTTTGCGCTTTTTCCAATCTCTTCTAATGTCTTCATCTTACTCTCCACAGGCTTTAAGATTCGTCTATCCGTCACAATCAGCTCTGGCAAAATATCATGAGCTTCAAACGGAACCTCATCAAAGACCTGAAATTCAAAGGCCAGCGCAATATGTACAAGCCCAGGATGTCTCTCTAGATAGCGGTCATAATAACCGCCACCATATCCGACCCTGTGGCAAGCCACATCAAATGCAACTCCTGGCATCAAAAGTAAGCCTTTTTCGGTCTCACACAGTACACATTCTTTTTTGGGTTCCATAATGCCAAAGCTTCCAGGCTCTAAGTCCTCTAAGCTGTCCATATAGTAGTAATGCATAATGCCATCCCCATCTACACGGGGAGCTGCTACTTTTTTGCCATCTTTCCATGCCTGTGCCATCAAAAGGCGGGTCTCCACCTCCCGCTTGGCATCTACATAGGCAAGAAGAATCTCAGCCTCCTGATACGCCAAAAGGCTGACAAACTGCTCCATAATTCGAAGACTTGCTTCATGCAGTTCTGTTGTATTAGCATTGGCTCTACGCTTTTTTACTTCTGTTCTAATTTCTGCTTTTCTGTTTTTTTCCATATTTTTCTCCAAGGTTCACAATCGTTCCATCGGGTTGCTGCATATCAATATTGTCTAGCTGGCTTTTTAGATTCTGTCTGACAGCGGCCAAAAATTCCTGCCTTAGAAGCTGTTGTTCTTTTTTCTGCTCCTCTGTCAATCCTTCTGCCTTTGCCAGACGCGCTAGTTCATTGATTCTAGCAATCTTTGCCTCATCCATACGCATATCCTCTCTTTGGCTTATGTTATCTTTCGCCTTATCTACTAATTTACAACATCCTGCCTTCAAAGACAATCCTAACTTGTATAATTTTCAAGAAAATTATAAAGTTCTTCTTCGGTTTTTAGGAATTTTCCATCGCGAATCTCTTCTTGCAGTTCAAAAGGAAGAACATCCATAATCACATCCGTATATTCATAGACTACGTTTTCGGGAAGGCGATAGACGGTAACATAGTCGTTATTATTAACCAGGACGAACTGGTAGGTCTCGCCGACTGGCTCTTCAACGGGACCTACCGGAGTCTCTATTGTCTTAGGAGCAGAAGGAAGTTCATCTTTTAGCGCCGCCTGATTCGGGTTTGTCTTAGCTGGCACCATCTCCACAAGCTCTGTTCCGCGCTGTTCTTCCGGTGGAGTGTGAGAATCCTTCCCAAAAAGCCAGACAGAACACAGAATCACAATGCACAGGGCAAATACAGAGAGGCAGATTCCTAATGCTTTTCTTGATATCATAAAAAAACCTCCTTTTTCCATAGTATGAACTGGAAAAAAGAGGTTTATACAGGGAATGGGGAAATGTTACTTTAAGGGTAATTTTATAAAAGGTGCAGTTTTTTAGCAATGGACACCAGAAAAGCTCCTTTGGGAATGCCTAGCAGTTCTTTTTCTTTGATGCCTTTTAGCAGAAGCAGTACCACTCCATAGACAGGAACGGCAACAAGGATGGCGACAAGGGTAGCGATCGTGTTATTCTTACTTAGGCTCATAAGGCCCACATGGGCACCGTAAGCAACTGCCCCCATAACACCGGCGGATACAAGCGGAACGATAAAAGTTCTTAGGATTTCCTGGCGGTATCGCATATAGCGGGCGATAGAGAGGGAATTTAAAATACACATCATCAGGGCAAAGAAAATGTTAGCCCATACAACCGCATAAATATGAATATCGGTAAATCTAATAAGTACCACTAGTAAAATAATATGCAGCACAAGAGAGACGGCTGCATGAATCACCGGAAGACGCATACGGTCCATGCCTTGCAGAATGCCGTTTGTCAGGGTTGACAATCCATAGAAGACAACGGATGCCGTTCCGATTCTAAGAAGACTGGCAGAGAAAGCGAGATGCTCCTTGGCACCAAACAGAAGCTCTAGTACAGGGGATGCCAGCACGGAGAGTCCTACAGCGCAGGGAATACAGACAATCATCACAAAACGGATGGAATATTCGGTCTTTCGCTTCATCTCGCGGCGGTCTCTGTTGACTCTGGCTTTGGTAAGCGCTGGTATCGTAGAAGCAGCCATCGCAGACGCTACAGCGATAGGAACATTGGTTAAAAGTTTATATTCTCCGCTGTAGATACCCCAGAGCTCATCAATACGCATACTTCCAACATCTTTAGATTCCATCAGATGCTTAAAGATACCCTGGTCAATAATACCGCTTATATTGTATACCGCTGTGCTAAGGATAACCGGCAGAATTGTAAGCAGTAAAAGCGCATAGATCTCTCCTGTCGATTCTACGCGACCTGTATGGTCTAAAAGCCGCTTCTTTTTCATCACACTGCTGTAAGCAAACATAATAAAGCACAGGAAAATAAGCCCGATAAGTGCTCCCACACCGGTACCGAGCGTACTTCCAGCAGCACCGCAGGCATAAGCTGCGGTATCTGTGTGAAAAAGTGCATCTACTTTTGCACCATAGCGGAATAAATACCAGGCAGCGCCGATGCTGACAGCCGCATTGATAACCTGCTCGACCACCTGGGAGACCGCAGTTGGTATCATCGAGCCAAGTCCCTGAAAATAACCACGGATGCATCCCATCAGTGCCACGACTAAGATGGTTGGAGCCAGCACCTGAAGCGCTAGGCGGCTCTGTGGCGTGTTCACAACCACATCGCTGAAAAATCCTGCTCCAAAGTAGATAAGCAAGGAACCAAGCCCTCCAGAGACTAAGGCAAAGACAAGCGTACACTGAAATATCTTGTACGCTGCCTTTGCCTGCCCCTTCGCCATCCTAGCAGATACCATCTTGGACACTGCCAAAGGCAGACTAAAAGAGGAGATAAGAAGTACCATAGAGTATACTTCATAAGCTGCCGAATAATAGCTGTTGCCGACAGGCCCCAGGATTCTTGTGACTGGCACGCGGTAGATAAGCCCTATCATTCGGACCAAAATAGATGCCACCGCCAAGATGCCTCCTTGCACAATATAGTTCGTTTTCTGCTTATGATTTTTTGTACCCATCAATATTTCTATCCTCTTTACGTATTATCTACTTTTCAAATACTACTGGTCTGCCGTCTACTAAGACGCTCTCTCCATATTCCTGCCAGATATTGCATATCCAAGTCTTTCCCTGGTTAAAGACAATCTCGCGGCCATCTTCATCGTAATACTTTGCCGGGGACTTATCTCCGCCCCACCGCCTCCAATAACCCTTAATCATCTTTCCATTGGTAAACACAATGCAATCGCCTTCTCCATGCACGCCAAAAGCCAGATAATCGTGATTGTCTCTGACTTCTCCGTGGCAATACTGAAAGACGACATTTCGAACGGATAGCTGACTGCCGTCAAGCTCATCCACCTGCTTTGCCCCGTACTGATAACGATAGTAGAGGCCATCAGCTGCATCATAGGTAAAATATGCCTGCATACTGCCATAACCGCCTTTATCGCCCTTTGTTCCAGGACAGAGCTTTAGAGCCTCTGGTTTGTCTTTGTACTCTGCATGCTCACCGTCTGGTGCAAAAGTGAATTTGGGAGTAAAATCTTCCTGGTAATTCCAGGAATACCCCCTTTTCTCCACTCCCTCTTTTAGCTTGTCGACAAACAGATAACCTGTATATTCGGTTGCATAGCCCAAGCGTTTGATACGGTCAAATGCAATCGGTGTAGGTGTCTTAATTCCCTGGTTGGCCTGGCTGATATTGTCTACTTTGTCACTATTTAACAAATCCGCCACGTAGGGAACAGCTAATCCCCAGTGACAGTAGATAGCGTCAAATTCTAACGCTGTATAGACAAAGTAATCGCGGCTTGAACGAACCGGGCCGATATGGTCTAGTTCATCAAACTCCTCAAAAATCCCCATAAGCCTTGTAATACGGCCCTCCACGCAGGCTTCATAGATAACACTTGCTTTTGAGATGCCATATTGCGGCAGCGCTGCCTTGTTGTTGGGAATCATTACAGCAATCGGTCTTCGGTTGCCGACAGAAGCATCTACCATAGTACCGGTTAGATAGCTTCGTACTTTCCCGTCTTTTACATCGTGTTTGTCTGTGACAGGATAGAGATTTGTCTCTTGTTCTTCTGTGTCTTTGGTCGTTTCTGTCTCTTCTAGTATCCCGGCAATATCCATGCCGGATTCCCCGGATTCTTCCTTGCTGCCACATCCTATCACCAGCAAAGATACCAGGCTAAAAGCCGTCAGAATCTTCCATTTTCTCATAAGTCTCCCTCGCTTTTATCTTCTGATATTCAGATGATCCAGTATGGCAGACTGTCTTGCTTCCATATGAGAGGCTTCTTCGTCTGTCATATGGTCATACCCCAGCAAGTGTAACATACTATGAGCAATAAGGAAAGCATATTCTCGCTTCCTATTATGGTTATATCTGTCAGCCTGTTCGGCAACCTTGTCCAAAGAGACGATAATATCCCCCAGTAAAAGCTCCCCGCTATCAGGATTAAAGCTGTCAGCTTCATTCTCCTCAGCCCAGGAAAAATCTCCCGGGCGCTCAAAGAGAAGCTGCGGAAAAGAAAGCACATCGGTTGGTCTGTCAATCCCGCGATATTCCAGATTGATTTTGTGAATCTCTTTATCGCAGACTAGCAGAAGACTCACTTCTGCCTCATAAGGGCAGCCTTCTTCTTCTAGTACCTGCGCAATCACAGTTCTTGCGATTTCTTCATAGTCAAGACCTAGATTTCGGTCGTATTCTTGTTCGACGTTTAGTGTCATGGCTATCCTTTCTTCCTGTTAAGGCAGTTCTCTTCTCGTATTCTTCATAGGCAGTCACAATCTTTTGTACCAGTGGATGACGCACCACATCCTGGCTTGTCAAAGTACAAAAAGAGATACCCTCCACTTTATGAAGCACCCTTTCGGCCACCTCAAGACCGGATTTCACATCAGGGGAAAGGTCCTTTTGCGTTGCATCTCCGGTTACCACCACTTTCGATCCAAAACCAATACGCGTCAAGAACATCTTCATCTGTGCCTGTGTGGTATTTTGCGCTTCATCCAAGATAATAAATGCATTGTCTAACGTTCTTCCGCGCATATAGGCAAGCGGTGCCACTTCTATCAGGCCTTTTTCCATATTTTTATGAAAACTCTCCGGCCCCATAATCTGATAAAGTGCATCGTAGAGAGGCCTTAGATACGGGTCTACTTTACTCTGCAAATCTCCAGGCAAAAAGCCAAGCTTCTCTCCTGCCTCAATCGCTGGTCTGGTTAAGATAATCCGCTCCACATCGCCCGCTTTAAAAGCGGTAATCGCCATTGCCATCGCAAGATATGTCTTGCCCGTACCAGCCGGGCCAACACCAAAGACAATCATATTCTTTCGGATGGCATCGACATATTGTTTCTGTCCAAGCGTCTTGGGCTTTATCGACTTTCCGCTGATGGTATGGCATATCATATCCTCATCGATAGCAAGCAGTGCACCGGCTTTTTTCTCCATCGCCAAAGAGAGCGCATAGTCCACATTTTGCTCACTAATCTGCGTGCCACGCTTTGATAATTCTGTAAGTTCTAAAAGCACCTGCTTTGCGCTTTCTATCTGCTGCTTGCTTCCCATTAACTTTAGCTTGCCATCGCGGGAAATCACCGTTACACCGATGGTTCGCTCTATCTTTTTTAAATACGTATCAAATTGTCCGCAGACATTTTGCTCATGCTCGGACAAAATATCAAAAATATATTCTTCTACTGTCACTTACGTCTGTTCCTTCTTCCTGATTTGGTATTTCCATCACGGGAGCCTGTTCTTTTACCCCAGACTCCTCCAATATATAAGTTCCATAAGCGGTACATTTATCGCTGTTGATTTCTATTTTAACATTATTTTCAATAATTTGAAGTCCCTTTATTCTTAATTTTTCTAAAAAAAGCGAAAGTTCTTCTTTTGCATGTGCAGTAGCCTCCTTCTTGGTGTAGACGGCATCACTTGGTGTATACTCCTGCTCTGTGATTTTGCCAAATACTACAGGCAGATAAAAATTCTCTGTAATCTTTAGTGGCCACTCGCTTGTTATCGCATCCGACTGCTCGTAGCTCCCCCGATGTGGAAGGCTGATATCAAGTCTTTTTCGGCCAATGGTCAGATAGTATGTCGTCCTTTTTCTGCCAGAGTAAATTTTCTTCTCATAGTGCATCGGAAAGGACGCCTCATAATATTCACTTCTCTGAATCAAAATATCGGCATCTGCATGAACATAGTAGGCATTGGCGACCTCTCCGGCATCGTCTAGAACTTCCACTCTGCTGCCAACTAAAAGGTCTCCTTTCTCTACTTCCATCCCCTCTAGCACTGCTGGCGTACCGCTTCTTACAATCATTGACACAATCTTACCACTTTCTGAAGCCACTAAGTCTGCCGGCTCCTCTCCTGGTATCTCTTCAAATGTGACGTCTTCATTTTCCTGTACATGGATAATCAAACGAGTCCCTTTCACTTCCGCAGAAGTCCAGGTAATCTCCTGAAAATGCTCCCGAAGCTTTGCCTCAATCTCCTCTCCATGGACATCTCTTTTGGCCATCCCATGTAAGATGCCTTCGCTCGAGAGATAGTCTAAGATAACTTCATCGCTTAGACTGTAATTGCCCTCCACATGGATATTCCAGATAAAAAGTGAGAGCACATATAAAAGCGATGCTGCCAGAAGCGCTCCTCCTAAAAACAGTTTTCGGCTTCTGTAACGATGAAGCCAAAAAGGGAGGCCATGACGCTCTAAAATCACGATTTTCGTCCGGGTTTTCCGAACCAGCGGCCGAAGCTTTAAAAAGCCATGAATACTGACGCACATCTCATAGTCGGCTCCAACCGAGCGAAGTCCCCATAACACGATTTTATGATGACTACATAGATTTAAAAAGCGTTCTGGCGAGTAACCAGACAGCCGAATCACCACATAGCCTTTTAAAAATTTCAAAAGATTTGTCAACAATAACGGATTTCTCCAATCTCACCCGATATTTTCATCTCATCTTCTGTATAATAATCAATATGTAATCCCTCTCCGCATAAAGTCATCTGACAGGTTTTTGTCTGTAGACGGATTCTCTGTTCGGTATATTCGATAATACCGCGATAGTTTTCCACATATGCCTCACTTCTTCCGGTTACAGTAAGGACTGCTGCGCCCATCACCAAGTCCTTGGGAAGCTTTAGCTTTTCCGCCATCTGCTCTCTTAGTTTCATTCGATACCCGTTCTGACGTTTATTAAAATATATGTATCGTCCTTCTATTTATGTCAAGTATACAAAAGCAGACTGAACCAGGTAACCACTCCTGCCTCACTGATAAACTGGATTCCATAGCGTTCTGCTAACTCTGTCACTAAGATGCCATAGCTTTCGATGCAGGGAAACATCTTCTCTGGATGGCGACATGGCCCATCTGGATATGCACATTCTTCACAAATAGCACAGGATTCTGTAGAGAGCACCCGCACTTCTTTACATTCTTCCAAAAATAAGTTTCGAATCTCTCTTGTAATCTCCTCGTGTTCCATCCTTGTTGCAAGTGCTTCTTCCATATCCCCCATCAAATCCACTTCCGCAATCGTTGTAAACAAAAAGCCTCCCGTATAGATTTCGCAACGTTTCTTACACTCCTCTACCGTCCCAACTGCAGGCGGACAGGACCAGGATTTGCCATATTGCGGGCACTCTGTCCGACAGATATAGCGAACATTTTCCAGAAAAGAAATCTTCTTTGGGTCTATAAATGCATATTCGCAGATGGGATACTGTGCAATCTGTGCCTCTAACTTTTCCCGGTTCATATTGCCTCCAGACTGGCCATAAACAGCTCATAGAAATCGTCTTCTCCATCTAACATCGGCGAATTCTCCCCGCCGCCATTGGTGCTTCTTCTCATATTTCCATAGAATTCTTCTCCAGCCCCAATCAAATCCATCGCATAAATTTCATATCCCCACGCCTGACATACCTTGCAAAATGCATCCACCGGATTTTTCTCTCCTTTTGTGGCAAGAATCTCCAAGCGAAGTGTTTTATCTTCTCTTACCTTTATCCGAAGTTCTTCTAACAATCCCAAAATATCCACAAAAATTCTCTCCTTTTTTACATCATACTTTTCAGTATACCCTAATCCCCCAAAAAAGTATAGGAAAACCCATGATTTTATGCTATGATAGAGGCAATATTTATGATAAGGGGGATTTTAACTATGAAACCAAAAAAAGGCCTTGCTGCCCTTTTACCAATCCTGGTCTTCTTAATCATCTACATCGGTGTCGGTGTCTATTATGAGTATATCCGACCACAAGAAGGTGTACAGGGCTTTTATGTTATGTCTGTTGTCGTCGCTTTTATGGCTGCGATTGCCGTCGCACTCTTTCAGAATCGAAGTATCTCTTTTGATGAGAAGCTTCGCATCTGCGCTTCTGGCATGGGAGACGACAATATTCTAACGATGATTTTTATCTTCTTGTTAGCTGGTGCTTTTAGTGGCGTAGCTTCGGCTTCTGGCTGTGCAGAAGACACCGCCAATATGCTTCTTAGCTTTGTACCCGGCAGACTTACAGTGCTTGGCATCTTCTTAATTGCCTGTATTATCTCGATGGCAATGGGTACTTCCTGTGGTACGATTACGGTAATGGGAAGCCTTGCTCTTAGCATCTCTCAGTCAGCCGGCTTATCTCTTCCACTGTGTTTTGGCGCGCTTGTCGGCGGCTCCATGTTTGGTGATAACTTATCTTTTATCTCTGACACCACCATCGCTGCCACAAAGACTCAGGGGTGTCAGATGCGGGACAAGTTCCGGGAAAATTTCTTTATTGCTCTGCCAGCAGCTCTGATTACCTGTGTTATCTTACTAATTATCGCATGGACTGGCAAAGCGGCAGCCGTAGGCGAGTACAGCTTTCACATCTTCCGCGCTCTGCCGTATTTTGTGATACTGATTGCTGCACTTATTGGTATCAATGTCTTTATTGTCCTAGGCTTTGGCCTTGTCCTTTGTACAGCGATTGGTATTTTCTCCGGCTCGATTGATATTCACAATATCTTTATCTCCATGGGCAGCGGTGTAAGCGGAATGTATGAGACCATCGTCGTTACGATTTTAGCAACCGCACTCTCTGCTTTGATTAAGTACAATGGTGGATTTGAGGCGATTATTACCTTTATTAAAAAACACTTTCATGGAAGCAAGGGCGGACAGCTTGGAATTATCCTTATCTCGATGTTAATGGATATTTCCACTGCTAACAACACGGTTGCTATTGTTGTCACTGCACCGATTGCCACTGATATTCGCAAAGAATATGAGATTACGCCACAGCGTACAGCTTCTCTTATGGATATTTCCACTTGTATCGCACAAGGTATTATTCCTTATGGCGCACAGCTTTTAATCGCTGCCGGAATTGCCGGGATTTCTTCCATACAGATTATGCCATATCTGTTCTATCCATATCTGCTGTTTATCTGTGTATTAGTTGCAACCTTTATTGGCAAAAAACATTAACTAGAGTTTAAAAACATTGGATTTTGCTATAAAATAAGAGAAGAGGAGCTGCCACTGGCAGCTCCTCTTTGTATTTACACTTGTTTTCTCTCATATAGTTTAGGAAAGATATCTTTTTTGACGATATGCACTTTCTTCGGTGTCTGCGCATTGGCCACCAGATAGTCTCCGGGTTCTCCTAGCAGATAATCTTCCCGATAGGGAGAGAACACTTTCGCACGACAAGTAAGCGGTCTTGCAAAAATCTTATGTCCTGCTTTTGGCGAACAAGTGCTGACAAGACTTTGCAGCATCTCTAAAGAAATCGGCTCTTGCACCCCACTCCCGTCTCCTCTATCTGCAGCTGTGATACGAGGCGGATATTCCGTGGAAAATTGATAGGATTTTTCACAAGTCACATACTGTTTTTCAAAGAAACTTTTGCGATTGGTGTAAGGTTCTCCTTCCACTCCAAAGAGCAGATAAGTATCTTCCTCTATCTTCTCCACGGCATCCCCTTCTAGTGTTCGAACCTTTATTACCGTTCCTTCTGGATAGAGTTTTGCTGCTGGTATATATCCAAGTACAATATCTGTCCGCTTCTCATATATCTGCATCTCTGGCAATCGAATTTTCTGAACAGTCTCTTCTCTGCCGGAATAAAAGACTTCCTGGCTCTTATAATAATCCTTCATTCTGTCCGCCAATAAATGATGCACCAAATCCCGCACTTGCTTTTCATTCGTTGGCAGATAACCATACCACGACTGATACAGTGCAATCAACTTCTCTTTCTCTAAAGAGCCGCCCGCCTTTCTCTTAGAGCGCCCTCCGCCTCCTCCAAGTCCAGATGTTACAAAGCGAATCAAATCTACGGCTAAAACCTCTCTGGTACACGTACGAATCGAAAGTCGAAAGCAATCTTCCTGTTCACAAAAAGCGATACAGGCATCTACACCATCCACCCGAATCAAAAGGTCACTGACAACTCCAAGCAGGTTCTGGTCCAGATATTTTCCTTGTTCTCCTACCATCTCCATAATCGCAAACTGTTCTTCTTTATAATAGTCATAATCCGACAACGCCTGCCCGGCACTCTTCATCTCCAAAAGCGCCAGGTTATGACATTTCCACTGAAACAGCATATCATCATTACAGCAAAATCTTACCGCATCAACCAAATCCATATCTTTTGGATGGCAAAGTTCTTCTAACTCTGTTGTATCGGTATACAGCCCATAGTAAAGAGCCGTTGCAACTTTTGGGTCCTTCCCAAGGTCTGCATCAGCCTCCAAAAGCATATCCCAGATAATGGTCGAGCAAGAACCATATCCATCCCGAATCTCCTGCATCTTAGGAAGGTTTTCTGGACGATTGACTCTATGATGGTCAATCACCGCCATCGTCTTGCCACAAAATTCCCGTACATTTTTCTCTTTGTACTGGCAATCCACCAGCAGCAAAAGGTCCGGTTCCTCCTCCAGACTTGATACATATTCTATTGGAATCTCTAAGTCTTTTATCATTAGCAAAAGATTACTTTTCTGAATATGTATTTCACTGTCTTTGGGGCTGCTGTAAATCATCCGCACCCTTTTTCCATGCTGTTTTAGATAACAATAGACAGCATAGCCACTGGCCAGCGCATCTGCATCTGGTGCGTTGTGGCATTGAATCACAATGTTACTAAAATTCTCATTTAATAATTCCTGAAGTTTCATCTTACTCTCCGTTCCCTTTAGTGAATATATGATAGAAGAATTATAGCATACTTTTCTGTGGACAAAAAGATTTTTTAATCTATTTCATCGCTTGATTCTTTAAATCTATATTTACCTTTTCCATATCCAGAAACAAATTCTATGAAATTTGCACTTTTCATTTTCTTAATTAAAGCTCCTGCATTTGTAAGCATTCCATCGTCGTCCATTAAGCCAAACGAAATAAAATCTGCCTCCAATAGTTCTTTTCCTGTACGCTGCCGATACACAGATCTCAACTTTGTAAATGCATACTTTTCGTAGGGATAACATGATGATAAGCTGTCATAAGTTTTATTGCTTCCACGCAATACCAAACATTTCAGCTCAACTGCTCCTGCTGGTATACTCTCATTGCCGACATGTATAAATGCTATTCTGCTCCCATCGTCCACATAATGCTCATGTACGGTAAAGAAGCAAACAACCGAAAACAAGAGATAGACCGCCAGCACCACACTATTCCAAACCAAAGAGCAAAAGACAAGCACCGTGGAAATGTGTATAACTTGCTATTCCGTCATGGAAAAGTCCGTTCACAGAACATGGAAAAGCTAAAGGACAGCTTTCCCACAACTCCATAAGGCATTTTGAATATTACAAATAAGATAGATTTAGAGATAGCAGAATGATATAATCTGAATGTACATATTTCTTTATATTTCGTCAAATTCCGTTCAGAATTATACTATCAGTAGAGTTAAAAAGCCCCATTTTCTCCAACTCTACCGTTGGTAGGTGTTCATTTTTATGCCGGATTTATATAATTTACCGCAAGCAGGAGGGCTGAATGATGAATCAAATTAAGATTGGAGCTTTTATTTCCGAACGCCGGAAAGCAAAAGGCTGGACGCAAAGCCAGTTAGCAGAAAAACTGGAAATAACCGATAAGGCTATTTCAAAATGGGAAACAGGACGGTCTATGCCGGATTTGTCTTTGTTTATGCCTTTATGCACTCTTTTAGACGTTACTTTGAATGAACTATTTGCGGGCGAGTGCATTGCAGAAGAAAAATTGAAAGAAAAAGCAGATGAGGTACTTATGGACGTGATTACAAATTGGTTAGGACATGATAAATGGGAATCAAAAGAAAATGATATAACCCCCGAAAATGTTTTGGAAGTTGAAAATGTTTCCAAACTCTATGAAACAGAAAATAATTCAGTATTAGCTGTAAATGATGTGAGTTTTCAGATACCACGCGGCAGCTTTGTTGGAATTATGGGGGCTTCCGGTTCTGGGAAAACAACATTGCTTAATTTAATAGCCACAATAGACAAGCCCACAAATGGAACGATACGAATAAGCGGACAGAATATAGTGGATATACCAGACGAAGCCACCGCAGAATTTCGCCGCAGACATTTAGGTTTTGTTTTCCAAGAATACAATTTACTTGAAACTTTGACTATCTATGAAAATATTGCGCTTGCTTTGACAATTAAAGAGGTTTCCAAAGAAAGCATTCGTCCAACGATTCAAAGTTTGTCTGAAAAATTGGATATATCAGCAATATTAGATAAATTTCCATATGAGGTATCGGGAGGGCAACGGCAACGCTGCGCCTGCGCCCGTGCTATTGTGGTAAATCCAGATATTATACTTGCGGACGAGCCTACTGGGGCATTAGATTCCCACGCTGCCAGACAGCTTTTAGACACCCTTGCTATGCTTTGCAGAGAGTACAGCGCAACCATATTGATGGTCACACATGATGTCATGGCAGCCAGCTGTTGTGACAGAATTTTGTTTATGAAAGACGGCGAAATAAAAGCTGCCTTAAATCGGAAACAGGAAAACAAACAGACCTTTTTCGCAGATATTTTGAAGAAAATAGAATGGATAGAGGGAGAAAGCCATGATGTACTTGAAGTTGTCAATCCGTAATGCCAAGCGGTCTTTTATAAATTATCTTTTATATGTTGTTACCATGACCGTGCTTTTGGCGATTATAGAAGTATCTAATTGTATAACCATTATAGGAGAATCAGCCGGTTTTCAAGTGATTTCTCTGCCATTGCTGATAGCAGCTATTCAGATAGTTTTAGTTGGATATATAGACTTTTTTCTGCTAAAGCAGCGGGCAAAAGAGTTTGCAAGTTATTTATTATTGGGTATGGGAAAAAAGAGATTAACCCGGCTGTTCCTATGCGAAGTCCTGTTGATTGGATTTTGCTGTTATATAGCAGGAACAACAATAGGTTTTTTCATATATGGGTTTTGGTATTTCCATGAGCCATTGCACGAAATGAAACATTGCGGATTCCTTTATGGCAAAAGTATGTTATATACGTTTCTGTTTTTTTGCTTTATTGAAACCGTGTGTTCTTTTCGATTGAAGCAGCGCTTAGACAAGCTGCAAATAAGGGAGCTGATGTATGAAAGAAACCGCAATCAAGGCGTAAAAAATATAGGGAACTATAAAAAATGGGGCATTATTTTCTTCTTGTGCTTTGTGTGCTTCATTTGCTGCATTTGTGGCATTGTTTTTTTGCCGGAAGTTTACATTGTTTATCCCATATCTGTTACAGCAATTCCTTTGCTAATATCTGTTTTTGCTTTTTACAAATGGGCATTTGGCTATTTATATGCGTACAGGCAAATGAAATCCGTTAAGATATATCAAAAAGACAGGCTATATATTACGGCAAATGTAACATCAAATTTCAAAACGGCTGCTATAGTTAATGCTGTTTTTTGCATATGCTTTTTGTTTTCTGGGGCTTCTTTTGTAACTGGAATACTGATATTGCAGCCGGAATTTCAGCTTTTTGATACGGCTATGCGTCAGTGGATGGGAACGTCACAAATAAGTATCTGTATCGTGTTTCTGGTTATTTATTTTTCGATATTATCTTTACAGCAGATTATAGAGATTAGGCAAAATTCAAAAAGCAATCAGATAATGCGCTGTATGGGAAAAAGCGATAAGCAGATAGCAAGACTTGTGAATCAGCAGATAGCAATTAAATTGTCCTCTCCAATGATAATGGCTTTATTGATTATTTTATTCTGCATACCGTTACTGAATGGAAAAATGAACTTAATATTGCCAGCTTCTTTGAATAATATTCTGCTCAAATTAACTGGTGAGTTTGGGGCGTGTATTGTGTTTTTTTATATTTGCTATTTCGGGATTGTAAGTGCTATGAGCAGACGTTATATATATCCCTCTGATTGAAAGCTTGCCGAAGCCGTGGACGAGGTTTTACGGCATTATGGCAAATGAATCCGGCTTGCTTTGGATAATATTTCAATCTGCCGTTTCAGCTCCCGTACCGACCAGCCGGAATTGACAGCCTCTTTTTCATAAAAACTGCGCTTGCCTTCATCGGAAATTGTCAAAAGCTCGCAATAATGGGACTAGGCCAATTTGCCAGACGGTGTCTGGCATTTTTCATACGCCAGATAGAACGCCCTCATATTTTGAAGATTGGAGCGCGAAAAGCCTTTTCCATACTCTGCGCGCAGCTGGCTTTGCTGCTCATACTCCACAATAATCCGGCCAATGTTCCAGTTTGCTCACCTAGTCCTATTATGCATTATTTTTATTGAAAATACAATATTTTTGGAAACCCACTGTCCTCTCGTTCTAGCATCCCTAACACCACCTCATTTTGTTTATATCGAAACCTAGCGTAGTGAAAAAGCACCATCCTCACTCTTTCGTACGCGTATTAATATACTCTAACTTCGTCTTGGAATATAATATCTTCTGGCTGTGATACAGTCCATAATATCCTGACTCCAAATAACTAATGCACACCGAAATTAAGAAAAATGGCATACACTTAAACCCAAACAATTCAAAACTTAAAAGCAGTGAAGAAATCGGGCAATTTGTCACTCCGCAAAAAACCGATGTCATCCCGCATGCTGCTGCCAGTGAAGGGGATAACCCTGTCACCTGTCCAAACAGACACCCAAAGGTTGCCCCTACAAAAAGTGTAGGCACAATCTCACCACCTCGAAATCCACTCCCCAAAGATATCGCCGTAAACACCATCTTTAGAAGAAAAGCCGCTGCCATCACCTTTCCCTCAATCGCTAACTCAATCACATCCATTCCGGCTCCTAGATAATCCGTCGTCCCCAAAATCTTCGTTAATAAAATAACAAAACATCCCCCTGCCACAATCCTGGCCCACTCATTGGGAATCCATTTTTTATACAGATGTTCTGTTTGGTGTAGTACCATACAGAATAAAATACTAACTCCTGCACAACACACTGCCAAAAGAATCGTAAGTCCTCCATTTTTTATATCAAAGACCAC
Organism: Lachnospiraceae bacterium; assembly: GCA_910575445.1. Lineage (GTDB taxonomy): Bacteria > Bacillota > Clostridia > Lachnospirales > Lachnospiraceae > Hominiventricola. Next base: position 9,747 of record CAJTFW010000003.1, on the reverse strand, counting down.
CCCTGCTGGCACTGCAAAGCGTTCTCCATATACCCCCAAAAGTTCTGCTACCCATTTTGCGCTAAGTGCTCCCACACAACAAGGAACCAATGCCGCATACTGCATAATTCCTACACTCACCACTTCCATTGCAAAAATCGTAGCCGTCAAAGGCGTTCCAAAAAGTGCCGAAAAGCCCGCACTCATCCCACACATAATCATAAGCTTATGGTCGTATTCATCCATCTTAAGCCATTTTCCAAATGTCCCCCCGATACTTCCTCCTAACTGAAGAGCGGCTCCCTCACGTCCTGCTGAAGCGCCAAAAGCATGTGTAATCACGGTAGACAATACTATCAAAGGCGCTGTCCGAAGTGGAATATATACCCCTGACTGAATCCCTTCAAGCACTCGATTTGTCCCTGTCTTATAAGGGTCCATCTGATACAGCCCCACAATCACAATTCCTGCCACTGGCAGCAGATACATCATCCAGGGCACACTTTCCCTTATCTGCGTCACTGTGGTAATACTTTTTGCAAACAATCCCCCCAAAAACCCAAGGCTTACTCCTGTCACTCCGGCTAATACCAGCCATTTTCCCAAAAGCCAGGCCCTTTCTAGACAAACTCCCACATACTTTTGCATTGTCTTTTTCATATCTTACTCTCCTCTCCCTCACAGACTGCCCATCTCTTAACAATTTCTTAACACACTACCTAAAAAAGGGGATGCTGCGATATGGGACCGGAAGTCCCATATCGCGACATCCCCCTTTTTGTCGCTTGTATCAAAATATTATGCTGTGCGTTTTCTTTAGTTTTCGGCTGCCCGTGCTGCCACCTCTTTCTCCTGGACGTCAGATGGAGCCTGCTCATAGCGTGCAAACTCATAAGAGTATACACCGCTTCCGCCTGTCATCGAGCGAAGGTCTGTATTATACCGGAAAATCTCCATCATCGGTACATCTGCCACAACTTCGGTCTTTCCAGAGCCTGCCGGATTCATTCCAAGCACACGGCCTCTTCTCTTATTTAGGTCGCCCATTACATCGCCTGTATATTTATCTGGTACTAATACGGTCATAGTCACAATCGGCTCTAAGAGAATTGGAGAAGCCTCCATAAAGCCCTTCTTAAATGCCTGAATCGCTGCGGTCTTAAATGCCATCTCAGAAGAGTCCACTGGATGATAAGATCCATCATAGAGTACCGCCTTGACACCTACTACCGGATATCCAGCTAAAGGTCCCTTCAGCACGGATTCCTGCACGCCTTTTTCCACTGCCGGGAAATAGTTCTTTGGCACTGCACCGCCGACAACAATCTGGTCAAATACATATGCGCTCTCCAAATCTCCAGATGGCTCAAATGTCATCTTCACATGGCCATACTGTCCATGTCCGCCGGACTGCTTTTTATATTTATACTCTACGTCGGATTTCTTGCGAAGTGTCTCACGGAATGCCACTTTGGGCTCTGTAAGCTCTACATCGACTTTATATTTTTCCGCTAATGTGCTGACAATCACAGACAGATGCTGGTCTCCCATACCATACAGAAGGGTCTGGCGGTTCTCAGAATCGTTGACTGCCTTAATCGTTAAGTCTTCATCCATCATCTTAGAAAGTGCCTGTGATATCTTGTCTTCATCGCCTTTATTCTTTGCTTTGTATGCCATATAAGTATATGGTTTGGATATCTCGGTCTTGCCAAAGACTATAGGAGTTGCTTTGGTAGACAGGGTATCGCCTGTCTTGCAGTTCGCTTTTCCGATAGCACCGATATCGCCTGCATGAAGCTCGCTGACTTCAATCGGCTTATTGCCTCTGACTACATAGAGTTTATTCAACTTCTCCTCAGTCTCTGTAGAAGCGTTAAAGAGCACATCATCGGACTTCACAACGCCAGAGCACACCTTAATCAGAGAATATTTTCCAATAAATGGGTCTGCAATCGTCTTAAAGACATAGGCGGATTTTGCTTTGGAGAAATTATAATCTGCCTGGAAGATTTCGTTGGTCTTGTTGTTGATGCCCGCACACTCTTTCTTATCCGGGGATGGCAAAAGCTCCACAATATCATTTAACATATTGTGAATATTGCGAATCTCCATACTAGATCCCATCGATACCGGGATAATGCTGCCATCTTCTACATTCATCTTCATTGCTGCGCGAATCTCTCCCACTGAGAATTCATCGCCGGCAAAATACCGCTCCATAAATTCTTCACTGGTCTCTGCCACAGCATCCATCATCGCTTCCCGGTAGATATCGAGGTTCGGACGACAGTAATCAGGAATCTCACAGTCTTCTCTAGCACCAATACCAGTAAAACGACGGCCTGCCATCTTCATAACATTTATGTAACCTACAAACTTCTCATTCTCACGAATTGGCTGATAGAACGGTGCAATCTTCTTGCCGTACATCTCAGTCAGAGTCTCTACGACTTCACGGAAGGAAGCATTGTCCACGTCCATATCGGACACAAAGAACATTCTCGGCAGCTTATATTTCTCACAGAGCTCCCAAGCTTTCTGCGTCCCTACTTCTACTCCTGCCTTACCGGATACCACGATAATCGCCGCGTCTGCTGCTGCTACCGCTTCCTCCACTTCTCCTACGAAGTCAAAAAATCCGGGAGTATCTAACACATTAATCTTTGTATCTTTCCAGATAATCGGTACGACTGAAGTATTGATGGAAAATTTGCGTTTAATCTCTTCCTTATCATAGTCACTGATGGTTGTTCCATCGGTCACTTTCCCAATACGTCCGGTCAGACCGGATACATATGCCATAGCTTCGACAAGACTTGTCTTGCCACTCCCACCATGCCCTAAAAGGACTACGTTGCGGATACTGTCAGTTGTGTAAACGTTCATAGCAATCTCCTCCAATACATTTTGTCATCCTGTAGTTCTAAGAACTACAGCACGTTTACAAAGGGATTTTGGCCCTTATGTTAGAATTATACTAAAATATAGAGAAAATAGCAAGGATTTTAGAAAAGTTGACCAACCTTTTCCAAATACTTTATACTGTGATACGTTTCTTTAACAAAAGATACAAAGGTAACAAAAGTAACAAAAGCACCAAAGGATAGAGTAGCGAAAGCATCGCAACGCTTATATCTAGGATAAGCCAGTATAGAGAATCCGTATACGTGGCGTCAAAGGAACGAAAGCTGTTAATCATACTGATAAAAAAGCAGATGCCTCCTGAAATCACTGCGGTTATAAGCAGCGTTTTGATGGCCCCAAGACTTTTCTGATATTGAGTAAGAGAAGCCTCACCTTTGTCAAACAGAAGTAAAAAAGCACTGCCAAGGTCCTTTAGAGACCTTGTGCAGATAAGAGCCAACAGACATGGAATCAAAATAAACCAAAAGGATGTGCCATCCCAAAAATAGATAAGTCTTCTTGAAAGCCCAATCCCCTCCAAAAGATAAATAAACACCGCAATTACATAGACAATATATAACATACCATACCTCCTGTTATCCTTTTGCATTAATTTATCCCGCTCCACACAAGCGTCGCATGTTCCTTCTGTTCTTCAAACTCCTCATCTGACAGCCATTCAAGTTGCCCCATATTGCCCCGTTCAAGATAGTAAATCTCTGTCATCAAAGGCTTATATTCTGCATGGTAGAGGCGGCCTTCATAGATATTTCCCGTTGTCACAAAGCTGTCTGCAAAGGCACGTGTACTTCCAAACAAATGATTCCAAAGTGTCTTTGTATAACAATAGTAAACAATTCTTACTTTTGTTCCATCTCGCTCAATGGTGCGACCAACAGATACTGCATCATCATTTCCAATCGGCTCCCGAACGACTAGGCGGATTAGATTTACCACTTCTATTGCACCATCTTTTGCAGCTTTTATGGTATCTGCACTCTGAAAGGTTACGTCCGTCCAATGGGTCAGACCATATTGATTTCGTTCCGGCACTGCCTGATAGGTCTCTGTCACCATACGCTTAGGGTCATAGGCAATCGGAATGCGATAACTTTTAACAAAATACATAAAGCCAGTTAATATAATACATGTAGTTAATACAATCCATACATAACGCTGGCGGATTCTGGACTTTAACTTTTTTACAAAATCAATGTCTTTTTCTTCCTCTTTAAGTTCCAAAGGAATCATCGCTGTCATCTGTTCATAGATGGTTGTACAGTCGGCACAGTCTTTTAGGTGCTGTTTTATCTCTTCATTTGTCTCCTCTGAGGTCAGACTGTCGATATAGCCTGGCAGCAGGTCTCTTACAATGCAGCATTTCATCGAAATTCCTCCATTTCCTCCATCATTTTTTTCTTGGCCCGGTAGAAGGTGGTACGCGCCCAGTTTTCACTTTTTCCTACAATTTCACCAATCTCCACAAAGGAAAATTCACCGCTTAGACGCATATGAACCACTTCCCGCATAGGCTCTGGCAGTGCATGAATCGCCTTATAGAGCGCTGTTTTTTCCATCCGAAAAAGAAGATTGTGCTCTGGCGAATCACCCCCTGGCAGCTCCTCTAACAGCTCCACAGACTGATATCTGCGATGCTTTTCTAACCACTGATACCAGAGATGCTTGCCAATCTGGCAGAGCCATACGGACAGCTTGCAGCTTCCATCATAGCTGTGGATGGTCCGCATTGCCCGAAAGAATGTCTCCTGCGTCAGTTCTTCTGCCAAGTCTTCACTATGTGACAGGCTTAACAGATAACGATACACTTCTTTTGCGTGTTGTGTATAGGCTTTTTCTATCTCCTGCAAGCTGACCACCCCCTTGCCTTTGTATTTCTTCCTCTATATATCCTGGAAAATGGAATTTCGTTACAAAATATTTCTAATTTTTTAAAAAAGATCTACTTCTGCTGCCACCACTGCGCGCGCGCTCAGAAGTTCCCGGTTCAGACTTCCATCTTCGTTCCAATAGTCTTCCACATCTGTAAGAACATAGACAGAAAGTGTCCGAAGCTCTTTTTTATCGACTGCAAAAGTTGTGATACCAGAGGTTGTAGAGCTGTCATTTGCAAAAAGAAACTCTCCGTCCTGGTTACAGATTACGGTCTCACATGGTTGCATCTTAGGTGTCTGATACTCTGCAAGAAAATCTTCATAGCTTAAGGTCTTATCTTCTTCCCCTTCTGCCAATCCTAATTTTCTCTCATAATCAGCTCTGGTAATCTCCTTCTCTACCCTAGAGAGCGGCGCTTTTACATAGGAGACCACCTGATATGGAGAGACGATAATCTTCTGAATGGTATATCCATTTTCTTCCTGGTTGACAACAATCTCTTTTACGGACTCTCCATCCACCGTAAATGGAATTGTAAAATTCCACACTCCATCTACCCGCATATTTTCGGAAATATCCAAGCTCTCTGTCCCATCCTGGTCCCATCCAATGCTTGTAAGCTGAAGGTTTAAAGTTCCAGTCTTTAGTTCTTTATCCTCTAAATCCAACTTTAGCACCCCGGCAAACGTATGTTCATCTATCACTTTTCCCTCTAGCATCCTGGCATTTAGCATCCTCTGTTCTTCTCCTTCCAGCATCCAGGTGCCTCTTAGATACATCCCATCTGCCGTAGCTTCTTTCCCATTTAATGTATGGGATGGAATCTTTAGTATATTTTCTTCTGGCACTTCAATCTGCGCAGCTAAGAAGACTGACACACTGTCGCAGTAGACCTCTGATGCAGTCACACAAATCCCTGCATCTGTCACTATCATCTTACTCCCTTCCATATCTTCCGGGGCAATCAGTGTCTCTGCCTTCTCACTATAATCCCCCGAAAATGGTACGGATTCTTCCACTTGTTCAAATATCTTTCCTATCAGTGGTATCCTGGCTGCCAGCGTGGGATAGCTATAGCAAAGCACACCACTTATCGCTACCATCACAGCCGCTGCTGCTGCCGTCTGTCTCTGCCAGTTTTTTCTTACTTTTCTCTTTTTATCTGGCAAATTTTCAAGTACCAGCTCTACTTTATCTTGCACATGTTTTGGCACTTCCTGATTCTTCTCTAATCCCTGCATAATATCTTCTAGATAACTCATTGAAAATCTCCTTTCTTCACTAAGAAATAATTCGTCTGATTTTGGACGATTTTGCATGGTAGTGTTTTTCCATCTTCTTTCTGGCGGCAGAGAGTCTGGTGCTTACCGTATTCTCGTTTATCTGAAGAATCTCTGCAATCTCCCGAATCTTAAAGCCCTCCACATAATACAGCATCGAGACAATCCGGTATTTTTCCTCTAATACCTGTAAAAATTCCTGCCATTCTATGGTATTGTAGCTCTCTTCCATAGCTCCGGTCTCCAAGATAACTTCCTCTGAGACCATTCGGTTTCTCTGTCGATAGAGGAGATTGCAGTGGTTGATTAAGATACGCGTAAGCCATGTCTTAAAATACTCCTCTTTTTTTAATGTACCGATTTTTTCCCAACAGGTAAGTATTGTCTCCTGCATCGCATCTGCCACATCATCATCATTTTTTAAGATAGCTTTTGCCACCTTATACATACTGGCAGTATGGATTCGAATCAATTCCACAAATGCTTCCTTATCTTGTTGCTTTGCTTTTAGAACTAATCGCTTCACAGGTGCTCCTTTCTAAAAGGCTCTGGCCTTTTGTCTGTTCTTACACCTATTAGATGGTTTTCTTTGAGATTTTCTTTGATAAAAATAAAATACAACTCACAGACTATTAGAATACCACTATAGATACTCTAAAAAGTCAGGAGTTGTATCTCTAATCAGAGTTTTACCTCTATCTTATTTTACTACAAAATTCACCACGCGGTTTGGCACATAGATTTCTTTTACAAAGGTCTTACCTTGTGTCAAAGAAGCGATACGCTCGTCTGCTTTTGCTATTGCAAAGACTTCCTCTTTTTCTGCGCCGGTTGGAATCACAACGGTACTGCGAAGCTTTCCATTAATCTGTACGCCAATCTCGGTCTGTGCTTCAATGGTCTTACTTTCCTCATACGTTGGCCAGGACTGTACAGACAAAAAGCCTTCTCCACCTGTCACTTCCCAGATTTCCTCAGACAGATGCGGTGCAAACGGGCAGAGCAATTTGGCAAATATCTGTATCTGCTCCTTATTAAGCTTGCCAACTGCATAGATATCGTTTGTCAGTGTCATCAGCGCTGCAATCGCTGTATTGAACTTCATATCTTCAATATCTGATGAGACTTTCTTAATCGTCTTGTGGAATGGAGTCTCTAATTTCTGTGTATCTGCATCTTCCGAGATAATATCCACAAATCCAGAGACTCTCTCCAAGAAACGCTTACAGCCTTTCACTGCATTGTCATTCCATGGAGTCGCTGCACCATAGTCACCCATAAACAGAACGTATGTTCTAAGTGTATCCGCACCATAATCTTTGACAATATCCAGAGGGTCTACAACATTTCCTTTAGATTTGCTCATCTTATCGCCGTCCGGTCCTAAGATTAATCCCTGAATGGAACGCTTTTTATACGGCTCTGGTGTATTGACCATACCAATATCATACAGAAAATGATGCCAGAAACGGGAATAGATAACGTGTCTTGTCACATGCTCCATACCACCATTATACCAGTCTACCGGCATCCAGTATTTTAATTTTTCCGGGTCTGCAAACGCCTTGTCATTGTGCGGGTCAATATAACGCAGGAAATACCAGGAGGAACCAGCCCACTGTGGCATCGTATCCGTCTCACGTCTTGCCGGCTTACCACATTTTGGACAAGTACAGTTGACAAAGGATTCAATCTTTGCAAGCGGAGATTCTCCCTCCGTACCCGGCTCAAAATTCTCCACTTTGGGAAGGCGAAGTGGCAACTCCTCATACGGAACCGGCACCATACCACACTCTTTACAGTGTACAATCGGAATTGGCTCGCCCCAATATCTCTGGCGGTTAAATGCCCAGTCTTTCATCTTAAACTGCACACCTGCACGTCCCACACCCATCTTCTCTAATTCTTCAATCATGCGTGCAATCGAATCTTTTTTATTGGTATATCCATTTAAAAATCCAGAGTTGACCATCTCTCCATCGCCACTGTAGGCTTCTACCAGGATATCTCCGCCTTTGATAACCTCGACAATCTCTGCTCCGAATTTCTTTGCAAATTCATAGTCACGCTGGTCATGTGCCGGCACACCCATAATCGCACCAGTACCATAACCCATCATTACATAGTCTGCGATAAAGACCGGAATCTTCTTACCTGTAATCGGATTAACTGCCTCAATCCCATCAATTTTTACACCCGTCTTATCTTTTACTAACTGGGTACGCTCAAACTCTGTCTTCTTTGCACATTCACTGCGATAAGCTTCTATCGCTGCCATATTACCAACACGACCTGCGTATTTATCAATCAGTGGATGCTCTGGTGCAATAACCATAAAGGTAACGCCAAAGAGCGTATCTGGTCTGGTCGTATAAACTTCTAGCTTCTCATCGATTCCATCTAACGTAAAGTCCACAAATGCACCTGTGGATTTACCAATCCAGTTGACCTGCTGCTGCTTGACATTGGCAGGATATTCCACATGGTCCAAGCCCTCTAACAGCTTGTCTGCATATTCTGTAATCTTCAGATACCAGACGTCTTTTGACTTCTGTACAACATCACTATGACAAATATCACACTTCCCACCCTGGCTGTCTTCATTAGAGAGCACCACTTTACAAGAAGGACAATAGTTGACAAGCGCTTTACTTCTAAAGACCAGTCCATGTTCAAAAAGCTTTAAGAAAATCCACTGGGTCCATTTATAATAGTCTTCATCCGTTGTATCAATTACTCTATCCCAATCAAAAGAAAAGCCAACTCTTCTAAGCTGCTCCGTAAATTTGGCGATATTATCATCCGTAATCTTTCTTGGATGCGTGCCTGTCTTGATGGCATAGTTCTCTGTTGGCAGTCCAAATGCATCAAATCCTATAGGAAACAGGACATTATACCCCTCCATCCGACGTTTTCTGGAGATAACTTCAAGGCTGGAATACGCCTTAATATGTCCTACGTGCATACCAGCACCACTCGGGTATGGGAATTCCACAAGACCGTAGAATTTAGGCTTATCACTGCCATCTACCGCTTTAAAGATGCCGGCCTCCTCCCACTTTTGCTGCCATTTTTCTTCTATTTTTCGAAAATTATGTTTCATTAGTGTATGTCCTCCTATCGAAAGTCTCGCTCTATATCTGATGTAGAAAGGGCGAATTCGCAATAAACTTATTGTAGATTGTGGTAGATAATTTGTCAAGAGAGAGAAAAAAATATAGGGACGCTCGACATGGCCTGGTAGATGTTTCTTTCAAAGGACGCTCGACATGGCCTGGTAGATGTTCCTTCCAGACCCCGCTCGCGCTTAATGAACGCCTATAGCGGTACTAAGCTCGCGACTGCGCGTATCCGCTTGCGCTCGCTAAGTGCCGATGGCGTCCAATGGGTCTTGCAGGAACATCTACCAGACCATGTCGGGCTGTGTATTGGCTTCGATACGTACGCTGTAGGCGGAACACTTCACTTATATACCCACACAATATTACATGATAGTGATAATACCTTATCGGTAGTCACAGTCAGCCAGGGCGGGAGGGCAATCGGTTCCTGAAAGACCCATTGGACGCCATCGGCCAATGTGGTCAACTTAAGCATTCCCTTTTGTTTTAAACCTTGCTCACAACATCATGTAATTCCTATAACAGATGCGATATGATTTTTTTTGTAGCTTTCTTCATAAAAAAAT
>CAJTFW010000002.1 GCA_910575445.1 Lachnospiraceae bacterium | reverse complement strand
AACTGTTCAAAATAGAGTATACTGTTAAGCATAGGGAACTCCTTTCTTTATGTGAGGGTTTTGATTGGTCTCTTATACTCTATCACAAAAAGGAGTTCCCTTTCTATATCTATTTTTCACCCGAAGAAAATTTTACACTATCTCAAGTCTTCCTTCTATGAAACAGTTAATTGACAATTTTAAACACTTTCTCTTTTTCACCATTTAAAAAATATGTGATATTCTGCGCAGATATTCTCTCACATGTCTCAATAGAATCATCTGAGAAAAACGCACTGTGAGGTGTGATAATCACATTTTCTCTGTGAATAAGCTTACTTTTTGTAAGGTCTGGAAGTTCGCTGCTTAATACATCTAAACCAGCTCCACGTAAAAGTCCATTATCTAGTGCATCAACTAAATCGTCTTCATCTATCATCCCACCTCTTGCAACATTAATCAGAATAGGATGTTTTTTCATCTTTTCAAAGACTTCTTTGTGGAAGAAGCTCTGGTTTTCGGAAGTGAGATTCATATGTATGGTAATGATATCCGAATTTTCCAGTAGTTCTTCTAGTGTGACTAGCTTTGCTCCCATACTGGTAGCACTTTCTTCGGATATATAGGGGTCATATGCAAGAAGATTCATACCAAATGCTATGGCTCTTTTGGCGACTGCCTTTCCTATTTTTCCAAAGCCTGCAATTCCAAGGGTCTGTCCTTCAATTCTTCGGATATTCATATCTTTTAATGTCTCTATCTCCCAGACTAAATCTTTGTTGATTCTTCTTGTTAGATAGGGAAGTGCTTTGCTTAGAGATAGTATAAGCATAAAGGTATGGTCTGCGACTTCTTGCGTGCAGTATTCTCCGACCGCACTGACTGCAATATGTTTCTCTTTTGCATAGTCAGCATCTACAAAATTCCATCCGGTTGCCTGAACGGATATAATCTGGCATTTTTTCATATGGTCGATGGCTTTTTTATCCAAAGTCACATATCCAGTTAAGAGTGCGTCTGCATCTTCTAAAGTGTTATAAAATTTTTCAGGATTCTTTTCATCAAAGATGGCAAGCTCAATCGTTGCATCTTTTGGCAAATAAGCCAGCTCTGTCTGAATATCACGAGTGGCAGTCTCTAAAGATTCAACTATTAATATTTTTTTCATAACGATTCTCCTTTCTTTTTTCTGGATACTAAAACACCTGCAAAAGCAACGGCTACACAGATAGCTGCAATGGTCATTCCATATAGGAATATCTTGGTATATCCATCGTTTCCATAGCGGTCAATCCAGTTTCCAAACATTGTATGTACAAACATATCCGGCAGATAGCCAATCAAAGTTGCGATGGCGACGGCACTGCCTGATATATGAAGCGGAATTCCCAATTCTGGCTGTACCGAGAATGTAGTTCCTTTTACTGTGAACATAAAAACGCCAACCAAGATTAAAAATAAAGCGATGAGAATCGTAGGTGTGCCAGATGGAAGAACCAGAAATACGCCAATGCCAAGGATACATAACACATGCCCAAGCATCTGTTCTTTACAGACAGAGTGAAACGCTTTATCAGCAATAAAGCCGCCAATCGGACCACCCAAAAAGCGGCATCCATACGTGCGAAGCGTACCAATAGAAGCTGCTGCCACTGCAGAAAGCCCTAGTACACTGGTACTATAAGGCGTAAGATAGCTGGCTACCGCAGAGGTAGTGACATATCCAAACATAAGCGTTGCCATAATCCATACGCCGGGTATTTTAAAAGTCTGTATAAACTGTTTGGTATCAAATTTCTCCCCTTTTTCTTCTGTTTCTCCATATACAAATTCATCACTGAATAAAAAGAAAATCAAAATACCTGAGATAAGACATAAGACACCCATACTTCCTACAGCACCTTTAAATCCAGTGATAAGGTCTTTGCTAAAGATAGAGAGAACACCTACCATAATAAAGCTGACTAGAAGTGAAGCAATACCATTCATCGCTTCAAAGATGCCATACATCCTTCCTTGTTCTTCTTCGTCACCAAGCAGACGAATTCCTTTCATAATGGCAGGCCAGAATGCAAATCCCCCAGTAAATGCACAAAGCAGCCATATCATCTGTGTCATAAAGAAACTTTTGTAAGTAAACATAAAGATAAAACATAACAAGGCATTGCCAAAAGTGGAACATAGCAGAACCGTTTTGGGTTTAAATTTATCGGCAATCCAGCCGCCTGGAAGATAGGAGGCAGTACATGCAATGGCGTAAACACTCATAAGAGAACCTAGCTGTTCATTGCTTACCTCCATGGCGGCAATCATCTGGTCATAGAATGTGGATTTCATATATGGAAGTACGAACATAAAGCCATATGCGATTCCCAATGACAGTAAAATTAATAAACGACGTATATTCTTGTTTGCGCTACTCGAATTCATCATACACCTCCTGATTTTGTATTGTTTATTTTATAAAACCGTGTTCTTTTATCAATGATAGTTGTGACGGATGCCCTCCCTTCCTGTTCTTTATTAAAGAACTCGGTTCATAATTTTATATGTATATTCTATATTTTAACGTTAATTTTGTCAATAAAATTAATTATTTTCATTTATTTTTATGCAAAATGCTGATAATCTAAAAAGGATTTTAGATAGGTTGGAAAAGTGTTATGGGATATTGCATATGCTGTAATGTTATGATAAGATAATATAGTAATAAAAACTATGTCATAGCAAGATAGAAAAAGCCAGTTGTGACAGTAGGTTTTCATAGATAGAATCAGGATAAAATAAAGACAGGATGGTAGGGATTATGAGTTATAGGATTGTGGTAGACAGTTGTGGGGAATTTACAGAGGAGATGGAGAGAGATTCTCACTTCGTACATGCAGCACTTCGTTTGCAACTTGATGGGGAAGAAGTGGTGGATGATAAAACCTTTGACCGCTTGGCTTTTTTAAAGAAGATGAAGGCAAGCCCGAATTGTCCAAAGTCAAGCTGTCCTTCGCCGGAAGTGTATCGGGAAGCGTTTGACTGTGGAGCAGAGCATCTGTATGCAGTGACATTATCGGCAGAGCTTAGTGGCTCCTATAACAGTGCACAGCTTGGGAAAAATCTGTATCTCGAGGAACATCCTGAAGGAAAAGTACATGTATTTAATTCCTGTTCCGCATCTGCAGGTGAAACGAGGATTGCACAGAGGATTCAAGAGTGTGAAGAAGCCGGCATGGATTTTGAACAGGTTGTAGAGACTGTGGAGAACTTTATTCTTGGAATGCATACGTATTTTGTGTTGGAGACACTGGACAATTTACGTAAAAATGGCCGCTTAAGTGCCGTAAAAGCATTTGTGGCATCTGCTCTGAATATTAAGCCCGTGATGGGAGCGACCGACCAGGGCGTGATTATCCAGCTTGGCCAGGCGCGGGGGATGCAAAAGGCACTTCGGCAGATGGTGGAGACCATGGTGGCAGAGGTAAAGAACCCAGAAGAAAAAGTGATGGGAATTGTACACTGCAACAACAGAGAACGGGCAGAGTATGTCAAAGAAGAAGTAAAAAAAGTATTAAAAGTAAAAGATATCTTTATCTTAGAGACCGGAGGAATCAGCACACTGTATGCGGCACAGGGCGGAATTATTATGATTATCTAATTATTCTGGTATTTTTTATCGATTTCTTCTATAATACAGGTAAGATATTTTATAGAAAAGAGGATTTTTTATGATTGCTCTGCAAATCGCTGATACCAAGACTTTTATGCAAAAGCTGCTACTTACCGATACTTTTGACCGTTTTTTGATGCTAGAAGCCACCATCACCACCTTTAACACCTTTCATATTGACGGTACGCTCCATCCCTCCTATTATACACAGGAGGAACAGGAGTTATTAGCAGAGCGCAAACACTCTCTCTGGGCTGAAGTGCGCCCTTTCTGCCTTACCCTTATCAAAGGGAAAAAGACCCCTCTCTCTTTTCGCTTTACCTTTGAGCTGTCTGCTGCGAATACTCAGAAGCTTTTGTCTCAGACGGGCATCTCCCTTACACTTGATGAAGTCCGCGCGCTTCTTATCAACCTTCGTTATGACGGCCATCTTTTAACCTGTACCACCGGTACTTCTCTTACGGTCTTTACCCCGGACAAAAAACTGGACCATGCCTGGGATGACATGGTCCAGAAATATCTTCGTCAACAGGGAATCCCCTTTGAACAACTATAATTTTTATTTGGTCAGAAGCATCATAAGCTCGTTGCTTCTGTTGACAAATCTTGTCATAGCCTCTGGAGCAAGCGGTTCATGGCTAATCATTGCCAGGTCATAGAGCTGCTCGCACAGCATATTCGCATGCTCACTCTCAGGATGCTCAAACAGATATTTTACCAGTGCATTGTTGGCATTGAGAATCAGAATATTGGAGCTTCCATACATTGATGGGTCCATTCCATACATATTGTACATCTTCATCATCTCTTGCATCCTGCGGCTTTCCTCGGAGAGTGTAATCATCGAAGATACATTTGCATTTTTAAGCTTCTCTACTTTTACTTCTAGCTTCTCATTGTTCAAAGCTTTCCTAAAGAGCTCGGTCAGTGCATCTTTTTGCTCTTTTAACTCTTCCTCAGAGACTTCCTCTTTCATGGAATCCGTTAAATCTGCATCGATACGCTGGAATTTTACTTTCTCATTCTTTGCCTCTAGGTGGCTGATAAATGGATTGTCAATCGTATGCTTTAAAAGTACCGCATTCATCTTCTGTTCGCGGAACATATTGATATACTGACTCTGTTGTACTTCGTCTGTCACATAATAGATCGTCGTCTTTTCTGGCTCTTTCTCCTCGGACTCCTCTCCTTCTTTTGGCTCTACAGTCTGCTCTGCTTCTTGTGCATCTTCTTTCTTCTCTTCCTCAGCGTCCGGGCCTAAGTACTCTTTCATCGTCGTATAGTTTCCGTCGATATCTTTAAACAGTACATAGTCCATCATGCGCTCACAGAACTTCTCATCTTTGATACAGCCAAATTTGATAAATGGATTGATATCGTCCCAATATTTCTCATAGTTCTCACGGTCTGTCTTGCACATACCGCTTAACTTATCGGCTACTTTCTTGGTGATATAGTCTGATATTTTTTTCACAAATCCATCGTTTTGCAGAGCACTTCTGGATACATTCAGTGGAAGGTCTGGACAATCAATCACACCTTTTAGCAGAAGCAAGAACTCAGGAATTACTTCTTTGATATTATCTGCGATAAATACCTGGTTGTTGTAGAGCTTAATCGTGCCTTCGATGGACTCATACTCCGTGTTAATCTTCGGGAAATACAGGATACCCTTTAGGTTAAATGGATAGTCCATATTTAGGTGGATCCAGAACAGTGGCTCCTTGTAGTCCATAAAGACTTTGCGGTAGAATTCCTTATATTCCTCTTCACTGCACTCATTTGGATGCTTGCTCCAAAGTGGCGTTGTATCGCTTAGGGAGACCGGACGCTTGTTAATCTTTACTTTATCTCTTGCTGGAGAGATTTCTTTAACTTCCTTTGTCCCGTCCTCGTTCTCAATCTCCTCGGTCTTTGCTTCTTCGTGAATACGCTCTACTACGACATCATCTTCTGTCAGCTCACTCTCGTCAATCGTCTCATATTCCTGTTCCGCATTCTCTTTTGCAAGGAAAATCTCAACAGGCATAAAGGAGCAATATTTGGAGATAACTTCGCGTGCGCGGTATTCATTGGCAAACTCTAAGCTCTCTTCATTTAAAAATAAGGTAATCTCTGTACCAACTGATGTTCTTCCTCCGGCTGTCATTGAGAACTCTGTACCACCATCACACTCCCAATGAACAGGCTCTGCGCCCTCTTTATAGGAAAGGGTATCAATATGCACTTCATCCGCCACCATAAATGCCGAATAAAATCCCAGTCCAAAATGTCCGATAATCTGGTCTTCGTTGGTCTTATCTTTATACTGTGCCAGGAAATCAGTTGCTCCTGAGAACGCAATCTGATTGATATACTCCTCGACTTCTTCTGCGGTCATACCAAGACCATTGTCGATAAATTTTAAGGTCTTTTCATCTGGATTGACCAAAATCTGTACTTCTGGCTTATATTTCTCTGGAAGCGTATACTCTCCCATCATATCTAATTTCTTTAGCTTTGTAATCGCATCGCATCCGTTGGAGACTAACTCACGAAAGAAAATATCGTGGTCAGAATAGAGCCATTTCTTGATAATTGGAAAAATATTGTCGCTGTTAATCGAAAGATTACCATGTTTCTCGTTCATATTCACACTGCCTTTCTTTAAAATATTCTTATTTTTATATAGTAATATAATCCCCTTTGTCCCAAAAGTCAAGATTTTTTTAGCACTCAATGCAAATGAGTGCTAATAATATTTTTTCTTCTTTTTTCGTTTGTTGATTTTGACCATCTAGTATGGTACAATAAAACAAAAATCATAATGATTGCACAAAGGGGTGGTGTTTATGTCAAAAAAATTTACGATTACTTTTGGACGTGAATGTGGTGCTGGTGCGACCAATATTGCAGAACTTTTATCAAAGGAGCTTGGGATTCCTTATTATGACAAAGATATTTTCCGTATGGTCTCGGATAAAAGTGGTGTGCTGGAGGAATTTTTCCATGTCAACAACGAACGTCCTGGCAACAATCTGCTCTATAAGATTATCAAGGACCTAAATCCCAAGGTTCAAAAGCCTTCTCTTGGAAAGGATATTGTATCCCCGGATAATCTGTTTCGCTTTCAGTCGGAGCTTATACGGGAGTTGGCAGAGAATGAGACTTGTATGATAATTGGACGTTGTGCAGACTATATCTTAAAGGACTGCGACCATGTGGTGAAGATTTTTGTATGCGGAGACTCTGAGAGCAAGGTACAGCGGATGATGAAGACTTTTTCTCTAGAGCGCAGTGTAGCAGTGGAAAGGATTCGGGATACGGATAAACAGAGAAAAAAATATTATAGCTATTACACTGGGAAAACCTGGGACGTTGCCGCAAATTACGATATTTGCTTACATACAGGCAATATGACGATAGAAGAAGCGGCAGAAGTGATAAAATGTTATCTAAGACAAAAGGGATATATATAGAAATAATGGGCGAGTGCTTAACACTCGCCTTATCTTTATTCTTTGTCTTGGGGATTGGACCAGCCAAACGAGTAACGGATGGCTTTGTTCCAGCCTTTGATTTTTTCTAGTCTTGCATGCTCTTCTATCTTCGGATAGAACATATGTTCCATTCTCCCGTTTTGGGTGATTTCTTCTAAATCTTTCCAATACTTTGTAGACAGACCCGCCAGATAGGCAGCACCCATGGCAGTTGTCTCAACGCAGTGAGGGCGTACTACGGGCGCTTTGATGATATCGGCCTGGGTCTGCATCAGGAAATTGTTGGCACTGGCTCCGCCGTCGACTTTTAGTGCAGATAACTGAATACCTGAATCGGCGCGCATCGCCTCTAAAACATCGTGGGTCTGATAAGCGAGAGATTCCAAAGTTGCCCGAATAATATGGTATTTATTGACCCCTCTTGTGATGCCTACGATGGTTCCCCTGGCATATTGGTCCCAATGGGGCGCTCCAAGCCCCGTAAAGGCCGGTATAACGTAGCAGCCATTGGTATCTGAGACTTTCTGCGCCATATACTCAGAATCCTCTGCTGAGTCGATTAGACGCATCTCGTCCCGTAACCACTGAATCGCTGCACCTGCGACAAAGACGGAGCCTTCTAGCGCATAGGTTATCTTTCCTTCTAGGCCCCAGGCAATCGTCGTCACCAGACCATTTTTAGAAAATACAGGACGTTCTCCAGTATTCATCAGTAAAAAGCACCCGGTTCCATAGGTATTCTTTGCCTCCCCAGGACAAAAACAGGCCTGTCCAAAAAGGGCTGCCTGCTGGTCTCCGGCTGCTCCCCCGATAGGGATGGCGCCTCCAAAATAAGAAGGGTCTGTCTCACCGTAGATGCAGCTTGAAGGCTTTACTTCCGGCAGCATACAGCGCGGAATGGTAAGTTCTTCTAGTATCTCTTTATCCCACTCCAAAGTTTGTATATTAAATAACAAAGTGCGTTTTGTTTTTGTCAAATAAAATGCAACGATTACTTGTCGTTCCTGCATCCAATGCCATTATATACTTCGCCATCCTGCTACCTCCTTTTCCATCATCATACCACTCTAACTTTCTATTATGCAATGTTAAGTCTTCCATGCAAAAAATCCCGGCAGCCTCTCGCTCCGGGATACTCTATGCGGAAGAAGGGACTTGAACCCTCACGAGCGTAGCGCTCACAAGAACCTGAATCTTGCTCGTCTGCCAATTCCGACACTTCCGCTAACCGTATGAAATTTGTAAAACAGAGTCATACTCTCTGTATGCGGAAGATGGGACTTGAACCCACACGACCTAACGGCCACAAGATCCTTAGTCTTGCTCGTCTGCCAATTCCGACACTTCCGCGACTCAACGATAGATATTATAGCACCTACAGATACTTCCGTCAATACTTTTTTTGAATTTTTTTCAAATATGCATTTTGTCAATAGTTATGCAACAACTTTTTGAAAAAATTTAGGCCAGTTTCTTGATTTCCTCTTCAAAGAGTTGGGCGGAAGTCTTAAACCCCAAAATCCCCCTGGGATAGTTGTTTATCCAGGTTTCTATATACTCTATGTCCTTATCCTGCTTTTCCTCGAAGTCCTCCCCTTTTGGTATATGGCGGCGGATAAGGCGGTTACTATTCTCGTTTGTGCCCCTCTCCCAACTGCTATATGGGTGACAATAGAAAAGAAAGGTCCGCTTTTCCCCATCATGCAAAACAGACCGTTCTAACCCCTCATAGTCCGCAAACTCCACCCCATTGTCCACGGTGATACTTCTAAAGACTTTATGGAACATATCGCCCCATTTCCTTTCCAACCGGTCCAGGGCTTCCACTACGCTTGCCGCCTTTTGGTCTGGCATCTTAATGATGATTTCATCCCTGGTTTTACGTTCTGTTAATACAAGCATACATGACTTTGTAATGCCCTGCTTTCCTTTTACCGTGTCCATTTCCCAATGTCCAAAGGTTTCCCGGTCCTTTACTTCCTCCGGGCGGTTCTCTATGCTCTCCCCGGCGGATGCTCTTTTCTGCACCTTTACTTTCTTATTATGCTTTTTCCTCTTCCCTTTTATCGGCAGGTCCTTATTGGTTAATTTTAAGAAAATACCATTGTCTATATATCTATATAAAGTCCTCACACTGATAGAGGTCTTAAACTCAATCCCACTTTGGGTTACTGCTGCCAATGCGGCTTCCGGGCTATACTTATCGTTTACAATCTTATCCTCTATGTATTCAGCTAAAGGCATATCATTCCCAATTTTAAGACTGCGCCCCTTTCCCTGGGCGTTCCAATCATGGTTCTTTTGCCCCAAATCGCTGCTATACCTCACTTCCTCGGTATAGTCACTATTTCTATGGGTATATTCTCCCCTTTTCATTTCCCGGTATATGGTGCTTCTATGAACGTGCAAATACGCCGCAACCTCCGTTACCTTATGGCCGGAATTAAGCATTGTTTCCATCTTTATCCTATCATTTTTAGTTAAATGCTTCCCCATGAAATCCATCCCTCCAAAAGAAACGGACACGGAAAGAATCCGTGCCGTCCAATGTCCTATTTTTTTACATCCTCTTTAATCTCTTCCCGGTAAGTGATTTCAATGGTGATGCAAAACGCATCTTCTAACGAATCATAAAAATATTTGTCCCTGCCGCTGTCATATCGTACTATTTTATAATTTCCGCCGGAAACCTCCGCTTCAATCTTCTGGATAGTTCCGCTTTCTATCAGCTTTTTTACCTTTGCCCTGCTGCCTTTCTTTATTTCTCCAATACATACATCACCCATAAAGGCTTGAATAGGTTCTACCCCCCCCCGAACAAAAGTTCTATTTTTCCGCACAATTCATATTCATAGATTTTTTCATCTTCCAGGCCGCTTTCTATGATTTCCTTTTTGGAAAGTTTATAGTCCTCGTTTTCCTCCACAAGTTCCATAATATCTTTCATGTGGGCTTCTACATTATCCAGTTTATGCCGCTGTGTCTTGATTATCCCTTTCGGCCTTTTTGGCTCTTCCTGGGGCGGTGGTGTCGGTGTTGGCTCTTCCTGCTTTTTAGAGAATAGATTTTTTAAAATTCCCATGTTAAGTTCCTCCCTTTGCATGAATCTGTGATTTTGCATACCGCAAGCGGCCATCCGTCCGTATCACGCCCTACGGCTTTATAGGATGACTACTTGCAATATACCGGGTGTTATCGTACAACCTTTTAAACGCCGGATAACTTCACCGGGGCGTGGCATGGTTTTCTAGTTCCCGGCCTACCTGGGAAGAATAGGCGTGTACGCTTCCCCTGGTAGGTACTTTTTGCACCAGTGCAACCCATCAACAGTTTGTAGGGGCTTTGGACCCTCACGCCGCCCATGGTCAGCATGGCCGTTTTAATTGCTCCCGGCGGCTGTCCTGCTGCCGGGGCGGCATCTTAAACCAGGCCCATCCTTGCATCAATGGCCTGGGTGATATATTGACTTACGCTTTGTCCTGCTGCCGCTGCGGCTTCCGTTATGACCGCCTTTTTCCCTTTCGGAACCTTAATTTCTATACGGTCATAGTTTTTCTTGTTAAATTCATTCTGATAAGCAATCTGGTTAAACTCTCCGCTTTTTGCTCTTGGCATACGTCCCAACCTTTCTTCCGGCAAATTCACGCTTCCTTTCCCTTGCCAAATAGTGTATAATTGCACTTAGCAGATTGGGCGGCTTTGGCAAGTCCACCGCCCTTTCTGGTTCCCTTTGGTCTTACTTGTTAAGTAAGGCTTTTACTTTTTCCTTTGCTTCCGCAAGGTCTTTACAGTCATTCAAGATTTCAAGAATCTTTCTTGTTTGGTTTTCCTCAACGACTTCTTTTAACAGTTCGCTTGTGTTCATTTCTTCGTCCATATGCTCTTCCTTTCTATGCTTGCCCATGTATTTGTTAAGTATCTCCCTTAACTGTCTTTATTATATAACATATGTCGGCATATGTCAACACATATTCCGACATATTCCTAAAAATTTTTCACGAAAAAGGAACACGCCTATTTTGACGTGTTCCCTATCTTGTGACATATCATTATTCCTTGCTTTGGCCTTGTTTATCTCCAAAAGGCGGTTGTTTTACAGATTATTTCAATAACCCGTTTACCTTATCCTGGACGGCCCGGTAATCATACCCGGCGGCTTCCAGGCGTTTCTTTCTCTCTGTTCCATTTCCCCATTTCCCGGCAATCACTTCCTTTGCAACTTCCGCCACGCTCTTTGTGGGTTTTTCATTCCCTTTCAGTAAAGCGTTTACCTGGTCCTGGACAGCCTGGTAACTATACCCGGCAGCTTCCAGGCGTTCCTTGCGTTCTTCACCGTTGCCCCATGCTCCGGCAATCACTTCCTTTGCAACGGCGGCCACGGTCTTTGCTCCGCTTCCGGCGGCATCCGCTCCGCTTTCCTCTGTATACCTTGGAACGCCATACCCCCTTATGTAGCGGCCATCCACGGCCAGGACACGGCGGCCAACTGCATTGTTTTTATTGCCCTCAATGACGGTAATCTTTCCGCCCTCCACGCTCTCAACAATTCCCACATGGTCCGGCCATCCCGTGCAATCCCCGGCCCCGGAATCGTCCCAATCATAGAAAATCACATCCCCAGGGGACGGCGTTCTGCTATCACTTTCCTGCCACTCTCCCTTGGCACGGAATAATTCTATCATCTGGCCGCATCCGCACTCGGTTGGGATAATTTCCGTCAAGCCGCATTTTATAGCAACGGCAGAAACAAAGGTCGCACACCAGGCATCCGTATACTTTACCCTGTAGCCCCTGGCAAGCGGCGTGTGGCCGTTGTATACGTCTATGATTCCCTTGTGGGTCCCGTCCGCTTCATTCCGGCCAATCCATTCCCTTGCCTGGGCCAGTGCGGCACTTGCTGTCTTTGCCGTTCCCATTTCCCCTTTCACGTCATATTGCCTTAAATCATACTGCGAAACAATCCTCATGGTATTTTCCACATACTTGCCGCTTGTGGCGTACCCGTCCGCCTTGATTGTTTCCAGATATGCCGCCGGGTCCGTGATGCCTTTAAGGTTCTGGTATCTTTCCAGTTGGATGAAATCAAAATACCCTTTCACGCCCTCTTCCATGCTGCCATATACCCGGAAATTGTCCTTAATCTGCGTAAGGGTTCCCGGCGTGTACTCTTCCATGGTTTTAAGGTTTACGCTTTTCCCGGTCCACCTTGTCCCACATTTCAGCCCAAAATAATTATGGTACACCGCCGCCAGACGGCTTTCCCCCCATCCACTTTCCAGGACTGCCTGGGCTATAATTGGGCTGTGTACTGCAATCCCATGGGCGGCGGCGTATTTCTGCACATACCCGGCAATCTTTTTGATGAAATCCTGCTTTTCCATTCCTTACACTTCCTTTTCCGCATCCTCGATTTCCACGCCTACTTCAATCCCGGCGTTGGCCGAATCCGTCAAACCCTCTCCAATGATATAGGCCACAACGGATGCCCCGGCCATGATAAGTGCCGTTACCTGGGCGGCGGTGTTTTCCGTCCCTCCCGTGGCAACAATCATCATGGAAACAAAGGAAGCTGCCGCCGTCCATAACTTACGGCTTGTAAGTTTCCTTGCCCAATTTACATTTTTCATTGTCTGTTTCTCCTTTCGCTTTTCTTTTATTTCCAAACCCTTTTCTGGTGTGGATTCCTTTTAATAAATCCCCCGGATGCCCTGCTCCGTTAAGAAGTCCTTTTGCTCATGCTTTATTTCCCTGGCATACTGCAAGGCGGCTTCCGTTTCCCCGTTTGCGTGCCCGTTCTTTATGGCCGTGGCGGTTGCTTCCCCCAGTGCGATTGATGCCATCACGCTTTTAATGATTAGGACTTCGCTTTTCTCCCGGATTTTTTCTTTTTCCTCCGTTTCTTTCTGCTGCTTCTTGATTTTCTCTTCAATGAGCCAAAAGCAGAAACCAGTTACCGCACTCGGAATACTCATTGCAAGAATCAGTGTTTGTAAATCCATTTCCTTACCCTCCATAAATAGCTTTATCCGTATCATACCGCCCATGGCGTTCAAATTCTGACCCACTTATGCCGGAACCAAAATGCCGCTTTCCCTCTGCTCCCACTCCCAAAACAGCAATTCATATTCTATGGCCTTTGTAACGTGGTAGGTGTCGGCGTGCCCCATGTGTCCCAGGCGGCTTTTATATTTCCGCTCAAAGGCTTCACGGTCCAGTTCCCCGGCTTCCAGGTGCTTCACGTCATTTTTCAGCCGCCGGACGGATGCCTTTCTGACTTTCCTATATTCCGGGTGGTGGATATAGCCGCAAAAATCAATCCCATTTCCGGCATACAGAATGGTGCTTTTGGGATTCACATGCAATTTCATTTCCTCTTCCAAAAATTCTTCAATCCGTTTCACCCATTCCTTTAGCTGTGCCAGGTCCGGGGAAAGGATGATAAAATCATCCATGTATCGGATATAATATTTGATATGCAAGGTATGTTTCACGAACTTGTCCAGGCGGTTCCCGTACACATTGGCAAATAATTGTGATGTAAGATTTCCCACGGGGATGCCCACGCCGTCCGGCAATATCCCGTTCTTGTCAATGATATTATCCATAAGATAAAGGGCTTTTCTGTCCCCTATGTACCGCCTATTTTCCGTTTTTAGTTCATCATGTGGTATAGATGCAAAGTATTTGCTTATGTCCCCTTTATAGGCGTATAGCCGCAATGCCGCAATTATCATTAGTTCATACATCCATTGGTATAATTGGTCACTTGCGGCGTGCATCCCTTTCCCCTCACGGCACGCATAGGAATGGGTATAGAACCTTTGTTCAAATACCGGCCCTATGGCATTTACAATCATGTGCTGCACCACTCTGTCATAGAACGGCAACGCCATGATAAGGCGTTCCTTTGGCTCCCATACCTTGAAAACGGTATATTCCCCCTGCTTATAGGTGAGGTTCTCCAATTCCTCACACGCCCTAAATAGTTCATCCTCCTTTGACATGGAAAATGCCAATACCTCTTCATGGAACCGCTTGTTTGCTGCGGCTTTCTTGAATGATGTATTGGTATTGTCAAAGGTATACATTTTTTCATGTAACCCTTTAACTGTTTTCATTTTGCCCTACCAATTTTCAAATATTCTTCTACTCAAAAGGCGGTGCCTTTTCTATTTTGTCCGGACAAGACGCCGGAACGGGAAAACCGTCTGACTTATCAGAATGATTGATAAATCTTGCTAGTAGCCCATAGGCCCCTAAGTCTGCAAAGTTGATTAGTCACACACGCACCACACGCCAATGTTCGTGTTCACGTTCCACGGAACATTGTTGCAATTGACGGCCCGTGAACCGCAATGCACGCCGTTGTTCCAATTGCCGCCGCCAATGAGGGCGTGCAAGCCCGGCCGGGTGCGAATTAACAGTTTCCCCAAAATTCATTCCTTATTTCCATTTTCCGTCTTTCACGGCCCCGATAATGCCGCCCAATATCTTCCCTACCTCTGCCAGTTTCCGGCTTGCCACTTCGTATCGGTGTTTGTTCACCGCCGAATATTTCAAGTCAAACGCAAGCCGAATCAGCACCCGTATAAATTCCAGTTCCACGTCCGCCGCATATATATGGCTTTTCGTTCCCGTCTTTCTGAACCGTATTATGTCCTTTACCAGTTCAAAAAGTGACTGCTTTATGTATAGCTGCAATGCGAACTTTTCAAACTTCGGAAGCTGTCCTAAGATTGGAAAGATATAAACCAGGAAATCATAAACTTTTTGGAATAGTTTCATGCTTTCCATGAAACCGTTTGTTTGCTTGTTTTCTGTTTCTTTTTCTTGGGCCATTTCTCCATCCCTTTACAAGTCGGGGTTGGGCTTTCGCCCACCCCAACAGATTTACAGACTGTCACACACGCACCACACGCCAACGTCCGTGCTCACGCCCCACGGAACACTGCTGCAATAGACGGCCCGTGAACCGCAACGCACGCCGTCGTACCAAGGGCCGCCGCCAACGAGGGCGTGCAAGCCCGGCCTGTTCGCCATATACGCCTGGCCGTAACCGTTGCCTAACACATTATGCCACGCCCAGGATGTCCCCGTTGGGTCATGTAACAGTTCAACCAACCATTTCCACACGTTCCCCACCAGGTCACATATATTTAAGGCACTCACGGCGTTTGCAATGTTCCCAACGGCGGTTCTTGCCTTGTTGGCGGTTGCCGTCCACCCGTTTGTGTTGGAATCATCCAACCCCTGGGGGCTTCCGTCTGCTGCCACGGTAAATTCCATGTAATCCGGCAGACGCTTCCCCACACGCCTTGCCCTTTCCCCTGCAATATACCAGTTAAGGCCCTCCGTACCCGTGATAGGCGTGCCGCAATAGACAGACTGTAATCCATTGGCTCCGTCATCACTGGAAAGGTAGATGTCACCCCATAAAGCGTTCCCCAGGTATACCATGCCGGACGGGTCACATTTAGGGCGGTGCTTCGTGGTCCATACGGAATTTGGGATAATATCCACACGGGTATTCCCCTCCCATCCGGCACCCCTTACCGCCCCGGATGTATTGATTGGCCTGCCGTATTCGTCCGTATTCCTCACACGGCCATAATGGAATCCGCCAATCTTCCGGGTGTTGGTATCGTCCCATCCCTCGCCGTCCGGGAACGTGGAATTTAACGAAATCAAATACTGTTCGTCCTGGTCATCCGTTCCCGGGTCACAAATATAGATATAATAATCATTGCCATGTGCAAAATCGCTTCCCTGGTCCAGATTTTCCTTTGTAAGTATGGTTTCCGCCGTCTTGAACACGGACGTTTCACCCACCGCAATCACGCATCCGCCAATGACTGTGATTTCTCCCCGTCCGCTGTACTGGATGTACGCCTTGTCCGGGGCCACAATATCAGAAATGGCCGCCATCTTTGCAACGGTAATCTTCGCCCGTTCATCCAACATATTTTCATCATACACAAATAATCTGCTCACGCTTCCAATTCTCCTTTCATTTCCTCTACTTCCTCCCTGGAAATCCCCAGGCGGTCATAGAACGTCACCGCCGCCGGGATGCCGATTTCCATTGTGCCGATATTCACGGCTTTGGAAAGGTTCAGTATAGTGTGGGTTGTGGTATTCTGCTGCCCTGCTGCCGCCTGGCCGCTTCCCGTGCCCTCCCTTGCCGCTTCCTGGCCCTCTGTGGCGGCGTTTTCCGTGTCGGTGGTATGTTTATCCACCTCCACCGTTTCAACGCTCTGTATGGTCGGATAAACCGCCCCGTTTTTGACCCTCTGCCCTGCTGCCGCTTCGGCACAAAACATGATTGTGACCGCCTTTCTGTCCTCTGACAGATTGATGACCGGGCACATAATCCAGTTCTGATTTTCCAGTTTCGCCACGGCTTCCAACCAATCCGACTTTTTAAGGCTCCCTTTCTTCGCCATCTTGAACGTGTTTACCAGGTCCGACTTTGTTTTGATTACTTTAGGAAATCCTTTCATCCTCTTACCTCACTTTCTTTTTAACTTAATATATGGGTTCCAATATAGTTGCCTATATAGGCCATATTGGCACACTCACGCAACGAAACGGTCATTGTATACCCTGGCGGCATATGGTCCACGTTTCCAACAGAAAACGTCCTTGGTATGGGCATCACGGCTTCCATGTTCGTTTCCACGATATAGTCCCCGGCTTCCTGGATATGGAAGCCAACGCCGCTTTCTGAAACCGCCGCCGTCTGCACCCTCCCCGTTGTGGTGTTGGTAAGCGTGAGGGTAACGGCTTCCTGGATGCTCTCCAACAGATAGGCTATATAAAGCCTTACTGTCTGCCTTTGTATGTAGGCACCCATATAGTTGCCGATATAGCCCCTATCTGCCCCGTCACGCAAGGAAACGGTCATTGTGTGCATCAGGTCCACATTGTCAACAGAAAATCTGTTAGGCGTTGCCACAACGCCCCCTTTGTTGGTTCTCACGGTATAGTCCCCGGCTTCCGTGATGTAGAATCCAATTCCGCTTTCCGTGAAATCCGCCGTCTGGATGCTCCCCGTTGTGGTGTTGGTAAGCGTGAGGGTAACGGCTCCCTGGATGCTTTCCAGACGGTAGGCAATCCATAGCTTGAACGCCATGTTATGGACTTTCTTTCTAAGGCCGTCAATCTGCAACTGCAATTTCCCGGCCACGTCCCCGGCAAGTTCATCCTGCTTTCCCTGGAACCACTTTTCCCATTCCGCCGCCTGGGTTTCCATGAAATCCTTTGTCATCCCGGCGTATTCCTCCATAAAGGAAAGACGGTCTTTTTCCATTGCCTTTTTCTCTTTGGCAAGCCAGGCGTTGAACTGCTCCAAATCAGCTTCCCGGCCATCCATGAAATCCCGGATAAGTTCGGTATACTCTTTCACAAAAGCGGCGTGGTCTTTTTCCATTGCCTTTTTTACCTCTGCGAACCAGGCGTTGAACTGTGAAAGGAATTGTGAGAAATCCAGTTCCTTGAACTGTGAAGCCACGAACCCACACACGGAATCGTCCGCCCTTTCGTCCGTTATGTCCGCCTGGGTAATCGCCACCGCCCCGGCCCTCACATAGACACGGGCCAGGCTCTTTTCCTGGATTACGTCATTGTTTATCAGCCCTGGCGGCTGCGGCTTGCTTGAAAACGCCCCCTCCCGGATGAATATGCTCGGCCTGCGCTCCGTTTCGTCATTCCTCACAATCACCCGGTCAATCCTTGGAAGTGTTCCGCTTGCCTGGCTCACGGTAAGCGGCAGGACGGCGGTATTGTGTATGGTGTGAAGATTGATATATGCGTACCCTCTGCGGCTTCCGCCGTCCACCCTTACTTCCATCCCGTCCCCTGCCGTGACTTGCAAATGGCCGTATACAACGCCCTCTTTGTAGAAAGGTGCCTTATCTTCGTTCATGTCCTGGCCGTTGTATCTGCGCTCCTTATCGTTCAAATCCGTGGCGTTGTAGAAGAAACCCCTTACTGCCATTGTCTTTTCCTCCTTTCCCCTAATCGTCCCATTTTATTGCCGTGGGCAGGGCATCCCCAAACGTGGGGACAACGTACATCCCCCCGTATTCGTAAACCTCGCAAAGTTCCGTTATCCGTAGATTCTGTGACGTGCCCCATTTTTTCTTCTTGACGGTCACAACGTCCCCCAGGTCATAATCCTTTTGGTAGGTGAAATTCACGTCCGCTTCGGCTTCAGCTTCAAAGTTTTCAAATACCTTGTTTTCGTTTAGGTATTCCTGCCCCCTGGTCCGCAATGCGGCCAGGTATGCCGCTTCCGTCAGTTCATCCTTGTTTATGTCCTTTGCATCCAGAAAAACCTCCCGTAAATCAAAACCGCTTCCGCCGCCCACGGTCACATAGACACGGTTCAACCCCTCCCCTGCCCCTCCCACAATTACTTTGGTTTTCATGCTTTCGTCACTGTAATTATGCTTTGCCTGGTTCAGATTATCGTAACTTTCCGAAAAGATGACCCTGGGATTTTTCCCTTGTGCCTGGGTTCTGTCTATGCCCTTATAGGTTTCAAAGGTCATGGTCTTTTTCTTGAAATCCGGCACCACACGGAACCCGATTTCCGCATACCTCGCCAGTTTGGTGAGGTATTCCAGGACGTTCTTGTAAGTGGCCTGGAACTGTATTTTTGTCTTGTCCCCGGTCCCCTCCGCAATCTGCAATAGGGGAACTGCTGCCATCCTGCCCAACATAAAACGCATGGCATCTTCCACGGTTCCGCTGTAATTGAAAAGCGGCCCGGTCAGACGGTCCCCCAGGTACACGGGAAGAAACTTTCCATTCCTGGTAATCTCATTTACAAGCGTGCTTTCCTCTTCCGTCTGGTCCCCCCGTATCACGGCAGCTTCCAGTTTGTTGTCCCCTTTGGCAATGACGTTCCCAGGCTTCAAAAGCCTAAGATTTTCCGCCGTCACCGGGCAGTGAAGTTCAAATGTCCCACATTCATAATATTTTCTGTGCCACTGTAGGGACGTGTGGTTCTCAATGTGCCCCAACCGTCTAAGGTTTCTGTCATAGACGTGTATTTCCATTCCTACACCCCCAAATATGAAATTCTGTAATATACAGATATGGAAAGATAGTTCACGCCCTCATCCGCCGAATAGGTAAGGGTGTTGGTCCCATCCTGCAACTGTATAAAGTCCCCATCTTCATCCAGGTATTCATTTATCACGGTTCCGTACCGTTCAATCACGGCATCCCAATCAATCACCCCATAATTGTTTTTATGGTTCTCAATCTCCGCCTGGGTCACGCCGTCCAAAAGGTATATGTTCTTTTTCCCGGTATAAGTGTTTATGATGACGTACTGGCCGGATGCCATGGTGAAATTGTTCTCCGTATATCCAACCTTTGTAAATTCTCCGCTTTCGGCATGGTATATGGCCGGGTTCTTCACGGCACCGTCCGCATGGAAGATTACCACAATGCCGATATTGTCGGCTCCGCTGTCATTTTCAATTTCCTTTACCAATTCAGCTTCCCGGTGCCCAAATATAACGCCCTCTTCCGGGAAGCACGCCGGGAAAAAGAAATCACTCACCCATGATGCCATCACCACTTCAATGTCTGCCAGGTCCTTGAAATACGGGTCCGTGCATTTTAGGGAAATGGTATAGTCACGCACCACGCCCGTTGTGGCTCCCGGCAGGATGTTTTCAACCTCATAATCAATAGTCTTGGCTTCCCCGTCCTCTATATACTGCATGGTCCCGGTCCGTTTTATGGGGAACGTGCGGTATAAAAGGTTTCGGTTCTCCTTATAGTCCCCATCCATTTCCACGGTCAGCACAATGTTTCTTTCCTTTGCCGTGGCTCCCTGGTAGGTGCTGCCGTCCGTGGTGGTGTTCTCGCTTGTTACCACGTTGCTTTCTATCCCGTATATGCCCTCTATGTCTACCAGGTGGAACGGGGTAAACCCGTCCCAGGTAAAGGTCAATGCCACGTTCTTATCGCTTGTGCATATCACTTTAATGTCCGACACTGGATTTACCCCCTTTGCATCCTTAAAATCATGGCCCTGGTCTGTAGCCTGGTCTGTCTGCCCACCTCATAAGGACTTAACGCCTTTGGGCTTGTTATATTCACATTCTGTACATATCCACCGCCGCCTTTTCCGGCGTTCTCCATGGCGTGGTTCCTTGCTGTCCCAGTAAGCGGCGTTACAACCGCCTTTCCGTTTACCATGCTCAAAAGTTCCGGGCCGGCTTCCGCCACCATGGCCTGGCCCTCCCTCAATACGCCGCCCTTTGCTAGTCTTGGCAATGACAAGGTGCTTATCTTCCCCAGGGAAACGCCCGGTATCTCATTGATTACATCAATCACACCGTTAATCATGCCTATGAATTTATTTACCACGCCCTCTATGGTGGAAAGGCAGCTATTGATTGCCGATTTAAAGGCATCCCCAACGGCGGAACCGATTTTCACGCCCACGTCCACAAAACAGCCCTTGATTTTCTCCCATAGGCCAGAAAAGAACGAAACCACGTTTGAAAATGCGTTTACCACGCCCTGGTATGCGTTTTGGAATGTGGTTGAAAACCAGGATGCCACGTTTGCAAGGGCGGACTTTATTTCCGTCCATCTGGCACCGAACCAGGAACCGATTGCCGCAAATACACGGGTTACGTTGTTGTAGGCATTGGTGAACATGGTAAGGAACCACGTTGCCACTTGGGCCAGGGCGTTCTTTATATCGTTCCACCTGGCACCGAACCAGGAACCGATTGCCGCAAATACACGGGTTACGTTGTTGTAGGCATTGGTGAACATGGTAAGGAACCACGTTGCCACTTGGGCCAGGGCGTTCTTTATATCGTTCCACCTGGCACCGAACCAGGAACCGATTGCCGCAAATACACGGGTCACGTTGTTGTAGGCATTGGTGAACATGGTAAGGAACCACGTTGCCACTTGGGCCAGGGCGTTCTTTATATCGTTCCACCTGGCACCGAACCAGGAACCGATTGCCGCAAATACACGGGTCACGCCTTTATACGCTTCCGTGAACCGGTCCGTGAACCACTTGCCCACGCCCTGGAAAATGGAAACCAGGCCATCCCACAAATTTTGAAAAAATTGTTTGATGTTCGCCACCAGATTGTCTATAAATTCCCGGAACGCCCCGCAATTATCGTAAAGAAGTTTAAAGGCTCCGGCAAACGGATTGACTATCAGCAGCAAAAGCCCCTGCCAGTTCGATTTTATGAAATTCACCACGGCCTTAAAGGCGTTTGGTATTGTGACGGTGAAAAAGTCCGCAATGGAACCGAAAACGTCCGCCGCCACTTCCTTTACTTTGTTCCATATGGCAATTACTTTGTTTCGGAAATCCTCATTCGTTGCAAACAAGGTAACAAGTGCCGCCACAAGCGTTCCTATTATCGTTACCACAATGCCGATAGGATTGGCGTTCATTGCCGTGTTCAAAAGTTTCTGTGCAATCGTCACGCCCTCGGTGGTTGTTTTCCATACCTTAAAGGCAGAAATCAGCCCTTGAATCATTGTTACCACGTTCCATGCAAGCATCCCGGCGGCAATCCCGGCAATAATGGAAATAATCTGTGACCCATGCTTTGACACAAAAGAAATAAATTCCTTTACCTTGTCGATAACCGCAAGCACAATGGTTTTTACTTGCGGTATCTTGCTTTTGACTTCTTTTATTACATCACTGATTACTGGCTGTAGTTCTTCGCCTATGGGCTTTATCAAATCAACTTTGATGTTCCGCCCTAACTCTTCAAACTGGTTCCCCAGGTCATTGTATTTATTCTCATTTATCTTTTCCAGGGCATCATTGGCGTTGGAAATCTCACCCTGGGTATTCACCAGGGAACGCACTGCATCTTCTCCCAAATCCTCCCATTTGGTCCCGTAAAGGGTAACGCCCAAAATATTGCGCTGCACCTTATCATCACAAGAAAAAAGGGCATTGTTCACTATATCAAAGGCTTCCCTTGCACCTTCGCCGCCCTCTGCGAACTTCTTTTTCAAATCCTCCGCATTAAGCCCCAATTCCTTAAAGGCATCATCCGCCGTTCCGTCCTTTACCCTTATGCCAAACTCTTTCACGGCATCATTCAGATAATCAATCTGGAACGTGCCGTTCTTGGCACCATTCGCCATCATGTTAAATGCTTCCTCTGCGGAAATCCCCAGGTCATTGTAATACACGGAATATTCTGCCAACTGGTCCGCAAGGTCCCCGTTCTGGTTCAGCCCCTTTTGTGCCCCCTGTGCCAAAAGGTTGTATGCTTCCTCGGAAGAAATACCAAACTGCTTCATCATGGCATTAACGCCCCGGATGCCCTCGTTTACGTCTATATCAAAGGTATCACGCATCAGAATGGCGGTTTCCGTGGTGTTTTTCAGTTCTTCATCTGCAAGGCCCGTCTGCTGCTTGACTGCCGCCATGGCCGTTGCTATGTCGTTTATGTCCTCGCCAAAATTATCCTTGTATATGCTTAAAAGGGTTTCTTCCAACCCCTCCACTTCACTGTCTGCTGCCCCCGTCTGTGTGATGACTGTGTTTAATGCCTTGTCACAATCCGTTTCAAACTTTGTGGCATATGTAGCGGCGGCAACGAATCCGGCCCCCAATGCTTTTGCCGCACCCTCCGCCGCTTCTCCTAGCTTCCCTAACTTTTCCTTGAAAGTCCCGGCCTTTTCCTCTGCCTTTTTCAATTCTTCGCCGGAAAGAGCGGATGACTTCCCCAATTCTTCCACGGCCTTGTCCGTCTGCCTTGCCGCTTCCTCCAAATCCTCCAATTCCAGGCTTGTCTTTTCAATTTCCCTTTTCAATGCCCGGTATTGCTCTTCCGAAACCTCTCCCCTTTGGAACTGTTCTTGCACTTGCCTTTCCGCCGTTTTCAGAATATCCAGTTTTTCCTTGGTTTCCTCAATGGCATCACTTAAAAGCGTTTGTTTCTGTGCCAGGGCTTCCGTGTTCTTGGGGTCCATTTTAAGAAGTTTGTTTACTTCCCTTAGTTCTGCCTGGGTATTCCTCACTTTCCCATTCACGCCGGAAAGTGCCTTTTCAAGTTTGGTGGTATCTCCACCAATCTCAATAGTGATTCCCTTTATCCCCTTGTTTGCCACGGTATCAGCCCCCTTTCTTCTTGAAATTTCTTCGTAGCCCCTCACGGTCCGGCTTCGTCTGCTCCATCCGCCAACAGTTTTTCAGATATTCCCGGCCCTCTTCGGTCTGTGAATTTTCATAAATCATTGCTTCACGCATGAAAAACAGATAAACGTCAATCTCCATTTCCTGCACTTCGTAAATGTCTATATGGCAATAATCCATCACCAGTTTTTCCGGGCGTGTAAGCAATGTGTACGGTATCTCTTCCCCTTTATCCTGGCGTGGATAAAAGGGCATGGCTAGTTTGGGTTTGTTTTCAGTTCGTCCACAAACGACATATAGGCTTCCAGGATTGCCGTACACTCTTCTATGTCGTAATCCTCCAGGTCCTTTTCCGTCACCCTTACACGGTTCATATTGTTGTTAAGGACTGCCGCCAACAGTCTGTAAATGGCTTCCGTGTCCTCCACCGTGGCGTTTTCCTCTTCCACGTCCTGGATTTCCTTAATGGCTTCAAAAACCTGTTTCTGCGGCATCCTCACAATGATTTTCCTGCCCTTTTCCACCACGTTCCCGTCCCCGTCCACCTTGTCTTTCAGCGTGAACGGCCAGAACGTCCTTTTCAGCTTGTTGCAATTAAATTCCTTTACTGCCATGCCCTCATTCTCCTTTCATGGAATAAGCGGCCTGGGGGCTTCTCCCTGGCCGCTCTTACGGTCTTATACTTCGCCGCCGGGTTCCTCTTCTCCGCCTTGTCCCCCTCCGCTTTCGGGTCCTGCTGCTTCCTCTGTAGCGTCCATATCCTCTTCATACAGAATAAGCGTGCCCTCCTTGTCCATGGGCTGTGCCTTAAACTCTGCATCAATGACGGTTTCGCTGTCCTTGGCAAATGCAATGGTAAATCCGGCCTGGTTGTTTCCAACGATTGTTACCCTTACGTCCCCGTCCACCGGGTCTTTATGTACAAAATGGATAACATACCGCTTTCCATCCGCATTGCCGATTCCTCCAATCTTCACAATGCGTTTCTTCTTTGCCTTGTCCTCCGTGACCCTTGCGGTCTGGCATAATTTCTGTAACGTGGTTCCGCACCAGGTCATAATCCCGGATTTAAAGGTTGCTTCCTCTTCCGTTATGATGACCTTGGAAACCTTTCCCATATCGTCTTTGGCTTCGTAGAAAGACGGTGCATATTCGATTTCAGCACCGCCTTTGATATAGCCCAGGCGGTTTTCTTCCGTTTCCAATGCTTCATTGGTTGGCAATTCCTTGTCCGTGCCCTCAAACTCCGTACAATACAAATCGCCGGAACCTAAGACAATGCTTTCTTTGTTCATGCTCTTTTCGCTCCTTTCGTTTTGGTAAGCAGCCCCTTTACCTCATAGGCCGTCTGGAAACATTCTTCATCCGGGATAGGGGCCAGGTACATTTCATATTCCACATCCGGGAAAATTTCCGCTTCCATCTTTCCGGCCAGGTCCTCCCGTTCTTCATCATCCGCCACGGTATATAATTCCAGGTCAAAATCCCTGGCCTTTAAATTGTTTAGGTTGTCCGCTCCCCTGCCCGTATCATGCGGAAGCATATAAACCATATAGGGAAGCGGCGGCACCGGGTCATCAACGGTTCCCTCAAATTGGTTCTTCGCAAGCGGTATTCCGTGTTTTACAGAAAATGCCTTTGCCCTCTGCACAAGTTCTTCAACCCCCACGCTATCCCCTCACTTTCTGCGTTATCTTCTGTACGGCCAATTCCCCCAGGGTATCATTTACGGGGCCGATATGTTCAAACGCCCTTACCCTGCCGCCGTGCCTTGCCTGGTGCCCTTTTTCCAGTAAATGGGTCAGTTGGTAATTTTTCTTGTTATACACGGAATATCCGTTCAATCCAGTAATTGCGGATGCCCTGCTGCCCCTTACGTCATGCGTCCAGTCCTTGGTATATTTCCCGGTTCTCTCCGTGTACGGTCCGCCCTGCTTCAACGCCTTTTCCGCTGCGGCGGCGGTTTCTTTCAAGCCCTCATTTACGGCTTGTTTCAACTCCCCGTTTGTCCATTCCTCCAACTGTGACATTATGGCATCCCCCAGGCCGTCAATGGATGTCCTCAATTCTTACCAGCCCTTTCCCCGGCGTAAAGTTCAATCTTCCCGTTGCTTTTGGGGCCGTATGTCCGATAGACAGCCAATGTCCTGCCGTCCACCACTATTTCCGTCTGCCCCTCATATTCAAATCCCCAAACCTCAACCATCATGGATGCCTTGAAACTTTTCTGCCCTGCTGCCGTAAATTCATCACGGCCTACCGGGTGGATTGTCCCATAGGCTTCTTTTTCCAGGTATTCCTTTGGGTTCTTTTTAACCAACAGTTTCACTATTGCTTCGATTGTAGCCACCGCCCTTTATTTTCGTGCAAATCATGTTGTATGATTCCATCAACTCTTTGTGGTTGTCCGGGTGTCCAAAGTTTGCATCCGCATAGAGTAAAGCGGCTTCCACAATCAACGGGTCCTTTATGTCCTCCGGCCCTAAGTATGACGGATGCACCCCTATCCGCTTTAGGTCTGCAAGGGCAACCTCTACCAGTTGCCCCACGTCTATGTCCAGGGTGTCAGTTGACATTTTGCGAATCCGCAATTTTGCCCTGGAAATCAGTTCTTCCTTTGTCATGCCCTGCCGCCTTTCCTGCTTCCTACTTTGCCGCTGCCGGATTCTTTACACGGATGAATCCATTCTTGGCAACCACGTTTCCGCCCATGAACACATCCGCACGGTAGGCAACCTGGCCCTGCTTAAATTTGTAATGCTCGGATTTCCTTGCATCAATATCACTGAAAATTGCCACTTCATAATTGCTTAACGGGCCGTATGCCATGGCATATGCCCCGGCGGTTCCTCCAACCTCTCCGCAAGCGGAATTTATGATAAAAGGCACTTCATCAATGGTTCCCGTGTTGCCATGGTTCTTGATTGTGTACACCTTGCGGCCCTGCTTGTCACGCAACTTTGCGAACTTTTTAAGGTCCTTTTTATTGAGGATAAGCACGGCAACGTCCTCCACATCTTCATCACCGCCATAGGAATAAATGATTTCATCCAGGGTCCCGTCATCAATGGCCGTAATCGTGGTGATGTCCGTGGACGGGTCAATGACCTGCTCCTTTTCTTCTGTGGGATTGAAAAAGATGCCACGGAACTTTCCAGTGCCGCCCGGCCCCACTAAAATCTGTCTGGAAGCGTAACGCTTGATTGCACGGGTCACGCTGTCCTCCACCACGGCATCATAATCCGCATCCGGCAATTTAATCATTTCTTCCGGCTCTTCGGCATAGGCCGTGATTTTCTCCCGTACAATCTCCGCATAGTTAAATTCCGGCTCGGAAGCGTTGTAGTCCGCTCCCTCTGCGGTGCTTCCTGCCCCGTCCCCATAGGAAACCACATAGGGCCGTCTGTAGCTTTCGCCGCCCGGAAGCGGAACGGTATGCACCCGGTCAATGAGGGAAGAAACATTGTTGAACGTGGGGGAAATGTCCGGGCTGTCATGCTGCGGCATCACAATCCCGTTGGCGGTGGAAATTGCGTTCCTGGGACTTGCCAACGCCTTTGCCTTAAAAGTGACTTTCTTCCCGTCCTTTAAGGCCCTGCCGCTCTTTGCCCTGGCCTGGTTCTTCGGCTCCTGGCTCCCCTCTCCGGCTCCCGGTTCCTCTGCCCCCTCTTCCGGCTCCGCTGTCCCTGCTGCTGCGGCGGCTGCTGCCATCAATTCTTCCCTTGTCTTGATTTCATCCAGGATTTCACCAATCAGACGCATTTCGTCCATGGCATCCGTCAATTCCTGGCCGGAAAACGCCTGGGCTTTCTTCCCCAGGTCCGCCGCCCGGTTTTTAAGTTCCTTTTTGGAAAGTTTCATCAACTCTTCTCTTGTCATTGCTATGTTCTCCTTTCTTACTCCCTCACCTGGTCATGTACTCCATGGCAAGTGAAACAATCTCTTTCCGTCTGTCCTGCTCCCCGGTGTCCTGCTGCCCTGCTGCACTCTCCGGCTTTAAAATCTCCCCTGGCGTATTATGGCAATACAGTTTCGTGTAATCCTGCACCGCTGCGGCAATGGTGTTTTCCTCCCCCACCTTTACCCGGAAATACTCCGCCGCCTGGGTTCCGTTCAGCCATGTTTCTGCTTCCACCATCCCTTTCACCGTTTCTATGTCCACACCCTCCGCCAGATGTTCTGCATAAATGTTCATAATGCCGCTTTCCACGGCATCCAGTTTTTCCGCCATCTTTCTAAGTTCCGTGGCGTTCCCCTCGCACCCTGCCCATGGCTTGTGAATCATCAGATAAGCGTTTGACGGTATGGTTGGCATATCGCTGTCCGCAAAGGCAATGACGGAAGCAATGGACCCGGCCAGGGCATCCACATGGACGGTTTTCTTTCCCTGGTATCTTTTCAGCATATTGTAAATGGCAATCCCGGCGAATACGGAACCGCCGCCGGAATTGATGTATATGTTCAAATCCTTTCCCCCGGCTTCCGCAAGGAAATTCTTGATTGCATCCGGGTACTGGTCCTCTTCCTGCCAGGCTCCACACCAGTCTGAAACAATGTCCCCATAGAAATATAGGTCCACGGTGGTTTCCGCCCAGTTTTTAAACTCATAAAATCGTTCCACGGTTGCGTTTGCCCCATCCCGGCACGCCGTAAATCTTTTCTTTGTCCTCGGCATCCTCCTAACCCCCTTTCATGGCCGTAAAATAAGCATTGGCCGCCGCTTCCATTGCCCGGCGTTGTCTGTCCTGCTGCCCTGGCGGCGGTTCCCCATTTCCGCCCTGCTGCCCGTCCTTTCCCACTTGGTAAAGGCTCTGGTCCCCGGCTTTTACATAGTTCAGCGAAACCATACGCACGTCCCCGTCCTCCGTTGGCGGATAATACATAAGTGCCCGGTATTCGTTTATTGTCATGGCTCCACGGTCAAACATGTTTCCGCCTATTGTGTCCCTGGTCTGCAATGTCGCATACTGCAAAAGGTTGGCGGTAAACTCTATCTTGTTTCCATACCCTATTTCCCGTGGCGTAAGAAGTTTAAATGTGAACTCATAACCCAACTGGATTGCTATTGGCTCAATCACATTTTCATAAAATGAAATCCATTCCTGGTCTGAAAGGGTGGAAGTCAGCACCTTTTCATTCACGCCGTAATAGCGGTATACGTTGTCACGTAAGAAAGTAATCTGTGCCGTAGGCAACGGCGTGGTCTTTGTGCTGATTTCGTGGAACTCATATGTGCTATCCAGTGCCGCAACTCCCCCGGCGTTGGAAGCGTTCATATATGATTCCTGGAACTCCTTGGCCTTTTCCTTTAGTTCCTTATCATCTGCAAGGTTGCTATATTTCAGATACCCGGAAAGGCTATTGGAATGGTTTACAATGTTCTTAATCATTTCCCCGGATGTTTCCACAAGGTCCAGGCTCCGTTTTAACTCAATATCCGGGGATGTTCCCAGGAACCGCTTTTTGTTGTACCTTGCCTTTATGTGGATGACGTTCTGGTAAGGCACCGTGTACGTTTCCCCGTCATAATCCCAACGGAAACGGAATAGGACGTTGTGGCGGTCATCCTCAAAAATGCGGTAACTTTTCGTTGTAATCGGTTGTATGCTCGTTACCCTTGTAAAATCCTCATTGTAAAAAATCACGGAAAAGGAATTGGAAGTATAAACCAAATCGGATGCTATGCGGTAAAGGAAATCATAGGTTGACATTTCCGGGCATGGCCGCAAGGTCAAAATCCTTGCCAGATAGTCATTTTTCACCGTCAGCCCTTTTTCATCCTTTCGGATTACCTGGGGCTGTAGCTTGCCCACGTTCTTTGCTATGGCATCCGCTATGGCTCCCACAATGTCATTATCCCGTAACGTCCCCGTTGGCACATATTCCCCACGGCTCAATAAAAGCGGTCTGTACTTCGCCCTAAAGGCTCCAAACACGTTTGCAATGATTCCCGTACTATTACCCCCTTTCCTCAAAAATAGGCCCATGGAACACGCCCATGGACCCATTGTAAATATATTCGTGTTGAAATTCTGACCCACTTTAAAATCCTGCTGCCGGACGCCGCCTTATGCCGCTTCGTTCAGCAGCTTCTTTCCAATCTCGCTATGGTATTTTGAAACCATTGTCATTGCATCAAATACAGAAACCGCCCCGTCTATCCTTAACCGCTTTTCAATCTTTACGGGCTTCATGCGGCTGTCATTCATATTGATTTCCACGGCCACGTTCAAAAGGTGGGATGCCAAAAGGGTATTGTCCCCCAGGTTATACTTTCCGTCCTTTAAATCCCCCTCGAATTGGTGCAGGATAGGCGTTAGGTTGGTGCCCTGGTAAACGTCATCCGTCTGGAACCCGGCCATTTTAAGTTCGTCTATCAAATACCCTGCCATATATCGGTCATAGCCTATTTTCAGAGGACGGATTTTATAAACCTTTACCAGTTCTATGAACCATTTGTAAACGTCCTTGTAATCCACCTGGTTTTCCCCGGATATTTCCAGGAACCCCCGTTCCCGGTGCAGATTGTAGGGCACGTTATCTTCATTCACGGCCACTTCATACCGTTTCTTGGGCATATAGAATTTTGTTATGACGTTCCATTTCCCGTTCTTCCAGATAACGATTGATGCCGCCGTAAGGTCCGTTGTGCGTGAAAGGTCTATGCCACCCACGCAATAACAACCCCGGAACTGCTCCAAAGTAAGGTGTATGTCCTCGTTTACGGCTTTCATCACGTCCCAATAGTCAAGCCATGCCACACTGGAATTTTGCTTGATATTACAGTATTTTGTAAGGAACTCCACTTTCTTTGAAAGGGATGCCCTTGCAATTTCTATCTGCTCAATGTAAAATTCCTCTGTCACGGAAACGCCCAGGTTGGGATTGCTCTTTTTCAGTTCTTCCAGGCTGTCCCATTTCTCTATATTGTCAATCATGTAGAGGAAAGGCAGAATCCGGCTTTCCTTGGAATTGCCCTTTAGGAATGACGTTGCACGCCGCATCAGTTCGTCATATACCCCGTCATTTATGTACCCTGCCGTTGATATGGACAATATAAGCGGCTGCTTCCTTGCCCCCAGGGCGGAAGTCATTACTTCGTACTGCTTCAATCCCTGGTCCCCCGGCCAGGCTTCCATTTCATCATTGACAACCATCTGCGGATTGAAACCGTCTGATTTTTTGGAATTAAAGGCAATCTTTTTGATGCTTGTGTTAAATTCCTTGATGTAAATGTCACTCCGGCGTTTCTTCGTGATGCTTTCCAGTTCGTCATCCGCCTGGACAATCTGGTAAAACGCATCATACACAAGGTCCGCCTGGTCCAATTTAGGGGCAAGGAAATAAACCTTTGCCCCATACTCCCCATCTATATACGCCATGTATGCCGCTATAGCGGCGGCGAATAATGTTTTCCCGTTCTTACGGGCAACAACAACGAAAACCTCCCTAAACTGCCTATACCCGGTCTTTTTATCCATGATGCCGAATATGGCACTTACAATGGCTTT
The DNA here is from genome assembly GCA_910575445.1 of Lachnospiraceae bacterium. Taxonomy (GTDB): domain Bacteria; phylum Bacillota; class Clostridia; order Lachnospirales; family Lachnospiraceae; genus Hominiventricola. Next base: position 451,319 of record CAJTFW010000002.1, on the reverse strand, counting down.
CTGCCACAATTCTAATTTCAGTAAATCGTTACGGCCCTCGGAATGGTGGCAAAAGTTTTCTATAAAAGTTATGGCCTTGTCTGCCTTTTCTCCGTCAAAATCCCACTTGCCACTTTTAAGGCCATCCACAAGGATTTTGTAAATGGTCCTTATCCACTCGCCTACGGTTACGGTGCCGTTTTGTATTGCATCCCAATACCGAAAGATATAATTATTTTCCATTCCTCAACGCCGCCAATCTGCTTATGTTCTTTTTCTCCTTTGGCGGCAGATATTCAATAAGCGTGTGGATTATGGCCGTATACTGGCGTGAATACTTTTCATAAATTGTGGCAGACGGGTGGGCCTTTACAAACTTCTGGGAAGCGTTCACGGTTTCCGTTGTAAGCCCCTCTTTTTTCAGTTCTTCCTTGGCCTGGAAGCACGCCACTTTCAGAAATGCCGCTTCCTCTATCAGCGAATTTACCAGGTTTTTCTTGTCCTCATCATCTATCCCGTCAAACATTGGCTTTAAAAAATCTATCTCTTTTTTTATCCGGGCCGGTGTGATTTTGTTTACTCTTCTCTTAGGTTTCGTGTCGGATTTCTCTTTATTTTCATCCAGTTTTTCCGCCTTTTTTGGCGTGTCGGTTTTCTTCGACTTACTTAAAGAAGATTTTTTCTTTTCCTCCATGTTCATCCCCCCTCATATGCGTGCGACCCTGCGGAGTTTTTTTGAGGTATCTCCCTCGGTTCTTCCGTCCCCTCCAAAATTCTGCCCACCGGGGGGCGTACCCTCTCCTTTTCTCCTGGCGGCGGCAGCAGGTTCCCGTTTCCGTCAAATCGGTAACGTGCGGCGTGCTTCGCCTTATGCTCTTTGTTGTGGCAATCCTCACAAACCAATTCCAGATTGTCCAGGGCAAGCGTTACCCTGGCATCATGGATATTGCCAGGCGTTATATACTTCTTGTGGTGGACAATCACACCGGGAACGAAACGCCCGGCGGCTCTGCACCGCTCGCACAATCCGTTTGCACGCTTGATTGCTGTCTGCCTTGCTTTCTTCCAGGCATCCGACTGATAGAAACTCTTTGCATATTCTTTCAACTGCTGCCACCATCCTTTCTCTGTACATGATTAAGGGCCTACAGATATTCCCATCCATAAGCCCATGTTAATATAAATCATCCCTATATTCTGACCCGTTTACTGTATGCCCTGCTGCCGCCTGGCTACTTTGTGACAACCGGGACAAACTGAAAGGTCCATGCTTCATCCCGGATAGATACAATGTTCCCATCCTCATTGATTGCCAGGACTTCAAGCCATATAGGCTTTTCTACAATCTCACGGTTGCTTGCATCCATTCCATCACGCATCTTTATGGCTTTCAGTGCAAGCGCATTTAAGACAATCCCTCCGTGTATCACCTTGAATCCGTTTAAACTAATTCCGTTCATTTCTATCTTCCATTCCTTTCCCACCCGGCAACATATCCATTGCCTGGGCAATCCGTGTTATAAATTCCGTCCGATACTCATAGAACTGGCGGCGGCCACACAAGGCATCCGCTATGTATTCATAGGGCGTATTATATACAATGCTCTCATAAATCCTTTTCTGCATCTGCCGCCTGGCCTGGATGCTCTCAATATTCTGGCAAGAAGAACACAAGGCATCTTCCACAACGGCGGCGGCCATAATGTCAAAGGCACTGGCCTTTCCGGCTTTTATTCTCTTTTTCCGCTTTTCGTTGCCTTGTATGATACTTCTGGCTACTGCCTTAATATCGGCATCCATCCTTTCCAACCTCTGCCCCCCCCCCTATTCCTCATAGGTCTTTTTCTGCACTTCGGAACGCTCCACCTTTATGCTTTCCTTTGCCATCTTGGAAACCCTTGCCTTTATGCCCTGCCCTACGTCAATCGTGATGCCTTTCATGGCCTTTTCCTCTATGGCATCCACGGCCCGGAACATGATATTTACAACGCTCTGGTCAATGGGCTTTTCCGCCGTGCTGCTGAATAGTTCTTCAATACGGTTCTTTGCTTTCTGCACCCGTTCCTTACTTTCTGCATACTTTTTGGCTTCCTCACACTGGCACCTACACGTCACGGCTTCGTTTACTTCATCCCGGCCCCATCCCATCATTGTATGGACAACGCCGCCCTGGCCGCAAAAGCGGCAATATCCCGTCTGGCTCTCCACGCCCTCCGGCATTTCCCGGCCCTCTTCCTGCTCCATTTCCCTTAAATCCTCTTCTGGTATCGCATGGCCGCCGTCTGTCTTTTTTCTCATGCCTTATCCTCCCCTTTCTTTGCCTGGTTATAGGCATCCATGGCAACGGTAAGCACCGCCGCCGACTGCTCCACGCTCAACTGTGTACCCGTCACCAGAAATGCCAGGTTCTTGTTTATGGTTTCCAACGTATCTTCCAACGTCATGTTCTTTAGCGGCTTCCCGGCGGAAAGGTCTGCAATGGTCTTTATTATCGGCACCTTGAAATATTCGTCTACTGCTGCCATGTTGGCGTTTATGGTGCTTTCTGCCCGTGTCGGCGTGTGCCTTTCACACTTGCGGCAATGCTCCCGGCAGAACATACGCCCCATTGGAACGCCGTCACACTTCCCGTCAATCCACGGGGCGTTTAGGCACTTTGCAAGCGGCATCTTCCCAGGTTCCTGCAAATAGTCCAGGATTTCCGCCTTTGCTTCCTCCGCCCCATGGCATACCGCTGTCTTATAGCCCTGCTGCCGCAACCCTGCCATAAATGCTTCCTGCTCCGGCGTTGCTTTGTTCCGGCCATACTTCATTTCCAGATAAAGGCCGTGGAAATTATGGCTTGCCACGGGCAGACACACATCCGGCACGCCGCTTTTCAGCCCCATGGCCTTTAATACCGCCCCGTTTGTCCTCTTCCCCTCGTTTGGGACGTGGTACATAAGGGAAAGGCACGGCAAGACGTGTGTATTGTTCCCGGCCCACACGAAAAGGGCCATCTGCTCCGTGGTTTCCCCTTTCTTCATGTTCTGCATCCTCATTTTCCAAACCTCCTATTCTTCCTCAATGGCATATTCCCGTTTACGCCGCTTTAGGTCCTCCAACATCCTTTCCAGGATGCCCGTTTCCTCTTCATTCAGCCAGGTATAATATTTTTCAATCATCTTTACGGCATGAAGTTTCCGGGCGTTTTCCTTTTCCTCTTTGGTTGTGTCGGTATCTGACACATTGGCTTCCCTGGTTTCCTCTTCCTTGGTCTTGCGGTGTTTTTTCTCTTCGGCCATGGCCTTTATTTCCTCCGCCCCCATGCCGCCTTTGTCCTCGGAAGCCTTTGCAATCTCTTTTTGGGTTCCCTCGTCTGCCCTGGATGCTTCCATGGCCGCCGTGATGCCCATATTGCCTTTCTGGAACTGTTCTTTCACTTCCGGCGTGGCGTTCTGGTCTATGGTGTTAAGGGTCCTTATCTTTGGCACGCTCTCCCCCATCACCGCCGCCACATAATCCCGGACCCTCTCCCCTGCTTCCAGGACAAGCAAGCCTTCTTTCCGTGCCTGGGTCAATACCTCTTTCCAGTCCGCTGCCTGGGTCATAAGGTCATAATCCGACATTTTGCGGTTGAACGTGTTGCCGATTAAAAGCGCAATCCGAAATTCTATTTCCGTCATATCCTTGTAGCGGCAAGGGACGGTTTCAAACTCTTCTTTCCCCTCTGCCACAAGGATTTTTATACCTCCCAGGCGGCGGTGGCCGGAAACAAGCCAGTATTCCCCATTTACACGCCCCAATACAAGGGGCTGCTGCAACCCGTCCATTTCAATTCCCGTGGCTATTTCCTGCAATTCGTCCATGCTGTATTTATTATGCTCCGTCACAACAATGTCCCGGTAGTCCAGGTTGATTTCCCGGTAATCCTTGTTTTCCCCTACTTCCGCCCTGGTTGCGGCGTTCACGACATCCAGAATATTAAATCCCATCCCTTAACCCCTTTCCCCTGCTGCCAGGTTCCCAAATTTCTGCACATACTCCGCCACAAAGGCTTTATAATCCTGGGCGGCTCCGCTGCGTACACTGTAGCGTGTCGGTGTCTGGTGGTAGAACGTGGCATCCTTGGCCTTTGTGGAATGTCTGATTTTCTGTGAGAAAACAGGGCATCCGCTCTTTGCCCTCAACCAACTTTCCGCCGCTTCGCTTGTATCCGACTTCTCATAGTCCGTAATAAGCACCCCGGCAATCCTAGCCTTTCGGTTCAACGCCTTAACCTGGTTTATCTGCTCCACCAGTTCTTCCAGGCCGTCCAACGAATAGGCATCCAGGCACACGGGAATGATGATTTCATGGGTTGCCACCATGGCGTTTATGACGTTCATTCCCAGGTCCGGCGGATTGTCTATGATGCAATAGTCATATTCCCCGGCAACTTCCCCCAGGGCGGTTTTATAACGGTCATGCTGTGCATGGTCCTGGTCTGCCTTTACGGCAAGTTCCGCCAACTCCATGAAATAGTTGCAAGGTATTACATCCAGTTTTTCATCCTCCGCAATCCCGGAAACCCTCCGAATACTGTTTTCCCCCATGTGGCCGGTCCGCATAATCCGGCACGCTTCCGCCTCCTGGTCCCGGTTGTATACCTCAAACATACGGGAAGCGTTCCCCTGCTTGTCATTGTCAAACAACAATACCCTGCTGCCAGGCCGCTTTCTTTTCTTGTCCCCCTCTGCCAACAGTTCCGCCATGGAAACGGCTGTGGTGGTCTTGGCACACCCACCTTTTAAATTGATTACTGAAACAATCTTCATTTCTTGTTAGGCTCCTTTCGCTTAATCTTCACCATACGGGCGTATATGTAGAACGCCGCATTGATTCCGTTGTACTTAACCTCTGCATCCAGAAATTCAAATCCAGGGTATGCTTTTTCCATCTGGCTTTTCAGTTCTTCATGGTCCCTTGCCATCCGCTCCACATTGCCCTTTTTAAACTTTGAATAGCTTCTTGTCGGCTTGTCCGGCTTTTTAAGGTTCTTTGACGGGCACCATCTTTTTGTCCCGTGTGGGTTCTGTGATATGTATGTGGCAAGCCCGGTTATAAGGAAATCATCATCCGGCTTTATCCTCCTGGTGTTCGGTCTGTCACATTTCCCCCATAGTTCTTCCAGTTCGTCCCGGTCCATCCCGTCCCCGGATAACAGAATATGGAAGTGTGGGCGTTTGTACCCGTCAAAGGCAAGGATATAAATATATTTTGCATTGTCCAACCCGTCTTTTTTCCGGCGGCGGTTTATCCGCTTTATGAAATTGGTTATATCTTTCCTGGCCCTCTCTTCATCACCAGGCAGACAATCATCATTCCATCCAAATGTGGCCCAAATATCACCCTTGCCGAAATTGATATTTGCCAGGCGTATTAGATAACGTCTTGCGTTCTTATCGTTTAGGTTCCGCTGTGACGGCCTGGTTTCCCTCTTCTTTGCCGTTACTGGCATATCCTTTTTATCCTTAAAGGCCGGGTATACCTGGCTTTCCAGTAATACCGTTCCGTTCTGGATGTTCTCCGCCTTGGTGGTGGTAGTCCGATAAAGGCACCCCACCTTTCCATCCTTTAACAGCTTTTCCAACTCCCACTCTTCCAGGGTGTCACACTGCTTTTGGTATGCTTCCTCATAATCGTAATCATCATACAGTTTTTTCATGTTCCCCACCTTTATATGTCAAGCCCCTACCCTCTTTCCTGCTCCTGGGCATCACTTCCCTTTTCCTCCCCTCCCTCCCCTCTTCTTATCACCATCAACCACCTATGCCTTTATATCTTTCTATAAATCCCCAGGGTGTCCGATATGCTAATACCCATTACAAGGACGGGCAAGGGGCACCGCCCATTTTAAAAATCAGTCCAGAAATCCATCAAACGCTTTCTTTATCAGTGCAAAACCGAACAAGGCCAGGCCGGATATAATCAGCATTGCCGCCGCTACTGCCGCCATAATTATGTAAATCTCCATGTTTTCCGCCTTTCTTTCTATATATGGAAGAAAACCCTTTCTTTCCTCCATATCTTGTGCTATACTGTCCTTGTTAAGTTCCAACCCGGTTGCTTTTGGTGTTCCCCACCTTGCAACCGGGTTTCGCTTTCCCCGTTCATGCTTCCGGCAACTCTCCGAACATACTTTCGTATGTTTCCGTTGCGTAACGCATCAAAAGGGCTTTGCTTCCTCTTCCTCTATCGCTTCACCATACGTCCTTCGGAAATCTTCCTCATGGGTCAACAGCCAGTTCCCTTTTTCAGATTTCCATAACTCGCAATCATACGTTTTTCCTACTTCTTGCCCCTGGAATACCGCACGCATTAAAGGGCTGTCATTTTTATACCATTTCCTTACTGCTGCCACCCGTTCCATCTTGTCCGTGTCATACTTCATTCCGCCAATCACAAACCGCATCCGGCACCCCAGGATTCCAAACCACGGATGGTTTCATATTTTGTATACAGAATATTTATAAGGTCCTGCTTGTGCCCCGGCGTGATGCACCCGGCGGCTTCCTTTTCATAGATTCTTCCGGCCACATACCCGGCCCGGAAATCCAGTTCCGCCAGGCTCTTGTAATTTTCCAGTTCCCGGTCAATGACCGCCATCATTGCCTTTACTTCCCTAACCTCTGCCAGTTCCGGGCGGATGCCCCGGTGGTTCCTGCTTCCAGTGAAGAGGAACGGCACCGCCTTTTCCCGTTCCACGGCTCCCAATATTACCGCAAGTGCGTTTCCCATGTTAAGTTCCTCGCTTTCTGATTCCTATTTGCCAATATCGTGATATTTCCGGCGGAATTTCTTATATGGCGTTCCCTCTTTCCGGCTACGGCAATAGCCATTCCATTTGTAGCAATCCCTGCATCCCGTCCGGCAATAGTTCAGATATTCCTTTTCAAAACGGCGTTGCCAGTTATGCAAGCGGTCCAATGGTTCTTCCAGGAAAATTCCATACAGCGCACCAATCACACGTTTAATCATCCCGTCCCATTCCTCCCTACTGCTGCAACTTATATTCTTCCACTATGTCCACAACCCGGTCCATGATGCTTTCCAGGGCTTCAATAGGCATTGCCTTATCGTCTATGTAGAAATCCGCATAAACTTTTCTCGTGTCATTCCCCCATCTGTCCATCTGCTCCGGCAATGGCTCATTCACTGCATCAAAGATAATGCCCTGCTCTGTACACCATTCCACGGCATCTTTCAAATCCTTTCCGGCTCTGCTTGTCCAGAGGATGATTTTATGGCCGTTGGCTTTCAGCATCTTCACCGCCGCCACAACCTTTGCCTTTGGTCCCACGATTTCCGGGAACCTGGTAACGGCCAGTGTATTGTCAAAATCAACTGCATAAATCGCCATAGTCTTTTCCCTCGCTTTCTGCCTGGCCGTCTGCATCCGCCTGGCTCATTTCATATTTCAACAGCATGGCCGCCACCTGGACCATTTCACAAGCGGCATCCACGGCCTGGCGGTATATTGCCATTGGCTTTGCATCTTCCACCAGGAAACAAGCTATCTTTTTCCCTCTTACGCCGTCCCATAACACGGCAAGGGAAGATTCCGCATTGTCCAGGGCTTCCTTGGCTTCCTCCATCTTCCCCAGGGTCACGGAGTAACCCTCATGGCGGCTATTGAATAAAGGGAACCTTTCGTTTGCCCGGTTCAGTTCTGCCTGGGCGGCGGCTTCAACCTCTGCCCTTAACTCATTCATTGCCATGGCTTCCATCCTCCCTTTCCCCGTCCGTGTCCTGGTCCTGCTGCCCGGCATCCATAGGCGTGTATCTGCTCCCGTCCTCGCACCCTCCGCAGATAGGAAGTTTCTTTCCCTTTCTGTAGTGGAAGCACGTTTCACAACTCCATGTTTCCGGCACCCTCTTTTCCCCGGCGGCTTCCCTGGCCTTTAACTTTTCCGCATTGTCCAGGATGATTTCATTAAGCCGTTCCCGTTCTGCCAGTTCCACGATATTTTTTAAGGTTTCCACGCCCTTTTCCAACCGCTCTTCATCCGGCAGCATACGCAAGAAACGCCTGGCGGAAGTAATCATGCTCTCAATCTCATAGTCCGGGTGTACTTCTGTTTCCGGCAGAATCTCCGGGGCTTCCATCTTCCCGGTAAGCATTTCCCGGATATACTCATGGGGCACGTTGCACCTGGCCGCATTTTCCATTAACTCCGCCTTTGCCGCTTCCCTCATAAGTTTGTAAAATTCCATGTACTTCATGTCCACGGTGCCGTCACCTGTGAATCCATCTAATAATCCCATGCCCTTATCCTCTCTTTCTATCTGTGAATCCTGGATGCAAAACAATATAAAGGCTCTGCATCAATTTCCAGTTCTTCCCGGTTCTTATAAATCAGCAGGGAGAACCACTCTTCCCCCTCTTCCTCCGTGAAACGCTTTGCCAGTTTCTCAAACCCAAAACGGGAATTAAGCCTTGCCCCGGCCACCATGTTTGACAGCTTCGCAATCTCACGGCTGCCCAACGTCACGCCCTCTTTGTGGTACTGCTGCCACTTTCGGAATGTTTCTTTGAGATATTCCAGAAAATCCGGCTCCACCACTCCATTGATAGGCGTATAGCTTTTATAATTTGCTTCCGCCGCCTTTAATCTGTCCATCCTCTTTTCCTCGCTTTCCTGGCCCTCTGGCCGTTTATCCAGGCACGCCGCTGCATAACCTTTTTTATCCTGGCAATCTTTTCCTTGAACTCCGGCCAGTCGGTTATTTCCACCTTTACTTTCATTTCCGCCATCTTTCATTCCTCCTAAATGATGATTTTGTAATATAGGGTCATCTGCAAATCAGAAAAGCGGAAATCCGGCGTTTTCTCCGGCTCCATTGGCGGCATCAGTCCCCGGTCTTTCCATTCCTTATGCCGGATTTCCGGGGATGCCCTAAACCGTTTCACCTGGGCATCCAGAATGGCATCCGCTACGGGGTCATGTGTCAGCAATGCCTTATACCCTTTGTATATGGTTTCCTGCCCTGCTTCGCTTTCCGCATCCCGTACAATCATCAGATTGTCCGAATTGCATATCAATTCCAGGAACTCCCGTACCACCATGGTTTCCACCCTCGCTTTCCGCTTTGATTATGCCGATAAATACACGCTCTGCACACGGGACCGCAATACTGTTTCCCAGGGCCATGTAACGGGCATTGTCTGACATTTCCCTGCCGGATGCCCCGTACCTTGTCCAATAGTCCGGGAACCCGTCCAGGCGTTCACATTCAAGCGGCGTAAGGCGGCGAACCCGGTACTTTACCGCTGCGGCAATCCGCTCAATTATCACGGCAAGGGTTTCACTTCCTCCCCCTGCTGCCCCACGGCTCTTTTTTATGGTCCCCACGCCCTCCTTGAACTCCGCATAACCGCTTTGTGTATAGGCTACGGCGTGCCGGTCCGTGCTTGTAAGCGTTGGGGCAACGTCCTGGTTTATCCCTAATTGGTTTCCGCCGTGCTTTGCATCCCGGCCAATGACGTTTCCGGCTATGGTATAGACGGGAGGCAAGTAAAGGCCAGTCTTTCCACCTCCGCCCCCTGCCCTCCCCATAAGGGTTACGCTCTTCTTGGCGTTTATGTAAATCCTATCCGCCGTCCTGCCGAAATCCAGTTTCATTTGTCCGCCTGGTTCCTCTGCCAGTCCTCCGCTATCCTCTCCAATAGGGCTATCTTTAGGATTGTCGGAACTTCCTTTTCCCTCTTCTCGGCCCGTGACAGAATACCCCAACACGCTTTCGCACTCAAAAAGTATTTGTCCGGCACGTCCATTTCTAAAATCTGTGACAAGGTAGATTCTTTTTCTACGTTGGGGAACTCCCCAAAACTGTGCGTCAAGCTGCCGCCATGCGACTGTCCGCAAATCCCCCCCCCTGGTTCCTCAATTCCAACCAATCCGGCGGATGCCCATTTCCCACTTGTAGGCATTGGAATACTGGCTTCTGTGATTTCTTCCAGGACCCGGCGGAAATCCTCTCCCTTATTGCTTGAAAAAGCCCCGGCCACATTTTCCCATATGATATACTTTGGATATTCTCCATCTGTCTTTTCCCTCATTTCCCGTATAATCCGCACGGCTTCCATGAATAGGCCGGAACGGGAACCGTCAAGCCCCGTCTGCTTCCCGGCCACGCTTAAATCCTGGCAAGGGCTTCCGAAACTGATAATATCCACCACGGGGATTTCTCCGCCTTTTATCCCGGTAATGTCCCCCAGGTTCACGGCATCCGGGAAATGCCGCCCTGCTATGTCTATACAGTTCGGCTCTATCTCGCTTGTCCATACGGTCTTGATGCCGTGCCGCCCTGCTGCCAGGGGAAACCCGGCTATCCCGTCAAAAAGGCTTCCCAATGTCAACCCGGCGTTCATTTCAACGCCCCCGGCCTGGACGGTTCGTAGACAATCATCACCGTGTAAGAAGTCCTATAGTCTGCAATCTCCTTTCCACGGATGACGGGCAAGGTTTCCGTTCCATGCTCAATTCCCATTATCTCCGCCCCGTCTGCTTCCAGGGCGGCCAGGTTTTCATTTACCTTTGTTTCAAGGTCTTTCAAATCGGTGTCCCTTTTTAACATGATTTTCATGCTTAAACCCTCGCTTTCTGTTATTGGCCCAAGGAAGCGGCTATTCTATCACGTTAAGGCTGTCATCTATCTTGAAAAGCCTTTTTCCGCAATCTGTACAGACGGCATATTTTCCAGTGTTCCTATATGTCAATCCGCTATGTAGTTCCGTGCTTTCAATCTCTCCCGTTGCCATGTCCACATAATATTCCCCGTTGCCGCTTATCCTCTGCCTTACCGTGAACATGGTGCCGCCGCATCCTGGGCACTTCTTTATTGGAAAATTATATTTTCTGTCCATCTGCTTCCCTTTTTTGGATTTCGCATACCGCAAGCGGCCATCCGTCCGCATCACGCCCTACGGCTTTATAGGATGACAGCTTGCAATATACCGGGTGTTATCGTACAACCTTTTAAACGCCGGATAACTTCACCGGGGCGTGGCATGGTTTTCTAGTTCCCGGCCTACCTGGGAAGAATAGGCGTGTACGCTTCCCCTGGTAGGTACTTTTTGCACCAGTGCAACCCATCAACAGTTTGTAGGGGCTTTGGACCCTCACGCCGCCCATGGTCAGCATGGCCGTTTTAGTTGCCGGGCGGTGTTGGCCGCCCTGGGTGGTGCTATACATCTTCTTTATCCTGCTGCCTTGCTTTCTTCATTAAGTACCGCTCTTTATCATTTCTGGTAAAGAAAACGGGACGTGTGGTGATTCCGGCGGCATCCAGTTTTTTCTTTATCTCTTTTAATTCCTCCCGGTAAATACTTTGCATCCTGCTTGATGGTTTTCTTGTATAATCCAATGGGGCTTCCGATACATTTAACAGTTCCCGTAAAATCTCGGCTGTGGTTGCCCCGTACCGTCTGAAATATCCACGTTCTATATATGTTTTCTGCCAGACGAATAATTTAAAGCCCAGGGCCTTTTCCACCGCTTCCAGGGTCTTTTCCAGGTCCGTGTCCATTGTCACCGTCCTATAAATCCAATCCATATTCTTGTCCATGTTAAGTTCCTCGCTTCCTGCCCTGCTGCCGCCTGGCCTATAATGCTTTCTGTGCTACCTCTGCCCGGTAAGGCTCCCCACCTCGTTTCAATTCATTGTAGATAGTTGCCCTATGCACTCCCACTTCATCCGCAATGGCAGAAACCTTTACCCCTGCTGCGTGCATCCTCTCAATGGTCTGGCGGTCCGTGAAGTTCAGCCGTCTATTTCCTTTCCTCATGCCCTTTTATCTCCTTTCTAGTTTTGGTGAAATAAAAAAAGAGTGCCCACAAGAGTTTTTTAATTCTCTTGTAGCACTCTCTTATTTTCTGTTAAAAATAAGATGCTTTAGAGTATATTTCCCTTGTCGCATCTTATTTTACAATGAACCAATTTTTTTCAAATACAGAAGTCAGATTTTGAATTCTTATAAACATACTATTTATTAAGAAGTCGAATCTTGCCTGTCTGTTAATCCACAATATCGCTGTAATCATACAACAGCTTGACAAAAAAGTCAAATATTTTTACAATGTATCATAAATAACACTTTCCGTAGATTCTAAAAGGGACCTATTTCAAAGTATCATCTAATAAGAGAACCTCTTTTGAAAGGAGTAAGAAAATGGATTATCATGCATTAGGAAAAAGAATACGTGAAGAACGTCTGAGGCTGAATCTGACCCAGGAAAAACTGGCCGAAGAAGTCGGAGTATCCACCGCTTACATTGGCCAAATAGAGAGAGGCGAGAGGAGCCTTACTCTGGACAAGTTAACCAAGGTAGTGAACCGTCTGGGAGTGACCATTGATTTTCTTTTGTCTGATTATGTCATTGCTACTGATGATACCTGTATGAACCTCCTAGTTCAACTTATGCATGACCGTACAGCAGAAGAAAAGACATTGGCAATCAATCTGCTGAAGGTTCTATTTGCAGAAAAATAAAGCAAATGTCTTAAGGGGCCGCATAACATGCCGCCCCTGCTCTTTGACAGAGAACGGGGTCGCATGTTATAAAGGCCCTTTCTCTGTGTTATTTTCATGCAATTTTTTAAAAATATACCAGTTCTTCTTCTGGCTTTTTCCCGCTTTTTAGGCTGGCAGAATAAAGTACAATCCCTTTCTCATTGTTGTATTCTACCCTTTTCTCTACATGCGCTTTGGCAGTCACCGTCAACCATTGCCTGGATTTGAGGCGGTCGACATAAGAAGATTTGCATAGAAAACCAATAAATGCAGTATCGTCCGCACAGCAAGTCATTGCCATCCTTCCAGGGACAAAATATCCTTCTGGAAAACGTTTACCCACATAGGCCATTGCGGTAAAGATAAGCGTCTTGCCATCATATTTCTCAGGATGGTCCATCGCATCGATATACCAGATACCATAATCGGCATCTGCAATCTCAATTACATCTGCATGGATATCAAATGGCATCTCCTCTTCAAACTGCAATGCAATACCGCCCTCTTTCTCAAAGACCACTTGTGCCTTTGGATTGACTGCGCGCATATTTCGCTTGTAAGTCGCTGCCGGCGTATCTTCTTCACAGCGATTAAAGATAATCAAATCCGAATCCCTTGCCATCTCCATAAAAAGAGATTTCATATTTTTTAGATAGACATCAAAGGTAGAGGCATCTACCGTGGTAATCACCTGAGCCACAAACCACCCTGCAGGCATATACATCTCCCGCAGATAGTCAAGACCCCACATACAGTTATATTCTAATACAATCTGGGTGGGCTTATATTTTTTCTGACATTCGCTTAGGAATTTCTCATTTAGCTCGCTTTTGTCCTCTAGCATTACCAGCGTCGCATTGGCAGCTTTTAGCGCATCGTCATCGTATTCTTCCATACCTTCCTCACAGGCAATAATCAAGTTGCGCTCTCCACCAGAAAAATACTCATCTTCTAGCGTCTCTAATGCAAATGTGGTCTTACCGCTCTCTAAAAATCCATGAATTACAAATACAGGAATTTTTGTCATACTATCACCTCAGATTAGATAAGCTGAAACAGCTTTGAAAGTTCTTCTTCATTCAGATGTGAGCCAATCACACACAGCCGGCCTGTATAGTCTGCTTCACCGCGGCGAATCTCATATTCTTCTGGTACCATATCAAAATGCAACCAGGTGCCATCAATACAAGGCACAATACCCTTGGCACGCAAAATAATACCACAGTCGTCGTCATCAGACAGAGCAGATAAAATCTTGCGAAGTTCTTCTTCACTGTATTTATGAGGCGTCTCCTGACCCCAACTGGTGAAAATCTCGTCGGCATGGTGGTGGTGATGGTCGTGATGGTGTTCATGGTCATGATGATGGTCATGAGCATGTTCGTGGTCATGATGCTCATGACAGCCACAGGTGCAATCATCAGGATGTGTATGCTCATGCTCATGATGTTCATGCAGATGTGCTTCTAATTCTTCTTTTAAAATCAAATCCTGGTGCTGCATCGCAGAGAGAATCTGTTCTCCTTTTAATTCCTCCCATGGAGTTGTGATAATACTTGCCTTTGGATTTTTCTCTTTTAGCATCTTAACACAGGCTTCTAACTTTTCTTCGGTCATCTTCTGTGTCCTGCTGATGACAATCGTTCCTGCATGCTCTACCTGATTGTTAAAAAATTCACCAAAATTTTTCATATACATCCGGCATTTCTGGCCATCAACAACAGTAACAGAGCTGTTAAGCTCTACAGGCTCATGTGCTGCCACACCCTGTACGGCTTTGGTCACATCCGAGAGCTTGCCAACTCCTGACGGCTCGATTAAGATACGGTCTGGTGCATAGGTCTCAATCACCTCTTTTAATGCTGTTCCAAAATCTCCAACCAAAGAGCAACAGATACAGCCGGAATTCATCTCTGTAATCTGTACACCGGCCTCCTTTAAAAAGCCACCATCAATCCCAATCTCACCAAATTCATTTTCAATCAATACAATCTTCTCACCGGCAAACACTTCCTTTAACATCTTCTTAATTAATGTTGTCTTACCAGCTCCTAAAAAACCAGAGATAATCTCTATCTTTGTCATACTTATTTCTCCTATTGAAGTTCCGCATCCGTCCAAATAATGCCCTTTCACTATAACGACATTTGACCGCTAGGCGTTCAAATATCGTTATGGGCATTATTTGGACAGATGCTGTTTTTTGTTTAGGGGTTTGCATCCGTCCAAGCAATGCCCTTTCACTATAACGACATTTGACCACGAGGCGTTCAAATATCGTTATGGGCATTATTTGGACAGATGCTGCGTTGTTTTAGTGATAAGCGAAGCCCTTGGAATTCCAAGGGCTTTTGTGCAAAATACGTCTTATTTATTCAGTGCTGTCTTAGCGGTCTCTGCAAGCGCTGTAAAAGCAGCTGCATCATTGACTGCTAACTCTGCCAAAATCTTTCTGTTCATCTCTACACCGGCAGTCTTTAATCCATACATAAACTTGCTGTAAGACAGGCCATTCATACGTGCTGCTGCGTTGATACGAGCAATCCAAAGCTGTCTAAACTGACGCTTTCTCTCCTTACGTCCTGCATAGGCAGTCGTAAGTGCACGCATTACAGACTGTTTCGCAACTCTGTACTGTTTGCTTCTTGCTCCTCTGTAGCCTTTTGCAAGCTTTAATACTCTATTGTGTCTCTTTTTAGCGTTTAATCCGCCTTTAATTCTTGCCATCTTTCTTCCTCCTTAACTATCGAAACCTTATAAATAAGGTAGAATCTTCTTCATGTTCTTTACGTTGGTTGCATCCGTAATCGTTGATTTTCTAAGATTCCTCTTTCTTTTCTGAGATTTTTTAGTTAAGATATGGCTCTTATAAGCTTTCATTCTTTTTAACTGGCCCGTTCCGGTCTTTTTAAAACGTTTTGCAGCTGCTCTGCTGGTCTTTACCTTTGGCATATGTGATTCCTCCTATGAATTCTGATAAAATTATTCTAACGCTTTTCCGTTAAAAACATAGTCATGCTGCGGCCTTCCATCTTAGGAGCCTTATCAACGACTGCAATATCTGCCATCTTCTCAGCAAATACGTCTAATATCTTCTTACTACTCTGTACATGCGCCATCTCACGCCCACGGAAACGTAGGGTCACTTTTACTTTGTCACCCTTCTGAATGAACTTTCTGGCTGCATTGACCTTCGTATTTAAATCGTTGTCGTCAATATTCGGGGACAGACGAACTTCTTTGATTTCGATGGTTTTCTGCTTCTTCCTAGCTTCCTTTTCTTTTCTAGCCAGCTCGTAACGATATTTTCCATAGTCGATAATCTTACATACCGGCGGCTTCGCAGTAGGAGCAATCTTCACTAAATCCAGCTCAGCCTCCCTCGCTAATCTCATCGCCTCACTTGCTGACATAATGCCTAACTGCTCTCCATCCTGGCCGATTAACCGAACCTCACGGTCCCGAATCTGCTCATTAATCATTAATTCGCTAATAACTGTACACCTCCGCGCATAAAAAAAGTGGATAGAAAACTATCCACCTGATACACCAAACATACATATGCATATATACATATGATATTTTCCGTATTAACCCGGGTCACTGCCTGTGCCAAGGTGAGAGTGGATACTCTTCTTTCATTTCATAACCTTTAGTAGTTTAGCATAAGGATGGTATGATGTCAACTATTATTTTTTAAATTTCTCCAGATTCTAACCGACTCGTACAATATCTTTCCACTTTTGTCCCAAAGCTCTCATCATGCTGCTCCATATAATACAACTCCTTCTTTTTGAATATTTGCATAAAAGTAAGATGCACTCTATAGAAAAATATGGTAAAATATCCTTGGCACTAACCACCTTGGAGGTATACAAAATGAACAATTATGAATATCTAAAATTCTATTGGAACTATATCGACGAAGAAACCCCTGTTGTTATCTTCTATGAAATTGACCTCGATAACGAACGATACGCCACCCGAATGACAGAAGTCTTTCATAACCGAACATCAGTTCCAGTTATAGAGCCTGGGTTCCCTTTTATCACCGAAGCCCCTGTCCCAACCGTCGAAGAAATCAATCAAGAAGATGATTTTTTTGCAGAACTTATCTCCAAAGAAGAATTTGAAGAAGCCTATCATGGTAAGCACTACTTTGGAACCATCCAGTTTCCTTTGAACAAAAGATGAGAATATTGCAAAACGAATTTTGTAATATTCTCATCGCTGTCTTTTGTAAGTTATCTACACAAATTGATTTAGCTCTTTGTCATACATATAGTCTATCTCTTTTAGCTTTCCTTCCAGCTCCTCTCTCTCAATATTCTCCTCTTCACAGAATTTTTCCATATCAGAATAAAAATCTCTAAGCTTTGTATTTACATAACTAAGCAGCATCACGGGGTCTTTTGGTACCATGTATCCTTCCTCCTCTCTAGAATCACAAGTCCATCCCCTTCCCTGTCAACCACCATCACACTTCCTGCCTGCACTTCTCCAGCAAGTATAAAGCGTGCTGCCATCGTCTCTACATATTTTTGCAGATATCGCTTCAATGGTCTAGCTCCATAGACTGGGTCGTATCCATGCTCCACTACATACTCTTTTGCTTCTTTTGTCAAGGTAAGTGTTAGCTCTTTCTCTGATAACCTATGATTCAATTCCTCCAAAAGCAGATCCACAATACATCCAATATTTTCCTTTGTCAAAGGCTTAAACAATATAGTCTCATCCAATCGATTTAAAAACTCCGGGCGAAAATGATTCCGAAGTTCCTGCATCACAAGCGCTTCGCTCTCGGGACAAATCTCTCCTTTTTCATCGATTCCTTCTAGCAGATAAGAAGACCCAATATTGGAAGTCATAATCAATATTGTATTTTTAAAATCTACCGTCCGCCCCTGTGAATCTGTAATCCGTCCATCATCGAGGACTTGAAGTAACACATTAAATACATCGGGATGCGCTTTTTCCACTTCATCAAAAAGTACCACCGAATATGGACGTCTGCGCACTGCTTCTGTCAGCTGTCCGCCTTCCTCATATCCCACATATCCAGGAGGCGCCCCAATCAGACGGGAAACTGAATATTTTTCCATATATTCGCTCATATCAATCCGTACCATATTCTGCTCATCGTCAAACAGACTTGCCGCAAGTGTCTTTGCAAGCTCCGTCTTTCCTACACCGGTAGGTCCAAGGAACAGAAATGACCCAATCGGCTTACTAGGGTCCTTAATCCCGGCCTTGGAACGAATAATCGCATCTGACACTTTCTGTACGCCCTCATCCTGTCCAATCACCCTTTTGTGAAGCTCCTCGTCAAGATGAAGTGTCTTGTTTCTCTCGCTCTCTGTTAGTTTTGCCACCGGAATCCCTGTCCAGCGAGAGATTATCCGCGCAATTTCCTCGTCTGTTACACTCTCATGCACCAGTGATAAATCCTGTTTCTTTACCTTCTCTTCTTCCTCCAAAAGCTGCTTCTGAAGTTCTGGAAGCTTGCCATACTGAAGCTGTGCAGCTCGCTCCAAGTCATATCCTTGCTGTGCAGCCTGAATCTGTCGATTGACTTCTTCAATGCTCTCTCTAAGGCCGCTTAGACGCTCTACCGAGTGTTTTTCATCATCCCACTGTGCTTTTTTATTGTTAAATTCATCACGAAGTTCTGCCAGCTCCTTTTGCAGCGCCTCTAAGCGGTCCTTACTTAGGCGGTCGGTCTCCTTTTTAAGCGCTGCCTCTTCAATCTCAAGCTGCAAGACCTTGCGGCGAAGCTCGTCCAATTCCGTTGGCATCGAGTCAAGCTCTGTCTTAATCAGGGCACACGCCTCATCCACCAAATCAATCGCCTTATCCGGCAGAAAGCGCTCTGAGATATACCGATGTGAAAGTGTCGCTGCGGACACCAGGGCAGAGTCTGTAATCTTTACTCCATGAAAGACTTCATAGCGCTCCTTTAGTCCACGCAAAATCGAGATAGTATCCTCCACAGTTGGCTCATCCACCAGCACCTGCTGAAATCTTCGTTCCAGTGCTGCATCCTTTTCAATATACTGCCGGTACTCATCAAGTGTCGTTGCACCAATGCAATGAAGCTCTCCTCTGGCCAACAGCGGCTTTAACATATTTCCCGCATCCATCGCGCCGTCTGTCTTGCCAGCTCCCACAATCAGATGCAATTCATCAATAAATAAGATAATCTGTCCTTCGCTTTTTCGCACTTCTTCCAGAACTGCCTTGAGACGCTCCTCAAACTCTCCGCGGTATTTTGCACCAGCTACCAGTGCTCCCATATCCAGTGCAAATACCTTTTTCTCCTTTAAGCCTTCTGGTACATCTCCGCGGACAATCCTCTGTGCAAGCCCTTCCACTACCGCAGTCTTGCCAACACCAGGCTCGCCGATAAGGACCGGATTGTTTTTGGTCTTACGTGAGAGAATACGGATAACATTGCGAATCTCTGCATCCCTTCCAATCACCGGGTCCAGCTTTTGCTCCCTTGCGCGCTCCACTAAGTCATAACCATATTTATTTAATGTATCATATGTCGCTTCTGGATTGTCGCTTGTCACACGCTGATTGCCTCTAACCGTAGAAAGTGCCTGCAAAAATCTGTCCCTTGTAATACCATGTTCTTTCCATAATGTCTTTACCGAGGGACTTGGATTGGCCAGAAGCGACAAGAACAGATGTTCTACCGAGACATATTCATCTCCCATACGCTTTGCTTCATCCTCTGCACTTATCAGGGCACGGTTGAGATATTGTCCCACATAGGGCTGCCCTCCTGAGACTTTTACACGTTTATTTAGAGCTTCTTCTACACGCGCTTTAAATAAGGTAACATCTATCTCCATCTTTGTAATCAGTCTGGCAATCAGGCTTTCTTCCTGTGTTAAAAGGCTGTAGAGCAGATGCTCCTGCTCCATCTCCTGATTTCCATATTCTAATGCCACTTTTTCCAGATTATTTACAGCTTGTATGGATTTTTGTGTAAATTTTTGAAAGTTCATATACAATCCTCCTCTCAACTGTCATATGAATTTTATTTGTTCTATACAAACTATAACACCAGTTATTAGCCATGTCAAGAGGCGAGTGCTAATATTTTTATTGCCTTCTTATTTTCCGCATATAATCCAGTATTGGGGGAATAAACTATATAAAATAAATATATCAGATTATCCAAAGGAGAACAATTATGTGTACCAGTTTTGCTATGAAGACCAACGATTTTTACTTTGGACGCACCATGGATTTAGACTACGAACTCCATACTTCTGTTGTCATCACTCCTAGAAATTATCCCTTTCGCTTTCGCCGCTGCAATCCCCTGCAACAACACTATGCCATGATTGGAATGGCACATGTGATAGATAACTATCCACTCTATGCAGAAGCCGCCAATGAACGCGGACTCTGTATCGCTGGCTTGAATTTCCCGGACAACGCCTACTATTCCTCAGAAGAAGACCCTGAAAAATCCAATATTTCTCCTTTTGAACTACCTCTCTGGCTTCTTGGTCAGTGTGCAACGGTCAAAGAAGCCAAGACACTCCTTGCCTCTACAAATCTTGTCAATATTCCTTTTAGCAAACAACTGCCACTGACTCCGCTCCACTGGCATATCGCTGACCAGAACAGCTCTATTGCCCTAGAAGTCACCAGCCGGGGACTGACCATTCATGACAACCCTGTAGGAATCCTAACCAACAACCCCACCTTTGATTTTCAACTGACCAACTTAAGCCAATATATGAATCTGGTTCCAAGCTACCCCAAAAACTGCTTCAGTGACCTTCAGGGCATCTCCCCCTTTGGACAGGGCCTTGGAAGCTTTGGCCTTCCTGGTGACTCCTCCCCTTCTTCCCGCTTTGTCAGAGCCGCTTATCTAGCCCTAAACTCGGTCTGCTCCAAAGACGACCCAAGCAGCATTGCGCAGTTTTTTCATCTGCTAGACGCTGTATCCGTCGTTCGCGGAAGCGTCCTCTCTCCCAAAGATGTCTGTGATATCACCACTTATTCCTGCTGCATCAACGCTTCTAGAACCACCTACTACTATAAAACCTACACCAACAACCAACTTACTGCCATCGATATGAGGCGTGAAAATCTAGACCATGCTATGCTGCGCATCTTCCCTATGGTAAAATCTCAACAAATCTCCTGGGCCAACTAACCCATAACCTTATCCTATCCAGATTCAGCCCTAAAAACGCCAGAGCCTATGTATCCTTAGACCCTGGCATTTTCCTTTTATTATGAAATTGTTCTGTTTATACGGCCATACCTCATAGTCAGTTCTTTAATCTCTTTTTGTAATTCTTCTGTCAGTTCCTCTTTTGTTAGCCTCCACCTCCAGTTCTTTCCAAGCGTCGACGGCTGATTCATCCTGCATTGATTTGTGCACCCCAGATAATCCTGCATGGGAATTACGCAAAGCTTTGCACGGCTTCTCATCACCAGCGAAATAAAGCTCTTATACAGCCATCTCTGCGGTGTATACGCATCACACAGATATTCTCTGGCCTTCTTTCGCTCCTCTGCGGCAATACTTTCAAACCATCCCACAATCGTCTCATTGTCATGTGTTCCTGTATAAGCCACGCTATTGACAGGATAATTATGTGGCAGATAATCACTCGCCGAGCCAGAATCTCTAGCATCAAATGCAAACTCCAATACCTTCATCCCCGGAAATCCACTCTCTGCCACTAATTGTCTTACAGAGTCTGTCACATAGCCAAGGTCTTCTGCAATCACCTCATGCTTCCCAAGGCACTCTTCCATCTTTTGAAACAGCGCTATCCCCGGCCCTTTCTCCCAGTGCCCAATCGCTGCTGTCTTTGCACCATATGGAATGGAATAATATTCATCAAATCCCCGGAAGTGGTCAATCCTTACCACATCATACATCTGAAAACAACTAAAAAGCCGTGACATCCACCATGCATAGCCAGTCTCCTTATGATACTCCCATCGATACAGAGGATTTCCCCAGAGCTGTCCGTCCGCGGAAAAACCATCTGGTGGACATCCAGCCACCGCTGTTGGCACATTCTCCTTATCTAACTGAAAAAGCTCTGGATGCGCCCAGGTATCCGCACTGTCCATCGCCACATAGATAGGAATATCTCCAATAATCTTGATTCCTCTTTCATTGGCATATGCCTTTAGCCGCCTCCACTGGCTGAAAAATTTATATTGCAGATACATCTGAAATTCAATATCAAAATACAGCTCCTCGTTGTAATAATCTATTGCATTTTTCCACCGAAGCCTGATATCCTGTGCCCATTTTGTCCATGGCTCTCCCAAAAAGCGCTCTTTTACTGCCATAAAAAGCGCATAGTCAGAAAGCCACCATTTATTTTCTTCCACAAAATGCTGATATTCTCTGTCTTCACTGATATGACTGCGCTCATAGGCTTTTCTAAGAAGTGGATAACGACTTTTATATATCTTCTCATAGTGAATATCATCTGCCTTTGTTCCAAAATCCGCTGCCTCACACTCTTCTTCTGTCAGCACTCCTTCCTCTATCAGTTCTTCCAGACTGATAAAATATGGATTTCCAGCAAATGTGGAAAAAGACTGATACGGCGAATCTCCATAGCTCGTAGGTCCAAGTGGCAGTATCTGCCAGTAGGTCTGCCCTGCTTCTTGTAGCCAGTCCACAAAATCATAAGCGCTTTTAGAAAAACACCCAATACCATAGCGGGAAGGTAAGCTGGTAATCGAAAGTAAAATTCCTGCTGTTCTATCTATCATCTCTCTATCATCACCCTTTCTTATAAATCAAAACCAGGGAAACTTCCTCATCTTCTATATTGCCAATATACAGATGCTTCTTTTCTTCATTATAGCAACAGAATACTTTATTTGTTTCATAATTGCCGTTTCTTTTATAAACCTTACTTAAATCGATACCTGACGCTTTCAACATCTGTGCCTGCCATTCATCTTCTTCTAAAATATCTTCTAAATCATCACTTTCTTCAGTTCCTTCCTCGGCAACTTTTAGCATATAGTCTTCGTAATCATGATAACAATACCCCTTTTCTTCAAGCGCTTCCATCGCAGTTTCATAGTCTTTACAATTTAATGCATTTAACACCACTTCTAGCAGATAGTCCGAAAGCTTTTCATACATCTTTTCCCACTCTGTAATGGCATTCGCCTCGTGATTTATGTAAACTGGTGGGTCTTCTAGTTCCAAATCCTCTCTGAGAATCGCAAAATCAACAATACCTGCACCATAATCACTGCCAATCTTCAGATAATCACTGCACAGTTCTCCCCAACGTTCCTCTGGAAGCTGTGCAAATGACAGATAGATACTTTCCTCTATCTGTTCTTTCAGCTCCTCATAGAGGAACCATGGTTTCATCACAAAATTTATCATCTTGCCAACCCACAGGTCAGAAGTCTCTAGCATCTCACAGTCCATCGCCAGCTCCATAAAATCACAATAGACCTTTGGAAATGTAGTTCCTAGCTCCTGCATCCATCCTTTTAAAGTCTCTTTGCCTACGGGTTTGTCATAGCCTAATACTTTTAGAATCTCTGCTGCTGATAAATTATATTGCATCTTTATCGTCTTCCCTCCTTGACATTTGTCCTGTTCTCTGACATTTTACCATATTACCTGATATATCGCTACTTTAATCATTATCTAAGCGCGAATCGCCCATCGCATCTTTGTAGACTTTGCTCTGCTGTTTCTTGCACATTCTTCTCTTGAAGGGCGGATAGCATCTTCTGCTATTTCACAATAGATTCCTTCCTTTAAAAACCGTTTAAAGGATTTTTTAACCAGTCTGTCTTCTCCCGAATGAAACGTCAAGATTGCTGCACGTCCACCGGGCTTTAGCACCTCTGGAAGCTTCTCTAAAAATTCGTACAGCACTTCATATTCACGGTTTACATCAATACGAAGCGCCTGAAATGTCCGCTGACAGGATTTTTTAACTGCTTCTTTTTGCTCCAACGCAGGGAGCATAAAGAGCGCTGCTTCTATCGCTTCTTTTAGCTGTGTTGTTGTCTCGATTCTGTTGCCACGCCTTCGCCGCAGCATCACTTCCTTTGCAATCTCTTTTGCATAAGGCTCATCCGCATTTTCCATAAGCATCCCTACAAGTTCTTCCTGACTTACCTCCTGAAGGCGCTTTGCTGCGCTGATTCCTTTTTGCTGATTCATCCGAAGGTCTAAGGGTCCTTCGGTCTTATAGGAAAATCCCCGCTTGGGATTGTCAATCTGCATCGAGGATACTCCAAGGTCTGCCAACAAAAAATCAAATCCACCAGCTTCTTGTGCCACCTGGTCCATATCTGCAAAATTCATCTGCCGAACGGTAAATATCTCTGCTCCATAGCCAAGTGTCCGTAGGCGTTTCGTTGTCTTTTGTGATTCCTCCGGGTCTACATCGAGTGCATAGAGATGCCCCTGACCATCTAGACATCTTAGCATCTGTTCGCTATGTCCCCCATAGCCAAGCGTGGCGTCAAGGCCTACTTGCCCTGGCTGAATCTGCAGAAAATCCAGTATCTCGTTGACACATATCGAAAGATGCATCCCGGCTGGTGTACTTCCTTTGCGAATCACTTTCTCAATCGTATCCGCATATTTCTCCGGTTGCAGCTCCTTGTATTTTTCCTGATACTTCCTTGGATGTGTACCAGCATAGCGAACCCGGCGCTTATGTACGTTCTCCTTTTCTTCCATCCACTCTACCTTCCTTTCTCCTCTTTTTCTTCGGCAAATTCTCTACGAATACAATATGCAATCACCGACTCCATCTGTGGTGATACCCATTTATCCCGATGATACAACAACTGCTTCCAAATCTCAATCTCAAAATCCACCACCGGCAGATAGGAAAGTTTTCCTTCCTCTATGCCTCTCTTAGTCACATAGTCTGGCAGATAGGAAATCCCAACTCCCTGCTCGATAAGAGAGCAGATAAGTCCTGTGCTTCCAATCTCTAATACTGGCTGAATCTCAAGTGACATCCCTGCCAGCTTTTCATCCATCAGCCTCCGATAACTCATCCCCTTTTCCGTCAGCACAAAGGGCTCCTCTACAAGCTCCTGTATCCTAATCTTTTTCTTCTGGCACCAGGGACCGTCAGCCGCTGCCACAAAATGCATTCCCACCTTTTCTTCTCTTACTATCACATATTCTGCATTGTAAATATGATTGTCCAGTGTTAAAATCGCATCTGCTTCATTGTGGTTCAAAAGACGAAACATCTCCTCGGTTCCTGTGGCAATAATCTGCAATGTAATCCCCGGATATCGATTTCGAAAATCAAGAAAACCTTCCCGAAGCAAAGACTCACACAGAGAATCTGGTACTGCCAGCCGAAAATGCCCTCTTACCTTGTCCTCTTTTTGCATCTCTTCCTCTAATTCTCTTGTCAGTTTACTGACTTGATGTGCATACTTTAGGACTTCTCTTCCCCTTTTGGTTAAAGCAATCGTATGGTGAATCCGGTCAAACAATGGTACATTTAGTTCTGCCTCTAATTGCCGAATCTGAAACGACACCGTAGACTGCGAATATCCAAGCTCCTTTGCCGCCTTGGTAAAACTATTTCGCTCTGCTACATGAATAAATGTAATTAAATTTCTAATATCCATCTTTTTCCCTATGTCTTTCCATCGAAGAATTCGATGCCAAATATTATTATTATCAATTTTACAGATGCCCTTATTTACTATATACTAAACACATAAAAAACACAAGATAATGGGGGAGTTTACTATGACCGTTTTTCGCTTTGTATACCAGATGTTATGGGGAGACCTAATTACGATTCCGCTGCCGGGGGGAAGCAGCCTTGGCCTCTCTTTACTTGTTCTGATTCTAATACCCTCTGGTATCTACTTTACCATTCGAACCCGTTTTCTGCCTTTTCGCCTCTTTCCTGAGATGCTAAAAATCACCACAGAAAAAAAGCAAAATACTGAGCACCATTCTATCTCTGGTCTTCAGGCTCTGATTATCTCCACCGCCACCCGCGTTGGTATGGGCAATCTTGTTGGTGTTGTCGCTGCTATCTCTGCCGGAGGTGCTGGCGCTGTCTTCTGGATGTGGGTGACAGCCCTTCTAGGCTCCTCTACAGCCTTTGCAGAAGCCACCCTTGCACAAATCTACAAAGAAAAAGACCCCCTGTACGGCGGCTACCGCGGAGGTCCTGCTTACTATATTCACTCTTATTTTTTAAAAAAGAACAATACGCGCAGACGTTCTATTATCGCCATCCTCTTTGCACTCTCCGGCCTTATCTGCTGGTGCGGCATCAGCCAGGTAATTGGAAACTCGGTATCCTCAGCCTTTCATAATGCCTTTCAGATACCACCAATTATAACAACTGCCATCCTTGTACTGATTGCAGCAATTATTGTTCTTCGCAAACATGCCACCGTAAAGGTACTAGATATTATCGTTCCCATTATGGCTGGTCTTTATTTCTTACTTACTATTTTTATTATCCTGAAAAATGCCGGAGAACTCCCTGCTGTCTTTGGGCGTATCTTTTCGGAGGCTTTTGGTATCCGTCAGGTTGTTGCTGGCGGTTTTGGCGCAGTTCTGATGAATGGTGCAAAACGAGGACTTTTCTCCAACGAAGCCGGAAGTGGTTCTGCCCCCTGTGCTGCTGCCGCTGCTGATATTGACCATCCGGCAAAAGAAGGACTTTTACAGGCATTTGGTGTCTTTATTGATACCATCGTTATCTGTAGCTGCTCTGCTATGATTATGCTTCTAACACCTGCACAACTCACGGACGGACTAGCTGGTATGGACCTTCTGCAAGAAGCGATG
The DNA here is from genome assembly GCA_910575445.1 of Lachnospiraceae bacterium. Lineage (GTDB taxonomy): Bacteria > Bacillota > Clostridia > Lachnospirales > Lachnospiraceae > Hominiventricola. Next base: position 424,977 of record CAJTFW010000002.1, on the reverse strand, counting down.
CATTACCATCTTGGAAGCTTTGGCGTTATCTTTATTGCTGTGATTCTCTGGCTCTTTAGCTTCTCTACTTTTATTGGCATCCTATTCTATGCCCGCCCAAATGTCGCTTATCTCTTTGGCGATAACTGGCTGTCTCAGACACTCTACAAGCTTCTGGCCCTGGTAATGCTCTTTATCGGAGGACTGGCCGCTTATACCTTTGTCTGGGATTTAGGAGATGTGGGGATTGGACTTATGACTATCTTCAATATGTTAGCACTGATTCCTCTGTCTACACAGGCAGTGAATTCTTTAAAAGACTATGAAAAAACACTGCGCTGATTTTTCTAAATACTAAAAGAAAATTCTCTTGAAATTTAAAGCGATATGTGTTATTCTTTTCACATAAAGAAAGACATCTGCGCGAACAGATGCCTTCCTTACAGGGTTCTCCACTCCAGGGTGGATACCTCACAAGCTTGCGTTAATGCCCTTTCGGGCACCGCCTAACCTGTGTGGCGACAGGTTAGGCATTTTTTTTATTTCTTCTTACTGTTTCTCTTATCGAGAAAGGTCAGAAACGCAACAAGCAAACTACCAAAGGAAATCAATAGACTGATAATCCCTATAAATATTAAAATAATATCTGCAGCTGTCATATTGCGCACCTCCCTTCCTATGTATTCCGGCGAACCGGTCATTAAGCTTGGGAGGCTACCGCCCCTGTCATGGGTACTTTCTGTAGCTTGGATTCTACCATATTTTTGTATTATTTTCAATACAATTCGTTATGAAATCGCATCATTATAATGGCATAGTTATTAGCATCGCACCTTCAACATCTGCGCCCTTCCATGCAGTTTTAGCGGCATCGAGTCTGCTGGCACAAAAATACAATCCCCTTTAAAAAAGTGAATCATCTCTCCTTCTCCAAACAGCGTTCCACACCCGTCCACGCACAGAAGCACCTGAAATGAATTTCCATCGGTCTGAAAATCTGCCATCTCGCGACATTTTTCCGTATTAATCAACTGTCTCTCCACCTGAAAATATTTACACCTGCACAGAAGCTCCGATGCACACCCTTTCTGGTAGCGAAGCACCCGCATAGGCTGTCTAGGCGTCTGAGTTCCTATACGGTTCGCCACCTCCAGCGCTCGTTCTATATGCAGCGTTCGTGGCTTTCCATCCTTATCCATACGGTTATAATCATACATACGGTAGGTGATATTAGAACACTCCTGAATCTCTGCAATCAAAATCCCTGCCCCAATCGCATGTACTGTACCTGCTTCTATATAGAATAAATCATCCTTTTTGACCTTTACCTTCTGAAGATATCGCTCAACGGTCCCTTCCTCTAAGCTTTTCTTTAATTTCTCCTTACTAATATCGTGATAAAAGCCATACACCAGCCTGGCATTTTTTGTAGCATCTAACACATACCACATCTCGGTCTTTCCCAGAGAACCATGCTCGTATTTTCTCGCATATTCATCATCGGGATGCACCTGTACCGATAAATCCTGCTTTGCATCAATAAATTTAATCAAAATTGGCAATCCGCCATCGGTCTTTGGATGTGTTCCCATATATTCGGGATGCTCTTTTAATACTTCTGTCAAAAGCATCCCTTTGTGTGCTCCACTTGCCACTATACTTGGCCCATCCGGGTGCGTAGAACACTCCCAGGTCTCCGCTAATGGCTCCATATCTATCTCTTTGGAAAAATCATCCTTTAGCCGGTGTCCACCCCAGAGATAGTCCTTGCCTGCCGGCTTTAGGAGAAATGGACGAAATGCGCCATCAGTCTTCGAGCTTGTATTTTTTCTTGTCATGAACGCTAATCTCCTTGCCAAGCTGTACTTCAATGACCTTTAACTCTGTATCTGCAATCAGCGTATGACGGCAACCTGCCTGCATTGTCACCACATCCCCTGCCTTTACTGGCTGTTCCATGCCATCTACAATACTGCGCCCATTTCCAGAAATCACATTCCAGACCTCATCCCGCCTCTCATGACTGTGATAATTCATCTGATGTCCGGCGTTTAATGTTACTTTAATAGTCATACTTTCATCTTCAATATCTAACACCCGAAAGCTCCCCCAGGATTTCTCTGCAAACATCACCTGCTGGTCGATTTTATCCACATAGGGTTTGATATAACTCGACTGTTCTTTATCAGAGACTAAGATTCCCTCTGGACTTGCAGAGACTACGACATCTTTTAAGCCCATACAGAGTACCGGCACATCTAACTCATTGATAATATGCACATTTTCACACTGGTCATTTATCATAGCCTCTCCGATGACATTCTCTTCCATTGCCTCGGTTAAAGTATTCCAGGTGCCAAGGTCCTTCCACTCTCCGGCAAAACGCATCACTTCTATCTTGTCTTCTTTTTCCACCACTGCATAGTCAAAGCTAATCTTTGTCAGTGTGTCATATTTTCCAAATAAATCCTGGTAATCGGTAAAGTCAAGAAGCTCATGTGCCTTTTCCAGTACATATTTTAATTTGTAGGCAAAGACACCGCCGTTCCAGAGTGCACCTTTTTTAATATATTCTTCTGCGGTCTTTGTATCTGGTTTTTCTTTAAAAGTAGCTACACGGCTTACCTTTTTATCATTTTCCGGGATAATATAACCATATTTCTCACTGGGATATGTTGGCTCAATCCCCATAAGTACCAGATTGGCATCGCCTTCTTTGGATAGTCTTCCCAATTCTTTTAGTGCTGCAAAATAATCATCATTTACATAAGGGTCCACCGGACAGACTACAACGGATTCTTCTAATGACACGCCCTGTATATCGTGCAGATAAGCTGTTGCAAGCGCAATCGCCGGAAAGGTATCTCTTCTGCAAGGCTCTATAGAAATCCCAACCTGCTCACCTAACTGATTATGAATCGCTGACACCTGTGTTTTTGACGTTGCAATCGTCACCGTTGCATCTGCATCCACTTTGCGGATTTGACGATAGACCCTCTGCACCATCGACTCATAGCTGCCTTCCTCAGTCTTAAAAATCTTAATAAACTGCTTGGAGCGGATATCATTGGAGAGAGGCCAGAGCCGCTTGCCTGAGCCTCCCGATAAAAGTACAATATTCATAACTTACCTCTCTGCCCGCATGGGGTTATTTAAAAAATCTTCATAGGATAGTCGAATGCCATCCCGAAGCTCTGTCTGATAAGTCCAGCCAAGCGCTGCACTCTTTGATACATCCAGTAGCTTTCTTGGCGTTCCGTTAGGTTTACTGGTATCCCAACGAATCTCTCCCTGATAGCCAATTACATCCGCCACAAGCTCTGTCAGCTCTTTAATCGTCAGTTCTTTGCCCGTTCCGGCATTGACCGTCTCATTACCACTGTAATGATTCATTAAAAATACACACAGATTTGCCAAATCATCTACATAGAGGAATTCCCGCAACGGACTTCCATCTCCCCAACAAGTGACATAAGGAAGATTTTGTTCCTTTGCCTCATGAAATCTGCGAATCAAGGCCGGCAGCACATGGCTGTGTGTTGGATGGTAGTTGTCATTTGGACCATATAGATTGGTTGGCATCACGGAAATATAGTCTGTACCATACTGTCTGTTAAGAAATTCACAATATTTCAACCCGGAAATCTTAGCAAGTGCATAGGCTTCGTTTGTCTTCTCAAGCTCCGAAGTCAGAAGACAGCTCTCTTTCATTGGCTGTGGTGCCATCCGCGGATAGATGCAGGAAGACCCAAGAAACTCCAGCTTTTTGCATCCATTTTGCCAGGCAGAATGGATAACGTTCATCTCAAGAATCATATTGTCATACATAAAGTCTGCTAATGCATCCTGATTTGCGATAATTCCGCCCACTTTTGCCGCTGCTAAAAATACATAGTCTGGCTTTTCCTTGGCAAAAAATGCCTCTACTTCGTCCTGACGGCACAGATTTAACTCTTTATGGGTACGAGTAATCAGATTGGTATAGCCTTGACGCTCTAATTCTCGCACAATCGCAGAGCCAACCATTCCCCGGTGCCCTGCTATATAGATTTTTGCATCCTTTTCCATCATATTGCCCGTCCTCCTTATCTGATTGCCTTTAGCGAAGCTTCCTGCTTGGCCAGTGCTCTGTCATGTTCTGCCATAATCCGTACCAGTTCTTCATAGCTGGTCTTCTGTGGATTCCAGCCAAGAACGGTCTTGGCTTTTGTTGGGTCTCCCCAGAGGTTGTCCACATCGGTTGGACGAAACCACTCTTTGTTGACACATACCAGCATCTTTCCCGTGGCTATATCATATCCTTTTTCTTCCAGTCCAGTTCCTTCCCATCGAAGCTCGATGCCATTTGCGCGAAATGCTTTCTCTGTAAAATCCCGTACGGTATGCTGTTCTCCTGTCGCAATCACAAAGTCTTCTGGCGTATCATGTTGTAATATCATCCACATACACTCTACATAGTCTTTGGCATATCCCCAGTCGCGCAGAGAATCCATATTTCCAAGCTCTAAGTGGTCTTGTAGTCCTTCTGCAATCCTGCCTGCTGCTAATGTAATCTTTCTGGTTACAAAGTTCTCACCGCGACGCTCGGATTCATGGTTAAATAAGATACCATTGACTGCAAACATCCCATATGCTTCTCGATATTCCTTGGTAATCCAAAAGCCATACTGTTTTGCTACCGCGTAAGGACTATATGGATGAAACGGAGTTTTTTCATTCTGTGGCACTTCTTCTACTTTTCCATACAATTCTGAGGTGGATGCCTGATAAATCTTCGTCTTCTTTGTCAGATTTAAGATTCGTACAGCTTCTAGAATCCGAAGGACACCAATCGCATCTACTTCACCGGAATATTCCGGCACATCAAAAGATACCTGCACATGCGACTGTGCTGCCAAATTGTAGATTTCATCCGGCTGCACCAGACCAATAATTCTTATTAGAGAAGAAGAATCAGACAAGTCGCCGTCATGCAGACGGATACTCTGAGTTGCTAGTAGATGGTCAATCCTTGATGTATTGGCAAGTGATGCTCTTCTGGTGATTCCATGCACCTCATATCCTTTTTCCAATAAAAATTCTGCCAAGTACGAGCCATCCTGCCCTGTGATTCCAGTAATCAATGCTTTTTTTGCCATAGTTATTCTCCTTAAATCTTACTTTGTAATCGTTTGTATCTATACCATTAGTGTAATCAGTTCTTGTTATTTTAATAAATAAATCAGGGAATCGTAATAGAGTATCTTGATAGAGAATAGCAAAATATTGACTTTTTCTTGTCATGCTTCTTTCCCTCTGATATAATAACATCTATAAGGAGACAATAACTTATGGATACTTCTCTTTTCCACGGCAATCTCGTAACAACCAGCCGTATCTTATATACTCCATCCACTTTTGCCAAGACAAGTCTTCTGCATCTGCAAGAAATTGGCTCTTTGCAAGCGCAAAAGCCTCACACCAGTCGGCGCGAGAATCTGTCTTCCTATCTGTTTTTTCTGGTGCTCTCTGGATATGGAACTTTGGAATATCAGGGAAAATCTCATGCGCTTTGTGCAGGAGACTGTGTTTTTTTAGACTGCCATAAGTTGTATTCTCATCGAACTTCTGATGACCTCTGGCAGTTAAAATGGGTGCATTTCTATGGTCCCAATATGGGCAGCATCTATGAAAAGTATATAGAGCGTGGCGGACAGCCCTGTTTTCATCCCAAAGATGCCAAACCCTATGACCAGATTTTGCAAGAACTGTACAGGATTGCATCTGCCGAGGATTATGTGCGGGATATGCGCATCTTTGAAAAATTAACTTCTCTTCTCACCCTTCTGATGGAAGAAAGCTGGCACCCAGAGCACTCTTCCTGTATAGGAGTCAAAAAACAGAATCTGCAAAATGTCAAAGAATATTTAGACAGACATTATACCGAAAAGATTTATCTGGATAATCTTGCGGAAGCTTTTTATATCAATAAATTTTATCTGACCCGTATCTTTAAAGAACAATTTGGAATCTCGATTCACAACTATCTATTGCAGACTCGCATCACACACGCCAAACAGCTTCTTCGTTTTAGTGATAAGACCATCGAAAACATCAGCGCAGAATGTGGCATTGAGGACGCCAACTATTTCTCCCGTATCTTTAAAAAAGTAGAAGGTATCTCTCCTGGAGAATTTCGCAAAATGTGGTAGCTTTTATTAGATTTTGGCAACACTCTATCTTAGAAAGGTTATATATATGAGGCTTCCTGGCTACTATTCCTCTGGACAGTTTGCGCGACTTGCCGGTGTATCAGTTCGAACCATTCGTTTCTATGACAAACAAAATATCTTAAAGCCATCTTATGTAAACCCTTCGGGTGCTCGTTTTTATACGGATTCGGATTTGGCAAGACTTCAGCAGATTTTACTTTTAAAATATCTGGGCTTTTCACTGGATGATATCAAAGAGATGACAATTGAAGACACCGACTATCATTTTTTAAGAAATTCTCTGACCTTGCAGAAAAAGCTGGTGCAGGACCGTATTGAACAGATGCAGTTAGTAGAAAGTGCCATCGAAGATACCGTTCATGCTATTGACGAAGCGCGGCAGATAGACTGGAGCCATATGCTAGAGTTGATTCATCTAACCGGCATGGAAAAAAGTCTAAAGCTGCAATATCAAAATGCCACCAATCTCTCTGCACGTATCCGTCTGCACCGGGACTATTCCACTAATCGTCAGGGATGGTTCCCCTGGATATATGAAAAATGTCAGATTGCAGATGGGCAACATATCCTAGAGCTTGGATGCGGAGACGGTGCGCTCTGGACAGAAAATATAGAAAAACTCCCTAAGCAGATAACCCTTGTGCTCTCCGATATCTCTGAAGGAATGTTAAGAGACGCCAGAAGAAATATCGGTCAGGAAGATACCCGTTTTTCTTTTCAGACTTTTGACTGTGCCAAGATTCCTTTTGAAGAAGCAGTCTTTGACCTTGTTATCGCCAATCATGTACTGTTCTATTGTAAAGACCTTGCACAAGTATGCACAGAAGTTCGCCGTGTCCTAAAACCAGGTGGACGCTTTCTTTGCAGCTCCTATGGAAAAGACCATATGAGAGAAATCAGCGACTTCGTTCAGCAATTTGACAATCGGATTGTACTGTCCGCGGAAAAGCTTTATGAGCAATTCGGACTAGAGAACGGATGTTCGATATTGGAGCCTTATTTTTCTACTGTTACTTGTGCTCTATATGAAGACGCTATCTTACTTGACCGCGCGGAACCTCTGATGGAATATATTCTGTCGTGTCATGGCAATCAGAATCAGATTCTATTAGACCGCTATAAGGAGTTTCGTGCTTTTACAGAAAAAAAAATCAAACCGGGCTTTTTTATCACCAAACATGCGGGGATTTTTTGCTGTAAGCGTTAAAATCTAAAATTTTTTCAAAAACCCCTTGAAGGTGACGTAACGTCATCTTTTATACTAGGTACAGAAACCATAAGAACAGAAATTTTTAGATTACGAGAGGAACATAATTATGAAACAAACGACTGTGATTGTCACTGGGGGCGCCGGGTTTATCGGAAGTAATTTTATCTTTCATATGCTAGATAAATACCCGGATTATCGCATCATCTGTCTAGACTGTCTGACTTATGCAGGAAACCTGTCTACTTTACAGCCAGTTATGGACAACCCCAATTTTCGTTTTGTAAAAGAAAGTATTACAGACCGTGAGGCAGTTTATCGTCTCTTTGAAGAAGAACACCCAGATATTGTGGTAAATTTTGCAGCGGAGAGCCATGTGGACCGCTCGATTGAGAATCCACAGGTATTTTTGGATACCAATATTATTGGTACTTCAGTATTGATGGACGCATGTCGTAAATATGGAATTACCAGATATCATCAGGTATCAACGGATGAAGTCTATGGAGACCTTCCATTAGACCGCCCGGATTTATTCTTTACAGAGGAGACGCCTATTCATACGTCAAGCCCGTATTCTTCCAGTAAAGCGGCCGCAGACCTTTTGGTGTTAGCTTATCACCGGACTTATGGGCTTCCGGTATCGATTAGCCGCTGCTCAAATAACTATGGCCCTTATCATTTCCCGGAAAAATTGATTCCGCTGATGATTGCCAATGCGCTAAATGACAAACCGCTGCCAGTCTATGGAGCAGGAGAGAACGTCCGTGACTGGCTCTATGTAGAAGACCACTGTAAAGCGATTGATTTGGTGATTCACAAGGGACGCGTGGGAGAAGTCTACAATATTGGTGGTCACAATGAGATGAAAAATATTGATATTGTCAAGATTATCTGCAAGGCACTTGGAAAGCCAGAGAGTCTGATTACGTATGTAACTGACCGAAAAGGGCATGATATGCGCTATGCGATTGACCCTACCAAGATTCACACAGAGCTTGGATGGCTGCCTGAGACAAAGTTTGCAGATGGGATTCAGAAGACCATTCAGTGGTATTTAGAGCATAAAGAATGGTGGGAGACGATTATTTCAGGGGAATACCAGGGATATTATGAGAGAATGTATGGAAACAGATAAATAATAATTAGATAAGAAAGGAAGTGCAAGATGAAGATATTTGTTACAGGCGTTGGCGGACAGCTTGGCCATGATGTGATGAATGAGTTAAATAAAAGGGGATATCAGGGAATTGGCTCGGATATTGCTCCTATATACAGTGGAATTCAGGACAAAAGCGCAGTGACAGAGATGCCTTATGTCTCTATGGATATTACAGACAGACAATCTGTAGAAACCGTGTTGATGGAGGCAAAGCCAGATGTCGTGGTTCATTGTGCTGCCTGGACAGCGGTTGATATGGCAGAGGATGATGATAAGGTCGAAAAAGTTCGTCTGGTCAATGCTGTTGGGACAGAAAACATTGCGCTTGTCTGTAAAAAGCTTGACTGTAAGATGATATATCTCTCTACCGATTATGTCTTTGACGGACTGGGTGAAGAACCCTGGAAACCGGATTGTAAAGACTATAAGCCATTAAATGTCTATGGACAGACAAAATTAGAGGGAGAGCTTGCAGTCTCTAACAACTTAGAAAAATATTTTATTGTTCGTATTGCATGGGTATTTGGTGTCAATGGGAAAAACTTTATCAAGACGATGCTAAATCTTGGAAAAACGCACGACCGTCTCACGGTTGTCAATGACCAGATTGGCACTCCAACCTACACCTTTGACCTAGCTCGCCTTTTAGTGGATATGTTAGAGACGGAGCATTATGGATACTACCATGCCACCAACGAAGGCGGTTATATCAGCTGGTATGATTTTACCACTGAGATTTTCCGCCAGGCAACTGCTCTGGGCCACTTGGAATATGGCACAGACCATATCACAGTCGTTCCTGTCACTACTGCTGAATATGGTGCTTCCAAAGCAAAACGTCCTTTTAATTCTCGCTTAGATAAATCAAAACTTACAGAGAACGGCTTCACCCCTCTGCCTACCTGGCAGGATGCGCTCTCGCGCTACTTAAAAGAAGTTCTCTAACGAATGACGGTTAAGGGACGCTATATCCGGCGTCCCTTGTATCAAAAAATTTACACACAAAGAACGGAGAATACTATGGCCTCCCAATCTACAAAGAAAAAGCTTTTTATCTTACTATACCTGATTTTATCTTACACTGGAACCTCTGCTATAAATCGTTATTTTTTTGTCAGTCACACCACCCGCAATGGCAGTATCCTAAATCTCATCTGGATGGCAGTCATCTTTTTTCTGCTTATCCATGCCCACAAGACCACACCAAAAGCCCGTTTCCTGGGCTTTCTCTTAGGTTCCCTGCTTGCCATATCTTTGATGCTAGGCAAAACGCTATATCAGGATAACAGCCTCTACAGCTTTTTCTTCCCTATAAAAAATCTAAAGGTACAGCTTACCTGCATCATAGGATTTACGGTCCTTTTGGGTGCTATGCTCTCTATTCTGTTTGCATATTTGGAAATATCAGAACATAAAGACTATCTAATACATACTAACAGCTGGAAACTATATCAGCTTCCCTCTGTCTGCTGGATGGGAATTTTCTTCCTTTCCTGGCTTCCTTGTTATCTTTCCTACTATCCTGGCATCTACTCCTACGATATGGACGACCTTACCAACCAAGCTCTGGGTATTACACCCTTTACCCGATTCCATCCGCCGCTCCATACCCTTTTGTGGAAGACTTGTCTCTTTTTACAATCTATCCTCCCAATAGAGCCTATTATTGTATATTCTATATGTCAAATGCTTTTATTTGCGGCAGTGTTTGCAAGAGTGATTCACTTTCTGATTAAAAAACGATTTCACAATGGAATTATTCTGGGAAATATTCTGTTTTTTGCCCTAAATCCAACCATTGCGATATTTTCTTTTATTCCTACCAAAGATGCCTGCTTTGCCGCTGCCTTTTTGCTTTTGACCATAGAACTATGTGAGCTTGTCACACATCCCCTTACCTATAAAATCCCTGCAAGATGCTCGCTGCGACTTGTCCTTTCCATTCTCTTATGTTGTCTTTTTCGCAATAATGCCATCTATGCCCTGTTACTTTTTGCCCCTGTAGTGACTTTTTTTCTCTATCGCAACCGGCGAAAGATAGCCGTTCTCTTTGTCTTTTCATTTCTTTGTTTCTTTTTTATAGATGGTGTGCTTTATGGAGCATTTGGTATTGAAAAAGGCGATAATCGGGAAATCCTAAGTGTTCCGATTCAACAGATTGCCAATGTGGTAACCATGGACGAAGAGTCCCTGACGGATGAAGAAAAGGCACAGATTGACCAATACCTTCCATATGATGCTATCAAAGAATCCTATAATCCTCGTTTTGCAGACCCTGTCAAACAGTCTTTTCAGACAGATACTTTCAACGAGGATAAAGCAGCTTTTTTTAGATTGTGGTTCCATCTATTTACCAGATATCCAGGCAACTATCTGAATGCCTTTCTCTCTCTCAATCTGCCTTATTGGTATCTAGATGCCTATGCTATTGATGAATATGCCAAAAGAGAATATATCGAGACCTTTATCTATGACTATGATTCCATCGGTTATACATTCGAGCGAGACAGCAAACTGCCCTGGTTATATGAGCGATATGAAAAGCTTGCAAGCTATCAAAGATTAGGACGTAAACCTATTATAGCAAATATCTTCTCTCTTAGTATGCCATTTTGGCTTACTTTGACTTGCTGTTTTATCTTATTTTTAAAAAATCGTCGGAAGCTTTGTCTGATTTTGCTTCCTTCCCTTTTGTTGTGGCTTACTTTTATAGCTGGTCCTGTAAGTAATTTCCGGTATATTTTTCCAATACATATGCAATATACCCTTTTTATCTCAATCGCCCTTCAACCGTCCTGCCTGACAAGAACGGAGCGCTTAAACGAAGCATCTATTTAGTAGAATAAATTTTTCTTTTTATCTTTTCTTAAATGAGGTGTTTTCTCTTCTGTCAGGTCCAGCAAATAGTCTACACTTGTTCCATAGAATTTGGAAAGTTCAATTAAAATATCTAAAGGTATACCTGTCTTTCCACGCTCATAATTACTATAAGACTTTTGACAACACTTTAGATAGTCTGCTAGTTCTCTCTGCTTTAAACCATGGGCTTTCCTCAACTCCTTAATGTGCTTATACATGGTCAGCACCTCTCTACAGGATTTCAGTCTAATGCTATATGGTATTGATAGGGATAATAATTTTGCAATTCGTCTACGCTTATTTCTTTTCCTATATATCTCTCAGACCAGCCTTCATAGTCTGGATGATTCCAGATGCTGCCATCTTCAAAAACCACTTGCTTTAAGCAAAGCAGTGAGTATGCAACTTGGTTAGTCTCTTCATTATATAGCGACCAGCCACCATGATATTCCTCTGTCTGGTTGGGCAAAATATGTTCCTCTGACTGAACTATATTTTCAAAGCTACTTTCTGCACTGCTATCCAGAAAATTCCAATATAGCTCTAATGGAAAACCATTCTCATCATAAGCCAACATACAATATTGCGTCTCTATTATAGTTTTATCTGTATGATTTGTAAGTATATCATGAATATAAGGAGCTCCATTTTCGTAATAGAAAATATCCGCGCTTTCATGGACAATGGAGTTCCCATCATCTGATGCCCTTGCAGAAGTAGCAAAAAGACTGACAGCAACCAAAACCATAAGGCAAACGGACAGAAACATGATAAGGGGTGTTCGTTTTGTATTCATAATCGCACGAATCCTTTCTTCTATAGTATTTTCACTGAGTTTCTATTGATTTACACATTACTTTATTCTTGGTAAATTGTCAATCATTTCCAGATTTCCTATTGTGTCAATTTTGTGTCAAAACAGCAATTTTAGGAAGTGAATTGTTAGTAAAGTGGGTTTTGCCAAAACAAGAGGAATAAAAGCTGGTATGCAGGTGGTTCTTATAAAATGAATATGGTAAAATTTTATAAGAAACGAGGTAAAGCAATATGGAAAAGAAGATTTATATCACAGATGAAGAACGTGCAAAATGTCAAAAGGTGGCTGATGCGTTTGCAGAGCTGTACGAAATGGCGGATATTGTAGTGCTTGATGTAGGCAGATATGGTTTTGTGATGCTCAAATATTATACGCCGTCGCATGGCTTTGAGGAAGATGCAACTTTTACGGACGGCAAGGCATTGTTTGAAGCATTATGGCAGGAATGGCTTGATATGAAGCTGTATCTTATCGCAAAAGGTACTCCATTGCTGGAAAAAGGGTATAAGAGTGTGTTTGAGAGCCTGACAAAAGAAAAACAGTCGGAACTTATCGGGCGAAAAGCCGTTTTCGCAAGAATGGCGGGAATAGGTCTGTAAAAAGATGTTTCTAACAAAGAAATAGATAGAGAGATGGATTCCGTAGGCGCAGGCATTGTGGGAATGTCGTATAACTGGCTGTGTTTATGGAACTGTGGGAAACCCTGTTTGCAGGATGTGGGAAAGCTGCTTTTGCTTTTCCACAGGCTGTGAATGGGGTTTTCCATAGTTTCATAGCCAGTTATGCACATTTCCATGATGCAGGTCTTAAATACTTGAAATGATTCGCCTGACCGCATATAATTATATGGCAGAGATTAAAGGAAGGGTGAATGAAGATGTTAGAGTATATTTCTGCCCCAGAAGCGGCAAAGAAATGGGGCATTTCAGAAAGACAGGTGCAAAAGCTATGTGAGGAAAACCGCATACCGGGCGTGGCAAAGTTCAGCCGCTTGTGGCTGATTCCAAAGGACGCTGAAAAACCAACAGATGCCCGATTAAAAGCAGAAAGGAAGAAAAAACATGAATAAAGTTTTAATTATAGATGATGATAAAGAACTTTGCGCACTTATGAAAAAATGCGTAGAGCAGGAAAACCTTACTGCGGTTGTCGCAGGCGGCGGGATAGAAGGACTGCATATATTGGAGGAAACCAAAGATACCTGTTCACTTATTATTCTTGATATTATGATGCCCGACTTAGACGGTTTTCAAGTGTTGCAACAAGTACGGCAGACAAGCAATGTGCCTGTTCTTATGCTTACCGCAAAAAGCGGTGAGGAAGATAAGGTTTCCGGCTTAAGGATGGGGGCAGACGATTATCTGACAAAGCCATTTAGCATTAACGAGCTTATGGCACGTGTAAATTCTCTTATCCGGCGTTTTACATTGTTCAATACTGTTTCTGGCACAGAAACGGATTGTATGGTATTTCAAGGAATGACGATAGATAACCTTAACCGTCTTGTTTTGGTTAATGATATACAAGTGGAACTTACAGGAAAAGAATTTGATCTGCTTTCTTTCCTTGCAGCAAATAAAGGAAAAGTGTTTACAAAAAAGCAGATTTATACCCATGTATGGGAGGAAGAGTATGCTTTTGATGATAGTAATATCATGTCGTTTATCAGCAAATTACGGAAAAAAATCGAACCAGACCCGGAACACCCTTTTTATATTCTGACTGTTCGGGGCGTTGGTTACCGATTTAACAGGGAGGCATAACATGAACTTAAATTCATTTTTATTAATTGCTCTCTGTACAGCGCTTTTGGCTGTCCTGTTTTTTATTACGAAACTTAGGCGTGTAAGAGGACAATTATCTATTATTGAAGAAGCCCTTGAAGATATAAAGTCCGGTAATCCGAACCGACGGGTTTTGGCGAGAAAAAGCGATATGACAAAGCGTATTTGCTATGCAATCAATGAAATTGCGGTCAAGAACCAGTCACAGCTTATCCAACAAAAACAATCGGAGCAGGCATACAAGCGACTTATGACAAGCCTTTCCCATGATGTAAAGACACCATTAGCTTCATTGTTTGGCTACTTGGATGCCGCCACAAATGGTCTTGTGGCTGGGAAAGAAAAAGAAGCCTATATCCATATTGCAGTAGAAAAAGCGTGTCACTTAAAACATTTTGTGGAAGCACTATTTGAGTGGGTAAAACTAGACGCTAAAGAACAGGTTTTTCATTTTGAGTTATGTGATTTTAACGAATTGACCCGCAATATTGTCGCAGAGTGGGTTCCAACCTTGGAACGCAACCATTTTGAATATGATTTTGATATTCCTGAAGATGAATATTTTTTTCGTATTGACCCTCATTCCTATACCCGCATTCTTAATAATCTGTTTCAAAATGTGCTTATGCACAGTGGCGGCAATAAATTGACTTTGAAATTATTGGAGAATGAACAGCAAGTAGAAATTATCATTTCAGATAATGGAAAAGGTATTTCCTCCTCTGATATTCCGCATATTTTTGAGAGAATGTATCAATGTGACAGTTCACGTTCTGCCAGGGGCAATGGCTTGGGGCTATCTATTACGACAGAACTTGTAAATGCTCACAATGGGAAAATTAAAGCAGACAGCAATCCCGGAATGGGTGCAACATTTACGATACTATTTCCAAAAGCTCTGTAACAGCACAGGGCTTTTTGTATATTTATTGGAGGAAAACATGAAAAAAGCAAGGTTACGGCAAGGTTTTGGCAAGGTTAATGCTATATAATTAGGGATTGGAAAGGAGGAAAAGGCAATGACAATTATCTTTACTGAGATACTGAAATGGAAACGGAATAAGACAGTTTGGGGTATTTTTATTCTTACTGCTATTTTGGGAGTATTTGCGGTTGAGCGTGCCTGCAGCATATCAAGAAGCAGTCCTCTCATGGATAGCTTTGGTGACTTATACACTTTGGCATTTAAGAACCTTACAAGCCTGTTTCTGCCTATTGTGTTGGGGATGTTTGCCACCACATTGTTCTTTGATGAACAGAAAAACGATACATTAAAAGGACTTTTGATTATTCCGGTTTCCAAAGCACAGCTTTATTTTTCAAAGATAGCGGTTGTAATCCTTATGTCATTGGGGCTATGCCTGTTTACCTTTGTTATCTGCATCGTTGGCGGCTTAATTGCTGGCGGCTTTACTGATTTGAATACGGAAACAATACTACAGGCGGGGCTATTGTTTTTGGCTGGCGGTGCGCTGATCCCGGTTGCCATGCTCCCAATCATATTTTTAGCAACGCTATCAAAAGGGTACATTTTACCGATTGGGGCTGTATTACTTTATCTTGTGCCTGTTGTGCTTGCCCCGTCCCAGCTCATGGGACTGCACCCCTTGGCGAGTGTTATGGGAATTTATCCCCACATTTCACCTGCCGCTATTGAAATGGTAAACAGTTGGACAGGAAATGCTGTAATAACAGCATCACCGATGACTTGTTCTGTTTCTTTACTGGCTATAGGCATTATTTCGACAATCGTTTCTGTAATTGTTTTACAGAAGAAAACATTTTGAAGAGTTTTTACCAACTATTCAGCAAGCGGAAACTTGTATAACTATGTGATTTAGAAAGACCACGATAATTAAGAAAGTGAGGAAATATTATGTGCAGCTATGTGATTGAAACAAAGCGGTTAACAAAAAAATATGGTGAGCAGACAGCGGTCAATGCTGTTAATATCCATGTAGAAAAAGGGCGGATATACGGACTGCTAGGGCGTAATGGAGCTGGCAAAACCACAATAATGAAAATGATTTTGGGATTAACCCCTGTTACTTCTGGGGAAATAGATGTGTTCGGACAAAATATCAAAGGAAGGGAAAAACGGGTATATCCCCGGATTGGGGCTATTATTGAAACACCCGGCTTCTACCCAAACCTGACGGGTACGGAAAACCTTGAAATATTTGCGAAGCTGCGTGGTACTGCTGCCCCAAATGCTGTAAAAAATGCTTTGGATATTGTCGGTCTCCCTTATCGGGACAAAAAGCTATTCAGCAAATATTCTCTTGGAATGAAACAGCGTCTTGGTATTGCAAATGCTATTTTGCATGACCCGGAGCTGTTGATTTTAGATGAACCTACGAATGGTCTTGACCCTATCGGCATTGCAGAAGTAAGAGATTTTATTAAAGACTTGAGTACCGAACATGGGAAAACAATCCTCATTTCCAGTCATATCCTGTCCGAGATTGCATTATTGGCTGATGATATTGGCATTATTGATCACGGTGTTTTACTGGAAGAAAACAGCATGGAAACACTGAAAAGAAAAAACAGTAAATATATACTTCTGCAAGTTTCTGATATTCCGAAAACCTCTCTTGTTTTGGAAAGGCAATTCGGAGTTACAGATTATTCCGTACAGGACGACCATTCCCTGCGGATTTATAATACGTCATTGGATATGGCGGCTGTCAATAAGGCTCTTGTGGTGCAGGATGTGGCAGTTATCAGTTCTCAATTATGTAATGATACATTGGAGGACTATTTCAAAAAAATTACAGGGGGAGAAGGCATTGCTTAAATTGACACAAACAGAATTTCTAAAACTGCGCCGTAGAAAGTTTATCCTGTTAATGCTGTTGGCAGCTCTTCTCATGCCATTTCTTGCAATCTTTTATTTTAGAGACATTAGAGAGACAGGCATAGATACAATACAATTTTATAAATGGACTGCTTTCAGCTACACGCCTTGGATTATACTTCCTGTCGTATTGGGGGTATTTTCCACTATGCTTATGTATGATGAACACCAAAATGATATGCTTAAACAGTTGTGGATTGTACCGATTAGCAAGACAAAATATTTTTTTAGCAAATTTATTGTTGTGCTGTCTTATTCTATTTGTTTTATGCTGCTCACAGCCGGATTGTCCGTGATTTTTGGTACGCTTCCCGGTTATATAACATTTGAATGGAGCAGTTTTTGTTACTTGCTAAAAAAATGTATGGAAATTGCTATATTAACCGCATTCGCCATAATGCCGCTTTTGGCGGTTGCAGCTGCTGGAAAAAGTTATATATTTCCAGTATGCGTAACGCTGGTTTATACGTTCCTTGGTTTTATTCTGCTTATGGTTAATATGTATCTGCACCCTCTATCCAGTATGAGCGCCATTGTCATGCGTGATATTCCCGGTGTAGTTTTGGCACAAACTCTTAATATTCCGGCGGCATTAATATGTATTACTATATGGTGTGCGGGTTCAGTGGTGTTGGCTATATTTGCTTTAGAAAAAAGAAAGTGAGGTGGGTAGTATGAAACAATTACTTTGGGCTGAACGCCGAAAACTTCGTCATTCTAAAATCGTTTGGATTGCTGTCTTTGCGGTGGTTATGATTGCTGTTATCGTTTTTGCAGAGGGGCAGTTTGTATTTAAGGGTTCACGATATATAGATGGGGCTGGCTGGTTTATGACTGCCGCACAGTCTTTGGCAACCTTTTTTGTGCTTCCGGCTGTCATTGCATTGTTAGGCAGCTATATGATTTGCCGGGAGGAACAGGAAGATACTCTGAAATCACTGCGGCTTGTGCCAGTAGATGAAGCGAAACTGACTGTTGTTAAAATGATCGTTGCAATGGTTTTCAGTATTTTGATTTATCTTCTGCTATTTGTAATTACTTTTGCGGTTGAAGCTATAATGCATTTCGGAACATTATCTATTCAGACAGTATGGGGCTTCCTTTTTACCTATTTTGTAAATGGTATTGGCGTATTTCTTGCTATTTCACCGATTGTGGCATTAGTAGCCCGTATAAAAAAAGGGTATTGGCTTGCTTTGGTATTTACTGAAATCTATTCCTTTGCCGGTCTGTTTGCAAGTATGTCTGAAACTCTGAAAACTGTTTACCCGATTACTGCGGTGTTCCAGCTTTCAGGATATTATGAAACAACAATCGGAAACAAAGCAGCCAGCTTAGTTATTCTGATAGTTTGTATGGTTCTTGCAGTTTTAATTTTGAACGGATTAAGCCGTAAAAACAAAAAGAGTATTTATTAATTGTGTAAAATATCCGTATTGTAAATCTGCCGTACAATGGCAAAAGAAAAAAGCCGTTGTATAGCAGACATATTTGGGTGCATTGATGCAGCAGCTTTGGAAACCTGGGCTGCTGTTTTTGCTGTAACTTTTGTTGGAGTGATAGGAGAAAAATGAAACGATAGTTTAAAGACAAGGAGATGTAGAACGATGAGAATAAAGCGAAAAATACTTAAGGCCAGGATAAGGACATTCATCAAAATTATCGGCATATTGCACACATCAAGGTGTATCGCAAGGAAGAAAGAAACTCCACTGCGGTACACCTTTTTTAATGGTGCGAAATTTGTCTGATTTTGGCTTTTGTTACGGTTTATCTATTGCATATTTGCGTGAAAAATCTGACTGGAACTATTCCGTTTTTGGAAGGGGGATTCCACTTGGGTTTACTGCTTCATGGAGGGCTGTTTTGAGAGCATGGCTTTCTGTGTATCCCACACCTGCTTCATCAGCCTTTTTGCTTCCTCGACATCGGCTTTATAGACGTTGCCTGTTGCGTTCATTCGCTTAGCGATCTGGTTCAGATTGCCGCTGATTTTTCCGAGCGTGTAGTTGTATTCCCGCAGGTCTGAATAGTCAATGTCATAGACAAAGCCGTACAAAATCAGGCGGCGGAGAAAAGTGGACTTGCTTTTCATGCCGGAGATTTTTACTTTCTGCTCCAGTATGTATTGTTCCTTATCACTCAGGTATATTTTCAGTTCATTTTTGCGTTCCCTGTTTGCCATTTTTTATCTCCTTTCTGCGGCTGGATTTTTGAAAAGATTTTACACAATCTTCAATCCTGCTGCGGGGGTTGTTCGTGCAAAAAAACAGTGAAAAAAATCAGAAATCCAGGCAGGAGATTTTATGATTTTTGAGCGCAGAGGGGCCAGGGGGAAACTTCCCCCTACAAGCAGATTTTCCAGATTCCCGCTCCGGGGGGATTTGGGAAAATCGAAGCCTGTGAGGGAACACAGGCAGTGCTTGCTATTACTTCAAAGAGAAAGTTTCTGGTTTTAGCTGACTGTAAGAAAAAGCAGAAAATTTTTTGAGGAACGTACCCATATATGGGAACTTCCTTTATCTACAATTAACATCACAAACAGCGGAGAAAGGGGGTGAAAAAATGTTAGACCACGCATTCCAGCGGTGGCGGGAAATCGAGCGTATGCTGCTGTCGGGGAAAAGGCTGACCGTGCCAAAGCTCATGGCTATGTACAGTGTCGGGAAGAACGCCATACGCAGGGATTTTGAAGTCATAGGCGAAGAACTTCCCGTGATTGCAAAGCAGGGATATAACGGCGGCTACTCCCTCATGGACGGGGCAGGAAAATACCAAAACTCCCTATCTCGTGAACAACTGGAATGTCTGGAAAAACTCGCTGTGGGATGTACGGGGAAAGACAGGGAAACCGTCCTGTCAATCATACATGAATTTGGGCCGTACTGTGAAAGGAATACATAAAAAACGGGTAGCTTTCAAGCCGGAAAGTGAGGGGAGGTGTAGCATGGACACGGCACACCGGAGAATGGAAATCATCAGCATTTTATCTGTCAAAGGGCATATAACATCAAGGGAGCTTGCGTGGGAATTGGGCGTTACGATACGCACGATACACCATGATATTTTCGCATTGACTTTTGACTACCCGATTTATACAAAGCCGGGCTGTGGCGGCGGGGTTTTTATCACGGATAACTACAAGCCCTATACCAATACCCTCACAGAAACAGAGCTTGAAACACTGTGCAGGCTATACGGGAAAGCGGAGGGGAAAGAGAAGGAAATCCTGTTCCGGATTATCCATAAGTACGGGGCGGACAAGCTGGAAATTTAACTGGGCAGACGGACAACTGAATATGGGCAATCCTGCAAGACGTATGAAACAGCCGAGCTATGCGGAAACACGCCATAATCGCCTATATCAGAACAGGCGGGAGCGACAAATGTTTTACTGTAAACAAGGTGTGGGAACCTTGCGCCATGACACTGTTTCCTGATAATGATACTTCCGTAAAACGGTCATAGAGATGATGGTGCGATTCCAATGTGGGCTTCCCTCCCAGAAGCTACTTGCAGGGTATAAAATTTTGTAAAAACGGGGATTTTTATTGGAAGATGATACAAGAGGAAATGTTTCCCATACAGAGGGGGAAATCTATTATTTTGAACGGGCAGAGGATAAAAGCCTATGACATCAGGACAATCACCCTTGAGCAGTTCCGTATGCTGATTGCCTGCGGGGATGACAGGCACAACAACCAGATCAGGGTGACAAAAAGCGGCATGGTCTATCTGTCGGAGGATATCGTCGGCTCGGAGCAGCTTGATGATGTTGCGCTCTGTTTTGAAACATTCAGCGCACATAACGGGTATGTCGGCGTGAAGGCAGCGGAGGACAACAGCCACGTTATCCCATTATACTACGCACTGACCGGGAACTGGAGGAAAGGGCGCAGCCATACTTATATAGACAGTTTTTAGATTTTTGGTTAAATGAGAATGATTGTGGGCATTGTCCACTGATAATTGATTTACACAGCGTTAAGGCAGTTATGAACCTATTTGACAGGTTTGTAGCTGCCTTTTTTGCGTGCATGGAGGTTTCAATGAATGTATTTGAAGCGGTGAGGGAGAACGGCATTACCGCAAGGCAGGCGGCGGAGCATTGTGGGATAAAAATAAACCGGAGCGGTATGACGGTCTGCCCGTTCCATAAGGACAAAAATCCGAGCATGAAGATAGACAGCCGCTATTACTGTTTCGGGTGCGGGGAAAAGGGAGATGCCATTGATTTTGTGGCGAAGTATTACGGGCTTGGGAAGAAAGAAGCAGCGTTGCAGATTGCGTCGGATTTCGGTATCAGTTTTGAAGATAACAGGGGCAGGAAGCCGCCGCCAAAGCGCAAGCGGAAGCTGTCACCGGAGCAGAGGTTTGAGAGGGCGGAAAAGAAGTGTTTCCGTGTGCTTTCCGATTACCTGTGCTGTTTAAGGCAGTGGAAAGAACAGTATGCGCCGCAGGAGCCGGACGGGGAATGGAACCCGTTATTCTGTGAAGCGTTGGAGAAGAAAGACTGTATTGAGTACCTGCTGGATGTTTTATTGTACGCTCCGCTATCGGAGCGTGTGCAGTTAGTAGCGGATTATGGAGAGGAAGTGCTGAAAATTGAAAGAAGACTGGAACAGT
Source organism: Lachnospiraceae bacterium (assembly GCA_910575445.1). GTDB lineage: Bacteria > Bacillota > Clostridia > Lachnospirales > Lachnospiraceae > Hominiventricola. The sequence continues at coordinate 403,471 of CAJTFW010000002.1, read as the reverse complement.
GTGCCGCCGGAGCAGAAGGCGGCACTGGAAAAGACAATGGAGAAAATGGAGCAGGCGTCACAGCCGGAAACATGGTTTGACGGGAGCAAGGTCAATGACGTGCTTTTCTGTGAGGATTTCCTCGCAGGACACCCTATGAAGTGCATACATGGCACTTTTTTTGACGTAAACGGGGCAATCGGGGATGCGGAGCAGATAAAGGCGGAAATTTACTACAAGATTGCGCCTTATGTCACATCAGGCATTGCGAAAAAGGCGACAACGCTCCTGGATGCGCTGCGGATCAGGTGCTACTCCCCACCGATACCCTACCAGACAGACCGCCTCCATGTGGCAAACGGCACTTATTTCCTGTCGGGGGATTTCTCCGCACAGAAGGAGTTCTGCATGAACAGGCTCCCGGTGCGCTATGCGCCGGATGCGCCTAAGCCGTTACAATGGCTTTCCTTTGTAGAACAGCTATTAGAGCCGGAGGACATTACCACGTTGCAGGAATTTATGGGATATGTGCTGCAGCCCACGACAAAGGGGCAGAAAATGATGATTGTCATAGGGAAAGGCGGGGAGGGCAAGTCACGCATCGGCAGGGTGCTGAGGGCGTTGCTTGGTGACAGCATGAACACGGGCAGCATACAGAAGGTGGAGGTTGACCGCTTCGCACGGGCAGACCTTGAATGGAAACTCCTGATGCTTGACGATGACATGAAGCTGGAAGCACTGCCGCAGACGAACAACATCAAGTCCATAGTGACACTGGAAGATAAAACGGATTTGGAGCGCAAGGGCAGGCAGAGCGAGCAGGGGTATTTATGTGTTCGGTTTATCTGTTTCGGGAATGGCAACCTCGGTTCGCTGTATGACCGTTCCTACGGCTTTTTCCGGCGGCAGATTGTCCTTACTGTCAAGGAACGCAGGCCGGACAGGAAAGATGATCCGTTCCTCGGCGAGAAGCTGATTGCTGAAGCGGAGGGCATATTTTTATGGTGTCTTGAGGGGCTGCACCGCCTGATTGATAACGGGTACAGATTCACGATAAGCAAAAGGGCGGAGGATAACCTGACAAAAGCCATGCAGGACGGGAACAACATCATTGTATTCATGCAGTCGGAGGGCTATATCAGGCTTGAGAAAGGCACACACGCCACGTCAAAGCAGCTTTACAGTGCCTACAGCCAGTGGTGCGAGGACAACCTTGAAAAGCCTCTGGGGGAGCGCAGTTTCTCCAACTTTTTACGGCAGAATGAGGATAAATACAAACTGGCTTATACCAATAATATCGCACTCGGAAACGGAAAGACCGCAAGGGGGTTTAAGGGTATCCATGTAAAAGTGCGGACAGGGGAAAGGCATTAAGACGCAACGGACGCTTAGACGTGTAAATCGCCAAATCCTTTTTATATATATACATACGGCTATGGGGGATTCCCTGTTATATATATAAATACTTCTAAATTTAAAATAGAAAAAGAAGTGTCTTAGCGTATAAAGCTGGGAAATACAAGGGTTCGGGCGCATTTTGGAAGTGTCTATATTGCGTTCTTTCAAAGCGTCTGTTATCCGGCAGAGTAATTTTACACCTTGCCGGGCTTTTATTTTTCAGGGCAGGGCACGGAAAACGTCTGGTATTAGAGTGAAATTTGGAGGGAATATATTTGAATAAAACAAAACTAATCGTGACAAGGGTATTTGACAGCAGGAGAACGCCGCAGGATGCGTTTGTAAGGGCGATATTAAATTCAGAAAATGCGGATAAAACGGAAAAATGCTTGCAGGAGGGCGGCTGTGAAGGTATAATAGAAAACGAAGAACCACTTTGCAGTTCACCAGCTTCTTCCGGAAAAGGAGAAGCGAATGGGTAGGACTACATACAAAACAGCACCAAAAGGCGGGTTATATACCCGATTGTCCGTTGATGACGGCATCACGGACAGGGAAAGCAATTCCATAACGAGCCAGAAGCAGATGCTCATGCAGTACGCACAGTACCACGGGATAGAGGTCGTGGAAACCTACGTCGATGACGGATGGAGCGGCACGAATTTTGAAAGGCCGGATTTTAAGCGCATGATTGAGGATATTGAAAGCGGGAAAATCAACACGGTCATCACAAAAGACCTCTCACGCCTTGGGCGTGACTATTTGCAGACAGGGTACTATACCGAAGTGTATTTCCCCGGTAAAAAGGTACGCTACATTGCAATCAGTGACGGGATTGACACCTCTATGGGGTACAATGAGATGGCTCCGTTCAAGAACCTGTTTAACGATTTTTACGCACGTGACATCTCAAAGAAAATCCGCAGCACCATGACCACGAAGGCAAGGGCGGGCATCTACCACAGCACCGTGCCGCCATTTGGCTACCGGAAATCGCCGGAGGACAGCCACAAGCTGATACCGGATGCGGAAACAGCGCCGATTGTACGGCGTATGTACGAGCTTGCCGTGCAGGGCAAAGGCTACAAGGCAATCGGCAACGTGCTGAAAAATGAACGCATACCGATACCCGCATACTGGCACCATGTAAGGGGCGAGCGGACGTGGACACGCTTTAAAGGCGAGGGTGACATATCCAACTATATCTGGAATGAAACAACGATAAAGTGGATACTTTCGCATGAGGTCTACATCGGGAGCCTTGTGGCGCAGAAACAGTCAAAGCTGTTCAAGGTCGGCAAAAACTATGTGAAGCCCAAAGACGAGTGGGTGGTGGTAAAGGACATTTTTGAGCCGATTGTTGACCTGGAACTGTGGGAACGTGTGCAGGAAGTCAATGGGAAGCGCAGGCGGATGTGCAAGGCAAAAAGGGAGCCGAGTATTTTTTCCGGCATTGCCTACTGCCCGGACTGCGGCAGGCGTATTTCATTCTTTCCTGAACGGACAAGCAAAAACAATCCTGAAAAGACGTATTTCGGCTCATGCCAGAACTACAAGGCGAACGGGCCGGACGGATGCACGCCGCACCGCATTAAAGAGCAGGACTTGTACGATATTGTCCTCAAAGACATCAGGGAATGGGCAGCAATGGCACTGGCGGACGAGCAGGCAGTCCTTGGCAGGGTTATGGAACAGCAACAGATTAACAGTACCGTGGATTATGGTTTGGTTGAGGGGAAAAGGCGAACTATTGAGAAAAGGCTTGGGGAAATCGAGAAAGTCATAAGCAAGCTGTATGAGGATTACGCACTCGGCAGACTTGCGGGAGCAAGCATAGACAACCTTATGCCGAAGTACCAGAGGGAGCAGGAAGAACTCAAAAAACAGCTTTCCGCATTGCAGGAGCAGTCGGCAGAGCATGACGCTACAGAGCAGAATGCGGGGAAGTGGATAAGCCTGATCCGGCAGTACAGTGACCTGAAGGAATTAAATTCTTGTATCATCAATGAACTTATCACAAAGATTTTAGTAGGCGACAAACGTCGGGTAAATGGTGAGAAAGTTCAGTCTATCGAAATTCATTACCGTTTCATCGGAAATCTGACCGACAGCGGGAATGGGGAAACAATTCAATAAAAAATCCAGTTAAAAACAATTTAGCTGTAAAAACCGTCTTTAACGGGAATTTACAGATATAAACATCCCCTACAGACATATCTCAAAATGCGGAAACCCCCTGTAAAATCCGACAAAATACCCCGCCCACCACACTGCTGTGGCGAACGGGGTATTTAAAAGGGGAGGAGGAATCAAAATTCATTATCATTACTGAACCAGTCCAATAAATAATTTTCTTCTCTATTTTTAAATTCATTTTTTTAAGCTTATCACGTATCATGTTTACTTGCACTAATTTGTGTCAAATTTTGTGTCTAAATAAAGTAAAAATTTTCTCCTCTTTTTTCTTTTCCCTCCCAGAGCCATGATTCATTTTTAGGTTGAAGATTTTCACTGATAAGTTCACATAAAAAATGTATATCATTTGTTTCCTGCTGTACTTGTTTCAGACATAAATTTTCCCTTTTTTGATGAAATTTCTTTATGATACTGCTTGCTTTAGTAAAATGATTGGTTCTTGATGTTATGATAATTGGAACACTTTTGTATAATAACAGTCTATCAAATTTATTTTGAGATAAGGATGATGATCTTTTCCATAGATACATAAGGAAAATATACAATCTTGATTTGCTATCTCTTCTGTATGCAAATCCCGACAATTATAACCCCAGTATATAATTATTATTTTCCTTAGTATTAGTTAGAAACTCTTCAAGTGATTCTTGCATCATATTCCTCACATTCAACTTAGAAACCTGTTCTTTTTGTTATAAAAAATAGCGTATTGTTTAAAGCAGATCTGCGCAAGTACATTCCTTTTACGAAAAAGGTATCCAACATTTTTAAAACCTTGGATACCTTTTTCTCTCAATTAATATTTTCTAACTTTACATTCAACCATTATCTTTTACATATTTTTCTGCTTCTTCTTTAGAAATATGAAACTTCTCTTGGATTTTTTTGACAATCATATCATCTTCCACTCCAAATTCCCTCAGAGAAGACATTAATGCTTCTATGCCTTGTTTTATCCCTTGTTCCATGCCCTGCTTTATCCCTTGTTCTATGTTTTCCTGATCTCTCATCAACAACGTCATGTATTCATACCTCCATTCTCTGTTTCTTTTGGCTTCTTTTACCGCTAATTCCAGTTTCTTTACAAATGTATCCTCCGTCGATTTCCCTGCTACATAATCCAGAAATGCCTTTAGTTCCTTACTGACATCATCCATGTAGCCATGTGCATTGAGAAAAATTTTCGTTGTCTCATCTTTTAGTAAAATCTTATGATCTTCTTTACAGATATTTTGGAATGTATAGAGATGCCTTCCTTTATCAAACATATCAAATGGACATATAAAGATGATATAGCTTGGCTTTAACTGTTTATAGCTTTCTCCCCTATCTATCATCTGTAAATCAATCATACTCTGGTAAAAACGTGTTCTTTTCGCAAGTTCTTTGGTATCTGTAACTTGCATCTCAATGTCATAGATTGTCTGTTTTTCGTCCCGCACATATACGTCAAGTCTTACGCTCTTCGCATCTGCATCAAACTTGATCGTCTTTTGCAGCTCTGGATATTCGATACGCTCAATCTCTAATTCTGGCAGTATCCGCTTTAGTAACTCTTTACAAAGTTCTGGATTCTGCATCACTTTTCCAAATAGAAAATCATTACAGATTCCTAACTCTTCCCATGATGTGCCAACTTCTATCTGATTTTTTAATTCTTTCAAGTATTTTCCTCCATCCTCTTCCTCTAACTTTTTTACAAAAGGTATCCAAACATGTTTTAATGCCTGAATACCTTTTGTTTGTCATTTTATCCAATCCTTACAAAAGCTGCGCCTGAAGTTCTCTGACAAACTGCTCTGACAAGGAAGGAAGGGATTTTACTACCAGTTCTACAGAAACACCATTTTTCAAAAAATTTATAGCTGTTTTGATCTCTGTTTCACTCACTGCTTTCTTTACTTCTTCTGCATAATTTTTTGCATACTCTTCTACCAGTTCACACATCTCAGTCACTCCTTTCTGGAATTCTTTGAAATATTGGACTCGTTTGGAAAGTTTCTGAAATGTTTATATCTGATTCTGCTCTCTGAAAAAGCAGTATCGATGTTCGAGCGATTAAAACGAACCCTTTTTTGATGGTCGTCATCCTTCTTTTTCTGTACTTCTATATTAAAATAATCTCCAGAGATAAGCAACTTTAATATTATATTTTCAACCTACTTTCATACTGTGACCATTCAGCTTCAGGAACCTTTAATGCCTCCATTGCCTGTTCTGCTGTCCAATTCATGCTTTCCATTAAATTTTGTATAGATGTTAAGATACCTTCCTTAATGCCTTCCTTAATTCCTTTTTTAATTCCATTTTCTTCTACACCTTTACTTAAATTACACAATTCGGACACCTCCCTTTCCAATCTTCTAGTCATCTTAATATCAAAATCATTCTGCAAAATCTTCTTCTTTTCCTCTGGTTCTTTTTCAGAAGAAAGCAGTACATCCAACAGCTTCAGTATCCCCGTATAATGCTCATCCTTAGAATTACCTAGACAAATAATAACTGCTGTCATCAGGTCATAGTTTTCTTTTTTCTCCGACACATCTCCTATCAGATGTTCTTCTTGAATCGTATACCGATTGATCGTATTCTCCCTGTACTTTGGAGGATTTAAACAAATCCAGATAGAAGATACTTTTTTTATCCTTTCATAATGAGCATTGGTAAATTCCACCTCATACTGTGAAGAAATCAGACGACTACAATAGTAGATTCCACGTTTCATAATAGGATAGCCGGGGTAAAAATCGTTCTGAGCCTCTACATTAATAAATAATCTTACTTTCTCTTCTGTATCAGGAATCAGTGCATGGAAACGGATATCAAAGGTAATGGTTCCTTCTGTTATTGTGCTATCTTCCGTCTTTTCTCCTATAATCTGCTCACCCTTACCTGCCATTTCATCTGGATGAACAGCTATTTGAGCAATCTGTGGCTCTCCTTCTATATAGTTCTCTGCAATCTCATTTACATCTATCTCTTGGTATTCTTCCAGACAGCTTTTCATAATCCATGCAAGGATAATCTTGTTTGCAAGCAATTTCTTACAAGCTTCATCATAAAACGCATTTTCTCCTGCCACAGATATATTTTGAGCAAGTATCGTTTCCATCTCCATCTGTTGTGACTCCCTCTATCTGTTTTATTATGCTTTTATTTTACCATAAAACAGAAAAATACTCCATATCCTTTATATTTCACCACATTTTTTATTATAGCATACTCTCTCTATTTTACAATCGCCATCTACCGACACATTGTCGGGAAGTATTTGTTTATGACAATAGATTTGCTAACGAAGCCTGCAATCTATTGTTGCTGTTTGATTTGGTCTAAATTTGATTAAACAAAAAGCAAAAAGACACTCCAGACATATCAAATGCATTCTTGTACTAAGCGAATTTATTGTAAATGGACCCAAGAATATTTCCCCATTCAAGTACGTTACCCTGCAATTATCAACCACATTCAAACGATTTATCCTCAATAGTTCTAGTATCTTAGCTCATTTTCAATATGTATTCATATGGATTCCATATTTTGTTAAAATGCCTTTTAAATTCACGTAACTTCTTACCCGTTATTTGGATTTTATTTCCTTTATAGGATACGGAATTTAAAACAATATGCATATGATAACCATTAGGAAGTTTATCTTCATGTACTGCATAGACCAACTGATATTCCTCACCCCAAAAAGCAAGCGTTCTTTTTATTAGTTTTCTCATTTTCTTTCTTGGTAAATCTGGTCTTTTCCCCCAAGATAATATAAGATGTTTTAGTTGTAAACCATCTTCTTTATCATATAATCGTTTCACTTTGCGAAAATCCTCTATCATACTTGAAGGAGATTTTCCAAAGGTTCCAATACTACCCCACAAATCATCTTCTAGCCTAGCTGTTTCCCTTAGCACATAATTAATTACGTTTTCTAAAGCATCTTTATTTCTATAAGCATGAGGTTGCTTCTTCTTGACAATCTTAAAAATTGCTTGTTTCATATCTTTTTCCACAGCATTTCTACTTCCTTTCGGATGATTTGAACAATGCGCAGATTCTTTTCCTCATATTTATCAAGCTTTTTTGCTATATTTAATAGTGCTTGTTGCACTATTGTCTTTTTTATCCATTCCTTTGTTAAATCTTCCTTCATACGAGATCTCACATAAGCACTTATTATACAACTATCCATACAACTATCTATACAAAAAATATTAGCTCCCTATAATACTAATATTATAATAACAGGATACGTAATTTGTTCCCCATTCTTAAATATCACAAAAATATAATATTATTTTAACCTCTTTCGTCAGAATTACATGCAATATTCAGTACAAACTATTCCAAATCACAAAGTACCGCATAAAACTATTTTTCATAACATTTATTTAAAAATTCAAAAGGAGATTTTAAATTATGCTTAATAATGTACCTGATATTCTCTCTTTGAAAGACCTCACAAAGACTTTACAAATTGGAAGAAATTCCGCACTTTATCTTGTCCAAAATAATATCATCCCTGCATGTAAAATCATGGGGAAATGGCGAATTATAAAAGAAGATCTAATCGAGTACATTCGTCATACTTAAACAACCACACTTTTTTCTTATATATCAAATTGACATTTTTTTTTATAAAAAAAGGTATCCGACATTTTTCAATGCCTTGGATACCTTTTTCTCCTATATCACACTTTTGCTGTCTTTGGTATAAAGATTTAATCCACTATCATGATAAAACAAAAAAGAATTATTGCTCTGTTAGATTATTTTTCTTTCTTTGCAATAATTCTTTATGGATTATATCATATTTTCAATATATTTTCGTACTGTGACCATTCACCAGTTTCGTATCTGTTTCCTTTTTGATTTAGATACTTCCCGACAATCTGTCGGGAACTGTTTCATTCTGGTTGATTTTGTATAAGTTTTCATTTCATATTTTATTATGAATCAAAACCTTCCAACTCTTTATACATTGAAAGAGTGCTATACTATTTTGAAAATTGAACAGAAGAGAATTGCTGTTATCTATCAAAATATTTATTACTGATTATGTCCTTATCTATAATATTTCTTTTATATCTTCACTATAATAGAGTCTATATAATTTTTTAATAAATCATTTATTCCTTTCAGTTGTTCACAATCATTTTTTGACATTTCAATCATTTTATAGTTTTGATTTTTATAAAACGGATATCTAACTGCATTATACATGGCTGAAAAACGAATACCTTTTAAAACACCATTTTTAATCTGTTCTGTAATTTGCATTTTTAATATTTCATTATTTCCAGATACAATTTCAATAAAAAAATCAATTGTATCATCTAACGAATGTCCCATCAATCGCAATTTTTTTGCATAATAATCATTTATAACATCAATTTTTTTGCAAATGGCACTTTTCACATATTTCTCCATAGATTGAATATACAAATACACAGATTGGTTGTATAATTCCTGTTGACAAAGTAAACTTGCCGCCCTTTCATCACTTTGCGATATATTAAAATACTCATCTGACATATCAATTCCATTGTTTATATAATAACTTTTTCCAAGATATAATTTCTTTGACATGATGTTTTATAATCTCTCCACAGCCAAAATGTTTATTTTCATATTATTAAATATAACAGTCTCTCCAACTTTATGCCCTAATAAAAATTGTATCATTGGAGCATCGCATGATAAAATATCATTAGAAATATCACCTTCATCAGACCCTTTAATTTGGTATTCACATTCTTCCTCTTCATCAATATCTATTTTAACTAAGCATCCACGAATAACTGTATTTCCATCAAAGTTTTTGTATTCATCTGTTTCTTCTATTATAATAGCTGAATTATATTTATCCCACAAACTTTTCTTTTTTGCAGGTAGCTCATACATAGCTCTTACTCGAAGTTCCATAAACTCTGGATTCTCACGTAAATCATTATCTCTTTTTACGCTCTCTCCCATCATCTTATTAACTTCTGTTATCTCTTTATCAATATTCAAGTAATCTTCATATAATTTTTTATAACCATTTTTAGTGATATAATAATTCTCCATGCATATTCTCCTTTTAATTATTTACTTAATTTTTTCAAATCTTCTCTTACTTTACATAATATTTTACCATATATATTCAGTCCATCTTTTTTAGGTCCGCATCCCCAATAGCTTTCTTTTACAGTTTCTTCAACGATTTCCTCATTTCCTGTTGCTATAAGTTTTTCTGCCAAATTTGGATGTGCCAAAAACTTTGCTAATACTGCATTATACATAATTTCATTCTTCACTTGCTCCCAGTCATCTCGTATCTTATAATTTCTATTTCTTCCAATAGCAGATGCTATTTTAGGTGTTTCAGCATTTATTACCAAATTTCTAACTTCATCTTCTACAAATTTATTAGCTTGATAATAATGTTCAACTGTCTTCCAATAAATTCCATCCTTAATAAAACCATGTTGTGAATATGTAGCTAAATATCCCAAATCACCAAATTCTTTATAAAAATATATTGCCATTTTTCTCCTATTTATGCTTTATCTGTCCAGGTACTAGATATTCTGATTTTAAACAAGACATATCTGTTTTTTCATCTTTTATAGATAATTCAATCCTCTTTTGCATAACAACTTGTCCATCCTCAGATGCAGTATCTTTTAAACTTAATTTTTCTATCAATAAATTGTCACCATAATCACAACTTAATCTCCACGCTATACCTTCTTTTGTCATTGTACTATTATGATAACCATAGTTTCTCTCATGTGTTGGAGTCAAAGGCTCATTTACTTTTTGGGTTAAACCACAAAATTCCTTCAATGCCCTACCCATATTGCATATAATACCAGTATCTATTGTAAAATCAGGATTAAAAATATCTACTGGCTTATAATCAGCTATTTTTAATGCAGAAATATAGGCTTCAATCATTGGCAAAATTTCTGTGTTAATGTACATGGATTTCTCATATTTTTTCACTCTTTCATATTCAATCGCATATTGTTTTAATATATTAACTACCTTATCAACGTCCCTCCACTCTGCATAGTTAAAACAATCCATAGCTTTGATTCCAATAGATTTTTTATATTCATAAAGAGCATTTAAAAAAAATCTTTCCGTAATTAAATACCCTGATTGCTTTCTTTCACAAGTTTTCGGATAAATATTAATACCATAGTTTCCAATATCAGATATAGATGGATCAATCGAATAATATTCGCCATCTGCATTTTTAAGCATATAAACATTTACCATTTTTTGTTTATGGCTGGCATCATATTTTTCCATGATGCAATCCAAATTATCTTCATCACACACATCACAGTCAAGATCAGTAACATAAAACATCTGAGGTTCCTCTGTCAGCTTTATTGTATGGTCATATACATCTAGAATCTGGCTTTCTTTCATAGTGCAATTCTTATTACAAGAAACATATAAATAATTCCCTGTCGCAATCGTTAGATAACCATTATATACTTTAACTATTACATTTGCCTTTACTACTAATGGTTTATATCTTAACTCAACGCACATTTTTCTACTACCTGCTCCTACTTTATCATAATATGGCTTATATATTTTTAGAAATTCAGCCATATCTTGTATATACTCATTGCGAGAAAAATGCTGTGAATCGTACCCAGATTCCCATCCAATTTCATATGGAGTAAATGACAGCCTTACTCCTGCTAAACAATCTAATATTTCATTACAATTTATCTTAATATGAAGCTCTTTAATTTTTTCATTATATCTGCTAAATCCAACTGTCGAAATACGAGTCTTCACTCCCAATTCATCATAAACTATCTTAATAAATTTATCCAGATAGTAATAATTTCCAATATCATTATCTAAATATGAAAAAATCACCCCACTTCTATGTTCATCCCTATCCCATACAATATATGGCTTTTTACTCCGAAAATCCATACAAGTTAATTTAAGTGCAGCTACAACGTTTCTTATCCGATTCTCATTCCAATAGGAAACTTTACAATTTGCAAATTTACTACATATTTTACAACAATTAAGACATCCTATCTGCGGTTGAAAGTGGCGCAGTTTAGCAAAAAATTCTTCTGGTAGTTTTTGAAATTCCTCTATGATTGTTCTTCTCTCATTATAATCTTCTACAGATAACTCTGTTTCATCCGATAAAAGTAAACTTTTCTCCATCTTATTTCTTTCTAGATATTCGTGCCAGATAAAGCTTTGATAATTTTTTATCAACTTCATCTATCCCATTATCAAATATAATACTATTTTTTTCCATTTGCTTAGTAAACTCACGCAAAAAAGCTCTTCTGGTTTCTTCTTCATCTAATACATAATCAAGAAATGACTTTCCTCTGTTTGTTATCCTCTTTTGCCGAATTTCTTCACTTAGTGTTACAAAAATTGTAAGATCAGGTTTTAAGATATTATATTGATCATATTCCAACTTAACATCTAATCCTGCAACACGATGAGATACTACTGTATCAATCAAATATCTAACGCAATAAACATTACAATTTTTGTAATCAATATATTTCTTTATATAATCAGACAAATACACAACCGAAGATAGATAATAAAGATAATGTGCATTTTGTGAAACCTTACGCACTTCTTTGTCCATGACCTTTCTGTCAGAAAAGATTTCACCAGGTGTATGAAATAAATATGACCCTGTGTCCATTTTATGTAGTTTTTCAGCTATTGTTGATGTACCTGAACCATCAAGTCCTGTAATTACAATAAACATATATATTTCCTAAAATTCATCACCATTTCTATATCTTCCGCTCTGCAATAGCCCTCAGCGAGCATTCCTCCTGCTTTATATTTCCAATCCACAGGTACATCTCCATAGAAAGCCTCCGTAATACCTTTTGCAGATTACAGCAGTAATTTACTGATTTTATCTTTTTTTCTCCAATTCCTCTTTAAATAATTCATTTAATTTCTCTTGCCCTTCCTTTGTTTCAAGATCTCTTGCCTTTATCTCTCCATTAAACATCGCTGTCATTAGCGCAATATAGGCTTCTCCCAATGCCGTCGTCAGCAAAGCTGCTGTTGCTCCTGAAATCACTCCGCCTGTCAAAGAACCTACTCCTGGAATCATCTTCAATAAATTTACAACCAGTGTTCTTCCTGCCATCGTAGTCCCTCCTGTCCCAATTATGGTGGATACAAGACCAGTCAGCACAGATTTACTAATTTCAAAGCCGAAAATAACAGTTATTGATGTCAGCATACTTGCTTCAATCGGAACTAATACTGCTGCGTCAGAAAACGGAATTGGCGTTGCTCCGGCAGCTGTTGCAGCTACTGCAGCTGCTGCAACAGCCATATGAGATTTTTTCTGTTTCAAAGTTAGGTTGCTGATTTGAATGCTCATTAAGGTATCTATCATTTCATCTGGTAACACCTGCTCCATTACTTCTATTAAAGTATCCAAACCATATGCCCTGTAATTTTCCTTATCTTGTGCCAACACAGGTAAGACTTTTTTCACATCTAGATTCTTTGCTTCAATTTTTTTCTGTAAAGCCTGTGCACTGTCTTTAAAATAAGCTTTTGTAAGTACTATAATAACAGGGATTCGATAGTTTTCATTCTGTCTTGTAAACTCCCTTATCCATTGCTCTTCTGACGGTTCAAAACGATCATCGCATGCGTTGACACAATACCAGATACAATGAATTGCTTGATTTATGTCCCTTGATTTTCTTCCTTCATCTATTTTTTCTATCAATTCATTTTTTATTTCCTGTTGTACTTTTTTCTCTAACTCAAAGCCCTTTGTATCATAGATAACAAGTGGCACGCCATTTTTGGTACACTTTTGTATGTGCTGTGTAACCGGACTTCCTATCCCTGTGGCTGCGATATTTTCTCGAAAAACCGCATTCACCAACGTACTTTTTCCAACTCCGGTTTTTCCCACAACCACAATATTTAATGTCTTCAAATTTTTCATCCTGCTGTTCACCGCATTCATACAGCCGTTCACAAGTTCATTTATATTCATATCATATGTCATAATCACTTATCTCCTGTACTTTGCTGTTTACAATAATCAGTTAGCTCATTTTTCTATATAGTATATTTTCCAGTTTCTTCTGTATTTTAGGCATAATGCCAAACATAGCAAGCATCAATATAATACTGCAAAATGCACCAATCACTTTTCCAGTCTTTTTACTCATTCCAAGCCTCCTCATTTTTATTCTTTCACTTGATAGTACGGGGTGTTCAACTTTTTCTGTCCACATTTATATACTAATACTAATAGTCACACTTTTGTTATTATCATTTTAGTTTTCACAGTAATTCTTTCGCTTTGCTATATCCTTTTCTGTCGCTTTTTGATACCACATTTACAGCTTCTTTCCAACTCTTTTCTACACTTTTTCTATATCCAGGTAGTACTTTCTTGCTTTTACCAAATCTCCTGTTATACAGATTCCAATTGTGTAATACATCCCAAGTTCTTCCATAGCATTCACATTTCCATTCTCGGCTGCCTTGTGATACCACTTTATGCCTTCTTCCTCATTTTGTTCTACACATCTTCCACATTCATAGCACTCCCCAAGGTGATACATAGCCTCTACATTTCCATTCTCGGCTGCTTTGTGATACCACTTTATGGCTTCTTCTTCATTTTGTTCTACCTTATCTTCTCCATATTCGTAACACCGCCCTAGCGTATCCATAGCCTCTACATTTCCATTCTCCGCTGCTCTTTGATACCATTTTTCAGCTTTTTTCCAATCCTTCTTTATACCTAATCCCAATTTGTAGCACTCTCCAAGCTCATACATAGCATCTGCATTTCCAGTTTTTGCTGCCTTTTGGTACCACTTTATGGCTTTTTCCCAATTTTTTTCTATCCCAATTCCACCTTCATAACACTTCCCAAGTTCATACATAGCACTAGCATCCCCATTCTCTGCCGCCCTTTGGTATCTCTTTGCAATTTCTGCCTTATTTTCTCTCGCTCTTTGGCGCCAATTTTCAGCTTCTACCAAATCTCTTTCTATCCTTATTCCAAAGGTATACTCATTACTAAGCGTATCCATAGCCTCTACATTTCCATTTTCGGCTGCTTTTTGATAGTATTTTATGGCTTCTTCCCAATCTTTTTTAAAATCTTCTTCTTCCCCGACTCCATACATGTAATGTATTCCAATTTCATACATGACATCTGCATCTCCATTTTCGGCTGCCTTTCGATACCACTTTATGGCTTCTTCCTTATCTTTTTCAATCCCATCTCCATATGTGTAACACCACCCCAGTTTACACATAGCATTTGCATTTCCATTTTCGGCTGCTTTTTGATACCACTTTACGGCTTCTTTCTCATCGCTTTCAATCCCAATTCCATTTTCATAACACATTCCAAGTTCATACATAGCACTGGCATCCCCATTCTCTGCCGCCTTTTGGTATCTCTTTGCAGTTTTTGCCCTATTCTTTGCTGCTTTTTGGTACCATTTTTCAGCTTTTACCAAATCTCCTTCTATACAACTTCCATTTTCGTAACACATCCCAAGACAATACATAGCATCTGCATTTCCATTTTCGGCTGCTTTTTGATACCACTTTACGGCTTCTTTCTCATCGCTTTCAATCCCAATTCCATTTTCATAACACATTCCAAGTTCATACATAGCACTGGCATCCCCATTCTCTGCCGCCCTTTGGTACCTCTTTGCAGTTTTTTCTTCATTCTTTGCTGCTTTTTGGTACCATTTTTCAGCTTTTACCAAATCTTCTTCTATATAGCTTCTCCCAAGGCTATACATAGCATTTGCATTTCCATTTTCGGCTGCTTTTTGATACCACTTTATGGCTTCTTCCATATCTCTTTTAATCCCAATTCCATCTTCATAACACATTCCAAGTTCATACATAGCACTGGCATCCCCATTCTCTGCCGCCCTTTGGTACCTCTTTACAGTTTTTTCTCTATTCTCTGCTGCTTTTTGATACCATGTTTCAGCTTTTACCAAATCTACTTTTATACCACTTCCATCTTCGTAACACACTCCAAGGCGATGCATCGCCTTTGCATTTCCATTTTCGGCTGCTTTTCGATACCATTTTATGGCATTTTCCAAATCTTCTTCTATCCCAATTCCACCTTCATAACACTTCCCAAGTTCATACATAGCATCTGCATTTCCATTTTCGGCTGCTTCTTGATACCTTTTTACAGTCTTTGTCATATCATTTACCATCTTTCTTTTATATTAAAATATATACAGAATTGGGGCATCTGAACCACAGTGACACCCCAAAAGCCGACATATAAAATCTGAAAATTATCTAACGCAGAAAGGTTAAATGAAAATATGTTTTTATAAATAGATCAGTTCACTAAACTCATATCCGTTACTAAAGCCATAGGTATTTCTTCATGCCCTAGATAACTTTCGGGTTCTGACTCTGTGACAACCAGATTAACACCTTCTTTTTCAATTTTCTCCACACATAGAACATCACTTCCAGTAACAGAATAAATTCCATCCTCAGCTGCATAAATCCGCCCAAGTCCCCAATATGTTCCAACAAGATATGTTCTTCCATCTATCATGCTGTAAACACTGTTCTGCCAGTCAGCAGTACAAGTTCCCCAGGAAAGAATCACTTCTTCTATTCCATCCTGATCCAGATCATACATGGCATATTCACTGTCTGGATAGTCCGATTCGAAAGATGCAACCAGGTCAGTATAATTTTTAAAAAAGATTTCTCCTTCTGAAGATTTGTATGCACCCTCTAACATTTCCCAAGGTTCTACCCCATAATCTCCATGTTCATAAATCCGAATAACAGCCTTCCCCAACTCTGCTTCAATGCGTTCTGCTGAATTGATCTCTGGCCCTTCCGCATAAACACGACCTTTCACTTTTCTCCCTGATGACAGAGTGGAAACGAGCGGAAGTTCTCCATCCTCATTTAGCCAAACATTACTAAGGGCATAACCATCTGCATAAAATTTAAAAAAGCTTCCAGTCATAGTGATATCATCATTTCCTGTATTTTCCATATCTATTTCCAAAAATGCATATTTCTCCACAACTGTACTGTCAAATGGATCTGGTTTTGTATATAATCCTGAACTAACGATTGTCACTTTCAATCCAGAAGTGTATGTTATCATATCACCATCTTTATACTCTTTACTTTCAGAATTATCTGATATGGCTTCACCTGGACTAACTCCATTCGTTTCTTTTTCCGCCACTCCTTCTACTTCTTGCGTTGTTTCCTGATTCTGAATCTCTTGCTCCTCCTTAGAACTTTCACAAGCCGTCAAAATTCCCATAAATACCATACATACAACAAAAAATCTTCTTTTCATTTTTCACTCTTTCTCACTCTGTAAATTTCTATAAAGTCCATATCTTGAGCTAACACAGAAACCACTAGATTTTCGTTTTATCAAATGTTCAATTTCCACCCACATTCCTTTGATAAGATTGTTGGAACAATCACACAAGCTACAACGAATAGAGCACTACTGCCTAACATATAGCCAGTTAAATTTTTCTTTTTGATACCTTTTTTCTTCTTAGTGTCTTTGTGAACATTCATTTGTTAGCCTTCCTCACATAATTTTAGATATTCTAATAAAAGTTATGTCACATCACTTTTATACTGTCTTTTGAGCATTTTCTCTGTTATCCAATATACCTTTTTATTTTTTTATATTAAATAGATTAAATTCACGACTATTATGAATTGTTATAGGTCTTCCCATTGCTGCCGCCAATACATGTGCCGTAGAAAGAATAGCAAAAGATATGACAACTGTCCCACATTTCATTCCCGTTCTAAGTATTGTATTATGCCCTTTCTGTGTTTGAATTAAAAGTTCAAGAACCTGATTAGGGTCTGCATTAGGTGGAATAGCTTTTATAATTTTTTCCAAAGTCTTTTCACTTGACTCAATATATATCTTATTATTACTTTCATAAACAGTTATTAGTTCGCCCATAGCCTTTATAACATTAGCTTTAAGATTTATCTTTTCTATATTGAATTGTGCAATATCTCCAACCGTTCTGGACAAAAGGTGGCCACCACATTTTGTTAATTCTGTAACAACTACTGCTGGTACTCCCATATCTAATTCCTCCTATTTTTTTATAATAATCATGAAATTTTTTATCTCCACTTTCATAACTTCCTAAAATTCATCACCATTTCTATATCTTCCGCTCTGCAATGACCCTCAGCAAGCACTCCTCCTGCTTTATATTTCCAATCCGCAGGTACATCTCCATAGAAAGCCTCCGCAATACCTCCCGACATACATGAAATCGTGTCACTATCACCACCAATCGCAACTGCTGTTCGAATACAATCCTTAAAATTGGAAGTATGAAAAAAAGCAAATAATGCCTCTTCTACCGAAAGTTTTGTATCACAATTTATAAATTCTCCCAATTTAAAACTTGCTATTTTCTTTTGTCGATATTTCCTGCTGTTTTCTCGCAGTTGTTCGAGTCCTTTCTCTCCTTCTGGAATCTGATACCCAAATATCTGCTCTGCATAGCGCTTAATTGCTGCTTTACTTTCTCCCTTTCTTGACATAAATACCGCTCCCGCAATCATCTGCGCTCCTTCTATCGCTTCTTTGGAATTATGAGTCCTTTCTGTTGCTATTCTGGCAATACGGAGAGTTTCTTCCAGTGACGAGTACAGCCATCCAACGGGTACAATCCGCATTGCACCTCCATTTGAATATGCTGTCCTGCATACATGAATATCGCCTTTATCTGCCCATTTTGCAAAGCCGGAACCATAACATGAATTTCTCCCCCATTTTTTCAATGGATATCTTTTATAATATTTCACTAGATTTTCAGCAATTTTATCTCCCAGTAACTGATCATCTGTAAGATCACAAGTACTTAACAGTACATCCGCAATCGCCATAGAAAGTACGGTATCATCCGTAAACTGGCATCTGCCTCTTATTGTATGCTCAAATGGTTTGACCCCTCGTCTGGAATACATATTTATAAATTCGTATGGTGAACCTATAATATCTCCAACAACTGCCCCCAACATAATCTATTACCTCATCTATACTAAATTAATTAACCTCTTGTACCAGATAAAAAATATAAAGGACTTCACCTTCTCATTATTTTGGCTGTAAGATATCATAAATTTTGCATTATCATTCTTGGGATATTTTAAATACATCCAGTATTATTTGCGCAATCTTGCTTTTATCTGTCTGGTCATTAATTTGGTTAGCCAAAACACTTAATTTATTAATCATTCCAGAAGACAGTTTGCTTTCTATAATCTTTTTGGCCCAATCAATATCTGATACTTTTTTCTTTCCCAAATATATTTGTTCACAAATATAGATACTCCCTTCGCCTATAGCAGCAATGATTCCACCTGCGACCAGAGCATTTATAGCACTTGCACCTAAATTAATCCCTGGAATCGCTTTCAAAACACTAACAACTGTCTTAGCGGCCATACTGACAGTTCCAAGTTCAATAATAGAATTAAATAAATGACTTGATTCCTCATCCTTATTGATTCCATAGATATAGGCAATGCCTCTCACCTCTGCTCCTTCTAAAGGAGATAAAATCACCATATCTGCAATCGGTATCGGAACAGCTCCAACTATCGTACCCGATGTTACAGAAGCTGCAACTACACTCTGTGCAAAGGCTCTCCTTCTTTTTACTTTAAAATTCTCAAGATCTTTCTTACCCGCTTTCTTTCCCTCTTCTAATAAGTCATTTGTAATATCAATCAATTCTAAAATACCACTTGGTGGCACTGTTATATTTTGATTAATCTTATAAGAACGGGCAACTACTGGCACAGTCTCCATTAATCTATTATGAACATTCTTGTTCCCACCAAAAGCCTTTTTTACCATTTCAACATTCTTTTTCTGCTCTTCTTCAGAATAAGATTTAGTAATTACAACAATTATAGGAATTGACTTCCAAATTTTTGTTGCTTTTATCACGCTATTAATATCCCTCTTAAACAATTTGCTGGATGTCCCCTCTACACAATACCAAATAACATGAATCTCTTTTTCTTCCTCTTCGGTTTTTGCCCACTTTCTTACTGCACTGATTGCTTGGCGTTCTTTCAGGAATGATGGTTCAAAACCTATGGTATCTATAAGGCGAAAACATAATTCTTTAGTTCCTTCGTATATCTCAAGTTCTTTAGTTACTCCAGTTGTACCCCATCCTGTTTTTGCACGCTCTTTACCAAGTACAGCATTAATTAAAGTAGATTTGCCTACTCCTGATTTTCCAATAACCAAAATATTTCCTCTGTCGTCCAATTTCATATCCTTTCTTTTATCTGTTAAAAACCTAGATATCTTACCTAAATTTTTCTATCCATTCATCATATAATTCTTCTTTATTTGAACTTTCTATTATACACGCGGCAACCATTCTACTTACTTTACACACATATTTTTGCCGTCCTGGTACAAGATACATTTTAAGATATATCTTCATTCCCTTATCTCTATCTCTGTACAGCTTCTTTAATTTCCAGACATCATAATGACATATTTTTGCATGAGCAAAAAGGAACTTATAAAATTTATATTCCTGTCTGCTAAATTTCTCTCCACACTGTGTACAGCAATAGTTTCTATCAAGTTCTCTTTTTATGGATAATTCCAATGTTAAATAGTTACTTTCTGAAAGCATTGACATTCTCTTCGCAATCACATGTGAAATAGAAAAAAAATCAGGATTTTCCTGCCCTGTTATTAATTCAATCTGTAAATGATGACATGTCTGAGCATCCTGATTTTTCTTCTGAATCACTCTCAGATTCCTGATCTCTCTACTTTGATAAATCGTTATCACTTCTTTCGCTATAAAGTCTGATTTTCTATATCTTTTCTAATATCTTGAGGGAAATATTCTTTTAAAGATTTTGTCAATACATTGCTAAGCTACTTGATCTATATTAATTTCTCTTTTCCTTTAATAGTTTAGTAATTTTCTACTACATCATTTTAATTAAAGCAGTATACATTCTTTGTTTATTAACACCTAAATTTTATCATATTGCATCTATAAATGCAATATATACCTATTATTTGTTGTCGAGAAACAACGCCTAAACTATAATATTTCCAGAAATATTCACAAAAAAAGAGGTGATTAGTATGCAGTCCGAAATCAATTTTACCAAAATTGGCCAAAGAATTAAAACTGCCAGAATTGAAAAAGGATTTAGCCAGGCAGATCTTGGTTCACTAATTGGATGTTCAAATAATCATGTAAGTCATGTCGAAGTCGGACAAACTAAAATTTCTCTTTCTATGCTTCTTAAATTGTCATTAATATTAGAAAAAGATTTTGACTATTTTCTTTTAGATACTCCTTATGCTAAAAATAGTCGTATTATCAATACTGAAATAGCTGATAAATTAAATAAATGCAATAGTCATACGCTTATTACTGTTAACAAAATTATAGATATACTTCTCGAACAACAGGAATCATTACTATCAGAATATTCAGAAAATATGTAACTTTAGAAAAATATTTGATATTTAGTAGTGATTTTAGTTCAGACACACCTCATCTTCACCTCCTGACCATCTGTCGGGAAGTGAATTTCCTCCTTATAGCCCAAACCACTATTTCAATTATAATTTTTATTTCTATGCTCAATATAATACAGTGGATTTTCCATCTCTTTCACTTTTGAGCCTTTCTCTATCGTAATCGGAGATATCCCAAGTTCATTGAACCGCTTCATACACGCTTTAAAGTCTTTTTCATATCTCTTCTTCGCCTTCTCCAAATCTTGTAAAGATACCATTTGCAAAAAATCCAACAGCATCACTTTTGTCTTTTTTATATATCCTGACTTCTGAATCAGTCGTTTCGCTTTCTCATATTTTACAAACTTCCCTTTCCCATAAGCACTTTCTAAATACCTTGGAATATTTTTACTGGCAATCTCAGATGCCATTTCCAACTGCAATCTGGTATCCTCACATCCATTTGCTTTTGCATCGTACCGAACCTTGGGCCGCTTTACACAAAGCTCAATGCGAATCATCCCTTCCGCCGCCCGAAGATCTTCTTTGTGATATTTTTCATCTTCTTCCAGCTGTGTACATTTAAGTAAATGGCAAACTCTACTGTTTTCGAAAAAACCGTAAAGGAATCTTTAGTCAATACCTGCCGATGTCCAGACTCGCTATACTCCATCTTCCGTTTCATTTTATAAGGATAACAGCCTTTTCTTATCAAACGCATATAAGTCTTCACCAGCTCACGATTTTCCATATCAATATTTACACAATAGTCGATTCTATGTACCACAAACATCCTATATTCAATCTCTGTAATCTTTGCTGAATCTAAAAACTCCTGTATATACTCATATCCTCTAAGCGCCTCTTCTGGACTTGCAACATAGGTGAAGGGATGGCTGTCTTCATGGAACATCCAACGCGGATTCAGTTTTATATCCATCCATAATTTAGTAAAACCGTCCTCACTTGTTCCTTTCACAGCAGAGAGATAATTAAATCCAAACTTTTGTGCAACTAGATATCGTACACTGCGATACCCTGTCCCCGCATTTTGGGGAGTATTACATAAATCTAAAATATACTCCTTTTTCATTCATATCATCCTTTCTTTTATATCATTTTTTAAGTGAAAACCGTTATCAAAACGACTACACTTTTTCACATACATAGATAACATTTTCTATAATATTTTCATTTCTTCAGAATCACCATGTTGTTGTAATTTTCACAAGGATTTTCATATTTTCTGTATTCTTTATAATATTTTTAAAAATTATTATTCCCCTTGTAATACACGCTATCTCATACACCAAGATAACAATATATATCTGGCTTTATTCTGATATTTACGTTTCTGTACTGCCAAATATTTCTTTCCATTTATCCCTGTTTATCAACGTTTATACTTTTTTATTTCTCCTTGCACACTTCACTAAATCAGCAAAAGGAGTGATGAAAAAAGTCTTGTACATATAGGGAAAGATGAACCCATATATTATCTGTCTGAAAAAAAGAGACTTGCAATATGAAACGTATACCACCTGTCGCTGTACCATTATCTGACAAACGTCTGCTGAGTGTGGATGAGTTCCAAGCCTATTGCGGATTGGGACGCAATTCTTCGCTGAAGCTGGCAACAAAAGCCAAATGCAGAATCTGTCAGGGAAGAAGGCTATTAATTGACCGAATCAAATTTGATGAATGGTGCGCAGAAAATGCAGAATAAAGAATTGGAGGAAATAAAAAATGGCAGTTGATAAAAATGGAAAACCTTTGCCAAAAGGCATCAATTACCGCCCCAAAGAAAATAGATACATGGGACGGTTCATGTATCATGGGGAATCTTTTACTGTTTATGGTAAAACTTTAAAAGAGGCACAGAAAAATCTAGAGGATTTAAAGTATAAAATAGTACATGAAATTTATTTTAGAGAATCCTCCGTAACCTTTGACGCATGGTTCGAAATCTGGCTAAAAGAATATAAAAAACCAAGTGTAAAAGCTGGTACAGTTGAAGTCTATCAAAACAGTTATCACGCTTATATCAAAAATATTTTTGGTCGCAAACAACTGCGGGATATTCATACAGACCATATACAAGCATTTTATAATCAAATGGCACAATTATATTCTCACAACATGCTGGAAATATGCAGAGCAATCCTAAATAGTATGTTTATGCAGGCAGTTAGAAATGAACTTATTCAGAAAAATCCTGTCTCTAACGCGGTTCTTCCCCGGAATAACAAAAAGAAAAGCAAGAATGTTATGACAGAAAATGAACAAAAATTATTCTTGACTTACGCGAAAGATTCCTGCTTTTACCCGATCTATGAATTAGCGCTGTCAACAGGTATGAGAAATGGCAAACTACGAGGATTGCAGTGGACAGATGTAGACTTTTCTACAAAGACCATACATATTGCACATACCTTGGTTTATCGGAATAAACAATACTTTTTCGATTCACCAAAAACGGCTTCCAGTGAACGGGATATTCCCATGCTAAATAATGTGTATGTTTTGTTAAAACAGCATCAACAATTACAGCGAAAAAAGCAGCTTGCTATGGGGGAATTGGGGCTTCCCCCGGCAGGTTTTGAAAATCTTGTTTTCACGAATCAAAAGGGTGGTCCTGTGAACCGTAACAGGTTCAAGATATGCACAGAGCAGGTTGTCCGAAAGATTCGAAAGGATTATCCCCTGTTTCCACACATCACACCACATACATTCCGCCCAAAGTATTACAGACCATTTTAGGGCACAGCAATCTAGCTACCACCATGGACACTTACGCTCATGTACTTCCTGACACAAAATCTAATGAGATGCAGAAACTAGCAAATCTGTTTCTCTAATATTTTGTGTCAATTTTGTGTCAAAACGGCCATTTTGGCATATGAGCATCCCCTACATGCAGATCTCAAAACACAGAAAACCCCGGTAAAATCTGACAAAATACCCCGCCCACCACACTGCTGTGGCGAACGGGGTATTTAAAAGGGGAGGATAAGTATTCAATTTATCTTTTGTTTGATTATAGTATGGCCATCCTTATGGAAGATATACATGGATTTTAAAAAAAATTTTGTTCCTGGCAAAAAAGACTTGTTATGTAGTTTTGAATACTATATAATGAGTATAGAGGTGATAAAATTATGACTATTGATCCCCAAGATATATTAAACAGTATTCTTGTAAGTTTGGAAAAGATTGACTATATCAAGCCAAAGGAAATCCCCAATATTGACTTGTATATGGACCAGGTTACAACCTTTATGGAGACGCATCTTCATTCTTCTAAGCGCTACCCAGAGGACAAGATTCTAACCAAGACCATGATTAATAACTATGCCAAGAATCGCTTGATACCAGCTCCTGAGAAGAAAAAATATTCCAAGGAGCATATTTTACTGCTGATTTATATCTACTATTATAAAGGGCTTCTATCTATCAATGATATTCAAAGTCTGTTAGAGCCTTTGACCGAGCGTTATTTTCACACGGAAGAATCTCTGAATATGCAGTCTATCTATGAGGAAGTCTTTAGCTTAGAGAAAAGCCAGGTGGAGAAGATGAAGGCAGATGTGATGGAGAGTTATCAAAAAGCATCTGAGACTTTTGCAGATGCGCCCGAGGAAGAACAGCAATTTTTGCATATTTTCTCTTTTATCTGTCTGTTAAGCTTTGATGTCTATGTGAAAAAGCAAGTGATTGAAAAATTAATTGACAGCCTTCCCAAAAAAGAGAATGGCAAAAAGCACAAAGAACCATAAAATGCCGTGTACAGACTCTCTCTGTACACGGCATCTAATCCATTATTTCTTATCGTCCATTCTTCGAAATACCATATCATATCCATCGTTGCCATAGTTTAGAGAACGATTCACACGGCTGATAGTCGCCGTCGATGCACCAGTCTTCTCGGCAATCTCTAGATAGGTCTTCTTTTCCCGCAAAAGCTTTGCGACTTCAAATCGCTGAGATAATGACTGTATCTCATTAATTGTACATACATCTTCAAAAAAGGTATAGCACTCTTCCATATTCTGAAGACTTAAAATCGCACGGAATAGCCCATCGGTTGCTTCGTTTTGAATCCTTTTACTCATCTTACTCCATCCCTTTGCCTGCAGAACCATATACTAACTTTCTTTACATATTTTAGCACACTAAAATTATAAAGTCCAGCCCTTTTGGCATCAAGATTATGCTTCTATATATTTGTTGATAAATGGATAAAGTTTTTCTTTGGCTGTATTGACAACTAGCTCCTCTGGAAAATCACATTCCTTTAACAGCGGAAGAATCCGTTCATGATTTAAAATATCCGCATCATAGTGGGCATCGCTTCCCATAATTACTGGAACTTGGTATTTTTTACACAGTCGAAGTATCTCTATATCATTACCGCGCGGGTCTTTGCGAAAACCATTG
This sequence comes from Lachnospiraceae bacterium, assembly GCA_910575445.1. GTDB lineage: Bacteria > Bacillota > Clostridia > Lachnospirales > Lachnospiraceae > Hominiventricola. Next base: position 377,871 of record CAJTFW010000002.1, on the reverse strand, counting down.
GGATTTAGAGAGTTGTTGTTAAGCTCTAAAAGTGTATGATGCTCCTTAGCTGCCTGTACAACCGCCTCGTAATCCAATGGATAGCGCCCATCGTCGGGATGCCCCAGAATATTAATATGTGGATTTTTCATTGCCTGTATCACACATTCGGTATTCCACTCCCGGCTTCTAGGACAGATGCAAGGCGGATGAAGACTTGCAATCGCCACATCCATCTGTCCAAGATAAGGCTCTGTTAGATCCACGCTTCCATTCTCATCTAAAATATTTAATTCCACGCCTAGTAAAACCTCTAAGTCTCCATGTTCGCGCTTTACAACTTTTAGATTGTGAAAATAAAAATCATGACAGCTTCCAGGCATCTTAGGTGCATGCTCGGTAATTCCATAGACTTCCAGCCCTTTTTCTTTAGCTGTCTGTATCATTTCCTTAAGCGTATTGTATGCATGTCCACTTGCAATCGTATGCGTATGGACATCCAAGATATCTCTCATAACTTATCCTCATCCTCTATTTAGAAGTATCTAACAATCTCTGTAATTCTTCTACTGCTTGCTTTTGACTTGTCACCAGAATCCCCTGTATTCCAAGCGCCCTAGCTGCCTCCACATTGGCTAGCGTATCATCTAGGAACACCGATTCCTCTGCTTTTAAAGCATATCGCTTTAAAAGCGTCTGGTAGATAGCCGGGTCTGGCTTTGTAAGCTGAACAGTATAAGATAAGATGCCCCCATCAAGCTCCTTTAAAAAAGAAATCTCACTGGCTGCCTCTGTCTCTACCCGCTTGGAATAATTGGACAAATAATACGTTTGATACCCTTTTCTCTTAAGGGAGCGAATCCACTCTACAGAATAGGGCCTCTCTCGAACAAGCGTTCTAAAATCTGAGAACACCAACCGAATCTCTTCGGAAAGCTCTGGGGCATTTTTTATAAATGCCTCCAAAAGCTCCTCATTCGACCAGATACCTCTGTCTATCTCATTCCACTGTGGACTGCGCATCATCGCATCGCCAATTCGCTCCAAGGTCTCTCCTGTAAAGCCAAATCTGGCAATATGCTCTCTCCAGCAGTAATCTACCAGTACATTTCCAATATCAAAAATAATATTTTTAATCATAGTTAGTTCCTGCTTATAATCCCGTGCTTTTACGAAAGATAATATCCTCTCTGCCTGGTCCATTTGATACCATGGTAATCGGGAATCCTAGTTCTTTTTCCACAAACTCCACGTATTCTCTACATTCTTTTGGCAGCTCTTCATAGTTACGAATCCCCGTAATATCACATTTCCATCCTGGCAGCACTTTATAGACTGGTTTTGCCTTCTCCAAAAGATAGGTTGCCGGAAATTCCTTTGTTACTTTTCCATCAATCTCATAGCCAATGCAGACTGGAATCTCATCTAAATACCCAAGCACATCTAGCACAGTAAATGCAACATCTGTTGCCCCTTGCAGACGGCATCCATACCGGGACGCCACACAGTCAAACCATCCCATACGTCTTGGGCGCCCTGTCGTAGCACCATATTCTCCGCCATCTCCGCCGCGGTTACGAAGTTCTGTCGCTTCATCTCCAAAAATCTCACTGACAAAAGCCCCTGCACCCACTGCACTTGAATATGCTTTACATACCGCAATTACCTGCTTAATCTCATAAGGCGGAATCCCGGCACCAATCGCTCCATACGCAGCAAGTGTTGAAGAAGATGTCACCATTGGATAGATGCCATGGTCTGGGTCTTTCAATGTGCCAAGCTGCCCTTCTAGCAGAATGTTTTTCCCCTCTTTGATAGCTTCCCATAGATAAGTAGAGACATCGCATACATATGGTTCTACCATCTTCTTATAGCCCATCAATTCTTCAAAAATATCTGCTACTTTTAGTGGCTCTTTATGATACAGATGCTCAAGCATCACATTTTTCTGTAAAATCACCCGTTCAATCTTCTCTTTTAAGTCTGCTTCCTCCATAAATAACTCGCTGACCTGGAAACCAATCTTTGCATATTTATCTGAATAGAAAGGTGCAATGCCAGATTTCGTTGAGCCAAAGGATTTGCCTGCGAGACGCTCCTCCTCTAGTTGGTCAAACAGGATATGATAAGACATCACTATCTGCGCACGGTCAGACACAAAAAGCTTTGGCACTGGAACTCCCCGGTCCACAATTCCTTGTAACTCCTGAAACAACACCGGAATATTAAGTGCCACACCATTTCCAATAATACTGGTAGTATGTCCATAAAATACACCTGACGGCAATGTATGCAGCGCAAATTTTCCATAGTTATTCACAATCGTATGCCCTGCATTGGCACCGCCTTGGAAACGGACAATGATGTCAGATTCCTGACCTAGCATATCGGTAATCTTACCTTTGCCCTCATCTCCCCAGTTTGCTCCTACAATCGCTCTTACCATCTCTACAATTCCTCCATTTCACAGACCAGTTCTCTGTCTTATGTGTTTGCCTATAGGCATAGTTTTAGGTTGCATCACCTGATAATAGCGGCCATACAACACAATTATTAGTATATCTTAAAACCCCCCATAAGTAAAGGGAAAATCATCCCCTTTATCATCTCAGCATATACTGATGAATATAATAATACCTCTCTTTATTCTCCAGATACTCTATGGTCAGATATTTAATCTCACTGTTCTCTTTATATTGGTCACTAAAGAGATAACTCATATTCCTCCCGCTTGTAATCACGCTTCCCCTCTGTGCAAGCAAAAGTTTACGAATATCTCCCTTTTCTATCCCTGCTCTTTGAAGCCTTTCATCGTACAGTGGACTTTTCACTACCCATCCTCCCAAATCTGCATAGTTTATCGGATGCTGATGTGTAAAAAACGAGACATCATCTGTAATCGGTGCAACCAAAGGAGTCGTTAAAAAATAAAACTGCTCTGGATGAGCTGCAAAATAATCCTCTAAAAGCGCCCGGTCTCCATTTCGCAACTGTACTTCTATCTCCCGCTGGTAACAACGAACTCCTTGAATCATCGCCGGAATCAAAAGCAATCCTGCGATTATCAGCAGCTTTTTCTTATGAAACAGCCACCCCGAAAGTAACGTCTTCTCTCCATAGAGCCACAGCCCGGCAGCTGTCATAATCATCAGTAGTTGCATTACAAATAGTATCCGATATAAAAATCTTCCCTGCCAGGCCAGATATATCCACATTGCGCCCATCACAGCCAACACTCCAAGTCCGGCGATAAAATCATCATAGCTTTTTCTTCGGATACTGCTCACTAAAAAGACAGCCCAGGAAATTACCATCAATAGATTCAAAGGAGACAATGATTCTCCATACTGGTCCACAAAAAAACTGGTCAGAGAGAGCTTTACTGCCTGTTTAACCTCTTCTAATGGCTTCCCCCTGTTTTTTCTTGTCTGATACTCTGCAACTTCTTCTAAAAGCTCTGTGGTAATCTCTGGCCTTCCCGTCAAATCATAGATATCCAATGCCTCAAAAATCTGCTGCCCCGAAGCATACTGGTCGTAAAAATCCCTGCTTTCTTCATAAGAAGGAATCCCTGTAAAATCATAGACCTCTGTCCTGGCAGCATTAAATGCCAAAAACTCCTTCCATTCTACAGAAGCATAAGCCAGATGCTGACACCCTATCATAAGCAACAATCCAACTCCTAGCATAGCCAAAAGATGCCAGGCTCTCTGTATTCCTTCCCGGTATACTTTTAACAGCCAGCAGATACCTCCCACTGACAGAATCACCGGTGCAAACTGAAAACGAAGTGAAAGTGCCAGAAGCACCAAAAGCGCGGTAATTGCCTGGGTATAAATACAAAGGTCACCTGTCAGATACCAGAACAAAGTCATAGCTAATAAAATCCCGGCTGTTGTTGTATAGGTAATGCTGACATAGTTCTCCCATACAGCAATAAAAAATATCAGAAGTATAATGGCAATCACAAGCATACAGGACTTCTTCTTATCCAAGCGCTCCCACACCCGCTCCATAAGCAAGCCAAGTCCCATCCACTGTAACACACATAGCAAGATTCCATACCAGTTAAGCATTGGCAGCCATTGATAGAGCCAGGACAGTGGATATGCCAGAATTGCCTGGATATAGATAGCATGTCCATCAGGGCTTCCGGTGTACATCCCGCTTAGGATTCCCTCTAGCTCTACATCATCATTTACATTGTAATTTACTGGCATCCAAAGACAGGTTAGTAGCGCAAACAGTGCTACCAGACCATAGACTGCCAGTTTCTCCCATCGTATTTTTTTATTCATAACACATTCTCCCTCGCTGTCTGCTCCTATGAGAAATCAAACAGCGACAGCTGATTGGACTCTGGAAGTCCTTCTAAAAGTCCCAAGTCTCCCATCAGGTCGATAACCGTCTTACTCAGCTTACTGCGCTGGCGCAAATCATCTCTGGATAAAAATGGCCCCTGAGCTGCTGCTTCCACCAGCATATCCGCCGCCTTATCTCCTAATCCCTCAATCGTAGATAAGGCTGGCATCAGTTTTCCGTCTATAATCTGAAACTTATGTGCCTCCGCCCGGTAGATATCCACCTTTAGAAACTCAAAGCCCCGCGCATACATCTCCTGTACGCTCTTCATATCCTTTAAGGTATCTTGTTCTTTTTTAGATAACGTATCGCTTCTTTTGCGATAATCTGCCATATAGTATTCGAGTCGCTCCCGCCCCTGACACATAATCTCATAGTCAAAGGCTGATGCACGGATACTAAAATAAGCCGCATAATACGCAAGTGGATAGTTAATCTTACAATAGGCAATCCTCCAGGCCATCATCACATAGGCTGCTGCATGGGCCTTGGGGAACATATATTTAATCTTTTTGCAGGACCAGATATACCACTCTGGTACCTGGTGTTTTCGCATTGCCTCCTCCCACTCCGGCTTTAGTCCTTTACCCTTTCTGACGCTCTCCATAATCGTAAAGGACTGCTCACTGTCCATCCCCATACCAATAAGGTAGACCATAATATCATCTCTGGTACAGATAGCTGTGGAAATTGTTGCTTTTCCTTCCTGGATTAAAGTCTGCGCATTACCAAGCCATACATCCGTTCCATGTGCAAGCCCGGCAATTCGCACCAGGTCGGAAAAGTGCGTAGGATGTGTATCAAGAAGCATCTGCATCGCAAATTCCGTGCCAAACTCCGGGATGCCAAGCGAGCCAAGCTTGGTGCCGCCAATATCCTCTGGCTTGATCTTCAGTGCATTGGTATTTTGAAACAGTGACATCACTTCCGGGTCATCTAACGGAATCTTTGTGGCATTGATTCCGGTTAAGTCCTCTAGCATACGAATCATCGTTGGATCATCATGCCCCAGAATATCAAGCTTTAACAGGTTGTGGTCAATCGAGTGATAGTCAAAATGGGTAGTCACAATATCTGTGGTCATATCGTTAGCCGGATGTTGTACTGGGGTAAAAGAATAAATAGTCTCCCCAAGTGGCAATACGATAATTCCGCCAGGATGCTGTCCGGTGGTTCTTCGTATCCCGGTACAGCCAAGTACAATTCTGTCAATCTCACAGTTTCTCTTGCTGCTTCCACGCTCTTCATAGTATTTTTTTACATAACCAAACGCTGTTTTATCTGCAAGTGTTCCTATTGTTCCGGCTCGATATGTCTGACCGGCGCCAAAGATAACCTCAGTATATTTATGTGCCTTTGACTGATAATCACCGGAGAAATTCAGGTCTATATCCGGCTCTTTATTTCCTTTAAATCCTAAGAACGTCTCAAAAGGAATATCAAATCCTTCTTTTTGAAGCTTGGTGCCACACTTTGGACAGTCTTTATCCGGCATATCGCAGCCTGCCATTCCTGCGTATTTTTTTACCTCTTCAGAGTCAAAGTCGCTGTAATGACAATGTGGGCAGATATAGTGTGGACTTAATGGATTGACTTCGGTAATTCCCGCCATTGTCGCTACAAAGGAAGAACCGACAGAGCCTCTAGAGCCCACCAGATAACCGTCATCATTGGATTTCCACACCAGCTTTTGCGCAATAATATACATTACCGCAAAGCCATTGCCAATAATGGATTTTAGCTCCCGCTCCAGTCGCTCTGTCACAACTTCCGGCAAATTTTCTCCATAGATTTCCCATGCCTTTTGGTAGCAGATTTCTCGCAGAATCTTATCAGAATCCGGGATAATCGGTGGGCATTTATCCGGGCGCACAGGAGAGAGATGCTCACACATATTGGCGATTTTATTGGTATTTTCAATTACGACTTCTTCAGCCTTTTCACTTCCTAAAAATGCAAATTCCGCAAGCATCTCTTCCGTAGTACGAAGGTAGAGCGGCGCCTGGTTATCTGCATCCGCAAAGCCTTTGCCAGCCATAATAATCCGCCTGTAGATTTCATCTTCCGGGTCCATAAAATGTACATCACAGGTGGCGACAACCGGCTTATTAAATTCCTCCCCCAGGCGAATAATCCTGCGAACATTTTCTTGTAAATCCTCCTCGGAATTTACGGGGTTTTTCTCATCCCGCAGCATAAAAGCATTATTCCCCAAAGGCTGAATCTCCAGATAGTCATAAAACTCTACAATTCGTGCAATATCCTGTCTTGGCGCTCCTCGAAGAATCGCCTGGTACAACTCCCCTGCCTCGCAGGCAGAGCCAATAATCAGCCCTTCCCGGTATTTGATAAGTTCACTTCTTGGAATCCTTGGCCGCCTTGCAAAATAATCAAGATGTGACAGGGAAACTAAGCGATAGAGATTGACGCGCCCAATATCATTTTTAGCCAAGATAATAATATGGTAGGTTGGCATCTTCTTAATTGCTGCCACATTGGCCATTCCCATCTGATTCAGGGCATCCAAATCCGTGATATCCCTTGCCTTTAGCATCTCAATAAATTTTAAAAATATCTCCGCGGTACACGCTGCATCGTCCACCGCCCGGTGATGATTTTCCAGTGGAATCTGCAGCGCCTTTGCCACATGGGCTAACTTAAATTTACTTAGTGTCGGCAAAAGGATTCGCGCCATCGAGACCGTATCTCCCACCGTAAAGTCCGTCGCGATTCCCTGTCTTTTACAGTTCTCCTCAATAAATCCTGCATCAAAAGAAGCATTGTGTGCAATCAATACACATCCTTCGCAGAACTTTAAAAAATCAGGCAAAATATCTTCGATAACCGGCGCGTTAAGTACCATCTCATCGCTGATACCTGTCAGCTGCTCAATCTCAAAGGGAATTGGCACTCTTGGATTGACAAAGGTGCTAAAACGCTCACGAATCTTTCCCTGCTCCACCTTGACTGCGCCAATCTCGATAATCTGATTATGTACTGCACTAAGCCCGGTTGTCTCTAAGTCAAAGACCACATAGGCATCATCAAGGCTCTGCCCTTTGGAGTTTTCCACCACTTCTTTTAAATCATCCACCAGATAACCTTCCACACCGTAGATAACTTTAAAGTCCTCATCCTTAGAGACCGTATGACTAGCCTCTGTAAATGCCTGTACACAGCCATGGTCCGTAATGGCAAGCGCTGGCATCCCCCAGGCTCTGGCGCGCTTTAACAAGGCAGAAGCATCGGTCACCCCGTCCATATCGCTCATCTTGGTATGACAGTGCAATTCAACCCGCTTTTTATATGCATAGTCCATACGAGACGTGGTAAAATCCGCAGTCCTTTTAATACCAACGACTGAACTGACGGTCAATTCATGGTCAAAGCGGTCTAGAGCAGTAAGACCTTTGACCTTTACAAAGTCTCCTGCATTTAGACATCCCTTTAGTCCTTCTAGCATCTCATTTTTTGTGAACATTTTCACATGGATACTGTCGGTAAAATCTGTAATTGTCAGTGTAATAATCGTGCGTTCACCGCGAATCTCCCGCTCTTCCCGGCTTAGAATCTTCCCGCGAAACGTCACTTCGCCCATCTCTTCTACCACCTGGTCTAGCGTTATTGGTTCATCGTCAAAGTCTCTTCCATAGAGAACTTCCGGGTTGTCACTTCTGCGAACACTGATATTTTTATTTTTACTGTAAGTCTCCTTTTTCTCAGAAGGATTCTCTTTTTTCTTTTTCTCTTTTTCTTCCGAACTTACGTTCTGTTTTAGAGCCTGCTCTTTCTTTAAACTCTCGGTTAAAAAGCTGATTTTCTGTCGCATCTTCGCTTCGCTTTTTTCCATATTTCCTTTGCCGCCAAGGTCTAGATATTTGACATCCACCTTTACCCGAAAGCCGCATCGTTCATTAAATACTCTGTCTAAGATACGAAGCAAATCATCCACTGCCTCTTTATCATATATCTTATCTGATACTTCCACCGTAATGGTATGCTCATCTGGAAATGTCATCTGGGCTTGCTTCATCAGGCTTCTTTTATAAGGACTGTACCGCTCAAGCTCTGTCAAGACACTTTCCTCATAGATGTCCCACAATTTCGCAGGGGTATACTGGTCTGAGAGACGAAAGGTCTCCAAGATATAGACCTGTACCTTTCGATACCCGAAGATTTGACGCTGTATCTGTTTTGCCAACTGAAAAAGCTGATTTTTGGCAATCAGCTTTTTACTCGTAATATAGATGCGAAACACATCTTGTTTTCGGTTGGTAGATACCTTTGTTACAACTACTTGCTCTAAAAGCCCACGTATCTTCTCGTCCAATTCTAAGGTATCAAACACTTCCAAAAAGGATTTTTCATTCATGCTTCCAGTTCTCCAACTCATAACGAAGCGCCGACAACAGCTCCTCTTCTGGTAATTTTTTCACAATCTCACCATGCTTAATCAGAAGTCCTTCACCGACGCCACCAGCGATACCAATATCTGCTTCTTTTGCCTCTCCGGGACCATTTACCACACAACCCATCACTGCCACTTTGATATCCAGCGGATATTCTGCCACCATCGTCTCTACCTGATTGGCAAGACCGATTAAATCAATCTTTGTACGCCCGCAAGTCGGACAGGACACCACTTCAATACCGCCTTTTCGAAGTCCCAAGGTCTTTAAAATCAATTTGGCAGACTTTATCTCCTCCACAGGGTCTCCCGTTAGAGAGACGCGAATCGTATCCCCAATGCCCTGACTTAAGATAATGCCAAGCCCCACTGCCGACTTGATATTTCCAGAAAACAGCGTCCCGGCTTCTGTAATCCCTACATGAAGCGGATAATCGGTCTTATCTGCAATCAATTCATGAGCCTTTGCACACATCATTACATCTGAAGATTTAATACTAATCACCAGATTCTGATAGCCTAAGTCCTCGATAATCTTGACTTTATCAAGTGCACTCTCTACAATCCCTTCTGCGGTTACGCCATGATATTTCTCAAGCAATTCCTTTTCTAAAGAGCCGCTGTTGACCCCTACCCGAATCGGAATCCCCCGCTCTTTTGCGGTGTCAACCACTGCCTGAATCCGCTCTAAGCTTCCGATATTGCCTGGATTGATACGAATCTTATCTGCTCCGCACTCCATGGCAGCAATCGCCATACGATAGTCAAAATGAATATCTGCTACCAGTGGAATCGATATCTGCTTTTTAATCTCGCGAAGTGCCTCTGCTGCCTCCATCGTAGGCACTGTACAGCGAACAATCTCACAGCCGGCCTTTGTAAGCCTCTGAATCTGCGCAACCGTCGCCTCTACATCCTCTGTTCTTGTATTGGTCATAGACTGGATTAAGACAGGATTTCCTCCTCCAATCTCCTTATCTCCAATTTTGACGACTCTGGTATGATTGCGATACATGATAGCCACCTCTTCTTTCCATTTCACTTCGTTTCTTTACACTGTATTTATTGACACTTAAGACAAGCCCTATCTCGATTAACAAAAATACGGTAGCGGTTCCTCCATAGCTGAAAAAGGGCAACGTAACACCCGTTGTTGGAAATAGCCCCGTAACCACCATCAGATTCAGCATCACTTGCAGCGCAATATGGGAAAATACACCAATCGCAAGCATCCGCCCCAACAAATCTTCCGCCGTCTGAGAGATGGTATAAATCCGGTACAGCAAATAGACAAACAAAAGGATAATCAGTCCTGCGCCAAAGATTCCAAGCTCCTCACAGATAATCGCAAAAATATAGTCATTATATGGCTCTGGAATCTTGCCAAGCTTTTGGATACTGTTGCCAAGTCCTTTCCCCCACAGTCCGCCAGAGCCAATCGCATAGAGTCCCTGAAGCGACTGAAAAGCCTTGTCCTGCTCATACTCATACGGCATCAGCCAGGCCCGAATACGAACCAGACGGAAATTCTTCTCCATCTGCGATGCATCCAGATTTTGTACATAATACAATACACCTGCCACTGCTGCCACTACACCTACCCCACACAACACGAACTTCCACTGCTCCGGGTGTACCACATAAATCATAAAGACCGCGGTTCCTAAAAGAATCGCTGCGGTACTCATATTGTTACTAAGTTTTAAAATCATCGCAGAGATAATCGCTGAAGGTAAAATCATACGAAACATAGAAGCCCAACTTCTAAGTCTTCTCTGTCCAAATACAATCCAAGTCGCCAAAAAAACAATCATAATTAATTTGATTGGTTCTGCCACCTGAAACTGCAGTGACCCAAAGCGAAGCCATCTTGTCGCACCTTTTACCGTAACTGCAATCGAAGGTACTTTTAAAAGCAATACCAATACCACACAAACCAGATAGCCTGGCACAACAAAAATACTCCAAAAATGATAATTAATGCAAGATACCACAAGCATGGCCACTACACCTAAAAGACTGTAGATTATCTGGCTTTTCAATAAATACATAGAATCATTATTGTACGTTTTGCTAAGTCCCGCTGTATAGTAACTGGCGCTGTAAATCATAATAAACCCAAACACCATCACAAAGAACAGCACAATCAAAAGATTGGTATCCAGTCCCCGAAGGCTAAACTGAAAAAGACTTTCTCTTTTCCTTTTCATATCATATCCATCCTCTCCTAACAGACATCCAATCAAAACTTAGGTATATTATACTGATTTTTCTATTATATCCCATAATTCTGCCCATAGCAATTAAAAACCACTTTTTCTCTCTAATCCAACTCCAAATTCCCGTCTGCCCGTTTTCGTGCCTCTTTATATATCAGGCAAGCTGCACTATTGGGACATTTCTCATAGTTGCAATCAAACTCTGTCATCCGAAGACTTCCATCTTCCTGTCTTTCATACTCGCAGGCCACGGTTCTTGTCTCATTGCTGCTTCGACAAAACCCACTGATAAACTCTTCTAAAATCTCTCCCATCTTATCCCCCTTATTATTATTTTTTTATCAGAGAAGCTGCCACAGTCTTAGACTATGGCAGCTCCTTTGTAACCACTTTCTTCTACATGCAAAGCGGATATTTCTCTGTCAACCCTTGAATCAGTTTCTTCGCTTTTGGCGCTGCTGCTTCTCCTTCTTTTAACATCATCGCAATCGCCTCAGCAATTGTATCCATATCTTCTTCTTTTAATCCCCTGCTTGTCACAGCTGCCGTTCCAAGTCTTACACCACTTGTTACAAACGCCGACCTTGGGTCGTTGGGAATGGTATTTTTATTTGCTGTAATATTAGCCAGGTCTAAAAGATTCTCTGCCTCTTTTCCAGACACATCTAGTCCTGTCAAATCCATCAGCATCAGATGGTTATCTGTTCCGCCAGATACAATCTGAATCCCGCGGTCCATAAGTCCCTTACAAAGTGCCTTTGCATTTTTCACAATATTGCTTTGATACTCTTTATATTCTTTGGTCTGGCACTCTTTTAAACATACTGCTTTTGCTGCAATCACATGCATCAAAGGCCCGCCCTGGATTCCTGGAAAGACTGCTTTATTAAAGTTAAATTTCTCTGCCGTCTTCGCATCTGACATAATCATGCCGCCTCTAGGCCCTCTTAGCGTCTTGTGTGTCGTAGTCGTGGTCACATGGGCATATGGAATTGGACTTGGATGCACTCCTGCTGCCACAAGACCGGCAATATGAGCAATATCCACCATCAGATATGCGCCCACCTCATCTGCAATCTCCCGAAACTTCTTAAAATCAATTGTGCGCGCATAAGCACTCGCTCCTGCTACAATCAGCTTAGGACGGCACTCTAATGCAATTCGGCGCACTTCTTCATAGTCGATAAATCCTTTATCGTTGACACCATAAGGATACACTTCAAAATATTTTCCAGACATATTGGCTGGACTTCCATGAGACAAGTGTCCTCCATGGGCCAGATTCATCCCAAGCACTTTATCTCCTGGCTCTAACATTGCAAAGAAGACTGCCATATTCGCCTGTGCGCCCGAATGAGGCTGCACATTGACATACTCACACCCAAACACCTCTTTGGCACGCTTGATGGCCAAATCTTCCACTACATCTACACATTCACATCCGCCGTAATAGCGTTTGCCTGAATATCCTTCTGCATATTTATTTGTCAAAGGGCTTCCCATAGCAGCCATTACCGCCTTGCTTACCCAGTTCTCCGATGCAATCAATTCAATATGGCTATTCTGTCTTGCCATCTCATCCTCGATGGCACTTGCAATCTCAGGGTCAACTAACTTTACCTCATCTAACGTATACATAGGTTCCTCCTGTCGTTCACTGTTTTTCTCTCAAAGACATTTGTTTTTCACACAAACACCACTTTAACATGCTTGCCAAGATTTTTCAAGCCATAATTCAAAAAAGAAAGGCGATTAAGTGTCATGTATCTCAACATATTTAACATTGACAACACACGAAAGCATCCTTATACTAACAATAGCAACCATCTTCCTATCTCGTGAAAGGTATCACTTTTATGAACTATTTTTTATATTATCTGTTATTTCTAAATATACTTGGCTTCTCTATTATGGGCATCGATAAACAAAAAGCCAAAAGACACCAATGGAGAATTTCGGAAAAGACTCTTTTTATGGTCTCTCTCTTAGGTGGCTCCATTGGAACGCTAGTTGGCATGTATTTTTTTCATCATAAGACCAAGCATTGGTATTTTGTCTTTGGTATGCCACTGATTCTGATAGTACAGTCTATCCTTCTTCTTTATCTTGGTCTGCATCACTAGACCAGAATTTCTCTAGATGCCCTGGCAGTGTGTCAAGCTTACAGTATGCATGCTGCTCCCACTCTCTGGGAAACAACCTCTGGTAATCCCTTCCATAGAAACGCTCATCTAACAGCAGTATCACACCCCGGTCTTTGTCCGTTCGTATCACGCGGCCTGCTGCCTGCAAGACCTTATTCATCCCCGGATATTGATAGGCATAAGCAAAACCATCCATTCCCTTTCGGTCAAAATAATCCTTTAGCATCTCCCGCTCTCTGCAAATCTGTGGTAAGCCTGTCCCAATAATCAGCGCACCTATCAGACGCTCATTTGTCAAGTCAATCCCCTCTGAAAAGATTCCTCCCATCACACAAAAAGCTGCCATACTTTCCTTGCGTTCTTCTTCAAACTGTCTAAGAAATTGCTCCCTCTCCCCTTCATCCATACTGCTGTCTTGTCTGACACAGAGAAATCCTCCCTGTTTTTCACATTTTTGATAGACAGATTCTAACATCTGGTAGGATGGAAAAAAGACCAGATAATTTCCCTTTCGGCTTTCCACCGTTTTGGCTATATAAAAAGCCATCTTTTCATACTCTCTGTCACCGCGCCTAGTATAGCGACTGCTGACATCAGTTCCAATAAGCAAAAGCCGATGGGACAGAGCAAATGGAGATTTGGCATAGACAGCATAATCTTCGCTCTCTCCAGTCAATAAGTCTTTGTAATAGTTGACTGGCAAAAGTGTGGCAGAAAAAAACACAGCGCTAATTCCTTTATCCAGACAAAGTCTTAAATTGACAGCAGGACGAATACAGTACAGATGAATCAAAAACCGTTCTTCTTTGTCAAACTCTGTGTATATCTCATAATTTTCATCTACCCGTTCACTGATATTGAGAAAATTCCGAACTTCAAACGAGAACTCCACAAGTAATTTTCTAATATCTTCCTGTGTCATCCATTCTAAAAAACGCTCCAGCTCGGAAAGCAGATGCGACAGATGAAGTGTAAAACCACTTATCTGCGATAGTCTCTGATATCCGTCCTCACATTCCCTTTTTAAAGTTAAAAGATATTGGTTGCACCGCTCCAGTGCTTTGGTTAATCTTGTATCTTTTCCTTTGACGGTACGCTTTATCTCCAAAAATCTCTCCTTATAGAGACTGGCACTGTACATACTTCGCCCGCGCTCTACTAAGTTATGTGCCTCATCAATTAAGAACAGATATTCTCCCTTTACACCCTCTGCAAAAAAGCGTTTTAAATAAACATTGGGGTCAAAAACATAGTTATAATCACAGATAACTACATCCACCCAGAGCGACATATCTAAGTTTAATTCAAAAGGACAGACCTGATGCTTGTGCGCTTGTGCCAAAATAACATCTCTGCTAATTGCGTCCACTCCTGTTGTCCACAGCTCATAGACGGCTTCATTAATCCGGTCAAAATGCCCTTTGGCATAGGGACAGGCATCAGGATTACACTCAGTTTCTTCGCAGATGCACAGCTTTTCCTTTGCGGTCAAGATAATGGATTTTACTTTGATTTGTTGTTCTCTTAACAGCTCAAGTGACTCGGCAGCGACCGTTCGTGTAATCGTTCTGGCCGTTAGATAGAAGATTTTATCTCCCAAATCTTCCCCTATCGCTTTTAGCGCAGGAAAAAGTGTGGAGAGTGTCTTGCCAACTCCTGTAGGAGCCTGGATAAAGAGGCGCTTTTTTCTGAGAATTGTACGATAGACACTGATAGCCAGTTCCTTTTGTCCTTCCCGATAGACATAAGGAAACTCCATCTTTTGAATGGAGTATTTTCTCTGAAGCTTCCAGTTGTATTCATAGACAACCCATTTTTTATATTCCTCCATCAGAGAGAGGAACCACTTTTCAAGCTCCGAAAATGGATAATCCTCTGTAAAACACACCCTCTCCTCTGTCTCTAGATTGACATAGAGCATACGTGTGCGAATCTTCTCTAGGCCCCGCTGTTTTGCATAGATATAAGCATAACATTTTGCCTGTGCTAGATGAACCAAAATGGCAGCGCTTAACTGATGGACATCCTGGTAGGTTCCTTTAATCTCATCTATCGTCCAGTGTTCTTTATCTAACCAGATACCATCTGCCCGTCCTTCCACACTGACCTCGACTTCCCCTAGATCCACCAGATGCTTAAGTGTCACTTCTGCCTGATAAGAAGACCCCATATTGCCTTGTATCTTTCGATGCAGGCGGCTCCCCGCCTGCATCGCCTCTGCATCTTTGTGCCCGCCATACCGGTTGTCGATATCACCGCTTCTTAGCAGAAATTCCACTAGATTTCTAACGGAAATGCGAATGGTCTTTTGCGCCATATTTCTTCTTCCACTCCTCAAAATTCCATCTGTGCAGAAATCGCTCTGCACCATTCCATCCATTTTTAAACAGTGCCTGGCTGTCCTCCCGGCTGATATCAAAATCCATCGCACTGACTTTATGGCGATCTTCTTCTCTTCCCACCACCGCAGATATCCGAATCGTTCTTTGATAATCCCTTTCCGAGAGATGATAATTGTCAAGAGCATCCAGACTTGTCGCAACGATAGATTTGACATAGTCCAGCGCATTGGGTCTGGCATGACATATTCTGCTGATACAACGTTCCCTTTCCTCTATAAATTTAAAACCAAAGGTGGGATAGGACAGATGATTTTTTAAATCATCCAAAAGCCACAATGGATAATTACTTAACAATCCTCCATCCACAATCAGATGTTCTTCTCCTGTTTGGTCCCTCCAGCGAACCGGTTCAAAAAAGACCGGAATACTGACACTCATACGCACCGCAGAGGCAATACAGAATTTCTCCGGGCTTACCCCAAACTCTGCAAGGTCATCTGGAAATACTAAAAGATGCTTTTTTGTCAGGTCACTTGCGGTAATCTTTAACTTTCTTCCCGTTTTCTGCAAATCGCCAAAATGGCGCATTCCTTTTCGATGCAACAGTTCATCTATCCAATCTTCCAACTCATCTGTATTGTAGATTCCAAGACTTATCAAAAAAGACAGACTTTTTCCCAACATTCCAAAATAATCCGGGAAATCCTTCCCTTTAAATTTTAGATAATCAGTTCTTGCAAACTCCTTTTTCAGTTCTTCTCCAGTATAGCCCGCTGCCAACAAGGCTGCAATTATCGCCCCGGCAGAGGAGCCTGCTGTATCCTCAAACTGCCATCCTGCCTGTTCCATCCGGCATACCGCACCCACATGCCCAATTCCCCGGACACCTCCGCCTTCAAATACTGCATTGCATTTTTTCGACATACTGTATGTTTCTTTCTGTATTTGTCGGTTTTTATTAGTGTATGCGCTATGCCTTAGATGGCTATTTCTCTATTTTCCTGTCAGTTCTGACAATGGCTGGAAGCTATAACCCATCTCTTCCCATTTGGTCAAAAGCTCATCCAAAATCTCACCATTTGTCTTAGAAGTATTGTGTAAAAGCACAATCGCTCCCGGATGAACCCTAGAAGTCAGCTTCTGTATTGACTCGTCATACCCTGGCTGACTATCCTGATTCCAGTCCACATGTGCCAGACTCCAGAATATGGTACAATAGCCCAGTTCCTGTGCCATCTTTAGATTGTTTTCATTACATTTGCCCTGTGGCGGACGATAATAAGGGGATAATTTTGTGCCTGTAATCTCCTCGAACTTATCTGCCACACCATCCATCTCCTCCTGAAATTTCTCCATCTCTGAGATAGTAGGCATATCCAGATGATGATAGGTATGATTTCCAACGGCATGTCCTTCGTCAACCATCCGCTGTACCATCTCTGGCGCTGTCTCTAGAAAATGTCCAACCACAAAAAAAGTTCCCTTTGCATCATGCTTTTTCAAAGCATCCAAAATAGGTTCTGTATTTCCATTTTCATATCCACAGTCAAAAGTCAGATATAACACTTTCTCACTGTCATCTCCTATAAAATAGGCATCATACCACGCCAAATCCTCTGCGGAGGCATTTCCTACTGGCTGTGCGCCAGACTCCCCATACGAAAGCCCCCAATCCTCTGAAGCCAACTTAAACTCCCACCCTTCTGGCGGAGTCTTCACCTCTGCAGTTGCTTCTACACCAGCAGCATCTTCTTCCTCTTCTTTTGCACCTTCTGCAAGTGCCTCTGGTGTCTCTTCTTCCTCTGCCACAATGTTATCTTCTGCAGCATCTTCCTCTTTTGTATCCAAAGTGGCTGTATCCATCTCCTCCACGGGCACTTCTATCTCTTCTTTCTCCTCTGCCTTCTGACATCCCATCAATGCCACAGAAAGCATCACTGCCGCTATAAAAGCGCCCTTTTTCATCCGATTCCTTTTACATCCCATCTTTCAAACCTCCAATTTTCAAATTCTGCATCCACTTAAACACATAAGTTCAAGTTTTTACAAATGTTTATCATCTAGTATCTCATCTTTCCCCCCACATTATAACACATTCCTTTCAATCCAACACCAATCTCCTTATAATTTTCTATTAATTTTATCTTTTTTCTCCACTTTTTCATGCTTAAGAAACTGCTACAAAAGGGACCTAGAAAACTTGGTTTCTAAGCCCCTTTTATGACCGTTTTTATCCCCTATCCTAATATCGCTTTATCGCTTGCAAATTCTTCTCCGCTTACTTCTTCAAATTTATGCAGCAAATCCTCCACCGTCAGGTTCTTCTTCTCCTCCCCCCGAATATCCAATATAATATTTCCATCCATCATCATAATCAACCGGTTTCCATGTACAATCGCATCTTTCATATTATGCGTAATCATAAGCGTCGTCAGCTTATCCCGGTTGACAATCATCTCAGTTGTCTCTAGCACCTTTGCTGCCGTCTTGGGGTCTAACGCCGCTGTATGCTCATCTAAAAGCAACAACTTTGGCTTTTTGAGCGTCGCCATCAAAAGCGTCAGCGCCTGCCTTTGTCCACCGGATAAAAGCCCCACTTTGGAAGTCAGTCTTTCTTCAAGTCCTAGTCCAAGCGTTGCTAAAAGTCTTTTATACACTTCCCGCTCCTGGTTCTTAATCCCTGCTCTAAGTGTCCGGCTCTGCCCTCTTCGAAGCGCCAAGGCCAGATTCTCCTCAATCCCCATCGTTGCCGCCGTTCCATTCATTGGGTCCTGGAACACACGCCCCAAAAAAGCTGCTCTTTTATACTCAGGAAGTCTGGTCACATCCTCCCCGTCAATCAAAATATGCCCTGCATCCACTGGCCAGACTCCTGCAATCGCATTTAACATCGTGGATTTTCCAGCACCATTTCCACCAATCACCGTGACAAAATCCCCGTCTTCTAGCGTCAGACTTACATTTTTAAGCGCCCGCTTCTCATTAACGGTTCCCGGATTAAAAGTCTTGGAAATATTTCTAATCTCTAGCATCTCTACACCCCTTCCTTATGAGCCGGTTTGGAAAAATATCTGCTCTTCCATGTTGGAATCGCAAGAAAGACCGCCACAACTACTGCTGAGAGCAGCTTTAGAAGGTCCGTATCAATGCCAAGCCAGATAACTATCTGAAGGACAAAATAATAGATAATCGATCCAAATGCCACACCCAGAAGCCGGAAGCCAAAATTCCGAAAGACCTTGCCAAAGATAGCTTCACCAATAATCACTGCCGCCAGTCCAATTACAATCGCCCCGCGGCCCATATTGATATCTGCAAATCCCTGGTATTGGCTAAGTAATGCCCCTGCAAGCGCTACAAGCCCGTTAGAAATCATCAGTCCCAATACCCTGTTAAAATCCGTATTGATGCCCTGCGCCCTTGCCATCTTGTCGTTACAGCCTGTAGCACGCAAAGAACACCCTAACTCCGTCCCAAAGAACCAGTACAGAAATACAATCAAAAAAACAATCATAAGTGTTACAAGCAATATTGTATTTTTATAGAAAGGCACACCTTTGATAAAACGAAGCGAAACCAAAAGGTCAAACTTATCCACATTGATTGCCTGGTTTGCCTTTCCCATTATTTTCAAATTCACTGAATACAGCCCAAGCTGTGTTAAGATACCAGCCAAAATCGCCGGGATTCCCATAAAGGTATGTAACAGACCTGTCGCCATGCCAGCCAACATACCAGCAATCAGAGCAAGCGCCATCGATACCCATACATTTTGCCCGCTCTGCATCAACATAATACAGACAGCTCCGCCCGTACAGAGTGTGCCATCCACCGTTAAATCTGCAATATCCAAAATTCGAAAGGTGATGTAGACACCAATCGCCATAATTCCCCACACCAATCCCTGTGCAACTGCACCTGGCAGAGCACTGATTAAATTCATAATATTCATTCTTCATCACCTCGCAACGATAACAGCGAGAGAGGATTCTTCCCGTCTCGCTGCCATCATTTTATCCTACTATTTAGACTTTCTTATTCACCAATTGCCACATAATCATCTGAAATGGTAATTCCAAGATCTTCACAGATAGTCGCATTGTATTTCTTTGTAAACTGTGGTGCATACTCAATTGGCATCTCAGAGATATTCGCTTCGCCAGTTAAAATCTTTGCTGCCATCTTGCCAGTTCCAACGCCTAAATCATAGTAGCTGATAGACAGTGTTGCAACGCCACAACCTGCACAGATATTTTCCTCGCCTGCAATAACCGGAACCTTCTTTGCACGGCATACGTTGTCAATAATCGGTGTATTGGATGCTGCTGTATTATCCGTTGGCACATAAAGTACATCGTTGTTATCTGCTGCTGTTGTCACTACAGAACTCAAATCATTGGAATCTGAGAATCCATACTGGGTACAAGTATATCCAAGTCCTTCTAAAGCAGTCTGTACGGTATCTACCTGATACTGAGAGTTTGCTTCAGCAGTACAATATACAAGTCCTACATTCTTGGCATCCGGGAACAATTCTTGTAACATTGCTGCCTGCTCTTCAAGTGGAGCCAAATCAGAGGTACCAGAGATATTTCCTCCAACGGTACCATTAAAATCATCAATACCAAGTGCAACACCATATTCCGTAACGGAAGTACCAAGAATCGGAATCTCATTCGTACCTGCCTGTGCTGCCTGAAGTGCTGGAGTCGCATTCGCTAAAATCAAATCCACGCCTGAAGATACAAACCCATTGATAATGGTAGAACAAGTGTTCGAATCATTCTGTGCGTTCTGTTCATCAAAAGCCACAGCCTCGCCAAGCTCCTCGGTCAATGCATCCTTAAAGCCCTGTGTAGCCGCATCCAGTGCATCATGCTGTACCAGCTGACAGATACCAACCGTATACTCTGCACCTGCAGATGGTGTCTCCTCTGGAGCCTCTCCTTGTGCTGCATCACTTTCTGAACCCTCTGCTGCGTCGCCTTCTTCGGTCTGTGCACTATCCTCGGTTGCCGGCTCGGAAGCAGAGCTTGACGATGCATCATTTCCACCGCCACATGCAACCAGGCCAAGACCCATAGTCATTGCCATTGCAATCGCTAACATCTTTTTCATTGTCTTCTCCTCCATCTTAAATCACAAAATTCACTGTATATAACAGCTTTTAAGATTATATCGCTTTAACGCGAAAAAGTCAACTATTTCTTTCTCAGACCCTCTACAAAAACACGCAATCTACAAACACCACTTTTGACATCGTTACTTCTTTCATATCCATCTTATCAAAGACACATCCCTGAAATGTTGTCTTCTCTATCACACTTTCTATAAAACACATTCCCCGAAAATTACAATTTTTAAATTTTCCTTTTTTAATTGTCACGTTCCTCCATACACTTCCCATAAAGGCAACCGAACAAAACCGCACCTCGCTAAGCTCCATTCGCTCAAATCTCGTATTCCCCATACTGCATCTTAAAAACTCCTCTCTTTCCATCCTCCCATCCAAAAGCTGAAGTCCAAACAGATTACAATCTTCCCACCCATCTCCAACAAAATCTCCTCGCTCCATCTGTACATATGCCAGATTTACTTCCAAAAATGAACTAAACTTCCCCACTGCATCCTGATAGCTTTTACCCCGAAAACTCTGTTCTCTTACAATCGCATTTTGAAACACCCAATCTGCCACTTATCTCTCCTTCTCCCTGTTAAAATCCATACAAAAAACGTCCACATCTCTGTGAACGTCTCTACATCTTCTTTCTTGGATAAGGTGTCTTCTCATCTGTCAGATTTAGCAGATAATCTACACTCGTTCCATAGAGTCTAGAAAGCTCTATCAAAATATACAACGGCACACGTGTAACGCCATTTTCATAATCACTATAAGACCTTTGCTTACAACCTAAAATCTCTGCCAGCTTCTGCTGCGTCAAATCATTATCTTCCCGTAACCCCCGGATACGACTGTACACTTCCAACTCTGCTAACACCTCTAGCAAAAGATACCCTATAATCTAATGCCGTATGCAGTTTTAGCAGAATTTCTCCTAAAAAATCCTTCGAGTAAATTCGAGTTAAAATCTCTGTATTTTCTATAAAAAAATAACGAATCAGCCCTATCTTGTAGCTGATTCGTCACTTTTTATAATACTTTGCTTAAGAAATCAATCGTTCTGGGTTCTTTGGGATGCAAAATCACCTCATCTGGGGTTCCTTCCTCCACGATATAGCCGCCCTCCATAAAGATAACTCTGCTTCCAACCTCTCTTGCAAAGCCAATCTCATGTGTCACGACGACCATTGTCATCCCCTCACGTGCCAATTCCTTCATAACTGAGAGCACCTCACCCACCATCTCCGGGTCTAGGGCACTTGTCGGCTCATCAAATAACATAATATCTGGTCTCATCTCCAGCGCCCGCGCAATCGCCACACGCTGTTTCTGTCCACCAGAGAGCTGACTTGGATACGCATCTGCTTTATCTTCAAGTCCCACTCTGCGAAGAAGCTTTTTCGCTTCTTCTCTCGCCATCTCCTTAGTCATCAGCTTTAGATGTGCTGGTGCCAGCGTCATATTGTCCATCACGGTCAGATGATGAAACAGATTAAAATGCTGAAATACCATCCCGATATTTTCACGCACTTTATTGATATTGGTATGCTTATCTGTCACGTCCTGCCCGTCAATTACAATATGCCCGCTTGTCACCGTCTCCAACTGATTCAGACAACGAAGAAGTGTAGATTTTCCACTTCCAGAAGGTCCAAGGAGCACCACTACCTCTCCCTCATAGACATCCATGCTAATGTCCTTTAATACCTCCAGCTTTCCAAAACTTTTTCTTAAGTTCGATACATGAATCTTGCATTCTCTATCTGCCACGATTCACCCTCCTCTCGACTCTCTTTGCAAGCTTACTTAGAATCGTAATTACAATCATATACATAATACCGATAATCGTCCATGCCTGCATCGGCTTAAAGGTATTGCCCATAATGGTCTTACCTACATTGGTAAGCTCTGGGAAACCAATAACCGAGAGAATCGAAGTATCTTTAAGCGTAATGATAAACTGGTTGATAATCGAAGGAATCATTGTACGAATCGCCTGTGGCACCACAATCAGCGCCATACAGGCACGGTAGGACAGCCCTAAGCTTCTGCCTGCCTCCATCTGGCCACGGTCCACACTCTCAATACCTGCCCTTATGATTTCCGCCATATAGGCACCACAGTTCATGGAGAGCGCAATCGTACCAGCCTCTAAGCTTTCCAGACGAAAATTCTGAAAACCAAGCGCCTGAATCCCGCCAGGCACTCCAAAATAGATAAAGTAAGCCAGTACAATCAGTGGCACTCCCCGAACCGCATCTACATAGAACGTGCCGATAAAATTCAGTAATCGGTTTGGTGCCACATTCATAAGCCCGAAAATCATACCGATAATCATGGCAAAGATAAGAGCCAAAAGTGTCATCAAAAGCGTCCTGCCAAGTGCGATAAGCAGCATGGTGCCATATACTTGAACGATAGCAATCATAGGTCAGTTTCTCCTTTTTATCTCATCTGCCGTCTTATTCTCCAAGATATCTGGCGATGATTTCATCATAAGTTCCGTTTGCTCTGATATTTGCCAGACCTGCATTGAACATATCCAAAAGCTCCTGGTTTGCCTCATTCATAATTGCAGCGCCATAAGGAGCACCCTCGCTCTCCATGCCATCTGGAATCTGAAGTGCAAGTCCTGCACTCTTAATCGAGTCTGCCATAATCGGTTTGTCCTCAACACATGCTGCACTGTTGCCGCTTATAACATCCTGATACATGGTCGGTGAATCCTCTAAGACTTTAACAGTAAACCCATATTCATCCTTTAAGCTGTCTGCAAACAGCGCACCAGCAGTACCATTTTTTACAACGACCTGCTTGCCGGATAGGTCTTCATAGCTTGCAATATCGCTGCCCTCTGCCACAACAAAGGTCTGTGTTGCATCATAATATCCATCAGAGAAAATCCAGCCGTTCTCTTTACGCTCATCCGTAATCGAAGCGCCAGCAATCAGCATATCTGCCTGGCCAACCTGTACAGCTGCCACAGCCGCATCCCATCCAAGGCTATTTAACTCATAGGAAAATCCCTGGTCCTCTGCAATCGCTTTGATAATATCCACATCGATACCTACAAACTCACCTTTTTCATCCGTAAACTCAAATGGGCGGAACACAGTATCCATTGCAATAATCCAGGTCTTATCTGAAGATGCTGCACTGGTATCTTCTGCTTCTGTCTGATTCTCGGTTGCTTCTGGTGCTTCTGCATTATCTGCCTCTGCATCCTCTCCAGCAGCCGGAGTCTCAGCCTCCTGTGGTGCTGCTTCTTTAGAACCACATGCCACAGCGGATATTGCCATGCAGGCAATCATAGACATAACAAGTAACTTTTTCATAATTATGTACTCTCCTTTTCCTCTGGCCTTTTGGCCAATATTCTTAAACACAAAAGCGATGTACCTGCTACACCGCCTTTGATGTCACCATTAAGTATAATTTTTTCTGTCTTTCTTGTCAAGAAAAAACTGTATCATTGTATACATGTATTGCCACTGAACATATCCTTTTAGATATCTTCTGCTGCCTTTAAAATCAGCTCTGTAGCCTTCTCAATCCCCAATTTTTCTGTATTCAACGTCAAATCAAAATTCCTCGAATCCCCATACGTCTTCCCCGTATAATAAGCACAGTATCTCTTTCTGGCTTTATCTGCTGCCTTTACATCTGCAATCACCTGCTCCATTGTAGTATCTGGCATCATCCCTGCCATCCTCTTCACCCGCCACTGAAAGCCAGCATGGACAAACACATTTAGACAATGGTCAAACTGTCTTAAGATATAATCCCCATTTCGCCCAACAATAATACAACTCTCTTTATTGGCAAGCTCCCGAATTGCCTCTTTTTGCGCCCTCCAAAGCTCCTCATCAAGTGGCTTATTGTAGAAATCAAACAAACTCTGTGCAAAACCAAAGCTGCTTGGAACCTTTTCATCCCACTTTCTCACCTGTTCTGGATTCAGCTTCCGATTCGCCATTGCTGTCTTTAAAATCATATCCTTATCATAATAAGGAAGCCCAAGCGCTTTTGCCACCCGCTTCCCAATCTCACCCCCACCAGCACCGAACTCTCTGCCTATGGTGATAATCTTTCTCATCTTCCTTAGCCCTCCTCTTTTTTCTTCATTATAAAATACCTCTTAGAAAATGTCAAAACCCATCACGAAAGGAAATACTTTTTACTTTATGGATTATCATAAATAAAGTTCCAACAGGTCTTACTGGATAGTCTAAACTAACTATATCCAAGAGCGCCCCGCATACACGGGGAAAAGCGGAGTAGACCATAAAAAACTCGGCAATTTTGAGGATCACCCCCGCATACACGGGGAAAAGACATAACTCTTGATTTCCTTTCTCTATCAAAGACAATCACCCCCGCATACACGGGGAAAAGACCCTTTTCATCCAGGATGGAGTTTGCCCGATGGGATCACCCCGCATACACGGGGAAAAGATGGCTTCCATCATCTTTTCCCAGTCAGTCTTAGGATCACCCCCGCATACACGGGGAAAAGATTCTCCGGCAGATAATTGTACCTGTTGGTTCAGGATCACCCCCGCATACACGGGAAAAGCTACTTTTCCGTCCGGGTTGTGGCCTGGATGCAGGATCACCCCCGCATACACGGGGAAAAGGCCATGTGTTGGAGAATTGGTTGCACACTCTCAGGATCACCCCCGCATACACGGGGAAAAGGACCAGATGCTTCAGGATATATGGGGAATGACAGGATCACCCCCGCATACACGGGGAAAAGTCTATAAAATTTTCATAAGTTTTATACAGTCCGGGAGCACCCCCGCATACACGGGGAAAAGTGTCTCGCATACTCATACGGGTCTGGCTTCGTGGGATCACCCCCGCATACACGGGGAAAAGCGGAATTAATTTCGCTTGCCGTCTCCTAGGCTGGGATCACCCCCGCATACACGGGGAAAAGTTAAGACTACTTTGCGTGCCATTGATTTCCTTAGGATCACCCCCGCATACACGGGGAAAAGCTTTTGCTTGGTACGAAAGTCAGTTTGGAACTGGGATCACCCCCGCATACACGGGGAAAAGTGGAATCCATTCATCATGTTCATGCCGATATTGGGATCACCCCCGCATACACGGGGAAAAGGCCAGGGACAAACGAGCAGACAAACATTGAAAAGGATCACCCCCGCATACACGGGGAAAAGGTCAATATCCCTTTGTCCCGCAGCGTCCGCACGGGATCACCCCCGCATACACGGGGAAAAGCTGTTCTTTTTATCTCAAAATCCCTGTCTGTGAGGATCACCCCCGCATACACGGGGAAAAGAATTGGTACGCTCTTTTTTGAGGTTTTGAATAAGGATCACCCCCGCATACACGGGGAAAAGTTTGAGGATGTGTCTATGGATGCTCTTCGCCTATGGATCACCCCCGCATACACGGGGAAAAGTAACAAGTCCTGTCGGTATTGTGATTCTTGCTAGGATCACCCCCGCATACACGGGGAAAAGGCAGCTAATCAGAACGCACAGACAGCAGAGTTGAGGATCACCCCCGCATACACGGGGAAAAGAAGTCTTGTATGGCTGCTCTCCAATGTTGCTAAGGATCACCCCCGCATACACGGGGAAAAGCAGAGAGTATAATGCAGTTGATTTTGCACAGTAGGATCACCCCCGCATACACGGGGAAAAGACTAAAAAGATCCCTATAAAATAAGCATTCTCTAAATTGAACGCCTTATATTTCATTTAGTTTTAAAAACACTTTATACAACGTTTCACAATCTGGCAATGCTCTATGTTGTTCGCAAGAAATATCAAAGTATTCTGCTAAAGTTCCCAATTTATAATCACTAATATCTCTAACTCTTTTTCGTGCAAGTGTTAGACCATCTATCACCTTTTCAAATGGGATTTCTAGATTATTTTTTCTAAACTCTCTTTCTAAAAATGTAATGTCAAACCCTTTATGAAAGCATACTACTGTCCTTCCTTTTACTATATTACTCAGTTCCTTTAATGCATAGGAAATATCCATTCCATTACTTAACATCTCATCATTTATATGAGTAAACTCCACTGTTTTGTATGGTAATGGTTTGTCCTGTTTTATCAGAGTGCTCCACGAAAATTTGATGTTTGTAGAATCAGCAACAATCGCTGCCATTTCAATAATATTGCTTTTTTCAAAATCCAATCCATCTGTTTCAATATCCAAAAACACCCATTCATGACCAGTCTCAGAAGACATCCTTTTTCGACGACCTGCTATCAAACGTTTTGATGCATTACTAAATCCCTTTTGAAGCACTTCCTCACTTTGTTCTAACGATTTAGGATGCATCATTAGTTTTATACCATCAAAATCACGAATTTTCCATGATGTATTATGAGTACGAAATTCAAGATGCTGCTCATTTGCAAAATTATAAACCATGACAGCTTGCCCATCTTTGATATTTTGACAAACTCTATTCCAGAGCATTTCTCGTACTTTTGCACTTATTTGTCCAACATAAACGCCAGTATGGATTTCAAACAGCCATTTAGTCATATCGCCGCGTAATTTGGAAGGACAGTTACTCATCGTTATCACTACCATCTTCTTTTACTCCATTTTCACGATATTGCTTGCCATTTGAAACCCTTTCTTTCATATTGTCCCAGAGATAAACCGCTTTCTCATTTTCTTCTTCACTTTCATTATCAGAAAGCAAATATTTTATATCATGTACCATTCGTTCTAATAAATGCTTCTTTACAATTTCATCCCGAAGTCGACGCCTTATCATACCTGAAAAATCCTGTGGTATTTTATCTTCAAACTCATCACGCACTTTTGCTGCCATTTCAAATGCAATCGGAATGGTTGTTTCTGCTTTGTAAAGGTCTGCAATATCATAGGCAAACGAACACTCATGGCCAATATGTACAAAACCCAAGCCTGCGGAACATCCTAATGCACATATAACAGAATGTGCTAACCCATACAGACATATATTTCCAGCAGAAAGTGCCTGATTTACAGGAGTTCCTGACATAAAATCATCGGGGTCATATTCTCTGCCCTTCCATGGTATCTTCCACTTTTTTGAGTACTCTCTATAGGTGGCTCTAACCCGGCTTCCCTCTCTGCCTCTAAGCTGCTGTAATGTAAGTCCGCTTACATCCTCATTTGGAAAACGCATTTGATACATCTTTCGGACAACACTAAGATGTTTTCGGGTATTGCTAACAAGTTCTGCTTGCTTTAGCAACAGTTTCGTGCGTGAATTAAGCGCACGCCCGTGAGCATAATATCTTACACCATGCTCTCCTACCCACACAACACCAATTCCACTGTCACCAATAAGCTCCATTGCACGATGAGTAATTTTGCAGCCAGGTCCTAGAAGTAATGTTGTTATTGCAGCAGCAGGAATAAACACATCTCCATCCATGTCAGTTACTTTTACTGCACTGTCCTCTCGATTGATAACACAATGTTCCAAATAAATAAATGACATCCTATCGCTAATCTGTGGCAATTCTGCTAGTTCTGGCTTTATCATTCCTGCATTATTTAACATTTTTACACCTTACAACTGTCAAAAGTCCTTGTCCATAGGCTTTTTCCCGTCCTATCCCATTACAAAGTGTCTCTCGAAATTGTTTTGCATCTGTTATGGTTAAAATCCCCTCAAAAGTTACAGAAAGTAAACGAATTCGAAAACTCCCTGTTCCATTCTTTTTTCGAAAATCATACCATTTTGACTGTACTGTTTGAAATTCATTCTCATCAACAGAAAACCCAAGTCTTTTCGCACGACTACTAAGCCACTTTTTTTGAAATTCAGGTGTAATATGCGCCATGATTTTCCCATTCATCTTTGAAACCACAGGATTAGCAGTCAGTCTAAACTGCCACCTTTCACCTTCCAAAATTCTATCTAGAAGCGGTGAATAATCTTTTGTTTCATATTCGCTAACATAGCCAAATTGTTCTGCAAAATGTTCTAGTTTGGGCATAGTTTCACTTACAATCAAAATATATTTTTTCCCTTTTAAATCATCAATTCTCCAAAGTCTACGCGCTCTTGCACCGTCAAATGAACTTTCTATCGCGCCATGAAAAATATTAGGTGATACTAGAGCCCTCATCGTTTCTCTGAGTGTAGTATTTAGTGTTACTCGTGATAAATACATAGTGTCACCCCAATTCTAACATTGCATCATGTTCGGTTTCTGTTTGATTACATTCCACAAAAAATTCTCTGAACTTTCGATAGCCATATACTCTTCTGTGTGGGTGAAATGATATTGCCACATCTTGTATCATTCCCACATCAGACAAATCTGTTTCCATCTGTACACGCAACATATTTTTATGTCTTTCACTAAGCGGTGCTTCTTTGCAAAGCGCAGTCTCAAGTGATACATCGCGTATTCCAACAACGATAGGTAAAGTAGGAGGACATGACCTTCTCCCCAAAAATAAGGGGAAGCATGGATTTTGTAAAGCAATCTTTAGCGTTTTTAGAATCTTTTCTTCCCCTTCTAAGCCTACTAAAAATACCGCATCACTAAGATAATGCCGATAGGTTACATAGGAACTTTTTTCGGAACGTGCTATATGAAAATCTGTGATATCCTCGCCCTCACAGTCAGCACGAACTCCAAATTTAAGCATATTTAGCTCTGACAGTTCAGCATCTCTTCGCAGTCCCATCGCTGCTGCTAACATTCCCACAACACCACTTTTAGTTGGCATCTTCTCTGTGGTCCTTATTTCAAATTTAGAACTACTTCCCCATGACTGTAGAGGAGCTGCAAGTCTTAAAAGCAAGGTAGGCATATCACTCACCTCTGCTTTCAGATATTTTTTCCTTTATCTCAAATGTTAATCCCTCAAGTATCTGTAAAATATTCATCTCTCCAAATTCCCAGACTTTTTCTGGCGGACATGCAAATTTTTGATATATTGTATCAGCATATTCTTTAAATCGTTTTTCAGATTCCTCAAGATAACCATTTACACCTGAAACCTGTTTTTCAAATGCCCCTACAAGATTAACTGGTTGGTCAGTTCTTAAAGTGATATACACAAAGTCAGGAAGTGTTCTATTTGCAAATGTATTTTGCTTTCCCGTTGGCATTGCTTTTATAAATGCTTCCACAAAACACTTTACTGCTGTCTCTGTCTGCGCTCCAAGATTTTTTTGAAGTTCCATAACATTGACCGTTGCATACCGATAAAGTGTAGCCGAGTTAAACTCTACAGTTCCTAGATGTCCTGCTCCTGATTCTTCATCCTGAAGCAAATCATCAACTGCAGTAAAATAATCATATTCATTATGTACTGCATGTGTAGAAATTGCATGTGCAACTTGTGAAGCCGCATCAAAATTCAAGGATGGGTCAGCAGCTACCATTCTTCCAAACAATGCCATATCCATAGATGGAGCCATTTTCAAAGCGTTTTGATACTCTTTTTTATCTTTACTTTCTTGGATTGCTAAATTTGCCAAAGCTTTTGCCTGTGCTGCACTAAAAAATATCAATACAGGCGATAATCCATCTTTATCTGTTTTGATTCCTGCAGTTCCCATTGCTTGAAGAGCAAGCTTATTTGCCTTTTCCTCCTCTACATTACTGTCAATCTCTTTTACAGCGCTGGCAATCATCTGAGAGACTTTTTTCGTGCGAACACCTACTTCTTCTGCACTTAGCATCTCTTTAAACATTTTTCGCATCTCATGTTTCCATGCCTGAGAAGAAACTCTGGCTCTCACCACCCCACCATATTTAGCCGTTTTAGGACTTCCTGTATCGTCACGGTTGATACAACTTGGCGGAACACTTTGCAATACATGAATGTCTACATATAAATTATTCTTCATCCTTATCTTCCTTTCCATTCTCCTTTGTTTTAACAGACCGATAAAAATCCTGTCCCCATTTTAAACGGATTTGATCTACATACTTGTCAAATTGAAACCAATACAAATCCTGTGCAAGCTCTACGTAATCAAGTGGAATATCACTGTTTCCAAGCAGTCTTACAACGGTTTTTAAATGATAAGAAAGTTCTATCATATCATCCGCTCTGGCTGCAATACTAAGTTTTAATCTTATATTTTCTTCATCTTCTTCATTATGAACCAACTTTCTTACCGCTCGTCCAAGTCGATGCTCCTCGCCCTCTATATTCATAGGTTCAGAATGACCTTGCTGATGAAAGGCAAATAGTGTCAATGCTGTATAGACAGCCCACTCTGCATACGAAGGTTTGCCATTTTTCCCCATCAGTTCTTCTGGCATATTTTTTAGAAACATGCCCCACAGTTCTGGAAGCTCTCCTGGACACTTCCCCACACCTCGGCGGAGTTGCGCCAAATACGCTTTTGAACCGCTCTGTTCAAGGCTTCTGTCATCTTTGGCAAGCAAATTTATCTGTGTCCTTACATAACTTCTAATATTCATCTCTGTTTTCATTTTCTTCACCTCCTATCCATTACAATTTTTCTGCAGCACTTAGTCCTCTTAAAAACCGATTCATAGCGCTTGCTGCAGAATACATCTCATTTTTTTTCTTGTCATCTACATTAATTTTTGTTCTTCCAAAAATTGCTGCCGTACTTGTCTGGCTTATAAGCTCATTTCCTATCTGTCTTGCAACATCTACACATTCGCGTCGCCACTGTGATTTTTTATCATAAAGTTTATCATCGTTATCTGGCTCTGGGTCCAGTCCATAAAGCCATCTTTTAAACAGGTGGTCTATCCGGTTATAAAAGTCAGCTTTGACATTCTCTGCAAAAAACACAGAGGTTCCTTTGCTTTCTTTTGTACTGTTGCTACCACCAGAAGCCAAATTGATATCTTTTGCAAGCATCCAAACCTTTTTAGATATGCTCTCACAAAAGCTAATGCTGTCTAGCACCATTTGTCTCCATTTGATATTCATATCGGAAATCAATGAAACATTCATCTGAAGAGAATCCGAAAAAACATTGGTTACAAAAAAATCTTTATCACCATACTGAACAGACACGATATGAATGTTCAAGCAAGAAGCTTTTATCAGTTCCTTTTCTTCTAATCCCTTTATCCATAAAATAATTCCTGGCTGTCTGTTCTCATCACTTCCAAGAATAGCCCCGGGACATTCCCGCCAAAACTGTTTTGAAAAATCATGCCTTTTTGGAGTATAAATATCTTTTTGCTTTTTATCTTGTTTCCAGATGGTCATAGGCTCAATAAAAGCATTTTCTCTATCAAAAAAATCTCCGCCAAGCAAAAAGTACCCTGTAACCTTTTGGTCCTTTCTTTTTAAATATAATCTTCTTGACTGTAGAGTATAAAGCTCAGATAAATTCTCAGGAAACGAAATTTTTGTTCGTTCTCCATGTAAGGCTTCTTCTCTCTCCCAAATTGGCTTCTCTTCTCCAAAAATTTCTCCATTTTCATCTACCATAATCAGGTTTAACATAAGTGTCTCAAACAGATTATTTCCTGAGACAAAAATAATTCCCAATTTTCCAAGCCAACCTACTCCAGTAGATGGTAACTTCACTCCTTGTTCTTTTGATTCCCTTGAAGGCTTTGCAGAAGTATCATCATAAGCATTCACATATAAGAGCCATCGCGCCGCCTCAGAAAAAGTCATCTCTTCTTTTGCTTTTCCGTTTATATTGGTAAATAAGCGAATTTTATTGCTGCTTTCAGACAAATTGCCATTTAATTTTGAAGCCGTATATTCTGTGCCTACTTTCGCATGTTCACATTGGTAGAATGGCCTTTCTGGATGAAATAAATAGAAATTCTCCTTTTGAGATTTTAAATACTCTGTTATCACCTCTGAAGGGAATCGCTTATTTTCCCACAGTTTATTCCAGCGCTCTAATGCGTCGCAAGCGTCATCAAGTAACAGTTCATCTCCATTTACATCATACCTTGAAAACACAGTATGCAAAACAGCTAACAACAGTCTTAGCATAGCAAAATCCTGTGTTGGAAGTTCACCACACAAATCTTTATAGGTATGCGCCTGTTCAAATAACTCAAGCAACGATACCTCATGAATTACACAGTTTTTGTCAATCACTTTTATCCATGGCTCATCAAGCAGATTAAATTCTCTATCGTTCACTCTTCCCCCTCCTTCGTATATGTAAGTCCATTATCCTGTGAATATGTAACGATAACCCCACATAGGTTCGCGCTAAGACTTTCGTCCAAAAGAAGCACCAACTGCCCCTTTAACCAACGAGATTTTTGAAATCCTGTTAAATGCTTATCCATTTCTTCTAGTTCGTTTACTGTTCGGTTGATGTCATAACAGAATCTTGCTGGAAGGCGGAGTCTCTGTTGTGCAATCTGCTGACATCCATCATCTGGTGGACAGATGGAAGGAGAATACTTCTCACCCTTTGTTCGCCACGGCAACATTCTTAACATGCCATCCATATATTGTGTCAGAACTAAAACTTCTATAGAAAATGTTCCATCACGTACGGTTGCTAAGGCGCTGTTTTCATTATCTCCTGCTGAATTTCGAAGCCAACCATGAAGTTCACTGCCCCATTTGCTTTCTTTGGGACGCGCCATCAAAAAGTTTTTTGCTCTTTGCTGTTTATCTTTAAGCAACATCTGATAATCCATCTGCGCAATTTTTTCTTCCTTGCCATCAGGCTCTATATCTTGATACGTCTCAGATACCAGTGGGTCAATATCTCTAGGAATTGTAATCTGGGAAGGAAGTAATTTTCTTGTCCGTAATAATAGCCATCTTGTATAAATTTTTTCTGACGAACTGTCTAATTCTTCTGTATTCAATACAATACACTCCGCCGTTTTATATTCCTGTGGCCTATATGCACGAGGATGTCGCCAAAGTCGTCCAATCCTTTGAAGCAAAAGGTCCATGGGGCAAAGGTCTGTAATTAACATATCAAAATCAATATCAAGGGATTGTTCAAGAACCTGTGTTCCTACTACAACCACACCTTTTCGCATTTCTACCGTCGAATTTTTTCCAACCCACTTTTTTAGCATTTCCTCCTGTTCCATTCTGTCTGGCATAATATATTGGGCATGGTACAAAACCACTTTGGCGCCTTTTATACTGCGAACCTTTTCGGCAAAATATTGTGCTCTTACAACTGTATTGCAGATAATACCAACGCATGCTCCTAAACGCACTGCATATGTAATCTTTTCCATTGCCTCCTCTTCATTACCACGAATAATAGTTATGATTTTATCCCTATTTTCATCTAGTAAAGTTTTAGTAAATACTTCATTGCCATCTGTATAGGTAAGGCGAGGATATTTTGTTTTAGGAAGCTCAAATACTTTCTTCTTATCATTGATATATGCTTCTACTAATGCTTTTCGCCGGTCACAGGGAAGAGTTGCGGAAAGCAAAATCACAGGAGCATGGTATTCATGTAGCCAAGCTAATGCCGTATCAAGATATAGGTTCATATACGCATCATAAGCATGACATTCATCTACAATTACAACTTTCTGGGATAGCCCTAAGTGCAGTAGCATCGCATGCTTTTTCTTTAAAACAGACATTAAAAACCTATCCACAGTTGCCACCACAAAATCTGCTAACAATGACATTTTACTGCCACTAAAAAATGCATTGACTTCTAGTCCGCTTTCTCCATCAAGGTCTGTCTGTAGCATACTGTCATTTTTTAGTTCTGCAAAAACAGACTGAAATTCTGCATTTTGATGTGCTAAATTGATGCTATGGACAGCATCACAAGATTGTAACTTAGCCCACTGTACTACACGTTCAAAGATACTATTAGCAGTTGCCTGCGTTGGAAGCCCAAAAAACAAACCTTTTTTATTGCATTTAGTAGCAAGCAACTCCACTGCTGCAAGAGCTGCTTCTGTCTTGCCTGTTCCCATAGGCGCCTCTAAAATAAACAGTCCTGGCTTCTTGCAGCTTTCTATTGTATGTATCATCTCCTTTTGAATCATATTCATAGAAAAGCCAAAGCACTTTTCAAAAGTATCTTCAGAAATCCGTTCTGTATTAGGATCCCACGATTCAGGCAGATTCTGTCTTTTCAAAGCAATCTGGTATCGGTTTTTTGGATACTCATCTTCCGACAATACTATGTCTTCATCTAGCAACTCAAAATTTGCCTGATTGCTTGCTATCCAATCTGCCATAATTAAAAGTCCCGACAATAAAATTTCTGTTCTTTTTCCAAGTACAGGAATCTCAGAAATGCTGCTAAATCCAGCTTGTTCCAATGAAAAATACGCCCATTCTTTATAGAGTCTTTTCCAAAACTCACAATTTACTGGTTTTCCAAAAAAATGAGGAGAATATTTCTCGATATGGTGAAGTAGATTTTCGGCTGGCATCCCATGATGTGCACCAACTATAGAAGAAAATCCTTTGGGGAATCCTAAATCCAATAAAATTGCCTCACCACATTTTGTATGATGGGATTTTTCTTTATCAATAAAGTTTTCAGAAATATTGTCAATACCATAATGTTCAAATATAGAACGTCTTGTAGGCAGAGATTTTAAGATTTGCGATTGAAAAAGAGGTGTTATTTTTCCTATATCATGAAGATATGCTAGTAATATTGCAGTTCTTTTAAAGTCGCTAAAAGACATATTACATTTATCTGGTAGGGATGAATACCTTTCATGAATTAGTTCACTCATCACATTTGCGGCATCTGTAGCATGCATCCAAAGTGGAAGCCATTGATTTTTGGCATCGGATTTTGCAATAATAAGTTTCATCTCATGTGAAAGTTTCAATTTGCAGTTCTCCTTTGCTATTTTTCTTGGAAAATTATAACATTTTTTACAAAAATAATCAAATTACTAAAAATAAATCCGGCAAAATGGAATATATTCCTTTTCACCGGATTTTTCTTTATAGCTTATTTACATTTTGTTCCCTTCCACCATCGTCTCCGCAAATTTATTATCTCAATAATAAAAGTTTCCATGCACTCATAATGTGCCAGAAACTTCTATTAACATTCTGTATGAGATTCTTAAGAGTTGAATTTCCAAAAGATATGTCCATACCATTCTGAATTTTTTAGAATCTCCTTGATATTGTTCATCTGAATGAATATAATATGACTATATGCAAGGAGGATAAAGAGCATGAAATTTGATATTGCTTCTATCTTAAACGCAAAAGAACATATTAACATGGAAGTAAAAGCAGCGGGCAGAAGGATTCCAAACAGCATCTGGGAAACCTATTCTTCCTTTGCTAATACATTCGGCGGCATAATCATTCTTGGTATAGAAGAGGATAAGATAACAAAGTAATTCATCCCCAAAGGCATTCAGGATCCGCAACAAATGCTCTCAGATATTTGGAACACACTGAACAACCGGCAGAAGATAAATGCAAACATTCTCCTTGAGCATCATGTTTACCATACCGATTATGACGGAATGACTTTTATCGTAATAGAAATGCCCCGCGCCGATCGCCGGGACAAGCCTATCTATATTGGACAGGATATGTTCAAAGGGACTTTCCGCAGGAACCATGAAGGAGACTACCACTGCTCTGCTGAAGAAGTGAAATTCATGCTCCGTGACCAGGCAGACACTGCCCAGGATGCCCTTGTCCTTGAAAATCTACTGATAGAAGATTTGAACCAGGAATCCATCCACCGCTACAGGATTCTCTTTAATAACCTAAAACCTGACCATATTTGGGCAAAGCTGGGTAATGAGGAATTCCTTTTAAAAATCGGTGCCGCAAGAAAAAGCCAGAATGACGGCAGAACCCATCCCACCCTTGGTGGACTGATTTTTTTTGGTGATTTTATTACGATTACAGATGAACTGCCGAATTACTTTCTTGATTATAGGGAACGCCTTTTAGGTGATACACGCTGGTCTGACCGTGTCAGTTCTGGCGATAGCACCTGGAGTGGCAATATCTTCGACTTTTACTTTCAAGTCATCGACCGCCTGACTGCAGATGTAAAAAAACCGTTCCAGTTGGATTCTAACTTGCTGCGGATAGATGATACGCCTGTTCACAGAGCCCTAAGAGAATGTCTCGCAAACGCCCTGATCCATGCTGATTATTATGGTCGCCGAGGAATAGTGATTGACAAGGAATTCCGTAAAATCACGATTGCCAATCCTGGAACATTCCGTATCGGCATTGACGAAGCTATCGCAGGTGGTATCAGTGACGCGCGAAACGGGAGGATTTTTAATATGTTTTCCCTGATCCATGTGGGCGAGCGTTCTGGGACTGGCATTTGTGATGTATACCATGTCTGGGATGAGAATGGGTTTAAAAAACCTTCTTTTGTTGAAACGGTGGATCCTGACCGTGTCACCCTTACCCTCCAGATAGAAACTGATGGTAATTCTGATGGTAATGATGGTAATCCTGATGGTAATGATGATGGTAATGATGGAAACCTCACGCAGCACGAAATGCTTGTACTACAGGTCATATCGAAAAGCCCCAGTCTGCCTGCCGCCAAAATCAGTTCCCAGGTCGGTTTTTCAAAACCATCTGTAGAGCGTGTTCTTCGTTCCCTAAAAAAGAAAGGGTATATCTGCCGAGAAGGATCCACGCGCGGCAAATGGATCATTTTAAAGTAATTTAAGAAGGTTTTGTGTTCTCCAAAGCTCTTCATCTACTTACTGATTTTTGAAAAACTGCCAGGCTTTTCCTAACCCGTCGATTACTCCCCGATAAGCCACATACTTCTGTTCATAGATTGCTTTATACTCCGGTCTTGGCAGAACCCGATTTGTGATTTTCACAGTCCGCTCCACCGCCTCCTGATAATCTTTGTAAATACCTGCCGCGATACCAGCAGCCATAGCTGCGCCCTGAGCTCCAAGTTCCTTGTCAGAAACCGTATCCACCGGTATCTGAAGGGCATCCGCAAATATCTGCACCCATACCTGAGAATTTGCTGCGCCACCTGACAGCCGAATAGACGCCGGGGGCTTATGGTTCTGAAGCAGTTTTTTAACATGGGTAAGATGTGAAAATACAATTCCCTCATACACTGCCCGCAGCATATGTTTCTTGGTATGATAGGCAGTAAGCCCTACAAAAGTTCCCTTTGCCAGCGGATCTTCATTGGAGCCGTTCAGAAACGGAAGGAAAATCAAGCTGTTGTCCTGAGGCTTGATAGAGCTGACCCATTCATTGGTAATGTCATAGACTGAACTGTTGCTCTCTTTTGCCTCCTGTTCCTCATAATTCATAAGATTGCGGATAAACCATTCCATGTTGCCAGCCGATGTGGGGCTACTCTCCTCCACCAGATAATATCCGGGGATGCAGAACATGGAGTTCAGCGCCACACTCCCGTTGGTTACAGGACTTTTGGCAATAAACTCATTGATACTCCAGGTTCCTGCAATCATACACATCTGATCTTCATCTGCCAGACCGGAAGCAAGTCCGCAGGCATCCACATCAAACATTCCCGCTGCCACCGGGATTCCTTCTGGAAGACCAGTCTTCTCTCCCGCCTTTGCAGTCACATATCCACAGATATCGCTAGAATACCTAAGCGGTGGAAGCTTTTCATAGACTTCTTCGATGCCAAACAGCTTCAGAACTTCTCTGTCATATGCACTAGTGTTCAGATTGACTAGATTAGCCCCTGTAAAATCTGTATATTCTGCATAGGCTTCCCCAGTCAACATAAACCGGATATAGTCCTTGACTGCAAATACATAACGTGTTCTGTCCAGAACTTCTGGTGCATGATCTTTTAGCCAAGCCAGCAGAGCCACTGGCTGCATAACCAAAATCTCCTGATAAGTCTTCGGATATACTTTCTGGTTTGTTCCATCCTGATACCACTTCTCAATATATTCCCAGGCTCTGCTGTCCGTAGACAGTATCCCATTGTAAGCCGGCTTTCCTTCCCAATCTACTAGATACAGCCCTTTTCCATGCCCGGAAAAAGATACTCCTGCAATCTGCTTCGGATTGATTCCGCTTTTTGCGATAGCGGTACGGACAGCTTTGGCATTTACTTGCCAAAGCTGTTCCATATCGCGCTCTGTATATCCAGGCTTCGGGGTGATTGTGACCGTTCCTACACTAGCAACAGCGATTTGATTTCCGTCTTCGTCAAAAACTGCTGCCTTTGAGAAGGTTCCGCCATTATCGATTCCCACTAGATATCTCATTTAGGAAACTCCTTTTTTCTGTCCGAATCACTGTTTCCATGCGCCGATGGTATCTAGTGTAAAGGTAGCTGGATCTCCAAGAATAATCTCAGTACCGTTGATTTTGTGACCCTCTGCCGGATAATCGGACACACCTTCTACCTGTGTGGTTCCAGAAAGAGTAGATATGTATGTATCACCAGAAAGTTCTCCCTTTGCTGCTGCCACTGCAGCCTCTACTGCCAGATATCCAAGGTCATATGCCTGCCACAGAATGACTTCTGTCATAATACCATCGGTCAGATAAGATTCGCAGGATGCTGGAACAGCGATTCCATTAAAGATGCAGGTCTCCTGCATATTCAGGTCTTTGATAGTTTGTGCACATGTATCAATGACATTCGTAGTCAAAGAAACTAGTGCATTGATCTCTGGATGTGCTGCCACTACGCCAGGAATAATGTCATTGCCAGAACCATCGCCTGCATAGATGATGTCAGAATCTGGATTGACTTTCACATCCAAACATGCATATGCATCGTTTACTGTAAAGGTACCGGATTTTGTATTTTCCTTGCAGGCATCAAAGTCAATAGATACTCCATCTTCTGCATATTTGATTTCATAATCGCTAAAGTATACTTTTTTGATATACTCAATCCACGTATTCTGGTTCGGAGTCGTCGGATTTGTAGATACGAGATAAACAACTGCAGGATTCTCCTTGGAATATTTGCTTCCTAGATTCTTTACTAGGTCATCTAGACATGCTACAGCGATTCCTTCGGGGTCTGCCTGATTTACAAACCAATCTCTTGCTTCTGGACCCGGATCGGAGTCAAAACCTACTACTGCAATACCCTGATTCATAGCTGCCTGAAGTGCCGCATCTGTACTGTCTGCATCCAGAGCTGCAAATGCAATGGCATCCGCGCCGGACTGGGTTGCAGTCTCTACATATGTAGCCTGGTTAGAAGCCGTGTTGGAGCCTGCAGGATCTCCGTACATCTTCAATTCTACCCCAAGCGTATCTGCTGCGCTCTGAGCGCCACTCTCCACTGCCTGCCAGAAAGCTTCATTTCTCTCCTTTGGAATATATGCAACGACCATTTTATCGCCGGATGCCGCTTCTGTATCTGTTCCCGATGTCTCATTTCCAGATGCATCTGTTCCTGATGCTGCAGGAGTAGAACCCTGATTGCCACATGCTGCCAGAGACAGCGTCATAGCTGCTGCCAATGTAAGTGCTGTTACTTTTCTTAACTTCATAAAAATATCCTCCTTTTTTATCTGAATCCTCTGTTATACACAGAAATGGATTACCGAATTATTCATCCATATTTTTAATAGCCATCTCGCGACTGACGAGCTTCTTTTTCTTCTCCAAATATGCAAACATAATCAAAGATACAATCAGCACACCACCAAGAACGAAATTATAAATATCTCCGCCAAGACCCATAAGTGCCAGACCTCTTTTCAAAACACCTACAATCAAAGCCGCAAAAAGCGTACCTGTCACACCACCAATGCCGCCAGCCGTACTGGTTCCACCAAGGACTACCAGTGCAATAACTTCGATGTTCATATTGACTGCTGTTGTCTGATTCACCTGCCAGCTTTTGCCCAGGTACATCATAGCCGAGAGAGCACATACAACGCCCATAAGCATATAGACGAAATATTTCATCTTATTGGCATTTACACCAGAGTAGTTTACTGCATGTTCGTTATAGCCGATGGCATGAATGTAACGTCCAAAAGTGGTCTTTTTATCCAATATATAGAAAACTACAAAGACCAGCAGAAGCACAATCAGCTGAGTTGGCACAATCCCAATAGTTCCGTAGCCGAAATCCGTGATGGCATAGCCAGTGGAAAACGCATAGGATGTACCAAAAAACCAAGTGATGCTCTGGAAAATATACATCGTACTCATAGTAATCAGCCATGGATTGATCTTTGTTTTAGCTGCGATAATCCCGTTGATGGAACCAAACACAAAACCAGACAGCAAACATGCGACTGCCGCAATCAAAAGATTGTACCCTGTAGCCTGATAGACAACGCTGAATACCATAGCGGATGAAACCATCATAAATCCTACAGACAGGTCAATGCCGCTGGTAAGAATCACAAAGGTCATAGGCATAGCCATAATCCCCAGATAAGCAATATCCGATGTCGTTCCCAGGATGACTGACGGGTTAAAGAAAATACCTCCTGTCAGAACTCCAAACATTACAACCAGTGCAGCCAGTATCAAGAACATGATCAATTCATAAGATATTTTCATTTTTCGCTTCATGACACACCTCCCACTGTTTTCTTCTGCTTAAAGAACTTAATATCCGAAACTGTTGCGTATACTGCAACCAGTACAATTAAGCCATAGCTCAAATATACATACTGATTTCCCAGACCAAACAACAAACATGCTCTTTGCAGCATGGCGATCAGGATACCTGCCACCAGAATACCAATAGGTCTTCCGGTTCCGCCCATAATGCTTACGCCTCCTACTACTGCAATCGGAAGGAAATACATCTCCATGCCAATGGTTCCGCTTGGAATGACCTGTGTCTTGGGAAGCCAATACATCATAGCTGTCACTCCCAGAAGCGCACCTGACATCAGAAACGTAAGAAATGTTATCTTGTCTGAATTAATACCTGCCAGCTTTGCGGACTCTTTATTGCCGCCCACTGCATAGACCTTTCTCCCGAATCTGGTATATTTCATAAACCAGCAGAAGAAAATCAGCAGCACAAGGGCAAAGAGCAAGATCACCGGAATCACGCCAAACAGTCTCGCTCCGCCCACATCCGATATACTAGATGGAATATTGGATACCCATCCTGCATCTGGAAGAAGCGGGAAAAGCCCTACATGCAGTTTTACCATTGCCAGCGATACGATCATCGATGGTACGCGGAAACGCACAGTAATAAAAGCAATAACAGCCGAATTGATCATGCCTACGAGAATGGCAATCAGAAGCACTACTGGTATGGGCAGCCCCATCTTCAGTGTCGTTCCTGTAACAAAACCTATCAGTCCTAAAACCGTACCAGAAGAAATATCAATTTCTCCTAGCATAATGACCATCATAAGAGCCAGTCCGCCCGCAATCAGATAGGCAAGGTCTCTTAAAAAAATATACATACTTCCACTTAAGTTCGTTGTAAAGAAAAGTACTACAAACAGAATGGCAACAAAGATTGCCAGATATCCTTCTCTGGAAGTAAAGAATGCAGCGATTGGATTTTTTTGTGTTTTCATTCTTCTCCCCCTTTGTTATAAAGCCATCTCAAGAACTTTTTCCTGCGAAAATTCCGCTCTGGTCAGTTCCCCTACCTTTGTTCCTGCTTTGATAACCATCAGGCGGTCACTCATGCCCAGAAGTTCCGGCATATCCGATGAGATCATAATGATTGAAAGCCCATCTTTTGCCAGATTGCTGATTATTTTGTGAATCTCGGATTTTGCTCCTACGTCTACACCGCGGGTAGGTTCATCTAGGATCAGCAGACGCGGTTTCGCGCAAAGTGCTTTTGCTACTAACACCTTCTGCTGATTGCCTCCAGAGAGATTCTCCACGACAAATTCCCGATTTGGTGCCTTGACACGCAGTTTCTGCATATAGTCATCCACGATGTTCTCTTCCTCTTTAAAATCGATAAAACCGTTCTTTGATATTTTATAAAGGATCGACATGGTCAGATTTTCTTTAATTGTCATGGGAACGCTAAGACCATATTTTTTACGGTCTTCTGAGATATAGACAAATCCCGCATCCACCGCCTCCCGGTATGCTTTTACATTCAGAGGCTGTCCGTAGAACTCTACATCTCCAGAATCGCTGTGCATCAGTCCGCTTAAACATTCTGCCATCTCGGTTCTTCCTGCACCTGCCAATCCTGCCACACCGAATATCTCACCTTGCTTTACTTCAAAGGAAATATTTTTAAGCAATCCTTCCTTGCATAGATTGTTTACCTTTAGGATAGGACCTCCAATCTCCCCTTCCACCTTGGGGTACATCTCGTTCATCTCACGTCCTACCATCCAAGCGATCAGTTCCTTCTCCGTCACCTCTTTGATATCTGTGGTTCTGACAAAGGAACCATCCCGAATAACCGTTACACGGTCTGCAATTTCAAAAATCTCCTCCATACGATGGCTGATGTACATCATAGAGATGCCGCTCGCCTTCAGCCTGGCAATCGTCTGAAACAGCGCCCGTACATCTTTGCTAGTCAGAGCCGCTGTAGGTTCATCAAAAATCAGGATATTGGCATCATAAGTCAGCGCTTTGGCAATCTCCACCATCTGCTTTGCTGCCACACCCAAGTCATCTACCTTCGCGTCAAAAGAAATATCTTTGTCAATGCCAAGAAATTCAAATATCTGCTGTGCCTTTTCTCTCATTGCCTGGTAGTTAATATGCTGAACAAAGCCGAACACTTTCTTCACTGGCTCATGCCCCATGAAAATATTTTCCAGAACGGTCAGATCCTTAAAGAGACTAGTCTCTTGAAAGATAATGGCAATTCCTTTGGCATAAGCATCGTTAGGCTCTTTAATGAACACTTTCTCCCCGTTCAGGTACATATTCCCGCTGTCTGCCTTATAGACTCCAGTAATAACCTTCATCAGTGTTGATTTTCCTGCTCCATTCTCTCCACAGACTGCATGCATCTCCCCTCGCGCAAGCTCAATCTGCATATGGTCTAACGCTTTTACACCTGGGAAACTTTTACAGATATCTTCCAGTTTTAAAATTGTATCCATAAGAATGCTTCTCCTCCCTTCTCAGATGCACACGACTAGAAGATGTAATCTTCTTTGTCGAACTTAATCTCAAAAGTTCCTGCCGCTTCCTTCAGGTCATCTGTTGTCTTGGCACCATACAGCGGTACACACGGAAATTCCTGTACTGTAAAGAATCCAAGGACAATCTGTGTCACTGTAGCGTTGTATTTCTCCTTCAGAGCCTTTAGGCATCTAGCCATCCGCATATTTCCTTCTGTATAGTAGGGGCTAGTTTTCACTCTCTCTTCTCCCTTGCTGTCATAAATATGAAAGAAACCGCTGCATACTCCCATATAAGGCATAGCCAGATTGCTTCTATTCTCCTTATGATAAGCATACATCTTATCATCAATAGCACACATGGTATCATCTGCCAGTGGATTCATATATTTGCTTCCCAGATTCAGAAGTGCCTGATTTGCCACAAAACTGCGATATCCCTTTTCCTGACAGTAGCGGTCAGCTGCCATCATACGCTCTGCAGACCAGTTAGAACAGCCATAATAACGAATTTTGCCCTGTTTTACAAACTCCTCCATCACTTCGATGGTCTCTTCCACTGGAATCGTTATATCATCCCTATGGTAGAAATAAAGATCGATATAGTCTGTACGAAGCGTCTTTAAGGACTCATCTAAATCCTTCACCATATCTGCTCTGCGCATACGGTTGATATGTGTATCTGGATTCTCTTTGGTCATATCTGGATGACCGCCTTTTGTGACCAATACAATCTGATCACGTTTCTTGCTCCGCTCTAGCCAGTCACCAATAACACGCTCACTTCTTGCAATTTCTGGCGGCACCCAGTCGGAATACACATGTGCGGAATCTATCAGATTGCCACCCAATTCCAGAAATGCCTCAAAAATTCTGTCTGCATCTGCACCATCCCATAAAAGTCCTGCATTCACTGTTCCCAATCCAAAGGGAGATACAGACAGTTCTGTATTGGGGATCTTGATATTTTTCATGCTTATCTCTCCTTCTTGTCTGATCTTAGTTGTAT
Source organism: Lachnospiraceae bacterium (assembly GCA_910575445.1). GTDB lineage: Bacteria > Bacillota > Clostridia > Lachnospirales > Lachnospiraceae > Hominiventricola. The sequence goes on along the minus strand of CAJTFW010000002.1, from coordinate 333,331 downwards.
TTGTTCATCCAGTTATTGCCTGCTACACCTTCCATCTCACAGAACATATCCCATACAAGCCCAAAAGGCATGGACTTCATTTCCTCACTAAGTGCCAGTCTTCTTGTCAGATTGCCCTCGCGCTCTATGCGAATCAACTCCTCTGATGGTTCCAAAAGCGCCATCATCAGTGCTTTTCTTGCATTTCTTGCACCAAGAGCAGTTGCTACAATACGATTGATGCTAGCATCAAAATAATCCAGTCCAATATGTACGCGATCCAGTGCATCATAGCGCACAATTTCCTGCATAATAGCTTTTGTCTCGTCATCTAGCATAACAACATGATCGCTGTCCCATCTCACTGGGCGACTCACATGAAGCATCAGTTCTTTTCCAAATACCAGATAAGAAGATATCTTGGCAGAAACCTGCTCTGTCGGATGGAAATGTCCCGCATCCATACAAACAATACAGTTGTCATGAGTCAGGACATAATTCGTATAGAATTCATGGGACCCTGGCACATAACTTTCACTTCCTAATCCGAAAAGCTTACTCTCCACCGAATCAATATTATATTTTCTGTCCAAAGGCGCTGCAAATATCTGATCCAACGAATCTTTCAAAAGAGCTCTTGGTCCCACTTTATCAATGGTATGATCCTTGTATCCGTCACCGATCCAGTGATTGGTAATGCACACCTGCCCTAACTCTTTTCCAAAATAAGCACCAATCTCACGACTTTTCTTTCCATGCTCAATCCAGTACTGACGAATACCTTCATCTCTACTGCAGAGGGTAAAACCAGATTCTGACATAGGATGGGAGAAATAAGTTGGGTTATAATCCAGACCAATGTGCTTCTCCTTCGCATAGTCGACCCATCCTTTAAAATGCTCTGGTCCAAGAGCATTGCGCTCCACACCATTTCCCGTCTCATCTCTGTAAACTGCATGAAGAGCCAGCTTCGTTGCACCGGGGATCAGATTCAGCGCTTCATCCAGATTTTTCATGTATTCTTCTCTGCTGCGGGGTTTTCCGGGAGCATTTCCAAATGCTGCGATTCCTCCTGACAACACTGCCTCTGGATTTTCAAAGCCTGTCAGATCGTCAATTTGCCAGCAGTGCACCGAAATGGGTGTTGCTTTCAGGATTTTTAATACCTGATCTGTATTTACACCCTTTTCTGCATACATTTCTTTTGCAATCTGGTAGTTCTGTTCAATACTGCTCATCTCAGTCCTCCTTGTATTATGCTTACAGCTTCCGTTTCCTTTTGCTGCTTTATTAAAATTCTGATATAGGACATATACCTTATACCAGAATCTTATTCCATTTTCGTATTACTGTCTGCCGGCTTTTGCTGTGTCATTGACGGGCTTTTAAAACAATGGCTTCTCTTTTGCTTACCAGGAAAGATATTGTAGACTTTCCCGATTATTCTTTACTGTGCTTTCTCTCTCTACAATCTCGTGCTCCAGAAGAAGCACCTTTCGCTTCGGACCCTTTTGCCCCGCTTCAATTATCTTCAGCACTTCCACCAGTCGCTTCATAGCCAGGGCGCCCATCTCATACTTTGGCACATGAATCGATGAGAGACTCGGAGAGACGACTGATGCTACAAAGACATCATCATTTCCCATGATTGCCACATCCTCTGGAATCCGAATGTGCAGCTCTTCGCAGGCTTTTAGCACGCCCACTGCCATCTGATCGTTGTCACAGAAAATTCCATCAAAATCCCGTCTTTCCTCTGCGATCTTTTTTATAGCTTTATAGCCGGAATAAGAAGTGTAATCGCATTCCACTACATTTTCTGGAAGAAATGGCAGAGCATTTTCCTCCAGAGCTCTTCGGTAACCTTCCATTCTCTTCTGTCCAAGATAATGTTCAAAGGGAATGCATATATGTAAAATATTTCTACAGTGAATTTGACGGATCAGATATGTCACCGCCTCATACGCTGCCTTTTCGTTGTCTATAGTTACTGCATCAATATTTTTATTGTTAATCGGATATTCCAGGGTAATCACTGGTATCCGCGTCCCCTTCTTGTTCAGCTTATCTAGTCTATCTAGATACCTACGCACCTTCATGTCGTTGCCGTATGCACTAGAAGCAAGGATGATTCCATCCACCCACTGAGACACAAAATAGTCTACTAGATACATCTCTTTTTCTATGCTGTCGTGAGTTTCTGCAATCACGACCGAATATCCGTTCTCTTCTGCCTCTTTACTGATTCCTTCTAAAATATCTGTAAAAAAAGTTCTGGAAATTGCCGTTATAATTACTGCAATTTTATTCGTCTTGGAAATCTTCAACCCACGGGCAATACTATTTGCCGAATAATTCGTCTCTGCAATCACCCTTTCCACCTTCACCTTTAGAAGCGGGCTGACATTTTTGGAACCGTTAATTACTCTAGATACGGTGGATATGCTGACACCTGCACGGTTCGCTACTTCTTTGATACTCACACTCATTTCTTCACACCCCCTGCTCCCTAGTCTAACGGAGACAGAGCAATGTTCTCTCCAATAATGCCTTCATAAGCCCCTTCGCCTAAAGTCTTTACATACTCCTTATGTGCCAGAACCCATTTATTTCGCTCCAAAAGATACTGGTCTGTTCGAAGGCGCTTGGTACGCTCAGTTAAAAGAGGCGTATTGGTTCCTGCTGCCTGAACAACTACCTGGCTAATCCCTTTTTGCGTAACCATCAACGGAGAGAAATGGAGTGTTGTTGCATACAGTTCCACGCAAGTATCTGCAGGCACATAAAACAATTTCATCACGGAAGAATCCAGCTTATAGTCTTTGATATCCCATACGGAACCAAGTACTAAAACTGCGGGTTCAAACAGAACAAGCACCTCACTGCATTTGTGGTACTCCACCGCATTCAGCTTTGTTCCTCTTCCATAGTAATAACCGATCTGGCAGTCCACCTGTCCAAACAGATTTTCCTTAAAAAATCTGCTCTCCTCCATATTCATCAGCTTCTCTTCACAGGGAATATACAATTCCTCTTTGTCCGGTCTGTGTGTCTGTACAAACTCCTTCATACCAGGCATTACAACTTCTGGATGTACCATTCCATAGACTTCAAATTCTGACGATTCCACTGGAAGTATCTCCAGTGCAGAATTTTTCTCTCTTAATTTTTCAAGCATTATTTTTCTCCTTATCATTTTTAGTAAATATAGCATATCATCAATCATATCCATATTCCATGTAAAAATGAGTGCGAGAAATAGGAAAACGTTTTCCTTTTTGGTATTTGTATAATATCACAATTATATCTCAAAAGTAAATATGTATTTTATACAATTTACACTCTGTTTTTTTGTATAAATTGCTGATAAACATTTTTTTGTTGAAATATAGAAATCCTCTGTATATAATAGATACACAAATTAAAAAATCATTCAAAGGAGGTCATTTTATGACAAAATTCATTCCTGATTGCTACTGGCCTGAGGTGGACAACGGTTCCTATGTAAGTCATGAAGCTGTTTGCGTACTGAACACCAACACTGCATCTGCAACGGTTAATCTCACATTTTTCTTCGAAGACCGCCCGAAAATGGAAGGTTTTTCCATAACTGTTCCCGGTGAGAGGACCACACATATCCGTTTGGACAAATTGCAAAATACAGATGGACCTGCTATTCCAAGAGGAGTTCCCTACGCGCTTATGATTGAATCCGATCTAGAAGTTTCGCTTCAATATACCAGAGTTGACACAACCCAACCAGAACTGGCAATTACTACCACAATTGTTTAATTTTTTTACTTTTTTATCCCTATTTTTGAAAACGTTTTCCTAACATACATTAGAAGCATGTTTTCAAACCAAAAATGAAAAGAAGCCATATGGGATGTGAAGTTTTTCCTGTTATCACATCCCATATGGCTTCTTTTCATTCTGTTTTTTATCACTTTCCATAACTTGATGACAAGAAATTACTATCTTCCTTCCACCATCGTCTCCGCAAAAATCCCATACCCTTTTGTAGGGTCGTTGACAAAGACATGGGTTACGGCTCCGATAAGTTTTCCATTTTGTAGAATTGGAGAGCCGCTCATTCCCTGGATAACACCGCCTGTTAGTTCTAAAAGTTCTGGGTCAACAACTTGGAATATCATTCCTTTATTAACATCGTCTTCATTGAGCCGAATCTCCTGAATTATTATCTGATAGTCTTTAAGCTCTCCTGAGACCGAACTTCTAATATAGGCTGGTCCTTTTATAATCTCCTGTTTAAAGGCCACTTCTACTGCTTCTTTTGATACCTCATTGCACAATTTCTGATTTGCCACTCCAAAGATTCCGGCAGCAGTATTGGAGAAAATCTGTCCCCGCACATGGCGCTCGGAATACGTAATCATACCACTAATCTCTCCGGGGGTGCCGCGCTCTCCTTTGATAATCTCTAAGATATTGGTATCATACAGCGAACCACCACAAGAGTTTAAGAGTTCTCCGGTGTCTGTATCGGTAATCCCGTGGCCAAGTGCTCCAAAGTGCATATCTTCTGTCAGATATGTCAGTGTTCCAATCCCCTGGATATCGTCTTTGACCCAGATTCCTAACTTATAGTCATTTTCTTTGGTCTGTACGGCATGCAGGCGGACTTGTATCACCTCTGTATGGCGCAGAAGCTTTAAAATCATCACATTGCTCTGATTTGCCTGTACACAGTCGATTAGCTCGTCCTTATTATGAATCTTCTTTCCATTGACTGCTAAAATATAGTCTCCTGTCTGCACGACCTGGTAGGCTGGCTCATAGTTTAAGCCGTCTTCTCCTTCGACTTCCTGAGTTCCCACAACATAGACGCCTTCGGTCTCTAGATAGATGCCAATGGGAATCCCACCTGGTATCACTCTCTTTTTCTCGACCACCCGGACAGAGACTTCTTTTAATCCAAGGTCAAGCGTCTGTTCTTCTCCGACTCCTACCCGCACCATATCTGGAACTTGTGTTCTTAGATACCAGCGAATATAAAAATACATCCCCATTACGGAGAGAATCAAAAGTCCGAGCAGGAATGCACGGTAAATTTTTAGACGGTTCATGCAGACACACCTTTCCTATCTTTGAATTCACCTTCTAGTGTCTGTCAAAAACCGTCTAAATATAATTGTCAGGTTTTTCCTGTTTTTTCTTTGAAAATAAGTGCTAACTTTTTCATCTCTTCTGCATTTTGACGAACGGCATCGGTAATCTTGGCGCCGCCTAAAATACGTGCTAACTCTTCGATGATTTCTACCTCTCTAAGCCTTCTTATCTGTGTCTGGGTACTTCCGTCTTCTGCACGTTTTTCAATACAATAGTGACTGTCTGCCATCGATGCAAGTTGTGCCAGATGCGTGATGCAGATAACCTGTCTGCTCTGTCCAATCACAGACAGCTTTTCTGAGACTTTCTGCGCTGTACGACCACTGATACCTGCGTCAATCTCGTCGAAAATCACCGTGTCTATCGCATCCTGGTCTGCAAGTACCGTCTTAATCGCTAACATTACACGAGAGAGTTCTCCGCCGGATGCAATCTTTCCAAGTGCTTTTAGGGGCTCTCCTGGATTGGTGGAGATTAGAAATTCCACATCGTCATATCCATCTAAAGAAAGATGTTCACTTTGGTTGACTGCAATCTCAAACTGTACATCTAAAAAGTTAAGCTCTGCTAACTGTTCTTTCATAAGCTTTGTCAGCTTCTCTGCATGAATGCTGCGAATCTGATGTGCCTTTTGACACAGCTTGGTCAGCTTTTGAAGCGTTTCCTGGTATTCTCTTTGAAGCGTCTCCATATAGCTGTCATAGTTAGCTAAAAGCTCTAAGCGCTTTTGCTTCTCCTCTTGGTAGGTAAGCACGTCTTCTATGGTAGCGCCGTATTTTGCCTTAAGATGGTTAATTAGATTCAGTCTTTCTTCTGTATCATAGAAATCCTGGTCCGAGAATTCCAAGCTCTCCATATAGTCTTCAAGCTCCCGCCCAAAGTCTAGAAGCTGGCTGTCAATCTCCTGAAGCTGTTCTCTTAGATTTTCTAGTCCATCGTCAAATCCTTGTACCCCTGCAAGCTCTCTGCAAGCCCTACTGGTCTGTTCAGAGGCTGATATTTCTTCTCCCATACAGAGCATACGCACTTGTGTCAAGGCTTCTAGTATCCTTTTTGCCCCTGTCATCTTTCGATAGTCCTGCTCTAGCTGTTCATCTTCGCCTTCTTTTAAGTGTGCATCTTCAATTTCCTGAATCTCGAATTCCAAAAGAGACTGCTCTCTTAATCTGGCATCGGTATCTGTGGATACTTCTTCTAGTTCTTTTTTTAGTTTCTGACAAGCTTGATAATTTTTTATCAAATCAGCTTTTACGGGCTGAAGTGTTTCATGTGCATATTCATCTAATATTTCTAGATGTTTTCTCTTATGTAAAAGGGACTGGTGCTCATGCTGTCCATGAATATCAATCAGATAAGAAGCAACTTCTTTCATATAGGCTGTGCTGACGGTCTCTCCATTGATACGGCTAAGGCTTCTCGTCCCTGATATTTTTCTGGATAAAATCACCTCGCCGTCTTCTACCTGGATACCCCGCTCTTCTAGTTTCTGCAAAAGTTCTTTATGATTTGTCTGAAAGATTAGCTCTACAAGTGCCGGACCATCTTCTTCTCTTATCATTTCTTTTGGAACTTTCTGCCCAAGCGCCATCGTAATTGAGCCGATGATAATGGATTTTCCAGCACCGGTCTCTCCTGTCAATATATTCAGCCCTTTGGTAAAATCAATCTCCGTCTCGCGGATAAGGGCCAGATTTTTTACATGTAAATGAAGTAACATTCCTTTACCCCTGTTTTCTAACAATCTTATCAAGTTCTGTCATCACAGTCTTGGTGTCTTCGAGCGTGCGAATCGCACACATCACCGTATCATCTCCAGCGATGCAGCCTACAATCTCTTTCCAGTCAATCTTATCAAGTGCAGCTGCCACAGCCATCGCCATGCCAGATACCGTCTTAATCACTAAGATGTTCTGTGCACAGTCCATAGATACAAATGCTTCTCTTAAAATACCTACATACTTCTCTGCCATCTGATGTTCCTGGCGGTTTAAGAGTACATATTTTTGCCGGCCATTCTGTCCGGGTACTTTGGAAAGTCGAAGCTCTCGGATATCTCTTGATACGGTCGCCTGTGTCACCCGAAAGCCCTCCTGCTGCAATCGGTCAGCAAGTTCTTCTTGCGTCTCTATCTCATAGTGCTCAATCAGTTCCATGATTTTCTCATGCCTTTTCTGTTTCATAAGAGTATCTCCCTTATATTAATTCCGGTTTAACTTATTCCGAAGCACTTCTAGAAAGCTGACCTGATTAATCTTTAAAATCCTTGTCACTTCTGTAGACTTTTGTATCTCTACATAGTCGCCGGTCTTTACTGGCACACAGGTATCCCCGTCGAACGTCACACAAGCCTCATCCGGGCCAAGACGTCTGCCTTCTCCAATTCTCAGACAGATTTTATCCTCCCCGGAAAATACAATGCTTCTGGAATTTAAGGTATGGGGACATATCGGCGTAAGTACCAGCATAGAAGCTGTTGGTGATACAATCGGGCCTCCGGCAGATAAGCTGTATCCTGTGGAGCCTGTTGGCGTCGACACAATCATACCGTCCGCTGTAAAAGAATTTAGATATAGTCCATTGACATAGATTTCATAGTTGACGACGCGAAGATTGCCAAAGCGATTAATCACAATATCATTGAGTGCCACATCCCGCTCAGTCTCTTTCCCATCCACATAGACACTGCCTCGAAGCATCATTCTGTCTTCCACCGTGTACTCGTCAAGTATCAATTTTTCAAGAGCAGTCTGGACATTCTGTCTCTCAATCTCTGCTAGATAACCCAAATGTCCCAGATTGATACCCAAAAATGGAATTCTTCTGTCTGCCAACTCCCTTGCTGCCCGAAGAAGCGTTCCATCTCCACCTAATACCAGGATTCCTTCTACTTCTTCTGTCATAAGCTGACTGTGGGGCACCTGCCCTTCCATTGCCTCTTTTCTGATGATGCAGCGCTTTCCCTGAGAAGTCAGATAATCTGCTATCTCATAAGAAAGCTTCATATTTTCGTCTTTGTCACTGTTCGCAATAATATAAAATGTTCTCATCGGTATCCTTACAAAGCCTGATGCGCCTGCTCTACGATGTTTTTTACTTCCACGGCCACATCCTCCCTTATTGTTCCTTCCTTATGATTCTGCAGATAGAGCAGATATTCGATATTGCCCTCCGGCCCTTTAATCGGCGAATATTCCAGATTTAATATGGAAAATCCAATCTGCATGGCATAATCGACCACACGTTCGATAACTTCCAGATGTACTTTTTTATCCCGAACGACGCCTTTTTTGCCTACTTGTTCTCTGCCTGCCTCAAACTGTGGCTTAATCAGTGCCACTACCTGTCCGTCTTCTCTAAGAAGTGCCTTGACTGGTGCCAAGACTTTGGTAAGGGAGATAAATGCCACATCAATCGAAGCGAACGCAATCTCTTCTGGTATCTGTTCTTTGGTCACATAGCGGATATTGGTCTTCTCCATGGGGATAACCCGTGTATCCTGGCGAAGCTTCCAGGCAAGCTGCGGCTTACCAACATCGACGGCATAGACTTTCTGTGCACCATTTTGCAGCATACAGTCGGTAAATCCTCCCGTAGAAGACCCCACATCCATACAGACTTTCTCTGCTAACTGCACTCCAAAATGGTGGATGGCTTTTTCCAGCTTTAATCCACCACGGCTTACGTATTTTAAAGGATTTCCCTTGACTTCAATCACCACTTTCTCGGCAAAGGAAGCACCGGCTTTGTCCTCTCTCTCTCCATCTACAAATACATTTCCAGACATAATGATGGCTTTTGCTTTTTCCCGCGACTCTGCAAGCCCACGTTCCACCATCAGGACATCTAATCTTGTCTTCATATCCTTATCCCTATTTGCTTAAAATATATTTTTCCACAATCCGCTTGGTCACGGATTCGGCATCAATCCCTACTTCTTCATAGAGAAGCTCCACATTGCCATGTTCCACATATTCATCTGGCAAAGCAATCGTTAAAATATTAACAGGAAGCTTCTGCTCTATCACATAGTCTTGTACCTTTTCCCCAAAGCCACCGCTTCTTACATTTTCCTCTATCGTTACAAGCAACTTGTGTTCTCTTGAAAGCTCACGAATCAACTCAGTATCCACAGGTTTGATAAAACGTCCATTGACCAAGGTACAGCTGTATCCGGCATCCTTTAGATTGCGGCGAACCGTCTCGGCAGTCTTGACCATACTTCCAACAGCCAGAATTGCAATATCTTCTTCTTCATAGAGAATCTCACCTTTTCCATAGACCATCGGACTTCGAAATTCTTTAAGTCCATCATAGGCTTCTCCTCTTGGATAACGAAGCGCGATTGGCCCGTCAAAATTTACAGCAAATTTTAGCATATCAGACAGCTCCCATTTGTTTTTGGGTGCCATAATATGCATATTGGGGATGCTTGAGAGATAGGACAAATCAAAGATACCCTGATGTGTCTCACCATCGCTTCCCACCAGTCCGCTTCTGTCAATCGCAAAGACAACCGGCAGATTCTGAATACAGACATCGTGTAAAATCTGGTCATACGCCCTTTGTAAAAAGGAAGAATAGACCGCAAAAATCGGACGTACCCCTCCGGCTGCCAGTCCGGCAGCAAAGGTTACTGCATGTCCTTCTGCAATGCCCACATCAAAAAAACGCTCGGGGTATAGGTTTTTAAAACGTTTTAATCCTGTCCCGTCCGGCATCGCTGCTGTAATTGCCACGACCTTCTCATTGCGCTGCCCTAGCTTTACCATACAGGTTGAAAATACATCCTGATAATTTGCTTTCTTTCGATTCTTCTTGGGAATCCCCGTCTGGATATCAAAAGGCTCCGCACCGTGAAATCTGGCCGGATGTCGCTCTGCCGGGCCATAGCCTTTGCCTTTCTTGGTCAGGATATGCACAAGCACTGCACCTTTGACACGCTTTGCCCTTTTAAATACTTCCAAAAGCTTATGGATATCATGACCGTCGACTGGCCCTAGATATGTAACTCCCATATCTTCGAACAACATACCAGGTATCAGAAGCTGTTTAATCCCACTTTTGGTTCTCTTTAGATGATGCGCAAGCTGTGTCCCTCCCGGAATCCGATTCAGAGACTGCTCAACACCATTTTTAAAATTGGTATAGACTTCATTGGTTCGAAGCTCATTCAGGTACTCCGACATCCCGCCTACATTTTCAGCGATAGACATATGGTTGTCGTTTAGCACAATGATAAAGTTTTTCTTAAGCTGTGATGCATTGTTCAGTGCCTCGTAGGCCATCCCACCGGTCAGTGCACCGTCTCCGATGACCGAGATAACCGATTCCTTGCCTCCTAGCAAATCCCGCGCTGCCACAAGCCCGATGCCAGCCGAGATAGAAGTCGAGCTGTGGCCTGTATCAAAGCAGTCACAGTCACTCTCTTTTCTCTTGGGAAAGCCACTTAATCCACCATATTTGCGAAGCTCGTCAAAACCAGCCTTTCTTCCAGTCAAAAGTTTGTGTGTATAAGACTGATGTCCTACATCCCACACTACTTTATCCTTTGGGAAATCAAAACACAGATGCAGCGCCATTGTAAGCTCCACCACCCCCAGATTAGAAGCTAAATGCCCGCCGCTTGCACTGATTTTCTCAATTAAAAACTTTCGTATCTCTTCTGCCAAAAGCTCATATTCTTCTGGCAAAATCTTCTTAATATCATTGACCTGATTTATCTTCTCCAATACCATGCCGATACCCTCTATTTCTCTCTGTAAATCAGAGACTTTATCAGTTCTGTCAAAAATTCACTGTGACAGGACAGAGATTCCAGACGCATAAGCGCCCTTTTCGATATCTCCTCCACATCCTCAGAAGCCTTTGACAGGCCTTTGAGTGTTACATAGGTCGTCTTCTCATTGCGCTCATCGCTGTGAATCGGCTTTCCAAGCGCTTCCATCGTGCTTGTCACATCCAGGATGTCATCCCGAATCTGAAATGCTAACCCCACATCAGAAGCAATCTGCTCTGTCGCCTGTACCTCTGCTTTCTCTGCTTTTGCAAGCACCGCGCCAATCATCATCGACGCCTCTAAAAGTGCACTCGTTTTTAATCGATAGATAAACAAAAGCTTCTTCTCATCTACTGCACATCCGGTAGACGCCACATCGACGACTTGCCCCCCTATCATCCCATAGACACCGGCTTTCCTTCCAAGAATCTGAAGTGCCTTTGCAACTCTTTTTGCATCTTCTAGGTCATCTACACAGTCAAAGGCGGCAGCTGCCGTCTCAAAAGCCAGATTTAACAGCCCATCGCCTGCCAAGATACCCATAGCATGTCCATATTTGGCATGTGTGGTCAGCTTGCCTCTGCGGTACTCATCGTTATCCATCGCCGGCAAATCATCATGTACCAGAGAGTACGTATGAATCATCTCTATCGCTGCCATAAAAAGATGAATCACATCCTCCTTGCCGCCAAACATCTGATAGGTCTCGTACATCATCAGCGGTCGAAGCCTCTTGCCCCCTGCAAGCACACTATAGTTCATCGCTTCTAGTATCTTTTTCTGTTGCCCGTCCTCTGTTGGAAGAAACCGCTCGATTACTGCTTGTGTCTTTTCGGTCCTCTTACGTAGTTCTTCAGGAAAATTCATGGGTCTGTCCCTCCTCGTCGATGAGAAGCATTTGTTTCTCCACATGGTCGATTTGGTCGTTACAGAGTTTTAGAAGCTTTACACCCTCCTGATAGAGCGAAAAGGATTCTTCTAAGGACACATTTCTGTCTGTCAGCTTTGACAGAAGCGCTTCAATCTTTCCAAATGCTTCTTCTAACTGAAATTCTTCCCTTTTTTCTTCTGCCATAATCATCCATTCCTTTCTAGTGGCTCTATCGCCTCTACACAGGCTAAGATTTTACCATCTGTTACATGAATCGTCACCTGCTCTTTTGTCTGTATCTGCAAGATACTCTGAAGCGCCTTTTTATCCTTTGTCTCTATATAAGAATAGCCCTGTTGTAGCTTCTTAAGAGGCGAACAGCCTTCAAGCCTTTCTGCATAGAGCTGTACCTGGTGCTTTCGCTCCTCTAGCTTTCTTAATATCCCCTGTCGAAGCTTATCCGTTAAATCTGCCGCATACTGCTGCTTTTCATTTAATTTATAACGAGGACTTGCATGCAAAAGCAAAAGCTTCTGATTCTCTAGACGCTGCCGATACCACAATATCTTCTGTTCTAGACGGTCAGTCAACTGATTCTTAAAAAGCTCCATCCCACCAAGTAGCTGCCTGTAATCTGCCACTGCAAGCTCCGCCGCTGCAGAAGGCGTAGGCGCCCGAAGGTCTGCTACATAGTCCGCAATCGTCGTATCTGTCTCATGTCCCACTGCCGAGATAACAGGTGTCTTACAGGCAAAGATAGCTTTCGCCACTATCTCTTCATTAAATGCCCATAAATCCTCTATCGAACCGCCACCACGCCCTACAATCATCACATCCACGCCGTAGCGCTCTAGTACCTGTATTCCCTTGACAATACTCGCTGCTGCCTGCTCTCCCTGCACCAGAGCCGGATACAAAATCAGCTGCACATAGGGGTTACGTCTTCTGGCAATATTGATAATATCCCGAATCGCCGCTCCTGTAGGTGCTGTCACTATCCCGATTCTTCTGCTGTAGAACGGAATCTTTTTCTTATACTGGGGAGAAAACATCCCCATTTCCTCTAGTTCTCTCTTAAGCCTGGCAAATTGCTGATATAATGCCCCTTCTCCATCGAGCACAATCTCCCTGGCATAGAGCTGGTATCTTCCATCCCGCTCATAGACACTGACACCGCCAAGCACAATCACCTTCTGCCCTTCCTGCAGCCGAAATGCAAGTCCTTTGCGATTCCCGGCAAACATCACACAGGCAATCGCCCCCGACTCATCCTTTAAAGAAAAATAGATATGGCCAGAGGTGTGATACTTACAATTCGATATCTCTCCTTTTACATAGATACGATTTAATATCACATCTTTGATAAATATATTTTTAATATAGGCATTGACCTGACCTACCGAATATACGTTCTTTGTCATCTTCTCTAATTCCCTGTAAGCTTTGCAAGCACACCATTAACAAAAGCCGGCGCCTCATTTCCTCCAAATTTCTTTGAAAGCTCCACTGCTTCGTTAATCGCCACCTTCTGCGGTATATCCTCATCAAATCGCATCTCGTAGACTGCAAGCCTGAGAATGGTCAGCTCCACTTTTCCCATCCGGCTTGTCTTCCATCCTTTTGACACCTCATCTAGCATCTTATCAATCTCAGGAAGCTTCTCCACAATCTTTGCATATTTCTCAGAAATATATGTCTTATCCCGCTCTTTTACCTCTGTCTCCTCTTCCATATCTTCCACAAACAGCCCTACCTGTTTTGCCATCTCATCCTTCTCATTAAACTCCACACGGAACAAAAGCTGAAAAATATGTTCTCTTAGTTCTCTTCTTTTCATCTCGCCTCCATCGTTATCCATCGTCTCCCATGAAACACAAAAGGGGGCTGCCACTTTGTGCAGCCGCCCTTACCACTACTCTAGCACTACTCCGGCAACCCGGACATTCACACGTGACACTTTCATTCCTGTCATGCTCTCAATGGCCGATTTCACCTTCTCCTGCACTTTCCCTGCCACTTCTAGTATATTCGCTTCAAACACCAGGTTAAGTGCCAAATCCACACTTACATCGGTATCTGTCACTTCTACTTTGACTCCTTTAGACAGGTTTTTCATTCCCATCTTAGCCACTAACTCATTCTTGATATTTCCTGCCATAGAAGCAACCCCTTTTACTTCTGTCGCCGCCATCCCTGCAATAATTGCAACCACTTCGTCTGCAATCTGCACTTCCCCTTTATCTCCGTCCATCTGAAGCACATGCGTCGCTCTATCTAACTTTTCCATCCCAATCATTCCTCCTAATCTATCAATCTACTCTTTATGAAAGCCCTGCCACAGTCCCTCATCATCTCACCTTAGTATAACAAACCTTCCCCACTTTGAAAAGGGTAAATTTACCGCCCAAATTCACTTAGCTTAAGCCCTTCATTTCGCTCTAGTGTCATCCCAATGCTCCAGCTGTTCACCCATAGAAGCAGCGGTCTTCCTTTTAAATCCTGAATCTTCTTCATATCCGAAGTTCCACTAATCTTATCCATATCAATCTCTTCATTCTCAATCCAGCGAATATGCTCATATGGCAGATTTTCCAGCCGAATCTCCACATTGTACTCATGATTCAGCCGATATTTCAGCACATCAAATTGCAGAACACCCACAACCCCAACAATAATCTCTTCCATTCCTGTATGGTACTCCTGAAATATCTGAATTGCGCCTTCTTGTGCAATCTGCTCAATTCCTTTGACAAACTGCTTGCGCTTCATCGTATCCATCTGGCGGACTCTTGCAAAATGTTCTGGTGCAAAGGTAGGAATCCCTTCATATTGTATCCGCTTTCCTGGCATACAAACCGTATCTCCAATCGAGAAAATCCCCGGATCAAACAATCCGATAATATCCCCTGCATACGCCTCCTCCACCATCTTTCTGTCCTGCGCCATCATCTGCTGCGGCTGAGACAGTCGAATCTTCTTTCCTGGCTGTACATGCAGCACTTCCATCCCCGCTTCAAATTTCCCGGAACAGATTCTCATAAATGCAATACGGTCTCTATGGGCTTTATTCATATTTGCCTGTATTTTAAAGATAAATCCCGAAAATCCTTCTTTCATAGGCTCTATAAGCCCCACATCCGCCTTACGCGGCAGCGGAGAAGTCGTCATCTTCAAAAAATATCTTAAGAAAATCTCCACTCCAAAATTCGTAAGTGCCGACCCAAAAAATACTGGCGAAAGCTCTCCTTTATCCACAAGCTCCTGGTCAAATTCTGCACTTGCTCCATCCAAAAGCTCAATCTCCTCCAAAAGCTTGTCCTTCTGTCCTTCTAAAAGAACACCTTCTGTCTCATCCACTGAAAGCTCCAGATCCGCTCCCTCTTTTGTTCCCTTCTCCGTATCCGAGAACACATGTATCTTCTCACTTGTGCGGTCATAGACTCCCTTAAATTCTTTTCCAGAGCCAATTGGCCAGTTTATCGGACAAGTCGCAATCCCAAGCTCTTTCTCAATATCATCAAGAAGCTCAAAGGTATCCATCGCATCTCTGTCCATCTTATTAATAAAAGTAAATATCGGAATATGACGCATTACACAGACCTTAAACAGCTTTCTTGTCTGCGCCTCTACGCCTTTAGAGCCGTCAATCACCATCACCGCTGAATCTGCTGCCATCAGTGTCCGGTATGTATCCTCCGAAAAGTCCTGATGCCCTGGTGTATCCAAAATATTGATACAATAATTCTGATAGTGGAACTGAAGTACAGAAGAAGTCACAGAGATTCCTCTCTCTTTCTCAATCTCCATCCAGTCCGATACCGCATGTCTGGCAGTAGCTTTCCCTTTTACAGAACCCGCCAGATTAATCGCCCCGCCATACAACAAAAACTTCTCTGTAAGCGTCGTCTTTCCTGCATCAGGATGCGAAATAATCGCAAATGTTCTTCTTTTCTCTATCTCCTTTTTAATATCCGCCACGATATTTTCCTCCTGCTGTCTTTTCATACTTCTTCCCAGTATATGTCACCCCCCATTTCCTGTCAAGGAGGGGATAAAATCAAATAGGGGAAACCATGTTTCCCCTGTTATCTCACTTTTCTCTATCGTATCTTAGCAGTAAGAACAAGCACAGACCTTGCATCCATTCGTACTTCCCGATAATTTTCTATTATTACAGCTCCACTTTCTTCTGGTATTCCGCTCTTTAGATACCATCCTGAAGAATCCGCTTCCACACACCAGCACATATGCTGTGACAGTCCCGGAATGCAGAACATCTGTTCTTCCCAATATACATTAACTGCCAGACACACAACATCGTCATAAGTATTCTCAGGATTTCGTCCCGCGTAGATCACACACAAAACCTTACTGTTATCCTTTGGAGGTATCACCTGCCACTCTGGCAATCCCATCGAACAGTTTCCGGCAAATTTACGCACTACGTCATGCTCTCTGCGAATCCGAATCACATTTTTCATATATTCAAAATGCTCTTTGTTCTTCTGAAGAAGTTCCCAGTTAAGCCATGAAATCTCATTGTCCTGGCAATAGGCATTGTTATTTCCATATTGTGAATTTAAGAATTCATCACCAGCTAAAAACATTGGCGTCCCACGGCTTAGCATCAGTACCGTCACTGCATTTTTAGCAAGCTTTCTGCGAAGCGAAAGTACCTCTATATTGTCAGTCTCTCCCTCTATACCACAATTCCAGCTTCGATTGTCGTCACTGCCATCTGTGTTATTCCATCCATTGGCCAGATTGTGCTTCATATTGTAGGAATACATATCCCACAGCGTAAAGCCGTCATGACAATTTAAGAAATTAACAGAAGCGTTGTAGCCGCGATGTTCAGGCGGATACATATCTAAAGACCCGGTAATCCGCTGTCCGGCAGTGTGTGCCATGCCATAGTCCCCTTTGAGGAAATCGCGTATATCGTCTCTGTATCTGCCATTCCACTCTACCCAACGGTTCCAGGCAGGAAAGCTTCCTACTTGGTAAAGTCCGCCGGCATCCCATGCTTCAGCGATAAGTTTTACATCCCCAAGGATAGGGTCGGCAGCCAAACTCTGCAAAAGCGGTGGAGTACTCATTGGCGTACCATCTTCATTTCTTCCAAGGATACTTGCCAGGTCAAAGCGAAAACCATCCACATGATATGCGGTTGTCCAGTAACGAAGACATTCCAAAATCAACTGGCGGACAATCGGATGATTACAGTTCAACGTATTGCCACAACCACTGAAATTATAATAGTGTCCATCAGGAGTCAGCATATAGTAGATATTGTTGTCAAAACCTTTAAAGGAAAAACAAGGCCCCATATTGTCGCCTTCTGCCGTATGGTTAAAGACTACATCCAGAAAACATTCAATTCCATTTTCATTTAACGCCTTGATTAATTCCTTAAGTTCTGTTCCTTCTCTGTTATATTCCTGCTTGCCCGCATAACTTGTATTGGGCGCAAAGAAACTGACCGCATTGTAGCCCCAGTAATCTACGACTTGTTTACCATCCACTATCCGGCTGTCTTTTACCTCGTCAAATTCAAAGATGGGCATCAGCTCTACGGCATTGATACCTAGTTCTTTGAGATATGGTATCTTCTCTTTTAGGCCTGCAAACGTACCCGGATACTCGACACCAGAAGAATCATGTCTGGTAAACCCTCTGACATGCAGCTCATAGATAATCAAATCCTCCATCGGTATCAGAGGATTCCGATTTCTGCCCCAGTCAAAGTCATCTTTGACAACGCGGGCCTTATAAAAGGTTCCTTCTTTCTTTGGCCGCCCCCACTGGCTCTGTCCGGTCACAGCCTTTGCATAGATATCAAGCAAAATATTATTTTTATTAAATAGCAGCCCTTTCGAGACATCATATGGCCCATCCAACCGATATGCATACTCAAAATCACCAATATTCAGGCCAAATACAATCATCGAATAGACTTTTCCCACCCGGTAATGTTCTGGAAATGGCAACACTGCATATGGTTCGTCTTCCTCCCGATGAAACAATAATAATTCACAGGAAGTTGCACCACACGAGTGAACCGTAAAATTAACACCCACCGGAATTGCGATTGCTCCATTTAGCTCATACATCCCAGGTCTTACTTCAAACCCCGCAATCGTATCCATGGGAACCATATGAATACTTCTCATAGGACTTAAAAAACTTTCATCCCCCATAGTAACCCCTCTCTCTATCTTTTTTACAATATGTTAAAATTTTCACAAGCATTGCATCCGAAAAGACGTCTGCTTTCTCTATCCCAATTACATGCTTTTTGCAATCTTTTTCTTCTGTCAAATCTATTGGCGCCAGTGCAAGGTCTGCGGCGTTTAGCATGGGAATATCAAAGATGCTGTCTCCTGCTGCTATCGTAGCTCCCCCTCCAAGCCTTTGTGTCAGGCGCCGAAGTGCTAATCCTTTATTTAATTGTCTAGGAAGTACATAGACTTTGGAACCATTACAGAATACATCTATCACAGATAAATCCAGAATTTTTTTAAGCCTCTCCACAGAACGGGAAGGCTCTGCGCTTTTGGTAAATAAAAATAAATTGCGGATATTTCTCACTTCTAATATCCGGTCAGTGTCAGCCGTCAGCTTATATGCTGCTTTCTCTAATTCCTCCTGACAGCCTTCTATTTGTTTTAAGGACTCCTGATACCATGTCTTATCCTCCTGACCACTGCACAGAAGTACACCTCCATTGCATACCAAGGCATACTCGATATTGCCAACCCCCAGACAAATCCGGTGATATTGTTCTTCTGTGCGGGTCGTGGTTGGGATAAAGACCGCCTGGTCTTTGACCTGCCTAAGCAGTGCCAAAGACCTTCTGGTCATATAAGAGACCTCTCTGTTATCATAGATTTCCACACATATTTTCTCCCCGCCAATCTTGTGCCGATAAGAGTAAATCAGTGTATTATCAAGGTCTGAATAAAAATATATCATCTTTTTGTCTTACTGTCTGCCCGAAAAACATTTTCTGATAAGGTCCACTGGTATCATGGTCACGGCTAACAGCACCGCGATTCCCCATCCCTGGATGCCAAACGGTACACAACTGAACATATTTCCAATCCAGGTAAAGACCATCAGAGGAATCAATGCCGCATTGACAATCAAAGCCTGCACCAGAATAATCAGGAAAAATACCTTTAAAAATCCGGTATTTTCATTTAGCCCGCGGAAGATACCAAAGCCATCGTCTCTGACATTAAAGCCATTAAACAGGGCACTTACAATAAACAGTACAAAGTATGCGGTCAGATGTTGTTCTTCGTTGTCAAAGAAGCTTGCAAAGAACGGAAGTTTTAAGAACGCAAAGCTTAAAATCGTAAGCCACAGACCCATAATCACAATCTGTATCATCATCTTCTTGCTGACAATGCTCTCGTCTCTTCTTCTTGGCTTCTCATTCATATATTCTTCGAGTGCTGGCTCATTGCCAAGCATAATCGCACCAAGGCCATCCATTACAAGGTTGACAAACAACAGATGGGTAACCTTTAGAGGTTCTTCCACACCAAAGAACGGAGCGATGGCACTGACTACCACTGCTGCCACATTGATAACTAACTGGAATTTACAGAATTTTAAAATATTATGGTAAATGGTTCTGCCATACCAGATAGCATCTTTGATAGACTTAAAGTTGTCATCTAAGATAACAATCTCTCCGGCTTCTTTGGCTGCTTCTGTACCGCTGCCCATCGCAAAACCGACATCTGCTCTCTTTAGAGCAGGAGAATCGTTGACGCCATCTCCTGTCATACCAACCACCAGATTCATCTCCTGACACAGACGAACCATACGGGACTTATCCGTAGGAAGCGCACGTGCAATCACGCGAATCGATGGGATAAGCTTCTTGACTTCCTCATCAGACATTGCGTTTAACTCTGCGGAAGTAAGTGCTCTGTCTTTGTCGTTCTTTAAGAGTCCCGCGTCTTTTGCTATCGCCACTGCGGTCTCTAGGCGGTCTCCGGTAATCATTACTACCTGAATACCAGCCTTTTGTACTTCGGCAATCGAATCTCTAGCTTCAGGGCGTACATCGTCACGGATAGCCACAAGACCGATAAGCACCAGGTCATCATGGATGGTATTCTCTGTCAGTGCTTTCTCAGAATAGCCAAAGGCAAGCACACGCATTGCTTTTTCTGCCAGTGCATCAATCTTCTGATTAAGCACTTCTTTGTCAAGTGTCTGCACTTGACCAGATGCATCCAGATAACGTGTTGCTTTTGCCAGCAGACGCTCTGGCGCACCTTTATAGAAAGTCTTGCCGACCTTGTCAATTCTGGCCTGGCTAAATTTATTCATGGAATTAAAGCCCTGAGAAGCTGATACCTGATACTCTTTCGAGCCTTCTAGAGAACGAAATACAGGTTCTCCAATAAATTTCATCAAAGCCTGGTCTGTTGCGTTGCCGCCAATTACCCTGTGTTCTGCATCGAACATCGACTGGGTATTCTTGCCGATGGCAAGGTCTAAGAGTTCTTTTACTTCTTTATGCTCGGTAAGTTTTGGAATCTCTAACACTTTGCCATCTGCGGTAAAGAATTCTACCACTTCTAGGCTTCCTTTGGTAATCGTTCCGGTCTTATCACTAAATAAAATATTAAGAGAGCCGGCAGTCTCGATACCTTCTGCTTTTCTTACCAATACATTGTGGTCTAACATCTTGCTGGTATTTTGCATTAGTACCAGCGAAATCATCAGTGGCAGTCCTTCAGGAACTGCACAGACAATAATTACAATTGCAAGAGATACTGCCTCTACAATATCTTTGATAATCTGTTCTGCACCAATCGCAAAGTAAGAACCGATACCTCCGGCAGATACGATAAAATAGGCAAAATAGAGAATTGCAATGACCACAGCACCCACATAACCAAAGACGGATATCTGTCCGGCTAATTTGGAAAGCTTTACTTTTAGAGGAGAATCCACTTCATCCTCCTGCATCTCGTCCGCCATCCGACCCATCATGGTCTGCAGGCCGACTTTGCGCACATCGAGAACACCCTCACCATCAAATACCACTGCACCGCGGAACAGCGAATGGGCATCTACAAACGTGTCACCTGTAATATCATCGGGCAGCTCTACACTTTCGTCCGCCTCCGTCTTTTTGCACTCCTCTGCTTCTCCATTGAGTGCAGAGTTGTCAACGCGCAAACTGCCGCTGATTAAGATACCGTCTGCCGGTATTTTATCACCGGATTGCAGAAGCACCTTATCTCCAACTACCACTTCGTCGACTTCAATCACAGTGACCACGCCACCACGATGTACTTTACAGGTATCCTTTTTGGTTCTGTCTTTCAGTGCCCGATACTTGGTATCACTTGCCACACCAGTCTTTGCCGATACAAACGCGACGATTAATACAGCAACGATAGTTCCCAGTGGCTCATAGATCTCTGCATAGCCAAAGAAGAACATTACAATCATCAACACGGCGATTGCCAGAAGAATCTTAATCATCGGGTCGCCAAAGGTCTCTTTGAATTCCTCCCAGAATGTAGTTGGCTCTGAATCTGGTATCTCATTCGAGCCATATTTTTTTCGGGACTCTTCTACTTCCTGGTCTGTCAGTCCATTAAATTTCATCACAATTTCTCCTCGTATATTTTATGCGGCCAGATTAGAGATAGCGGCCTGCCAATTCACCAACACCAGGGTCTGTCGTGCCCTGTCCGATAGGGTTGAATTTCCACTCACCGTTGTAGCGGTAGATTTCTCCAAAAATCATCGCGGTCATATTGGCATAGTTATCTGTGAGATTGTATCTGCACAGCTCTTGATTATTTCTTCCATCTACAAGACGGATAAAGGCATTTTGAATCATACCAAAATGTTGCTTTCTCTGCACTGCCTGATAGATGGTCACTACAATCAACACCTTATCATACTCAGCCGGAACCTGACTTAGTTCCACAATAATCTGCTCATCGTCTCCTTCTCCGGCACCGGTTAGATTGTCACCCATATGTTGCACAGCACCGGTTCTGTGACGCAGATTGTTATAGAAGACTAAATCATCCTTATATACTAATTTTCCATTCTGCAACATAAGTGCAGAAGCATCGCAGTCAATCGACTGCGGCTTGGGAGCAAATAAGCCTTTCGTGCGCTTTACCTCATCCCATCCAAGTCCTACAATCACTTTTGAAAGTCCCTGGTTATCTTTGGTCAGGCTGACTTTTTGCCCTTTTTGTAAACTAATTGACATCTTTTAACTCCTGATTAACGTTTTTGCTGTTATTATTCTACCTCTACTCCAAAGTTGGCGCACAGTGCTGCAAGGCCGCCTTGGAAGCCGCTGCCAATAGCGTTGAATTTCCACTCTTCGCCGTGTTTATAGAGTTCTCCAAAGACTGCAGCGGTCTCAATAGAGAAGTCTTCGCCAAGGTCATAGCGAAGCAATTCCTCACCCGTATCTTCTTTATAGATTCTGATAAAGGCATTGTTGACCTGGCCAAAATTCTGTCTTCTTGCTTCTGCCTCGTATATGGTCACTGTAAAGGCAATCTTGGTGATACTAGCTGGAACTAATGACAGGTCAATGCGAATCTGTTCGTCGTCGCCATCGCCGACTCCGGTTAGATTGTCTCCCATATGCTGTACACTTCCTGAAGCATGCTTTAGATTTCCATAGAATACAAAATCATCTGATGATGCTGCTTTTCCACTGTCTGACAATAAAAAAGCTGCTGCATCCAAGTCAAAATCCGCTCCTGTGTCAAATTGATTAACGTCCCATCCAAGACCTACAATTACATTTTTAAGTCCTGGATTTCCTTTGGTAAGACTTACTTTCTGTCCTTTTTGCAAATTTACTGGCATCTTAACCTCCTATGCTACCTCTATTCCATAGTGTCCGCAAAGTGCAGCCAATCCACCCTGGAATCCGCTGCCAATGGCATTGAATTTCCACTCGCCATTATGTTTATAAAGTTCTCCAACTACGACCGCTGTCTCAATCGAGAAATCCTCTCCTAAGTCATAACGAATCATCTCCTGACCATTTTCCTCATTGACAATTCGAATAAAGGAGCTGCTGACCTGGCCAAAATTCTGTCCTCTTACATCAGAGTCATAGATGGTTACGGTAAACGCAAGCTTTGTAATATTGGCTGGAATCTTGCTAAGGTCGATAAACACCTGTTCGTCATCCCCGCTTCCGTCGCCACCGATTAGATTATCCCCCATATGTTTGACTGCCTCCGAAGGATGGGCCAGATTTCCATAAAAGATAAATTCCTTTTCAGTTGGGCATTTGCCATTGTCGCCTAACATAAATACTGCGGCATCCAGGTCAAAATCTGCTCCTGAATCAAATTCCTTTACATGCCATCCAAGACCAACCATCAGTTTTTTAAGCCCTGGATTTCCTTTCGTCAAGTCTACTTTTTGTCCTTTGGATAGATTGATTGGCATAATTTACTACCTCCTACTCTTACTTTTTATCTGGCATATGGTACATCCTGTTAAACTCATCCTTGATATGTTCTAACCGGACCTGGTCTTCGGTGCGCTGTTTTCTTGCACTCTCCTGAATCTGTCTGGTCTCGTCAATACCGGATACAATGGTTCTCCAGGTTGTCTCCAATGTCTCAATCTTAATCGAACTTCCCGATGCTAGTCTGGCTGTCATCTTGGACTGCTCTACGGTATTTTTTGCATTCTTCAAAAGCATCTCGTTCGTCTTTTCATCAAGCGCAGACATTGCCTCCGCCTGAATCCTCTGTCTCTTTAACATAATTGCCTGTGCAAGTGCCTGCTTAAAGACCGGAAGTGTGATAATAAAGGCAGAATTAATCTTGCGCACCAGGTTCATATTGCTAAATTCCATGGTCTTAATCATGGGAATTGACTGCATCGCCACATTCTCAGCAATGCGAAGGTCCTGTGTGCGCTGTTCTAGCATCATCAGGGACTGCTGAAGGCTCTGTATTTCAAACTGAATCGAATTGTCTCCTGTGGCTGCCATATCTGCCTGACGCTGCTCGATATAATCGGAGA
The DNA here is from genome assembly GCA_910575445.1 of Lachnospiraceae bacterium. GTDB lineage: Bacteria > Bacillota > Clostridia > Lachnospirales > Lachnospiraceae > Hominiventricola. Next base: position 309,518 of record CAJTFW010000002.1, on the reverse strand, counting down.
TTTCCTTACAGCCCTGCTCACCAGCCAAGATATATTTGACCAGCTCATGATAGTAGTTGACATTGGCATCAAACATCTGTGTTAATTTCTTATTGGACTGCTTAATCTCTGACTCATATTGCTTTAGCTGGACATAAATCTTATCGACTTCCTCGCCCATCGTATGATACTTGTCTAAAATCTTATCCAGCTGCTTTCTAAGATTTCCAAAAATCTTGCCAAACAGTGTGGGATTTTCCCGAATCTCATCGATATCGAACTTATCCATAATCTTCGCTAGACTTGTAAGCATTGCACTAGACTCATCTAACTGCGACATACTCATGCTGTTTAATACCACATCGGATGCCTTTGATATCTCCTCTGCCACTTCTGCGCCAAAAGAGACAATTGTCTCTAGATTATAGACTTCAATCGTGCTTGCAATGGCATCGACTTCTGGTGAGCTTGTAAGCTCTGTATTTAGCCTTTGCCGGTCTGCAACGATATCATATTTTTCTACAATCTCCACTCCATTTTCCGCTTCTAGTACCGCGCTTTGCGGCGCTGCCTGCGGTCTGTTAAAATCCAGCCCCATAATCTAATCACCTCTCTTAAATAATATTTCCCGCCAGGAACGGCGTGTATTCGGGGAAGCAGTGCCAAATGTCGGCACCCTCAAATCGTACATATATTCGCCAATCTGATGCTCTTCTATTATCATCCGGTTAAAATGTCTCTCGATATTCTGATACCCTGTCGGCACAAAAAATACCACATCAAAACCCACCAGATTTAAAAACGCTGTTAAAATACTGTCTTCTAGAGAAATTATCTTCTCTGTTGTATGAATATAGAGAACCTTTGGATTCTTCTTGGTAAAATCAAATTTCTGCATCAGTCTGATGACTTCGGTGTTTAGATTAAGAACGGTTGCGATAATCGTATATTCTGTCCCATTTTCAAAAGTTCCCTTGATTAACTTTTGTTGGATTAACAGTTGCAGCTTTTCCAAGATATGGTCTTGTACTTCTTCTCTTAGAAAGCTGTAGGGATACGAAGCATGTTCTTTTATCTTTGTCTTTAGAAGCTTACCATTTTTAAAGAATCCGGCTGCAAAAGTCTTCATAGGATTGGGGTCTGTAGGATTTATATAAGGCGCTTCTCGAATCACCAAAGTATCAGGTGTTGCAAGTGCACGAATATCCGACCAATATTTGGCAGTCTGGCCATCTTTGACGCCGGAGACTTTGGCAAAGATAACCGGCACATTGACAACAGCATCCACCACGCTAAAATTAGGCCGGTACTTAATCTCCTGGTCCCACAGAATCGCAATCTCCTCATACATCGTCTGAAGCGATACTGAGACCGCCTTCTCATACTGCTGGTTGCGATAGAGCCCGGAATTCTGATACATAATCTCATCTAGCTCCTGCTCCGCATGAAAAGCTGCGGTTCCCATGCGAACATCCCTGTCTTCCCTTGGAAAATGCTCCACCGCCAAAGAGAGCGGATAGTTGATATCATACAGGTTTTTATCTTCTAAGCAGCATACGGTATTCTGGTTGGGTAAAAGAATCAGCACATCCACCGGAAGCCTTGCCAAGAAGCGCAAAAACATCGCTTCATTTTCATTCTGGCAGCCGCCTAGATAGACAAAACATGCAATCTGTGGTCGTCTCCAAGTGCCAAAGAGCTCCCCTGCATATCTTTTCAGCCAGCACAACAGATAGACGGCTTTGTTGGTCAGCCGGTTTACATTGCTGTCTGGCTTCTTGGCTTCCTCTAAGAGAATATCAATCAATGCCTTTCTCATCAGTTTTTCCAGTTCGATGCTCGCTGTATACCGAATCTCCCTAGATAAATCCAAAAGCATCTGCTCTGTACTTGCATAATTTTTACGCGACACCGACTGTATCTCATCCGTGGTCGGGCGGGGAATCGTATACTCTAACACCAAAAATCTGCGCCCGCTATTTTTAAGGCTTAACTGAAACTGGTATAATTCATTGAGATAAGTGACCTTATCCTCCACACCTTTGATACGTATCAGACTGTTATAGAAAAAGCGGGCATCGTCCCCACGCGCAGAAGGCTCTTTTAAGATATCGGTAAGTCCTTTTCCTTCTATCCACGCATTGGTGCAATTTACTACTTGTGGCAATGCTCCATACAGCTTCTGCTTATGATTTTGCTTCTCTATCTCACCACGCAGCCATTTTATCGAAAACTGCGGCGAAAAAGCGCCAAGTCCAGGAAGCTCTAGGCGGTCAGAAAGTGCAGAAGCTGCATCCAGCTTTAAATAAGCGGCATCATCTTGATACTGCAAAAGTACAATATCACACCCGGCTTTTGAAAGAATCGAGAGAAGCTTTAGTTCATAGTTGCTGACCATTCCTTCATATAATATCTTGGGGAGCGTTTCTTCCCCTAAACAGTTGACAATTCGCTCAAAGCGATAGTACAGCCAGCACATAAACTTAATATAGGCATTGCGTAGCATATTTTCATTCTTTCCATCTCTATGCATCGCATCCAATACATCATAGATGGAAGTCGCCACCATGCTCCGCTGCTTATCCTTCATCCGGGGAAGCCATTTCTTCAAACTTCTGTCGATAAAACCTGCATCCATCTGAAAGGAAAGCCCCATTATCTCCTCATAGTAAGCCAGATGTCTCTCTTCTGGATTGGGAATCTTTCCTTCGATAACAACGCCTGTGCGTCTGGCTGCCTCATAATATTTTAAAATAAAATCCTGAATCTCCTGATTATAACCGCAGAGCCGATAGAAATAGACACCTGGCACTGTGCGCCGGCTGTATTCAAGAAAATAATCGTCTAAACTCTGCAACTTTCTATGTTCAAACATATGCCTTCAAACAAATCCTTTAATAAACTGAGATATCGCTTCATATCCAACCGCCAGATTGATATTCTGTGCATTATCGAAGCCAGCGGTACTGATGCCAATCACTTCACCATACATATTGAGAAGTGCTCCGCCCGAGCTTCCATGTGAAGTGGGTGCAGTAAACTGAATCATATCCACATTGTCAACCACCCGAAAACCGGAGATAATCCCGTCAGAGACCGAATTAAAAAGACCCAAAGGACTTCCAATCGCCACGACTTTCTGCCCTCGCACAAGCGCTTTGCCTCCCTGATATATTGGAATCGGTGAAAGCCTTCTGTCAATCCGAATCACGGAGAGGTCTAGGACGGAATTGTATTTAATCACTTCGTCCGTCTTATAGATGGTCTCATCATCTTCAATACGAACGGAATAATATCTGCCACCGCTTGCCACATGGTGATTGGTCAGTATATACCCTTCCTTTCCAACCATAATCCCGGAGCCAGTGCCAAGCACTTCCCCTTTGGGGTCATGAACCGTAATCATCACCACCGAAGAAGCCAGCCGTGCCAGTTCTTCGAACTCCAGTTCTCTTCTTGCATGTCCTGCCGGCTGTGGTCTACGCCCAGGAAGCGGAGCGGGAGAAGGACTCCCTGATGGCTTTTGCGGCCTTGTGGTAATCACTACTTTCTTAGCTTCTGTCTTCTCTTCGGGTCTTTTCTTTGGGTCAAACTCTGGAAGTACACAGGTTCCAAAGCTTCCAAGCTCCACTTTTGCAGAAAGCTTCATCTGTTCTAGAGAAGCATCAATATCCGATTGATACTGAAGCAAAAGCACATCAATTCCCATCTGCGTCAACAGATAGGCATATAGGTATTCCTGCTTTTTGGACAAGTTAGCGGCTGCAAGTTTTAAGGAACGCTTGGGATTCCAGTCCTTTAAAAGCCCTTCACTTGTCTGGTCCAACCAGAACAGGAGTTTGGTAATAAAATTCTTAATAATGGAATCATTGGCATGAGGTGTCGCTTGTGCAAACAATGCCGCAGTCTTTATACAGGCCTGCCCTAGAACTTCTTCCAAGTCACCATTATTCTCTGTCAGATGAATCTGTATGGCCTTTTTCCCACTGGCCTGCCAGTTGTCATAGCAGCCAGCATAATAAGCCACATCCTCCACAGAGACAAGCCTTGGAAGTGTGTTAATCCTTGTATATCGGCACTCTCCCTTTGCCATCCGCTCAGACAGCGTAGTATCCATCTGTCGCACTTCTTCTGTATAGGTCGGATGCAGTCCGGTCATTCGCACAAAGTATACATCTTTACAATTCCCGTTCACGCCGCCTTTGATATTGGTAAAAGCATGAAACGAAGAAACATTCATCACATTATATCGGGTCTTGAATACCTCGCCATACATGCTTCTTCCCCCATAATGCCACTTGGCAGTTATTTTTTTACATTGTATCACATTGTGGAAAGAATAGCCATATAATTTATTCTTAAAATTCTATTCTTAATTCTTTGTAAAATCCTTGTAAAATATAGGAGAATCGTAAGGGATTCCCTTGACAGCAAAATAAATCTACAGTAGAATTATCCAACATGGAATGAGAGGTTAATAATTATATGAAAGATTCGGTATTATACTACAGCGTGGGACCGCTTTTGTATTGTCCGGCAAATCATCTGGGGATTGCTCACTCGTTATATACAGAACGCTTTGGAAAACAGTTCTCTTTAGCGATGTGCTTGGAAGATACGATTGCAGATACCCATGTCAAAGAGGCAGAAACACAGCTTGTCTCTACTCTTCAGGCACTCTATCGGCTTACAGACAGAGAATTTTTTTTACCGAAGATATTTATCAGAGTCCGTGCTCCTTATCAAATCTCAGAGCTTATGGAGCGCCTAGAAGACGCGCAAGGCCTGATTACCGGATTTAATATCCCAAAATTTTCCCCGGAAAATGCAGACGCTTACATAGAAGAAATTCAGAAAGTGAACAAATGTTACAAAAGAGACATTTATATGATGCCGATTTTGGAAAGTCCTCTTCTTATAGACTTGCGAAGCAGGATTTCGATATTATACGAGCTAAAAGATACCTTGGCTCCGATAGAGCGGCTGGTATTAAATATCCGGGTAGGCGGCAATGACTTGTGTCATAATTTTGGTTTTCGAAGACGTCCACAGGAGTCGATTCATAAGATAGCGGCAATCTCTCAGATTTTCTCAGATATTGTCACGGTATTTGGTATGGATTATGTACTTTCTGGTCCTGTATGGGAATACTACCATGGAGAAGGATGGGAGACTGGGCTCTGGAATGAACTTATGGAAGACAGACTCTGTGGCTTTACCGGCAAGACTGTGATTCATCCCAGACAGATTGCCATTGTAAATAAAGCATACCGTGTATCCAAAAAAGACTTAGAAGATGCCAACGCCATCTTGCACTGGGATACGGATACCCCTCTTCTGGTGTCCGGGTGCACCTCCTCGGAGCGTATGAACGAATATAAGGTACACTCGAACTGGGCCAAAAGAATACAGATGCTTGCAAAGGTCTATGGCGTAGAATCCTAACTTAGGTATCTGCCATCGTCTGAATAAGTCCACAGGCTTTATAGCGCCTAAGCGGAACGGTCTCAACGGGCACTCCTTTTTCTTCTGCCAGCCTAAGAATATGCATAAGAGATGCATCTTCTTTGGCTTCCTTCGCAAGCAGTATCTTCCATGGTATTCTGCGAAGAAGCACCCTGGTTGTCTCGCCAATACCAGGTTTTATCAGATTTATATCTGCAATCTGGTATTTTCTGGCAATCTGTCTTACTTCATCGATGCCTTGTTCTCTGGGTCTTGGCTCTCTTTTGCCATTATCCATCTGAAATTCTGCCTCAATGGCATCCAGATATGCATAAGATAAATCCACTTCTGACAATTCCTCATAGTAAGCTGCACCATGGAAATCATCTTTTCCAATCAAATCATCCCTAAGAAACGTCCGGCTGACCAGTCCAGATATGGTACTGTTTAGACAAGAACTCGGTATCAAAATATCCTGATAAGTTCCACACAAATCCGTAATATTGGCCGGGTCTGCAATTACGGCAAGCCTTGATGAGACTCCCTTATAAGCGGCAATCTCCTTTTGAAGCTCTGTAAGAATCGCCCCTTTTCCCGTCCAGCCATCTACGAACACCAGTTCTTCTGCCCGGTGTTTATTCAGCAGATATTGCATTGCATTATGGTCAATTCCACGCCCGCGTATTATCGAGATCGAATAATGGGGCACAGAAAAACCATATTTTTTCCTTATATAATGCTTTAACAAAATACCAATCGGTGTCCCTGCCCTGGCTAAAGATACCAGCACCACCTGTTTTCCCTTTTCCTCCACTATCTGGTCTGACAGTCTTCCCACCGAAAGCGCCACTGGCTTGGCAAAATGTATCAGCGCTTCCTGATATGCTTCCATATATGCTTTACTTGGAATATATTCCATTGGAAGCATCTCACAGTAATGACAACCCGATTGAATCAGCCGTTCTCTTTCTATCGCTGGCTTAGGCTCTACAAGCCCGGTAATATCCTTTAGTAAAAATGTCACATCTTCTTTCTTATAAGAGCTTCTCAAATCAACACCACCTAACCAAACGTATGTTCTTATTTCCACTAAGTCTAAGCGCGTGTATCAGCGTGCATAAACCTTCTTTTCCATCTTGTGCATCTGTCACTACAAGTACCTCTTCATAGCTTCCAATATTATAGAGAAACGTCTTTCTGGTATGGTTATAGAGACTGATTAGCTCATATCTATAAGAAAATGGATAACCATTCCCCATGCTGACCGATATGGGACTTCTTGTCGTCGCATGATAGCTCACTTGATTGCCCATCTCTTCAAGTCTCTCTGCCACACAAAGCGCCGGATACATAAATTCCTCTGTTCCAAGCACCAATACCTTTTTCCCCTTCCAGAAAGGCAGACAGGCAAGCGTCTTCTCACACAATTTTTGGCAAGCCATCTGATACTTTTTGCCTTGCACCAGACGCCGGGCATCCTGATAACCATCTACCTGATATTCTTCTATATGCTCCTCTAGAGCCTCACCATCACAGAGACGACAGATGCCGTCCTCCTGGTACCCTTCTAATGCCTTCTCATAGTTTCCATGGTCAATCTTTGTCAGATAGTGCAGCAAAATCCCCTGTTCTTTGTAACCCTCCAAGTGCTCCTTTCCCATCCCATTGAGAATCGACGCAGCCGAAAAAGCAAGGTTCTCTCCATACGCCTTTCGAAGCAGCCGAATAATATTTAAGATAGTATTTCCAGTGGTAATCTCATCCTCAATAAAGACAATCCGCTTCACCTTCTGTATGACCTGTTCTATATCTGTTCTTACCAGTTTTTGTTCTGTCGCATGGCTGTGAACCTCTGAAAAATAAAAATACTCTGCTCCTTCTAATTCTTCTCTTGTCGTCTGTATATAATAAGCATCTATTTTTCCAGCCACTGCTGCCCCTATCGCTGTCGCAGTCTCTGCAAATCCAATCAATAACAGTTTTTCTTTCCCATATGCCTGCAAAAGTATCTCTGCAAGCTTATCAAACATCGCAAGCGCCACTTTCGGGCTGACTGGGATATGCTTCCCCTGAAGCCGATTGACTACTAGATATTTGCGTTTTTGGTTGTTTTCTCGTTTAGCTAGAACTACAAGTTCTTTTTCTGAATACATCTTATCATCCTATCTTTTTATTCTTTGACGCCCGCCACGACCTGGCAGAGGTTCCTTCCAGACCCCGCTCTCGCTTAATGAACGCCTATAGCGGTACTAAATTCGCGACTGCGCGTATCCGCTTGCGCCCACCCCGTGCCGATGACGTCCAATGGGTCTTGCAGGAACATCTGCCAGGCCATGTCGGGCTGTGTATTGGCTCCGATACATACGCTGCGGGCGGAGCACTTCACCTATATGTTCTACACAATATTATGCGACAGTGTCTTATATATTGTGGCTAGCCACAGTCAGCCAGGGCGGGAGGGCAATAGGTTCCTGAAAGACCCATTGGACGCCATCGGCACTTAATGAGCGCAAGCGGCGCTAAGCCGCGCAGTGCGAATTTAGTACCGCTATAGGCGTTCATTAAGCGAGAGCGGGGTCTGGAAGGAACCTATTGCCCTCCCGTCCTAGCGTCCTCTACCACACAATATAAATCCCCCTCAATCTTTTAAATTCCCTCTTATATCTTTTTTTGTTTTCTGATATACTATGTCTATCATTATATCTTCTATAGACAGAAAGGAACATATTATGAAAAAGAATATCTTAATCACCATGGGAATCACTCTTACTCTTTGCCTAAGCGGATGCCAGGCAAATACAAACAATGCCGAGACCGAAGCACTGAAAGAGCAGATTACCCAACTAGAACAGCAAATTACAGAATTGCAAGAGAACCAGACTCCACCGGAAAACACAGAGGTTACACCACCTTCTGCTGACAACACACCAACCGAAGAAACACAAGCCACACCAGAGCAGCCTGCTACATCAGAACAGCCCATCCCACCAGAGCAACCTGCCACATCAGAACAACCCACCACCCAGGAATCATCTGCTGCGGAAGCTACCCCGGCTCCAGAGCAAACCACTCCTGCTCCTTCCACCACCCAGACAATGGAAGAACTCACTTCTCTTGTCAGCGCTTACGCTGATAAAGTAAACGCTGCCACCCCTAACGCCTCTGCCTCCGACAGCATGGACCAATTCTTCGCCCTTAAACAAGAAGAAAAACAAATCGACGATATGCTTGACCGTCACGAAGACGAATTAGAATACCTATACAAAAATAACTCTCTCACCCGCGAAGAATATAAAAAACTAGAGCGCGACCTCGAACGCCTAGAAGACCAACTAGACGACGCCGAAGACCAACTAGAATACCTCTTTGGCATCGACGACTAATGATGAAACCGATAGCCACAAAGACCAGAAGGGACTTGTACAAAGAGTGCAAGCCCCTTCTGGCCCCTGCTTTTGTGGCTGATGCTGTCACTATTTTATATATTGCATCTAGCCACTCCACTTCTTCTAGCTGCCTCTGCAACCGCCTTTGCAACCGCCTTCCCCACTCTCTTGTCAAACGCCTTTGGAATAATATATTCCTCATTTAACTCTTCATCCGAGATAAGCCCTGCCAGTGCTTCAGCTGCTGCTAATTTCATCTCATCATTGATATCACTTGCCCTTACATCAAAAGCCCCTCTAAATATCCCCGGAAAAGCAAGTACATTGTTAATCTGATTTGGGAAATCGCTTCTTCCCGTTGACACCACCTTTGCCCCTCCGGCCTTTGCTTCCTCTGGGAATATCTCCGGCGTTGGATTGGCACAGGCAAAGATTATCGCATCCTGATTCATCGTTTTGACCATCTCAGTTGTCACCATCTTTGGCGCACTCACTCCGATAAACACATCTGCACCCACCAGCATATCCGCAAGCGTCCCCTGTCTGTGCTCTAAATTTGTCACCTCTGCCATCTCATCCTTGACAGCGTTCATCCCTTCCTTACGCCCTTTGTAAATCGCTCCATTTCTATCGCAAAGCGTAATCGTCTGATACCCTGCTTTAAGTAAAAGCCTTGTAATTGATATTGCTGCTGCTCCGGCTCCATTGACAACCACACGCACATCTTCTTTCTTCTTTCCAACCACTTTTAATGCATTGGTAAGTCCAGCCAGTGTAATAATGGCTGTCCCATGCTGGTCATCATGGAAGATAGGAATATCACATTTCTCCTTTAATTTTCTCTCAATCTCAAAACATCTAGGCGCTGCAATATCCTCTAAATTCACTCCGCCAAAGCTTCCCGATATCAGATAGATAGTATTGACAATCTCATCCACATCTTTACTCTTAATACAGAGCGGAAATGCATCCACATCTCCAAATGCCTTAAAAAGCACACATTTTCCTTCCATCACCGGCATTCCGGCCTCTGGTCCGATATCTCCAAGCCCTAATACTGCACTGCCATCTGTCACTACCAGACACATATTATGGCGCCTGGTAAGCTCATAGCTTTTCTCTACGTCCTTCTGTATCGCAAGGCAAGGCTCAGCCACTCCAGGCGTATACGCAAGTGACAAATCATCCTTTGTCTCTACCGGAACTGTAGCGATAACCTCAATCTTTCCTTTCCATTCTCCATGAAGCCGTAGGGACTCTTTTGCATAATCCATATATCTTATCCTCCTTGTAATCTTTTATCTTCAAATATCATACTGTTTTCTGGTAAAATGTCAATACAATCTTGCAATCTGCTGATATATCCTATCTGGTTTATAAACCACAAATACATCTTTTGACAGCTGTTTTTCTTCTGTATAAAACAAGTTGTATACATGAAGCTGATAGTACCATTCTCCAGTGTCCATATCTCGTCTGCGCTCATTATACAGCACTCTTCCATACTGATTTGGCATCAGAGAAAAAGCAGCCTCATTGAGACAATCTTTTCGATAAAACGGTGAATCCATCTTGTGATAATCCTGGTTATGCCCACGCCGATATGGCATCCCGCTTCGATTTTCGTCATAGAAAAAAGAGACCAACAGACCATCTGGCTTCTGTTGTAACAACAGATTGGTCAAATTCAGCTGTTCGAGGGAAGAATATAAGTAACTATTCTGCGCATAATTTACAAATTCATTCCCATTTTGCAGAAAATAACAGTTATGCACCATCACTTTATCCACACATGCTATCTCTTTTAACCGATACGCCAAAGGAAAATTTTTTCGCGCCTCTGCGCCTGTTCTCCCTCTGTTTTTTTTATTCCAAGACACACTAATTTCCTGTATTAGAAGCAAGCGAATCCCCCTCTCTTGTTACATCTTTTAGCCAAATCTTTGAGCGGTATCTCCATAGAGCAAACGGCAACTTGATAAATTCATCCAGCATCAGAAGCATAAAGACGCCCTTTACCGACAGATGCAGCACAAAAGCGCCAATCCATCCAAGTAATATCGACCCCACCCACAGAGCCATTCCTTCCAGAATTAGTCCAAAACGAGTATCGCCGCCTGCCCGAAGTATCCCCACAATGACCGGACAGCTTACCGACTGGCACAGACTATAGACTGCCAATACTACCAGCATAAACAAAAGATACTCTCTTGCCTGTTCTCCTAACGTCAGCGCCCCTGTAATCCTGGTGCGAAAGCAAAACATCGTTATGCTTGCACAAGAAGTCACCACAATACTAAGTCCCATCATCCTTCTGGCATATATCTGCGCCAAGTCAAGCCTTTTCTCTCCAATCGCCTTTCCAACCAAGACGCTGGTCGCCGCTGACAACCCCACGCTCATTACCATCACAAGTTCCCGAATCACCCGGACCACCGAATTGGCTGCAGCCGCTGCACTTCCAAGCTGCCCCAGAATGGCTGCGTTGGCGGACATCCCGGCACCCCAGAGCGTCTCATTTAACACAACCGGAATCGACAGTACTAAAAAATCCCGAAGCAAAAGGGAATCCCAGTGGAACAGATAATATTTCCGAAGTCTGACTTGACGGTTGACCAAAAAAAGATAATAAAGTACAATCAAAAACTCCAGACAACGGGACAGAAGCGTTGCAAGCGCTGCTCCTCTTACCCCCATCGCCGGCACACCCAGAAGGCCAAAGATAAAAATTGCATTTAATACCACGTTGGCCACCAGAGAGCCTGCAAAGACTGCTGTTCCAATCTTTACCCTCTCAATGCTTCGCATCAGATACAGATACGCTGTTGTAAATGCTGAGATGGGATAACAAAATGCCACAATCTTTAGATAGGCAACGCCTCCTTTTATCACTTCTTCCTCCGAAGAAAATATATGCATAATCTGTTCAGGGAAAAATTCCGCTGCAACAAAAAAGACAATCCCTGCCATCATCGCAAAGCTAATCGTCATGCTAAAGACCTTTTCAATCGTCGCCAAATCCTTCTTTCCCCAATACTGGGCAGTAAGAACCGAAGCCCCTGACGTCATCCCAAATATCATAAGTCCCATTACAAAATGCACCTGACCAGCCAAAGAACCGCTGGAAAGTGCCGTCTCTCCCACTTTTCCAAGCATCACCACATCCGCAGTTGTCACTGCGGTATTAATCAGGTTTTGAAGTGCAATTGGAAAAGCAAGCCCAAATACTATTTTTAAAAATTCTCTCATATGTGTTATACTCTTTCTATAAAGAAATTCATTCTGCACACCAAAAGGAGGCATTCTTATGGAAACCATAGACCTACATGTTCATTCTTGTTATTCTGACGGGTCTTTTACCCCTGAAGAACTTGTAACGCTGGCACTTCATACCGGTCTTTCGGCCTTTGCCTTGACAGACCACGACTCAATAGATGGTATTGATGAAGCGATACAGGCAGCCGAAAATCAAGCGCTTGAAGTCATTCCTGGTATTGAATTTTCCACCAGATGGGAAAAGCGCGATATTCATATCTTAGGCTATTATATCGACCACCATGCCAAAAGTTTTAAAGACAAGCTTCAGGAATTTTTAGATGCCAGAGATACCCGCAATCTAAGGATGTGTGAGCGTATCCGGGAATACACCGGATTTCCAATCACCATCGAGGCGCTTGTAGATGCCTTCCCCGATGCAGTTATCACCCGCGCGCATATGGCAGCCTGGCTAGTCGATAAAGGCTATGTCCCTTCAAGACCGGTTGCCTTTGAACAATATCTAGATGAGCATGCTCCTTGCTTTGTCTCAAAGACCGAAGTCACCCCCACAGATGCCATCAAATTGATTCTCTCCCATGGCGGTATCCCGGTTCTTGCTCACCCGCTCCTCTATAAGCTCTCCGAAGAAAAGCTCCATCTTTTGCTTCGTGAACTTACAGAAGCTGGTCTTATGGGCATCGAAGCTGTCTATGTCTTAAATAAAGGACAAGACGAGACTTATGTTTGCTCTCTTGCCAAACAGTACCATCTTCTTATCACCGGTGGCTCCGATTTTCACGGAAAAAATAAGCCAGATATTGCACTAGGGACAGGTCTTTCCAACAATCTCTCCATCCCTTATAAACTCCTTACCTTGTTAAAAGCTGCCCGTATACCAAGATAAAACATAGTCCCCCGCCTATGACTTTGCCATAGAAAAGGCGGGGGAACCTTCTAATAATTACCAAGGATTTTAAAATTCACTGCTTCTTCCATAATACCGCGAATCGCATTTTTTACCGCGCTGTCATTGAGATTTCCTTCAAAATCCACAAAAAAATGATACTCCCAGTTGTGTTCCGGGATTGGTCTTGACTCAATCTTGCACATATTTAAGTCATTGTAGATAATATGCGATAAAATATTGTAGAGACTTCCGCTTGTATGAGGCAATTCAAAACAGATACTTACCTTTTTTGCATCTTTCTCATACATCTTCCGATTTGTCACGATAATAAAGCGTGTAGAATTAAAGCGGTTATGATTAATCGGCTTTTTCAGCACCACTAACCCATGATGCTTTGCCGCCTCCTCGCTTGCAATCGCTGCCTGTGTAATATCCTGGTCCTCTGCCACTTTCTTTGCTGCCATCGCTGTATTGGCAAGCGTCTCCTGCTTCCAGCCTTCCTGCTGCTCTAGATAGACCGCACACTGCATCAGCGCCTGCGGATGTGAATAGACCGTCTGAATATCTGAAAGTTTCGCCCCTGGTATGCCAAGAAGTGCATGGTCAATCTTTAGTATTTGTTCTCCCACGATATAGTTTTCATATTCTTCTAACAAGTCATAGATATCGTTGACTTCTCCGGCAGAGGAGTTTTCAATAGGAAGTACCGCATAGTCAGCCATCCCTTCCTTAATCGCCTCCATACAGCCACGCCAGCTCTCCATATGAAAAATATTGACATCCTCTCCAAAATACTGAAGCGCTGCCTCATGCTGGTAAGCGCCCTCTACGCCCTGATAGACCACCCGACAATGTACTTTGTCAATTTCCTTAACCTGAGTAAACGGAAGGCTTCCTGAGACCCCTTGTGCTTCCAAAAGCTGGTACTGAAGCTTCCTACTCATAGACATAATCTGCTGAAATAATTCCTGTACCCCATGACGGTTAAATTCATTACTAGCAAATGCCCCTAAGACCTTTAGCTTCTCAAGCTCCCGCTCCCTGTCAAGCACTTTCTTTCCATTGGCAATCTTATACTCCGCCACCTTCTTACATATCTCCATCCGTTCTTCGAACAGACGTACGATTTCTTTATCTATCTTATCTATCTCTTTCCGAAGCTCTAATAAATCAATCATCTGATGTCCTCCTCTCTACCTGTCTTATCAATTCTCCCAGATACGAAAGAGAACCAAAAGCCAGAATCACATCTTCTTTCCTAGCAAGTGCATATGCCCGCTCCACGGCATCTGCAATGCTCTCTGCCGCCTGTACAGGCACATGATATTTTGCCACTGCCTCTGCAAGTTTTTCTGCCGGAAGCGCTCTCTCATTATCCGGCGTCATCACAGTCACAATCTCTGAAGCAAAAGACACCGTCTCCTCAATCACCCGCTCATACTCCTTATCTGCCAGCACTCCCATAATATAGATAAGTCTCTTATCGGACAAATACTGCTCTATCGTCTCCCGAAGCCTTTTCGCTGCATCCCGGTTATGTGCCCCATCCACAATTACATATGGCTCTCTGGCTACCACAGTAAAACGCCCCTTCCAGACCGTCTCCTTCAGACCACTTCGCACTGCCTCCTCTGGTATCTGATACCCCTTTTTACGAAGCGCCTCCACTACCTCTAACGCTGCAACCGCATTGATAAACTGATACTCTCCCGACAGAGCTATCTCCACGCTCTCTTGCTCTTTATAGTCAAATGTCTGTTGAAAAAGCCCACGTTTTCGATGCACAGCCGCGTCTGCATCTGCCACCACCACAGAACACCCAACTTTTTTGCTTCTCTCCATCACAGCCCGCTCGGCCTCTTCCATCTGCTTAACACTCACTACCATACAGCCTGGCTTTATAATCTCCGCCTTATTTTCTGCAATCTCAAAAAGCGTATCTCCCAAAAATCCCATATGGTCCATACTAATCGAAGCCAGCACTGCCACAAGTGTATTCTGTATCACATTAGTTGCATCCGTCCTTCCTCCCATCCCTGCTTCTAGAACCACAATCTCACACCCCTGCTCCAAAAAATACAAAAAAGCCACAGCCGTCTCCGCCTCAAACATCGTAGGATGCCTAAGTCCCTCCGATAACATCTGCGCTCCCACACGCTCCACTTTCTCTGTAAGCCGTGTCAAATCCTCACGAGATATTGACACCCCATTTACCTGTATCCGCTCCCGATACCCAAAAATCGTAGGTGAGACATACCTTCCCACCCGATACTTCGCCTTGAAAAGTATCGTAGACACATACGCCAAAATAGACCCCTTCCCATTCGTCCCCGCAATATGTACAAACGAAAGCTTATCCTGGGGATTCCCCAATCTACGAAGCATCTCCCTAAGAGGCTCAAGCGTCAACTCCCCTGCATACTGATTACAATTCTCCAGAAATCTTCTCGCTTCCTTATATGTCATCATCTTCACCCTTACCTACTTCCAAATAAACTTCATATATCCACAAATCATAGCACAAGCCCCCCTTTCTTTCAAGCGTATATTTCTTCTTTCCCCCGGCAACACTACCCCCATGATAACTAAAAATTTTTTCCGATGCGGAATCCTTGGCTGGACCCTTGAAATCCTCTGGACTGGCCTGCAGGCTTTTCGCCTACGCAACCTAAAATTAATCGGCAATTCCTCCCTCTGGATGTTCCCCATCTATGGCAGCGCTGCCTTTTTAACCCCCATTATGCAACACCTAAAACACAGACCCCTTTTCAAACGCGGTCTTATCTATATGTCGCTTATCTACTTAGGAGAATACCTAAGCGGCATCCTCTTAAAACGCAAAAATATGTGCCCCTGGGACTATAGCAATACTCCCTACCACTACCAAGGTGTTATCCGCCTCGACTATGCGCCGCTCTGGTTTTTCGTTGGCTTGTGCTATGAACATTTTCTTCTTCCTGATTCTGGTGGTGTAAGGGACACTAGGACGGGAGGGGAGTAGGTTCCCAAAAGACCCCGCTATCGCATAATGTTATGTGTGGTATATAAGTGAAATGTTCCGCCCGCAACGTATGTGTCGGGGCCAATACACAGCCCGACATGGCCTGGCAGATGTTCCTGCAAGACCCATTGGACGCCATCGGCACTTAGCGAGCGCAAGCGGATACGCGCAGTCGCGAGCTTAGTACCGCTATAGGCGTTCATTAAGCGAGAGCGGGGTCTGGAAGGAACATCTGCCAGACCGTGGCGAGCGTCCCTTAATATATTCCACTTTCAAATTTATATTGAATTTTCCTCCCACATCGTGTATCCTATTCTTTAGCAACCACGAGTTATCAACTATAGGAGGTATCTATGAGACATTTGATGAGCCCTCTGGACTTCTCTGTCGAAGAACTCGACCAGCTCCTTGACCTGGCCAGTGACATCGAGAAGCACCCGGAAAAATACGCACATGCATGTGACGGCAAAAAACTGGCAACGCTTTTTTATGAGCCAAGTACCCGAACCCGTCTCAGTTTTGAAGCTGCCATGATGAATCTAGGCGGCAATATTTTTGGCTTCTCCTCAGCAGAAAGCAGTTCTGCCGCCAAAGGAGAAAGCGTCTCCGACACCATTCGTATGATTTCCTGCTACGCTGATATCTGTGCTATGCGCCATCCCAAAGAAGGCGCGCCAATGGTAGCCAGCGCAGTATCTTCCATTCCTGTTATCAACGCCGGCGACGGCGGTCATCAACATCCCACTCAGACCCTTACCGATTTACTTACCATTCGCTCCCTGAAAGGACGCTTAGATAACCTTACCATCGGTCTGTGTGGCGACCTGAAATTTGGCCGAACGGTTCATTCTTTAGTCCGCGCTCTTGCCCGCTATAAAAATATTACCTTTATCTTTATCTCCCCAGAAGAACTAAAGATTCCAAGTTATATCAAAGAAGATGTCCTAGAAGCACAAGGTATCCCCTATCAGGAATCCGAGCGCATCGAAGATGTAATGCCAGACTTAGACATCCTATATATGACCCGCGTACAGCAGGAGCGCTTTTTTAACGAGGCCGACTATATCCGTTTAAAAGATTTCTATATTTTAAATAATAAAAAGATGAAACTCGCCAAAGAAGATATGATTGTTATGCACCCGCTTCCACGTGTCAATGAAATCTCCGTAGAAGTGGACAAGGACCCCCGCGCTGCCTACTTTAGGCAAGTACAATATGGCGTCTATGTGCGTATGGCACTCATTCTTACACTTTTGGAGGTGAACCTATGTTAAATATCGGTGTACTGCAAGAAGGCTTTGTCTTAGACCATATCGAAGCCGGCAAAAGCATGGAAATCTACAACTATCTGAATTTAAATAAATTTGACTGCTGTGTTGCCATCATCAAAAATGCCCGCAGCAATAAGATGGGGAAAAAAGATATTATCAAGATTGAATGTTCGATTGATGCGATTGACTTAGAAGTTCTTGGATTTATTGACCATAATATTACAGTCAATATCATAAAGGACGATAAAATCGTCGAGAAAAAACGTCTTTCTCTTCCCAAAGAGATTAAAAATGTAGCCAAATGCCACAACCCGCGCTGCATCACCTCTACGGAGCAGGAATTAGACCATATCTTTGTTCTAACCGACCCCAGAAAAGAAATCTATCGCTGCAAATACTGCGAAGAAAAATACAGACGGAAAAAATTATAGAAATACAAAAGCGGGACTGCCTAAAACAGCCCCGCTTCTCTTCTCTCTTTTTTAAATTTCTGTTTTCTCAGGCGAGCCTCTACCCACTCTTTCACTAACTGATACAAAAACGCAAAGACCGGAACCCCAAGTACCATCCCGACGATGCCAAACAATCCACCAAACAAAAGAATGGCAAACAACACCCAAAAGCTGCTAAGATTTGTACTGTTGCCAAGAATCTTTGGTCCTAAGATATTTCCATCAAACTGCTGTAACACCAGAATAAAGATAATAAAATAGACACATTTTAGCGGATTCACCATCAGTATCAGAATCGCTGTTGGAATTGCTCCAATAAACGGTCCAAAGAATGGAATAATATTGGTCACACCAATCACCACGCTCACTAACATCGCATATGGCATATCCATCACACTTGTAAAAAACATACAGATAAGCCCGATAATCAGAGAGTCCAAAAGCTTTCCTTTAATAAATCCTCCCAGATAGTCATTGAGTATATTAGCCTGACGAAGAATCCAGTCCACGGTCTGCTCTTTGTCCGCCTCTAGATAGTCTTTCTCCGGGAAAAGTGCACGCACCACCATCGTTGCCTGGCGGCCAAATATTTTTCGGCTGTTCATCAGATAGAAAGCTACAATCAGTCCAATTACAAAATCCTTTGCCACCCTTGCCAGAGTCCACAAGCTGACCGAGACACCATTGATAATATTGTTGATATTGGGCAGGAGTTGTTCTTTGGCATAGTTTTGTACATTGACCATAATATCCGTCGAATACTGTTCTACATGATTTAAGATAAAGGTATTATCAACAACTAACTCCTCTAACCACAGACTGACTTTCTGGATATAGTCGGGCATGGCTGTAATTAAATCCTGTACACTTTTCACAACCTGCGCCCCGACCATAGCCACCAAAATATAGATCACCAGACAAAACAAAACCAGACTCAAAAAAATACTGACACTTCCTAAGAGTTTCTTTATCTTCTCTGATGAAATTTTCTGTGTCTTCTTCTCGGTCTCCTCTGTAATTTCCTCTATTTTTAAAAGCTTTATCAGATACCGTTCCAATAAGTTACAAAGCGGGCATAGCAGATATGCAATCACTGCTCCAAAAGCAAATGGCCTTAAGATACTTATAATCAGCCCTAAATATGTCTTTAGTTCATTAAAACGAAAAAGACCAAAAAAGAAAAGAATACACATAGCTACTGTAAAAAAAGCTGCCAGTCCCTTATGATAATAATCCTTCCAATTTTCTTGCATTACATTCTCCTTATTCTTATGTAAATTCTTCCAATTCTAGCATTGCCGACAGAACGGAATTTATACTCTATTATATTACAGTTTCTTCCATATTAAAAGTAAAATCTTCTTAACAAACAGCGGAACTTTACTTTCGGTTTTGACTGCTCAGAAACTACCACAGATAGTTTCTCCAAAATAGGAAACGTTGTCTTTGGACAGTTGTACGGCTTCTTTCAGCATTTGGGCCATCGCATCCTCACGTCCATGATTTTTGACGCAGAGAACTTTCCTGAAACATCTGGTCTATGGTTTCTAAGGGCTCCTTTCTTTTGTGCGAATCTTTGTTTGTCACTTATACTCCATCACAAAAGGAGTTCCCTGCTTATTTTTCCCGACTAAAATTTTACACTAGCCACAAGAAGCTTTCTGATTGAGTAAATTTGTACAATATGATAAAATATAATAGAAAGAGCGAATAACCATGGAAAATGTAAGGATAACAAATACACCCTATGATGATGTATTCCGTACCCTGTTGAATGATTGCAGCTCTCTGATCATCCCTGTAATAAATGAGGTGTTCGGGGAACATTATTCAGGACAGGAAAAAATCACTTTCTCGCCAAATGAACACTTTCTGAACCAACAGGGCGGAAACGAGGAAGAACGGATTACAGATACCAGTTTTAAGATAGAAGGAAAAGAAACCAAAAAATATCATCTGGAATGCCAAAGCAGTACCGACAACAGTATGCTGGTGAGATTTTTTGAATACGACACCCAGATTGCCCTTGATGAAGGGCGGATAAATGGAAATGTCCTTATTGTGACACTGCCACATTCCGCTGTATTGTTTTTAAGGCATCATGCATCGACACCTGATACGCTGAAAATAAGGATGGTAACACCAGGCGGGACAGTAGAATATGATATCCAGGTGATGAAATCCCAGCAATACACCCTGGAAGCGATTTTTGAGAAAAATCTCCTGCTGTTGATCCCCTTTTATATCTTTTCCCATGAATCGCAATTTGACGAATATGAAAAGGATAAAACGAAACTGAAGTCTTTACAAAAAGAATATGAGCAGATTAAAAACAAGCTGGAAGAACTTTTAAATCAGGGAGCTATCAGCGAATATACACGTTGTACCATTATTGACATGTCAAACAAGGTATTAGAGCATATCGCTGTAAAGTATAATTCTGTGAAGGAAGGAGTGAAAGCAGTTATGGGTGGAAAAGTTCTGGAATATGAAGCTAAGACTATAATAAGAGAAGGTATTGAACAAGGTATCGAACAAGGCGAAAACAAACTTTCTAAGCTAATCGCAACGCTGATGGAAAACGGACGGTCACAGGATGTAATCAGGGTCACACAAGATAAACAGTATAGAAATAAGTTATATCAGGAATATCTTATCGGTCAATAACCTGTTTCCAAATCACAATTCTTTTAAAGAAGAAGTGAAAGCAGTTATAGGAGGAAAAGGAGAGGAATACATTATTTATCGCTTTAATCTCTGCAAGATTGGCAACAGAAAGTGAAGGGAGGCGGCAAAGCGGGAAATTCAATTAGTTGATTAAAAACATTATTTTTGGAGGGATAAAAAATATGGTAAATGTACGTTTAGGAACAACGGAGATTGTCGTCAATAAAAATGGTTTTGGTGCACTTCCTATTCAGAGAATCGACAAGGCAGAAGCCATCCGGCTGCTGCACAAAGCCTATGATGGTGGCATCAATTTCTATGATACTGCCCGTATGTACACAGACAGCGAGGAAAAATTAGGTGCTGCCTTCTCTGATCGTCGGCAACATATCAAGATTTCCTCAAAGACTGGTGCTACCACTGTGGAAGGCTTCTGGAAAGACCTAGAGACCACACTTCGCAATCTAAAATCCGACTATCTTGATATCTACCAGTTTCACAACCCGGCTTTTTGTCCCAAGCCAGGTGATGAAAGTGGTATCTATGATGCAGCATTAGAAGCCAAGAAAAAAGGAATGATTTTACATATTGGTATCACCAATCACCGTCTCAATGTAGCACAAGAAGCGATTGACAGTGGTCTGTATGAGACTTTACAGTTTCCATTTTCCTATCTTTCAGGAGAGGCAGAGCTTGCTCTCTACCATGACTGTGTCAAGCATGATATGGGCTTTCTCTCAATGAAAGGACTCTCTGGTGGTCTTATCACCAATTCCTCTGCTGCCTATGCTTTCCAGGCACAGTTTCCTTTTGCGCTGCCACTATGGGGCATCCAAAGAGAGCATGAGCTTGATGAGTTTCTCTCCTTTGTCAAGAATCCGCCCGCTATGAATGAGGAACTAAGCGCGATTATCAAAAAAGACCGTACCGAACTTCTAGGTGACTTCTGCCGTGGCTGTGGCTACTGTATGCCTTGTGCCGTTGGCATCGAGATTAACAACTGTGCCAGAATGTCTCTGCTGCTTCGCCGCTCTCCGTTTGCCGGTTATCTAACGCCTGAATGGCAGGAAAAAATGCGTAAAATCGAAGACTGCAAACACTGTGACGCCTGTAAGAAAAAATGTCCTTATGGTCTTGATACGCCTGAACTGCTTCGTAAAAACTACGAGGATTATAAAGAAATCTTAGCTGGCAAAAAATTTTAACAAGCAGTAAATATAAAAAAGCCAGGGGCTGTTACATGATTTGTAACAACTTCTGGCTCCTTTTATACTTATTGCATCTTATGTCTCAAAATCATTAGCCTTCGCTCTTTAGCATCTTTAAGGTTATCAAAAACAATCCCCCGCTTACTACCATTGCCAGCACAAACGTTGTCCCTGACTGATAGACCATCCGAAGCCCGCCACCGTCCTCAAGCAGCAGCACAAACAGATTGGCAGTCATATGCGCCACCGTTGGCACCAAAAGCCTCTGAAACCGCTCCATCAGCCACGCAAAAAACATTCCCAAAAAAAATGCATACACTCCTTGTATCACATTTCCATGAAATATCCCAAATATTATTGCGCTCACGGTCATCGCTGCCAAAGGTCTTATCATCCTGCGAAGCCTCTGATACATCAACCCACGCATCACAAGTTCTTCCACCAGTGGCACCAAAAATCCGGCAGCTGCCATCTGAAGCCAAATCCCTCCGGTATCTAACGCCTCACTGACTTCTTCAAAATCTTTTAGCCAATACCCAAGTGGTAAGATACTTACCAGAAGATTACAAAAAAGCGCCAGCGCCGCACTCCCAAGTACCGTCCATAAAAGCTTGCTTTCTTCAAGAGGGAACCATTCTTCCCTCCATCCTCTTTGCTTCTTATCCTCCACATCTCTATGATACAGCCATCCAAACAGAGGAATCGAAATCGCAGCAGCTATCAGAAGAATCCACATACTTCCTTCAAAAAACTGCTTCATAATCGTTGACTCCACCTCTATCCAGTCCATATCTGCATGTACAAAAGGAATCGAAACAACTACCAGATAGAGCACTCCGACTATAGTCTGTATCAAAGGATACAGCCCTGTTGGATACAGACTTCGCCATAGCCCATACAATGTGAGCCTTCCTCTATTCTCCATCTATCTTACATCCTCTCTGGAGCCTCAAACCCCAACAGCTCAATACAGGTCTCTAGAACCCTTTTACTTAACACCAAAAGTTGAATCCTGCTCTTTTTCAGAGTTTCATCCTCTGTACCTAAAATGGTTGTCTCATGATAGAACTTATTAAATGCATTGGCAATCTCATAGATATATGCACACACTTTATGAGGTGCAAGTTCTTCATATGCAGTCTCCATCACACTGTTAAAACGAGTCAGAAGCAGCATAAGCGCTTTTTCATTCTCATTTTCAAAAGCTCTAATCAAAGCACCGTCTGCACAGCCACCAGTCTCTTCATATTTTTTCAGAATAGATTTAATTCTTACAATCGTATACAGAATATATGGTCCGGTATTTCCCTCTGAAGAGGTAAAGCGGTCTACATCAAAGATATAGTCTTTGGATGCCTGGTTTGACAAATCCCCATATTTAACCGCGGACAGTCCCACCACTTTTGCCACATCCACAGCCTCCTCCTCGGCCATAGGACGGCTGTTCTTTACCTTCTTCAGCATTTCTTCATTGATATCCGATAACAGGTATTCCAGACGCATCACACCGCCTTCACGGGTCTTAAAAGGTCTGCCATCCTTGCCATTCATCGTGCCAAAGCCTAAGAAAGTAAGCTTTGTATCCGGCTCTACAAGCCCGCACTTTCTTGCGCAGCGGAACACCTGAATAAAATGCATCTCCTGACGCTTGTCCACCACATAGACTATCTCATCTGGATGATACAATTTCATACGCTCCACAATCGTTGCCAAATCCGTTGTTGTATAGAGAGAAGCCCCATCGGATTTTAAAAGCATACAAGGCGGAATCTCTTTGGTATCACTCTCCTCTTTAATATCAACGACTAACGCTCCTTCACTCTCATATGCAAGCCCCTTTTCCTTCATGGCCTCTACCATCTCTGGAATATAAGGCTGTGCATCTGACTCTCCTTTCCACAAGTCAAAATCCACCTGCAGCTTCTTATAGTTTTTCTTAAGGTCAGATACTGACACCTGAAGAATATGCTTAAGAAGTGCCTGATAACCGGCTCTCCCCTGCTGCAGTTCAAACGTCGCCTGCATCGCAGCTTCTTTGTACGCTTCTTCTTTTTTGGATTTTGCACTGGCTGTTGGATAGATTTCCTCAAGCTCTGCAATCGTAAAAGGTGCTTCCTCTGGGTATGCTCCCTGATAATCCGGGTCAAAATAGGGAAGCTCTGGCTTACGCCCTTTAAGCTCTAAGATAATCAGTCCCATCTGAAGGCCCCAGTCCCCAAGATGTACATCTCCTATGACATGATGCCCTGCAAAACGTGCAATTCTTTTAACACTCTCTCCAATAATCGCAGAGCGCAGATGTCCGACATGCAGAGGCTTTGCCACATTGGGTCCGCCGTAGTCAATCATCATCGTCTTTGGCGCTTTGGCTTTTTCATAACCTAGCCTGTTATCCTCGCTCATCTTATTTAGATACTCACTTAAAAAATCAGCGCTGACTTTTAGATTGATAAAACCTGGAGTTACTGCCTGCACATCCAATAAAATCTTGGAATCTATAAGTGCCTTTACCACACCCTCAGCAATCTGAATTGGTGCTTTATGATATTCCTTTGCCGCTGCCATCGCACCGTTACATTGATATTCACACAAGTCAGGCCGGTTTGACAATGTCACCTTTGCGTATTTTTCATCATAACCAGCAGCTTTAAAAGCAGCTGCTATCTCTTCTGTAATGATTTCCAATATTTTTTTCAAATCTATTTTCCTCCCATATTTGCTAAAAAACTGAATTTAGTATAGAAAAAACCGTGTCTTTTGTCAAGTTTCCCCCCTTTGACTTTTTCCTCGCTATCCACTATACTAAGCAAAAAAGAAAAGGAGTGTGATACCCCATGTTAAAAATAGGCCCCCATGTGGGAATGAATGGAAATAAAATGATGCTTGGCTCTGTAGAAGAAGCACTTTCCTACAACGCCAACACCTTTATGCTCTATACTGGAGCACCACAGAACACTAGGCGCAAAGATACCAGCGAACTTCGCATCGACGAAGCAAAAGCGCTGATGAAAAAACATGGCATCGACGAGTTTGTTGTCCATGCCCCCTATATCATCAATCTGGCCAACACTGTAAAGCCAGAGACTTATGAATTAGCTGTTTCTTTTCTAAAGCTTGAACGCAAACGCGCCGCTGCCATGGGCAGCCATATCTTAGTTGTCCACCCTGGTGCACACGTAGGCGCCGGACAAGAAGCAGGTATTGCCAGCATCATCAAAGGACTTAATGAAGTCTTCTCAGATGACACAGACTGCCTGATAGCCCTAGAGACCATGGCTGGCAAAGGCACAGAGCTTGGCAAAACCTTTGAAGAGCTCGCTGCTATCTATGATGGTGTCACCAACAAAGACCAACTGCGTATCTGTTTTGACACCTGTCACACCCATGACAGCGGTTATGATATCATCCAAGATTTTGACAATGTTATCGCCCTCTTTGACAAACTTATCGGTAAAGACCAAATCGCCGTCTTCCATATCAACGACAGCAAAAATCCTTGTGGCTCCAAAAAAGACCGCCACGAAAACTTAGGAAAAGGTCATATTGGCTTTGAAGCCCTAAATTATATCGTCCACCACCCGGATTTCCAGGAAGTCCCCAAAATCTTAGAGACCCCCTGGGTTCCTATAGGTGGCGACCCTAAGAACACCTATGCTCCCTACAAAGAAGAAATTGCTATGCTTCGAAAGCATGCTCCTGCCTAAAAGAAAAGGGGTAAGCCATTCTTCTTCAAGTAATTCACTGTCAGGATGGCCACTCCCAGAACAACAAGTACAGCGCCAGTTGCACGGTTTAATGTTGCTGCACTGGCTTTATTTGCGAATTTGGCGGCAATCCTCGCCCAGAGCAGTGTGGATGCCACACAGAACAACAGGCACCATACATCCGGCATACCACCTATGGCAAAATGACTGACAGCGCCTGTAAAGGCCGTAAAAGCCATGATAAACACACTTGTCCCAACGGCAGTCTTCAGCTCATACCCTAACAGGCTGGTCAAAAGCAGAAGCATCATCATTCCGCCACCCGCACCTACAAAACCACAGATAAACCCGACAACTATTCCGCTGGCAACTGACTGTATGATACGCTTTTTTCCGCTGACCGCCTGCATGGTTTCTTTTGTCATCATAACAGGCTTTACGATAAATTTGATTCCGAGAATCAGTGTCATGAATACGGAGAAACTGCCCATAGTGGTATTCGGAACATGGCTTGCGGCAAAGCTCCCCACCAATGTAAAAATCAGAACGGTCACCATCATTACAAGGCCATTGCGAATATCAAGGTTTTTATTTTTCCCATACGTGTATGCACTTATAGCACTTGCAAGAACATCACTCGCCAGGGCAATACCGACTGCCTCATATGCAGGAAGTCCCAAAAAAGTAATCAGCATAGGACTGATTACGGCGGCGGCACTCATCCCCGCGAACCCCGTTCCAAGTCCGGCTCCAATTCCTGCAATAAAACAAATGAAAAATTTAAACATTACTCTGTCTCCTTCCCTTTCAGATAAGCATTGATATTACACAGAATACGGTCATTTTGTTTTTTCATGCTGTCAATTTCCTCCTGTGAAAAACCATCCAGCATGATTGAAATGAATTCCTCCTGCGCAGCCTGCCCATCATGGATGATGCCCATAGCCCCTTTGCATATCCTCAAATGTGCGGTCTTACGGTTACATTTCAAATACTCTTTTCTTATATAACCGCACTGTTTTAGAAGTTTTATGGAAGACGATACCTGAGATTTTGACAGATATCTGACCTCAATAATATCTGATGCTGTATCAAAACATGGATTATTGGCTAAAAAGAGAAGAATGTCCAATTCCATTCGGGTAATGTTATGTTTTACACAGACTCCTTCTACACATTTTGAATAAAGTGCCTTGATTGCATTTTGATGTTCCCATGGATTTAGTGGAATCATTGCGCTCTCCTTTTTGTTCTTTTTAGAACTATTTTATAATAAAAAGAGACTTTGTCAAGTGTAAATATTTGAAAAGCAGAAATGTCATCTAAAATAACTTGATTTTTTGTCTGGAATCTTTGTAAAAATCAATCCACCTCTAACGAATTTTATTGACACTTTCCATCCCCCTTTGCTAAAATACCCCTGAGACCAGCTAATGCACTTATCAATTACAGAAAGGACTGATATAAATGCCCAAACTAAATGAGAATTACCTCAACCTAAAAGAAAGCTATCTCTTCTCTGAGATTGCCCATCGCACTGCTGCCTATATCGAGGCTGAGCCTGAAAAAGGTGCGCAGATTATTCGCCTTGGTATTGGAGATGTGACAAAGCCTTTAGGAGATATTGTGTTACATGCACTTCACGCTGGTGTGGATGCAATGAGCACTGCAGAGACTTTTAAAGGTTACGGCCCGGAGCAAGGTTATGAAGCTACCAGAGCTGCGATTGCAGATTATTATAAGAAAAATGGCATCGAGGTAGACCCTCTTGATATCTTTATCTCGGATGGTGCCAAAAGTGATACTGGCAATATCACAGACCTCTTTGGCCCTGGCAATGTTATCCTGATTCCAGACCCGGTCTATCCAGTCTATGTGGACACCAATATTATGTGTGGGCGCGAAGTAACCTATATTGCTGGCAATGCCGAGAATCAATTTCTTCCGATGCCAGACCACAGCCAGCATGCAGACCTTATCTATCTGTGCTCCCCTAACAATCCAACTGGTGCATGTTACAACAAAGCACAGTTAAAAGAGTGGGTGGACTATGCGCTTGCCAATGAAGCTATTATTCTGTTTGACTCTGCTTATGAGGCATTTATCTCAGAGCCTGACCTTCCAAGAAGTATCTTCGCGATTGAAGGCGCCAAAAAATGTGCGATTGAGTTCTGTTCTCTCTCTAAAACTGCAGGCTTTACCGGAACACGCTGTGGCTATACGGTGGTTCCAAGAGAACTGGTGTTCACCTCTTCTACTGGCAAAGAAATGTCCCTAAATGCAATGTGGAACCGCAGACAATGCACCAAATTCAATGGCACCTCCTATATCGTACAAAAAGGTGCCGAGGTTGTCTTCTCTGACGAAGGTATCAAGGAATGTCAGGAAAATATTCAGTATTATAAAAACAACGCAAAGATTATTGCTGATACTCTGACCAAGCTAAAGATTCGTTTCTTTGGCGGCATCAATTCCCCATATATCTGGTTTGAGTGTCCAAATGGCATGGACTCCTGGACTTGCTTTGACTATCTTCTGAAAAATATCCAGGTAGTCGGTACTCCAGGTGCCGGATTCGGTGAAAATGGCAAAAACTATTTCCGTCTGACTGCCTTTGGCACACTGGAAAAGACTGTCGAAGCAATGGCACGCTTTGAAAAATTATTTGCATAAAAAACAGGTCTGTCACATGGTTATCTATGTGGCAGACCTGTTGTATTATCTTCTGAAAAGCGCTGGTAAAATTGCTGATAAAAGTCCTTTTCTTCCTGATAAGGCGCAAGGTAATATTTGTGTAAAACTTCCATACTAAGCGTTTTGATTTTCTCTGGTTCTTTTGTCACAGTTTCCCGCAGTCCTTTTAGATAGTCATGCCAGTCCTTGACAAATCGCTCGTAGGTCTTTAGTTCTGAAATCCCCAACCATTTTTTCACTTTGATTTTAGCCTTGTTTTCTTTGGGGCACTCATGTACCTGGAGAAAATACCAGAAGGAATCTTCTTCATAGTATCGCCCAAGCGGAAACAACCGGCACATCCCCGGACGAAAGGCATGAATCTGGCAGCGTCCTTTCTGGTCTAAAAAAGTACAGACTTCTTCCTTACCTTCCATCTTCAGATTAGGAAGAATCAGACGGTCTGCGATATTTAGTTCGATATGCGTCTCTAGCAACTGTTCAAAGCTCTGATGCAGTCCACTGCACAAAGAGAACACATCTAAGGGGTCTAACGTAATCGAGCTTCCCATTTTATGGCAGCAGGCAGAACAGCCCTGGCATCCGCCACAGTCCGCCCGTACCAAATCATTGGCAGTATACCGTCTTCCATCAGATACTTCGTTCATATCTATCTGTCGTTCCATCTACTCTGTTTCCTTTCCACTTTCTCTTCCAAGCCGTATAGCGTGAAGCTGCTCTGAGAGCTCCTTTGGCAGATAATCAAACAGATAATTTTTGCTGCCTGGAAACTGCTCTACGTATTCTTTTCGTATCTCTTGGTTAATTCTCTCAATCTCTTCTTTTAGCTCCCGCGCAGATATCATCGCACAGCCCTGGCCACGAATAATAATCTGTTCGAGTCCATCAGAAGTAGCCACGGTAATCTGGTATTTCTTTCCCATCTCATGGGCAGTTCGCTCGATATACTGGTCGGCGGTCTCTGCCTCTTTGGTATAGACAACATAGATATTGTGATATTTGATAACTTCCTCTGCATGTCCTTCCACCCGATAGGCGTCAAAGACCAGTATCAGACTGCATCTGCGAAATCCCTGATAATTGCACATCACATCCATCAGCTTTCCTCTGGCACTGTCGATATTAACTTTTGCCAGCTCCTTTAGTTCTTCCCAGGCAAATATCACATTGTAGCCATCCACTAAAAGATATTCAGGAAGTCGTTCTTTGGGTTTATACACCGGAACATTTGTTCTTTTTTGTTGGTCAAATACTTTTCTTTGGATATGTGACTCACCTATCGATTTTTTTTTATTTCCAAAGGTACGGGTAAAGATTTCTTCTAGTTCTTTTTCCTCCTCCATTGTAGTAGGTAGTAAACGCTTCTGGTCTCGCCTTATGGCTTCTGTTGATGGCATCTCTTCTGTCAGAGTTTCTTTTCTTCGCATACTTTCCAGATGCATATGAGAAGGCACTTCATACCATGGCACAATCATCCCTGCACCGTGATAGCAAAAGACCGAATCTGGCGTATGCTCTAAGTCTGCCTCTGGCTCATATCCTATCTGCTCTACTATCTCTTCTTGGTTGTAACAAGGAGTATACCCTTTAAAAGCACAAAAGAGCCGCCCTTTTCCCCTTGTATAGGCCACTACTTCCTGATAGTAATTTCGCATCGTTGCCACGGGTGCAGTCCCTGTCAGGACGGACATCTCGCCCTCTAGCTGTGGAGGAGTAAAACTTCCATGCATCTTCTCCACATCCGACATCGCACGCCCGACTACCTCACTTGGCACTTCTAATCGAAATTCATAGTATGGCTCTAACAGCACACTTTTGGCTTGCATAAGCCCTTGGCGCACTGCCCGGTATGTCGCCTGCCGAAAGTCTCCTCCTTCGGTATGCTTTAGATGTGCTTTTCCGCTCAGAAGTGTTATCTTAATATCTGTCACCGCAGAGCCTGTCAACACTCCTTTGTGTTCTCTCTCCATCAGATGTGTCAGTATCAGTCTTTGCCAGTTCTTATCCAACACATCCTCGCTACATGTGGTCAGGTATTGAATCCCGCTGCCTGCCTCTTTTGGCTCAAGCAGCAGATGAACTTCTGCATAGTGGCGAAGCGGCTCAAAATGCCCAACCCCTTCCACACTGTCTGCAATCGTCTCTTTATAGACAATCCGCCCTTCTGAAAAATCCACCGATACCTGAAAGCGCTCCTGTATCAATACCTTTAGCACTTCCATCTGTACTTCGCCCATCAACTGTGCTTCGATTTCTTTTCGTTCTTCATCCCACCGAATATGAAGCTCTGGTTCTTCTTCCTCTAAAGTTTTCAGCTTAAAAAGCATCTGCTTAGGGTCACATTCCTTGGGAAGCTGTATCTGGTAGGTTAGAACCGGCTCTAACACTGGCAGACTAGAAGCTGGTTCACTGCCAAGTCCCTCACCCGGATAAGTCTTACTAAGTCCTGTTACTGCACAGACAGTCCCTGCTTGCGCCTCATTGACTCGCTCATATTTACTGCCGGAATATATCCGAATCTGGTTGACCTTCTCCTCCCACGGCTCATCATCTGTCTGATTAGACAGCGCCGCTTTTACCTTTAAGCTTCCCCCTGTCACCCGAAGCCAAGTCAGACGATTCCCTTGCTCATCCCGGCTGATTTTAAATACTTTAGCTGCAAAAGTATCCGCATACGACGGACAGACCATATAATCTAAAAATCCCTGTAAAAACTCGTCAATTCCTTCTTGCCGAAGCGCAGAACCAAAATAGCAGGGGAAGACATTCCTTGTGGCAATCAGATGACAAATATCCTCCTTCGTCACCTCGTTCCCTTCTAGATAACGCTCTAAAAGTTCTTCCTCACAGACAGCGATATTTTCCAGAAAGGATTCTGTACTGTGGTCTGTACTAAAGTCTACACACTGTTCCTCTAAGCGATGTCTTAATTCCTGAAGCAGCGCTTCCTTGTCACACCCCTTCTGGTCCATCTTATTGACAAACACAAAAGTTGGTATCTGATACCGCTTTAAAAGCTTCCAAAGCGTCTGTGTATGCCCCTGCACACCATCTGCACCGCTGACAATCAGCACTGCATAGTCAAGTATCTGCAAGGTCCGTTCCATCTCCGCTGAGAAATCCACATGTCCAGGCGTATCTAAAAGGGTATATCTTCTCTCTCCAAGCATAAAGACCGCCTGCTTTGAAAAGATAGTAATCCCCCTTGCCCGCTCCAGTGCATGGTGGTCCAAAAAAGTATCCTGCTTGTCCACTCTCCCGGCATGTGCAAGCATGCCACTTTTATATAGAATACTTTCCGATAAAGTAGTCTTCCCGGCGTCTACATGAGCCAACAGACCCACACATATATGTTTTTTCGCTTTTTTAGGTTCCTGTTCGCCCATAAAAGCGCCTCCTTCTTTGATTGCATACTTGTCAAGTATACCACAAGAGGAGGTGTTCGTCGAGGTGCTATGCATGTAATGATAGGGTAACTTTACTTTTGAGTTTCACTGGTTGGAATGTTTTATTACAAAGAATGCTCGCCGGGGTCTGGAATAAACCTATTGTCCTAGCGTCCTTAATAAACCCAAATATTCAAGGAGCTTTCTGTTTTTTCATAATTCTTGCTATATTTTTATTTTATATACAATAAAGAGAGCCATCCCGATATGACAGCTCTCTTCAAACATTGCTATTCCTTAATCTAACACCGCCGGATACAACAAAGAGCATATCTTTTTACCGCTCTTTGTCCGAAATATTTTCTGATATACATTTTTTTGTACTGAAGGAGCGCTCTCCTCTTCATAGAGATTGACCAGAAAATCCGCCTCCACCAGTATCTGATAATCGATGCCCTGAATATCTGTATAAGTATGATGATGTCCTACCAGCCAGCAGACGCGCTCTGTTACATCCTCTGGCCAGCCAAGGTTTTCTAAGAGTTTTTTCGCTTCGGGTGGGCCTTCCACTTCCTGATAGCTTCCTGCGCTGCTTTTATATTTCTCAAGAGCGGGGCGAATCCCGATATCGTGTACAACAGCTGCACTTTCCAGTACAAACTGGGTATGCGTATCAAGTCCTTCCATCTTTCCAATCATCCGCGCAAACTCATAGACTTTTAAAAGATGCTGTACGCGCTTTGGGCAGCCTTTTTCATATTCCATCATTGCATATAATAATCGGTCCATCTCTATCCACCTCTTATGCCAAAAGGTCTAACTTTCGATAAGCCTGAATTCTTTCAATCACTTCATCTATCTCTGGCTCATTGTCAACAAACTCTGCATCTGACCAGATTCTTGCCAGTTCTTCTTGTACTTTGGGGTTGTCCCGAAGATTTCCGTCCTGTGTTCTTAGATAATAGTCTCCTAGTATTGTACATGCAATAAAATCAACCTCTGCATCATCTCCGACTTCCACCCAATCTGCACCGGCACTAAGCGCGGAAAAACAGGTATCAATAAACAGATGCAGACAAGTCATCGTATCGTTGCCATTCAAATCAAAGAACTGCAATACCGTACCATCAGAAAGCGGCACCTGATTGCTGACATCCACAAATGCCTCTGAGTCTCCGAATTCATAAAAACGCCCCAAGAAGTCATTGAGGTACTCTCTGTCTGCTTCCTGCATATCCTGATGCATACTCTGTATCAAAAGGGTCAACACCTTTTCTGTTTCCAATAAAATCTCACAGCCCGGACATACTGCCAATCTCTTTAATGTACTCTCTAAGCGTGCAAGGCTTAAAAGCCCCCAGTAGAATTTTTCCTCATTGCTAAATTCAGACGCTTTCTCCTCTACCTGCTCTAACAGGGAATTATACAAAATATCTTCTTCCTCTAATGCTCCTAAGCGCTCATCACAGTCCTCCATAAAAGACTGGCACTTGTCATACACTTCATCAAAATTGCTGTACAATGTATTTGCACGCTCCAAATAGAGCTTTGCGCGCTCTAAGTCATCTTTTTCCTGATAGAGCTTACCAATCTCATAATACGTATGGGCAAGCGTTGACAGTGACAGTTCTTTTTCCAAAACAGAAGCCTGTGTTAAAAGTTCTTCTAGCCCCTTCTTTTTTCCTTTTAAAAATCCAAACATACGTTCTTTTCTCCTCTACTATTATTTTGATTATAATTTCATAGTCAGTGCAATTCTCTTCTTACTTAAATCCACACTGATTACTTTTACTTCCACAATATCCCCTACTTTTACAACTTCCAGCGGGTGCTTGATATAGCGCTCGGTCATCTGCGAGATATGCACTAAGCCATCCTGATGAACACCAATATCCACAAATGCGCCAAAATCAATAATATTTCTGACAGTTCCTTTTAGTACCATGCCAGGTGTTAAGTCTTTCATATCCAGTACATCGCTTCGAAGCACCGGACGGGGCATCTCATCTCTTGGGTCTCTCGCCGGCTTCTCCAACTCTGCAATAATATCCTGAAGGGTCAGCGCTCCAACTCCTAGTTCTTTTGCCTTCTCCTCTAGCTTTTGTACTTTTTGGGAGATACCTTTTAGACCGCCACTAGAAATATCTTCGGTCTGGTAGCCAAGAGAAGTTAAAAGCTTAGTCGCTGCCTCATAGCTCTCAGGGTGAACACTTGTTGTATCAAGCGGATTCTTGCCACCTGCAATGCGCAAAAATCCGGCGCACTGCTCATAGGCTTTGGGGCCAAGCTTTGGCACTTTTAGAAGCTGTCTGCGGTCTGCAAAGCGCCCATTTTCTTCCCGATACGCCACGATATTCTTCGCTAACGTCTTTGTAATACCTGAGATATACTCTAAAAGCGGCGCAGAGGCTGTATTTAGGTCTACGCCAACCTTATTTACGGTATCTTCCACAACGCCCCCTAGCGCCTCGCTTAGACGCTTCTGGTTCATATCATGCTGGTACTGTCCAACGCCAATCGCCTTTGGGTCAATCTTTACAAGCTCTGCTAGAGGGTCTTGAAGCCTTCTTGCAATCGAGGCTGCACTTCTTTGTCCTACATCAAAGTTTGGAAATTCTTCCGTTGCCAGTTTGCTTGCCGAGTACACGGAAGCTCCTGCCTCATTGACAATCACATATTGTAATTTTTTAGGTATCTCCTGAAACAGTTCTACAATCACCTGCTCTGACTCCCTAGAAGCGGTTCCGTTTCCAAGCGAAATCAATGTAATATCGTATTTCGCAATCAACTTCTTCAAAGTCTCTTTTGCTTCTTTTACTTTCTTCTGTGGCGCTGTTGGATAGATAACCACCGTATCTAGCACTTTTCCGGTAGGGTCCACCACTGCCAACTTGCATCCTGTCCGAAAAGCCGGGTCCCATCCAAGAACGGTCTGCCCTGCAATTGGCGGTTGCATCAAAAGCTGTTCTAGATTCTTGCCAAAGACCTGAATCGCACCTTCTTCTGCCTGTTCGGTCAAAAGATTGCGAAGCTCCCTCTCAATCGCTGGCGCAATCAGCCGGTGATAGCTGTCCTGTACTGCCTCTTTTAAAGCCCCTTCGGTATATGGATTCTCTCTTGTAACAGTCTTCTTCTCCAGATACCGAAGAATCTGCTCCTGCGGCGCTTCAATCTTTACGGTCAACACCTTTTCTGCCTCTGCACGATTTAGTGCCAGTGTCCGATGTCCCACCATCTTACGCAAAGGCTGGCTAAAATGATAGTACGTCTCATAGACGCTCTCCTTTTCTTCGTCCTTGGCCTCTGAAGTAATCACTCCTTCTTTCCAGGTAATATCTCGAATGTATGTTCGATAATCCGCTTCATCTGAGATGCTCTCTGCCAGGATATCTTTAGCTCCTTGCAGTGCTTCCTCTACGGTTGTAACACCCTTCTCCTCTGAAAGATATGCCTCTGCTTCCTCTTCTAATGGCCTCTTTGTCATCTGTAATAAAATCAGGTTTGCCAGTCCTTCTAACCCCTTCTCTTTTGCCATCGTCGCCCTTGTCCTGCGCTTTGGCCGGTAAGGTCTGTACAAATCCTCCACTTCCACCTGTGTCTGCGCTGCTTCTATCTGCGCCCGAAGCTCATCGGTCAGCTTTCCCTGCTCTTCAATACTTGAGATAACCTGTGCTTTCTTGTCCTCTAGATTTCTAAGATACGTAAGTCTCTCATCTAACTTGCGAAGTTGTTCATCATCCAGGGCTCCTGTCATCTCTTTACGATAACGTGAGATAAAAGGAATGGTATTCCCTTCATCAATCAGTCCCACTGCAGCTTCCACCTGCCACTTCTTCACCTGTAACTCATCTGTCAATCTCTGTAAAATATCCATGATGTCCCCTTACTTCTAAATTACCCAAAGGCTTTTCTATTCCTTCCTAATTATATACAACTTCTCTCACTTCTGCAATTTATTTAAGCAAAAAAGCAGCTTCTGGCCTGGTACAAATATCCAGCCCAAGAGCTGCTTTTAAAAAGTTATGTCAGTACCCTCTTGATCGCTTCTAGGAACTCTCCATACTCTTCATACGCCAAAATCTCTGGATTCTCCTTCTTAATCTGCTCCGTACTCCGAAACAAAAACCCGGCCTTTCCAGCCTTAATCATTCCCAAGTCATTAAAGCTGTCTCCCGCTGCTATCGTCTCAAAGCCCGCCGACTGAAGTGCCCGCACTGTCGTAAGCTTTGACTCTGGGATTCGCATCCGATAGCCCGTAATCTCTCCATCGGGTGCAACTTCTAGACTATTACAAAACAGCGCCGGCCATCCAAGCTTTGCCATCAGTGGCTTTGCAAACTCCGTAAAGGTATCACTTAAAATAACCACTTGCGTCAGCGTTCGAAGCTCATCTAAGAACTCTTTTGCCCCCGGAAGCGGATCTATCTTTGCAATCGTCTCCTGAATCTGCTTAAGTCCTAGATGATGCTCTTTTAAAATATCCAGCCGATACCGCATCAGCTTATCATAATCCGGCTCATCACGTGTTGTTCGCTTTAATGCTTCGATTCCTGTCTCATTAGCAAATGCAATCCAAATCTCAGGCACCAGCACCCCTTCTAAGTCCAAACATACAATATCCATGTCTTGTTCCTCTTCTCTATCCTTCTATACGAATCATGCTGATAATCTCTGCGCCTTCTGCCTTCTTCTGATACTCAGCTTCTGTCATAACCGGTGTCACAAAGCCAATCTCTCCAGCTATACCTGCATCGATGCGCTCACCATCTCCAAAGAGCGCCTCTGGATTTGCATTGTCTTTCATTCGCACAAAGAATCTCTTAGCCATCTCATCCCGCGGTGCAAGCACAAGTTTTTGTGGCTCCCAGAACAGCGTTATAATCTTACCTAGATGTCTTGCTGCATCCACCATATCTCCAGCCACTGCACTTGCTGTTGGCAGCTTTCCGGCTCCGCTTCCATAGAACATGGAATTTCCAAGCATATTTCCTTTGACAAAGACCGCATTAAAGACATCATTTACCACATAGAGCGGATGCTCTCTTGGAATCAGTGCCGGACTGACCATCGCGCAGTACGTATCGCCCACTTTCTTGCTGATAGCAAGCAGCTTAATCGCGCGCTTCATCTTCTTTGCATACTGGAAATCCTCTGTGGTAATCTTGGTGATACCTTCTGTATAGATATCTCCAAAGTCCACCTGGTTGCCGCTTGCTAGAGAGGTTAGAATCGCAATCTTTCTACAGGCATCCCATCCTTCTACATCTGCCTCCGGGTGCAGCTCTGCATAACCTTTATCCTGTGCTTCTTTTAGGACATCCACATAGTCTAATCCTTCTCTCTCCATCTTTGTAAGCATGTAGTTTGTTGTTCCATTTAGGATACCGGAAATCTCTAAAATCACATCGGCGGTCAGAGAAGAATTCAGCGGACGGATAATCGGGATTCCACCGCCTACACTTGCCTCAAACAAGTAGTTGACCTGGTGTTCTTTGGCTATCTGAATCAGCTCTGCGCCGTGCTCTGCCACTAGCTCCTTATTCGATGTGCAGACGCTTTTACCAGCCTCTAGGCAACGCCTGGTAAATTCATATGCAGGGTGCAGTCCCCCCATCACCTCTGCCACAATCTTTACCTCATCATCACCAATAATATCTTCAAAGTCATGTGTCAGTACTTCCATTACGGAATCTCCCGGAAATTCCCGAAGGTCTAATACATATTTAATCTGAAGTTTTTGCCCCACTTTTTTATCAATACTTTTCTGGTTTGTCTTAATCACTTCATAGACACCGGAACCAACGGTGCCATATCCCATAATCGCTACTTTTATCATTCGGTATTACTCCCTGCCTAATATTTTTAAATCATGTACGCCTTTTTGCTTCTCAATCTTCTCCATCATCGCAGAGACATCTGCGGTTGTGGACAACACAGCAATGCTCAGTGTCAGTGAAGCCACTCCATTAATCGGGATGCTCTGATGAATCGTCAGGATATTGGCTCCAAACTCTGCTACGGTTCTAAGAACGGTAGATAAAAGTCCTGGCTCATCCTGCATCTGAAGCACAAACGTCACCGTCTTTCCTTTTGTCTCATCGTGAAACGGCAAAATATCATCCTGGTATTTATAAAAAGAACTTCTGCTGATTCCCACCTGCTCTGCTGCCTCGTGGACCGAAAGCGTCTTATCTATCTCTAAAAGCCGCTTCGCTTCCACCACCTTTAAAAGTACCTCCGGGACCGCTCTCTCTCTTACAATATAATATTTGCCCTTCTCTGCCATCTTTTACTCCTTTGGTGTATGGTTTATCCATTTTAAATACGCGTTAATAAATGGGTCAATCTTGCCATCCATAACACCATCCACATTGCTGACTTCTGCATTCGTCCTGTGGTCTTTTACCATCGTATAGGGCTGCATCACATACGAGCGAATCTGATTGCCCCATCCAATATCGCTGACCTCCCCACGAATCCCTGAGAGCTTCTCCGCCTGCTTTTGCTGCTCTAACAGATACAGCTTGGCTTTTAACATCTGCATCGCCTTATCCTTGTTCTGATGCTGCGAGCGCTCATTCTGACACTGCACAACAATCCCTGTCGGCTGATGTGTAATACGAATCGCAGACGATGTCTTATTGATATGCTGTCCGCCAGCTCCGCTAGAACGATACGTATCAATCCGAAGCTCATCCGGGTTAATCTCGATATCAATCTCGTCTTCAATATCGGGCATCACATCTAAAGATACAAAGGATGTCTGTCTCTTACCCTGTGCATTAAAAGGCGAGATTCGCACCAGGCGGTGTACGCCTTTTTCGGATTTTAGATAGCCGTAGGCATTCTCTCCGTTGACCTGAAATGTTACGGATTTGATACCTGCTTCCTCGCCGTCAAGGTAGTCTAAGACCTCCAAAGAGAACCCTTTGCGCTCTGCCCAACGGCTGTACATCCGATATAACATACCAGCCCAGTCGCAGCTTTCTGTCCCTCCTGCTCCGGCGTTTAGTTTTAGAATTGCATTGTTTCTGTCATACTCACCGGATAAAAGAGTCTTGATTCGCATAGATTCTAACTTGTCAATAAAAGCATTTAGTTCTTCTTCAATCTCTGGAATCAAGGTGGCATCTTCCTCCTCATATCCCATCTCCAGAAGCGTCTCTATATCCTCATACTGACTCTTAAGCTCTTCAAATGTACTTTTTTCTTCTTTGAGCCCATTAAGCTCCTTCATGCCTGCCTGGGAGCGTTCTACATCATCCCAGTAGCCGGAAGCCTCCATCTCTTTTTCCAGTTCTTCAATCCGAAGCGATTTTTCCGCTAAGTTAAAGTGAATCCCTCAGTTCTGTCAATGGCTGTGCATAGCTGTTCAGTGTATATTTAAACTGATCAAATTCTACCACAACAACACCTTCTTTCTTTTTCTATTTTTATAACATAGTATCATAAACAGGATACGTCTACTTTCTGCCGCAACACTGCTTATATTTTTTGCCGCTTCCACATGGACACGGGTCATTAGGATAGATCTTCTGTACGGCCCGCTGCATTGGCTTTTTCACTGCCGAATCATCCTTGTTCGTGCCAGTTACCTGCGCCACTTCCTCGCGCTCTGCCTTCTCCTCAATCTTTACATGCATCAGAAGCCGAAGTGTATCCTCCTGAATCCCGGAAGTCATTCCGTCAAACATCTCATAGCCGCTCATCTTATATTCCACAAGCGGGTCTCTTTGTCCATACGCCTGTAAACCGATGCCCTGGCGAAGCTGGTCCATATCATCGATATGATTCATCCATTTTCTGTCAATCACTTTTAGAAGAAATACCCGCTCTAGCTCCCGAATCAACTCGGCATTAGGAAACTCGGCTTCTTTTGCCTCGTAGAGCTTTGTAGCCTCCTGCTTTAGCGCATGTTTTAGTTCCGCCTTATTCTTGCAGCCTAAGCGCTCCACACTGATTTCCTTCACAGGAATAATTGGAACTAACGTCTCATTTAGCCCTGTCAAATCCCACTCTTCAATCTCCTGGTCATCACCCACAAAAGTATCCACGGTATTTTCCACAATATCGGATATCATCTTATAGATAGAATCCCGCATACTCTCGCCGTCTAGAACTCGTCTTCGCTCCTTGTAGATAACCTCTCTTTGCTCATTCATCACCTGGTCGTATTCTAGCAGGTTTTTACGGATACCAAAGTTGTTGTGCTCTATCTTCATCTGCGCTTTCTCGATGGCATCGCTTAACATCTTATGCTCAATCTCTTCATTTTCCGGCACACCAAGCGCATTGAACATCCCCATCAGACGCTCTGAGCCAAACAGACGCATCAAATCGTCCTCCAAAGAGATATAAAAACGAGATTCTCCTGGGTCTCCCTGACGACCGGAACGACCACGCAGCTGATTGTCAATACGTCTTGCCTCATGGCGCTCTGTACCGATAATCTTGAGTCCTCCGGCTTTTTTTGCCTCCTCGTCAAGCTGAATATCCGTACCACGGCCAGCCATATTTGTTGCAATCGTCACAGCTCCATGTTGTCCTGCCAGTGCAACAATCTCTGCCTCTCTTTCATGGAACTTCGCATTTAACACTTCATGCTGGATACCGCGCTTTGTCAGCATCCTGCTTAGCTCCTCAGATGCCTCAATCGTAATTGTACCCACCAGAACTGGCTGTCCCTTCTTATGTGCTTCCTCAATCGCATTGCAGACCGCTAAAAGCTTTTCCTTGCGCGTCTTATAGACTGCATCCTGCAAATCCTTACGCTGTACAGGCTTGTTGGTTGGTATCTCAATAACATCCATTCCATAGATAGCACGGAACTCTTTCTCCTCAGTCAGAGCCGTACCTGTCATACCACATTTTTTCTTATATTTATTAAAGAAATTCTGAAACGTAATATTGGCAAGCGTCTTGCTCTCTCTTTTGACTTTCACATGCTCCTTGGCCTCAATCGCCTGGTGCAGACCATCCGAATAGCGGCGCCCTGGCATAATACGTCCGGTAAACTCGTCCACGATAAATATCTGGTCGTCTTTTACCACATAGTCCTGGTCTCTAAACATCAGGTTATTCGCCCGAAGTGCTAACTCCATATTGTGCTGTATCTCTAGATTTTCCGGGTCTGCAAGATTCTCAATCTTAAAATACTGCTCTACTTTCTTGATACCATCCGCAGTCAAATGGACAATCTTATCTTTTTCATTGACGATAAAATCACCCGACTCCTCAATCTCCTCACCCATAATAGCATCCATCTTGGAAAATTCCTTGCTGGCCTCGCCGCGCTTTAGCGTACCAGCCACATAGTTACACAGCTCGTATAACTTTGTAGACTTGCCACTTTGTCCTGAGATAATCAAAGGAGTCCTCGCCTCATCGATAAGAATGGAGTCAATCTCATCGATAATTGCATAGTGCAAATCTCTCTGCACCAGCTGTTCTTTGTATATGACCATATTATCCCGCAGATAGTCAAATCCCAGTTCATTATTTGTGATATAGGTGATGTCGCAGTTGTATGCTGCCCTGCGCTCTTCTTTTGTGGAACTGTTGAGTACCACTCCTACGCTCAGTCCTAAGAACTCATGTACCTTACCCATCCAGGCCGCATCACGGCTTGCTAGATAGTCATTGACCGTAACAACATGTACGCCTTTTCCTTCTAGTGCATTTAGATAAGCCGGAAGCGTAGATACCAATGTCTTACCTTCACCGGTACGCATCTCTGCGATACGCCCCTGATGCAGAATCATTCCGCCGATTAACTGCACGCGATAGTGCTCCATTCCAAGCACCCGCAAAGCCGCCTCTCTGACCACAGCAAAAGCTTCTGGCAGTAAATCGTCTAACGTAGCTCCTTTGGAAAGTCTCTGCTTAAATTCCTTTGTCTTGTCCCGAAGCTCCTCATCACTTAACGCTTGCATCTTGGGACGCAGACTCTCAATCTGACTAATCGTTGAATCAATTAGCTTCAACTCCCGCTCGCTATGAGTGCCGAATAGTTTGTCAAATATTTTCATGTTATTCTCCTATCCACTGAAAACTCATTGTGCCTATTATAACACAGATACGGGATTTGGCAAATGCCAAATCCCGTATCTTACGATTTTTCTTAAAACCCGTTACACATCCGGTTCCATAATCCCGTATGTGCCACCCTTTCTTCTGTACACGACGTTAATATCGTCCGTTTC
This sequence comes from Lachnospiraceae bacterium, assembly GCA_910575445.1. Taxonomy (GTDB): domain Bacteria; phylum Bacillota; class Clostridia; order Lachnospirales; family Lachnospiraceae; genus Hominiventricola. The sequence continues at coordinate 267,958 of CAJTFW010000002.1, read as the reverse complement.
CGCATTGACAAAAGCAAAGAAGTTATGTCCTAGAAGTTCCATCTGTACACAGGCATCTTCTGGATACATAGGTTTGATATCGAACTTCTTGGTACGGATAATCCGAACTTCCTGGTCTTCTGTATCTTTCTCCATAAATTCCTTCTGGAAATTGCCGCCCCCCTGATGTCTTGCTATCAGCTTGTTCTTATACTTGCGAAGCTGACGCTCAATCACTTCTTCCACAAGGTCAATCGAGACATACATATCGGTACTAGACTGCTCTGAGCGGATAATATTCCCTTTGACAGGAATCGTTACCTCTATCTTCTGCCGCTCCTTCTCCACACTTAACGTCGCGTAGACCTCTGTGTCAGAAGTAAAATACCGCTCCAGTTTCCCAAGCTTGTCCATCACCGCCGAACGAAGCCCATCCGTAATGTCGATATTCTTGCCACTGATGATATAACGCATAAAATCACCCCTTTACTTTATTTATACTGTTACTATACCATCTTTCTAGTCATTCCGCAATGAATTTTACAACCTCCCGATAATTCATCTCTCCTCCAAACAAATCCAGTGCACTTCCGATTGTCACATGCAGCCTGTTTTTCCCCCATTTCTTTAGATTTTTTAAATCTTCAAAGCTTCCCACACCTCCGGCATAAGTTACAGGAATTTCTTCAAAATTCCCCAAAAGCTCTACCAGTGGTCTCTCAATCCCCTGTCTTTTCCCCTCCACATCCACTGCATGCACCAAAAATTCCGAACAATAGGAAGATAACTCCAAAAGCGTTTGCTCCTTTACTTTTACATCTGTAAATCTCTGCCATCTGTCTGTCACAATATAATATGCATCGTCTCTTTTCCTGCAGCTTACATCCAGTACCAGATGCTCCTTTCCCACACGCCTTGTAAGCGCCTCTAAGCGCTCCCATTCAATATTTCCCTCCCGAAACACATAAGAGGTCACTATCACCTTTTCTGCTCCTGCCCGTAAGAAATCTTCTGCATTGTCTTCTCTGATTCCTCCTCCAACCTGCAATCCCATAGGCCAGGCCGAGAGTGCCAATAGCGCCTGTCTTTTGCTCTTTTCATAATACTCGGTTCCTTCTTTATTCAGAAGAATGACATGTCCCCCTTTCAGCCCGTCCTTTTGATAGAGCCTTGCATAAAACGCTGCATCCTGCTCGGAGATAAAATTCTCCCTTGCCTCATTCCCCTCATCTTTTAAGGTTCCCCCTACAATCTGCTTTACTTTCCCATTATGTATATCAATACAAGGTCTAAATTCCATCGTCCTGCTCCTTTAAACTCAGAAAGCTGTTGCAAGGATATAACCTTGCAACAGCTCTGTCCTCTTACTGCTTATTGGTTCCATTTGTGGTGTCGGTTGCATCATCCACTGTGCCTTCATTATCGACAGTTCCATCCACCATCGTCCCATCCCCAGTCATATCATTGACCAGGTCATCCACCACATCATTGGTATCCCTTCCAATCTCCTCTAGGAGACCATCTCCATCCACATCTGTGTGGTCATAGACTCCATCTCCGTCCGTATCGAACAGAATATCGTCTATACCAGGACCATTGTTTTCTCCATTTGCATCATCTGTTGTCGTGCCTGTGCCATCCGTTCCATCGTTTACATTCGGATTGTCTGGCGTAGTCTGATTGTTTGACCTACCGCACGCAGTGACAGCGCAAAGTGCCACAACTAACAGCATGCCAACAAAATACTTCTTTAACTGTTTCATAAACGTCTCTCCTTTTAATTAAAATAAAGATGAAAAACAGTATTGACCTGCTGTTACTAATATGGACAACTCTATGATTTTTATTCTATCTTCTTTTAAAAATAAAAAATTTTATACCCCTGCCGAATCCGCAATCACATGTTCCATCTGATAATACCCTGCTGGTTTCCCCGCTAAGAACTTTGCTGCCTGAATCGCGCCTTTTCCAAATATCGCACGTGAATATGCCGTATGGCTAAAAGTAATCACTTCATCGGTTCCGGCAAAGATAACATCGTGGTCTCCCACAATCGTCCCGCCGCGCACTGCCGAGATACCAATCTCTGTCTTCTCCCGCTTCTGGTGTTTTTTACTCCTGTCATAAGTATACGTATACGCCTGTTCTAAAGAATCGTTGATACAATCTGCCAGTGCAATCGCTGTACCACTTGGCGCATCTAACTTCCGGTTGTGATGCTTTTCCACAATCTCAATATCAAATCCTGCCTGGGCTAAAACTTTCGCCGCATCCTTTAAAAGCTTCATCAAAAGATTAATGCCCATTGACATATTGGCAGAACGAAGAATTGCTACTTCTTTACTGGCCTCCTCTACTGCCTTTAACTGTACGTCAGATAACCCTGTCGTACAAAGTACAAGCGGAATCTTTCTCTCTACACTGAACTTTAAAAGCTCGTCCTCTGCCTTTGCATTGGCAAAATCAATAATCACATCTGCCTCTACCTTGCAGTCCCACACCTTTGTAAATACCGGATATCCATTGTCGCGGCAATCCACAACATCAATGCCCGCCACAATCTCAATCCCTTCATCCTCCCTGACAAGTCCTGTAATCACTTGTCCCATATGGCCATTACAGCCATGCATAATCGCCTTTACCATCAGCGTTCTCCTTTTGCTTTAATACCGAAAGCGTCCATCGCCTCTTTCAGCTTTTTCTGGTGTACTTCCTCCATATCGGTAAGTGGCATCCGAAGCGAGCCCACTTCCCATCCCATCAAATTCAGTGCTGCTTTTACTGGAATCGGATTGACTTCACAGAACAACTGCTCAATCAAAGGAATCGCCTTTAGCTGAAGCTCTAGACTTCCTGCCAAGTCGCCTTCCATAAACTTCGCCACAATCTCATGCGTCTCTCTTGGCGCAATATTGGACAACACAGAGATTACTCCTTTACCACCTAGAGATAAGAGCGGTACAATCTGGTCGTCATTGCCAGAATAGATATCAATCGCATCTCCACAAAGCTGTGCAATCTTTGCCACCTGAGAAATATTGCCGCTTGCCTCTTTGACTGCAACGATATTCTCAACATTATGAACCAGATAGGCAATCGTCTCCGGGGTAATATTGACGCCTGTACGCCCCTGAATATTATATAAGATTACAGGAATCTTAACCGAATTCGCAATCTTGGTAAAATGTGCAATCAATCCTTTTTGTGTCGCTTTGTTATAGTAAGGGCTTACCAGCAAAAGTCCGTCGGCACCATACTTCTCTGCCTCCTGAGACAGATAGACTGCGGTCTCTGTACAATTAGAGCCCGTCCCTGCCACCACTGGAACCCGATTAGCCACCTTATCAATCGCATAGCGAATCGTCTCAAGGTGTTCCTCATGGCTTAACGTAGAAGCCTCTCCTGTAGTACCACAGATGATGATGCTATCTGTTCCATTCTCAATCTGATAGTCCAGAAGCTCACCAAGCTTTTCATAATTCACTTCACCTGTCTTTGTCATCGGTGTGACAATCGCAACTCCTGCACCTGTAAAAATTGACATATTTTTCCCTCCTGGTAATCTTTTGTTGGATTTTCTATTCTATATGGATTCTTTCAGAGTAGAAATCTGATAAACTCCATCTGCCCATTCCATAATCTCAGAACAAAGCTTGATACCAGTAAAGATAATCTCTGTATCTTCTGGAGCTTCCTCCAAAAGCGCACGAATATCCTCTATTCCTACGATTTGATACTCCACAAGCCCTAATATCTCATCTAGCACCAACACATCACATTCCCCTGTTGCAAGCACTTTCTTCGCAAAGCCGAGACCACTTTTCATATTCATGACCTCTTCTTCCCGATCTTCTGGACTTAAATCCTCAAAAGCCGCTTCCCTTCGCTGAAAACGAAACAACTTAATCTCCGGCTCTAGCCGCTGAATAAAACTTAACTCCTCCGGCTGTCTTCCTTTTAAAAACTGTATGATAAAGACCGACTTTTTCTTGCTGGCTTCTTTGATCGCCTGACCAAGTGCCGCTGTCGTCTTACCTTTTCCGCTTCCAAAATAGACTTGTAATTTTCCCCTGTGCATAATCTCCCCACATTTCTGAGCATGAAATAGAACTCTATGTCATTCTATCTTACACTAGCCTAGGAAGAAATGCAAGTATTTTGATTACAGCATCAGTCCAGATATTCCAGCTTGCTCACCGACACCTCATAGGCAATCCTGCGCTCGCTTTCTTCTTCATCAATCTTCTTTACATATTCTCTGCTTTGAATCCGACCCCATATCTGAGTATGGCCGCCTACCTCAAAACCAGAGGCAAAGCGGGCATTTCTTCCCCAACAGATACAAGGAATATAATCTGATTTGCCATAAGGACGGTTGACTGCCAGTAAAATATCCGCAATCTCCCGGCCAAGAGGCGTCTTGCGATAGACCGGCATCTTACAGATAAATCCATCCAAGAAAATCTGATTGGTCTTTGCATTCTCTACCTCTTCTTCCATAAACTCCAGCTCCCGTACAAATACGGACAACACCAGCCTGTTCTTCTTCTCCTCATGGCGATTATACGATCGAAACTGTCCTGACGCATGAATATATGCGCCCCTGTAATCCTCATTTACATCAATCAGCCTCTCGGAAATCATCAGGGGTATCACATCACAAGATTCGCTCAGTCTCCTTACAGACACATTCAGCATATAGAAGCCTTCCCCAAAGACTTCATGACTAAATGAAAAGTCGGAAACCACTTCTCCTACGATAGACACCTGGTTGTTTTCAATAATCTTATCTGACATAATTTTGTTCTCCCTTCTGTTTGACGAAGTGTCTCTTTTTGTATTTTGTCTATAATATATATTCGGGGTCTTTCCTAAATATTCCAAATTTTTAAAAAAATATTCGCAAACAAGGGAGATATCACTTGTTTTATTTGAAAAATATGGTACACTATTAAATTTGAAAGACCTAATTCTATGATTTTTAAGATACAGAAAATATGAGGACCTAATTCTATGAAACGAAATGATGTAAGAAATATCGCAATTATTGCACATGTAGACCATGGTAAAACAACATTAGTAGACGAGCTTTTAAAGCAAAGCGGCGTCTTTCGCGCCCACCAGGAAGTCGCTGAACGTGTGATGGACTCCAACGATATTGAGAGAGAACGCGGCATCACTATCTTGTCGAAAAATACCGCAGTTTTTTATAAAGATGTAAAAATCAATATCATCGACACCCCCGGCCATGCCGATTTTGGTGGAGAAGTAGAACGCGTTCTAAAGATGGTAGACGGCGTTATCCTAGTTGTAGATGCCTTTGAAGGCTCTATGCCTCAGACAAAATTTGTCCTTAGAAAAGCACTCGAACTAAAACTCCCTGTTATCGTCTGCATCAATAAAATCGACCGCCCCGAGGCCCGTCCAGAAGAAGTCATCGATGAAGTCTTAGAGCTTCTGATGGATTTGGACGCTTCTGATGAGCAGTTAGACTGCCCATTTGTCTTTGCCTCTGCAAAAGGTGGCTATGCAACCCTTGACCTCAAAGAAGAAGGCAAAAATATGACGCCTCTTTTCGACACCATCTTAGACTATATCCCTGCTCCAGAAGGCGACATTGATGCCCCGACGCAGATGTTAATCAGCACCATCGATTACAATGAATATGTAGGAAGAATCGGTGTGGGAAAAGTAGATAATGGATGTGTAAAAGTCAATCAGGAAGTTGTGATTGTCAATCACCATGAACCAGACAAAGTGAAAAAAGTAAAGATTAGCAAACTCTATGAATTTGACGGCCTAAATAAAGTAGATGTTGCTTCTGCAAGTGTAGGCTCTATCGTAGCTATCTCTGGAATTGCAGACCTTCATATCGGAGATACCATCTGCTCCCCTACAGACCCTGTAGCCATCCCCTTTCAGAAGATTTCCGAGCCAACGATTGCAATGCAGTTCAATGTAAACGACAGCCCGCTCGCTGGCACAGAAGGAAAATACGTCACTTCTAGGCACTTAAGAGACCGCCTGTTCCGCGAGTTAAATACAGATGTCAGTCTGCGTGTAGAGGAGACAGAAAACACAGACAGTTTTAAAGTATCCGGGCGCGGCGAGCTGCATCTATCTGTTCTGATAGAAAATATGCGCCGTGAAGGCTATGAATTCTCTGTCAGCAAAGCAGAAGTGTTATATCGTCAGGATGAAAAAGGGAAAAAGCTAGAGCCGATGGAGTTGGCCTATGTCGATGTCGACGATGAATTTTCTGGAAGTGTCATTCAAAAATTAGGAGAGAGAAAAGGCGAGCTTCTCAATATGCACACCAATTCTAGTGGCTCTACGCGTCTGGAATTCTCTATTCCTTCTAGAGGACTGATTGGCTATCGCGGCGAATTTATGACAGACACCAAAGGAACTGGTGTTCTAAATACAATCTTCAACGGCTACGAGCCATACAAAGGGGATATCCAATACCGCAAACAGGGCTCTTTGATTGCCTTTGAGTCAGGGGAATCTATCACCTATGGACTCTTTAACGCCCAGGAGCGCGGTACGCTGTTTATTGGACCAGGAGAAAAAGTCTATTCTGGTATGGTTGTGGGACAAAATGGAAAATCAGAAGACATTGAGCTTAATGTCTGCAAGACCAAAAAACTAACAAACACCCGTTCTTCTAGCGCCGATGAAGCGCTGAAGCTGACGCCCCCTAGAATCTTAAGTTTGGAACAATGTCTGGAATTTATCGATACCGATGAACTTCTAGAAATCACACCGAAGAACCTGCGTATCCGCAAAAAAATCTTAGATCCTACGATGCGGAAAAGAGCAGCGATGCGAAAAGCATAATATAATGTAGTATATTCGTCGGCTGTACGCTGTGTTGCGACAGCCGACGTATTTTTATTCTTCGATTACCAGCTTGGCAGAGCCATAGATGCCAGCATCATTTCCAAGAGTTGCCAAGACAAATTTTGCTTCCCGACAGCCACGGAAGGTATATTTTACAAAATACTTCTGAATATAATCAAGAATCACTGTGCCAGCCTTTGAGACACCGCCACCGATAACAAAAACCTCCGGGTCCACGGTGCTTGCGATATTGGCAAGACCAAGTCCTAGATATTTTCCAAAGCGCTCAGCCACCTCACAGGCAAAGTTATCTTTCGCTTTTACAGCATCCCAGATATCCTTTGCAGACATCGATTCTATAGTAAGAGAGGTATCGCATGGTGCTTCGCGGTGCATCCATTTTGCAAGGTATACAATACCATTGGCAGATGCCACCTGCTCTAGGCATCCCTGATTACCACAGCCACAAAAACCTGGAATGGCATCGTCCACATGGATATGTCCAATCTCTCCGCCAGCTCCATGGGTGCCAACGACAATCTTTCCATCAACGATAATACCACCACCCACACCAGTGCCAAGCGTCACCATCACGCCGTTCTTATGTCCGGCTGCGGCACCCTTCCACAGCTCACCAAGCGCTGCCACATTGGCATCGTTGCCACCGCGACATATAAATCCTGTCAGCTCCTCTAATTCTCTTGTTACTTCCTTATAGCCCCATCCCAGATTCGCTGTATGGGGCACCGTGCCTTCTGCATTGATAGGTCCTGGTACACCGATGCCAACACCAGCTACTTCTTCTTTCTCAATCCCTTTCTCCTGAAGCTTTGTCAGTACAGAGGAAGCAATATCCGGCAGTATCGCCTTGCCACCATCCTCCGTCCTGGTAGGAATCTCCCATTTGTCAAGAAGCTCTCCATCAATCTGAAACAGTCCCATCTTTACAGTAGTTCCACCTACATCAATTCCAAAGCAATATTTCTTCATGTTGCAATCTCCCTAATTCAGCGTTTGTTTTTATTGATACTCTCCTGTACTCTGCGGTACAATTCCTGAGCTGCATTGTACCCCATCTTCTTCTGCCTGTGGTTGACTGCTGCCGCCTCCACAATAATCGCCAGATTTCTGCCTGGGCGAATCGGTATAGAATGGCAGATAACTTTATTGCCAAGGAATTCTGTATACTCCTCATTGAGTCCTAGACGGTCATATTCCTTATCTTTATCCCATTCCTCAAGCTTAATCACCATATCAATCGTCTGTGTTCCTTTGACACTCTCTACGCCGTAGAGTGTCTTGACATCGATGATACCAATACCACGAAGCTCAATAAAATGTCTTGTAATCTCCGGCGATGTCCCCACAAGCGTATCATCGCTGACTTTATGTATCTCCACCACATCATCTGTAATCAGGCGATGTCCCCTCTTAAGAAGCTCTAGGGCTGCCTCGCTCTTACCGATGCCGCTCTCACCCATAATCAGCACGCCTTCTCCATATACATCTACCAGCACCCCATGTATCGAGATGCAAGGCGCAAGCTCCACATTGAGCCAGCGGATAATCTCTGCCATCAGAGAAGATGTCGTTCGTTCACTGTACAAAAGCGGCTTGTGATATTTCCTTGCAAGCTCCATCACCTCCTCATCTGGTTCAGTCCTGGACGCATAGATAACGCAGGGAATATTACTGCTCATAAAACGCTCATAGTTCGCCATCTTCACTTTTGCGTCAAGGCTTTTCAAATAACTATATTCCACATATCCGATAATCTGCACTCTCTCGCAGGCAAAATGCTCAAAATACCCCGACAACTGAAGCGCCGGTCTGTTAATCTCCGCACTGTGAATCTCAATCCCGTCTGTCTCCACCTCCGGGACTAGATTCTTAAGCATCAGCTTGTCAATCATCTTATTTAAAGTCACTGTCTTCATAGATTTCTCCTTTATCATCACCTTTCACTTTTCATCCCCTTGACCCCTTTTATAATCATACCATTTTTTCTAGGCCTTATCAATATATAAAGCTTTTTTTGAAATCTTGCATTTCAGAACTACATACGCTATAATGCCATCAGGCAACCAAAAGAAGATAGGGTGTCCCATGTGGTACACCAAAAGAACGAATCCCCGGAAAGTACATCACTACTTCCGGGGATTCTTCTTTTTCGAAGAAATAAACCGTTTGGGCTAGGCTGCCACTCCTAAGCGGTGTCAGTAAAAGTTTTAGAAGGTCGGCACGCTTCAGGCTTGTCTTTTTCTGTCGACATTCTAAAAGCCGGGCAGCTTCCTTTAAGGCACGGTCTTCTAAAGGTTGAGTTTTTGATATAACGCGGAGGAGACCCTCCACCAGAAATGTAATCTTTTCTCTTTCGTACGCAATTCCTTATACTTCTTAGATGCGTATGTTCTTACTATAACACATTGTAAATATTTTTACCACTAAAAAATCCATCAACAACACAACATTATATCGTATTAATAATCACAGTCAGCCAGGAAAGAAGGGCAGTAGGTTCCCAAAAGACCCATTGGACGCCGTCGGTTTAGCAAGCGCGGGCGGGGTCTTTTGGGAACCTACTGCCTTTCTCCCCTAGCGTCCCTTTTTAAAAGTCTTCTGCGGCAACTGCGCCAACACAATCGCCAAGAACATCAGCCCACACCCAAACAACTCTTTTGCACTCAGCTCTTGCTTCAATATCACCCATCCCGCCAGCACGGAGAACACCGATTCTAAGCTTAATATCAGAGAAGCCACCGTTGGGTCTGCGTTTTTCTGTCCCAATATCTGAAGTGTATATGCCACTCCGCAAGACATCACTCCTGCATACAGAATCGGCATCCATGCCGCCAAAAGGTCTGATACTTTGGGCGTCTCCCATACAAACATAAGAATTGCGCAGAGAATCCCGGCTGTTAAGAACTGAATGGCTGACATCCGAACACCATCCACCAATGGCGAGAAATGGTCAATCACCAAAATATGTATCGAAAACACAAATGCGCAGATAAGCACAAACAAGTCTCCGATACCAAGTGACAATTTCTCAGTCATACACAGAAAATAAAGTCCAGCCACTGCAATCACAACACATAATCCAATCAGCGGCCGAACCTTTCTGCCAAGAAACATCCCAAGGATTGGCACCAGCACAATATACATCGCTGTGATAAATCCAGCTTTCCCCACCGAGGTAAATAAAATTCCAAACTGTTGCAGACTGCTTGCAATCCCAAGCACTACTCCGCAGCAGATACCGCCAGTTATCAGCGTCTTTGTATCTCCCCGCTCTTTTCTAATCTCCTCTTTACTCATTCCACTTTTTTTCTTTAGAGCATCCATCAGAAATATCACAGGAATTAGCACGATACTTCCGATAATACACCGCACCGAATTAAAGGTAAAAGGTCCCACATAGTCCATCCCAACACTTTGCGCCACAAATGCACAGCCCCAAATCAGGGCTGTCAAAAGCAGCATCAGATTATTTTTCATTTGTTGATTACTCCTCCCTCGTCAAAATCTTAACAAGCTCCTCTGTTGTATCTGCAATCTCTTTTGCGCCCAGTTTTTCTAAAAGCTCCCGCTCTCGAAAACCCCAGGATACAGATACACAGGGAATCTTGCAGTTTTTTGCTGTCTCAAGGTCTACTTCCGAGTCTCCCACATAGATGCAGTCTTCCATCGACACGCCAAGAGCCCTTGCCGCTTGTTCTACAGTATCCGGTGCAGGCTTTCTGCGAACCTTCTCAGATTCTCCGATAGCCACTAGGATATGCTCTCCAAAATAACGCTTTGCCAGGTCTTTCACCGCAAAATCCGGCTTGTTGGACACAACGCCCATCACATACCCTTTCTCCGCAAGTATCTGCAGCATCTTTAGAATCCCCGGATATGGCCCCGTATGGTCATCTAAATGCACCCCATAATGCTCCTTAAAGGTCTTCATACAATCCTCAAAATGCGAATTTTCTTCTCCATCTGGTACGGCCTGACGCATCAGATTGCGCAGACCGTTACCGACAAATTGACGGACTTCTTCTATGGTACGCTTAGGGAATCCATATGCCGCAAGCGCCGCATTGGTACTGTAGTACAAATCTTCAAGCGTATTTAACAGTGTTCCATCCATATCAAATAAGATTGCTTTTCTCATGACAGTTCAAAAGCTCCTGTGTATAACTGATAATATTTTCCCCGTTCTTTTAATAGGGATTCATGGTCTCCGCGCTCAATAATCCTGCCTTGCTCTAAGACCATAATCACATCTGAATTCTTAATTGTTGAGAGCCTGTGTGCAATCACAAATACAGTTCTTCCCTTCATCAGACGGTCCATACCATTTTGTACAATCGTCTCTGTTCTGGTGTCAATACTTGAGGTCGCCTCATCGAGAATCAGCACCGGCGGGTCTGCAATTGCTGCGCGGGCAATCGCTAAGAGCTGACGTTCTCCCTGCGAGAAGCTGGTGCCATCTCCTTTTAACATCGTATGATATCCCTGTGGAAGTTTGGTGATAAAATAGTGCGCATTGGCCAGTTTTGCCGCTGCAATTACTTCTTCATCGGTAGCATCTAACTTACCATAGCGGATATTGTCAGCGATGGTTCCGGTAAAGAGATGAGTATCCTGCAACACAATCCCAAGAGAACGACGAAGGTCTGGCTTTTTAATCTTATTGATATTGATACCATCATAACGAATCTTTCCGTCCTGAATATCATAAAAACGGTTAATCAGGTTGGTAATGGTCGTCTTTCCTGCGCCAGTCGCACCTACAAAGGCAATCTTTTGTCCTGGATTGGCATACATTTTCACATCGTGCAGTACAATCTTCTCATCGTCATATCCAAAATCCACTCCATCCAAGATAACATCGCCTTCTAATTTCTTATAGGTAATCGTTCCTTCTGCTTTATGTGGATGTTTCCATGCCCAGATTCCGGTCCGCTCCTTAGATTCTTTTAATGTTCCATCTGCTTCTTCTGTTACATTGACAAGCGTAACATAACCATGGTCCACTTCTTCTGCCTCGTCAAGTAAATCGAATATACGTTCTGCTCCGGCAAGTGCCATAATAATCGAGTTAAATTGTTGCGACACCTGTGTAATAGGCATATTAAAGCTTCTAGTTAGCTGCAAGAAAGAAGCCAGTGCGCCAAGCGTCAGATGTCCAACCCCATTGATAGCCAGGATAGAGCCGACTGCCAGCGTCAATACATAGTTGATATTTCCAAGATTGGCCATCACAGGCATCAGGATATTGGCAAAGGTATGTGCATTTTTCGCGCTGTCAAAGAGTTCATCATTTAAGCGATAGAATTTCTCCTTGGACTCCTCCTCATGACAGAAGACCTTGACAACTTTCTGTCCTTCCATCATCTCTTCAATATAGCCATTGAGTGCGCCTAATGATTTCTGCTGCCTGATAAAATACATCCCACTTCTGCCGCCAATAAAGCGAACCACATAGACCATACACACCACCATCAATACAATCAGCAGTGTAAGCGGCACACTTAAAATCAGCATCGATACAAAAGTGCTGACAATCGTAATCGACGAACTCATCATCTGCGGAATACTCTGGCTAATCATCTGTCGCAAGGTATCTGTATCATTGGTATAGCAGCTCATAATATCCCCATGGACATGCGTGTCGAAATATTTAATAGGAAGCTTCTCCATATGAGCAAACATCTTATCCCGGATTTCCTTTAAGACTCCCTGTGTTACACTAATCATAATCCGCGCATAGAGAAATGTTGCTACAGTTCCCATATAATAGATGCCAGCCATCACAAGCAGCGCATGCAAAAGCGGTGCAAAGCTTGGATTGCTCTCTCCTAAAAATGGTAGGATATAGTCATCAATTAGTCTCTGCAAGAACAGATTGCCAATCACACCAGTAAGAGAGCTGATAGCAATGCTGATAATCACAACCACTATCGAAAGCTTATAGTCTTTCCACAGAATCCCAAACAAACGCTTTAATGTCTTCTTAGGATTCTTACTTTTTGGTCCGCCCTGCATCCTACGTCTGCCAGGTCCTCTCATGGTTTGTGCATTACTCATCTTTACCTGCTCCTTTCTGCTGTAGTTCATAGATGTCCCGGTAAATCTCATTTTCTTCTAGCAGTTCTTTATGGTTGCCAAATCCTACCACAGCACCTTCGTTAAGCACCAGAATCTTATCGGCATCCTCTACCGATGAGATTCTCTGCGCGATAATCAGTTTGGTCGTATCTGGAATCTCCTCTGCAAATGCCGCACGTATCAATGCATCTGTCTTTGTATCCACTGCACTGGTAGAATCGTCTAGAATCAATATCTTGGGTTTTTTCAAAAGTGCACGGGCAATACAAAGTCTTTGTTTTTGTCCACCGGACACATTGGTGCCGCCTTGTTCAATATACGTATGATATCCATCCGGCATCTTCTCAATAAACTCATGAGCCTGTGCAAGCTCACAGGCATGGCGGCACTCTGCTTCACTTGCCTCTTTATTGCCCCACCGTAAGTTCTCTAAGATAGTACCGGAAAACAAGACATTTTTCTGAAGAACCATTGAGACTTCATTGCGAAGAGTCTCAATATCATACTCGCGGACATCGCATCCGCCCACCCGCACAGAGCCTTCTAGTACATCATAGAGTCTTGGAATCAACTGCACCAGAGTGGATTTGGAGCTTCCGGTTCCTCCAATAATCCCTATTGTCTCTCCCGCCTGAATCGTCAAATTAATATCTCTTAATACACATTTGTCTGCATCATCGCTGTAGGAAAACTGTACATGGTCAAAGGTAATCGAGCCATCCTTCACTTGATAGACGGGATTTTTCGGATTTGTCAGCGTGCTCTTCTCTTCTAGCACTTCCCAAATACGCTCTGCCGAAGATCGCGCCATTGTCACCATAACAAAGACCATGGAAATCATCATAAGACTCATTAAAATCTGCATGGTATACGTAAAGAGGCTCATCAATTGCCCTGTAGTCATACTTCTGTCTAGTACAATCATCTTGGCACCAAACCAGGAGATTAACATAATACAGCTGTAGACCGTAAACTGCATCACCGGCTGATTCATCACAACCAGGCGCTCTGCATGCACATTTAAGTCTTTTAGATTCTTGGTAGCTTTACAGAATTTTTCATTTTCGTAGTCTTCTCTTACATAGGCTTTGACCACGCGGATACCTGTTAGATTTTCCTGCACGCTGGCATTGAGCTTATCATATCCCCGAAACAATTCATCAAAGATAGGAAATGCCCGCCGGATAATCTGTGACATCACAAAGCCCAAAAATACCAGTGCAACCAGAAAAATCAGTGACAATCTTGGACTGATGCTAACACACATCACAAGTGCCGAGACCATCATAATCGGAGCTCGAACAAACATTCGAACAATCATCTGAAATGCATTTTGGACATTTGTCACATCAGTGGTCATACGCGTCACCAGACCTGCTGTTGAGAAATGGTCGATATTTCGGAAGGCAAAATCCTGAATATTGTCATACATCGCCTTTCTGAGATTTCGCCCAAATCCCATCGATGCCCGCGCAGCAAAGACCCCAGACAGTGTACCCGCCAGCAAAGAAAGCATCGCCACAACTAACATCACAATCCCCATCTTAATTACAAAATCCATATTTCCAGCCTCTACACCATTATCAATCACAGAAGCCATCAAGACTGGCAGAAGCACTTCTAAAAGCACTTCTAAAATTACGCTTACCGGAGTCAAGATAGTGTCTTTTTTATACTCTCCGATATAAGCTGTCAGTTTCTTAATCATAGTCTGCCTCCTCTAATCTTGTCTCTATCTTCCGAATACAAGAATGCCAGAGCTTTCTTTCTCTGGGAGTTAATACCTCATTTACCATATTCTCTAAGCCCTTTAATCGTTCCATCACCGTCTCTTGCACCGTAATCCCATATTCTGTCAGTACCACTTCTTTCTTCCTGGCATCCCCCGGCACACTAACCCGCCGCACCAGTCCTTTTTTCTCCAATATCTGTATTACACTTGTCACCGAGGATTTACGAATCTTAAACTCCTCCTCTAATTCCTTTTGTAATACCTTTTTTTCCCGGCAATACTGAAAATATACATAGCCAAGCATCCGGCTCTGAATTGAACTCAGTCCCAAATCTGACATCCGCTTCTCAATCACGCGATGCCACACACAATTTAGATTTGCCATGGCCCTCATGGGGTAATTCTCCCCTTCCATGCGCTCTCCTCCTTTTCTATTCGTTAGAAGTCTAACAAATTATAAGTTAGAAATCTAACAATGTCAAGACAGAAAATATGAAAATTTTGTGAAATAGAAGGTAAGAAAACCATATAAAAAGCCACACCAGATTGGTATGGCCTATAATTTTAAGACTTTGGTCTTTTCCTCTCATTTCTCAGCTTTTGCAAACGCTCCCGTATCTCTGCGGCGTTATCTGCAAGAATCATAAACTTAGAACCTGGATTATGCCAAAGAAGCAACTCTGCATCTTTGGCAATGCGTTCCTTAAGTCGTGTTTCTTTCTCTCGAAGTATGGAAATATCGGTCTCTAATTTCTTAACAAGCTGTTCTTTGGATTGGTCGAGTTCTTCTTCTACTGCTGCCTTTGCAAAGGTCGCTGCTGCCATCAGGACGCGTTTTCTCTGTGATGCACGCTCTTCTAGCTCTGCATAGAGTTGCTCTGCCTGAAGCAGAAGTTCCCGAAGGTCCATAGCCTTTCTGAACGCATTGCTAAAGTCATATACGATGCAGACTGTGATACCAAAAGTCAGTACCGCCACAACTTCCTCATGCATCCAGAAGATAAACTGCTCCACGGGTTTATGTACTACATAGACCATCAGCAGACTTAGAAATCCCCATGCAATCGAAGAACTTAGACAGATATGCCCTTTATACTGTATCCTCTGGTTAGTGTAGTCCCAGTAACGAACTTTAAAAATCCGCACCATTGCCTCACCTGTGATATATTCTAATATCGTAGCCCCCAGTGCGCCAACCAGATAGACCAGAACTGGTGTTCTATAAAAAGGCAACGTCAACCACAGCACTAAAATCGCACCACTTCCATATAACGGAAGCCAGGGGCCCCGAAGGAACCCCCGATTCGTAAGCCGATGCTCTTTGCATGACACATAGATTGACTCAAAACACCAGCCAAAGATACAGTAAAAATAGAAAAAAGAAAGCCACTCCCGAAAGTGATAACTATACATCGGATATTGTTCCTTTTATACGTGAATATCTGCTTTTAATCCCAGTAACTCTTTGTTGTCTTCCAGAATAGGGCGTACCACATCTCTTAAAAAGACTTCCACCTGAAGCTTAGAACGCCCTACATAGCGGGAAGGCTCCATACATGCCTCTAACTCCTCTAATGTCATATGGAAGGAAGGGTCTTTGGCAATCAGCTCTAACAGATTGTTTTCCTTACCAAGCTCCTTGACATTTCGACCAGCTTCCATAGACAGCGTACGAATCTTCTCATGCAGCTCCTGGCGGTCTCCACCAGCCTTTACCGCATCCATCATAATATTCTCCGTTGCCATAAAAGGAAGCTCACTTCTTAAGCGCTTCTCAATCACTTTTTCATAGACCACAAGCCCATCCACTACATTTAGACACAAATCCAGGATTCCATCAATCGCCAAAAATCCCTCTGGCACGGACAGACGCTTATTTGCAGAATCATCCAGCGTCCGCTCAAACCACTGCGTTGCCGAAGTAATTGCTGGATTTAGCGCATCAATCATCACATAGCGAGACAGAGAAGCAATTCTCTCACTTCGCATAGGATTTCTCTTATATGCCATCGCCGAAGAACCAATCTGAGATTTCTCAAATGGCTCCTCTACCTCTTTTAGATGCTGCAAAAGCCGAATATCATTCGACATCTTATGAGCCGTAGCTGCTATTCCAGCTAAGACATTTAACACGCGTGTATCCGTCTTGCGCGAATAGGTCTGCCCGGACACCGGCACACAAGCTGCAAACCCCATCTTCTTTGCAATCATTGGGTCAATCTTGTCAATCGTCTCCTCGTCGCCCTCAAACAGCTCCAAAAAGCTTGCCTGTGTTCCTGTTGTCCCTTTAGAGCCAAGAAGTTTCATTGTTCCAAGAACATACTCCACATCCTCTAAGTCCATACAGAACTCCTGAAGCCAAAGAGATGCCCTTTTCCCAACCGTCGTAGGCTGCGCCGGCTGAAAATGGGTAAATGCAAGCGTTGGAAGCTCTTTATATTTATCTGCAAACTCCGAAAGTTTTGCAATCACATTGACAAGCTTTCTCTTCACCAGGCAAAGCGCCTCTGTCATCACAATAATATCCGTATTATCCCCGACATAACAAGAAGTCGCTCCAAGGTGGATAATCCCTTTTGCCTTTGGGCACTGTACTCCATACGCATACACATGAGACATTACATCATGGCGCACCTCTTTCTCGCGCGCCTTTGCCACCTCATAGTTAATATCATCCACATGAGCCTTAAGCTCCTCAATCTGCTCCTCTGTAATCGGGAGCCCAAGCTCCTTCTCTGTCTCCGCCAGTGCAATCCACAACCTGCGCCAAGTACGAAACTTTTTATCAGGCGAAAAGATATATTGCATCTCCTTGCTTGCATAACGCTCTGAAAGCGGACTTTGATATCTATCTGTACTCATAGAAATTTTATCCCTTCTATTCTATTTAAGCCAGTCCCAGTCTCTTAAAGACCTCCTGATAGGCTTCTTCCACATTGCCAAGGTCACGACGGAAGCGGTCCTTATCCAGCTTCTCATGCGTCTTAGAATCCCACAGACGGCAAGTATCCGGTGATGTCTCGTCTGCCAAGATAATCTCTCCTTTATAACGCCCAAACTCAATCTTAAAATCAATCAAGTCAATTCCAAGCTCTGCAAAATAAGCCTTATAGACCTCATTTACCTTAAAAGCATACTCTGCAATCTTGTCAATCTCCTCTCTGGTCGCAAGCTTTAGTGCAATCGCAAAATAATCATTAATCAACGGGTCTCCAAGCTCATCATTCTTATAGCTAAACTCTAACGTTGGCGCCTCAAAAGGCGTTCCTTCTTCTACTCCAAGCCGCTTGGAAAAGCTTCCTGCTGCCACATTTCTCACAATCACCTCAAGCGGAACAATCTCCACCTTCTTTACTGCTGTCTCACGGTCATTTAACTCCTCAATCAAATGCGTTGGCACACCAGCTTTCTCCACCAGCTGAAATACATGATTGCTCATGCGGTTATTAATCACACCTTTACCAACAATCGTTCCCTTCTTCTGTCCATTAAAAGCGGTTGCGTCATCTTTATAAGATACAATCAACACATCCGGGTCCTCTGTTGTATATACTTTCTTTGCTTTTCCCTCATAGAGAAGTTCCTTCTTTTCCATCTGCTTTACCATCCTTTTCTTCATCTGATTCTTCTATTCCTGTAGTATATACTACAAGTTTTTCATTAAAAATAAAATCCGCCTGAACATATAAAAAAATCAGGCTTCGCCAACAGTATACCCCGACTACACCCGAATTTCAACTATTCCTTTTAGAAATCTTAAAATGTTTTTAGCTTTTTGATGCAAAGGACGCTCAACAGGGCCTGGTAGATGTTCCTTCCAGACCCCGCTCGCGCTTAATGAACGCCTGTAGCGGTACTAAGCTCGCGACTGCGCGTATCCGCTTGCGCTCGCTAAGTGCCGACGACGTTCAATGGGTCTTTCAGGAACATCTACCAGGCCCTGTCAAGCTGTGTATTGGCTCCGATACATACGCTTCGGGCGCAACACTCCCCCATATGTCCTACACAACGCTACGCCCTGGCGTCCTCTTGCCCCTACCCTTGCGTAAACCTAGACAAAAACTGCCTCGTCCGCTCCTCATGTGACTCCTCAAACACCTGTCTTGGCGTTCCCTGCTCTAGTATATACCCATCATCCATAAATATCACATGACTCGCCACATCCCTGGCAAACGCCATCTCATGCGTTACAATAATCATCGTTGTCTTCTGCTCTGCTAACTCCTTCATCACCTTTAGCACTTCCCCTGTAAGTTCCGGGTCTAATGCCGACGTCGGTTCATCAAAACATAAAATATCCGGCTTTAGTGCCAGTGCCCGCGCAATCGCCACCCTTTGGCATTGTCCGCCCGACAACTGATGCGGGTAATTATGCATCCTGTCCGTAAGCCCCATCTGTCTTAGAAGCTCCTCTGCTAATACCCGAATCTCCTCATGTATCTCTCGTTTCCTTGCCTTATAATCCGGCTGTTCCTTCGCCAAAAGCTCCTTTGCAAGCATCACATTCTGAAGTGCCGTATACTGCGGAAACAGATGAAATGCCTGAAATACCAGCCCAAAATGCAGCCGCTTTTTCCGAATCTCTGATTCCTGCAACGTTGTTTTATCATTTCCGTCAAATATTGTCTCCCCGCATACCCGAATCACACCGCTGTCTGGTCTCTCCAAAAAATTCAGACACCGAAGAAGTGTCGTCTTCCCGCTTCCCGAAGACCCAATGATAGAAAGTACCTGTCCCTCCTCAAGAGAAAAGCTAATATCCTTTAAGACCTCTGTATGGTCAAAAGATTTACAGATATGTTCTGCCTCTAATATCGCCATCGTCTTACCCTCCTCTATCGGAAATAATCCAATTTCTTCTCTAGCCGTCCCAAAAGCACGGTCAAAATCCCACTGAATATCAGATAATACACTGCGGTAAAAAACATTGGCCAAATCGCTCCAGAGATGCCTTGAGAGCCCTTCATAAATGCCTGGCCAGCCCAGATAATCTCCTGCAATGCAATAATCCGCGCTAAAGATGTATCCTTTACAAGCGTAATAATCTCGTTGGACATCGGCGGTACAATCCTTTTAATCATCTGAAGCAATGTCACCTTAAAAAATATCTGACTTCTGGTCATTCCAAGTACCAGCCCTGCTTCCTCCTGTCCTACCGGCACACTCTGGATTCCGCCTCTGTATATCTCCGAAAAATAACATGCATAATTAAAAATAAAAGACACCGATGCCGCCAGAAAACGCCCGGACTCACCGCCGCCCCAGATAGGTTTCCCTAGCACCAGCCCTGGAAAATAATAAATGATCAAAAGCTGAATCATCAGCGGTGTTCCGCGTATAATCCAGACAACAATCTTTGTAAAATAACTCAGTGGCCGAAAACGTGACATGGAGCCAAACGCAATCGCAAGCCCTAGTGGGACTGCTCCCAAAAGTGTCACAAAAAAAAGCTTCAATGTCTGCAAAAATCCCACATTCAACGACCGAATGACAATAGGCACCTGCTCCAGCATCAGTTCCATGTATCTCCCCCGCTTTCTCTTAAAATCAAGAAGAAAGAGGGCGAAAGGCTCCGCCCTCTATCTTATCTTATCATCCTTATTTCTGCTCAATCACAGCTGCCTGTACGCCATAAGTCTCTGCGGTTGCCACCATACTTCCATCGGTATAAGCTGTTACAAAGAACTCATTTAAAGCTGCTGCTAGGTCAGAACCTTTTCTAAATCCAACACCATACTCTTCACTGTTTAACTGAACGGTATAGGTCAGATTTGCATAACCAGTTCCCTCGCCTACCATTGCTGCTGCCATCAAAGAGTCAATCACAGCTGCATCTGAAGAACCTGCTGCAACCTCCATCAGTGCATTTGCCTGTGTAGTCACTGGTGTAAATTCTGCTCCTAATTCAGTCACCTGTGCCTCTCCGGCGCTGCCCGCTTCAACTGCGAACGTCAGTTCTTTCAGGCTTTCCTTATCCTGATACTGTTCTGCCTTGTCTGCTGGTACAATAACAATCTGAGCATTGTTGCAGTATGCATTTGAGCACTCCATTGCACTCTTTACTTCATCGGTAAGTGTCATACCATTCCATACACAGTCAATCGTCTTACCATCAAGCTCCATAATCTTGTTATCCCAGTCAATCTCGACAAACTCTACGCTAACGCCTAGGCTCTTAGCAAATGCTGCTGCCATATCTGCATCAAAGCCAATCCAGTTACCGCTTTCATCCTTATAGTCCATCGGCTCAAAATCTGTGATACCAACAACCAGTGTTCCCTTGCCCTGTACATATGCCAAGTCGCTCTCCTCAGAACTCGTTGTCTCCTCTGGTGTCTCTGGGTCTGCCTCTGGTGTTTCTGTGTCAGAAGCGTCCGGCGTAGCCTCCTGTGTTGTCTCTTCTGGTGTCTCTGCTGTTGTCTCAGCACTCTTCTGACCACAACCAGCCACCATCGCTGCTGTCATAACGCCTGCTAGCATCAATGCCATTAACCTTTTCATTGCTTTTTATCCTCCTCTTATTTCCATCTGCTACTACTTTACCACAATAAAGTATTCGCATGACATTGCCATCATACCAACTATCCCTCTACTTGTCAAGATTTTTCTGATTTTTTGATAGAGCAGCGCCTATCCGCTTACTTTCACCCGATACTCTCTCTCCCACTGCAAAAGCTTTTTCTGTGGCTGTGTTCTCTCATCTGCCACTTTTTTATCTGTTGTTTTTTCACCATTTGCAAGCTTTCTTGCCAGCTCTGCCTGTTTTAGAATCTCTTCCTCCCGCCGATACTCATATGCCTTTTCAAAACATGTCACTGCCTGCGAAAACAAGAACTGGCGGACGTAACACACTCCTAGATTATTCCATACCGCCCCATAGAACGCAGTTCCAAGGCTATGATTTTGATGCATCTTTAAAATATGCCGATACTCCTCCATCGCCGCCCATTCATTTCTGTTTTTCAAGAGCTCATCTGCCCGCATCTTAAGCCTTTCCTGCTCTTTTAGCGTCTTAAGCCCCTCCATCCTTGTCACTAGCTCCTGTAACTCTGCTTCTGCAAAAAGTCCACTCTCTTTGACAGTCACAACCACTAACTTTACAACATCCACCCCAGAAGCAATCCCTTTTCGAAGTTCTTCTGTCAGTTTCTCACAGCCCACTTCCTCCAAAAGCCACCGGCACAAGCGCTCGTTAAAAAATCTACTATCCACCAGACAGATATTATAATACAGAAAATAAGAAAGCTCCTCTAAGCTATACAGATTCACCCCCGCCTGTTCCACAAAAAGAGGGGTCTTTGTCCGGTTATATTTACATATCGTAACCAGTCCCATCGTCCTTTTCCTCCATCAGAAATGTTTCTTTAAAGCAAAGCTCTGAAGCCGGATATAATTCCCCAAAACCCAAATCCGTAACCTTCACTTCACACTCGGTCGCACTTACAAAGGATAGCTCTAAAAGAAGCCTTGTAGCTCCTCTTGGTCTCTTGGGAAGGTCATTTAAAAACATCCCTGCTCGTATCGGCTCTCCACCCATCATCGGCCAAAAGGAAAATTCCAGCACTGCTTCGCTTTGTAAGATAAGCTCTAAACTTTTCTTTGCCTCATACCAGTTACAGCCTGCCCGCATCACAGTATAGACAGATTCTTCTCCCATCTTTACACTGCGAATCCCTACATTATATAGAAGCGTCTGCTCATTTAAAAACAGATAGGGCTTTTGCTCTTTTCTGTCTCTAGAGAGCATACAGGCACCTCTAGCCGCCATCTGCTCGCCTAAAAATACACGCCTTCGATAGCAGAGTTCTTCCCGGCTTTTTTGATAATCCTTCTCATTTAGGTCAGTGCCTGCTACAAATACTGCCGATACATGAATCTTAGAAAAGGTCTCTCGTACATATGCCAAAAGTCTGTCATCCCTTTCCTTACTTAACAGGCTTCCTACATGCCAATACTCAGGACTTGAGACTTGCACAAGCATCGGTCTGCTCCTTTTGTTGACCACAATGCTTCTTGCCTTTACTTCGTCCATACCAAAATCCAAAAGCCATACCTGTTGTTGCCAAATATCATTTGACTGGTGCATCACAAAATGTACCAGACATTCTTCTTCTCCTAGCATAAAAAGCTGCTCTGCTAAAAATCCAGCTTCACAGGCATCCTTTTGATATGTTTCCATCTTTTTTTGAGATAAATTAGGCAAAATCAGTGCTATGCAGAGTTCCTCCTTTTTGCCATAACGCTTTAGTGCTGATAAGATTTTGCGAAAACAACTTTTGTTATCCATGCAGCTGCTAAAATCCAGAGGCAAAGGCTCTGGGTCTTTCATCTGCGCCGTCTGGTAACAGACTTTTGGCGTCTCCTTTAAAAAATCAATCCCCGCGCAGATTTCTCCCACATTTGCCATGCTCATCCGTACACTTCCTTTCACCTATATCATATGAAACTGTTCTTCTGTCACATCTATCAGTGATTCATACTCTTCCATCATCGAAGCCAAACGGTCTTCTTGCCTGTTATCCAGTGCCCTTTGCATCTGGCAAAGTCTGTGATACCGACTGTCTTCTCCTTCATATGTCTCCTTGTGTTCTATGGTTATACACTCTGTGGAGTGCTTGCTTCCATCCTCCAAAGTCTCTGTAAAGAACCAGCTTAACCGCTCCCCATAGAACAAGATAAAGGCTTTGGTAAAGACTCCCTGACAGACCGGATAAAGTCGTTCTGTAATATAGTCCAGGCTCTTTTGTCCATGATATTCCAGAACATAATGTAGTACCACCTTATGCTCTGGGTTGCAGCGATACTCTACAATCGTCTGGTCCGCTGGTCTGTCTTCTTCTCCATAAGGCAACAATTTCTGTATAAAAGAAAAACATCTGTGCTTTAGTGGTAACTCTTTTAGAAGGCGCCTGACAAGCCGCTTCTGTGTCTCGGTCAAAAGTAATAGTGCAGACAGTTCTTTTAGATAACACAATACTGCCACCTCTGCCAATGCATCCTCCCAGGAAAGATGGTGTTCTAGGCTCCCTAAAAGTCCCTCCGGCACTTCAAAACCTTTTACAAAATCCAAAAAGCTTAGATAGTTTAAATATGCGCTTCCAATCACCGACTGACCGCCTCTGTCATCTAGCGCTGCAAAAACTGGAAAGACTTCCTTTACATACCGTTCTGTAAAAAGCGCCTGCACAATAAGCTGCTCTGACAGCTCCGGTAAAGCCAGATGAAATTCTGCACCAGCCTGCCACAGCTTTAGAAGTTCTTCTGTATTTCCCCTGGTTTCAGTGGCTAAAAGCTTAATCAGCTTCTCTGTATAGACACCTTTTTTAAATACCTGACGTGCAAGAGGCATCAGTTCTTCTTTTTGTACTGCTTTCTTTGCCATCAGCCGTTGCAAAAGACAAAGTAATATCTTGGCATCCACTTCCATGCATCTGGTCTTTAACAGCAGTTTCCATGCTTCAATATCCTGATGCAGCAGAATCAAAATCTCAATATAGGCGCCCTGTCCCTTTCTAGGCAGCCGCTCCACCTCACCTGGCGTAAGAGAAAGCGATTCTTCCATCTGTTCTAGTCTTCCGCTCTTTCTCTCATAGGCAATCACTTCAAGCTTTAACTGCAGCCGATAGGATTCTCTAACACGCTCATCTTTCATTAGCTTCCAGGCTACAGACAGATTTTCTTCCCGGATGCTGTGTTTGCCTTTTCCGTCTAACTGGTAGAGATTAATTCCCAGATGGTCTTTTAGCTTCTCAATACAAATCTGCAAAAATTTAGGCTGCTGCATCCCTGGCAGAAGCTGGTAGGCTACGGTCTTATAATAGCGCTTTTTCTGGGTATCTATCAGGACAATCTTTACATTGGGAGTATAGACCGGTATCCAGGCACACCCATTTGAGACCCGATAAGTAAAAGTCTCCTGAAGCTGCTCATAGCTTACTTCTACCTCCCGAATCCTTTTCTCCTCTACGGTCAATTTTCTTAAAAATAAAATATCTGCCAGCGCTTCTAACATATGGTCTTCTAGCGCCTCCACCAGCACACATCTTTGATACAGCCAGGCTAACGATTCATTTAAACGGCGGTCTGCCAACTGCCGCAACAGAAAATCCTGCAGTGCACGGCTGTGCTCCCTGAACATTTGTTTGTCTCCATGGCCATATTTGACCAGATTGCAATACAGGATAGTACGCTGGTGATTATTTAATGTATTGTGATAGTGAAAATACAAGAGAACCTGACGGGGCAACAGCTTCTTATAGTTTTCTGGCAGCGCATAGATATAATATTCATACAAATTCGTAATCTTGGCGTCATACTCCACGCCCTTTTCATACCAGGAAAATGCCTCCTCATCCGTTCGATTCCCCCGGATATAGATAGAGCACACAGCCCCTATCGTCTCCTTAGAAGGACTGACCTCCCAACATGCCTTTAACACCTTAGAAGCTAACGGCGTCCATCTCTTTAGCCTTGTAGCCTGTATGGCCACTGCCTGTGCAGTCTCCTTTGTTATCAGCCCATAAGAAGCTGCCCATCCAAAGCTTTGTAGGGTAAATGCATCTAACTGTGTAAAAAGCGCCGGGTCATCCCTTAGAAGACAGAACGCCTCCTGGTAGAGAAGCCGGTGTCTGCATCCTGATAAAAACAGTCTCTCTAGCAGCCTAAAACGTGCACGCACACTAATCTGAAGCCTTACATCCAGCTTTAGAAGAAATTCTGTTACCAGCATATGTTCTGGATGCCTCTGGTAGATTTTCTGCAACTGTGTCACGCAGTAATCCGTTGTTTCTTCTTTATTTTGATACAAAGAGTTTAGATATAGAAACAATGCCCGCACGGTAATATCTTTTGTCTGGTACAGGCGCTCATTATCATATGTTCTTAATATCTCTCTTGCCTTTTTCCTCTGTCCCTCCCGAAGCAGCACCCAGGCGTCTAGCAGTGGATAGACAAGAGAATCTCTGTCTTCTTCTAGTAAGCGGTCTACCACCACCCGAAGACAAATATCGGCATCTTCCTTTGTACAGCCTTTTCGTCTCTCCCGCTCTAAAATCTGGCACAGCTCCACACAGGCGGCTTCCTGCCTTCTCTTAGCCCTCCACGCCTCGCTTCTGCCCTTTCCTTTTTTCAGAATGGCTATCTCCTGTGGCAGCTCTATAAGCTCTGGAAGCGGCTGTTCTTCTTCGACTTTTTTTGCTCCACTGTCCACTGTAATCTGCACAGGAATCCGATACTCCCCTGCATTTGTCTCCAGCCAAATATCTTCTGTAAGCGTCTCGCCTTCTCTAAGGCCCTGCATCGTATACGTAAATTCTATCCTTGAATTTCTGGCAAAGAAACCATCATCGCGAAATACCATCCCCGGAATTCTGGCGCAGACAATCCCTTTTACCCTGCGCTCATCACAGGAACTGATGACAAAACTTCCTCTGAAAGTTTCCCCTTTTTTCACCTTTAATACAAGTTCTGACGGCTCTATCGTAAGCTCTAACTGACGATAGACAAACACGCCATTGAACAAATCCATGATTTTCTCTTTCATAACAACCTACTAAACCCCGTTGCTTTTTTTTCAGTTTCGTATATAATTTATAAAAAGTATACACTCCCTAGCTGTTTTTCGCAACCACAGGGAATTAAGAAGTGAGGAAAAGACAAATGAATCAAGAACAATTTCATGGAAGCGACTTAGAAAAAATAGAAAAAGTCTTTGGTATTCCCAAAGAAAAAATCACAGGCTTTGGTGCTAATGTCAACCCGCTAGGACTCTCTCCCAAGATGAAAGCCGGACTTTTAGACCATTTAGATGCTATCACTACTTATCCTGACCCTGCCTATCAGAAGCTTCGCACACACATTGCCTCTTATACAGGATGTGACGCCGAACAAATCCTGCCAGGTAATGGCTGTACAGAGCTTATCTCCCTTTTTAGCCAGGCGCTAAAGCCCAAAAAAGCCCTTATTGTCACCCCCACCTACTCCGAATATGAGCGCGAAATCACACTTGTTCACGGAGAAGTGCTTCACTATGCCCTGCAAGAGACCTTGGATTTTCGCCTGGATATAAACGCCTTTACAAGTGCCCTAAAAGACGGCATTGACCTGTGTGTTATCTGTAACCCCAACAACCCCACCTCCACTGCTCTAACGCCCGAAGAGATGCGTCGTATCTTTACCTGTTGCAAAGAACACCATATCTTTGCTCTTATCGACGAGACCTACGCCGAATTTGCTCCCGAAGAGATCAGTGTCTCCTCCACAGGCCTTTTAAAAGAATTTGACAACTTTGCCATCCTGCGTGGCACCTCCAAATTTTTTGCAGCTCCTGGTCTTCGCTTAGGCTATGCTATGACCAGTAACACTGCTCTTTTACAGACTATTAGAGACACCCAGAACCCCTGGAGTGTCAGCACCTTAGCGGATATTGCCGGCTCTTATATGTTTACTGACACCGACTATATAGAAAAGACCAGACATCTAATCGCCAGCGAACGGGAACGCATCTATAAAGAACTTCTTACCTGGCCTCAGATAAAGCCCTATAAGCCCTATGCCAACTTTATCCTTGTACGTATTCTAAGAAAAGATTTAACTGCTCACGATATCTTTTTACATGCCATCAAAGAAGGTCTGATGTTGCGTGACTGCTCCACCTTCCCCGGTCTAGAAGACAATAGCTTCTTTCGCTTCTGCTTTTTGACCCCCGATAAAAACACCAGGCTTCTAACCAGTCTAAAAGAACTTCTAAACTGACAAAAAGACCACGCTAGTCGTGGCCTTTTCTTTTACTCCTCAAAATACTTTGTATACACTTCAAAAAACCCCTGTGTCTTTACTTCCTCATAATCGCTGAACTTTACTTTTTCCCATACTCCTTCTTGAAACTCTGAGAGCGTATCGCTCATAAGCTCTGAATAAATCCCCTGAAACCTTTCCTTCTTCTGTCTCTGCGCCACCTGAATCTTATTTGCCTCAGATTCTTCTTCCATACAGGTATTCAGACATTTTAGAATATAATACCCATTATCCGCTGCAAATACCTTGCTGACTTCCTCATTGTCTAATTCAAAAGCTATTTCCTCATACGCATCTTCCTTCTCTCCTCTAGCCACCTCCACGGTTGTCTGAGAGGCTTTTGAGTAGTTCGCCGCCAGATTTGCAAAGTCTTCTCCCGCTTCTAATTTCCTCTGAATCTCTTTGGCCAAGCTCTCCTCCTGCACAAAAATCTGTTGCAACTGAATAATCCGCGCTTCATCAAGGCTAATCTCCACACTTACATCTGAAGTAATCTGCTCATATGCCTTATATGCCAGGCAGTAGTCCTCATACATTCTCTGTATCTCCTCTTGCCCTACCTTTAGTGCATCCACTTCCGCCTCACTCAAAGACCCAAAATACTCCTTTGCTGCCTCACCTGCCTGTTGCTTCTCCTCCTCTAAAAGTACAATCTCCTGCTCATTTGCAAGAAGCACCATACTTTTTACCTGCGCAAGCTCTGCAAGCACCTGGCTCTTTAGATACTCCTCTATCGTCGTATCTCCAAACGTATGTTCCCACATTTCAATCCCATATATGGTCTCATACTGATTCTTCTGATTCATCAGATAAATCAGCGCCTCTGAAAGGTGGCAGGACACATCCCCAATCCGAAAAAGCTCATTGGAGGCAAGCCCTGTGGTCAGCACAATCTTGGTGTTTTTACAGCCCGTCAAAAATGATACTGCAAACATACAGACCAGTGCCCACACCACACATCTTTTTCTATTTTTCATTCCGAATCTCCTCTGCTATCTGTTTCAATACCTGAAGCACTCCATCCACTTCATACGAAGCCACTTCATAATCCGCAGCCTTCTTAATATCCGGGTGGGAGAGTACCGATGCATAGCTTCTCTTTGAGCGCTCCATCATAGAGATATCGTTAAAATTATCTCCAAAGACTACCGTTTCCTCCGGTGTAATCCCATATTGCTTTTGAATCCAGTGAACGGCATTCCCCTTAGAGACACCCTGTGCATTGATATCAATCCATCTCGCCCCTGAAATATAGATTTGAAGCCTGTCCTTCCACCTCTTGTCCAAAAGGTCATAGAGCATCATTGCTCCCTTCTCATAGTACAGGCTTACTTTAATACAGGCATCCGCATAGGCTTCTAATTTGTCTACCACGCTGCCTACTCCTTTGTACTGTTCAAACACCAGATTATGAAAATCCGAACTTTTATCATCCGTATAATACCCTTCCTTTGCCGAGAGGAGCACATGATGTTCTGGAATCCTCTGCAAATCCAAAAGCAGCTCCTTCACATCCTCCCTGGCCATGCATACCTCCTTTAATGCCTTCTCATCCCTCTGAATATACGCCCCATTGTCTGAGAGATAATATATCCTGTCGCCAATCTCATGGAACACCGCATCAATACTGCTGACCTGTCTTCCACTTGCTGCCGCAAACTGCACCCCCATATCCGTCAATTCCCGAATCACATCCAGATACTCTGGATTAATATAGCTCACGCCTTCTGGCACTAACGTTCCATCAATATCACTAACAATTAATCGAATCATTGTTTTCTTTCATCCTTTACTGTAAATACTATACTAATATAATAGATAATTCCGAAAACCACAACGGATATTTTCTAAAATTTTAATGATTTTTTACTTTCCAAGCATCCTAATATGTATTAGAATAGTAAAAAACAAATCCAAATATAGGAAAGGAGCCTATCATATGAAAAAATTTATGAACACTTTAATGACGGTGGGCGGAGCTGCACTTGCCATCTTTGGCGGTCTCTATCTCTACCGCAAATATTTCCAGAAAGAGGACGATTTCGATGAAGATTTTGACGATGATGACCTCTTTGAAGACCTGGACGAAGAGGAAGAAGAGGAAGAAGAAGTCAAAGCCTTCGACAGCGAAGAAGAAATCTTTGAAGAAGACCCTCCCACAAAACCCCTCACCCCTGATACTTCCGACAAAGCTTCTGTCACCGAAGAATAAAGAAGCGGCTTCCGGCAGCAGATACTATGCCACCGGGAGCCGTTTTTTGTACTATATCTCGCTTGGCAAAGCCTCCGCGCGAAATCCAGGAATTACTTGTTCCCATCCATCGATTCCTACCACTGGCAGATACCGATTCATATAAGACAGTGACTCTTCACTATCTAGATATTTATACACATCATAAGCCTCTTTTTGTCTATGCTCCTGGTCTCTTAGTCCAAAGTAAAGCCCATCTTTCATCTCCCGCGGGTCATCTAAATAGGCACGAATCATATAGATGTCAATTCTGGTATTAAACATTGCAATATAATATCCATATCCAAGCGCTGCCGCCTGTTCTGCCTCTAAATTCCCTTTTCCAAGTTCTCCTGTGTATCCTAGTTCTCCGATAATCACACGTATCGAACCATTTGCCTTTCCATAGCGTGCTTCTATCTCTGAAAGATAATCGGTCAATACTTTAATATTTTTCATCGAGATAAATTTGGTATTTTGAGCATCTGTTGTATTGGAATTATCCTTCCAAAAGCTCACCCTAGTCAATGGCTGCGAATATGGATGATAGTTGACATTCCACTCCATCTGAGGGGCTGTCTGATGCATATAGGCAGCAAACCTATCCAGATAGTCTCTTCCACTATGTCCCGCCACAGAAGCTGTCCAAGCATGGTCTAGAGAGATAAATACCCTGGAACTTTTTGCCCCGCGTTTTACTCCTGTATAGAGCAGCTGGAAAGCCTTTGCATAGTTTTCCACACATTCATTGAGCGAGAGATTGCCTGAATAATTCCACTCTTTGCAGCTGTTGACTTCATTGCCAAGTGTCCAGTTACTAACTCTGGTCTTTAACGAGCCAAGTTCTTCTCCCATATAGCGGAACAGTGCTTCAAATGTATCCCTTGCCTTTTCATCCTGCATATTTAGCGTATAGTAAGAAGCAGCCCCGCTCTTTCTCGCTGAAGGATGAATCAGATAGGACAACTCGTCTCGCCATCCCATCAACAGAACCAACGTTACTGTCCGCATCTGGTTGGCCCCATAGGGATTTTCTTCTCCTCCCCATCCATGGAGATGATAAATCGTATTTTTTAACGCTATCAAGTCTCCAAAATAGTAGGTCTTTCCCCGATACGTATAAGGAATAAAGCCAGCTCTTTCATTGGTGCTGATATAATCCGCCAGATTGACATTTAAAAGGATATGTTGTGCCTTGATATCCTCTGTATAGTCCGATACTCCCTGAATACCCTTTTTGGAAGTAATCTTATACTGCTCATAATATCCCCAGTATTTATCCTTCTCTACCTCTAGCACCTCATCTGGACTGGTATCTGGCAGCACTTCTTCTTTCTTAATCGTACTCTCTGCGCTGTTATAGTTCTGGCCTAATACCTCCTGACTGTCTGTTACACAAAAATCAAAAACCATCGTGCCCTGATAATTGCCTTTTCCAGTTAAAATAATCTGATAAGCACCCGGCTTCTTTACGCTGCTGCTCTTCTTGCCGCCGACTGCCTGATATTTGATAGTATAGTCCTTCTTAGGTTGAAGCGACACACCATCAATCGTCACTGAAGTTGGCAGCACCTTGATATTTTTCGATGTATACTGCCATGCATATGGAAAATAAATCTCAGCATCTTCAATAGAAGCTTTGCTTACGGTATAGATTGCTTTAACAGAGCCTTTAAAACTGCCTCTGCCAACAATCTGAATCGTATTTTTTCCAACTTTTAATTTCTTGGGATATTTTATTACATAGTCAATTCCCTCCCGGCAAGCTCCGCCTTCGTAGCTGACCGACACGCTTGGCATCGCGCCTTCTCCTCCATAGATATCTGAATAAGAAGACAGTGATACCACGGTATCTTTCATATTTTTCGCAGTAATCTTAAATTTCAGGACTTTTGTGCCTGTAAAATTTCCGATTCCTGTCAAACGTACCTGTGCCGTTCCTTTTTCGATATTGTTCAGATAATCGACATAATAATCGACGCCTTCTGTCAGTCCTGCTTTATTGTAGCTGATATTGACACCTGGCGTTATCGGCAGACTAGTATAAGAAAACCCTTTGCCGGATATTTTGGCTTTTACTTTCTTGGCAATATTCTGCGGTTGAATCGTAAAATCAGCCCGGTAGACACCCTCATATCCGCTGCCTTCGATTCCACGAATCACTGCAGTCGCAGTTCCGGCATTTATATTATTTTCATAAGAAATAGTGTATTGTTTGTTCACTTTAAGAGTCTTGCGGGTTGTATTGTCCTTTACCGTTACCTTTGGGGTAATTGCACGCCCTGTATAAGTCTGTAACTTGATAGCTGAGACAGATATATTTTCGAGTGCCTTTTCCTGGACTTCCCTTGCCATTGCAGCTTCTGTTGTTTCATTATCTGCAAGAGCATAATCGTTTGCCTGTGCTGCCTCGTTTGTATTCTCTGGTAAAACTACCGTTTCTGTGTCTTTTTCTGGTTCCTCCACAGCATCCTTGGACATCTGATTATCTGATGTCTCTGTTGTCTGCTTCTCAGGCTGTGTATTATCTGGCGCAATACTCTGTGCTGGAATTCCTGCTGATAAATTCTCGGTGGTCTGTGATGATTCTTCTGGTAATACTGTGCTTTCTGGGGCTATCTCTTGCTTCAAAGCCTCTGATGACGTGTTTTCTTCTGGCGAGGTAATCTCTTTCTTATCTTCTGGTATCTCTGATTGCTCTAAAGTATCCGATGGTGTGCTATCTTCCTCTGGTGTCTCAATCGTCGAATCCGCATCCTCTGTTCTATAATCTGACACACTGACAGCCGGATAGGCAAAAAATCCCTGTTGGCGATTAAAGAAATCTCCATACATCTGATAGCTATCTTCTGATTCTTCCGAAAGTCCTGCTAAAAAGACATCTCTAAGTACATCGACAAGATACCAGTTCTCATCCTCCATCTGTACCAGATTAAAGACAGCAACTTCTTCCTGTACGATTCCCTTTGCCAAAATACATTCTATATCAGCCTGTTTACAGAGTCTTTGAAACATCCTGGCATATCTTTCTCTGGCAAATATTCCATCCAAAGGCTCACTGTCTGCCTCCTGCTCCATCACTTCTGTCACCTGGCCATAAAGTTCTATCAAAGTCTGATAGACACTTTGTATTTCTTCTGTAGTCTCTATGCTTTCCTCTGCATTTTCCAGCCAAGACAACTCCCAGACTGCCTCTGTTGACCAGTTGACACTTCCATCTTCTGATATTTCTCCCTGATAAGTCACAGACAACTTGCTGTTAGGCAAATCCAGATACTCTGCATCCACACAGTCATATAAAAAAGCATCCAACGCATACCATGCAGCAGTCTGATACTCCTTACAGAGTGTATGATATTCTTCCCCTTCTAGTGCTGCATCCTCTGTCTTAACTGTCCCAAGAGAGATACTTTCACTCTCTTCCTCCAAAGTAGCATACAACGCCTGGTACAAGGAAGAAGCCTTCTCTTCCACAAGCTGATGCCCATAAGACTTGGTATACAGATATGGCTCTTCTTCCTCTTCTCCAATCAATGGCTGCTCAAAAAGACAGTCTTCTGCCACAAAAGATTGCACCATATCTTCCAATAACCAAGTATCGCTTTCTTCCAAAGGCTGTGTATCTTCTTTTGTATCTTCTTCTGTATTTTCTTTCGCATCTGGCAGTTGTTCTGCCTCTTTATTTTCACTCTCTCCATCAAGAGTCATATTACTATCGCCTTCTGAATCTTCTTTTTCTTCAGGCACCTCTTTTTCTTCTGGATTTTCTTTTGGCTCTTCTTTTTCTTCTGATTCTTTTGGCTCTTCTTTTTCTTCTGATTCTTTCGGCTCTTCTTTTTCTTCTGAATTTTCTTCTGATTCTTCTTTTTCTAGCCCTTCGGGTTTCTCTCCCTCATTTTCCTGCTCTTTTTCAGGTGGCAGTTCTTCTTTCTCTTCCGCAAATATCTCTGGCTGCATAGAACTATCCGCTGCATAAATGATACCTTGATCCGTCATTAGTATAATTGCTGTTACACCCACAGCAACCCATCGCTTCCAATCATAGAATCTTTTCATATGTACTCCTCATTTCTCATTTATTATTTCTTAATTAATAGTGTAACTTTATGTTTAGGTTTTGCAAGTTGAAATGCTTTTGATGCAAAGGACGCTCGCCATGGCCTGGTAGATGTTCCTTCCAGACCCCGCTCGCGCTTAATGAACGCCTATAGCGGTACTAAGCTCGCGACTGCGCGTAACCGCTTGCGCTCGCTAAGTGCCGATGGCGTCCAATGGGTCTTGCAGGAACATCTACCAGACCATGTCGGGCTGTTTCTTGGCTTCGATACGTACGTTTCAAGCGAAACACTTCCCCATATGCCTACACAGTATTACATGATAGTGTCTTATATCTTGTGGCTGGCCACAGTCAGCCAGGGCGGGAGGGCAGTAGGTTCCTGAAAGACCCATTGGACGCCATCGGCACTTAATGAGCGCAAGCGGCGCTAAGCCGCGCAGTCGCGAATTTAGTACCGCTATAGGCGTTCATTAAGCGCGAGCGGGGTCTGGAAGGAACCTACTGCCCTCCCGTCCTAGCGTCCTAGCCTCCTAACATCCTAAATATTCACATTCTACCCCAACTAAAATTTCACACCATCACCTCTTATCATACTCACTCCACTTCCCCTTGTCAATTCCCAGATTCCCCCAACGATTCCCACACTTCTTTCAGTATCCTTACTGCCTCCCGAATCTCTTTCTCTGTCATCGTCGCATACCCCAAAATAACCGTTGGCTCATATTTCCTTTTATCAATACAATACTCTGATAACGGGTAAACCTTTACTCCTGCTTGCTCTGCCCTGAGAATTCTCTTCTCTTCTGATAGTTCCCCTTCCATCTGCAGCAGCATATGTACCCCCGAACGTGCCCCCAATATCCTCTTTATCCCTCTTATCCCCTTTAATTCTGCCAGCAATACATCATGCTTACTTTTATAAATCGCCCGCATCTTGTTTAGATGTCTTTCAAAATATCCCCGCTCCATAAAATATTGCAATACTCTCTGGTCCGTTCTAGAGACCGTACAAGGAAAGCTGCGCCCCACCTCCTCATACTGCTCTAAAAGATGTATGGGAAGCACCAGATAACTAATCCGAATTGATGGTGCAATCGATTTCGAAAAAGTTCCAATATAGATAACCCTTTGATGCGTATCACTCCCCTGCAGAGAAGGAATTGGCTTTCCTCCATACCGGAATTCACTGTCATAATCATCCTCGATAATATACCTCCCTTCCTTGGCTGCTGCCCACTGCAATAACTCCTGTCGCCTTTTAATTGGCATCACAACCCCCATAGGATACTGGTGAGAAGGCATCACATACACAATATCGGCTCCGCTTATCTGAAGTTCCTCTACGCTTATCCCATATCGGTCCATTGACACTGTACAGCACCGATACCCAAGTCTCTGAAAAATATCATATGCATGCCGATACGTCGGGCTCTCCATCGCAATCAGATTTTCCCTCCCAAGTATCAGGGACAACAACATCTGCAAATAGTCATTCCCGGCTCCAAGTATTACTTGCGAAGGATTGACGCTCACCCCTCTTGCCTGATGCAGATAGAGGCAGATAGCCTCCCGAAGTGACCACTCCCCTTTTGCATCCCCAAGATGAAACAATTCTCCTTTATCATCCTGCAAGACTTCCCGGTTCAGTTTCCTCCATACCGAATATGGAAAATGCTCCAAATCAATTCCATTAGGTGTAAAGTCATACCGCCACTTTTTATCCTCTTTTCCTTCTTCCTTTGTCCAGCTCTCACATTCTCCACCTCCCAAATCATACAATTCCTCCACCTGACATACAAAATATCCTTTATAAGGAAATGCCTCAATATACCCTTCTGCCAAAAGCTGCTCATACGCCAACTGCGTTGTACTTCGGCTTACTCCCAACTGCTGCGCCAAAAGCCTTGTTGAGGGCAGTCTCTCTCCACAGCAGATGTTCCCTTTTTGTATCTCCCCCTTTATATACTCATATATCTGCTCATACAGATTTTTTTTCCCATTCCCCTCAAGCCTTAGCATCATCTCATACATTTCTCTTTTCTGTCTCCTTACACTGCCAGTTTAAAAAAGGACTTAGACTTTTATCAAAGCCTAAGCCCCTCTTTGAGCGCTCTCTTTTCTATTAATTTTTGGGCAACTTAAACGAACTTTTTAGTGACACAATCCGATTGAACACCAGTTCGTCTTCTTTGGAATCCTTTGCATCCACACAGAAAAATCCATTTCTTACAAACTGAAAGCTCTCATACGCCTTTGCTCCTTGAAGCGCTGGCTCAAGCTTTCCTTTTACCACTTTTAGAGAATCCGGGTTAATATTCATACTTCCGTCTTCATTATAGACTCCCTTCTCCTCATCTATCAGATTCTCATAGAGCCGCACTTCTGCCTCCACCGCATATGGAGCTGGCACCCAGTGAATCGTCCCCTTTACCTTGCGTCCGGTAAATCCACTTCCAGCCTTTGTCTCCTTATCATACGTACAATGCACCTCAATCACATTCCCGTTTTCATCCTTTACAAAGCTCTCACACTTTACAAAATATGCATGCATCAGGCGCACTTCATTCCCTGGAAAGAGACGAAAATATTTCTTTGGCGGTTCCTCCATAAAGTCCTCACGCTCAATATACAGCTCCCTGCAAAATGGAATCTGTCTGCTGCCAAGTTCTTCATTCTCCAGATTGTTTGCAGCCTCTAGATACTCCACTTCTCCTTCCGGGTAATTGTCAATCACCAGCTTAATCGGGTCTAACACTGCCATCATCCTAGAGCGCTTCATCTTCAAATCTTCCCGGATACAATACTCCAGCATCGCATAATCCACCGAACTCTGTCCTTTAGCCACGCCGCAAAGCTCCACAAACATCTGCAAAGATTCCGGTGTAAATCCGCGGCGGCGAAGCGCTGCTATCGAGACCAGACGCGGGTCATCCCATCCGTCTACAATCCCCTGCTCCACTAACTGTTTGATATATCTCTTTCCGGTTACCACATTGGTCAAATATAACTTGGCAAACTCAATCTGACGCGGCGGGTTAGGATACTCTAACTCCTTAACCACCCAGTCATAGAGTGGCCGATGGTCTTCAAATTCCAGTGTACAAATCGAATGGGTAATCCCCTCAATCGCATCCTCAATCGGATGTGCAAAATCATACATCGGATAGATGCACCAGGTATCTCCTGTATTGTGATGACTCATATGCGCCACGCGGTAGATAACTGGGTCTCGCATATTCATATTCGGAGAAGCCATATCTATCTTCGCCCGAAGTACCTTCTCTCCATCTTTGTACTTTCCATTTTTCATATTTTCAAACAGCGTAAGATTCTCCTCTACACTGCGGTCTCTATAAGGGCTATTCTTCCCAGGCTCTGTTAAAGTTCCCCGATAAGCCCGCATCTCCTCCGCTGTCAAATCACAGACAAAAGCCTTTCCTTTCTGAATCAGCTTTACTGCCGCCTCATACATCTGCTCAAAATAGTCCGATGCAAAGAACAATCTATCTTCCCAGTCTGCGCCAAGCCACTGAATATCCCTCTTAATCGCCTCCACAAACTCCACCCGCTCTTTGGTCGGATTGGTATCGTCAAAGCGCATATTAAACTTTCCATTATATTTTTTCGCCAGCCCATAGTTCAGCAAAATCGACTTTGCATGGCCAATATGCAGATACCCATTGGGTTCTGGTGGAAAACGTGTATGCACTGTATTGTACACACCCTCTGACAAATCTTTATCAATCTCTATCTCAATAAAATTTTTCGATACTACTTCTTTTTCCATTCCAAACTCCCTCCAAATTTTTCATTTGAAAAAAGCGGAAATTCTATCGAATCTCCGCTCCATAAAGCTGCTGACGGGAATCGGACCCGTGACCTCCGCACTACCAATGCGACGCTCTACCGACTGAGCCACAGCAGCTTATCTTGTCGCTTTCTTGCGACTCGATTATAATATCACAGCCCTGAAGGAGT
Source organism: Lachnospiraceae bacterium (assembly GCA_910575445.1). GTDB lineage: Bacteria > Bacillota > Clostridia > Lachnospirales > Lachnospiraceae > Hominiventricola. Next base: position 230,245 of record CAJTFW010000002.1, on the reverse strand, counting down.
GTCAACACTTTTTTTCATTTTTATACAAAAACGCTTGATTATCTCAAAAAAGCCTTGATTTACGGGCGTACAAGCAGGATTTCAAGCTGAATTTACTACCAATTTACGACTTTTAAGGGAAAGAGCCTTGATATGCCGCCCGGAATCGTGCAAACTCCAATATCAGTACGACATTGAAAGAATAAATGAAAACTGAATACGACACAGACACGGCGTTTCTCTATCCCATAACAGGGAAAACGGGAACGCCGCTTTATATACCCTCATGTTACGCGATAGAAGCAAAAAGAGACTTGCTACAAGCGGTTTTGCGGGTGTGTTTCTGCCGGAGATAAGGATTTATGCCTATCCCCGCCAAAATGGCATTCTATTGCGTAACATACCCACAGCAAAAGGAGTGCTGAAGTTATGGCTGTTTTCCAAAAGAACCTCAACCGATATTGCTCGATATTGGGAACCCGACACCGGATAACCCGATATTGGATTTTCCGATACCGGATTATCCGACGTCGGAAAATCCAATGCAATTAAATAAAGATATACTAAATACTGATTTACAAAATATCTATTCCTTTCCCTTCCTATCTTTTTCCCCGTCTCTTTGGCTAAGAAACAGTAAAGCCACCAGAATGGAAAGGTAAAATATACAAAACGTATTTATAATTTGCCGGATAAAGTATATCAGTTTTGTATTAGACTGTATGTTGGAGAATCTGGTCACAATTCGCAATATCAAGCAGTACTTATGTGCCATGCTTTTAACGTCTCGTCGGTAATCAGCAATTATTACACATTATTTATTGCTCTGAGCATAGCAAGAATAAAGCCACAAATATCAACCTCTCCATACAGCATAAGGTTTTATTTGATAAACGGATTCCGTTAATTTATATACATGACCAAATACTCCCAAACGAATATTTGTTCCTTTTGTTACTCTAAATAAAGTTGCCAAATGAGATGAGAAACCACCTAAGGGTTCCATTTTCTTTATACTTAGGTTCATGGTTAACTTGATTTTTTTCAAAGCCATTGTCTTATAATAAGAATCATCATACTGATATGTATCTTTAAATTTATTAGTGGCATCTCCACCTTTATAGAATGGAATATATCCACATTGATTTGCTAAATCTACTGTTTTAAACCAATCGTTATGATAGAAATCTGTATCAAAAGGCATTGTAAGTAACACAAAGTTTTGTTTATCCTCTTGATAGTTTTTATGTATTTCTGCCCTATTTTTCAATACTACTTCGCACTTTTCGACATACTGAATAATCTGCTGTATTTTTGCTTCATAAGGTTGTGTTGTGGTTTTATCAATTGTTTGTACAGATTCCATTTCACCAGAAACACTTACATCTGCCTTAAATATTTTTTTGACAACTTCCGAAAACCCAATGCTTCCATTTGCATTGCCGGCTTTTCTACTTGTTGTCTGAATATGGCTTGTTTCTACTAGTTCTGATGTAATTTGAGATAACAAGCTATCTATTCCGACCATATCCATATAAATATAATTTTTTAAAGATTCCATAAAAATCCCCCATCATTTGTGCCTTGATCATTTACAAATTATACGTCGCAATTATCGCAAAATCAATTAGAATACGGGTAATTCGCACTTTTAATTTCAGCATGATGAATGCTAAGAGCTTTTATTCCCCGAAAATAGACAAAACTAATGACAGAATCATTGGTTTTTCTTGTATTAGTGGAAGTATATCAATTATAAGATTAGACTACCAAAGAAAAAATAAGTTTCGGAGCAAGCATAGGAAAAGAGTACCCTTTTCCGTAAATCTACCCGCCCGTATAGCTTGCCGGACAGATTTGCTTGTTGGGAAGTATCCCCAACCCTCTTGATAGTTCTCTCACTACCTACAACCCCGTACAAGGCGATTTTAACGAAGCTTTGAGAAAAATTTCTCAAAAAATTTTTTTAATCTATCTATAAAGAAGTTTGGGAAATACCAAGTATTATTTAATTTCTTGAATTTATTCGGTTAACCGTATATAATTATGGTGATAAAACTTATAGAAAGCGAGAGAGACTGAAAATGTTAGAGTATATTTCTGCCCCGGAAGCGGCACAAAAATGGGGCATTTCAGAAAGATGGGTGCAAAAGCTATGTGAGGAAAACCGCATACCGGGTGTAGCAAAATTTAGTCGGCTATGGCTGATACCAAAAGACGCAGAAAAACCAACAGATGCCCGGTTGAAAGCAGAAAGGAAGAAAAAACATGAATAAAGTTTTGATTATTGATGATGATAAAGAGCTTTGCGCACTTATGAAAAAATGCGTAGAGCAGGAAAACCTTGCTGCGATTGTCGCAGGCGGCGGTATAGAAGGCTTGCATATCTTGGCAGAAAACAAAGATACCTGTTCACTTATCATTCTTGATATCATGATGCCCGATTTAGACGGCTTTCAGGTATTGCAGCAAGTACGGCAGACAAGCAATGTCCCCGTTCTTATGCTCACTGCAAAAAGCGATGAAGAAGATAAAGTGTCCGGCTTGCGAATGGGGGCAGACGATTATCTGACAAAGCCATTTAGCATTAACGAGCTTATGGCGCGTGTAAATTCCCTTATCCGGCGTTATACCCTGCTCAATCCAACTTCCAGCACCGAAACGGATTGTATGGTGTTCCAGGGAATGACGATTGATAATCTTAATCGTCTTGTTTTTATGAACGACGTACAAGTGGAGCTTACAGGAAAAGAATTTGATCTGCTCTCTTTTCTTGCGGCGAACAAAGGGAAAGTATTTACGAAAAAGCAGATTTATACCCATGTATGGGAGGAAGAATATGCTTTTGGCGACAGCAATATCATGTCTTTTATCAGCAAATTACGAAAAAAAATTGAACCAGACCCGGAACATCCTTTTTATATTTTAACCGTCCGTGGTGTTGGCTATCGTTTTAACATGGAGGCATAACATGAATGTTAATCTGTTTTTATTGATTGCGTTTTGTATCGCAATTCTATTTATCTTGTTTCTTGTCACAAAACTCAGGCGTGTACGGGGACAACTATCTATTATCGAAGAAGCCCTCGAAGATATAAAATCCGGGAATTTAAACCGCCGTATGTTGACTAAAAAAAACGATATGACAAGAAAAATCTGCTATGGTATAAACGATATTGCAATGAACAGCCAAACGCAGCTTATCAAGCAAAAACAATCTGAACAGGCATACAAACGGTTAATGACAAGTATTTCCCATGATGTAAAAACTCCCCTTGCTTCTTTGGTTGGTTATTTGGAAGCAATAGAATGTAAGATAGTTGCAGGAGAAGAAAAAGACGAATATGTTCATGTTGCATTTGAGAAAGCTCACTACCTAAAGCATTTTGTGGAAAATCTCTTTGAGTGGGTAAAACTGGATTCCGGGGAACAAATTTTTCATTTTGATATTTTAGACTTAAACGAATTATCCCGGAATATTATAGTTGACTGGATTTCTGTTTTAGAAAATAGTAATTTTGACTATGTGTTTGATATACCGGAAACAGAATATCTTATGCGTATAGATACAAACGCTTATAGCCGCATCCTCAACAATCTGTTGCAGAATGTCCTTATCCATAGCAAGGGAACTAAAATAATATTCCATGTTTTTGAAAATGACCTACAAGCTAAAATCACTATAACAGATAATGGAAAAGGAATATCCCCCGATCATCTTCCACATATTTTTGAAAGAATGTACCAATGCGATCAGTCACGGTCTGCTGGTGGAAATGGATTAGGTTTATCAATCGTAAAAGAACTTGTAGCTGCCCACAAAGGAACGATTACCGTTGACAGCACTCCCAACAGAGGGACTACATTTACCTTATTACTTCCAAAATCCCTGTAATAATACGGGGATTTTTCAGTTTTATCAAACTTTGCCTAACTGTAAAAGCATGAAAAAAGCAAGGTTTCGGCAAGGTTTTGGCAAGGTTAGAGTGATAGAATAGCAAATATGAAAAGGAGGTTTCGCAATGAGTAAATATGTAATTGAAACAAAAAATCTTACAAAACAATACGGAACACAAAAAAGCGTTGCAGATTTGAATATCCATGTCCAGCAAGGGCGTATCTATGGTCTGCTTGGCAGAAACGGAGCTGGAAAAACAACAACAATGAAAATGCTGCTTGGGCTGACACAGCCCACTTCCGGGGAAGTGGCAATATGGGGAAAGCCTTTACGGACAAATGAGAAAAAGCTACTGCCCCGGATTGGCAGTCTGATTGAATCCCCCGGCTTCTATCCTAATCTGACTGCCACTGAAAACCTGCGCATTTTTGCTACCCTGCGGGGAGTGCCGAACCGCAATGCAATTAAAAATGCACTTGATTTAGTGGGGCTTCCCTATAAAGACAAAAAGCTGTTCTCACAATATTCGCTTGGAATGAAGCAGCGACTGGCGATTGCCCTTGCCATTATGCACGACCCGGAGCTTTTGATTTTAGACGAACCGATTAACGGTCTTGACCCGATTGGAATTGCAGAAGTGCGCTCTTTTATCCGTGATCTCTGCACGGAAAGAGGGAAAACGATACTGATTTCCAGCCATATTCTTTCCGAGATTGCATTGCTGGCTGATGATATAGGAATTATCGACCACGGTGCATTATTGGAGGAAGAAAGCCTTGCAGAGCTGGAAGCAAAGAGCAGCAGACATATCCGTTTTACCGTTTCCAGTACAACACAGGCGGCAAGAATTTTAGAACGAGGTTTCCATGAAACGCAGTTTACCATACAGGACGACTACAAGATGCGTCTGCATAATTTAGATATTTCTGTCGGGGAAATTGTAACCGCCTTTGTCGAAAACGGGCTTACCGTATCAGAAGCCTATATCTGCGAAGAAAGCCTTGAAGATTATTTTAAGCGTGTAACAGGGGGTGAAGGGATTGCTTGATCTTATAAAGTGTGAATTTATGAAATTAAAGAGAAAGAAATTTATCCCTTTTGTGTTTTTGTCTGCCTTTTTATTCCCTATTCCTATCACATTCCTTATGGCAACACCGAGGATGCTGGAACGGTATCCGAACAAAACGGTTCTTTTTGACGGATTATTCAATATGGTTATGGGATATGGTGTTATCTTTCTTCTGCCATGTATTATTGGGGTCATTGCTGCTATGTTGTTTTTTATGGAGCGTGATAATGACACGTTCAAAAATTTACGCACAATCCCGATAACAAGTACTCAAATGATTATGGCAAAAATCATTGTCCTGTTTGCTTTTGGAATTATTTTTTGTCTTGCTTCCATGTTTGCTACTGTTATTTGTGGTAGTTTCTCAATGGAAATACATGGGATTGCCTATAAACTATTAGTTGCAATCGAGCTTGGTATTTTTATTACAGCAGGAACTTTGCCTATAATTGTACTTGTTGTTTTTTTCAGCAAGACATATATTTTTTCCATTTTATTATGTGTGTTTTACAGTGTGGCAAGCCTTACCGTTGAAACACTATTCGGGACATTGCCTAAATGGTTATGTTGGCTTCTGCCGATCCCCATGACAACGCTCTGGGGTGCGGGAGATATGGTAAAACACGGGTTTCCATTAAACGTAACAGCTTTGGAAAAGATTATTCCGTCAACCTTTCAGACGGTTCTCATTTTAGGGCTAATGGCTGTTATATCAATCTATTTAATAGATTTCTTATACAAGAAAAGGGGGGAATAATGATGTGTCGGATTATCAAAACAGAATTATGGAAGCTAAAGAGATACCATGTCATTTGGGCAGGTGTTCTGTTAATGTTTCTTTCTGTCGGAATTACTCTTTTTAGTTCTACCGCATTAGACGGTACAGTTTGGACGTTTCCGCATTTGGCAGAGCGGGTCATTCAAAATAATACGACAACCATTTTTCCTATGTGTATTACTCTGATTGCAGGATATGTTATTGCCCGTGAGAAATCTGATGATACCTTAAAGAGCATTATGACAATACCTGTTTCCTATCCCGCGTTGATTGGAGGAAAACTGATTATTTGCGGCTTCCTGTCCGTATTTTTGGGTATAGCGAGTACGGCTTTTACTGTCGCTGCGGAATTACTTGTTGGCTTTCCGGGATTTTCGGCAACAGCCGTAATACAGGCTTTGATACAGATTACTCTTAATACTTTATTTTTATATATAGCCGTAACGCCGATTATAGCCTTTACCGCCCGTATCCCTAACGGACACATGATAGGTGTCATTCTTGCATTTGTCTATGGTTATGGAGGAATGTTTGCGGCAGGAAACATGACGCTTGCAAACATCTATCCTATAACAGCAAGTATGGGACTAATTCAGTATCGGAGCTACGACGCAGCCGTATATTGGAATATTGGATTATGTAGTATTAGCATGATTACTGTTTTATTGATTTCTGCGGCTATTGTAGCCACAACAAAAAATGCTTCGTCGGCAAAAATCGTAAAAAAGGTAAAAAAAACCGTTCCCAAAAAAGGTTGGTAACAGGAGGGCTTTCACATGAAGAAAAAAATATTATTTGGAATTGGTGTTGTCTTTTTAATTGTAATTTGTTTTGGCGTTTTTCTGCTTTCAGGGGCAGGCAGCACCTACTATTATTCGCAGATTGACAACAGCAAGATCGAACAGACGGAATCTGCCGGAGGTGTAATTAACTTCGAAGGGAGCATGGATTTCTCCTATACGCTGCGCTGCTATGACGAGGACGGAAACGAAAAGGACATTACCTTTGGAACGTCAAGGGAATTGAAAGAGTACGCTTTTATTCGTCTGACGGTAATGCCTATTCGCGGTGTCCTCGAATGGAGCGAGATACAATATGACGAGCTTCCGATAGCTGTTCAAGAGCAATATACCTTACCAAAATAATTCAGTGAAGAATAACGTCTGCTAAGTTAATAGCAAATCTGCCGCACGACGGCAAAAGAAAAAAAGCCGTCGTACAGCAGAAGTATTTTCACATGCCTATTCTTATGCGGCGGCTTTTGAGAAATCAAAGCCGCCGTTTCTTTTTTATCTTCTCAAGGAATGACGTGGTTTCACTGTTAAATGCGGCGGCTAAAGGAGGTAGCCGCCATGAAGCACACACCCTATCGACAAAATCCGACGGTCATTGACATATCAAAAAAAGCCCGTCCACCACCGGGGAAAATTCCGCTTATCAATATGAACTGTCTAATCATCTTAATACAGTTATCAATGCTATTTTGCCTGTCCGCATTTTTTGTGGGCGGGCTTTTTTTGCGCCCTTTGGTTTTCTTAAAAAGCTGCTTGGAAAGCGCAACAAAAGAGCCTTTTCCATACGGATAGGGTGTGAAAGGGGACGGAAGGACAAGCCTTTTGTCTTTTACACCACGAAGGAAGGAGGTGAACTCTATGGAGCTATCTTCTTCTGAAATGAAAACGATCCAACATCAGTATGACGCACTTGCAAAAAAAGTCCTCAAAGGCGAAGCAAGAAGTTATTACCGGGAGCTTTCCAAACGCGCAGCCCTTGAAGTGAATTTTTCGGAAATGAGCGAAGCGGAACTCTCACAGCTTTACACGCTGGACGAGTACGAGAGCGATTACTACCGCTTTGAAGTGTCCGGCTATGATGTGCTTGTGAAAAATGAGCTGCTTGGCGAAGCCTTACAAGCCCTGCCCGAAAAGAAGCGTGACATTATCCTTTTGTCATACTTTTTGGATATGAGCGACGAGGAAATAGGCGGTCTGCTGAATGTTGTGCGCAGTACGATTTTCCGGCACAGGAAAACCGCGCTTGAAAAAATCAAACTGTATATGGAGGGAAAAACAGATGAACAGAAATAAAAAATCCGTTGCCCTGTTGCCGTTCCCTGTTATTGCAGCAGCGGCGGGCGGCGACACGGAAGCCATGTGCGCAGTTTTGAAGCATTACGAGGGTTACATAGCGACGCTCTGCACCCGGACGCTGAAAGACGACGCGGGCAATACTTATTCCTACGTTGACGAGGAAATGAAGAACAGGCTGCAAGTGCGGCTGATTACCGCACCCTTGCCTTTAACGTAGGCTAAACACAGGCTGTCCCCAGCGGGGCGCGTCCCCCTTTCCGCGCTTCCGCTTCCGGGCTGCTTGTCATTTCACCGGGGCATACCGCCCAGCGCGGTATGCTTCCGTGAGCCGACAAGCTCTTGATTTTGAACCTTGACAAAGAAAGCGGCGCAAGATAACGGCGGCGCAGCATAGGGCAGATCGGATACGTCCCTTTTGCGCCGAGCCATACGGCGGGTGCGCCACGACGCTATCCCGGCGGGGTTTTCTTTTCCCTGCCGGGACAGCCGAGCGACCAACACCGCGCCGGGGAGCAAGTTTAGCAGCTTGCGGGCGACGACAGCGCAGGATATATAATGATACTCCCTTACCGCCACAGTCCGAGCGTTAAAAGCGTCGCAGGCAATGGGTAGGGCTGCATGAGAACCATGCAGGGGTGAAACTCCCGTGAGGTTACGCTGATAACCGTCCGATCACAGCCCCTTTTTCACAATTAACCTTTTACCCATTTTTGAAAGGGGGATATATAGAATGAGCAATGCTGATGTGCCTATTTGGGAAAAGTACACGCTTACCATTGAGGAAGCGTCAAAATATTTCCGCATTGGGGAAAACAAGTTGCGGAAACTTGCAGAAGAAAATCCTACGGCGGGCTGGATATTCTTGAACGGCAACCGTATTCAGATCAAGAGGAAACAGTTTGAAAAGATCATTGACACGCTGGACGCAATTTAGCGAAAAAGATAGTGAAAAGGAGCCTTGAATGTGCTATAATAAGATTAGGCATATCAAGGCTCTTTCCGACACGGAAAGGAGCAAAAACAATGTCGGAGAAAAGACGTGATAATAGAAACCGCATTTTGCGTTCGGGAGAGAGCCAGAGAAAAGACGGGAGATATGCTTACAAATATACCGATACTTTTGGTAAAGTGCAATTTGTCTATGCGTGGAAGTTAGTGCCTACGGACAAGACCCCTGCCGGGAAGCGTGACGACATATCCCTTAGAGAAAAGGAAAAAGAGATACAGAAAGACCTTGACGACGGGATAGACACAATCGGAAAGAAAATGACCGTCTGCGAGCTTTACGCAAAGCAGAACCGCCACCGGGGGAATGTAAGGCACAACACCACAAAGGGGCGCGAACGGCTGATGAAGCTGCTGGAAGCGGATAAACTTGGTTCCTGCCCCATTGACAGTGTGAAACTGTCCGACGCGAAAGAATGGGCGTTGCGCATGAAAGAAAAGGGAATATCCTACAAGACCATAAGCAACGACAAGCGTTCTCTGAAAGCTGCTTTTTACACAGCGATACAGGACGACTGTATAAGGAAAAATCCCTTTGACTTCCAGCTAAACACCGTGATCGAGGACGACACAGAGCCGAAAGTACCCCTCACAGGAGAACAGGAAGAAAGCCTTTTATCCTTTATGCAAAGTGATAGCGTCTATCAGAAATACCGTGACGAGGTTATCATACTGCTGGGGACGGGGCTTAGGATTTCCGAACTCTGCGGACTGACTGACACCGACCTTGACTTTGAAAACCGGGTAATCAATGTAGACCACCAGCTTTTACGGAGCGCGGAAACAGGCTACTACATAGAGAAGCCCAAAACACAGAGCGGTATCAGACAAATTCCAATGAGTGAAAAAGTGTATGAAGCGTTGGGGCGCGTGTTGGAGAACCGCAAAGGAACGAAACTGATCACCGTTGACGGTTACAGCAGTTTCCTTTTCCTCAACCGGGACGGTTGCCCGAAAACGAATGTGAACTATGCTACCATGTTCCGGGAGCTTGCAAAGAAGTACAACAAGTGCCATGAGGAAGCGTTACCCAAAGTAATGACACCCCACACCCTGCGCCATACATTCTGCACCAATTTAGCCAATGCTGGCATGAACCCGAAAGCGTTACAGTATATCATGGGACACTCAAACATCACCATGACGCTGAACTATTACGCACACGCAACATTCGCTTCCGCAAGGGCTGAAATGGAAAGGCTGATTGCCGCATAGGCGCGGGCAGAATTTACTACTTTTTTACTACCGCCCAGAGGGAAACCTAAAGGTTTATGAGGGTATATGTGAACTTCTCCCCATATCTAAACTGCCGGAAAAGCCCGAAAATACAGGCTATTCCGACATATAAGAATTTCTAAAGAGATAATCTAATTTTACCAATAATTTTCGATAAAAATTTTAAGTATCAAACTCAGTTTATCCGCTGTCTGACAATCTCATAAGCCAACACGCCGGCGGCGACGGATGCATTCAAAGAATCGATATCGCCTTTCATTGGTATCGAAGCGATATAATCGCATTTTTCCTTGACAAGACGGCTGACACCTTCGCCTTCACTGCCAATCACTAAGCCTATCGGGCCTTTAAGATTCAGGTCATACATCGTTGTTCCGCTCATATCGGCGCAGACAAACCACAAGCCCTTTTCTTTTAGTTCTTCGATGGTCGTGCCTAGATTGGTCACTTTTGCTACAGGTGTATAGTGCAATGCACCCGCCGAAGTCCTTGCCACAATCGCAGTCAGTCCGACGGCTCTTCTTTTGGGAATAATCACGCCATGCGCACCTACAAGGTTGGCAGTACGGATAATAGCACCCAGGTTATGTGGGTCTTCGATATTATCTAAGAGAAAGATAAATGGCGGCTCGCCTTTTTCTTCTGCCAGTTTTAGGATATCCTCGACTTCTGCATAGTCATAAGCCGCCATAGAGGCGATAACGCCCTGATGCTTTTTGGTCTCTGACATCTGCTCTAGCCGTTCCTTTGTTACATAATTCACAATCGTATCTTGTTTTTTCGCTTCTCTTATAATACTGTTAATCGGCCCATCCTGGCATCCTTTTTGCACAAACAGCTTATCTATTGTCTTACCTGCCCGGAAAGCCTCTAGGACGGCGTTACGCCCTTCTATTGTCAATTCTTGGTATCTCATGGCAGCCCTCCTGTTCGCTCCATTCCCATCTTTATCAAATCAATCATCCGCTTGCTCTGATTGGTCAAATACAGATATCCCATCAGCGCCTCAAAGCCTGTGGCATGGCGGTAATCGTGCATCGATGCATGTTTGGCCATGGTAACGGTCTTGGCATTGCGCCCCCGCTTATAGACCTGATGTTCTTCTTCTGTCAGCTCTTCTTGTACTGCAAGAATCATTGCTGACTGTGTAGACGCCTTTACATAACTACTCGCTTTTTTGTGCAAAGTATTGGCTTGGCGGTTGCCCTGGCCTACAAGCACCGTTCGCACCATCAGCTCATAGATGCCATCGCCAATATAAGCTAACACAAGTGGAGAATAGGTCCGTATGTCTATCTCTGACAGCGCAAACTGCTCTTTTAGGTACTTTATGCTCTCTTCCATTTTACTCCTTCGCGTGTATCTTCTAGAAGAATTCCCTTTTCTGACAAAAGCCCACGAATCTCATCTGCTCTGGCAAAGTTCTTCGCTTTTCTGGCTGCCTGACGCTCTGCTATCAGCTGTTCAATCTCCTCGTCTAAAAGCTCTGCCTTCTTCTCTGTCACAATTCCAAGAATCTTACAAAGCCCCTCAATCTTCTCCTGTAAAAGCTCTGCAAAAGCCTTGCTGCTGCCTTCCTTTGCATAGGTATTGGCAAATTTTACAAGCTCAAAGACCGCGGCAATCGCATCTGCGGTGTTAAAATCGTCATCCATTGCCATATCGAACTCTTGTTCGTACTTCTTTGCTTCTTCTGCTTTTTGTGCTTCTTCCTCGGTCAGCTTTATAACTTTGGCATGCTCGGATAAATACTTTAAGTTATCTACGGCTGTCAAGATACGTTCCAGTGCATTTTTAGAAGATTCCATCAAATCCGCACTGAAATTTAACGGGCTGCGATAGTGCGCATTTAACATAAAGAAACGCAGTATCTGTAAATCGTATTTTTCACTGATTTCCCGCACCGTAAAGAAATTGCCAAGGGATTTTGACATTTTTTTGTTGTCGATATTTAAAAAAGCATTGTGCATCCAATATTTGGAAAATACACATCCGCTGCACGCTTCACTCTGTGCAATCTCATTTTCATGATGTGGAAATACCAAGTCTTCGCCGCCTCCATGAATATCTATCTGCTCTCCCAAGTATTTTTTAGACATTACAGAGCACTCAATATGCCAGCCAGGACGCCCTTCGCCCCATGGAGATACCCAGTAAGGTTCTCCATCTTTTTTAGGCTTCCAAAGTACAAAATCCAGTGCGTCTTCTTTCTCATCCTCTCCAGATACCAGAAGGGAACGATTTCCTCCCTGCAAATCATCCAGATTTTTATGGGACAGCTTACCATACTCTGCAAAACGGCGGGTGCGATAGTATACCGTACCATTTATTGCATACGCATAGCCCTTCTCTATCAAGTCGGAAATCATCGCAATCATACCATCAATCTCCTGCGTCGCTAAAGGATGCGTGGTAGCTGGCATAATATTCATGCCTTCCATATCTTTCTTACATTCCTCAATATAGCGTTTGGAAATCTCCTCTGCCGATACGCCTTCTTCTAATGCCTTTTTGATAATCTTGTCGTCGACATCGGTAAAATTTGACACAAAGTTCACCTGATATCCTTTGTGTTCCATATAGCGGCGCACCGTATCAAAGACTATCATAGGCCTTGCATTGCCAATATGGATAAAATTATAGACGGTCGGGCCACAGACATACATACGGACCTTGCCTTCTTCTAATGGAATAAACTCCTCTTTTTTTCTACTTAGCGTATTATAGATACGAATCATCCTTTTCTCCCTTCCGCAATCGCTTTCTTTAATGCATGGATTTCTTTTCTTAATTTTTTATTCTCTGCCTGAAGCTCTGAGATAGCATCTAAGATTGGGTCTGGCAGATTGACCTGGTCCAAATCTTTTCTTGGAATCCGAATATTGTCTTTTTTCACGATTCTGCCTGGAACACCAACCACGGTACAGTTAGGTGGCACCGGGCCAAGCACTACGCTTCCGGCTCCTACTTTGGAATTTTCTCCAATCGTAAAAGAACCCAAGATTTTAGCTCCGGCGCTGACCATTACATTGTCTTCTAGCGTTGGATGGCGCTTGCCCTTTTCCTTACCAGTACCACCAAGTGTAACACCCTGATACAGCGTTACATTGTCGCCAACAATCGCAGTCTCTCCAATCACCACGCCGGTTCCATGGTCAATAAACAGCCCTTTTCCAATCGTCGCTCCTGGATGAATCTCTATTCCAGTCTTTCTGGCAGACCTTTGCGATATCCACCGGGCCAGAAAATAGTGTTTTTTCTGATAGAGATTGTGCGCCAGCCGATATTTCAAGATAGCGTGAAAGGTCGGATAGAGAAACACCTCCATCGCTGACTTAATCGCCGGGTCACGCTCTCTGATAACCGCAATCTCTTCCTTAATATAACGAATCACTCCCATACTGCTCCCCCTTATGATAAAACTTTAGACAATCTCTGACAGACAAATCCGAAAGTTGCCAAATACCATAGAAGCTAACTCTCCTATGGTCAGTTCCAAATCCACTTGCTCTGGCACAAAAGACAGCTTTTTTGCCTGACTTTCGTCCTTTGACAATTTCCAACAGAAATATCCGTCATTTTCTCTAAGGATAGAATCCTTGATTCTAAGATACCATACTCGTTCTTCTATACTGCCCACAAGCGACAACATCCCGCAGACATCTGTGATACGTGCCATATAGGGAGGCATCTTTTCTATGGGTTCTTCTCCTTCTTCTGCCACTTTCTCGGCCTTTAAATTCTCTATATAGCGCATATCACGCTTACAGAACATCTGATAGCGAGATGCCAGATAACGATTCTGTTCTCTCTCATCCATCCGCTCTATACGCGCTGACAGACTGGTATAAGGACAGATTCGTACAAAATCAAAAGGTGCATAGATACCTTCGCTTGCTGGCATCAAAAAAGTAAACGGCATCTTTTTGGCAGATAAATCTTTTAATGCGCGCTCTATAAGCATCCGCATATACCCACGATGCCTGTAGTCTGGGTGCGTTGCTACTGCTACAATATAGCGGCTCTCTACTTCATAGCCATTGACTATCATTGTGTAAGGATTTAGATGCAACATAGAGACTATCTGCTCATCCTCTTTTAGTGCCAATATTTCATTATCTCTTATCTTATACTGATAGTAGTAATCTACAAATCTCTTAGTATCTTCACAAAACACCTTTTCATAGAGTGTTCGAGACTGAATTTTCTCCAAATCTGACAGATAGAAAGGTGTAGGCAGAACTTTTAGTGCTTCTGACATCCCTTGCATCCCTCACAAGACGGCCGCCTTGTTATCCGGTCTTCTTCTATATAAGCCGTAATTGGCATAATTGCACAGATTGCCTGTGCCGAGATTCCTTCTCCAGTTCCCGTAAAACCAAGTCCTTCTTCTGTTGTCGCCTTGATATTTACCTGATTTTCCTCTATCTGCAGCGTCTTTGCTATCTGTATGACCATCTGTGGAATATAGGGCGCCATCTTGGGTCTTTGCGCAATAATCGTCGCATCTAAGTTGACAATCTGATAACTCTCCTGATACAAAAGCTCTCTTACATGCTCCAGAAGACGAAGACTTGAGATTCCCTTATACGCCGGGTCCGTATCTGGAAAATGCCTTCCAATATCGCCAAGCGCCGCTGCACCTAGAAGTGCATCCATAATGGCATGCAAAAGCACATCTGCATCCGAATGGCCCAGAAGCCCTTTCTCATAGGGAATCTTTACACCGCCAAGTATCAAATCTCTGTCTTCTACCAAGCGATGCACATCATAACCGAAGCCTACTCGCATCTACCTGTCTCCTCCTATCTTTATCCAATGTTCTGGAATAATTGCCATCTGTTCCTCTGAGATATGATTGACCCACCTATCTGGAGCAATCACTTCCTGACCTGGATTTTTATTTAACCAAGCTCCCCACCAACTAAATGAACTATTCGCCACTATATTATGCTTGCAAAGACTCATCAGCTGCATATCGCGAAAACTTTCTGTTCCTGTATTTCCTTCCACAATACAACAATCTTCTCTGCTTAAATTTTCCTTTGCCCAAGAGAACTCATTAGTAAAAATATAGAATTTAGTCTTTCCAGGATATTTTTTGCGAAAATACTCCATTGCTTTATGATAATACGAAACCGTACATATATTTTGCAAATATGGATAATTCAAATAATCTCCTCTGCGAACATGTACAGCGACAGAACAACATCCTTTTATCGCTTCTGCATAAGCCTTCTGCTGTACAGTAGAAAAGTGGGGGAACTGATATGTTTCCCATATTTTTTCTTTTATATCCACAAAATATCGCTCAGATTGCCAATATCCCTCGATATAATATCCATCCAGTGTCAAAACCTTACTATCATAAATATATGATTCATTATTATAGATGGTTTTCTTACGAAATGGTGTCTTTTTAATAAATTCTGTCAGATGATTCGCTTTTCGATAGCCTAAACATCTCACTTCCGCTTCTGTTGCCAACGGACAGTCCATGCCAAAAATACGTTCTAATTCAAATCCATTATGCGCATAATGCTCTGCATATTTTGTCACATCGAGTTTCACTTTTGTTCCCAGACTTTGCATTTTCAAAGCCAGGGCATACTGGAACATCTGATTTCCTAGTCCGCCATCTATCCATATAATATTCATCTTCTCCACCAATTCAGAAATTCTGAATAAAAAATACGGAAAACGTAAATAAATTAACGTTTTCCGACTCTCTTTACAGTAGCGAGAGGGGGACTCGAACCCTCGACACCACGGGTATGAACCGTGTGCTCTAGCCAGCTGAGCTATCTCGCCATATTTGTTTTTCAATGGGACCTATAGGGCTCGAACCTATGACCCTCTGCTTGTAAGGCAGATGCTCTCCCAGCTGAGCTAAGATCCCATATATTTGTCTGTCTCACAACCGACTCCGTTATCATACCAAAACTGTAACAACTTGTCAACAGATTTTTTAAAATTTTTAAGGAAAATATGTCTTCTGAACATGTTTTTCATTCAGAAGACATAGAAAATCCTATTATTCCCCTATACTTTCCAGCATCCATCCATCTCTATCAACCAGCACAAGATAATTGCTAAAATATTGATTCCCATAAAAGTATCCAATCCGGCAGCCCTTCTTCCCAGGCTCTAACTCTGCCCACTCATGAATCATAAATTCCGTAAAAATCATATTGGTAGTATCTAAAAGCTCTGGGATATATTCTGGCTCATCTTCATAATGCCGGCTGGCCCATGCAAGCTTATTTTCATCATATAAAAGCATACGATAATAGAACCATTGCATCATCTTGGCAATCTCGTTCTGTCCCGCTAACAGCTGCGAACTAACTTTTGCTCTATCTTCTGTACTTACAAAAGCAAAATAGGACATCGCCGAGAGTGCATCTCCCCTTTGCAGATACAAGGTCAGATTCGAGACCAGTTCTTCCGGTGTGGCCGCTTTTACTTCAGGAAGAATATAATAATTCTTCGGAAGTACCACATCTTTTACAAGACTATCATCCCATTCTTCCAAAAATGTATCTGCTGGCATACCAGCATCAGACACAACAGATGTACTTGTTGTATGGTCAAAATCATGATATAAGATGATTTTCCAAAACCGTTTGTATTTTGCCAGTGAGAAATGAAGCTCTTTCACCACACCGTCTGCTTCCACATAAGCAATTATCTCGCAGACATCCCTACAGCCCAGAATATCACTGATTTCACTTCTTCTCTGATAGTACAACCCATCTGGATTAGCTGGCTCATCTTTTTGAATAGATAAAATCTTTATCTGCCCGTCAGATGGGAGTTCCTGGCACAGCTGTTCAAACAAAGCCGCATACTCATAAGCCATCCGAAGTCTTGCAATCTCAATATATGCAGCATTTTCTCTGTCTGGCGGAGGTATCAATTCCAAGCCGGGAAAATTTTCTGTATGATTTAAATACCCCGTCATATAAAAATATTCAGCCACATCACTGACCGCACAGATGCGAAGCGCTGCATCGAGATTTCTCTGTTGAACCTGATACAGAAGATATCCTACTGCTTCTTCTGGTTCTTCATAACCTTCTAATGTGCTTTCTTTTTTTGTGTGGTCTTGCTCTAAAGGGGAATCTACTCCCTTCAATGCCACTACATTCTGATATAGCAAAAGAAGCGAACATACTACGGCAGTTGCCAACACACCTGCTATTTTCTGCATTTACTCCTCTACCTCAATCTTACGAATCTCCTTTGTACGGATTTCGCGACAGATATCGTCTATAAACTCTGAGAGCGCCTTGGGTCCTTCGTCTCCTAAGAAACGGCTTCTCACTGCCACTTTACCTTCTGCTTCTTCTTTCTCGCCTACGACAAGCATATATGGAAGCTTCATAAGTCTTGCCTCGCGAATCTTATATCCAATCTTCTCTGCTCTTGCATCCACGGTGGAGAGGATACCATTCGCCTTTAATTCCTTATCTACTTTCTCTGCATAGGACAGATATTTGTCAGAGATAGGAAGGATACGCACCTGCTCCGGGCAAAGCCAAGTCGGGAACATTCCCGCATATTTCTCAATCAACCATGCCAGGGTACGCTCATAACATCCAATTGAGGTACGATGGATAATATACGGACGTACTTTCTCACCATTTTGGTCAATATAGTACATATCAAACTGCTCTGCTAAAAGTGCATCCCATTGAACCGTAATCATCGTATCTTCTTTGCCATATACATTCTTGGCATTGATATCTACTTTGGGACCATAGAATGCCGCCTCACCTATATCTTCCACAAACGGAATCTCAAGCTCTGTAAGAATCTGACGGATATGCTCTTCGGTCTCTTCCCATACTTCTGGTTCTCCAATATATTTTTCCCGGTTATTGGGGTCCCATTTGGAGAGATGATAGGTGACGTCTTCTTCCACACCAAGCGTTGTCAGACATTTTTTTGCCAGTGCCAGACAGCCTTTAAATTCTTCCACCATCTGGTCAGGACGAACAATCAGATGTCCTTCAGAGATGGTAAACTGACGTACACGGGTAAGTCCATGCATCTCACCAGAATCCTCATTGCGGAACAAGGTAGAAGTCTCTCCATAGCGAAGTGGCAAATCCCGATAGGATTTCTGGCTTGCTTTATATACATAATATTGGAATGGACAGGTCATTGGGCGAAGTGCAAAAACTTCTTTGTCTTTTTCTTCGTCTCCTAATACAAACATTCCCTCCTTGTAGTGGCCCCAGTGACCAGATATTTTATAGAGGTCACTTTTGGCCATCAAAGGTGTCTTGGTGCGGACATACCCCCAGTTATTCTCCTCTTCATCCTCAATCCATCTTTGCAGTGTCTGGATAATCTTTGCACCCTTTGGCATCAAAAGCGGCAGACCCTGACCGATAACATCAACGGTGGTAAAGAGCTCTAACTCGCGCCCTAGCTTATTGTGGTCACGTTTTTTAATATCCTCAAGATGCTGTAAATATGCCTCCAACTCTTCCTTGGTTGCAAAAGCGCTTCCATAGATACGCTGAAGCATCGCCTTATCTGAATCTCCTCTCCAATACGCCCCGGAAGAAGATGTCAGCTTAAACGCCTTAATACCCTTTACACTCATCAGATGCGGTCCTGCACAAAGGTCTACAAACTCTCCCTGGCGGTAGAAGGAAATCTCTGCGTCTTCTGGAAGGTCCTGAATCAGCTCTACTTTATAAGGCTCTCCCTTTTCCTCCATCAATTTGATAGCTTCCTCTCTTGGCAGAGTAAAACGCTCTAGCTTCGCACCTTTTTTGATGATTTTCTTCATCTCTTTTTCAATCTTATCCAAGTCCTCTCTGGAAAATGGAGCCGCATCAAAATCATAATAGTAACCATTATCGATAGATGGTCCAATCGTCAACTTGGCATCAGGATACAGATTTTTTACTGCTTCTGCCAAGACATGCGAACAGGTATGGCGCAGCACCCGAAGCCCTGCTTCATCTCTGGCTGTTAAGATACTCAGTGTGCAGTCTTTGTCAAGGACTGTCCGCAAATCCACAATTTCTCCGTCCACTTCTCCGGCACAAGCCGCCCGTGCGAGTCCTTCGCTAATCTCATAGGCAATATCAATCACTGCCTTACTCTCTGCATATTCTTTGACAGAGCCATCTTTTAATGTAATCTTCATCTTCTTTTATACCTCCTGTTCAAAATTCCATAAAAAAAACCCTGAACAGCCTAATTGACTGTTCAGGGACGACATCTTGCCGCGGTTCCACCCTAATTGTTTGCACCACTCATTTGACGATAACGGCGTCTGCCGGGCTGTATAAAAGCCACTCCAGGGTGGTCTTCAGATTAGTGCCCCATAAGCTGCTCACACCATCTGCAGCTCTCTCTGCAAGGTTTCCTATCCTACTCTTCCTGTCCACGTATTTGCCTGTTTCATTGTTACTCAATTATAGCATTTCCCAAACACTTGTCAAGCCTTTTTTCCACAGCACTGCTTATATTTTTTGCCGCTTCCGCATGGACAAGGGTCATTGCGCCCAATCTTTGGACCCTTGACTACCGTGCCAGATTTTTTCTGCTCCAGATATAATTCTTTTCTGGTTGCATCGTCAAATATCTCTTTCCACTGTGGCAGCTCATACAGCCAGTCTGCTTTGGCGTCCACCATATTTTTGTAGAGCCTTGCTTTATCAAATAAAAGGCTAACAATGGTGTCCTCTTCCATCTCCTCAATCGGATTAGGGGTCACCAGACTGTCGTTGATACCATCCAAAAAGCCGGTCATCTCCATCACGCTCAGATTATATTTTTCTGCCAATTCTTTGACCGTTCCTTTGACTTCTACATCTGGCTCTGTCAGAAGCTTTTCATAGACGCCCTTTTCCAGATTAAAATAATTCGCCCAAAATCTCTGAATCGCTCCTTTGTCCTTTGTTTCATCATATGCAATTTTCTTCCATTCCTGTAATAATGCCATAGCAATCCATCCTTTTATCTTTCTTACTAGACAGCAATGCTGCTGTTTTTCCTAATATATAACATTTTACATGATTTTTCAATTTCTTTTTTCAAAATCCCGAAAGTAATCGGTCTCTAAGACTAATTGATTGATTTTTAGCTTTTCCGATACTAACTTCTCCATCTCTTCTTTCTTCTTATCTTCTATCTCACCAATATAGCTTCCTTTAGAACCATAGAAAGCTCCTTCCGATATAATATAAGAGCCGTCCTGCCAGTAAGCATAGCCCTGATATGTCTCATCAAATATATCATTTCCTATAAAACAATTCTGATTATCCAGGCCAAATAAATTGCATATAGTTGGATATATATCCGTAGTATTTACAACCTTGGTTATCTTTTGTGCCTCAATTCCTTCTGACCATATAAAAAACGGCGTTTTTGACAGCTCATATACATTTTCTGCGTTCGAGAGCTCTTTAAGATAATTTTGGTCCAAAATTGTGTAATCATAATGGTCTCCATATGCAATAATCACAGTATCTTTTAGAAAATCATCTTCTTTTAGCCTTTCTAGCAATCCAGCAAACATATCATCGGTCAGTCTTGCTTTCGCACTGATAGAATCCATCTCCTCGGAATCATATTTTCCTAAATACTCAGGATAAAGCTCTAGGGCTTCGTCTGCATGAGAATAAGACTTTGTCGCTCCAATCGTTGAATGAGCGCTAAATGTAATAACAAAATCAAAAAAAGGAGTGTTTTCTGTTAATTTCTGATAGAGTTCTTCATTTTCTGTCAGAATATTGTCATGTTGCGCAATCTTATCTTCCTCATAATTCAGATAAGAGACATATTCTTCAAAGCCAATGGAAGCATGGATATTTTGCCGATTATAAAACTCTCCCAGATTATAGTGAAAAGACCTTGCAATATACCCACTTCCCCGAAACAGATTGGGAAGACTATAGGGATAGTGTAAGTTCGTATAATATACCAAGGGTGTCCCGTCTGCCGGTGCTGTTAGCCCTGTATAACTACAAAACTCTGAGTTTAAAGTAGCAGCACTTCCAAAGATTGGTGTATACATATTGGTAAATTGGATGCCTTCCTCCATCATTTTACATATAGTAGGCATCGTCTCCTCATTGACTAACCAATCGTCAATGCTCTCCATCAATACCAGAATCAGATTCTTTCCTTCCAATATACTTGTCATATGATTCTCTGTTTGGATATTTTCAGAAAAATATTCTGTCACATAAGCCACATCTTCTTCTGAAACTTCTGTTTTCTGCAAAAACAGATAACAATCCCGAAACAAAAACTCATACGCGCCAAACATACTGACTGCCCGTTTATTATCAGTCCATTCTTCATAAACTGTTTTCTTAAACCAATAAGCACCTTTGCCACTCTCTGGTGGTGCTTTAAGCAAACATGGAAGCAACAAAATCCCTGCAATGCTTCCTGTAGACAACAGCGCTGCTATCACTGCCTTTTTCCATCCTGATAATGGAAAGGGAAAGTCAGGAAGCAAAAACCATCCAATTACACCTATAAGTATCAGCATCAGCAAAAACATAAAAAAAGAACGGTCAAAATAAGAAAATACCATCGCGGCAAAATCACTGCCTTCACCGACATACTGCAACGTCTTTAAACCATAAATTCTGTCAAAAATTCTACAATATATGTATTGTGACAACATAAAAAAGCCCAAAAAAGTATAGAACACTATATAAGTTCCTCTTTTTAGCTTTTTCCATTTCGCTGGAATTACAGCTATCAGTATCATAAAAATAATTCCATAGAAAAAATCAAATAAGACTGGTACTTTATCGGTTACTAGTACATAGCGAACTCCAATCTCTGGCTGTATCCGAAAGACCATCTCCATTATCATAAAGCACAATACCAAGCCGATGCATTTTATTATATCCCTGATAGAATTTTTCCACAGTTTTATCTTTTGACCCATATATTTCCTCTCTTAGTTCTACTAAAGCTGTCTTTTTTCCAGGTATTCCTCTACTTCTTTATGTGCTGGCAATCCATAAATCATGTATTCTTCATCTTCCATCAGCATGTTCCAGTTCTCTGGAAGCGGAAGGTCTTCCACTCTTCTTTTCTCCAGAATACAGATAATGGGTTCTTCCCGATATTCCACTTGGACAGGTGTCAGCCAGTGATAAATCTTTAATTTTTGATTTTCATAGTCTCCACGTACACTGCGTGTCTGAAATGCTCCGTTTGTCAGCTCTGTCAAAAGATTTCCAGACCAAAAGGTAGAATATCCATAAGTATAATCATTAGAGATTACAAACTCATACACATTCCGCAAATTTTCATTTTTATCACTGACCTGGATTTGATGGTATTTATGAATTCCTAATACTAAAATAAGACCATAGGCTCCCAATAATATCACCGTTCTTTTTAAAAAAGGAAATCTTTCCAAAAACATAAAAAACAGCACCATAGGCGCCACACAAGCCATCACATATCTTGCAGATACTGTTTTCAATGCTATAAAAATAAACATACTCAGTGCAAAAGACAATACAACAGCTGCAATTACCAGCTGCTCTGTCTGTTGTTTCTTTTTTATATTACAGACCAAGTAAATCAATACACAGACCAGTGCACATGCTGCCAGAACTGACAATGCATTGCAGATTCCTCCAAAAGATAACATCTTTTGTTCCCCTGTATAGCCTGTTACTTCCAGAAATGCGTTCCACACTTTTTCTATATTTTCAAAGGCCAGTGTCTCAGTAAACATTGCATTGTTTTGGTCTCTGTAATCATAGATGCCGCTCAATACAGAAGCATTGATAAAATTTCCAGCTCCAGCACATAAAAGCCACCAGATATGTTCCAGGATTCCGCGTGGAAGCGATAGCCTTTTTAAGTTCCACTCTGCTGTTTCCAAGGCATTCCATAGCATCCAAAGAGAGCTTAGCACTAGGGGAAGATATATCAGCTGGATATGACGCATTCCCTCTAAACATCCTGCAAAAGCCAGCAGACTGCCAAGTAGCAGGATAATCCTATGTTGTCTTTTACTAAGTTCTTCCCTCTGTACCTGGCACGCAAAGCCAAGTGCCACAAAAGTAGTTGCCACATGCGGAATATAGTAGGTCTTCATCACCAAAAAGACCCATGCATCGCTGATTGGAATCAAAAGTAAAAAAGCAGTCAGAAAGAATCTCTTTTTTGCGTTTTCCCTGTTCATACTATACAGGCAAAAATAATAAGACGCCAGAAAAATCCCACTTAATATCACCTGCCCTAAGATACGCACTACTTTAAAGTTAGAAATAAAGCGAAACAAAAAGGAGTATACAAGCTGTGTATTTAAAATCTCAAGCTCTGTAGAATAATGCCAGTTTGCAGACAATACCCCGCCTTCTGCTGCGAGCATCTTCGAGAGCACTAGCTCCGAAGCATCATCTGAGGTAATAAAGTTAAAATAGTATCGATAGGTAATCCATGCATTGACAAACACCACTGTCACCAACATGATTTTTCCAAAAAGCAAAAGTCCTCGTTCTATCTTATCCTCATTCATAGCAAATAAACTCCTTTATTTTTCATTCCTGCAAAATCTCTGCATTTGATGGCTTAATTTTTTTGCGTCCAAAGCCGGAAAGAAGCTGGCTCTTTTATAGTCGCCAACCATATCTCTTGCATACAGGCAATCTGCGGCTACTATCCATGCACCCGCGGATTTTGCTTCTAAAAGCGGAAGTCCTATCGTCTCAATGTAAGAAGGGAAGACAAGCACAGAGGCTGCATATAGGTCAAACAGCTCGCACCTTGGCATAGCACCTTGAAAAGAGATGGGAAGGTCCTTTTCTTTAGCGTCTTTTTTAAGCGCCTGAATACCTTTATTCTCTTCGCCGGTCACTGTTAGAATAACCTGATAGTTCTTATATCCTTTTTTCTGCAAAAGCTCACATGCCTTTAAAAGCGTTCTGTGGTTCTTATAAGCCGACGCATTGGCTGGATAGAAAAATACAGGCTTGTCCTTATCAAGATGATAAGGGGCTGTCTTAAGCATCTCTACCGGCGGAAATTTGACCTCCACCTTGTCTTGTGGAATTCGACAGGTTCTCACAATCTCCTCTTTCATCCAGTTCGTCTGTACCATCACTTTTTCTGCCCGCCGAATCGAGCGCTTCATCATCCTGCCTAAGATTTGTTGTGTCATCCATGGGCGAAAGGCTTCCCAGGGCAAAAAGCGATACTCTGCAAAAGGCAATGCATTATGTTCATAGACTATCTGCGGCACGCCGGCAAAAGGAAGCGCAATATTTTGCAAGGATAGCACTTTGTCAATCTTGTATTTTTTTACTAGTCTGTGTGCTATAAAATAGTCAAAATACATCCGATGCAATGGGCTTTTCTTAATCCATGGAAAATTGCACACTTTCATATGTGGCTTTTTAGCAAGTCTGGCAACGCTTAGTACAAATACATATTGATTTTTGCGGTCTTTGATAAACTCTTCATAAAAGCTTTGTAAAACGGTCATCGCTCCGCCGCTCTCAGCCGCCACATCGTAGACTAAGATTCTCATAAAGACGACTTCACTTTCTGCATTCCTTTTATCAGCATCTCCTGGCCAAGAAAGGCATCCAAAATCGCGGTATTTTTACATTTCCCCCGAAGTACCTGACAGATATAGTCATATTCTGCCTTGATACCTTTGTCCTGCTCTAGTTTTTCTTTGACGGATTTGCTGCTTCCGTATTTCTTCAGGCGAATAAAGTTGTCCATCTCATAGACCGCTCCATTTGAAAGGATGCGCAGCTGCTCCTTTGGATATTTTTTGGATCCCATCGAGGAATAGACAATATTTCCAATCGCCCCTGATGCAAATGTCAGGGTAAGCAGCACATTGTCATTCATTGGATAGGCGTTATTGTGTGCGGCAGTTACCCGAAGGTCTGTAAGCTCGCTGCCATCTAAATACTGAAGCAAATCTACAAAGTGACATGCTTCTCCTAAGATTCGTCCGCCGCCTGCTGCTTCATCGTGCACCCAGTGGTCTTTGGGGATAAATCCTGCGTTGGCAATAAAATCATATACGGCTGGTATCTGGTCTGTCTTTAATTCTTTTTTTATCTGCCTAATCAAAGGGGCATGTCTTCTATTCATACCACAGAAAAGCTCTCCTTCGGCATTTTCATAGGCGTCTTTTATCTCTGAAAGCTCAGACAAAGTCAGGCACAGAGGCTTTTCGCAGTAGACACTCTTCCCTGCTTTTAATGCTTCCACCACAAAACGGGCATGGCTGCTGTGTTGTGTGGAGACTGCAATCAGCTCAATCTCCGGGTCTTCAAGGAGCTTCTTATAATTGTTCGTCGTATAAGAAAAGGATGCAATATCATTGGCCTGTGCACCGCCTACGCCGCCTGTGGTGGCCAGACCACGAAATTCATATTTTCCACTTTCTTTCATCACAGGAAGCATGGTGCTGCGCGCAAAATTCCCGGCTCCTATCAGTCCTAGTGGCACTTTCGAGCCAGAGCATGTTCTTTTTGCATGAGCGCTACGTATGGTTGTCTTCCATTTTTCTTTGTTGTCACTGTATTTTAGAAGGACACCAATATAGTGTTCTTTGTTGGGATTTTTGGTAATCATCTCATAGGCGTCTGCTGCCTGTTCAAATGGTATCTCATGCGTAATCAAATCTGAGACTTCCATACGCTTTTGTGCAAGCAGACGTACAAATTCCTCAATGTTGCGCCCTTCAGTAAAACGCACATAGCCAATCGGATAGTCAATCCCCTGTTCTTCATAGGTGGCATCATAGCGACCAGCACCATATGAGCGGGCGATTCGAAAAGAAAGCTCCCTCTCATAGTAGGGTCTTCTGTCAATATGCATCTGTGTAACGCCAATCATGCAGATAATAGCCCGGTCTCTTGTAATCGCTGCCGCCAAATCCATCGGAGCATTACTGTCTGTTGCGGCTGTGATAATCACCTTATCAACGCCGCGTCCGCGCGTCAGTGTCTTAGTCATATCCACAGCACTGTCATCTTCCGAGTGAATAAATGCCTTTAGTCTTGTCCCCATAAGCTGCTTATCTGCCACATCATAGCCAATCACATCGCAGCCATAGGCATCTAAAATCCTGCTGACAATATGTCCTAGAAGCCCCATACCGATAACGGCTACGGTCTCTCCTGGTACCACTTCTGCCTGATGGATGCCTTCTAGGGCAATCCCACCAAGCGCGCAGAATGCTGCTTGGCGATAGTCAATTAGTTCTTCTGGTACTTTTGTCAACATCGTCCGGCTGACTCGGTTAATCTCACAGTGATAGGCTGTACCAACCATCGCCACAATATCGCCCGCTTTTACTTCTGTTACCCCTTTTCCACAGGCAATCACACGGCCAACGCCGGAATACCCCATAGGCATAGGCTCTGCCAGCTTATGGAAAGCACTCTCCATCGTTGTAACAATGCCATCTGTCGAGAGCTTTTCCAACACTTTTTTCACCTGGTCCGGGCGCTCGATAGCTTTTTGTACCAGATTTTTCCCGCCAAAGGATGCAAGGCCGCGCTCTGTTCCAGCGCTTACAATGGTATAGAGACTCTCAATCAGTGCCATATTGTCTTTGACAGCTGGCATTGGCTGATTGAGAAGCTTTACGGTGCCGTCTTTTACATTTAAAAACAGTTGTTTCATCTTTTTCTCCATTCTACAGACGATAAGTTCCCTCAAGAAAACAGATATGTCTGGTATCTAAGATAATCTTTCCCTGTAATTTTTCCATATTTTCTTTGATTTCGTCGTGACCCACCATCAGCACTATCAAATCAATATCCTGAAGGAAAGCGTCTAGCTGATGATATTGATGCGGAACAATATCCTGCACTACATAGGGGTCATATACCCGAATCTGTCCACCGCACAGATGGCGTTCCATGCTCTCTAGCATCTGAAGCGTTGGGCTTTCCCGCATATCATCTACATTTTCCTTGTAAGTGAGACCATAGAGGCCAACTCGTCCGACATCTGATATCTGATGTTCTTTCATAATTGTGCGAATCCGCTCAAGAACAAAATCTGGCATCGAGTCGTTAATCTTGCGGGCAGATAAGATAATATTGGCAAGCCCCGGATAATCACCAACTAAGAACCAAGGGTCTACAGAGATACAGTGACCGCCGACGCCAGGACCCGGAGAGAGGATATTGACTCTGGGATGCTTATTGGCGATTCGGATAATCTCATAGACATCCATATTGTCCGAGCGGCAGATTTTGGCAAGCTCATTGGCAAATGCAATATTGATATCCCGAAAGGTATTTTCCACGACCTTTGTCATCTCTGCAGTGCGAATATCGGTGACAACAATCTCGCCTTCGCAAAAGGACTGATAGAGTGTTTTGACTTTTTCTCCGATTTCTCTCTTATCAGCGCCGATGGTGCGGGAATTATGCTTTAGTTCATAGACCATATTTCCGGGAATAATACGCTCAGGTGCATGGGCAAGATGGATATCTTCGCCAATCACAAAGCCCTTTTCCTCCACGACAGGGCGGACGTATCTATCAATCGTTCCTGGTGAGACGGTGGATTCTACGACAATCGTCGCTCCTTTTTGGCAGACCTCCATCACAGCTTTGACCGCCCCTGCAACATAACTTGCGTCTACTTTCTTGCTGGCTTTGTCGTAGGGGGTTGGCACTGCTATAATATATAGGTCTGTGCTTTGGTATTCCCTGGAAAAAGTAATACCCTTTTTTACGGCAGTCTTAAAAAGTTCCTCCAAGCCTTCCTCTTCAAATGTGGTCTTTCCTTCCCTTAGTGTATCCACTAAGTTTTGATTATAGTCTGTTCCAACGACCTTTACATCATGTGCTGCAAGCATCAGCGCAGTTGGAAGACCGATATAGCCAAGTCCTACTACATTAATCATTCTATTTCCTCTTCTCTCTAACCAAACTTTATCTCGATTTTATGTGCTTTATCTCTACCATCCCAGGCAATCTCCAATACTTGTATCTGCTCTATCTTTCCAAACTCTGGCGCATAGGAGCACAGCGTCCCTTCCCGGTGAATAGTTACCTGGTCATTCTTCTCCACTTTAATCTCACAGATTCTGCGAAGGTCTCTGCCTGCAAATTTTACAACGATATGCTTTCCTATCTGCCGGTATTCAAATCCTGGTGCCAAGTGCAGATACGCCTTTGCATGTCCTTGTACTTTGTCTAAGATAGTCAAGGTATGCCTTTCATCCACTTCTTTTAGTGTTATTTTTCGAGAATGGCGTTTCCTAGTACAGCTAGTCAGGCTTCCTTTTACCCAATCTTCCCCACAGCTTCCTGATACCTTGCGAATCCTCTTCCCTACCCTGTGCTCTCCCCAACACTCCGACTGTTCTTCTCCATCGACAACCACGGTATTGTGTGCCGCTGTGCTCCGAAAATATGCGCGAAGTGGTCCTTGATACTGCCCGGTTCCTGCATTTACAAACAGTGGAACTTTTGCTATGGAAAGTTCAAAACTCAACCCATCGCAGTGTCCATGTCCTGGCATATAATCAGGAGCTATCTCTCCTGCATCAAATATTAATTTTAGATTGTTATTTTCTAAACAATAATAGCCAGCTTCCTTAAATGTTGGCCTCCATTCTGGCAATATCGTAAATCCATATAGCGCTGCACAGAAAAGGCTTTCATAAGGTCTTGCCACACCATCTCCGGCATCATTAAACAGCGGTGTATGCCCCATATCTCCTTCTATAGAATACAATGCATTTATCATCTTTTTTATTGTATCCCAAAGTTCTTTATAAAATGGTGCATCATCTGTCTCCATCATCACTCTTGCTACACGCATTAAATCTTCTAATATAATCTTATGATACATAAGACTTCTCTCATAATGTACCCCATCTGCTAAAATCTGTTCCTTTATCTCATTTTGCAACAGCTTTCGATACTTCTGATAGACCTCTGTCTCCTGAAAATACAGTGCTCCTAGTAACACTGCCTTTATATTTTCAAAATAGTGATTTCCCAAAAGATGGCGCTCTAATGTCTTTTGCAGATGCAGATATTGTGCATACATACTATCCTCTAGTTCCTGCAAAAACTCCATATCCATCTGCACAATCTCCCCAAAACCACTAAGGCAAATCCACAGATTGGTCAGGCGAAGAGAGATTGTATAGGGATGCCAGCCATCTTTACTGCCGTCCTCATTATCCTGTATCCATCTTCTGCAATATCTGCGAAAGCAGCGATAATAGCGTGCGTCTGCTTCCTCTTTGTAGGCAGCTGCTAATGGAATCAAAAATTCCAGATAGTGCAGATTAAAATTCCATAGATGCGATTTATCTGGATTTTCCCAGTTCTTCCCTTCAGGCTTTCCGCGTTCATGAAGAAGTGTCACATTCCCTTTTAAAATCTCCTCCACCGAAAAACGCGCAAGGTATTCTTTATTTTCATCTAGTTCTTCTATCCACAATGGAAGTACAGAAGTCTTAGGTGCCTTTACTCTTACAATTGCCTTCTTTCCACGCTTCAAGCGATTTTTTAGTAGATAACAGAGTTGGCTCTTTTTTAAATATTTTAATGTCCAGTAATAATTTTCAATCTTTTTTAACATCCTCAATCACCTGATACAATCGCTCTGTCAGTACAGAGAAGTCAAAATCCTTTGCGCCTTCTCTGGCATTTTCTGCCATCTTTTTGTATGCGCCGTCTGGCATCTGATAAATCTTTAGAATCTCGTCTGCCAAAGCCCTTGGTGTACAAGTCTCAAGGGAGCGCCCGCACTGATATTTCTCTAGGATGCAATACCCCATCTTTACAGTAGAAATAATCGGCTTGCCGCTTGCCATATATTCAAATAGCTTATTAGAGCTGTTTCCTCTTGACCAGTTGTACTGCGATTGAGAATAGTTAAGGATATTGACAGAAGAACGGCTTAAAATATAGGGAATATATTTTTTCTCCACAAAGCCTTTAAAGATTACGTTGTGAAGTGACTCTTTCTCTGCCCGCTCTTTTAGTTCCTCTAACTGGCTGCCACCTCCATAGATAAGAAACTGAATATCGGGATAATCCTCTAAAAGCTTTGCGGTATCTAATAGATTTCCCACATTGTTGACCGGACGGATTGTCCCGGTATAGACGACTTTAAAACTGTCTGAAGTAAGGTCTCTATCAGGTAAAATATCTTTTTTGATACTTTTATCATAATCTTTTAGTTGTACGCCATTGTTGACATAATAGCACTTCGTAAGGTCTATCTTACCGCCGTGCTCCTTATCCCATCCCATCTCTTTGATATGGTCCACATCGCCTTCTTTTGTAAAGACAATCGCATCTGCATGCCGGTACATCCAATATTCACCAGCACTTAACAGTTTTCCAACAAGGCTGTCCATCTTCACCTTCCCAAAAGAAAAGATGGCTTCTGGCCACAAATCCCGCACTTCCACAATCGCTGGCACATGAAATCTTCTCGCTAACAATATCCCTGCAATGCTGGTCAAAGGATGCGCACTAGAGCCCATAATCACATCCGGTCGACCATATGTTCTGGCATAACCTTTGGCTACCCGAAGTAGTCCAAAGAAAAAGGACAACATATTTTTCACACGGGAGAAGCCATTGCCCTGATATTTGCTTGTCTTAACAAAGACAAAGGGAACCCCTTGCTCTTCGGTGCGAAGATAAGGCTTCCCATGGGTGTCAACGGTATCGCCGGTCTGGTGCAGCTCATTGGCAGCAAAAACCGTAGTCTCAATCTCTCTGTCCTTCAGACATTTGGCAAAATAAAAATGGCGAAGCATCGGCCCGGTCTTAGGGGTCGTTGCATAGTGATTCAATATCCAAAATCTACGCATGGTTTTGTCCATCCTCCACGCCCTCCGTGCTTTCCTTCATAAACATAATCTTCAGTGTCAAAAAAATCAGTCGAATATCCAGAAGAAGCGAATACGTCTCAATATACATCAAATCCAGCTTCAACTTGTCTAAAGGGGTTGTATTGTATTTTCCATAAATCTGTGCATAGCCAGTAAGCCCTGCCTTGACCTTTAGCCGATAGATAAATTCTGGCGTCTCCTGACAGAATTCTTCAATATATTGCTGCCTCTCCGGGCGCGGCCCTACAATACTCATATCACCTTTGATAATATTGAGAAGCTGCGGCAGCTCGTCTAGACGCGTGGCACGGATAAATCTCCCCACTTTGGTAATCCTGCTGTCATTTTTACTGGAAAACTGTGCCCCATGCTTCTCTGCATCCACAATCATACTGCGAAATTTATAAATCCAGAATTTCCTGCCATTTACGGTGACTCGTTCTTGTTTAAAAAGAGCTGGTCCTCTGTCTTCTAACTTAATCGCTAGCGCTGTCAATAGCATAAAAGGCGACGTAAGCAAAAGCAGGATTCCTGATAGCAAAATATCCATCAGACGTTTGACAATTCGCTGCTCAAATGATGGCCCATAGTTGCGAAGCAGCAAAAACGGTGTATCAAAAGAATGTACTCTGTCTGCACCCCGAAGCAAAATATCCGTAATCTCCGGCGCCACATAGATACGAATGGAACGCTCATAACAATATTTAATCAGCAGATTGCGCTTCTGCTCCTCTAGACCATAGAGCATCATCGCATCACAGTTTTGTACTTCTATCTTCAGCCGGTAGAGTGGCTCGTTAGAAGATACACATTTATAAATCTCATACAAATCTTTTCTGCTAGAAAGCTTCTGTATCAGATTCTCCTTAGCGCTTAAATCACAGATAAGCAGAAGCTTTTTAGGAGGAAACATCTTCTTAAAGACAGGCGCTGATATTTGGTTCAGAAGCCAAATTATCAGAAAATCCACAACACTGATAATCACGATAGGCCATACAGTAGGAAATGGAAACATACCAAATACCATAATAATCTGAAAATAAATCACCGCATTGCCAATCAGCGTTCCAAGTGTCTGCGACAAAATCAACTGGCCTTTTTGAAAATAGGCGTACTTCATGCCTCCATACAGATAGACAAAGATAAGCAGATAAAATGCATAGAAGCCCACCATCATGATATTTCCTTTATTTTCAAATGGATGCCTCATCCGCTCGTTATAGATGCCAAACCAGATAACCGCAAAGCATATGGTCTCTAACAGGATTTCCAAGGCGGCGATAAGAAGCCGCATCATTCGTTTGTACTGGTCAATTTTATCCATTGCACTGTTTCCCTCTTATTTTTACCCATGAATAGTAGTATTTTAGCACTTTCTTACTTCTTTTACAAGGATTGGAGCCTGTAAATATGAAATCCGGGGATTTTGTCGATTTCTGTACAAGTTACATTGTCATACAGGGAGATTAGATATTCTAACCCTTTGTCAAAGCTACAGATTAGATATACATAGTCTTGTTGATACAGTGCTTCTTGTACGCTTGTTATCTTATGTTGCAATAACTTTTCTTCCCAGACAGGGCTAAAACTCATCCAGTCCCCAAGGGACATATAGTTCATCTGATACGGTGTCTTCTGCCAGAGGTGTACATTATAGGTAGTAAAAGCTAAGGAGGTGACATCGTTAAAATAAAAATTTTCAGGATGCTCCATACAGTATTCTTTTAAAGATTCTATCTCTTGATTGCGGTGACTTATCTCCAGATTTTGCTGACGAATTTTCGTTCCCTCTGCGGTGGCCAATACACACAGTATCACAAATACAACGCACAGCATATTGACTCGCAGCTTTGCCGGAATTTTCTTTACTATTTCTAAGCATAGCAGAAGTGCCGTGACCGTCAGCATCAGATTCATTGTATAGATAACCCGATCTGGAATTCGTCCCTCATAGAGCAGATAAATCCAAAGAAGCACTTGTATTCCTATAACAGCAATAACCTTTAGGCTCTTTTGATAGTTCTTTTTAAAAAGATACCATAGTATAAGCAGCACATATAATCCTAAAGACAACATATGTTGCAAATGAAATCTTTTATTTAGAACACCCTTTATATAATCCTTTGTACTTTGCCATATCTTTTCTAATAGTGTCTCTTCTGATGGATATGCTGTCTGATACGCTTTGATATAATCCCCAAAAAATTCCTGTGAGATACGTGCATCTGCGGTATAATTGTAATTGATAAGCGTCCTTGCCCGACTTTTTTTCTCAATTCCTATACTGTTATAGAAATCTTCTGCCTCCTCATAGATAGGAAATGTATAGTCTGCATAATCGTATACCAGAGAACGCTCTGCATTATATTGTTGATAAGCCTGCCACTTTGCACTTCCATATCCGATGCGATTTCCCAAAATATCCAACAGCAAAATCCCAAGAACCATAAGTGGAATCATAAGGTGCCACTTCTGTCTCATTCGCACATCACTTATTCGAAACAGCCAAAGTACTCCACAGACTGGTACAATCATATAGAACACAGAGACACGCACCTGACAGGCAAGAAAGCCTAGCGCTGATAAAATTACCACATCTTTGATGGTAAAATATCTGGTTGTCAGATACCAAAAGACTACAGTCACTCCTAAGACAGCTGCTGTGGTTGTAAAGGTAAGCTGTGTCAATGCACGGATTCCCAGAGTGCTGTAGAGCAAATAGAACATAAGAAGACTTATCAGCTTCTTTATCCACTCTGTATATCTGCTTATCAGTCGATAGCTTATCAGACTGATGCACATTCCTTGCATCACAAGGTATAAAAGTGCATACCAGTCTACATTGGGCATCAGGCGATATAGTCCCGCTAATACAAGCGAATACCAATAGCCCATAAAAATCGTATGCGCATCAGGATGCCCTAAGTACTGCCCGGATACAATCTCCATCATCGAGCGGTCATCAATAATGCCATAGACAAAAGGCATCAACATCCTGATAAGAAGAATATACAGAATAAAAGCGCTGATAGAAGCTATTATATTTTTTTGCTTTTCTGTCATAATATTTTATACCTTCTGATAGTTTTCTACATTCTACCTTATTTTCAACTTTTTGTCATTATACTTCTTGTTCTCTTTTGTATTTTATCTTATAATGCATCATAAGCCAATTACAACCAATGGAGAACTACTATGTCAAATCCTGTATTATCTATTATAACTGTATGTTTTCAGTCGAGAGACGCTGTGCAAGCTACGATGGACAATGTTCTGTTACAGACATGGAGACAATTTGAATATCTGGTGATTGACGGAGGCTCTGCCGATGGCACTATGGAGCTACTAGAACAAGCTTCCACTCGTTTCGCCAAAGAGCAGATACCTTACCATACCTTATCCGAGCCTGACCAAGGTATCTATGATGCGATGAACAAAGGCGCACGCATCGCCAGAGGAACCTGGCTTCTCTTTCTAAATGCTGGCGATTTATTGTCAGACCCGAAGATTTTGGAGAAAATCTTTCAAAATCCACCCGATGCACAGATTTTCTACGGAGATGCTTTGTGCATCTATCAGGGCAACCAGAAGCTCTATAAGGCGCTTCCACTTGCACATCTTACCTATGAGATGGCCTTCTGTCATCAATCGGCTTTTATTAGCCGGGAGCTTCTCCTTCAATATCCTTATGATATTACCTACAAAGTCTGTGCAGACCATCACTTTTTCTTGTCCATGTATCTAAAGGACAAGACTTTTACCTACTGTCCCTATCCTGTCTCTATCTATGAGATTTCCGGGTATTCGGATACCCATAAGCTACTCTCCCACAAGGAAAAACACAGGATGCAAAAAGAACTTGGAATATTTCATATCTCTTTGTCCTGGCTTTTACGAGAAAGCAGCTTCTATCTAAAACAAAGCGTTAAAACTCTCTTTGGGCAGAAATTAATTGATATGGTACGCAAAAGCCGCCTGCACTAATGTGCAGACGGTTTTGATTCTAAATAAGCTTCTTCTGTATTAACATTCCAAATATTTTCTTTCGTTTTCTTCCCGGCTAAAATATTCTCTACCGTCTCAAAAGCGGTCACCATAGAATGGTCCATATTATTATAGCGATGCTGTCCGTTGCGTCCTATACAATAAAGATTCTCAAATTGATTTAGATAAGTAACCAGCTGGTCTATCTGGGCATATGTGTCAAAATAAGCTGGATATGCTTTCTTAACTTTCTCTCTGTGAGCATCCAGCACTTCATCTTTTCGGTTAATAATTCCCATTTTAATTAATTCTTCGATTGCCAGACGTGTACATTTTTCCTCTGAAAGATTCCAAAATGCATCGTTTTCTTTGCAAAAATACTCTAATCCTATCCATACTTTAGAATCCACATCTTTTACCATATAAGGAGACCAGTTATTAAAAATCTGTATTCTTCCAAGTTTCACTCCTGTATCTTGTACATAAATCCAACAATCTGGCACAATATTATTTAATGTTTTAATCTTTGTTAAATTTTTAATATTTAACTTTTTTAGTAAAAGTCCTACTGTCACAAAATCACGATAAGGAAGCCCTTTTGCCACCTTTTTTATATCTTCTGGAACTTGTTCTCCCATACCAGCAACCAAATCCTTTAGTGGCATCGACGAGATAAAAATATCTCCTTTTACAAGTTGTTCTTGATTGTTTTCATCTGTCGTAACCACTGCCTGTATCTTACCAGACTCCCATTGTATCTGCGTCACTTTACTGTTTTTGCGAATCTCTCCTCCCATTGCTTCAATCTCTGAAGCCACAGTCTCCCACAACTGCCCAGGGCCATATTTGGGATAGATAAATTCCTCAATCAAAGAAGTCTCCACTTTACGCTTATCTCTGCTTGGAAGTAACTTGGAGAACATATCCTTTATAATTGCAAAAATTGACAATTCTTTCACACGCTGAGCGCCCCAACTTGGGTCAATCTCTTTGGGATGTCGTCCCCAAAGTTTCTCGGTATATCCCTCAAAAAACATACCATATAAAACTTTTCCAAATCGGTTTACATAAAAATTCTCCAAAGAATCCACAGGTCTTTTATAGATACAAGAAGACAGATAGCTAAAACCCGCTTTTATCGTCTGTAGAAGCCCCATATTGATAAACGTCTGAGGCTTTAGCGTAATCGGATAATCAAAAAATTTCTTTTTATAGTATATACGAGAAACTCTTTGGCGAACTAACATCACGCGGTCCTCTTTCTCTGGATCAGGACCACCTTTTACCAATGTCTTTTTTCTTCCAAGCTTTTTATCATCATAGGACATTGCGCCTTGCATTGGCATCCTCTCTGTCCACCATCGCATCACTCTCTGGTCTTTAGAGAAAAAACGATGCCCGCCAATATCCATCCGATTCCCTTTATAACGAACCGTTCTAGAAATGCCACCAATCTCGTTGCTTTCTTCTAATATGGTCACTTTACATGTCTCGGAAGCTTGTTTACATAATTCATATGCTGCTGTTAGTCCAGCTGGACCTGCGCCAATTACCACTATATTTTTCATATATTTGTTCTTTTCTCCTTTAAAATCCCAACCAAAAACACCAATCCACCAAACAGTGTTACAAGCTGTGCCCGGTATGTGTACCAGTAGTGAATCTGTGAGTGATTGGACATCACCAGATACCATAGATATGGATAGCATGCCACAAAAAGTATTGGGATATAGGCTATCATCGTCTTTTTTTCTTTTACTTTCTTCCAGACTATCAAAAGAATTGCTATCAGCAAAAGCACAAGCACAACCTTACTCCAGCTAATCACTCCTCCATCTTGTACATTCATCCAAGCTTTTAGATTTCTGCGTATGGTTCCTAGACGGTCAAGCGGGTCTTCTTCGCTTCCCTGTAAACGATATTGTACCACATCCATCGTACGCCAGAAATACCGAATTCCAAGGACCACCACCGTGATGCCCCATTTGGCAATCCAGGTCATCGCATAGCCAATTCCCCAGGCAGCCGAAGAAGTGAACATCAAGCCAAAATTCTCTTTAAATCCAGCTTCATTATCTCTTACCTGTAGCCAAAGTAATACAATCAGCGGAATCCCCAGTGTGATAATCGGATAAGTCAGAAAGTCAAAGAAATTTTCCACCATCCCAACTACCATAAAATACATCAGATAGTTTACAGGCTTCTGCCTTCCATACTTAGTAAGAAGCACTATCAGCGAGCTAAACAATACCAAAAAAGTAGTTAGATACTGAAAACATGCAGCCACCACCACGATATAAGCACTTGCAACGGTCAGTACATATAGCATCGCTATCACTGGCTTTGTCTTCTTCGCCAAAAGCCAGGCACTGACAAAGAAAAGCAGATGAAATACCATCATCCCCAGATACCGAAGCTCCTGTACCTGAAAGACAACCATCAGTGGCCTTAGAAGCACTTGATATCCATGCCAATAACGAGGATACTGATTTACACTGACCGAAGCCTGTATTGGATTATAGTAATCCCGGTTCTGAATCAAACTCTCAATCATCAATTTATCGGTATGATTGTCCACAATCGCACTGTGCCGGTAGAAAAAATACATCGGGCGCTCCCCTTCTACCTCCATCACCTCCAAAGACTGCTCCACATGCGGCAAAATCCAGGAAGTTGGAATACAATAGACCAGTGCCATCGACAAGAAAAACACGACAATCAAGATAAGATATACCTTTATAAGAGGTACTAACTTCTTTATTCTTCCCATTTTCGAGTATCCTGTCCTTCCTTATAATCTAGATCCACAAAGATGCAAAATTCATCCGTAGACGCATATTCTTTATAACCGTAATCTTTCCAGTTACCAATATACGTACGGTTACTAGAAAAGACCAGGAATGTACAACCTTGCTTCTTCGCTAAAGGCGCTAACACTGCCAAATCAATCTCTGACTTTTGCACCTCCAGGTATAAAATCTGTTCTTCTTTTTCTGTCTCTGTAATTCCATTATAGACCAGTGAATTTCTGCCATATTCCAGTGTAATTGTTGGGTCGCACTGCCTGATATAAGGCATCAGCCGATTGGAGACTAACGCATGAATATTGCTTGGAAGCAGCTCACACACTTCTATTACATTTTGCGGCAGCTTATAGACATTGGTGGAAGGCTCAAACCACTCTTTTGAGAGTACCGGTTTTCCTGCTAATGCTAACACTCCCATAAGCACCACAAACGCCACTTGTCTTTGTATATCAGAAAGCCCCTTTAACAAAATACATACCGCATATGGAATAACTACTGCCAGCAAAATCAGCCAAAGCAGCCTCCAATACACATTTTGCCCCAAAAGCTTCATAAATAAAATTCCCGTAAACGGACACCAATAGACAAACAAAAACAATAGTGGCACACCACAAAGCAGCAGCTTTTTCATCTTATCTTTTTCTTTTAAAAAAATCCACAAAATACTGACAAGTAATAGCGGAAACAACCACGCCCCGGCAAAAGCAGCCGCAAAATCTGTCCGGGCAATCTCAAAAAAATCCTGCATCTTTCTTCCTCTCTCACTATTTTCCACATATCCTCTGCGATTTAGACTCAATGTGTCAGATACAGATAATATACCCCAAGCATCAGACAAGGCAGACAAGCCAACATTCCATGTGTCAGATAACGAACCTTTTTTCGATACACCGAGAACAACAACATCGTCCCCCCTACAAACACAGGAGTCAACATAATCCCCATAGAAGACAGCAGACACCCGCCAAGCGCTGTAAGCCCAAGCAATATCCACTCTCCTTTTTTCTCTCTCTTTATCATGCGAAGCATATGATAAAACAGCATCGGTATCAACACCGTCGCTAATACCCCTTTACCAACCCAAGGCGTAATACTTAAAAAGGTAAGCCCCGCCGTATGTTCTCCACTCATAAACAGATGCAACAGTACCGCCATTGCCAAAAACATCCCCTGAAGCTCTTTGTCCCTTGCAAACAGTTTTCCCCCAATCAGTCCATAGACCATATAAGAAAGAGGTATAATGACCCATGGCAATATCGTATGCGCCATAATTGTTGGCAGCACTCCAAAAATCTTCGAAAGCCATGCATAAAAAATCGGCCAAAGTGACAGCACATACCGCTTATCAAAATCCGCAAACGCTCCTGTCTCAGGATACACCCAATATATCCAGTTGGAATTTACTGCCTCATTTGCAAGGTTTACATAATACGTATCATCCCACTCCAAATACATATGATGGTGCAAATATACAAGCTGATACAATATCAGCAAAAACGCCACTACATGTCCAAACGTCAGATACTCCTTTGCCCTGCGAGAAACAATCTTAAGCTCCCTGGCAATTCCTTTCCATCCCAAAAGACCCCCTATAAAAATCCCCACCAAAACCACACTATAAAGCACTACAAACCCTTCAAATGTCCCATGTAGCATAGTCATAGGCAATAAAAGAATCTCCATCAATGCCCACCAGCTCATCGCCCCCACGACAATCGGAAAAAGCACCCCCTCTGCCCTCACCTTTGTTATTTTGCAGACCACATGTCCACTGAAAAAGGTCCCCCCAAAAAACAACCCCATCACCATCAAAATCTCCAGCCTCATACCATTCCCTTTCTATCTAACCATCCCCTTCTTCCCCCGTAATCATCCAAAGCTTCTGGTCTTCCACCTCTATCTGATATTTCTTCCAAAGCCTTTTCTCATAAGGTATATACTGCTCAATCGCTTCCCTTTGAAATACCGACACATATGGAAAATCCCAAAAATTATTTTTAGGCTTATCATATCCGCAGTTCACTGCCATTGCCTGTAGGTTTTTCACTCCCATCAGCATTGTAAGCCCAAAGAAAAATCCTGCCACTGCCTTTGCTACATGGTCTTTCTTTTCTAACACCAGTGCTGCCACCACTGCACACTCTAATACCTTAAAGATAGCGGCATACCGGCTTGCATAATATGCACTTCCTGACAACAGCATATAAAAGCAGATGTTACACATATACGCCTTTAAAAGAAGTTCTGTCTTTCTCTCTACCTCTTTTCCTTCCCTTTTTATCCACCAGTACAACAGTATCACCATGCCAAAGCTCACCAGCCGCTCCCCGGTTGCCAGCACACTTATCTCTCCCTTTAACAAAAACTGTTTTAGATGATACACCGGCAGTATTCGTACCAGCAGCTGCTCCACTGCTCCAATCTGCAGCGTAAGTCCTCCAATTACCGAAAGCCCTGTAAGCCCTGCCATCCCTTTTAGTGGCAGATAATATGCAACTACCAGCACAAGCCAGGCATACCCAACCCGATGGAAGGACGCTGCCAAAAGCACTCCCAGTACATAAGCCACCCATTTTCGCTCCATATAAAATGGCACCAGGATTCCCAGGAACAAACAAATCGCCCATCCCTGCCGAAGCCCTGACACCATATACGTTACAAACAACACAGGGTATAGCAAAAACAAACCTGCCGTCTTCATCGGTACATAGCGCCTAAGAAAGCGGTCAATCAGCAGCATCTCTGCTAGTCCAATCACCATGGTAAATACCCAAAAAGGCGCATGAAACACTTTAAAAGCCGCCGACAAAAGCCGCCATCCAATCTCAGGATAAAACCCACAGATATATCCTTTTGAGAAATCAATCACCGCCGGAATCGTCTCATAGATGGCATGGTATGTCCCATAGTCTGTCCCCTGTCCAAAACGAAAACAAAGACAGACAGTCGCCACGCCCCAACATCCTAAGTAGATGCGTCCTTCATATTGAGGTCGAAACCACGCACACAGCGTTCCCCCTGCTAACAGCAAAAATGTCAAAAAATACAGACTCATGCTTTTCCTTCCAATATATCTGCAATCCGTTTACTTGCAAAGCCATCGCCATAAGGATTGCTTGCCATACTCATCTTCCGATACGCCTCTTCATTTTCCAGAAGCTGCTTAAAGTTCTGATAGATAACTTCTTCATCTGTTCCAACCAGCCGAAGTGTACCCGCTTTGATACCCTCCGGGCGCTCTGTTGTATCCCGCATCACTAACACTGGTTTTCCAAGAGATGGCGCTTCTTCTTGTATTCCGCCGCTGTCTGTCAGTATCAGATAGCTTCTGGAGAGGAAATTGTGGAAATCTAGCACATCTAAAGGCTCGATAATCCGAATCCTCTCATCTCCTCCTAATATCTCATCCGCTGTCTCTCTAACCACCGGATTCATATGAATCGGATAGATAGCCTTAATATCCGGGTGCTCATCACAGACTCTTCGAATTGCCCGGAACATATGTTTCATCGGTTCTCCTAGATTCTCTCTTCGATGAGCAGTAATCATAATCAGACGGCTTCCTTTGGCCCAGTCAAGCTCAGGATGGGTATAGTCCTCTCGAACGGTCGTCTTTAGCGCATCAATCGCTGTGTTTCCAGTGACATAGATACTCTCTGCTGCCTTTCCTTCTTTTAGAAGATTTTGCTTTGACAGTTCCGTTGGAGCAAAATTATAAGAAGAAATAATACTGACTGCTTGTCTGTTAAATTCTTCTGGATATGGAGAATAAATATTATACGTGCGAAGCCCTGCCTCCACATGTCCCACCGGAATCTGTAGATAAAAACATGCCAGCGCTGTTACAAACGTTGTCGAAGTATCTCCATGTACCAGCACAACATCTGGTTTTGCCTTTTCTAAGACTTCTCTAATACGATTTAAAATATTAGTTGTGACATCAAAAAGCGTCTGCCTGTCTTTCATAATACTAAGGTCATAATCTGGCACTACAGAAAAAGCTTCTAACACCTGATCTAACATCTGCCTATGCTGTCCTGTAACACAGACTTCCACTTCTAAGTTTTTTCTGCTCTTTAATTCATTGACCAGCGGACACATCTTAATTGCCTCCGGCCTAGTTCCAAATACCAGCATAATCTTCTTCATCTTACTGTCCTCCTAGTCTCTTTTGAATCTGTTCTGCCAATCTGTGATTATCTGTTCTGCCAATCTGTGATTATTTTTTTCCACATGGACATGGCTGGTAAAATGTTCCACTGCTTCTGTATAATACGTATAGTTATCTGCTATCATACGTATCGCGGATTCATAGTCGTCAGACGCCTGTCCCACTTTATATTTCTCACAAAATTCCTTTAAAGGCGGATTCGTTGATGTCACCACTGGTTTTCCTTCAAATAAAAACTCATAGATTTTGCCGCTTGCGCAGTATTTATTATTTAAGTCTCTCTGATGATAAGTAACCATCCCAAGCTGACTGTGCATAATAAAATATTTCAGATGATTTTCGTCCATCCGTGGAAAGATTTTCACATTGGTCAGGTTCTGGCTTCGTATCGTCTCCCGGATAATCAGCTCGTCTTCTTCGTCACTCTCTCCGATTAAAAGCAGCTCAAAGTTCTCTCCAAGCCCTTGCATCGCCTCCACCATACGAACTGTTGTTCGAGATACATCACAGCCTGCGGTGGAAATTATCCGAAATTTCTGTGTATCGGCAAAAAATTCCTTACATTCTTCTTCTATCTGCTGTTTAGCCTTCTCATCGCTATAGACAAGGCGTCGAATATTTTCATAATTAAGTGGCGTCTCTTTTAAGCCAAACATCTTAACCATTCGCCTTGCCCGATATCCATTGGCCGCAATCACCACATCCGAACGCCTTGTGAAAATTTTCTCAATCAGACACCCCAGTTTTCCCGCGATTCCAGAAGCACTTTTATAGCTGTAAAGCTCCCTGCAGTCCTGCACGACGTAGCGGGCATGTGTTAATCTTTTGGCAAGATAACCAGGAAGTATCCCTTTGCGGTTGTCAATAAAAATAATATCCTGCAAGCCAAGCTCTCCCATCTTCTGACAGATAAACAGCAGAAAATGGCTATAGCCTCTATCGTGGTACAAAATATGTCTGTCTTCTATTGGTTTTTCGCCGTCAGAAGCACGTGTAATATAGGTCGTCTCCCCAAGCTCCTTTGCCACTTTGATAAGCTCTCGAAGTCTTCCGTCATATTTATAGTAATCATAAGAAATCAAAAGTATCTTCATAGATGCCTCCCTTTTACAAGGTCTTTTCCCGAATCAGTCTGATAACCTTCTGCTGGTCTTCTTCGGTTAAATAGGGAGATAACGGAAGCGATAAGACTCGTTCACAGACGCGATTGCTTACCAAAAATTCCTCTCCATAATGCCAAAGTCCGGCAAATGCGGTCTGTCTGTGCATCCCTTTGCGGTAATAAATCATACAGGGCACGCCGTTTTCTTTAAGATATGCCTCTACGTCATCACGCTCTTTTTGGTCTTTTAACAAAATACTATACTGCGCCCATCCTGAAGAAAGTCCTTCTGGAATCTGTGGAACTTTTACACAGTCTTTTAGACTTTCCGTATAAATATCTGCAATCCGATTAACCTCTGAAAGTTCCTTTTTCTGAAATGCTGCAAGCTTTACCTGAAGCACTGCTGCCTGCAACGTATCCAGACGAGAGTTCATGCCAATACGAACATTGTCATATTTCCCACTGCCTTTTCCATGTACGCGAAGAGAAGAAAGAAGTTTAGCCCAATCCTCCCGGTCGGTAAAGATAGCTCCGCCGTCACCGTAGCATCCAAGTGGTTTAGCCGGGAAAAAAGAGGTAGTCGCTAGGTCACCAAAGCTACCTGCATATTTGCCATGGTAGACACCACCAAAACCCTGCGCTGCATCTTCCAGGATATAGAGACCATATTTCTCTGCGATTTGACGAATTCTCTGATAGTCTGCCGGCAAGCCAAAAAGGTCCACGGTGACAATCGCCTTTGGAGTCAGCTTTCCTTCTTTTAGCACTGCCTGGATAGCGCGCTCTAGGCTGTCCGGGTCCATATTAAAGGTATCCTCTAAAATATCGGTAAAGACTGGAGTGGCACCTTCGTATGCTACCGTCTCTGCGGAGGAGAAGAATGTAAAATCTGGTACAAATACCGCATCATTTTCTCCAATCCCTAAGACCATCAATGCTAAAGTCAGTGCATCTGTACCGTTGGCACAGGTGATACAATGCTTTACGCCTACATACTTGGCAAGCGCAGCTTCCAGCTCTGCCACTTGCCTGCCACTGATATAATTAGCATCCATAAGCACCTGGCGAATCGCCGCATCCATCTCTGGCTTTAATACCTCATACTGCTTTTTCAAATCGCGAAATTCCATTGTTATTCATCCCCTTTGATTCTCTCGCATAGATTCCAGATTCCCTCCGCCGAGTTAAAATTCTCTGGCACAATCTCCTCTGCCGGAATCTCGATACCAAACTGGTCTTCAATCTCCGCAATCAGCGTAATCACATCAAAAGACTCCAAAAGTCCATCATCAATCAATTCTTTCTCTGTCTCAAAATCAATCTCTGGCTTTAACGCCGTTAAAAGTTCAAATAATTCCTGCATGT
This sequence comes from Lachnospiraceae bacterium, assembly GCA_910575445.1. Lineage (GTDB taxonomy): Bacteria > Bacillota > Clostridia > Lachnospirales > Lachnospiraceae > Hominiventricola. The sequence goes on along the minus strand of CAJTFW010000002.1, from coordinate 185,898 downwards.
TTATGCTCCTATGAGAGTTCCGCTTCAGTTCAGTCAATGCCTGAACTTCTGCTGTTTTTAGAGTTCCGTTGTTTTTAAAGTTCCACTCCAGTTCAGTCAATGCCTGAAGGAGAACAATTTCTGCCCGCGACGCGTTCAGAAATCATTCTGGGCATTGCCTGAACTTCCGCTGTTTTTTATCTTCTTGTATTTAGTGTCCAGGTTTCTAGGTCTTCTCGTATAAGCTTAGTGCCTTCTCTTTCTTTATAAAAATAGATACTCGGCAGCTTTCGGCTTAGGAATAAATAGATTCCCTCTGTAACAGAATATGCCCCGATATTGTGAAAAACCAGACAATCTCCCACTCTTACATCCACAAGTGGTAACTTCTTCAATAAAACATCTGCTACCGTACAAAGTGAACCATAGACCGTCCATTCCTCTGCTTCTTCCTGCTCCATCGGATGTTGTGGAAAGTAGGATAATATCGGTGTCTTCATCGCCATATTTTGCCCATAATAATTCACATGGTGAATACCGCCATCCACAATACATACATTGACTGCATCATTTCGTTTCTGGTCTACCACCTTTGTCAGATAATACCCGCAAGAAGCTGTCAAAAAGCGTCCCATCTCAAAGATAACCTGATAAGGCCTCTCTCTTTGAAAAAGCTTTGCAAACTCCTCCAAAAGCACTCTATCTTCCTCAAAATCATCTTTGGTAAAATATGGCACCCCAAGCCCTGGGCCAAACTCTAATGTTTCTGTTATAAAACCTTCCTCATCCTGAAGTCTTTGTATAAACTCCTCAATATACACCACTTCCGCAGCGATTTTCTTTAACACTTTCTTCTGCGTCCCAGTAAAATACTGAATACCGCCAATCTTTAGAAAAGGATGTGCATTTCGTGCACGCACTAGCTCTACTATATCGGATTCACTCATCCCAAATTGGTTGCCGCTTGTCACCCGCAGTAGCACTTCTACCGTCTTTTTTGTATCCTTTGCACAGCGAGAAAGCAATTCGAACTGTTGTTTGGATTCTGCGGTATAGTGCATAACCCCCTGCTCCATCGCATAGCGTACATCTTCTTCCTCTTTAAAGACACCGGAGAGCACTATCTTCTCCATTGGCAAATGCTCTTTGACACAGATATGAAATTCTCCTGGCGAACAGACCTCGTAGCGCTCTACATACGCATCCATCTCTCCTATCAAAAAGGGATTAGCTTTTATTGCATAGCAAAGTTTTGCCGGGCGAATGACCTCTGTTACCCATTGTATCCGCTCCTTTAAGATATCCAAATCAAATATAAAAGCCGGCGTCTTTAAAGTCACTGCCAGATTTTTAAGCGTGTTCTCTTTCATCTGTTATCTCTCCTGCTTTTTATCCTGCATCTGATAATCCGCCATCAGTTTCTTTCTGTCAATTTTTCCATTCTTTGTCATAGGCATCGTCTCCACCTGACAGAAGATATTGGGAATCATAAACCTTGGAAGCTTTTCTGTCAACTGCTGAATGATCTCCTTTGCCAAAAGTTTCCCTGCATAAAAGCATAAAATCTTTGTATTTGGCTCATCAAAGATGCAGAGTGCCCGCTCGATTCCGTCTAACGCCTGAAGTGCAGTCTCTATCTCCCCAAGCTCAATCCGGTGCCCCATATGTTTAATCTGAAAATCCTTCCGGGTGACATAATATAGCTCCCCCTTCTCATCATATCTGCCCAAATCCCCGGTTCGATAGATAGGCTCTACATAACAATGATTTAAAGGATTCTGTACAAATACCTCGTCCGTCTTCTCCTGGTTGCGATAATAGCCAAGCGCTAACGCTGTACCAGATACACAGATTTCTCCAAGCACACCAGGCTTTGTCAAAAGTTTGTCATTCTCATCTAGCAAAAAGACCCGCTCATTGGGAAATGCCTCTCCAATTGGCAAAGTCTCCTCCTCTGAAAATTCCCGGTCTAAAATATAATACGTACAGTTACAAGTAATCTCTGTTGGTCCATAGAGATTGACATACAACGCATCTGGCAGATAACTTTTCCAATAATTCAGATGTTTCACTGGCATCACTTCCCCGCTAAACATCACCCGGCGAATGCTTTCTGGCACTTTATAGCGAAAGCCTTTGAGCATTGAGATAATACAAAGTGCCGATACTGCCCAGGTCAGCGTTGTCACCTTTCGCTCGTCCAAAAAATCCAGAAGCTTTTTAGGTACGGAAAAATATTTCTTAGGAATCACCTGAAGCGTTGCTCCGGTTCTAAGCGCCGGATAAATATCTTTTACCGATACATCAAAGTCAAACGGCGCCTGATTGCCGATAACATCCTCGGTACCTATCCCAAAAATCCGCACAAAATGTTCGGTAAAATCAATGACTGAACGGTGTGAGACCACAACCCCTTTAGGTACTCCTGTTGAACCAGATGTAAAATTGGTATAGAGTGGGTCTGTGTCACAGGCTGTTTTCCTTCGGCTATCAAGCGTCTCCTTGTCTATCTCACTTTTTGCTAACTCCTCTATAAGCAGAATCTCTCCATCAAAGCAGAGCGCTTGTACTTTCTCTAAATATTGGCTGGAAGTTACAACTATCTTAGCTTCAAGTGTTTTAAGTATCGTCTGGATTCGCTCTGCTGGCTGTGAAATATCCACCAATGTATAAAAGCAGCCTGCACAGACTGCTCCCATAAATACATTCAAAGTCCATGCCTCTTTTTCCATCAGAACCGGCACAGGACTGTTTTGTACAAGCACTTTCGAAAGCCTGCTGCCGATTCTTCTGGCGTAAGAGAACACTTCCTGATACGTAAAACTCTGCTCGATATCTGCAAACGCGATTTTCTCAGGGTATTTGGCCGCACTGGCCTCCAGATAATCCAAAATATTGTAAACCATGCGTGTTTTCTCTATCCTTTCTTCTCCAGCACTCTGCGCGCCGGATTACCAAACTGCTTCTCCCCCTCTGGCACATCCCGGATTGCCACAGCGCCAATTCCAAGATATGCTTTGTCTTCTACATGAATTCGATTTGTTGTCACTGCCATAGGTGCCACATAGACATGTTCTCCTATCTGACAATGACCGGAGATGCTGGCTTTTCCGCTAATCAGTGTCTCTGTTCCAATCTGGCAGTTATGTCCTACATCTCCCAACATTCCAATCATAGAGCCCTTATGAAGAACTGTCGTTCTGGTATCTCCTGCTGCAAGCACCGCACCAGCCAGCAACAGGCAGCCATCCTCTATCACAGTCCCTGCCAGATGTGGAAGGGTACGACAAGTCCCATCTTCCAAGCGATAAATATCCGCATCTTCCACACCGATCATACATTTTTCCTTAATCTGCACACGGTTTCCAATCCGCACATGGTCTTTGATAATGGTGCCAGCACCTATCTCGCAGTCATCGCCAATCACCACATCTCGGCCAATCACGCAAAAAGGCCCAATCTTCACCCGCTCTCCTGTAATAAGGTCTGCGCTTAGATAACTTCCATCCTTTAACAAAAGTTCCGTTTTTGGCATCTGTTCTGCCATGCGATTTAATAATTCACCATATAGGTTCTTAGGCGTCTTACTCTTTAGCCAGATGCTAGAGGATTCCTTTGACAGCTCTGCCTGCTCCCCGGTAATAAAGATACTTTCACGGACTTCTCTATAACACTCAGCCAATGTATTTTTTACAAAAATAATCGTATGGTCTTCTGGAGCCTCTGGGTCTGATACTCCATACACCCAGAAATCCTTTATTTCCCCACTTGGAAACTGCTCTTTTAAAAGCTCGCTTGCTTTTATCTTACTTACCGGAAACATCAAATTCTCCTGTCATATCGGTGCTTTTAAAATGTGTCAGCGGCAGTTTAACGGGTCTGCCTTCTCTCTGGCTTTTGTAGATTGCCAGTACAAGCTCTAATGCATTGCGCCCTGCCACGGCATCTACATAGGGTGCACGGTCTTTTTCGATGGCGTCTATGACGTCTGCATACAGGCTGATATGCCCATTGCCATAGACATTGCTGGTAGCTTCGCGAAGTTTACGGTTCTTATCATCCCCCTTGGACTCATCTGCAAACTCCCAGATATCAATATTATTTGTGGAAGTGCCGCCGATTTTTACTGTACCATGCTCTCCAAAGAGATAAAGGGTCTCCTCTAGATTTTTCGGGTAGACATTGGTTGTCCCCTCTATCGTCGCCACCGTGCCATTTGCAAATGTCACGACAGCCATTCCAACATCCTCTGCCTCCAAGTACCCATGAAACTGCTGTCTTGTCACGCCATAGACCTCTGTTACCTCATCGCCAAGCATCCAGCGCAAAAGATCTATCCCATGGATACACTGGTTCATCAAAGCACCCCCGTCAGAGGCCCACAAGCCCCTCCAGGGCGCCTGTTCATAGTATCCCCTGTTTCGATTCCAGCGCACATGCACAGAGCCATGAGAGAGCTTTCCAAAGCGTCCAGCCTCCAAAGCCTTTCTTGTCTCCTGTACCGCCACATTAAAACGGTTCTGATGACAAGCCGAGACCTTGACATTTTTCTCCTTGGCGCGGCGCACAATCTCATCTGCATCCTCAATACTCATCGCCATTGGTTTTTCTATAATGCAGTTTACCCCATGGTCGATGCAAAACAGTGCAATCTCTGCATGCATTCCACTCTCCGTTGCAATCCCGACAAGCTTTGGCTTTACCTCTTCTATCATCTTCTGATAATCCGTATAGCGTACAATCGAAGCATCTTTCTCTAATCCATGCTTTGCAAGTAACGTCTCCATCTGTTCTGGAACAGCGTCACAGATTGCCGCAAAGGTAAGACCATTATGCACCACTGCCTTTATATGATTTGTCGCAATCCTCCCACAGCCAATCAATGCATATCTCATTATAGCACCTCAATATTCTCTCTGTTCTCTATCTGTTTCATTACATTTTTTGTATCAAAGATGGCTTTGGCATACTTTTGTACCAGTGCATAGTCCACATTGGTATGTGCCGCTGTCACCATCACAAGGTCTGCACTCTCTAAAAGCTCCTTATCTAACACAGGCTCACTCGTATGCACCTCGCCTTTATATTTATACTGGCGAACCCATGGGTCAAAATAGACTACTTCCGCCCCCGTCTTATCCAATTCCTCAATTACCCGAAGCGCTGGACTTTCCCGATAGTCGTCAATATCCTGCTTATAGGCAACGCCTAGCACCAGTACCCTTGAACCATTTAATGCCTTTTTAAAACGGTTTAATATCTTTCCTGCACGCTCGACACAGTAAGCCGGCATCCGGTCATTAATCATCATTGAGCTCTCAATCATTGAAGTATGAAATCCATACTCTCTTGCCTTCCAGGAGAGATAATATGGGTCAAGAGGAATACAATGTCCGCCAAGACCAGGCCCCGGATAGAAAGGCTGAAAGCCATAAGGCTTGGTGCTCGCCGCATCGATAACTTCCCATATGCTAATCTTCATCTCATTACAGAGCATCGCCAGTTCATTAATCAGGCCAATATTGATATTGCGGTACGTATTTTCCAGAATCTTTTCCATCTCTGCAATCGCAGGAGAAGATACTTCCTTGACATCGCCATCTAGCACCGAACGGTACATCGCTGCAATCACTTCTGTTGCATCTTTTCCAATGCCACCTACTACTTTCGGCGTATTTTTGGTCTTGTAGATCAGATTGCCCGGGTCTACGCGCTCCGGTGAAAAGCCCAGATAAAAGTCCTTTCCACAAGTAAGCCCGGAACCTTTTTCCAGTATCGGACATACCAATTCCTGCGTTGTCCCCGGATAGGTGGTAGATTCTAATACCACAATCGTATGTTTCTTTAAGTACTTTGCAATCTCTGTTGTAGAATCTCTTACACAGCTTAAATCCGGCTCCTGGTGAATATCTAAAGGTGTTGGCACGCAGATAGCAATAAAATCCACATCCTGAATAAAGGAAAAATCGGAAGTCGCTGACAGGAATCCTTCCTCCACCAGCCGTTTTAAATCTTTATCCACCACATCACCGATATAGTTATGGCCCTTATTGACCATCTCCACCTTAATAGCCTGCTCGTCAAAGCCAATCGTGCGAAAACCAGCCTTTGCCTTCTCCACAGCCAGCGGAAGCCCGACATAGCCAAGGCCAATAACGCCAACTTTTATCTCTTTTTTTGCGATTTTTTCTAATAATAACTGTTTCATGCTTCTTCCTCCCAGCCTGCACACAGAGACAATATCTTATGATATTGCTTTGCCAGCGTTGCATAGTTATATTGCTCGCGAATCACCTTTCGTCCCTTTTCTCCCATACTCTCCCGTTCCTTCTCTGACATATGGTAGACTGCAATCAGGGCCTCTGCATACGCTTTAGGGTCGTTACACGGCACTACAAGCCCACCACCAGAGTCTTTTACAACATTGGGAGAATTGCAGGCAAATACCGTGGGATTGCCAGAATACAGATAATCGTTTAATTTATTCAGACTTAAGCCTAAATCATTTAAGACTCTGTCATCCTTTAGCGCTGCCATACAGACCTTTGCCTTAGAAAGCGCCACCGCCACCTGGCTTTTCTCGATACGTGAAAAGATACAGACATTTTTAAGCCCCTCTCTCTCCACTCTTGCTTCAAGCTCTGCGCGCAGGCATCCATCTCCAATAAAAGCAAAATGTATTTCTTCCATGCCATGTTCCTGAAGATAGGCGGCTGCGTCTAACATATCTGGCAGACATTCCGAATCCACAAAGCTTCCGGTATAGACTGCACACCAGTGTTTTTGAAGATAACATTCTAATTCTTCTGGAAGTGAAATCTCCTTTTTCTCTAATACCTGGTCAATCTCCTTTGTATGATAGCCATTCGGAATCCAGAACACACGTTCTGTATTCACATAGGAAAATTGCTTTAGATACTGCCAGCCACGTTCCATCGTTGTGACAATCGCATCTGCCCTTTTGTAAGCTCTGCGCTCTAGCAGAGAAAACAACAGACATATCGGATGAAATTTTGACCAGCCATAGATTTCTATAAAAGACAACGGCCAGAAATCCCGAATCTCGCAGATAAATGGAATCTTTTTCTTCTTTGCAATGCGATAGGCGCTCTCCCATGCAAAAGGATGTACCGAAGACCCAATCACCACATCCGGCACCCCAAATCTTTGATAAAATCTCGCCTCATACTTTCTCATCAGCCGGCTGTAATCCATCATATTCAAGATACGCGCCGGCCCATTGCCATGGTAAGTTGGGGCAGTGCGAAGCCATACATAGTGGATATGGGGGGAGACATTTCGGATGGTGACTGGTTTTTCATACAGATAGCGTTCTCCCCTATGACTGTATGCGGATAAAAACACAACCACCTGAAGATTTTGTTTTACCAACTCCTTCGCAAGTTCATAGTGTCTGTCTCCTTCCAAGCCTGAATGATGGTTTAAAATCCAAATAGTTCTCATATCAACTCTCTCCGAGTCATAATCTCATTATATTTCATCATCACAATGCCGCCCTCATAGGAACCAATGTTTGGTGTATTTATCTTGCCTTGCAGATTCTTTACCAGATAGGACATATGGTTTACACCTGCTTCATAGGCATGTGGGTATCCGCCTCCAAATCGCGGATTGACTTCCGACAGATAATACACACCATCACAGTCAAAGATATCAATATCAATCTGGCCTCTTAGACCGCTTTCCTTTACAAATTCTTCTACCAGTGCAAATAGCCTGGGGTCTTTAAAAGAAATCCCTTTATCGGTCTCTCCTGCACGCATCACCAATTTCTTTTTTGCAAAGATAGAGATAACTTCGCCGCTTATCATATCAATATAACAATCCACCCCTATCTCTTGCCCTTTTAGATATTCCTGAATCAACAGTCCATCAGAATGTTGAAATAATAGCTCCACAGTCTCCTTATCTTCTACCTTTGAGATAGCAATGCTCGCACTCCCTCTTACCGGCTTTACAAAGACTGGATAGGTAATCTCTTCTTTTTTTACATCCTGATAGAATATCTCTTTATTGATATAGCTTTTTGCACATGCATAGTTATGCTCCATTAGCCACTGATACATCTGCCATTTATCCAAAGTTCTCTCGCACCACTCATAGGAAGAACCAATCACCATCACACCAAGCTCTCGAAAACGTTCTTCATACTCTGCTAACAACGATAACTCTGGGTCAATCAAAGAAAATACCCCTGTAATCTTCTCCTTTTGGCAGATGTCAAATATCACATCAATATATCCTGGTTCTGTCATACGAGGAACTAAGTAATACTTGTCTGCATCATAGAGCGCAGGGGCATTCGGGCTCATATCTGTTGCCACCACATGTCCCGCTCCCGCTAGTTCCTTTTTTAAATATTGAATGATTTTATTCCTTGTCCCACAGCTTAGAACCAAAATATTCGTCATGATTTACTCCTATTATTGTTTAAATAGTCAAAGAAGAGAGGAGTTCCGCCTGTGTGAAGAAATAGGATATTTTTATTGTGAATCCCATTTTTCTCCACAAAATCACACATTCCCGCAAATGCTTTCCCTGTATAGGTTGCATCTAGTGGAATCCCTTCTAAGATTAACATACGCTGGATAGATTCCTGAATGGTAACGTCGTCGCTTCCATATCCATCCTTTGTATATGCATCTAAAAATTCTACAAAATGTTCTGAATATAAGTTCTCTTTTTGACAAGCAGCCAGATAATCCTTTACACTTTGAATGACAACTTCTCTCCCATAGGGATTTTTCCGTGCAATACTGATACCGATAATTCTCCTGTCTATCTCCTGCGAAAGTATCTGCCCACAGACCAGTCCAGCCTGCGTTGTCCCAGTCCCGGAAGCATGAAAGATATAGTCAAAGGCTATCTTCTCTTTTTCTTCATAATCCTTTATTTCTTTATAGGCTTCTACATAAGCCTGTGTTCCAATATTGCCGTGTCCTCCGCCCATAATAAAATAAGGATGGTATCCTTTATCGCGTAAATCCTGAAGCACTTTATCAATCGTCTCTTTTACTTCTGCAACGGGCGTCTGTAGTATCTTGGCCCCAAACAGCTCCATCATGTTCAGATTAAAAGTCATTTTACTATTTTCAGACGGTGAAATAATCAGACAAGGCATCTGGTCCATAGCGGATAGATTGGCAATCACCCGGCAGTGATTAGAGCTGCTGCTGCCATAGGTAACAATATAGTCAGCCTTTTGCTTTTTTACTTCCTGCCAAAACAGTCTTGCTTTCCTTGCTTTATTTCCTCCAAAAGAAAAAGGGTAGAGGTCATCTCTCTTTATATACAGCTGATTCGATGGCAGAAAGTGTTCCAATCTAACGACGGGTGTTGGCATACTGCTTTTTTCTATACTCATCAAAATCCTCCAAGACTCCAGGAGCTACAATATCTGAGCCCTTCCAGACTTTCTGTATCGTAGTCCAGATAATTTTACAATCCATCAGAAAAGAAAGATGTTCTACATATTCTCTGTCATACTGAAAACGCTTTTCCCAGATACAGGTATTTCGCCCATGAACCTGTGCATATCCAGTAAGTCCTGGTCGAACCTGATGTCTGATATTTTCTTCTTTCGTATAATAGGGAAGATATTTTACCAGTAAGGGTCTAGGACCAATTAGGCTCATATCCCCTTTAAAAATATTATAGAGTTCTGGTAATTCGTCTAAGCTTGTTCTTCTTAGCATCTGACCAAATCCTGTCTGTCGGTCTTTATCTGGCAAAAGATTCCCTTTCTTATCTTTGGCATCTGTCATCGTTCGAAATTTATACATCTTAAATATCTTTCCATAACGTCCAGGACGTTCTTGACAAAAAAACACAGGAGAACCAAGCTTTTGTCTTACCAATATACACAAAAGCACATACAAAGGACTTAGGATAATAAGAGCACTTCCAGAGATAATAACATCTAGTGCCCGTTTGACATACCTTTCATAGATTCCTCTGCGTCTCTTTTTCATCTCCACAATCCTCTGATAATCCCACAAATTCTTGCCAAGTCTTCATCTGTCATCTTGGTATCGCTTGGCAGACAGACTCCTCTTCGAAATAACTTTGCTCCAACATCTCCATTGTCTATATAATCGTATCTAGCAAATACCGGCTGCAGATGCATAGGCTTCCATACTGGACGGCTCTCAATGTCGCCTTTTTCCAATGCTATCATAATATCTAATGGCCTTACTGGTCCATCTTCCCTAAGCTGTATCACACTCAGCCAGCAATTTGCTCTCTCTTTCTCATGCATTGGCATAAAAGAAAGTCCTGGTAAATCCCCTAGATGCTCCTGATAATATGCAAAAATATGCCGCTTTTGCTCCACTCGTTCTTCTAACACCTTTAGCTGTCCCCGGCCAATACCAGCAACAATATTGCTCATACGGTAATTATACCCAATTTCTTTATGTTCATAATGGCGCGCTGGCTCTCTGGCTTGCGTTGCCCAGAAACGGGTCTTGGCAATCCGCTCTCTTGCTTTTTCTTCTTCCAGATTACATACCAGCATACCTCCTCCAGAGGTTGTGATAATCTTATTGCCATTAAAAGAAAAGACACCATAATCGCCAAAGGTTCCTGTATGCTGCCCATGATAGTAACTCCCTAAGCTCTCTGCTGCATCCTCAATCACTATCACTCCATATTCCTTACAGATATCCATAATCTGCTCCATATTAGCTGGCATACCATACAGATGTACGGGAAGTACTGCTTTTACTTCAGGATATTTCTCAAAAGCTCTTTTTAATGCTTCTGGTGACATATTCCAGGTCTCTTTGTCACTGTCGATAAATACTGGAACTGCCTTTTCATAAAGTATCGGATTAGCCGTTGCAGAGAATGTCAGGTCCTGACAAAACACCTTATCACCCTCTTTCACCCCTGCAGCCTTTAGCGCCAGATGAATTGCCGCAGAGCCAGAAGACAGCGCAGCTGCATCCTTAGCCCCCACATAGGAAGCTAATTCCTTCTCAAATTCATTGACATTTTTGCCAAGCGGTGCAATCCAGTTGGTATCAAACGCCTCTTTTATAAACTCCTGTTCATAACCCTCCGCACTCATATGTGGAGAAGCCAGAAAGATATGTGCCATTATTCACGCCTCTTTTCATGGATTTTCTGTAATAGTTTAGCATTTTCGCCTATATTTTACAAGTGGAACAAGTATTTTAACTGTGTAAAGATTTCCAAATTATTGATATACATATCATAAATATCATCTGTCCACAGCATCAGGAAATTTAAAAATATTGTTAAAAATGATATTGCAACAATCTTATTTCGTAAAGAGATACGTTGTACTTCTTCTTTTATATATTGTTCTTTGCATAGCAACCCTATAATTATTATCAAATAAAGCATCCACAGAAAATCCACCTGATATCGCTCTACAATCCCTCCCATATTGGTATTTGCAATCACTACAATCAGTGTGCAAATCCATGCACCAATGGATAATTTCCAAAATAACTGCTGTTTTTTATCATTTTTGTCAAAAATCTTACCTGCCACCAGAAACAAAAGCGGATTATACCAAAGCATCCCCCCAATATGTCGTTCATAGATGGTCAATCCCAGATAAGAAGTATCCATTTCCTGAAAATCTAAGAATGGAAAACGTGGTATCACCTTTAAAGGACGCAGCAGATATTCATAGAGTCCATAGATACTTCTGCCTATATTCCATCCCCTTTTCTCTACTGCATTCGTTGTCAGGTTATAAGTTGCCCCGAATTCAAATACAGACTGAAACCGAACATAATTGTAAGTCATCACACAAACAGCTATCACAACAAAAGGTATACTTAGGCATAGTAGTTCTTTCTTATATTTTATAATCTGAAGCCTTCTGTTTTCTATAAAACGCGGAAGAAACAGAATCACGCCAAAAACCATTCCAATCAAAAACTGTGGACGGCATACAGCCGTAGACGCCACAAACAATGCTCCCAAAAACAATCTGCCTTTATGCAGTTGTTCCTTTTCTGTGGCTCGAATCCAAAAAGCCAGTCCAAAAAGCATACAGACAAGCGCTGCCCCTATACATACTTCATATACTTCAGGTTTTCTAAGAAGTGTCATAGAGCCTGTCCCAAAAAATAGTGTCAATGACAAGACGGGATAGAACAAATAAGGACTGCTTGGAAACCATCGCTTAAAAATAGTCCATACAAAGTAAAAACAAGCCAGAATCAACAAAAGGGCTATAATTCCCATCACCAAATCTGTGCGCAACATCACTCCTGTCAAAACATACACAGGCAGATAAAGCAACAATACTGGTAAAACGCCAAAATATACATAATATTTCCCATCATAAAACGCATAATCCCACAGATACTGCTCTTTTGTCTTATGCCTTAAGGCCTCTCTCGCATAATAATCATAAGGATTTTCCATCTCAAGCAGATACTCGGGAGGCTCTTCGTCTACATATAAGTGCCCTGACAGAAAAGCTTTGGTCAGATTTTGATGAATCTCATTTACAGGAGTATCCAATTTTACTACTACTAACACTCCCAATGCAAGGCAAAGTGCAACTCCCAGTGTAGCTATTCGATACTTCACATATCCACTTTCAAAATCAACATCCCATAGTTTTTTATTTTTTCCCCGTAAAATATAATATAAAAATCCGGCTAGGTACATAAGCAAAAGCCGTTCCCAATGGATAAATAAAGGAGGCATCTTGTTCAGTTGAACCTCATGGATATAGATTACCTGTTCACTTTTCACCTGAAAATTCAGCATAATACTCTTTGCATCTCCATAAAAGTGCAAAAACAGCCACTTGCTTTCCTCCGAAGTATGAACAATATCATGTGTTCCCATTAAGTAGTAAGCTGAATTTCCCTCATCCATTCCATATACATTGACTGTTACGAACTTGTCTGATGGATACACAACTGGAAAAGACACATCCAGATAAACAGAAAAAATCTTTTGGTCAATATCAGTAATCTCTACATAAGAGCGTTCTTCGTTTTCACACCGATACCCACCATCCTCCAAGAGTTTCATACTTTTTGTAACATCAATCGTACACTCCTCTGTGCAATCCTGATAATCTAAAATTCTGCTCGAAACAAATGCATAGTTAAAGACCAAAAGCTCTAATAAAATCGGAAGCAGTAACAGACCAATCCATTTTATTTTTCTTCTCATAGGCAGCTCCTCTCAATCCTTATCGCTCCTGATTTATCCTTCCATATGATACGTAGGAACAATCTCCATCACCTTTTCCTTAATCTTGTAACTATCCGTTCTCGACATCTCATCTAGTATCTCAAGTTGCTTTCTAAATTCTTCCTCATCAAACTCAATCGGCTTTCCAATATGAATCAACTCATTTTCGGTACTTTGCAACCCCTCTTCACTCATCAAAAGTTCTTCATACAACTTCTCTCCTGGCCTTAATCCAGTAAACTGAATATCAATATCTTCATACGGCTTATACCCTGACAGACGAATCAGATTTAAAGCCAAATCCAGAATCTTCACAGGTTTTCCCATATCCAGAACAAAGATTTCTCCGCCTTTTGCTTGTGCACCGGCCTGAAGCACCAAAGAGACTGCTTCAGGTATGGTCATAAAATACCGAATAATATCCGGGTGTGTAACGGTCACTGGTCCGCCTTCTTCAATCTGTTTTTTAAACAGAGGAATCACACTTCCATTGCTTCCCAATACATTTCCAAAACGCACAGCCACAAATTCTGTCTTTGACTGGTGATTCATCATCTGAACAATCATCTCGCAAAGCCTTTTGGATGCTCCCATAATATTTGTTGGATTTACCGCTTTATCGGTAGATATCAGAACAAAGCGGGAAGCATGATAACGGTCTGCCGCCTGTGCAGTCTTATAAGTCCCCATCACATTATTTTTTATTGCCTCATTGGGACTGTCTTCCATCAACGGCACATGCTTGTGCGCCGCTGCATGATAGACAATCTCTGGTCTGTATTTTTCAAATACATTATTAATCCTGTGGGTATTTCTGACAGAACCAATCAGCACCACCAAATCAAGTGCTGGATACCTATGCTTTAGCTCCTGTTGAATCTCATAGGCATTATTTTCATAAATATCAAAAATCACCAGCCTTTTAGGTGCATGGCGGGCAATCTGGCGACACAGTTCACTGCCTATCGAGCCTCCTCCTCCTGTGACTAATACTGTCTTTTCTGATACATAATCCATAATGCTGTCAATCTGTGTATCCACTGGTTCTCTTCCCAACAAGTCTTCAATCTCCACGTTGCGAAGCTTTGAGACACTAACCTCTCCATTTACCAGCTGGTACAACCCCGGAAGCACTTTTAGCTTACAACTTGTCTGACTACAGATATCCAAAATCTCTTGTATCATCCCATGGGTTGCTGATGGAATCGCAATCATAATCTCATCAATCTTATATTCCTCTGCCAGCTTGCAGATATCATAACGGCTCCCGGCCACCAGCACACCACGAAGATATTTTCCTCTTTTTCCTGGGTCATCATCCACAATACAGCAGACATGCTGCTCACTGAAGCGGCTGTTCTGCAGCTCCTTTAACAGTGTATAACCGGCCTCGCCGGCACCGACAATCATCGTATTTTTTTTGCCGGCAGTCAACATACTTTCTCTTCTGGACTGAAAATAGCCCAGAATTCGATACATAAACCGAAAGACCGATATCCCGCCTGCCAGCATAACAAAGTATAAAAACGGATAGCTTCGTGGAAATTCAAACCTTAGCAATTTCATCCCCAGAGGCTGCGTCAAAGCAGACAGCAGACAAGCTCCAAGAATATTCACCAAATCGGAAGCACTGGCATATTTCCAAATCCCCTGATACAAACGAAATACCATAAAAATACCAATAGTTATCACAAGGTTCCAGGGAAGATATTGAAAAATATATTCAATAAACTCAATCGCCCGTGGTTCAAACAGCCAGTTATAACGCATATAGATAGCCAACGGCCCGGCCACTGTAATAATCAATGCATCCATTAACATCAAAAGCAGGATTCGGTATATCATTTTTTTACTTTTATTTTTAAATATCAATCGTCTCTACCTCATTCATCGCCAAAATTCCTGTTTTACTTTTTCTTCTGTATCATCAGTAACATTTTTAACTGTGTCATATACTTCCAGGAACTCATATACAATTTCACAAAAGGACGGGTATCTTTCCAAAACATTGGACTTCCAAGTGACACCAGCATCTGAGACAGTAGTGTTCCCACAGCAGCTCCAGCCATCCCCCATACCTGTATTGCAAAATAGTTAAAGAACAAGTTAAACAAGCCACCTATAATCGTATAATATTTTACATATTGATTCTTGTCTTCTGCAACATTCCAGATACCCCTTGCTGTACCAAGCATAGCAAAACTAGTAGACCAAATCAATATCTGTAAAAGTGGCACTGCCTCTTTGTAGGCTCTGCCATACAAAAGCAAAATAACCCATTTGCCAAACAACTGTATTCCAACTCCCACTCCAATTCCCATAAGAGAGATACAGAGCAGAAGAATCCGAAACAGTCTCAGATATTCTTCATTATTGACATTCTTTTTTTCCAAAATCACTGCTCTGGCAGAATTAATAATAGATTGAGGCACAAACTCCCACAACATTGCCACTGTCATCGCACTTGTGTAGAGGCCAACTTCTCTCTCCCCCATCATCTTGCCAAGCATCACTTTATCCATTTGTGTATACAAGGCTATGGCAAGTCCAGATATAATATAATGTTTGCTTTTTCCAAATATCTCTCTCGCTCTGGAAAAAGAATATCCTAGATGAAATTGCTTTTTTTTAAAAAAGATGACGAAAATAATGCCACCACAGACCAGCGCCTGAATCGTTGTTGAAGCAGCAAACCATTGCACCGAAGCCCCAAGAACCAAAAGAAGAATCTTCCATCCCCCCACTATCGTTGCACCGATAGAAGAAGCTACCACATACACTTTAGATTGTAGTTCTGATAAAAACCATTCATTAAGTAATTCATACGTATTGCAAATCAGCATCAATGCCTGCAGAGCTGTAACTACAAAAAGAACTTGATTACCCGGCTCCACGATACAAACAAAAAGCAACACACAGAGAAAACTGACAACAGAAGCGACTAGCCTCATAACAAGTGCTGTTCCCAGTGTCTTCCCTTTCTCTTCTGGCTTTCGCAGCAGTTCACTCATAATGATACTGTTTAATCCCAACTGACTGATAGCATTAAACAGAGATACTAAAGAAGTTCCATATCCAATCAAACCATAGTTTGAAGGTCCAAGATAACGTACAGACAGGGAACCAACTACCAAAGAAAGAAGCATCGAATAAATATTTTTAAATAAAAGCCAATTGGTATTTGCAATAAACTTATTTTTTTTAATCTTCCCCAGAAATATTTTTATTTTCATCATTATTATCTAATCTTCTGCAGCATCCGCTCAATTGCCCATTTTAACAAATCCCGGCCATTGATAATTCCATATCCATACTCTAAGAACCGAATCCTCTCTTTTTTATCTGGTACAAATGTCGTATCCGTCTTGGAGGTATCATAGAGTGTAATATCATGCCCTGGGATTTCTTCTATCACATTTAACTCCATTGGTTTCATACACATAGAATACTGTTTTATTTTCTTATACGGCTTATTGCAACAAGTCAGCAAATATCTTTTATAAGACGCCTCCTGTTTCCTTCCCCAAAAATCACAAGTAAATTCTTCTTCTGGAAGATCCAGATAGGCACTAAGCCCTACGGGTTCCCCATAGATGTCATATTTCACCCCATCTTCAAACTCTGGCATTCGATACTCTTTCTTTCCATAGAACAAAAGCGATTGAAAAGCCGAAGAAGAGTGGTTAAAATGCTCTCCTGCATCACCAAAATTCGTTGTCAGCGAATCATAGCTAAAGACATAATACTTGTCCTTTTCTACTACATAACTTTGATAAAATTTTGCCCAAGAGGATTCTGGATAATGCAGTACAGACACTGGCATATGAACATTTGGCGGCAACACTGGATGCGCTTCATACCATTCCTTAAATGTATTCCACATACGCTTATTCCACACCTGCCCCCAAGATGTGGCAAATTGCTGAAAATACACATCATACCCCGTATGTCGTGGAAAAAAAGGATAAGGACTCTCCAAAAGTTCCCGCTTGGTATTTA
Source organism: Lachnospiraceae bacterium (assembly GCA_910575445.1). GTDB lineage: Bacteria > Bacillota > Clostridia > Lachnospirales > Lachnospiraceae > Hominiventricola. The sequence goes on along the minus strand of CAJTFW010000002.1, from coordinate 168,705 downwards.
ATCCAATACCCGCAATCTTTGGATGTTCTCCATATTTTTTCAGTGTGCTCATTGCATAGTTATAATAATCAGGTGACACATACAAATCATCTTCTAAAATCATCACTGCGCCATATTTTTCAGTCAAATCTCCGCAGGAAATAATGTGTTTTCTAAGTCCTAAACGCTCTTTATGACAAATAACCTCCTTAGAGCCATAGTTCCACTGAAATTCTCTGGCCACTTGCGCCACTTCCTCGATTCTGCTATGGTCAATGCTGATAACCAAAGGAATATCCTTTTCCTGATAGACAGCTTTTGCTAGAGAATTCAGAATCCGCCTCATAGAATCTGGACGATTATACCCCACAACAACAACCGCAATCTTCTCCATACTGCTTATGTCCTCTTTCTTATAGATTTATAGAAATCATTTATTGTACAATACCATCTGACATTAATAGTACAAAGAAACACACGAACATGATTCCACGGCGTTGCTGCCTTATTCCACAAAAAGCTTTTTTTGATATATTTTCTGTATTGAGGCTGATACATCCGCGCCTCCTGAATCATATTGAGATAACTATTTAGTGCCGCATCCTTTATCCATTTTCTAAGTTCTCTATCCAAAGTCTCTGCCATCTGACATTGCTTTTCCAAAGTTTGAAACAAATCTTTGATATTTTTTTCACGATTTTTCTGCATACTGATAGAGCTGTCTCTGACAATATAATGATACAACTGCACAGGAGACTCCACAACTTTCTTGGCTTTTAACAACATTCTTGGTGTAAACTCTACATCTTCATGAAGAATCCCTTCCTGAAAACGAAGACCTTCCCGATTTAAGAAATCCCTTTTGCAGCAATACAGCCAGGAAGCAACGCTGAGATTCCGGTGCCGACAGCGTGTATACAGATAATCCCTCCCTGACATAAACTCTAACTTCTCTACCGGAATTCTTCTTGTCGATGTAACAGTGCCTTCTTGCTCCTCCACTCCGTTATACCCAATCACATCTGCTTCATCTGATAACTCGATAAGTTTGGCTAAGCTTGTGCAGGTCTTTTTCTCAATATAGTCATCAGAATCCACAAAGATTACATACTTTCCAACCGCATGGTCAATGCCAAAATTTCTCGCAGAAGACAAACCGCCATTCTTTTTATGGTAGACAATAATCCTGGAGTCTTGTTCCCCATATTGTTCACAGATAGCTCCACTGTCATCAGTACTTCCATCGTCAATCAGAAGAATCTCATAATCTCTGTAGTTCTGTGCTAATAAGGAAGTGATACACCGCTCTAAATATGGCGACACGTTATACACAGGCACAACGACCGAAAAAGTGCATAGCTTCATCTCTTTATCCTCTTAAACCTGATATCCATCTCTTTGCTTTTTCCACCAAAGACAGCGGAAAAAGTGCCATAATCACAGGATTGGAGCACAATGTTCCCACCCATCGATGATGATAGCTCCATCGTTCAAATGCTATGGTGTCATAGCTTTTTGCTGCCCATAGCAGCTGCTTCTGCGTAGGCGCCATGCCCAAATATTCCGCTCCTTTTCTCATCCCTTTCAAAGTGCGAAAGCGATAGAGCTCTGGATAATATGTCATCACATAGTTTCCGTATGTCTCAAATTCACTAAACCCAGACTGTGCAAGATTCTCATCGGAGACCACACTTAGAATCCGCTCCCAAAAAGTCTGGCCTTGCAGACTCGGATTTTCCAAAATCCTCGTCAGCATCTCTTTCATCACCGCTGTATGCATAATCATATTTTCACAAATAAAAGAAAAATCTCCACAACGCTTTACTTTTCCATCAAAAAGCACATCCAGCGTCTGAAAATATGCCGGCTCCATCTCCTCCTTCTTGGTAAATACTGGCTTATCATCTATCATATGCCAAATCTTATGCAACGGTATAGTATCTGCATCCCAGACAATATAATATTCATCCTGGCACTGATACGCATACGCCAGTTTTAAGAACTGCTGAAAATACCATCCCGCCCTTTTTTCTTCTCCCAGACGGGCCTTAAGGCACTCTCTGACCTTTCCAAGCGTCAAGCCCTTGTATAATGTATTTTCTTCTATAAACTCTACCCCAAGCGCTCTGACAGGCTCTGACAGCTTCTCTGCACCTATCACTAGAATTCTGCGGCAGGAAAGATTTTTTTGCATCCATTTTATATTAAGCTGAAAAATTGGCAGATTATCTGCTGTCATAGGAACGATAACATCAAATTTTTGTTCCATAATTCCACTCCTATTGTTTTTTTAGAAACCGTTTCCATACCATCTCCACAAGAGATACCATATAGGCAAAGCCAGAAGAACGATAATGAAAGAGAACTACCAGCCCCACACTGATTCCAGCTATGAGAACACCATTTACCAAAAAAGAAATCCAGCTGTACTGCGCAAACAACCGCATACCAAGCGAGCGGCCAAGCCATACTGCCAGGAAAAAAACCAGAAGATTTTTAAGCTGACACAGCCAGTAGCCTCTCACCTCTCTTTGCTCCAGTAGCAGAATATCCCGAAAGACAATTTTGCTCTTGCCATACCAGAGAATCAACTGGCAAATCACAGTCCCCAAGAGCACTCCATAGATGCCAATCACAAAAGTTCCTGCAATCGACAGGGTAATATTTAAAAATGCGCCAAGCAGCATCACTTTTTTTTCTTTCTCAAACAGCCCTCTGGCATTGATATACTCTCCGGTTGGCCCATATACAATCGAGATATAAGTATCCGCCACCAAAAGCCAGGTAATCCAGGGAGACATCATATATTCTTCCCCAATCCACACTACAATAAAATTATCCGCAAGACAAACTGCCGGAACAAGTAATAGCATAGCAAAAAAATATCTTATAAATGTATAATTGGAAAAAAGCCTTTTGGAATGGTCCAAACTTTCATCCACCAGGTAATTCCCAATCATAGGCTGTATAGGAATCATCATATAATATACAATACTCATCAGACAGGAAGTAATATATTTATAACTAGATACATAGCCAACAGCAACTGTCCCAATCAAAGAAGAAATCACCAGATTGTCTGTGGAACCATAGATATAGGTCGCTAGCTTACTTGCAAATACATTCTTCACATCCTGGAACAGATTGTGTTTCAGCTTTCTGCCAACTTTTGTGCGAACATCCAGATATTTGTATTTTCTTCTGCATAACTCATGAATTACCAGATTCGACAATACATTCTGACAGATTTGAACAACCAGATACAAATAATAATTTTTTGTGAAAATAATAACGAAAAATTTCACTAACGCAAAGGTAAGATTGCTTATCATATCCACAAAGGAACAGATATATTGTCTTTGGTCTGCATACAGCAGAGTCCTTTTATACGCCAGAAAATACGTAGATGCCGAGACAAGCAGTTGCAAGAAAAACGCAACTCGAATATAAGACATACTATAAGTGACGTCTTTGACAAGATACTGCAAAAATGGCATACACAAAAGACCACCTAATACAATAAAGCCGCCAATCAGCCAATATACTTTCCGAAACAGCGTAATAATTTCATTCACTTCAGATTCTTTTTGTTTCGCCAGTGGCTCATAAAGACGAAATACAATCGCTGATTGTACCCCTAAGTCAGCCAAAGATAAAGTATTTAGCACGTCTAGTAATACACCATTAATTCCTAAGATTTCCACGCCAAAATACCGAATAAAAAATCTTCGCAGTATAAAATTAATCAACAAATAGAGCACCTGAGCCGCCATACTGACAGAGCTGCTCATCAAAGCCAATTTATTTCTTTTTTCCATACTTTTTCTCTTTACTCCTGCTCATATTCGCAAAAACGGCAAACAAAAATGGAAAGTATTCCAGCTCTACCAGATGTTGTTCAAAAATTCCATGCAAAGCTGCCAATGCAATCACCCACAGGAAAATCCAGTCTTTGCGCTGACGTGCTTGTTCTCCCACAAGCAAGAAGATAATCAAAATAACCGCCAGAAAAACCACACCATAGATAAGACTTATCTGCAAATACGTACTATCAATATAGAAATATTTTTCTGGCGAATTCGAACGGCTTCCATTTCCAATCATTGGTATATCCGAACCCCACAGTTGAAATCCAAAAATATTAATCGCTCGTCTTGCAAGTGCAAGACGAGAAGATATTAAATTATTAAATTTTTCAAAAAATTTGATACTTGAATCATAGAATATACTAACAATATGAATAAAGATAGCACAAATCAATGGCATATACATCAACAATGTATAAAGAATGGGATGCATCTGATATTTTATATCTTCCCTTTTACCTTTTATATGGCGAAATCTGCAATAGAGCATAGCCAAAGACAGAAGGAGCAACATCGCTGTAGAAAAACGAGCTTCACAAAACAGGTATACAAAGATTCCTAATACTGCAACAATACTTGATTCTATATAAGTAAAACGTTTTCTTCGTATATACCAATAACAAAGTACCATATAGAAAATATGTGCAGCAAAATCAGTTGGATAGATAAATCCAAATGAAATTCGAGTATTTCTTCCTTCCACATTCCATACCAGATTTTTAATAATTCCAAACTGGGCCGCTAAAATCGTGACTATAAAAATCGCAGTTGAAATACTTAGATAAATCTTTAAAAGCTTGCGAAAAGAAATATCCTTTGCACCAACAATCAATAAGGCATACATCAGTACATAAGACACCGTATCATTATTTTGAAAAATCAATATTGTAATTCCTACGAATGCAGCAGCTATTAAGTATTGTCTGATGTCATATGTCTCACTGCACAGATAACGCAACATAATAATGATACCAAGAAGCACAAATGGTTTCACCAGGAAAAAAGAAAGAAGCTCTAAAATCATCTTGTTGTCTGTGCTAAATATATTCCATTCCACCAAAAATTGTGTTGTACTTAAAAACCTATAGCTTAAAATCACAGAAAACATTATCAAATATAACACTTCTGACACTTCATATAAGATGTGCTTTATCTTCCATATGATATTCTGTACTTTCACGGGACTCTCCTGCTTTAACGACTAACATACTGAAAGTGCCATGATATACTTTCGTATATCATGGCATTATTCTTTCATTATATACATCTCATATTCATATTGCAACCAGATTTTCAGGAAAATCCATATTTAGCATTAATATCTCTTATAGCTTACATCTAAGTCCACAGCTCCTGAGATACCATTCACAGAGCCTTTACTAGAATACTGCCACATCGTCAGATTACCAGCGCCATTATAGCCTGGACCACTGCTTAGACTTCTCCACCTTGCAAGCCAGATATCCACTCCATCAAGTGCTTTTGACTGAATATGGTTCTCTAACCAATCCTTGTTGGCATACAAAGCAAACTTATATCCAGCTTCCTCCACCCGCTTTTTATATTCCAGAATAATCTCTGTCCTCTTTTCCCTTGAAGTTCCATTCAGAACCGAGCTGTCCTCCATATCCAGTACAATCGGGTAATCCAGCTTTCTTCCATCTAAAACCTCCAGGATTTGTTCCACTTCTCTTCTGGCACCAGATTTTGTTGTCGCATAACTGTAACGGTAGACTCCGACTTTGATACCAGCTGCGCGCGCATTTCTATAATTGGACTCAAAGCGGCTGTCCACGGACAGATTGCTGGTTCCTTTTCCAGTCAGAATCCGAATCATAGCAAAGTCAATATCATCATCTGCTACTGCTTCCCAGTCAATCTTTCCCTGGTAAGAAGACACATCCACACCATAATATGTCTTTTTATTATCAGAAGACGGCTTAGATGGCTCAGGGGCTGCCGCCACCTCATAAGTTGTCTCACTTACCGGCCCTAGAACATTGCTCTCACAGCTGCCTGCCACTGCATACACTTTATAATAATATCTTGTATTATCCTTTAAGCCAGTATCTGTATAAGAAGTCTTCGGTGTTCTTCCTACCTCTGTATAAGTTCCATTTTCCTGCTCAGAACGAAGAATCACATAATTCTCTGTACCTTTTAACTTTTTCCAGGACAGCTTTAACTGTTTTGTTCCCCTTTCAATATTTAAATTCTTCAACTCATCCAGTCCCGGACGTGCTGAAAATACTTCCGAAAACTCTCCTGTATAGTAATCTCTGATTGGACGGACTTTGTAATAGTACATCACTCCTGTCGCTATCTTCTTATGTGTAAAGCTTGTTCCTCCTTGTGTCTTGAGAAGCTGATAGTCCCCATCTGGACTTGTTGCATACCAGATTTCATATTTTTTGGCATCCTTTACCTTGCTCCATTTAAACGCAATGCTGTTAAATGTAAGCTTTTTCATTGATATAGTAGGAGCTCCTGACAATACTGTCATCCCGGATATTTCCTGACAATAGTCGCTATAATATTTCTCTTTGCCAATCTTCTGCCAGGTTCGCACTTTAAAATAATAGGTAACACCACACTTTGCTTTACTAAAATTATAAAATGTCTTTTTTGTATTGGTCGCACGACGTATCCTGGAATCAATAGAGGAATAATAATAAACCTCATATGATTTTGCATCTGAACAAGCATCCCAAGTTAGGCGAAGTGTATTTACCTTTGTCATCGTAACCTGAAGATTTGACACCTCACTCAGCTTTACTGTGCCACTCACCTCTGGTGAATAATTGCTATATGCTGTCTTGTCTCCTTCTGTAGCAAATGCCCGTACCTGATAATAGTAGGTATTGGCAATCGTCAGACCATTATCGCGATAGGTAGTTGTATCTGCTGGAAGATTTGCAACCTTTACATAGCCACTTCCCGATGTTGTCGAGCGATACACTTCATATCCTGTTGCTCCTGGAGCCTGGTTCCAGCTTATCTGTAGAGACTGCATATCAGAAGTAGCAACAGCCTGTATCGTTACTGCATCCAAAGTAGTAACACCCGATACTTCCTGTGAATAAACTCCTATATAGCTTCTATCCTGTACCTTTTTGACTGCACGAATCCGATACTGATAGGTTGTATCAAATTTTACTGTACTGTCTGTCCATGTTAAAGCATTTTCATCAGTAATCGTCTGAATGAGCTGTTCTGCCTGTCCTTCTGTCTTTCTGTAAATCTCATAGGAAACTTTTGGTGCAGCTTCCTGCCAGGTAAGCTTTAACTGATTATAAGCAGCTCTCTCTACGCTTAGATTGACTGCTGGAAGTAGTGGCATTGCATAGGCTGCAGATGCATCTCCCATCAGTATTTTGCTTCCATTATCTGCATAAGCGCGAACTTCAAACTTATATTCAGTTCCTGCTTTTAAGCTGTTTATCTGACAAGACAGCTCATTTGTCTTCAGAACTTCCTTTCCGTCTTGATAAATGCAATATCCATCTGCACCCTGTACTGCTTCCCACTGAAGCAACACGCTGTCAGAAGCTTCTGAAGTATAGCTTACCTTTTTGGTAGCTGCTGGTGCTGTCTGCCCTTTTACGGTATCCGAATAAGAAGATACGGTTGTGCCACTTGCCGAACGCGCCATGCTCTGATAGATAGCCCGAATTCGATACTCATAGACTTTGCCGCTTTCTAAGCCTTCGTGCAGATAGTGATTCTCCGTAGCCGTTCCTAGATACACAAAATCACCTTTGGCTTCATCATAGACTTCTACCTCATAGGCAGTCGCATCAGCCACTTCGTCCCAGGTCAGTTCTACAGATGCAGACATACTCTGTGCTTTTGGATTCTCTGGCGCATCCAAGGTATATTCGCTCTTAAGTGAAGGGCTGAAATTGCAGAGCACTTCTTTTTCTTCTACTATCTGATAACCCATTAAGCGATATAGATATACTTCGCCATCTGCGACATCAGTATCCGTAAAACTCTTGGCATCTTTAGCCGAAAGCTCTGCTACTAGCGTCCATTCCTCTCCATTAGTATCGTGGCGATACAGACGATAGGTTTCTACAGAAGCATCTGTTGTAAAAGCAAGCTTTACACCATCCTTTAGGCTTCTGCTTTCCTGTGTCAAGGTCAGTTGTGATTCTTGGGTCAGATAAGAAAATCGAACCGAATATACGTTCTTAGTTGTGGTATTTTCCTCATCTGCCTTTTCCACATAAGTATAAGTAACCAATGGTAACAGATAACTGCAATCCACATCGGTATCATTTACTATGTAAACCAATAAATCCTGTATGATTTCTGGGCTAAGTGACATCTCTTTTAGAGATAGTTCGCTTTTTTTCTCCCGAAGTGTATTCTGAAGTACCCCTGCCACTTCTTGGTAATCTGCGAGCAGCTCTTTTTTCTCTCCAAGATAGGCAGCTTCTGTTCCATACTGTTCACCTGTCAGTACAAAAAATCCATCTATCTCATCTTCTGTCTCTGTCTGCTCTTCTTTGGGCTCAAGATTCTCTAAATCTTCTGATGGAAGTTCCTGTGTGGGAGTATTCTCATCTGGATTTGCCTCATCCTCAGCCGGAGTAACAGCGTCTACCTTATCTTCTGATTTTATCTCATCAGAACTGTCTTCTGTTGGCGTCTTATTTTCTTCTGTGACAGTGTTTTCATCATCTGTTGGAGGAATTTCCTGATTGGACGTTTCATCGTCGGTTGGCGGCACTTCCTGACTAGGCGCTTTATCGTCTGCCGGAGGCGTCTCCTGATTGGACTCATCTTCCTTATTCTCCTCTGTTTTAGGAACATCCTTCTGTTCTTCATCTTCTGTTGGATTAGCAACCTCTGCCTCATCTACAGGCTCATCTGTCGTTACAGGTTCCGTATCCTGATTTTCATTTTCCACATCACTTTGTACAGTATCATTTGTCTGTTCTGCAAATACCTGCAGCGGTGATTCTAACAACAACATTCCTGTCAACAGACAAGACAGGCACCTTAATACAACCTTTCGCTTCATAGTTCCTCCATTCTCTTATCATATTTACTGCTCGCAAAAAAACGCGCCATAGCCTACACACTATGGCGCCGCTTTTTTGATTATATACCAATCTACAGTCAAAACGCAACTATCTATACAATCTTAAGAATATTTTCATTTTTTGGCAGCTTTTGTTAGTTGCCATACTGGTCCTTCTACATTTGTCTTATGTGCCCCGGATACTCCATAGACCTTATAGTAATAACCCGTTGCGTCTGGAAGTCCTGCATCAAGATAATTTGGCTTATATGACACTCCAATCTGCTCATATGGCCCTTCCTCACTGTCTGCACGAAGAATCACATATGCCTTTGCTCCTGGTACTTTCTTCCAGGATACCTTTATCCGACCTGCGCCAGAAGGCTTTGCCTGCAGTTTTGTCAATGCATTTAACACGGTTTTTGAAGAAACTATGCTGGAAAACTCGCCCTTATACGAATCTCTGATGGGACGTATCTGATAATAATAGGTATCACCCGTTGTCAGTTTCTTATGTGTAAAGCTTCTGCCACCCTGTGACTTCAGGAAATGATATTCTCCACCTGGAGATGTTGCATAATAAATCTCGTATTTCTTTGCATCCCTTACCTTATTCCATTTGATAGTGATGCTGTTATAAGTTGTCTTTGCAATATAAGCATCGACCGTTCCATTTAATACAGTTCTTCCAGAAACAGCTGGACAGAAATCACTATAGACCTTCTGTTTTCCAACCTTACTCATTGTCCGCACTTGGAAATAATATGTCTGACCACATTTTGCTCTCTTAAAATCATAGAAAGTCTTCTTCGTAGTAGTCAGTCTTTTAAAGCCAGAATCTGGTGAAGTAGAATAGTATACTTCATAAGACTTTATATTTGGAACAGAATTCCAGGACAATCGCAACGAATTGCTCTTTAGCATAATAACGCTTAAATCTTTAATATCGCTGGTATTGACTGGTGGCTCTGGAACGTCGATAGTGCCACCATTGCCTTGCGAAGAGTCTCCACTTCCGTTAGATGTTCCAGGATTATTTCCTGTTGTTCCACCATTTCCTTCTGTATTTCCAGTGTTCCCACTATTGTCGCCTGAACTTCCAGTGTTTCCTCCTGTACTTCCACTGTTACCACCTGAGCTTCCGGTATTTCCTCCTGTGCTTCCACTGTTGTCACCTGAACTTCCAGTGTTTCCTCCTGTGTTTCCATCATTTCCGCCTGTTCCATTGGAATCTCCGCCAGGATTGTCACCTGTATTCCCACCTGAACCATCAGGATTTTCATCAGGTGTTACAATAATCTCTTTTGCAAAATGTGATTTGATATAGACTTTTTTTCCATCTGTACAATATATCGCATAGAGGTCATTGCCCTTTGAAAATATTTGCAAATTGTTGATTTTTTCATTGGTAATCTTATTTCCAAGCACTCCCCACTGGCCATCTATTAGATTTATCACTTTTCCATGTTGAGATGACCCGCCTATCATCGCCACATATGGTACATCGCCGATAAAGCAAATATCCTTCTCAAAAGCACTTTCTTCCGAAAAAGCACCTGGCCCAATTCTGCTCCATTCTCCATTTGCTGCTGAAAGATTATATCGATACAACTCTCCGCCATTTGTACTAGAAGTTTCACCTTTCATCAAATAAATCTGATTTCTATGAAGCTTTACTATTCCGTCTCCCGTTAAAGTAGAACTTCCAACTGCTTCCCATACATTCTGGCTGCTATTAAAAATCTTTACATTGATTTGCTTCTTTACAGCATCTCTGTATCCCAATACCACCTTTCCCTGTTCTGCTGTTATGGATACACTGCCAATATCTGAGCCATATGCATCTCCTTGTGCAACCATATCTCCAAGTTTTGCTACTCCAGATGTAGTATAGCGATATGCACTCAAGCGATGAGTCTGGTCATCCAGATAACTAAAATATATACCATCTTCTGCCGAAGTCATGGTAAAAGTATTCGACGAACAAGTATCTTTAGAGGTAAATACCTCTGCCCATCCAGAGCCACTCCAACGAAGCAGTTTAAATACCCAAGTTCTAGTATCTAAATACCCTGCATACAGATTTCCATTGTATTTTCCCAGTTTAAAACTACTGCTTACATTTGATAAAGGTGTGCCAAGCTTTTTCCATCCGGCTGCATTATATTGATACAGAGATACTGGAGCACTTAGTTCCGTTCCTTTACGCTGCAAACTATATATTGTCCCATCGGTATCCATATAGGAATCCATCTCATCTGTTGGGTCATTATCTAATTCTGCCATCGTCGTCCAATACTCATCAACTGGATGATAGGTAATATCAAAAGTAATCTTATCTCCCGCATTACTGCCCACATTGCTTATTACAATTCCACTGTTCGTACCATCCGAGTACGTAATCGCGCCATCCATCAAAGTGGCATTAGGGTCGCTGCTTCCATAAGAAGTTCTGCCAAGCTCAGACGCCAAAGCTCCAGTAGAGACATATTTCAGTGCCTTTTCTCTACCATTTGCATTATAACTATCGCCTGGCCGAAATACATATATCATATCACCAGATGAATAATAATTTTGTGAATATCGAGTATTTACCCGGTAGATAATCAACCCAGAAGCCTGCAAAAGATTCTTACTCTCATACTCATTCACTGTTTGGGATTGTTTTCGATACTCCAATACAAAAAATTCACTATCCGAATAATTTGTTTTCAAGATAACAGCCTGCTGGTCTTTTGTATCAATTGTAGTTTTGGAAGCTGCATATAGAGATTGCTGCCCCGACTGTTCTACCGTTGGAATTGTAAACCAGTTTGTCATCCCTCCACGAAGATAGGCAAGAGGATACTGAAGGTATCTGCCTGCACTGGCCATAATTCCCCACTCTCCTACTGGTCGTCCATTGCTTACTGCATTCTCCCGATATAAGTCAGGATATCCCACCGTATGAAGAAATTCATGACACGCTACGCCTACTGCTTTCATCATAAATACGCTGTATTCAGGCAACATATTATAATCTTTAACAGCATATCCGCCTATACCGCCACCTGATTTATAGGTAGATTTATGTGCATCTGCGTCTTTGTTAGTAGTATATACAATGGTCAGATTATCAATTGCACCATCTCCATCATAATCCACTGTTGCTCCTGAAGGCAGCTTAATTGCGTTATTCTCTATCAGCTCCTTAATCATCTTTTGATCGCCATTATCGCCATTCCCTGTGTTCGTATAATACGCTGCTGGATTTTTTAAGCGATATGGAGCTATCTTATCTCCACTAATCTGTGGAAAAACATTTTCCACCTGCAGTTGCCCATAAGAGATAGTCTTCAAATATTGTTTTAATGCTATTGGATTACTTGCATCGCCATCAAATAAACTTTTTGCATATGCCGCACTATTGTTCCCCCTAAAACACTGGCCATATACTGCCGTTTCATGACCAGCATGTTTGTCATCTTTACCATATTCTGTGTCAGAAAATTCCACAAATATAATTACATTTGCCATTGTTCTTTTCACAGTAGCAGCTGACACTTGCATTGGAGCAGATAACATACTCCCGAAGATCAGGCTTATGGAAATCGCTATGGATAGCAGTCTCTTTTCCATGGTTCTTTTCATAGTTGGTGGTCTCCTTTTCTTTTAAATTGAACAGCTATATAAACACAACACGCAAAAATAGTAATTGCCAACTCTCTATATGTAAAAAAAGCATGTATATAGGAGTGATTTTTTAATATCAAATACCAGATAAAGGGATATAATCCCACTATAACATATGGGAAAAAAGATTGAAAATCTAATTTTTTCATTTTTACACTATAGAATGTCAGAAAAGCTCCGGCTGCTGCAACTGCCAAAAACATATATCTACCTGCAATTGACATCTGACACTCTATCACTTCCCAGTATGTCACCCCTTGGTCTTCGTCCACAATCGATGAAGTACGCACTTGCATTACCTCAACTGCATTTTCAAAAACATTTTCTCCTGTAATAATGCTCCCCAAGACCCATTTCCCTGCCCACATTCCAGTATAACCAACAGACCAGAAAGCAGAAATCAACAATATTCCCTTTATCTTAAACCCCATAGAAGAATCTCTGTTTAAAGCAAGCCATAAGCTTAATGGAACTCCTAACGTAACTAATGGATATGTTAACAAATCCAGATAGCTCGTTAGTGCACCAATTACCACAAATAACAATTCCCACTTGCTTAATTCCATCTTCCATTGTTCTTCAAGATAAAGCATTAGCAAAATTGTAATCCATGTCACTAAGGTAACATTATTAAATTGTAAAGAACTCATCGTAGCAATCGGATTCATAAAAAGCCACATAAAAAAAATAGGGAAAATAAGTTCTTTTCTTTTATTTTTTCCATGCTCGGATAGGAAGCAATCAAAAGCATCAAGGCATCTGTAGAATTATCCACTTGAGATGTTTTTATTCCTGTTAATTCTGGATATACACCTTCCTCTGAAAAGATACAACATGAATCTAATACATTCTTTTCCAAACATCCACTACTCAATCCTAAAACATTCCTTGGCAATGCTGTTTTCGATACTGTAGAACTCTATAAAAGCCTTTTTATCTGCAGCACTTTTGACGATAACAAACATTTCTCGAAAACCTATATTTCCCTCAATCCAAGAGCAGAGCTTGAAAGTCAGAAGTTATCCACATTTCATCTTAGAATTCGTGCTCTTCACGAATTCTTCTGTGTTTTGCTTTAAGATTGCGAACGAGTTTAGCAAGTTTCACAATTACCTAATTAATAGACATACTGCTACTTTAATATAGTTATAATATATGTCGGCAATGTTGTATGATTTCTTAAATGTTTGCAAAAGCAGAAAGTGTAAACCACCAATGCCCTCTCCATAAAACATCAAAACAACTCTAATTCTTCACTATTATTATATATGAATTACCCCCCGTATTATTTTTTTTAGATTCATCATCCCTACAGGTACAAGTAATATATAGATTGGTACGTATATGTATATATATCGTGCCCGAGCCTCAAAAATCTGTTCAAATATAGTCAATCCTATCAATGTCAACATACATACAAGTAAAATATGATTTGTTGTTTTAAAAATTCCAGAAAATAATGATATACACAATACGGAAAGCCATAACATTTTCATAAAAGAATAAAAATATTTAAAATACGCTCCCATATATTCCCGATTATAATATATATTTCTAATCAAAGAAGAAAACATTGTTTTTTCTGGTAATACTTCTTTATAAAATACACCTTCTCCTCCCCAGCAAAATGTTCCATCATTATAGTTGGTTAATAATTTCCTATGCATCTGACGAACAAATCCTGCTACTCCCATTTTTTGCAGTCTTTCTTTAGCAATAGATAAGTTTACTTCTTGACGCTCCGCAGCACTTTTACAAGCATCTGAGATAGCAACATCCTCTCCGTCCCATACCCCTCCCCTATCCTCATTCATGCCCATCATAAAGAAATGAGAGATACCAAAAGATTTTTCTTTATCAACTATAAAACCCGTTGTATCTATTCCAGCATTTACTATCCACACTGTGCATATCACACTACCTGTTAATAATAACAGCTTTATCCCAAAATTGTTCTTTTTTATATTTCTTTTAATATTATCTATTTTACTATGCCATACAAAAGAAGCGAAACGAACTATTGAAATTAACACAATCGCAATCATAACAATTACTATTTGTGGTTTTATCTTGTAACCAATATATGATAATGAAATCATCAGATACCACTGAAAAAAAGAAATAGATTGCAGAGATAATGTTTTTAAATATATTGTTAAAATAGCAACCGGAAAAATCAATCCTACAGAATCAGAATATGGAATGGACACCCATGGTGATAATCCAATCAAGAAACAGTATATTCCCCATGTTTCAAAAGCAATTACACGACTATTTAACAACTTTCTTGAAAGATTATACAATAGCAGACCTGTACCCCAAGATATTACACATTGAAAAAGCAGAAATCCCATATATGCTTTATTTTCCAAATGAAACAAAGCAAATATTCTAATAATACATGAATAAATCAATACTAACAAACGATTATTGGGATATCTGGAAAAATAGTCAATTGCCCAATCTTCTTGTTGGCCAGAAACAACTTCATAAGCTGCTTCAACAATAGTCTCAACATCCCAATCTGTCTTAAAATAATAATTCCATGTTAAAAACATTTGGAAAATAAGAAAGCAAAGACTACATAAAATAATTACCTTTTCACTTTTTATGTGTACTTTTTGTTCTAATATCCAATAAAGCAATATTAGTATTGTTATTCCTAGAATCAGCAAGGCAAAGTTAGACATAATCAGTCCATCATCGTGATTTCTTTCATACCAAATCTGATTTCCAAAACAACAGACTAAGATAATTATTCCTATCATCAAGACAAACATAAAACGAATCATTAAGAATATTGTATCATTTAGCATATCATTCTGTTTTTTTTTAATCATCTTTTCTGTTCTTACCTTGTATGTACTTTCCATTACAAAACTACCTCTGCAATCAAATATTGTTTCCAAACTATATTATCTACATATTTATAAATTATACCATTATGATAAAGGCACAATACAGCAAAACATGCTGCAATATTTAATTTGTAACGATACAAACTTAAAAAGAGATATTATTGTGTTGAAGTTCCAAAATAATACTACCATACTTATAACTACTTTTGAAAATTCCATTTTAACAACTTATATTATCATCAATGAACCTTATCACCACTTTGCACACCATAAAACAGGAGAATTTTTTGCATTTTTATAAATGTTTCAACAATTTCTAAATGGAGTAGCATAATAGGTCAAATTATAATTTCTTAACAGATTTTATAAAATTTTCTGCCAAACAAATCGCTTGCATTCCATAGTCACCTTTTCTCATATTTTCCCCAATAACAACAGCTGCATTAACATATTCTTGATAATCCTCCTCACTCATATGCTCTAAAATTGTTTTTAATTCTAAAAGAGATTCTACACATATCCCAACCTTGTTTGTTTTTACAAATTCTACCTCAGCTGCTTTATTCCAAATCACAACTGGTAAACCAGAAGACAAATACAATGATAATTTATGCGGATTATTATATCGCAAATATTGTCCTGCTTGTCCTATACATCCATCAATACCATCTCCATCCCAGACAAGACCAAATCCTCCAGTCAATTTAGATGGTATCTGTTCCGGTGCAAACTGCCCCTGATACTCTATATTATTATATTTATCTAAGCCAGCTTCATAATTAGGTCCAAATAGTTTAACCTTAATACCTAAATTCCCAAGTTGATTAATATATCCACATTTTTTAACATCCAGGTTTCCTGCAACAGTAATTGAAGGTTCAAATATCTTTTTCTTACTTTTCTGCTCCGGCTGTAAATAGTCAAACACTTGTAAACTAATTAATTTTTCTTTTGGTATTCCTTTTTTTACAAAAAAATTTTTCATTGATTCATTATGCACTATTAGAACATCTGCTATTTGAAGCATAAAATCAAACTCTTTTTTATAATAATTATTATACCGAAATGCTCTTAATTCCTCTACATCATGTATTACAGAAATAAATTTCACATGTTTTTTATTTTTTAATTTTTTTAATATTATTTGTCTTGTAAATTGTTTATAATGAAATGGATGTTGTAATAAAATAATCGAATCTTCTGTAACCTTTTTATAACATTGATGCCAATCAACAAAATATCCTAATTGTCTTTGTAACATAGCTATCTTAGAAATTTTTGTAGTTAACATGCGCACATGAATCAAGTTATATCCCAGTTTAAAAGCTATTTGAGAAATATCAGCCGTTGCTTTAGTCCCTGCATGATTAAAATTATCAGAAGTTTCTATTATTTGATATTTTTGCATTTATCACTCTCTCCAAACAATCCCTCTAACTTTTTGATTTCTGTATCAATACTATAGCCTTTTTGAATAAAATTAATAAAAATATCTTCTAATTTTTTCCGTTCTAAGTTAGACTTCATCTGCACTATTTTACTCGCCCATTCTACAGCAGACTTTCTCAGACTATAAAACTCAAAATTATCATTAATACAAACATCTTCTGGTATTACACCTTTAGAAGCCAATACTATTAACCCGTTTGCTTGCGCCTCTAAAGCCACAATACTAAGCCCTTCAAACTTAGAAGGAAACAAAAAAAGGTCAAATGCACTTAGCCATCCAGCAATATCATACTGAATTCCTGCAAAATAAACATACTTTCCAATTTCCAATTCTTCTACTCTTTTTTTTAATTCTGCTTCGTCTTCTCCCTGTCCCACTAATATAAGTCTCGCTGAGTCCAATTGTTTCAGAACCTCATAAAAGATTTCAAGAATAAACATTTGATTTTTTTGGAAATGAAGTCTTCCAATATTACCTATTACAAACTTGTTCTCCCATCCTAACGATTCTCTAATCTTTTTTCTTTTCATAGAGTCAAATGCCATTCGCTCTACATCAATTGCATTATGAATAATAACAACGTCTTTCTGCAACTCCTTATTATAAAACCAATCAGCAGCTTCTTTGGAGCAAGCCCAATAATGAGTGGCATATCTGCCTATCACATTTTTATTTATTAAATGAAGTATCCCCCTCAATTTGCTATCCATATTCTGAGAATTATGGCTATGTATAATTCTCTTAGAAATCCCATATTTTCTAGCTAATTTTAAATAGTCAATATTAGCAAGACTACACACATTGACCCATATTGCATGATATTCACTACTACGCTTTTTAAAAAATTCTTCTAATTTTTCACGATAAGCCATTATATTTTGACTTCTTGCAGGAAAATGAAAAGTTTTACCTCCCAATTCCAAAATTTCATCTTCATAAGCTACTTTTTCATAAGAATTACATAAAAAATCAAACTGAAATTTTGTTTTATCTAAATGGCGATAGTAGTTCATTAAAAAACTTTCCACACCACCTGGATTCTCTGTCATCCCAAATATAAGGATTTTATTCATTACTTTTCCCTTCTGCTAAGCTTCACGCAAATAATTCTGCCATGCTCGTAATTGATATATAATCCCACTGCACCAATAACAGTGCCATTTTAATAATAAAATTGGTAACATACGAACTGAACAACAATCTCTTAATTTTATTTCAGAAATAGCTTGTCTAAATATATCAATCTGAGCTACCTGCTTCATATAACAAATTTTCTTGTTAAATTTATGACGATTTTCAACGCAAAATACATCCCTAACAAGTGCAATATTAAGATGCATTAAAACATACTTTTTATATGCTTCTTGTATATTGGGGTGTTCTAAAAAAACACACTTTTGTGTCTCTAACATTGCCAATCTATATTTATCTACCTTATTTCCCTGATAAGTCCTCATCGTAGAGGAAGCTTCTAAAGAATAGTGATATACAATATCAGGATAAAAAGAAATACAAGAACATTTCTTGGTATACCGCAAAGTAAAATCACTATCTTCAGATAAACATATATCCTCATTAAAAAATATATTATTTTCTAGCATTACTTCTCTGCGAAAAGCTTTTGCCCATACTTGCATATATAGAGTTGGAGACTCTAACATCATAATCCGACAATCTTCTATACATTCTCTTTCAAACCTATCTCTATCTGAAGCTTTTCTAATATTTACAATTCTTTTACCAGATTCATAACCATATAATAGTAAATCCGTTAATTCTTCTTGAATATCTCTTTCCAAAATATTTAAAGCATTATTGATTAAGTAATCGTCAGCATCTATAAATACTATCCATTTTCCTTTTGCTTTTCGAATCCCTTCATTTCTTGCACAAGAGACTCCTTTATTTGACTGCATACATCTTATATTGGGATATTCTCTTTGTAACTGTTTAGCAACACTCAAAGTCTCATCTGTAGAACCATTTTCCACAATAAGAACTTCTATATTTTTCTGTTCACAATCTACCCCAACAATACTTTCAACTGCACGTCTTAATACTTTCTCTGCATTATAAGCTGGAATAATAAAAGAGATTTGCACATTTTTTTTGGTACACACAACTTTTTAAAAACTCCCATCATATTTTTTATGAAAAAATTTTGCTGCCAAAAAAGCTTTGCTCTTACGTTTCCAATTTATAGGTTCCATATACAATAAATCAATCTCTTTCACTTTATAATCATTTACTTCCATCTGATATGTCAACCAGGCGTTAAATATAATCTCACTTATTCGCCCATACAGTCTTCCTTGAAATGGAGATAATCGTTTTATATCAATATACTTTTCTACCTCAAACAAAATATCAAAGAGCCATGTGCAATACTGGTCCATCAATTCTTTTTTCATAATAAACATATTAAACATATGTCCAGACCTTGATTTCATCACTTTATCAAATACTGGTAAATATTCTTGATATTTTTTAGAAATCACTTCTCTTGTCAGGTCAAGATGTTCTGAGTAATGTGAATGGCTGTAATGACTATAAAGAGTCTCTATAATATATCGCCTTTTTTTAGGCACAATAATGTCATATTTTTTTTCTAGTTCTTCTAGTTCCGTTTCATCTAAAACACATTGCATTTTTTCCCGGATATTATCTTTGCATTTTCGAAGCTTTACATAACTTTTCACAGTAAAATATCTGCGATAATGTACCATTCCTACATAATCACAGTCCAGATTTTTCCAAGCCCAATATAATCCTGTCAACTCACAATAATACGGATTTTTTCTTGATATATTTTCTCCCGAATCATCCCGCTCATATCCTATAGCCTCTTTCCCGGCAGCTCCAACATGCAATGGAAGATAAATTCTGCTTTTTGGCATTCTGTATTTTTTATGTGCGGCAATCACTATCTGCGTTTTTTCCAAATCGTCCATCTTATCCTCATTATAAGTTCATTCACTATATTCCAAACAAAATTTTCTTTTACAATTATTAATACAATAATATAACTACCTACAAATATGCAAGCTGAAATAGCCAAAGTCAGAAAATTTATCCATCCTATATCTTTGACCCACCAACAAGTTAAAACGCTACAAGCAATCGCAACCAGTATCTTCCCTATCTGTACTTCTCTAAATAAATCTTTTATTTGACCTCTTAACATCTGTATTTGTACTATCCAAACAGCCAATTCAGCAATTACTGTTCCCAGAGCTGCTCCAGCCGAGGCCATATAGGGAATACAAATAATATTGATTATCAAATCAACAATCGCTCCAATCAGTACAGAATAAAATACTAACTTTTCTTTCCCTAGTGGAACTAAAATCTGAATTCCTAATACATTGGTAATCCCAATAAACAATACTGTTGGCATAATAATCTGCATTGGTAAAACCGCATTGCCAAAGTCTTTTCCAGATAATAATAAAATGGCTTCCTGTGCATAAAGTATAAAATAAATAGTCACAGGCACTGCTGCTACCACTACAAAATTCAATGCTTTACGACTAACCTTTATAAATTCCTCTTGCAAACTATGCTCTACATAATAAGACACTCTTGGCAACAGTACAGTGCTAAGCGCAGTTACAAAGCTAACCAAAATAGTCTTTACTTTCACTGCTGCTGTATAGTATCCAACTTCTATATCATCTTTCATAAAGCCAAGCATAACAGTATCCAAATTGGTATAAATCGTAGTAGCTACTGACATTAAGAAAAATACCATAACTGCTTTCAGGTGTTTTTGTAGACAATACTGACCAACCGGGCGCAAATCTATATATTTTCTTAGATTAAAAAAGTTCAAAATATTAGAGCCTACTCCCGCCACAATTGTAATAGCTCCGTATATCACATAGTCTTCCTTAGCCTTGACAAAAATAAACATAAGTAACAGCCCAATAAATTTAAACGCTATGGAACGAGCGGTAATATAAGAATATTGTTCCAAACCCTTATATAACCATTCTACTCCAATTACATTGAAAAAGATAGTGGTACTCATAACATAAAAAAGAGTAGCATCAGACCGTAATCTTGGAACATTCCACAAAGCAAGAAAATAGAAAGCATACATAATGCTTCCCATAATAATATTAATTAACAGAATTTCCTGAACAGTTCTACTAAGTTCTTCCCTATTATCTCGGACTTGTGCACAGGCTCTTACACCATAAGTAGGTACTCCTAACATAGCAATCATACTAAAATAGGAAACAACAGAAGTGGCAAAATTCACTTTGCCAACTCCTGCTGGTAATAGAATTCTTGATATATAAGGGAATGTAACCAAAGGAAAAATCATAGTAGAAGCTGTCAAGATTACATTCATAATAAAATTGTACTTTACACTTCTCATTTTAACCATTGACGTCTACTCCTAACCACTTAAAAAGCATCTTTTTGGGGTATCTATTGAACATTTAGCAAATAAAGCAAGTGCAAAAGGATTATAGGCTAGTTCAATCAAATGATGCGCAATCATACAATTTAATGAAATTAAAGCAACAGTTAATAAAAAGTATTTATCATCATAATACTTTTTGCAACAAGCAACATATACGATTAATAAAACAAGCAGAAAGACTAGTCCATATCGCAGATAGTTATATATATATGAACAATCAACAAAAAAATATTTATCCCAATTCGGAGTTTTTGTTGAAAAACCATTTCCATTCATATATACATACTGTCCAAATAATTTTATTGGATAATCAAATAGCCCTCTCTTGCCTAAATCTAATCTACTAGACAACCATCTATCAAGATTAAGTAAAATTATATTATTAGGATTATACAGTATAGTTAAAGTAAACATTATTGCTGTTGCTATAGGCATGCTATATACAAAAAATCTCTTAAATTCTCTATCGATTAAATATTTTTTTCGTAAACTAGTATATTTTCCTTTAGACCAATCCAAAATCCAATACCCCAATGCAGCAAAAAACATACAGCTAACGTCAAGCCTTGTATAGCAATACAAATATACCATAATACAAATCGCTATACACGAAATATAATATACATTACTTAGTTGTTTTCTTTTTAAATACAAAAAGGTTAACATTAGATAAAAAATATGTGATGCAAAATCTGTAGGGTAAACAATTCCAAAAGAGTTACGTATCCTTCCTTTCTCGTACATAACATACTGAAGATTCACAATAATTCCCATTAAAGATGCTAGCATAGCTATTACAATAATTGAAAATGTAATAGTAAAATACACCTTCAATATTTTATCAAATGACACCTCTTTTGCTGCTACTAGAAATATCATCCACATTAATACTTCTGTATACCCAGAAAAAAGTGCAACTAACACAGCATCTGCCATTAAAAAGCAGATTACTAAATATTGATGCACTTTAAACTGATCAATTCCAAGCATTTTCAAAGCAAGTAATCCTATTGCTAATAGCTTACATAAAACAAATATTTTTCCAGGCAATAGAAACATAGTAGTTCCAAATACTTCTCCTGTTAAATAAATTGAAAAAGCAATTAAATACAATTTTTCCGCATCAAAATAATTATAGAAAATTATATCAATTTTTTCTTTTAGTTTCATAATCTTTAACCAACAACAATACTTCCCCACATAGAAACACCAAATTTTTCACATAATTGAACTTGTTCTTCTATCTGTGTATATGTGTTTTTTCCAACCTCTGCAACTAAAATACAATTTCCCACATCTATCATTTGCTTTAATAATTCCATATTTTTCTCAGAAGGAAAATAACAAAGGACTTCAATATTATATTCTTTTAGGCTTTTTTTATAGTCTTCAATTACTTTTCTGATTAACTCATCATCACTTAAACAATTCATAATTATTTTAGTACACTGATTTAAATCAGCAAATATTCGAATATCCATTATACTTTGTTCTAATAATGGAGCATAGCCTACTCTTTCTTTCCAGCTCCCTAGCACAGCAATATTAGCAGCCAAAAGTTCTTCTTTCGCTTTCAAATCACCACTAATAATATTACGTAATGACATAACAACTAGTAACAAAACAATAGCAAAAATCCCTCCAAAAATCATAAACTTAATTGCTTCTTTTATAGGATTTTCTAACTCCATTGCTTCTGGCTCATTATTTTCTATATAATACTTTCTTGCATTTTTTTGATCAATTAATTTCTTATTCAAATCAGATAAAGTATTCTTATAGGTTCTTAAATTATTTAATGCTTGATTTTGAGTATTTAACACAGAAATATCAGCTTTAGAATATTGAACCTCATCCAGCTTTTTCATCTCAAATTCGCCTTGAATCTGTTTTATCTGTGTCTGTTGCTTTTCTAAATTCTCAGCTAAAAACTGAGAAATTTTTAATGCTTCTTCTTTATCATAATGCATTATAGTTATATTTAATATATTTCCATTAGTTGAACAAGTAATAATTTCTTTCAGATATTCTTCGGGCACCGCTAAGTATACTTTAGATAACTGACTTCTTAAACTCCCTTCATTAATATATGCTACAAAAGAATTTAAAATAAAACCAACATTATTTGTAGTCTGAATAGCATACTGAAGTTCAGCCACTTGTATATTTTGCGCATCTAATTTCAAATAAATAGAATTATCACAATATTTTTCTTGGTTATCTACTTGCTCTTGTGCAATCTCTATACTATCTTCTAACTCTAAAATCAAATTATCATATTCTTTTATCGCCGCTTCATATTCTTCTATTTCTTTTAGTTGTTCTTCGGAAGCAGTTTTATTTGCCTTTGTATATCCGATATATCCAAATATCACGGAAAAAACAATCACGAGAGCAATTACTTGTTTCTTTCTACTCCATAGTCTTATTACAAAGTCTCTAAAATATATTGTTTTCATTCTATACTACTCCTGTTTATAATTAATAGAAGCATTATACCCTATTAAACATAGTATTGCAACATAATCCTATCTCAGAAAGTATTTCAAAAACAAATTTTTAAATTTCACCTTACATTTAGTTTTCTAAACTTTTTTCAACCACTCCAATATATAGTTAATAACTATCCTAAAATCTTTTTTCCAAAAATATGCAATAATAAAAGCCAAAAATGTAATGCCAAAAACAAGTGCACATTTGATTATAAATTGTAACCATGTTCCACAAGAAATACTATTTGCAATTTTTGTTTCAAATAAAATAATCAAAATTATTATTACTACATTATACAAATGCTTAACAAAATATTGGGGGGTTTTTTGGTTAAAATATTGAGCAAATAGCAAAATAGGCTCATACCAAAAATAGGTCAATAATCTTGAAATAGCAGAAGCTAAAATCACACCTGCCAAGCCAAACCAATAGGCCATAAAAATAGATAAAACTACATTCAGGCCAGCTGTACAAAGCATTACACTTTTTGTTTTTTGATATAAACCTGTTGCTTCACGAAATGCCCATAATGGTTGTAATGTTATACTTAAGTAAAAATTCATCATACAAGCAATAAGAACATCTTTGCCAAGAATATAATTCTTTCCTATCCATAATGATATAAGTTCATCCATTAATATAAAAATACAAACACATGATATTCCTCCAATGAAAAAACTTAGTGTTTGCATAATTGAAAAAATCTGATATCTTTTCTGGCTATTTTCTGTAGCTATTAAATTTCCAATACTACTTGTTATAGAAGTAAATGCTATATTAATAATTGTAGAAAATTTATTAATTACTAAACCATAATTTGAATAATATCCAACTACAACTGTTCCTAATATTGTAGAGATGATGATGTTATCCGTAGAATTTAACATTATGGAAGAAATTTTATATAAAAAACCAGACTTAATATTTTGAAATATTTTTCGCTTTTCTTCTAATGGGAGAGTTTCGGAGGAACTAATAAATGGATATATTTTTACTGCTTTTTTAGCACACAAAAAATTAATTACCCATATAGAAATGACATTCAATATAAGATATAGAAGATAACTATGAGTTAATATAAGTGTTGCTATTTGAAGTATAGTTGTAAAAATATTAACACTACCTGTTATGTAATTCACAATATAATTATTTTGGTCAGCAGTTAGAATAGACACCTTATATACAAACAGATAACTCCCTACAGTCCTTAATAGAAAAAGAAAATAATAAATATATAAGAAAGAAATGGTTTCATCCAAATTCACAACGCAGTTTAAGAAAGGAATAAATATTATTCCTGCTATTGCTATAACAGCTGCTATTGTTCTATAAATTATCTTATAGAAAGAAATTAAAGCTGTTATTTTTTTCTCATCATGTTGAGCTAGTGGTTCATAAAGACTATAAACCATTACCGTATTAATTCCCAAATCTGCAACTGATAGCATTGAAAGCATCTCTGTAAAAAGACTATTAATTCCTAAATAATTTTCATTTAAATATTTGAGGAAAAATGCTCTAGTTATAAATCCCATAATTATAACTATAGTTTGACTTCCTATTCCAAATGTTATGTTGCGTAAAGATTTAAAAGTTCTACTGTTTTTTATTTTATATTTGTAAACTGATTTTTCCATGTCTCAATATTAGTTAAAGGGATTTTAAGTTTTATCACATAATTACTTTTAATTTTATCTTCTAGTTCCTCTCTTATCTGAGAACGCTCAATAACTGGAAGATTTGTGTCCTTTGCCAATTCTTTGGCACGATTATCTATAGCAATAATCAAACTACGTTTTTGATAATTTAAAGCATGAATACCAGCATGCAATCTTGTTCCCACATAATCTATAGATTCATTTTGCAAAATCCAATTAAAGCTCTCCAGATTATTATCTATACAAATCAAACTATCAAACTTTGAAAAAGAGTGAAGATAATCTAAATCATTTTTTCCTTGAAGCCACACATATACTTTCTCATAATGTCGCAGTAAAGTATCAAGTAAAAACCAATCAGATGATGGTTCCGGGGCATAATCAGTTATTGTTGTTATCACAGAAGAAGCCTTATTAACAGGAATTGATTTGCAAAATTCTTCAGTCAACTTCCACATAGATGGACATGCTGTATTAATGACATTATTTATACCTAATGAAAGAAGTTTTTTCTCTGTATAAGTATCCCTTACAGAATGAATAAATGTTTTACTAAGCATAGTTTTATAAAATAATTTTGTAAACTTATTTTCATACTCTGAATAAGTACTCCAGCCATTCCCCATCAAACATAAATTCGCTGTTTCTTTTACCCATATTGGTCGTTTCCATAGTCCACGTAAATTTATCTGAGAACTTAATATATTCGTGCCTGTAATTATCTTCTTCGATTTTCTATTTAATAATTTTTTTTCTCTATATGTTGGTCTCACATGTGTTGATACTCTCGCAAATGGCAAAACTCCTATTTCTTTGAAAACAATATTGCAATAATAATTTATAATTTTATCCCCTAAATTATCACTATATAAACTTGTATCAAAAATTAAAATATCACTAGTATAATCTTCTTTTTTATGTAAATTTTTATACAAAAGAATATCCGCATATTGAATAATATATTTGAAAAAATTTAATATCATTTAATTTTGTTTATACTCCCTAATCTTATAATTCTTTTTATGCAAAATTGTATAGTTCCAAAAAAACCATATTTTTCCAATTTCACTTTAAGTATATATGGAAATATGTATATTTGACTAATAACAAATGCAAGGGGTTTTCCATATTTTTTAGCTATTTTCTGTGCTAACTCATGAGCTTTCATCTCTTCCTTTGTACACCAAGAAGCATGAAAATGATGTATAGAATATGTATTGTCTGTAAGACTTAATATTCCTGTCTCATAATCTAACGGACAAAAATATTCTTTAGGATATATAGTTAAACCACATGATAATATTTGAAATTCTCCATTAAGTTGTAAGCCTTTAGTTACTAAAAATTGTGTATTTCTACTAGGGCTTGGCCGCATATCATATGACCCGTCCTCTCTCAAAAATGTTCTCATGCTATAAATAGAACGAAGAATTTCTCCAATAATTAAACTATGCTTTTCAGCCCCGAAACCAAGTCCTGGGTTAACTGCAGTGTCACTTTCAAAGCCCATAAAAGCAGCATTTTCTAGTAAATCATCTAAATTACGTACAAGTTCTACATCTGTATCTAAATATATTCCCCCATGTTCATATACAATATCTAATCTGGCAACATCTGGAACAAATCCCCATTTTTTAGCCTCATATGCTTCTTTCATATATTTATTTTTATTAACATTATAGTTTGTTTCATCCCATCGTACAATTTTATATTCTGGACAATACTTTTTCCAACTTTCAATACACTTTTTATCCTTTTCAGGTATTTCACTGTTGCCAAACCAACAGTAATGAATAATTTTGGGTATCATATTTATCTCTCCTACAAATATCTATCACTCAAATAATAAATTCTTTTATCCATTTTATCGTTTTCTCAATACCGATTTCAAAAGGAATATTTGGTATAAAATTCATATCTCTCTGAATTTTTTTAATATCTATCAAATCAAAGTCAATCTCTAATCCTTGAAAAATTTTTTTTCCCAGTCCTGTTTCAATAACAGGATTTACAAGAGCATGAATACTTTTCACAAAACATTTTAATGGCCTTGGTTCTCCATATCCCACATAATAGGTGTTATTTGCAATCCCTTTTTTACCTATTATAGTAAGAGCCTTTGCCACATCTGAAACGTACATAAAATCTGCCATCTGATTTCCTAGCGTCAAGTCAGGCGTTTCATTATGTAAATAACTTTTTATCAGCATATTCACAAAGTTCTGACTATTGTCTCCTATACCATAAAAATTCGAAAGATAAGTCCAAATAAATTCTATATTTTGTTTTGTACAAACACATCTTGTCATATATTCAGCAGCCATTTTTCCAATGGCATAACAAGTTGCCATTTCCGGCTTACTTCCATCTTGGTGAAGATATTCTCTACACATAAGTTCTGTCACACTACCTATGCCAATAAAACGTCTACATTTTAAAAAAGAAGCTATTAATGCTGCATCAACACAAGACTCCGCATTATGCAACTGCAATTTATAATCTTCTCTAGCTATGCCCGAAGAACCTGACCATGCTAAATGATAAAAGCAATCGAAAGAATCTGCTTCAATAAAAGAACTTAAATTAGATATATTATTCAAATCACAATACACAATATGAATCTTGGGATTTCCCTCAAAATTATCTATATTTTTCTCTTTATCTCTTACAACTGCCCATACACAATACTCATTTTCAACAAGTTCTTGAACCAAATATTTGCCAAGAAAACCATTTGCACCTGTTACAATTGCTTTCTTCATCCTTTAATCGCCTCAATGATTACTTTAGCCATATAATCAATCATTTCATCGCTCATTCCTGGATATACTCCAACCCAGAAGGAATTATTCATAATATAATCTGTAACACTTAGATTATCTACTACACGATATGCTTTTGTACCACGAATTTGGCTAAAACAAGGATGTTTAATTAAGTTGCCACTAAACAATAGCCTTGTTTGAATATTATGATTTTCAATATAGTAGGTTACATCATTTCGGTTCAATCCACTTTCAGGCTTTATACTAATTAAAAATCCAAACCATGAAGGCTGACTATTAGTAGCGGGCTCTGGCAAAAGAATCTTATCCTTAAAATTTTCTAATTTTTTATACAATCTTTCCCAGTTGTGACGACGGCGTTCAATAAAATCAGGGAATTTTTTTAATTGTTCACAACCAATAGCTGCTTGCATATCCGTTACTTTTAAATTATAACCAAAGTGACTATAGACATATTTATGGTCATAATTTTCAGGAAGCTCTCCATATTGACCATCAAAACGATGATTGCAAAAGTTATCATGCCCTGAAGGACAAATGCAATCACGCCCCCAATCACGATAAGATAAAATCAAACGATGTAATATTGGATTATTAGTGTATACACAACCTCCCTCTCCCATAGTTATATGGTGAGGAGGATAAAAACTAGAGGTTCCAATATCTCCCCATGTACCTGTATATTGGGTTTTTCCATTTATCGTATATTGTGTACCTAATGCATCACAATTATCTTCAATCAGCCAAAGATTATATTTATCACAAAAAGCTTTAATTGTTGCCAAGTCAAACGGATTGCCAAGTGTATGAGCCAACATAACGGCTTTAGTTTTTTCACTTAAAGCATCCTCTAATTTAGTCACATCAATATTATATTGTGGAATTGTCATATCAACAAAAACAGGGATAGCACCGTATTGAATAATAGGAGTTACCGTTGTTGGAAAACTACAGGCTACAGTAATAACTTCATCTCCACGTTTAATTTGACGTTCACCAAGTTCAGGAGCAGTTAACACCATAAATGCAATTAGATTTGCCGAAGAACCACTATTTACTAAATGTGCATATTTTACTCCAATCCATGTAGAAAATTCTTTTTCAAATTGCTCTGAAAAACGACCTGTAGTTAACCAAAAATCTAGTGCTGCATCTGCAAGTGCACACATTTCTTTCTCATCAAAAACACGAGAAGCATAAGAAATACGCATACCTTCTTTAAAGGAATCCTTTTTTTCTATAAAATCGTGATAATATTTTGCAAATAAAAATTTAATCTGCTCTCGAGCCTCTTGCTCATTATTCCATTCATCCATAAATTAACCCTCCACTATATTTCTATTAAAAAAAGTATTTATTTCTTTATCCATACATTCTCTTATATTGCCATTATTAAGCCAACATTTACTCCATTCTATCACCATTTCAATTGCTGTCTCTAAATTCCAATGTGGTTTCCATCCAAATGTAGCTTTTAATTTAGAGCAATCCAGTTTAAGAAAATTTGCTTCATGGGGACCACCATTATAACAGCTTTTCCATTTTATATTCTCTCCCCATTTATTTACAAACAAGTCAACCAAAGCTCCTGTCTGTAGACAATCAATCTCATCTGGACCCACATTATAACAATTAGCATATCGATTATTTTCATATTGCATTGAAGCAATCATTAAATAAACATATAGTGGTTCTAATACATGTTGATACGGTCGAGTAGAAAAAGGATTTCTAACCATAATGTCTTCATGTTTTATAGCAGCTCGTATGCAATCAGGAATGATTCTATCATTTGCAAAATCGCCACCCCCAATTACATTTCCTGCACGGATAGTAGAAATTGCAACACAACCATCAGAAAAAAAACTATTTTTATATGATTGCGTAACCAACTCCGAACAAGATTTGGAATTAGAATATGGGTCATAGCCATTTAGTTCATCTTCCTCTCTATATCCCCATATCCATTCTTTATTTTGATAAACTTTATCAGTAGTGACATTTATAAAAGACTTTACACAAGCACTATTTCTAATACATTCTAAGATATTAACTGTTCCCATAACATTTGTCTCATATGTGTAAGCAGGGGATTTGTAACTATCCCGAACAATTGGCTGTGCTGCTAAATGTAAAACAATCTCAGGCTGTACTTTTTCAAAAGCCGCATGCAAATTAGCATAATCACGAATATCACCAATTGTTGAATAAATATCTTTTTCAATATTTGCAATTTGAAAGAGCGAAAAAGCTGTTGAAGGAGCTAAAGAATATCCAAAAACTTCAGCTTTGGCATTAGCTAATATTTTGCAAAGCCAAGAACCTTTAAAACCTGTATGTCCAGTTATAAATACTTTTTTTCCTTTATAAAATGATAAATCAAAATCCATCAGTTCTCCCATACTTTCCAAGGTGCATTACCAGATATCCATAATTCTTCTAGCTGATTTTTTTCCCTTTTAGTATCCATACATTGCCAAAAACCTTTATGCATATATGACATCAATTGTCCCTCTTTAGACAGCCTCTCTAATGGTTTTTGTTCAAAAATTTCAAAATCACCTTCTATGTAATCAAAAATTTCTGAGTTTAGTATCATATAGCCAGCATTAATAGGTGCTCCATCTGTTTGCTTTTTTTCTCTAAACGCTTTAACAGCATTATCTCCCCCAATGTCAAGAATTCCTTTAGATTGATCTAACATTACTGCTGTTAATGTGGCAATTTTTCCGTGTGACTGGTGAAATTCTAGCAACTTAGAAATATTAACATCACATACACCATCTCCATATGTCATCATAAAAGTTTCATTGCCAATATACTTTTGAATTCTTTTAATACGCCCTCCTGTCATCGTAGATAATCCTGTATCCACAATTGTCACTTTCCAAGACTCGCAAAATTGATCGTGAATAATCATTTCATTTTTTTTATTCGTATAGTCAAATGTTATATCACTATGATATAAAAAATAATTTGCAAACCATTCCTTAATTACATGTTGTTTATATCCAGCACATATAATAAATTCATTCAAGCCATAATATAAATACTCTTTCATAATATGCCAGAGAATCGGCTTCCCACCTATCTCAATCATAGGCTTAGGTTTAAACTCAGATTCTTCTGAAAATCGCGTTCCTAAACCACCAGCTAAAATTACAACTTTCATTAATTTCCCTTTCTCAATATAATTATTACTTATTGGAAACAATATAAGGCACCCCTAAAATTAAAAAAGCCAAAAGTCCACTTGTAGAAACTCTTAATGCTGAATCATATATACACATAATAAGAAAGCAAAAAGTGGTACAAATAGCAATATCATACCATATTCTATCATCAAGATTTTTTTTTCTATATTTATAGGATAATATAATTGTTTTAGCAAATAGTACAATATGCCATATAAGCCCTAAAATTCCTCGCTCAATATAGATGAAAGCATATAAATAACAATTATATGCATAATCTGAGTATTGTTTATAAAATTCACTTAAAAAATTAATTTTACCTACCATCATAAACTCTGCATTCCCTGTTCCAATACCAAATATCATTTTTCTTATAGAATCTTGAAAAAATACTTTATTGGTAATTGGAATAGCAGACAATCTGCCAAAACCATGAATTCCAAGATTTACATTACGCAGATAACCTATTAACCCATACTTAAGCAAATATTCTATTTGTTCAGGATAAACAAGTGTTAATATTACAATACCCGAACATATAATAAGACTCCCAAATAAAACACAACTTATTTTTTTTGAACTCTTAATTTTAGCTAATAACAAAACCAAAGCAAAAATTATCATTATTTCTATAAAAAATATTTTTAGTTCTGCTAATGTTGCCCAGTAAATTGAACCAAACAATATAATGCAAGCTTTCTTTGCACGAACCTGTTTATAAACCCATCCCCAAATTGCATATGAAACCATAATGCATAAAAAAACGTTTACAATACCATTACAGTTATGTTCCATACCAAATGTTCCACCTAAGAAGTCTCTTCGATAACCTACAATAAATTCAAAAGTTACAACAAATATGTTGATTATAAAACAGCTATAAAATACCGAAAACACTTTTGGAACATCATTTTTTTTCATAAAAAATATTGCAGCCACAAAAAATAAAATAAAACGATATTGATTTCTCACTCCCCATAAAAACAATATCAAGTTTTGTCCTTCAAACAAAAAGCTTATGATATCAAATAATAACAAACATAATGTAAAGCCAATAATAAACTGACGATTTACAGTTAATGGATTTTTTATCAAATTATATATTAAAAGGAAAAGTAAAATAAGATTGATAATGTCTGAAAAATAATTCATTATAGATAAAGCAGGAATAAAATATGTTAAAGTCCTAATATATAATATCAAATAAAGTTGTCCAAAAATCAATTTTTCCCCACGTATTTTCACTATAGTACCTTCTTATTTTTTATTTTTATATGCCATCTATGTTTAAAAAAATTATATAATGTTAGTAAAAAATCAATCAACAAATAACATTTATTATAAATAAGCATACACAATATTTTTTGTAAACCGTTTAGACCATTTTTATTAATAAGAATAGTAAGTTGGTGTTGGGTCATTTTATCTTCAGATATCTTTTTTATATTTGAAATTCTTACATGTTGTTTTTCTTTGCTATATCGTACTTCTTGATTTAAACACTTTTCAAAATTAATCCAAAAATATAAGGCTATTCGCTCAATATAACCATCCAGTTTTAATTCAACACATAATTCTTCTAGTTGCTGTACCGTTTTTTTTAATAATTCAAATCGATGTGGATTATAACCTCTAGACAATGATTCTTCATTGTAGCAATAATGATACCCTCCCTTCTCTGATACTCCTACTTTTTGGCAATAATGGAATAAACACATAGTAAATTTTAAATCTTCGCTAATAAAACTTCTCTCTGAATCAAAAAACAAATTATTATTTATAAGAATATCAGAATTAAAAATCGAAAAACAAACACTTGCTGAAAAAAAATCTTTTCCTTCAAAATTCGGACAAATTACTTTAGCTGAAAGTTCACTTATTTGTGTCTGATTAATAAGTATTTTTCCTATCAAGTCTTGCTCAACAGTATTAACTTTTTTTTGTTTTCTTTCTGTATCTGCTATATAATAACCTGCCACACATAAGTCTAAATCATTATCTTCAGCAAAAGTCAAAAGATTTTCATAATAATCATTTTCCACAAAATCATCTGAATCTAGAAATGTCAAATATTTGCCAGAAACTAATCTTATTCCAGTATTACGAGCCATTCCAAGTCCTTGATTCTGTTTATGAATAACTTTAATTCTAGAGTCTTTTTCAACATAATAATCACAAATTATGGGTGATTCATCAGGAGAACCATCATCCACTAAAATTATCTCATAGTCTTTTATACTTTGAGCCAAGATAGAATCTATACATCTATTTAAAAATTTTTCTGTCTTGTATACTGGAACAATGATACTTAATAACGGTTTCGACATGAGTATATACTATAATTTTCTCCTTCTGTTTTATTTCATCTAAGAGTAACTTTTCTATAAATACCTTTCCATAAAAGTTTACTATGTTTTTTTCTATACTGAGGTTGGAGCATTTGTATAATCTCTTTATAATCTTGTAAAGATAACTTTCTTTTTAATATTGCATACCAAGCAGAAGCCAATACCAATCCATAGCGCATTGAAAAATCCAACTTATTGTTTGTTAGAGAGTCTAAACAATTACATAATTGTATTGACATTTCTACTCTTTTCTTTATCGAATTTACAGAATTAAAATTATTAATGTTTTCTTCCTTATGAAAACATCTATAGACTCCTGTCGCTTCAGGTAGTATAAATACATCTCCTATCATCAAAAAAAGTATGCAAAATGATAAATCATCAATAAATAAGCTTGCCTTTATCATCTTTTCAAAATGTTTTTGTTCATTAGAAAAAATATTATTTCTAAACATCATTCCTGCCAATGGAAAGTCAAAACCATTCATATATTTTTTCAAACTGCATGTAGTATTCCTCATTTTTTTACAGGGAACAATTTTAAATGGTTTATTTTCTTTGTTATATCTAAACTCAATAGCAGAAGTAACTCCATTATAATTACTATTATGTTCCAAAAAATCATATTGTATTTGAAGCTTATTTTCACTTATCCAATAATCATCACCATATAGAATAATTATATATTTTCCTTTTGATTTAGACATTGTATTGTATATATTAGTTGTCAATCCCAAATTCTCATTATTAAAAATAATTGTAAATTTTTCTGGACTCTTATTCCAATATTCTCTTAATATGTTCTGGGTTCCATCTGTAGAATTATTGTCACCTATAACAATTTCATAGCTACAGTTTGTTTTTTGCATAAGAACACTTCTAATTGCCTCATCAATAAAATCAACTTTATTATAGGTAATAACACATATACTAATGTCATAAGCAGCATTAATACTATCTAATACCTCTGCCCTTTTATTTCTAATAACATTCATATAAATCCTTCTTCCTATAACATTTGAATTCTCTCATATATAACTTTTAATTGATTATAATTTTTTTCAATACTATATTTTCTTATATATTCTTCAAGCACTTCAGAAAACATATTTTCACAACAATACAGATGTCTTACCGCCAAAATCAACTCATCTAAATCATCACATTTAAACTTATATCCTGTAATGCCTTCAGTCACAATATTCCCTGGATTACCTAAATTAGAGCAAATAATTGGCGTCCCTACAGAATAAGCCTCTACAATGCTCATTGGAAATCCTTCATATAGTCGTGTTGGCAAAATTAATGCTTTACTATTAGCCAATATCTCTCTCACATCTTCATTCGAAACAAATCCACGAAGTTCCACATTTATCTTATTCTTTTCAACAAATCTTCTACACCATTCTTCCATTGGCCCCGTTCCACACACTATAAGTTTTGGTGCCTGCTCTCCCATCTCGTTCCAAGCTCTTAGAAGTAAATCTATTCCTTTTAACTTATCTAACCTTCCCGAAAATACAAATTGATTTTTTCTCTTTTCTCCAGGAATAAATGGTTGTGTACTTTCTACAAAATTAGGTTTTACAAAAACCTTATTCGCCTTAATCTGCCTTAATTTCAATAATTTTTCTCTATTAAAATCTGTCAAGCAAATGTAATTTATCTTTCCATAAATTCCCATCATCCTATGAAATCTTGTATTTATTACACAAGCCAATGTCTGCCATTTACTGTTTCTATAGCAATTATGTTTTATTGCGCACCACAAACCCTTTTCCACACAATCTTCACAGATATGTCCATCTCTATAAAAAGTAGCTCCTGGACATAACAGCCGAAAATTATGAACTGTCTGTACTACTGGTACACCAAGGCTCAGTGCTGCATAATAGACCGAGGGACTAATCAGATTCAGTGTATTGTGCACATGCACAATATCAATTTTTTCTTGTTTGATAATCCTTTTGATATCCCGATATGTTCTAAAATTAAAAATAGTATTAACGGGAAGAAATAATTTCTGAAACTTGCTCATTTCATTGAGTTCAGAATTGTTTTTACTGTAAAATAAAACATGATGGCTATACTTTTTGAGCATCTGTATCTCATTTGTTACAACAGTGTCCTCACCGCCAGGAATCTGATAATAATTATGAACCATTAATATCTTAAATTTATGTGTATTCATAATCATTTTCCCCTAATCATTGCATGCCATATAAATTTTGTATTGGTATGAAAATATCTTCGAAACAATCGCTTTGGGTCTTGTATAAGCCTATAAAACCATTCCATATTTCTTTTCTGCATCCATATGGGTGCCCTTTTAATATTTCCTGCCAGATAATCAAAGGCTGCTCCTACTCCTACCATAAACCCTTGCACATTTCCTTGATGTACTGCCATCCAGTTTTCTTGTTTAGGTGCCCCTAATCCCACCCAGACAAAATCTGGATTTGTATGATTGATTTGAGCAATAATCTCTTTATCCTCTTCTTCTGTTACTGCCCTAAAT
This sequence comes from Lachnospiraceae bacterium, assembly GCA_910575445.1. Classification (GTDB taxonomy): domain Bacteria; phylum Bacillota; class Clostridia; order Lachnospirales; family Lachnospiraceae; genus Hominiventricola. The sequence continues at coordinate 132,422 of CAJTFW010000002.1, read as the reverse complement.
GGAGGACTATACATTCCTACAATTTGAATACCAGGATATTTTTTTTCTAATTTTTCTTTTAGTTTTTTAAGGGTACCTTCGGTAGAACCATATAAATAATGCCTCCATCCTTTTATAATAGAAATTCTTAAAATCTCTTCCAAATAAGAGGGACCTGTTGTTCTACTCATATTTTTATAACCACGTTTTTGTCCCAAAAAAACAAGCGGCCCACCATCTGGAATCGCCATAATACCACCATTTTGAACAGCACAATAATTTGCATTTTCATAAGAAGTAATGGTGGTATGTACATTAGAAACACACATGTAATCTCCAGATAATTCTTTAATATATTTATCTGTAAATTCCAAAAGCCACTTCATGTCAATTGCTGCAATATTTACTCCTAGAATGTTACATGTAGGAATTATATTTTTATCAACTTTATGAGTATATGTTTCACTCATCGACATTGTGGTTTACTCCTGTAGCTATTATTATTTGTTGAGAATTAATAAAAAAAGAAGGACGATTCAGATAATTCTTTTACCTTGTATCCTTCAAGCACATATTTCTAAATCTATAACAAATTCACATGGAATTATTCTAAAAATGGTCACTAAATCCGCCCTTTAGCGAACACTTCTTAATCTGCCACTAACTTAACACCTAATTTTATTCTTTTGACTCCTCATCTGACCCTTTAAAGCACAAAAAATAGAGCCTGATTGCTATTAAGAAATGCACTATTTTTCCATCTCTTAATAGCAAACAAACTCTAGCTTTTTTCTAAATGATATATGTTATCATTTAGAATTTTGACTTTGGTAGCCAACTTCTTTCATTACAACCTATCATTATATCAATTTCATTTTTCTAATAACTTCCAGAACGTTTTCATGCAATTTTGAAAAATCTTTACATCAAGTCCAGTAATCCTTTCTTTTAACCCTTATGGTTCAATATATATGCTCTGTACTTTTCTTATCATATTCCTCCTATTTGATATTCTTCAATCACACATTCATGCCCTTTTTTCTTATCATAATTAATTCCTAACAGAAGAATATTTCCCGTATATTCTTTGAGCCATGATGTATATTGGTTTTCTTTGATTTGTTGAATAGCTCCTTTTGCTGATTTTTTCCATTTTAATTCTATCACCAATGCTGGCTTATCCACATTGCGTTTGGGAAGATAGACAACATCGGCAAAACCTTTTCCAGATGGCAATTCCATAAGGGGGTTCATATAATATATTTTTGCACTATAGTATGCGATAAGAATTGTGCAGGTAAGAGAGTTTTCATCATTGTATTTCAGAATAGATGTCATACTATTATGGATTTCCTCTAATCCCTTAGCTACCGCTTTTTCATCAAGAGCCCATGTATTTTTGAGAAGGTCTTCTGAACGATTCAGGGATTGAATCAAACCATCCCATCCACCAACTTTTACAGCTCTTACAAATTCTTGCATAATCTCACGATTAGGAATATAAACTTTTTCTGATATTTCATCATATGTCAAATACCCCAAATGAACTAAAAGTGTAAGCACATCATCTTTACTTTGAAGAGTAGTCATATCATTTTGAAAGGTTGAGGAATCAATTTTATAGTGGCAATTTCCAAGCATGGCTGTAACAGATTCTTTTAAACCATCAAAGTTCATATCAATATAAACTTTTAGTGCCTCGTATGTCTCTGTAGCAGTCCAATAACTTTTAAAATTCCCTCGTTTTATCACATCTGTGACAGATTTAGGATTGTAAATATGAATTCCATTTAGTATATAACCATCATACCATTGTTGAAGTTTTGAAAAATCAATCTCTTTTTCAAGACAAAGTGCAAGAACTTCTTTTTCTGTGAAACCAAAAAACTCCGCCAAATCAGCAGAATCCAACATGGAATATTCGTCAAATATATTAATTGCTGAGTGTTCACCATATTTTTTAATTGGAAGAATCCCTGTCATATAGGCAAGGTCCACATATTCATTTCCCTTAAAAAGTCCACGTAAAAAATCCAGATAATCTTTCTGTATTTCTTTCTGTTCTTTAGCTAACCGAAATACACAATCCCACTCATCCAATATAATAATAAAACTTTCTCCTCTATTGGCATAAAGTTGTTTTAAAACTCCCTGAAGCCCATATTCATTTACTTCAAAACAATCACCAAATTCTAAGCGAAGTTCTTTGATAACCGCTTCCTGAATCTGATTGATAAAAATATTAAGATGAGAGGTATGAAACAGAAATTGTTGCACGTCTAATCGAATGACATTGTGCTGATTGAGATGAGTTTTAAATAATTCATCTTTTTCAATCTCTTTTCTAGTAAATAGTTCACTAGAGTCACATCCTTTGCTGTAATATGCCACAAGCATATCTGCCGCCATAGACTTTCCAAAACGCCGTGGACGACTGACGCACAAATAACTGTCAGAGGTTCCAAGCCTGTCATTGACAGTGGCAATCAGCTTTGTTTTATCAATGTATATTCTTGAATTTAAGGCTTTTGTAAATGCTTTGTTTCCAGGATTCACATAAATTCCCATATACGCTATACTCCTTTCAGCCTTTGAAAGTGTTTGTTTTATTTTATCATGATGTTTCTTGCTTCACAAGTTGGATTTTATATGCACAGCTTATTTTGCTATACTTATTCTTCCAAATTAAAAATTCTATAGGATATATCATAGCAGGAGTAATAATGTTATTCTTTATACGTCTCGTTAGCAACATAGGTACAGGCGGATTACAGACATTGAGCATTGGAATTATAATAGAAGGATGCATCTACTTATTTTTTAGTAGTATTACTTTTATAAGAAATTATAAATTTCACCTTCGAGATATAAAGTACATTCTAAGAAAACGATTAAATGGAAACTGTTACAACACATTCTATAAATTGTATTAGTAAAAGAATAAAATATATAGATTTATTTCAAGAAATTAGAATACTTATTATGATATTAGATCATATTTATATTGGAAATATATTTAGTTATTTTATTCATTTCATATGCCAATGTTTTTCTTTATATCAGGTTACTTTTTTAATGATTCAGAAATAAGAACTTATTTTTACATTAAGAAAAAAACAAAAACTACTACTTCCATATTTGATGGTAGGTATAATTCATTTTATTATTTGGAGTTTTTTAAATTTTAATAATTTTAGTTTTCTACCTTTGAAGTCTTTGGTATGGGTTAATACGAATGATGCATTACCCATTGCTAATGCCTTATGGTTTCTGACCGCCTTATTTATTACTGAAATAACATACCATATTATTAATAAATATATTATAGTTTACTAATAAAAACGTTATTAATTACTCTATTAGCGATTGGAGGAATGCTTTTACTTGCCATATTACCATGGGAATAAATGCAGAGATGGTAGGATTAGGACATTATTATTTTGGATAAACTTTCTGCGGTCAATTCTAGTTGGATTAAATTTATGCAAATTAATAGAACAATTTAAAACGGGAAATCTATGCTAGAATCTTTTATTAAATGGATACAAAATATAGGAGAGAATTCAATTATATATTTATGTTTCAATCAAGTGATGATTATGTGCATTAGATATTTGTTATCTTTTGTTTGTTTATCAGTTGTGATTAAAAATATACTTATTTTTATTATTATAATCTTATTACTATATATCTAAAGCATGGTTTCTAAAATATATTCCAAGGGAGAAGATATATAAATTAATTGCTATTATGAAAAAATTGAACATTTCTTGATGGTGAAAAGTATTATATCTTAACTTTAACGCCTAATTTATTTGCAAATTTAAAAAGTAATTTTATATTTATAATAAAAAAGAAGATAAGTGCTAAAATTAAATTAAGAAAATCAATTCCTAAAGGTTTATTTACATACGCCATAATTACAAAATATAAATATACTAATCCAAAAACAATAGCTTCCTTTCTTAACTGAAAACGTATTTTTTCTTTAAGTAAAACTAGCCTTATAAATACAATAAATATATTTGAAATCAATGTGGAGATTGCAGCTGCATATAAACCTATATACTTAACACAAAATAAATGTAAAATAAGATTTACACAAGCACCTAATATTGTTGAAATTCCATTGGCTTTTGGATTTTTTAAACTAATTTGAATACCACCAAAAAAAAGTGATAAGCTAGAGAAAATAGATGATGTAATTAGTATTGGTGTTAGAAATTGTGCTTTTGAATATGCTGAATCAAAAATATAATTAAATAGAATAAAATTGCAACAAACAATATTGTTACATATAGAAATCAATATAAGACACATTTTATTAAGAATATTATTATAATACTCATTTTTGTCTTTCTCGTTTGCCATATCAGTTGCAGTTTCTTGCCATGAAATTCCAAAGACACCGAATAATGCAGTACAAAAGTTAGGCACTTTTCCAGCAATTGCATAAATTCCATTAGCGGTTGCACCAATAAAAAAGTTAATTATTGTCCTATCAGATACATTAATTATCCACCAAGAAATATTATTAGGAATTAAGGCATAAGAGTAAGATAATAATTCTTTAACTCCTACTAATGATATTTTTTTTAATCGAATATAATTTTTATATTTTGTAGAAAAGATTATAATAAAGTCTCCAATTAAATAACCAAAAGCATACCCCCAAATCATACCTTTTAAACCCATATCAAATACAAGCACAAAAATACTTACTCCAATAAAAACACACATGGTAGAAAAGGCAGTACAAAATGAATATATATTTAATTTTCGTATAGCACGCATGTATCCTTGTAAATATGTATTAAAAATATCTCCAAAAGACATAAAAAAGAATGGTATTGCTAAATACCAATTTTTCTTGATAAATAAATATAAAAGAACAAATGCCAATAATAATGAGTTAAACAATACAATAATCAATCCATTTGATATATATTTCGATTTCTCTTCTGGATTATTTTTTTCAACGCCAAGCCGAAATACTGCTTCATTAGAAGCCAAAGTCACTATTGGAATTAATAAAGCAGTATAAGTACAAAGCAAATCAAAAATCCCATAATCATTAATTGTAATCCATCTACTAAATAAAGGAATCATTATAAATTGTAATCCTTTATTTAAAAATGTACCAATTGCTAACATTATAGTATTTGTTGATAGGTTATTTTTTTTCATGTTGCTCCTTTATTTCTAAATAACGTGTTAGTTCATATAATCTTGCTGTTAAAGTTTTAGGATCATTTGTATTATAAGAAAAAAGCTTTTGTTGTGAATGATAAGTTGCTTTTACTTGGAATTCCCATAATTTATCATATTTATTTACATTTAAATTGTTATTTAATATATAATCCACAAAAGGAAATTCAAAAGCGGGTGAATTATAAGGATATGCATATTTATTAAGTTTAATTAGTCTGTTAGTTTTTGGTACTAAAAAGTGCTCAATATTAAACTCTTGGTTTAATTTATCAATATTTTGGGCATAATCTATTGCTTTTATTAATTTCAAATCACAAAATATCATACTTTTATTGTATCGTTTATGTAATAAGGCAAATCCATACAAATCAAATATATGATATGCTTTTTCAAATGACCGTACATCAAATCTTGGGTCAAATTTTTTCATAAAGCAAAAAAACTTACATGCTATTATTTTGGTTAAAGATTTTTTTGGAGGTTTATAGCCAGATACATAATGTTTTATGAGACCATCTTTATATACTTCAAATAATTTCTCTAAGTTTAATACAAAATCATTAACTTGTTCGGAAATTTCTTTTACGTTTCTATATTCCAAAATCAAAGAACCTGAAGCTGCAAACCATAGTTGATGATTAAAAATATAATCAATTCCAAGATTTTTACCATCTAACTCTATTCTTTCCCAAAGATGTAATTTATAATTAAATTTTTGACTTTTAAATATATCTACAGCTCTATCAATATACTTAGAATTTTTAGTACTTTCATATGCATTTACAAGGCCTTCAATAACCCATGCCTGTCCAATCGTACCATTTAAATGGTCCATTTTATCATCAATAATACATTTTACTGCTCCTGATTGTCCATAATGTTTATCAAGACACAAGTAATCTGCCAGTTTTTTTATAGCATGAAGATATCTTAAATCTTTTGATTTTATCCATATGTATTTATAGATTCCAATCCAATGCGCAGTATTTCTTACTTCTGTATCTCGACAAGAATATGGACCATTTATTCCTGACTCAATATAACCATTTTCATCTAATAATTTTAATTGAAAATCTGCAATTTCTTTTATAATTGTATATTGTTTTAACATTTTAAGTTTCCCCTAATAAAATTTATATTATCACGTTTTTTCTGTGTTTTTTTGATTAATAATAGCTGATAAAATGAAATTATTACAAAGTTAAATGCCACAAGATAAACATATGTTTCAATAATACCAATTAAGATAAAAAAAGTATTACAAATCAGTAATGGATATTTTTCCTGTTCTATAGATAATTTTTGTATCAATGTCAATACTACAATAAACAACATCAATATTAATATGCCATTATTGATTGCTAACCTTACATATCCCATATCTAAAATATTCATGGGAATATTTATTATTTCAGATTCACGTGTACCTATTGTAATAATTTCTTTTCCAAATAAGTGAATACCATATTTTTCAATAAATTCACTTGATCTGGCTACACGTGTTGTTAAAAGAGTATTAAGTTTAAAACCATAAGAAGATTCTACATAATATAAATATGTAATTAGGAAACTAGTTAAAACGCATATAAATGGTAATAAAATTAAAATTTGATTTATCCATTTTTTAATATAAATTAAATACTTATTTTTTATAAGTATTGTTAGTCCAATTATGAGTATAAATGCAATAATGGTAGAACGAGTATGGCTAATTTTATTAATGGAAACCAATCCGCCAAAAAAAATTAAATAGTCCCAAAAGCATACTTTATAAAATCTTATATATAACCATTCTAAAAGCAGAATAGCAATATAAATTCCAAAGGTATTTGGATGATAAAATCCAACAGAAAATTTTAATTGTCCATTAACTAAAACAGAATAATTATTAATAATTCCTAAATTACATAATAATAGTATTATTATTAATATAAAACATCTGATTAAAAAATCACATTTAATAAATTTATTAAAATTTAGCCCCTTAGAAGATACTACACAGATAAATAAAAAAAGCATAAATTCAATATTAGCTATATAGGAATTAATTAAAAATAAAACTATAATAAAAAAGTATAGAATTAATTCTTTAACAGTATATCTGTCAACAAATAACATCTTAAAAATAAAAGCTATTAGTATAATAACTTGTATTATTTTATATATGGTATCAGTATGGTACATAGCATTAATTTCTGATTGTCTGATTAACATATATACCAATAAGTAAATGCTCCATGTAAATAGCCATATAAATGTTCCTATCTTCCATCTATATTTTTTTTGCATTATTTTTTCCTTTTCTAGTATAGAGTATAAATTCCTTTTTTTTACTAGCTAAATAACATAGAAAATAAGCAACAGGGAGTAAATGCATAGTTAAAAAAATATTAATAATCTTTTCTTTTTTATTTAATAATGGCATTATATGAAAGCAAAAATTGTTTTTAAATGGGAGCATTTTATACGTACTGGTCAATTCATTTAATTTACATATTAGTTGTTTTTTCGCACCTTTAGGAACATATTGTAATCGAATTATTTCTATAAATAATGAAACTGCTTTAGCGCTATAAACCAAATGCAATTCATTCCATAGTTTGTTTTTACATATAAATATCTGAATTTCATTAAGTATTTTTTTGGCAGTTATATCAAAATCAAATGTGTATTTGTTGGTTGCAGATTCATGTTGAAGACGATAATGGTATAATGGAATATCTACATATAAAACTAAATTAGAAGGATAGAATGCCCATAAATTGAAAATCATATCTTGCATTCTTTTTAATCCTGGTTGAAATGTACATTTATTTTCTATAAGATATTTTTTATTATATAACTTGGCCCAAGGAACACCTACATTAGCTTTAGCTTTTTTGTTAGAGATTTTTGAACAAACGATAGAACTTTTCATCAAATCAAGTTTATTATTTTTATTAAATTCTATATAATTTTCATTAAAAAAACGGTCTTGTATCCTTTTTCCTTTAAATTCATCATAAAAAGAAGTAATCAATATATCACATTTTTTATCTACAGCAAAATAATACATTGTTTCAACTGCTTTCTTATCTAACCAATCATCACCATCAAGGAATAAAATCCATTCTCCATGTGATTTCTCTAGTCCGTAGTTACGTGCTACTGAAACTCCACTGTTAGGTTGATTTAAAAGGACAATTCTTGAATCCTTTTGAGCATAATTTTTTGCTATTTGAAAACAAGAATCTGGACTGCCATCATTAACTAAAATAATCTCAATATCTTTTAAAGTCTGATTCAAACAGCTTAAAATACATTGTTCTATATATGTATCAATATTATACATTGGTACAATAATGCTGACTTTGCACATGCTTCCTCTCCTAATTTATTTATATTTTAATAAAATATAATATAACTTTACATATGGTAAATTGATTTTAAATAGTCGTTTCATAAATCCTATTTTCCATCTGCTTAATAGAAAATCTTGTTTTAATTCTCGAACATGAAATATATAGTAAATCAATTTTTTAGGTGCAGCCAAATATCTAGTTTCACCTTCATCAAAAAATCTAAAATCTGCAAACATTTGTATATCTTTGAAAGTAGGTATTGTACCTGTTTGCTTTAGTCCCATAAATAGTTCATCAGATGTATAATGAAAAGCTTTCAAGCTTTCCTCAATAGAAGCTCTTCTTATAAATGCAAGTGCTCCATCTTGAAGTTTTTTTATACATAAATATTCTCTTGTAAATTCTCCATCTTCTTTGTATTCATAGGGATATCGTTTGGCTTTTATCATATTATCTTTAGCATCAACATAATAATTTTGGACAGACCCATCTTGCTCTAAAAAAAATGTTTCAAATAAACCTACAAAACTATTTCTTTTATCTTCGTCGTCCTTATTATGTGAAAAATCAAACAGATAGCCATGTAAATCTAAATTAGAAATAGCTGAAATATTTCTTTTATAATAATCTGCAACACCTATATAATAACCCTTTATCTGATGATTAATTTCTAATTTAGATAACATTTTATCTAAATATCTCTGCATTCCACCAGACCAACCTATATCAACGATTGCGAATTTTCCTTTTAGATTTTTATGTTCTATATATTTTTTTAAAAGATAATACTCATTTTTAGAAATTTGATAAATATCATTTGAAATTTCGTGATATAATTTTTTGAGATTTCTATTTTGTTCTATATTTTTTCTGTCAAACGTAGTATGAAAATCAAAGCCGTATTTAACAAGTAATTTCTGATAATTATATATATTTAATCCTACCCCATCAAAAATAGCATTTATAGATAATAATTTAGAAGGCGATATCATATTTAATATAGTTTCAAATTTAAAATCCATCCATAATATTGGTATTCTTAAACTTCTTCTTGAAACTTCTAAATAATGTGAATGTATTGTTGTATGATTAATTAAATCAAAAGCTTTTTTAATAATAAAGCCATCACGTGAAAAAAAATACACATCTTCAATGTGTTCTGTTTCTAACTGCTTTTTAAGCCAATTCACATATCCCCACAAAAACATTCCAAATTTTTCATAACCAAAACGATAATATTCATTTTGACATATATCTGTAGTATTATTGATAAAATTTTTCAATATATTTATATGGATATTATAAGGAAAATTTGTTTGTAGAGTACTTCTTCTTACAGTTGTAGGAATATGAATTGCTTGTATTTTATAATGTTGAGGAGTTCGATAATCAGATATAAACGAATCACCAATATGAATCATATTTTGTGGTATAATATTATTATCTTTTAATACTGTTTCAAATAACTTACCACTTCTTTTTGTTTTTTGTTCTTCAGAAGATACATATAATTTTTTATAACCTATAAATCCTTCTCTTGAAAGAATTTCTTTTATATAATTTACAGGAAGGTACATGTCAGAAATTAAATAAACAGTTTTTCCTGTCGTAATACAAAAATCATAAACTTTTTTAATATCATGATTTGCAATTAATAATTTTGATTCGGAATCCAATTCTAAGTTAATCAAATGTTTCTTTTGAGAATTACTGAAACCTACAAATTGAGAATAAATATTTTCTATTGTAATTTCATTATATTTATTTTTTTTTCTTGCTTTTTTTTCTGCATTAATACGTTTTTTTTTAAAATCTTTAAATGTATCTGGAAGATATAATTCCATATATGAAAAGACATCTGTTGGTTTATCTATGTTTCTTTTTAATAGCGTATCAAAAATATCAAAAGAAACTATCTTGAAAGGTTTAATTATATTAATAATTGAATCTGCTGAAATTATACTTCTTAAATTATATTGTTTATTCATATAAGATACCTACTTTATAAAACAATTTTTGATTTTTATTTCTAGAATATAATAAAATAGACAAAAAATATATAATATTATTATATACATTATAAATTGTACATTTGCATTAAATTCTATTTGATATTGTAAAAAGATATAGTTAAATAAGCGCATAAATGGATAATGCCAAAAAAATATAGTAGTACTAAGTTTTCCAAAAAGAGTATATATTATATTATTTTCCATTATTCTTTTTATTAATGCTATATTAAATGTATATAATATTATTAATGGTGCAATTAGAAAATACCAAGTATATTTAATGTTACCAGATGCTGCTTGAAATCCAATTTTAAAGGTTAAAAACAAAAAACAGAACGTCATACTTCCCAATATCCATTCTATTTTATATAGATTTCCTTTCGATACCTTGTTTTGAATTTTATATAAAAGGCATCCTATAAAAAAGGGAACCATTCCTTCTCCAGTATGATAGTATAGAAAAGGTAAATTTAATATCATTTTTTCTATTATTGCCCCCCCCCCAGAACTAAGAAAAGAAATATATACCAAGCATGTAATTTAAAGAGTTTTGTACTCAAATACCAAAGAATATATTGAATAATCAGACAACTGAGAAACCAGCAAGGAAGATTGTATGGATAAATATCTTCTATCCATCCGCTTGTTGTTAATGTCAAATTTAGTACTACTTGTTTTACATTCAAAACCTGTAATCCAAAATCATCTACGATAAAAATAATTGAAAGAATTGAGGAGAAAAAATATATGAGATACCATTTACTAATTCGTTTATAAATAAACGTATAAAGTGTGACATTTCCTTTTATTACCTTCGCAGAATATGTATATTCCATCATGAAACCACTTAGCATAAAAAATATAGTATTTCCTAAATCGCCGCCGTAAGTATAAATGGGCGATAAAAAAGGAAATGCCATTTTTAAATTTTCACTCATATGGTATATTACAATACCCCAAATCATAATTCCTTTAACAGTGTCAATTGATTTTAATCTTTTTGAACTTATTTCCATATATTTTAGTTTATTTAAATAAATCATTTACAATAGTATTAAATTTTTCGCAAAACAACTTATTATTACTTTGTTTTGTAAATTGAATTCCTGTTATTAACTTATCATAATTAAATATAACCTCTTTTAATTTTTCAACCTCTTCTACAAAGATAATATTTCCTTGCTCTGAACTAACTTTTCTACCAAAATCTACTTGATGATTATTGATGTGTTCATTGAATTCTTTTCTACGTGGAATTACAACTGGAATTTTACCCATTTGAAGTGGCATAATAAAGCTTGATGGTCCACCATGCGTAATTACAATTCTTGCATCTTCCATATTTTTAAACATCTCTTGATAAGAAAATAATTTATGCCATTTGCAAAATTGGGGTTCAAATGTACTATAACCGGTTTGAATTACAACATCTTCAGTAATAATACCAGAGCCCTTTAAATTATCCATATATTTAATAAGTCTATTAAAAGGTTGTTCATGCGTTCCTACCGTTACAAAAATCATACCATTACTCCAATTAAAAAATACTTCCTAAATTTATAGATTTTGGATATATTTTCTTCATTTGCTCCCACTGAACTATAAATTTATCGCATATAGGATAAACAATTCTTCCTGTCAAAGTAGAATGATTTATGCGGTCAAACACTTCAATATATATAACTTTGGCTCTAAAAATTTTTCCTAAATAAAAAAAAGGAACTGCCACTGCTGCACCTGTGGAAATAATCAAATCAGGTCGCTCTTTACGAATGACATTCCATGCAAGTTTTGTGTTTTTAAAAAGTGCTTTAATACTTCTATTAGTTGGATAATGGCAAGGAATCAAATATTCTCCTTCAAGCAAACTTATTGCATCTTCTTTATCAAAAGTAACCCAAAATCTTTCCTTATCATTCCAAAATGGTTTTAACATATATAAATGTGTCAGATGGCCACCTGATGAACCAACTAAACATATTTTCATACTTTGACCTCATATTTCTTTAATGAAAATACTATTGATTAGTAAAAATAATTGAATAGTATTATTTAAAAGGTTAATCAATTATATATTAGTTCACTAAATCCGCCCTTTAACGAATACATCCAAATTTCTCACTAACTTAGCATCTAACTCCATCTTTTCGACCCTTTATCTGACCCTTTAAAGCATAAAAAATAGAGCCTGTCTTCTATTAAGAAATGCACTATTTTTCCATCTCTTAATAACAAACAAACTCTATCTATATTTTTACTATTAATTCAATTAAACCTATTATTTAAACTATTCTACACTACTGCCTCCACCAGCACTTTATCCCCAATCTTTATCCTCTTCACCCCAATCTCTTTTTTCTTATTAAAATTAAAGCTTAACATATATCCTTTCTTCAGATGATAGTAATCCAAATAATCCATTAGTTGTTTCTCTCCACGTTCATGGTATTCTTTTCCATGCCAGATTTTCAGTTCACAAACATATTGTTTTCCAAGATAATCAATGATAATATCCGTTCTGCGCATATTTCTAGTGCGAGCTTCAATATAGTAATTTCCAATACCATTAATAATAGGTTTTAGATACAATAAAAAGAAACGGCGTCCGTTTTCTTCCAAAAAAGAATCATCTTCATCAGAGTAAATTTCTGTAAAAGCTTCTGTAAATTTCATTAAAATTTGTTCCATGTCAAGCTCTTTGTTCTTAATAAATTGATTTTTATCCAACAATGCAGATTTGTATATTTTACTAGTTATAAGGTCTTCTGACAAAAAAAGATTGTAAAGCCGAGTTTCAAAAATTCGATTTGAAAGTGCTATCATTCCTTCTGAATTTTTCAAAAATCCAAACATTAATCCTATATTACATATAAAAGAATCTGCATTATATAGAAATTTTTCGCCTTGAAACAGCATAGAATACAACATCTTTTTTAATTCTGGAAAATCATTCAATTTTTTTATCATATCATCAAAAAGTGTATTAGGTTCTAATAGTAATTCTTTAATTGCTTCTATGACCCCCTCATGCGTCCAGACAGAATTGAAATTTCTCTTTGGAAGTATTTCATCCATAATCTTACATATACGAGAAACTAAAAAAGGATATCCAAAAGTGTAATCAAAAATGTCTTTTGCAATTGATAAAACATCCATTTTTATATGATTATCTTTATTATATTCGTCTAACATTCCAGCAATATCTTTAATGCAAAAATTCATATCTACATTAAAATCTGCTGCAATATTCCAGGGACTATTATATAAATGTTCTGAAGCTGGACGCATTTTTAATCTTAGATTTTTAATATCATAAACACTAGCGAGAATTACAGATTGAAAAGTTGGCTGACGTTTCCGTTTTAAGTATTTATTACGAAGCATTCCAAGAAATGATAGAAATATTTTTTGATTACTTGCTTGGTCTACTTCATCGATAAAAAGTACAACCGGCTTTTCAGCTTCCATACATATTTTTGTTATCAAATTGGAAAGAGAAAACAAATCAGAATCCTTTAAGTCAGTATTACTCATTTTTTTACAAACATCTTGTGCCTCTTTTGAAATCCCATCAGTTTCTCCATAAAGCAGCGCGTTATAAAAAAGACCACAAATACGTTTTACAAAAGAGGCTTCAACAGTATAAGTATTTTCACTGATTCCTTCAAAACTAATCGAAAATATGGCATATTTTTGCGCTAATTGTTCAGTTAGTAAATGAAGTGTAGTAGTTTTTCCATACTGGCGAGCTTTATGAAGTGTAATATATTCACCACGCTCAATTAATTGTGCTATTTCTTGCAAACGACTATCCATATTTACCATATAATGTTCTTCAGGATAGCATATACCAGCTGTATTAAAATATTTTTTCATTTCCTTATTTGCACTCCTGTATGTATTCTCTTTATAAATAATTCTATCTTATCATGATGATGAAAGGGAATCAAGGTTGGATTATAGATAAATATCGCTTTGTTTCTACATCAATAGAATAATAACAAACTGTGGTAGCATTATTAATAAAAGGGAATTTAACAATTATAGAACCCTATTTAATATCAATTTATGAAGTGGAAGAAAATTTGAAAAATATAAAATTTAAAGTGTTTCTTAATAACAGTTAGGTTCTATTTTTTGTGTTTTAAAGGGTCAGATGAAGGGTCAAAAGAATAGAATTAGCTGCTAAGTTAGTGAGAAATTTAGAGATATTCGTTAAAGGGCGGATTTAGTGATCTAATATATGTAATTAGTTTAAGAAAGACCGTCAACTTTTGACAAGCCTGTACAAATCATAAACTTTGCTACAGGCTATCATTATTTATACAGTGGAATAATTCTATTTAAAAGCTGGATACGGAAAAAGTTATTTATCTCTAGAATAACTGTTTTGCTATTGAATATTTATAATAAACAATAAATACTATTGAAATTAGTTAAAAGCTTCTCAACTGATTTTATGCTTTTTTCATGTCCTTAAAAAATCTAAATCAGTAATATTGTAGTAAAGGAGAAGCAAAGTGACAGAAAAGAAAAGAATTTTATATATCGTTGAAGCAATGGGCGGTGGGGTGTTTACATATATTGTAGGACTTACAAATGAACTAGTAAATGAATATGATATATATATTGCTTATGCTATTCGTCCTCAAACTCCAACAAATTATAAAAATTATTTTGATAATAGAATACATTTAATTAAAGTTAAAAATTTTGAACGTGAAATTAATATCATAAAAGAGTTGAAGGCTATTGGAGAAGTAAAAGAAATTGCAAAAAAAATCAAGCCAGACATT
Organism: Lachnospiraceae bacterium; assembly: GCA_910575445.1. Taxonomy (GTDB): domain Bacteria; phylum Bacillota; class Clostridia; order Lachnospirales; family Lachnospiraceae; genus Hominiventricola. Next base: position 117,083 of record CAJTFW010000002.1, on the reverse strand, counting down.
ATTCATTTGCACAGTAGTAAAGCTGGTGTAATTGGTAGGATTGCTTTTAACAGAAAGAAAATTCCACTTTTCTACACACCACATGGTTACAGCTTTTTGATGCAAAACTATAATCCATTAAAAAGAAAATTCTTTAAAACTATAGAAATTATATGTGCAAAAACAAAATGTGTAACTATAAGTTGTAGTAAAGGAGAGCATCTAGAATCTTTAAAGCTTACTCAACGTGCAACTTATGTAAATAATGCAATTAATATAAATGAACTTCAAAAAATGCTCACAAAGGTAGAAAAAAATGAACATTCTTTTACAGTATTTACTTTAGGGCGTATTTGTTATCAAAAAAATCCAATACTTTTTAATCAAATTGCTGAGAAAATGCCAAATATTCGTTTCCTTTGGATAGGTGAGGGAGAACTTAGGTATGAACTAAAAAGTAGCAATATTGAAATCACAGGATGGATTACTAGAGAAAAGGCATTAAATTTTTCTATGAATGCTGATATATTTTTGCTTACATCTTTATGGGAAGGATTACCAATGAGCCTTTTAGAAGCAATGTATATGAAGAAGCCGTGTGTGGTAACTGATGTGATTGGAAATAATGATGTGATTCATAATGGCGATAATGGTTATGTTTGTAATACAGTTGAAGAGTTTGTGAAATCTATTCAAGATATCATAAATGGGAAAAAAAAGAATTATATTGACAAGGCTTTCCAAGATGTCTTTGATTTGTATGATACCAAAATACAAGCGAAAGCCTATAGCCAAATATATTCAAAAGTCTTCGAGTGAATATTTTATGAAATGGTTTAAATTATGGTGTCATATATGTGCTTTACTTAAATACATCTTATTTAAAATTTTATACAGAAATCAAATTTCTTTTGGGAAACATGTAACCTGGAGAAAAAGATTTAGTATTCTTCTTGATAAAAATGCTAAACTCGAAATTGGTGATGACTGTTTTTTTAATAATGATTGTTCTATTAATGTGATTAAATCTATAAAAATCGGTAAAGGGACAATCTTTGGTGAAGGTGTAAAAATCTATGACCATAATCATAGATTTAATGATTTACAAAAAAGTATTAAAGAACAGGGGTTTATAAGTGATGAAATCATAATAGGTGCGCATTGTTGGATTGGCAGTAATGTTGTTATATTAAAAGGTACAAAAATATCAGATAATTGTGTGATTGGTGCTGCTGTAGTTGTCCGAGGATTTGTGGAGCCCAACACAATTATAAAGCAAAATGACTATGCTATAGAGAAAATTGGGATAAGAAATCAAAAATGAATAATATGAATCCAAAAGTTTCAATTATCATGACTACATTTAATGAACAAAATCATATAAAATTGTCAATTCAATCAATATTAAGTCAAACATATAAGAACTATGAATTGATTATTGTTGATGACGCTTCTACTGATAAAACATGTAATATTATAAAAAAGCTATCAAAAGAAGATAATAGAATTATTTTAATTGAAAATAAAGAAAATGTAGGTTTTTGTAAGTCATTAAATATTGCAATAGAGAAGTCGAAAGGAGAATATATTGCACGAGCAGATGGAGATGATGTTTGCTTACCATTTAGGCTAGAAAAGGAAGTTCAATTTCTTGATAGAAATCCAGATATTACAGTTGTTGGTTCTAGCTATTTTGTCTTTGACGATAATGGAATTTGGGGATATGTAGATGCCACAGAGGATTATACCATTGAGAGTGCATTAAAACGTGTTCCTACTTATCATCCCACGGTAATGATGAGAAGAAAAGAATTATTTAGTATTGGCTGCTATACAATATGGACTAAAAAAATAAGATGTTCGGAAGATTTTGACCTTTGGCTTAAATTTCTAACGGCTGGTTATAAGATACAAAATCTTAAAATTCCGACAATTAAATATAGAGAAGACCAATTTTCATTTCAAAAGAGAGATAAAGAGCAACAATATTTTTTGGCAAAGCTTAAAAAAGAATGGAGAAGGAAGTTAAATAAAAATCCATTTGATTTTTCTCAAATAAAAGATATTATTATTGGTTATTTACCAAGAAAAGTGTATTCTGCATTACATAAAAAGTCACTGATGCAATCATTAAATTTAAATAAAGGGAAATTAAAAGAACTGGAAGGAATTCTATGATAATTACAAGAGCACCATTTAGAGTCAGTTTTTGTGGAGGTGGAAGTGATTTACCAGCCTTCTATGAGAAGTATGGTGGGTGTGTATTGAGCACAACAATTAGAAAATATATGTATCTTACCATACACAACTATTTTGAAAAAGACCAGATAGTGCTCAAGTATTCTAAGACAGAAATAGTAAAAGAATTTGATGAAATACAGCATAGAATATTTAGACAGTGTCTTACAGATTTTAATTTAAAAGGTATTGAGATTTCTAGTTCGGCAGATATTCCTGCTGGAACGGGTCTTGGTTCATCTTCAACATTTACAGTTGCTCTCCTTCAGTTGCTTCATACCTATAAGGGAGAATATGTTTCCAAATATAAACTTGCTAAAGATGCATGCACAGTTGAAATAGATAAGCTTAGAGAACCGATTGGAAAGCAGGACCAGTTTGCAGCTGCTTTTGGTGGGCTCAAATTTTATGAATTTATGCCTAGTGGATTTGTAAATGTAGAGCCGATAATTATGAATTCTGAAAGCTATAAAAAATTAGAAAACAATATTTTATTATTTTATTTAGGTGGCACACATTCAGCATCAGAAATTTTAAAAGAGCAGTCTCAAAATATAAAGACAGTTAATACAGCACGTATTCAACAAAAAATGTGCGATATTGCTAGGCAATTAAAAGAAGAACTTCAAAATAATAATATAGATGCAATGGGTCCGTTACTTCATGAGAATTGGATATTAAAGAAATCGTTAGCCTCTGGAATAAGTAGTCCACTTATTGAAGATGTTTATGATACAGCAATACATGCCGGAGCAATGGGTGGAAAACTTCTTGGAGCAGGAAGGGCAGGTTTTATGCTTTTTTATGTGCCCAAAGCAAAACAGCCTAATGTAAAAATAGCTCTCAATAATTTAAGGCAAATGGAATTTGAAATGGACAATTCTGGAGCATCCATCGTATTAACAGATAAAGATTTTATATAAAGGAGTAGAAGATGAATATTTTAGTAGCAGGCGGAGCAGGTTTTATAGGAAGCCATCTTTGTGATAAACTTCTAAAAAATAATTGTGTAATTGTTGCAGATAAATTAATTTTTGGCGCAAGAAATATTCAGCACCTTTGTTCTGATAAAGAATTAAAAGCAAATGGAAAATTTAAGTTTTATGATATGGAACTTGCTGAACAAATGAATATAGATAGATTATTCTCTGAAAATAAAATAGATGTTGTTTACCATATGGCCGCTAATTCTGATATCCAAAAAGGTGGAAATGAACCTTCTATAGACTTTAATGACACCTTTTTATCTACAAGAGCCTTACTGGAAGGAATGAGAAAAGCTGGAGTAAAAAATATGTTTTTTGCATCCACTTCTGCTGTTTATGGGGAAATGTTAGATGTTCAATTAAGTGAAACAACAGGTGGTATTAAGCCAGTTTCATATTATGGTGGTGCAAAGCTCGCTTCTGAAGCATTGATTTCTTCCTATGTATCCATGTGTGATATGAATGCTGTTATTTTTAGGTTCCCCAATGTTATAGGCCCTAGACTAACACATGGAGTAATATTTGATTTTATTAAAAAACTTAGAAAAAGCCCATATGAATTAGAGATACTGGGAAATGGTAAGCAATGCAAACCATATATCTACGTATTTGACCTTGTAGAGGCCATTATTAAACTAACAGACAGTTTCCCTTCTGGTGAAGAAGTATTTAATATTAGTGTTGAAAGCGAAGGAACAACTGTTACTCATATTGCACAAATTGTAGTAGATGTTATGGGAATTAAGAATGTCACATTTAAATATACAGGTGGAGACAGAGGTTGGAAAGGTGATGTTCCAAGATTTAGTTATGATATTTCCAAAGTGCTCTCTACTGGTTGGAAACCCCAATACACATCAGACGAAGCAGTAAGACAAACAGTAGAAGATGCTATAAAGGCAGGAATGTAGTTTTATGAAAGCAGTAATAATGGCAGGCGGTAAAGGAACACGTTTACAATCTATAGCAAAAAATATTCCTAAGCCAATGGTTCCAATATTAAATAGGCCGATACTTGAATATCAAATTGATAGCTTAAAAAAGAGTGGAATTACTGATGTAATTATAATCATAGGATACTTAGGTAATATTATTCGTAAACATTTTGGCAATGGCGAGAGGTATGGTGTATCAATTGAGTACATTGTAGAAAATATGCCATTAGGAACTGCTGGTGCACTCTATTATCTAAAAGGAAAAATTAAAGATGATTTTATTTTGGTATTTGGAGATTTAATCTTTGACATCGACTTTAATCGTTTTATGGCATTTCATAAGAAATCAGATGCAATAATCTCTTTATATGGACATCCCAATACACATCCATATGACAGTGATGTGATAATTGCAAACGAACAAAATAGAGTAATCAAAATAGAATCTAAAAATGTAGAAAGGCCCTTTTTTTATCATAATTTTGTAAATGCGGGACTTTACTGCCTTAGTCCCCAATTGCTAAATGAAATAACAAATCCAGAAAAATTAGATTTAGAGAAAAACCTTATTATTGAACAAATTAAAAAGAAAAGGGTTTATGCATATCGCTCTACAGAATATGTAAAGGATATGGGGACTCCCGATAGACTAAATGCAGTTGTTAGAGATATACAGAATAAAATAGTAACAAGTCGAAATTTAAAAAATAAGCAAAAAGCAATATTCTTAGACCGTGATGGAACAATAAATCAATATGTTGGATTTTTAAAAAATATAGATGATTTTAAGCTTATTAGTGGTGTCGCTGAAGCTATTAAAATAATTAATCAATCACAATATTTAGCAATAGTTGCAACAAATCAACCCGTTATAGCTAGAGGGGAAGTCACTTTCTCATCTCTAGAAGAAATCCATAAAAAAATGGAGACAGAACTTGGAAAACAAGGAGCTTATTTGGATGACCTATTCTTCTGCCCTCATCATCCAGATAAAGGATATAAGGATGAAGTAAAAGAACTGAAAATAGATTGCAGTTGTAGAAAACCCAAAATAGGTATGCTATTACAGGCAGCAGAAAAATACAATATTAATCTTTCTCAATCATGGTATATAGGAGACACAAGTGTGGATATACAAACTGGGATTAATGCTGGGATGAAAACTATATTAGTGAAAACTGGACAAGCAGGACGAGATAGAAAATACAATGCTGCAGCTACATTTGAAGCTGATACATTATATGAAGCAGCAAAAAGAATCATGAAGGAGACATAAGATGGATTTTCAAAATGACATCCAAGATTATATTACTTGTGAAATTAAAACATTGCAAAGATTGGATATAAAAGCAATTAATGATGCTCTAAATCTTCTCCTCCAAACGCAAAACAATCATAAATGGATTTATATTTTTGGAAATGGTGGAAGTTCTGCTACAGCTTCTCATTTCCAAAATGACTTTGGCAAAGGTATTTCTGAATATATAGACAATAAATTTCGTTTTCGATGCTTGAATGATAATATTGCTACACTTATGGCAATAGCTAATGATATTGGCTTTGAAGAAGTATTTAGATTTCAGTTAAGAGGAATTATCGAGCCTGGAGATTTGGTAATAGCAATTTCTGGAAGTGGCAACTCTACAAATGTAATTAATGCAGTTGAATATGCTAAAAAATGTGGAAATAAAATCATTGGTCTTACTGGTTATGATGGTGGAAAACTTAAAAAATTAAGCGATATTTCACTTCATGTTCCGGTTAATAGTATGCAAGTTACAGAAGATATACATATGATTTTTGACCATCTTATGATGAGTATGTTGTATAAATATTTATGTGGGAAGAATCATTTATATTAAAATAATATGAAAAAAATAAAAATTAATTATTTAACAATATTTGGTGATTTCTTTTGTTGGCTTGTAACATATTTAGCTATATTTTTGTTATTAATGGCTATATGGTTATTTAATAAAGACAAAATGTTTTCTATAGAAGGAACCCTAATTCTATCAAGAGTATCTATACTGTTTCTAGCAATAGGACTATATTTATTATATAGGGAAACAAGAAAAAAAATAACGACTGTCTCGTTAGTTTGTATTTCATTTTATTTATTTCAAATGGGACAATATTTTGTTTATGCAATTGAACCTAACAATGAAAAACTATTTTTTAAATCCTCTTATTATTGTGCCTTTTTTGGAAATGACTTTTTTTTGCTTAATATATGTGTAATAGTAACACTTGTTGGTTTTGCGTTTTTTAATCTTGGACAATTATGTTATATTAAATTAAGTAGCAGAAAAAACAGCTCAATTAAGATACACTATAAGAAATCAGAGACTTTTTCAACAATATTAATGTTAATATTAATAGTTTCAACTATAATTTCTATACACTATGTAATTAGAGATATACAAATTAGTTTTTCCTCAACATATACAGAATTTATTCAATCTTCACCTTTTGGTGGGGTATCAACATTTTATATTTTTATAGCGCCATCTATACTGGGCATATATGTTTTTTCAGATAAAAAAATATATAAATTAATTGCAACATTTATAGGTATTATTTACTTCTCTCTGCGCTTTATGATAGGAGGGCGGACTTTATCAGTAGGTTTTTTTGTAACACTCCTATTATATTATTTTATTGAAGTTAAGAAAAAGAAGATCAAACTATCTACTATAATAATTATTATTACAATTATTTATTTTGCTGCTTCTTTTTTGGTTTGTATGCACAATATTAGAATTTTATCAGACAAAAATATTATGACAATAATAGCTAATTTTATCAATATTGTATTTAGTGGAACAGCTATTAAATCTATTATTATAGAGTTCGGATATAATGCATCTTCACTCCCTTGGTCGATTGTTAACTTATCAAGTTGCTTTTTTGGTAAAACTTATTTGGCTTCATTGTCAGGGCTTATACCATCATCATTAGATATATTCCATTGGTTTTCTGAATATAGAATGTATGCTTCATTAGATGCAAAATTAGGTGCTTCACTTAACATGGGATATGGTCCTGGTATGTCTATGATTGCAGAGGCATTTTTAAATTGTAAATGTTTATTCTTCTTGCCAATGTTTTTATTTGGATTAATGTTTACAAAATTATCTTCTTTTGATTTAAATCAAAAGAAAAATAGTTTTTTATACTATTTACAACTTGCTTCTTTTTCTACAATACTCATTATGCCAAGAAGACCCTTTTTCTATTTAGTTACAACAGAATTATATATTGGTATCCTTATATATATAATATATATGATTTTTAGAAGAAAACATATTTAACAAGAAACAATGAAGATTAATTCTTATATATGGAGGTTGAATGAAAATATATAAAAAAATCAAATTGCTGCTTCGTGATTTTTATAGAAAGGATATTGATTTATCAATGCAAAGCAAATTAATAAATAAAAATTTTTCAATTATTTCGCAAAATTGTATTGGTGGCATATTATACCATGAGTTAAATCAACAGTTTTTAAGTCCAACAATTAATTTATGGATGTCTTCTTCTGATTTTGTTAAATTCTGCCAGGATTTAGAGAAAAATTTAGAAGCAGATTTAGTTGAAGTAAAGGATAGTTATAAAAACTATCCCGTTGGTAGAATAGATGATATTATAATTAATTTTACTCATTATGATTCTTTTGAGGAAGCCAAAAAAAAGTGGAATGAAAGAATAAACTATAAAAATTTATTTTTTATTATGGTTGAGAAAGACGGATGTACGGAAAAGGAAATAGAGGATTTTTCAAATCTTCCATATAGACATAAATTAGTTCTTACATGTAATAAATATAAAAACATTGCATGTGCATATTATATCCCAAATTCAAAAAATGAAAAAGGTGAAATGATAGATTTAACACTTTATTTGAATAAATTTTCAAGAAAGCGTCACATGGATAGGATAGATTTTATTTCTTTTATTAACGGTGATATATATGCATTTTAAACTATTTAAAAATAACACAGGAAGTTTTACAAGTGATTTTTTAATAGTGCTGAGTAGTCAAATAATAGTTTTTCTAGCAGGTATTTTGACAATATTTATTTTGCCTAAAATATTTGATAAAACCTCATATGGCTATATACGGTCTTTTATAATGTATACATCTTATGTTGGTCTTTTATATTTTGGCATAAGTGATGGTATACATTTAAAATATGCTGGCATACCCTATGAGAAACTAGATAAAAAGCGTTTACGTTTCTTTACAAATATTTTTCTGATTATGGAAATAGGGATTACAATATTAATTATTATAGCATCCCTATTATTTGTAAAAGACGAAAATAAATTGATTTTTTGTGCCATTGGCTGTTATGTAACACTTTCAAATTTCTCTGGCTATTCTCAAAATATAGCAGTTGTATCTTCAAAATTCAAATTAATATCTGTTCTGAATTTAATTATTGCTTCTTTAAAAACATTATTAGTTATTGTTCTATTGGGATTGTACATATTTAATAGATTACCATTATTTTATTGGTATATTATTTTTTTCTGTATAATATATGCTATTGTAGATTTAATATATATTATAAGCCTGAATGATTGTTTCTTTGGTTCTTTTGATATTACAAAAGAATTATTTTTTGAATATTTTTCAATAATGGGGATAGGGATTCCTCTTTTGTTTTCAAATCTATTCGGACAGTATATAGGAACTATAGAACCTACTATTTTACAATTATTTCATCCAGTAAGCCTAAGTAATGCATATTCATACTATGCTTTTTCCAGCTCATTAGCTACTATATTAGCTCCCTTAGTATCTGCAATTACATTAGTCATATTTCCGTACTTAAGAAAAAAAACAATCAAGTATGACATAGCTCTTTTTATACCAATTATGAATTTAATGCTAATTCTTATTGCTTTTAGCCTTTTGGCATATTATCCAATGAAAATATTTATTCCCATTATTCTGCCTCAATATAAGGAATCATTTTCGGTTTTTAGAATTTTATTTCCAGGAATGCTTATTAGGTCTATTTGCCAAGCAATATTTATTAATTATTTCAAATTACATAATAAAATAAAACCATTTCTCATTATTACCATAATCGATTTGATTCTTATGATAACTATTAGTTGTCTACTAGAAAACTTTCTTTTGACCAAAATAGTTGACCCTATTATAATTACTGAAGTTTATGCTACTGTTACAGTTTGTGGCAGTATAGTATGGTACTTCTTTTTATATATATATCTTGAGAAAATACAAAAAAACCATGTAATGTATATTCATTATATTTTGTTAATATTGTTAATATCATATTATTTAATTTCCAGTTTAGATATATCTTGGTATCTTGGTTTATTATCTAATTCATTAGTTATAGCTTTTATAATCATTATTTATAGAAATAACCTTAAAAATATTATAAATCTTATATTATATAAAAATATAGAATAATATACCTTTATTTATGGTGGAAAAGAGTGATAATGAAAAAAATATTGTTTATCACAAACAATTTACAAAATTCAGATGGCGTTGCAATATGTTTAAAAAATTTAATTAATATATTATCTGATACATATGAGATTTATTTATTAAATCTATATAGATATGAAGAAAATTTTACAACTAGTATTTCAAATACTGTCACAATGTATAATTGCTTTAAGTTTTATATTAAAGGTTTAAGAAGTATTACTAATAAACTTTTAAAGTTACTCCTTAAACACAAATGTTTCGAACTTGAATATGATTTTGTGGTTAGTTATCAAAATGGTACTCCTAGCGTATTGATTGATTATATGCGAAAGAACCATTATCAAAGCCAAGCTACGTTTATAGGTTTTATCCATGGATTTAATGCAAAACAATTAACATTCTATAATAAATTAGACGCAATTATTTGCATTTCAAATGATGGAAAAATTTTAGCACAAAAGTATATAAGCAATTCATTTAAAGGAAAAATTAAGCACATTAGAAATATTTACAATATTGATGAAATAATAACAAAATCTGAATTACAAGAAAATATAATACCTACACTAAACATTCAGGGAAAGAAAGTTTTTTGTATTGTTTCAAGATTAAGTCCTGAAAAAGGAGTTGAAAGATTTGTTGAAGCATTAATACAAGTCAAAAAGTGGGATAGCGATATTATGGGAATTATTGTTGGCAATGGTAGGTTGTTTAATCATATTAAAAAAATAATTATCAATAATAAAGCTACTGATTATATTCACATGGTAGGTGCCCAATCAAATCCATATCCCTTTATCAAAGTATCTGATTTTTTATGTTGTACCTCTTTTTCAGAAGGATTATGTACTTCTTGTGTAGAAGCATCTATTCTTCAGAAAGCAATTTTATCAACAAACGTTTGTGGTGCAGATGAAATTGTATATAATCCCAATATTGGCCTAGTAGTTGATAACAATTTAGAATCAATATATGAAGGTATGGTAGAACTCCTTTCGATGCATTTTGAAGATTCAAATTTCGAAAATGCAAAGAAAAAATGGGATAGTAATAGTACAAAGCAACAATACATTTCTTTCTTAGAATCTTTAAAAAGACAAAAGAGGTAATTTATGAAGAGTATATGTGTTACAGGTTTTTATGCATCTGGTTCATCAGCCTGTCTTGACTATTTATCAGAGTATGAATCTACATCTTTTATAAATGGAAAAGAGGATTATGAACATTCTATGTTTTATATAGGCGATGGCCTTTTTGAATTATATGATAGATTATATAGTGATAAATCTAATTATATATCTAGAAGTCATGCTTTAAATGACTATGTTGACCTTGTTAACAATCAATACAATAACAATTTTGGATGGTTTGGCTCATATAAACTATTACTTGGTGAAAACTTCAAAAAGATTAGTAATGATTTTATAAATTCCATTAGCTCTAAACAAGGAGTAGCTGTTGATGTTGCAGATTATTATGGCGTACATTTTTCCTTAATTAAAGGGTTACTTCAGCTAGGAGCACATTTTATATATAAATATAAAATATCTAAGTTTGGAAGAAAATATAAGAAAAAAACAAGAGTATTTAGATATTTAATAGCAGATGAAAACACATTTAGGAATAATGCCAAAATATTTTTAGAAGCATATTCTAAATTATGTAATAAAAATAATACAAATATAATTGTTCATGACCATTTAGTTTCAGCAGAGCAATTATATGGCATAAAATATTTTTTACCTGATAGTTATAAGGTGATTATAGTAGATAGAAATCCAGTAGACCTATATTTAGTAACCAAAAAGATATGGGGAAGTGCAAAATTTGGTTATGCTCCTCCAACACCATTAGCAGTTGAAGATTTTTGCTGGAATTATATGTATCAAAGAAGAAATTTAGAAAAAATGAAAGAAATGTCAAATGTTTTATATATTAAATTTGAAGAATTGGTACAAGATTATGATAAAGTTATTAAAATTATAGATGATTTTTGTGGATTAAAAAAAGAAGAACACAAATTTCCTAAAAAGTATTTTAATCCTGAGATATCTATAAATAATATTGACCTAGAATCATGTTATCCAGAAGAAAAAGAAAATATAGCTCAGATAAAAAAATTAATTTCAAGTAGTTTTTATTCTTATGAAAAGACTAAAATATGTACAAATAGAAAGAAGGAAAAAATATTTTAAATAATATTATGAAAGATTTCTCTAAGATAGCTTTTAATATAACAAAAAATATACAATGAAAGGAATTTAAGAATGAACAAAATAAAAACAGTTTATATGTGCTTTTCTACAGATATGATTCATTCAGGACATATTGATATTATCAGAAAGGCAGAAAAGCTTGGAAAGTTAATAATAGGTGTTATGTCAGATGAAGCAGTAGCTTCCTATAAACGATTTCCATTATTGCCTTTTGAAGAAAGAAAGACGATGTTTGAAAATATTAAAGGTGTTTATAAAGTAGTAGAGCAAGAAACTTTGTCATATAAAGATATTTTAAAAAAATACAAACCAGATATTGTTGTTCATGGCGATGATTGGAAAGCAGGTTTCCAAAAATATCTTCGCGATGAAGTATGTACCATTCTTGCAACGTATGGTGGAGAACTTGTTGAATATCCTTATTCTAAAAATGAAAGATATGATGAAATAGAAAGAAGAACAAAATCTGAATTATCACTTCCTGATATAAGACGCTCTAGGCTTAGAAAAATGTTGACCGCCAAAGGATTAATCACTGCACTAGAAGCTCATGATGGTATTACTGGTCTTATATGCGAAAAAACAGTCATATCAAAGAATGGAGGTGCTCACCAGTTTGACGCAATATGGTCATCTTCGCTTTGTGACTCAACGTCTGAGGGTAAACCTGATATAGAACTTGTTGATATGACTTCTAGATTCAGACATGTTAATGAGATAATGGAGGTTACTACCAAACCTATTATTTTTGATGGTGATACAGGTGGACTGACAGAGCATTTTGTATATACAGTTAGAACCCTTGAAAGAATGGGAGTCTCAATGATTATTATTGAAGATAAAACTGGACTTAAAAAAAATTCACTGTTTGGAACTGAAGTAGAACAAACACAAGATTCTATTGAAAACTTTTCTGAAAAAATTACTGCTGGTAAAAGGGCACAAAAAACAAAAGACTTTATGATATGTGCTCGGATTGAATCTCTGATACTTGATAAAGGAATAGCAGATGCATTAACGAGAGCATTTGCATTTACTCAAGCAGGCGCTGATGCTATTATGATTCATTCAAGAAAAAAAGACCCTTCTGAAATTTTTGACTTTATTGAAAAATTCAGAAAAAAGGATGTTATTACTCCAATTGTCGTAGTTCCTACATCTTTTAATACAGTGACAGAAGAAATATTTAAAGAAAAAGGTGCTAATATAGTTATATATGCTAACCAGTTAACACGTACTAGCTTTCCAGCAATGCAGGCAGCTGCTATGGCTATTCTTGAGAATCATAGAGCAAAAGAGGCAGATGATATGTGTATGTCTATTAAAGACATTATTACTTTAATTCCTGAAGAATAAAAACACACTATTTATATCAATTAACTCTTGCAAAAGTTTTCATTCTTGAAGTTAGTCTCATTAGATTATTCATGGAGCAAGTAAATACAATAGATTATTTATAAGAATAAAGATTAGGCCTATATTACTTTAATATTTTATCTGAGAAAATACGCAATTTATTACCTATAGGCCTTTCAAAACCATAAAACAATATAATGCTAATTATAATAACAAAAATAAAAGCAATAAATGCAAATATAATATTATAGTCTTCTGCCAACATCATACATTTGTATTCAATTAGAAAACCAATATTTTGATGAATTAAATAAAGGGGATATGAAATCATACCCATAAATGTTAATATTCTTGAATTGAAGATGGGCATCTCCATTCTTGAACATTTCCAAAAAATCGGGCTAATTACAACTATTTCAATAGCACAAACAATTCCTCTATAGAAAAAAGTAACTAAAACAGCTATAAGTGCAACTGCAAACCACGAAGATATTGTATCATTACTTTGATGGACACTTTCTACAGCATATGCTTCATGTTGAAGAAATCTAATAGAGATTCCAGTACATAAACATCCAACAAATGGTCCTCCAAGCCAATAAGTTTCATTTGTGTTGTATTTTGTTCCAACTACAAAAGTTACTATTATCCATAAGATATAGATGATAGGTTTTCGATGTAAATTAGATAATTGTAAAATCAATGTAAAAATTACCATTATGAGTAGAACATGAATATACCAGTGTGCTCCATCTACATATGGTTTTTCTAGAATTGTATTTATAAAAAACAAGTTTACAATATAACTTTTAATATCCACTGTGCGTTCTGGTAATCCTCCAAAATTTGTTAAGATGAAGGTCAATGTTACACATAAAAAATAACAAGGCCATATTCGAAATAGGTTTTTAAATGTAAACCGTTTTATAGCAGAAATAAATGATATTTTTTCACTATTGGGATTTATCATAAAGTAGCCAGAAATAATAAAAAAGATAGACACACCAAAAGTTCCCCAAAAATTCATCCATTTAATATCTCTATTAAAATATATTTGCTGATATCTATCAAATAAATGATAAATAACAATTAATAAAATGGCAAATCCCCTTAACGCCTCAATTTGTTGATTTTTTGATGTTTTTTTCATATCTCCTCAACCTTTATCAAATTTCTTTAACAAATATTTCTTCTTTTTACTCCAACTTAAATCTTTGGTATAATCACACTTTGCTTCTACTTTCTTTCGATATTCATCAGTTGTTTGTATTACGTGTGCTGGAACTCCAACAGCAACAGAATTATCTGGAATATCTTTTGTTACCACTGCTCCCGCTCCAATTACAACATTATTACCAATATGTACATTAGGCATAATAATAGCATTCCAACCAATGTGTACATTATCTCCTATTGTAATTGGGCCAAAGACATCTGCATTATCTAACCCAAGATTTCTTAATGTCCACACCCCCCCCGTCATGAGTTACAAATCTGACTCCATTAGTAATCCTTACATAATTACCAATTTTAATTAAATATGGTTCACTTCCAAATTCGACATCAGGAAATATCTCACAATTTTTGCCCATTATACCTCCTTGGCTTAAAAATCGTTCTTTTCGACAAGAAACATCTATATTAATTAAATCATATATTTTATAGCGTATTTTTCCAAACAAAGACATAATATTACCTCTTTAACATTTTTATAATCAGTTTTTTTCCAGTTTCAAATTCAGGAGATTTTACATAACAGCTAAAGAACAATACATTGGGTACGACTAGGCAAATTATCATTTTAAGCATAATTGCCAGAGTGCCTTCATAAGAAATAAAATTACATATTAATGTGGTTATTATTGCCACAAATAATACAACAAAAGTATTCCATATAATATTTATATAATATTCCATTACAGATGTTTTAAAATAGACTTTAAATAGAATATAAGATGCCCATGGTATATTAATAAATATAACTGTTATAATAGTAGAAACTAAAACTCCAGCCATACCAAAATATTTAACTACTAAAATATTCATTACTAAGTTGGTCACTGATTCAATAATCGGCCTAAGTTTATCTTCCCACCATAATCCCACTGCTTGGCGATATACAGCAGCAATATCTCCAACTCTCATAGAATAGAAATAAATACAGCAAAGATACACTATTGTATTAGAAAGAACATATTTCTCTCCCAACCACAATTTTATAAAGTCCTGGTATAAACATAATAAGCAAATAGTACACCATCCAGATAACCAATTATATAATATATAAAATGTATTAAAATCACATCGATTTTTATTGACTGTTTCAGTTGCAATGCTATTTCCAATACCTGCCACAATAGAATTTGATAATATTGCTAATACAGCAGCTAACGCGTTCATTATATAATAATAATTTTGATATTTTGTAACTGCTAGAAGACCTAAAAACATGGAAAGGATAATACTATCAAACGAGTTTCGAAATACTTGACTAATTTTATATAGCATTAACCCAATTATTTTTTTATATAGTTCTTCTCTTTCACTTTTTGATAGTTTTCCTACACACTTTATAGTAGGGTACAATTTGTCTACAACAATAGATTTAAGTATATTGGCCAATACTGTACTTAATGGAAGCATTATAGAGTATAAATAGTAATCAGGAATAACCAATATAAAAAAAGTTTGCATTACATACAATAAAATATTAGATACTGTTAAGATGTTACTTACAATATCACTATGTTGATAAGCAGTTAATAGTGATTCTTTATATCCAAACATAAAGTAGCTGATAACTGTATTGACTAAATATATTAAATATAGAATACTAAGATTAATTCCATTTGGTATATTACCTGTTACAAATTTGGGAACAAAAGGAATCAGAATTATACCAATCGTTAAAATAATAGTTCCAATAATCCAATATGCTTTCTTATAAAAATTATATAAAGCACATATTTTATCATTATCATCATATGCAATTGGCTCATACATACTAAAAACAATTGCACTACTAATACCTAATTCTGCTAAATTCAGTACTTGAAGTATGGAAGTGAAAAGTGAGCTTAGCCCGGCATAATCACCTCCCATTTTCTTTATCATTAAAGAGCGTATCAAAAAAGGTCCGACAATTGATATTATTTTATTAATAATACCCCATAGCATGTTACTGAATGCATGCTTTGCTCTGCTTTCAGTCATCTGATATCATATCTCCTTTATAGGATTCTGTTTCATTTATTTGAGCATATTTCAAAAGCAATATTGGAAAAATATAGATAAATCGGAACATGTATGTTATTTGCCAGTATTCTAAAAAACAATACAATATAAACGCCAATAGCCCTATTTTATAAGGAACTAAAATTTGCAAGCTTTTTTTCTTAATACCATTATACATCTTTTTTAAAATGCAAAAATACTTTGCATAATATATAGTAAAGCCAATAATTCCACCACTTACAAGCATTTCCCAAAAACCATTATGTGTGTAATATCCACCTTTATTAATAACTTCAGAGAAGTTATTTAATCCCCATCCATATACTGGCTTTTGAATAAATGCAGCTTTTGCCAAAACAATAAGGGATTCTCGCGTACGTATTGAACTTTCACCAAAGCTACTTTCAGAAATGCCTATTTGTAACACACCATCTAAAATAGATAATAAACGCATACCTATATGTTCATAAAAATATGGAATTTTTATAATGGCAAAACACCCCAAAACACATAATATAATTCCACTAAACATTATTTTTAATTTTTTTGTATTAAATCCTTTCCCACTATAACAAAAAGGTATTATAAGTATGGAAAATAATATAAAGACAAGATTTTTTCTTGATTTTGTTAAAAGAATTATAAATGAAAAAAAAGAAAAATACATCAAAGCGTATTTTTTGTTTTTTCTCCAATATATAAGCATTGACATAATCATAGCATTACTAGCAATAGCAGCCAATGCAGTTGGTGAATGACCTGATATTTTAAATATGCCATAACCAATGCTTATTGCGCTTGTTAATCTACCATCATATATGGCACTATTTCCAATTGTATAGCCATATAGTATCAAACAAACAATAAACCCCCAAAAGCATCCATTAATATAGGTTTCTACAAGATGTTCGCTTTTTATATTGATAGAATAATTTAAAAAAGCCACATCAAATATAAGATTAATAGCAACTGTTTTACACATCTGCAAAGCTACAGAGGAATCGGCTGCAATTCCCAAACATTGTATTACAGAATAAATTAGAAAGACTGCTTCTAAAAGCAAAAATGGTATCCAGTTTACATAGGCTCTTTTTTTTATACTATGTGCAAAAGAAAAAACTATAAATACTAATAAAGCAATTTGTCCCAATAAAACATGCGGACACAATGTAGAAAAAAAAATATATATCCACCACGGAAAAGTTTTTTTATTTATCATTAAAGTTTTTTCTATACACATATATTTTAA
This sequence comes from Lachnospiraceae bacterium, assembly GCA_910575445.1. Classification (GTDB taxonomy): domain Bacteria; phylum Bacillota; class Clostridia; order Lachnospirales; family Lachnospiraceae; genus Hominiventricola. Next base: position 99,411 of record CAJTFW010000002.1, on the reverse strand, counting down.
ATATATCCTTTCTCAAGATGCAATTATTTTAGTTTTAGCTGCCTATAAATAATAATGTTTTCCATATTATAAATGGCTTTTTTTTATAAAAGACGGATTCATAAAAACATTGTTACCCATTGTTCCCACTTTATCTACAGGGATACCATTCATATATAATACATGAGCAAATGAGATTTGATCTCTTTTGGAATAATTCATAAACTCATTCCACCAATCATCCATTATTTTTTTACAAATTGGATTATGATGCTCTCTGGCAATAATATTGCATTCAATAAGACCATATTCTTCTGGCATTTTTGTTTTTCTGATATATTCTATATGATTTTGAATTCTCTCGGGTTTTTCTTTTTTTAAGAGCTTAACTATTTCTGCTTCTTTGTATACACAATTTCTAATACTATGCAAATGTGCAGAAATACCTATATTTGAAATATAGTAAATATATTCTGTTAAATCTGTAACTGGTTGGATATTCCCATCTAAATATATTGAATATCTATATTCAGGAAAAATAATATCTGGATGCATTTTAAAAAATCTATTTTTTTCTGCTAGGGTAAGTTTATCTATTTTATTGATAAATTTTTCAATTGCAACTTTTTTCCATGCTGAAGTTCTTTCTACTTCTTGGTCTGTTATAATATAGTAATCACAATTATCGGGTTTCCATACAGGTTCTTCGAGTCTGTCATAAGTTCCAAATATACAGGTATATATTGCAATCCTTTCACTAGAAAAATAATTAGAATTTTTCGGCATTTTATGTTTGGTTTCTTTTATTGGGAAATGAATATCGCAGCGTCTCAGTTGAATCCAGTTTTTTATATATTTCATGGAATCTGCATGCTTTTTCCAACTAAGTAACCCTTGTGCTACATTAAAAATTTTTCCAGTTTGATAATAACGCCCTGTAATTAATTTTTTATATTCTATATTTCTCAACTTCAAACATTCCATATACTTTTCATAGCTTTTTTTTTCTTTGTATGTATTAAACATTGATATACTCCTTTTAAGTCAATTTTTTAAAATATTCCATTTGATTATATCAAATAAAACCGCAATTTTTCTGCTAATTATATTATAGTTCCTATATTTTGATAAATAATAATCAAAACTCGATTCTTTAATTTTAATAATTTCTTTTTTCTGAAACGTATTTTTGACTGTTTTGGAATGATTATGTATTACACTTGAATTTACATTACAAGCGCATTTATAGCCCAAGTTTAATAAGCGTTCTGCAAGAATAATTTCCTCACAATATAAAAATGTATGTTCATCAAAATAATCTACTTTATTCAAATATTCAAGGTTTAAAAACATACAACATCCTTGGGGCCGATAAACATAACCAAAATTCTCTTTTAAAAAAATTTTTCTTCCCTTTTTTTTGTAAGCTAACATTCCAAATGTAAAATCCCAAAAATTTGGTCGTATGCTATCTCTATTAAAAATATATCCATTTGGTGTATAAATATCAGGACTTACACAAGCCACATCATTATGATTTTTTAAAATAGTGATATTTTTTTTGATGATATTTTTGTCTTGAATAATAATATCATTGTTTAATATCCAAGCGTATTTATATCCTTTCTTGTATGCTAGCCTGAGACCAATGTTGTTTCCAGCAGCATATCCATTATTTTTATTTGAAATAATAAGATTAAATCGGTTTTTGGAGTATAATTCTAATTGAAAAACAGAATCATTTGTAGAAGCGTTATCTATAACATATATGTCTTGGGGCTTCACATCACAAGTATATATTATGGATTCCACTTCCTTTATAGTATCTTTCCATGTATTATAATTTAATATAATAACTGCAATTTCTCTCATTACATACAAACCTTTACTTTTTTATTATGATATACACTTTTTTTTAATACCAGAAAATTATACCCCAAAACCTGTATTGTTTCCAAGAATGTAGAAGTGCTTTCGCTAATATCCTATGTCTAAAACTGCATTCTTTGATATATTTTTTCTTAATTAGAATATTATTTTTAATTTTATTATAATCTTTTTTAACATTTTTGGAATGCAATAACAATTGTTCTGCTGTCTTTATATTCCAAATTATATAATCTGTTGAGAGACCATGTAAACATTTTGGTGCTATTTTTTTTGCTTCTTCTATCATGGTCTCATAAATACACAGTGCTTTATAATACTTATCTAATGATGAATTTCTTGTTATAGAAGTTGGAATAATTCTATAGTGATACATTGGTAAATCAATATAGCAAGCCCTTTTTATTTTAGAAATAGCAGTCCATGAATAAATGGAATCTTCTATAATTGTAACATCTGTTCTAAATTGTTGATTTTCAATAATTTCTCTTTTCCAAATTTTGTTCCATACAAATCCTTCAATAGAATTCTTTTTTGCTGTCATACTTTCTAATGCGCTTTTATATCCTTCAAAAATAATAGGCTCTGGAACAATATCTTGTTTCCTTTTTATACTAAAGTTTTCACTGTATTCATTAATATAGGAACATGCCACAATATCACTTTGGGTTTTAATTAAATTATCCATTAAAATTGAATAGAAATCATGGTCTAAGCAATCATCCGCGTCAACAAAGGCTAAATATGCTCCCTGTGCTTGTACTATTCCAAGATTTCGAGCAGAAGAACAACCACCATTTTCTTTGTGAATAGCTTGTATAAAGGAGTATCTTCTAGCATATTCATCACATATTTCAGAAGACTTATCTTTAGAACCATCATCAATTAATAAAATTTCTTTTTTTTATAATCTTGATTGACTAAGCTATCTAAACATTTTTTTAAATATTTCTCTGCATTATAAATTGGAACAATTATGCTTAACATGAATATAAAAACCTCACTTATATTTTTTTATTAAGCCTAAAATCTTTATATCATCTATGAAATACCGTTTAAACATTCTCTTTGGTTCTTGGATAAAACGATAAAACCATTCAAGTCCATGTTCACTCATCCAATGCGGAGCACGTTTTATATTGCCCGCAAGAAAATCTACCGTTGCACCAGCGCAGATGGAAACTGTTGCATTATATTTTTTAAAATTTTCATAAATCCATTTCTCCTGTTTTGGACATCCAAAACAGGCAATTAATAAATCTGGCTGTACTTCTGAAATAATACAATTAATTTTATGAAGTTCATCAGTATCTTTTTCAAAACCAAATGGAGGTGCATAAGTTCCAACAATTTGAATAGTAGGGAATTTATTTTCTAGTCTTTTTTTGGCTTGTTCTGCAATCCCATCTTTTCCTCCGATGATAAAAATTCTGTATCCTTTTTGGGCGGCGATTTCACAAAGAAGAGGAACCAAATCTGAACCAGAAATTTTAGCTTTCAAAGGTTTACCATAAAGTTTTGAAATCCACATAAGTGGTTTCCCATCAACTAAAACCATATCTGCTTTATCTACTATTTTTTTTAAATATGAATCATTTTCAATTTTTATAATCACATCAACATTAATTGCAACAATATATGATTTTTTATCTAGAGTAATCATTTTTTCTATTGCGTTAATTGTTTCTGACATATCAACATTATTGATAAACGTATTTAAAAGTGCTTGCTTCTTCATCATTAAATTTGTTCTCCAAAAAATTTATCCTCTAACATCAAGCATAAACAATGATAAACGGGTAAATGTAATTCTTGTATCATATATGTTTCAGTCTCTGGAACTTTTATGCATACATCACTTATGTTTTCTAGTTTGCTATTTTTTGCACCTGTTAAGCCAATAACCTTCATTCCTTTTACATGAGCTGTAGCTGCTGCATATAGTATGTTTTTACTATTACCACTTGTAGAGATTCCAAGAAAAACGTCTTTATCTACTCCATAGCCATTTACTTGTTGTGCAAAACAAAGTAATGGCTCGCAATCATTTATATATGCCGTCGAGAGTGATATATGCCCATCTAATGCAATAGCTGGCAATGCCTCTTGTAAGTTTTCAGCTAGAATATTTTCAAATTCTTTACGTTCTCCTGTTAACTTCGCTGAAAAATCAAGTTTTGATTTTCTTGAGAGTTTAAAACCTTTCATTAATTCTCCTACGATATGTTCTGCATCAGCAGCCGAACCACCATTTCCAGCGATTAAGAGTTTCCCACCATTTCTATAAGATTCTTCTAAAACTAAGTAAGCTTCTGTAATATTATTTTTTACAGAACTTAAAATAGGATAACGAGTAGTCAAAAACTCTATATGTTTTTCTAAACGTTTATCTAACTTTTTCATATTATTTTTTCGCTTATTTTTTATTTAGGTATTGTTCCACAAATGTTAGTAATGATGATACAGTAACTGTTTGCCCAAAAAATTGAAAATTATTATGTATTAATGCTGTTTTACAGCCTGCATTAATACCAGCTTGTATATCATTTTTGCTATCACCAACCATCCAAGACAAATTTAAATTAATATTAAAGTCTTGTGCTGCCTTAAATAACATTCCGGGTTTTGGTTTTCTACACTCGCAATCAATTTTTAAACTCAAATTTTCACCTTGATATCCTTTATCAGGGTGATGCGGGCAATAATAAATGGCATCTAGATATGCGCCTTTCTCTCCTAAAAGTGTTTCCATCTTGTTATGAATTTTTTCTAATTCTTCAAAAGAGATTTCTCCCCGAGCAATCACAGGTTGATTTGTTACAATGATAGTTAAATAGCCTATATCATTAATTTTACGAATTGCTTCTGCTGCACCATCCAACAGTTCAAACTCATCAATGTTTCTAAGAAAACCAACATATTTATTAATAACCCCATCACGGTCAAGGAATATGGCTTTCTGTTTATTTTTTAGATTTTTCTTGAATACTTTTTCTAATTTAAAATCTTTGCAAACTGAATAGTAACGTTCAGGTGTTCCCATATCTTTAACATATTCAGGACTGTCATAGCAAAACATTTTTCCTGTTCCTGCTAACGGTTTCAGAATTTGGCGATCCAAATCAACTTTTGATATTGTTTTATCCATATCTAATATTTGAGGATTTATTATATGCAAGCCTGCATTTACGCGATTTCGATAATATCTTGGACGTTCATCCTCTTTTGTTAACCATTTCTCAACCACACCATTTTTGCTTGCAATAATTAAACCACTATCGTATGGGTGATTGTTTGGATGAGTAAATAATGTCACTAAACCATTATGCTTCTTGTGAAAATTTACAAAACGATTAAAGTCTACATCAAATATTGAGTCTGCATTGAGTAATAAAAAATCGGAATTTAATTTATCTTTAATTTTAAACAACGCACCGGCATTGCCAAGTGCTTCCTTCTCATAATAATATTCAATATTTACTCCAAATGGCTGATTAGTTACAGGAGAAATTCCTGAACCGTTACCAAAATAATCCATAATAACATTTCCAAGATGTCTTACAGTGATTATAATATCTGTAAATCCTTGCTTACGTAGAATATCAATTTCATACTCTAAAACTGGCTTCCCTTCAATTTGTATCATTGGCTTTGGAATATCATTCGCAATAGAAGAAATGCGAGTGCCCTTTCCTCCAGCCATAATCACTACTTTCATTAATATTACCTCAGCTTATTTATTTTTGTAGTGTATAGGTTTCAGGGGTGTAATGAATTACTCTTGTTCCTGCATCTTCAAATTCAAATGGAATATACATTAAATCACGCATTGCTTGTCGGACAGAGTCCTGATATTCAGATTGTACATAAAATAATAGAAATCCTCCACCACCTGCACCAAGAAGTTTTCCTCCTAATGCACCAGCAGTTATCCCTTTAGTGTATAATTTATCAATATTATCTGTGGAAACAGCAGAACTTGTTTGACGTTTTAAGTTCCATGTATAATTTAACATACGGCCAAAATCATCAAGGTCTGTATTTTTATCAGTCAAAATCTTCTCTGCGGCATCAACTAAATCAAGCATTTTTTTGAGTTTCATAACTGTATTTTCTTTATTAAAAACATTCATTTTTTGAATATCAGATGAAAAACGAGTAAAGCCTGTAAAAAACAACATTAAATTTTTATTAAGTTGCTTTTTTCTTTCTGGTGAAATAATAACAGGAAAAACCTTATAACCGTCTGCATTAAAATTAATACGGTTAAAGCCACCAAAAGAAGCTGCAATCTGATCTTGCCAACCACCAGCTTCATTACAAAGTTTACGTTCTAGATAAATGGCTTCGTCTGCTAGTTTCTTTTTATCTGCATATTTACCTTTTAAAGCATAGAATGCATTCAGCATACCAACTGCAAAAGAACTAGATGTTCCAAGACCAGAGCGAGCTGGAAGGTCTGCTTCATATGTAAGTCGGATTTCATGCATATCAAGCATTTTCATTGCATTACGTATTGCAGGATGCTGGATATTTTCAATGTTGGTTACACGCTCTATTTTGGAATAGGAAAGTTCAGTTGAATAATCAAAAAATCGCGGGAGATGTCTAACATTTACATAACAATACTTATCAAATGTTGTAGATAATACTGCACCACCATTTTCACAAAAGAAACTTTCCATATCTGTTCCACCACCAAAAAAAGACATACGGAAGGGGGTTTGTGTAATAATCATAATTTGCTCCCTAATTTCATTATAAAATATTATAATTAATTCAAAAAACTGTAATATTCATTTGTTTTTATCTACTTTTATGACTCATTTATTATTTATATAAAATTTCTTATACCATTCAGCAAAATTACGCAATCCAGTTCTAAGTGATGTAGACGGTCTATAATTATAGTCACGTTCAAGAGCACTTATATCTGCATAAGTTATTGGAACATCCCCTGGTTGCATTGCTACAAGTTCTTTATGTACATTAAAATCATAGTTATTGGGAAGAACACCAGCACGAATTAATTCTTCTTGTAAAATCTGAACAAAATCCAATAGATTTTCTGGATGTTGATTTCCAATATTATAAATAGCATATGGAGGAACAGGCAGACCATCCTCGCCTATTTTTTGTTCTGGTGCCCCTTGTATTACACGAACAATACCTTCTACAATATCATCAATGTAGGTGAAATCTCTCATACAATTTCCATAATTAAAAATTCGAATTGTTTCGCCTTTCAACAATTTATTAGTAAATTCAAAATAAGCCATATCTGGACGACCTGCAGGACCATATACAGTAAAAAAGCGTAAACCAGTAGATGGAATATTGTATAATTTTGAATAAGCATGAGCCATTAATTCATTTGATTTTTTAGTTGCTGCATACAAGCTAATAGGATTGTCAACTTTATCATCTACACTATATGGAATTTTTTTATTATTACCATAGACAGAAGAACTAGATGCATATATTAAATGTTCTATGGGTATGTTTCCGTTGTCATAAGAATGCCTACAGGCTTCCAAAACATTATAGAAACCAATTAGATTTGCTTCTATATAAGAATCTGGATTAATGATTGAATAGCGAACACCTGCTTGCGCTCCTAAATGCACAACTAATTGTGGTTTGTATTGTTTGAAAATAGATTCTATAATAGATTTATTAGCAAAATTAGCTTTAATAAAAGTGAATTTTTCAAACTTGGACAATTCTTTTAAACGTGCTTCTTTCAAAGATACATCATAGTAGTGATTTACATTGTCAATTCCAACAATTTTAATATCTTCTATTGTAGAAAAAAGACGTTTTGCAAGGTTAGCACCAATAAATCCAGCAATACCTGTAATAAAAATGTTCTTACCTTTCAGATTAATTTTGGTTTTCTTTTCTGGTTTTATATTTTCTATCATATTATTTTCCTCTTACAATTAGTTTCTTATTATCTCATTACACAACAATAAGTCTGTATGCAAACTGATTCTTTATGTCACTCTACATGCAGACTTGCTTTTATATATTTTATTTATATTTAATTTTGTTATATTTTTAATATTAAAAAATTATTGTTCATACTTTTTTGTTTTCTTATTAGCCATAAAACTAAAAGGGTAAATTATATAATCTTAAATAGAACTTGTTTGTTCTTTATTTTTTAAAAAACAGTTGGAGTATATTTTAAAATGATTTAATTAAATAAAAAATGATAAAATAATTCACTAAATCCGCCCTTTAACGAATACCTCCAAATTTCTCACTAACTTAGCATCTAACTCTATCTTTTCGACCCTTTATCTGACCCTTTAAAGCACAAAAAATAGAGCCTGTCTCCCATTAAGAAATGTATTATTTTTACATCTCTTAATAACAAACAAACTCTATTTTTTTAATATATCATTTTATATTATTTAAAACAATCGAATTCTCTTAACTCATTCTACCCTTTCTCTTAAAATTTCCACCTTACAACTATGTTTCTTATCCACTTTACTATAAGCAATCCCCACTGCTAGAATTCGGCCTGTATAATTATCTTTTTCTTGTGACCTTTTCTGAAAATTCAATGCGTAGTTTCGTTTTTTGATTTGCTGAATCGCTTCTTGGGCTGTGTGATTTACTTTTAACTCTAAAATAATACAGTCATCTGCTTTATTTATAGGATAAAATATAAAGTCTACATATCCTATTCCAGTTTTATTTTCTCGTTCGACCCAATAAGTATCTCTAGCAGAGAGATATGCCATATTTACAATCATGGTTAATTCTGTTTCATGATTGTAATATAGCAAGGGGACTTCTATATTGTGGGTATATTCGAGGATTTCTGCCATGGTTTCTGTATCCCCTGTTTTGGTCGCTCTTAACATTTGTTCGGATTTTAACGCTAGATTGTGAACATATCCTAAAGAGGGTTCTTTTTGAAGCATATCTGCAAATTTATCCATCAATTCTTTGTTTGGAATAGAGACATAACCATTTTCATAATTGAGAAATCCATAGACTACCATCGCAGAGAAAATTTCATCTTTTGTTTTTAGATTCATGGAAGTAGCTGCGTACTCTCGCACTTTGCAAGAAACGGGGATTCCAGACACCATAAGAGCAAGGTCGTCTCTAACAGCGTCTGTATTTTCTTTGATATAATAAAAGAGTTCATCATATGGTCCAGCACTTGTCCAATAGTTTCCTAAATTGTTATTTGTCAGAGAGACTACCACCGAACGTGGATTGTAGACACGTTCTCCAGATTTGGTATGGTAACCATTGTACCAGAGCCGAAGGCCTTCACGTGTTACATTTTCCATTGGAAAGCCCTGTTTTTGATATTTTTGAAAAAGAATATCCACTTCTTGCTCTGTAAAACCAAAATATTCTGAGAATTTTTCTTCTGTAACCATTGTATATTCAAAAAACATATTTAGCTCTGAACCACTAGAATATTTGGCAATAGGAAGAATTCCTGTCATATAGACAAATTCTACATAAGGCTGATCCTTTAATAAATTGCTGAGAAAATCAATATAGGCAATCTTATCCATATCCGAAACAAACGTCCGATGAAAGATAAAATCCCATTCATCCAATACAAAAATAAATTTCTCATCTGTTCCATATTCCACAAGGCTATTTAGCACATCCCACAAAGCATCTTCTTTATCAATAGGAAGATGCGGAAATTCTCGAGATAAATCAAGTAAAAGTTTTCGCTTGATACGAGAAATATACTGTGCATAGGTACTACATTCGTCAGGCATCTCATTGAACATGATGTGTATAACATGATGCTGGTTCAGATGTTCTTTAAACCAATTATAAGATGCTACTTGCAAACCCTCAAAGAGCGTATGACTGTCAATATCCTTTTCAAAATAGGAAGAAATCATATTTGCCATAACAGTCTTACCAAAGCGCCTAGGCCTTGTAATACAAATGTACTTATGATATTTTACACAATTTACATTTGAATGTTCTACAAGAGGAATAAGGTCCTTTAATATTTTTGACTTGTCAATAAAATACGTGGAAAAACGGTCATCTCGGAAAAGTAGATATGGCTTTTTACTATTTAAATAGAATCCCATGCTTTGCTGCCCTCAAAATATTTTTAAGTAATTTGTTATTTTGTTGCTTATGTTTTTATCTTAACATGGAAAAGAGGGAGAGGCAAGGTGTTAATTTTTTGTGTTATTGTAGGCTATTTATCTAGTTTGTTTTAGAAAGAAAAAATTTATAAAAATAGTATTGGGTTGTTGGATAGAAAAAGTTTTGTCTCAACTACTTTATACTATGATACTTAAGTATTGGGGGAACGAGACAATTGTTGGAATTTCTATACTTTATGATAATTTGGTTGAGAAAATTTTATTTGTGTAGTTTATATAAACAGGAATTTATTAATACAAGAAAGTGATGGTTTAGGTATGGCAACTATGATAGAGAACTATGTAAAAACTATTTTGAAGTTATATGAACAACACATTAAAGACTATTGCCAAGATAAAATAGATATGATTATAGAGTCTGGGAAAGGCAAAGTTGTTATTAAAACTAGAGTTTGTTTGTTATTAAGAGATGGAAAAATAGTGCATTTCTTAATGGAAGACAGGCTCTATTTTTTATGCTTTAAAGGGTCAGATAAAGGGTCAAAAAGATAGAGTTAGATGCTAAGTTAGTGAGAAGTTTGGAGATATTCGTTAAAGGGCGGATTTAACGAATAAAATGAAGGGTATAAGACTAAAAGAATCGTCTGACAATCCTTCTTTTTTTATAGATAATAGCTCCCCTAATAACATATAAAGAAACCCAGAAGGAGAAAATGAAATGAAAGCCGTAATACTTGCTGGAGGATATGGCACTAGAATCTCAGAAGAATCACAATTTAAGCCAAAACCAATGCTTGAAATCGGTGGAATGCCGATTCTTTGGCATATCATGAAAGAATATTCTTATTTTGGGGTTGATGAATTTATTATCTGTGCAGGATATAAACAGCATGTTATTAAAGAATGGTTTGCAGATTATTTTCTTCACACTTCAGATATTACTTTTGATTTCACAAAAGGGAATGAGATGGTTGTACATGATAAGCATGCAGAACAATGGAAAGTTACAATAGTAGATACTGGCTTAAATACTATGACAGGAGGACGTGTTAAGAGAATTCAGAAATTTGTAAATAAGCAGCCTTTCTTCCTAACATATGGTGATGGTGTGTCAAATATAAATATAAATGAATTGTTGAAATTTCATAAAGGACATGGGAAATGTGTAACGTTAACAACTGTTAGTGTAGAGCAACAAAAAGGTGTTCTTGATATTGATAATGCTGGTTGCATCTCTGCATTTCGTGAAAAAGACAATGAAGATGGTACAATAATCAATGGTGGTTATATGGTGTGCAATTCTGAGATTTTTGATTATCTTTTGGATGATACAACTATATTAGAAAAAGAACCTATGAGAAGACTAGCAGCTGACGGGCAGCTTATGGGCTTTTATCATGATGGTTTCTGGCAATGTATGGACACGAAAAGGGAAAAAGATAATCTAGAAAAATTATGGGCATCTGGTACTGCTCCCTGGAAAGTGTGGGAAGATTGATAATGTTTGATTTGTCATTTTATCAAGGAAAGAAAGTATTTGTAACTGGGCATACAGGGTTTAAAGGTTCTTGGCTATGTAAGATTCTGGCTAATGCTGGAGCAGAGGTTACTGGTTATGCTTTAAAGCCTCCAACAGTCCCGGCACTTTTTGATATTGCCAATATAAAATCAGATATCTATTCTGTAATTGGAGACATACGAGATTATAAAGCGCTAAAGTTAGCTTTTGATAAGGCACAACCAGAGATTGTTTTTCATCTTGCAGCCCAACCGATTGTAAGAGATAGCTATGAAACTCCTGCATATACATACGAAACAAACGTCATGGGAACTGTAAATATTTTGGAATGTGTGCGTAATAGCAATTGTGTAAAATCTTTTTTAAATGTCACTACGGATAAAGTGTATTTAAATAGAGAGTGGATGTGGGGCTATCGGGAGAATGATGAATTAAATGGATATGACCCATATTCCAATTCCAAATCTTGTTCTGAGTTAGTTACAGATTCTTACAAAAAGAGTTTTTTTGAAAATGACAGTGTAGCTATTTCTACTGCTCGTGCTGGCAATGTGATTGGCGGTGGTGATTTTGCTAATGATCGTATTATTCCAGACTGTATTCGCGCAGCTATAAAACAGGAAGACATTGTAGTAAGGAACCCATTCTCTACACGTCCATACCAGCATGTTTTAGAGCCATTATATGTTTATCTGATGATTGCAGCAGCGCAACATAAAGATAGAAAATATGCTGGTTGTTATAACGTCGGGCCAGATGATGCCGATTGCATAGAGACTGGAGCATTAGTTGATTTATTTGTTAACAAATGGGGAGAGAACATAAAATGGATAGATTGTTATGATGGAGGCCCTCATGAAGCAAATTTTCTTAAATTGGATTGTTCCAAACTAAAAACTACTTTTGGATGGCACCCGCATTGGAATATTAATACTGCAGTTGAGATGGTTGTGGAATGGAGTAAGTGCTGGATTTCTGGGAATAATGTCCGAACATGTATGGATAGAGAAATAAATATCTTCTTTGGAAAAGAATAGACCAAGAAAGGTGAAAATATGCCATTTGAATTTAAAGAAACGAAAATTGATGGTCTTTTACTTATTAAACCACATCTGTTTTCAGATAACAGAGGATTCTATAAAAAATATTATGAAAAAAATATCTTTGCTGAAAATGGAATAAACCACGAGTTTACAGAAAGCAGTGATTTGTATTCTAAAAAAGGAGCATTAAGAGGACTTCATTACCAAACAGTAGACGCACAAGCAAAATTGATTCATGTTATTTCAGGTATTTTATTTGATGTTGCATTAGATTTAAGGAAAGATTCCCCTACGTTTGGCCAATATCATACAGAGCTTATGGATGCTGCTGAAAATAAAGTCATATTTATACCAGAAGGTTTTGCACATGGATTTATTGCCCTTACAGATAATGTAATATTCTCTTATCAATGTTCCGGCAAATATGTTCCAGAAGCGTGTGGTGGAATTAGATGGAATTCTCCAGAACTTTCTATACCATGGCCATTAGATAAATATAATATAAAAGAAGTAATTATTACTGAAAAAGATAAGAGCTGGCCAACTTTCACGGAATATACTGGAAGACAGAGATAAGAGGAAAAAATTATGAAAAAAGTAATTGTGACAGGGGCTACTGGATTTATTGGAAAATTTTTAGTTCGAGAGTTGGTAAACCAGGAGATTGAAACAATTGCTGTTGTAAGAGAAGGCACAAAAAATTTAGATAATATTGCATTGTTGCCTGTACGCATTATCTATTGCAATATCAGTGATTTGAATACACTTCCCCAATTGATATTAGATCGCGATATCGATACAGTTTTTCACACTGCATGGCAGGGAGTATCAGATATAGATGCTAGAAACCAGGCTATACAAATACAAAATCTGCAATCTACGTTAGATTTATTAGACATCATGCAGGAAATGAAAATCGGAACTTTTGTGGGTGCTGGTAGTATTCATGAAGCAGAAGCTGTACTTGAAATGGCAGAGAATAAAGTAATCTCAAATATGGGGTATATGTATAAAGCCTCTAAAGTAGCTGCACATTGGATGGGCAAAGTAAAAGCTGGTTCTTATGGGATTCGGTTTTTTTGGCCATTGATTAATACATACGGGGAAGAAGAACATTCGGCTCGTTTAGTCAATACCATTATTCGTAAAATATTTAACAATATCCCACCCGAGCTGTCTGATGGAAATCAATATTATGATTTTGTTCATGTTACAGATGTAGCAAAAGCACTATGTCTGATTGCAGATAAGGGTGTGGATGGGACAAATTATGTAATTGGTTCAGGAGAAGCAAAACCATTAAAAGAATTCTTAACTATTGTGGGAAAAATTTCCAACGAATTAAATGGTAACACTAATATTCCTTTAGGATTTGGAAAAATAACAAATAATGTAATTTCCTTACCTAAAGATACATTTGATGTTACTTTACTAAAACAAGACACAGGATTTGAACCCTTAATTACTTTTGAAGAAGGGGTTTTAAGAACTGCAAAATGGATAATGCAGAATCCAGCTAATTAGTCTTTATAGAGAAAGGTTTATTTATTACAATGGATATTCTGTATTCAAGCAGTGACAGCTATGCTTTTCTGACTGGGATTTCTATGTTATCTCTATTAGAAAACAATAAAAAATGTCAAGAAATTCATATCTACATTATGGATAATGCGATTTCAAAGGATAACAAAGAAAAATTAAAGCAAATTGCTGCTGATTATTCTAGGGACCTCCTATTTATTCCAATGCCTGATATGAAAAACTTGACTGGTCAAGATATTGACACTAGAAGATGGAATATTAGTACATTTGGACGTCTTTATATGGCGAGTTTGCTTCCCGAAACAGTACATAAGGTACTTAATATAGATTGTGATACTATTATTTTAGATTCTTTAGAGCAATTATGGGATACCGATTTGACTGGAAAAGTATTTGGTGGAATGCTTGAATGTATAAATGACCGTTATCGACATAATGTTGGCATGAAAAGTGGGGAAAAGTATCTAAATGGTGGCGTTGTATTTTTAAATTGCGAAGAAGTGCGTAGAAATTATTATGAAAGAAGATTCACAGATTATATCCGAAAATATGGAAGCAGTCTGGCCTATTTAGACCAGGATGTATTAAATGGGGTTGTAGAAGCAGCTAAAAAACTGCAACTTCCACTTCGATACAACGTACTTTCTATATATTTTTATGCAACCTATAAACAAGTGTTAAAAATACGAGGGTCAGATAATTTTTATTCTGCTGCAGAATATGAAACAGCAAAAGCAAAACCTGGGCTAGTGCATTTTACAACCTGTTTCTTAGACGGGGTACGTCCATGGATTGAGGGAAACAAACATCCATATTTAGATGAATTTTTAGAATATAAAGCAATGTCTCCTTGGGCTAATATGTCTATACAAAAAGATAATAGAAAACCTATAATCAAACTGAGGTCTAAATTGATTAAGATGACTCCTCGGGTCATTCTTTGCCCTTTGGCTTCTATTCTGCACAGTGTGATTATACCAAACCAGAATAGAAGACGAATGGAAAAGATGAGGAAACAACAATTATGAAAACACCAAAATTCAGTATTATTGTTCCAGTCTATAATGTTGAAAAATATTTAAAAACATGTATCAATAGCATTTTAGAACAAACCTATAGCAACTATGAACTTATATTGGTGAATGATGGGACCTTAGATAATAGTGGGAATATTTGTGATGAGTATGCACAGAAAAGTTCTAACATTCGTGTTATACATAAGAATAATGGCGGCTTATCAAGTGCAAGAAACGCAGGAATAGATGTTGCCTCTGGAAAATATATTATCTTTCTCGATGGCGATGACTTTTGGGATGACAAACAGGCATTGAAAAATATAGAAAAACAACTAGAAGAAAGTAATGCCGATTTATTAATATTTTCAGCAAAAAGATACTATGAACATCAGAAAAAATATACATTGATTATATCCATGGATGTTGAACGGGATAAAATCACTAGAAACAATTCAAACACAGCAATTCAATATTTACTGGAGAATAATATTTATAGAGCTGCTGCATGGAATAAGGTAATTCGAAAATCTTTGATTGATGCACATAAAATGCGATTTAAGGAAGGCTATTTAAGTGAAGATATGGATTGGTGTGGTGACCTTCTTTTATATGCAAACAAATTTGACTACTATAGCAATGCCTTATATGCCTATAGACAGCAGCGTTCAGGCTCTATTACACAAAACAACACAGAAAAGTTAGTTGCAGACAAGCTTTATATGTGTAGGAAAGGATATAAACAGGCTGAAAACTTAAAAGATAGAGAAAAAGGATGGCTATTAACATCATATTATGCATATGAGTATGCTGTATCACTTGGCGTTTCCAGTGGAATAAAAAACAAAGAAATACTCCAAGACTTAAAAGATATGCAATTCTTACTTGAATTTGATATTTGCAATAAAGTTAAGAAGGTAAAAAGATTAAAGAAACTATTAGGATATACATTAACCAGAAAAATACTCGGTTTTTTTGTAAAGATTAAAAGATGATTATAAATTAAAACAAGGTAAGAAACATAGCGATGAAGAAATCATATATTGAAATATTAAGAGTAATTGCGACTCTTGCTGTCGTTTTACTTCATATCAATATGACACTGCCAGCAAATTATACAAAAACAGAATTAGGTCTTTTCAATTATGCACTATTTGAAAATATGTATATGTTAGTGTCGTGGGCAGTACCTGTATTTTTTATGATATCAGGAGCATTGCTGCTAGAGCCTTCTAAACATATAGATTTAAATAAAGTAAAAAAATATCTTGGTAAAATGTTAGTAATATTGTTTACTTTTGGTTCCTTCTATGCATTCCTTGAGATATTCTTTTATGAACGTTCTATTAAAATAAATTATATATTAAGAGCGGTATGGAATGTTGTAATTGGAAAAAGTTGGGACCATCTCTGGTACATTTATGTACTAATTGGGTTATATATTTTATTAATCCCACTAAAGTGTATTGTTGATAAGCTTGATACTCAATTATTTGAAATATTTTTAATGTTTTTAATAGTAGGTTGCTTTGTAATTCCAAGTATAAATAATTATTTTAATTTAACAATAAAGGATTGCATGTTAATTAGTGATCCAGTGGTATATTTTATGCTAGGGTATTATATATCTATGACAAAAAGAGATTTGAGAAACATAAGTCTAATAGGTATCTTTATATCTCCTATTATGTTGGTTGTTACTACAACCTTAGATGTATATGGTTATGGGAATGGAATTGCTGCTAATGCTCAGACCTGTAATATTTTTAGATTATATTTTGCGGTTTCAATATTTTATTTGATAAAAAGGTTGTTTGAAAATAGGGGGGGGGGATTTACAATCCAATATGCAAACAAATCATTGAAACAATTTCATCATTGTCTTTAGGAATATATCTTATTCATCCCTTTTTTATAAATCTAATATATAAAGTATTGGGAATTACACCTGTTAGTGGAACTGTTGTATGGATGATTATTCTCCTAATGATTGTAGTACTAATTTTGTCAATAGCAGGAACCATTATATTAAAAAAGGTGCCAATCATTCGCAATTATATTTGATTTAAATTCTTGTATTAGATTTCATTTTGGGCTTTTAAAAGAAAGGGGCAAAAAATGAAGCTTAAAATTAGCAAAAATAATTACACAATAAATATGTTCTATTTATCTGTTGTATTAGAACTGTTAATGATATTTATAACTAATACAATTGCAAAATCTGTATATGGATTTTATATATATGTTTTATTTTTTATAGAAGGAATCATTATAGTATATGGACTTTTCATGTTACGAAAAGGACATGGCCTGAAATTGAGTGAAGGATTAATCATACTTTTATTTATTATTACTCAAGTATTGGCTCTCTTATGGTCGAGCATACGATATGATGTGATTTTATTTGATTTTCATAAAGTATTATTATATGCAGGAATGATAGGTACATGTTATTTCGTTGCCAAAAGATATTCTTGTTCATATAATGTTCTTGATGTAATCTTAGATTTTCTTATTTGGACAGGAATAATTGCCTGTATATATAATTTGATTGTTAATAGACATTATTTGGCTAGTAAAGACTTATCTTCGGTTATGCATTATACATGGAACTTTCGTTCTTTCTTTTTCACAAGAGCAACATATGGAATATATGTGAGTATGGCATCAATTGCTGCACTGGTAAAATCCGAAAGAAAAAATTCTAAATGGTTGTTAATTTTGAATGTTTTTTTAATTGGAAATGTTTTAATTACGGCAGCAAGAGCTGAAATAATAGCTGTAATTTTAGGAACTATATTATACCTTTCATACTCAAAAAAATATAGAAAATTTATAATTTTGGGAATCTTAGTTTTGGTATTGCTTTTAATTACAATAAATTTAGAAACATTAAAAAACGATTTGGATAATCTAATGGAGACTTATTATATCTTTTTTAATCACTCTCAAAGTGGTAAAACTGATATAACAACAGGAAGATTTTATCTTTGGAATTTGGCTTTTCAAAGCAATGATATTTTTACATTCATCTTAGGACATGGAATAGGAAGTAAAGATACATTGATGAAAGCTTGGAATGTAACTGTTTTAGATGAAATGTTAACTTCATTTCACAATGGATATGTAGATTTATATTTTGAAACAGGAATTTTGGGTGTGTCTTTTTTGGGTGCATGTCTTATAAAAATTTTTAGACAAGTTAAAAAATATTGCAGAAAAGATATTGCACATTTTTTTTATGCAATATTAGCTGTATGGATGTTGGTAAATATGGCAGATAGCAATATGTTGCCTTTTACCACGGATAGGTTTACACCATTTGCAACTTTTATGGTTATAACATTGCCATTAACAGTTGCTAATTATGCAAAAAACGGGAAGCATTCTATATGAAAACAGGAATTATTATTTGTAGTACACCTTATCAGATTATGGTTGGTGCACTATTGAAAAAACAGTGTTTTACCAATGAAGATAAGGTTGATTTAATATTAACTGACACTTTTAATAATTATGAAGAAATTGGAAAGAGAATTCGAGCCACAAAATATTATTATAATGTTCATATTGTGAAAATAAAACATTTAATAATTCCAAATGGATTAAAAGAAACATTCATTAAAGGTTATTTTTTTCTGTTTTACAAAAAAGAAATAGAAAAGATACTTGGCGGGGCATTAGAAGAATATGATGAAGTATATTTCAATTCCGAGGAAATGTTTACTTATAATCTAATATCTGCTTTAAGAGCAGGCTATCATAAAGTAAATGTTTATCGTTATGAAGAAGGATATTCATCATATTCTTTAGAGTATTCTTCCAGCCACAAATCAGAACGACTTGTTAATATTAGGAATAAATTGTTTAAAACTCAAGATTCTATTAAAATTAATGGATTTTATGTTTTTGAGCCCGATTTACTTTTGTTCCAATATGACTATCCTATATTAAAAATCAAACGTTCATATATAGCAGAAAAAAGCTACATAAATTTTATCTCAAATGTTTTTTGTACAGATAAAACAGCAAAAACGTATAATAAAAAATATATTATATTTGAGGAAAGCTTTGTTACTGATGGTTTTAAGATTGATGACTTGGAAATGTATTCTAAACTGATAGAGAAGATGGGTTCTAACAATGTATCTGTAAAAATACACCCTCGCTCCAATGTCAATCGTTTTTCGGAACTAAACGTGGATATTCATGTTGCAGAGGGTATTCCATGGGAAGCAATCCTTTTAACTAGAAAATTTGAGAATATAACATTGATAGCTTTGGCAAGTGGTAGTGTAATTAATAGTCGCTTATTAACAGGAGATTCAACAAAAGCATATCTTCTTTATAAATGCCTAAAAAAACGTCCTCCTATTTTAGATGAGAATTTTGAAAAGTTCTTAACTAAATTTTGCGAAAAATATCATGATGGAATAGTAATACCAAAAAATTTAGGAGATGTAATATAAGTTGGATTTAAAAAAGATAAAAATAGGAAGTGTGTATCTTTTTGCAAATATACTGAATAAAGCAATTGCATTTATAACAATTCCTATTTTTTCGAGACTATTGACAACAAGTGAATATGGTATTGTCAGTACTTATAGTTCTTATGTTTTGATTTTGCAATATTTTATGGGCCTATCTTCAGAATACACAGTAAGAAATGCTTATGTGGACTTTGTAGGAGAAATTCCTCAATATATATCATCTATGTATTTAATGTCTTCCTTGTGCTCATTATTTTTTTCGGGGGTTATTATGTTGCTTAACAACACTTATCTCCACATTACAACTGGAATAGTATGTGCGTGTTGTTTACTTCAATCTTTTATGACTTATATTAATAATGTGGCTGCAAATAAATATATGATGGATAAATCTTATATAAAACGTTCTGTTATAATTGCCGCTCCTAATCTGATAAGTGCTGTTTTAGGAATGATTTTTATAATTATATGGCAAAATAATAAAGTTTTGGGAAGAATTATGGGATATATTTTAGCAATCTCTGCTTTTGGACTGTTTAATATTTATGAAGCTTGGAAAAGAAGCACACCTAAAATTTCATTGAAGTATTGGAAGTATATTTTAAAAATCTCTCCTCCGTTAGTGGTACATGGATTATCAATTGTTGCTTTGTCTCAGTTTGACAGAATTATGCTTACTAATATGCGTTCTTCCGCAGAAACTGGAATTTATAGTATTATTTATAGTCTAAGTATGGTAGCTACAGCCATAACAAGCGCTTTAGAAGGGGTTTGGACACCATGGTTTACAGAAAAATATCAAAACAAACAATATAAAGATATTAACAAAGTATCTGCACAATATCTTTCGATTGCTGCTGTGATGATGGCTGGCATCATACTTGTAGCACCAGAAGTTTTAAAATTGATGACTCCTTCAGAATATTGGGGTGGAATAGGTATGATACCCTTGTTAGTTATGGCATCATATTTTATTTATATGTATTCTTTTTTTGTTAATCTTGAATTGTATGAGAAAAAGACAAAAACCATAGCTTTAATAACCATGATAGCTGCAGTTTCAAATATTATATTAAATTATATATTTATTCCTCAATATGGTGCTATGGCAGCAGCAGGAACGACATTGTTCTCCTATATTTTGGCTTTTGCTGCGCATTGTTATCATGGAAAGTCTATCAATCGATTTGTTTTCCATTTAAAGTTGTTTGGGATTCCAGCATTACTTCTTATAGTTGTTTCAATATGTTTTTATATTATGATAGAGCATAGCTTAGTACGCTGGTTTCTTGCATTGTTAATAGGCATAATTGCTATATGTCAAACAGTTTCTAGACAAGAATTATAGAGAGGAAAAACTAAAATATGAAAACAGTAGCTTTAGTTCCGATAAAATTAAATTCTCAGAGATTACCCCATAAAAATATCCTTCCCATTGCAGGACATCCTTTATGTTGGCATCTTTGTAATTCTTTAATTAAGTCCAAGGGAATTGATGAGGTATATGTATATTGTAGTGATTCATCTGTAAGACAATACTTACCAGAAGGTGTACTTTTTAAGCAAAGAGAAAAGTGGCTAGATGGTGAGTTAGTAAAAGGCTTTGATATCTACAGAGAATTTATAAAAGAAGTTGATGCTGATATTTATATATTAGCTCATACAACATCTCCATTTATTAAAGTATCATCTATTGAAAATGCATTATCTCATATTCTAAATGGTGAAAATGATTCTGCCTTTTCAGCCGAACGGATTCAGACATTTGCCTGGTATCAGGGAAAAACCATCAATTATAATTTAAATGATGTTCCTAGAACTCAAGACATGGAACCAATTTGGGTCGAAACAAGTGCATTTTTTATGTTTAAAAAAGAAATTTTCACAGTACATAATCGGCGAATAGGATTTAAACCATATATACAAGAAGTCTCAGGTATCGAAGCGGTGGATATCGATGAACAAAAAGACTATGATTTAGCATGTAAGCTTGCTGAAGTGGAGGATTTAGAAAATGAGTAAATTTACATTAATAGCTGGACCATGTGTTATTGAGTCTGAAGATAATATAATGGATATCGCTGAAACTATGAAGGGAATAACAGAAAGACTCGGTCTGGATTATTACTTCAAGGCATCTTTTGACAAGGCAAATCGAACTAGCATTTCTTCATATCGTGGACCAGGGATTGAAGATGGGCTTCGTATTCTGAAAAAAGTAAAGAATGTGTATGGTCTAAAAATTTGTACAGATATTCATGAAGCATGGCAAGCAAAAAAAGTTGCCGATGTCGCAGATATTATTCAAATACCAGCATTTCTTTGTAGACAGACAGATTTGCTTATTGCAGCTGCAAAGACTGGAAAAATTATTAATGTAAAAAAAGCACAATTTCTAGCACCTTGGGATATGGCGAATGTAGTAAAAAAGCTAGAAGATTCAGGAAATAAAAACATTATGCTTTGTGAACGTGGAACTACGTTTGGTTACAATACTCTTGTTGTTGATATGACTGGAATTATCGAAATGAAAAAGCTTGGTTACCCTATAGTCATGGATGCTACTCACAGTGTACAAAAGCCTGGAGGAAAAGGAATAATTAGTGGTGGAAACAGAGCAAATGTTGAACCGCTTGCAAAAGCTGCAATTGCAGTTGGAGCAGATGTTCTATTTTTTGAAGTTCATCCTGATCCAGATAACGCATTATCTGATGGGGCAAATATGGTAAAACTAGAAGATTTTGAGGATATGCTTAAAAGGATTATGAAGGTATATAAAGCTGTACATTAATGGAACTTAATTAAGGGGATATAAAACATGGATAAGCTTGCAGAAGGAAGACGTGTCTTTGATATAGAAATTGATGTATTAAAAAAGACAAGAGATGCACTTGATGAAACTTTTATAAAAATATTAGACTTGGTAACTAGCTGTAAAGGTAAAGTAATTATCACAGGCATGGGAAAGTCTGGACATATAGCAGCAAAATTAGCAGCTACATTTGCAAGTCTTGGAACTCCTTCATTTTGTCTCCATCCTGGGGAAGCTATGCATGGGGACCTTGGCATGATTTCTGAAAATGATGTTGTAATTGCAATTAGTTATAGTGGTGAAAGTGATGAGATTGTAAAAACTCTTCCAAATATTAAAATGATTGGTGCAACACTGATAGGAATAACTGGCAATGCTAATTCTACCCTTGCGCACACATCAGATATTGTTCAGATTTTACCCAAATTTCGAGAAGCATGTTATCTTGGGCTAGCACCCACTTCAAGTACAACAAGTGTACTCTGTTATGGAGACGCTTTGGCTGTTGTAGCAAGTGGTGTCTATGGATTTAAAGATGCAGATTTTGGAAAATTCCATCCCGCAGGAGCACTGGGAAAGAAATTAATTTTAAAAGTTGATGATTTAATGGCCAATGGAACAAACAATGCCAAAGTTCATGTCAATGTTACGTTGAAAGATGCTATAGTTGAATTAAGCAAAAAAGGCCTTGGCGTAGTATCTATTGTTGACGATAAGGATACATTATTAGGGGTTATTACAGATGGAGACCTTCGCCGACAACTTGAAAAAGAAGCAGATATATATTCACTTAAAGTTGAAAATGTTATGACCAAAACCCCTATTACGATTCAAACTGGTAAACTTGCTGTTGAGGCTCTTAATATATTAAAAAGAAAAAATATTTCTTGTATGCCAGTAATTGCTGATAGCAAAATAATTGGAACCATTCGGTTGCAAGATATTGTAGGAGTAGGAATTGTAGGATAATATTTTTTGCCATTTTAAAGTAGGCATAATTTGATAGGGAGATAGTATTGAAAAGCACTTATAACATAACTTTTGGAAT
This sequence comes from Lachnospiraceae bacterium, assembly GCA_910575445.1. Taxonomy (GTDB): domain Bacteria; phylum Bacillota; class Clostridia; order Lachnospirales; family Lachnospiraceae; genus Hominiventricola. The sequence continues at coordinate 75,964 of CAJTFW010000002.1, read as the reverse complement.
ATTATCAGCAGTTGGTATTCATATGTGTAGTTATGGGACACGTTGGCTGTACTATGATTTCATTTGATGATTTTTTCACATATGCATCTTTTCACATACCTTTATTTTTCTTTATATCTGCTTATTTTTATAGCCATAAGAAAGCGAAATCAGTATGGAGGAATGTAAAACAAAAAATATAAAAACTTCTTATTCCTGTTTATTTGATATCTATTTTTTACTATTTTATAACAGAAATATTAAAAGTGTCGTTTGGATTTAAGCTTACTGCGGAATCATTTTCCTTATAGAATATTTTAATAGACCCGTGTATCATTTATTTGCAATTCTTCTTATTCAAGGTTTTATAGGAATTATTCGCCAGAAATTTGGTTCGTTTCCTACATTCGATATATCAATATATAAAACACATGTATACTATGTATTTAATAAAAATATTTCTATTCCTTTATTTCTTGCAATAGGCTCTATTTCCGTAATCCTGTTATTTGAAAAAATAAAAGATAAATTAAGAACTACGAAAAAATATTCTTTATTTATGTGGTTATAATTATTGCAATTAATATTATGGTTTATATGAGGAAAAATATAAATGAAAACAATAAAATATTTAGTTATGGATGTAGATGGTACTCTTACGGATGGAAAAGTATATATAGGAAATAATGGAGAAATCTGTAAAGCTTTCTGCGTTAAAGATGGATATGGAATTCGTGATTTGCTAATCCCATCTGGAATCATTCCTATTATCATAACAGGAAGAGAATCTGCCATTATATTTAATCGATGTAAAGAGTTAGGGATTGCGAGGATTTATCAAGGTATTTCCGATAAATATAGTAAATTGATAGATATTGTAGATGATTTATCAAGTGTAGCTTATATAGGAGACGATATAAATGATTTGTCTTGCATGAAAGCAATAATAAAAGCAAATGGGCTTGTTGGTTGTCCAGGTGATGCAGTAAACCAAATTCAAAAAATTTCAGATTATGTGAGTAAATATAATGGAGGAGAAGGAGCGGTCCGAGATTTTATAGAATGGTTAATCAGCGAAATAGATTATAATGAATAATATATTAGCCTTTCAACAATGCAAGTAGCTGCTAAAGCTAAAACAGCTTCCTAAAACTGCTCTAGTCAGATTCAGAAGCTGTTAAAGCTGTAATCAAATGTTGTTATAATAATGAACTTATAAAAGAACTATAAATTTGAATTTCTGAATTAGTTAAATAATTACATTAATCAACCATCATATCTTGTATATCTTTATCCTTACTATGTTTAAGAATATAAATAATAAACAATATAACCATCACAATACCCATAATCAAAATGGGGAATCCTGCTATTGTTTTTACAATCTTTATTCCATCTATATTTCCAGTCAACGTAAAAATTAATGATGCAGCACCCATAATAATCGCCCAAAACATTTTAATGGTCATGGGAGCTTCTTCTATTCCTTTATTATCCGTGATAGACATTAAAGAAACTGTTGAAGTTGTAGAATCTGCCATTGTCACAAAAGAAAGGATAACTAACAGCAAAATAAATGGTTTAAGAATAGTAAAGAATGGAATAACTTCTATTACTTTTAGCATCATAGCTTCATTTCCAAATTGCTGCATATAATCAAATAATGAAACACATCCTTGTAGATCAACTTTATCAGCATAAGCAGAAAAATTATATTGAATATCAAGCGCAAGTCCACCAAAAATAGCAAACCAAATAACACCAAACATAGCAGGAATAATCCAGTTCATAACTACATATTCTCGAAGAGTTCTTCCTTTTGCAAGCTTTATTGAAAATAATCCCACGATTGGTCCAAAACTGAGGAAATCAACAAAATAGTACTGATCCCACCACTGAGACCAAAGTTCGCTTGAGCTATACCAAATACTTCCTATAGTCTCTCCAGCATCATTAAATGCACTAACAGCTGTGATGTTTTTAATAAAATTACAAAAGAAATCTCCGATAGATTCAACAAACAAGTTACAAATCCACTGTCCAGGACCAAATAGAAATGCTAATATCATTATTAATAAAAACATCCATGCATTTTTATCGCTTAACCAACGAATGCCTTTATTCATACCAGAAATACTTGAAATAGTAAAAGTTGCTACTATTACTAAACAAATAATAATATATGTAAGATTTTCTTTGGGAATCCCAAAAAGTGAATTTAGTCCACTAGAAATCTGTAGTAAACCATAACCTAAAGAACCAGCACAACCACCTGTTATAGCAAAAGCTGTTACACTATCTATAATACCTCTAAACCATGTTTTTTCAGCTGTTTTCCCAAACATTGGGGTAAATCCGGCACTTACGGAAAAACTTGCTCCTAAATTATAAAATGCAAAAGCTATAATAACACCAAAAATAGCATATTCTGCATAAGGTGCAAAAGACCAATGTAAATAACTTTTACTTAATGCCCATATTACAGCATCTTTGGTTCCACTGGCAATATTTGTGCTCATCTGCGGTTGTACTGAAAATTTTAGTGGTTCTACTGGACCCCAAAAAACAATTCCAGTACCAATTCCTGCGCAAAGAGAGATTGCAAACCAATTCCATAAATTATATTCTGGTTTTGCATCCTTTCCTCCAAGTTTTACTTTTCCAATTGGATGGAATAGAATGAATAAAAGAAAAATAATAAAGCCGAGTGTGCCTAATGAAATTAGCCATCCCCCATTGATCATTAATGATACAAAAATAGAATTTAGCATAGTAATAAATGTTTCTCCATTTACTGTTCCTATAGCAATTAATGTACCAAAAATAATTAAAGTTGTAAGAATAACGCCTGGTCTTAATCCACGCTTTATAGCTTCTTTCATAGAAATATTCATAATTTGTTTACTCCTTTTAAATAATTATTTAACTTCTCCAAATCATCACTGTCATCCACTTCATAAAATTCTCTATTATCTTCAAGGATTTTTGCATAAATTTCAAATTCTTGCAAATGTGGTAATAATATATTATCCCAATACATTTTTTTGGTTCTTTTATCGTTCCAGTCTACTTCTTCCAATCGTTCTTTGATATATTTCATATCATTGAGTTTCCAAAATGACACTCCAGAATAAGAATAGCCATCATGTCCATGCAGATTTACATTTATAAATCGAAGGTTTTCATTGAGCTCGACCGTCCATTCTTCTTTTTCAAAATGTTGATAAGGGCGAAGTAAATAGAAACTATAATCAGCTTGATACTTTGCATAAAGATTTATGGTAAGAAAATTATCTGCCGTTGTGAAATAACTATCACATTCAAAAAAATGTCTTGTACAAAACATTGAATAAATGGTATTAAAATCAGCATATTGATCGTTAATAACAAATTTTATATCAATCTGATTTTTATACTTATCTTTTAAATAATAAAATGCTTCTTTTAAATAGCCTATAATAATTACTATTCTATCTATGTTTGCTTCTATCATATATTCAATATTTGTCTCAAGTATTGGTTTACCATTAACTTTTAATAGAGGTTTAGGAATTTCCTTTGTTATTTCTTTTAGACGTGTTCCTAATCCAGCTGCCATGACAATAACTTGTTTCATGTTTTATGCTCCATTTCCAATATATCTAGTATTTTTTTCACTCTTTTCAAACGTTTTTTCCAACTCATCTCATTATATTCAACCATAGATTTCTGCTGACACTTTATAAGGTGCCAATAAATCCATAAATAGTCAGTTGCAAATTTATAAAGCAAAAACTTTTCTCTATCAAATTGCATTCCCGATACTTGACAATAACATTCCAAAAACATTTTTTCTTCATTTTCGGTCAAATTATTTACAAGAGAAAAACTTGCTAGTTCGAAATAACAATCTGCCATTCCTGAATATTCCCAGTCAATTAAGTAAAGTTTCATTCCTTTTTTCAAAAAATTATTTAACTTAGGATCACCATGACACGTAACAATTTCTTTTGGATAAGTAAGGAATAAATAAGACATCCATATATCCATTCTCTTTTCTTCTTGTTGAAGTACTTCAGGAGATTTACCACCTAAAATCTTAAAATGTTCTTTATACATGTTTTGGTTTTTTGGAATATCAAATTCATTATTAAATACTTTTTCTGAAGTGTGTACTATATACAAAAGCCTACAAATGCGTTGCAATGATTTTACATTGTATACATCTTCCATAGAGCAAGTTTGACTATTTTCCAAATAGTCCATAATCAATACACCAGTTTTGGGATCAGCACATGTAACTTTAGGTATAATTCCTAACGAATCTATGGTTGAAATGTTAATCATTTCGTCTTTCCGATTAATGTAATCATTGGTTCCTATTCCAGGAATTCTAAGCGAATATTTTTTTCCTGATTTTGTAATCATTCTATATGTAGTGTTGGTTACTCCACCTGAAAGAGGATATAAATTTACAAATTGCTCACGGATTTTACATTCTATATATTTTATTTGTTCATTTGTTAAGTATTTATTGTATTTTTGAGCAAATAAGTCTTCAGACTTTTTTAAATAAACATTTGTTAATTTCCAATTTTCATAAAGGTTATTAGAAAACTCATTCTCTGTATCAGAATAATAAATACCTAATAAAAATTTATAATAACTAGATACAGCCAGACAGCTATATAGATGGCATTTCACTTCAGGAGTAATGTTCAGAAATTCTGATATTATAGCTTCATCAAGTTCATTTTTTTCAGAGAATATACTAGCTAAGGCTGCAATATCGTATCCAATATCATTTAAACCAGAAAAACACCAATCTATTAGAACAATATTGGCATTGCAAAATCGAAATTTAGTACTAGAAATATTATTATGACTAAATTCTTTTCTCCATTTATCATTTTCAATTAATGTTAACAATGTAAAAATCTTTTCTTTTAGATTATCAAATTGTGATATTCTTAAAAGCTGATTATCATTAAAATACTGGAATAAATTCCGAATTCGTTCTCGATAATCAAAACTATGGACAGTAGATATATGTTTATCTTGAAGTCTTTTTAAAAGTAAAATGCACTTGTCTCTATCTAGTTTGTCCAATTTAGAAGATGCCATTGAAATTTTATAACCTCTTCTATCCATATAAATTATACTCTCATCTACTCCACACATTTTGGAAATCTTATTATTTGTTTCCTCAATCGCATAATTAATAAGTTCTGTGGATTCTTTGCTTGGGTACCGGAAAACAAATTCGTCATTCCTTACTTTAAATCGAAAAAGAATATCAATATCGCTTTCTTTTTCGGGTTTAATATCAGTAATTTCATTTTTTGATGCATTAAAAATTTCACAAATCAATTTGTAAATATTAGAATTAATATTGTTAAGAAACTGATTATCAAAACCTTGTAATTCATTTAATTCATCAAATTCATAAATTACATCTTTATCGTATTTTTTGGCATAAAAATGTGTCGAGTTAAGATGCGGATAAAATATTTCTTCCCAGAATAATTTTTTAGTTTCATATTGATTATAAACTTCTTCTAACCATTTAATATAATTCTGAGAAAAATCTTTTGATAGATAGCTATGACCAAGCATGACCCAACCAGATTTCCCACCCTTATATACCCTAAGAATTCTATTATTATCATCCAATTTAACAAAAGATTCTTTTGTTTTGGAATCTGTATAGACAGTAGCATAATAAGATTTATATTCATATTGAGAAAATACATTATCTGTAAAATACTCATCATTTGGAATGATATATGAATTTCCTAATAACTCTCGAACGCAATATAAGGAACCATTATTATTCCTTGTCATATAGGTTGTATTCGGAATTAGATAAACTCCATATTTTTTTTCCAAATAGAAAAATTGTTCCATTCTGAATCCAACAACTACATAAATTTGTTTTATTCCAATTGCTTGTAATTGCTTGATTAATCTTTCAATTAATATTTCTCCCTTTACTATATATAGTCCTTTGGGTATCGTTTTTGAAATTGGGTTAGTATCTGTAGTTATACCAGCAGCAAGAATTATTGCGTTATTTACACGAAATCTTTCTAATTCAGCCCATCCATTTTCAAGTATTTTATAATCTCCATTAACAAATCCAGCATCCCGAATGGTGTTGTAAATTTTACTAATTGAGCCTAAAGAATAACCTGTGATTTCAACTAATTCTCTTTGAGTTAGTGGAACATTTGCTGACCTTATTGCGTTTAAAACATTAAACTCTTTTTCGGTTAACATTATATATTACCTTTCCGTTCATTTTTAAGACTTGCCTTATCTTTTTTGAACATTAATCTAAAAAAAATAATATCTGTTACAGTTTAATTTCTATAATCTGATGCCAATTCCCTCGTTTTTCAGGAGGAGGAAGTTCCATATAATCACCATAACAAAGTGTGAGATACTCATTATATCCTGCTGGTACTAAAAATTCGTCATCTTCAAAAGGCATCATCATTAATGTCTCAATACACCTAATAGGAATAATCCATTTACCATATTTAATACCTCCACCTTGTGGATATATGTATGATGTTGTTGTTTTATTAAACTGTTGCATAGTTTTTTCTGCTTTACAAATCACCTGTTCTCTAGAATAAAGTTTCCCAAGTAAAATATATGGAATGTATTTGATAAATACTAAAATTTTCTTAATTATGTTTTTATGTCTTGCCCATGGAACCATTCCTACTTTCATCATCATTTCATAACGATAACGCATGATTTTTTTACCTTGGTGTTTTTGCTCTAAAGTAGAATCGGGAAAAACATCATATGGAAATATATCAATCCATATTTCCTTGTGTCCTTTTGTCTTTTGATCTATAGTTTCAATATAGAGAGTATCTTTTTTTCTTATTTTGGCAAATCCATAGGGGAATCCATCATCATTTTTCCATGTCTGTAAAAAATATTGTTTATCTAATTCTTTTGAAGCAATGTTAAGAAACCGTTCATATTCGCTTCTTAACATTCCTATATCTAAGTCATCATCCCAAGGGATAAAACCTTTATGTCGAACTGCTCCTAAAAGTGTTCCAGCATCTAAAAAATATTTTATTTTATATTTGGTGCATATACGTTTTACTTCTTTTGCCATCGCCAATTGAATTAACTGAACTTTCCTTAATATTTCTTGTTCCATTTTGCTCCTCCATATACAAAATATAAATCTCCCAAGCAACCTTTGAGAGTTAAATAATAAGGTTGATAGAATAAAAATAATTTGCTCCATATCAATAAATTACCAGTTAAAAAGAATCTTTTTCTTTCTTTTAGAAATTTAATCCCTTTGTTAAGAATTATTTTATCTTTCTCTGTCTTTACTCTATCAATGGCGATTTTATGAAAATAAATATAATCATCAAAGGTTTTTATCCTGCTTTCCTTTGTTCTATTTTCTTCACTTGTTGCGTTATCACCATGTCTTCGAAAATTTATAATAGGATAATTTAGAATTCCCATTGCATTGTCCATACGAGCAAATCGCCAAAGAATTGCATCATGTGAGTATTGCACATTCCATTCTTCTTTAATTGAATCATAAAATATTCTGGTAAAGCAAAAGACACAACCAGGTCTATTTATGTATGCCCACTTCGGATCAATTCCATAAATTTCTAGACTCCCATCTGATTTCATGTGTTTACTTCTAGAAGCATATCGTTTACTTCCGCTTCCAACATCATTTTCCGAGAAAAAAGTTCGATAATTTCCTGCTAGTAATTTAAGATTTTTATTTTTTTCCATACATGTAATCATTTTTTCAACTTTATCCAGACTCCAAATATCATCTTGATCACATGGAAAGATATAATCTCCGGTTGAGATATCAAACCCTAATTTGAAATTTTTTTTCCATCCTTGATTGGTGTTATTCTGAATTAATTTCCAGGATATTAAATTATATTGTTTAATGTAATGATTAATAATTTGTGATGTTTGGTCTTCAGAACAATCATCCATAATAATTACTTCATCTATACACATCGTTTGATTTCTTAAGGACTCCATTTGTTCAAGTACATATTTTTGTCCATTATAAGTAGCCATTACAACTGATATTTTCTTTTTCATAAAATCCCTTTTCTTAGCTTCTACAATTTTATAGTTTTTATTAAATCCTTAACATAAGGATTTTTCATTATGAATAAAATTACCCCATAGGTAATACTTGAAACTATGAGTGCTGATATCATTTGGCTTAACGATGTTTCAAATATCAAATTACAAGTAACACAAATTATTGCTACAAAAATACTTCCTATTATGCATGACCAACTTGAACGAAAATCTATCGTTTTCCAGTAAAAATAATGTTTAGAAAATGTAATTTGCATAAAGCAATTTATAATTTCAGCTATGCATGTTGTAATAGCTGCTCCAATCATCCCTATGTAAGGTATAAATAAAAAATTGAGAGCAACATTTGTTATTGAAGAACATACTGTTGCTTGTAAGCATTTTTTTTCTTTTCGATTGACTATTAATACACAATTTGTAAAAAGAGAAGCATATATAGCAAATAGCGTGGCAATACTTAAAATTTTAAGAGCCATATTACCATTTATATATTGATTGCCACCAGCAAGCAATATTATGGAATCACTCATTAAAAACATACCTATAGTAATAGGTAATAAAATTATATTTAATACTGCAAAAATTTTGTTCATATACAATTGGTATTCTTCAGGTTTATTTTTTATAATAAAAGCTATGCGTGGGACAGATACCACAATAATTGCATTGATCAATTGTTTTAATAAGTTGTATATTTTTGAGGAAAAACTATAAATGCCTACTTGAACATCATTTTCAAAGAACCCCAAAATAGTAATATCAGAATTTACATAAATGGATATTGCTATAGAATTTACAAATAATATCAATAATGGTATCAAATGTTCTTTAAGGTTCATATGAAATGTAAATTTGATTTTCACATATCTTTTAACATAAATAATATTAATAAAATTTCCTCCATTTGTTGCTAAGACTGCAATAATACAATAAGAAATAATATCATCCGATGTTTTTACAAAAGAAAACATTGCAATAAGGCAAAGAAGTTGAACAATAATATATCGAATTGTTATATAAAAATAATCTTCATAAATTCCATTTACCCAATCAGTTCCTAGTAAAGTCATTATAATTGCTGTACTTTGAATAAAAATATAAGACTTATAGTCTCCTAATTTGGGTGATATAAAAACTAGACAAAACAGCAACAACAAAGAAATAATTGACGAACATACATTAATTGAAAAGACTTGTGAGCAGAATTTATTTATCTTATTTTGCTCATTTCTTATTTTGGCACCTTCACGAACAGCATAGGTATAAATGCCAAGAGCTGCAAAAAGTATAAAATAATTTGTTATGGAAAAAGAAAAGCTATATTTTCCATATCCGCCATTACCTAATATTCGAGACACATAAGGAAATGTAACTAATGGAAATAAGATAGAACAACATTGTTTGATTCCATTTAATATTGCATTTACTCCTAATGATTTCTGCTTCATATTTTCTCTCTCAAAACAATTATCTCTTTCCATTAATCTTGCACAATAAGTATGGTATAAGTGCATAATAAACAAAACTTCTTCCGAATCCAAGGGACTCACTTCTCACCAAAAAAACCATATAATACATTACATATATAATTACAAATATGTTTTCTGGATTCAGCAATTTCCCCTTACAAGCTTCGTTAAATTTTTTCACTATCCATCCCCAAAATATTCCAAACAATATAAAGTAGGCTATTGAAAAATAACCAAAATTCCAGTATCCTTCGGAAATGTATGATGCACCCATGCCAGCTGAGGTAACAGTATAAAGCGGTGAAAAAGTAATATCTACTCCAATATATCCTGTGTATGCACTTCCAATAAAATTAGGAATTATGCCCCATATCATTTTTAAAAATGATAATCCGTATTGATATGGGACTTCACTAGGACATTTTGTATAAACTAAAGTATTAATTAGCTGTGTGTTTCCCATTTCATTTATAGCAGCAACTATAAAATTATTTTCCCAAAGATTTTGGATTGCTTTTTTTATAAGTTCACCAATGTCATCTGAAAGATAAATATAATTGCGTATATTTGAAACCAGTGATAGTGCAAATATACCAACCATTCCTAATACAATAATGTATATCCATTTTCTTCTATTTAATTCTTTTCTATACATCCCTGATATTACAAGGCAAATAACAGCTAGGCGGAATATCTCGATTCGACTTCCACCAGCCATCTGAAGTATAAAATAACCTATAATTATTGTATATACTAATGTTCTATGGCGTTCTTCATACGTATATAACATCAATATAGAACTTACAAAAAGTCCACTTATCAAAGAAAATATTTTTAAAATACCTGTAACTTTTACTAGTGATGCTTCATATCCAAAGGTTGATACTGTTATAATATCTGAGCATAATAAACTTAATGTTGGAATTATACTTATGACACAAAGAATCCATCCCACTTTTACAATTTTATGTTTTTTACTTTTATAACAGTTTTTAATCATATTAGAATCATTATGAAAACTAGAATTTACAAAGTCTACACTTAGGCAGTACCCTATACAAGTTACAGCAATACTTATAAATACAAATAGCGATGTGTCAAGTATTTCTTTAGAGGTAAAGAAACCTCTACTTAAACTAAATACTGCATTTTGTAACTCTAATCCTCCAATTGCCATAATACATTGCCCAAATGAAAACAGATATGCAAATAGAATGAAAAGCAAAAATATATTCTCTATTTTTCTATTCAAACGATATACAGCATATATAGAACATATCATGCATAATAGTGCCATAATTCCTATAGAAATCATGATTTTTTGTATATTGGAATTTTTTATAAATATAGAAAAAATTCCAATTCCTAAACACTCACACAATAAGAATAAAATACTTATAATATTTTCCCTTTTTATTTTTAGTGATGAATTCATATGTTTTCTTATTTTATGCTTCTAAAGCATTGATATAGATGTGTTGTATAATTTTTTGCAACAGATTTTATATTATAATTTTTTCCCATTTGTTCTTTTATTCTAATATGTTTTATGGAACTTACATTTAAAATGGGGTCATATTATTCAATAAGCTTTGCTTCAATATCGCTTCTCCTATAGCTTTGTAATCTTGTTCACCACAAAAAATAACCTTTTGATACCCATCCAATATCTCATGGCTAAATGGTGTATCGCTTGCAATTACTGGAGAAGCACTCATTCTTGCTTCTAACAATGGAAGTCCAAATGATTCTACGTAAGATGGAAATAATAAGATACTTTTTGTATACATTTTGAACACTTCTTTTCTTGATATTGGACCACTAAACTGGACATTTAAGTTATTTTTTTGACTATACTCAAAAAGCTGTTTTGTATAATCATTCTCATTTGGTTGTATTGTGAAAATCACTTCATAATCAGATAATCCCTTATCCTGAGCATATTTTATAGCTTTTAGTGCTGTCATGTGATTTTTATATGTAAATGCTGTCGCTGGATAAAAAAATCTTCTTCTATTTGCTTCTATATCTTCAAATGCACCAATTGAATTGCCTCTAATATCTGGTTGTTGTATAATCACCTTATCAGTTTTTATGCCAGCTTTTTCTATCAATGCAGTTTTCATCCATTGTGTTTGAACTATTGTCATATCTACTTTTCGTAAAGAGCGAAAAATATATTTACTTACTACATTCTGATACAGCCACAGTTTTTTCCCGTCTACTCTAATATTAAATTTGTGGTCCGTCAGAATAAAAGGAAGATGAAGATAAACTAATTGACGATTATGGTAAAAAGAAATTCCTTTATTTTGTAGAGAAAATACTTGGTCTGGCTTAAATTTATGCAATAATTTTCTTGTTGTTACATTGTCAAAATAATAACGATACCCCCAATTTTTTTTTACCCATGGAAAACGTTTCACTACAATATTTTTTGTTTCTTTATAGTTGGGAATACTTACTATAAAAATCCATTTAACAGTTTTATCTTTATATACCTTAATTTGATTATACAAGTCATCCAGAATAGCCAATGCGCCTGATTCACTTGCATGAACATCATAAATCATGATCGTACTATTGGATTTCGGATTTATTAAATTAATTAAGGATTGGTTTATCATTCTTATGCTCCTAATTATTTTCCTTTTTCATATTTTTTAATCCAATTAAGTGTTATTCTTGTGCCTTCTAATCTTGTATATGGTACTTCTGGTGCAATCTTATATGTATTATTCATATCATTGATTCCATCATTAGTCATATTTTCAAAACGAAATGATTGCATAGGAAAATGAATACCAAACACCCCAAGAAAATCACCAAATTTAGCAAGACATTTTACAAACCATACAGGCATAATTGGTATTTTAAATCCAAGTTCATTTGCAATTTCATCTGCCCAATCGTTAATCTCATACACAGGTTCATCGCCAATGTAAAAAACTTTATTATCTTCATCTAGTGTTTCATGAAAAAGAAGCTGCTCGATTTGATAGACTGTATTTCCAATGTAGCCATATGTCTTGTAACATTTAATGTGGCCTATATGAAAGTACATCTTGCGCATAACCATATCAAAGAAATTGCGGTATGGCACACCAAACCATGGCCCCCAAATAGATGTAGGTCGGATAATACACCAATCACACTGCGGTTTATCTTTCCATACTCTTATTTCAGTTTCAACTTTACTTTCTCCATACTTTGTATGCGGGCAAAAATCATGTTGATTTTTTATCTGATATCCATTTTTAGTTACAAATTTTGAAGAAGTAATAATAATCTTCTTTAAATTTGGGATTTTATGGATAATTTTCATCAAGTTCTCTACACCAACAATATTGGCTGAATAGTCTTCTAATGTTTTGCCATCAAGGTCCGTACGGGCTGCAAGATGAATCACATAATCTGGTTTAAAATCCAAGATTGCCTTTTCAAAAGATAAATAATCTGTAATATCTACATTTTTCCAGATATTATTTCGTTTAGAAACTTGAGGAGGCTTAATATCAATATTACAAACTTCATATCCTTTAGAAATTAAGTCTTCCACTAGATTTGTACCAATAAATCCAGAGGCCCCAGTTAATAGTACTCTATTCATAATCTTTTCCTTAATAAAAGTTGTTATTATTTTTTATAAACTTCTTACTTGCTTAGTTATATTGTTCTTTTGTTCTATATGTATATCTTTTATTTATTTTTAGTTCTAAAAGGATGTTTCTTCAATGCTTATCAGAGTAAATATACTTTTATATACTAAGTAAGGCATTTATATATTTTTCAATACTAACATTTTTCGTCAGATTTTTTTCCAGATAAGCTCTACCATTTTCACCCATTTGTTTTACTTTGTTAGTGTTTGCATGTTCTATATACCAATGAAGAATATTAGCAACTTCAACATAATCACCAGGTTCACAACACTTACCACAATTACATTCTTCAATAAGAGTTCGGACTTCTGTACCTTTTTCAAGAACCCCAATTATTGGTTTCCCCACACCCATAATGCCATATGCTTTAGAAGGACAAGAAACACCTTTCATCCCTTTTGCATTGACACACCAGTGGAGATCCGCAGCATTTAGACTGTAAATCAAATCTTCTTTTTTTTGATATGGAATAAATACAACATTATCCATATAATGTTGTTTTGCATAAAGCACTAATTGATTTAAAACAGCTCCTGCTCCAACAAAAGCAAAGATAACTTCTTTACCATCTGTAGTTTTTGTACCAGGTTTAAATTTTTGGATTACTTTTAATAAATTTTCAAGATCATAGTATAAGCCAATATTTCCAGAATACATAATGACAAATTTATCTTTTAATTTATACTGGTTTTGAAAAGCAATCATATGTTCATTTGTAGATTCTAACGGATAGATTTCTTTCTCATTAATCCAGTTATTAATCATTGCATACTTTGGTATTTTTTTACCTTTAAAACGATTTTCAATCGTTTGGCAAAGGTCTCTGCCTACTGTAATAATAAGATTGCTTTGCTTACAACTAAACTTATCAGCAACCATCATAGCTTTTAACACTAACTTATTGGAAATATAATTCACTGCCATAATCTGCTCAGGATTAAAATCTTGGATACAGTAAATCATCTTAGCATGTTTCTGCCATTTTCCAATTAAACCAAGTACTCCGCCAAGAATAGGCGGTTGGCTTATTGCAAAAATATAGTCCTGTTCTCCAGCTCTATGGCTTGCGCCTAAAGCACCAAAAAAATAAGTGATAATATTTTTAACCCGACTCATCTTACTCAATTTGGAAAACTCAGGAACATGAACACGAATAATTTTCACATTATTTAGTTCTTCAAAATAGTATTTTTGTGTTTTATATTTTGATGCGATAGTTCCATCATAGCTTGGAACAGCACAAATAACTGTAACATCAAATTCATTTGTCATACCTTCTGCTTGGTCTTTTAGGATTTGTCCCGTAGATGCCATATCTGGAGAGTAGTAATGTGCAAAAATCAAAAGTTTTTTTTTAGTCATTTTTCTCTCCCCTCAACTTTTTAATATATCTGTTAGTCATAATGTTATTGAGAATCTAAATGTTTTAAAATATAAGCTATAATGATTCCTATAGTTAAAACGTTAAAAACTAAAACACATTAATTATTGAAATATAAAAAATGAAGGACTTTTGACATTCTCAGTTCCATATCCTCCACATAGTGTTCTTACATTATCTTGTATTTTACTAATTACCAACATTATTTCTTAAAAATGCTTCACTAAATCCGCCCTTTAGCGAATATCTCCAAATTTCTCACTAACTTAGCACCTAAATCTATTCTTTCGACTCCTCATCTGACCCTTTAAAGCATAAAAAATAGAACCTAACTGTTATTAAGAAACACCCTAATTTCCTCATCCCTTAATAACAATCAAGTTCTATTTTTTCTTTACTATTTCCTACATCTCCAAAAACAATAAAGTCTCTCTACACCACCGCCTCCACCAACACTTTATCTCCCATCACAATTTCCTTCACTCCAATCTCTTTCTTCTTATTAAAATTAAAGCTTAACATATACCCTTTTTTCAGATGATAGTAATCCAAATAATCCATCAATTGCTTTTCACCACGCATGTTATACGCATTTCCATGCCAGATTTTCATTTCTATTACAAATTGTTCACCACAGTAGTCGATAATCATATCTGTACGCTCCATTGTTCGCGTTTGAGCTTCGATATAGTAATTGCCTGTTCCATTGATGATGGGTTTTAAATAGAGCATAAAATATCGACGTCCATCTTCTTCAATAAATTTTTGCCCTAGGCTCCCATAAATTTCATGAAAATGTTCTACAAATTTTTGTAAAATAAGAGTTACATTTAAATGTCCATTTTCTATAAATTGATTTTTGCTTTGAAATGCTGCTTTGTATATATCGGTATTTTGCATGTCTGGAAGAGCAAGAAACATATTATATAAGCGTGTTTCAAAAATTCTATTTGCAATTATAATTGATTCCTGTTTCACTTTTACAATTCCAAACATAAGAGCCATATCGAGCACAGGGTCGTCAGGATTATATAAGATGCTATTTCCCTGAAATAGTAAAATATACAAAATATCTTTTAATCTAGGATATTCTTCTAACTTATGAAACAGAGATTCAAATAGAGTATTTTTCTCCCCTAATAGTATTCTGACCGCTTCAAGAATACCTTCTTTATTCCATGCTTTATGTTGATTAGAAATATTTTCGTCTATCAATTTACAGAGCTTAGAAACGAGAAAAGGATAACCAGAAGTATAATCATAAAGCAGTTGCGCAATTTCTGATATATTCATATTTGTATGATAGTCCTTTTCATATTCCATCAACATATCACTAATATCTTTGACAGAAAAACTCATATCGATTAGAAAATCTGCTGCAATATTCCATGGGCTGTTTATTTTATGTTCATTATCTGTTCGAAATTTTTGCTGTATATTTTTAATATCATAGACACCAGCAAGAATGACCGATTGGAAAATAGGTCTTACTTCTCTCTTTATATAATATCCACGCAGCTGTGCAAGAAAGTCAACAAATACTTGGTTATTAGAAGCACTGTCAACTTCATCAATCATAAGCACAATAGGTTTAGGTGATGTAGCACATATTTTGCTTAAATGTCTAAATAGTTCAAATAATTCTAAAGTTTCTTTTTGGTTTTCCAATCTATATTTTAAGTCATTCACTTCCTTGGAAGTTGATAGTTGTTCACTGAACATCAATGCTTCTAAAAAATCTGTGGCAAATGCAACAGAAAACGTATTTTCATTTTTAAATTTTGAAGCACTGAGCATTTGAAAATCCAAACTGATAACTAGATAATCCTCTTTGAGAAAATATTCCAAAGCTTTTAAAGTTGTAGTTTTTCCATATTGGCGTGCACGATTAATGGTAAAATAATCTCCGCGCTCTATCATCTTTTTGATTTCCTTTAGACGTTCATCTAAATGAACCATATAATGCATATTAGGTTTGCAATCTGCATTTACATTAAAATATTTGCTCATATATAAGATGCTCCTTATATTGAAATTACATGAATGTAGATATCTTTTCTCTATCTTAACATGGGAGAATAGAAGAAGCAAGGAGGTTCCATTCAAATCACTTGCTTATCTTATTTTCGCATGTTAAGATAAGTTTATATAAACTTATTCACCAAAAAGTAGATGGCGTTTAATGATTTTGTAGCTGTAAGCCTTAGCTCAATTACTCTATACCATGATACATAAGTGTTCAAAAAATAAGACAATTGTTGAAATTCCCATGTTTTATAATAGTTTATCTGAAAAATTTTATTGGTACAGGAAAGATGGAGGTTTAGATATGGCAACTAGAATAGAAAACTATGCAAAAACTATTTCAAAGTTATATGAAAGGCGTACACAAGGTTATTATCAGAATGAATTGGATATGATTATAGACTGTGGTAAAGGGAAGTTCATTATTGAGGCTAAAGTTCCAAATGATAGTATGTATTGCTTAGAAGATGGAAAATAAAGGATTAAAGTAATAGAGATTAGGGTTAGAAATCAAAGTTTGGTGAGGACAGGGATATAAGTTTATAGTTTTATTTGTATGGGGATAGTAGACAGGGAAGATAGAGTTTGTTTGCTATTAAGAGATGGAAAAATAATACATTTCTTAATGGCAATCAGGCTCTATTTTTTGTGCTTTAAAGGGTCAGATAAAGGGTCAAAAAGATAGAGTTAGATGCTAAGTTAGTGAGAAATTTGGAGGTATTCGTTAAAGGGCGGATTTAGTGAACAAACTATTGGAAAATATAAGAGAATATTACATGGAGTATAAGAAAAAACACTTATTAATATATGCACATTATTATGTCCCAGATATAGCCTCTACAGGACAACTTCTTCGTGAACTAGCCGAAGGCATGTTAGGCCAGTTTGAAATCACTGTACTTTGTGTAGTTCCAAGCTATTTAGGAACCATAGAAGAAAAATATAAAACTAAAAAATATTATGAAGAAAAAATCAATGGCGTAAAGGTCTTACGTATTCGAGTTCCTGAGTTTAATAAAAAAAATAAATTCAGCCGAGCTATCAATATCTTAGCCTATTTTTTTGGTGCAATGTATGCTACTTTTAAAATTGAAAAAGTAGATGTTGTTTTTTCTATCTCGCAGCCGCCAATTCTAGGCGGCTTGCTTGGTGTTTGGGGGAAATGGATAAAGCGTGCTAAATTTATTTATAACATTCAAGATTTCAATCCAGAACAAATTATAGCTATTAATTACACCCAAAATAA
This sequence comes from Lachnospiraceae bacterium, assembly GCA_910575445.1. Lineage (GTDB taxonomy): Bacteria > Bacillota > Clostridia > Lachnospirales > Lachnospiraceae > Hominiventricola. Next base: position 58,099 of record CAJTFW010000002.1, on the reverse strand, counting down.
GCCATTGCTTAATCTAATGATGTTTGCAGATAAATTCAGCTGTCAACAAAGTAGTCTTATTATTACAGTTGGACGAGACTTAATAGAAACAATACATAAGCGATTTCAAAATACAAAAATACCGAAAACAGTTATGATTAATAACTGGATTGATGAAACAGAGATTTATCCATTAGATGTTAATCATCCGAAAGTGCTTTCTTTTAAACAACAATATGGTTTAGAAAAAAAATTTATCTTTATGTATTCTGGTAATCTTGGTCTTTATTACGATTTGGAAAACCTATTTAAAATAATTAGAAAATTTAAGCCAGGAACAAAAACTACCGATGGAAGAGAAGTCGCTTTTGTATTTGTTGGAGCAGGCTCTCTTCTTGATACATTACAGATATATAAGCAGAAATATCACATGGAAAATGTAGTATTCATACCATATCAAAAAAAGTCTGTACTAAACTATAGCTTAAATGCTGGAGATGTGCACTGGTGTATAAATGCCAAAGGAATCAAGGGGGTCAGTTGCCCAAGTAAATATTATGGTATCTCAGCAACAGCTAAAAGTGTACTTGCTGTATTAGAAAAGGAAACCGAAATTCGCTGTATTATTGAACAAACTAAAAGTGGTCTATGTTCAGACCCAGGTGATTATAAGGCAGTGGAACAAAATATTCGTTGGTTTATTGAACATGCACATACTGATAAATTGGCTGAAATGGGAAAAAATGGAAGAAACTATCTATTTAATAATCTAACACGTAACATATCCATCCAAAAATATAAAAAAGAAATCTTAAATCTATGTGAACAAAATTTATGAACAGTAATTGGTTTAAAATTGTTATGAAAATGACTAAAGTTGAATATGGGAAAAAACTTCTATTAAAAGGAGTACCTGTCATCTTTAATACAAAAGGTGCAACACTTAAGATTGGGCAAAATGTGACTATTAAAAGTAGCTTTTTATCAAATTTAGTTGGGCTGTATAGTAAAACAATTATTGTTACTAGAACACCTGAAGCTAAGCTTATGATTGGAAATAATGTTGGGATTTCTGGAGCAACCATTTATGCAAGGAAAGGAATTTATATAGGGGATAATACAGCAATTGGAGGGAATTGTAAAATTTTGGATAATGATTTTCATCCAATTGATATAGAGGAAAGGATTCAGCTTCTTACAGATAAACATGGAGGAGAAGCTACTGAAAAAATCCCTGCAAAAGAAATTTATATTGGAAATAATTGTTTCCTTGGATGTAATAGTATTATTTTAAAAGGAACAATTCTTGGAAATGGTTGTGTGGTAGGTGCTGGTGCTGTGGTGTCAGGCAAATTTGAAGACAATTGTGTAATTGCTGGAAATCCAGCTAAAATAATCAGAAAATTATAAGGAAAAATGAATGTTTAAAAAAAAGGTGGCTCATATTTACTATAATACTTCTGGAAATAGTGGATTATATTTAAATTCTATTGATAATGCACTTTGTGAAGAATTTGAGCAAAAATTTTTTGTTAATTTTTATTATCCATTACAGATAGAAAATTATATTAAAATTTTTTTCCCATTAACAGAAAAAAATGAACATAACCTGCATATTAAAATTTTAAAATCAAGATATATTAGAAAAATATTACGTTATTTTGAATTAAAAAAGAACAATATTACATTGTTTTACATGTTAAAAAAATGGAATCCAGATATTATTAATTATTCTTTAACCAATATGCCAGATGCATATAATGTACTAAAAATAATTAAAATTATTCTTCCAAATGTAAAAATTTTAGTAACTTGTCATGATGTTATCCCGTTTCAAGAAACTAATAATATTAATTATAAAGCTATTTATAATTATGCTGATTATTTAATAGTCCATACTCAAAATGCAATTTCAATATTAGAAAACACATATAAAATTTTAGCAAATAAAATATTATATCACCCTTTTCCATTAATTGATTTGTCTTTATTATTAAATAACCATTTTATTAAAAAAAATAAATATTATCCATCATTTTTATTTATTGGTGTAATGAGACAAGAAAAAGGAATTCAATATTTACTAGATGCATGGGAAATATTAGGCCCAGATTTTCCGGCTGAACTAGTAGTTGCTGGTTTTAAACCAAAAGAAGTTTCTATTGATTTCTCAAAGCTCAAATCTTTTAAAAACTTTAAAATTCTCGAAGGTTCTCTTTCAGATGAAGAATATATTAAATTTATAATTAATACTGACTATGTTATTTTTCCTTATATAAAAGTTGGTAATAGTGGCGTATTATCAACAGTTATATCATTAAATAAAGTGCCTTTAACAACAAATTTGCCAACATTTATAGAATCTCAATATTGCTTAAATGAATTAAGTTGTAATCCTGGTGATAGTCAGGCATTAGCTTCTCTTATAAAGCAAACCATAATTAATCATTCTGAAAAATATAAAGTACAACAGAAAAAAATAAAATTAGCATTAGAAGAATACAAAAAAGATTTTCAGGTTCAAGTATTACAAGTCTATAAAAAAATAATGTGAGAAAAGAAAATATAATAATGAAAATTTTACATGTATGTTTAACAGGTGGATATACTGAAGGTTTTACGTATCAAGAAAATTATTTATCAAAATATCATGCTCTAGATGGTCATGATGTAACTATTCTTACTACCGAATATTGTTGGAATCATAATAAATGGAGAAAGTGTAAAGAAATAGATTATTGGAATAAAAATAATGTGCATATTATTAGATTACCCTATAAAGTAAAATTGCCTTATAAAATAAACTCTTATGTAGGAAAATTCCAAGGATTAGATAAATTATTAAATAATATTAAACCCAATTTAATTTTTATTCACAATCTTCAGTTTAGAGATATTAAATTAATAAATTCATATAAAAAAGCACATAAAAACACCAGAATATTAGCTGATAGTCATACGGATTTTTCTAATAGTGCAAGGAATTGGCTCTCTAAATATATTCTATATAAATTTTACTGGAAAAAATATGCCACTATTGCTAACCATTGTGTGGAAAAATTTTATGGTGTTTTACCAGCCAGAGTCGATTTTTTAAGAAATATATATAAATTACCTGCCAATAAATGCGAATTACTTGTTATGGGAGCAGATGACGAAGAAGTCAAAAATGCCTCAAAAAAAGAAAAGTTAGAAGAAACTCGAAGAAAATTCGGTTATACAACAGATGATTTTGTTATTGTCACCGGAGGAAAAATTGATATTTGGAAAAAACAAACATTACTTTTAATGCAAGCCATTAAAAAAATTAATAATGATAAGCTTAAATTATTAATTTTTGGACCTGTTTCTGACAATATAAAAAATGAATTTAACTCACTGGTAGATGCAAAACAAATCATACATATCGATTGGGCAAATTCAACACAATCTTATGAATATTTTGCTATTGCAAATCTTGTAGTTTTTCCTGGACGTCATTCTGTATATTGGGAACAAGCTGCTGGTCAGGGAAAACCATTAATTTGTAAATATTGGGAAGGAACAACACATATTGATCTTGGTGGAAATGTAATCTTTTTAATGGAAGATAGCGTGGAAGAAATGGTTTGTCAAATTAAAAAAGTTATTAATGATAAAGAAAAATTTAAGTTAATGGAAAAAATTGCTTTTGAAAAAGGAATGCAGACGTTTTCTTATAAAAAAATTTCTGCTAAATCTATAAAATAGCAAAAATCAAGGTGAATAGTGTGAAAATATCAACATTATATGATTTTACAAATAAGATATCCAATCCAAATGTATCAAAAATATTTTATAAAATCAATAAATTATTAGTCAACATACTATATCCTAAAATTGTAAAACCGGTAAATGGGGTAGATAATTCATCAAATATAATTGTATCACTTACTACTTATCCAGCGCGAATTAATACAGTATGGATAACAATCATGACTATTTTACATCAAACAGTAAAACCAAAAAAGATTTTACTTTGGCTTGCAAAAGAACAATTTCCAAATAGAGAAAAAGAACTCCCCTCAAAACTATTAGAATTAAAACCATATGGTTTAAAAATAAAATTTTGTGATAATTTATATCCACATAAAAAATATTACTATACAATGTTAGAGCATCCACAAGCAACAATTATTACAGTAGATGATGATGTGTTTTATCCAGAATATTTAATAGAGACCTTAATAAAAACATCAAAAAAATACCCTAATGCAATATGCTGTACTTGGACTCATCGAATCAAATTAGACAAAATGGGAAATATAAAGAATTATGTAGATTGGGAACATGGAATTACAAAGATGGATAGTCCAGAACTTTTAGCAATGCCAGTGGGAATAGGTGGTGTTTTATATCCTCCAAACAGTTTATACACTTGTGTTTTCGATAAAGACCAAATAAAATCTTTAGCTCTAATGACTGATGATTTATGGTTAAAAGCAATGGAAGTATTAAATAATACACCTGTTATGAAAATATCCAAAACATATTATAGAACTTATTTCACTTTGCTGAATACAAAAAATAATGGATTACATATTAACAACATTGGTTCTAATAGAAATGATGAGACAATAAATAAAATTTTAAAACAATATCCCCAAATTAAAAGAAAACTAATGGAAGCTCAAAATGAATTTCAAATTAAAAAGAAATAAATTATATAATATTTGCTTATTTAGCTGGATTTTAATTTCTATTCTATTTGGAAGAACAACTCTAAATGCCACTTTAGGAGACATTGGAACATATATTTATTCTTTTGGTCGTCTTATAATATATTTATTGTTATGTTTATTAATTCTATGGGATAATTTAAACAGAAAGAAAATTGTCCTTATATTAATAACTGCAATGTTTTTATTTATTAGTGTAAAAGAATCTGGTGAGTTAGTACTTATAGGAATCTTATTATTTGTTGTAGCATCCAACAAAATAGATACTAAAAAAATTATTTCAGTTTATTTCAAAGCACATATTCTAGTGACTTTGTTAGCTTTAATTTTTGCATTAATTAATTTCACAGATATAAATATTATGCATAGAGGAATCATTCAAAGAAATTCATTTGGATTTTCGCACCCTAATGGTTTTGGCAATGAAATTTTAACAATTATGATATGTTATATATCTAATAGATGGAATAAAATCAAAAATTTAGAATTATTTATATGTGAAATAATTGGAGTTTTGCTATTATATCCCGCAGACTGTCGAATGGCTACAGCAGTACTTTCCTTTTTTATAATAATTACATTTATAATAAAAACTTTTATTAGTTACAAGATTCGTTTGAAAATGATATGGGATATTAGTTTATTTATGTTTATTACCATAATATTATTCACTATTTATGTTAGTGTATTTTTTAGTAAAGAAAACTTTCTGCTAAATACTTTAGATTATATATTAAGCTTTAGATTTAGTGCAATAGATACAATATATCAAATACAAGGAATAACTTTATTGGGTCAAAAGGTTCTTAATACTAATCTTGTAGGGATTGATAATAGTTATGCTAGAATCTTGCTTATAAATGGATTAATCCCATTTATAATATTAGTTATTTTTTGTATTAACATACAATATCAATTCTATAAGCATAAAGATATTAAAATGTTACTTGCATTTATGGCAATTTCATTAAGTGGATTTATTGAAAATAATTTTTTTAGAATTGAAAATAATTTTTGTTTTTTAGTTGGTGGGTCTTACCTTTTGAGTATATATTACATAAATAAAGGTCAAAAAATATATGATAAAAATATTAACTGAACGCAAATATAATCAAGGAATTAGTCGCCAAACTGTTTATGAATGGGAAGACGATATAAGTGAAAAATATAATATTCCCCTATTATTTATGGATTCTTACAAAGCACATCCCTTTGCAAGATTACTAAGAAAAATAAGATTTCCAAAAGCAATATCATGGAATCAAAATAAAGATATTTTACTTTTCTTCGCTATGAATATTGATCTTCTTAGAATACTAGCTTGGTACACACCAAATGTTATTCCAATCCTTTTAGATGTAACACTTGATGAAATTGATGAGGTATATAGAATCACTAAAAATTTACCTATTTTTTGGGTTACTGCTATAAGTCTAAAAGAAGCTTTAGTTAAAAAATATCCTGATTGTAAAGTATGTTATATTCCTCAAATGGCATCAGATAGGTATTTACAAGAAACTATAGAAAAACAAAGTTCAATTATTCAGTTTGGACGCAGAAATCCAGTTTTACATGATTTCGCAAAAAAATATGTAGACAATCATCATGGTATATCTTATATTTTCAGAACTAATGACTCTAGTAAATGTATGATAAAATATTCAAATTCAATCCAAACAGAAATAGGAATTCTGCAAACAAGAGAAGAATTTATAAATTATCTTCTAAACAGTAAAATATGTCTTTGCTCAACTCCTTTAACTGAACATACAAGAGATTTTGGAGATAATATTGATTTTCTTACAGCAAGATGGTATGAAAGTATCATGTGTCGTTGTCATATTTTAGCCAGAACATCAAATGTTGTAAAACCTGAACTTGAAATTACTGGATTAATTAATTTAATTGATAATGTTAATACATATGAGGAATTTTCTAGCTTATGTGATAGCTACTTAAGTAATAATGCATTATCATACAATGCCGCCTTTACATTTGCACAAACAAACTCTGCTGTTTATCGGGGGGGGGTATATATTGATGCAATTGCATAAAAAAGGAGTTAAATAAATATGATATATTTGTTTATGAACAATGGTGGAATGGGTAATCAGATGTTCCAATATGCTATTGCAAGAAGATTACAAATAAAATATAAATGGATATTATATGTGATCTAGGAAAGTATAAGTACAGAAAAACACTAGCAACCAAAAGAGAATATTGTCTTAATCAATTTAATCTAACAAATAATATAAAATACAAGAAGACTATCTTTGCCAAATTAATTTATAAATTTAAGAAAAAATGGATTTATCATAAGGGCTACAATAAAGAAAAAACATATAAAGAATTAGTAAAGCATGGAATATTTTCTCCCGAAGGATATTTTGAATATTATCCTTTTGATAAGATATTATTCAGCAAAAATATAACGATTAATGGGCTATTTCAAGCCCATAAATACTTTGATGAAATATTACCAATATTAAGAAACGACTTTACATTAATTCCCCCCCAAGAAATTGCTAAATTATTAGATAAAATAACGTCTGAAGAATCAATATGTATTCATTGGCGAAGAGGAGATTACCTATCTGAACAATATAAAGATTCTTTATTAGTATGTAATGATTTATATTATAACTCTACAATTGCTAAAATCAAAGAGAAAATAAAAAATCTAGTATTTTATATTTTTACCAACTCTGCAAATGACGCTTTATGGATAAAACATCACCACACATTTGATATTTCTGTAAAATATATAAATTTAATAATTAAAGAATGTCATAGTGATTTAGACGATTTTCGTTTAATGTGTTCCTGTAAACATTTTATTATTTCTAATAGCACATTTAGCTGGTGGGCACAATATTTGTCCCTAAGTAAAAATAAAATTGTGGTTGCTCCGAGTATTTGGAATAAAAAACAGGATGCTAAAGAGTTATATTTTAAAGAATGGGAGATTATTTTGGTATAATGGGAACAAATGGCAGCAAAAAAAAAGTAGTTATAAAAAATTCCTCGATGAGTTTTATCAGTCAAATTATTACAATACCTTTTACTTTTATAACAAGAAGTTTATTTATAAAATATATTGGTATAGAACTCCTAGGGTTAAATAATACTTTTGCTTCTATTTTTACTACATTATCATTAGCTGAATTAGGCTTTCAAACTGCAATCGTATTTAATCTTTATAAACCTCTTCACGATAAAAATTTTGAAGAAGTTAATTCAATCATAAATATCTTAAAAATCATATACAGATGTGTCGGAGTATTTTTTATAGTTGCCACGCTCTTGACTATCCCTCTTTTAAAATATATAGTCACAGGGATAGATATAACTTATATTACATATATTTATTTTGTAATTCAGGCATTTGCATTTGTCTGTACTTATTTTTGGGCATATAAGAGGACTTTATTATATGTAGATCAAAAAGAGTATATTTCTAAAATTTGGGACTTAATATTTTCAATCATTTTTAATTTACTTCAATGTTTAGCAATTGTATATTTTAAAAGTTACATGGGATATTTAATTTTAAAGGTTCTTCAAACATACAGTTCTAATATTGTTGTTCATTTTTATTGTTCTGTTCATTATTCTTATCTAAAAAACACAAAAATAGATTATCAAAGACTCAAACAATTATTGTTAGATGTAAAAAATATTTTCGCAAGTAGAATTGCAAGTTTTGTATATAATTCTACAGATAATTTGGTTATATCCTCATTTGTTTCCACAGTTAGTGTTGGATATTTTACAAATTATACAATGATTATGACATGTTTAAAAGCACTTACAAAAAGCATGTTTTCTCCTATTGTTCCTATTTTAGGAAACTTTTTATTAGATGAAAATGATGGTCAAAAACGAGAAGATATCTTTTTTCTCAATACATTTGTAAGATATCTAATCGCATCCATAATTGTCATACCAACATTTATATTAATTGATGATTTTATTTTTTGGTGGATTGGGAAGAACATGCTTCTTAATAATCATATAGTGTTTCTTATTTGTATAGATTTTTATATCCATTTAGTACACAGCTCAACTATGGATTTTATAAATAGTGCTGGATTATTTAAAACTGATAAATATATTGAAGTATTAGGCGCGTTATGTAATATTACAATTTCTTTGATTCTTGTAAATTATATAGGAATTACAGGAGTACTAGTTGGTACTGTTATAAGTCAACTAATTTTCTGGATTGGTCGTAGCATTATTGTATACAAACAATGCTTAAATCTTGGATATAAATCTTATATTATTTATTGGACAAAAAATATAAGCTATATATTAGTAACAATTATATTAGTGCTAATATTATCAATATTATACAAATACTTACATATACAAAATATGTTTTTACAACTTATTATAGGCGGAATTATATGTGAAATTATAGTTTGTGTAGTTATATTTATTGTATTTTTTTATTCAAAAGAAATGCAAATGATGATGAAAATATTACATAAATAGAAATATATTAGTTAAATTTTTAGGATTATAAAATAAAAGATATTATCTAATAAGAAAAATTCATCCCTTATTAGATAATACCTTCTATTTCTCTCATCTATTCCACCACAACCGTCCCCAACACCGGAATCCCTTGTATTCTACATACTTCTAGTTCTCTTCTAATCTCCCTAGACACCGTCTCATTTACTTCAGCAACAATTATCACACCTTCTGCCTTCTTGGCCTCATGCAGTGCCTTATCGTCCTGGTGAACAAAGCCCATATGTTTAAAGCTTGGCTCTTTCTCCCAAAGCCCTTGTACAATCTCCAAAGAATTCTTACTCAGATTCCCACTAAACAAAATATTTTTCTTATTCAGAGAGAGAACCATTCCCTTTACATGGGAGATAGAATCTGCGGGACTACTTGCTTTTCGCTCAAGCTCTGCTAACTTTTTGTCAATGATATTTTTCTCTTCTTGTGGTTTTGCAAGTTTTCCCAGAATACGCAGATGATACATATCTTGGAGTTCATCAGAAGTCTTAATACGTTTGTCAAAGAGGTATTTTACACAATAATAGCCACCCCAACATACACACGCTAAAAATATCGCTACCAAAAGCCACTTGATAAGGCTTTTTGCGCTATTAAATTCTACCACTTCCTCTACGGATTCCTCTTCTAAAAGTTCCTCTCGGCTTAAATATTCTGATTTGTAATATTCTAAATCCTCTTCTTCAAATGTTCCTTCAATCCTTGTAATATTCCCTAAGTAAGTATTCAGAGTATCTACCGCTGTCTTCTGCCGATTTAGATAATCATTGTTTAATGTTAAGCGAACACTATTATTTAATTCTGCAAAGGTAAATTCGCCATATTGTGCTTGTAAATCTGTCGTCATCTCATTCACTTTTTCTTGGATGACTTTCATCATATTTTGGGTAGCTTCCTCTTCAGAATAATACAATGTAAAATAAACAACAGAATTGTTATAGCCAAGCTCAAGGTTCTCTAGAAGTTCACTGACTACATTATGAATCTCGATGGAGTCTCCGCGTTCCCTACTTGCCGAACTGCTTATCAGTTCTCGAATATACTGAATATCGCAATCAAGTCCCCCTGCACGCTTCAGCTCTTCTAAAATCTCATTATCAGCAAAGATACTGGTATACATCTCAGAAACCAATCTGGTATTATCTCCTGCTGCAAGATAATATTTTAATTCCCCGTAATATACCTTGCTTGGATCCATTTTCATAACGAGTGAATTCTCATTATATTCTAGCTGTTTATCATACAATGCTCTATATTCACATGCAATCTCCATATTGGAACGTACTTCAGGTTCCACTTCATAGTCTGTATAGTCTATTTTTTCACTTTCTTCTGAAGCCGGAGTTAGAGCTTGTGACCTCTTTATCATATGGATTCCGCCTCCAGCTAAAGCTCCTATCACCAATACAATCAGTAGTGTTCTCCACTGACGCAATAGATAGAACATCAAATCAATAAGATTGATTTCCATCTCATCTTCATACATGTTTGTATAATTCTCATTCATCCCTTTTCCTCCTAATTTTTGTTCGGGTAGATGCTGATTACTTTTATTTTGCTCCGCTTCCTCGTAAGACCACCCATATGGTTCTCATAATAATTTTAAAATCTAAAAGCAAGGACCAATTATCAATATATTCCAAATCCAGTCTCACAACTTCGTCAAATTCCTTGATATCATTCCTCCCACTAATCTGCCAAAGCCCTGTAATCCCTGGGCGGAAGCTAATCCTTCGCTTCTGGTAATAGCTATACTGCTGATACTCATCGAGTGTCGGTGGGCGTGTGCCTACGAGACTCATATCGCCTTTTAGGACATTCCAAAACTGCGGAAGCTCATCGATGCTGGTCTTGCGGATAAAGGCTCCGGTCTTTGTGATACGTGGGTCATTTTCCATCTTAAACATCAGGCCCTGCATCTCATTCTGGGCCATCAGCTCTTTCTTTCGTTCTTCTGCATCGGCGTACATGGAACGGAATTTGTAAAAATTAAAGATACGGCCATTGACACCTACTCTTTTCTGACAGAAAATCAGTGGTCCTTTGGATTCTAAGAGTAAGATAGGAGCCAGGAAAATACCGATGATAATGGTAAGCAAAATCCCTATCAAAGAGCCAATAATATCCACCAGACGTTTAATCATCACCATTCGATAGTCAAACAGGCGGCTAGAAAAGGCGACGACATGGTATTGCTCTAGGTTGTAGATTCGCTTTTCACCGGTCAGGCCAAGGTCAAACAGGTCTAGGTTCAGGTTGACTACAACTCCCATCTTTTCAAATTCTAAAATCATATTTTTCAGGAAATGCTCCCGGCTTTGCATATCGTCCACTTGGATAAAGACTTCGTCGACGACATTCTGTGTGGCAAATTCCAGATATTCTTCGCCACGGTCAGAGATTATGGGAATTCCTTCTAAAAGGTCTTCGCTTGCTTCTTCATCTAGCAGTACAACCCCTGTTATCTTCCAGCAGGTCTCTTTGGAGCGTCCAAAGCGCTCTAAGATTCGTGGCAGATGTTCACGTGTTGTCACTAGCAGAAGATTTATCTCCTTTTTGTGGCTAAAACGGAAGATGCGGTCTTTGTTGCGGATAAAGAGATGCACCAGCCAAACCATAATCACATTTAATACAAAAAAGTATCCCATGACCAATCGAGAGGTAAATACTTCACTTTTCATCCCAAAACCAAGAAGCGATGCTCCGGCAACCAGAATCAGATTGTATTTAATAGAAAGAAGCAGTTCTGAGTAGCGCCCTCTTTTAAAGAAGCCCTCATATATTTTCATAAAATAAAAAGCTGCCACATGTAATACCACCACTACACTGCACAGACTTCTCAGATTTTCTCCAAATGCCAATGAATAGATACTCTGATATCGTATCATGCCTGCCACAAAGAGGCTGAACAGCACAGCTGCAGCATCTACTAAGCAGATCATGATTTCCATAAACTGATTTCTCTTTCGATACATATTCGACACCAATCAACTTTATTCGTTCTTTAAAATAGAAACTAACACGCTCATTATACCATAAAAACCCCAGGTTGCAACTGTAAAATTCAGTCTGCAACAAATCTTACCTGTTTCTTATCAGTTTTAAAAGCCTACCTTTCGCTCGCATCCACCAATATTTTCCCTTTGAGCGTATACTCTGATGAGCCTCTATAATCGTCCAGGACTCCATAAAACAATCCTGCGGTTGAAAATATTGACCGACTGGATATACTGATGGACGGATAATCTCAACATTCTCTCTCTGATTGAGTACCGCAGACATAATAGCGAAAGAGCTATTGCTGATAATCTGTTTCTCACATTTGGACATCATACACAGGTCATGAAGCAGAGAACCACGGCAGACGACACACTCATAAGTATTTGTGAATTTTTCTACAATCTTTGCTTTTTTATCATAAAACACTAGAAAAAGTGGCTTTTTCTCGCTCTTTTGCATCAGATATTCCGCTGCCTTGAGCCAGTAAGCATCCCGAATGCGAAAGCCTTGACGCACATAGTCCTCTCCTACCCGAAAATGAACAGACACCAGCAATCTGTCAGGGTAGTCTTTGCAAAGCTTCTGAAATTCTTCTTGTACTTGTACTTCGACATCCTCTGGAAAAGCAAACCAATCCCATACTTCCTGTATTCTGTGTACAAAGTATTGACAGGAAATAAAATGTCCAAGCATCAATGTATTTTCTGGCACTTGAAGCGCTTCTTTCTGATAATTGGTCTTGCGCTCTACGATGGGTGGCTCATGATAGGTATGTGTCACCTCTTTTGGTAATTCTTCTAAAAATTCTCCCTGAATATTGGGAAACATCGTATGGATTTCATTGCCATAGCGCTTGTCAGAATCGTTGATTCTGTCATTATGTGCCCGGATAAAATAAAAATCTTCTTTTCTGTCCCTGGCAATCGTCTTTAAAGAAGCATAGGTAAACATCTGATTTCCTAGCTGGTCTGCTATTTTACCTACAAGCATAATTATTCCTCTATCCTCTCGCGTGGTGTTCTTTCTCTGGAATCACAAGTGTTTTATAAAGTTCTTCAAACTGCTGCAACATAACTTCTTCTGAAAAGCACTGTACGGCCTTTGCACGGCTGGCAATTCCTTTTTCCTGTAAAATACCAGGGTCCAAAAAAGCCTTCTGTATCATTTCTGCAAGCGCTGCTGCACTTACTTCCTTTGCAATCCATCCACAGGACTTGTCCACAAGCTCTGGCATCGTACATACCGGAAATGCTATCACGGGTGTCTGAGCAGCCATCGCTTCGATATTGGTCAGCCCAAAGGTCTCATAAACGGATGGATTCACTAACACATCTGCCATTGCATAGAACTCATTTAATTCTTTTTGTGTCTTTAGATATCCCAGATGCCGAATCTGAAATTTTGTTCGCAATTTGTCAAATGTATGATTTTCTCTGCCAGCCACCAATAACAGATAATCTTCTGGGTCTTTAAGCTGTGCAAGCGCTTCCAACAAAAGGTCCATTCCTTTTAATTTCTTCTGTGGGTCCGCAGCGATAAAACCAAGCACTTTTCCCTGAACATCCAGCTGATATTGTGCCCTTACTTTTTGTTTGTCAAGCGGCTGCCAGATATTAGTATCCAGACTGTTATAGATACACTGACAATACTGCCCTCTTAGATGCGAACTTTCAAACTGCTCCTGCATCCACTGAGAAGGCACTGTAAAAGCAATCTTTTCTTCCAAAAAAGCCTTTTTCTTTGCCTGATAAAGCTTTGCTGCCACATCCTTTCGAAGCGCCGGATAATTGCCAAGACAATCACAAGTTAAACAGCCCTTCTTCCATCTGTCATCACATCCATAGGGATACGTACAGTGTCCTGTCATCGCCCAGAAATCATGAAGTGTCCACACCACAGGCCGAAGCTTAGCCAATGTCTTAATATCTTCAATGCCAAGGAAATTGTCATGTGGATTGTGCAGATGAATCACATCAATCGCATGTCTTTTTATAAAGGAAGCAATATATTCTCTGCTATACCAAATCCTTTGATTTTGGTTGCTGTGATTGCCCGTAATCAGCCGATTAAATATCCGCATCGCCTGATTATGGTAAATCACATGGACATCTTGCGGCAGCTTTGCATTTCTCATATCATAGCTGACAATCTGATAGACCTGATGCCCTCTGTGCTTCATCCCATGAAACAACTGAGCAGTCACTTTTTCCGCGCCGCCGCACTGATAGGTGGTATTTAGATATAATATATTCATTTATACCTCTTAATCTCTTCGGAAAATATCCCTTGTATATACCTTGTCCTCTACATCGTCAAGTTCTGCATCATAGCGGTTTGCGATAATTGCACCACAGATATCTTTAAATTTCTTTAAATCATTGATAACCCTGCTGCCAAAGAACATACTTTCGCCTGGAAGCGTTGGCTCATAGACTACCACCTCTGCACCTTTTGCCTTGATGCGTTTCATCACCCCCTGAATCGAACTCTGGCGGAAATTGTCACTGCCTGCTTTCATTGTCAGACGATAGATACCCACAATTACATGCTTACCTGGAAGTCCGTTCCTTCCATTGGCTCCCTCAAAATATCCAGCCTTTTCAAGCACCTTATCTGCGATAAAGTCCTTTCTTGTCCCATTGGCATCTACAATCGCCTGTATCAGATTCTCTGGTACATCCTTATAATTGGCCAAAAGCTGTTTGGTATCCTTGGGCAGACAATACCCGCCATACCCAAACGAAGGATTGTTATAGTGACTTCCGATTCTGGGGTCTAAGCACACTCCTTCAATAATACTTTTTGCATCTAGTCCATGCACCTCTGCATAGGTGTCAAGCTCATTAAAATACGATACCCGAAGTGCCAGATACGTATTGGCAAACAGCTTCACTGCCTCTGCCTCTGTAGGCGCCATAAAAAGTATCTCAATCTCTTCCTTTAGTGCCCCTTCCTTTAAAAGCCCCGCAAACACACGTGCTGCCTTCTGAAGTTCCGTATCTTCCGCAGGCGCTCCCACGATAATTCTAGAAGGATAGAGATTGTCATAGAGCGCTCTTCCCTCTCTTAAAAACTCAGGAGAGAACAGCAGTTTGTCCACTCCATATTTCTCTCTCATTCTTATTGTAAAGCCTACAGGAACCGTCGATTTCACCACCATCACTGCCTCTGGATGACACTCTTTTACGGTCTGCATTACCTGTTCCACGGAGCTTGTATCAAAATAGTTCTTTACGGGGTCATAATTCGTCGGTGTAGAAATAATCACAAAATCCGCCTCTTGATAAGCCATCCTGTCATCTGTTGTCGCTGTCAAATCCAACTCGTGTTTTGCCAGATACTCCTCAATCTCCTTATCAATAATCGGAGACTTCTTCTGATTAATCAACTCCACCTTCTCTGGCATAATATCCACTGCATACACTTTGTGATGCTGTGCCAATAAAATGGCATTCGACAATCCTACATATCCAGTTCCTGCAATCGCAATCGTATATCTCTCTTTCAAACAATCTACCTCCATCTGTCAAAAATTATCTGTTTTCAAAATATGTCAAATTCTTAACAAACTATAACTTTCTTAAAATTCTTCTTTCCTCTTTTAACCACCAATCCTGCTTGCAGCTGCTCTACGGTATAACTGGTTGCAATATCCGCTACTTTCTCTCCGTCAACGGTCACGCCCCCTTGCTGCACATTTCGCCTAGCCTCTGACCTTGATGCACAAAGTCCTGACTTATGCACCACTGTTAAAATATCCACCTTTCCATCCCGGAAGTCCTCCATGGAAAGTTCTGCGGTTGGCATCTCCTCGGCATTTCCACTTCCAAATAAAGCCCTTGCGCTCTCCTGTGCCTTCTTTGCCTCCTCTTCCCCATGAATCATCTTTGTCAACTCATAGGCAAGAATCTCCTTCGCCTCATTTAACTGGCTGCCCTCCCATGTATCCATCTCATCTATCTGCTCTAATGGAAGGAACGTCAACATCCGAAGACATTTTAGCACATCTGCATCCGCCACGTTTCTCCAATACTGATAGAACTCATATGGTGTTGTCTTCTCTGGGTCAAGCCACACAGCGCCTTTTGCGGTCTTTCCCATCTTGTTCCCTTCCGAATTCAAAAGCAGCGTAATGGTCATCGCATGCGCATCTTTTCCAAGCTTTTTGCGAATCAGCTCTGTGCCACCAAGCATATTTGACCACTGGTCATCCCCGCCAAACTGCATATTGCAGCCATATTTCTCATACAGCATCAAAAAGTCATAGCTCTGCATAATCATATAGTTAAACTCCAAAAAGCTTAACCCTTTTTCCATACGCTTCTTATAGCACTCTGCACGCAGCATCGTATTGACACTAAAATAAGCCCCAACTTCGCGAATCATCTCAATATAATTCAAAGGCAGCAGCCAGTCTGCATTATTGACCATCAGTGCCTTTCCATCCGAAAAGTCAATAAATTTACTCATCTGCTTCTTAAAACAATCCACATTGTGCTGAATGGTCTCTGTAGTCATCATCTGCCGCAAATCAGTCCTTCCAGACGGGTCCCCAATCATCGCTGTTCCGCCGCCAATCAATGCAATCGGTCTGTTTCCCGCCATCTGAAGCCGTTTCATCAGACAAAGTGCCATAAAATGCCCTACATGCAGACTATCTGCCGTTGGGTCAAATCCAATATAAAAAACAGCCTTTCCGTTATTTACCATATCCCGAATCTCTTCTTCATTTGTCACCTGCGCAATCAGACCGCGGGCAACTAATTCTTCGTATACTTTCATCTTTTTCTCCTTTTCTTCCTATAAAATAAATAAAAGACCCTGTCCTTCTAAAAGGACGGGCCATCGCATCCCGTGTTACCACCTTTTTTTGCAATGTGCTCACGCATACATTGCCTTAGCGGGTACTGCCTATACCCTGGCACGATAACGGGTGCTACCGTCGCCTCCTACGCGCCACTTATGGTTTCAGAGGGAAGCTCCAAGAGGTATTCATAACTGCAACTTCC
Source organism: Lachnospiraceae bacterium (assembly GCA_910575445.1). Classification (GTDB taxonomy): domain Bacteria; phylum Bacillota; class Clostridia; order Lachnospirales; family Lachnospiraceae; genus Hominiventricola. The sequence goes on along the minus strand of CAJTFW010000002.1, from coordinate 40,878 downwards.
CGCGCCTCTCATCTACCGGCTGCTTTCTGTGGGAGTACTACAATTATTACTTGTTCTTTTCAACGCTGATTCTATCGCTTATTGTAGGGGGGAAAGAGGTTCTTGTCAAGAGGGAAATGTGTGAAAATTGTTTTTAGTGTATGCTTTTTTTGATGTAAAGGACGCTCGGCAGGGAGGGGTAGATGTTCCCAAAAGACCCCGCTCGCGCTTAATGAACGCCTATAGCGGTACTAAGCTCGCGACTGCGCGTATCCGCTTGCGCTCGCTAAGTGCCGATGGCGTCCAATGGGTCTTGCAGGAACATCTACCCCTCCCTGTCGAGCTGTGTATTGGCTTCGATACGTACGCTTCGGGCGGAACACTTACACTTATATGCTTTACACAATATTATGCAATAATGTTTTATATCCTATCGGTAGCCGTAATCAGCCAGGGTGGGAGGGCAGTAGGTTCCTGAAAGACCCATTGGACGCCATCGGCACGGGGTGGGCGCAAGCGGCTACGCGCAGTCGCGAATTTAGTACCGCTATAGGCGTTCATTAAGCGCGAGCGGGGTCTTTTGGGAACCTACTGCCCTCCCGCCTTGGCGTCACTATTTTATTCTATACCATAAAAAGAACAGTTGACAAAAAGCAGAAGCACATAAGAAAATAAGAAAAAACATAATAAAGATAAAGGAGCTATAATTTATGAAAAAAAACGTCACATTGATTGGCATGCCCGGTGCTGGAAAAAGCACAGTTGGTGTTGTATTAGCAAAAGTGCTTGGGTATCGCTTTGTAGATTCAGACTTGGAGATTCAAGAACAGACAGGAAAGCTTCTGCATGAATTAATTGCCGAACATGGAGATAAAGGTTTTCTGGAAATTGAGAACCAGGTAAATGCAACACTTTGTGTAGAACAAGCAGTGATTGCCACTGGAGGAAGTGCTGTCTATGGGCAGGCAGCAATGGAACATTTGCAAGAAATATCAACTGTAATTTATCTTAGAATATCCTATAAGACCTTAAAAGAGCGCTTAGGAGACCTCCATGAACGTGGAGTAGTCTTAAAGCCTGGCCAGACACTTAGAGACTTGATGGAAGTACGTACTCCTTTGTATGAAAAATATGCACATATTATAATAGATGAAGAAGGACTTGATATTCGAAAAATTGTGAAAAAAATCACAGAAGCTTTAGAAAATAACGAATCAATACAGAACCATTAGCTAAGCTAGGATATGGTTGCAGCTTGTGGATACGCTCAGGATGCCATTGCACACCAAGAATGGGGCGCTCTCTGTGCTCTATCGCCTCTACCACCCTGTCAGGAGCATTCTGTGTAACCTTCAGACCGCAACCAATCCTGCCACATCCCTGATGGTGCGCACTGTTGACAAAACACGAATCCCCATAGAGATTCCAAAGGATAGAATCTGGCATATTCTGAACAAGATGCACCTGATCCTTTTCGTTGTACTGATGGGTATAATAAGTAGGCAGATGTTGTATAACATCACCGCCAAAATAGACATTGATAAGCTGCATACCACGACAGATACCAAAGACGGGGCGCCCCATCTGTACAAAAGCATCCAAAAGTGCAAACTGTGCTCTGTCAAGCTCCTTCTCTATCTTTTTAGAGCCTCTGTCTGATTGCCCAAAATAAGATGGATGAATATCTCCCCCACCTGGAAGCAGCAACCCGCTATAAGAAGAACACTCTTCTGGGTATAGATTTGTCTCATATAAGACCTGACCATCAGCCAACGCTTTTTCATAGTTTTTTGTATCTTTTCGCACACCAGCAATTAATATTTTCATGGAATTTTAAGAAACAGGCAACCGATTGTCACCTAACTGCATTTATTATACTATATGAATATACACACAAAAAGGAGACCACTATGAACCTAGAACCCAAATATCTGAAAATGGCCAGAGAACTCCACCAAACTACTCCAGTAGTAGACGCGCACCTCGACCTGGCTGGAGAACTCTATTTTCGCCTGCAAAACGGTGAGGAAAATCCACTTCGTACCCACTACTTAGAAAACCTAAAAACCAGTGGGGTAGACCTACTCTTCTCCTCTATCTATATTCGAGACGAAGAACTTCCCGAAGCCGCTCTTCGCTCGGCCCTGGACCAAATCAGTGCTCTTCTCTATTCCTTAGACCAAAATCCCGAATTCCATCTTATCCGCACTGTCAGTGATATCGAACATATATTCTCCCATTCTAAAATAGGCATCCTTCTCTATATGGAAGGACTCGATTGTATTGGAAAAGACCTAAATCTTCTGCGAATTCTATGGGAGCTTGGTGTACGAGGTGCCTCTCTAACCTGGAGCCGCCGCAATGCCCTGGCAAGTGGCTGCTGCAAAGGTGGCGAAGATATAGAGATTCCTGGTGGCCTCTCCCCTGAAGGCTTTCTGGCTGTTCAGGAAATCGAACGTCTTGGTATGTTTCTAGATATCAGTCATCTTAACGATGATGGTTTTGAAGACATCTGCCAAATTGCCACTCGTCCCTTTGTCGCCACCCACTCCAACAGCCGCTCTGTCTATCCCCACTACCGCAATCTAACCGACACGCAGATGCTCAAGCTCTCTGAAAAAGGCGGAATCTTAGGTCTCAATGGCTGCGACTGCATCGCTGGCGCTCTGGATGGTGCTGACCCCCTTCTAACCCTTTGTCACCATATAGAATATGAAGTCTCCCTTTTAGGTCCCACCCACGTTGGTCTTGGCCTGGATTTTTGCGACTCCTACACCAAAGCTGAGCCCCGCTTTTCCTACCCTGATACCCCTCACGACTGCCTTATCGACCACAGCCATCTTTTAGAGCTCACTGCTGCCCTTCTTCAAAGAGGTATGCCCATCGAACATACTAAAAAAATCCTTGGCGAAAACTGGCTCCACTACTTAAAGAAAACCCTTCCTTCCACCTAATGCAATCCCAAAGACGCTACAGGATGGGGCTTTCTTTGTAGCCGAAAAGCCCCATCTTAGGATAGTTTTGTCCTTTTATTTGCAATGCTCTAATACCACCCCATGTGCAATTCCTGGGATTGACTGACCCTCATTAAAGCTTACCTTTGACAGCAACGCCCCTGTTGGCACTAACAGTACCCTTTTCCACTCTCCTCTCTCAAGTTTTGGCAAAATATATGCTGCCAGCGTTGTCGCTGCACAACCGCACCCTGAGCCTCCTGCATGTGTATCCTGTGTTCCTGCATCATAAATCAACATTCCACAGTCCTCATGCGCCTCTTTAAGCTCTATCCCCTTCTTTCCCATCAGCTCTTTTAATATTGTCTGTCCAATGCTTCCTAAATCTCCTGTGATAATCCTATCATAATCCTCTACACTTCTTCCCATATCCATCAGATGCTGATAAATCGTATCTGCTGCTGCCGGCGCCATCGCTGCTCCCATATGCATCGAATCCTTTACCCCATAATCCACGACCTTCCCTGTTGTAATGCCCGCTACGCATACAGAGGCGTCTTTAGCGGTCACAGACTCAGAGGAGGCAAGTATAAAGGCACCTGCTCCTGTGACGGTCCAGGTAGTTGACAGGGGCCTCTGTCCGGCATATTCCAGGGGAAATCGAAACTCCTTTTCTGCGCTGGCAAAATGACTAGAAGTCAGCGCCATCGCACAGTCTGCATATCCTGCATTTATCGCCATCGAAGCCAGACTTAGACTCTCTCCACAAGTCGAGCAAGCTCCATACAGCCCAAACAGCGGAATCTGTAACTCCAAAATTCCATAAGAAGTCGCTATCCCCTGTGCTAAAAGGTCTCCGGCAAACAGATAGCGAATCTGCTCTTCACTCATCCCACACTTTTCCATCGCCTTTTTTGCGGTTTGAAGCTGAAGTTCACTTTCTGCTTCCTCCCAAGTATCCTTTCCGAATTTAGGGTCCGTCTCAATCCGGTCAAACAAGTGTCCAAGTGGTCCGTCACCTTCCTTTTTTCCCACAATCGAAGCCGCTGCCAGAATCCTTGGCGGATTTTCGTAGATAAGGCTCGCACGTCCCTTTATCTCATTCATAGATAACACTCCTTTCAAATAATTGTTTTTTCCTAATAGTGTTTCTGTCCATGCCTAAAATATACTTGACTAAATCCTTCCAACTTCTTTGTCCACGCATAAAACCATCCTGTTCGGGCAGCATAATTCAAAAAAGGAGTGTAAACTATGAAAGCCAACGAAGCACAAAAAAAAGAATATAAAAACTATGTCAAACAAGTAACCCCAACCCATAACCTCTGGTATGAGATGCTAAAAGCTTTTCTAACAGGAGGTATTATCTGTCTTATCGGACAATTTATCTTAAACACTATTATGCAGACTGGTCTGGATAAAGAATCTGCTGCAACCTGGTGTTCTATTCTATTGGTCTTTCTAAGCATTTTATTAACTGGACTTAATATCTATCCCTCCATCGCCAAATGGGGCGGCGCCGGAGCCTTAGTTCCTATCACCGGCTTTGCCAACGGCGTAGCCGCTCCTGCTATCGAATACAAAAAAGAAGGCCAGGTCTTTGGAATCGGCAGTAAAATCTTCACCATCGCTGGTCCTGTTATCCTCTATGGTATCTTCACCAGCTGGCTTGTCGGCCTTATCTACTGGTTTGGCAGATGTTTTGCCTGGTGGTAATCTAAAAAAAGACCAAGACGGTTCTATATGGAACCAGTCCTGGCCTTTTTTATTATTTTCACTATATTTGTTCTATTTTACATTCAAAAGCTTTTAACACCACATCACCAGCTTTTGCTTCATGGTCATTATGATTGATATACATCTGAAACCTCTTTGTGCCGCTGCCTCTTTGTACTATCTCTACACCACTATCCGAAGGAATGGTTCTGATTTCATTATCTGTCATAATCTCTCTCATCAGTCTGGCAGTGATTGTTTCATCCATTCCGCAGCCCAAATAGTAGATAGTGCCGCTGCCCTGCTTTCTCCGGGTGACAGCTGCATATTCCTGATAGAATGGGTCCCCATAGCGATACAGAACTTCTGCGTCTTGAACCTTTAGCATATCACGGAAGATTCCACCGTAGCCCTGGCTGTCGGCAAAGCCCCCCTGTCCTACCAGAGGAAAGGCATCTAAGTCCTGAAGACTCTCTGTCTCAGTAACCATAATTCCAGTCAGTGTACTATAGCCTACAGGAATCACCTGGCCAAAAGGAATATTATTGTTGACATCCTTAACTGCATTTCGATAGGTAAGCACCAGCGTACCTCCCTTTTCCACAAACATTTCTGCTTTAGAACGAAATTCCGGCTTAGTGATAATCATCTGCGGCACAAGTACTATCTTGTATCCCGATAAATCTGCATCGCTTGGAATGACATCCACAGAGACATTTTCATCATAAAATGTCTTGTAGAGCTTTTTCATCTCATTAGGGCAGTCTAAGAGAATACTCTGTCTCTGGATGCGGAAGGAAGCCAGAGAATCATAATCATAGACAATAGCCACATCACTATGAATCGGAGTATCCAATATCTGCGCATACTGCTCAATATCCTTAAAGAAACTCTGTACTTCATAAAATTTCCGGCCTTTGATGTTATCCGCATCAATAACACCATAACAGAACTGTTCTGCACCCTTTGTCGCTCCCCGATAGCGGAAATACATCATCGAAGTACAACCGTGAGCCATCCCCTGATACGACCACATCTTTGCCTGATTAGGTCGTGGTAAAAAGCCTGTCACATCATGGCCCTGCGCTCCCATAATCGCCTCTGTAATCCAGAAATTTTCCCGCTTTAGGCCCCGGATATAATCCAGGCCAAATGCAATCTCATAAGGCAAGATAGGCTCTTTTTGGCCTCCCCAGACAGGATAGTTGTTATAAGCAACTACATCCAGATTTCGAGCCACTTGAGAATAGTCTACATGTTTACCCAGGCCGCCACCTGGAAAATCGTGCATTACCACAGCCTCCGGGTCTATCTCCTTAATCAGGCGGACCTGAAAATCGATAAAGCGAACAATGCTTAAGCTGCGAAAGCGTTCCCAATCCAGCCGAAGTGCGGGATTGTGAGTGGTAATGGTGGCAGCGGGCAGAGGAATCTCATCAAAACTGTTATATTCCTGAGACCAAAAAGTAGTTCCGTATATATCATTTAGCCTGTCAATATCTTTGTCAAACTTTTCTTCCAAATACTTCCAGAATGCTTTCTGACACTGCGAACACCAACAGATATCACTGTCCTCATGACCGATTTCATTGTCAATCTGCCATGCTACAATCTGTTTTTCTCCTTTGTAATGCTCCACTAAAGCACGAATTATTTTCTCAGAATAGGTGTACATCTCCTGGCTGTTGAAGCAATAGACATGACGACCTCCAAAGGTACGCTTCTGTCCATTTTCAAATTGCGAAAGAATCGAAGGGTATTTTTTAGCCAGCCATGCAGGAATCGTAGCCGTTGGTGTCCCCATAATAACCTTTAAATCCTTTTCCTTGGCTTTGGCAATTACTTTATCAAAAAAGGAAAAATCATACTGTCCTTCTTTCTTCTCCATCAGATGCCAGGAAAACTCCGCAATGCGAATCACATTGCCTCCCATCTCCTTAATTGTATCCATATCTGCATCCATCAACTCAGGATTCCACTGTTCAGGATAATAGTCAACTCCTAACCACATCGTTTATTGCTCCTTTCTTGTTCGCAGCTCATGAATCATTTTCTCATAAAATTCACCAGTAAGTTTGTATCCCTTTTTATAGAACACATAGCACAAAGCTGACAATACTGCCGGGATGACAATCATGATAACCTTCATACCCATAATCGTTCCAGAACCAGCAGCTTCTCCTGCTTTCCACCCAATAAGGGTCAGACCAATACCGCTGACAAAGCCTGAAAAAGCACCTGCAAACTTTACAATAAAAGTCTGCATCGAAAAAAGAATAGATTCATTTCTGCTTCCCAGAGAATACTCACCATAATCCACTACATCTGCTAACATCACGGTGATAAATACCAGCATAAAGCCTATGCCATAGTTGACTACCACAGAGGAAGCTCCCACAGCCACAATACTAGAAGGTGCTACAATCCCCACTACAAACAACAGAAGAAAACCCGCTACTGGCAGGAAGCAAGCAGCAAAGAATGCTTTCTCCCGGCCAACAAATTTGGTAATCATCGGGAAAGTAAGCTGTGCAGCCATCTGAGCGATACCAGCTACCCCTGTATAGACAGGATACAACGCCTCAATGCCAATAGCATAACTAAAATAATATAAGGAAAAAGCATTAGACAGCTGATAGGCGAAGTTAAAGAACATCGCAATTCCTAAGATAACTTTCACCTGGTCGTTGGCTACCAGTACATGAATCATCCCTTTGACAGTAGTCTTTTCAGAACTTTTAGTAACTATCTTTTCTTTACAGTTTATCACAGTGATAGCAGAACAGACAATAAAAATAATGCTGACCATCATGGCAAAGTAAGCAAAGCCTACTCTACGGTCGCCGCCGCCAGTAGTATCAATAATCTTTAGTCCAAAAGAACCTACAATCAACCATGCAAAAGAAGCAAAAAGACGGGGAATGGCAGATACTTGGCTGCGCTCATTCTCATCATCAGTAAGCGCCGGAACCATCGACCAATAGGGAATATCATCAATGGTATAAGTCATGCCCCAGAGAATATAAAGTACCGAACAGAAGGCCAGAAATACATTGCCCTCAAAATCCACATTCCAGAACATCAGAGCCAATACGATTGCATTCAGGACTGTACCAATCATAATCCATGGACGGAACTTTCCCCATTTAGAACGGGTATTATCCACAATCATACCCATAAAAGGGTCATTAAAAGCATCCCATATACGAGCTACCATAAACAATGTACCTACAAAAACGGGAGCAACAAAACGCACGTCTGTCAGATAGAACATAAACAGATTGCCCACCAGAGCATAGACTAAATCTTTACCAAAGGCACCAATTCCAAAACTAATTTTGGAGCGCCAGGACAGTTTTTCTAATTTTTCCAAATTTCCCATTATGTTTCTCCTTAGTTTTATCAAAGTTTTTCTCAGAACCATGTTATGGTGGCGGGCCCTACCTCCAATACGGTTTCTTGTAAGTAAACTTTACCATTTATTTTACTAAAAGTCAACATATTTCACTAAATTTTTTACTAAAAATTTTGTTTTTTAGTAATATTGCATAAAATACACCTCTATAAAATGTGTAAAATAACCATAAAAAAGCACAATTTTCGATTTCCACAGTTTTTATTGACCTTCTATAAAAAACAAGGTAAAATTTAGTAAGATAGGAGGTGCTACTTATGGCTACACTAAAAGATGTTGCTGAGCATGCCAAGGTATCTTTAGCTGCCGCTTCACGAATCTTAAATCAAGACCCCTCACTAAGTGTAACCGAGGAGACAAGAAACCGCGTACTCAATGCTGCTGCTGCACTCAACTACAAAAAAACCAGTTTACAGACAGAAAAAAAGGCCTTCGTTCCTCATGAACGGGAGCGGCGAATCGGTGTCGCACAGATGTTTGACGCAGAAGAACTCCAAGAAGATTTGTATTATCTGGCTCTGAAAAATACTCTGGACCAAGAATGTTTTTCCAGGCAGTGGACAACTGTCCCTCTGTTTCGGGATAACAACCGCCATTTTGTAACACGAAATAATTTTCCTTTAGACGGTCTTTTTGCCATTGGTCGCTTTACTTATGAAGAAATCACCAATTTCCGAGAATACACGGATAAAATTGTCTTCTTAGACTCTGACCCGGACCCTCTGAAATATTACAGTATCCTGCCCAACTACCATCTAGCAGTCCGGCTGGCTTTGAAACATTTTCGGGAAAATGGTTTTGAAAACGTGGCTTATGTAGGCAGTATCAATACATTTGGCAATCAAAAAGAACTGACAATGGACTCTCGCTTTTACTACTATCGCACCACGCTTATCAACCAGGATTGTTTTTCCTCCCAATTAGTGCTTGATTGTCCGATGACAGCAAAAGGCGGCTATCAGGTAATGAAACAATTCCTAGAGCAATATGGACGCCCTCCAAAGGCTATGTTTGTGGCCAGTGATTCCATTGCGCCAGGACTTTTAATGGCTTTGCAAGAGTACAACCTGAATGTCCCGGAAGATACCAGCATTGTCACTTTCAATAATACCGTATTGTCTGAATTTTCCAATCCACCGCTGACTTCTATTGAACTGCATATGCAGGAGAATGTCCGGGCTGCTGCTTTTTGTATGGAATTACTCTGGCAAGGAGACACCTGCGGAAAACGCATTGTCGTTCCCTGCAGCTTAGTGAGCCGAAACAGCGTTACAAAATTATCTGACACCTAACCTTTAGGAGGACACCCTTATGCTATTGCAGATTCAAGACGGCACCCTTACCGCAGGCGGCCACCCTGTTTTGTCTCATTTTCATTTTGAAATCAAAGGCAATGAAAAAATCGCCCTTGTAGGACGAAATGGTTCTGGTAAGACTACCCTTTTGCGTCTTCTCGCTTCTGAGCTCTCTCTGGAAAGAGACGACAAATCTTCCGGCAGCGGTCTTTATACCTCCAGGGCTCTAAGTATTGGTCTTCTGCATCAGTCCCCCTTTTCTGACCTTTCTGTTACAGTAGAAGAAGAAATCCTGAAATCCTGCCCCTGCAAAGACCTTTTTGACCAGGAGCGTTTTGCCTGGGAGCAAGAATATGACCGTATCTTCACCGCTTTTGGATTAAAAAAAGAAGATAAGAAAAAGCCTCTCTCTCACTTCTCTGGCGGTGAACAGACTAAGATTGCGCTTATCTGTCTGCTTTTAAAAAAACCTGATATCTTACTTCTTGATGAACCAACGAATCATCTTGACTTATCAGGCATGAAATGGCTAGAATCCTATTTAAAAGCTTACCCTTATGCGGTTGTTATCGTCTCTCATGACCGCTTTTTCTTAGATGAAGTCGTTGATACTGTCTATGACCTCTCTAATGGCCGTCTAACGCGCTACAGCGGCAATTACACTGCCTTTCGGATGCAAAAGCAGAAAAATCTTCAGTTACAACAAAAAGCCTACCAGCGACAGCTAGAAGAGCGGCAGCGCCTGCAAGACCTTATCGAGCGGTTTAAACACAAGCCCAAAAAAGCTGCCTTTGCCCGCTCCCGCAAAAAAATCCTTGAACGTATGCAAAAGCTTGAAAAGCCCGTAGAAGACGATATTCATCTTTTTACTGCCGAGATACCTCCTCTTGTCAGAAGTTCCAAATGGGTATTAGAAGCCAAAGACCTTCAAATCGGTTATGTAGATGATAGTCCTCTAGCTGAGCTGTCCCTTCGTATCCGCCGTGGTCAGAAAATCGGTATTATCGGTGCCAACGGTACTGGAAAATCCACTTTTTTAAAGACTGCTGCCGGCCTTATCGCTCCCCAAAAAGGCAAACTAACGCTTGGCCTTTCTGTTCAAATCGGCTATTTTGACCAACAAGTTGCAGCGCTCTCTTCTGACAAGACCATAATCGAACATTTTCACGAACTTTTCCCTGCACTGACTGAAAAAGAAGTGCGCACCATTTTAGGCTCCTATTTATTTCCTGGAAAAGACGCCGGAAAGAAGATAAAAAACCTCTCTGGCGGTGAAAAAGCCCGTCTAGTGCTTGCAGAACTCTTACAAAGCCGTCCCAATCTTCTGCTTCTAGATGAGCCAACCAACCATATGGACATTCCAGCCCGCGAGACTTTAGAATCTGCCTTTACCTCCTATCAGGGTACCCTTCTGTTTGTCTCCCATGACCGCTACTTTATCAAAAAAGTCGCCGAATCCCTGTTGATTTTCGACGACCATACTGTTTTGTACTATCCCTTTGGCTATACTCACTACCTTGAACATTGTCAAAAAAGTAACGATGCCATGCATCCTTCTGCCCGTATAAAAGCCGAAGAACAAGCCCTAATAAGCGGCCTTAGAAATGTCCCCAAAGCTGAACGCCACTCACTAAAAGATATTCCAACCGAGAGGGCTTATGAAGAATGGCAGCTTTCTCTGGCTATGCGTCCTCTAGAGCAACTCCAAAAAGAACTGGAAAGATTTATGGCAGGCAGAGACCTTTTGCGTGAATGGGAAGATGAAGTCTATTGTCAGGCTATCGCTGCGCAAGAAGCTGCTCTACAACAGCATTACACGGATGCCTGTCTTCTATGGTATGATAAATGGTTAGAATTCTCTATCCACTAAAACCGATAATAAAAATAGATAAGTCCCCCAAATGTCCTTCCAAGTGCCATTGCCAGTATAAGCCATGCCAGCCCTGTTTTTAAGCGAAGTCTTCTGCTAAAGATAGGGACTACATCCACAATCTCTGTCAGGGCCATCGCCCAGGCACCTGTAAAGATGCCTGAAAACAGCCCAAAGGACACCACGCCCACCATCCCAACCGGTACTGGAAACTCATAGATACTTACCAAGTTTCCTAAGATACCACCAATTGCTGCGGCGTCCTCATAGTACAGAATATATTTTGCAGTATGGGTCTTCCCGGCAAATCTAGACACCACGCCAAGCGCAATTAAAAAAGCAAACATCCCGCCCGCCACAGCAAATCCGCTGCTCAGTCCTAGAATCCCCAGAAAAACCTGCCTAATCCACATCAATACTTGTCTCCTTACGATTGCATCCCTCAATCAGTGTCTTATTTACATCATCCTCATACTGCCTCATCTCCACCTCCATAGGGGTAGGGTCTTTTGTAATCCGCTTCCCGCCAAAGTGATTATAAAACACCAAAATCCCCACAGCGATTCCCACCGAATATGTGGCCTCTAACAGCGTAAATCCATCCGAAGGCTGTCCCATCAACAGCTGATACACCTGATTAAACACCTGGGTCACTCCCACATCATTATTAAATGTCATAATTGAGAATGCCGACCCAATAAAAATCGTAATGCAAAGCAGCACTACTTTCAGAAGGCTCCATCTGTCTCTTGTATATGCCGAAGATTCATAATCCACAATAAAATCGGATTCTCCCATATTTTGTATCTCTAAGTCCGGGTATATCTCATGAATCAACTCCACCACTTTCAATATGGAAAATACATATCGATGACTCTTCTCTGCCTCAATCTTTAAAATCTTAAGCATCTTCAACCGGTTTAAAATCCCTGTATCTGTACAGGTAAGCTTTGCCACATCTTTAAGTCTTACATCTATATGGTCCACTTCAATATTTTGGTCAGCCTTAATATACAATACCGCACTCACTGTCTTCCACTCCTTCTGTCTCTTATCCCATATCATCTACCATCCTTTCTTATTTTATACCTCTATCCCTCAACAATTCCAAAAAAGTAACTCCTGCTAATCAGCTAACAAGTTTCTCCCTTAGCTGCCTAAGTATCCGCTTCTCCAGACGGCTAATCTGTACCTGCGACACGCCCATCACTTTTGCCACTTCTGACTGTGTCTTCTCCTGCAAATACCGCATCACTATCAGCCGCCTCTCCTCTTGTGGCAGCTCTTCTAAGAGTTGTTCAAGCACCACTTTATTTAACAACTGTTGCATCCCGCTCCCCTGGCTTTCCATCCTGTCAAGTAAGCACACCTCGCTCCCATCTTTTTGTGGAATCGTCTTATATATTGACTCCACTTCTGCTGCCGATTCAATCGCCATCGCAATCTCTTCTGGCAATAATCCTGTAAGCTCTGAGAGTTCCTCTATCGTTGGCTCTCTCCCCTTTTGTTGTCGAAAGCCTTCTGTTTCTCTGTGAATCTTCCAGCAGTTCTCTTTTAATGTCCGGCTGACCTTTACCATCCCATCGTCCCTTAAAAATCTCTTAATCTCTCCTGCTATCATTGGTACTGCATACGTTGAAAATTTCACCTCAAATGACGTATCAAACTTATCAATCGCTTTAATCAGTCCCATCGCGCCAATCTGAAACAAATCCTCCATATCGGTCCCTCTTCCTGAGAAACGCTTGACAATGCTCCAGACCAGTCCCATATTTTCCTCTACTAATTGTTCTCTGGCTTTTTTATCCCCATGGTGTGACCGCTCAATCAGAACCATTGTGTCTTCCATCAAGATTCAAGCCTCCTGTTCTGTCACGCCTTTCTGAATTTTCTTCTTCATATAGACGGTGGTCCCCTCTAAAGGCTTCGACAACACCTCTACCTGGTCCATAAATGCCTCCATAAACATAAATCCCATCCCGGAACGCTCAAGCTCTGGCCGGCTGGTATATAAGGGCTCCATCGCTTTCTTCACATCCTCAATACCAACCCCCTCATCCATAACCCACAGCTCCACAGTCTCTCCATCTAGCCGTGTACGGACAACGACGGTATGTACTTCTCCCGGATAGGCATGGATAATCGCATTGGTCACTGCCTCAGAGACAGCGGTCTTAATATCTGCCACCTCTTCCAAGGTTGGATTTAACTGGGTGACAAAGGCTGCTACCGCAACCCTTGCAAACCCTTCGTTCTCCGACAGACTGTCAAAAGTCAATGTCATCTCGTTTTTCATACTACTTCCTCCTCCTGCTCTAACGGAATATAATTTAAAATCCCGGACAGTTTAAGAATTCTTTTAATCTGTTCGCGCATATGCGTCATCAAAAGCCGTCCGTCCAGTGCCTTCATTATCTTATAGCGTCCTAAAAGCATCCCAATTCCAGCACTGTCCATAAAGATAGTTCTGGAAAAATCGAACTCCAGTTCACATATCGGTTCTTCTCTGATTACCTGGTCCACTTCTCTTCGAATCTCTTCGGTATAATGATGGTCTAATTCCATAGGGAGATAGACCACAAGTCTTACTCCTTTTCGCTCTAGCATGTCCATCTTTTTACTCCTTTCCAATATCGATACTTTTAAAATCACACGACGAAAAGGGCTGCCGCATCTTGCGACAGCCCCTAACTTCAGGGTTCTTCTTTAGTCTTCTCCTAGTTACTTATACTTCTTAAAAGGTTGGTTGCATCCGTTGACATCCTAGTTCCCGGAGCTTCATCAATTACCTTCTGGTAGTATATCTTAGCATTTTCTATATCACCGGACTTATGGTAGGAACGAGCCAGAAAATACAGTGCATTGTGCTGTGTATTGTCAAGCTCATAGCATTTGCCCAAATCCGCGATGGAAGTCTCAAAATTATTGCTTTGATAAGCAGCATAACCAGTCTGGTACAGTTCAGCCACTGCTGCAGCTCCTACTTCGCGGAATACCGCATCATACAGAATCTGTGCATCTTCTGGCAAGATCTCTTTGTTTATCGCTTCAAGCTTCTCTAGGGCTCCTGGCGAATCCTCCTCTGCATAGGAGCGATATGCCTTTAAAAGTTCTTCGTAACTGCTTAACTTCTCATTCGCTTCACTTGCACTTTGAATCGCAGCTTCTGACTCTGCCTTTAGGGTATCCATCTCCGCTTGCAGGCTATTAAGTGCAGCCGTCTTCGCCTCTACCTGGTCACTGTACTCTGCAACGGCATCATTGAGCTCAGAGCTCTCCATCTGCTTTTGTGCAGGCAAAATCAAAAACCACATCACCGCCATACCAATACCAATACCAATAATAATATTGATAATGGAATGAAGCCACGAGTTATCCTTTACGCCAATTGGCTGAATAATCGTCTCATTGCCACTGGTATAGACAATCGCATCCTTACTGACTTGTTCTTCCTCTCTCTTAGGTTGCTGCTTTTTTGACTGCTTGCCTTCTGCTTCATCTAATTCTTTCAGATAGCGAAGCGCCAAGGTATTCGTACGGTCGATATTTAAGACTGCCTGAAGTTCTGCACGCGCCCGCACAAAATTATCTTCTTTCATATAGAGAAGCGCTAAAAGCTGATGCCCTTTTAAAAGGTTGGGATTCGTAGAGAGAATCTTCTTCAGCTGAATAACTGCAAGGTCAAAGCTGCCCTGCTCACAATACAACAGAGATTGGTTATATTTTTTAATCGTTGTATTAATCGCATCTAGGCGCGCAGGAGAGTTCTGGACGGACTTGATATACTCATCTGCCAGATTTTTCTCACTCTGGAAGTTTTTACTGATAATCCACTGAGAGAGTGCATCTACCATCTCTCCCATCTCAAAATAGACCAGTCCTAAGAGATTGCGTGCATCTGTATTTTTCTTGTTTGCCTTCACACTCTGCCTAAGCGCGACAGCAGCGCCAGAGAGGTCTCTGACTCTGGCTTTTTCTAGTCCCTCGTTATAGTATGCATTGGATAGCTTAATCAGTCTGCGATAAAGCGACACATCGGCCCCGCATCTTTCACAGTAATCTGAATTTGACAGCTCTGCCCCACAGTTATAGCAATTCATATACTCACCTTTTCTACTGATGCTCTTTAATCTCTTTTAACATCTCGTCCATCAAGTCCGTCACATCGGACAGATTGTGATTATAGACGTTATCTTCCACTTGACTAATCTCCAAACTCGGATGAAATCTTTTTAATTCTTCTTCAAAATCAAGCATATTTTTGGCTCCTTATAATCTTCTTTAGGCTGCCCACCAGATACAGAGAGCCGACACAGAATAAGATGCCGTCGCCCTTATCTCTAAGAGCAGTCTCAAATGCCTCTGGAATAGAAGCTATCGCTTCCACGGGCTGTTTGGTATATTTTCTGAAAATGTCCGCCAGTTCTTCCACCAGAACACAGCGCTCACAGTCAATCTGTGTAACAATGACTTGCTCCATCGAGATATGTTCGCAGATAGTCCGAATCATCCCTTCATAGTCTTTCTCTTTTACACAGGAAAATAACACAGTAACTTTTGTGTCTTTCTGGAACTTTTGTGCAGTCTTTACAAACTCCTCCACACCGGAGTCATTGTGTGCGCCGTCCAATATCACACCGGGAAGCACCGTCTCCATCCTGCCCTGCCAGCGCATCTTCTCCATTCCTTTATGAATATCCTCTTCTGTCAGCCCAATCTCCAATACATGGGCAGCAGTCACTGCTTCCATCGCATTCATAATCTGATACTCTGCTACGCTTGTGATAGAGACATTCATAGGTAAATAATACCCAGTATCCATAGAAAAATCAATCGTTTTCTGAGTGTTCATCAAAATTTTATACATATCTGGGCGGACAGCATAAGCTTTTGCATGCATTTTTGCAGCTTTTGCAAGGATTACGCTCTCTACATCCGTTCTGCTGCCATCATAGACCACAGGACATCCTTCTTTGATAATTCCCGCCTTTTCTCCTGCTATCAGCTCATACGTATCCCCCAGATACTCGGTATGCTCTAAGCTAATCGAGGTAATTATGCTAACTAACGGTTTTTCTATGACATTGGTCGCATCAAAACGTCCTCCAAGCCCAGTCTCTAACACCACATATTCCATCTTACTCTTATGAAAGATATACATACCAATTAAGAACAAAAGTTCAAAATACGTCGGATGTGCAAAAGTATCCGGTGAAGTCTTTAAAAGGTCGTGTACAGCATCCATCACCACCTCAAAAGCCTCCAAAAAAAGTTCATCCGACACAGGTTCTTGATTTAGCACAAATCGCTCATTGATATCTACCAGATGTGGCGATGTAAAAAGTCCTGTTGCCTTCCCTGCTGTCGTCAGTATCGACGACAGATAGGCGCAGACCGAGCCTTTTCCATTGGAGCCTGCCACATGGATAATCTTCATTGAGCGCTCCGGGTGTCCTAGATAGCGAAGGACGGCTTTGGTATTTTCGAGTGTATTTTTCTTCGTAAATCTTGGCGTATCATCAATAAACGCCACTGCTTCCTGAAAATTCATCTTATTCTCCAAGCTGCAAAAGCCTCTCTTTCACCTGGTTCATCATCTGTGTATATTTCTGAAGTTTGCCCTGTTCTTCTGCAATCTTTTCCTTTGGTGCTTTGCTGACAAATTTTTCATTGTTCAGCATACCATTGACGCGGGCCAACTCTTTCTTTAGGCGTTCTTCTTCTTTTTTCAGACGTTCTTTCTCTTTTGCAATGTCCACAAGCTCCGTAAGAGGCATATAGATAGCCGCCTGTGGAATCAGCGTAGACACTGCAGACTCCTCAATGCCAGACTTATCTGCCTGCACCAAAACTTCGCTTGCAAATCCAAGAGAAGCAAAGAACAGCCTGCCATGTTCAAAGATTTCGCGAACCTTTGCATCTTCTGAGACAACATACACCGTTACTTTTTTGCTGTTTGGCACATTCATATCCGAACGTACGTTCCTGATTCCGCGAACTGCCTCTTTGATAACTTCAATCGCCTGTTCTTCTTTGGTAAAATTCCATTCCTCAACATACTCTGGCCAGGAAGAAATCATAATCGATTCTTCACCTGACAGATTACAAAAGATTTCTTCTGTAATAAATGGCATATAGGGATGCAGCATCTTAAGCGCCCGCAAAAGTACATGTTTTAAAGTCCAAAGAGCTGTCTCTCTGGTGGTATCTTCCTTATTCCACAGACGAGGTTTTACCATCTCGATATACCAGTCGCAGAATTCATCCCAGATAAAGTCATAGATTTTCTGTACAGCAATCCCCAGTTCAAAGCTGTCCATATTGTTGGTCACTTCTCTTGCAAGGCTGTTGACCTTTGACAGAATCCAGCGGTCTGCTTCTGTCAGTTCTGAAAGTGCCACTACTTCTCTTCTCTGCTCGTCTGGAAGATTCATCATAATAAAACGAGAGGCATTCCAGATTTTATTGGCAAAATTACGGCTTGCTTCCACACGCTCCATATAAAAACGCATATCATTTCCTGGTGCATTTCCAGTCACCAAGGTCAGGCGAAGCGCATCTGCACCATACTGGCTGATAATGCCAAGCGGGTCAATACCATTGCCAAGAGATTTGCTCATCTTACGGCCCTGTGAATCTCTTACCAGTCCATGAATCAGCACATGATGGAAAGGACTCTTTCCAGTCTGCTCATAACCTGAAAATACCATACGAATTACCCAGAAGAAGATAATATCATATCCGGTCACCAGCACATCCGTTGGATAGAAATAGGAGAGGTCCTCGGTCTCTTTTGGCCAGCCAAGTGTAGAAAATGGCCAAAGTGCAGAGGAGAACCAGGTATCTAAAGTATCCGGGTCTTGTACAAGATGTGTACAACCACATTTTGGGCATACATCTGGCATCTCTTTTGCCACTACAATCTCTCCACAATCTTCACAGTAATACGCCGGAATCCTGTGTCCCCACCAGAGCTGACGGGAGATGCACCAATCGCGGATATTCTCTAACCAATGTAAATAGATTTTATCAAAACGCTCTGGAACGAACGTCAGTTCTCCATTTTTTACTGCTTCGATAGCCGGCTTTGCAAGTTCCTCCATCCGTACAAACCACTGCTGCTTAATCAAAGGCTCTACGGTCGTCTTACAGCGGTCATGCGTGCCCACATTGTGTACATGGTCCTCTACCTTAACCAAAAGACCTTGTTCCTCTAAATCTTTAACAATTGCCTTTCGCGCCTCGTAGCGGTCCATTCCATGATATTTTCCCGGACAGTTGATGGTGGCATCGTCATTCATAATATTGAGTTCTGGCAGATGATGTCTCTTGCCCACCTCAAAGTCATTGGGGTCATGTGCCGGCGTAATCTTTACACAACCTGTTCCAAACTCTTTATCTACATAAGGGTCCGAAACCACTGGAATCTCGCGGTCTGTCAGTGGAAGTTTTAGCATCTTTCCAATCAGATGCTGATAGCGCTCATCCTCTGGATTGACAGCCACCGCAGTATCTCCAAGCATCGTCTCCGGCCTGGTTGTTGCAATCTCCACATAGCCGCTTCCATCTGCAATTGGATAGTTGATATGCCAGAAATGTCCAGCCTGTTCCTCATGCTCTACCTCAGCATCAGAAATAGATGTCTTACACACCGGACACCAGTTAATAATCCGGGAGCCTTTGTAGATATAGCCTTTCTCATAGAGACGGATAAACACCTCAAGAACTGCCTCTGAACATCCTTCATCCATCGTAAAACGCTCTCGGTCCCAGTCACAAGAACAGCCAAGCTTTTTCAACTGATTGATAATAGCTCCACCATATTCTTCCTTCCACTGCCAGGCTCTCTTTAAAAATCCCTCCCGGCCCAGTTCCTGTTTGTCAATACCTTCCTCTTTTAACTGATTGGTCACTTTGACTTCCGTAGATATCGAGGCATGGTCTGTACCTGGTATCCAGAGTGCATTATAACCCTGCATCCTCTTATAGCGAATTAAAATATCCTGAAGCGTCTCATCAAGCGCATGCCCCATATGAAGCTTTCCGGTTACATTGGGGGGTGGAATTACAATCGTAAAAGGTTTTTTACTCTTGTCCACTTGGGCATGAAAATACTTTCTTCCCATCCATTTCGCATAAGTACGTTCCTCTATGGCACTTGGGTCATAGGTTTTAGCTAATTCTTTCATAATACTACTGTTCTCCTTATTAGAGTTCCGCATCCGCCAGATAAATGCCCTTAACTAGAACAATTTCCGGCTGCTTTGCATCCTGAAATCGTTCTGGGCATTTTTCTGGCTTCTGCTGTTTTTTGGGGGTTCCGCATCCGCCAGTCAAATGCCCTTAACTAGAACAATTTCCGGCTGCTTCGCATCCTGAAATCGTTCTGGGCATTTTTCTGGCTTCTGCTGTTTTTTGGGGGTTCCGCATCCGCCAGTCAAATGTCCTTAACTAGAATAATTTCCGGCTGCTTCGCATCCTGAAATCGTTCTGGGCATTTTTCTGGCTTCTGCTGTTTTTTGGGGGTTCCGCATCCGCCAGTCAAATGTCCTTAACTAGAATAATTTCCGGCTGCTTCGCATCCTGAAATCGTTCTGGGCATTTTTCTGGCTTCTGCTGTTTTTTGGGGTTCCGCATCCGCCAGTCAAATGTCCTTAACTAGAATAATTTCCGGCTGCTTCGCATCCTGAAATCGTTCTGGGCATTTTTCTGGCTTCTGCTGTTTTTTGGGGGTTCCGCATCCGCCAGTCAAATGTCCTTAACTAGAATAATTTCCGGCTGCTTCGCATCCTGAAATCGTTCTGGGCATTTTTCTGGCTTCTGCTGTTTTTTGGGGTTCCGCATCCGCCAGTATTTTCTGACTTCTGCTGTTTTAGTGTTCATGTATTTAGTTTTTGTTGTTTTAGGGGGTTGTGATTAGTTCTATGTGTAGCTGGTCTGCTGTATAGCGTTCATCTAACAGAAGTTCTTCTGTGCGAACTTCTTCGCCGTTGACCAGGAAACCATAACATTTCTGCCCATCCTCTGGCAAGGCTACTAAGCTTATCGGATAGTTATGATAATATGTCCCTGTATACGTATCTTCCCCTTCTAGGCGAATCTGGCTAAAGGCAACGCCAATTCCCTTTGGTGTCTGAATATTCAGCGTATAAGGCTTCGAAGCGCCCAGATGCTGTTCTAATCGGCTGTACATCTCTGCATTATTCCCATTAACCGTACGCTTCATCTCCTCCACAGACGCCTGCTGCCTCTCTTGCTGTTCCTCCGTATAATAAAGCTCCATCGAGTCCGCAATCTTCTGGTTCTCCTCCTCGATTACCTGAAGCACATGCTCCTCTGCAAAGACTGTCGCCATCAAATCACAACTTAGATTGACAAACTGCGTCCGATAGACATCCGACTGCATCAAAAGAGAAAACGTATCCGTTGAGTCTGCCAAAGGCTCCTCTATCAGATAGTCAAAAGTATTGGGAATCTCCAATCCTTCCGTATTTTGATAGACCGCATCCAAATCATAGAGAAAAAAACGAACCCGGTCATCCCCATAGACGCTGCTGCTTCCCTTTGCACATTTAAAAGACAAAAAATTATGATACGGCCAATCAACATTGTTCATAATCAGATTCGATGCATAATGCCGTAACATATCTGGCATATCCACATGCTCCTCTAACTTCTGTCTGCGCTCAGGGTCATTTAAGTCCTGATGTAATGGATTATAATAACCGCCAAAACGGGCACTGTTAATCTCATTTGGTTCATATTTCTCAATATCATCCTTCTGTGCGCCAAGTGCATAGGCCGTATTATATCGTGTATATTTTTCCTGAAGCTGAATAATGCCGTAATACTCCCCATTTAAAAATAAAATCCCTGGCCTGGCTCCAGCACAAATCATCCCTGCCTCTTTGCCAAGTCTGCTTACCACATTCCAGCGAATCATACTCCCCTCATGGTCCGATCCACCATTACGCAGTACCAGACGATTATACGACTGATTTGTTTGATTCCCTCCCATATCCTCCTCAAAAAAATCATAGTCAAATGTCGGATGTTCATTATCATACAGCGTACCGCTAATTAATTTAATACTTTTCTGCGCATATTTCCTAGAGCCATGCCCTGACACTGCAATTCCAGTTCCCTGCGCAAGCATCAGACTCCCATCCGATGTATAAAATTCAATATAAGCCGGACGGTCCCACTCTCCATCTTCACTCTCTTTTTCATAATTGGCGAGAATCCCAGTCTCTTCATCATATAACACCTGACTATCTGCCGATAAAGACACAAGCATCACATCATATAGTTTAGAGACACCCTCACCCACAAAATATGTCTGTGTATAGACTTCTCCCAGTTCCTTTCCTTGCAACCGTGCCGCTTTTACAACCGTCACCTTATTGGGCAACCCTTCTTCAATCAAAATCGGTTCTGTATAGACCTTCGAATCAAGCGTTGGATTGTTTCCATCCAATGTATAATAGATAGTTCCTCCAAAAATCCCACTTCCAAGCGTCAGATAAAACGCCTTCTCTTGAAATGCCCTCTTTTCAGAAAATCGAACCTCTGGCTGTCTCACTCCCAGACGTAAAAATGCCACAGAGACTATCAAAAGCACCAGCACAATCGTTGCTGTCACTCTATATTTTCTTTCCAAAACATCTCCTTTTCATCGCTTCCCGCCACAAAAAATGCCCTTCGCACAACTTTGTGCAAAGGGCGACAATTCACCGCGGTACCACCTTTGTTCGTATGACATCCATACCTCTTACTCCTTAACGCGGATTACACGGAAGTACCTACTCACCCTTTGGCACTCCAGCTCCAAAGCCACCTTCCACATGCCCCTATCCCAAATCATCTTCCAGCCAAAGGACGATTCTCTCTGTTGGCGGTGCATATGTACTCCTCTTCTTCTAAGCCATTCCCATTTTTAAACAGTCTAAACGCAAACCCTTTCTTTGTCAAGGGGGTTTCAAAAATCTATGTTATTAACTAGGAAGAAGGATGCTAGGACAGAAGGGCAATAGGTTCCTTCCAGGTCCTGTCGGGCGTCCCTTACACCAAAAAACTTCCTCTTGCCAGATCATAAAGGTCGATTGCCTTCCCTAAAATGAAATAGTATAATTATATAGCAACCAATTCACAGAAATCAC
The DNA here is from genome assembly GCA_910575445.1 of Lachnospiraceae bacterium. Taxonomy (GTDB): domain Bacteria; phylum Bacillota; class Clostridia; order Lachnospirales; family Lachnospiraceae; genus Hominiventricola. Next base: position 18,490 of record CAJTFW010000002.1, on the reverse strand, counting down.
AAATCTTATCCCTCCAGAAAGGACACACTATGATTCGACCATTTAAAAAATCTGACATCGACCAAGTTGCCTGTCTTTGGCTTCATACAAATATCTTGGCCCACTCCTTTATCCCTGCAGACTACTGGCAAGCCAATTTAGAGACTGTGAAAAATCTCCTTTCCCAAGCCGAGCTATACGTCTACGAAGACACCAACCAGATAAAAGCCTTTATCGGTCTAGATAACACCTATATCGCCGGAATCTTCGTTGACAGCCAGACGCAGTCTTGTGGCATTGGCAAACAACTCCTAGATTATACCAAATCTCAAAAACCCCAATTAACCCTAAATGTCTACCAAAAAAACCAACGTGCCATATCCTTCTACCAACGTGAGCATTTCCATATCCACTCCCAAGCCATCGACCCTGCCACCGGTGAACTTGAATATCATATGCTCTGGCTTCCCCAGTCTTCCTCTTAATATAACCCAGAAATAGTATAAGCCGGGCAAGCCCCGGCTTATAGCACTTCTATTGCTCTCTTATTCGGTTACAAGCTCAACTTCAACTGGAATCTCTTTCTCCACAGTCTCCCCTGCAATCAGCTTCACAGCTGTCTCCACAGCCGTAGCTCCCATTAAGTCTGGCTTCTGTGCCACGGTAGCAGCCATTCTTCCCTCTGCTACTGCTGCCAGCGCGTCATCTGTCGCGTCAAAGCCTACTACCTTGATATCTTTGTCACCAATCGCCTCCACGGCGCCTAGTGCCATCTCATCGTTATGTGCAAACACGCCGGTAATATCTGCATTTGCCTGAAGCATATTTTCCATAACGGTCATACCCTCTGAACGGTTGAAGTTTGCAGTCTGGCTTGATACTACTTCTAGGCTTTCATCTGCTGCTAGATGGAATCCCTCACCACGGTCAATCGTTGCACTTGCACCAGATACCCCCTGAAGCTCTGCCACCTTTGCGCCTTCACCAACTAAGCTGATAAGATACTCGGTTGCTGCTTTTGCTCCAGCCACGTTGTCAGAAGCAATCGAACAATCCACGTCTACACCATTAACCACACGGTCTACAGATACTACTTTGATACCCTTTGCCACAGCATCTTTTACTGCTGGAGCTACTGCATCTGAATCTACTGGATTGACAATCAGTACACTGATATTTCTGGAAATCAAATCCTCAATATTGTTAGTCTGAGTAGCTGTGTCATCACCAGCATCTACTACAATCAGTTCTACATCCTGCTCTTTTGCAGCTGCCTGTGCCCCCTCACTTAAGGTAACGAAGAACGGATTGTTCAACGTAGAGATTGCCAGTCCAATCGCACCACTTCCCTCGTAGCTTCCAGAAGCATCTTCGCTTCCTTCTGCGGAAGAATTTCCACTGCTCTCTCCATCTACGGATACTGCACCGCAGCCTACCATAGAGAACATCATCACTGCTGCCATCAAGATTCCTGTTACTTTTTTGAATTTCATAATCTTTTTCCTCCATTTATTATATTTATTTACAGGGGAAACCATAGATTGGCTTCCCTGTGTTCACCATGTTTACCGTTTCTGGTCAGACATTACTGCAACTAAGATAACAAATCCTTTTACCACATCCTGATAGTACGAAGATACCCCAAGAATATTCAATCCATTATTTAATACTGCAATAATCAAAACACCAACAAAGGTCTTCCAGATGCGGCCACGTCCACCATTCATACTGGTACCGCCAAGTGCCACTGCTGCGATAGCGTCAAGCTCATAGCCATCTCCAAGTGTTGGCTGTGCAGAACCCAGACGGGATAACAGAATCAGACCGGATACCGCTGCCATACAGCCAGAGATTGCATAAGCTGCCATCTTTGTCATATCAATATTGACACCAGCAAGCTTAGCGGATTTCCAGTTGCTTCCGGTTGCATAGATTCTACGTCCAAAAGTCGTCTTCTCCAATACAAAGACAAAGATTGCAAAAACTATCAGGAACAAAATAACCGGAATCGGAATTCCAAAAAGATTTCCTTTACCTACCAATTTTAGAAGGAAGCTATCACCCAGATTAGAGATAGGTTTTCCATCCATAAATATCATCGTCAGTCCTCTATAGACGGTCATGGTAATCAATGTCGCGATAAAAGGCTGTAGACGTCCTTTGGTTACTAAAAGTCCACTTAAAAGACCAAATGCTACACCAATCAAAAGAGCCAGAATCATTGCAAGGCCCACTGGCATTCCACCAGATATAAAACTGGCACAAAATGCCGTTGTTAGAGCAAGTACAGAACCAACTGAGAGGTCAATACCTCCGGTTAAAATTACACAGGTCATACCAAATGCGATAAAACCATTAATCGAAGATTGCCGAAGCAGAGACAAAAAGTTACTGACTGTTCGGAATTCCGGGCTGATAGCGCCAATAATCAGTACGAGAAGGACCAGCGCAATCAGTGCGCCCAAATCCTGTATATAATTGGATGCTTTTTTGTTATTCATTTAACTCCCCTCCTGTCGCAAGAATCATAATATTTTCCTGGTTTGCTTCCTCTTTATGCAGGATGCCTCTTAGTACACCTTCCCGCACGACCATCACCCGGTCAGACATTCCAAGTACCTCTGGAAGTTCTGAGGATACCATAATAATCGCCACGCCCTTTTCTGCAAGCTCATTGATAATGCTATAGATTTCTTTTTTCGCTCCGATATCTACGCCTCTGGTTGGCTCATCGAGAATCAATACCTTTGGGTCTGTATAAATCCATTTGGCAAAGACTACTTTCTGCTGATTGCCACCACTTAGATTGTTACATTCATGTTGCGGGCCAAAACATTTGATATGTAATTCTTCGATACCACGCTTGACAAGTGCATCCTCGGATTCTTTACTTAAAATACCACTTTTGGATATCTTTCCAAGATTAGCAATCGAAATATTTTTCATAATGCTCTCTTCAAGCATCAGTCCTTCTACTTTACGGTCCTCAGTGATAAATCCAATACCATTTTTCATAGCTTCTTGTGGATTTTTATTCTGAATTCGTGCACCGTTTAGGTAAATCTCTCCGCTGACATTGGGCATATTTCCAAAAATAGCCTGCATAATCTCCGTTCTGCCAGCTCCCATCAGACCAGAGACACCAAGAACTTCTCCTGCATGTACCTGGAAAGATACATTTTCAAAGACCCCTGGGCAAGTCAGTCCTTTTACTTCAAATACTACCTCTCCAATCTTAGCTTCTCTTGCTGGATAGCGCTCCCCGATTTCACGGCCAATCATCATCTTAACGACATCGTTCATATCAGTCTCTTTAATCTTCTTTGTTCCAATATAAGAGCCATCTCGAAGTATTGTAATCCGGTCACAAAGCTCAAAGATTTCTTCCATACGATGAGAGATATAGACAATAGAGACTCCTTTTTCTCTTAAGGAATTTACCACCTGGAACAGCACCGTTGTCTCGCTCTGCGTCAGTGCTGCAGTTGGCTCATCCATAATAATCACCTGTGCATCCACCATCAGCGCCTTGGCAATCTCAATCATCTGCTGCTGTCCAACAGACAACTCATTCATCCTCTGTCCTGGGTCGATATCTACCCCCAAACGGTCCAGAATCTTTCTGACTTCATGGCGCATCGCTTTTTTGTCGCAGATGCCAAAGCTTTTCTTAATCTCCTTGCCTAGGAACATATTTTCTTCTACCGTCAAGTCAAATAAGACATTTAACTCCTGATGAATAAATACAATCCCTGCCTGCTCTGCCTCCTGGGGATTTTTATAACATACTTCCTGTCCGTCCACGAGTACCGTACCAGCATCTTTTGTATAGACTCCGGTCAAAATTTTCATCAGTGTCGATTTTCCTGCACCGTTCTCTCCCATCAGTGCATGAATCTCGCCGTGGTCTAGTAAAAAGCCAGCACTCTTTAGAACCGCATTTCCACCAAAGGATTTGTCGATTCCGCGCATCTCAATCTGCATATCTATTCCCCCTTTCTTAGAAAATACAGCCTGACTGTAAGATGATATTCGCATAAGGAGTCATCTCTCCTGTGCGGATGACTGCCTTACATGCCTTTGTCATCTCCTTCAGCTCTACATGAGATACAAATTCTACTTCTATTTTATTGAAACCCGTTTCGCAACCGGTTTCAAAAGAAGCCAAAAAAGAATTAATTTCTTTCAGAAGCTCTGGACTTTTCTCCTTTATCTCTTCTGCCAGACAGATTTTTTCAATCTTCATATCACTGCCCACTTCTTTTAACACCTCTAAAAAAGTTGGCTGACCAAATTTTAATGCCAAATCAATCCGCTCTGTCTCTTCCGGGATTGGAAGGCCGCAGTCGCCGATGCAGATGCGGTCTGTATGTCCCAGATAAGAGAGTACACGAGAGATGTCACTGTTTAGTATTCCCTGTCTCTTCATATCTTTCTATCCTTTCAACTCCTGCTTCACTTCTTCTGCTGTTGGCATACCACTTTGTGCCCCGAATTTCTCCGTAGAAAGACTGGCTGCGGTATTGGCATAGGTAAGTGCCTCTTTCAGACCATCACCGGCTGCTCTACGCACTGCAAAAGCCCCATTTAAGGTATCGCCAGCACCTGTGGTATCTGCTACCTTTGCCGGTCTTGCCGGAACCGTCAGAATCTCACCAGATTTCTCACAGACAGAGACTCCTCTTGAACCCTGTGTAATAATCAATTTCTCAGGATAAGCCTTTAAAATCTCTTCTGTACTCTTGCCTTCTCCAAAGATTAAGACTGCTTCGTGCTCGTTTGGTGTCAGATAGGTCACTTTCTCCACAATATCCATTGGCACTTCTGCCGCTGGTGCTGGATTTAACACCACTTGAATCTTTTTCTTAGCACAGAAATCTACGATATAATGTACAGTATCAAGCGGAATCTCATGCTGAAGCACAACCATATCAAATTTCTCAAGCTCTGGCTTCACCTCATCGATATACGTGCGGTCAACCGCTCCATTTGCCCCTGGCACCACCACTATTGTGTTATCATTTTCTGCCACAGTAATCATCGCAATACCAGTTGGAATGCCTTTTACGGTCTTGATATGCTCAGTCTTAACGCCAACTTCTCTTAGATTCGCCAAAAGCTTCTGTCCGTTCTCGTCGTCTCCGATGCAGCCAAACATCTCCACATCTGCTCCAAGCTTTGCCATAGCTACAGCCTGATTCGCACCCTTTCCTCCGGGAATATAATGAATATTGTATCCATGTAGCGTCTCTCCCTTCTTAGGGATTCTCTCAGCAGTGACTGTCATATCCATATTGATACTTCCTACTACTGCAAGTTTCATTGCTCTCACTCCTTCCTCCTTGTTGTCTGGCGCTCTACTAGAGAGACATCCAGTATATTTTCTTGTTGAAACGGCAGCCCCTTTGCATAATTTAAGATAATCTGAACTGCCAATGTTCCCATCTTCTTGATTGGCTGATTAACGGTAGTTAGTTCTGGCGTAAAAAGCCAGCTAAACCGAATATTGTCAAAACCAATCATCTGCACATCATCTGGAATCCGATATCCTTCTCTTGTCAATATCTTGTACGTAGCAATGGCAATCATATCGTTACTTGCGATAACACCATCTACATGATGATACTTCTCTACCAGTTCTCTAGCAGCCCTTAGTCCATCCTCATAGTCATAAAGACAGTCAATACATTGTTCCCGAATTCCATATTTATTACAAATCTCATGATAGCCTTGATACCTTTGCTGACCACTTGAAACCTCCAATGGTCCTCTTAAAAAGACAATATTTTTACATCCACAGTCGAGTAGATGCAAAATGGCCAATTTGCCACCTTTATAGTGGTCAGACTCTACATAAGCACTCTGGCCGCTCCCCGTCAGTTGTCTGTCTACCACTACTACTGGCAGTTGACAAGAAGCGATTGCCTGGCCCGTCTTATCACTGTAAGTCAAGATAATGATTCCGTCTGCTTTCATCTGATTCAGCATCTGAATATTCATCAACTCTTTTTCGGTGTTATTGTTGGAATTACAAAGCAAAATCTTATAACCATTTATATATGCTTCTTCTTCTACCGCCTTTGCCAGCTCATTAAAAAATGGGTTCTCGATATTGGGAACAATCACTCCGATAATCTTAGAGGATTGTTTAAATAATGCTCTTGCCAGCTCATTCGGTTTGAAACCCGTTTCTTGGATTGCTGCAAGGACTTTTTGTCTTTTGTCCTCTTCAACGTTCGCAGTACCATTCATGACCCTTGATACAGTGGAAGGGGAAACACCTGCTATTCTTGCCACATCTCGAATGCTTGCCATCTATTGTTTCCTCCGTCTCGCAATTTGAAACGCGTTTCATCACTATCTTCAGTATACAGATTGCATATGGCTTTGTCAATCTGTTTTCTGCTTTTCAGCAGATTTCATAATTTTATAGGCTGGAATTTGTAAGAATGTTCCAAAAAAAGATGGATTTTATAGGGAAAGGGTATTCTTAAGATGGTATGAGCTCTTAGTTGAAGTGGGGGATATATCAGTGAAGTGTTCCGTCCGAAGCGTGTGTATCGGAGTCGACGCACAGCCCGACATGGCCTGGCAGATGTTCCTGCAAGACCCATTGGACGTCGTCGGCACTTAGCGAACGCAAGCGGCGCTAAGCCGCGCAGTCGCGAGCTTAGTACCGCTACAGACGTCCATTAAGCGCGAGCGGGGTCTGGAAGGAAGCATCTGCCAGGTCGTGGCGAGCGTCCCTTGTATCAAAAGCATTTCAATCATTAAAATTCAAAAATAAAATTACACTCCCTATTCCCTGTTTGCTATTCCTTTTATTTCGCAGTATAATAATACAAACAATACCATGGAGGTGCAATATCATGAATCCAATCACCAAATTAAACAGTGGCGACTACATAACCATCCCTTTGTTTTGCGGCGAAGAAGAAGTCGAAGTCTTCTGCACTGGCGACAACCAGTTTGATGATGAAGGAGACTACAAAGAAGATGGCTTCCCTCTTATCCAGACCGAGCTTGATTGTCTGAACTGGTTCTTGGAAAATATCAATATCAACGATTACAAAAAAGAAATCACTGCCTATTGCAATGAGCGCTATGAGATGTGCAGCGACACTGAGATTACAGAAGAAGACCTTCCAGATGAAGTAAGCATCGTTGCAATCGCGATAAATGTCACTTCACTCTTCCAATCAAATGATGGTTTTGTCTACCCAGAAATCTCTTTCTATGGAGACTGCGAATGTGACCCAGAGCATGGTATCTGTATCGGATTTCGCGATAAAAAATTCTTAGGCATCTACTCCCAGGACTGGACCCTATAAGGAAAAGAGGAAGCCATACCCACTCAGTATGTACTTCCTCTTTACTTATCTATTACAAAAAATGTATTTCTTCTCCATCTTACCTTCCCCCGGAAAATATTTTCCCGAAGTCCCTCCACGGTCAGACTTTCTATTAGACAAATCAAAAATTTTGTTTTTGCACAATCAGAAAAACCAGAGGCGGGGAACCTCTGGTTTTTCTGTAACAACTTTTTTCATCCTATTTACTGAAGATACTGCATTTTAAGAATAATCAAAAGGGAGGGTTTATTCATTAAAGGGGGATCAGGGGGTGCAGTACCATTCATAAATATTTAACAAGTACTCATCACTTGTTGCATCTATTATACTTCTCTAGGCCTCTCTTGTACATTGACAAAACACATAAATTTTTGACATTTTTCGCCTTTTTATCGAACAAAAAAACCAAATTCTTTGGTATACTGCAAGGCAAGCTTTATACCGCTTCCTCTACATACCCCTGTGCATAAAAAAAGCACTGGTAATCAGTGCTTTTCTATGAGACATCGGGGATTCGAACCCCGGACAACTTGATTAAAAGTCAAGTGCTCTACCAACTGAGCTAATATCCCATCTTTTGTGCATCTTTAAATGCCCTAGCTGGGCTAGCTGGATTCGAACCAGCGAAATGCAGGAGTCAAAGTCCTGTGCCTTACCGCTTGGCGATAGCCCATGATCTTTGATTCAAGGTGGATACAGGGATTCGAACCCTGGACCTCCAGAGCCACAATCTGGCGCGCTAACCAACTGCGCTATACCCACCATATAATCTAAGTGTGCCCGAAGGGATTCGAACCCCCGACCCACGGCTTAGAAGGCCGTTGCTCTATCCAGCTGAGCTACGGACACAAGTCAGTCGAAAAGCGGGTGATGGGAATCGAACCCACGTATCCAGCTTGGAAGGCTGGTGTTCTACCATTGAACTACACCCGCATTGTAATCGGGGTGACAGGATTCGAACCTGCGACCTCCTGGTCCCAAACCAGGCGCTCTAGCCAAGCTGAGCCACACCCCGTTCTCTATATTTCCGACGAACGCAAGACATATTATATAAGATAAATTCCCAACTGTCAATACATTTTTTAAAATTTTTTCGCATTTTTTTTAAGAGGTGGGGCATCTGTTACCATAGCCCCGACCGCAACCGCTTTTTCTTTAAGAAACAGATGGTATAATGCGCAATACCTTCTCTGTCTATCTCCATCACTATATAGCTTGGTTCCCGTCCATCCTGCCTTGGAAGACTTAGGCTGCCCGGATTTAAGATAGTCAGTCCCTTACTTTGGTCTAGGCATGGCCTATGGGTATGTCCATACATCACAATATCAATATGCCGATTCTGTGCTTCTTCTCTTAGGCGCTCGTGGCCCATCCCTACATAGTAATAATGTCCATGTGTCAAAAGTACACGGTATTTGCCAAGTGTAATTATCTCCTCCCTTGGTAAATCACTATGATAGTCATTGTTCCCGGCTACCATCGTCACAGGGGCGTCTGTCATCGTGCAGATAAGCTCCTCACTGCCCTCCACATCTCCTAGATGAATCAGATAGTCAATCGGTTCAGTCTTCTCTAATACCTTTTCTAGATTCCTCTCCCGCCCATGGGTATCACTTACAATTAATATCTTCATCGCTTATGCTTCCCTTAGCTTTTTTAATTCTTCTTTCATCAGGCGCAGCGCCTTGCCTCTATGACTTAGCTGATTCTTCTGTGCAAGAGAAAGTTCTGCGGAATAACACTGATAGTCTGGCAGATAGAAGATAGGGTCATAGCCAAATCCATTTGCTCCTCGCTCCTCATAGCCAATCTCCCCTTCCATCGTTCCACGCGTCGTAATCACTCTGCCATCTGGAAAAGCAGCTGCAATCACACAGACAAATCTTGCGCTTCTTTCTATTCCACGTTTTCCTTCTAGGCGCTCTATCAAGTTTTGATTTTTTAAATGGTAGGAAGTGTCATAGCCCATATAGCGCGCAGAATAGACGCCAGGTTCTTTATTTAGCGCATCTACCTCCAGGCCAGAATCATCGGCTAATACTACCTGGTTTGTAAGCTCCATAATTGCTTTGGCTTTCATAATTGCATTTTCCTCAAAGGTCGTTCCGTTCTCCTCGATATCCACCGTTATTCCCGCCTCTTTCATAGACTGTACACATACGCCAAGGTCATCTAACATCATACGAATTTCTCGCAACTTTCCTTCGTTACCTGTGGCAAATATAATCTTTTTTAAATCCATCTTCTACTCCTGCCTTTTTCTTTTCGGAGGCTTTGGCCCCATAAATTGATAATAATAAGTCTTTAACATGCCATTGTAAATCTTGCGGTTTTTATCTGCTTTTCTGCCAATATACCTCTCTGCCTCTTCATAGCTGGTAATCAGATACATCGACCAGCTGTCTAACCCGGCAAACGCCTCTCCAATCTCCGTATATAGCTCTGGAAGCTTCTCTTTGTCCTCTAGACGCTCTCCATAGGGAGGATTGCTGATAAGAAAGCCATACTTACCAGAATGGCGCAGCGCGCTTACTGGACGCTGTTGCAGATGAATCAGATGCTCGACTCCAGCAGCTTCTGCATTTTGTCTTGCAGCCTTTACTATCTCTCCATCAATATCATAGCCCTGGATATCCGTCTCAATCTGGTCCTCTACCAGATCATTTGCCTCGTCAATCGCCTGATACCAATATTTTCTTGGGATGATGTTTGTCCATTTCTCCGCAGTAAAGGAGCGGTTCATCCCCGGCGCAATATTGGCAGCAATCATTGCAGCCTCTATTAAGAAGGTGCCACTTCCGCAAAATGGGTCGACAAAGATTCGGTCTTTCTTCCAGGGTGTTAGAAGAATCAGAGCCGCTGCTAGTGTCTCCTTAATCGGCGCTTTACTTACCATTGTGCGGTATCCTCTTTTATGTAGAGACAGGCCTGTTGTATCTAGACAGACACACGCTTCATCCTTCATAAAGGAGATTCGTATGGGATACTCAGCTCCTGTCTCTGAAAACCATTCTACATGGTATATAGTCTTTAATCGTTCTACAATCGCTTTTTTTACAATCGACTGGATATCAGAAGGACTGAAAAGCTTACTCTTTACAGAAGAAGCTTTCGCTACCCAGAACTTTCCATCTGAAGGAATATAGCTTTCCCATGGAAGTGCTTTTATCTTCTCAAAAAGCTCCTCGAAGGTCATAGCTTTAAAGCTTCCCACTTTAAGTAGTATACGTTCTGCTGTGCGAAGAAACACATTGGCTCTGCATAGCATCTCTGCCTCTCCGCAAAATGTTACTCTTCCGTCTTCCACCTTTACGATTTCATAGCCTAAGTCCAGTATTTCTTTTTTTAGAACGGCCTCCAGGCCGAAATGGCACGGAGCCACCAATTCTATCTTACTCATCCGTACTCCTCTCTGGTATGTTACCTATCCTCTATCTTATCTGTAAGAGCCTGTGCTGTCAATCATTTCTATCTGAAATTGCGTTCCAGATACCGCCCTCGGTAAGCCTGAATTCCACCGACAACAGAGATTGCACGATGCCCGTGCTCCTGTAACTCTCTGGCCGCCTGCATACTTAGACCGCCTCTATCACAGTACAGAATTGGCACTGCACCACCAAGCCCTTGTATTCTCTGCAACAGATATTCATAAGGAATACAGACAGCGCCCCGAATATGCATCTTGCGATACTCAGAAGGATTTCTTACATCAACTAAAAGATATGATTTATCTAAAAGATAACGGTCAATCTCTTTTGCAGAGATAGTTTCAATATCTGACATAAAGCTTTTCCTTTCTTTTCTTATTAGTTAGTATATGCCAGGATAGGAATAGCCGTGTATGTACGGAAAAAGGCGCAGCTTTAGCCGCGCCTGTCCCGTTTCTCGTCCGTCTACTGACGATGGCAATCAGAACTTTCGTTCTTAGAAGAGTTCTTAGAGCTGGTGCTGTTTTTAGAAGTGCTGCTCTTAGAACTGTTGTTTGCATTGTTTGCATTTGTCGTGTTGGTAGAATTATTTGTGTTGTTAGAACTCATGATATATGACCTCCTGTAATAAAATTTACAGAAGTAGTATGCTGCCAGATAAGAAAAATTATACCTGTCTTTCTAGGAAAATTTTTAGATAACAGAAAAAGAAAACCCTGAGAAAACTCTCAGGGCCTTACTGTGCGCGAGAAGATTCGAACTCCCGACCTTCTGATCCGTAGTCAGACGCTCTATCCAGCTGAGCTACGCGCACCCATCTTATACCTTGCGAAAATCGCAATGCCGGCGACCGGAATCGAACCGGTACGGGAGATTAGTCCCGCAGGATTTTAAGTCCTGTGCGTCTGCCAGTTCCGCCACGCCGGCATATGGGACCTATAGGGCTCGAACCTATGACCCTCTGCTTGTAAGGCAGATGCTCTCCCAGCTGAGCTAAGATCCCGTATGTAATTATAGCTTACAAGCGACCCGGATGGGGTTCGAACCCACGACCTCCGCCGTGACAGGGCGGCGCTCTAACCAGCTGAGCCACCGGGCCATATGAAAGATTTGTTTAAATGGACCCACAGGGACTCGAACCCGGGACCATCCGGTTATGAGCCGGAAGCTCTAACCAACTGAGCTATGGGTCCAGAAAGCCGATGATCGGACTCGAACCGATAACCTGCTGATTACAAATCAGCTGCTCTGCCAATTGAGCCACATCGGCATATCTGCTTCTCAAAGCAATGACTCCAAGGGGATTTGAACCCCTGTTACCGCCGTGAAAGGGCGGTGTCTTAACCACTTGACCATGGAGCCGTTTTGTGCTGTTCTGAACTTAATCCGTCAACGTTAAACATAATATCATATATCTTATGATTTGGCAAGAGGAAATTTTACTTTTTTTTAAATTTTTTTCCTCTTGCCGATTTTTGTCTATTCTTTTGATAATGTATGCCCTTCTGCATCGCAATCTATCGGTGAAATTACAGAGAGTGTGTCTTTCATAGATTCTTCATCGTAGAACTTATACTGACCTCTGCCTGCACGTTTAGCCACATAGAGAGCCTGGTCCGCACACTGGAACAATGTCTCATAATCTTTGATTCTATCGCTGGTTTTAGCCACTCCCATACTAATCGATATCTTAAAGCCGCCATATTCTCCTCCAAACAGCGAAGTAAAGATACGGTCTACAGCCAGCTCAAAACCCTCTCTGTACTGTAAAAAGATAAGAAACTCATCTCCGCCCACCCTGGCAATAATATCTCCGCTACGAACGCTCTGGCGCAGCTTATCGGCCAAATATTGCAATACATGATTACCAAATATATGCCCATACTGGTCATTTGCCGATTTGAAATAATCCAAATCCAGAATCAGAAGCGCAAAATTGCTTCCAGGATTGTTGTCAAGCCTCTCCTGAATCACACCCGGAGCAGCTCCCTGATTTAAAAGGCCTGTCAGACCATCGTGCGAAGACATTCTCTCTAGATTGGTAATACGGGTATGCTCAGTATGAATATCCACTGCTTTTCCAATCGCTCCCTGGTATTCCACTGGTTCTTCCACAGACCATGTAGCACGACCGATAATACGATACCAGCGTATCTCTCCACCAATATGTACTTGACAATTATATTGAATTAGCGGATTGTCAGGCGTGGTATTGCGAAGAGCTTTCGAGATTCCTCTTAAAGTTTCTTCTCCCAGCAATGCAAGCATGCTTTCATCATGAATCGGGTCTTTGGTAATCTCTTTGATCCCCAAAAGCTCTGCACCCCAGTCTGATATCGTAATCATTGGAGGGTCAATGGTATATTCAAACTGTATCTCATTGGACATCGAAGCAAAGAAGCGATATTTTGCCCGCTCGTGCTCTAGAAGGCGAAGCGTACGCTCAGAAGCTGTCAGCTCCTTGCGATGCAGTATCTCATCTGCAATTACGCGCACATCTCCATTGTCTACTGGTTTGCGGCCATATCCTTTGGTAAGTTCTTTTCTAATCTCATCTGCCACATCTTGAAAACACTCCAAAAGCAGAGGATTAAATGCTCCGCACTCTCCGTTGACAATCATCTCTAGCGCCTTTTCATGGGAAAATGCCTTTTTATAGCAGCGTTCACTTGTCAGCGCATCATACACATCTGCAAGAGCTACAATCTGTGCAGAGATAGGAATATCATCTCCTTTTAACCCATCTGGATAGCCTCTGCCATCATAGCGCTCATGGTGCCAGCGACAAATCTCACGTGCCACTTTTACAAGCGGTTCTCCCTGGCTTAACGGAATCTGTTGCAGCATCTCATCACCAATCGCTGCATGTTTTTTCATAATCGCATATTCTTCATCGGTAAATTTGCCAGGCTTATTTAAGACTTCGGATGGAATCGCTATCTTACCCACATCATGAAGCGCCGATGCGGTACTGATAATCTCAATCTCTTCATGTGTAAATTGATATTTATCGCTTATCCGGCCTAGATTTTTTAGAAGATACTCGGTAATGGTATGAATATTGATAACATGCATTCCACTTTCGCCATTTCTAAACTCTACAATATGGCTTAGAATATCTATCATCAAACTGCTTCTCTTCTCTTTTTCAAAAATCTGGTCAGCAACCATTCCAAGCAGACGCTTCTGTTTTCCATAGAGCAAAATGGTATTAATCACTCTTCGATGTACAATCAAATCATCAAAAGGCCGGCTAATATAGTCTGTCACGCCAAGGTCGAACGCACGTTCTAGATAGGTGGAAGAATTCTCTGCGGAGATGATAATAACCGGAATATCCTCAATCCAATGCTCCTTGTTCATAATCGACAACACTTCAAATCCGTCCATCTCTGGCATCACAATATCTAATAATACCAAAGAAATCTCAGAAGCATATTGTCGAAGCATCACCACTGCCTCTGCACCATTCTCTGCTTCCACAATCTCATACTCTTCGCCAAGTATATCTAGCAGAATCGAACGGTTCATCTCAGAATCATCTGTAATCAAAATTCTGGGTTTTTCATTATCTTTCATACTCCTCTACCCCCACATGGAATATATTTCTATACCAACAAAAACCCTGCTTTTCCTGTTCAGAAAGGCAAGGTTACACAAACTAGAGTTCTACTTCTATCTGGTAAAAGCTTCAAACAATATCCTACTATAACTCCCCGAGTAGGGCTCGAACCTACAATAACTCGGTGAACGACCGAGTGCCCTATCATTGATACGGTTAGATATCATAAAATTACTTTGATAGAGTATTATGTCCGAATTACAATCGAGGTTATCTTTTCACTTCGTCTGGCTACCATCTGACTGGTAATCTAATATGCAATATATTAACACAACTTTCCTCATTTAGCAAGAGGGAAATTGATGTTTACGGGCTTTAGCATATTCTATGTTTTAATACAAAAAAGCCTGACAGTAAAAGTATTATTTACTATCAGGCAATTATAGCCAGAATACGAAATACCGCACGATCCTGGTTCGTTTTTTGGTTAATACTCACATGCCTTCTTTTGCAGCCATGCGATCTATTGTGCCTCTTTCGAGGCTTGACATTTACACAAAGAAAACCCGCAGACACTGATATCTGCGGATTCTATCCAACTCCCCGAGTAGGGCTCGAACCTACAACAACTCGGTTAACAGCCGAGTGCTCTACCATTGAGCTATCGAGGATTATACCTTTGGGTATGTTCTATACCCTCAAAATCACATACAGTTCGAAAAGATACACTCTCTAACCTATACCTCTATCCTTCTCTTACCCAAAACCTCTTGGTTAAGCCCTCGACCGATTAGTGACAGTCAGCTCCATACATTACTGCACTTCCACCTCTGCCCTATCTACCTCGTCGTCTTCAAGGGGTCTTACTTCTTTCGAATGGGATATCTCATCTTGAGGGGGGCTTCACGCTTAGATGCCTTCAGCGTTTATCCCTTCCCGACTTGGCTACTCGGCCATGCCCTTGGTAGGACAACCGATACACCAGAGGTCAGTCCATCCCGGTCCTCTCGTACTAAGGACAGCTCCTCTCAAATATCCTCCGCCCACGCCGGATAGGGACCGAACTGTCTCACGACGTTCTGAACCCAGCTCGCGTACCGCTTTAATGGGCGAACAGCCCAACCCTTGGGACCTGCTACAGCCCCAGGATGCGATGAGCCGACATCGAGGTGCCAAACCACTCCGTCGATGTGAACTCTTGGGAGTGATAAGCCTGTTATCCCCAGGGTAGCTTTTATCCGTTGAGCGATGGCATTCCCACTTAATACCACCGGATCACTAAGCCCTACTTTCGTACCTGCTCCACCCGTCGATGTCACAGTCAAGCTCCCTTCTGCCTTTGCACTCTGCGAATGGTTTCCAACCATTCTGAGGGAACCTTTGGGCGCCTCCGATACCCTTTCGGAGGCGACCGCCCCAGTCAAACTCCCCACCTGGCATTGTCCACTACCCGGTTAACGGGTACATGTTAGAAACCCAATACTGCAAGGGTGGTATCCCAACAATGGCTCCAGAACAACTGGCGTCATTCCTTCCTAGCCTCCCACCTATCCTGTACATGCAATACCGAATCCCAGTACCAAGCTGGAGTAAAGCTCCATGGGGTCTTTCCGTCCTGGCGCGGGTAACCAGCATCTTCACTGGTACTTCAATTTCACCGGATGCATTGTCGAGACAGTGCTCAAATCATTACGCCTTTCGTGCGGGTCGGAACTTACCCGACAAGGAATTTCGCTACCTTAGGACCGTTATAGTTACGGCCGCCGTTTACTGGGGCTTAAGTTCAAAGCTTCGCGTTTCCGCTAACCTCTCCCCTTAACCTTCCAGCACCGGGCAGGCGTCAGCCCATATACCTCACCTTTCGGTTTCGCATAGACCTGTGTTTTTGCTAAACAGTTGCTTGAGCCTTTTCACTGCGGCCAGTTCTCACTGGCACCCCTTCTCCCGAAGTTACGGGGTTATTTTGCCGAGTTCCTTAACAATGCTTCTTCCGTCGGCCTTAGGATTCTCTCCTCATCCACCTGTGTCGGTTTACGGTACGGGTACTCTATAAACAATAGCGGCTTTTCTTGACAGCTGGCTCACGTAATTCGTTACTTATATTTCACTATGCATCACGCCTTCGGATTGCCACGCGGATTTGCCAACGTGACTCCTACTTCGCTTGCCCCAGTCTTTCCATTCCTGGGTTACGCTCTCCTTCTGTGTCCCCACAGTTCTGTTATACAGTAGTACAGGAATCTCAACCTGTTATCCATCGACTACGTCTTTCGACCTCGCCTTAGGCCCCGACTTACCCAGAGCAGATCAGCTTTACTCTGGAAACCTTAGATATTCGGCCATAAGGATTCTCACCTTATTCTCGCTACTCATTCCGGCATTCTCTCTTCTTAATCGTCCACGGCTCTTTTCAGTACCGCTTCTTCCCATTAAGAATGCTCCTCTACCGATTGACATTCGTCAATCCCACAGCTTCGGTGTCGTGTTTTAGCCCCGGACATTTTCGGCGCAGGACCTCTCGACCAGTGAGCTATTACGCACTCTTTAAATGTATGGCTGCTTCTGAGCCAACATCCTGGTTGTCTTTGAAATCCCACATCCTTTTCCACTTAACACGCACTTTGGGACCTTAGCTGGTGGTCTGGGCTCTTTCCCTTTCGACTACCCAACTTATCTCGTGCAGTCTGACTCCCGGTCATCATCTCTATGGCATTCGGAGTTTGATATTCTTCGGTAAGCTTTGACGCCCCCTAGGAAATTCAGTGCTCTACCTCCATGAGACTAAACCGAGGCTAGCCCTAAAGCTATTTCGAGGAGAACCAGCTATCTCCGGGTTCGATTGGAATTTCTCCCCTACCCACACCTCATCGCCACCCTTTTCAACGGATGTGCGTTCGGTCCTCCAATGCCTTTTACGGCATCTTCAACCTGGACATGGGTAGATCACCCGGTTTCGGGTCTGCTCCGACTGACTATTCTCGCCCTATTAAGACTTGGTTTCCCTTCGGCTCCATACCTTATAGTATTTAACCTCGCCAGCCAGCGCAACTCGCCGGACCGTTCTACAAAAAGTACGCGGTTCACCACATAAGGGTGTTCCACAGCTTGTAAACACAGGGTTTCAGGTTCTCTTTCACTCCCCTCCCGGGGTTCTTTTCACCTTTCCTTCACAGTACTATGCGCTATCGGTCACTAAGGAGTATTTAGGCTTACGGGGTGGTCCCCGCTCATTCCCACAAGGTTCCACGTGTCTCGTGGTACTCTGGATTCCGCCATGTCAATTCATCTTTCATGTACGGGGCTTTCACCCTCTGTGGCAGGCTTTCCCAAAACCTTTCCATTAGACTCATTGAATCAATTCCGCGGTCCGAACCCCAGAGTGCACGCACTCTGGTTTGGCCTCTTCCGGTTTCGCTCGCCGCTACTTCCAGAATCACATGTTGTTTTCTTTTCCTCTGGCTACTTAGATGTTTCAGTTCACCAGGTTCCCGACGTATGGCTATGAATTCACCATACGACGACTGAGGTTTGCTCAGTCAGGTTTCCCCATTCAGATATCTCCGGCTCATTGGGTATTTGCCCCTCCCCGAAGCTTTTCGCAGCTTATCACGTCTTTCATCGGCTCTTAGTGCCAAGGCATCCACCCTGCGCTCTTATTAGCTTAACCAATTCACTTTGAAAGCGGCAGTCGATGATTCCAAAGACTGGCGAGTGCTCGCACTCGTAAGGACTTAGGATGCAGCGGCTGGTCATTTGCGAAGCAAAGGACATGAGCAGAAACGCATGTTTCTGCGAATAACCGCTTACGATGCCTCTCACCAAGTTCGTCTGTATAGCGTTACAAACGTTGGTTCTAGGTTGTTTGTGTTACAAACTTTATTTTTTCTCGGATGTCTTGTATCTTTTGTGTTAAAGATATTGTATCTTTTTCTGTATGCAATTTTCAAAGTACAGTTGTTCTGAGTGCTTTCGCACCCAATGGGCTTAAGTGGACTCGAACCACCGACCTCACGCTTATCAGGCGTGCGCTCTAACCGGCTGAGCTATAAGCCCGGTTAAAATCCGGCAGCCACCTGCTCTCCCATGCCGTCTCCAGCATAGTACCATCGGCCGCTTAGGTCTTAACCATCGTGTTCGGGATGGGAACGGGTGTGTCCCCTAAGCGCATC
>CAJTFW010000001.1 GCA_910575445.1 Lachnospiraceae bacterium | reverse complement strand
CTTCTAAAGATGCACGTTTAGAAAAAAAATAGCAAGAGGTATATCATCAAAATATGAATTACTTTTGTTAGCAAAGTGCAAAACAAAAAGTAACGCTTAAGTTGACCACATTGGCCGATGGCGTCCAATGGGTCTTGCAGGAACATCTACCAGGCCATGTCAGGCTGTGTATTGGCTTCAATACGTACGCTTCAGACGGAACACTTACACTTATATGCCCACACAATATCACACTTTAGTGTTTTGTACTTATCGGTAGCCATAGTCAGCCAGGGCGGGAGGGGAGTAGGTTCCTGAAAGACCCATTGGACGCCATCGGCACGGGGTGGGCGCAAGCGGAACGCGCAGTCGCGAATTTAGTACCGCTATAGGCGTTCATTAAGCGCGAGCGGGGTCTGGAAGGAACCTACTCCCCTCCCGCCCTAGCGTCCTTCCTACAAACGAAAAAAGGCCACTGCAAAACACAGCACCCTTTTTCCATATATTATGAATTTTAGGAAGAGCTTAATCCATATGAGAACCACCGTTAATATCGATTTCCTCACCAGTAATATAAGAAGCCTCCTTAGAAGCTAAGAACACAATCGCATTGGCAACCTCTTGTGTCTCTCCTGGACGTCCCATTGGGATGCCATCAATCACTTTATCTGCATCCGCCTTTGGAAGTGATTTCCAAATCTCTGTATTGATAAGGCCTGGGCATACGCTGTTAATTGTAATTCCCTCTGCCGAAATCTCTCTTGAAAGATTCTTAGAAAATGCCAGCACAGCTGCTTTTGATGCAGAATAATGCGCTCCGCCAAAGACTCCGCCGCCTCTTTTTCCAGATACCGAAGACAGATTGACAATTCTTCCGTATTTTGCCGCACGCATTGGTTTCATACAAGCCTGTGTACAGAGGAACAGTCCAAACATATTGACCTCAAAGATTTTCTTCATATCCTCTAACTTCATATCTTCCACGGTTACTTTTTGAGAGATGCCCGCATTATTTACCAGTACATCAATCCGGCCATATTTCTCCATTACCGTGTCCACCATCTGCTGTACAGACTCTGGTGAAGTTACATTTACCATAACCCCCATTGCCTTGCCGCCTTCTTCTTCGATAACAGCTACCGTATCTTTGATACCTTCTTCATTCATATCCGCAATAATAACCGTTGCTCCCTGCTTTGCAAAGGTACGTGCAATCGTTCTTCCAATCCCTTTTGGAGAGCCGCTTCCTGTTACAATTACTACCTGGTCATTAAATTCAAACATGTGTTCTTCCTCCTTGATTTTCCTTTTATTTATATTATCGGGCCAGTCTTTTGGCTGGTTCCACAATATTCCTGTTCTTTATATAAATGCCAGAGATACCGCTGGAATATAGGTAACTAACAACAGAATCAACAGAGATGCTGCTAAAAGCGGTACTACTGCTTTTGAGATATCTTTTAGGTTGACATCTGCCACGCCGCAGGCCACATATAAATTGACACCTACAGGTGGAGTAAAAAGTCCAATCGCTAAATTGACCACCATTGTCACACCCAGATGTACTAAGTCAATTCCCAAAGCATTGGCCACTGGTACAAACAGAGGTGTAAAAATATATAGTGCTGATGTAGAATCCAAAAAACATCCTGCAATCAAAAGAATAATATTTACAATGATAAAGAAGATAATAGTGCTGCCACCAGTAATCTCTTGAAGTGCTGTACTAATCGCCACATCCAGTCTTGCGCGGGTTAGTACATAGGCAAACAGACTTGCCGCTGCTGTAATAAACATTACGGTTGCTGTAGTGGATACCGAATCCAAAAGCAGGGTATATAGCTCTTTTAGACGAATCTGTTTGTAGATAAACACCCCTACAAATAATCCATAGACGACAGATACTGCTGCTGCCTCTGTTGGAGTAAAGATACCACCGTAGATACCTCCTAAGATAATCACTGGCATCATCAATCCCCAAAATGCATCTTTAAATGCTTCCCACCGCTCTTTTTTAGAAGCCTTTGGCAATGTCTTCAAATCACTTTTTCTTCCCACTAAGAGCGCTGTCACCATAAGTCCTAGCCCCATCAGAAGTCCTGGAAGAATTCCAGCTAAGAATAAAGTACCTATCGAGGCATCTGCAATCGATCCATATACTACAAAGGTAATTGACGGTGGAATCACTACACCGATTGCCCCGGAAGTTCCCATCAGAGCTGCCGCAAAAGCTGGCTTATACCCGGCTCTGACCATTGCTGGTATCATAATCAGCCCAAGTGCTGCAACCGTCGCAGGACCGGAACCGGAAATCGCTGCAAAAAAGCAAGAGACAATCACACAGACAATCGCAAGTCCGCCTTTTAGATGTCCTACACAGACCTCTGCAAGCTTTATCAGCTTTCCAGAGATACCAGCCTTTTCCATAATATTTCCGGCAAGGATAAAAAATGGAATGGCTAAAAGTACAAATTTACTGGTAGAAGAAGATACAAGTCTTGGAAGACTGCTCATAATCGTATCAAGTGGCCTTCCTGCTCCCTGTGCAATCATCGCCAGTACACTAGATGCACCCAGACAGACGGCGATTGGAGTGCCGATAAATAACAGAACTGCAAATACAAGAAATAAGATTGCTGCAACCATCAGCTCGTCCCCTCCTTTTCACCATTTCCCCGAATTTCTTCCACTAACACCTGTGCAAAGCGAATCGTAGCAAGCAGCGCCCCAACTGGTACAAAAGAACCAAAAATCCACTCTGGCCACTGCATATTGGCTGTCACTTGTCCAAGCTGTCTTTGACTGATAACCATTAAAATCCCATAGTAAAAAATCGCTCCTGTAAACGCCACCGCAAACAGATAACCAATAATGTGTAAAATCCTTCTCACTTTTGGACTTACCAAATCCGTTAAAATCGTAAGCCCTAGATGTGCCCTTCTTCTGGCTGCAATCGCCGTACCCAGAAGGCTTAACAGTACAAATAGATACGTGGTAATCTCCTCTGAGAAAGAAAACGAAGCACTAAATACATATCTTGCAACTACATTGGCAAATGCTAACACGGTCATCACCGACAGACAGACTGCCGCAACAATTTCCTCTACTCTATCTAACAGATGCATGTATATCCCCTTTCTGCATGCCTTTTAATCAATCTGGAAAGCCGCACATGCTTCTTCCCCGTATTTATCCATAAATTTCTCTCTAACAGGCTGTACAGCCTCTTTAAAGACTTCTAGCTCCTCGTCTGTAAGTTCTGTTACTGTCATGCCGCCATCTCTAAATTTTTGCACAATCTGCGCTTCTTCCTCTTCTACCTGGTCTCTTCCCCAGTCACAAGCTTCCTTTGCCTTTTCCCTTAGAAGCTCTTGCGTCTTAGGCTCTAGGCTATTCCAAATCTGTGTATTGGCCAGAAACAAATCATTCTCATATGTATAATTCCACAATGTCAGATAGTCCTGAATCTCATACATCTTTGCCGAATCTGTAATACTGACACCATTTTCTTGCCCGTCAATCGCCCCCTGCTGAATCGCTGTAAACACCTCACTCCAGCTCATCGAGATTGGGTCTGCCTTTAACTCCCGGAAAAAATCCATATAGACTTCACTTCCTGGCACTCGAATCTTTAGTCCCTGTACATCTTCTGGCTTTCTCACTTCATGGCTACTGTTGCTAATCTGTCGAAATCCATTGTGAAAAGAACCAAGATAGGTAATTCCTTTACTCTCTAGAAGCTTTGCATAATAATCGCCTCCGGTCTCATCAATCACTTTTCTGGCCTCTGCATAGTCATCAAAGCTCCAGGGAATCGTCGCAATCGACATCTGCCCGTCAAGCACAGATATAACAGAAGTCGCATATGCTGCCAAATCCACGCCTCCCACAGCAATCATCTCAATCCCTTTTGTCGCATTTCCACCAGCTAACTGGTCATTGGGAAATACTGCCACGGTTACTTTTCCATCAGATGCTTCTGATACTAACTCTGAAAACTTTTTCGCCACTTTCGTATCTATCTGAATATCTGTCCCATTTACCGCCATTACCAGCTCAATTTCCTGATAGGTATCTTTGGTATCTGTACCTGCTGACGTCAACGCAGATGTTGTTTCCTTGCCACATCCCGACAGCATCCCTGCTGCCAACACCATCGCCAAGATAATCCCCGCCGTTCTTTGCTTCATAAAAGCAGTTCTCCTTCCCCTACATCCTTCATCCTTTGTTCATTGTAGGATGTTATACGTACTATATACCATAGTAACAAATAAATGTCAATGAATTTTCCAATATTCGGCATTTTTCATAAATTCAATATCCTGTTTTTGTGGAATCTGCCTATTACTATTGGGCATAAAAATAAGAGGCTGATATGTACCAACCTCTTTTGTATCGTTCTTCCTTAGGTCTGTTGATGCAGCATCCCTGCTACCTGACATTCTGGGCAAATCTCAATATACAAGGTTCCTTCACTGTCATCAATCTGACTCCAATGAAGCTGCGCCAGATACCGCATAGGCTTTCCACAATCCGGGCAAGTCAAATATTTCCAGTCCTGCACCCAACTTGCAAAGCCACCAATCGTACAACTATAATCACTCTGTGTCTCATAAAATAAAGGGACTGGTTCTTCTCCAAGCACCAGCGAATTTTCTTCCATCTCTCTATACATCTCCTCTGAAGCTTCCTCTCCTATCCCTCCAATTTCAAGTGGCAACGCCTCACTTTCACCATCTAGTGTAAACCTGGAAAATCCCCCTTCCTCATAAAGCACACAAGACGGACAACAAGTCGCCGTAATTACTCCATCCACTCCCAAAAACTGAAGTCTCTTATCTCTTGCATCCACCACCAGCATATCCATCATCCTGCCTCCACAGTGCGGGCAGTGCTCTTTCCGAATTCTAGCCACTTTAATCGGAGAATTTCCTTTGTTATCCGCTTTTATTATTGGATAACAAGTATCATAATTCAGCGTTCTTCTCTTTCCTTTTTTATCAAACGTCCATCCCCCTGCCTGCGCATACACGGAAGGGTCCACATAGAGCTTCTCTCTCCATTCCTTTGGATGACACTCCAATTCATACAATGCCTCTAGCGCTTTATCATCCCCTTGCATTGCCAGACATTGCATCAGCCAGGATGCTTCCTGGGCATCTGTTGTATTCATCAGACATCCAATCAATCCGTCCCGCACATCCTCTGGTGCATGATAATAAACCTTGGGAAGCTCGAAGACCTCTGCCTCCAAAGCTGCCCTCTGCATTTTTTCAGAAATCACACCTCTTAGATCTATTAAATGACACGCAGCATCATACGTTTTACTTCCCCAATCGGAAAGCTGCTTTATATTTTGAATCACCTCCTGAAGCTTTTCCTGAATCTTTTCCTCGCTCCAAGCCAATATTTCTTCTTTCTTTAATTCTTCTCTGCAAGCTAGGCAAATCCCCCGAAATCCAATTGCTCTTTTACATCTTTCGCAGGTATAATTTCCATACATATCCTTCTCTCCTTTACCTTTGATACTCTTATCTTGCGCCCGGTTATATATGCATCCTTCTACGCACTTCTTCCCGCAATCTACTTCTTCGTATAATAGTAATCAGCGCTGCATCAATCACTATGCAACAAGTCAGTACCACTGCTGACCATGTAATTCCCATCCTTGTTCCCCGAAATCTGTCAATTAAAAGTTCTATTGTCACAGTAAACATTGCCACTTCCATCAGCACCAACACTGCCCCTGACAAAATGGAAGCATGCATCTTCTTCACAAAAACCGCAAACACCAAAATCATCCCGGTAGCTGCTGCCACAATCGGAAGCGCCAATGCAAAATACCAGCCATTTCCCGGATGTAATATTGCAATTATCCCAAAGTAAAGCGCAATCCCTATTCCATCTAGCAGCAGACTCATATACACCAAAAAGCTTGGAAAAAAGACGGGCAGGCAGAAAATCCACAAAAGCCCGCATCCCCCAATCACATACAAAGACCAATACGTTCCATAGAACACAAACAGATTTAAAAGCCCACATACAATCGCTGTCACTGCTAGTACCACACTTAATAAAACGGTCACATCTGCACGCTGCACAGGGTCGGTATTTCCTCTGCGGCTTGGATATGGAGAAGGTGACACTCTGTCAGTCTTCTCCTTTGGATGATGAACCAGCGTATTACAAAGCGGACAGACCTCGCAAGTCTTATCTAGCTCCACTCCGCAGTTTACACAATATGCCATCAGCTATTCCCCCTGTTCCGATTTGTTTCAATCTTTACATGTATCCCCTCTTGCACCAGCTTGCGAAAGAACAAACGTTCTACATCTGCCTCTACAATACTACTTGCAAAGCTAATACTGATAGTATTCCCATAACTAACCACTGCACAGTTTGTACGCGCTGAAAAGGGCTGTCCCATCAGCACTTCAAAACGCTCCACATGCGCTCTCATCTCCTCTGGCACCTCTACAATCCCAAGATTTGTCAGTCCGGCGCTGGACTGCTTATCCTGCACCCTTTTATAGAACTGCCTGACCACAATATCCTTTACAAACAGTGGTACAATCCGAATCAAAAGATTCTGTGTCACCGCCGCATTTGTAGTAATATCCGCATTTAAAAATTTATCATTGAGATAGTAACGCATATAATAATGCACCTGCAAGAGCACTTCTTCAAAGGTATACTCTCCCATCCTGGGGTCGACAGAAGGATAGACCATGGTAATAAAGTTGCGAAGCGTCTTAGAAGGAAAAAAGCGCCTTAGATTCACCGGCATCGCAATCGACACCGGAAGCTCCCGAAACACATGGTCTTCTTTCTGTTTACTGAGAATCGCGTAGAGAAGCACTGCATTTAAATATTCTGTCACAGTCACTTTATATTTTTTTGTCACGAAAAGAAGCTTATCTACTTCTAAAATTCCGGTAATAATATTTAATGTATAAAAAGGCTCTTTTGTTCCACGAATCCGATATGTCCGGCTACGGCTTCTGGGCGGTCGCACTTTAGAACTTGCATAGCGAATATAAGCGTCTTCTAGCTCCTCCATATCCGGTTTCTCCTCTATGGAAAGCACCCCATGTCCATCTGGTATCTTATACCCCAAAAGACGCAGATACACCGCAGTCAGTGTACGCAGTAGATAGAGTGCCCCACTGCCATCTGACAACGAATGAAAGACCTCTAGAGAAATCCGCCTCTCATAATAATAGATGCGAATCAGATACCGTCCCCGTCTCTTAAAGGACATTGGCATACAAGGATTGACAATATCCGGCTCCACAAAAGGCCCTGGACTTTGGTTAGGCTCTAGATACCTCCAGAACACCCCTTTTCGCATCGCCACCTTAAATGTCGGAAAACGCGGCATCGTCTGCTCTACCGCCTGCTGTAAGATAACCGGGTCAATCTTCTTATTTAACAACACACTAATACGATAGACCGAAGAAAAATTTCGTCTCTGTAATGTCGGATAAACGATTGCTGATAAATCCAGTCTATACCATGGAGTTTTTACAAATGTTCTTTTTTTCATATTATATATTATACCATTATTTTTCTTGGAATAGCTAAAAAAATATGTTAAAATTTTATATATTATTCACAAAAATAGAAGAAAAGGTAAAACATTATGACCAATCCTCAAAAACAAAATCAGAACCTGATGAAAGCCATCAAACGAATGCATACTTTTGTGGAAAACAGCGATATTGAAAAACAGCGCACCAAAAAAGACAATCTGGGAAAGCTTTTGATGCGAAGCACCGATATGAATTATGAAGATATCGACGTCGACGGTATCCGTGTAGAGTGGGTCAGTGTCAAAAGAAGTCATATGAAAAAATATATCCTGCTCTACTGCCATGGGGGAGGCTACAACACCGGAAGCCTAAAATACGCCCGCAGCATCACCAACAAGTTAGCAAACTCTACCTCTATGGATGTTCTAAGCTTTGACTATCGCCTAGCCCCCGAACATCCCTATCCTTCTGCCCTTTTAGACGCCATTAAAATCTGGGATTATCTGATGCATATAGGCTACGGCGCCAGAGACATTATCATCGCCGGAGATTCTGCCGGGGGAAATCTGGCCCTAGCTTTAACGCTCAAACTAAAAGAACAGAACCGTATCCTCCCTAGAGGACTGATTCTGTTCTCTCCCTGGACCGACCTTACCAGAAGCGGACGCTCTCACAAAACCCGCCACGACATCGACCCTATCTTAACTGAGACCTATTTAGACCAGGCTATCAAAGACTACGCCTGTAGAGAAGATTTACAAGACCCTTTTATCTCTCCTTTATATGGCGATTTTACGGACTTTCCTCCGGTTCTGATTCAGGCTGGCTCCAACGAAATCCTACTCTCCGACTCTCTAGAGCTCCATAAACAGCTTGTCAGACACCACGTAGGCGCCCGTATTGCCGTCTATCAAGGTATGTGGCATGTTTTTCAGATGTCTCCCTTTAAGACCGCCTACGAAGCTATGGACCAGGCTGCCGCCTTTATTTTTGATATCTGTCGTTAAAATCAGTTCTCCAGATACTGAATCCCGGCTCCCAAAAGCCCAGGCCCCAGATGAACACTAAGCGCTGCCCCAATCTTTGTCCGATAGATTGCCTGATAATCAGGAAAGCGTTCTTTAAGCTTTTCCTCTAGCGCTTCCCGTTCTTCTGCTGCTCCTCCATCTGCTACCATCAGATTATAAGGACACCCTTCTCTTTTTACATCTTCCATAAGCTGTAAAAGCCTTTTCTCCACTCCTTTACGACTTCTCACCTTTGCCGCCGCATAGATTTCTCCATCTTCATCAAAAGACATCACCGGTTTAATATCCAGAAGTGTCCCCGCCAGAGCTGCTGCCTTTCCAATACGCCCTCCCCTTTTTAAATATTTTAAAGTATCAATTGAGAAAAATACCTTTGTCCTTTCAATCAGCCTTTCTACTTTTTCTTTTAACTCTTCAAATTCCATCCCTTCTTCTGCATACTTTGCAGCCTGAATTGCAATCCCTCCAATCCCGATACTCGCCTGCTTAGAATCATAGACCGCTATCTCAATCCCTCCAAATTCTTCTGCTAAAAGCCGTACCTGATTTACAGTCCCTGAAAGTCCTCCTGCTAGAAGCACTGCGATTGCCTTTTTATAACCTTGGCGCACAAGCTCCTGCAATAAATCCTCCACATCTGCCCCACTTGGCGTACTTGATTTGGGTGTCTCTTTCTCTAACCTCTTATAAATATCCTCGGAAGTCATATCTATCCCATCCCGATATACTCCATCTTCACAGACAATCTGCATTGGCAACACAAACAGATGATATTTCTCTGCCAATTCCTCTGGTACATCTGCACAGGAATCTGTAATAATTGCCACTTTCTCTCTCAACATATCTTTTCTTGCCCTTTCTTAAAAATTCTTACTATTTTACCACCCATTTTTCGACTAAATATAAACTTTTGCCAAATTTTCTTAAGTAAAACCTCTTGACTTTTTTCGACACCTGTATTACGCTTAAATCATCTGTAATATACATAAAAAGAAAGATAGAGGCGCGGCCGTTACCAATAAGCTATCTGCAAAAGACAGGCATCTTAGACAGCCTAACAGAACGTCCGCCGAAGCAAAGCCACTGCCTGAAGTTTCTTTGCTGGGGTGCAACAAAATATGTTGTACACTGTCACAATTCTGTGGTGCGCTATCGTTTATGAAGAACTAATAAGGTCATGGACGCTGCACGCGCCATGGCCTTTTTCTATTATGTCTACAGAAATAATCTAAGAGGTGGGAAATGTTATGTATGCAACTTTTTGGTCCCTGGTACCCCCGCTAGTAGCGATTATACTTGCGCTGATTACCAAGGAAGTCTACAGTTCTCTGTTTATCGGTATCGTAACAGCAGCACTGTTTATCACCAACTTTAACGTCGTGGCCGCCTATACGACCATATTCAACGACGGATTTATTGCTTCCCTTGCAGACGGCGGACATGTTGGAATCCTAATCTTTCTTGTGATTCTAGGCACCATCGTCGTATTGATGAACAAAGCCGGCGGTTCTGCTGCCTATGGAAAGTGGGCACAGGAAAAGATTAAATCCAGAAAAGGCACCCTTCTGGCTACCTTTGCACTTGGTGTTTTAATCTTCGTTGACGACTATTTTAACTGCTTAACCGTAGGAAGCGTCATGCGTCCAGTCACAGACAAACACAACGTATCCCGCGCAAAACTGGCTTACTTAATCGATGCCACAGCTGCTCCAGTCTGTATGATTGCTCCAATCTCCTCCTGGGCCGCAGCCGTTGCCGGTGTTGTAGAAGGAACCGATGGATTGACTCTTTTTATCAGTGCTATTCCATACAATCTGTACTCCTTACTCACTATTGCAACGATTATTATTATCACAATATGGGATATTGACTTTGGTCCTATGAAGACCCACGAAAAAAATGCCAAACAAGGAGACCTTTTTACCTCTGGTAAGACTACATCCAATGATACCTCCTTTGAAGCAGTATCCGACAAAGGAAAAGTTATCGACTTGGCATTTCCAGTTATTATATTGATTATCTGCTGTATCATTGGTATGATCTACACAGGTGGTTTCTTCGATGGCGAGACTTTTGTGAATTCTTTCGCAAACTGCGATGCACCTCTAGGACTCTCTATGGGCTCTGTTGCAGCGCTTCTAATCACCATCGTCTTCTACCTAAGCCGCAAAGTTCTCTCCTTTAAGAACTGTATGGATGCGTTCCCAGAAGGCTTTAAAGCGATGATTAGCCCGATTTTGATTCTATCCTTCGCCTGGACTCTGTCTGGCCTGACTGGTATGCTTGGCGCAGCCGAATATGTCAGTGGTATCTTTGAAGGCAGCGCAGCCGGTCTAACTGGTATGCTTCCTGCAATCGTATTTTTAGTGGCTATCTTCCTTGCGTTCTCCACTGGAACTTCCTGGGGCACTTTTGGAATTCTTTTGCCTATCGTTGTAGGGATTAACTTGCCAGGCAACTTATTGATTATCACGATTGCAGCTTGCCTTGCCGGAGCAGTATGTGGTGACCACTGTTCTCCGATTTCTGATACTACCATTATGGCTTCCGCCGGGGCACAGTGTGACCATATCAATCATGTGTCCACACAGCTTCCTTATGCTATGCTTGTAGCTGCTGTATCTTTTGTAGGCTACTGCATCGCCGGCTTCGTCCAAAACGCCTGGGCAGTTCTGATTATCTCCTTTGTCCTGCTCTGCGCAGTATTGTTTGGAATTAAGAAATTCTTTATCACAGAATAAGGATTATAAAAAAGCCACCGACCAAATCCAAATATCTATATAAGATGGATTTGGTCAGTGGTCTTTTATAAATCTTCATACGCACTCCGATACAACACTACTTCCCCTTTTTCCCGTGTTTTCACAAGGTCAATTACCCTTTGATTACTACTTCCGCAGTATTGTAAAGTCAAGTCTCTTTTTTCCAATACAAATGGTCCATCCACAAGAATATCTGCTTCTAAAAGCAACTCTTGTACTTCAGGTTTATCCATTTGCAACAAATCTTCGTACAAATACCCTGTGTAAATCATCAGATGTTTCCGCATTGCTTTGACAGCCTTTGCTACCTGTAAAAGTGCTTCTGCTTGTATAAAAGGTTCCCCGCCAGAGAATGTTACACCGCTAAGTAATGGATTTTCTCTTATCTGCTGCAAGATGCTCTCTATATCTGCTTCTTTTCCACCTGCTATATCATGTGTCTCTTGATTATGGCAGCCCAAGCAGCGGTGTGGACAGCCCTGCGTAAAGATTACATAGCGAATCCCTGGGCCATCCACAATCGAGTCCTGCACAGTCCCTGCAATCCGAAGCGGCTTATAGTGTGTGTTTGACACGATCTTTTTCCTCTGCGCGTTTTGCATTGTTAAAACGGTCTGTCGTTCCTACTAAGTAACCCGTAATTCTACGAATTCTGTCAAATTTTACATTCTCTCCTACCTGTCCATTTTCTGCTAATAATTTTCCAGCCATAAATTATAAATCCTCCTATTTAAAGTTCCGCTCCATCCTAGCTTAGACCCGTCATCTAGAAGGATTTTTGACCATTATCACGTTCAAAAATCCTTCTGGACCTAAGCTAGGATTTTGCTGTTTTGAAGTTCCGCTTTTATAGTTACTATATTTTTTAATGATTCGCGTCTAAATATACTGGTATATCAGGATATTTTTTGCGAAGCTCATTTAATCGCTCTATAGAGACTGCCTCGCCTTCTCTTCTGCCACATCTTGGGCATACCTCGTCGATAACTCCGGTAAAGCCACAGACCGGGTCACGGTCTACGGGATGGTTGACGGAACCATAGCCGACGCCGCTTTCCTTCATGCAGCGGATAATTGCCTCAAAAGCTTCTGGATTCTTTGCGGTGTCTCCGTCTAATTCCACATAGCTAATATGCCCTGCGTTGGTTAAAGCATGGTAAGGTGCTTCCGTTTTAATCTTTTGAAAAGCATTAATTGCATAATACACTGGCACATGAAAAGAATTGGTATAGTAGTCTCGGTCTGTCACGCCTTCTATCTTTCCAAAACGCTTTCTGTCAATTCGTACAAACCGTCCCGAAAGCCCTTCTGCGGGCGTTGCAAGTAATGTAAAATTAAGTCCGGTCTCTTCGGATTTCTTGTCCATATAGTCTCTCATATAAGAGATGATTTCATACCCTAACTTCTGGCTCTCTTCGCTCTCTCCGTGGTGTTTCCCAGTAAGTGCCACCAAAGTCTCTGCAAGCCCGATAAAGCCTACACTTAAGGTGCCATTTTTCAATATCTCGCCCACCGTGTCCCCGATGCCAAGCTTCTCAGAATCCATCCAGATGCCTTGTCCCATCAAAAATGGATAATTCTTCACCGTCTTCTTTTTCTGTATCTCAAAACGGTGCAGAAGCTGCCTGCAGCACAATTCCAGACGCTTGTCCAAGTTTTTATAGAACTCTTTGATGTCTCCATGAGCCATAATCCCAAGCCTTGGAAGGTTAATCGAAGTAAAACTTAAATTTCCTCTTCCACAAGTCACTTCCCTCTCTGGGTTGTAGTGATTGCCCATCACTCTGGTCCGGCATCCCATATAGGCAATCTCTGTGTTGTAATCGCCTTCTTTATAATAAGCCAGATTAAATGGTGCATCGATAAAACTAAAATTCGGAAAGAGTCTCTTTGCGGATACCTTAATCGCCAGACGGAAAAGGTCGTAATTGGGGTCTTCAGGGTTGTAGTTAATGCCTTCCTTTACCTTAAATATCTGTACCGGAAATATCGCAGTCTCCCCGTTGCCAAGTCCAATCTCTGTCACCTTTAGAAGATTTTTTATTGCCATCCGGGCTTCTCTAGAAGTACAGGTTCCATAGTTGATCGAGCTAAATGGCACCTGTGCACCCGCCCTGGAATTCATTGTATTTAGATTGTGAATCAGAGACTCCATCGCCTGATAGGTGGCCATATCCGTCTCTTTCATTGCAATTTGAATAGATGTTCGATGACATCTGCGCATTTCATGTTCTTCTGGCTTTTTGGGAAGCCATTGTTTGCCGCATTTTATCATCCATCTGACAAAATGCTCCTCATAGTCGTCAATATTGGACATATGGATGCGCTCTGGCATAATATCCTTTAGTGCCTGGCGAAAATCATCTTCTAGTACAGCTTCACTGTCATATTGGAGCCATAGATAATGTTGTACCGCATCATAATACTCCTTACGAAAAGTGCACGCCACACCCTCAGCCATCGCATAGTCAAAATTAGGAACGGACTGACCGCCATGCATCTCATTTTGATTGGCCTGAATTGCAATACATGCCAGCGCTGCATAGCTTGCAATGGACTTTGGCTGTCTGATATAGCCATGTCCTGTGGAAAATCCATCCTCAAACAGCTTAATCAAATCAATCTGGCAGCAGGTCTCTGTCAACATATAAAAATCTTTGTCGTGAATATGAATATCCCCATGCATATGCGCTGCCGCAATATCCTTTGGCAAAATATAATTATCAACAAAATAATTGGCGCCTTCGGAGCCATATTTTAACATGGTTCCCATCGAAGTATCCGCATCGATATTGGCATTCTCACGCTTAATATCCGCATCTGCCGCAGAGGTGAACGTCAGTTCTCTATAGATATCCACCAAGTCCGCCTCGCTTTTGCGCACTTTTGTATGCTCTGCACGATATAAAATATACGCTTTGGCAGTCTTGGCAAATCCATTTTCAATTAACTTCTCCTCCACCAAATCCTGAATCTGCTCTACTTCTGGCATCTGTCCATCTGGAATCGCATCCACAACGGTATTGACCAGCTTCTCAAACTGATATGGCGCAATCGCTTCCACCCTTGCCGCATCATTTGCCTTACGAATCGCATCCTGGATTTTCTTCACATCGAAGGATACAAGCACTCCGTTACGCTTCTTAATCATCTCCGGGCATACAACGACACTCCCCATTCCATCATCTCCTTTAGAACTATATCTGGTATTCTTTATCTCTGTTTGCACCATATATAGTATCATTAATTCTTAGAAGATGCAAGAACATTTTTTCTACTCAATTAGACACCGTTTTCATATCAAATAAAAACAGCCTTTTTCTGCCAAAGTATAGCAGAAAAAAGCTGCCCTTTCAATCCCTGTCACATATGCGCTCTCTCATGTGCCACCTGGCGAATATCAGGTACGGAGATTAGCATAGGATAAAGCACCATACCAATGAGTAGTCCTCCAGCTCCCTGAATCACATTTGCCGGCACACTTGCCAGGGCGGCTGCTCCCCCATACATCATGGTCTCACATAGAAAATACCCCAAAGCCACTAAAACAATATCTCCTACCCCGCCAAGCATGACTGCCATATAACAACTTTTCGTTGTTCTTCCAATCCTCTGATAGAGCATCCCTGCCACAAATGCAACCATTCCTTTAATCACAAATGTAATTGGCACATAAATAAAATATCCTCCCAATAAATCCGCCATCGCCGAGCCAATCCCCGCAGCTAAAAAACCAAGCCCTGGCCCTAGAATCACTCCAGCCAATATCACAATTGCATCCCCAGGATGAATATATCCACCTGTTCCCGGAGTCGGAATCCGTATGGACATCGTCGCCACACAAGCAAACGCTGCAAACAAAGCTGCCATTACCATTCTTCTTAAATCACGATACATTATCAAGACCTCTTTTCTCTTCTTTTTTCAAATCCTCCCCCATTCTATATCAAATCTGGCCCTGATAAAATATCCACTTTTATATATTTTAACCAGTCCAGTTTGCCCACTTTTATAAGGTCTCTGCAAAAATATCTTTATATCCTTCTCCATAGATCTCACTTGCATTTGTAATAATCAAAAATGCTCCGGGGTCTTCTTCCTTTACAATCTCCTCCACCCGAGGTCCAAGTGGCTTATGAACCACACAGAAAATCACCTGTTTCTCCTTCCCGGTCCATCCTCCTTTTCCCTGTAGATAGGTCATCCCGATATTGAGCTGTTTCAGAAGCTTCTCTCCCACTTCTTTTGGCTTCCCTGTAATAATATAGAACATCTTTGCTTCATCTTTTCCATACAGCACATAGTCAAGTGCCCGCCCGCTAATCAGCACTGCAATCAAAGCATATAGCGCAATATTCAGATTTCGAAACAACAGCCCCGAAATCGCCACGATCGTAATATCAATGCACTGAAACAGATATCCTGTCTTTAGATGACGATATTTCTGCCGAATAATTTTAATAATAATATCCATACCACCGGTTGTTGCACCAGTCTTAAATACCATTCCAATCCCACTTGCAATCAGCACTCCACCCGCCAGCGCTGCAAGCAGTGGGTCATCTGTCAGTGCCTCTCTCCCGGAAAGCAGATTTGTAAAAGTAGAAGTCAGCACAATCGCATAAGCAGTCTTTACAATAAAACGCCACCCAAATTTCCAGATACCCAGAAGAACAATCGGAATATTCAGCAAAAAATACAGTGTTCCTGTCTCAATCCCACTAAGCCTGTTTAAAATCACTGCGATTCCTGTCACACCTCCTGGTGCCAGATTATTGGGGTCCAAAAACAGGCTAACACCTACCGCATAGATAAATGCAGCAAATGCTATCATCACCATATTTCTCACTGTTTTCTTCCACATATTTTTCATCTTGTCTTCTTTCCCTCCGTCAGACTTCCCATATAATAAAATCCCTTACATTCATCCAGACGCACTTTTACAATCTTTCCTATCAGGGAAGCCTCTCCTTTTAGATGCACCACATGATTATTACTAAGCCGCCCATCCAGATATCCCTGCATCCTTTTATTTTCTTCCTCAATCAGCACCATCTGCTTCGTCCCCGTAAAACGCTCTGCCATCTCACAAGATATTTTCTGTACAGTCTCTAGCAGACGGTCAAAACGCTCTGTCACTACTTCAGCAGGGATTTGCTCCTCCATCGCTGCCGCCGGTGTTCCTGTCCTCTTACTATACTGAAAGGTAAAAGCACTGTCATAGCGCACCCTTCGTACTACATCCAAAGTCTCCAAAAAGTCTTCTTCTGTCTCCCCTGGAAATCCCACAATAATATCTGTTGTCAGAGAAATATCCGGTATCTGCTTTCGAATCTCCTCTGCAAGCGCTAAATACTGCTCTTTTGTATACTTTCGATTCATAATCTTTAAAAGCCGGCTACTCCCTGACTGAAGCGGCAGATGCAGATGTTTACATATTTTCTTAGATTCTGCCATCACCTGAATCAATTCCATCGACAAATCCTTTGGATGCGATGTCATAAACCGAATCCTCTGAAGCCCGTCTATCTTCTCAATCTCTCTTAAAAGCTCTGCAAAGCTTATCGGCATCTTAAGATTTTTCCCATAAGAATTCACATTCTGCCCAAGCAGCATCACTTCCACCACGCCATCTGCCACAAGCTTTTCAATCTCCCGAATAATATCCTCCGGCTCTCTGCTTCGTTCCCGCCCTCTTACATAAGGCACAATACAATAACTACAGAAATTATTACAGCCAAACATAATATTGACCCCAGACTTAAACGGATATTTTCTGGCAACCGGCAAATCCTCCACAATCTGATTAGTATCTTTCCAAATATCAATCACCATACGGTCCGCTTCAAATACCATAGCTAAAAGTTCTGCAAACTTAAAGATATTATGCGTTCCAAATATCAAATCAACAAACCGATAGCTTTTTTGAATCTTTTGAACAACCTCTGTTTCCTGCATCATACATCCACAAAGCGCAATCTTCATATCAGGATTCTTTTTCTTATATCCATGCAGCACTCCAAGCCGTCCATACACTCTTAAATTCGCATTCTCCCGAACAGTACAAGTATTATAGACTACAAAATCCGCTTCTTCACTCTCTGCCTCCTCATACCCAATCCCCTTTAAAATCCCCGACAACTTTTCCGAGTCTCTTGCATTCATCTGACATCCAAATGTCTGCGTAAAAAAAGTTGGACGTCTTCCCAATTTTCTCTCCAACTCTCTTACATATCCTCGACACTTCTCCATAAAATAATACTGTCTGTCAGTCTCTAATACCGGAACCTCTCCATTGGTATCTATTTTCTCCAAATCTATCTTATTATACATTCTTCTAATAGTTTTCCTTTCTATTCTCCAATTCCAGCATTACTTACGATTGGTTTTCCTTCTTTGTCAAGCAGCGGAGTAAAGCCTGCCGCATTTCCATTTTTATGAAATACATAGTTTACACCTGTCTCTGTATCAACCCAAATTTCCATTATATCAAAAGTTCCCTGCGTATAGACTTTTTTAAAACGATTCATAATACTTCCTCCTAGTATATTATAATTTCTTTGATTTTAAATGAAATTTTTAAAATTTGCAAGATATTCTCAATGTAAAAAAGGACGCCCGCCACGACCTGACAGATGTTCCTTCCAGACCCCGCTCGCGCTTAATGAACGCCTATAGCGGTACTAAGCTCGCGACTGCGCGTAACCGCTTGCGCTCGCTAAGTGCCGATGGCGTCCAATGGGTCTTACAGGAACATCTGCCAGGCCATGTCGGGCTGTGCATTGGCTCCGATACACACGCTTCAGACGAAACACTTCACTTATATACCCTACATAATACTACACGATAGTGGGTGTATGTCGTATCGGTAGCCATAGTCAGCCAGGGCGGGAGGGGAGTAGGTTCCTGAAAGACCCATTGGACGCCATCGGCACTTAATGAGCGCAAGCGGAACGCGCAGTCGCGAATTTAGTACCGCTATAGGCGTTCATTAAGCGCGAGCGGGGTCTGGAAGGAACCTACTCCCCTCCCGCCCTGGCGTCCTAATATTATATCAATAATACACCCTATTCTCAAACACTATCTCAAAATCTGTTCCTTCTCCTCGAAGCAGTGTTACCGCGCAATTTTTATGCACGCCTCCACCCCAGAATTCTTCTATCGGCACCCTAAAAAGCCCTGACAACACTCCTCGAATCGCCGCCCCATGCGATGCCATCAGTATGGTCTTCCCCCGATTCTCAGGCTCTAGAAGCACCTCTCTTACAAATCCTGCTGTCCGCTCACTCATATCTGCAATGCTCTCCCCATTTGGCGGAGTCTGATACTTCTGCGGTGCCTGAAAAAAATCCAGAAAATGTGGGTCAGGAATATTGTACTTTCCATCTAGCACGGTAAGTCCTTCATAGTCCCCAAAGCTAATCTCCCGAAGCCCATCCGTAACAATTATCGGAATCTTACGCTCTCCCCGGATAATCTCTGCTGTCTTTTTCGCCCGCACCAAAGGGCTTGTAAATATTTTATCAAATCGAATCTCCAAAAGCTCTCTCGCTGTCTGTTCTGCCAGTGCAATCCCCCGCTCATTTAGCGGAATATCTGTTACTCCTTGCAGTCTTCTCCCTTTGTTATAGTCCGTCTCTCCATGTCGTATCAGATAAATGTCCATGATTTCCTCCGTCTTCTCTTAATATCTTTTACACTCTGGATACGCCACCCGTTCTTTAGAAGAAACAGTTGCCGCTGTAAGCTGCAATACCACTTCACTAAAATACCGCGCATTTACTATGCCAAGTGCCTCTCTTACTGGCACATACCGATACCCATCCTTTTTCAGGTTTCCTGGTTTGTAAAAATAGGCTTCATAGACTACCACATCCTCATTTGCATAGTCTACACAACACCCGGAGAACTCAAGTTCCACACTCAGCTTTTCATCATATCGATAAAAGGAATAGTAAAGTCCAGCATCTTCCACGTCTCCCCGGTACCATCCCATATTTAAAAGCTTGCCTGAGAGTGCCAGTCCATTTAATACCATTCCTCCAAAGCGAATCAGGTCCTTTTCCTCTTTTTCTTCTTCTGTCACCCGATAGACAGGACGCGTAAGCTGTGTGATTGGCTGAACAATCTCATAGTCTGACAGTTGTTCTTTCCATGCTTCTAAGCTTTCTTCAGACAATTCAATCGGATGTACCAGCCCAACCACAGCATCTTCCAAAAGCTCATACTCGTCCTCATCTGCTGTATTCAGTGTACCATCCTCCATATAGCGGAAAGTATCTGTCAGTGTTCCTTCTTGATAGACACCCCAGACAAGCCCCATAGCAAATGGATGCATCACTGGATTTTTTACAAATAACGCTTGCCACTTGTCTGCCTTCCAGGTTCTCTCTGTAATAAAGGTCTGCTCTAAGCGAATCTTCTGATTGGCAATCACCGTCTTAAGCTGCTTTTTTAAAAGTTTCCAGGCATCATTGGCTGCTTTGGCAATTACAGGGTCATCTTGTTTTCCAGGGGATGGCAGGTTCTTTAGCTGTTTGCCCTTTTCATCATAGACTTCTAGTGTCAGTGCCGGTGTCAATACCACGCGGAATTTGCGTGTTCCATAATCGAATATTTGTTCTGCCTGATTGTCAAATCCCAGATTTGGTACAATCCTGTCCTCCAGTTCTTCTCTGGAGATATGCAGTTGTTCTGCTGCCAAATCCAGTGCTTCTGCTGCTGCACCTTTTATCTGACGGAATTTACATTTTCTGGCAAGCTGGTCTACGGCAAGAAATGCAGAAGAAGTACCATTTAAGGCCAGTGCTTTGACTGCAATCGCTGCAATCGCTCCTCTTGCCGCCTTTGGCCACTCCTGAATCTGTACATTTATAATGGGGACAATCCACTCTCCTCCATGAATCGCTGCTGCATACAATACCCATTTCTGCTTGGACTGCGCACCGTTTTTTATCCATTTCTCATAGAGTACCTGCATATAGGCAAACAATTCCGCTTCCTCAAGCTTCTCTGCCAGTTTTTTTGCTTCCTCATTGACACCTGGAATCTTCATATCTGCATAGCTAATCAAAATCGCCGCAAGGTATTCCTCCGTTGCCAGCTCTCCATCCTTTTGATGTACTTTGGGAAGCCCGTCTTCCAAGAACCAGGCAAGCTTTCTCTTCCAGTTGCCGGTGAGAATCTCTTTGATTTGTGCCTCCTCGCTCAGCTCTTTACCACCTTCGCTGCCCTCTTGTGCAACTCCTAGTATCTCCTGTAAAAGTGTACGGATTTTCTTGGTCTTTTCTGCTTCTAATGCTTTCTCAAAAGCATCCCGATAATTCTCTGCTCCCCACGTCTTTAGGACTTGTGCTGCCATCTCGCGGTCTGTTCCTTTTTTGGACTGAAGCATCGCTAAGATGTCTGCTTCCCACTCCTTATGCGCCTCGTAGATGGCTTTTAAGAATTCTTTTACCCGATTGCTTTTCTCAGATGCACAGCCTAAAAGCTCTGTCTTGTAAGTCGCCGCGTCCTGTGACATTACCCGGATTCCAAGAATCCGAGACGGCAGATGTTTGCTCTTAGAAGCGTCAATCCACTCCTGATGCCAGGTACTGCGCACTCGCTTTAACGTCTCGATGCACTTCTGACTTATATGATTGGGATTGCAGGCGCCACATGCATAGGCGTAATCATAAGTCTCTCCAAAATATTCCAGCTGATACGCTACTGGCACATTTTCAAGCTCAAAAATCTTTAATATACCTTCTACTTTCTGTTCTTCCTGTGGGTTTTTGTTGTCTTGTGTGTGAATTTCTTTAAAATCAGCATCTATCCAGTAAGTGTCAAAATATCTGTGTTTTAGTCGCAGACATTCTAACACCAGAGCTCTTCGATACATCTGTATCTCGCCCATCTCAAAAAG
Organism: Lachnospiraceae bacterium; assembly: GCA_910575445.1. Lineage (GTDB taxonomy): Bacteria > Bacillota > Clostridia > Lachnospirales > Lachnospiraceae > Hominiventricola. Next base: position 916,679 of record CAJTFW010000001.1, on the reverse strand, counting down.
ATTGTTAAGTGGTTTTAAATCGCGCCAGTAATAAGTATACCGAAGGTCTTCTACCAAAGGAAGAATTGTGACAAGCTCTGTCTCTCCCATCAGATAGTGATAGATTTCATCGACATGTTTTCTGGCGCGTTCTGCTTCTTCTTTTGCTATCGTTTTTCGATAGTTCTCTTCAAACTTTGCACCAAACTTCTCATACAACTTAGGATTCTGACTCTTTACCAGTTTCATCAGATACCCTTTGTGTTCATTGCCAATCTCTAAGTCAAATACTTCACTGATGGCATCAGGTGTCTTTTCCATCAACCTTGTTAATAATTTATCATTCTTATGTAAAACTCCCCAGTGAAGATAGGTTTTATCCTGCATTGGAAGATATTTTTCCAGTGCCTCCATATGCTTCGGAAACCAGGTATTTCCAGTCCCCAGACAACCATCCAATGGGAAATTAGGCATCTCATCCCCATTAATCGCCACAGCAAGACGAATCAGCGAGATAAAACGATTCGAGTGCTCAATCGCTAAGAAAGCCAGGAAAGGAAGAAATGTCATCCGATATTCATGACGCTTCCGGTTGCTGATAATGGCATAGACTTCTTCTGGTATTGGTTCAGAGGGGTCAGATTCCCGGACAAAGGTCTTTAATATCTCTACATCCGCCTCCGATGGCTCGTCTTTTTCGACAAACAGGCCATCGATATTTCCCATCAGGCGTTTTTCCAGATAATCAATCGACTCCCGGACAACATCGGGGTCATCGGTTGTCCGATTATCTTCTTCTAATGGGAGAATTATCTTGCTGTTGGACTCCGCCATAGGCTTAATGCAGTACAGATAGACACCGGTTAAGAACATCTTGGTATTGGCTGCATCATCGTCGTAGCATAACTTCATCATCTGCTGAATCCACTCAGGATGCTCACAGCCAATCTCCACCAGATAGTGATACTCTGACTCCCGAAAACAACTCTTGTCCCAGGCAACCATCTCTGAGCGAATACCTGCATAAGAAATCGTTGGCAGCACTTCCTTTAGATAGTCTAAAATCTTATTATATGTATAGCGAAACAGGGTATATTTCGCTGTTGTCCCGCCAATCTCTGCCACAAAGCGCGTATACCTGTCACAAAGCTCTTTTTTTCTGGACTTGATATAGTCTACAAAATTATAGAGATTGCGCCTGGTATTTCCATCCAGCTCTGTAAAGTCCTGATGCTCGACTTCTTTTAACAGTTCCTGATTCTCCGCTTCTTCCAAGTCAAAATAGCGCTCTGCTATCTCCTTATTTTTCTCGGTTAGATTCAGATAACTTAAAGCCTCCCGAAATCTTTTCATTTCTTCTTGTTCTCTTAAAATCATTGTTTTATACACTCCTTTCCTATCATCTTCTTTTGCAAGCGGGATATTCTAATTGTTCTGTAGAAGATATCGTCGCCTTGATAAGCTGCAAGATAATCTCGCTGACATATCTTGCACTTACTTCTCCTGGTAGATACCGGTTCTCCTCTTTGATAGTATCATAGATATAGCTTCCCCTCTTTACGGTACCAGCTTTATAAAACTGTACCCCATAGACCGTTACTTCTTCATTTTCATATCCTACAGAACAGCCGGAGAACTCCAGTTCGACTCCTATCGCTCCATCTTCCCGATAGAATGTAAAATATCCGCCGCCGTCTACAACACTTCCCCGATACCAGCCCATATTTTGAAGTTTCCCGGATAAAGACATCCCATTTAGCAGCTTACCGCCAAAACGGGTCAGCTCGGTCTGCTTTTTCTCCTCCTCACTTAAGCGGTAGATGCTGCGCTCCATCTGCTCTAGCGGCTGTACAATCTCATAATCTGACAGTTGTTCTTTCCAGTTCTCTAAGTTCTCCTCTGTCAGCTCAATCGGGTGTATTAGACCAATCGTTCCTTCTGCCGGCAGAGAATATTCTTCCTCATCCACCGTATTAAAGCTTCCATCTTCCATATAGCGGAAAGTATCTAATAGTTTGCCATCTGCATACAATCCCCAGATTAGCCCTGTGGCAAACTGGTGCATCACCGGATTTTTGACAAATAGCTCCTTCCATTTGTCAACGTTCCACAGACGCTCTGTGCTCATCGCCTGTTCTAAGCGAAGCTTTTGATTGGTGACAACGGTCTTTAGCTGCTTTTTCAATAATTTATAGGCATCATTGGCGGCTTTTGCTTTCTCTGGCTCATCTTTTTTACCGGGAGCTGGCATATTTTTCAGCCGTTTTCCCTGTTCATCATAGACCTCAAGCTCCAGCGCAGAAGTCAGATACACCCTAAAGCTTCTTGTTCCATAGTCAAATATCTGCTCCATCCGCTCATCAAAGCCAAGATTAGGTACAATTCTGTCTTCTAGCTCTTCTTTGGTAATCCCAAGCTCTTTCGCTGCATAGGCAAGTGCTGTTCCTGCCGCCGTCTTTACCTGCCGAAACTTAAATTTTCGTGCAATCTGGTCAACCAGCAAAAGGGCTGTTGGCCCGCCGTTTAGTGCTAACGCTTTCACTGCCTCTGCCGCCATCGCGCCGCGGGACTGCTTTGGCCAGTCCTGAATCTGCGCATACAATACAGGCACAATCTCCTCGCCTCCATGAACCGAAACTGCATAGAGCACCCATTTCTTTTTCGATTCTGCGCCAGTCTCCATCCATCTTTCAAACACCATACTCATCGCCAGTGAAAGCTCTGTTTTATTCAGATTAGCTGCAAGCTTTACCGCATCCTTATGCACACCCAAGGTATTCATATCCGCATAGCAGACCAGAATTGCCGCCAGATAATCAGGAGATGCTAACGTCCCATCAAGCTTATGCAGCTCTAACACAGGCTTTTCATACACCCAGGAAACTCGGCGCTTTTTGCCGCCTTTTAAGATAGCCTTGATAAGCTCCTGCTCCGACTGCTCCTTCTTCGCCTCCGGGGAAATATTTTCAATACCAAGACAGTTCTCTAAAAGTTCTTTCACTTTACTACTTTTCTCTCTGGCTAATGCTGTCCCTAGCTCTTCCTGGAAATGCTCTGCGCCCCAGTTCTTCAGAACCTGCACCGCCATCTCCCGCTCTTTGGATTTCTTTGACTCGAGCATCTTTACAATCTCCGTCTTCCAGTCTCTGTGAGACGTATAGACCACTGTCAAAATCTCACGCACCAGCTTAGAGTTATCCCCTGCACAAGACAGAAGTGCTCCTTTATAAGACGTTGCATCCTCATCCATCACCCGAACACACAGATACCGAACCAGCGCACTGCCCTCTTTTGCCTGTACCGTAAACGCCTCATTCCATCCTTTCTTTGCACACAGCACTTTAACACATGCGTTGATAAAGCCTGTCTTCTCCTTCTCTGCATAAAACACATCATAGACCGCACAAAGCGCATCCAGCTGGTAACCAAGCGGCAACTGCTCCGCCTCAAAGATATTCACAATCTCCGTAACTGTTTCCTTCTGTGGTCTTTGGTAGCCTCCATTATAATAGAGCAAATACCTTGTTCTCATACAAAGCCCTTCTAACACAACCGCCCGCCGATACATCTGTCTCTCCACAGCATTTTTCTTTAGCTTCCGAAGCTTGTCACATCTTTTATTGTCATAATCCCAGGCAGAGCGCCACTCCTTTATATAAGGATACAAGACATCTAGCTCTGCCTCCCCTAGCAGATACTGATAAGCCGCCACCTGTCCATTTTTATAACAAGTGGTCAATTCCTGTGCCAATTTCTGACGAAAATCATCATATCCAGCCGCGCTTAGTTCCCGATACAAAAGCAGATTCATATCCTTTGTCATCGCAAGCAGATGTTCATACTCCTCTGTAGATACCTTTTTAATCAATTTTCGAACCACCTCTGGCTCATTGCGAATCACCCGCTTTACTGGACTTCCAAATTTGCAGTTTTTCAGACACCATAAAATATAATCCTCCTTTGGCATTGGGAGCCCATCCTCAAGTGGCTCAATATGCTTAAAAAACCACCCCTGCCCGCCAATATGCAGACAAATATTCAAAACTTCCGTTCTATTTTCCTGCATATCCATCGCAAGCGCCAACCGAACAAATGCTACACACTGCTTCGAATGTTCAATCGCCAAAAAAGCCTCTCCTGCAAGCAGCTTCACCAGATATCTAGAAGTCTGATGCTGGCTTAAAATCCTGAAAATCTCTGGTGGAAATTCATCTTTCACCGACGATTCTTTCACAAAAGCAATCAACACCCGAAGCTCCTCCTCTGACGCTTCCTCCCCTTCAAATATATTTTCCAGACTCGAGGTCAGATTCTCCTCCAAGAAGGCTACCGTCTCCAAAATATCTTCTTGTCTCTCTTTATCAAAAGACGTCAGAGGAACTATCCCATTTATCGGTTTACTATAATACAGTGCCGCTGCTGCCAACAGAGATTTTGCATTGTCAAACTTATGATAACAAAGCTTCATCGCGTCTATCAATACCTTCTGATTCTTCTGTGAAAGCCGTTCCAAAGCATCCGGCAGCCAATACGAATTCCAGGCAATCCCCTCTGCCCGCATCGCCACCGCCTGCTCTCTTGTCAAAAACTCCAAAATCATAGGCATACTCTGATACCCTCTCTGTATCAGCACATAATACGCCGTAGCCCCTCCAATCGCCGCCACAAACTTCACCAGTCTCCCATACTGCCCCTTCTGTTCCCTCTTCAGGCAATAACTCTTATACTCCCGCGCCACTGCCATATCCTGCTTAAGCTCCGAAAAATCCTGGTGCTCCACCTCCACAAGCAACCCATCATACCCCGGCTGCTCCCAGTCCAGATATTTTTTTGCAATCTCCTGATTCTTCTCTGATAACTCTAACGCATCCAAGACCTCCCAAAGCCTCTGTTGCCCCTGTTCCTCATCTATCCTCATATTCATTCTCCTATTTAAAATTCCACTTCAAAGTTCATCATATAGCTATCAGCCTGGCATGGGAAGGGATTCCTGCAAGACCCATTGGACGCCGTCGGCACTTAACGAGCGCAAGCGGTTACGCGCAGTCGCGAGTTTAGTACCGCTACAGGCGTTCATTAAGCGCGAGCGGGGTCTGGAAGGAATCCCTTCCCATGCCAGGCGTCACTCATATATAAAAATATATCATTCTTCCAAATACCTAAGCCCCATATCCCTTGTAATCCTCTCTTTACACCTCTTAAAATACTTCTGCACCCTCCCCATCGCCTCTAAGACCTCTTCCATCTCAAAATCCACTCTATGCCTCTTCTCCTCCAAAAGCCCCTTTATCTTTCCAAGCTCCTCCCCCGCTGCATGAAGGCCCAGTCGCGCCCCGTCATCTGCACATTCTGCAATCCTCTGTATCATATCTTCCTGTACGGAAGCCACTCCGCTTACAAACAAATCCCCCATCTGTCCAAGCGCTTCTCTTCGATACTGCTCCATCGTCTGAATCACATGCATCTGTGGTACGCCCTGCATCTGCTTGTCCTCTGTCTTCTCCTCTCTTTCCTCCACTTCTCTTGCAATCTCCTCTGCCCCCTTTAAGAAAAACTCAATCGGATACAGACACATCTTTCCTTCCTCATCCAGATAAATTGACCCAAAAAACACAATCGCATCCGGCGGGTTTTTTTGAAGTCTCTGCTCCAACCGCTCTAACAGCTGAATCGTCAACTTCTCCTCTTTGCTATATTTAACCGAAATCGCCAGATTCCTGCCCTCTCTATCATAAAGTTTCCAGTAAAATCTCTGCTCCACGGTATCAAAGCTGGTCTTCCCAAAACGAACCGCTCCCACAAGCACCAGTTTTTCCCGTCTTCCTGTTGCCCGATTCTCTGCCTCTTGTGCTTCCTTTCCAAAATTCTGAAGTAAAAGCTTTTCATAGTCCCAGACAATCTGCTCTCGAAGCCCATCCATCCACAGGCTTCTCGTTCCAAGCACTTCCCCCTTACTTTCCTGGCTTACAGACAACCGCCCGCCAGAAGCCGCTTTTGCATTGCTAAGGTAAAAATCCAGACTTTGTAACTGCTCCCGGTTGCAGTTTAATCCCCAGGGCGCTATCATATTTTCACTTGCCGCTGGTGGCCTTCTTCTCACCCCTTCATAGAAGACTGGCCTGGCATCTGTCCAAGTATACCACCGCTTCTTTTCCGGCTCCAGAAAATAGTAAATCTCCCCTTCATAGCCCGTCTTACTTGAAAAGGTTCTTCCGCCCATCCCCAACAGATGCAGTCTCCCCACCGGCTCGTACGCATCCCGAAAGCTTCCTGCTAACACGCGTATCTCTTCTTGCCCCTTGGCAGATGCAATCTTCTTTGCCAGCTGATAAATATTTAAAATTCGTTCGAACAAATATTCGATTCGAAAAGCCGCTGCTCTGGAAAAATACTGTCGATACTCAGATGCTGCCTCCCGAAGCGGATTCTCCAGAGAAGGAAGCCCTGCCCGGTGCACAATCACTGCCAACCGCTCCAGGCTCTCCGCAATCTCTAACGACTGCCTAGAAAGCCCTGTATCTATCTGTTCTATGACAGACTGGCAGACACTCTCTGCTGCCTTTTTCACCTGCTCCTCATCCCAGGTATTCTCTGCCTCCCGAAGGGTATCCAAGTCTTCTAGCCGAAGTTTTCCCTTCTGTATCTGGTAGGCCAACACTGCCTGCGCCTTATGTACACACAGCTCCTTACTGTGGCAACTACAAGTTGAATAGGCAAAAGGCTCCAAAAGCTTAACCGTTGCTTTTTCCCAGGGAAGTATCACGGTCACAATCGAGCTCTCCTCTAGAGGCGGAAGCTCTCCTAGACGCATATGCCCCACAAACTGTTCAAAGCGCTTTCCTTTACAAGCCTTTTTAAGCGTCTCCAAAGGATACTCCAAAAGTTCTGTAAATACCTGCGGCGTCTCCTCTTTGGTCTCTTTTATCTCCTCTTTTTCTTCTTCTGCTTCTTTTGTATCTTCTCCCCCTTCTTCCACAAGTCCCTGCTTTAACCACAGAATCGCAGTGATAATATGCCGGCAGATACTTCTAGAGGGACAAGAACAGGTACTCTCTCCTAGAGGCATCTTAATCACGCAGCTTTCCTCTTTTAATGTCACCTGCGCTTCTTCTTCCTGCCACTCTACGGATGGCGTCTCTAAAGCCAAATCCTTATAGGCTCTTTTTACTGTCCCTTTATTACAAAGCCCTGTCAGATAGTCATCATCCACTTTTAAAAGCAATTCCTTTTGTGTCTCCATCCTTGCCTCCTTTCCATCAGCCGTTCATAATCTTCCCCATAAAATCCCCAAGTGCCTCTGGTGTCATCGCCCCCACAAAAGCACCAAGGTCTGCCATCTGCTGCGCGATACGGCGGTCGTATATCGGATTGGCTTCCATATCAAGTGCCGTCAGACAGATTAATTTTGCCCCGCTCTCAATAATTCCCCGTGTCACACCAAGCAGCCCCGCAACACTGCCCCCTTCACACAGGTCAGACACCAGCACCACCATTGTCCGGTGCGGATTGTCAATCAGCCGCTCACAGTATTCCAAAGCCCCTGCAATATACGTTCCGCCCCCAAGCTGAATACTCATCAGCGTCGCCACCGGGTCATCTAAGTGTGCGCTTAAATCCACCACCTGTGTATCAAAGATAACCAGCTTCGTGTCTAACATGGGAAGTCTGGCAAAAATCCCCGCCATCACGGCACTATGAATCACAGAGTCTAACATCGACCCGCTCTCATCCACTGCAATCACCACCCGCCACTGGCTATAGCGCTTGGTTCTCCCATTAAAATACACCTGCTCTAACATAATTCTGTGATTTTCTGTATCATAGTGTCTTAGATTTCTGCGAATCGTCTTTTGCATATCCAGATTCCGAATCGAGCGCACCGGACTGCTTGAATTTCTGTCAATCTTCCCTAAAAGAGATTTTCTAATATCCTGATTTAATTTCTTTGCAATCTCCTCTGCTACTTTTTTCACAATCCGACGCGCTGCATCTAATACATCCCCCTTCATCAGATGTTTAAGCTGCAATATGGTCTTTAAAAGCTCCTGATTTGGCTCTAACTTCTCTAGTACCTCTCTGTCTGTCAAAAGCTCGGTCATTCCATAGCGGTCAAGCGCATGTCGCTCCAAAATCTCCACGGTCTCTTTGGGAAACAATTTTCGTATCTTTGTAATCCAGGTAGCTGCGGTCAGCCGGCTTGCCTCTGTCCCGCCCTGTCTGCGCACATCTTCGCCTTGCTCCCGATTATATAAAAAATCCAGTGCTTCTTCCAAATCCATACAGGAAATTCCATTTTCCAAAGAAGCATCTTCTTCACTTCCATCTCCATCTCCAAATTCCAGCTGGTTTTTAGCATATCCCCCTAACACCAGCCTCCACCGATTTAATGTGTGCAAATAATTGTTCTCCTTTCATAAGGCTGCCAATATAGCGCGTATAGCACCCCTCCCGGGTGCAGTAATATCGACCATTTAGCGAAAACTACTCACAACCTTTCGCATAGCTGTCTAGCATTTCTCCATAAGCATACTCTTCTGGCATTACGATTCGTCCGCTTATCAGCACCTTTTTCTTCACTCCATGCAGCGCTGCCGCTTTTCCTGCAATCCTGTCTGTCTCTATCGGTGTAAAATACCCAAATGCCTGCCGAAGCTCTGGCAAAAGTTTCATAAAATCCTCTACCGGCAAAACAGAGAGAAGCCCATCAATCATCGTCAAAAAATCTTCTCTTACAAATACAAAATCCCGGGCCGTATAGAACAATCCTCTTAAAAATGCTGCACTTTTCATCCGCATCTCATCTGTTCCCTGCAGATACCCTGAAGCCGTACGCTGAATCCGTTCGCCAAAGCTGCTGTCATCTCCATAGAGTAGTCCAAGCACAGCGCCTTCTAGCCCAGGCTCTATCTTGGGTCTTTTCAGAAGCCGTAAAAATGCATCCATCAGTTCCTCCCGATAATGCGCAAACGTCCGCCTTCCTGTAATCTGATAGAGCGAAAGACAGCTTTCCATACACTGCTGTTGTTGCTCTTCCTTTACCTGCGCCATCGAAGGCAGAAGTTGTATAATCTTCTGGAAGCAGATACCGATTAACTCCTCCAATTCCAATGAATCTTCAACCTCATAGAGCTCCTGCAATTCATACAACATCCTTAGATGTGAAAATCCCTCCGACAAAGAGAAAAAGTCTCCATCCGTAATCAAAACCTCCCGGATATGTGCTCCCATCTTAGCCTGCTCTTCCAAAAAGCCCATAAGAAAGCCTAGAGTTAATAACTTTGCAGCTTCCTGACCACTCTCACTTTTTGCAAATTCACGCACCAATTTGCTTTTAGAAGCCTCTTCCACTGTACCACCAAGCATTGAGACATCCACAAGCGCAGCCAACACCTGCCCGGAGAACTGATAGATCCAGGTCTCACGAATCCTGCTTTTATCTCTGCGATTAAGCAAATCGGCACCTTTGGTCCGCCTTGCAAAGCGTGTCTCCAAAAATTTCATCTGATAGAAAAACCTGCTCATCTGCAGATGCTTTTTCTTGGAAAATATCTCAAGCGTCACTTCCTGATTTCCTGCTGCCTGTACTTTTAGGCGAAATTTCTTACACTGCTCATCAAAGTCCAACAGAAGCGGCGGGCGATTAGCATCCTCGCAGAGCTTTCCCACCTGTCTGCCAGTATTTAATTTCTGCAAAATCTGAAGCGGCATATCTGTCGAAGGGTTGCACTCTCCTTTGACAAAAGAAGAAAGCGCCGCATCCCTAAGCTCATACAATCCCGCTTCTTGCTTTCCCCGAAGTGCTGCTAACCCTTTGGCCATAGAGAGCGCACAGATAATATCATAGGAAGATAAGACTTCTTTTTTCTTCCTTGCCTGACGTCCGGCGCTTACTAGCTGGTGAAGCACCGCTTCCTCGTAAGCCCCCTCTGGCGTCTCCCTCTCGACAAGGCGCTGCCATACCTGCTGATAGAAGCCCGGCGACTGCATTCCACTTGCATAACCATTTAGCGCATCTGCTGCCTCCATCGAGTAGGCAAGCGGATAGACACCTTGTTCCTGCTCTGTAATCTTGTGAAGCTTTACTGGCTTTTCTCTACAGCGCAGAAAACCCATCTTATTATCAGATGTCTGATATTCTAATAATTCGATAATTCCACTGGTATGAAAACCACCTGTTACCACCAGGATTCTCTGATAATTTTTGGATGCTTTGGCAATCTGCTCTGCCATATACCGCTCTCTTAGAAGGCAGCCATCCGCCTCTAATTCTTCTCTTGATGTATGGCTTCTTGTCAGTGCACAGTAGATATGTATCTGGCGGACAAAGTCCTCGGTCTTCTGCATCAGACCGCCAATCTCAAAATATTTCTCCCACAATTCCTCAAAACTTCGAAGCCCTGTCTTCTCGCGAAGCAGCGCCAGATAGCGACTTCGACTTAGCAGATAGTCGTCGTTATAACTCTGCTTTTCTGCTTCTTTTCGAATCCCTTTATGTTCTTCTGTGGCAATCAAAATCTCTCCATAAGGCAGGTCGATAAACTGCGCCGGTATCTGCCGCTTTGCTGCCTCCCGAAGTGCCACCATCTCCGGGGAAAAATCCAGAAATGGATAGTAACATTTACAGTCTTCTTTTTCCTCACTTAAAAGACCTCTTTTATCTCTGTAAAAATAGTAGAGAGCCACTGGCGCCTTGGTATCTTCATGAGAGAGCACGCGTATCTGCTCCTGTGCATTCTCTGGCCCTTCGATTAAGATAACTTCTGGTTTGTAGGCTTCTATCGCCTGTTTTAAATGCCAGGAGCACGCCGGGCTGTGATGCCGAATTGGAAAATACAACACAGGGCTTTCTATATCATACTTGGTTATCGCAGGTATTTCCTCGCCTCGTAATAACTGTTCCATAGCTGCCCCTCTTTGCCTCCTTTATCCCGCACAACGGTCTGAAAATAGCTGCGAAGCTTTTCCAAATCGTCCTGATTTTCTTTCTGCACTGCTCCGACTAGATTCTGTACCAGACATCCCAAATCCATCTTGGCATCTCCATAATAATATGCTGTCATCATCGTCTGGTAATAGACCGACACGGCTTCTGCGGTGCTCATCACAGACGCCGGACGGTCAATTCTGTGTCCCATCGAAGATACTCCTTCCCGAAGCTCATGATAGGTAGAAGCCAATATCTCTGCCACATCTTCATCCACTGGCATATCAATCTGGCTGGCTTTTGCTAACTCGTCTACTTCATTGATAATAATCTGTTTCTCAAGTGCCACATCCCGAACTGGCATTACCGTCTCAAAGTTAAAACGCCGCTTCAGGGCGCTACTCATCTCATTGACCCCCTTATCTCTTGTATTGGCGGTTCCAATTACATTAAAACCTGCTCTTGCAAAGAGAAGTCCTTCTTCAGAGAGTTCTGGTACATTTAATACCTTATCACTTAATACACTGATTAAACTGTCCTGAATCTCTGCCGGCGTACGTGTAATCTCCTCAAAACGCGTCAGGATTCCCTGCTCCATCCCCACATACAGAGGAGACGGCACAAGCGCTTCTCTTACAGGTCCCTTTGCCAGAAGAAGTGCATAGTTCCAGCTATATTTAATCATATCTTCCGTTGTACCGGCAGTTCCCTGAATCGTATTGGTGCTTGTCCCGCTGATAGCTGCTGACAACAGTTCTGAGAGCATCGTCTTGGCTGTACCTGGCTCTCCAACCAACATCAGTCCCCGATTCCCGGCCAACGTAATAATGCACCGCTCCACAAGTGCATCATTTCCCAGATATTTCTTGCGAATGGTAATCTCCTCGCCGTTCCATTCTATTGGCTTTTTGCTGCCCAGGATAAATGTCCGCACTGCTTTTGGCGACAATTTCCAGTTCTGAGGCTTTTTGCCTGTATCCAGTGCCTGAAGTGCTTCTAGCTCCTTTTGATACCGCACCTCCACTGGTGGCTTAATCTCTGCTTTTCGTTCCATAGATTGTACTCCTTTCTTTTATGTAAAATAATTGTATTTCTTTAGATAGAATGGTTGCTCTTTTGCTACAAAATATTATAATCCATTATACATAAACATACAACTATTTAGGCAAAAATTTGTTCGATTGTTAAATATATATCAAATTTAGACAAAAAACTACCAGCAGGAAAAACCTGCTGGTAGAAAAAATTTATCTTTTTATACTCTCGGAAATTGCAAGACCTGCTGCATCATCACCTGCGCGGTTAATCTTGTAACCAGAAGATAATTTCTCCAAGTTTTTATTTAATCCACTCTGATTGACGCCTAAGTTTCTATAAGAATTAAAGTAACCTGTTTCTCCGTGATTATTCACAATAGCAAGCTGTCAATTCTTTCATATTTTATCCAAGATAGCATAAAATTTGTTATTATGGATGACATCTGCTACAAGCACTATATCCCTGTGCAATCGCATCCTCTTTATCAATCTCTATTTTACTCTGTCTTAGATAACTACAACTGCCAAGGTGATATTTTTCTCCTGTATTTGTTATATATACAATGGTCCCGCTTCCTGTAGAAGAATTGTCAGGAGTATCCATATTTGCTGTGGAATCTGAACTTTTTGCAGAATCTGAAGTTGTAGCTGTAGAACTAGAAGAAGCCGCTGCTGTTTCTAGGTTAGTAACCTTTGACTGCAACGTTGTATTTTCCTCTTTCAAAGACTCCACTTGTTTCTCCAATTCTTTTATCTGTCCTTCATAGGTCGATGTAGTATCTACACTTTGTTTTAAAGATGCAATCTCAGAATCTTTTTCTTCTAGCTGCGATTGTAATGTTTGGTTAGTGCTCTCTAACTCAGTAAAAGAAGCAAGTGTTTCCTCATATGAATTTTGCAGATTGGTATTTTCTTCTTGGAGGCTTTCCACATTGGCTTTTAGTTCTGTGAGTTCTTGCGCATTGCTATCTCCACCAGATACTATAACCATAAGCAAAAGAATCCCCGATATAATCTGCCATAGTCTTGCACTTTTTAGTTTTTCTTTCATAATCCTTTTTCTCCTTTGTAAATGTTCTGTTTATTATCCCCTTATTATGTCTGCTTGGCTACCCTCCTTTTCGTTCCTATTATAATATAATAAAAAGCCTGACAGTAAACAATATTCTTTGATTAAAAAATATTATATCTTCATTATTAATATATTTGCATTTTCTCTATTCTTTATTATGTAAAAACCATCAAATATTTATATATAAATTATTTTCGTATACTATAATAAAGAGACCTAACAAAAATACATATAGTTTCAATAAAAGCTACAAATAAGAGTAATATCAACATCATTATAATTATATTAATCCAAACTACATCTAATAAATTTACAGTAATGGACTTAATAATAATTATAAAATCTATTACTACTAATTCTATTGCTATCCTAAATAATGCTTTTTCATTAGGTGAGGAATATTTATATATTTGAGTAAAACTAGCATGGAAAGAGAAACCTGTAATAGAATACTATTCTTTTTAAAAGTCGTAGTGCACTGTGTCTATTTTTGTACAATAATAAGTTCCTATTGTACCTCCTATTCCAACAATATTAGAGCATTTTCTTTATTAATACATCTGCAATATTTTTTATGAATTCTGAAGACCTAAGGAAAAATGTTTAGAAAATACGCTACTAAAAGTAGCCATTTTCTCATTATTTTATCAATCCCTTTTTCTTAGCATAATCAAAACTAAAGAAAACAAACGCCAATATTAACAAAATAAAGATAGACAACATATCCCATATATCAAAGATAGGCTCTTCTATCATTTTTGATAGCATTATATTAATAATAAGTATAAATGGGATAGATAATAAAAAAATAATTCCTAAGGCAACTAATTTCCTTGTTTTTTTAATACGGTGAAAAACGGCAACTGCAATCCACAAGAAGATAATAGAAACCACCGCCATCACTGCGCCAATAGAAAATACTTCTTTTACATTTATAAAACTACTTAATAAAAATAAATAAGGAAAAACAAAAATACTTAATGATACGAAACTTACAAGAATCCCTCTTTTTCCCAAAATGATACTTGGAAAAGATATAACCCATGTAAAAATCATAGAGCTGACTGGAATTAGTGACCATGTTAAATTACCGGATATTGCAATATTGCAAATAAGACATACCATAATTCCTACTAGAAGTGTTACCGAAAAAAGAATGGAAATTATCACATTTTTTGTTATGTTATTTTCATCTTTTCTTTTTAAGATAATCAAGTTTTCATCTACTTTTTCTCCATAACTTTCCATGTTAATTTCCTCCCCACTTAACAACTCATTTACTGTGATTCCCAAAATCTCGCAAAGCTCCAACATAATAGAGGAGTCTGGAATACTTTTTCCTGTTTCCCATTTGGATACTGCTCTATCTGTAATATTCAGTTTTTCCGCCAACTGTGCTTGTGTTAATTTTTTCTCTTTACGACATTTTGCAATAAATTTTCCAATCTTTGTTTGGTCCATTATATTTTCTCCTTTCGCCTTAAATGATACGCCTAAGCATATGTTTTTTACACAAAGCAGCAGTTGAGTGGGGAAGATTCAACTACTGATTGGGAAGGAGCAGATATAAAATTATAAAATCACCCATTTCCCTTTTTGACTGGATCCCTCTCTTTTTATAACACCAGATTTTTTCATAGATTCCATATAATACTTTACTGTGCTGTATTTTTCTCCAATAATATCTGCAATTTTTTTCTGTGACAGAGTTGGTTCTTCTTGAATCACCTTTAAAATGCGTGTAACTACAGAGTTATCACTACCTTGGTTAGCTTGGTTAGTAGCTTGGTCAGTATTGCTAACCAAGCTCTTAAACATCACCATAATATCTTCTTTCTTGAATTTCAATATAGTCTTTCCTATCTTTTGTCAATAAATTTACGTCTACAAGAATACCAGGAACATCTCTGACTTTGTTTGGTATATCCTCAAGCAATTTTTTACTATCCTGTATACCAACCACGTTGCCGTTATCATCTGTGCCAATATATATTTTTCCGCCTTGGGCATTCGCAAAACCACATATCCATTTGAGATATTCGTCACGCCACAATTCTTTCCATTCAATATTTTGACTTTCTGCCACAAAAACACCTCCCCTTTTAAATAGAAGCAGACACCAATAACTTCTTGTCAACTATCTTTTCCATAATATGTTGGTTCTACATTATAAAGATATGTAACTTTTTCTGGATTTTCTACACTTACCAACCCAAAATATTTCTCAAAGAACGCTTTCAGATTTTCAATCACAGTCTGTTTTTTCAGATTTCACGAACTACTGACAAAGCGGGGTCAGCCATTTTCGTTCTCCTTTCGGGCTGGTATAAATTCTAGAATGTCGTCTACTTTGCACTCCAGAACAAGACATATTTTTTCAATACTCTCTAATGATACATATTGCTCACGCCTTAGTCGTGTTAAGATATTACCACTAAAACCTGCCTTTTCTGTTAGTTCTGATGATGAGATTCCTCTGTCTATCAACAAGTGAAACAATTTTTTATATGTTATAGCCATGTGACCCTCCTTGTCTGCAAATTATTGTCTTTTATTTTATCACGAAAATGTGATTTTTTCAATCTATCGATATACATTTTATTTCTTCAAAAAAGGCAGACATCCACAAATGTTGTAGAAATATCTGCCTTTTCAAATATTGTCTTTTTTGCATTTATTTTCCCAATAATTTCAAAAACCTCTTATCATTCATCTGCTCATTTGTTATATAGTTGCCATCTAAAAATAATGCATACGTTGTAATTGGTGTTGGAGCGTTTTGGGCGGCTTCTTTATTTTGTAAATGAATCGACTTAAATTTTATAGATTTCTCTTTTGCAATTTTTTCAATTATAGGAACGTATTTTGCATTATATGGACACTGGTTGGTGTAATATAGAACATATCCCATCTCATCAATATGAGGATGTTTTGCACATTCTTTAAATTGAGGCAATAAAGCATCCTCTGTAAAAGGTAAATACCATAGCTGAATACCGTTGTCCGCCTCATCACTGACGGTAAAGCCTTTGTATTTTAGGAATTTAGGGTCAGCTAAAAATGGTTTTTTCTTAGCCGCAGATAGTATGCACAGTCCTTTTTTTCCTTTGTTTTTGCTGTCTTCTATGCAATGATTTAATAATTCTGTTGCATAACCATGCCCTTTGAAAGAGCCAGCCACCCATAGGCAGTTAATATACATATAGCCATCTGCGATAATGGGATTCCATGCATTTTCAGCGGGTATATATTCAATAAAGCACTTTCCTCTCTGTGCACTTTTTAAGAAAACTAACCCATCCTCAAAACGTTCTTTTAGCCAAATCTTTTTTGATGACACTTGTATATCATGATTGTTGGAAATCGCACAACATATATGTTCTTTTTCTATATTCTCGTTTGTCACTCTAATATATTCCATTCTTTTCTTTACCTCTTTCTAGTTGAACATTTAATTGCTATGGTCTTTATTATAACACATATATCTTGACATCTTTTGTCAGGTTTTATTTTTTATACTTGTGTTCCAAAAATCATTATACATAAAAAACTGCCAGCAGGTGAAACCCACTGGCAGAAAACATTGTCTTTTAATATTAGAAAAATTAGGAAAGTAAGCTAAGAATATTCTGTGGAACCGAATTGGACTGCGCCAGCATGGACTGGGAAGCCTGTAACAGAATATTATTCTTCGTAAAAGCCGTGATTTCATCCGCCATGTCAGTATCACGAATACGGCTCTCGGCTGAGGTGATATTCTCAGAGGTTACTTCTAGGTTGTTGATGGTGTGCTCTAGACGGTTCTGTGCAGCACCAAGTTTTGCACGGTAGCTGGAAACTGCATTGATAGCTGCGTTGATGGTATCAATCGCCTGGTTGGATTTGTTGGTCGTAGTAAGACCTACATTCATTCCAAGGAGTGTAGTATAAGTACCTGTTACACCCTTTGTTGCATCAACTATACCAGAATATTTTCCTTTTAATGCATCTGCAAGACCTTTGTATGCATTGTAAGCATGCACCGTACCTTTTACAGACTCCGAAGACCACTCTCCTTTGCCGGCAGCATGAGTCTTATTGTCAGCACCTGTAATAGAGCCTTTGTCTGGAGCTTTATTCTGAAGACGTACAGCACCTGTTTCTTTATCAATGTAGAAATAATCTTTTCCGGCGCCTGTATTAATATAGTTCGTCAACTCTTTTTCCATACCAGCTGTCAACTTAATGCCACGAATCGCAGCATCAATACCAAATACAGTCATTGGCTGACCAGTTACTTTAATTGTCTCGCCACTGGTTGGTCCAATCTGGAAGGTCATAACGCCTGCATTACCTTTGGTGATATCTGCCAGAGGTTTGATACCGTTGAAGTCGGTGTAGTTTGCGATACGGTCAATCTCGTTCAGAAGCTCATCAACCTCGCTCTGCAGATTGCCTCTTGCTACAGAGTTGTACGTACCATTTGCTGCCTGAGTTGCCAGGGTGGTCATACGCTGAAGCATGGAGTGAACCTCAGTCAGAGCACCCTCTGCCGTCTGAATCAGACCAATCGCATCGTTTGCGTTATTGACTGCCTGGTTTAAGCCGTTAATCTGGGAACGCATACTCTCAGAAATTGCAAGACCTGCTGCATCGTCGCCTGCGCGGTTAATCTTGTAACCAGAAGATAATTTCTCCAGGTTCTTATTTAATCCGCTCTGGTTGACGCCTAAGTTTCTATAAGAATTAATCGCTGCTATATTATGTTGAATAATCATAAGATAATCCTCCTGTCAAATCCTCTCCAGGAACTTCCCTGTCCCTGGCATCCTGCACACCTGGCCAAGTGTTACAGAACCTTTGCAGAAGTCTGGCACCAAATCTTCTATTTCCAATTATAGGAAATGAATCCAGAAAATGTCAAATAAAGTAACCTGTTTCTCCGTGATTATCCACAATAACAAGCGGTCAATTCTTCCATATGTTATCCAAAATAGTGTAAAATTTGTTATTATGGATAAGTTTTTGTTCTATACATAAAAATAATTTTATGATACGGATTGTACTTTTTATCCGCTTAATATATAATAAAAATGTGATTATAATACACAAAAATATTAGTAAAAATGTGAGGATATATTTATGGAACGATTAATTTTAAGCAAACTGCTAAGTTGGAAACATTCACCCTACCGCAAACCACTGATCTTAAAAGGTGTGCGCCAAGTGGGTAAGACTTGGATTCTCAAAGAATTTGGCAAACGTTATTATGAAAACACGGCCTACTTTAATTTTGATGAAAACGAGGAATACAAGCAGTTCTTTGAGAGCACCAAGGAGGTAGAGCGCATACTACAGAATTTAATGCTGGCTACTGGCCAAAAGATTATGCCCGAAAAGACACTTATTATCTTTGACGAGATACAGGACTGCCCCAAAGTTATCAATTCACTGAAATATTTCTGCGAGAATATGCCTCAATATCACGTTGCTTGTGCGGGTTCTCTGCTGGGAATTTCCTTAGCAAAACCATCTTCTTTCCCAGTAGGCAAGGTCAACTTTATGCAGATTGATCCAATGACCTTCACGGAATTTTTACTTGCCAATGGCGACGAAAATCTCGCTAAGTATCTGGAGAGTGTGGATACTATTGAGCCAATTCCCGATGCATTCTTCAATCCTCTCTATGAAAAGCTGAAGATGTACTATGTCACTGGTGGTATGCCCGAATCTGTGCTGATGTGGACAGAAGCACGGGATGTCTCTGCCATGCAGGAAGCGCTCTTTTCTATCATTGGTGCCTATGAGCGGGACTTTGCCAAGCACCCTAACATCAGTGAATTCCCGAAAATTTCCATGATTTGGAAATCCATACCATCTCAGCTAGCAAGAGAGAATAAAAAGTTTCTCTATAAAGTTGTTAAAGAGGGTGCAAGAGCGCGTGAATATGAGAATGCTTTACAGTGGCTAGTAGAAGCCAGACTGGTGCATAAGATATATCGCAGCACTGCTCCTGGTCTGCCAGTAGCTGCCTATGATGACTTGTCTGCATTTAAGATTTATCTGGCAGATGTAGGTCTGCTCCGCCGACTGGCTCAGTTGGCTCCTACAGCCTTTGGAGAAGGCAATCGCCTGTTTACTGAGTTCAAAGGCGCGCTGACGGAAAACTTTGTACTTCAAACCTTACTTACGCAGTTTGAAGTGACTCCCCGGTACTGGAGTCAGAGCAATCCTCCTTACGAAATAGATTTTCTTATTCAGCGAGAGAACGACATTTTCCCTGTGGAAGTTAAATCTGAAACCAATATCAGCAGCAAGAGTCTTAAAAAGTTTAAAGAGCTGTTCCCAGAGCAGGTCAAGCTCCGTCTTCGCTTCTCTCTAAATAATTTAAAACTAGATGGCGATGTACTGAACCTCCCTCTGTTTATGGCTGACCAGGCAAATCGGCTGATTGGACTGGCATTGGAATAGAAAAACTGCCAGCAGGCAATACCCGCTGGCAGAAAAAATTTATCTTTTTATAATTAAGAAAGTAAGCTAAGAATACTCTGCGGAATCGAGTTGGACTGCGCCAGCATGGACTGGGAAGCCTGTAGCAGAATATTATTCTTCGTAAAAGCCGTGATTTCATCCGCCATGTCAGTATCACGAATACGGCTTTCAGCAGAGGTGATATTTTCAGAGGTTACTTCCAGGTTGTTGATGGTGTGCTCCAGACGGTTCTGTGCAGCACCAAGTTTTGCACGATAGCTGGAAACTTCATTGATAGCTTTATTAATCGTATCAATCGCCTGGTTAGCTTTATTGGTTGTAGTAAGACCTACATTCAAGCCAAGAAGGAAAGTATAGGTTCCTGTTACACCATTAGGAGCAGCTGCATTTTTAAAAGTATCTAATTTATTTATAAGTTCTTCATATGCTGCTTTAGCATATGCTGTACCTTTTACCTGTCCAGATGACCATTTATCAGTACCTGCTGTTCCACCAAATGAAGGTTTTACTGCTGAGCTATCTAAACTTTCAAACGGTTTTAATCGAACAGAACCTGTTTCTTTGTCAAATGTGAAATACTTACTTTCAGGAGTTCCATTTGGATTTCCTTTGTCATCAATGCCAAAGAAAGTTTCTAATTCTCCTTTCATACCAGCCGTCAGCTTAATTCCACGAATCGCAGCATCAATACCAAATACAGTCATTGGCTGGCCAGTTACTTTGATAATCTCACCACTGGTCGGTCCAATCTGGAAGGTCATAATACCTGCATTGCCTTTGGTGATATCTGCCAGAGGTTTGATACCATTAAAGTCAGTATAGTTCGCGATACGGTCAATCTCGTTCAGAAGCTCATCAACCTCACTCTGTAAGTTGCCTCTTGCTACAGAGTTGTAGGTACCATTTGCTGCCTGGGTTGCCAGGGTGGTCATACGCTGAAGCATCGAGTGAACCTCAGTCAGAGCACCCTCTGCGGTCTGAATCAGACCAATCGCATCGTTTGCGTTATTGACTGCCTGGTTTAAGCCGTTAATCTGGGAACGCATACTCTCAGAAATTGCAAGACCTGCTGCATCATCGCCTGCACGGTTAATCTTGTAACCAGAAGATAATTTCTCCAGGTTCTTATTTAATCCGCTCTGGTTGACACCTAAATTTCTATAAGAATTAATCGCTGCTATATTATGTTGAATAATCATAAAATAATCCTCCTGTCAAATCCTCTCCAGGAACTTCCCTGTCCCTGGCATCCTGCACACCTGGCCAAGTGTTACAGAACCTTTGCAGAAGTCTGAATTCAAATCTTCTATTTCCAATTATAGGAAATCCATCCAGAAAATGTCAAATAAAGTAACCTGTTTCTCCGTGATTATCCACAATAACAAGCGGTCAATTCTTCCATATGTTATCCAAAATAGTGTAAAATTTGTTATTATGGATGGCATCTGCTACAAGCGCTATATCCCTGTGGAATCTGAACTTTTTGCAGAATCTTAAGCTTTAGAGCTAGAAGAATCCGCTGCTGTTTCTAGGTTAGTAACCTTTGACTGCAACGTTGTATTTTCCTCTTTCAAAGACTCTACTTGTTTCTCTAATTCTTTTATCTGCCCTTCATAGGTTGAAGCAGTATCTATAAATTCTTTTCAGCATACGCCAATTCATCTATTACATACTCTGAAATTAATCGCTCTGTGATGCTGAG
Organism: Lachnospiraceae bacterium; assembly: GCA_910575445.1. GTDB lineage: Bacteria > Bacillota > Clostridia > Lachnospirales > Lachnospiraceae > Hominiventricola. The sequence goes on along the minus strand of CAJTFW010000001.1, from coordinate 895,494 downwards.
CTAAATGTTGTCGCTCATAGTCCTCCTTTTAGACGCAAAAAAGACACATGGTTTACAATTTACTGTTCCATGCGCCTTTATGCTGTTATTTTGATATTAATTTGTTTTGCTGATTACGTCAACTGCATAACCTCGCCTTTAACTTCCTCAATCTCCTCAACAGATAATTCTGGGAAAAAAGTCTGTATTTCATCTACAGAAATTTTTCCTTTTTGTAACATAAGAATTGCCTTTTCCTTTACTTTATCCTGCGCCGCCTCATGCCGTTCACTTCTTATAAACGACTTCATTATCTGTTCATCATCAAACAAACTCATCATAATCGTCACAACCTCCTTTTCTCTGTCAAGCAAATATTCTTTTAAGACATTCCTGTCTTTGCATATGCGGATCGTTTCCGTAACTGCCTTTTGTGTCATTCCATGCTGCTTTGTCTGCTCGTTAAAAACTTTGCAGAAAATAATGTACTGGTTGATAATGTCATCTGTATCACTTTCATAAATAACCTTTGCTTTTACCTCAATATCTATATCCACACCCTCAAAAAATTCTTTAGACAAAGATATTTTATCTGGTTTCCTCCCTTTGTTTCCTGTAAAAATCACATAAAGTTCAGGCTTTGGCATTTTTACTTTTTTGCTTTTGAAAGAGCCAACCACCCATAGGCAGTCAATATACATATAGCCATCTGCGACAATAGGACTCCATACATTTTCAGCGGGTATATATTCAATTAAACACTTTCCTCTCTGTGCACTTTTTAATCAAGTTCACAGAAAATTTACATTTCAGGGCAAAAAAATAGAGCCAGGAACCCGTTTTTTAGATTCCTGGCTCATTAGTGCCATTTACATATTCTGGTCTGTTTTCAATTTTCTCACTTCGTCAACTGAAAGGCCAACAAATTCCGCAATCTTTTCAAGCGTTATTGTTCCATCTTCCAGCATTTTCTTTGCAACATTTATCATTCCTTCTTTCAATGTCTGATTCCTCATATCTTCCATAGCTCGGCACATAATCTCGATTCCCTCCTTGCTCTCTTTGAAAAATCTCACCCTGTCTGCCAGTGTCCCATAGTACATGTCCGCTGCGTCTGTGCAGGAGAAGTCATGCATTAACTTCCCGATTGGCGTATCTCCACGGTAAGCGCCATTTACATACAGTATGTGCGAACCGTCCTCAAATCTTTCCCCGATTCCTAAAAAGCACCGCTCAATCGGATAGAGCGGCAGTCCTTTTCCCATTACGTCATTCTCTGTGATAAAGATTACCCACGTTTCCGGTAGCTTGTCAAAATCCTCGCCTTTCTTCAAAAGGTTTGCGTCCATCATGCTGCTGTTGTATCTTGCTCTTTTTCGCCCGGCTCCTTTATCAGAGCGCTGTACTTCCACATTCAGTTTTGCCCCTGTACTGTCTGTAGCCAGGATATCCAGCCTCACCGAACGGTTCAGCAGATTCTCCACAAATACCTGAGTGCGAACGTCCAGCACCTTTAAATCCGACTTTTCTAGTACAATCTGCAATACCAGTTCTATGCTTTCCGTATCTCCCTCAAAACACTTTGTGAGGAAATCATCATCAAGCAGGCGAAAACCTCTTAGCCTCTGTAAATCTTCCTGATGTTTCTGGTCTATCTGTTCCGTCACGGTCAATCTTCCCACCTGCTTTCCCTTCCGTTTTTGTATCTCTATACTACCATACAATCGAAATATTTTCAATCATATCACAAAAAGGAGTTCCCTTTCTATATCTATTTTTCACCCGAAGAAAATTTTACACTATCACATTAAATTCTTTTTTGATGATACTTGTATATCATGATTGTTTGAAATCGCACAACATATGTGTCCTTTTTCTATATTTTCATTCGTCACTCTAATATATTCCATCCTTTTCTCTACCTCTTTCTAGTTAAACATTTAATTGCTATGGTCTTTAATCTAACACATATATCTTGATACTTTTGTCAGATTTTATTTTTTATACTTGCGTTCCAAAAATCATTATACATAAAAAAACTGCCAGCAGGCGATACCCGCTGGCAGAAAAAATATTGTCTTTTTATGATTAGAAAAATTAAGAAAGTAAGCTAAGAATACTCTGCGGAATCGAGTTGGACTGCGCCAGCATGGACTGGGAAGCCTGTAGCAGAATATTATTCTTCGTAAAAGCCGTGATTTCATCCGCCATGTCAGTATCACGAATACGGCTCTCAGCTGAGGTGATATTCTCAGAGGTTACTTCTAGGTTGTTGATGGTGTGCTCCAGACGGTTCTGTGCAGCACCAAGTTTTGCACGGTAGCTGGAAACTTCGTTGATAGCTGCATTGATGGTATCAATCGCCTGATTGGACTTATTAGTTGTGGTAAGACCTACGTTCATACCAAGAAGGAATGTATACTCTCCTTTAGCTGTTGCTGGTGAACCTATACCTAAGCTTGCAATCGCATTATATGCCTGTTGAGCATGATAGGTTCCTTTTACAGAATCCGATGCCCAAGTTTGACCTGTCTGTAATGCGTTAGAATTTGCGCTTAAACGAATCGCTTTTGTTTCATCATCAATATAGAAATAATTACTAGCATCTATTTTTGATTTCAGTTCATCTGCTTTACCAGCCGTCAGCTTAATTCCACGAATCGCAGCATCAATACCAAATACAGTCATTGGCTGACCAGTTACTTTGATAATCTCACCGCTGGTTGGTCCAATCTGGAAGGTCATAATGCCTGCATTGCCTTTGGTGATATCTGCCAGAGGCTTGATACCATTAAAGTCGGTGTAATTCGCGATACGGTCAATCTCGTTCAGAAGCTCATCAACCTCACTTTGCAGATTACCTCTTGCTACAGAGTTGTACGTACCATTTGCTGCCTGGGTTGCCAGAGTGGTCATACGCTGAAGCATCGAGTGCACCTCGGTCAGAGCACCCTCTGCCGTCTGAATCAAACCAATGGCATCGTTTGCGTTATTCACTGCCTGGTTTAAGCCATTAATCTGAGAACGCATACTCTCAGAAATTGCAAGACCTGCTGCATCGTCGCCTGCACGGTTAATCTTGTAACCAGAAGATAATTTCTCCAGGTTCTTATTTAATCCGCTCTGGTTGACACCTAAATTTCTATAAGAATTAATCGCTGCTATATTATGTTGAATAATCATAAAATAATCCTCCTGTCAAATCCTCTCCAGGAACTTCCCTGTCCCTGGCATCCTGCACACCTGGCCAAGTGTTACAGAACCTTTGCAGAAGTCTGAATTCAAATCTTCTATTTCCAATTATAGGAAATGAATCCAGAAAATGTCAAATAAAGTAACCTGTTTCTCCGTGATTATCCACAATAGCAAGCCTTCATTTACTCCATTTTTTATGGAAAATACTTCTATAACCATTGATTATTTAAAACTGCCAGCAAGTGATACCCGCTGGCAGAAACTACTATTTCATTTTAAAATATCTATACCACTTTCTATACAACTCTGCATCTGAATATTTTTTCCGATTATGTTTAGACATCCACTTTCTATAGGAACTAAAAGACTCTATAAACTTATAATCACAAATATCATAGGAACAAAATAATTTTTTATATGCCTTTCCAGAGGGAACTATCAGATAATTTCTGCGCACATATCTGTTGGCACGTTTTTTCATTCCACGAGTATGATCCTTACAGCATGGAACTCGCTTATAGCTTCTACTCACAAAATTCTCCTTTCGTCCTAGTGTCACCTATTTAAAAATCGACAATTTTTTAACAATCCATACAAAAATTAACAGTGTATCCCGCAAAAAACTACATATACTATGACCGTAACAAACAACAACAAATTGCGAAGCAATCAAAATCTACACTTCGCAGTAAGGAGGAGTTTATTATGTCTAATTCTACTAACAGAGCAGCAGTACCAGAGGCAAAAGCAGCACTGGACCGTTTTAAGTACGAGGTGGCAAGCGAAATTGGTGTACCACTGACAGATGGCTACAATGGTGATTTAACTTCCAAACAGAATGGTTCGGTAGGCGGCTATATGGTGAAGAAGATGATCGAGGCGCAAGAGCGCAAGATGGCAGGCGGACAGTAAAAATATACTTTTTAAATTGTCCATTGTCATAAATAAAATATACAAGAAGGCGGATGAAAAAGCTCATCCGTCTTCTTGTGTCTACAGGCTAAGTGTATCGCCTCCTTGTGCCAGATAGTGATTTAACCTCTCTTTTAAAGCTTTATGTTTAAAAAGCATAAGCTCTTCATCTTCTTTTAGCAGTTCTTTCGCTGCCTCACTTGCCCAAGAAAGCACTTTGGAATCCTGGAAAATATCTCCTAAGCGAAACTCCAAGATTCCACTTTGCCGAATTCCAAAGAGGTCTCCAGGCCCGCGAAGTTTTAAATCTTCACTTGCAATAAAAAAGCCATCATTGGATTGATTTAAGACTTCTAGTCTCTTCTTTGTCTCTTTTCCCTTGCTTCCACTCATAAAGATACAATACGACTGCGCTTTGCCACGCCCGACGCGTCCCCGAAGCTGGTGAAGCTGTGCCAGCCCAAAGCGCTCTGCATTTTCCACCATCATCACCGTTGCATTTGGCACATTTATCCCGACCTCGATAACAGTGGTAGAGACTAAAATCTGAATCTCTCCTTCTGAAAAACGCTCCATAATCTCATTTTTCTCTTTTGCCTTCATCTTCCCATGCAGACAGGCAATCTGGTACTGTGGAAAGATTCCCTGAAGATTCCTTGTATAATCCGTTACATTTTCAAGCTCCAGTTCTTCGCTTTCTTCCACCATCGGACAGATAATATATATCTGATGTCCTGCCCGCACCTCTTTTTCCATAAAACGGTGTGCACTGGGCCGATAGGATTCATCCACCACACAATTTTTAATCGGAAGTCTGTGTGCGGGCAGCTCATCCACCACCGAAATATCCAAATCCCCATATACAATCATCGCTAACGTCCGGGGAATTGGTGTCGCACTCATAACCAGTACATGTGGATGTATTCCCTTATTCATCAGCGTCTCTCTTTGTCGAACACCAAAGCGATGCTGCTCATCGGTTACCACAAGCCCAAGTCTTTGGTATCTTACCTGTTCCTGAATCAGTGCATGTGTCCCCACTACAATCTGTGCCTGACCGCTCTCAATCTCCTCATATGCCAACCGCTTTTCCTTCGCGGTCATCGAGCCTGTTAAAAGTATCACTCGAAGCCCTATCTGGTGTGTTTCAAGCAGTGTGCTAATCGATTGGTAATGCTGCTTTGCCAGTACCTCTGTAGGAACCATCAGTGCTCCCTGAAAACCATTGCACCCCGCCATCACAAGAGAAAGCACGGCCAAAATTGTCTTTCCAGAGCCCACATCCCCTTGTACTAGCCGACTCATCACATGCTCTCCTGTTAAATCCTTTTTAATCTCCTCCCAGACCTTCTTCTGTGCTCCTGTCAGCGCATACGGAAGCCCCTCTATCAGTCTTACCGTCTCTGCCACCTCTACCATTGGTGCTTCATTTATAAGCGCTTCCTGACTCTCTCTAAGTCTTCGAAGCCCCAAGATAAACAATAAAAATTCATCAAACACCAGTCGCTTCCTTGCAAGTCTCATCTCCTTATCCGTCTTTGGAAAATGTACTTGTAAAAGCGCCTTCCACTCTCCGATAAGCCCATAATGCAACACCATCTCTTCTGGCAGATATTCCGGTATCCATATCTCTCCGCTATCAAACACCTGTTTGATTGATTTTGTTACCATCTTTCCGGTAAGCCCCGATGTCAAAGAGTATTTGGGCTGCATCACATGTAAAAGTCTGTCATAATCTGCCAAAGAATAATACTCTGGCTGGTCCATCCGATATTGTTTCCCTTTCTCGCGAATCACACCCCGAAATATATACTGCCCGCCTCTTTGAAAATAATTTCGAAGAAATGGCATATTAAACCATACTCCCTGAAGCATGTCTTCTCCTACTTTTATCTGCATGGTAAACACCTGATATTTTGTATATCTTTTTACTGCCGATACGGACTGCACAATCCCTTGCACTGCACACTTCTTTCCCTCTGCTGCCTCTAGGACTTTCAAAGGTTCCCCATATATCTCATATCCTCTTGGATAATATCGAAGCAAATCCTCCACCGTATGCACACCAACTTTCCCAAAAGCTGCTGCGCTCTTCTCTCCAATTCCCTTTATCTTTACAATCGAATCGTGTAGCCTCATAGCCGACACCCCTCCTTTCTCACAACAAATCCAGACTAAAACTATGCGTTTCTAATTAGATAAGGCGGCAATGGTTCTTGACCATCACCGCCTTATCCATCCAAGGAAACAAGTCTGCCTTACTCTACAGATACGACATAATAGTAGATGGGCTGCCCTCCATAATGAACTTCCACTTCGGTGTCCTGATATTTCTCTGCCACCAAATCTCCAAATTTCTTTGCATCCTCCTCGGATACTTCTTCACCATAATAGATGCCGATAATCTCTGAATCTTTATCGACAAGATTTTCCATCATCGCCATCGCTGTGCGCTCAATCGAAGGTCCTACTGCCAGGATTCCCTCATCCCCGATGCCCATAATATCTCCAAGATGAATCTCTTTATCATCAATCTTGGTATCGCGCACCGCATAGGTCACCTGCCCGGTTTTTACATTCTGAATCTCAGAAAGCATACGCGCTTCATTCTCTTTTGCGGACTCCTCCGGGATATAGTTGACCATCGCTGTAATTCCCTGTGGAATAGTCTTGGTTGGAATCACAATCACCTGTTTATCAGTTGTAAGCGACTCTGCCTGATTCGCTGCCATAATAATATTTTTATTGTTTGGCAGGATAAATACATAGTTGGCGTTGACTTTTTCAATCGCCTCTAGCATATCCTCTGTACTTGGATTCATCGTCTGACCGCCTTCAATCAGATAGTCTACACCAAGCCCTTTAAATATCTCTCCTACGCCCTCTCCAATCGACACAGAAATAAATCCCATCTCCTTGCGGGCTGTCTTTTCTTCTTCTGCCTTATTCTTCTGCTCCATTGCAATCTTAGAAGCATCTTTAATCAGCTTCTCCTCATGCTCTAGACGCATATTGTCAATCTTCATCCGAGATAACGAACCATACGTAAGCGCCCTCTGAATCGCCAGACCAGGGTCGTTCGTATGTACGTGTACCTTGACAATATCCTCGTCTGATACCACGACAATCGAATCTCCTATCGACTCTAAGAACGCCTTAAAATCAAACTCTGTCTTCTCATCATAAGCCTTCTCAAGCATAATGATAAATTCTGTACAATAGCCAAACTTAATCTCTGCTTCTGTCTGTGCACTGATGCGCACCACTTCTTCTTTCTTCTGTGCCGCCGCAAAAGAATAGTCCATCTCTTTTCCAATCAGTGCAAAATAGGCCCCTCTTAGGACTTCCACAAGCCCTTGTCCACCAGAATCCACAACACCTGCCTCTTTTAAGACTGGCAGCATATCCGGTGTCTTAGCAAGTACCCTTTCTGCTTCCTCTAGGACGAGTTTTACAAATTCTTCAATATCCTCCACGGTCTGCGAAAGCTCTGCTCCCTTTAGCGCTGCTCCTTTAGCAACCGTCAGGATGGTACCCTCTTTGGGCTTCATAACCGCCTTGTAGGCAGTCTCTACGGCCTTTTGCATCGCATTGGCCAAGTCAATGACATCTAATTCCTCGTAGTCCTTAATACCTTTTGTAAAGCCTCTTAGAAGCTGTGACAGAATTACACCAGAATTGCCTCTTGCGCCTCTTAGAGAGCCAGAGGAGATACATTTGGCCAATGTATCCATCTTAAGCTCTGTAATCGCGCTTACCTCTGCTGCCGCTGCTGTAATCGTCAGTGTCATATTAGTACCCGTATCTCCATCTGGCACCGGAAATACATTTAACTCATTAATCCATTCCTTTTTGGATTCCAGATTCTTTGCACCGCCCAGAAACATCTTTGCAATCATCCGGGCATCGACTGTTTTTATCACTATGAAGCTCCTCCCTCGTTAATCTATCACTCTTACGCCTTCCACAAAGATGTCAATCTTTCCAATTTTCATACCCGTAAATGCTTCTACCTGGTATTTGACAGAATCCATCAGATTTTCCGATACGACAGGAATATTCACTCCATAAGATACAATGACATGAAATGCCAGATAAATCTCGTTCTCCTCTATCGCAACCTCAATTCCACGTTTAATGCTGTCCTTTTTCAGAAGTTTCATCAGTCCGTCACGCATATCTAAAGATGCCATACCGACGATTCCGCTACATCCAAGCGCCACAGAACCCGCATAGGTCGCAACCACATCTGCGCCAATAAGAATACTGCCAAGCTCTGTATTAATCTGTCCCTGCATATGAATACCTCCCGGTTCTAATACATAATTATTAACTATTATACCCGATATTCTGTAAAAATGAAATAAAATTTTGTTTTTATTTGTACGCTGTGCATGTCAAAGCCCGCTTTGCATATATTAACTATAAGAAATCTTGCAGACCGGACGGTGTTTTTATGAAAAAAACCATTGGTTTTATTATGTTCTGGATTGGAATTGGTATTTTTATCACCTTGTTCCTTCCAGAAGACAATATGTTTCTTCGCATCTTTCTCTCCGCCGTCCTTATCCTGTGCGGGTATCAATGCTGCTTTAACTGTTAGAGCACGCCTCTTTTATAAAGAAAAAGGGCTGTCACACTGACAACCCTTCCATCGTTCCTATCTTAATGACAGCCGATTAAGCTCTCTCCACTTTACCGGATTTTAAACAAGAAGTACATACATACATTTTCTTTGCTCCGCCGTTTACTTTCACTTTCACGGACTTCACATTAGATCTCCACATCTTATTGGATTTTCTATGGGAATGACTTACACTCTTACCAAAATGAACACCCTTGTCGCAAACTGCACACCTAGCCATCACTACACCTCCTATTTATAGTTCCGCATCCGCCCAAACAATGCCCTGTAAGGGTAACGACTTTGTGACACATAGTGCCACAAAATCGTTACGAGCATTGTCTGGGCAGATGCTGTTTAGAGTTTCTTAAAATTATATGTGAACTACATTTGGCTCACAACTCTTATAATATTACCAGATGCTTCTACATTTTGCAAGTAAAATTTTACTTTTTTCTTGCAATTTTTTCACGCAATTTTTCTTGATGGAGGGATATTTTCCATATATAATATTCCATAGCTTTATATCGCTAACAAAAGGGGGACTTTCAGATGAATACCAAAAGAAAAGCAGAGGTTATCTGCATTGGACAGGCACTTGTGGATTGTATTATCCGCGGCAGAAGCACCTATACAGAGACCGTGGATTTTGCAGAGGAGATTACACTTAATACCGGTGGAGATGCGCTAAATGAAGCCTGTGTTCTTGAAAATCTTGGACATCATGCAAAGCTTATCTGTGGGATTGGCTATGATTTAGCAGGAGAACTGGTGTTCCAAAAAGCGCAAAAACACGGAGTAGACACCTCCGAAATCGTTCGTCTTAATACCTTAAAAACACCGATTGCCAATCTTACGGTAGACAAAGAAGGCAGCAGAGTCTCCTGTAACAGCCCTGCCACAATGTTAGATGGATATCTGCCTCAGCTAAAAGATTTAGAAGGTGTAAAAGTCGTCTCACTTGCCAGTCTCTTTCGCGCGCCACTTGACCAAAAAGATACGATTCTCACACTTGTAAGAACTGCCAAAGAAGCCGGGGCTGTCGTCTGTGCAGACACCAAAATCCCGACTTTTCGAAAGCTTGCGCTCTCTGACCTTTCTGAAGTCCTGCCCCTTATCGACTATATCTTTCCCAATGAAAAAGAAGCCGAGTATATGACTGGCAAAAAAGATTATCTGGAGATGGCAACAGAACTAAGACGCATGGGCCTTAGAAATGTTATCCTAAAGACCGGAAAGCACGGCTGCACAGTATGCAGCGAGACTACCCAATTCACACTCCCTGCCAAAGCTGTCAAAGCCATCGACTCCACCGGCGCTGGCGATAACTTTGTCGCTGGTTTTATCTCTGGTCTTCTACTAGGGGAATCCCTGCAAGACTGCTGCAACCACGGCATCACCTGCGCCGCTGCATGTGTACAGCGGATGGGGGCTATCTAAGTATCTGGAAGTGTACATTCTTTTATAAATGCAAAGGACGCTCGCCATGACCTGGCAGATGTTCCTTCCAGACCCCGCTCTCGCTTAATGAACGCCTATAGCGGTACTAAGCTCGCGACTGCGCGTGCCGCTTGCGCTCGCTAAGTGCCGATGGCGTCCAATGGGTCTTGCAGGAACATCTGCCAGGCCATGTCGGGCTGTGTATTGGCTCCGATACATACGTTTCGGGCGTAACACTTCCCCCATACCCCTACACAATATTACATGATATTGTTATATAACTTATGGCTGGTCGTAGTCAGCCAGGGCGGGAGGGGCATAGGTTCCTGCAAGACCCATTGAACGCCATCGGCACTTAATGAGCGCAAGCGGAACGCGCAGTCGCGAATTTAGTACCGCTATAGGCGTTCATTAAGCGAGAGCGGGGTCTGGAAGGAACCTATGCCCCTCCCGTCCTAGCGTCCCTTCTACCACAAAAAAAAGCCACCTATAAGCAGCCTTTTCTTGATAAAACCATCTCTCTACGCATTTAAAATATCATCCACCGCCTTATCCACTTCTGGGTCAGCTCCTTTTTTAGCTGTGAATTTATTCACAAAGTCCGGCACCATATCCAGTATCTTTGTCACCGCATCCTGATTCTTTACATTCACCAGTCGGATATTTCCATCTTTAATCACAAGCACCGCACTTGGAGATATCTTTCCTCCAAGCCCTCCGGCACCGTTATTTTTACTGTCCGTTGAGCTTGCTCCGGCACCCACACCAAAAGATACATCCACAAGCGGCAGAATAATCGTATCTCCCACCGTTACAGCATCGCCCACTACTGTCTTACTTGAAATAAAATGGTCCATTCCCTGAAACAGAGAAGCTACCGTTGTCTCAAAACTGTTCTTGTTTTTCTCGCTCATAAAAACCTCCTATAATTGTTTCCAACTTTGATACATATGTCGAATATCTTTATTAAAATAAACCCTCCAAAGTACAGCTACCAATACATAGAACCTTACTTTCCCTTTTATCAGAACATCTGCTTCTAATACCTGATGTTCAAAATCCGGGATTATATTCAACTGACTCTGATACCACGCCCGCAGTATCCCCACACCGCCCATACATAGTCCTGTCACCGATGGGTCTTCAAATCCAAATAACACGTTTCCTTTGATTTTCTTTGGTCTTAACTTCTTCCACAGATACCGAAGTTCCTGATATACCGCACTTCTTGCCCGCCTGTGCTCCTCTAACTGCCAGAAAGCTAAAAGTTCTTCCTTGCGTGTCTTTATCCGCCTGATGCGGTCTTTGATACCTGCGATTTTCCTTTGGATATTTTTTATCTTTCTGTGAATTGCTCGCTTTATCCTCTGTAACTTTTTTATAAGTCCAGAACTTTTGTTCTTCTTTTTATCAGATGTATAGGTTTGATGCGTCTTAGTCCCCGGCTCTACAGAAATATCTTCTTCTGATAGCTTGTCCCATGTTTCTGTCTCCGTCTCTGTTTGTTTCTCTCTGTAAGTGACTTCCTCTTCTGTCTCTTTCGGATGCTCTATTGGCTCCTCGAAGGTCTTCTCTTGTACTTTTGTATCTTCTCTTTCCTTTTGTCTTTTCTTTCTTTTTTTCCTTTTCTTTTTATCTCCTAGAACGAAAAAGAAAAGCAGCCGAACCTGTAATTTCTTCTCCCAGTCTTTTGCACTGTCCAAGGAGCATCGTATCCACACTGCCCGAAAGAACCATCCCGCAGATGCCTCTACGTAAAGTGTATCCTTTGCTTTTATCTGCATCCGATAAGATGCCGCCACAAACAACACCGAATACAGTATCACAAGGAAAAGCCCTATCAGTACAAGAACTAGGATTCCCACTATTTTTAAAATCAACCATATGACGTGCATCCGCGTCTCCTAATCATCTTCAAAGTCTTCTTCTTTAAAATAACAACGGACATCAAAGCCTCCTGTCTGCTGGTACAGCTCCATAAGAATCTGTTCTGTCAGACGATAAGCTTCTTGTTTTCCGATTGCCACACCTACAATATCCGTACACTGCCTCTCTAAAAACAATGGTTGCTTTAACATTCCATTGTGAAAAATATCTAACAGGTTACCAGGAAGGGATGCCAAGGTGATATAGTAGACACCCACCATTCCCATACCAAGTGCCGCTTTTTTTTGAATCTTCTTGCTGTCCACAACCGACGGCCCTACGTACAGTTTTTTATACCACCTCATATCTTATCTCCCAAAAACACATTCCAGTGCGAAAGAGGCTGTCGTCTCCAACAACCTCTTTCTCTATTTACGATTTCCCCAAAGATTACTCTTCTTCATCTCGATATATTCATTGTACGCCCTTTCCAAAATCTGCTTTTCATTTGGAAATTTCAACAAATGATACGCCTCGTGAAATTTGTAATAACCGGAATCCATAAAATACTCTTCACGCTGTGGCTTGCTGTAGTAACTGTCTGACGTCATCAAATACCAGTGTACATCCTTCTCCACCACATCTTCTGGCACAGTAAAAGTATACTGACTTTTTCCGACGTATTTTACAATTCTTGCATCAACTCCTGTTTCCTCCCTGACCTCCCTAGCTGCTGTCTCCGGGTATTTTTCACCAGGTTCTACAGTTCCTTTTGGCAATACCCAACCCTCATACTTATTCTTATAATTCTTGTACAAAAGCAGAATCTTACCACGAAATATCACCACACCGCCACAGCTCGTTGCTTCTATCATTGCAATGCCTCCTGTCGTTAGGTGTGTCACTTAGACTAATACTAGCATACCATTTTTTTCCCCTGTTGACAAGGCTGCACCAGAAAAAACATTCTGAAGAATCTTAGACGCCATCTGTCTTTTTACTGATAGTACGTATCGAAAATCCGCTTGGCTATTGGCACTGCATACTCACTCCCGGAGCCTGCACCCTCTACAATTACGCAGACAACTAACGTCTCTTTTTCCCCTTCTGCATATCCTGCAAACCATGCATGGCTTTTACTTTTGTCATTACTGTATTCTGCGGTTCCCGTCTTGCCGGCAGCCGTGTAGCGTTCACTCTGAAGTGCAGATGCTGTACCATCTTCTACCACAGCCCGCATATATTCCTTTAAGACGGTTGCTTCATCAACACTAAAAAGTGGTCCGTATGTTGTCACCGGATAGCGCTCCACAATGGTATCTTCCAGATAATTTTCTGTCTGCTCCAAAAATCTTGGTACCATTAAGACCCCTTTATTCGCAGCAGCTGATGTCAGCATCGCCATATGCATTGGCGTTACCAGCGTCTCTGCCTGTCCAATTGCTGTCATCATCCGTATTGCTTCCGTATCACTCTCTTTTAGCTGAAAAAGACTTTTACTATAAGGCAGCTCCAAAGGAAGCTCTGCATCGAACAAGAGTTCTTTGCTAAGCGTTCGAAATTCTTTTACATCAAGCGTTGTTCCTATCTCTGCAAAAGCACTGTTACAGGATTTGGCATATGCTTTCTTTAAATCCAGCTCTCCATGCTGCTTCCCTCGATAACAGCGAATAGAGAAATCCCCGGCGGTTACTTTTCCATCGCACTGATACGTATATCCATCAGCCATCAGACGATGCTCTCTTAGATAGGCAAGAAGTGTCACACTCTTAAAGACAGAGCCTGGCGGATACAGCCCCTGTGTTGCCCGATTGAGCAGTACGCCATCTGAGGAGCTGCTAAGAGTTGGCCAGTCAGAGAGAATCTGTTCAGGATGAAAGTCAGGCTTTGACACCAGCGCGCGCACATTACCGGTAGCTGGCTCCATGACAATCACAGCGCCTTTATGATTTCCAAGCGCCTCATATGCTGCCATCTGAAGTGTAACATCCAAGGTCGTTATCAGACTGTCGCCTCTGTTTTTCTCTCCCTTTAACTCGTGGATAAATTTTTCCATAAAAGGAGCACTTGATGTCAAAAGCTGAAAATTTCCAAGCGCCTCTATCCCGGTCTTGCCAAACTGCGAATATCCAACCACATGTGCAAAGGCCGAGTCAAAAGGGTACACCCTTCTCTCTTTTCCTTCTGCATCAACTTCGGTACAGGCAAGCACCTGCCCGTCAGAAGATAAGATATTTCCGCGAATCACCTGATGTTCAAAAGTCTCAAGCCTTGCATTATAGGAATTGTTAATCGTTGCCCGGCTCTTTACTACCTGAAAATAGATAAGGTAACCTGTCATTAATACAAAAAGCCCGGTAAAAAGCAACATAATATTCCGATATTCCCGATTAATTACGCGTTTTCTTTGCTTTTTTGTTTTTTTTGTCTTCGCCATGCTCTGTCACCTCATCGCTACGCTTTAGATACATCCCCTGGATAATTGCCCAGATACAGAACATCCCTAGAAGCGAGCTTCCACCATAGCTGATAAAAGGAAGCGTCACTCCTGTCGAGGGGATAAATTTAATCACTCCGCCAATAGACAAGAACACCTGAAACGTCACAAGTGTTCCAAGCCCCACTGCAATCAGCTTATAGTATGCATCTTTTAAGCAGATTGCAATATTTAATATCATATAAAAACAACTCATATAGACAAATATCAAAAAGATAGCAAATAAGATACCAAATTCCTCCGCAATCGCCGCAAAAATAAAGTCTTCTTCCACTACCGGAATCTTATAAGGCATCCCCTGCCCTAGCCCTAATCCAAACCATCCTCCGGTTCCTATCGCAAAGAGCGATTGTGAGACTTGATATCCTTCCTTTTCAATCACTGAAAAAGGGTCACTCCAAGCCAATACCCGCGTCTGCACATGGGAAAACAACCTCCATGCAATCAAAGCCGCCACACTGCCAGCTAGAAGCCCTGAGAAAAAATACAGCGGCTTTTTGGTCGCCACATAGAGTATCACCAGATAAGTCACAAAATAGATAAGTGCACCGCCAAGGTCCTTTGACAGCACCAGAATCAGCACATGTGCCGCTGCAAGCGCTGTTGTCAGTATCACCTGGCGAACATCCTGTCTCTCATAGAGCATCCCTGCCGCAAAAAATACAAACAATATTTTTACTAACTCCGAAGGCTGAAACGTAATCTCATGAATCGTAATCGCAAGCTTTGCACCAAAGCTTAACTGCCCTATAATCAACACAGCTAACAAAAGTAAAAGTCCCGCCGCTGCATAGAGATAGGACAGATTTCGAAGCCCTCCTGCCTTTCGAATCAGAAAAGGAATCAAAAAAGTCACACCAGCCGCCAGCACTGCCAACTCAAACTGTCTGCTTGCCTTATCAAAAGAAAGCCTAGACAACATCAGAAAGCCAATACTTAAAAAAAGCAGCAGATTGTGATTGAGTAGTTTGTCCGATTTGGGATAAATCAGATGATGCATTGTTAAAAAAACCGCAAAGAACAAAAGCTGCACACCACAAAAATACAGAACCTTTTCATTTTGGGTATTGAGATATAAAATCAGGCTCCCCAACAGATGCAGCCATATCAAAAATAAGTTCTGCTGCCACAGTGCTGCGCTCTTTTCCTCATCTGACTTTCTCACCAGCCAGAATCCATATAGTGTATACAGAGCTAACAATAATGCCATCACATATTTTGACAATTCGGTAATCACATTCACCATCTTATTCTACGCCTCTTTTAAAATGTCCTCTTGTAAAATCCCCTTTCGCCTCCTTATGACTCATCCATGCCTTTAATACTGTGTATACTTCCTCTATACTTTCCGTTGTAAAACTGATTCGATATGCACGGCATATTATCTTTTTTAGCTCCTCCATCTGGTCCAAAAGATATAATGGCTGGCTGTTATATATCACATTGTAACAGTCCTTACAGTAGTTTTTCACCGGAAATTCCTTTTGATACCGGTCCAAAAGCATAAGCATCCCCGGCTTTTTCTTACACAGCTTTAACGTCTGATGCACACAGCCTGCGGATACCATCATCGGATATCGCCCATATATCATCTGTATACTATCTGCTTTTGACACCCGCGAAAGTTCCCGGCTATTAAGCTCTAAAGGATTGGTAAAAAGCGTAATCCCCAACCCCTTATAAAATTCCCGGCTCCTCTGATTCCAGGTATAGACATTGGCATCTAGAATAACCTCTTTCTTCCAGTCTATCCTTCTTAAAAAATCATATTCTTCTAAATTCCGAATTACATAGCCATCCACCGCTAATTTCTGCCAAAAATCGCTGTTTTTCTTATAACGCTCCTTTGTCTTCATCCGAAAGACCATCGGCAGCGCTATATAGACTTTCCATCCTCTCTTACGAATCCGTTCTATGGATACTAGAAGCTTTTCTTCCATACTCTCTGCATCCAGATAGATGGCAAAATCAGATATCTTATCCTTTTTTTCCAAAGTATCCGCCATCTCTAATACAGCCAGTAACTGTTCCTCTGTCTCTACTGAAAGGTGCAATTCTTTTGTATCTTCTGCAAAATATATTTCCTTTTTTTCCAAACATGTATACTCACGCGCCTTTTGTCCTCTTTTTCCGGTAAATGTCCGTATAATTTCCATTTGTAATGCCAAAAGCGCATCCCTTCTCAGGGTATTTAACGCCTGCACTGGCACAAACACAGTTCCTTCGATAACGATTTCTAATTCTTCCCATATAAATGGCGTATTTCCAATCTTTTCTAACTGCTTTCTAAATTGTTCTTCTCCCATAGGGCGGTTTTTTGCCTTCTGTAAGGTCTCTCCTGTGACCGTCACCACACTTTCTTGCCCTATATCATCTTTCCAGACCATAAACTCTAAAGGCTCTCCTAGCCTCGCACAGAGCTTCCCTTTTATTGGAATCTTTTTATCTTTTTCCACATAATTTGCCCGAAGCTTTGCACTTAGTATCTCATATGCCTGCTTTTCCTCTTTGGAAGGCGCTTTATTCCAAAGTGCCATCATATTTCTGCCATTGTGCTGCTCATAATATCCCTTAGAAAACCCATCTCTGTTAAAAAGCTGTAACAGTTCCCGCTCATCCTCCTTAGAGACCTGATAGCCCTTTGTACCATGTGCCAGATACCAGTTGGCATATTTTCGATATATCCGCACCACACCCGCTGCATATTCTGGTTTTTTCATTCTCCCCTCAATCTTCAGAGAACATACCCCGGCTTTTACAATCTTTGGCAGCAGTGAAAGTGTACAGATGTCTTTGGGACTAAGAAGCGCATTTTCTCCCTTTTTAGAGAGCACTTCTCTTCCCTTTATCGCCTCATACTGCAACCTGCAAGGCTGTGCACATCTCCCCCTGTTACCACTCCTTCCCCCTAATACACTGCTAAAAAGACACTGCCCCGAATAACAATAGCAAAGCGCTCCATGCACAAAGCACTCAAGCTCTACATCCACCTCTTTGTGAACACCTGCAATCTCCTCAAGCGACAACTCTCTAGCAAGCACCACCCGCTCCACGCCTTCCTTCTGAAGCAGCCTAGCCCCGCCAACTCCTGTCACGCTCATCTGTGTACTCGCATGAATCGAAAGCCCTGGAAACCATTCCTGAACTGCCCTAAGCACCCCCATATCTTGCACAATCACCGCATCCAGCCCATGCTCATAACAAGGTTTTAGATATGCATATAATTCTTCTTCTAACTCCCGCTCCTTCAAAAGCGTATTCACTGTCAGATAAAAGCGGACGCCATACAAATGCGCATAATCAATCGCCTGTAACAGCATATCCCCCTCTGGATTGTCCGCAAAAGCTCTGGCCCCAAAGCGACTTCCCCCCATATAGACCGCATCCGCCCCTGCCTGAATCACTGCTCTTAGACTCTCCATCCCTCCTGCCGGAGCCAATATCTCCAATTCCTTTTTCATAATAACTCCGCCTTTCTAAATTTTCTCCGCTCGCTGTGAACAAATGTTCCTTTTTCCTTCCGCCTTTCACCATCAGGGCCAGCGCTCTTTGTGGCAGCAGGGCCAAAAGCAGGGCCAGTGGGAAATGTCCCAGGTTTGTGGGTCTTGTACAAATAGTGCTGTGTAGATTGGAGCGGACAGTCGGGCTATTTTGTACGTCTCAGGCGGACATTCCTGTCCGAATGAGGCGAACAAAATAGCCCGACTGTCCGATACATTCTATGCAGACATTTGTACAAGGCCCGCAAGCCTGGGACTTTCCCACCGCCCTCGCTTTTAGCCCTGCTGCCACAAAGAGCGCTGGTCCGTCCCCCTACAATCTTTCTTCCGGCCGATACAATTTCCGCCCAGACGCCGCTCCCATAAGCCTCACCTGCTTCTTCTGCTCCTCCAAAAGCTGCCCCTTCAACTCCTCAATCTCCGCTAACAGCTTGTCCTTCTCAATCTTTGCATCAATCAAATCATGCTTTAGACTATATATCTCTTTATCTTTATACTCCACTTCTTCCAAAAGTTCTTCTTTTCTATCATTTGCCTTAAAATACGCATCTGCCAGATTCATATTTTTAAGTAGCTGCTTCTCATCCGCCGAAAACATCTGATATCCCTCAAGTTGAGAAATCTGATCTTCTATCTCATTCAGATAAGATGCGACTCTTTGCAGATATGCTGTACTTTCATAACCGCTAATATTATACACTTTTCCATTAATCAGTACCTCTGCTGTATTTTTCTTCGCCATAGACTCCCCTTGTACGTTTTGCTATTTCTTTTTGACCATTATACTCAAATCAGGTCGGGAAAGCAATCCCCAAATGACGATAAGCTTGTTCTGTTGCCACTCGTCCCCTAGAAGTACGGTTTAAAAAGCCATTTTGCAACAAATAGGGTTCATAGACATCTTCAAGTGTCCCTGCATCCTCCCCAAGTGCTGCTGCTAACGTATCAAGTCCTACTGGCCCTCCAGCAAATTTCTCAATAATTGTACGAAGAATCAAGCGGTCTGACTGGTCAAGTCCATAACGATCCACCTCTAGAAGGTCAAGCGCAAACATTGCCACTTCCCCGCTAATCTTTCCATCATATTTCACCTGTGCAAAATCCCTGACCCTTTTAAGCAGCCGATTCGCAAGACGCGGTGTTCCACGAGAACGCCTTGCCAACTCTTTTGCGCCCTGCATATCAATCTCCACCTTTAAAACCTTTGCCGAGCGCTCAATAATCGTTGTAAGCTCCTCAACAGTATAATATTCCAGATGATGCACCACTCCAAAACGGTCCCTTAAAGGCGCTGTCAGAAGCCCTGCACGAGTCGTCGCCCCCACCAAGGTGAATTTGGGAAGGTCTAAACGGATACTTCTCGCAGAAGCCCCCTTACCTATCATAATATCAATCACATAATCTTCCATCGCCGGGTACATCACTTCTTCCACCTGCCGATTCAATCTGTGAATCTCATCCACAAACAGCACATCCCCTTCTTGCAGGTTATTTAATATCGCCGCCATCTCCCCTGGTTTTTCAATCGCCGGACCGCTCGTCACCTTTATATGCGTCCCCATCTCATTGGCAATAATCCCGGCAAGCGTCGTCTTACCAAGCCCCGGAGGCCCATAGAACAACACATGGTCTAAAGGTTCCCCTCTCGACTTTGCCGCCTCAATATAAATTTTCAGATTGCTTTTCGCCTTTTCCTGGCCGATATATTCCGATAATCCCTGCGGCCTTAAGGTCCCTTCAATCCGAAGGTCTTCCTCTGCCGCATCTGTTGTGATAATTCGCCGGTTATTCATCTCTAACTCCCGTTAAAATGCCATCTTTTTCAAAGCCTGTTTCAAAATATCTTCCACACTCATATCTTCCGTTGCCTTTACTGCACGCACAGCCTTCAGCGCCTCTGTACTTCCATATCCCAACGCCGTCAAAGCTTCCACTGCATCTTGAACCTTCTGACTTCCCACCGCTGCCGAAGCCTCCTTAGACAACTGTGGAGATGAGAATTTCTTCTCAAAGGCCTCCTCCAAATCAAGCTTATCCTTTAATTCTAATATAATCTTTTGTGCTGTCTTCGCTCCGATTCCCGGCGCTTTTGCAATCTTCTTTGCATCCTCCGCCAGAATTGCAAACCGCAAATCATCCGCTCCTAGCGCTGATAAAATATTAAGTCCCGCCTTTGGCCCAACTCCATTCACCCCGGTCAGCATCCGAAACATCAGCAAATCATCCCGTGTCAGAAAACCAAACAAGACAACGGTATCCTCTCTGACCTGCATATACGTATATAATTTAAGTTCCTGCCCAATGCCCTGTATCATCGCCAAAAGCTGTCCTGGCACCAGTACCTCGTATCCGATACCATGCACCTCAAGTACCAGGCTGCTCTCTGTAATATCTGCCACTTCGCCTTTTAAAAATGCAATCATCTCTTTACTCTACATCCTCTATCCTTTTCTATGCCGTAATTATCATACCATGTCTTATGAAAAATAGCAACATATGTTCGATATTATATAAAGGACGCCCGCCAGGGCTTGGTAGATGTTCCTTCCAGACCCCGCTCGCGCTTAATGAACGCCTATAGCGGTACTAAGCTCGCGACTGCGCGTGCCGCTTGCGCTCGCTAAGTGCCGATGGCGTCCAATGGGTCTTGCAGGAACATCTACCAAGCCCTGTCGGGCTGTGTATTGGCTTCGATACGTACGCTTCTGGCGAAACACTTCACTTATATTCTTTACACAATACTACATGATAGTGTTTTATACTTATCGGTAGCCGTAGTCAGCCAGGACGGGAGGGGAGTAGGTTCCTGCAAGACCCATTGAACGCCATCGGCACTTAATGAGCGCAAGCGGCGCTAAGCCGCGCAGTCGCGAATTTAGTACCGCTATAGGCGTTTATTAAGCGAGAGCGGGGTCTGGAAGGAACCTACTCCCCTCCCGCCCTAGCGTCCTGATATAACATGAAAAAACATCACCTCTCAACCATTACGCTCACCCGATTGGGCATACATACAATCATCTCATATTCTCTCTTTATCGCAGGCGTCTGCACACATATCTGGTCCGGGCAATCTGCATGGACCATCTTTGCTCCACCATCTGTTATCTCAAGTCTGTTCGTCTCTCCAATCTCCACCATCTGTTCTTCTTCTAACGAATACTTCCCATATTCCTCCCCATCCACGCTGACTACCACATATCCGCCCCGTTCTCTATGTCCATACATCCACGCCCACATAATACCTACAGCCAATAAAGTTACCACAATTAATATCTTATCATTTCTTCTCATCAACCACTACCCTTGGAATCTCCACAAATCTCGCCAGCAATCCTTCATGATAAAACGTTCTGTCTCCCTCTGTCACTTCCTCCTCCAAGAAAGCCCGCATCACAAAAGGAAGCATATAGTTATCTAAACACTTAAACTCTATCTCTGTCTGTCCATCTTCCATATAGATTTCTTTATAATATCCATCCATTCCCCCAATCTTATGCAGCAAAAAATACTCTGTTCTAAGCGAAAATTCCATCTTTTTTACACAGTTTGCCACACGCTTTAGCATCTCCTTTTGTGCACCTACCTCCAAATCACTGACTTCTAAAACTATCTCATCATTTGAAAAAAATACCACACGCTCTATCGAAAAGCACTTATCGAGTAGCTTTGTCAACACCCCATCCATTAAATAGCGTTCATAAGTAATATGTCGCTTTGGATTACAATTCCCCAAAATTACCTGACGGATATATTTGCTCTCTATAATATGCCGATTCTCTGTAAATCCTCCAATAAAATCCTCCCAAGTATCTGCAATCCC
This sequence comes from Lachnospiraceae bacterium, assembly GCA_910575445.1. Classification (GTDB taxonomy): domain Bacteria; phylum Bacillota; class Clostridia; order Lachnospirales; family Lachnospiraceae; genus Hominiventricola. The sequence continues at coordinate 873,661 of CAJTFW010000001.1, read as the reverse complement.
TTTAGGACTTTGAAACATATCGGTTGCATAGTGATGGAGCGCAGTAAAATTCGCTTTTTTCATATCAATGCTAATAAAAGTCTTCCTATCAAAACTCGCCTTAAAAATATCTTTTCCTGGAAGATTTTTATGAGAGACTGCAAAATAATTCATATCTTCCTTATTAAATCTCTGATAGCTTTCCGACTCTTTTATCCCCATAATCGCTGCATCTTTTACCCGATTATACTCTTCAAAATAGTCCTGCTCACAGTGATATTTATTTAATTCTTCCAAAAATAGATTCCACTTTCTGATTGTCCCATAAAATCTGTCGTATAGTTTCAATCGCTCCATAAAATATGGCTCCTGAAACAGCCGAATTGGAATATTGCAGTCCTTACAGAACCTCTCTTTTGCTCTTGTCGACACTTCCATCTAATACACTCCTTTTCTTCTTATTTATGATAGGGAGCTCCACTTCGTATCATAAAACACCGATAGACCTGCTCTAACAATATCACCCGCATCAACTGATGTGGAAAGGTCATCTTTGAAAAACTAAGTTTCCAATCTGCTCTAGAGAGTACCTCCTTTGAGAGTCCAAGAGACCCGCCGATCACAAATACTATATGACTGACTCCTTCCACATTCCACTTCTCCATCTGCTTTGACAGCTCTACAGAGTCTAACATCTTTCCTTCAATCGCTAACGCTACCATATAAGCGTTCCCTGGAATCTTTTGCAGGATTCGCTCTCCCTCCTTCTTACGAATCTGCTCTCTTAGCTCCTCACTTGCCCCTTCTGGCGTTTTCTCATCTGCCACTTCTATCACCGAAAGCTTACAAAAACGCTGAAGTCTTTTCTCATATTCTGCTATCGCATCTGTAAAATACCGCTCCTTAATCTTGCCAACGCCAATCACTGTAATTCTCATATATTTATCTCACCTGCCGTCTTTCCCTATTTGCCAAATCCCCTGTTCCATGCTAAAATAATCCTTATCACTTATGAAAGGAGGCCCCACTTATGCCCTGGTGCCCAATATGCAAAAACGAATATGTAGAAGGCCGAACCCACTGTCCTGACTGTGATATCGACCTTGTAGAAGAGCTCCCTATGGAAGTTATAGAAGAATCCAACTCCTACGTTCCTGACGAAGAAGAACTTCAAGACCTAGCTGCCCGTGCAGCTGCTGCAAGCCAGATGGATACGCATGTTCCAGCTGATGTTCGCCACTCGGAACTAAAATCCTCTGCTATGACTTTCCTTCTTATCGGTGGTATTGGCTTTCTTACTATCACACTTGCATTTATCGGCGTTATTGCCCTTCCTCTTAACTTTTTCTCTCTTGCCGTAATGGAAGGGGTATTTATTATCTTTCTTATCATCGCCATTACTTCTTTTCGAAAAGCGATGAAAATGCTAGATGATATCACAAAAGAAGCCGACTTAGAAACCCGCATCGAAGAATGGAGCAAGCTTAACCTTCTCGCCGAAGAGCTGTCCACGCTTCCTGCTTCTGATACTCCCGAAGAAATGCGCTATTTTATCATCACAGAAGCCATCCGGGAACGCTTGATGGTTGCCTTTCCTGAACTCACCGATGCCCATGCCGAATCTTTAACGGAAACCTACTATAACCGGCTATTTGAAACCTGATTTTGACTGCATGGAAAAAGCTTCAGAAGCTCTGCTTCTGAAGCTTTTTTATATGCACCGCTAGTTCTTTATTTTGCGCTTAAATACTCATGAATACCTTTTGCAGCTGCTTTTCCTGCTCCCATCGCAAGAATAACAGTCGCTGCGCCAGTTACTGCGTCACCACCTGCATACACACCTTCTTTGGATGTAGCACCGGTATCTTCTGTAGCAACAATACACTGTCTTCTATTAATCTCTAATCCTTTTGTCGTAGAAGAAATCAATGGATTTGGAGAAGTACCAAGTGACATAACCACGGTATCACATTCTATCGTAAATTCTGAACCTGCCACTTCAACAGGACGTCTTCTTCCTGAAGCATCCGGCTCGCCAAGCTCCATACGAATACATTTAATTCCAGTTACCCAGTCATTTTCATCTGCCAGAATCTCTACCGGATTGGTCAGAAGGTCAAAGATAATTCCTTCTTCCTTTGCATGATGTACTTCTTCCACACGTGCTGGAAGCTCTTCTTCACTTCTTCGGTATACGATATGCGTCTCTGCACCCAGACGAAGCGCTGTACGTGCTGCATCCATTGCCACATTACCACCGCCGACAACGACGACTTTCTTGCCATGTACAATCGGGGTATCATAGTTCTCATCAAATGCTTTCATCAAGTTGTTTCTTGTCAAATATTCATTGGCAGAGAGTACACCACAGGCAGTCTCACCTGGAATCCCCATAAACTTTGGAAGTCCGGCACCAGAACCGATAAATACTGCATCAAAGCCTTCGTCTTCCATCAGCTCGTCAAGCTTTACGGTTCTTCCCACGATTACATCCGTCTCAATCTTTACACCCAGTGCTTTGACATTCTCTACTTCTGGTCCCACTACCCGGTCTTTGGGAAGACGAAACTCTGGAATACCATAGACCAACACGCCGCCTGCTTTATGTAATGCTTCAAAAATCGTCACATCGTATCCAAGCTTTGCCAAGTCGCCTGCACAGGTCAGACCGGAAGGACCAGAACCGATAACTGCCACCTTCTTACCATTCTTTTCTGCTGGAGCCTTTGGCTTAATCCCGTTCTCGCGTGCCCAGTCCGCTACAAAACGCTCTAATTTACCAATTGAGATTGGGTCACCTTTCTTGCCACGGATACATCTTCCTTCGCACTGGCTCTCCTGCGGACAGACACGGCCACAGACTGCCGGAAGTGCAGAAGACTTACTGATAATCTGGAATGCTTCTTCGAATTTTTCTTCTTTGACTGCTGCGATAAAAGCTGGAATATCAATCGATACCGGGCATCCTTCTATACATTTTGCATTTTTACAGGTGATACAGCGGTTAGCTTCTTCCACTGCTTCTTCTTTATTATAACCATAGCATACTTCTTCAAAGTTCGTTGCACGAACCTTTGCGTCCTGTTCTCTGACTGGTACTTTCTTTAATACATCTGCCATTATTTGTCACCTCCGCAATTTCCGCAGCCGCCATGGTGCGTGTCGCCCTCCTGATATTTCAATAGACGTCTTCCTTCTTCTGTCTTATACATCGCTGCTCTCTTCATTGCCTGCTCAAAATCAATCTTATGGCCGTCAAACTCTGGTCCGTCCACACAGGCAAATTTTACTTCGTCTCCAACTAGCACACGGCAAGCGCCACACATTCCTGTACCATCCACCATAATCGGGTTCATGCTGACAATCGTTGGAATCCCTAATTTCTTTGTGGTCAGGCAGGCAAATTTCATCATAATCATCGGTCCAATTGCCACACACAAATCATAGTGATGCCCTTCACTGACTAACTTCTCAAGCATCGCTGTGCCAACACCATGGAATCCGTAGCTTCCATCATCTGTACATATATGTAAATTCCCTACTTTGCTCATCTCTTCCTCTAAGATAATCAAGTCTTTTGTTCTTGCACCGACGATAATATCACATTCAATCCCATGGTCATGCAGCCATTTTGCCTGTGGATACACTGGAGCAGTACCTACACCACCAGCAATAAAGACTACCTTTTTCTTCTTTACTTCCTCAAAATCATCGGTTACAAGCTCTGACGGACGTCCAAGCGGCCCAACAAAATCTGCAATCTCATCTCCTGCTTTTAATGCTAAGAGCTTATGTGTGGATACACCAATTGGCTGAAACGCCAATGTAACGGTTCCTGCCTCTCTGTCATAGTCACAGATGGTTAATGGAATCCGCTCTGCGGTCTCATCCACCCTTACAATAATAAACTGTCCCGGTTCACAGGACTTTGCCACTCTTGGAGCATGGATGACCTGTTTGTAGACACTTGCAGATAGCTGCTCTGCCTCTAAAATCTTAAACATATAGATTCCTCCTATATTTTGTAGCATTATACCATGTACTTCATATTTTCTATCATAATCTAAAATCATGTATTTTTCAACAAATATTTCTGGATGTTGCACCATATTTTATTCAACATGTTCCATAGACTCATTATCTATGGTAAAATTTTCCGACACATTGTAGATTGCTTCGGTAATTGCGCTTACCCCTCCTTCCTCGTCAATAGCCACAGCCTGCAAGACGGTAAGGCCCACAGGGATGTAAATTCGTCCCCGATAGAGATGAGATTGATAATCTGGTTCTTCTCCATTAGTAGTATAATAGATTTTACAGTCTTCTTCTGCGGTAATTGTCACATACAGTCCTTTGGAATAATTGCCGCCTGGTATATCAAACTCTGGTTCTTCTGGATAGTCAAAAATCACATCATAAGTTCCATCTGCTTCTTCGCTTTGGATTCCATCAAAACGAACGAAAATCGCCCGAAGAATGGTTCTTCCTTCCCGAATCTCAATCGGGGAATGAAACATATAGCTGTTTTCATTTGGTGTCGTGCCATCTGTGGTATAGTAGATGGTTCCCTGACTTTGTTCCGGGTGAGAGATAGAAAGCATCGGAGAATAATCATATTCTCCTGGTTCTATACTAAACTGCGGCTTTGCAAGTAACACTGGCTCTATGGGCTCTGTTATGGTCTCTTGTGTGTGAAGGCTTCGATAGACTCCTTGTATGATAAATCCACCAAGCAATAACACACAAAATCCGGCAATTGCATAACACCATTTGGAACGTTTTGTATTATCTTCTGTCTCCTCTGTAGTCTGTGTTTTCTTCTGTTCTTCTTTTCCAATAGAGATATCTTCTTCTGGATTGTAATCTGGAACCATCTGAATGGCTGTCCCACATCTTTCACAGTAAATCTTATCCTCTGGAACATCGACTCCACAATTTTGACATTTCATATAGGCGTCGTTTCCTTTCTAATCTTTACACATACTCTGATAGATACTGCTCAAATTCTTCCATAGACATCAGTACTTTGCGTGGCTTGGTTCCTTCTTCTTCTCCGACGACTCCAGCCTCTGCTAACTGGTCCATAATCCGTGCAGCGCGGTTAAATCCCACTTTAAACCATCTCTGAAGCATACCGATAGATGCTTTGTCTTTCTCAATAATAAACTTTCCTGCTTCTGCAAACAGTACATCCCTGTCACTTGCGCCTCCATCACCCAAAAGCGAAGCACTCTCTACAGCAGCTTCAATCTGGCGGGTCTTTTCTGCCTGCTTTTCTTCTGATACAACAGCCTGACATTTCTGCTTGCTTAAAAACTCAACTACTGCCCCAACTTCAGAGTCAGAAACAAATGCTCCCTGCACGCGCAGAGGCTTTGGTGCCCCATAAGGCGCAATCAGCATATCTCCTTTCCCTAAGAGCTTCTCAGCACCGCCCATATCTAAAATCGTCCGGGAATCCACACTTGACGAGACCGCAAAGGCAATTCTAGAAGGCATATTGGCCTTGATAAGTCCTGTGATAACGTTGACAGAGGGTCTCTGTGTTGCAATAACCAGATGAATTCCCGCTGCCCTGGCAAGCTGTGCCAACCGACAGATAGCGTCCTCGACCTCTCCGGCAGCAACCATCATAAGGTCTGCAAGCTCATCGACAATAATTACTATCTTAGGCATCTTCTCTGGCTTATTTTCATCTGCAATCTCATCTAGTGCATCTATTTTCTCATTGTAGCCCTCGATATTTCTGACATTCATCTCGGCAAATTTATTGTATCGGCCCATCATCTCGGTTACTGCCCAGTTAAGAGCTCCTGCTGCCTTTTTAGGGTCTGTGACCACTGGAATCAGCAGATGTGGAATTCCGTTGTAGACGCTTAACTCCACAACCTTTGGGTCAATCATAATCAATTTGACTTCTTCTGGTCTGGCTTTATAGAGAATACTCATAATCAATGTATTAATACAAACAGACTTACCAGAACCTGTTGCACCGGCAATCAACAGATGTGGCATCTTGGCAATATCTGTAACCATACACTGTCCGCCAATATCTTTTCCCACACCAAATGCAATCGTGGATGGATGTTTTTTAAATTCTTCCGACTCTAAAAGCTCCCGAAAGGCAACGACAGAATTCTCCTTATTGGGCACTTCAATCCCCACCGCAGCCTTTCCTGGTATGGGTGCCTCGATACGAACATCTGGTACAGCCAGATTAAGCTTAATATCATCTGCTAACGCTACAATCTTACTGACCTTAACCCCCTGGGCCGGCTGCACCTCAAAGCGTGTAACAGATGGTCCCTGACTTGCATCCGTCACAAAAGCATGAACTCCAAAATCCTCCATAATCTGTTGCAGATGCTGTGCAGTCTCCTGCAGATGCGCCGCTGCATCCTTTTTCTTTCTGCCTCTTTGGGGCGCCTTTAAAAGGGTCACAGGAGGATACTGATACTCCTTTATCTCTGTCTCTGATGTCTGGTTTTGTTCTTCTATAGGGACCACCTTTTTCTCACTTGCCCGCTCCTTCTCTAGCTCCCGGCGGCCTAGTGCATTCCTTAGAAGGTCCTCCTCACTAAAGGAAATCTCTTCTTCCTCTGTGTGATGCAAAGTTCCAATTTCCTGAAAAGACGGCACCTTTGCATTTTCTGGCTTTACTTCTTCTATCTCCTCCTCTATCTCTTCCTCCATCTCTACAGGGTCTTCTTCTCTTGGAATTTTAAGGTTAAAGGTCACACCGCTGACCTTTTTATCCTTTCTAAGCTCTTTTTGGTCTTTTGGGTCTTTTCGTTCTACCCTTCTTACCTCTACTTGTTCTCGAATCCGTTCTACATCCTGTCTGGCACTTTCATACACTCTTTTGCTTCCTTTTGACATTCCCCGCACAAAAGAACGCTCAGTCACAATTACCAGACAGATAATCAAGCCTCCAACTAACACCAGATAGGCTCCAATCGAGCCAAATGCATCCAGAAGAAGCTTTGCAAGCATCCCTCCTAGAAGGCCGCCCCCGGTCTTCTCTCTGGCACAGTGCAGATAGATAGACAGCCAGGTATCCACTTCCCGCGATACCATCAGAATATGTAAAAGTGCACTGACCACCACACATCCTACAACGGCTGCAATCATCTTTACTGTTGCAAACAGATTCTCTTTATTTGCCAGTGAAAATAGAACCAAAAAAAGCACAAAAAGAGGAAACAGATAAGCAAAGATTCCCAGACAGCCAAATAAGACAAAGCTGCACATATTTCCCATCCATCCCCCGGCACCAAAATTACTGATAAATAAAAAAAGAGAGGCTACAAGAAGCACGACTAAACGCACTTCAGCCCAGATACTGTTCTTATGATAAGATACTGCGGTTGCCTTTTTAGAAGAAGGACTTTTTTTTCTTCTTGTCTTAGCCATATCTTTTCCTCCTACAAAAAGGACTCGTCCAAGTGGACCAGTCCTCCGTTCTTACCTGCTGTATATACTCATAGATTCTCTTCAAAAAATGCAAGCATCTCTTCTGCTGCTACATCCTCATCTGGTCCTTCTATCGTAACGGTTATGGTATCCTGATATTGAATATTTAGACTGACCACAGAGAACAGCTTCTTTAGATTCCCACGATTTTCCTTGTTAGAGACAATAATCTCACTTTTAAACTCTTTTGCTAACTGAAGGATTAATCCAGCCGGCCTTGCATGCATACCAAGTTCTTCCTTGATTGTATATTGAAACGTCTTCATAATCTCCTCCACGCATCACTTTTCCTTTTGCACGTCGCTTATTATATCATAGAAAAAGGAAAATGTAAACGCCAAAAAACGGTATAGCCCGCAGACTATACCGTATTCTATTCGGTGTCTAAGAATTCTTATGATTTTTTCCAGTCAACGTCTGAATTCCTTCAATAACCAAAATTACTGACAATACAATCAAAAGCACTGCAAAAAATACTTGTGCATATGGTCCCCAGTCAGCGCCTCCGGCACCGATAAGGCCTATCTGGTCTTTTACCGTTAAGACAAGCGAACAGATAGTTACAACCATCATAAAGGCCATTGGGAATAAGAACATCTTATTATTTCTTCCAATATTTCCAAGCCAGGTTGCCACTGCTAAAAGTCCAAGACCTGCTAGAAGCTGATTAGCTGCTCCAAACAGACCCCATATCTTGGCATATCCGGTCATACCTAAAAGGATACCTAAGACAACTGTGATAATCGTCGCTACATAAGGGTTGACCAGTGTCTTCTTGATACCGCTGTCAATATCCTTTACGGTCTGCCCAGGCTCAAGCCAGAACTCCTGGAACATAAATCTTGCCAGACGAGTTGCCGTATCAAGAGAAGTCAGACAGAACGCAGAATAAGTCAGCACCAACAAAGTATAGAGAATATTTTCTGCACCTTTAAGACCTGGAATCGCTGCTACCATACCAGCAATACCACCAGCAAAGATATCTGTTGCACCCGCTGTTGTGCCAATCTTTCTTGCATAGCCAACTGCGCATAATGTCAATACTGCCAGTACACATTCTAACAACATACCGCCATATGCGATGGGTTTGGCATCGCTCTCTTTGTCAAGCTGCTTAGAAGTTGTTCCCGAAGATACCAGCGAGTGGAAACCAGAAATCGCGCCGCAGGCTACCGTTGTAAAGAGCACTGGGAACAGATAGGTCGTCACTCCGGTACTCTCATTATGTACTGCAAATCCTGAGAAAGCTGGAAAAAGGTCTGGCTCAATCGCCGGGTGTGCACCAACCACGCCAACTACTGCGATAATCAGCATCGCATATAATAAGAAAGAACTCAGATAATCCCGTGGTTGCAGAAGAATCCATACGGGTGTCACCGAAGCAATCGCAATATAGATACCAACTATCAGCATCCACTGATTGGTTGTCAGATAGATAGGATGCCAGTTCATACCAATCGCCATAACCAGAACAATCGCCAGTACACCGATAATAGATGCCACGGACATCGGAGCATTTCTTCTGTATACGCAAAAGCCAAAGACAATCGCAATCAGGATAAACAGCAGAGATACCATAGCAACGGATGCATTAGAAGCGGAAGCCGCATAGTCAATTGCACCCGTCTCTGTTAATTTTACGCCAAATGTAGATGCCACAATCGAAGCAAAAGCAGCCACTACCAAAATCAGAGTCAGATAAGCAAAGATTAAGAACAGTCTCTTTGCCCGGCGGCTCATATTGGCTGAGATAATCTCTCCAACCGACTGGCCTTTGTGACGAATAGAAGCATACAGCGCACCAAAATCATGCACACCGCCAAAGAAAATACCTCCTATTAAAATCCAGAGGGTCACTGGCAGCCATCCAAAAAGCGCTGCATTAATCGGGCCGGTAATCGGGCCAGCTCCTGCGATGGATGAAAAATGATGTCCCATCAGAACAGGTGCTTTTGCTGGAACATAGTCAACGCCATCTTCCATCGTATGTGCTGGCGTCTCCTCTTTGCTCTCGTCTACCCCCCACTGTTTACACAGCCAGCCACCATAAAAAATATAACCACAGGCCAGTACTGCAAGGCAGACAATCAGAAGTACTAATGAATTCATACTAACATTCTCCCTTCTATTTGTTATTTTACGAATATAGTACTTTTTTCAAAACTTTCGCAACACTGTGGCCGCTTCTGTTGCTGTCAATCCGATTCTTAGAAAGCTCGACAAGTGCAACATGATAATCCATCCACCCATGCAGCGAAAAATGAAAACTTTTATAAATACGACATTTTTTCAATGCCTTTCTCGCATCTTCCTCACAGTGGTCACAGATAAAGACAGGTGTAATAAAAGAATACATATGTCCAGGTCCGATATGAAGCAGCTTTTTGCCGTCCTCACAGATATAATCCCTCCACTTTTCATACAATGAAAGCGTCAGATGCGGGATATCCAGCAGATAGAGAAACTCCTCACAATCCGCCGACCAAAGCTCTGCCTTTCTTGAAACTACATATTTTTCAGAGTGTTCAAAATAATCGCAGCGGGCTCTGATTGGTGTCTTATCTTCCTCAAATAATGTAATATTATAATATGTTTGATAGCTTTTTAACAAGCGGGCAATCGCCGTTTCTCTTGTATACTGCATCCTGCTCTCCTAATTATAAAAAAAGGATAAACTTTATAAATTAATTATAGTACAATCGTTGGAAGAATTCAAGGTTTTTATATAATTTGTTCTCTAACTAAGAACACTAAGTCGCTGTAACAACTTCTGAAAATAGACAGGAAGCGGTGCATTTACTTCTATATAGGCACCTGTGGATGGATGAAGAAGCCCAAGCACTTTTGCATGTAGCGTCTGTCCCTCTAGATGCCAGGGATTTTTCTCTGAGCCATAGACCGTATCGCCAAGCAGCGGATGATGGATAGATGCCATATGCACTCGTATCTGATGCGTACGTCCGGTCTCCAGTTGACACTCCACCCAGGTGTAGCCTTTAAATCTTTGTAGTACCCGGTAATGTGTCCTTGCATCCTTTCCGTTTTTTACGCCGGCTGCCATCTTCTTGCGCTCGGTTAAATGTCTTCCAATCGGCGCGTCAATCACGCCCTCGTCTTCTTTTAGCACGCCGGTCACAATCGCTTCGTATTTTCTGGTAATCGAATGTACTTTTAGCTGTTCTGCCACCTTTCGGTGAGCAGCATCATTTTTACAGATTACCAAAACCCCCGTTGTATCCTTGTCAATTCGATGTACAATACCAGGGCGTAGGATGCCATTAATCCCGGAGAGTTCGTCCTTACAGTGGTACATCACTGCATTGACAAGTGTCTGTGTATAATGGCCAAAAGAAGGATGTACCACCATCCCCTTTGGCTTGTTGACAAAGAGAAGGTCTTTGTCTTCATAGAGAATCTCCAGTGGAATATCTTCTGCTAGAATCTCTGGTTCTAAAAGTTCTGGCAAATCCACCATCACTTCGTCCTGTGCTTCCATCCGATAACTTGCTTTCACCGCTTTTCCATTGACTAGGACTTTGCCTTCTTTGATGATTTTTTGCAGATAGGAGCGGGACTTTTCCTCTAACATCCCACTTAAAAAACGGTCCACCCGCTCATCCATATAGGTTTCATCCACCAAAAGACGTATCTGACCCATCTTCTACCCTTTTCCTTTCCGAATCAGCAGATGGTTGAGTTCCTCATCCTTATAATAAAATAACATCAGCACAACCAGAACTGCTGTTCCTACACTGACATAGATATCTGCCACATTAAAAATTGGAAAATCAATCAGCCTAAAGTAAAAAAAGTCCACTACATAGCCAAGACACAGGCGGTCAATCATATTTCCCCAAGCTCCGGAGAGAATGCAGATAGCAATCAGCCGAATCGGCCAGTAGCGCTTCTCTTTGGACATATGCCCTAGCAGATAGATAACCACCAACAGCACAATCACACCTGTAAAGAGAAAAAAGACACGCTGTCCCTGCAACATTCCAAAGGCAGCTCCCTGGTTCTCAAGATAGCGAAATTCAAAGACGCCTTCCCACAAGGTAAAGGCCTCCTGCCCTTTTAAACATTTTACTGCCATCCCCTTTGTCACCTGGTCAAGCGCCACCAACAAAAAAGTAAGACAGAAGATACCCATTGGCTTGTAAAGGAATCTATTCATCCCCTTCCTCCTCTCTAATATATTGAATCGCCATAAGAAGCTCCTTATCTTCGATATCTTTTGTTACAAAAGCCTCTCCTGTACGCTTTAAAAGTACAAATTTAATCTTACCAGCTTCCATCTTCTTGTCAAGCTTTGTCGTCTCTAGAATCTCTTTCGCTGTAAGGCCCTGAACGCGTATCGGAAGCCCAAAACCCTCTAACATCTTCTCTGTCTGTATTAGTTCTTCTTTCTCTAACATCCCTCTGTGGACAGAGAGCCAAAGTGCTGCCACGCATCCAATCGACACACATTCCCCATGATAGAGTGAGAAATCCTTTAATTTTTCCACTGCATGTCCAATGGTATGTCCAAAATTCAGCCAGGCGCGGATGCCTTGTTCTGTTGGGTCTTCTTCTACTACCTTTCTCTTAATCTCACAACTTCTTTTAATCATCAAAAGCAGAGTTTGATAATCCCCCTCGACAATCGAACTATTGTTCTTTAAGAGCCACTTTGTATAGGTGATATCTTGTATCAGTCCATGTTTGATAATCTCAGCCATACCCGCAGAGAATTGCCTTTTAGGAAGAGAACGCAAGGTTTCCAAGCTCATATAGACCAGGCGTGGCATATGAAAAGCACCCACCATATTTTTATAGGCGTCAAAGTCGACACCGGTCTTGCCTCCAATACTAGAATCCACCTGCGACAGAAGCGTTGTGGGAATCTGGATAAATCCAATTCCGCGAAGATAGGTCGCCGCTGCAAAGCCCGTCAAATCGCCTACCACGCCCCCGCCCAAGGCTACCAAAAGGTCTTTTCTGTCATAGTGATGCAAAATCAGATGCTCATAGAGGTTGCGCACGGTATCCAGTGTCTTATGTTCCTCACCAGCAGGAAAGGAAAAGACGGTCACTTCTTTGCAGCAGTTCTCTAATACATCTTTTAACGCTTCTGCATACAGCGCTAAAACGTTCGTATCTGTGACAATACAAAGCTTTTTTTTCTCTGTCTGAAGTGGCAGAAGTGCTTCTTTTAGTCCTTGAAAATCAGGTTCTAAATAAATAGAATAGCTGTAGACGCCATCTTTTTTTACTTCTAATATTTTCTTTTCGTTCATAACTCCTCCTAAAGCCTTTTGTTAATAGAAAAAGAGCATCGGACTCTCATCTGATGCTCTACTATGTTTTGATAGTTCCAACTTAGATATTCGGAATATCAAATGCGCCTGAAAGAATCTCCTGGACATCTCCTGATATCTCGACCGTCCTTGGTGTTACGAGAAATATGTAGTTGGAAACCTTCTGAAGGTTGCCTCCAATGGCAAAACATGCGCCGGAGGTAAAATCTATAATGCGCTGTGAGATTTCCACATCGAGTCCTTCAAAATTCAGAACTACGGTACGGTCTGCAAGAAGTGTCTCTGCAATCTCTTTTGTATCCTCAAACTGTGTTGGTTTAAAGACACAGACCTCCTGATTATTAGAAGAAATCTTCTTACGCATTGGCGTAATCCGGGAAGTCTGCTTAACCGATTTTACTTTGCCAGAGTCTGACACCACATCATCCTCTAGGTCATAATCATAGTCTTTATCCTTTTTCTTAAAGACACTTTTTCTAGGCCGGTCATCCTCATAATCATCATCATAATCGTCGTCATAACCTTCATAATCACCGCCTAGATGCATCATATCTATCACCTTATCAAATAATCCCATGTCTGCTCTCCTTTATATCGCATAATTGCGTTCTCCGAAGATGCCCGTGCCAACGCGCACCATCGTTGCTCCTTCTTCAATGGCAACTTGATAGTCTCCTGTCATCCCCATTGAAAGCACATCCATACGTACATTATCAATGTTTTTCATTTTGATGTCAACAGCCAATTTCTTTAATGTGCGAAATACACCGCGATTTTCTTCAGGATTTTCGACATAAGGAGCGATAGTCATAAGCCCTTGCACCTTAATATTGGACAATTTTGCTATCTCTCGAATCAAATCTTCTGTCTCTTCTACGCCAACTCCAAATTTACTTTCTTCTTCTGCGACGTTAACTTCTACCAAAATATTAACGGTAAGTTCTTTTTTTATAGCCTCTTTGTTAATTTCCTGCGCAAGTCTAAGAGAATCCACAGAATGAATCAATTCTGCTTTATCGACAATATATTTTACTTTATTTCTTTGCAGATGTCCAATCATATGCCAGTGCAGATGTTTGGGAAGTTCTTCATATTTTTCACAGAGTTCCTGCACTTTATTTTCACCAAATACGGTTGCACCTGCTTTTATTGCTTCTTGTATCATAGAGACAGGCTTTGTCTTGCTTACTGCAATAAGCGTCACTTCCTCTCTTGCCCGTTTGCTTCTTTTGCATGCCTCACATACCTTCTGCTCTACTGCCTGATAATTTTCTCTAATCATATGCCATCACTCCTATACAAAGTACCACTTCCTGTATCATTGATAGATAACCTCATCTTCATCAACCGCATCTCCATTTAACACAATCCTGTCATAGACGGTCAATCCATAGCTTGTTCCTTCTTCCACCAGTGTAAATTCCTCATTCTGCGACAGAATATTAATCTGGCGAAACTGTGTATATCCTTTATTGATATTGTAGACTCCCTGAAGCTTGTCGCTCATCCCAACCTGAAAACGGTCCTGCGACTCCTCCATCACCAGATAGGTACCCATTGGCAGCTTTTCCTTACCTGTGGAAAAATCGGATTCTCTTGGGTCTACATAATAATTTTCCTCATCTGCATAATATAAAGTCATATTGATAAATTCCGCAGAAGGTGCACCATTTTCATCGTAAACCTCTTTTAAAAATCCCTTTCGTTCTTCTTCATCAATCAAAAATTTCTTGGGAATCAGAAAAAATTCCTTCTCTACAATCGCTGTATTGGGAATCTTAAGGCCTGTTTCATCTTTTACTAAAAATTCCACTTCAATATAGCGAAGGTCTGCAAAACGCACCATGGAATTGTTAAAATCCAGTTTTGCACAAGGCACACTCCCCACATAAATAAGTGAAAAATCTGCCCATGCCCTTGTATGGTCTCTGGTAAATTCCACCTCCATAAACTTTCGTTCTTCTGCCTGAAAACCTGCTGCCTCCTCCTCTGTCAGTGGTACAATCAGACTCCACTTCTCAGAGGTCGAAAGTTTATAGACAGGCTCTCCTGACTGTATCAGCTCCTTTTTCAGACTCTGCTTCTCATAGTTAGAAGCATCTAACATTTCCTCTGTCAGACTCTCCACGGTAGCACTCTCAAAGCCATCCATATAGTATTCTAGAATTCCGATTCCACTTGCATAGATTCTAGAAAACATGGAATCCTCCCCTGCTTCTTCTAGCGTCTCCAACATATTCTGATTCATCAAATCAATAACAGAACCTTCCAAAGATGCCTTAAAATCATAGACTCCTGAGAATTCAAGATTCTGATAGCTACTCATATACCCTTTTACATCGTTTAAAATAACGGAGAAATTCTCATCTGTCAAGTCTACATTTTCTGCATTTTGTTGAATCAGTTTGTTGATATCGCCTTTTTCATCGATGGTATAGACCAGTGCGGTTCCTGAGACCCGCTCCCCATCTCTGGCATAATAACTGACATAACCGGAGGTCTCTGCGTTGTATAATGTCTCTGTTCGAATTGCAAGACCCGTATAAGTATGGTTGACAGACAGGATACCAGCTGTCACTTCATATCCGGCAATATGTTCCGATGTCATCCCCATATAACATACCACACAGATATAGACTGCCACTGCCCCAAAGAACACCAAGTCGATATTAATAGGTCGTTTCTTTCTTACGCTGACTATCTTTCTTTTCTGCTGGCGTCGCGCCATGTAACCCATTCCTCCTTACCTAAGCGGTATCTTCTCTTTTCCTTCATATAAAAAACGGGTGTCCGTCTCTGGGCACCCGCTTATATGTATGCTTCTGTCCTAAATCACTTGCTCCTTGGCAAACTCTGGCAAGTCTTCCTTTGTCATTGATACACTGACAACCATCTTCACCTTAAACTGCTCACTAATCTGATTTAACTGCGTAAGCGCATCGGTTACATCCTTGCCTTCTAATTTTGCAATCTTTAAAAATCCATCCAAATACATAGCCTCAAGGTCATAATCCTGTGAACAAATACCACAGATAAAACCAATAAACTGGTCTGTATTCTGAATTGGATATTCTGATACATTAATCAAACGAACCTTATTGTCGAGTTCATGAATATTGCGGGACGACTTATCTAGATATACCAGATTACCAGTTGCCGTCTTCATAGCTTCATGTACGCAATCCAATATCTTCTTTGTCTTTCCTTCGCCTTTTACTCCTACAATCAATTGTACCATAGCGACGCCCTCCTTAGGTTCCATACTTGTTAGTCACATTATACCATCGGAAAGGCTAAAATACAAGAACTAATTGTTCAAACTAGATAAAAAGCTCTGCATTTCTTCATATAATTTTCCTCGTTCTTCACAGCCCAAGATAATCGCCACATAGGAAGAACCCTCTGCGTCCTCAAAAAGCTGCACCAGACAGGATTTTGCAGCGGAGGTTGTGCCCGTCTTTCCTCCTACTGCAACCACCCCTTCTGGGACAGTTACATCGCCTTTGGTAAACAAATCAGAGCTCATCCAAGTCTTTGTGACAGGCGTGCCATCTGCTGCTAAATACGAAGCCTCATAAGAAGCTGCTTTTAGTATCTCTATAAATTCCTCGTGCTTCATGGCCTCCTGAAACATCAGATAGAGGTCATATACCGTGGTATAATGTTCTTCGTCATGTAATCCATGTGGATTTGTAAAATGTGTGTTGGTAGCCCCGATTTTCTGAGCCTTTACATTCATCAGCTCTACAAAAGACTCATTGCTTCCACTTACCTGCTCTGCAATCGCATTGGCAGCATCATTTCCCGATGCTAAGAGCAGACCATATAACAACTGACGGATGGTCAAGATATCCCCTTCTTTTAGGTCTGCCTTTGAGACGCCACGCTCCGTAAAGGTAACGGCTTCTTTACTTACCGTTGTCTGTGCTTCTACATCTACCTCATCTAGCGCCACAAGAGCAGTCATAATCTTTGTAGTACTGGCCGGATAAAGCCTCTGGTGCACATTTTTGGCATAGAGAATCTCTTTACTGTCCAATTTAAAAAAACAAGCTGCCAAAGCCTCCTCGGTATTGGCTTCAATCTCTGCCGCATCTGTGCTTGTCACACACAAATCTTTGGCAAAATACGGAATATCAGCATCCTCCCCCTGACCAAGTACGCCAAGGTCAGGGTGGTCTGCTGCAAAGGGTTCCTCAAGCGCCGCCCCCCACGAACAGCCTCCAAGGAATACACAAAAACAAAGCATTATACACAGAAAGCTTTGCCTGATTTTTTTACTTGTACATCTCACGCCACTCTAAATCTCCTCTGTCTAGTGATTTTATCAACAGTTCTGCAGTCGCAAGATTGGTCGCAATTGGTATATTGTGTACATCACACAGATGTACGACATTATTAACATCTGGCTCATGACCCTTTGGCTGAATTGGGTCCCGAAGGAAAATCACCAGGTCAATCTGGTTGTGCTCAATCTGAGCACCCAACTGCTGCTCGCCTCCTAGATGACCGGCTAAGAACTTATGGACGCTTAGATTTGCTACTTCTTCAATCAAACGTCCCGTGGTTCCTGTTGCGTAAAGTTCATTTTTGCACAGAATCCCCCTGTATGCAATACAGAAGTTCTGCATTAGGACTTTCTTTGCATCATGTGCAATTAATCCAATGTTCATGTCTAAACCCCCTTGTTAGTATTTTTTTGGTTGAAGCCCCACATTTAAAACAATCCCTATCCCCATATACAACATAACAAGTGATGTAAGCCCATAGCTTACAAATGGCAATGGAAGTCCGGTATTTGGCATCAGTCCTGTCGCTACGGATATATTGACAAGGCTCTGAAATGCAATCAGACCACCAAAGCCACAGCAAATAATCATGCCTTCTCTCTCTTTGGAGTTTTTAGCAATCCAGAGACATTCCATCACAATCAGCGCAAGCAGAATAATCACAGCTGCGCAGCCGATAAACCCAAGTTCCTCACCAGTAACCGCAAATATAAAATCTGTCTGTGGTTCTACAATAAAGTTTCCGTTTTTTACAGATGAAATATCATTGTTGTATAATCCCTTGCCATAGAGCTGCCCAGAGCCGATGGCAATAATGGAATTCTGTTGCTGATAGGCGTCATCCGCATACTCTGCCGGATTCAGCCATGCCATAATCCTTCGGAACTGATAATCGTCTAGTATCTGCTGTCCTTCCTGCATAATCAGATTGATAAAAATAATTGCAGAAGGAATCAAAACTGCCAAGACAGCACCGATAATCTTATAACTTAGCCCTCCAACAAATATCAGTACACAAAAGACAAACGCAATCGTTAACGTTGTGGACAAATCTGGCTGTTCTTTTACCAGATACAGAGGTATCAAAAGCAAGATTCCCGAAATTATAATGGTCTTTAAACTGCTAATGGACTCTCTGTACTTTGAAAAAAATTTTGCAAAGAATAATATCAGTAAAAGCTTTGTAAGCTCCGATGGTTGAAAACGCAAAAAACCCAGATCTAACCAGCGCTTAGAACCATTGACTTCCGTACCTATCAGTGCTACGCCGACTAAAAATACCATATTCAATAGATAAATTAGCCAATAAAAACGCAGCATAAACCGATAGTCCATCAGTGCAAACGCCAACATAGCAATCGTACCTAATACCATACCGATAACCTGCTGGCTTTGATACTCTTCTTTGGCACTTCCGATTACTAAAATCCCAAGAATTGTAATCGTATAGACAAACACAACAAGACGCAATCGAAAATCACGCAGTTGGTATTGTTTTAACATATCTCACCTTAGCTCTCTTATCTTTGTTTTATGTCCCTCACCGGAATATTCGCACAGAGCACCGGAACGGTGCCGTTGCCACCTTCGGACTCTGTCTGCGTAATCTGAATATCCAGCCCCTCGCTGTCAATCTCCATATATTTGGTAATTACTTTGATAATATCATTTTTAATTGCTTCCATTATCTCCGGTGAACAATTCGCACGGTCTGATATTAACAACAGCTTCAGACGGTCTTTTGCCACTTCACCGGAACTCTTTTTCTTAAAGAAATCCATGAATGCCATATCCTTCCCCCTTATTTGAACAGTTTTTTGAGTTTGTCAAAAAATCCGCTCTTTATTTTCAGATCCAGAAATGGAACTTCTTCTCCTAAGACGCGATGGCAGATATTCATATAAGCCTGTCCAGCAAGCGAGCCATCTCCTACACAGGGTTCTCCCTGGTTTGTGGAAATAACAACACTCTCATCATCTGGAACAGCTCCAATCAGATCGATAGCTAAAATCTCAACGACATCATCCATAGACATCATATTGCCGCTCTCGACCATATCCATACGAATTCGATTAACAATCAAATCAGATTTCTTAATCTCATTGGCCTCTAGAAGACCAATAATCCGGTCTGCATCCCGGATAGCTGATACTTCAGGGGTAGTTACAATCAGTGCACTATCCGCAGCTGCAATCGCATTCTTAAAGCCCTGCTCAATCCCGGCCGGACAGTCAAGAAGTATGTAGTCAAATTCCTCTCTTAGCTCATCAATAAGCTTTACCATCTGTTCGGGATTTACTGCTGTCTTATCCCTTGTCTGTGCAGACGGCAGAAGGTAGAGATTGGGATATCTTTTATCTTTGATTAGCGCCTGCTTAATGCGGCAGTTTCCTTCCACCACATCCACCAGATTATATACAATTCGATTCTCCAGTCCCATCACTACATCCAGGTTCCGAAGTCCGATATCCGTATCAATCAAAACTACTTTCTTATTCAGCTTTGCAAGTCCTGTTCCGACGTTGGCAGTCGTTGTTGTCTTGCCAACGCCTCCCTTCCCCGATGTAATCACAATTACTTCGCTCATTCTGTCTCCTCCAACCTTTCTTATCCTGGTTAAATTTGGATATCGTTAATGACCTCTTTCGTAATTAACTCCATATATATCTTATCATCTTCTGCATAGGCAATCTTTGGCTCTAAGGCATGTCTGCCTCTTGCGTATACTGGTCTGTCATCGGAACGGCCGATGCTGTCTGCTATCTTAATCTGTACAGGCAACATATGTAAGGCGACAACGAACGCATGTTCGTTCCCGGCTGCGCCTGCATGTACCACACCTTTTAATGCGCCAAGCACAATCACGCTGCCTTTTGATACAACCGTCGCCCCCGGATTGACATCCCCAAGGATAATAATGCTTGTCTCAGACTCCAGTACCTGACCTGAGCGCAGCGTTCCCTTATAAAATCTGCCGGTACTTGCATCCCGCTCCTGTTGCTTTTTTTCGACGACTTGTTTCATATAAGCCTCTTTTAGTGCATCCTGCTCCAAGATACAGAGAATCTCAAGAGAAGAATTCTCCTGAATCACCCGAATAATCTCAAGCTGCTCCTCTTTGCTTAGTTCCCTTCCTTCCATCGCCATTGCCATCTGCGCACCTTTAAAAAATTTGGAAGAAGCACGAAACTTTTCTGAAATATCTCTAAGCAAATCCCCAAAAGGAATATCCTTGTCCAAAAACAGTGTTATCCCATATCGATTACTTTTTATCACAACTGTCTGTTGTTTCATAATCGTCTCCTAGTCATTGATTACAGTTGTCGTTGCCTCAGAAGCCGTTCCTGTCAACAGCTCATCTTCTTCTGCTAGATGAAAATAATATCGGAAAATATCTGCTGCCATTGCGGTTGCATTAGAAGAAGTATATCCGTTAGCAACACGAATGGAGATTCCAATCTCTGGATTCTCATAGGGTGCATATCCGACAAATACCGCATGATTTGGATGGCGAAGAGACTGCTGAGCCGTACCAGTCTTGCCGGCAATACTTAAATCTAGCCCTTTAAAAGTCGCTGTATTCAAAGCAACTTCATGCATACCTTCCTGAATAGCATTCCAGGTACTGTCTGCAACATCGATATCATTATATACTGATACAGGATATTCTTCAATAGTATTTCCCTCAGAATCTGTCAATTTATCCAAAAGTGTCAAATTATAGACCGTTCCCCGATTGGCGATTACACCAACGTATCTCGCTAATTGTGAGACACTAAAGAGGTTTGTACCCTGACCAATGGAAGAACGCACACCGTCCGTATCAGACAGTCTTGGCGCATTTTCCGGTATCTGGATACCTGTGCGCTCTGTCAGTCCATACTCTCTTGCATACTTTTCTAAAATCTCTAGTGCCCGGTCTGAGGAATACCCAGAGGTACGTCCTCCACCTAAGCGAAAGCCCACTTCATAGAAATAATAGTTACAGGAGACCCGAAGGGCATCCACAACGTTCACTCTTCCATGGCTTCCATGATACTGGTTGTAAATCCAGCAAGTTGGCGAACCATAGGCATCGGTATAGACACCGGTTGCGTTCATCGTCTCAGTAGGTGTAATCACACCTTCTTCTAGACCTGCTGTCGTAACAACCGGCTTAAAGGTCGATCCTGGCGCTGTCTGTTCCTGAGTGGCACGGCTGTAGAGTGGTTTGGAAAGGTCCTTATTAAGCGCTGCAAAATACGCCGAGTCCATCGTGTTGGTTAGCCGGTTATTATCATAACCCGGATAGGATACACAGGCAAGGACATCTCCGCTATGCGGGTCTACAATCACACATCCTGCACTACAAGGCTCAAGTGCCAACTGCGCCGGCGTAATCTCAAGCTTCTTAATCTTGTCCATCATAAAGCTGTAAGCTGAAAGTGTTCCGCTCTCTAGCTTTCCAACTGTCTCATTATCATACTCCAAAACCCCTTGGTCATACAAGAGTAAACAAATTTCTTTTCCTGTCACAATATCGTCTAAAATAATATATTTATACAGCATATTGTGAAATTCGGCATCATTTTCTAACTCTGTCGAAATATATTTCATTAAAATCTCATAGATTTCTTCTGCATTCAGATAAGAAGATTCCATCTCAAGACCAGAGACATCGACCCAGTTCATCGAGATAGCATATTCCAGATACTCTTTTAAACTGATGACTTCATCTGTGGTCCATGCCACATAGGTAGGGTCTGCACGGTCTATCAAATCGCTGACCAGAATATTGCGCTCTCCCATCAGAACATTGGAGACGATATAGCTCATATAGTTCTTCATATCAATAGGCAAATCCTGATAGGCCCTTGGACTCTCTGAGCGAAGCTCCGCTACAATCTGTTCAATCGTAGAGGACAGACGCGTTTCAAAGCGCTGATGAATCGAAGCTTCTAGCTCTGAGGCATCTTCTGCCACAAAATGCGTCGTGTCAATTACATGATTTTGAATCAGTGCATAGTAGACATTGTAGATAGGTATCACAATATCTGCGGCACTGCTTCTTGGACCTGGGACATACTCTTTGATATTGCGAATCTTGGACAGAAGTATACCGGCAAGCCGCTGCTCTAAAATATCATAGACTGCCATCTGCAAATCTTTATCAATGGTCAGATAGACATCTTTTCCAGATTCTGGCTGCGTCTCTTTCTCTACTTCTAGGATATTGCCCATACTGTTGACATAGATAGTCCGGTTGCCCTTCACTCCCTGAAGCTTGGTCTCCATATACTGCTCAATCCCGGCTTTTCCTACGATATCATTCATCTCATAGGTATCATTTTCCAAAAGCAGATTATCGAGTTCTTCTTGTGATGGCTTCCCAATATAGCCAATCAGCGAGGCAAAATATTTGGCATCGTTATATACCCGAAGGCTGCTCTGTGCAATATCAACGCCTTGCAGTGTATCCATATTTTCTAAAATCTCTGCCATGGTCTCGCTGGAGATATCCGATGCAATCGTTGTCACTACATAGCGCTTATATCCATTTAATCCCATTGCATAGCGCACCGTGACCACTTTTAATTTTTCTTCTAAAGACAACTCTTCTTCTGGTATCTGATATGCCTCTCTTTGTTCTTCTGTATAGGCATCTCTGGAGATATAATAGCGCTTATTGCTGCACAGATACTCCATCACCTGGTCAGCGGAGGCAGCAGCTTCTTTGGGCTCCAAATCATCAATCGTCTGACGGCCATAAATATCCGCCTTAAAACGAAGAAGTGCGGTTCCCTCCTGCGTAAAAGCATATCTGCCATTCTCGCAGATAATACCAAAATCACTGATAATCTTATCTCCATGGGATTCTACAATCTCGATTACTTTTAAGATAATTCGGTTGAGCGCTGCATGTTTTTCCCGCTTGCTCTGATAAGTACCATTGTCCTCAATCGTCACCGAATAAGAAAGAATGTTATCTGCTAGTATCTCTCCGTTGCGGTCATAGATTTTACCGCGGGTACTAGCTATATTGATTTCTTTTTTAATCTTCATGGTAAAGCTTTCTGCATAGTTCTCACCATTGATAATCTGAAGCAAAAACACTCTTCCAAGAAGAAGGCCAAAAAACGTTAAAAATACTACCATCAGGACAAAAATCCTGGATGTTATAAAATTAACAAACGACTCTTTGATATCATCAAACAATCCATCAACTCCTTAAGACTTATCTTCTAATCTTCGATTGACTGCATAAATCAACCGATAGAACACCAGGGTAATCATCACCGTATACAATAACTCAGGAAGGATAATTCTTGTCACATAGTACGTAAATGCAAACCGGCTTCTCATCACAAACATAATCACATACATACTAAATCCGTACACCAGTTCGCTTACCGTAATCAAAGAAATCGGAAGCTTGATATCCTCTCCATAAAAGATATGGTTAAAATATCCATTTGCATAGCCTATGTACATATAAATCATCGCATGCATCCCAAGCAATCTGCCATAGAAGATATCCTCCAAAAGCCCACAGACAAAACCTACCCACAGACCTTCCTTTTTTCCTCCCATAAAGCCAAAAGAGGAAGTGAGAATAACCATCAGATTTGGACTAATCGAAGCAATGGTAAGCGTCTTAAACACGGTACTTTGCAAGAGAAAACCGATACATATCATCAGGATTATCACAATTTTACGCTTCATGCCAATTCTTTTCCTTCCACTATGTCAGTTTGTCTGTTCATTGTCAACCTGCTGTTTCATATCAGTAATCACAAGTACGGTGTTAAGATGCTCAAAGTCCACGGCCGGTGTCAGACTGCCAGACCTGGTTAGATTATTGGCATCTGTCGAGATTTCATTCACATATCCAATTAAAATTCCTTTGTGAAATTTGGCACTTACATGAGAAGTCACCACTTTATCTCCTTGCTCGGTCTCACTGTCAGGGTCCCGAAGCTCATTGAGCTGCAAGGTGCCTTCGGTCATCATCTGCAAATCGCCGCGCACATAGCAAAGGTCTGAATTCTTTAGAATCATTGCGCTTACATTGCTCATATCGTCGATAATCGAGCGCACCTGCGCCCAGTCCGGTCCAGTCTTTGTGACAATCCCTACAAGCCCGCCGTCCGCTATCACATTCATATCTACACGAATCCCGTCATCATAGCCTTTGTCAATCAAAAACATATGAAACCAGTTGCCAGTATCCTTTCCGATAACACTAGCAGCCACTTTATTTAGATTTTTGTATTCGTTGTCGAGATTGTAGATTTTACGAAATTCCTCTAACTCATAGCGCTCCTGAAGCATCGAGTTATTTTCCATCGTAAGCTCTGCTATCTCCTCTTTTAGCTGTTCATTTTCCTCTTTGACAATCCGTAGCTCCTCTAAATTCTCCACCCGGCTTCGCATCCATCCACCGGCGTAATTGATTCCCCTTTGTACCGGCATCAATACATATCCAGAGGCTGTATTTAGAAAGCCCCCGTCAAAGTCTGTAAGAAAGGATACCGACATCGCTCCCACACACAGAACGGTCAATGCAAACAGAATATATTTCCCTGGAATCGTAAAATGCTCTTTTCGTCTCATCTACTACAGCTCCTGCCGTTATTCATATTTTTGTTCTTTGGTAACAAACGCCAACGGACGGAACTCCCTCTCATTCATAACTCTGGCCAGTCCTTTTACGACACTCATCTCCGGCTCTTCATCCACAATTACGCGAATCCCGGATTTTTGCGCCAGAAGTACATCCAGCTTTCTAATCTTCGCAGAACCACCCGTTAGATAGATACCATTTTGAATAATATCCACGCCTAACTCCGGGGGCGTACGCTCTAGAATCGTCTTCACAGCATCCATAATCACACCTAGCTGCTCCTGAATCGCATCATAGACAAAGAGCGAATTGACTTCCATCATCTGTGGAAGGCCAACCACCATATTGCGCCCACAGATTGGCATTAGTGTCTCCTCCGGCTCGATGGCGAACGCCAGTTCTTTTTTAATTGCCTCTGCGGTCTTGCTTCCGATAAAGAAATTAAACTCCTTACGAATCGCGCTCTGAATCGCATCGTCAATCGAGCGCCCGCCATTTTGAATCAGACGGCTAATCACAATACCGCCCAGAGAAAGCACAGATATCTCGGTAGTCTCTCCTCCAATATCCACTATCATCACGCCCTGTGCTTCTTTGACATTGATGCCAAGACCAAGACCAGCAGCCACAGGCTTATCCACCAGATAGACATTCTTTGGCTTCATATTGGAATCTTGAATCAAGGTCGTAAAGATACGCTCCTGCATATCAGTAGGCAGCGCCACAAAGTAATCCGCTCCTTTTAGCTGTCCTTTGATGCTTTTCTCCAACAGATTCCGAAGAAATGCCTGCATATTGCTGATGCTTGCCAGATTACCGCTAGACATCGGATTAGTAACATGGATATCCGAAGGTGCTTTCTCATACATTGCATAAGCCTCGTCTCCATAGGCAAGCATCCCCTTTTTGTCCTGCACTGCTACCATATTGTGCTGTATCATATATTCATCTGCTTCCTTATGGTAGACTTTTAGATGATAAGAACCAAAATCGCATCCAAAATTATGATTATTCATTGTATTTTTCCCTCTTTCTCTGTAGACTACAGGTAATGTTTCTCCCGAAAGCTCACATAAGTGTGCTCTCCAATAATAATATGGTCTGTCAGCTGAATACCTAAGAGTTCTCCAGCCTCAAAGACCCTCTTTGTCGCTTGTAAGTCCTCTCTGCTTGGCCTAGCATCTCCACTTGGATGATTGTGCAGCAGAATAATCTGTACGGCTCTTGCAGACAAAGCCTCCAGAAAAATCTCTCGCGGAGAGATAACAGAAGCATTTATGGTTCCCTGAAACAGATATTTCTCTTTTAGAAGCCGTCCCTTTTGGTTTAGCATCAAAAGCAGCAATACTTCTTGTTCTAGGTGTCTTAAATCCTCCATATAATACTCTGCAATAGAAGCTGGTGTCTTAAAATAGATGCCTTTTCCAGCTTCTTCTCTGGCCATCCGGCGCGCCAATTCCAACATACATTTTACCTGAATTGCCTTGACGGTGCCAATTCCGTGAACACTGGTTAATTCTTCCAGATTCAATCTGCGCAGTCCGGTAAAGCCCTCCTTTTCAGGAACCAGCTTTAAAAGGTCTCCTGCCAGCTCTAGCACCGTTCGCTCCTTAGAGCCTGTCCTTAGAAGAACTGCTAATAGCTCCCGGTCACTAAGCCCTTCTGCTCCATGGCGGATACATCTCTCGTACGGGCGCTCCTGTACCGGCAGATTGTTAAATTTTTCACTCATCTTTGATAACCTCCGTTTTTTCTCCAGATACTCCGGCAGTTATCTCTTTTAGTATTTTCTTTTTTGCAATCTATATCCAGCGATAGACAAGAATCGCAAGAATCATCCCAAGCGTACTGGCAACTGTCACCTTAATGGTCAGGCCAAAAGTCAGAACCAAAAGTCCTAGAGATAGGACTATCGGATTTTCCAATCCAAAAGACTGCCCATAATTCAGCCAGTCAAGCCCTGAAACATTAGCTGTCAGACTGCCGATAAATCCGCCGAGCACAATCCCGGCCAGAATCAGCAGAAACAACGTCCAGCCATTTTTTGAACTTTTCATCGCGTATGCTACCTCCGGTTTCCATCTGTCCATATAGGACTTTGATGTTAAAGCTATCTGTAATCATAACACGGCGCATATGTTTTTGCAATCGCTTCTGCAATCTTTAATCCATCCATTGCTGCCGAAGTGATACCGCCAGCATAGCCAGCGCCCTCGCCACACGGATATAATCCGCATACTTCACTTTCTAATCTTTCATCTCTTACTATCCGAACAGGAGAAGAAGTCCTGCTCTCCACGCCAGAGAGTACCATATCTTTTCTGGCAAAGCCGGGAAGTATCTGCTCACAGCCTAAGATTCCCTCCTCCAAAGCCTTCGAAAGCTCTTCTGGAAATATCTCCCGCACATTCGACAACTGGTAGGCACCTTTAATGCACGGCGCAATCTCTCCTAAGACCGTAGACCTTGTGTTCTGGCAAAAATCCTGAAACGTCTGCACAGGAATCCGCCCTTTTCCTGCCTGGTACGCTGCTCTTTCTAACTTTCTCTGAAATTCCACGCCAGATAGAACATCTGTTCCACCAAAATCCTCTGGTGTCACAGTCACAATCATCGCACTGTTGGCATTTCTGCTGTCTCTGGCCTGATAACTCATCCCATTGACCGCCAAAGCTTCTGCTTCCGAAGAAGCATTGACCACATAGCCACCAGGACACATACAAAAAGAATAGACGCCCCTGCCACTTTTTGTCTTTCTGGTCACTTTATAGGAAGCTGCCGGCAAGACAGACGGATACTCTTTCCCATACTGAAGAAGGTTTATCATCTCCTGCGGATGCTCCACGCGCACTCCAACCGCAAATGCCTTGGCCTGCATTGGCACCTTATGCTTTTTTAGCATTGAAAAGGTGTCTCTTGCACTGTGCCCTACTGCCAATACCAAAAGTTCTGTAGAAAGTATCTCTGTCTCTCCTTTTATATCTTCTAACACTGCGCCTTTTACACAGTTTTCTTCTATCTGAATATCCTTTAGAAGCGTATCAAAACGCACCTCTCCCCCAAGCCTTACAATCTCTTTTCGGATATGCTCCACAATCTGAATCAATACATCCGTCCCAAGATGCGGCTTATGCTCATACAATATCTCCTCTGGCGCCCCTGCCTCTACAAAAAGCTCTAATACCTTTCTGTTGCGTCCCACAGGGTCTTTTACCAGTGTATTTAATTTTCCATCTGAAAAGGTTCCCGCGCCACCTTCTCCAAACTGCACATTGGAACGTATATCTAAAATCCCATCCTTCCAAAAGCGCTTTACACTTTTTGCGCGCTCTTTTGCTCGCTGTCCCCGCTCAATAAGAATCGGCCTGTATCCTGCTCTTGCAAGCATCAGACCGCAGAATAGTCCCGCTGGCCCTGTCCCCACAATTACCGGACGATGCTGCATCTTTTTCTCTCCCAAAGTTGGAAACTGGTAGATAACCCGGTCGGATTTTGTCACATATGCACTGCACCGCTTTAAAATCTCAGTTTCTTTTTTTACTTTTATTTCTATTGTATATACATACTGAAGCTTTCCACCTCTGGCATCCAGGGAGCGCTTGATAATTTTATAACAAAGTAATTCTTTTTTGGGAATCTTTATTATCTTTTGTATCTTCTCTTCCAATTCCTGCTTCGTATGTACAACCGACAGCTTTAGTTGCTGAATTTTTAACATTCTTCCCTCTCTTTAGCCAACTCATTTCGTGCTTCCATCAAGGCATATCCTAGCAAATTTTTCCCTTTCCACGCCTGTATCTCATAGCGCTTCTCGTCTTTCATCGAACGCCCAATCCCCCAGATACAGTCCTGCACTGCACATTCTGCAAGAATTGCATCTTTGGTGTCTAGAAGCTTTTGAAGCAGCTCCTGATTCTGTGAAAACTTTGCCAAAAGTCCCCGATAGATCCGAATCTGCCGCACGCCATTCCAGACAGTCTCATGATAATTTTTTACCAAGCGCCCCAGGCTTTTAATCTTTCCTACCTGATTGGTCTCCATAATCTGCACTGCAATCTCCATATCTCCAAATGTCCGCGCTTTCTCATACATCATATACTGCTCCATCGAAGAAAATTTCTGCCCGTCTATTGTAAAATCTGACAGATACCAATTACTTAGATACCCGTTTATTTCATCTGGATTATGAAAACAAATAATATTTCGCATTTTTATTCCTCCTTTGCTGCATGTACGCCGGCCAGATATCCACTGCTCCAGGCCCACTGCAAATTATATCCTCCACATGCTCCATCTACATCTAAAAGCTCTCCTGTTAGATAGAGCCCTGATGATTTTAAAGACTCCATGGTTGTTCCTTTTATCTCTGTCAGAGGTACTCCTCCTGTACACACCTGTGCCTGCTCATATCCCCTGCACCGAGTTATAAAAAATCCCATCCTTTTTATCTGTATAAGTAGTCTCTCTATCTCTTCTTCTGTCCAGTCTTTTCTTATCTTCTTAGCCGAAATTTTCGCCCTAAGAAGTAATACCTGTGACAGCTTTTCTGGAAATATCCCGAGCAGACAGTCCACTCCTCTTCTTGTCTGTGTATATTTCTTTTGCTTCTCTAATATCTCCCGCACATCTTCGAATGTATGTTCTTTTAGAAAATCCAGACAGATTTCACACTTTTTTCCATCTTCTAGCGCCCAGGCTGCATATCGGCTTATCTGAAAGATGGGGATTCCCGACAATCCATATGAAGCAAACTGTACTTCCCCCTCATCCTCTGCATGGTTTTTACCGTCAATTAAAAGCGTCACCTTCGCTTCCATCCGAACACCAGCAAGCTTCTCTGCATCTTTTTCCTTTACATATACTCCGGTAAGCGCTGGCAAGACCTTCCCCACGGTATGCCCAAGCTGCCTTGCAAAGCGATATCCATCTCCGGTCGAGCCGGTCTTAGGCGCTGCCATCGAGCCACAGGCCAGGATAACGGCATCTGCTTTATACTTCCATCCTTCAGTCTCCACCAAAAATCCCTCTTTTTGTTTCTTAACCGAAAGCACTTCGGTATGATATGCCTCTTTTACCAAAAGGCGCCGAAGCTCTAGCTGAAGCACTTTTACCACAGAAACCGCCTGATTGCTGGCTGGATACAGATACCCTTTTCTGTCCTTTACCACAATCCCCAGCTCCTTAAAAAATGTCACGGTATCTTCCATAGAAAAGGCTTTTAGTACAGGCTCTACAAGCTTTTGATGTTGACTTCGATAATGCATAAGCCTCTGGTCTTGATTGGTAAAATTACACCGTCCATTTCCTGTCATCAGAAGCTTTTTGCCAGCCTGTGTATTCTTTTCTATCAATGTCACCTTTGCCCCGCATCGTGCCGCCGCAATCGCTGCCATCATTCCAGAAGCACCGCCTCCTATGACCACTACCTCTCTCATCTTTCTTCCATCCTTTTACTTCTTTTTCGAAGCATTAGATAATATCCAAAGCCTGCAATATCTGCCAAGAACCATCCAATAGGTACCGACCACCAGATGCCAACTACTCCCACCGCCGGAATCGCTGACAAAAGATAGGCAAGTGCCACTCTTGTTCCAAGTGAAATCACGGTCAGTACAACGGACATCCCCGGCCTTCCTATCGCCCGGTAGAATCCATAGAGTAAGAACAGACATCCAATGCCACAGTAAAAAGCACCTTCAATCCGAAGATAGGTAACACCTATCTCTAATATCTCTGTCTCCTGTGCTTTTACAAACAGAAGCATCAGTGGCCTTGCAAACAGACAGACCAAAAAGCTAATCAGCAAACAAAAAACCACCGAACATACGACGGCCCCTTTGACTCCCGCCCGAATCCGTTCTTCTTTTCTTGCCCCAAAGTTTTGCGCTGTAAAGGTTGAAAATGCATTGCCAAAGTCCTGTACCGGCATATAGGCAAACGAGTCAATCTTCACCGCCGCTGCAAAAGCTGCCATCACCGCTGGCCCGAAACTGTTGACTAATCCTTGCACCATCAGTATCCCAAGGTTCATCACAGACTGCTGCAAACAAGTCAGTACCGAAAACTGTGCAATCTCTGAAAACACCTTTTTCTCTAATCGAATCCTGCGTCCCCACACCCGAAACTGTGGAAATACATACAGTGTATAAAAAAGCAACCCAAGTCCCGATACCCACTGTGCAATCACAGTAGCAGCCGCAGCGCCCTCTACACCCCATCCAAAGCGAATCACAAACAGCAAATCCAGTACAATATTTAACACTGCACATACACCCAGAAAAAGAAGTGGTGTTACAGAGTTTCCAACGGCACGCAGAAGTGAGGCAAAAAAATTATATAAAAAGGTCGCAAAGATGCCAAAGAAAATCACCCACAGATATTCCCGCATCATATGATAGATACGCTCTGGCACTTGTAAAAAATAGAGAATCACATCAATACCTATAAAGACCAGAAGATTTAGCACACAGGCAAGCAGTGCAATCATCAGACAAGAATGAACCACGCTTGAAAGCAGCCCTTCTTCATCCTTCTCACCACATCGAATCGAAAACACTGCACCGCTTCCCATACAAAGTCCCAGTAAAATCGAGGTCAAAAATGTCATCAGCGTATAAGAAGAACCAACTGCCGCCAGTGCATCCGCCCCTAAAAACTGCCCGACAATCAACGTATCCGCCACATTATAAAGCTGCTGCAAGAGATTTCCAACCATCATCGGAAAGGCAAAGAGCAGCATCGTTCGAATCACGGGGCCTTTGGTTAAATCATGGGACATTGGTAATTCCCTCTTTTACAAGCTGCTGCAACGATTTTAAAATTCCAAACTTGGCATGTTCATAGGTCAATCCTCCCTGAAAATAGACCGCATAAGGAGGCTTTATCGGCCCGTCTGCACTTAATTCAATCGAAGAGCCCTGTACAAAAGCGCCCGCTGCCATAATCACATCGCTGTCATAGCCTGGCATTGGTGCCGGGCTTGGCACAACAAAGCTATCCACCGGAGCTGCCGCCTGGATACCTTTACAAAAAGCTATCACTCCTTCTGGCGTCCCAAATGTAATCGACTGGATAATATCATGCCGACTCTCCTGCCCGTCTGGAACTACAGAAAATCCCAGTTGTTCATAGAGATTTGCTGCAAAAATCGCTCCTTTTAGTGCACCTGCGGTCACAGTAGGCGCCAAGAAAAATCCCTGGTAGAAAGACTGCATCACACCAAAAGTCGCTCCGACTTCCTTGCCAAGCCCCGGAGAAGTCAAGCGGTAGGCACAATGTTCCACACAGGCTTCTTTTCCCACAATATAGCCGCCAGAGGGTGCAAGACCACCACCTGGATTTTTAATCAACGAGCCAACGCAAAGGTCTGCACCCACATCACTTGGCTCAATGCGCTCTACAAACTCGCCGTAGCAGTTATCCACCATACAGATAATCTCTGGACGGATGGATTTTACATAGGAGATAGCCGCTCCTATCTCTAATACTGAGAGCGTCTTACGGGTCTGATAGCCTTTGGAGCGCTGAATATGCACCATCTTTGTCTTTGGAGTGATTGCCCTTTTTATCCCTTCCCAGTCAAAGCTGTCATCCGCTAGAAGGTCTACCTGGCGATAGGTGACACCATATTCTGCTAGGCTTCCACAAGAAGGGCGGATGCCGATAACCTCCTCTAGCGTGTCATAAGGCTTGCCTGAGATAGCCAAAAGTTCATCCCCTGGGCGTAAGTTCGCCGAGAGAGCAATACAGAGTGCATGTGTCCCACAGGCAATCTGAGGCCGCACAAGTGCCGACTCTGCATGAAAAGCCTCTGCATAAACTAGCTCTAGGGTATCCCTTCCAAGGTCATTATAGCCATATCCGCTTGTCCCTGCAAAATGAATATCGCTGACCCTGTGCTTTTGCATTGCATCAATCACTTTTAGCTGGTTATATTCTGCTGTCTTATCAATCGCAGCAAAACGTTCCTTTAACGCTTCTTCTATCTTCTGTCCATAGGCATAGACCTTCTTCTCAATTCCCATCTTCTGATATAAATTCTCTAACTTCATCTATATAATTTCCTTTTCTCTTAATATCTGAAGCATCGCCTCTAATATCTGTTCTTCCTGATAAGCAAACTTGCCTTTATCAAGCCAGATAACCTCTTCTTCTCTTTTAAACCAGGTAATCTGCCGTTTGGCAAAATGACGGGTATCCCGCTTTAGTATCTCCACTGCTTCTTCTAGTGTACACTCGCCATCTAGATATGCAAGAATCTCTTTATAGCCAAGTCCCTGCATCGACACCATCCCACGCTTTAGTCCCATCTCCTTTAATGCGGTAACTTCTTCTATCAGCCCGTCTTGCAGCATCTCATCTATCCTTGCTTCAATCCTTTTATAGAGCTTTGCACGCTCATCTTGCAACACAAAATAGGCAAATTGATACGGTGAGCTTTTTTCTCTTTGCTCTTTGTTGTGTTCTGAGATTTTTTTCCCTGTCATCTGGTAAAATTCCAACGCCCGAATGATCCGTTTTACATTGTGAGCATGGATAATCTGAGCTGACTTAGGGTCCACCTTTTGAAGCTTCTCGTACAGAAAATCTGCACCTTTTTCTTCTGCAAGCCTTGTAAGCTCTTCCCGATATGGACTGGCTTCATTCTCTGTAAAATCAATATCTTTTACAATTGCCTGAATATAAAACCCGGTTCCGCCCACCAGGATAGGAATATGCCCGTGTTCTCGAATCTTTTTCATAGCTTCTTTTGCCATCTGTTGAAAACGTACTACATGAAATTCTTCCCACGGCTCTAACACATCCACCAGATAGTGAGGAATCCCTTCCATCTCCTCTAATCGAATCTTGGCAGAACCAATATCCATATGCCGATAGACCTGCATCGAATCCGCCGATATAATCTCTCCTCCAATCGCCTTTGCAAGCGCAATCGAAAGCTTGGTCTTCCCTACCGCGGTAGGACCTGTCAGAATCACTAAAGGTTCTTTTTTCATACTATATAATCCTTTTAAATTTTTTCTCTAACTCATAGCGGGTCATTGAGATAATCGTCGGTCTTCCATGTGGACAATGATAGGGATTTTCCAGTGTTAAAAGCTCATCAATCAATGCTTTTGCCTCCAGAGAAGACATCTGATGCTTCCCTTTGACTGCTGCCTTACAAGACATCGACGCCACTTTGTCAAGCAGTGACTCCGAGCTGATACGACCGGAAATCTCTGAAAGACTGTCCAGAAGCTCTATTAGAACATCCGTTCTATCAAGTCCCGGCAGATTGGCTGGCACTGCGCGGACTGCATAAGCCTGCTCGCCAAACTCTTCAATCTCAAAACCCATATCTGCAAAATACGATTGATACATCCGGTAGAGCTGTTCTTCTGGCATGGTCAGATTTAATATCACAGGGGGAGAGAGAAGCTGTGACTGGCAGTTCTGTTCCCACAGAGATTTCATCAGCCGCTCATAGAGTACCTTTTCGTGAGCGGCATGCTGGTCGATAATATAGAGTTTATCCCCATATTGCACCAGCCAATACGTGCCAAAGACCTGTCCGATAATCTCATGACGGACTGCGGCTTTTTTCGACAATAATTTATCATCAAACAGTTGTAGCTGCTCGGCTTTTTGATAGCCATTCTCTTCTCTTAGCGTCTGCGGTGTGGCAGAAGTCTGTACTTCCTGGCGATGTCGGTCTTTTACCCGCTTTCGCATCTGTTCCAAAAAGTACTCCAGATTTTTATCTTCTGGTGTGATTGGCTCCTTTGATGGCTCTGGCGTCTTCCACATCTTTTCTAAAGGCAACTTTTCTACGGGCTTTTTCTTATCTAAGACATTAGATTCTTCTTTGTCTGTTATTGTCCCTTTTGCTTTGCCCGCCTTGGACCCCACCCCAGTGTCCTGTAGTGTTATCTGTGGAATTAG
The DNA here is from genome assembly GCA_910575445.1 of Lachnospiraceae bacterium. Lineage (GTDB taxonomy): Bacteria > Bacillota > Clostridia > Lachnospirales > Lachnospiraceae > Hominiventricola. Next base: position 839,096 of record CAJTFW010000001.1, on the reverse strand, counting down.
CTCTTTTTTGGAGAGCACTTCTTTAATTCCCTGTTGCAAGGTATCATAGACCAGATTCTGGTCACCAAAGCGAAGCTCCATCTTGGTTGGATGCACATTGACATCCAAAAACGTACCATCGATTCGTATATCCAAGCATACAAAAGGATACCGATGCTGCATCATATAGCTTTTATAGCCATCCTCAATCCCTTTGGCAAGAATCTTGCTCTTTACATATCTTCCATTGACAAAATAGTTCTCATAATTTCGATTTCCTCTGGAAATCTCCGGTTTTCCAAGAAAGCCATGAATCGCAATCGGACCTTTTTCCCATGTGATTGGCAAAAGCTGCATGGCTATCTCTCTTCCATAGATATGGTAGATAACATCTTTTAGTTTCCCACTTCCTGCGGTCTGAAGCTTCATCTGGTTCTGAATCATAAGCTTAAATGCTATCTCAGGATGCGAAAGTGCCAGATGTGTCATCATTTCATGAACCGCAGAAGCCTCTGCCATCTCCGAACGCAGAAATTTCTTGCGCGCTGGCGTGTTATAGAACAAGTTGCGCACAACAAAAGTTGTCCCATCGGGCGCACCGATTTCTTCTAGTTCTTTTTGTACACCGCCTTCTAGATAGCAGCGATTTCCAAGCACTTCTTTTCTGGTCTTGGTAATCAACTCCACCATCGAGACTGCCGAGATACTAGAGAGTGCCTCCCCGCGAAAACCAAGAGAAGTAATCCCCGTCAGATCCTGTGCGCTGCGAATCTTACTTGTCGAATGACGCAAAAAAGCAAGCGGAATATCCTCTTTTTCCAGTCCGCTTCCATTGTCGGTAATCCGAAGGTACTCTATTCCACCTCCGCGAATCTCCACCATAATCTGAGAAGCATTGGCATCTATCGCATTTTCCACCAGTTCTTTGACAACAGAAGCCGGGCGCTCCACCACTTCTCCTGCTGCTATCTTATCAATTGTCTGTTTATCTAGCACTGCTATCTTGCCCATAGTTTTCTCACCATCTGTTCTTTAGCCGGTTTTGCAGACGATAGAGCGTATTAAGCGCATCCATCGGCGTCATATTGGAAATATCAAGCTCTGTAAGCTCTTTTACCACATCATGCTCATCCACTGTGGCAAAAAGAGAGATTTGCTCTAAATCCACCTCATCATAGGTCTTTTTCTGCTTTGGTCTTCCTTTTTTGCGGCCTTCCTGTGCGATATCTTTGGCTTTTGCAGAGATATCTGCCTGGCTTAATTCTTCCACCAACTCCTTGGCCCGCGCTATCACACTGTCTGGTACTCCAGCTAGTTTTGCCACCTGGATACCATAGGATTTATCCGCACCGCCCTTTACAATCTTTCGTAAAAATACAATCTCATCGCCCTTTTCCTTGACAGCGATACAATAGTTATTGACACCATCCATCGTACCTTCTAGTTCCGTCAATTCATGATAATGCGTTGCAAATAAAGTCTTTGCCCCTAAAAGCTTCTGGTCTGCAATATGTTCAATCACCGCCCACGCAATACTCAACCCGTCAAACGTGCTTGTTCCGCGCCCAATCTCATCTAATATCAAAAGGCTGTTTGCCGTTGCATTTCTTAAAATATTGGAGACCTCATTCATCTCCACCATAAAGGTACTCTGACCGCTTGCAAGGTCGTCAGAAGCCCCTACACGCGTAAAAATCCGGTCTACAATCCCAATATCCGCACGTTTTGCCGGCACAAAACTTCCAATCTGCGCCATCAGCACAATCAGCGCGGTCTGTCGCATATAGGTAGATTTCCCGGCCATATTGGGGCCTGTAATTACAGAGATACGATTTGCACCTTTGTCAAGTGTGGTATCATTGGCTATAAAAAGATTTCCTGGCATCATCTGTTCTACCACCGGATGCCGCCCATCCTGAATATCAATCGTACCCTTTTCATTGATGCTAGGTCGTACATAGTTATTTTTATCTGCCACAAATGCAAGAGAAGTCAAGACATCTAACTTTGCCACAGCCTTTGCTGTCTTCTGAATCCGCTCTGCCTCTTTTGCAATCTGGTCCCGAATCTTGGTAAAAAGCTCATATTCTAGTGCTGTCAGCTTCTCTTCTGCACCTAGAATGGTATCTTCTAATTCTTTTAGTTCTGGCGTAATATAGCGCTCTGCATTGGTGAGCGTCTGTTTGCGGATATAGTCCTCTGGCACCATCCCTTTATAGGAATTTGTCACTTCCAGATAGTAGCCAAATACTTTGTTAAATTTTATACGAAGATTTTTAATCCCTGTCCGCTCACGCTCCTTGGTCTCAATCTTGGCTAACCAGGACTTTCCTTCCGTCTTGGCAATTCGAAATTTATCTACATCCTTATGATAGCCATCCTTTATTATATTGCCTTCCCGAATCGAGATAGGAGGCTCTTCCTGAATGGAACACTCAATCAAATCATATAAGTCGTCTAAGGTATCAAGTTCTTTATAGACACTCTGAAGCAGCGGACTTGTCATCTCGCCTAGAAGCAGCAAAAGATGCGGAAGCATCGAAAGAGACAGTTTAAATGCAATCAAGTCTCTAGGATTTGCTGTCTGATAACTAATACGCCCCATCAGACGTTCCAAATCATATATCGGACTTAGATATTCCCGAAGTTCTTCCCTTGTAATCAACTGCTCATTTAGCTCCTCGATGGCCTCTAGGCGCTGTTCTATCTGCTTTTTATCTATCAAAGGCTGCTCTAGATAGCCACGCAGCATACGTGCGCCCATCGCCGTCTTGGTCTTATCTAGCACCCACAGAAGAGAACCTCGCTTTTGTTTCTCCCTTAACGTCTCCACAAGCTCTAGATTTCGCCTGCTAGAGCTGTCTATCATCATAAAATTCCCGGAGGTATATGGCTGAAGTTTGGTCAGATGCCCAAGGGATGTCTTCTGTGTCTCTGTCAGATACCGAAGCAATGCCCCTGCTGCCAACACACCACAAGCATAGTCCGACACCCCAAGCCCCTTAAGAGAAGCAACCTGAAAATGCGAACACAGCTCTTTTTTGCAGAGTTCTTCATCAAAATACCAGTTCTCAAGCGCATACAGCACCACATGCAACCGCTCCTTTAGCTCCTCGGTATCCACACCGCTCATCAAAAGCGCCTCATTGCAGACTACTTCTCTTGGCGAAAATTTATAGATCTCATCTAAAAGCCCCCGCACACTGTCTGTCTCCGTAACAAAATAATCACCGGTTGTCACATCTGCAAATGAGATTCCAAACCGGTCACTGATATAGACAATGCTCATAATATAATTATTTCTAGATTCATCAAGAGCCTGCGCACTTAGATTCGTCCCTGGTGTCACCACCCGAATCACTTCCCGCTTTACAAGCCCTTTTGCAGTCGATGGGTCCTCCATCTGCTCACAGATAGCCACTTTATAGCCTTTTGAGACCAACTTGCTTAGATACCCTTCCACCGCATGAAAAGGCACTCCACACATCGGCGCCCGCTCCTCTAAGCCACAATTCTTGCCTGTCAAAGTAAGCTCTAGCTCCTTTGATACAATCTTTGCATCCTCAAAAAACATCTCATAAAAATCGCCCAGGCGATAAAATAAAATACAGTCCTTATATTCCTCTTTTGTCTTTACATACTGCTGCATCATTGGTGTAAGCTCTGCCACAAAAATACCTCTCTTTGCCAAATTTGCTTTTGCGCCATTATATCACAACCCTTACTTATTGGTAAAGTAGGGAATTAAGCATAACAAAAATACTCTTTATCCAAAAATCAAATTCATATTTGTATGTCTGTGAATAGCTGCAATCGACTCATCTGATATAAACTTTATAAATTCATCTACTTTTCCTTCATAATAGAGCCCAGTGCTGCTTCGTCACTCGCTCCTTCTACAATAAAAAGTATGATTTTCTTTTCATTCATGCCAGATACTCCTGCCTGCCTTTCGAAATGCCCTTGCAATTTTTAGGCTGTCTGTCTCCTCATAAATCACTTCTTCCTGTCCTCCAAGAGTAATCCCCCGAAGATAGACATCTCTGAAATTATTTGTAGGTTTTACATTTTTCATATGGATATATCTACGCTTTGGATTTGTAGTTGAAAACATAATGCTCTCATCACTTAACATCTCTAATGCTCTGAGATTATGCGATGTAAAAATAAGTTGTCCCTTTGCACTTTTATTAAAAATATCCAGCAACTCCCCTAGCATATATTCAAAGATTCCAGCATCCAATTCATCAATCACCAGACAAATAGAAGAATTTCCAAAGGCTTGAATGAAAGCATTTAAGATAGAAATCATCTTAATAATTCCATCCGATTCCATTCGAATAGGAATTGGCAACATACCGTCTCTTACCGACATAAGCTCCACTTTATACCCTTCTTTTCCATCATCCATCATCTGTCTTCCATGATTGTTGATGTCAATTTTCATCCCCGGAATAATGGTATATAAAACAGTATTCATCTGAGAAACAATCCTATCAAGAAGCTGTTTTCTCTCTTCCTTTAATACAACAGGCTCCGTCAAAGGAATTGTCAAATCCCCTTTTACACCCATCTGATGCTTCTCTATCTTAAATGCCATTGGCAATAAAAAATTAGCCGAAATAACACCTGAATGTGTATTTCGAATCACAAACAAATCTTTTAAAGCAAATTGAAACAATGCCCGTATTACCTCCGAACAATGTCTAAAATGATTGTCATATTCCCTGCAGAAAATCTCCCTGCTGCTCTCTCCAAAAATATAAGAACAATTACTTTTCTCAGCTAATTTTCTAGCCACAATTAAGTCGGTCTTTAATTCTCGATTTTTCTCAACAACCTCATCCACTCGTTTTTTTGGCAGAAAAATAACGTCGCTGTCTTTTCTTTGATAATCCATAAAAACAGTTTTGTTGCTTCGCTTCTCATTTTCATTTACGGCACAGCTCAAAGTCTCTCTTAGAATTTCTGCTCCCTTTTTCTTTTTTTTCAGCACTAAAAAATAACTCACTTCATAAAGAAAAGCGTCTTTATAGATATGGAAATCAGCAACCACTTCTGTATGTTCGGAATTTACATCCATATATTCTGCGATTTCATCGGAAAGTGTCTCTCCAATCATAATCTGTTGTAAATAATATAAAGTATCCACAATCGCTGTCTTTCCTGAACCATTCTGGCCATAAATCCCCAATACTTCTGCTGTCTTATGAAATAGTTCTCTATGATAAAAATGTGGCATCACAATCCGGCCATCCTCAACATTTTTCATATTAGAAATTCTAAGTGCTGCCAGTCTTACAATACTCTCCATTTTCTTCTCCTCCATACCATATAAAGTAACATATTATTTATATATTTTCAAATATTTTTTCTGATTTTAGTATATTTTATTCCATTTTTCTTAAAACAATCTTATTTATATCAATTTTCTTCAAACAATATTAGGCAAAGCAAAACCTGCGACAGAGCCGTTTTTATCATGGCTCTATCGCAGGTATCACTTTATCCACACTTTATAGCCCCTTCTTCTGAAGCCACCCGCTAAAATACTGTATCATTGGTCCTGCTGTAAGCATGGCAAGCACAGTTACTACGCCTAGTTTTCCGCCAAGCAGCGTTCCTGCTATCACCAGCACTACATCAAAACCCATCTTTACAAAGCGATATTCCTTTTTCAGTATATCCCGAAGCACTAGTATCACCCCGGAAAAAGGGTCCACTCCAATATCAACAGTAATATAGATTGCAACTCCTAGATAGAGTAATAAACACCCAATAATACTAAAGATTACCCGAACTACCATTCCATCAGAGGGAACCATCAATCCATAGAGGAACACTCCAAGATCCGTACAAAAACCATAACATACAAAATATATCAGTGTCCCCCACTGAATATACTTTCTTCCAACAAAGAACAAAAGCACCGTCAGCGCCACATTGACAAAGTTACTTGCAAGTCCAAGCTGCTCATAGGTCATACCGCCAAAGACCCGGATACCTTCATAGATAATCCCCACCTGGTCATTTCCAAGACTTGTACAGTTGATAAAAGCAATCCCAACTCCAATAAGAAAGACTCCTATCATATCTGCAAATACTTGCTTTTTTGTTACCTTCCCAAATTTCATACCCTTTCTTTTTTTATACCAGCTGCTCAAGATAAGAAACTCCAATGGTATTTTGGGGTGCTGATACGCCAAAATTTGCAAGCACTGTAGCGCCAACTGCTGCAAATGTATCCGATTCTTCTAACTTTCCACTATTCTTCATCGAAGGCGAATACGCCAAAAACGGCACCTTTTCCCTTGTATGGTCCGTCCCTGTATAAGTTGGGTCGTTGCCATGGTCTGCGGTGATAATCAAAAGGTCATCTTCTCTCAAAAGCTCTAATAAGACGCCTAAATTTTTATCGAATTTCTCAATCTCCTCGGCATAACCTTTCGGGTCTCTCCTATGTCCCCACAGCGCATCAAAGTCCACCAGATTGACAAAGCAAAGCCCATGAAAATCCTCTTTGGCAAGTTCGATGGTCTGCTCCATACCATGTACAGAACTTTTGGATTTTAAAGCTCTAGTAATCCCCTCTCCATCAAAGATATCCTTAATCTTGCCCACCGAGATAACCGCAAGCCCTGCTTCTTTTAAAGCATCTAATGCCGTCTTTCCACAAGGCTTTAATGCATAGTCATGGCGATTGCTGGTTCGCTTAAATTCGCCTCTTTTCTTGCCCACATACGGCCTTGCAATCACACGGCCCACCTTCCACTCATCCTTCATGGTAATCTCTCTGGCAATCTCGCAGCAGCGATAAAGCTCCTGCAGATCAAATGTCTCCTCATTGCCACAGATTTGCAGTACCGAATCCGCAGAAGTATAGACAATCATATGTCCTGTTGCAATCTCCTCCTCTGCCAGTTCTTCTAATATCTCGGTTCCACTGGCAGATTTATTTCCTATAACCTTTCTTCCCGTACGCTTCTCTAACTCCTCAATCAATTCTGGAGGAAATCCATGTTCCGTAAAAGTCTGAAAAGGTTTTGTCACCTCTAAACCCATCATCTCCCAGTGCCCGGTCATCGTATCTTTACTTTGACTTTTTTCGTTTAACTTTGTATAGTAAGCTAACGGATTCTCTACAGGCTCCACCTGTTTTAGCGCACATAAGTTAGCCATCCCTAATCTTCTTAGATTAGGAATCTCAAAAGTATCCACAGACTCCGAGATATGCAAAAGTGTATGAACTTTGGTATCTCCAAACTTAGGAGAATCCTCCATCTCACCAACTCCTAGAGAATCCATCACAACGACAAATACGCGTTTATATTTTTCCATCTTCTTTTTGTCCTTCCTTGTCTTTATATCAGATTGCCCGGCCCAAATCCCATCGGAAGCAGCTCCTTTAAGCGAAAAACTTTATAGTCCTTTTCATTAACTGCCAAAATAATCCAGAAATCCTCCGGGCTGCAAAACTCCATCATCACCTGCCGACACACGCCACAAGGAGATGTATAAGTCTCTAACACACCATCCTTTCCACCTACAATACAGATAGCATCAAACTCTTTTACCCCTTCACTGACCGCCTTAAAAAATGCTGTTCTCTCCGCGCAGTTTGAAGGACCATAGGCCGCATTTTCAATATTGCATCCTCCATAGACCTTTCCATTTTTCGCTAGTAGCGCTGCGCCAACCCGAAAATTAGAATACGGCGTATAAGCATAAGAAAGCTGTGCAATCGCAGTACGAATCAAGGTTTGTATCTGCACATCTGACAGTTTTTCTTCATATGTTCTAAGTTCACTCACGACGTTTCCTCCTCATGAATCAACCTGCGCATTGCCGCAATCGCCGTACGAATCGCCTTATCCGTATCATGCACCACCGGATTGGGAAGTCCAGCCTTCTCTCTCTCCTGATTAGCCACTACCAAAAAGATAGCGCCAACCCGCACCCGCCTTGCACTTCCAACAACAAAAAGCGCCGCAGATTCCATCTCAGACGCCAGACATCCAAGACTTTTCCATGCTCCCCATTTATTCATCAACTCATAGCCAACAGGCTTTGTCTCTGGAGAATGTTGCCCATAAAAAGCATCTTTACACTGGACAATCCCCACATGATGACGATAGTCCTCTGCTTTAGCAGAAGCCATCAGAGCATTGACAATCTCAATATTAGGAACTGCCGGAAATTCCAGCGGTGCATATTCTTTGCTTGTGCCTTCCATCCGTATCGCTCCACTGGCAATCACCAAATCACCACTTTCCACTTCCGTCTGCATCCCGCCACAAGTCCCTACACGAATAAATGTATCCGCACCGACATTCACCAACTCTTCTAGCGCAATCGATGCCGAAGGCCCACCAATACCTGTCGAAGTAACACTTACCTTCACGCCATCAAGATACCCTGTATAAGTCACAAATTCTCTGCTGTCTGCAATCAGTTTTGCATCGTCAAAATAAGCTGCAATCTTCTTACAGCGCTTGGGGTCTCCTGGTAAAATCACATATTTTCCAACATCTCCCACACCCAGATTAATATGATACTGTTTACTTTTATCTTCCGAATAATTCATCTATCATTTCCCCCTTTTTCTTTTTAGTTTACCATTTTCCTTGAAAAAATACCAGTCCTTATTCAGAGGAACGATAGGGAGGAGTGAAATGTTTTTGATGCAAAGGACGCTCGCCACGACCTGGTAGATGTTCCTTCCAGACCCCGCTCGCGCTTAATGAACGCCTATAGCGGTACTAAGCTCGCGACTGCGCGTGCCGCTTGCGCTCGCTAAGTGCCGATGGCGTTCAATGGGTCTTGCAGGAACATCTACCAGGCCATGTCGGGCTGTGTACTGGCTTCGATACATACGCTTCAGGCGGAACACTCCCCCATATATCTTACACAACGCTACGCGATAGTGTTTTATACCCTGTGGCTAGCCATAGTCAGCCAGGGCGGGAGGGGAGTAGGTTCCTGAAAGACCCATTGAACGCCATCGGCACGGGGTGGGCGCAAGCGGAACGCGCAGTCGCGAATTTAGTACCGCTATAGGCGTTCATTAAGCGCGAGCGGGGTCTGGAAGGAACCTACTCCCCTCCCGTCCTAGCGTCCTTTTTATTATAATATAAAGCCCAGAAAAGACAGCCTAATCACTGTTCTTTTCCGGGCTTTTTTATCTAGATACTCAGAACTTACAGACTACCGTCTCATTCTGAATTGCATCCATACCACTTATCAGCTCCATCTTTGGAAAATCATCTGAATTTGTAATGGTCATTACACAGTCCATCGCAAATCCCTTTCCCTCTATCAGCGCCTTGTCAAACTTTAATAAAGGGTCTCCCTGCTTTACTTTTTTTCCTTTTTTCACGAACACCTGAAAGCCTTCTCCCTCCAGAGACACCGTATCAAGCCCTACATGTAAAAGCAACTCTGCCCCATTGTTTAACACCATACCAATCGCATGTTTAGTCTCCGCCACCAAAGAGATAGTCCCACTTGCCGGTGCCGTAATGGTCTCTTTGCTTGGTCTAATCGCAATCCCATCTCCTAAGTCCTTCGATGCAAACGTAGCATCTTTAATCTCTGTTAAAGAAATCACATACCCCGAAACCATCGCTCTTAGCTCTGTCACTATCTCTTCACTTTCCTTACGATGAAAAAATCCCATGTTTTCTCTCCTCTTATTCTCTCTCAACAGCCACTCTCTGAATATGCATCGCCAGATAACCAATCTCCACTTCATCTAGCGGCTGCTTTAGATATTTTTCAAGATGTGCACACACCGTTGCAGCCATCTGAAATTCTTCCGGGAATTTAATGGACATATAGTCGTTCATATCCAGTCTTAATCGTTCGCCTTTGATAGCTCTTGCCACCATATAGCGTACATGGTTCATCAGACGGTTGTACGATAAAGACATTACATCAATCGTGATTCCGGTCTCTTGCTCTACCAGCTCAATACACTCTCTTACAGTCCTTGCAATCTGCATGGAGAGCGCCACATTCTCATCCTCAATTGCCGAATGAATATGCAGCGCAATATATCCGATCTCATGCTCGTCAATCTCTACCTCTAAGCACTCTTTTAAAATTGGTCGAATACACTCTGCAGCCTTATATTCCATATGAAAAAGCGCCTGAATATCACTGGTCAGCGGATTGCGAATCTGTTCTCCATTCTGGATTCTTTTTACTGCAAACGCAATATGGTCTGCCATGGGAAAAAGTATGCTAAAGTCAATCTTTCCAAAGATTCGCTCACCCTCTTTTAAGACCTGCTGTGCAATCTCCAAAAATACAGGCTCAATCTCTTTGACAAGTTCCATAGCATTTCCCCGCTCCGTCTTTTTCTGAAGAGAATAGATCGTACAACCTTCTGGAGCTTCGATTCGCTCGCTGACTTTCTTGCCAAAGCCAATACCCTTTCCAAGTAAAAGATATTCCTGGTTGTCCTCCATCCCAATCGCAATCACGGTATTGTGGTTCAACGCCTTCTTAACTCTGAACATACTTTCCTCTCCCCCGCAGACGTTTCTTTTATCCCTCGTACGTATCTACTGCAAATAAAGCTTCTCCAGCTTTGATACTTCCAGTTTTTAACAGACGAATCTTCTGATTTTCTGTAAGCTCTGTACAAAGAATGGGTGATGCCAAAGATGGTGCATGACTTTTTAGATACTCCAGATTTAGTTTCATCAAAAGGTCACCTTTTTTCACTTTATCTCCATTTTGTACAAATACTTCAAAGCCTTCGCCATTTAGATTTACCGTATCAATTCCCATATGCAAAAGCATCGCAAGACCAGAAGCAGTCTCAAATCCAATCGCATGTTTGGTCTCAAAGACAAAGCTGACTTCGCCATCTTCTGGTGCTCTTACTTCGCTGTCTTCTGGAAGTACCATCGCTCCATCTCCCATCATACGACCGGCAAATGCTTCATCTGGTGTATCCGAAAGGTCCGCTGCTGTACCATTTACCGGGCTGTAAATCGTATCGGTCTTCACCACTTTGCCTTCTGGCTTTTCTGCCGCTTTTGCTGTACTTTCCTTGGAAGCATCTGCAGATGGCGTATATTCCTCGTCAGGAGCCGTCTCTAGATAATCTTCTAGATTGGATTTAATCACTGTAACACGAGGTCCGTAGATAACCTGTACGCCATTTCCTTTGTGTACCACGCCCGACGCACCTGTTGATTTTAACAGATTGTCATCTACAAGCTCTGATTTATGAACGGTACAGCGAAGTCTGGTTGCACAACAGTCCACATCCGAGATATTTTTCTTGCCGCCAAGACCTCTGCAGATAGCCGCTGAGAGCGCATCTTCCTCAGAAAGCTCATCGGTACTGTCTGCTCCGCCTTTCTTTCTGGCATCTACATCGCTTCTTCTGTAAAGCTTTACTTCTTCACTGTCATCTCTTCCTGGTGTCTTTAAATCCATCTTGACAATTAAGAAGGAGAACAGTAAATAATATACTACAAAATATCCAATACCAACTACAACAATCCATATCCAACTCGTCTTTGCATTTCCCTGAAGGATGCCGAACAAGAACATATCAATCAATCCGCCAGAGAATGTCATACCCACACCTACATTAAAGACATGCATCAACATATAGGCAAGGCCTGCAAAAGCACAGTGAATCGCATACAGAAGCGGTGCCACAAAGAGGAAGGTAAACTCTAGAGGCTCCGTAATACCTGTCAGCATCGAAGTCAGCGCTGCGGAAAGTAAAAGACCTGCTGCCGCCTCTTTTTTCTCTGGCTTTGCCACCTTATACATTGCAAGTGCTGCTCCTGGAAGACCAAAGATCATCAGCGGGAATTTACCTGTCATAAAGCGGGTTGCTGACACTGCAAAATGGTCAACACTTGGGTCTGCAAGCTGTGCAAAGAAGATATTCTGTGCACCTTCTACTACCCGTCCGGCAACTTCCATACTGCCGCCAAGCGCGGTCTGCCAAAATGGAAGATAGAACACATGATGTAGTCCAAAAGGAATCAGTGCACGCTCCATCAGACCATACACCCAGGTTCCAGCATATCCAGACTCTAACACTACGCCGCCAACGGCATAGATGCCCTGCTGAATCACTGGCCAGATATAGAACATCAAGATACCAATTACGGTATACGCAAGCCCGCTGATAATCGGCACAAACCGCGTACCGCCAAAGAACGACAGCACCTGTGGAAGCTCAATCTTATAGAACTTATTATGCAGCGCTGCTACTCCAAGTCCTACGATAATACCGCCAAACACACCCATCTGCAAAGAAGTAATCCCCACTACAGAGGTGGTAGCACCACTAAGCATCGCCTCCGGGCCACCATGATTGCTAATCATCGCCCCAATCGACGCATGCATAATAAAAAATCCAATCGCTGCTGAAAGAGCCGCTACTTCTTTCTCTTTCTTCGCCATACCAATCGCTACACCCATTGCAAAAATAATCGGCAGATTGGTAAATACAATATCACCTGCGGCACTCATAACCTGCAAAATCGCATTAAAAATCGTCCCCGGGCCCATAATACCCATCAACCCGTACGTCTCTAGCATGGTCTCATTGGTAAATGAGCCACCCACACCAAGTAACAGACCTGCCACTGGCAGAATTGCGATTGGAAGCATAAACGATCTTCCCACACGCTGCAGTACACCAAAAATCTTGTCTTTCATGACAATCCCTCCTGTTTTTTTGGAATGTTTTCTGCATATCACTATCTATTACTATGTACGTAATTGTGAGAATTTACACATAGAAAAAGACACTAACATGCATAAACATCCCTTGTTTTTATGCATAGTTAATGCCTGCCGTACAGTTACATACTATATCATATGTATAAAATTAACATCATTGGGCAATTTTGTCAACTGTAGATTTCTATTTTTTTGTAAATTGTAGTTTATAGACAATAAAACAGCGCCTGACATAGGAAGGAATCTCTGCCTATGCCAGACGCCACTTACACTATTTAATGGTATAACCTCCATCTACGAGCAGGTTATGTCCTGTAATCATCCCCGCTGCATTGCTGCATAAGAATGCAATCGTTCCTGCAATCTCATCCGGCTCTGCAAAGCGCTTCGATGGCATCTCTTCTTTAAATGCATCGCCAACTGGTCCATCCCATGCCTTATGTCCAAGCTCTGTAAGCACCACAGTAGGAGACACTGCATTCACTCGAATCCCGTATTGTCCCCACTCCATCGCCATTACCTTTGTCATTGCAATAATCGCACCTTTTGACGCACAATACGCCACATGCTTGTCTAATGCAATCACTCCTGCCTGAGAAGCCATATTTACAATACATCCATTTACTTTATGGTCAATATAATATTTTCCCATCATCTGCGCCATCATAAATGTCGCCTTTAGATTGACATTCATCGTTTTGTCCCAGTCACTCTCACTGATAAGCTCTGCTTTCTCAAGTGCCACAATCCCGGCACAGTTTACGAGAATATCCACCTGTCCAAAAGCCTTTAGCGCTGCATCTAAGATTGCCTGTCTGTCCTCTCCCTTAGTGGCATCTTTTGATACTCCAATCGCATCCGAAGCAATCGCTTTTGCAATCTCATCCACCTTTGGATTTAGGTCTGCCAACACCAGATGCACGCCCTTTTTTGCAAAAAACTCTGCGGTTGCATGGCCGATACCGGCTGCTCCACCTGTAATAATTGCTGTTTTTCCACTTAAATCATATGCCGCATCTGCTCCATAATATTTTAGCATGTGAATCCTCTCCTTCCATTTTAAACTCTGGTTTATTCGGAGTCTGTGTATATGCTTTTCTTACTGTGCTCTCTGCTTAAACTCTGCTACATTCTCTGTATTTACTTCCTCAAAGTCAATCCAGTAATTCTCATCTACGGTATTTCCTTCTAGTACCTGTACCAGCACTTCCACTGCCTTTGACCCCTGTCCGGCACCATCCTGGAAGATAGAAGCTACCAAATCTCCAGACTCTACAGCATTTAGGGCATCTGTAATACCATCTACACCAATGACCGGAATATCTTTTCCTGCTGCTTTAATTGCCTCTCTTGCTCCAAGGCCCATCTCATCATTTTCAGCCACTACTGCATCAATCTCATCAAATGCCTGAAGCCAGTTATCCATTACGGTCATACCTTCTGAACGAGACCAATTTGCAGTCTTCTCTGCCAATACTTCGATATCAGGATATTTGTCTAGGATATTTTGGATGCCTTCTCTTCTCTCAATCTGTGCAGACTGTCCCATCGGTCCTTCAATAATCACAATCTTGCCAGTGCCGCCGATTAAATCAGCAATCTTCTGCATCTCCATCTCGCCAGCCATCACGTCAATCGAGCCTACATAGCTTGTCAGTTTATCATTGTTGACACGCGTATTTACACCAACTACCGGAATTCCGGCCTCAACTGCCTTGTCAACACAAGGAGAACATGCCTCTGCATCCTGTGGATTTAGGATAATGCCAGCACATCCATCAGAAATCATCGTCTCAATCTGAGAAATCTGTGTTGCCGGGTCGTAGTTTCCATCATAGACTACAAGCTCATAGCCTAGTTCTTCTGCCTTTGCCTGTGCAGCGTTCGCTACCCGTACAGTAAATTCATTCTTTAAGCTGTACAGTGTAATACCAATCTTCTTCTCAGAGGAAGATGCTTCTGCCTCTGCTGCCCCGCTGTCTTCTGCCTCCGTGCTGTTTTCCTCGCTCTCGCTAGAAGCTGCGTCTGATGACCCGGTAGACGCTGCGCTGTCACCACTTCCACCGCCACATCCAGCCAACATTCCTACGGCCAATACCACACTTAACCATAAACCTACTGCTTTCTTCTTCATCTTTTTTTCCTCCATTTTATTTATTATTCTCATTCAGCGAATCCAACATGACTGCGCCGATGATAATCAATCCTTTGATAACTAGCTGCCAATAAGAAGACACTGCCATCATATCAAGACCATTGTTCATGATTCCCATAATTAAGAATCCTATAATAGTTCCCCATAAACGTCCTCTGCCACCTGCCAAAGAGTTGCCACCAATAACTGCTGCTGCAATCGCGTCGGTCTCGTATCCTTCTCCACTTCCGGCAAGACCAGAAGTGACACGTGCTGTTAGAATCACACCTGCTAAACCAGCTAGTACGCCAGAAATCATATAGACAGAACAAGTTACCAGTCGTACATTGATACCGGAGATTCTAGCAGAGAGTGCATTGCCTCCGGTTGCGTAGACATATCTTCCATAGGGACATTTATAAAGTACAATAAAGCAGATAACAAGTACAATTGCCAACAAAATAATTGGGATTGGGATTGGGCCTAGGCTTCCACCGCCGATTTTTAAAAAGGCTTGCTGAAGTCCTGGCACTGGTTTGGCGTCTGTTGCCATATAGGTAACACCTCTGGCAATACTCATCATACCCATGGTTGCAATAAAAGCCGGAACTTTACAGTATGCTACAAGGATTCCATTGACGGTTCCTAGTAAAAGCCCTACAAGAAGCCCTGTTAAAATAGCTAAGAACCATGGCAGTCCCATCTCCTCTCTTGCTACAAGCGCTGCAAACATACCAGAAGCGCCCACAATCGAGCCGACCGACAAATCAATGCCTCCTGTCAATACGACAAATGTCATACCGATAGCCAAAAGTCCGTTAATTGAAGTCTGTCTTAACATATTTAGGAGGTTTGTCACGGTCAGAAACTTGGGTTTCATAATACCAAAAAAGATAAAGATAAGAATCAGACAGACAACCACCCCATACTCTGTGATAAAATTTTTTATATTTTTTTTCATTGCTGTTCTTCTCCTGTCCTTCTAAATATTGGAAACTGCAAGCTTCATAATGGTTTCCTGCGCAAATTCTTTGCGAGTTAATTCACCGCTTTTTATCCCGTTACTCATCACCATAATGCGGTCTGCCATCCCCATAACTTCCGGCATCTCAGAGGAAATCATAATAATGGAATTGCCTTTAGCTACGTATTCGCACATCAGTTTGTATATCTCGGATTTGGCCCCTACGTCGATACCTCTTGTGGGTTCATCAAGAATCAAAAGCTTTGGATGTTTCATCATCCATTTGGCTAATACAATCTTCTGCTGATTACCGCCTGAGAGCTTTCCGGCTAACTGGGCGGGTGTATGTACTTTAATCCGAAGCGCCTCAATCTCTTCTTCCACGGTACTTTTTTCTTTTGCTGCCGAGATAAAGCCATTTTGACAGAACATCTTCATTGATGGCAGTGTAATATTGTGGGCAACAGGCATCTCAAGTACTAACCCTTCTCCTTTTCTATCCTCGGTCACATAGGCGATGCCATATGCAATCGCTTCTTTGGGCGTATGAATCGTAATCGGTACACCCTCTAAATACATCTCCCCTTCGTCAAGCTTAGCAAGACCAAAGATAGCCTGCATCATCTCCGTACGTCCAGCACCAATCAGACCAGCAATGCCAAATATCTCTCCTTTTTTCACTGCAAAACTGACATCTTCAAACTTGCCTTTTTGTGTCAGATGCTTCACTTCAAAGAGTACATCATGAATGGGCACTTCTACTTTGGGGAAATATTCATTTAGCTCACGTCCCACCATATTTTGAATCAGGATATTGTTGTTGATATCTTTTGCCTCCCAGGTGTTTACATAGTTTCCATCCCGAAGGACTGTGATATCATCGGCAATTCGAAAAATCTCATCCATCTTATGAGAAATATAGATAATGCCTTTTCCCTGTGCCTTTAAATCGGCAATAATCTGGAACAGATATTCTACTTCATTGTCTGTGATCGCTGAGGTTGGCTCATCCATAACAATAATATCTGCATGGAAAGAAACTGCTTTAGCTATCTCCACAAGCTGCTGGTCTGCCACCTTAAGTCTTCCAATCTTAACACTTGGCGCAATCGCAACTTTTAGATTATCTAAAAGCTCCTGTGTCATCTGCTGCATCTTCTTGTGGTCTATAAAAATCCCTTTTCTTGGCTCCCGCCCTAAGAAGATATTTTCTGCCACGGTCATCTCTGGTATCGCTGAGAGTTCCTGGTGAATCATAGCAACTCCTAATTCCTGAGAATGTTTAGGGCTTTGTATCTCGACCTTTTCACCGCGGATATACACTTCTCCACTGTCTAAGCCATGCACGCCGGCTAACACTTTCATCAGAGTGGATTTTCCTGCTCCGTTCTCCCCCATCAGGGCGTGGACGGTTCCCGCACGCACTGTCAAATCTACTCCGTGCAGCACTTCCACCGAATGAAAGCTCTTTCGGACTTTTTTCATTTCCAATAAGTTCAATGCTTTCACCCCTTTCTTTACTTCTTATTATACTGTCTAATCCTTTCTTCTTTGGTTTGAATTTTTTAGGTTTGGTTTTATATTTTGTTGCCGTTTCTTTGGTAATCATGTATAATAAAACCATTCCTAATGGTTATCTGGTGGTAAAAATATGCAATTTTTCTTAACGAAACTTCAGAAAATGAGCCTGACAAAACAATTTGTTGTAGTGATTGCGGTTATCTTATGTATTCCCGCAATCTCTATCTGTGTATACTATAATACAACGCACCGCCAATCTCTTGTGACCCAGTGCCGCTTTGCACTTCAGGCCGATTTAAGTCAGATGACCGCACTGATGAACAGTAGCCTTGACAAAGCAGAATCCGCATTGACCGATTTATTCTACCAACAGGAATTTCCCTATTTTCTCAATCAAAATAGTCGCTTAAGCACCCAGGAGGCCAGCTATTTTTCTTCCAAACTCTCGACGGGACTTACTGCGATTCACAATCTCTATCCGAACCAGTTTAATGGGTTCTATATCTTTAGTTCCAATCATCAGATTCCTGAAAGTATGGATTACTATACGACCTTTACCTATATGGAACAGTTGCAAAGGTCCGACTATGCAACGGAAGTCTTAAGCAGTGCAGACAATATGACCTATGGAAATATCCGCTATGCAGATTCTAACTATACCCACTCAAGAAGCCAGATAAAAGCCATCAACAATACCACACTGATACTTCCGCTCTACCGGAAAATCTACGACTTAAAGAGCCGGGCCGTTATTGGTGTCTTAGAAGTTGATACTGCTCTTAGTAAATTAATTCCCATAAACCAACTTCCAGTTAGTCAAAATAATGTACTGTTTTTTCTCTATCATCAGGAGTCAGAACAACTCTATACCATCTCCGGTTCCACAAGCGACTACCATCTAGAAGCTGATTTTAGCGAAAAAGCCAGCTTTACCACAGGGATGCTCAACCAAAAACCTGCCTATCTCTACTATGAACCATGCGCAAGGACTGGATTAATTCGTGTTGTCATTCAGAGACAGGAAGACGTCTTTTCTTCTTCCCGCTACATGCTGACCTATATGCTTTTATTTGTTCTTGTCGCTTTTGTGCTAATCAGTGTTCTTGCCTACCATGCAGTACAGATTTTGTTAAAAAGACTGTTTGAGATGAATCATATGATACGCAAGATAGAGCAGGGGGATTTTCGGATACATATGGAAGAGACCGGAAGCGATGAGATTGCAAGAATTGCCAGAAGCTTTAACCAGATGGCCAGTAAGCTGCAAGATACGATAGACACATTAGTTGCCAAGGACAAGCTGCAAAAAGAGACAGAACTACGAGCACTAGAAGCACAGATTAACCCGCATTTTCTCTACAATACACTGGAAAATATGCGGATGCAGTGCGAGATTGACGAGTATTATCTAGTGGGAGATGCGCTTGCTGCACTTGGCGATCTATTTCGCTACAGCATCAAATGGACAGACAATATGGTTCCTCTTGCACTGGAGTGGAAACATCTAAACCACTATCTCTCAATTATGCAGATGCGCTATGGGTCAAAGCTTATCTGTCATATGGATTATGACAACACAAAAAAAGACATCGATGATTTTTTAGTTCCAAAGCTTATCTTTCAGCCACTTGTGGAGAACTGTTTTCATCATGGCTTTGAAAACCGAATTCCTCCCTATTATATCTGGATTCGTGTGGAGCGTCTGTATGAAGAACTTTTGATTCAGATTAAAGACAATGGATGCGGCATCACCAAAAAACGCCTAGCAGAGATTAAAAATACCTTTAAAAATGGAGCCCCACCACCCAAGACCGGTTCCCGCCCTTCGATTGGAATTCACAATGTCCGGGAGAGGATTGTACATACTTGCCCAAAGGGAAGCGTTCTTATGGTCGACAGTACAGAGCAAGAGGGCACCACTATCACTATTTATATCAAAGAACCAAAGGAGGAGCGTCATGTTTCGGATATTAGTCGCTGATGATGAAGATTTTATCCGCCGTGGGATTATCGCAATTTTAAAGCGGAATCTGCCATCGGAGACAGAGCCTTGTTTTCTTGAAGCTTCTGATGGCTATGAAGCATTTCGCCAGACAGACACAATGCCTGTAGAGCTTGTGATTACAGATATTCGCATGCCTGGCGCAAGTGGCCTTGACTTTATCAAAAAACTTCGCACGATTCACCCTGATACCCCGGTAATTGTTATCTCAGGATATGAAGATTTTAAATATGCTCAAAAAGCTATTTCGCTTGGTGTATGTTCTTATATCACAAAGCCTGTCAACAAGCAGGAACTGATTGATTTGGTTCTTCATATTATTGGAGAATCTCAAAAAGCCATCCGGCGACAGACAGAATCGGTACAGAAAAATATTGCAAATAAGGAAATCGAAAAGGAATTAAAGGAATCTTTGTTTTTACAGTATTTTACCTGTACAGAGTGTGAGCAGATATCTACGCTTACGCGCAAGCTTCAGAAGATGGGGATTTCTTTTCATGGTACGTTGTTTGTCTGCGTCTGTGTACAGTACAATCTTACGCACCCGATGGAATTTTTAGATTTTGCGATTGTAAATATTTTTCAGGAAAGCCTTGCGTCTATCGAGGAGTTTCACTATCTTGGAGATGCCAAGACTTCTGAAAACACACTGACCTTTCTTATCTCTGGCGATGAGACTTCTGGATTTTTGTCAAAATTAAAACAAACACTTCTTATTATCTGTCAAAGACTGATAGATTACTATCACTGTGCAATTTTTATGGGAGTTGGTCATCCAATCTACGACACCTTGTCGATTTACCGCTCTTATCAGACCGCATTAGAAGCCGCCAATTTTAAACTATTTCACAAAGAATATCTGGTACAGCTCTACAGTGAGACACACAAAGGAGACGCACTTTTTCCAAAGCAAATCGACGAGCTGACAAAAGCCATACGAAATCTGGATAAATTACAGATTGCCCATGCATTTCATACATTCTTCACTCCTCCCTGCACTCGCCAGAAATTATCCATCTTAACCGAAGCTTACGAACGTTTTGTTAAAACATTCACAAACTATCTGGCACCTTATGAACCTCTCTCCAAAGAAATCCGCACTCCTGCACCTCTTTCTACTTTTTTTGGGATGTCGATGTTGCATCAGGAGATATTTTCCTGTCTAGATGCCTACGAGCAGATGAAGGCAACCCGCGATGCCGGGCCATCTAACCAGCGCTTATTAGCGGATATCAAGCTCTATGTACACGAGCATCTCGCCGACGCCCTCGACCTCACCGCCGTCGCAGAACTGTTCGATAAGTCCCCCTCTTATATCAGTCTGCTTTTTAAAAAAGGGATGCAAAAGGGATTTAATGAATATGTAACAGAAGAAAGAGTGCGACTTGCAAAAGAATACCTTAAGGATTGTTCGATACCGATTAATGAGGTAAGCTTGCATTGTGGGTATGTAAATGCAAAATATTTTTCGGTGGTCTTTAAAAAAGTGACCGGAGAGACGCCAAGGGATTATCGGTTTCGGTGTGAAAGAGGGAGAGGATAATGATTTTAGTTTAGTAGCATTATGTGTTCGGGGGGTACCTGTACCCATATTGTTTTCTCTATACCTTCTTTTTGGGAGAAATCCTGCCAGAATTCTTTGCTTACTTCTATGCGAATCGGCTCATTTGTAGTCGCAGCTTTTGGTCTTGCCATAACAACAATAGAAAAGACATCTTCAATAACTTGAAGGATATCACAGTGTATAAGATTTTCCTTTTTATTGGCCTCTGCTTTGGGGATAGGATGGAGATAATGGCTTCGCACACCGATATTTTGTATAGGCTCTGTCCATGTTCCCTGATATTTTAGTCTTACTCCCCAATCTATAGCAAACACATGTTCTCCCCCTTCCAGATGCGCGCGCGAATAATTTTTACAGCCAGATAACAGTGCCGCAGCTTTGGTAGATGGTTTTTCAAAGAGTTGTCTGACAGGAATTACACGACCAGAGGTTCCTTTTTCCATCACGCATACCTGGTCGCAGAGGCGGTAGATTTCATCGCGGCTATGAGAGACAAACAAGGTATCTCCTGCAAAATCTTTTAGTACCTCTAACAGCTCTAGTTCAAGCTTCCAGCGCAGGAAATCATCCAGAGCAGAAAATGGCTCATCCAACATCAGGATTTTGGGTCTTGACAATAGAATTCTTGCCAGTGCCGCCCGCTGTTGTTGTCCGCCGGAGAGCTGTGTTGGACGGTGGCTAACAACATCGGTCAGATAAAAGCGCTCTATCATCTCTTCTACAGCGGCTCTTGCCTTTTTCTTATCTTTTTCATAGCTTAAAAGACCAGTCATCAGATTCTGTTCTACGGTCATATTGGGAAACAGCGCATAGTTTTGAAAAAGATACCCTACATGTCTGTTTTGCGGTCTGATATGAATTCCTCTTTCAGAGTCAAAGAAGACTTCCCCATCTAGTACAATCCTTCCCCAGTCCGGTTTTACAATTCCGGCAATGCAGCGAAGCGTCATACTTTTTCCACAGCCGGAAGCCCCCAGTATCCCTGTTACGCCTCCTTCTGTCTCAAACTTTGCTTCTAAGATAAAGTCCCCCAAGTCTTTTCGAATATCCACCGATAACCCCATCTTATCTTCTCCTTTCCCGCCGCTCTAAAAGATTGACTGCCAAAAGTACTATGGTTGAGATAAGCACATTTACCATCACCCATCGAAAGGCCAGGGCATCATTATCCGTCCTCCACAGCTGATACACAGTCGTAGAGATAGTCGCAGTCCTGCCCGGCGTATACCCGGCAATCATACTGGTCGCCCCATACTCTCCAAGCGCCCTAGCAAATGCCAGCACCGCTCCTGCTAGGATTCCCTGTCTGCATGCGGGCATCTGAATCCTCCAAAAGATATAGGTGTTACTAAGTCCAAGTGTCTGTCCTGCATATGCCAAAGTTTTATCGAAGCTCTCAAAAGCCCCTCTTGCTGTCCGGTACATCAGTGGAAATGCCACCACGGATGCTGCAAAAATTCCCGAATACCAGGTCATCACCATCTTGATTCCAAAGGCATCAAGCATCCACCCCCCAAATGGTCTGCGCGGCCCCAAAAACACCAACAGAAAATACCCGACCACCGTAGGCGGCAGCACAAGAGGAAGGGTCAGCACCACATCTAATACGCCTTTTACTACCGGATGCAACTTTGCCACATAATACGCCGCAAAAATCCCTGTAAAGAACACCAATACACTTGATACCATTGCAATCCGAAGTGAATTCCACAGTGGATACCAATCCATCTTTTTCCCTCCTCACCGTTCACTTACCGCCAATATAATTATTTTGCCTTACTAAAGCCTACGCGCGCAAAAACTTCCATACATTCTGGCGTCTGTAAATATTCCAAAAATGCTGCTGCCGCCTCTTGATTCTGTGTATTCTTCAATATCGCCGCCGGATAGACCACTTTTTTACAAAGCTCCTCTGTCGCCTCATCCACCACCATAAGTCCTGCCGAAAATGCATCCGTCGCATAGATAATCCCGGCATCTGCAGAAGCCTCTGCTACTTGTGTTGTCACTTCTTTTACATTAGAACCATAAGTAATCTTTCCATCTGTTTCTAACTTATCCAAAAGTTCAAGATTTGTCAAAAGTTCTGTGGAATACTGTCCCACTGGCACATCTTCATTGCCAAGTGCCAACAGCTGCAATTTATCACTTCCCAAATCTTCAAAAGACATAATTCCTGATGGATTTCCTTCTGCAACTGCCAACACCACCTTATTTTCCAAAAGATTGACTCGACTTCCTTCTAGCAGAAAGTCAAGCCCTTCCTCATTTATCTCAGGGTCTGCACTAATATCCAACTGGTTCATCTGCTTCTGCGCCGCCGAGATAAATATATCACAGTCCGCACCTTCCTGAATCTGCGTCTTTAACGTCCCCGAAGAATCAAAATTAAACACTAATGTAACCTCTGGTGCCACATCCGCATACATCTTTTGTATCTCCTCTAACGTCTCCGTCATCGAAGCCGCTGCAAAAATATGTAATGTCACTGCTTCATTATCTGTTGTTAGATGCTCTGCATCCTCCTCCGGGACCACTTCATTAGCCTTGGCATCTTCTTCTGATGTTGTCTGTACGCTATCTTCCTTCGCACCACACCCGACCAGCAAACTTATAGCTACGGCTACTGTCAGCATCATCTCTGCAAATTTCTTTCGCATAAAAACCCCTACCTTTCTTTTTTTCGTTATTTTTTTAAATAAATAACGATAGGTATATTATAATATTCTTTTCTTACAATGTCAATATATAAGTAACGCCCGTCCTAGCGTCCTCCCCACCACAACCTTTTATTGAAAATCCTGAAAATAAATATCAAAAAACCTCCTGCTCATCTTCTCCATATCCTCCACCATTGCCCGATACCGCTCCATAAACAGTCTTCCCTCCTCTGTAAGAGTAGAGCTCCCCCCATTCTTCCCTCCATTACAGCGATTCAAAAACAAAAATCCCATCTCTTTTTCTGCCAGATTTACCATCTTCCACCCCTTCGTATATGACATCTTCATCCTCTCCGCCGCTGCCTGAATCGACCCCGTCTCATCTATATACTGTAGAAGTTGACAGACTCCAGGCCCAAAAAAGTTCTCTCCTTTTGTAAGTGTCAGCCTTGTTGTACACCGCAGTTCATTTTCACTGCGTTTTGCTTTTACATACTCCTCTATCTTCTGAATCCCGTTCTTCTCCCGCAGAGACAGTAGAATCCCTGCATCTTCCACCTCTACTTGTTCTATCTTTTTTTCACGGTCTTCTGAGATGTGATAAAGCCTTGGATAGCCTTCTTCTTTCTGGTACACCGGCACTGCGCTTTCCTTACACGCCAAAAGCCGCTCTATGGTCTCCATAGAAAAAGCCGGACACTCCACCGGCACTACTAACACTCGCTCCATCCATTCCCTTGCCTCTAAAAGTCCTCTTTGAAGCGACTCTTCAAAGCCATGCTCTCGATACTTTTCATCCTCCACAAAAATTACACGATTATGCGACAGATGATTTTTAAGGAGTTCCTTTTGATACCCTAAAAGTACTATAATCGGAGAAATACAAGCCTTTCGAAGCATCGCAATCTCCCTTTTAATCACGGTCGTCCCATCCAGTGGATACATTGGCAGAAAGACTGGAATCTCCTCATTTCCCAAGTCTTCCTCCCGAAAATTTTCTGAAGCGATTAACAAAGCTCCTGTACTTCCCATTTTCTTCTCCCCTTTCTAAACTATCACTCCCTCTAGTGTTAGCAACATCCGCTTTTTCTCAATTCCCCCCGCATATCCCGTCAATCCTCCATCTGAGCCTATTACCCGATGGCAGGGAATCACAATCGAGATAGGATTATGTCCTACCGCTCCTCCGATTGCCTGTGCCGCCATCCTTTTTATTCCTCTTTTCTCTGCAATCTTTCTTGCAAGCTCTCCATACGTTGTTGTTTCTCCATAAGGAATCTCACAGAGCATCTCCCATACGTCTCTACGAAACGCACTCCCCACAGGTGCTAGTGGCAGTTCTTTTATCTGTGGTCTCTCCTTTTTAAAATACCTCTCAAGCCATGCTATGGTCTGTTTTAATACTACAGACTCCTTGTTTTCCTCCATCTCTTCTTTTACAGAGCTTAAAAAATATTTCTGTTCTTCTGTCCAGAGTCCTACAAGTGCTCCTTCTTTCTCTGCAAGTACAAGCCGTCCTACCGGCGAATCATATGATGTCTGATAAATCATCCTTCTCCTCCTGCCGAACAATACAGCTGATAATAACTTCCCTTCTTTTCCATCAGTTCTCTGTGATTTCCTTCTTCTACTATCTGATTTCCTGACAGTACCAGAATCCTGTCTGCCCCCTGAATCGTTGTCAGTCTATGGGCAATCGTAAGTGTTGTTCTTCCTTTTGCCAGCTTCTCCAAAGACTCTGACACCAGATGTTCGCTTTCATTGTCAAGCGCTGCAGTCGCCTCATCAAGGAGTAATACCTTTGGAGCCTTTAAAAACACGCGTGCAATGCTGATTCTCTGTTTTTGACCACCAGAGAGCTTTACACCACGTTCTCCCACATAGGTATCATAGCCATCTTTCAACTCTGTGATAAAATCATGTGCACCGGAAAGCTTCGCAGCTTCTATCACTTCTTCATAGGATGCATCCGGCCGCCCATATACAATATTTTCATAGACACTTCCTGAAAAGAGATAGACATCTTGCTGTACTACTCCTACATTTTCACGAAGGCTCTGAAGCGTCAGATGCCTGATATCCTGTCCATCTAACAAAATCTCCCCTTCTGTCGGGTCATAAAATCTTGGAATCAAGTTGCAAAGAGTTGTCTTTCCACCTCCCGATGGTCCCACCAAAGCCACCTTTTCTCCGGGTCGAATCGTAAGGTCAATCCCTGAGAGTACGGGCATATGGTCGTCAGGATATTCAAAAGACACATGCCGAAACTGAATCTTCCCTTCTACTTCTTCTAAAGGCATGGCCCCTTCTTCATCGAAAATATCAATCGTTGCATCCATCAGTTCCACAAAACGCTCAATCCCTGTTATACCTCTCTGAAATTGCTCTGCAAATTCTATAATCCGCCGAATGGTCACCAGAAGCGTTGTCACGTACATTGTATATGCCACCAAATCCGCTGGCACAATCAGACCGCGAATCATAAAAATCCCGCCTGCAATCACCACCACGGTATACATCAGTCCATCAAACATCCGAACGGTATTCTGAAATGCTGCCATATATTTATAGGTATGACGTTTAATCTTTAGAAACTCCTGGTTATCCTTATCAAATTTTTCAAGCTCTATCTGTTCATTGGCAAACGCCCGCACTACTTTATTTCCCAGAAGATTATCTTCAATCCTTGCATTTAACTCTCCTACATGGTTCCTCTGCCTCTTAAAAGCCCGCTTTACACGCAGGTTAAAATACGTACAGGACACCACCATCACAGGAATCATTGCAAAGATAATCAAAGTCAGCAAAAGATTTATCCGCGCCAAAATCAAAAAAGCAACCACTGCCTTGACAAACGCAATAAAAAATTCCTCCGGGCAGTGATGCGCAAACTCTGTCACATCGAACAAATCGCTGGTAATCCGGGACATAATCTGCCCAACCTTTGTATTGCTAAAATAGTGGTCTGACAGTTTCTGCAGATGTGCAAATGCATCCTTTCGCATATCCGTCTCAATCGCTGCTCCCATCACATGCCCCGTATATGCCATATAAAAGCTTGCCGCCCCATCCATAATTCGAAATGCAAAATAAAGCCCACCGATAGATAAAATCATACGAACGGTCAAAGCCGACAAATCCCGCATCCCTACATCCGTCAGATACCTTAATATCAATGGAAGCAAAAGCTCACAGACCGTTGTCAACGCCGCACAGAACAAATCCATCACAAGAATTCCCATATAGTTCCGATAATACGGCACAAACCGCTTTAACAATACACTTGTCTTCCTTGTATTTTTTTCCATAACACCCTATCCCTATCCTACAATCACATCCGCAAACGCTCCACCACAAGCCCTGCACAAATCTTGTGGTGCTAGTTCCATCTGGCTGCCGATTCGTCCGCCGCTTACAATCATCCATTCTAAACTTTCTGCCCTTTTGTCAATCCTGGTCACATATGTTTTTTTCATTCCTATCGCGGTACAGCCTCCGCGCACATATCCTGTCACCTTTAAAAGCTCTTTTACCGGAATCATCGAAAGCGCTTTCTCTCCCACCGCTTTTGCTGCTTTTTTTAAGTCTAACTCCTCCCGAATCGGAATCACAAATACAAAATGCTCTCCTTTACTTCCCACAGTTACCAATGTCTTATATACCTTCTCATATGAAAGCCCCAACATATCCGCTATCTGCACTGCATCCACAAATTCCTCGCACTCATATGTATATGCTTTATACCCTATCTTCATCTGGTCTAATATCCGCATCACATTTGTCTTAACTTCTTTACTTTTACCCATCTATTTTCGCTCCATTTCTATCTCTATTCTATTTTCTCTTCTCTGCCTTGTCAACCTCCCGAAGCCAAACGTAATGTAACTTTATCGCCATGGCCTCTCCTGCACACACATTCTTCAAAACCCCATATTCTAATATCAAAACTCCCCACTGTATAAGGAGGTATCATGACCCCACTGCTTGAAGTCAGCCACGTTACCTACTCCTACCACACCTTATCCGGCGAGACCACAGCTTTATCCGATATTACCTTCTCTGTCGACGAAGGCGAATTTCTTGTTATCGTCGGTCCAAGTGGTTGTGGCAAGAGTACACTGCTCTCTCTTCTCTCTGGCCTAATCCCCACTGAGCAAGGAAGTATTCGTCTCTCTCATACGCCTTTTATCAAGCACCAGACCGACATTGGCTATATGCTTCAAAAAGACCATCTGTTCGAGTGGAGAACGGTCTACAAAAATGTTATCTTAGGACTGGAAATCCAGAAAAAAGAAACCCCTGAAAATCTGGCACATGTCGAACAAATGTTAAAAGACTATGGCCTTATTTCCTTTAAAAATGCCCGTCCTTCTGAGCTTTCTGGTGGTATGAGACAGCGCGCTGCCCTAATACGCACACTTGCCCTAGACCCAAGCCTTCTGCTCTTAGATGAACCCTTTTCCGCGCTTGATTACCAGACAAGGCTTAATGTCTGTGACGATGTCTACAGCATTATCAAAAAAGAAAGAAAAACTGCCATCTTAGTGACACACGACCTCTCAGAAGCAATCAGCATGGCAGACAGAATTCTGATTCTCTCCAAACGTCCTGCTTGTATTCGGCAAATTTTGTCTGTCCATTTTTCAGACCCTAAGATGCCGCCAATGCAACGCCGCCAGGCGCCTGAGTTTAAGCATTATTTTAATGAAATCTGGAAGGAGTTGAACACAAATGGATAAGCTCTCAAAACGTCAGGCAGAATTTATCAAAAATCACAGACGCCACCACTATCTGGTCTCATTCTTTCGCTTTATGGCCTTTTTTTCTTTTCTGCTCCTATGGGAAGTCAGTGCGAATCTGCATTGGATTGACGCGTTTATCTTTAGCAGTCCAAGCCGCATCCTAGAGACGATGATTTATATGGCAAAAGACTATTCTATCTTCCGCCACACAGGGATTACGCTGTATGAGACACTGCTTAGTTTCTTTTTGGTGATTTTGGTCAGCTTTCTCACTGCCACGATTCTCTGGTTCTCCGGCACGATTTCAGAGATATTAGAGCCATGGCTTGTTATTCTAAACAGCCTTCCCAAATCTGCCTTGGCACCACTTCTTATCGTCTGGCTTGGTGCCAATACCAGAACGATTATTGTCGCTGGTATGTCAGTAGCTGTCTTTGGAAGTATCATCAGTATGTATACGGCTTTTCGGGAGACCGACGAAGAAAAAATCAAGTTAATTCATACTTTAGGAGGTAATCAGCTGCAAGTACTCTTCCATGTCGTTATCCCCTCAAGCCTGCCCTCAATTATCAGTATCTTAAAAGTCAATATCGGCCTTTGTCTCGTTGGTGTGATTATCGGAGAATTTTTAGCTGCAAGAGAAGGACTTGGATATCTGATTATCTATGCAAGTCAGATTTTCAAACTCAATTATCTGATTACTGCACTGATTATCCTGTGCATCATTGCCTTTTTACTCTACCAGATTATACAGAATATCGAACATCATATTCGCAAAAACCGAAATCTTTAAAAAAGTAACGGAGCCACCGCTTATGGTTGCCCCGTTACTTATCTTCTAACAAAAAGCTTCTTTTATTGCTCTTCCTAACACTTCTGCTGCCAAAGTACCAGCCATATTGATATCTGCCTCTACCTCGCCCACGGAAGCGGCATAGATGGTATCCCCATCTGCCATCGTTCCCACAGGCCGGATGCAGCGTGCATAGGCATTACGGGCCATCGAGGCAATCTTTGTCATCTCCGTCTTGGAAAATTTTCCGTTGGTAATCACAGCGCCAATCGTTGTATTGCTCTGAAATAGTTCCTTTTTCTTATTGATAAGATAGAACTCTTGACAAGTATCTGCAAATCCTTGTAAATCCTCTGTTAAAAGCCCTGCAAGCTGCCCGCCCTTTTCGATATCATAGATATCTCCAAGCGCATTGACAACCACCACTGCTGCCATCTTTAGTTGCCCCACGGACACTGCATAGATGCCAAGTCCTCCTTTCATCGCACGCGCCATCCCATAGAGCTTTCCAACTGTCGCCCCGGTTCCTCCACCGATATTTCCACTCTCTGGATAGTTTTGTTCTGCACTAATACAAGCAGCATATCCCATTGCTGCATCTGGTCTTATATCCGCACGCCCACAGCCAAGGTCATAGATGCAGGACTGACAGACTAATGGAACCTTTGCATACCCTGTATCAAAACCAATCCCATGCTCCTCAAGATAGCGCATCACTCCATCAGAAGCCGCCAGCCCAAAGGCAGAGCCACCTGATAATACAATCGCATGGATAGGATTATCTGCGGTCACAGGTGAAGTCAGAGGAGTCTCCCTAGAAGCTGGTCCGCCGCCGCTGATGTCAACACCCACACGTGCTCCGTCTTCAAACAGAAGGACCGTTACTCCTGTCTTTGCCTCCTTATCCTGTGCATTTCCAATCCGTACGCCCTCTATCTCTGTCAGTGAAATCCTAGTCATTACAACCTCCTTTTCTATTGCTTCTTTCTATGCCACTTTTAGTGCTACTGCTAATGTCCGGGACACTGCACTTGCAATCAAGAAGCATACCCCTGCTTCAATCAGTCCCTGCAGCCCCACAAACGCCACTACAAACATCAGAGGATTTGTCACTCCCAAAGCCTCTACAAATCCCTGAATATATTCCGTCTGATAAAATATCAACACCACCGCACTCATAAAAAGCACGGTATTTAAAAGCGGACAAGCCAGACTCGCTGCTAAATATGCACTGTTCTTTGACACTTTTCGAATCCCCTGAAACACCATCCCACATAAAAATCCTTCTAGCACTCTAGGAACCACACAGGTAATCGCTGTTCCAACCGGATTGATACTTAGAAGCATCGACCCAAAAGACCCGCCCATAAAGCACTGAATCAAACTTGTAATCCCAAATGTCAGACCACAAATCGCTCCGCCTTTTGGCCCAAGAATAATCGCTCCAACCGCTACTGGCACTGTTAAAAACGTAATCGAAAGCCCTGGTGTACGAAAATACCCAAGTGGCGTAAATGCCATCAGAAAAATAATGGCTGCCATCAGTGCCAGTTCCACCATATAACGTGTGTTTTGTGTTGTCTTGTTTCTCATCTTTTCTCCTTCTTTGGCTGATAAAACGGCGCACGAATGCCTCCCCTGTCTCTCAGCACTTATTATTTTGGGGAAAAACGGAATCCTTTAGAAAACCAGACATCGAAAAAAATCTGCAAAGACGCAGACTCTCTAAACAGAATCTTAAAAGTTGCCGCCCACAATAAAAAGGTCAGCACTTTTTTTATAAAAAATAGAATAAAAACTCTCTCTGATGCGTTTTCTAAAAGAATAACGTTCCTCTATAATATACCATAAATTTTCAAAATAACAAGCATCATTTTTCTTGACTTTCTGCTTTTCTTATGCTATCTTATAGTTAGATATTTCGATAATTGTCTAATTATTAAAAGTATCACATTTTTCTTTATAAAAGGAGAAGCCTATGGGATTTCAAGACAGCTTTAAAGCCCTCTCAGACCCCACAAGAAGAGAGATTTTAACCCTTCTGCGTGCCGGCCCACTGACCGTCGGTGAACTTTTAGAACACTTTTCTATCACGGGAGCTTCTCTCTCCCATCATCTCTCCATCTTGCGCCACGCTGGACTAATCGATGATGAAAAAAAGGGGAAATATATCTTCTATACACTAAATACCACGGTTTTGGACGATATCCTGAACTGGATGATGTCCCTGAAAGGAAAGAATTATGAAGAATCGTAAATTGCGTATCCTTAGTTATCTGCTTGCTGCTATCAGCCTTCTTCTGGCTATCCTGCTCTACCCATCACTTCCCGACAAGATTCCTACCCATTGGGATATTAACGGAACTGTCACCTATAGCGGCAAATCTGCCATCTTTCTAACCGGAAGCTTAGGGCTAATTGTTGCAGTTTTAATTGATTTTCTTCCCAGAATCGACCCTCGCCGCCGCAATTATCAAAAATTTAACAAATACTATGATCTTTTCTGCGTCTTTATGCAGTTATTTTTACTGATAATAAACCTTGTTACCATCGTTGAGACTTATCGGCCAGGAACGCTATCCGTTCCCACCTTTACGATATTTGCCATAGGCTTTTTATTTCTCCTTACGGGAAATATTATGCCCAAATTTAAAAGTAACTTCTATATGGGTATCAAGACTCCATGGACCCTATCAAGCGAGGAAGTCTGGCATAAGACCCACCGCCTAGGCGGCAAATGTTTCTTTATCGCTGGTCTTTTATGCCTTATTTTTCCATTTCTTCCCCTAGAGCATACCGTTATCTATAGCTTTTTTTTCCTAAGTTTTATCCTAATCGCCACTTTTATCCCCGCAGTTATGTCCTATTTCTGGTGGCGACAGGAGCAAAAGTAAATTTTATGCTTCAAGTTTTAGAACGAAGGCATCGCAAAATCATCTAACTTGACGATTTTGCGATGCCCTCGTTTCTATTCTTTGACATTTATACTTATTAAGAATCCTACTATTCGTTCACCTCAAATTTATACCCCATCCCCCAGATGGTCTTAATCAGTTCTCCTTTCTTTCCAAGCTTACTTCTAAGCTTTTTCACATGTGTATCAATCGTTCTGGCATCACCAAAATAGTCATAGTTCCATACATTGTTCAGGATTTTCTCTCTTGAGAGTGCAAGTCCTTTGTTTTCAATAAAATAAGCAAGTAGTTCAAACTCCTTATAGCTAAGTTCTACATCCACTCCGTCAATCAGCACCCGATGGGCTGATTTATTTAGCTCAATCCCTCCAGCTTCCATCGCTTCCTCACTGG
This sequence comes from Lachnospiraceae bacterium, assembly GCA_910575445.1. Taxonomy (GTDB): domain Bacteria; phylum Bacillota; class Clostridia; order Lachnospirales; family Lachnospiraceae; genus Hominiventricola. The sequence continues at coordinate 806,709 of CAJTFW010000001.1, read as the reverse complement.
CTAACAGATTGGTCCTTCTAAGAATCGCCTCTACCCTTGCCACCAGAATCTTAGGGCTAAAGGGCTTTGTGATATATTCGTCCACACCAAGCTCAAAGCCTTGCAGCTCATCATGCTCGTTTCCTTTTGCGGTCAGCATAATAATCGGAACCTTAGAATAGGCACGGATTTCTCTACAGACCTCCCATCCATCCATCTTAGGCATCATTACATCTAAAATTAAAAGCGCAATATCCTTCTGTTTAAAAAAAATATCCAGTGCTTCTTCTCCGTCTTTCGCTTCTAGCACTTCATATTCCTGCTTTACCAGAAAATCACTTACCAGTTTGCGCATACGGCTCTCATCATCCACCACTAAAATCCTTAGTCTCTCCATCTGGTATACCGCCTTTTCTTATTTTTATCTCCATTATAACAGCCCATCTTTAAAAAGCAAGAATCAAAGCTTTTTTCAGGAAATTTCCCATTTTCTGTTAAGTTTTGTTGATAATTCACCGATATATTATAAATAATAAATTTTTACAAGGAGGTGACTGTATGAACGTCATGATGATGAGTTCTCTAAATACCTACACAAAAAATATGAAGATGCAGATGAAATGGAAAGAACGGCAGTCTTCTGGCAACTATTCGAACCATTCGATTGGCTCAAATGCTTCCAAAGCATCTTCTGTAGAGGAGAACAAAAGCCCTGAAGAAGCAATGCTAGACTCCTTAAAGCAGGATGCCTCCAACACGATGGCACAGCAGATTCGTGCCAAGATGATGTCCGGGAAGCGCCTGAATTCCAAAGAGATGGAATACCTTAAGGAAAATGACCCACAGACCTATCAAAAAGCCAAAGAAATTGAGATGGAGCGTGAGGCTTATGAGCGGGAATTAAAGCAGTGTAAGACCAAAGAAGAAGTACAGCGGGTCAAATTAAGCCATGCAGCGGCTGCGATGGCTTCTGTTAAAGAGATTGAAAGCAATCCCAATATTCCCAAGGGAGAAAAACTCGCGCGAATGATGCAAGAACTTAGCAAGATAAATGCTGCTGGTGATGTCGAGAGAGCCTATACAATGAGTCGGGATTACAAATCTCTGCCTACCGAGGCTGAGCGCCAAAAAGCCGAAGAAGAACTTGAGAAGGCGAAGAAAGAGGAGATGGGCATTGATGACAAGACGGACGATTCTGTAGAGGAAGTTACGGATTCTGTCAACCGTGATGCCGTAAGCGACGCCCTTGAAGAAGAGGTGAGCGAAGAACCGCCAACGGATACCGAGATAGAAGCTGCCAAAGAAGTTATCTCCGGCCAGCAAAAATCCCGTATGGAAGCAGAAGTCACCCCGGAAGCCCGCAAAGTTCGCCGCGCCAAAGCGCAGGCTGCCTATGCACAGACCTCTTATACAGTTTCTACTACTCATGTAGTGGATGTCAAAGTGGAATAGCAGACAAGAAAACTGCCGCATCACAAGGATTTTAAGCCTTGCTTATGCGGCAGTCTTTTTATAATTCGTTAATCGTCTCTGTTACTTCCATCTCGCAGATTCTCTTTGACGGCAGATAGACCGCTGCTATCACAGACAGAAACACCAATAGAAAGATAATCAAAATCTCCCAAACAGGGAATGTCCAGGCAAAAGACTCTCCAAAATGTGAAGTAATCAAAAAGTCATGTATCATTTTACTAAGCGGTAAGCCTAAGAAACAGCCAAAGCTGCAACCAAAAAAGGCATAGGTATACGCTTCTGCTGCAATCATCCTTTTAAGCTGCCGTCCATTCATCCCGACTGCCCGCATCGCCCCATATTGCTTGATTCTTGCAGATACACTCATTGAGATACTGTTGACAATGTTTAAAACCGAAATCATAGCAATTATCAATAAAAAACCATAAACTAATAAAGTAAATGCCCAAAAGATACTTCTGTCGCCTTCTTCGCGCCGGTCTAACACCTCATATCCTTGCTCTTTTCCCAGGGCTTTTATTTGCTTTACTTCCGCTTCTGTTATTTCTTTCTCTACTTGAAGGTCCACAATCGAATAGTTTTCTTCTCCCGTCAATCGAACGCATGTTTCTTCCGAACAGATAATATCAATTACCCCTTCTGAGCTTCCATCATTGGTAAAGGGATTATTCTTTAACATCCCGGCAATCTCCACTTCTTCTCCATTTATCCATATGTGGTCTCCAATATCAAGTGGATTTGTCTTATCATAGATGCCAAGTACATAACGGCTGTCTCCATACACCTTTTTTATATCACTGCCCCGTCTTACATCCCCATCTTTTACAAGCCACTGTAACTGCAGTTCACTGTAGGAGATAAGATCCACGGTATTTTGTGTGGTTTCCTTATTAAAAGAAGCAGGAACTTTCCCAACACTTGTACGACCAAACACCTCTTTGACATAAGGTATTTCACGAAGTCTCTGCATCCATTCCTTGTCTATTGTATTGTTATAATCCACACTGATAACCGATATATCAGAGGCATAGCTTTTGTCTGGCAAAAGCATGGAAAAGAAATCTAGCAACACCGAAAAACACAAAAACATCACGATACTAAGTGCAAAAGAACAGGTCATCAAAAGCAGGTTTTTCTTTGCTGCTACTGCATGATGGATACCAAGTGCTGTCTCAATCTTAAGGTGGCGTATATAGGCTGCATGATGCATCTTTTTCGTCCCCTCTTGACTGCCGGATACAGCACTCACTGGTGAGACCTTTGCTGCTTTTTTTGCCGGAGACTGTGCAGCCAGAAGAACGCTCAAAAGTCCAACTATCACACCACTTGCTGTTCCAATCAAACTAACGCGAATCACTGGCATCTGTGCAAACTCTCCGCCAATTAGATATTTAATCGCTGCACATAAAAGCCAGGTAAAAAAGGTTCCAAGTGCTATCCCTACAGGAATCGCCGTCTTACACCACATCAGAGCCTCTAGTCTGACAAAGCGAATCATCTGCCTCTTACTTGCACCAATGCAGCGCATCATTCCAAAGAACTGTGCGCGTTCTGCAATATTGCTGTTAAGACTGCTAGAAATCATAAAGATTCCAGCTAACAATATCAGTATAAACAAAAAAACTGCCATTCCATAAATATTGGCCATATAAGAGCTGTCTCCAAGCCCCATAGACATCATCAATATATCATTTTGATGAATATATTCTTCTTGCATCGGATATTCTTTCTTAATCTCTGCAAGCGCTCTTCTTACATTGGCATGTTTCGAAAATTGCAGATAATAAGTCGAATATATGTTCTGTTCTTTTCCCAACTCACAGATTTGTCGAAATGCATCAATTCTAATAAAAGCACAGAGTTCCTCATCCTTTAAGCGTATACCATTATTATTCTCTGCGTCTTTTTCCCGCTCCTCCTCTAAAAAGCCGGAGACCAAAAACTCACAGCTGCCAGCTGGTGTCTGTAACACAATCTCTGCACCCACATCCACCTTAAGAAGCTCTTTTGCATTGGCGGAGAGAATGATCTGATTCGCCTGTGCTAATGTAGCAGTCTTATCAAAGTATGTCATCATCTCCTTGATAAATGGTTCCTCTATCCCATAAAGAGCTGTAGGATTGCCCTGGATGGTATATGCATCCAGAATCGTTCCAAATCCCTTCTCACTTCTGATTAGATTGGTGCTTTGATACCAGGAAACTGCTGCAATATCGCTTCGTGCGGCTATCCTATCGGCGTTATCTTCTGAAAGTTCATCGATATAAATATGCCATCTTCCTTTTGTTGACAGTGTCAGCCTTTTCTCGCCTTCCACCCCTGCATCTGCCATACTAAAGACACCTGTCACTAAAAGTACCGCAAGGATAATGCAAAAAAGCGTCATCCTGTTTTTGCGTTTGTGTACCTTTGCCGAAATCGGAATCAGACTTAGATAGCTTTTCATTCCCTGCACCTCCCAAAATCCGAGACCACCCCATCAGACACTTTTAAGATACGGTCCGCAGTCTGTGCAATGCTTAGGCTGTGGGTAATCATCACTATCGTCTGTTCATATTTTCTCGATGCCTTTTTTAAAAGCGCAATCACTTCGCTGCTGTTTTGGCTATCCAAGTTACCTGTTGGCTCGTCCGCCAGAATCAGGGCCGGACGAGTTATCAGTGCGCGCCCAATCGCCACTCTTTGCTGCTGCCCGCCGGAGAGTTGGTTTGGCAGATGATGACGACGCTCCTTTAGATTTAGAACCTCTAGAATCTCTTCTAGATATTTTTTATCGGGTTTTTGATAGTCTAAAAGCACGGGAAAGATAATATTTTGCTCCACATTAAGCTCTGGAATCAAATGAAAGCTCTGAAAGATAAATCCAATATTTCTACGGCGAAAGACGGTCAGATTTTCCTCTTTCATCTCAAAAAGATTGCGTTTACTGATATAGACTTTTCCAGAAGTTGGTGTATCCAGACCACCGATTAGATTTAAAAGTGTGCTTTTTCCAGAGCCGGATTCTCCGACAATCGCCACAAATTCCCCTTTTGGTACAGAAAAGCTGGCTTTTTTCAGCGCATATACAGCAGTTTCGCCGCTTCCATAAGTCTTAGAAACTGCTTTCACTTCCAATAAATTCATCTTACTACCTCTCTTTTCTCTATGAATACCAAAAACATAGCACACAAATCCTACTCTCTTGTGACAGTTCCCCTACAATTTTGTAGGAATCAGAAAATCCATCGTAAAACGAGCTCCCATCCCTTCTACACTTTCCACTTTGATACTTCCCTGATGTGCTTCCACAATCGATTTTGCAAGCGGAAGACCAAGCCCTATTCCTTTTGTATCTTTGGAATAGCGACTGCGATAAAAGCGCTTAAAAATATGATATAAGTCCTCAGAGTGGATACCGCTTCCATTATCTTCTACCACAATCTGAAAGATAGAAGCCGACAATTTCCATCTAATCTCTATGATTCCACCGCGCCCCGTATGGTCAAGTGCGTTTTTTACCAGATTGCTGATGGCTTCTGTCAGCCAGACGCGGTCACATACAAACATAATCTCTATATCTCCTAGAAGAAGTATCTCTTTTTCTTCCTGTCTTGCACGATACAAAAAGCTTTTCTTTATGGTCTCCATTATCTCCTGGATAAATTCTGTGCGCTTTTCTAATATGATAGCACCAGCATCAAATTTTGTAATTTTCAAAAGGTTTTGCACCAATGTCTCAATGCGGTCTAGTTCTTGTTCTGACAGGCCTATAAACTCTTCTATTGTAGAAAGCTCCTTTGCCTCCTCTTTTAATATCCCATTATAGATATGAAGTGCTGCTAGTGGCGTCTTTAGCTGGTGAGAAATATCAGAGATGGTATTTTGTAAAAATCTCTTTTCTCTCTCCTTATGCTCTATATGGGCATCTAAAATATCCACTAAAGAATTAATCTCATAAAACAGTCGATAGAGTTCTCCTTCCTCCTCACATGCCAGATAACCATCTTTTTCTCCCAAAAGATATGCTCTAATCTATAACACTGCCTCCTCTATCTTCCTCTCCTGTTCCTTTAGATAGTGATAACAGGCTGCAAAGATAAGCGCACTCATCACAAAAAAAGCGCCCCATAGAACAACTATCCTATTTTCTGCTCTACAGACTGCCATTCCTACAGAGAACAACATAAATCCCAGAAGACATCCGCCAATCTGGTAAAAAAGCCTTATCACACTTTTATTTTCTAATAGTTTCACGCTGCACCTCAATCTTCGGTATTCCATTTATAGCCCATACGGCGCACGGTGACGATTCGCTTTGGCTCCCCTGGATTATCTTCAATCTTGGTACGCAGTCTGCGAATATAGACGGTCAATGTATTGGCATCAATATATTTTTCTTCACAGTCCCATAGACTGCTTAATATCTGCTCGGCAGAAAGTACCTGATTGGGATGCTCCATAAAAAGACGCAGAAGCTTATATTCGCTTGCCGTTAAGTCAAGCAACGTTCCCTTTTTATATACCTCGCCTTTTAAAAGTTGTATCTGAATATCATTGGAAGACAACTTTGTATCCTCTTTATAAAAGTTATCATATCTTCGAAGCAATGCATGGATTCTCGATAGAAATATTGCCAGTTTAAAAGGCTTTGTGATATAGTCATCTGCTCCGATATCAAGCCCCATAATAATATCTGTCTCCTCATCCATCGCTGTCAAAAACATAATCGGCACTTTGGAAGTCTTTCGTATCTTTTGGCATAAATCAAAGCCAGAACCATCGGGAAGTGATACATCCAGTATTACCAAATCATACGTATCCTCTCTCCACAGTGCTTTTGCTTCCAGACTTGTCCTGGCAGTTGTTACCTGATATCCCTGCTTTTGCATCGCAAAGGAAAGTCCTGTAATTAAGCTTAAATCGTCTTCTACAAAAAAAATCTGTTTCATACTATCTTTTCCTTATTTTTTTCTGGATAATATCAAACAAGGAGGTATGACTCATCCGAATCACACCTCCCTGAATATTCCGTTTTTGCTTAGTCTTCTATTTCTCAAATAAAAATCGCTCGTCTAATGTCACCTGGAATTCTTCTGCCAAATCTCTAAATTCCTGTGGTTGTATTGTCTGCAACTTATCTGGTCTCATTGATAAAGTTTTCACAAGAACCTCTGCGGACTTCTCCACGGTATGCATCAGCCCAAAAGTCAGATCAAAATCTTCCCCGGAGCAGAACATTCCATGATGCGCCCAGACAGCCACATCATATGTTTTCATCAGCTCGCTGGTGGCCACAGCAATCTCTCTGCCGCCTGGCACCATCCATTTTACAACGCCAACACCTTTGGGAAAAACTACCGGACACTCGGTCATCATCTCCCATAACTCTCTGGTAAATATCTCATCCTTTAGAGGAAGTACAAAGGTCAATGCAATAATATTGGCTGGATGTGCATGGTAGATAACGCGATGTGCGCCATGAGATACTGCTCTTTTCACCTCATGATTCATCAGATGACTTGGAAGCTCACTGGTAGGCTTTCCGCCATTGACAAGCCCCCACAGGATGCGGTATCTTTTACCAGCTGCATCTACCTCTAAGATGCAGACACTGTCTGCGGTGTCAGAGGCTACGTTGCGGAAATATTTTCCACTGCCTGTCACCATAAAATATTCGCCGCCAAGCCCTGGTACGCTTGCACCAATCTCCTTCCACTCTTTAGGAGTAGTAAAATATGGCTTCGCTGCCTCTATATCCTCTGGTCTCATACGATAAGAAAGATTGCCACCGTTTCGCTCATGCCATCCCTGTTCCCATCCATCCTGACACATACGGACAAATCTTTGTACAAATCCAACATCTAGTATACTCATCTTATTCTCCTATTGGAACTCTTGTTCTGGGCATTGTCTAGAACTCTGCCGTTATCCATGATGACCTGCTCTTGCACAGGAACCGTTGCAGTAGCCGCCACCGTGGGCATAACCGCAGTAGAGTACATCGCTGTGGGTATGATGGCCAGTTGTTGTGCAGCCTTCTACTGTACAATAGGATACATTGCCGCAAGAACCATCACAATAACCGTTCTCATGGGCATAGCCACAATAAGACACACCATCATGGCTGTGATGGCCATATGTTGTACAGCCCTCCACAGAACAGATGCTTATTCTCTGACAAGAACCATCACAATAGCCACTGCTGTGGGCATAGCCACAATAAGCGGTGCCATCATGGGTATGATAACCGGTCTCCGTACAATCTTCTATTGCACAAACTCCAATCGTGCCACAAGTGCCATCACAATAACCACTTGCATGGGCATAGCCGCAGTAAGATGCATTGTCATGCATATGACGCCCTGTCTCTAGACATCCTTCTACAGGACAGACTGGACAGCTTGTATCCACAGTCTGCACAGGCTGTGTCTCTGGTGCTGCCTGCACCTGTGGAGTCTCCTGTACTTGCGGAGCTTGTGGAGCCGGCTGTGCTTGTTGCACTTGCTGGCGTCGTCCATGATGACCTCCTCCATGGTGTCCATGGGCCATGACTGGTGTTGTGATAAGCATCGAAGCTGCTAATACTATGGTGCCTATTCTTCTTAACTTTATCATATCATCTCACTCCTATAAAATATCCTTACTTAACCTTCTACCTCAAGTGCCTGCAGAGCCTCTACCGTCTGCTGATAATCTTCTTTTACCTGTGTAAGCAGCGCATCTGCTTCCTCGCTCCCCCCATCGCGAAGCTTATCTGTCAATACACTGCTAGAATTGCCAAGCTTGGTAAATCCTAAGTTCTGACAGATTCCTTTAATCGTATGAGATGCACGAAACGCCTCCTCATAGTTCTTCTCATCCATTGATTTTAAAAGTAATTCATAGCTCGAATCACTTAAAAATTTAATTGCAAACTTTTTCACCATCTTTTCACTACGCAGACGTCCAATCACCCCTTCATAGTCCCCTCCAAATGTTGCATAGCACTCCTGTAAGCTCATACTTTTCACTCCTTTTCTGTCTCTATCGGCAGTATTTGTTCTTTCTCTGATTATTTTATTATATAATAAAACTGCCAAAGAAGCAATCGGAACCTGATTGAAATTCGCAGGAAAAATCCAAAAATACAGTTGAAACATCTTATTTTTTATGCTAAAATATACCTGTTTGACACATAGGAGGTGTGAAAATGGGCATTCTGAGAACAATTCTTACCATAATTTTTGTGTTAGTTTGTGTGGTATCGGTTATATTAGTATTACTTCAAGAGGGTAAATCTGCCGGACTTGGCGCGATTGCGGGTGCAGCAGAGAGCTACTGGGGTAAGAATAAAGGACGTTCGATGGAAGGAAACCTTGTAAAAGGAACCATCGCTTTAGCTGTTGCGTTCTTTGTCCTTGCAATTATCTTAAATCTTGGTTTCTAACCAGATAAAGTTATGGGCACTCTTTTGAAAGGGTGCCTTTTTTCATATATTTTGACAGGAGAAATGAGGTGAATAGATGTCAAGAGAAGAATTAGAAAAACGGAAAAAAGTAGTGTATGAGCTGATTTGCAGCGAGTTTTATGTACCAATGAAACTCAAAGAGATGGCCATCTTTATGGAGATTCCAAAGGAACAAAGAGAAGAACTTTCCGAAGTTCTAGAAACGCTTCTGCTAGAAGGCAAGATTGAAGTCTCCCAAAAAGGAAAATATCAAAAAAGCAAAGGAAAATTTCTAACAGGGGTCTTTAGCGCTCATCCAAAAGGCTTTGGCTTTGTAACGGTTGATGGGATGGATGCAGACCTCTATATCAGTGAGGATGATGTACACGGCGCAATGCATCAAGATGTTGTACAGGTACTTTCAAAGCCAGGCAGCAATGGAAAACGCCCGGAAGGCAAGATTGTCAAAATTTTAACAAGAGGAACCACACAGCTTGTCGGACTCTATCAGGAAAGTAAAAATTTTGGCTTTGTTATCCCGGATAATGGCAGATATACCAAAGATATTTTTATTCCCAAGGAATATAACAAAGGAGCCATGAATGGTCATAAGGTTGTTGTACTTCTGACTAGCTATGGAACGCAGGAGAAAAGCCCGGAAGGCAAAGTCCTCGAGATTCTAGGACATATCAGCGACCCGGGAACCGATGTACTCTCCATCGTCAAAGGATATGAGCTTCCTGTAGAATTTCCAGAGAAGGTTATGCACCAGGCCGAGCGGACGCCTTCAGAGATAAGCGAGGCAGACTGCAAAGGACGGATGGACCTTCGGGATGTCAAGATGGTGACAATTGACGGCGAGGATGCCAAGGACTTAGATGATGCAGTCTCCCTAAGTATGGACGGCGACCACTATCTTCTGGGCGTGCATATTGCAGATGTTGCCAACTATGTGCAGGAAAACAGTGCTATGGACCGCGAGGCTCTTAAGAGAGGCACCAGTGTCTATCTTGTGGACCGCGTGATTCCCATGCTGCCAAGGCGCCTCTCCAACGGCATCTGTTCTCTTAACGCTGGAGAAGACCGCCTAGCGCTTAGCTGTCTGATGACGATTGACCAGAAGGGAAATGTCATAGACCATGTGATTAGTGAGTCTGTGATTCATGTAGACCGGAGGATGACCTATACAAGCGTTAAGAAGATTTTAGAAGATCAGGACCCGGAAGAGATGGCAACCTATCAGGAGTTTGTCCCTATGTTTCAAAATATGCAGCAGTTAGCTGCTATCCTTAGAGGCAAACGCAGAAAACGTGGCTCAATTGATTTTGATTTTCCAGAGACCAAGATTCTTTTAGACGAAGAAGGAACCCCTGTTGACATTCTTCCATATGAGAGAAATACAGCAACCAGACTGATTGAGGACTTTATGCTGATTGCCAATGAGACAGTCGCAGAGGATGCTTTCTGGCAGGAACTTCCATTTGTCTATCGAACACACGACAATCCCGACCCGGACCGGATGCGAAAGCTCTCGACTTTTATCAATAACTTTGGCTATACCATACATTTTAAAGATGAAGAAATCCATCCCAAAGAGCTGCAAAAGCTTTTGGAAAAGCTAGAAGGAACACCAGAAGAAGCACAGATTAGCCGTCTGACGCTTCGCTCGATGAAACAGGCCAAATATACACCAGAAAGTCATGGACATTTTGGCTTGGCAGCCAAATATTATTGTCATTTTACCTCCCCGATTCGACGTTATCCAGACCTTCAGATTCACAGAATCTTAAAGGATACGCTAAGAGGGCGGATGAACGAGGAGCGTATTGCACATTATCAAAATATTTTAGAAGAAGTGGCAAAGCAGTCAAGCGAGCGCGAGCGAAAAGCAGAAGAAGCAGAACGCGAGACGATAAAACTTAAAAAGGTGGAATATATGAGTCAGCACCTAGAAGAAGAATTTGATGGCGTTATCTCTGGCGTGACTGCGTGGGGTGTTTATGTGGAACTGCCAAATACAGTCGAAGGTCTTGTACATGCTGCCTCTTTACAGGGTGATTATTTCGAGTATAATGAAAGAGAGTATGAACTAATCGGCACCCACACCGGAAAGACTTATAAGCTTGGGCAAGCTGTAAGAGTCCGTGTAACCGGGGCAGACAGACTAAGTCGTACGATTGATTTTGAAATGGTGGAAGAACAGGAAGAATGAGGAAACTATGGCAAAAGGAAGCGTAAAACTGATTGCAAACAACAAAAAAGCATATCATGACTATTTTATCGAAGATACCTGTGAAGCTGGTATCGCCCTGCATGGAACCGAAGTCAAATCGCTTCGCATGGGCAAATGCAGCATCAAAGAGGCCTTTATCCGCGTGGAAAAAGGCGAGGTCTTTGTCTATGGGATGCATATTAGTCCCTATGAAAAGGGCAATCTCTTTAACAGAGACCCGCTGCGTGTCAAAAAACTTTTGATGCACCGTTACGAGATTAACAAGATGTCTGGTAAGATTACCGAAAAAGGCTATACGCTTGTGCCGCTTCGCGTCTATTTAAAAGGCAGTCTTGTCAAAGTGGAAGTCGGTCTTGCACGCGGCAAAAAGCTCTATGATAAGCGTGCAGATATTGCGAAAAAAGATATGCGAAGAGAAGCCGAGAAAGAATTTAAAGTCAAAAATCTATACTAGAGAATATATTACAAAGGATAAAAACTATGAGAAAACACACGAATCGTCTGCTTGTTTTATTTTTAACAATCATGTTGTTAGCGGGCTGCTCTGCTGTGGAGGGAGACACTGCCCTGTCTTCCTACAATCAGGAGCGCACCTCTAACGCAGCACTTTCGTCATCTGAAGATGATGATTCTACAGATTCTAAGGAAAGTGAAACAGAGTCATCCTCACAAGAAACGGCACCCACTGCCCCCCAGTCGCCCTATCAGGTGCTCAACAACAACGTCCCAGAGTTTACAGAAGATGAGATTACGACAGAATCTTTTGAGCAATATGCCGAACTAGATGAGCTTGGCCGCTGTGGTACTGCATTTGCCTGTGTTGGTGTAGATTTGATGCCAACCGAAGAACGCGGCAGCATCAGCCGGGTCAAACCAACCGGATGGGATTCGGTCAAATATGACTGCGTAGATGGAAAATATCTCTACAACCGTTGTCATCTTATCGGCTTTCAGCTTACCGGAGAGAACGCCAACCCACAGAACCTTATCACCGGCACCCGCTATATGAATGTAGACGGGATGTTGCCCTTTGAAAATGAAGTGGCAGACTATGTAAAAGAGACCGAGCATCATGTTATGTACCGGGTAACCCCTGACTTTCAGGGCGAAAATCTCGTTGCAAACGGCGTACAGATAGAAGCACTCTCCGTAGAAGATAATGGCGAAGGCGTCTCCTACAACGTCTATGTATATAATATCCAACCAGGTATTATTATCGACTATGCCACCGGAAAGAGCAGCGAAGGCACCTTAGAGCCTGCTGCCGATGCTACAGGGGAAAGCTATATTTTAAATACCAACACCATGAAATTCCACCTTCCTTCTTGCGGCAGCGCCAAGCAGATCCAAGCAGAACACCGGGAAGATTTTGAAGGTGAGCGAGAAGACCTCTTAGAAAAAGGATACGAACCCTGCGGAAAATGTAATCCATAAAGTATTAAAAATGGAGCTGTCAGCTTTTCTGACAGCTCCATTATTTTTTTCTACCTGCTGTACCGGTCTCCAATCTTCATATAAAACGTCAGCAAATAAAGTCCACATAACCCCACTACCATATAGACAACCTGTGTCAACCAGCCAATTCCAAAAACCAATTCAACCAGATTAAAATTAAAGAACCCAATAAGTCCCCAATTAATAGCACCAATAATACCAATCGTAATTGCTATCATATCCAATGTTTTCATTGCAAAAGACCTCCTGTTATCTTTATCTTAAAAATAAATCTTCCCAAAATACGTTCACTTTATTCTCAAGAATATCAGATGGCGGAAATCACTTCTTTTGTTATTTTTTAGGATATCTTTTTTATTGTAACTCTACAGAAAATCCTTTATAAATACCAACTGGCACATCATCACCAAAAGAATACTGTTCCATGGTCTTTTGCTCATATCCATACACTAAAATCTGATTCTTTATAGGGTCAACAATCCAATATTCTCTTACACCTGATATCTGATATTTAAAAAGTTTTGTAAAGTAATCCATCGACTTACTGCTTGGCGAAACAATCTCAATAATCCAATCTGGTGCACCATAACAGCCTTTCTCTGTGATTTTATCTTTATCACAGATAACAGATATATCAGGCTCTACATAATTCTTATCGTCCTTATCTAAGAACACTGCAAATGGCGCCGGAAAAACCTCATATGCTCCATTGTTATTACGAATATACAAATTTATCTCAGTACTAATATAATTAAGAATTCTTTGATGCCTTGTACTTGGCGGTGCCATATAGTAAATCCTGCCATCAATTAGTTCCGCCCGCTCGCCTTCTGGCAAAGTGTAAATGTCTTCTACTGTACAAATCTCTTCTTTTCTTAATGCTTCCACAATCTCCACTCCCTTAAATTATTTACATAAAACTAATTATCAGTTCCTTTGCTTCCTTCCACAAATCTTCTGGACATTCTTCTCTAAACTGAGCATTTCTAACGCCAATATCTAACATTTTTGCCTGGTCGCATAGTATCACACCTGTGGTTTGCGTTCGTTCGTCTAGTTCTATATGAAACGGATGTTTTTTGTTTGTATTGCTTATGGGGCAAACAAATGCTAATGAGCTATGATGATTTAAAATATTATTGCTCAAAATAACCGCTGGTCTTCTTCTACTTTGTTCATCTCCCTTTTGAGGGTTAAAATTCATAATAATAATATCACCTTGCTTATAAGTTACCAAATCTCATTCCCTACTGGATCACTCACTTCAACCTCTTGTGTACTTTCAACATAAATTTCATCAATTGGTTTTTTGTAGAATGCTTCCAACCTTTCTGTTAAATTAAGGTATTTGGGCTTATTGACCTTTTCAATCGTCATTTTCCCATTATATATACTGATTCCTATTGTGTCATCTTCTTTTAAATTCATCTGTGACAATATCTCTTTTGATAATCGAATTCCCTGGCTATTCCCCCATTTTCTTATAACGGTCTGTGTGATAAATGCACTTGGCATTTCTTTTGCTTGTTCTTCCATGATTGTATTTGTGTTCATTTTCTTTTCCTTTAATTTTTCTTAGTGTCCTCGATTTATTATAAGTATATACAAAGTATATCCATTTGTCAATATACGATTGACAGGGTATCAGTAATTGGATATACTTGTCTATAATATAAAATTTAAAAAAGAAAGGATTTTATGGGATGAATCAGAATGTAAAAGACTATGTAAGCGAAAAAGTAAAAGAAATGATAAGTGCTCACTCTTGTTGTAAAGAGCTAAAAGAAGCTGGACAGAAATGGCTTGATGCACTTGGAACAGAGCAAGAAGCTATACAGACCCAAAATTTAATTGCTGAGATTGAGATGGATATTGTAACAGCGGATGGTTTGTATGTTTTTGCAAGTTCAGAAGCTGGAGCAAAGGTGTTTGGGGCAGAGATGGCAAAAAATGTAGCTGCTCATGCACAGGAATTAAAAGCTTCTGGTGTAAAATATTGTGACTGTCCGGCTTGTGCAGCTGCTGAAGCAATTCTTGCAAAAAAAGAGGAACTTTTGTAATTTTGCGAAATTTTGTTTCTATTATATGGATACTTGACATTTTACAAAGAAGTCGTTAGAATAAGACTGTGCAGATTTCATCTGGCGTTTACCTTACTTGTTTTCGGGCTTGTAAAGGTTTCGACGGGGGTTTTGAAATTGGGGCAGCCATTCGAAGGGACCGCGTTAAGGTGCAACATTAAAATTAAACGCTGAAGATAATTTAGCAATCGCTGCCTAATGGCAGCTGTCTGACACAGAGCACCTGCACTTTGTGACCCAGGCATCATCTATGCAGGAAACGACGCATGTTAAGCTTTGCACATGCGGGCGTATTATGAAGCTACTAAAGCTGTAAGCCTGCCGCTTGGCGTACAGTGGAGGGAATGGTCAGTAAAACGGCTGTAATGGGAGATACCGCAATGGATGGGCTTTCGGACAGGGGTTCGATTCCCCTCAGGTCCATTAAAAAGTCCTTTATTTTAAAGGGTTTTGGGACTTCGTTGGCTCTTTGTCAAGTTAGTTGACAAAGAGCCAGAATTTTTTACAGCCTCCCGTCTTACACAAGATGGCTTTTCATTTCCCAAAATAAAAAGGACTGGAAAACCAATCCTTTTATACCGTCCGTTATCTTATTATATAGTAGCTTTCTTTTCAATCACAATACCATAACCTAATGCATCAAGTATATTACAAAATGTCTGTAACGATGGACTATGATTCTTTTTTTCCAATCTTGAAATTGCTTGTTGTGTGTTTCCTGTCATTTTTGCAAGCAAAGTCGGTGCAGGCATTCCTTTGCGTTCTGTAAGAGGAATATTCCCTTTTTCAATCTCAATAGCTTGTAATAATCCTTGCATTGTATCATCAAAAAATTTACTCATTTCTTTATCCCGACGCCCTGTCGTGGGCGTTTCGTCGCAATTTTCAGCGACTCATCAGGGGATTTTATGCGGTCAATAGCTTAAAATTTATCAACCCGTTTATAAAATCGTAGCACTCTCTTTTGATCCTGGCGAAAATATTTTCACCTCTTAATTTTAGATGCTCATACCCGTTGTAAGACTGGTTTTCCATCTTTTCGTTGAGAATCTCACTTGCCAGCTCGATTTTTTGCTTTAACATAGATATTGTGATTCTAGTCATATATAATCCCTCCTAAACTTTGATTAAATTGAGCACAAAAAAAGTGTAAAGCCTTTTAATAACTTAATAGACTTCACACCTTTTTTATGATATTTATTATGTAATTTTATGCTATGCTGTCGACACGTTGTTTTAAGCGTCTTAATTCATTTTCAAGTGAAGTTAAACGAATTGCCATCATTTCTTTTTCACCGTCAATTTTTAACGCATCGTGTAAATTTCTTGACAAGTCAAGATGACCCTCGGCTACACGCTTGATATTAACACTAATTTCATTTTCAAGTGTTAGCTCAACATTTGTAACTTTAGTTTCAACATTTGAGACTCTTTCTTTCAGCTCTTGTACATCACTCTTTAGTCCTTGTACATCACTCTTTAGTCCTTGTACATCACTTTTCATACCTTGTACTTCGGAAAGAATCAGATCAAGCTTTTCACTGTCTGTCATAATATCACCCCTTTATTGTGATTAATTACTATGTACGTTGATTAGTATATCACAATCAGAGTATGAAGTCTATTCAATTATCAATATGCGGGTAAGTTGTTTACTTATCTTTGACTTGATGTTAGTATAAGTTATTTTTACTTATTTTCTAATACTTATTTTTAAGTTTTTTTCACTTATTTACTTTTTGATTTTTACCATTATAATAAAGAATAAATATAAACTATTTTATTTATTCCCCTAATGCACTGATAATCCTTATCGAGCGCATTGCAATCCGCATATTGATAGTCTCTAGTGCTTTATTAATCTGCTTCAGGTCATCAGGAAGCGCAATATTTCTCCAGCTATGCCCCTCCCAAAAAGGCTTGACATGATAATTATCATCTACATAGTCTTGCATATAAAGCGTATCGATAAAATAGTGCCAGCCATCTTTGCCATTCTTTTCTCTGCTTTTTTCAAATTTATTCAGCCAACTCTTACAGTTTTTCCAATTCCCTTTATCATGTAAAAGCTGACTTTCTAGCAGCTGGTCATTAAACTTGTCGTCTCTGTTATAAAACCACTCACGGATTTTCATAAGCGTAAGATCCCAGTAATCATAGTTTGCAGTGTTTCCACTTCTTGCCCCATTAAAGCCTGCTGGCACTGGACAGTAATTGCCAATGGTATGATATAGTTCTAAAAACATTTTTAAATTGGGACAGGTGGTGTGAAGCTTTTGATGAAAATATTCTCCCATAACCGCAGTCAGTGCAATCGAAGAATTGGTAGAAGCATAAGCCTTCTTTTCTTTATAAATAGAGCCTATCTGTTTGTCCTTTAAAAAGCACTGCATAATTTTATTGACTTTATTCTGCGCGGATGTCATGGTATCTGATGCAATACGACCCTCACCATCTGTCATATAAGATTTTTCAAAAAATTCCGGCCATAATTTCTTATAGACCTGCTGCAAGAGCTTACTGCTAGAATCAGGGTCTTCGGTTCTATATTCTTCTGCGTTCTCACAGAAATCCAGAATTTTCTTTTGTATCTCTTCATCATCTAACAAAAGTTCTTCATGTGCTTTTTTGTATAGAGAAGCTCGATAGACAAAATATTTCTCATAAGAGTTCTCTATCTTTCCATAATCCTTCTGCTCCCAGTCCTCTCCTTGTGTATCCTCAGCAAAATTATAAGATGCGGGTGCTGCACTTTTTAGCCATTCTTCCATATGATTATATTTCATATCATCTGTTCCTCCTTTGTCTTTTTGTAATTATATCGATGGACTTTGTCTGCCATCTTGAAAGGGAATATAATATTCTTCCCCTGTTTCTAGACACAATACTGCAAGGTTATATCCAAAGACACAACCACAGTCTATCGCAATATGATTATTCTTCTTGATAATGGTTCCTAGATTTCCTTCCTGGTTCGGGGTAGGGCTATGACCTGTAATCGTATAGCGGTCTTTAAAATACGCCTTCTCATAATCTGGTCTAGAAGTCACAAGGGAAAAGAGGTCATAATCCTTTAGCTTCTTCTGCGGGTCAAAAGGCTCGAGGCCTCCATGTACCATCAGATAGGACTGACCCTTCACCACGGTCTCTTTATAGAGAGAGAATTCTCCCATATAGCTTAATATCTCTTCTTGCTCTATCATCGAAAGCTTCTGAAATTCCTCTAATGTTGTATGTCCTCCATCATAGAACCAGGCTGTCAGCACCTCCATAAAATCTTCATCTAGGTGGGTATTATAGTTCTTCTCTGTAATCTCTACGCAAAGTTTCCTAAGAATCAGAGAAGCCTCCAATTCATGATTACCTATCAGCGGTATGATATTGGGCCGCCGCATCATATCCTGCAGCAGCCGAATCGGCGCATATCCTCTGTCCACACAGTCTCCAAGGACATAGAGAATATCCTCATCCTTAAAATCAATCCGCTCAAGAGCCTGTAAATATTCATAATAGCAGCCATGAATATCACTTATCACATAGTGCATAGCATCTCTCCTTCCTATCCTCTCACTCTCTACAGTTCCAAAAAAATGCCTGTATTTTTTAGTAAACTCTCCTCCTTATGATAATCCCGCTTTATCTGTGCCCTTATCTTGCCAATCTGCCTTATATGCCGCTTCATGGTCTCTGGATTTTCTTCATAGACAAAAAGTACATAGCTATGTTTTGTCATGCTTTTAGGAAGCTTTTTTAATGCCTCTAAACTATCCTTTACATCTGTAACACTTCTGCACAGATAGGTATGCATCTCCTCTGTAACTATAAAAGAATTACACACCTTATAGATGCCAGCCATGCGAAATAGCAGCGCTTCTTGTTCTGTGATAAGCTGTGTCTTATATTGTTCAAAAGCTTCCTCTATATATACAGCCTCCTTCTTATCTTCGCCATCTAGCCATCTTCTAACAGCTCTTTGTTCCTCTGCTATCTCTTGCTGCCTTATTAAAAGCTCCTCTTGCTTTTCTAAGTCTTCGCTCTCCTTCTCTATCTTACGGTCAAGATATTTGCTTTTATGTTCCAGACTTTTTTCCTTCTCCTCCATCTTCTTTCTAATCCACTCCCCATATTTTTGCTCAAAATAGGCAAGTACATCTGCTTTGTTGTTAAATCTTTCACAGGCTACAACTTCTTTTTTCACTGCGGTGCATAAATAGCTCATGAACCATACTCCTTTTTATGAGACATTTTCAAGGTTCTACATTACTGTCTCCATTATAGCAATCCTTTTCGGTAAATTTAGGAGTATTTTCTATACAGCACTTCTGCTTTTTCTTTTATTTTTTTCCGAATCGACTGTGGTCTTATCACTTCCACCCTGTCGCAAAACTGCATTGCCCAATCTATCATCGCATGTTCACTACATACCACCTCAATCTCATCATGCTCGGCATCTATGGATTTTTTATAGAGAAATTTATCTCCAAAGCAATCATGAAGTGCTGTATATCCATTTTCTTTGATTTTTAATGTAATGGTAACAGGTCTGTCATAGTTCATATTTAGATGTTTTTCAATATAATCTGTAATATTTCCATGCTCTAGCTCTTTGACCATTCGAATATTTTTGCGAGCTTCCTCTACTATCTCTATCTTGGTCATCAAATCCAATCGATAAATAGATACATTTTCATAATTCCCGGTGTTTGCCAGAAGATAATATTTCATTCCATAGAGCAACACATAATAAGGACTTACCAGATACTTTCTATTTCTGACAGGAGAGAGTTTTCCTTCTCTATTATATCCATTAAAGAGAAAAGAGACCTTTTTATTCTGTGCGATTGCCTTTTTGATGGTATCTAAGTTCTCTTTTAGATAGGTCTTGTCAATCGTAGAAAACTGCGGAACACTGTCAACAGAATCCGTATTGTATCGATAATATTTGCTCCCCAATCTCTTTAGTTTGTTCTCTAATACAGTACACTGTTCTCTGCTAATATCTGCACCACTTTTTAAAAGCTCTATCAAAAGTTCTAACTCACGGTTGGAAAATTCATGCAGATATTGAATCCCTGACATTCGATGCCGTCCTTCTTCCATCTTATCATAGACAATCCGAAAGTCTTCTCTATGTGTTTTATATTCCTCCACAATCGGATTTAAAGCAGCTATCAGATTCCGCAAATCTGTCCGAAGCGTTTTCTCTGTACAGCATCCATCTAATTCTTTCATCAAATTAAGGACTTCACTTTGTGTCAACTTATGATTACTGTCTGTATAGTTTTTTAAGATTTCCAAAAGCTTTAGTGCACGAATCACACTATTCATCTGCGCATTGTAGGTTCTTTTTTTCTCCGCCAACACCTTACCTCCTTGGCATTCGTCAAAAAAATAGAGCGGAAATCCCGCCCTATAATAGATTGTCCTATGAATTTTAGTATATTAAAAAAGTTTGGAAATAGCAACTACTTTTTATGATAGCGTCCGCTTATATAACCTACCGAAACGCCTTGCAACCCGCATCGCAAGTATCAAAGCACACGGCATCTATCACCTTTTTCTGCACAAGGCTATACACAACAATATTTAACCCACGTAAGCCCTTCGCATATTCCTGCCCCGAAACCTTAATCGAGCACATATTTCCATTGTCATACCCGCCACTTTGCAGCCAATAAGCCACTCTCCCATTTCTTATCATTCCTTTGTCTTCTAACTTATCATACCCCACTTCTTCTTTCACTCCCTCTGGCGTCACCACTGCCAAGTAGCTGCTTCTATATTGTCCTTTTAAAGATGCCTTAAGACCAAGCCTCTCAAATTCCTCCACAAGTTTCTCATCTATAGAATTAGAAGCCTCATCCTTTGCAGCGATAAACACCACATACTCCGGGTCATCTAACATAGATAGATACGGATAAATATTGGTCTCCTTTGTCAATGCAACATCTTTTTGCACCTGCTCATAATAAGCACGGGAGTTCTCCCAGTCTGTATGTATTTTCCCCTCTATCCCACAGTTTTCTGTAAGAATTTTCCCAAGATAGGATGTTACTTTCTTAGCCCCCCACAGATTTCCATGTCCGCTATCCGCACTGTCCATCGCAAATTGATAGCCAATCTCCTGGTAAAGCGCCTGCTCGTTAAAATCATAAAACAAAAGCTGATGCTCACTTGCATATGCCTGCATCGTATTATATTTTCCAATATCTTGTGACATAGCTGGAGTCTTTACCAGAACCAACTGAATCCCATGTTCCTCACAAAGCACACGAATTTTATCAAGATATTCCCTCATAAGCTCCACCATCTCTGTACGTTCTTCTGTGCTTCCTTTTATCAATGGCTGATACCCCTCTTGATTGTAGCTGTAAGTCAGTGCAGAATATCCTTTTAACTCATAGTGCTTTTCCATCTCCTCAAAGGTAAAGTCATCTTCGCTAAGTCCCATCCAGCGGGTATGATAGCGGATATTAGGCAGATAATAGCTAAGCACCGTCTGCTTTTTATCAATCTCGCATATCGTATCAATGGCTTCTTTTTTTACCGAAGACCACCGCATAAAATCCAGCGCTTTTCTAGAACAAGCCTCCGCAGAATTTAATGGTTCATTCCTATTATATGGAAATAAAATATATCCATCTAGTACAACCACTTTCGGCGTCTGATAGCGAAGTGCCTCCTTAAGCCAATAATAGGATAAGACCAGATTTTGCTGCTCACAGCCAAGATTATAGCTGGTAATTCCATACTGATTATAAAGTTCCTGCGGATTAAAGCCATTGACTGCATGACTGCTCCCAAAGAACAGCACATCTACAGAATTTCTCTCCATCTTATAGAAACCCAGATATGCCGTTGTAGTTGGCCAGGAATTGGTATAAAAAAATTTGGGTATCAGGATACGATTGACTTGCAGAACCAACATTCCCACAAGCAAGCAAAAAAGGATTCCTTTTCCAATAAATCTTCTGTGCTCCCTCATTCTAAAATCCTCCATAAATAAAATCCTGCGCATTAAATCCAAAGCCATAGCTTCCAAATACCATAATCACTATCGCTGTCCCAATATACAAAGACCAGCGAAATACAATATGCTGCCTTAACACCCAGTCTCTAATACATTCCCTTTGCTGCCATCTGCTTACCTGCAAAAGAGTAAAGATTGCCACACAAAGTACCACCCATTCTTTCCATGCCAGCCCAAGTGAAAATAGAGAATCATTAAATAATACCCAAGGATTATATATTTGAAACATAGACAGAATCATATGTATTCCCGCTTCCAAGCTTTCTGCCCGAAATAAAATCCATGCAAGCATCACCCAGAAAAAAGTCCCTATCCTTTGTACCGTCACCCGCAAAAGATTCTCCTTTGGCAGTCTTAATCTTTCATAGATATGATTTCTTAAAGGCGTCGTCCATTCCCCAACGATCTGGTATCCACCATGTAATAATCCCCACACCAGATACTGAAGTCCAACTCCATGCCAGAGTCCGCTTACCAAAAAGACCAGCAATAGATTTCTATATTTCTGAAACGTACCTTTTCGATTGCCTCCAAGTGGAATATAGATATAATCCCGAAGCCACGAACTAAGAGAGAGATGCCATCTTCGCCAAAAATCTTTGATCGACACTGCAAAATAAGGCTGTTTAAAATTATCCACAAGGGAAATCCCAAAAAGCCCTGCTGCTCCCTGTGCAATACAGACACAAGCCATAAAATCCGTATACAGCTGAATACTATACAATATCCCCGCCACTAGAATATAACAGCCACCATAATTTTTATAGTTGTCAAATACACTGTTCACCACCACGGCTGCCTTATCGGCAATCATCAGTTTTAAGAAAAATCCCCACAAAATCAATGGTACTGCCTTTGCAAATCCCCTTTCTGAAAAGCGATGCCCCTCTAAAAGCTGCTCTCCTAGCTGTTCATACCGTGGAATCGGTCCCTGGACAATCTGTGGAAAAAATAAAACATACAGCATATATGGAAAAAACTCCGGCAATCTACGTATCTTTCCCTGATAAATATCCACCAGATACGACACCATCTGAAGTGTATAAAAAGAGATTCCCAAAGGTACAATAAAAGAACCATTGGGATTTCCATGCTTTACTAGAAGAAGTGGCAATGCCACTACAATCACCGAACAAAGCAAGATTTCTCTTGCCCTGCTCTCTTTTTTCTTCCTGCTCCTCTGCTTAAATATCCATACGCCCATCAGATAGCTAAACAATATGCTCAGTCCCACCATCCAAAAGGCTTCTGTTGCCATTCGAAGATATAAAAAGACACTCCCCGCTAACAGTACATACCATCTGCGCGAAAGAGGAAAACTATAATAAAGGCATACAAAAAGACCCAAAAACAGATAAAATTCCAACGATAAAAAGTACATCTTTTTCTCCTCTTTCGTAACCACAAAATTTTTCACCATTATATAACAACTAAATATTGTTGTAAATACTACTTTTAAGTTTTTTATCAAAAACTTTTTCGTTGTTATATTTAACTAAAGGTGGTAAAACATGAAAAGATTAAAAGAACTACGTCAAAAACAAAAAATCAGCCAGCAAAAACTGGCTGAACACTTTCATATAAGTCAACAATCCATATGGAAGTACGAAAATGGTCTGGCTGAGCCAGATATCTGTACCCTTATCCAATTTGCCGACTACTTTCAGACTTCTGTCGACTACCTTATCGGCCATACCGACAATCCACTTCCCAGTACCCCCACGCTCTCCCTCTCTGTCTCCCACGAAGAACTGACTTTCCATCAACTTTTTCACGCTGCTCCCAAAGAAGTCCAGGACCCTATTATCGCCCTTCTAAAAGCCTACCAGCATCCCTAAATCAGTCGCAAAAAGCGGGGTGGCCATTCTAATGCAAAGCAACCACCCCGCCTCTATTTTGCGGCTCATCCCTATTCTCTTACAGCACTTTTCCAAGAAAGCCTCTAAGTCTCTCATTTTTCGGATTGTTAAAGAACTCCTCTGGCTCATTTTGCTCCATTAGAATCCCTTCATCCAAAAATACCACTCTGTCCGCCACTTCCTTTGCAAACCCCATCTCATGAGTCACCACTACCATGGTCATACGCTCTCTTGCCAAATCCCGCATAACCTGCAGTACCTCGCCCACCATCTCCGGGTCTAGTGCAGATGTTGGCTCATCAAAAAGCATCACCTCTGGCTGCATACAAAGTGCACGGACAATCGCAATCCTCTGCTTCTGTCCGCCAGACAGCTGACTAGGATATGCATGTGCACGGTCTGCTAGACCAACTCGCTCTAAAAGCGCCATAGCATACTCCTTTGCCTTCTCCGGCTCCCTTTTAAGAAGCTTCTCTGGTCCAAGCACCATATTTTTCAATATATCCATATGTGGAAAGAGATTAAAGTGCTGAAAGACCATCCCCATCTTCTGCCGATGCAAATCGATATTGACTTTTTTATCTGTAATATCCACATCGTTAAAGAAGATATGTCCTCCAGTTGGCACTTCCAAAAGATTTAGGCAGCGAAGAAAGGTACTCTTTCCTGAGCCTGAAGGCCCGATAATCACGACTACTTCTCCGCGCCGAATCTCTAAGTCAATCCCCTTTAACACCTCTTTACCATTAAAGCTCTTGCGGACACCCTCCGCACGAATCAACACATTATCGCTCACTCTGATTCAGCCTCCTCTCTAGTATCGAAACCAGTTTGGTAAAGCCAAGAACCAGCACCAGATACACAAGCGCCACGCCAATCAGTGGCATAAACGCATCATAGGTACGGCTTCTGATAATATCTCCACCCTTTGTCAAATCCTGCAAAGCGATATATCCTGAGATAGAAGTCTCTTTCAGGAGTACAATAAACTCATTGCCAAGTGCCGGCAGTACATTTTTAAATGCCTGGGGCAAGATGATATACCACATCGTCTGTGTATAGCTAAATCCAATACTTCTGCCGGCCTCCATCTGTCCAATATCAATTGACATAATTCCGGCTCTGCATATCTCCGCCACATAGGCGCCAGAGTTGATGCCAAAAGCCAATACCGCCACTAATATCTTACTGACATTAACAGAACCAAAGATAACAAAATACATAATCAAAAGCTGAACCACTGCCGGTGTACCACGAATCACCGTCAGATACACCTGACAGATGGCATTTAACACTTTAAGTTTTCCTGTACGGTCATATGTCGCACGAATAATCGCCACGATAAATCCTAAGCAAATACCAATCAATGTGGCAAATAGCGTTACCTCAAGTGTAATAATCAGTCCATTCCACAGATACATAAAGCGGTCATCTTTGATAAAATTCAGATAAAAGCGCTCCTGAAAATTTCCCATAACTTATCCCTTACTCTGCTGTAATATATTTATCTACAATTCCTTTCACGGTTCCATCTGCAATAATCGCATCAAGTGCTTTATTGATATCATCTAGAAGCTCCTCATTGCCCTTAGCCACTGCAATCGCATACTCCTCGGTCACAAACTCTTCCTCTAGAATCGTAAGTCCCTCTGCCTTTGCCACAAACTGCTTTGCCGGCTCATTGTCGATAATCACAGCGTCAATCATACCATTTGCCAGTGCCTGTACAGCGTCCATACCTTTGTTGTACTGCTCAAGCTGTACATCCTTAATATCAGCTGCAAAGATATCTCCCGTCGTGCCAAGCTGCACGCCAACTTTCTTTCCTTCCAAATCGTCTGCACCTGCAATCTCGCTGCCTTCCTGTACGATAATCACCTGTGTTGCAGTTGTATAGGAATCACTAAAGTCCACATTTTCCAAACGGTCCTCGGTAACGGTCATACCAGCCACGCCAATATGTGCTTTCCCAGAATTTACTGCTGCAATAATCGAATCAAACTCCATATCTTCAATCTTCAGAGTCATTCCCATCTTATCTGCAATCGCCTGTGCAATCTCTGCATCAATACCAACCACTGCGTCTCCCTCATAATACTCATATGGCTCAAAATACGCATTGGTCGCCATAATCAGCTCGTCGCCCTTCTTAGGGTTATTAAATTTCTTTCCTCCACATCCTGCTACAGCCACTGCCATACAGATGCAAAGCATCAAACTAACCATTTTCTTTTTCATAACTTTATCCTCTTTCCTTTTTATAAACTCTGTCCTTAAGCTTTCTCTAAGGACCTATTGTCAATTATAATAGAAACCTATCTGATTGCAAGCTTTTTTTCTTATTTTCTGTATATTTCCTGTATATTTATACTAAAAAACAAATCTTTTCCTCCCCTATTGTCAGTAAATATCTGTGATAAAATACGGCTCTGGGGTGACTAGCAACCTCAGAGCCGTATTTTATGGCAACTTTCTTTGCCTTAGTTTTATTTTTCAACAACCTCCAAAAGCTCCATAGGACAAGCCTTTGCGCAGATACCACAAGCGATACACTTGCTGCTCACTGGTGAATCTTCTGCTTTTACCAATACGCCAAATGGACAGACTTCTGCACATTTGCCGCAGCCGGTACAAAGCTTCTTATTGATTGTATAAACACCTTTTGCATTCTGTGTAATTGCACCAGCCTCGCAGGACTTTGCACATTTACCACACTGTACACAGACATTTGGTTTTACCTTTCCATCCTTTTCCACAATCTGGATACAGGACTTTGCCGGGTCCATCACTTTGTAAAATGCCTCAGAGCAAGCCTGTACACAAGCCAGACATGCCATACAAGATACGTCTTTTTTCACTGTCAGTTTTTTCATAGGTACTCTCCTTTATCTTTTTGATAATTTTTATCATATGGATATATTATACGAAATCTGTTCGACAATTTCAACCGCTTATCGACATTTTTAAATCTGAAACTCCATATAACGCTTCCCCTCGATATCCTTCCATATAAACATCCCATCTTCATACGTCATATAGCTAGGAACACTTCCCTCTTTTGGTATTGACACGGAGCCTGGATTCATATAGATATAGTGCTCATGCTCTCTGCACACAGGCACATGGGTATGTCCATGCAGCAAAATATCTCCTTCTCCAATCATTGGAAGGTGTTTCTCATGGTATACATGTCCATGGGTTAAAAAAATCATCCTGCCTCTCTCATATAAAAAACCATATTCTGCCAGAATCGGAAAGGCAAGCACCATCTGGTCCACTTCCGTATCACAGTTTCCGCGCACACACAAAATCTCCTGCTTTTTCTCATTTAACATGGCAATCACTTCTTTGGGCGCATACTCCTTGGGCAAATCGTTGCGCGGCCCATGATAGAGAAGGTCTCCTAAAAGTATCAGCCTGTCTGCTCCTTCTCTTTCGTATGCCTCCATCAATTTCCTGCAATAATATGCAGAACCATGTATATCACTTGCTATGAAAAGTTTCATACATTTCCTCCATCTCTCTAATATTTTTTCGAAGTCGTTCTTCTTGTTCCTTTTCGGTAAGAAGCGCTTTTAAATCTTCCCTCTGATAGTTCAGACTTGGATAATCCCCGTGGCTCTGTATTCCATGGAGCCAGTCTGCCACTTCTAAATCCTCTCCCAAACTCTCTAGCAGAAAGCCTGTAATTCTATCTAGACATGTTACCACTTCTTCTCTTTTTAACACAAGTTCTTCTTGTCTCTTTAACAGATTGGCAGCAGGCACCGATACCTCATCTACCTGCTTACATGTTAAAAGCTCCTGAAGCACCTGCGTTCTTCCTTCCTTTATCAGCAGTTCTTTAAGCGTCTCATCCACGGTACATTCTAAGCGTTCTTCCCATGGCTTCAACAACTCATTCTCTTTTTGCACCTCTCTGGCATGAAAACGCCGCTCAAAAAATCCATCCGGGCTTCCTTTCCCTTCGCCTTTTAGATAGGAAGATAACTGACAAAGCACTTCTCTCTCCCGCTCTATTGTCCTTCGAAGCATCCCATAATCGGTCATCTGCTCTGATACAGCGGACAGCAAATGTCTTATAAACATACAGCGCACATCCCCTGGCGCCTCTGTAAGACATCTTTGAAGCTCTTTCTTTTCTTCTGCTTTTAGTGTTCCTTTTATCAGCTCTGTCAGTCGATATTCCTTCAGATAAGTTCTGGACAGCTGATAGTAAGACGCAAAATCCGCTGCAATCTTGGGTACACGCAAAAATTCCTCCATAAAGCTTCGGTCAATCGGATACCCCTGCCTTTCATACTCCCATAAGAGCACCGAGAGGTCTTCCCATCCTCTGGCTGTAACAAATTCCTGTTTCTCCCTGGTCAATGTCACCTGATAAAAATATTCGGGATGCAGCTCAAGGTATGAGAGAATCGCCGGATGTACGCCTTTTTTAAGTGCATATTTTTTCCATACCAGAACTTCTGCTTCAACATGCAGCGTGCGCACTCTGTCAAGTGCTGCCATATCAAGCTCTCTTACGGATTTATTGTATTCCTGTGGATTTCCTGCTGCCACAATCACCCACCCTTCTGGCACACGGTGATTGCCAAAGGTCTTATATTGTAAAAATTGCAGCATGGTCGGCGCAAGAGTCTCTGAGACACAGTTAATCTCATCAATAAACAGAATTCCCTCCCGGTGTCCGGTACGCTCTTCATATTCATAGATGGAGCCTACAATCTCACTCATCGTATATTCTGTCATCGTATAGTCCCTGCCCCGAAATTGCCTCTGTACCAGCGTAGGAAGCCCTACAGCGCTCTGTCTTGTATGATGTGTAATCGTATAAGCCACCAGGCCAACTCTGCATTCTCTGGCTGCCTGCTCCATAATCGCTGTCTTGCCAATCCCCGGTGGTCCAATAAGCAGTATGGGTCTTTGGCGAACTGCCGGGATCCGATAGCATCCACTGCTGTCTTTTGTTGTATAAGTATGTACGGTACGTACAATCTCGTCTTTTGCCTCCTGTATATTCATCTTCCATCTCCCATCTCAATGTCTAAGGTCAACGTCTGCGCCCAAAAAGGTGCGTTGCCCTTTTGAAGTTCTTTATTTAAAAATACAAAAGCAGTATCATACGCCGGCCGTCTGTCGGGATAAATCCCGTCTCCATCGGTAAAATACAACAGTCCTTTTAAATGTTTACATTCTCCTGATGCCACCATCTTATCCACCAGCCGAAAGACCGGTGTAAAATCCGTATCCCCATGTCCTTTAACACTCATATTGGCAAGATAATCTTTCCATTCCTCTTCACAGGTTATACAGATATGCTCCTGCACCATACAATCGCACTGCATCAGATGAATTCGCATATCCTTGAAAAAATTCTCTTTCTCTTGAAATATCTCCCAGGTCTCTGTTAAAAACCGTTTCACGACCTCTCCAGAACAAGACCCTGACGTATCAATCGCAATCACAAATTCCTGAAGTTTATGAAGCTCCTTATATTCCAAAGGTTCCAAAAGCACAAGATTCTCATACATTCTCTGGCTGTAATCATATGGAATATAATCAAAGCTGTCCATATCTAAAGACAGTTCTTCTCTCTCCACTGCAAACTGTTTCAGAAACTGCCGGTAATCATATCCTCGCTCTTTTTGAAGTACAATCTGCTCTGTCCGATTCCCGACACTTCCGCCGGCTGCCCTTCTATGTTCCTCCTGAAATAACTCCAGCTGTTCAAATACAGTCCGCCAGCGATGCACCGTTTCTGTGATTCTCTGTATTTGTTCTGCGCGCTGTTCGCGGTAGATGCGACCAGATGCTTCTTCTTCTCTCCAATAGATATGCTCATCCATTCTAAACACTTGTTCGATTTTCTGAAGTTCTGTCTTGGGAAGCGTCAAAAGCCAGTCTGCCAACGCACGCTCCGAAAAAAATATCTTCTCCTCCCGAAGCTTTCGATAGTACCTGCTTCTCTCTCCTGGAATCGGCCATGCAAAGCCTGGCACATGCATCCGGTCAATGCGATATTCGACCATCATATCACAGGCTAACCACCAGATACGCTCCATATATTTTCGCTGCCGAAAGCGGTGCAGATATACTCCATGCAGCAAAAGATGCAGATAGCGCCGCTCCAACACTGAGATTCCCTCCACAAACCATGCAAGGACTTCCTCTACTTTCCAATATAGCGTCTCGGTGTCTGTTCCTGACCCATTTGCGCTCCAGCTCTGCCCTGGCACACAAACAGCTGCACCCAATACAGGAAGCTTTTTCAGAAGGTCTAATCTGGCCAGCTTTAGCGCCTCAAAAGCCAAGCTTTTCTTTCGCTCCTCTTCCATCCTTTTGTCTCTCCTTTTCGCATCTTATTATATCTCATTCTCTCCCCATTGAAAAGTCTTTATAAATATTGTAAAATAGCTAAAAAGGGGGAATTTTTTTATGAAAATGCAGGAATCACCAGAAGATTACTTAGAAGCTATCTTTGTTCTGTCTAAAGAATTAGGAAATGTACGCTCGATTGATGTGGCGAATCATTTGGGTTACAGTAAGCCAAGTATCAGTGTCGCGATGAAAAGGCTGCGGGAAAATGGTTATCTCCATATAGATGACAGTAGCCATCTGCTTCTGACAGATGCCGGGCTTTCGATTGCACAGAATATCTACGAAAAGCATCAGGTGCTTACTTGCTTTTTGCTCTCGATTGGAGTGAGCAAAGAGACTGCTAAAAAAGACGCCTGTCGCATCGAGCATGTAATAAGCGATGAAAGTTTTGAGAAATTAAAAAAGCTATCGCAGATAAAGAACTGCGATAGCCCTTAAGCAGCTATTTTACTGCCTGAATAATAAAGTTTAACACCAGCTGATGTCCGTTATCAAGCGTCTGTGTATTGGTCACTTTTCCGTCCACCTTCGCTGCTCCTAATGCCTCTAGCGTCTTCATATCCCACTGAGGGCGGAATGTCTTTGCCATTGGAAGCGATTCTCCAATCTGGTCGATAGGATTCGCACAGACACCTTCCATATGCCTATGTTCCCACCGATGCCTGTCTCCATAGTCTGCATCCTTTACATAGTAATAAAAATTGCCGTCACAGTTCATCAGGCTGCCGCCTTTTTTCAGAACCCGGAACCACTCTTTGTATGCCTGTTTAGGCTCTTCAAGATTCCAAAGTACATTTCTGCTAACCACAAAGTCAAAAGAAGCATCTGCAAACTCCAACTTTTGTGCATCCATCCTGCAAAAGTTCACATCCACTCCATAAAAAGCGGCATGTTTTTTCGCTTCCTGAAGCATATTTTCTGTGTAATCCACCGCGGTCACTTCATATCCCATCTGCGCCAGCAGCACCGAGAAAAATCCGGGACCACATCCGATATCTAACACTTTCTGATAGCCTTTTCCATCAAGGGCCTGGCGAAGCTGTCTTTCCCAGTACCTTCGGCTCTCTCCTTCTAGCTCCTCTTGGTTACTTAATGCATACCCCTGTGCTCTTTGATTCCAATACTGACGAATTTCTTCTAGTTTCCTGCCCATAGCCTGTCTTATGATACCCCTTTCTACGATAGCCGCTCCTCTACAAATTGAAGAAAGGTCTGCGCCCATTTTCCAAGCAGCTCTTCTTTTCTTTTGATACAACCAAAGATAACGGGTTCTTCTTCCCCATAGAGAGAGATACCCGGATACCCTGTTGACTCCTCCTCATGGCTTAGATAGGCACCACTGATATTTCCAAGATTTGTATGCTGTAAGAGACGATTCATCACATAATCGCTGTTTGTAAGGACTGATACCCGCATATTCGTTGTATGTTCTTGCTCTTTGCGAAAGATATCCCAATAGTGATTCAGTGTAAATTCATCTTCATAACACTGCACTAGACGTATCTGCTCTATTGGAACCTCTTCGATAAGCTTTTTTTGTCCCATTGGATTCTGGTGCCCAAAATACAGCATTGCTTTTCTACGTTTTAATTCTATAAACTCTAAGTTGTTTTTCTCTAATTTATACTGAAAAGGAAGCATCTGTGGTTCCATCATATGGACAAACCCCATATCATCTAGTCCACTGCCACATCTTTTAAGCACTTCCTCTGTACTGGCACTTATCAGGGAAAAAGAGACTGATTCTTTTTGATATTTCTGGTAAAATTCTGTAAAGCATGCCGCCATCCACGAACTGGGATTAAAGGAAATTAACAGTTCCTCGCCTTCTTCCATCTTGGCAAAAGCTGCAAGCTGGTTGATATTTTCAACTGCCTTACAGGCATATTCATACACTTTACGACCCTTTTTGGTCAGAAAAATTCCCCGGTTCTGTCTGTCAAAGAGCAAAAAACCCAGTTCTTCTTCCAAAGACCGTATAATCTTACTGACATTCGGCTGTGTTGTATACAAAACCTCTGCTGCCTTACTAAAAGACTGCAAATCTGCGCACACTATCAGATATTGAAGCTGCTTTGTCTCAATCATACCCTTCCTTATTTAAGCAGAGACTGCCATCTGTGCTTTCTGATTTTTACGTTTTCTTGCACTGATTAAAAACATCGGTGTGGAGGCATAGTTCATCCGCTCCGTTGCATCCCATACCCGCTCCCACACGGCTTCGTCTGTCTCAATCTGCCCTTCTGCATATTCTTCTAAGACCTGTATATCCCAGGCCGGACGCATAATACGGCTCATAGGAACCTGTCTTGCAATCTCCTCCATGGCATCAATATCGGTACAGGTATAGTGGTCATCCATATGAAGACGTTCCACTTTCTGGCGATCCTCTTCATATGCTCTGCGTTTCTTCTCATCAAAGAGATGATGATACCAGTTTGCATCAAAATTCAGAAGTTTTCCGCCGGTCTTTAGTACCCGCATCCACTCTGCATAGGCTTTTTCTGGTTCTTCCAAATTCCAGGTCAGATTTCTGGAAATCACAACATCAAATGTCTCATCTGAAAATTCAAGATTTTGGGCATCCATCCGGTAGAAATGAATCTTTTCTGCCAATGCTCCGGCATTCTTCTTAGCCTCCCAAAGCATCGCCTCTGTATAGTCTACCGCTGTCACGTCATAGCCCTGCCTCGCCAAAAGAATCGCAAAAAAACCAGGACCCGTCCCTACGTCTAATATCTTCAGGTTCCTGTCTTTTGGCAAATGCCTTTCAATCTCCTGAAGCCACACGCGGTCCTGTCCTGTTGTCAATTCGTACTGATTTACTTCTGAATACCCTTTTGCTCTCCCTGACCAATACTGTTCAATCTGTGACAATATCATCTCTTTGTATCCCCCTGCACTTTTGTTAAGAATACTCTAGCACATTGTCACATCTTTCACAAGCCGGGTGGGGGGATATTTCCCCCACCTTATTTTAGAAATCCATTGATAATCTGTTCTTCTGCCTCTTGCTCTGTCAGACCAAGTGTCATCAGCTTAATCAGCTGCTCTCCGGCAATCTTACCAATAGCTGCCTCATGAATCAGGCTTGCATCAAGATGGTTGGCATCGAGAGATGGTACTGCGTTGACATGTCCTTCGTCCATCAAGATTGCGTCACATTCTGTATGTCCATAACACTGATTATTTCCACATATCTTCGAGTTAAATACCTGTCTGGATTTTCCCTTTGCCACAGAACGGGACACCACATCGGTCGTTGCTCCCACTCCATTTAGATCCACCTGGAAATTCGTCTCTGCATACTGTTCTTCATGTGTCATAATCTTTTCCTTGATAATCAAGGTTGCACCGTCTTTTAGCTCTGCTTTTGTGTCCCGGATGGTGGAGTCCACTCCTTTAATCTGTGTAGTCTCCATCTCCATATAGCCATTTTCATCAATATAGACAATCGTCGTAGGATTGAGGATACGTCCGCCGCTTCCTTCGCCTTCGCCGTAGTGCTTCTCCACATATTTTACTTTGGCATTTTTGCCAATATGGAACGTATGGATTCCATCGTGCTCGGTATCCTCGCTGCCGCCGCAGTGGATACCACAGCCAGCCACAATCACGACATCTGCATCTTCTCCAATATAGAAATCATTGTAGACTAAGTCTTTTAGTCCACTTTGGCTTACAATCACGGGAATATGCACGCTCTCATTTTTGGTGCCCGGCTTAATCACAATATCAATCCCTGGCTTATCCTCTTTGCTGATAATATCGATATTGGCCGTTGTATTTCTTCCTGCAAGTGTTCCGTTATCGCGGATATTGTAGGCTCCCTCCGGCACGCTGTGGAGGTCAGCCACTTTTTTTAGCATATGCATCTGTAGTTGGTCCATCTTATCTTCCCTCCTAATTATTATACAATCTTATCCATCAGCGTACTGCACGCCTCTGCGGAGGCATGGAAAAGCTCTGGAAGCACTTCTTCTTTGGTTCCAAGCGCTCGAACTTCACCATCTGCAAGCACCACAATCCGGTCAGCAATATTTAAAATCCGTTCCTGATGAGAGATAATCATAATCGAGCCCTGAATCTTCTCTCTCATATCTTCAAAGACCCGAATCAGGTTGTTAAAACTCCAAAGGTCGATACCAGCCTCCGGCTCATCAAAGATAGAGAGTTTTGTACCTCTTGCAATAATCATCGCAATTTCAATACGTTTTAATTCTCCACCAGAGAGCGAACTGTTGATTTCACGGTTGATATAATCTTTGGCGCAAAGTCCTACCTCAGAGAGATAATGACAGGCTTTATTAAGAGAAAGTGTCTCTCCATGTGCCATATTGATAAGGTCTAGAACCGTCAGACCTTTAAAACGCACAGGCTGCTGAAAAGCAAAGCTGATACCTTTATTGGCCCTCTCTGTAATCGACAGCTCTGTAATATCCTCTCCATTAAAGAGTATCTTCCCGGAAGTTGGCTTAATAATCCCTGCGATAATCTTCGCCATCGTGGATTTGCCGCCGCCATTTGGCCCGGTAATCGCCACAAAGCTGTCCTCAATCTTTAGATTCACATGTTTTAGAATTCCCTTTTCTTTGGAATCTTCTGTCACCTGATAGCAGATGTCCTGTAATTCTAACATATCTCTATTGCCTCCTATGTATCTTTTCTCTGTGCTCCTTAATGTACCGGCGCCAAAAGCACTTTTCCGCTGCCGCGATATACATTGACAAGCCCCTCTCCAGAAGCAGCAGAGCCAATCAGCGTCTTACCAGACCGCTCCACCGTAAAGGTAAGGGTTGCACTCCAGGCAATCGCAAAATTTCCATCCACTTTCAATACATCGTTATCTAACGTAATCTCAATCAACTCTTCTTTAGGATAGTCTGATTCCAGACATACAATGCCTTTTCCTGTAATACCAAGATTAAAGAGGCCTTCCCCACCTGCTACTGCAGAAGAAATATTTGAGCGCATCACTGCCTTATGCTTTAACTGAGACTCACAAGCTAAAAAGAGTCCGTCATCTAAGACAATCGAGCCACCCCAGTCATCCAAATCCTCTAACAGAATATATTTGTAGGTGGGTTCCAGAACAAGTGTTCCATCTCCGGTATACTCTGGTTTAATCGCTGATTCTCCGGTTACTTTTCCGCGCATTGCTTTTCCAAGCAAATCACCTACGCCTTTGACACCGGTGGTTGCGTTGACATTTCCTGCCATCCACTGCATCGCACCAGCCTGGACAGTTACATGAGATTTACTAAGCTCGCAGATAACCTGACGCTTGCGGACATTCATCTCATTGCAGAAATATGCGGTCTGTGCATTCTGTGGACTAACGCTTAAATCTTTCTGATACTCAACAGCAGTAAAAGCCCCTTTCTGGTCTAAGATACGAATATTATGATTATCGGTAAA
Source organism: Lachnospiraceae bacterium (assembly GCA_910575445.1). Lineage (GTDB taxonomy): Bacteria > Bacillota > Clostridia > Lachnospirales > Lachnospiraceae > Hominiventricola. The sequence goes on along the minus strand of CAJTFW010000001.1, from coordinate 771,392 downwards.
ATTTTTAATTTGATACATGAAATAACTCCTCCTGTGATATAATTTTACGACCTTTCTATTATAATTCATATTGGAGAAAGTTACAACCGATAAAAGAAATCTTAATTCTTGTCCAAATCCACCGTAATCTCATAATAGTCACATGGATGCGCCACAAGCCCTGTGACTCCCTCCCCAGATACTATCGACATCTTTAAATGTGAGGCAAAGACAAAACTATTATCATCTAAAATCACCTGTGTCATCTGCGTTGCCAGCTTTGCGCGCTCTGTCACGTCAAAGGTCTGACTCATCTGCACTTCTAATGCTTCTAGTTTATCGCTGTGATAGCCACCACGGTTCTTAGAAGAAGTATCTAAGCAATGCGTGGTAAAGAAGAACTCTGGGTCTCCGGTTGGGGCACACACAAATGCACTTGCATAGATATCCCAGTCGCCATTTGCAATATAATCCAGATGATTTGCGGTACAGTTTATCTGAATATCAATCCCTATCTCTTTCATCGTCGCCTGCACACTTTCAGCTAAAAGCGGCAATTCCTGGCGGCTTGGATACGTCAGCCAGCGAAGGGAAAGCTTCTTCCCATTTTTATCTACATAGCCGTCCCCATCGGTATCCGTCCAGCCAGCCTCACTAAGAAGTGCTCTAGAAGCCTCCAAGTCAAATGGCTGCGCATAAACGGTTGTGTCTCCAAAGCTAAAATTGGCAGGAAACGGTCCAACCGCCGGGCTTCCATTGCCTTCTAACAATACAGACGTAAAACCCTCCTTGTCAATTGCTCCTGCGATTGCTTTGCGCACATTGGCATCTTGCAACGCTTCTGTTTCATAATTCATCGCCCCAAAGAACGAGCGCGAGGTCTCCACAGAAGAAATTGTATAGGGAGCATTATTAAAAAGTGGAAGACTTGCATACGGAAGTCCATAGGCAGCATCTAACTCTTTTGACTGCATCGCCATAGTCATCGTGTCGCCATCCGAGATAGTCTGTACATAGATAGTATCCAGATGTGGCATCCCATCCCAGTAATTTTCATTTTTTACAAGTGTCAGCCCTTTATCAGTCTCTACAAGCGTTGCGCGGTACGGACCTGTGCCAGATACATTTCCATCCTCTGTAATTCCAGCTTCCATATCGATGATACACCCATAGGGCTCTGCCAGATAATTTATCAGTGCTGGAACAGGCTCTTTTGTCTGAATCGTCAGCTTCTGCCCATCTGCCAACACTTCCTGAATCTTTAAATCCCCTTTTGCTCTCTCGTGTACTTCTATCAGATGGTCGATACACTCTTTTACTGCCTGTGCATCCATCACGCGGCCACTGGTAAACGTAACATCATCTCTTAGCGTAATCTCCCAGGTATTTTTATCCACATTGGTATACCCGGTCGCTAACCATGGTTCTGCTTCCATCTCATCCGTATATTTAAAAAGAGTCTCTCCAATCCCATAACGAATACATGCCCATCCTGAATACCCGTTATGTGGATTTACATCCGACTCATCATTTTCTGCATTAAAGGTAGTATCTCCATAGTAAAATACTTTCTCTCCATCTTCTGCCGTCGTATCAGAAGCGTCTTCTTTCCTTGTACAAGCTGTCAGCAGACTAATATTCATTATCATAAAAAACAGCCATGTGCCAATTTTTTTCCATAGATTTTTCTGCTTCATCTGTAACTTCCTTCCTTACACTTTATTTATCTAAAAAGCCGAATCCACCAGCATCTTTGTATATTCTTTTTGGGGATGCAAAATCACTTCATCTGGAATTCCCTGCTCTATGATGCTGCCTTTGTACATCACCAGCACTCTGTCACAAAGCGCCTGAACAAGTGCCAAATCATGACAGATAAAAAGCAGAGAAAGCCTGCGCTCCTTTTGCAGTCTTTGAAGAAGCTTTACCATCTGTGCCTGTACCGTGACATCCAAAGCACTTGTCGCCTCATCACAGATAATCAGCCTGGGTTCTGGTGCAAGTGCCCTTGCAATCGCTGCCCTCTGGCATTGTCCTCCGCTGACTTCATGTGGATAGCGCAGCGCAAATTCCCGTTCTAGCTCTACCATATCCAAAAGCTCGTACATACGTTCTGTTGCCTGTGCCTTGCGAAATCCACGATTGCGCATACTCTCCATAATCCCATCTCCAAGAGAACATCTAGGGTCAAAAGAATCCTGTGGACTTTGAAACACCATCTGTATCTTGGTATACAATTCGCGCTCTTTTTTTCCTTTTTTATATAGCGTCTCTGTTCCGTCTAGGAGAACACTACCGGCATCTGGGGGTGTCAGATGTGTGATTATCTTTGCTATTGTGCTTTTTCCGCATCCACTCTCCCCTACTAATCCAAGACATTCCCCCGCAACCATATCAAAGCTTACCTGATTTACTGCCACAAAAGGAACTTTATTTTTATAAAATATCTTTTTTAAGCCTTTAACTTCCAGTATTTTCTGCATATCTTCTCCCTCTGTCAATACGAAGCACAGCTCCTAGAAGCTTCTTTGTATATTCTTTCTTGGGATGATAGATAATATCCTTTGTCTTTCCATATTCTATCAGTCTTCCCTGATGCATCACAGCAATCTTATCTGCCATATATTCCACCACCCCAATATTGTGGGTGACGATAACGATTCCTGTATGGTAAAGCTCTCTCATCTTTAACATCTCTTTGATTACCTGCGCCTGTACTGTAACATCTAATGCGCTGGTGGGCTCATCTGCAAATAGAAGGTCTGGCTTTAATATCATCGCCAGCATAATACCAACTCTCTGGTTCATCCCCCCTGACAGTTCAAAAGGATAGCTGTTTAGGATTCTCTCTCCATCAGTCAGCCTCATCTTGTCAAAAAGCTGAAGCGCCCGTTGATACACCTCTTTACGGCTGACCTTTTCATGTTGTGCAACGCTTTCATAGAGCTGGTCTTTAATGCTTCTAACCGGACAAAGAGAAGCTCCTGTATTTTGAAAAATCATCCCCATCTCTGCGCCCCGCATCTTGCGCATATCTTCTGTGCTTGCATCTAATACATTCTGCCCTTTATAATAGATGCTTCCCTTTGTCACAGCTTTACGGCTATCTAAAAGACCCATAGCCGCTTTGATAATTGTGCTTTTTCCACTTCCCGACTCTCCGACAATTCCAAGAATCTCTCCAGCTTCTAAAGAAAAGGACACATCTTGTACCACCACCCTTTCCCCGTAGCGAACCTCTATTTGTTGTATCTCCAATAATGGTGCCATCTTCCGACTCACCCCTTTCTCTGTCTTGGGTCCAAGATATCGCGCATGGTATCCCCTGCCAGATTAAAAATCATAACGGTTAGAAAAATTGCCGTTCCAGGCGCTAGGATAACCCATGGCGACGTCTGAAGCATACTTCTTCCATTGCTCATCATAGAGCCCCACTCTGCGGTCGGTGGCGTCGCTCCAAGCCCTAAAAAGGACAGCCCTGCAATCTCCATTATCATAGTTCCAATATCGAGTACCGCTGTCACTACAATCGCTCCCGCGATATTGGGTAAGATATGTTTTCTTATTATTTTTAACGTTCCAGAGCCAGATAACTTCGCGGCTTCTATATAAGGCATATTTTTGATTGCCATCACCTGACTTCTTGTAATTCTGGCATATTTAGGCCAGGAGATGCACGCTAAAGCCACTACCGCATTAAAAATTCCTCCGCTCATCACACTCGCCACTGCAATCGCAAAGACCATCCCCGGAAATGCCAAAAAGATATCTGACAGCCGCATCAAAAACACATCCAGCTTCCCGCCGTGATAGCCACAGATAATCCCTATCATGCTTCCCATTACGGTAATAACCACAACTAACAAAAGGGCAGAGAAGATAGTTGACTGTGCTCCTACCATTACACGGGAAAGCATATCTCTCCCATAGCGGTCTGTGCCCAAGAGGTGCTCTTTCCCCGGCGGCAAAAGTGCATTGCCAAGGTCCTGCTCATAAGGGTCATACGATGTTAGATATGGTGCAAACAAAGCTATCAGAATCACCATTCCTACCAGCACTCCAAAGACCAGCATCTTCTGCTTTGTGTAATCTTTCACAATCTTTTTTTCTCTCATCAGAATTCCTCTTTTCCCAGTCGAATCCGTGGGTCCAGATAATGATAGAAAATATCTGTAAACAGATTGACACAGACATAGATAATCGCCATCCAGATAACATATACCTGAATCACCGGATAATCACGCATGGTAATCGCATCCACCGCCATCTTACCGACACCATCCCACATAAAGATAGATTCCACAATCGCTGTCCCGCCAAGAAGCGAGCCAATCGAAAGTGCCAACAGTGTCACAATCGTCAGCATTGATGCGCGCAGTACACTAAAATAAAGGATTTTCTTTTCTTCGATTCCTCTTGCCCTTGCACCAAGTACATAATCTTTATTTAATTCCTCCAGCACGGTTGCGCGTACCTGTCTAGTATATTTAGAAGTCATAGAAAGTGCAAGTGTAAGTGTTGGCAAAATTACACTTTTCCATCCAGCAGTATTTCCCATCACCGGCAGCAGATTTAATTTCAGAGAGAAGAAATAAATCAGCAATAAGGACACAAAAAAATTCGGCAGAGAATTTCCAATGAAACTCAAACACCGTATCAGATAATCTGTTATCTTATTTTGTTTAACTGCCGAAAGTATCCCTAATGGAACCGATAGAAAAACAGTCAGCAAGATAGAAGTTATCGTCAAATAGATAGTGGCTGGAAGCTTTGATAAAAAAGTATCAAACACAGGCTGCCCAGATACAAAAGACTCTCCCATATCGCCTCTTAGAAGATTTCCAAGCCAAACTATATATTGCTGATAAAGCGGTCTGTGAAGCCCTAGCTCTTCACGAAGTATATTTTTTTCATCCTCTGTCATCACGCTTCCGGTATTGCTTTCCATCACATCCACTGCATCTGCTGCCCCGGTATTCATCAGCAGAAATGACAACAGCGTAATCCCTAACAAAATCGGAAGTAACTGAAGAAGACGTTTTGCTATATAGTTCTTCATCTGTCTCCTCCACTATGATTTTTCCAGATAACAAATCCTTGTACATACCCGCTCAAGAAGCGGCATACTGTGACTTACCGCCAAAAGCCCAATCTCTCTACGCTCTACTTCTTCTATCAGAAAGCTCCAAAGCTGACTCTGCGTTATCAAATCCAGCATCGTACTAATCTCATCCGCCAAAAGAAACTTCGTACGCTTTCCAAGCGCTCTTGCAATGCAGAATCTCTGCATCTCTCCGCCGGAAATCTCTGCGGGAAAACGCTTCTTCCAGTCTTCTTCAATTCCAAGCCCCTCTATAATATCCTCTCCAATCTCATCGCCTTCCTTTAATACTTCTCTCATCCGAAGACGCGGATTCACCACTTGCTCCGGGTGCTGCCATATCATCTGCACCGGGCAATACCCCCTATAAGTATCCAGTGGCTTTCCATCCAGCAAGACCTCTCCTTGGTCTGGCATCTCATATCCTGCCAGTATTTTGCAAAATGTCGTCTTGCCAAATCCACTTGGCGCCACTATTCCCACTCTCTCATGGCTCTCTATTTGCAAACTAAAATCATTTAAAATCTGTCTGCTCTCTTTTCCATATCGAAAGGAAATCTCCTTTGCCTCTAATACCATCCTTTTCTCCTTTTGTCTTCTATGCATGGACACATCGCACACGTCCACCCTGTACTTCCCGATAGGCAATCTCTTTCTGGCACTCTGCTGTACAGTACTCACAGCGCGGACCAAACGGGCATCCATCTGGAAGCTCTTTTACATAAGGCTGCGTTCCTTTAATAAACTGAAAACCATTCTGCGGCAAGGCACGCCACAAAGCCTTTGAGTAAGGATGCCGAAGCGTCTCCTGTGCCTGAAAATCAGACGCAGCTGCGTCTTCTACCGTTGTCCCCGCATAGAATACAACCACACGATCTGCAACTTCCAAAGCCTGTTCTAAATCATGTGTAATCAAAAGTACGCCTGCTCCCTTGTCCGCTAACTCCCGAAAATGACTCATCACTCTGCGCACCATATCCATATGAAGGCCTGGTGTCGGCTCATCTGCAATCACAAGCTTGGGATTGCCCATCAGCGCTGTCGAGACCAGCACCCGTCGGTTCATCCCTCCAGAAAGCTCAAAGGGATACAACCCTTGTACTTCTTCTTTTAGATGGTATCCTTCAAAAATCTTATCCAGACGTGCTTTGGATGCTTTATCTTTCTTTCCTTTTCGAATCTGCGAACCAATCTTCATCAAAGGGTCCAAAAATGCAATACTTTGTGGAACTAACACGATCTCATTTCCGCGAAGCATCTTTTGACGTTTTGGTGTCAAAAGTTCACCATCATACCATATCTCTCCGCCCATGGTTGCGTTATAGGGAAGAATTCCAAGAATACCATGTGCCAGTAGGCTCTTTCCAGAACCACTAGAGCCCACAACTGCGACCATCTCCCCTTCATGAACGGTTACATCTAGGTTGCGAATCACCGGAAGCACTGTCTTGTGAAATCCTCTTTCATATTGTTCAAATGACACAGAAAAGTCCCGAATATTAAGAACTGTCTTTTTTTCTTTCATCTTCGTCCCCCTACTTATGTACACTGCCTGGGTCTAAAAGCTTTCGAAGACTCTCTCCGGCTACATCAAACAAAATCACAGTAAGCACTAGAAAAAGCCCTGGAAAAAGTGCCAGCCACCAACGCCCCATCGCTAAATATTTCATACTCTCCGACAAAATCACGCCAATCGCCGGCTGCTCTGGCGGCAGGCCAAACCCTAAAAAAGTAATGCTTGCCTCATGCAAAATCGCATGGGGAAACATCAGTATCAAACCTACCAAGAACTGCGGATACAGATGCGGGAACATATGTTTCCATGCAATCTGAGCGTTGCTTACTCCAAGTTTTTTAGCGGTCTGAATATACAGTGCTTCTTTTAGCTGCAAGACTTCTCCCCGAATCACACGGGCCAGAGAGGTCCAGTGTGTCAGTGCCACACCAATCACCACCCCTTTAAATCCTTTCCCAAATGCATAGGAGATAAGAATCAAAAGTAAGATATGTGGAATCCCCATCACCAAGTCAATCACCCAGGTAATTGCAGCATCCACCGCTTTCCCCATCGTCGCTGCCAGTGTTCCAAGAAGCAGTGCCAGAACCGAGCTTACGCCTGCTGCTAAGATACCAATTCGAATACTCATAGATAGCCCGGTCAATGTACGGATAAACATATCCCGCCCTAGCCAATCTGTACCAAAGAGATAGCGCGCACCCGGCGCCAAATCCTTGCGTGAAAAATCTGTCACCATAGCAGCTTCCGAGAAAAAGGCTCCCACCATTGTAACCACTATTAAAAATATAATAGCAATTCCAAAAAGCACTACCGTTTTTATCCTTCCATTTAACCGTATCATGCCCTGCTACCTCCTCTTCGTATTCGTGGATCTATCACGCCATACAACAGATTGGCAATCAGATTGCCACCAAACACAAAGACTGCACTGATAACGGTAATTCCCAGAAGCAGTGGCACATCGCTTCCAAGTCCAGCGGTCACAGCTGCCTGTCCCAGTCCCGGATAAGAGAACACCTGTTCCACCAAAACAGAGCCTCCAAATATCTCACTAATCGAAGCGAACTGAAGCGTAAGCGCTGGCAAAAGCACATTGCGCAGCGCATGATTTTTTACAATGCGGTAAGTGCTTTCCCCGCGTGCCTTGGCAAAGAGCACATAGTCGCTCTCCATAACCTCTATCATCTTCTCCCTTGTATGCAGCGTAATATTTGCAACTCCGGTAATGCTTAATGTAATCGCCGGGAGAATCGCATGTTGTATCCGGTCTGCAATTGTTACGCCACTTGCCTCTACCCCAATCGGCACACTAAGCCCAATAGGAAGCACTTTAAGCCAGACAGCAAACACCATCAAAAGCACCAAAGCCAGCCAAAAAGCCGGCGTGCTGGCAATCACAAGAGAATAGCCTTTGATAATACGGTCTAGAAGGCTTCCTTCCCGAATCCCGGACAGAATTCCAAGAATAAAACCCACAATACCAGACAACATCCATGCAATCGCCATCAACCAAAGAGAATTTACAAGCTTTACCCCGATAACCTTTGTCACCGGCTGGCGATAGAGAAGGGACATCCCCATATCTCCGCGAAAAAAATCACCAGCCCATGCAAAAAACCGCTCTACTGGAGGTATTCCTACCCCCCAGTATTCAGAAAGTTTGGCAATCTGTTCCTGACTCATAGCACCAAGCGCTGCCTGACCAACATTGGCCTGTAATGGGTCAATCGGCGAGACTGACACCAGAGTAAATGCTGCCACACTGACAAAAAACAAAAGCAACAACATCCGAATCATCTGTTTTCCTATAAATATAAAATGTTCTTTCAAAAATCAGTTCCTTTCCATTCCCACTGGTCCACATTGTTTACAATAGACCAGCCATGCCCATGTGGATGCAATTTCTGTTCTGCCACCATAAGATTTTCTCTTGCCCAGTACAGATGGTCGATATTACATAGCCAAATCCATGGGATATCGCCTTCTTGTGTAATCCCAGTGGTTCCATCCCACTGCGCTTTCTGCCAGAGTTCATAGGATTCCTCTAGAGAAGTCGCTGCTAACGCCTCATCCATATATTGGTCAACCGATGCATTTGCATATGGAGAATATTCTGCCATGCCGCCTTCTAAAGTATGGTAGATATTGTAGAGTTCCATCGGTGTATGTGCCCCCCATCCCCACATCAGCGGTTCTGCAAGAGCTCTGGTATACGCACTGTCCCATCCCACCCCTTCGATAGAAGCATTGATTCCAAGCTCTTTTAACTGATTTTGTGTATCTGCTGCCAATGCCTGGCGCACAGAATCGTTCGATGGATATAGAATATTAAATTCCGCCCGAATTCCATCTTTTTCCCGGATGCCATCTGCACCGACTACCCATCCTGCATTATCTAACAGTGCCTTTGCAGCTTCTCTGTCGCAAGAGACCTCTGCCTTGTCGTTATACCATGGCATCTTATCGCATACACTATATGCTTCTGTTCCATAGCCATTTAAGACATGTGTAATCATCTCCTGGCGGTCAATACCAATATTGATAGCCCGGCGCACATTGACATCGCTGGTAAAATCATTGCCGATTGCATTGCCATCTGCATCCCTAGAAGCTGGCACTGCAGGAAGATTAAATCCTCTATTATCCACGCTCTCATAAGCCAACAGCTGATAACCATCGATGGTCTGGCTCGAATAAGAAGCTGCCGTATAGGCCAAATCCACCTGTCCCGCCATCACTGCCGCATAAGCTGCATCTTCATCCATAAAGACAACCGTTACCTGTTTCATCTTTGGCGTATCTCCATAGTAATCAGGATTTGCTTCAAAGATAATCTGCTGCCCTTTATCCCACTGTTTCATAATATAACGCCCGGAACCAATCGGATTCTCTCCATAACCAGGGCCATACGCATGTTCTGGTACAATCCCGACAATTGCCATCGTATATGGCCAGATAGAATAAGGTCTCTCCATCTGAAATTCTACTGTTGTACTATCTATGGCTTTTGCTTCTTTTAACATTGTGAAATCATTCACAGAGCTGTTTTCTTTTACTGTATTATAGGTAAACGCCACATCTTCTGCTGTCAAAGCCTCACCATCTGTAAATTTTACATCCTCCCGAATCGTAACTACCCAGGTCAAACCATCATCACTTACTTGCATATCAGTCGCCAAGTCATAGTCAATCGTAAGGTCTGTCGTTGTCACTGTAAGTGTACTTTGAATCAATGGCTCATGCACATGCTCTCCAGCGCCCCACCCATACGCCGGGTCAAAACCAGATTCTGGTTCCGAATTCGTTCCCATAGCTACAATCACAGAATTTTTCTGCCCGGTAGAATCGTTGGCTGTCTCTTCTGAGGTTCCCTGTGCCTCTTCTGTCTCTGTGGAAGACTTTCCTTCCCCGCATCCAGTTGTCAATGTAACAGTCAATATTGCTGCCAGGCATAGCTTATAAGTTTTTTTTCTCATCTGTGCTCCCCTTTCTGATGCTGATATTATTTTAGCGAATCAGGTGGGGCACAACAAGCCGGGTGGGGGGATACTTATTATTCCAGTTTATTATAAAGGTATTCCAGTTTATTATGTTATGGTTTTTGATGCAAGGGACGCTCGCCAAGGCCTGGTGGATGTTCCTTCCAGACCCCGCTCTCGCTTAATGAACGCCTATAGCGGTACTAAGCTCGCGACTGCGCGTGCCGCTTGCGCTCGCTAAGTGCCGATGGCGTCCAATGGGTCTTGCAGGAACATCCACCAGGCCATGGCGGGCTGTGTATTGGCTTCGATACGTACGCTTCAGGCGTAACGCTTCACCCATACCCTACACAATATTACATGATAGTGTTATATAACTTATGGCTGGTCGTAGTCAGCCAGGGCGGGAGGGGCATAGGTTCCTGAAAGACCCATTGGACGCCATCGGCACTTAATGAGCGCAAGCGGTTACGCGCAGTCGCGAATTTAGTACCGCTATAGGCGTTCATTAAGCGCGAGCGGGGTCTGGAAGGAACCTATGCCCCTCCCGTCCTAGCGTCCTCACATCAAGCAATACATCCTTCTATTTATATTTTTAATTCGACTAAATTTTCTAATATCTGCCTAGAAGCCTCCTCTTCAAATTGTCTTGTATAAAGCTTGTAATAGTATCCCTTCTGTAAAAGCAATTCCTTATGATTTCCCTGTTCGACAATCTTTCCATCTTTTACCACCAGAATCAAGTCCGCCTGTCGAATCGTGGACAGGCGATGAGCAATTACAAAAGAAGTGTGCCCTTTTAACAGATGCGATATCGCCTGCTGAATCAACTGTTCCGTCTTAGTGTCAATCGAAGAAGTAGCTTCGTCTAGGACAAAAATCGAAGGCTTTGCCAGCACTGCCCGTGCAAAAGAGATAAGTTGCTTTTCTCCTACTGACAGTCTTGTGCCACTCTCTCCAACATCGCTGTCATAGCCATGCTCTAATTTCTCGGCTACAAAATCGGCAGATACTTGCCTGGCAGCGGCTTCTACTTCCTCGTCTGTGGCGTCCAAGCGTCCATAGCGAATATTTTCCCGGATAGTCCCGGAAAAAAGATGGGGATTTTGCAGTACATAGCCAATCTGGCTGTGTAGCCACAACTGTGAACGCTCCCGATAATCCACGCCATCAATCAGGATTCTCCCCTTCGTTGGCTCAAAAAAACGCCCAAGCAGATTGACAAGCGTCGATTTGCCAGCTCCAGTCTCTCCCACAATCGCCACATTCATCCCCGCTGGAATATGCAAATGAAAATGCTCTAACACATATTCTTTACCATCTGGATACCGAAAAGAGACATCTTCAAAGACAATATCTCCCTGAATGGGCTCCCAGTTCTGACGCTTGGCAGTAAAGGCATCTCCATATTTCTCTATCACATCTTCCCGGTCCATAACATTGGGTTGCTGCTCTAGAAGGTCCATCACCCGTTCAATATTGGCCTGACAGGAGATAAGCTCTGATAAAAGTCTTGCCAACTGCTGGATAGGCTCAAAGATAATCACCGCATAGGAGATAAATACCGACAGCGTGCCAAGCTTCATAATATCCTCCTGCACCAGCACGCCCCCTTTTGCCAAGACCACCGCAGAAGCAATCGAGCTGCACAATAAAATCAGCGGGATATAGATAGCATTTAATTTAGCAGAGCGGCTGGCTGCTTTTTGCATCTGTGTCGTTTTGACAAAAAATTCACAATCATGGTCACGTTCAATCCCCATACTTTTTGAAGTCTTGACTCCTGTGATGCCTTCATTGTATGCATTGGTAATCTCTGCATTGGCACAGCGCACCTTTCGATTCCAGTGCAAAATCCGATTTTGAAAATAGACCGTCAAAAGTGCAATCCCTGGTACAATCAGCATAATAATCAGTGCCAGCCCTGCATGGAGCACAAACATCACAATAAAAACCGTAGTGACATAGAGAAAGGCCCAAAACATATCCACAAGTCCCCAGGCAACCATTGTGGCAATCCGAAGCGTATCACTCATCACGCGAGCATGGATATAGCCTACCGGCGTTGTATTATAATAGGAAAAAGAAAGCGTCTGTAGATGGGCAAACTGTGCCCATTTTAAATCCTGCCCCACTTTCATCTCAATCGTTGTAGCTGCATGAACGGAAAAATAGACACTAACCGTCTGTAAAACAACCATCAGCACATAGACCGCTGCAAAAGGCCAAAGCCCTTCTAGCGTATCTTTTGTAATAAAATGGTCAATGGCATAGCTTTGAAACAGTGGCACCAAGATATCCACACTGGCTAAAAAGATATTTAGACTCATTGTAATCAGAAAATATTTCCGATATGGCTTAAAAAACGGAAACATCTTCGCCCAAATCTGAAAACTAAATGGTTTGTTATACTCCTGTTCTTCGTATGCTGCCACGCGCTCCTCCTTCTTTACCATTTATCTGTATCTGGTAAATCTGATGATAGATGCCATCTTTTTGTATCAGCTCTGTGTGGGTCCCGTTCTCTTCTATCCTGCCCTTTTGAAGCACTAAAATCTGGTCTGCTTCCATCAGTGTAGTAATTCTATGAGAAATCAAGATAACGGTTGCCCCTTTCATCCGTTCTTTTAATGCCTGGCGAATCTGATAATCCGTCTGTGCATCTACCGCAGAAAGCGAATCGTCAAATACCATAATCGGCGCTTTTTGCAACAGCATCCTAGCAATCGCCACCCGCTGTCTTTGTCCACCGGAAAGTGTCACACCGCGCTCTCCTACAATGGTTTCATATCCATCTGCAAAATGCATAATCACGTCGTCAATACAGGCAATCTGAGCCGCTGCGCGGATTTCTTCCATTGTGGCATCTGGCCTAGAAGCCGCAATATTTTCCCGGATGGTCTTGGAATAGAGAAATGGTTCCTGAAGTACCATACCTATCTGACGACGAAGATGCAGAAGCGGAATCTTACGAATATCCACACCTCCGATGGTAATATTGCCTTCTTCTAAAGTATAAAGTCTGGTCAGAAGCTGCACCAGTGTGGATTTGCCACTTCCGGTGCCGCCTAGAATCCCGATTGTGCTTCCTTCTGGAATGGTAAAAGAAATATCATCCAATACCTTCTTACTTTTAGTATAAGAAAATGATACATGAGAGAATGTAATATCTCTATTGGATGGAATATCTTGTCCTTGCTCGTAGGCTTCTTCCTGCCCATGAATAATATAGTCCACACGCGCAAAGGAGACACCCGCCTTGCTCATATCAGAGAGGATTCTGCCCAAGCCACGAACAGGCCATACCAACACCGTATTATAGGAAGCAAATGCTACAAACTCGCCAACAGACATCGTGCCATGAACAGCTTCTACAGCGCCCAGTACGATAACGACGACCACTTGAAGGCCGGTAATCAGGTCTCCAACACCCCAGTAGAGACCAGAGAGCGTGCCAAGACGAATCCATAGGTTGGCAAATGCTTCATTTTTCTCCTGGAAGCGTTCCATCTCATATTGTTCACGGCCAAAGGCACGTACAACCCGGACACCTGTAGCATTCTCTTGCACAACGGTGGAGAGTTCGCCTTCGGCTTCGTCCGCATCCGTAAAACGTCTGGCGATTAGGCGGTAAAAGATGGCAGAATACAAGATAACAACAGGAATAAAAAGCAAAACGATGCAGGCTAATCTAGGGTTCATAGAAGCCATAATTATAAAAGAGATGGCAACTAGAAATGTTGTACGAAATACCTCTAAAAGTTGCGTGACAACAAAATTGCGGATAACTTCCACATCAGAAGTGCATCTTTGGATAATATCTCCCGTCTGGTTCTGGTCATGCCAGCTCATGGGAAGACGTTGTACATGAGCAAAGAGAGAATCTCGCATATTTTTGGCAAAATTTTCTCCAGCTTTGGCGGTGCAGGTGCGGGTTAGAAACATTGTAAAGCCGGAAAGGATGGCAACTAAAATAATAGCGAAAGCCAAAATCCAGAGATTATCGCGTAAATATGGGTAGGATTGGCTTCCTAGCACTTTGTCAATGCTAAAGCGGAAGATTTGGGGAGTTATGGTATTAAGGGTGGTGGTTAAGAAGGAAGCGGCTATGGCGCATAGAAAATAGCGTTTGGAACCGTGGAAATAACGAAGGATAAGGGGAAGCTTTCGATGGAAAAATGTATTCATAAGGGTTGTTTGCTTTCTTTGGGTTTTTAAGTATACTTTAACAGTAGTTGGAGGGAAATGCAAGAGGGGAATATGGCAGAAGATTTTTGTATCAGTAACGCCCAACAGGAGCTAACCGAGGGTTCCTGCCGGGCTGTTTCTTGGCTTCGATAGAGGAATATTGAATTTATATTGTAGAAGTTAGAGAGAAAGGATGATTTTGATATGGTTTTCGGTCTTATCTTTCATAATATGAAGAGCCTGCTCAAGCTGCTCGAAGGGCAAGCGGTGGGTGATAAGACTTGTGGGAACAAGGGTCTGTTGTTTTAGGCGCTCTAGGATATAATGCCAGTCGTCTTCTAAGTGATGCGTAAAAGAGGAATTCCAGGTGCCTTGGATATGGAGCTGGCGGCGAAGGATTTTCCAGTAAATTTCTTTTTTTAAATGGAGGTCTTGATGAGGATTTCCAACTAACATAATAGAGCCAGTGGGAGCAGTACATTCTATGGCTAGAGAGATGGTTACATTCTTGCCCACACATTCAAAGAAGCAGTCGACGCCGTGGTGGTTGGTATGCTCTAGTAGCCACTTAGGGATATCTTCTGTTCTGGTATCACAATAGGCATCTGGTGAAAAGCCTAATTCTACTATTTTTTCTCTTTGAAAATCCTTGTTGCCAAGGAAAAGCAGATGGTGAATACCAGCTTCTTTTAGAAGCATTGCCAACAACAGACCAATCGTTCCAAGACCACAGATAGCTATGGTATCAGAAGGAGAAGGATTTAGACGGCGCATGGCATGAGTGGCTACGGACATAGGCTCTAACATAGCAGCTGCTTCGTAGGAGACACCTTCTGGAAGAGGAAGCAGATTCCAGACAGGAACCGCAACATATTCTGCAAAGCCTCCATCCTGACGGGAGCCTAAATAGCTGTAATGCGCACACATTTCATATTGTTGTTTCTGACATGAAAGACAAGATTGACAGGGAATCAGTGGGAAGACAGCTACACGCTGGTCTTGCCAAGTTTTATCTACATTGGCTCCCAGTTGTACGACTTGCCCCGAAAATTCATGACCTGGGATTAAAGGATGGGAGTAAGCACCCGTTTGATAAATTCTGGGAATATCAGAACCACAGATGCCAAAAGCTTTAACCTGAACCAGCACTTCTTGTTCTGATAGTGTAGGTGTTTCTACTTCTTCTAACTGTATATCGTTAATTCCATGTAATACCCATGCTTTCATTTGCTTTTACTCCTTTTTTGGTCTTCGATTATCTTACAAAACCGTTCCAAATCCGCCTGTGTGGTAATCTTAAAATTCCCTTCATCGCCTGGAATCATAGCAATATCCATACCATCTAAGACAGCGGGTTCTGTGGAACCGTTGATAGCTCGGATGCGGTCTGGAAGAAGTTTTTGATTGGCGCTAAAGTATCGCCCTATCTGAAAGACTTCAGGAGCTTGTCCAGCATAGATACTACTGCGGTCTAAAAGCCCTGCAACGCTGTTGCCACCATCGTTGCTTTCATAGACGGTGTCTTTCATTGGCAATACAGGCATAAGTCCATCATGCCCAAGAACACCCTCTAGGCAATCGGTGATTTGCTTTTTGGAAAGTAGTGGTCTTGCAGCATCGTGGATAAAGACATAACCAGATTCTTCTGCATAGGTGCAAATATCTTCCAGCCCATGATAGATAGAGAGCTGACGATTCTCTCCTGGCAAGGAAAACCCTTTGCATTTTTGATGGGTATCCGCAGTCTTTAACCACTCTTTTATCTTTTCCTGCCAGAATACTTCTGCTACAATCTGGATAGCATCAATCTGTGGATGTGCAGAGAGTGTCTCTATACAATAGGAAATAACAGGTTTTTCTCCCACTTCTATGTACTGTTTGGGAATCTTAGAGCCTAACCTGCTCCCCGTCCCACCAGATAAAATCAATGCAACGTTCATGTCTTACTCCTATTCGCCTATGTAATGGTGTTTTAAAACCGCAGTTCCCGAATCGCCTGTAAAGTCTCCCCATAAGGCTTTTCTCTGCCAAATAATAACGTAGTTCCAAGTACAAAGCCTTTGACACCTTTGGGGGCAAATTCCAGAATTTTATCCGCACTACATGCACCATCCCAGTAGATTTCAAACTCCATATCTTCCTTTAGAGATAATAACTTTGTGATTTTTTTACCAACATAAGGCAGATACATCTGTCCTGCGTTGCCTGGGTTTACAGACATTACTAATACTTTTTTTACAATACGTAGCATCTCCATTACCGTCTCAACGGATGTTCCTGGGTTAATTGCGATTCCTGGAACCAATCCAGCATTAATGATGCTTTGTAAGGTGGTAGAAGGATGGTACTCTGCTTCTGGGTGAATATAGACCGTATCTCCCTTTCTAAGACAGCCAAGAAATAAATTGATACGATTGTTCGGATGCTCAATCATCAAATGGACATCCAGAGGCTTTGAAGTAGCTCCTGCAATATAACGCATATCATTTAACGACATCGCAAAATTAGGCACATAGCGACCATCCATAATATCAATATGAAAGGAGTCAATCCCACCTTCCTCTAACTCTTTGACTTCCTTCTCCAGATTTCCATAGTTGGCACACATCATCGATGCCATTAACTCAAATTGCATAATTTACTCCTTTATTTAAGTTCTGCATCTGCCTGTTATGGCAGAAAGTTTTTGTCTGCGTAGACAATGTTATATTTTTCACGATGTTTTTCCATAAAAAAAGTAAGTAATCGCTCGGATAAAAAGCCAGGATAACGATTTTGATAAGCGTCTTCTTTCTGACCACCATGTTCTGCCACCCGAAATAATATCGGAAACAGCCAGCTGCAAAGCTCGTCTAATACATGTTTTCTTATAATCAACATATTGCAGGGAGAATACAGATTGCCCTGGAAAAAATCCTTTGCTTCCTGGTAGGTATTTTCATCGGATTCTTTTAGACACTTCATCATGTAATCCCATTCTGCTGCATGATGACGCTTTTTAAAGTTCTGTTCCAAATTCGGTGTTACATATAATGGAATGGGCAGAATCACATCGATGTTATGGGCATCCATTCGTGCTATCCAATCGTCTGGCAACAAAAAATGCCGCCGATAATGTACTAACCCGACAATATCTTCTGTAGCATGTTTCCAAATCCAGTACAGCGCTGTCAACTCACAAAACTGCTTATTTCTATCAGAAATATGCCCTTCCATATTATCTGTAAGTATATTTTCTGATAAACGCTCCTTCGTAAGCGCTGCACCCACCTGTATCTCTCTCTCATATGGCGCCAATAGATAGTTTTGTTGCAATGGCTTATCAAAAACAGATTTTACAACATAGACAGTTGCTATAGAAGGTTGCTGGATTATGTCTTCTCCTTTTACGGACAACTGCTCAATCTTTATAAACGCACGTTTAGCACTGACAAAATATTTTTCCAGATAAGCATTGCGAAGCTTTAAATCAAGCTCTACCATCACTGGATAAATATTGCAAAAACCAAGTTTTTGAAGATATTCTATAATCTGTGGATGATATATACCACGCGTTCCCACAAATACAGAATATTCCTTATGTAAATGTTCTAACACTTCCATATCCAGATACCAAACTGGAACCCCAAAAATCTCAGATGGATTCGGTTCCTCATTGTTATACAGATACGCTTCTATCACTATATCCGGGTATAAATACTGCAAATACACCGCTAACGTCTGCGCCCTGGAATGAGCTCCGAAAATATAAATCTTCTGTCCCATAGATTGCCTCTCTATCTCTAAAACAATAGATTGCAAGCTTCGCCAACAAACCTATTGTCATAAGCAAAAAAATCCTGATATCAATCAGATAACTCTTATCTTTCATACTTGATATCAGGATTCTTATATTAACTTCTATTTTATTTTCTAAATAATCACATTACACATTTCTGGCAAAGCGCTCATAATACTCGATGGCTTTCTCCTCTGTCAGTTGGAAATGTTTCTGAAGCTTTTCCAAGCTTCTTTCTTTAGGAATCTTCTCTTCTAGGTTGTCCTCTATAAACGCCTGAATTCCCTTTAGCTTTCCTTTTTCAATTCCCTTTTCAATTCCCTTTTCAATTCCTTCTTCTAATCCTTCTCTAAAAATGCTCATCCCAAGACCAGTCACGTGCGTTACCTCCTTCCATAGCTCTTCATTTTCTGAAAAATCGATATACTCTTTTACCTTGTCCATAAAGTCTTCTTTATGTGGTGACATTATGGTATCTAAAAACCGAAGAAGCTCATAATATTCATCTTCTTTTTCTCCATTATACACCACATTCCCCAATTTGATAATTACCAATGTCATCAAATCATAGGATTCTTTCTTTGCATGGTGCAAACTGGTATTCTTCGTATTTATCGTTTCATACACAGAGACGCTATACTGTGCTTTTTTCGGAATATCATCTTTGCAAATCCAAATACTATAACATTTCTCTAACTGTCCATAATCGGTATTCTCTGTAGTCAACGATAGCTGAGAAGATAACTGCCTGGCTAGATAATAAAATCCTCTTTTCTCTACCGGATAGCCCGGTTGATAGGTCTTTTGTGGCTCAACATCCATATGTAGACTGACAAATACATCCTTTGTCGAAAGAAGCGGATTCTTCGCCCGAAATACCAAATCAAAATAAGAGGTCTTCTCATTTAACTGAACAAATTCTGGATTGTCTCCCTGGACTTGTGTATTGGTTCTTCCAGAAGACACTTCCATCTCCGAACTCATCGAGTCCATCTCAATAAAATCCATCACTTCTTTGCGTGTATATCCTTTGTATTCTGCAATTACTTCACCTAAGATGATGGCTAACACTTCTTTGTTGCGTAAGATAATCTTACTGTGTGCATCCATCCCTGTGGTATCAGCGGTAATCTGCATATCGCTTAATACTTCCATGCTCCCCTTGACTTTGTCCATATCGTTCCCCCTTTCACTGTATCGAACTTGTGTTCTTATTATAGGATAGGAACGTATGTTTGTCAATAAAAAATGAAAAGTTATGGAAAATAATCAGAATAGTTAAGATTTTGATACAAGTATGAAATTTTCAAGGTACACAATTTTTATAATTTATCTAAAATAAAATTTTCTTCTCTTATAAAATCCTCACTTAGCCATCTTATTTTTTCTTCCCTTACAGACATCTCTATTAAATATTCTTTCACTATCTTGGCAGTCTTCTGGCTATTAATTCCTATAACCAGAAAATCATATGTACTATCATCCAGATTTCTTAGTTCTTCTGGATTATAAACTTTCCTACTCATCTTCTGATACATCGTATAATTCTTATCCACCCAATATACAATCTCTACCGCCGTTTCTTGCATTAAATAATCATAGATACTTTGTCCCAATTTCCCAGCACCATAGATTACCACACGTGCATCTCTTGGAATTTCGCCATATGGCATCAATCGTTTATTTTCCACAAAAGTATCAAAATAATGAATCTGCCTTGCTAACAGCAAATTTTTGGCATATTGATTTAACTGTATCATCAAACTATCTGTATAAACAGAAGATTGAAAAATCCTCTGCAAATATTTCAGCAAAATCTTACTCTGTATCCATGCCTCTGTATAGTAGCAACTTGTCATGGAACCAGCTCTTTGTAAATAGTGATAACCTACATAATCCAATATACAAATATGCTCTGCCTTTAAGATATAAGGATAAGTAACTGCAACATCTTCTCCACAAGTAATCCTGTCGTCCACCTGCATCTGAATATCCCACAATATCTCTTTTCGATAAAGCTTTCCCCAGACAAACTGATGGATTCCAAATTCATAAAATTCACCATTATACAGCATCATTGGAATCAGGTCTTTTGCATCATATATTCCAGCCTTTAATCTTCCCTGTACTTTCCAGACCATATTCTCTAAATTACAAAAATGATTAGAAATAATCAAATCTGTATTGGTCTGCTTCATACCTTTTAGCAGCTGCTCTATCATATCAGCTTCCAGCCAGTCGTCTCCATCTACATAGCAGATATATTTCCCTGTAGCTGCCTGTAAGCCTGTCTTTCTCGCACTGACAAGGCCTCCATTTTGCCTGTGTATTACTTGGATTCTAGGGTCTTGTCTCTGATAAATATCACATATTGCTGGCGACTGGTCTGTAGAGCCATCATCTACTAGAATGATTTGAAGATATGGATAAGTCTGAGACAGAATACTGGAAATGCACTTTTTCAAATAGGCAGAAACATTGTAGATTGGAACGATTACAGAGATTATATCATTCATTATTAAGGCCTCTTATACTATATTTTTTCATCAAATACACTTTAGCCTGTTAAAAAAGTATCACAATGACGGCAATCTCCCCAATTCTCTCTGCCTTCATATAGACATTTTCGAACCATCTGGAATTTAGGCCCATACCACACATCCAACAATGATTCCTGATTCAAATCTCCCAAAGTATATTTTCCAATTGCATCATTACAGCATAAAGACACTTTTCCATCTGGTCGTACAATCATCTGTCTAAATGGCAATATGCACCTATCCTTACTATAGTCTGGTATCTGCTTCCGATTGGGAGCATTTCCACCTCTAGAAGTCAATATTTCATTAGGCTTTCTGAGAACAATGGTTACTTTTTTGCAAAGTTCAGGATGTTCTTTACAATATGCTTCTATCTCCTGACAAGGCTTAATCAGTTTCAATTCCTGCTGATAATTGTCAATAATAAGCTCGTCCAATATATTTATCAACGCAATAAATTTATCAATCGTCAGTAAAGTTCCATTGGTAAAAAGATGCATCCTGGCATTAGGCAATTTTTCACGTGCATATCTGTTAAATTCAATCAGCCTATCATCCAGTAATGGTTCATTATTGGAAAATGTCGTAAACCTTCCGCTATAATTTATCTTGGCAAGTTGCGCTACAATCTTTTGAAATAATTCAGTAGTCATCACTGCTTTTTCTCTTGGGTCTTTCTTTCGACTCACTGGACAAAAAGAACAGTTTCCATTGCATCGATTAATGGTCTCTATCTCAATATGGTCAAAAAGTGTCTGATGCTTCTGGTAAATTTCGACCATATCATAGACAGCTTTTCGCGTATATTGAAGCTTTTCACTTCCTGACCATTCTTCTTCGGTAGTAGCTTCTTTTGTTGTCTTATAAGGATTGACAATTAATTCGTCCGTTTCAAAATATCCATGTTGATAGTCTTCAAAAATCGTATAATCTGTAATGCCATATGCTTGCAACTGTTTTTCCATACTTGTTGCATAAATACTTGCAATTATGATAGAGAAATTATCAATATCTTTTTGGATTTCATCCAGGCTTTTTATTATTTTTCCACAATATGTAGTTCCTTGTTTTGTTGGACTATTATCAATAAAACATTCCACTATGTCACTGCCTAGCTTTTGTAATGCTTTTTGGCCGTATAGGCCAGCTCCAAATATAGCAACCTTTTTATTGGTATAATTCATATTATGCTCCCAACATTATTTTTCTTTATGTTATAATTGCAATTTGAAACACTAAATTTTCAATCAATTTATGGATAATTTCTACTAAATGTATATTATTTGCCACAACAATAACACAATCATGATATTTTCGATATTCTTTTAACAATGTATCAAAATCAAATATTATATTACCTTCAATATACTTCCCTTGTTTTTGTTTATCTATATCACATATTCCTATTATATTTGCTTTAAAATTCATCAAATCATTGATTGCAATACATCCAAACTTACCAGCACCATAAATAATAATATTTTTTTTATCAAAATATTGTTTTCTATCTTTACATTTAATATAATACTTATTCAAAATATCTAATCTTTCTGATACAAACTTATCAATCTTCATTCTCCTTTTATCGTTTTTAGGAAATTCCATAAATCTACTCGAAATAAAAACATCTACAACATTTTTTTCTATACTTCTTCTTTCTTCCCCTTGAAAAAAATAGTCCATCGCCTCATACAATCCAACTGCAATTTGGTAGGTCCTATCTATTGTCTGATTCATTTCATCATCTAAATAGTTTAAAATGATTTTTTGAGGTGTATAAAAATATTTTGCTCCTTCCACTAATGTTTGCAAGTTCATATACACTTGTATAAATATAGTAGACATTTTATCTTCAAATCTATTTCCATGCCTAATCCATCTTTCTCTCTTAAATACCACATTTGATAAAAAACCAAATACAGCAGAATTATCTTTCACTTTCATAATTAGATTATATAATTGTTTTTTGTCACAAGTATTAAACAAAATATCTTCTTGTTCTTCTTGCCCTAAAGGATAGACTGTCCTTATGAAAGTATTAGCATAATCAAAAGAGTCGAACGAAGTAACAATAAAATCTATATCTTCATATTTTGTTTTATCAATTATTTTCAAAATATTATACAAAGCTTTATCTTCAGGTACATCATCATTTCCTATAATCCATGCATATCTCCCTTTAGCTAACAACACGCTTTTTAAAAAATTATAATCCATCCCCATATTTTGTTTATTTCGATTATATTGAATATATACTAAAGGAAACTTTTTTTTAACTTCATCAACTATACTAATAGGATTAATTGTAGAAAAATCATCACTAATACATACCTCTACTTTCTCTTGAAGCCCATCAAATACAATTTGGTTTGCAATGTTTTCCAAAAGACTTTTAAATTTCTCCAGCCTATTATAATTTGGAATACATACAGATAATATGTATTTTTCTTCTTGCAATTTACAAGCCTCCTTATACTTCCATTTTATAAATTTGTTCTAAATTTATATTATTTTCCATCTTAATCCGTTTACTACTTTTTCCATTTTTATTAACCCATCCTCCAGCACACTCATGTATACCCAACGCAACATCCGTAATTTCATATGCTCCTGTAAACCAATTTTTTGCAGAAAAAAGGTCACGTGGATAAATTGTTATTCCATCCTTTTTTTGATACTTTCCATTTATTTCAAATCCCTTTTTTTCAAAAAAACGGTCCAGTAAAATTGGTTGTAAATTAAAAAGTGTCATACTTTCATTTTCATCAAATTTTTTATCATCATATATATGCATCATTTCTTTTAAAATAGGACATCCTTTTTTTGCACCAAATACTGCTGCCTCAATATCTCTAATAGGGCCAAAACCAACAAAAAAATCTTGTGAAAGTAATATATCTAAGTTTTTATATAAAATAACATCCAAATCTAAATAGATTCCACCATACCTATATACAACATCTAAACGTGCATAATCTGATACATATGCCCATTTTTTCTTTTTATAGGCTTTATATACAAAATCATTAACTGAAATATTATAATTGTTTCCATTCCATTCTTTCAATTCATAATCAGGACATGTTTTCTTCCAACTTTCTAAACATTCTTTAACTAATCCTGTTTTTTCCTCTCCACTAAACCAAAAATAATGTATAATTTTTGGAATTTTATAACTTGTTTCATTGTTTAAAAATTGCATATAGCGTTCAGAAGTATCATCTATGTTTTTTGCAATCATCAATGATAGCCCAAAAACCTCTATATTTCTTCCATTTAACATTTTTTCTAATTGTTTATAAATTTCATATACATAAATATCTGATGTAATTAAAACAGCAATATCTTTTTCATCAAACTTTAATAGTTGCTGAGGAGAAATTATACCTTTATTGCATCCATTAATAGAAATACTTTTTCCTTGTTTAGATATATCATTATCCACTACACAATATATATATTGTTCTAATTTTAAATCCTTATAATTTAAACTAATCAATTGTAAAAAGTTTGACGCACCAAATGCAATAATTTTCTTTCTATTAGCAACTGCATGAAATGATTCAAAGCTATTTTCTATTATTATCACTACTATTGTTCTCCCAACTTATATTTAACACATTAATATTTACTATAACTCAATTCATTTATTTGCAAATAATATTCCTTTCCGAAAATCTGTTATATTATTTTCTAATTCCCATTCTCCTTGACAAACAATATAACCTTTCGAATTTTTAATATTATATCCTTGTTTTATAAGAAAATTTCCAATTTGATCATTATCCTCTGAATTATGATATACACAAATTGCTAATTCCACATTATTATTTTTTAAGATTTTACTGCAACCTTTTAATGCGTTTTTTTCTTCTCCTTCTATATCCATTTTAATAAAATCAATTTTTCTTTCCCCTATCAAAGAATCCAATTTAATGCATTGTTCGTCATCTTTATCAGAGGCAAATCCTTGTATAATAGTCACCTTTTCTTTAAATGGCTCAAATGTATATTGTAAAGCTTCTATCCAATCTTCATCTATCTCTATTAAATATATATGTTCTATTTGTTCAATAA
This sequence comes from Lachnospiraceae bacterium, assembly GCA_910575445.1. Taxonomy (GTDB): domain Bacteria; phylum Bacillota; class Clostridia; order Lachnospirales; family Lachnospiraceae; genus Hominiventricola. The sequence continues at coordinate 746,731 of CAJTFW010000001.1, read as the reverse complement.
TTTTTAATGCAAATATTCCCTCAGATGTTCCAACATCTATCCCTACTCCTGTTACATCTTCCATTTTCTTTTCATTCCAATAACAATGCGGGGAACGACTATCTTGCTCCATTCTAATTAAATTAAAATAATGACGCACCTTTCTTTCGGAATCAATCTTTTTAGAGAAATACATTTTTTTCAAATCATAATATACATAAAATAGCTGACAAGATTCGTCAAAAAATACAGGAACATCCATCTTATTTAGATATTCATCATAAAAAGGATAACAATACATCTGGGCATGATGTAATGATATATAATTTAATACTTCTTTTAATTCATCTGATACTTCTACTTTCTTATTTAAAGCTTTTTCATAATGTTTATGAAGTCTCTCTTCTAATATTGGCATAACAGGCTCCACATAAACAATTTTCTGTTCAGAAATTTCATATTCTTCTATTAATTGTTTTTTAATCTCAGGATAATATATTGTGCAAACCCATATCTCATCATAAACATAATTTATTATATTTTCAGGATAAATAACAGGAATTCCGCAATAAAATTCTTGCATTATATTATTATCTATAATCGCTACAATTATATCTCTACATTTATATTTTAGACAGTGAGCAATTAACTTTTTTCCTCGTTCTCCTAATCCAAATATTAAAATTCTTTTCATCAAATTCACCAACAAAAATACCTATTCTTATTTATTTTTCCTGTATGTAATAAATCTATTAAATCATAATCATGATAATGACCACTAGCCATTTTATTGACAATACTCCAAAAAGGTATCTTTTTCATTATATCCTTATTCCTAATTTGTAAATAATAACTAGATGATAAGGTACTACTAAATGGAACAAAACAAATTTTCTTTTTATAATTCAATTTATCAAACTCATTAGCAATTTGCTCATCTTCTGTAAACATCATAATAAAAAGATTATCCCAAGTAATCCTTTTCACTCTTTCATACCATTTTATCTTAACAATTTCTACATCTGAATAATGATTAAAATGCAATATTACATCTCCTAATTTACATATAGGATAATTTATATTTAAAATAGAATTATATCCATAATCAATAAATTCCAATTTTAATTTCATATAATATTTCAAATTATATAATAGTCTCAAATAATCTCTATCAGCCTCAAACATATTAATAAATGGAGAATAAAATTTCATTCCAAGAGAATGATATGCTGTTCCTCCCCAACAATTATTCGATATTATAGAAACTCTAGAGTTCAAAAGATAAATATATTTTGAAAATAAAAAACCAGGAAGTTCAAATACTTTTGCCATGATAAATATAGGTTTTAAAATTCCTAGACTTTTTGCCTCCACTATAATTTCATTAAAATATATATCAGATGTAATTACTATATAGTCAATATTTAATTTCTTAATTTCAGATAAAGGGAAAAATTGATATCCATCTAAACATAGATATATTTCATCTTTTCCTGTTATACCAATTATTTTTATTTCTCCTAATAATTCTTGATACTTTAAAACATTAATATATTTACTGTATCCATATCCTGTTCCCCATATTAAAATATTAAACATTTTTTATTCCTCATTATTTTACCTAAGCCTAAAATATTCATATCACAGATTTTTTTATCCAATCTGTAGGCAAAATATTTTTTCCGTAATTACATAACCTATTCAATCCCCATCTATTGGGTCCTACTACTATTTTATCTTCATTTTTACAAAGCCATGCTCCCCACCAGCTAAATGTACTATTTGCAATAATATGATTTTTACAACAACTCATAACCATCAGTTCTTCATAATCTTGTAAGTTATCTCTTTCATCTAAAAAATAACAATTAGAACCAAAATTTATATTTTCTTTTGCCCAGTTAATGTCATCAGAAAAAACTACCCAAAATGGATTTAAAATTCTATCTTTCATATATCCCATTGCATTATAATAATAACTTATAGGTAACATATTTAAAATTTTTTTGTAATCACATCTCCTAATATGGACAGATATTGTGTTATTTGTCTGTAAAAGATTTTTTAATTCATGATTAATTTTTATTCGATTTTTAGGTGTAATCTCCTGTCTAATTATTGATTCATATTTTTGAAAATATCTACTATCCTGGAACCATCCTTGCAAATACCAGTTTCCCTTCAAATTCACAATTTTCTCATCATAATCAGATGTTTTTTGCTTATAAAATTTATATGGTAAACATCCCACCATAGATAACTTTTGCATTATTTCAAGGGTACTATCACTCCCATTAATATATGGATAAAAATGACTAACATTTTTACATATGGGTAGTGTAATCTTATAATGATTCAAACTATATTTTCTAGGTGTTAATCTTTTCTCACTTATTCTAGCTCCTGTCTCCCTCACATCCAAGAAAACTTTTTGTTTTGTAGATAAAGATAAGGCCCTTGCATACGCATATTGAAATAACTGATTCCCTAAACCTTCATAAATTCTAACAATAATCATATAACTGGTTATTCCTTATAGCTCATATAAAATATCTTCCAGCGAAACAATTGGACAATTTACCTTTTTAGAAAGTTTTTCTTCAATATCTTCAAAAAAAGTAATAGCTGTTACCACAATCACATCCACTTCTTGAAGATTATCATCTGGTGATACAATATCAATCTCTGCATATATAGATTCTGCACCTTTATCAATACCATATGCAACATGAATATCTGTATCTTTTAATTCTTCTAGCAAAGTTTCACCCACATAACTCATTCCATATATTGCAATGTTTTTATAACCCTCTTTTTTGAAATATTCAGCTAAGCTCTTTCCTTCTTGCTTTACTTTTACCCACTGGTTCATCATAAGAAACAACGAAAAATGTTTATCTGACATTGTTTGAATACTATTTTCCTTCTCCATCATTGTCTTTCCTACTACGCCAGCCCCAACAATTCCTCCTAATAGTGCAGAAATGATAGAAATAATTCCTTTTTTCATTACAATATACCTCCCATATTATTCTTTTTCGAAATAAAATAGCCCATAACGATATTCTCCATTATGCTTATCCTCATCATATTTATGTAAATCTATCATAGATTCTATTTTTCCTTCTGAAACACATGAAAACTCTCGCAGTGTCAGCTGAGAAAAACATTCCTTAATTGTACTTGCATAAAAGACTCTATGGGCATTAAACTCCACTCTCTCTTTTCCCACAGGTACTGATAGATACAGTTTCCCACCTGATTTTAATTTTTTCTGAATATTAGCAAAACACTTAAAGCATGCTTCAGGGTCTACAGGGTCTCCATATCTGCCTAACCCAAAATGCTCTAGAGAGCATAATGCTGACATACTTTCTATGCTTTCCTCTTCAATCTGATATAAAGTAGTAGCATCATCTACAATGGTATGTAAATTTTCAATTTCTCCTGGAAATTCACGAACATCAATCATAGTCACATCAATATTGGCAGAAAGTAGATGAGCTATAAATCCGTCAAGTCTAGAACCAATATCAAAATGTTTCTTTATATCTGATTTTATAATCAATTTGGCTGCCCATAAGTCCTGCCAAAAATAATTATTTATTGTCCCCGCACATGAATATTTATCAGAAAGAACAGGCCACATATACTTATCTTGAATATTGAAAGTGCTTCTTTGGTTTAAAGTTTGATATGTATATTTATCTTTCTCTACAAAAGTTTTATCTGTTAATCTAAACTCTGCACAATAGAAAGTATAATTTTTTTCTAACAAAATTTCTCTTAATATCGAAGATTCTATACATCCAACTCTATTTTTTACACCATATAAAAAAATAACCTTCGTTATATCAATATCTAGCTTTAAACATAATTGATAAATTTCCGTCGTATAAGAATTGGCAACTATAATATAGTCATATTCTTTTGGTAATTCTTCACTTCCATATACAGGTTTATTCATAAATATATTTATCGATTTAGTTGTTTCAATAAAACCTATAATTTCTCCCTTGAACCCATTATAAATAAACCTTTTAGCCAATTCCCCAATTCCCCATATTAAAAGCTTTCTCATGCCTATCTCCTACTTTTACTCAACTTCTAATACTTTAAAGAGCCTTTATAATTCTACACAATTTATCCCCAAAATTTTCTTTTGTCCATGTTTTTATTTTATGATATCCCTGCTTTATCATATATTCTCTCTGTATTTCATTTTTCCACAAACATTCAATACATTTTGCAATTTCTTCTGGTGAATCTGGGTCAAAAAGCAAACCAGCTTTTCCTACTTGTTCAGGCATTGCATATTTATTCGAAACAGCAACTGGACATCCTAATGCCATAGCTTCTAAAGGAGGAATATTTGTTGGCCCAAAATAAGATGGCATAATCATCCCTACGGCATGTCTATATAAATATGTTATATTTTCATTACTTACAAATCCTAAAATTGTAATATTATTTTCCAAATGATGTTCGGATATATATGTCTTTACTATCTTTCCATAATTTTTCTCGGAACCAACTAAAACCAAATGAATATCCTTAATTGACTTTTTTAAAATTTCAATTGCCTTAACCAAATTTATATGATTTTTATGTTCCCAAAATTGTGCAGGATAAAAAACAAATCTAGCAGGAACATTCACATACTTTTCTTCCCTATTCTGAACATGCTCAGGAACTACAAACGGTAAACTAACAATTATTGGCCTTCCAGTTTTTTTTACTATATATGATTCAATAAATTGTTTTTTCCCCAACTTAGAATCTGTTAGCACACATGTTGTATATCTCGCAATATTTTTCATATAAATTTCTCGATACTCAAAATCTTTTTTAACCTCTGGAAAATCAGGTTCATATCTATGCATCAAATCATGTACAGGAGTTATAATTTTCACCTTATAATTTGGCAAAAAAACACCTTGATGTGTTGAAAATACTATGTCTATTTTATGTTTTCTTAATATTCTTCCTATAGGTGTTATATATGTATAATACATTTTCGCTAGAAAAGGAAATCTATAATTAAATTTCTGTTCTTCCAAAGAATATTTAGGTATCGTAACTCCTAGATATGGAATCCCTTTTTCTCTACACCATTTTCTCCAAAAAGAATTTCCAGATAGAGCTACTATCTCATACTCTGGACCCATTTTCTCTATTAGACATTGAACCACTACTAAAGCATATTGATGTTGTCCTCCGTCTCTTGGCTTTGTTGGTAATATTAATGCAATTTTTTTCTTTCTATTTTTTCTTTGCATTTTTAAATCGCCTTTGCTATAAAATAACTTGTCCAAGAGTCAAAACTTGTCTCTCCAAGTGTACTGCAATCCAAATTATCCACTAATTCAAATCCCGTTTCTTTTAGATAAAACTCTAATTCTGGTCTAAAGAAATACCTCATATTATGTACTTCTTCTACTATATTTGTTTCCTTAGATTCTTTATTTATTATAAGAACTTTATAATTTACATCCACAATATTCGTTTTCTCATGCATCACTGGAGTTGCGATTCTAATTAATTTATAATTATCTATTTCAATCTCTTTTACTCGAAGAGTTGGTTTATCACTTAACACTCCTGGACCATACCATACATCAAATATAAATAACCCATCCTTTTCTAATGCTGCTCTAGCAGAATGAAACGTAGATAGTATATCTAGGTTGCTATTTTGATAGCTGATTACATGAAAGAGAGAGACAACTGCATCATACTTTTCTTTGGAAATGAAATTGCGTATATCTGCTACCTGAAATGGTATTTCTATATTCTCATGTTTTAGATATTCTTTTGCTTTTTCAATCATATAGGAGCTTAAATCAATACCTGTGCAAGAATAACCTAATTTGGTAAGCTCTATATCATGTCTTCCAGTTCCACAACCAAAATTAATTAATTTGCTAATATTCTTTCCATATTTTTTCAATAAGGTATCTAATTGCCTTGCCTCTGCTGCATAATCTTTATCTTGGTAGAAGGCATTATAATAATATGCATAATCCTGAAAATTTTTCATCTTTTACCTCTACTTATACACTACTTGACTATTACTAATTCCTTCAAATCTCTTTTTATCATTTTCTCCAGCATATGGCCCTTGTTTTACTTCTATCATTTCCACTTCATCTAAGACTTGAAACCCATGTCCTCCTGAAACTAGTAGAATCATATCACCTGCATATAAATCTTTGCTCTCTAAGTAGTCTTCATATTCATCATAAAAATCCACTCGCAAAATTCCTTTTTTGATAATCAGTACTTCTTGAGTGAATACTACATTTCTATGAATCAGATTATGTACATGTGCATCTATTATTTTTCCAGTTGGATGATGCATATAGGCCACTTGTTGGGAGTATTCATCAGATGTTACAAAATTCACTCCCTCACTTGTATAATCATGGCGGATAATCATAGCCAATAATTTATTTTTTTTCTCTATTTTTTCAATTTTTTCCATGTTTTCACCTAATTTTATTGCCTATTTTAATTGTTAGAAATCTGAACTATCATATCTTTTATTCCCAATATCACTTTATCCATCTGTTCTTTTGTAAGTGCAAGCCCACTTGGAATATAAAATCCTTTTCTTGCCAAATACTCTGCATTAGGATATTTTTCATTTTTAAAGAGTCCCATATTACGGTATACTGGCTGTTCATGCATACACCAGAAAAATGTTCTTGTTCCAATGCCTTTTTCTGCTAAAAGCTTCTGTATGATTCTATTATCTACTTGTATTTCACTCTCTAATACCATTCCATACACCCAATAGATGTTATTCGCATAATCTGTATGTTCAATAGGCAATCTTAGTCCTTTGATTTCACACAGCCTTTCTGTATAATATCTTCCCATTGCCCTTTTACGTTCTACAAATTCATCCAATCGTTCTAACTGTGCAAGACCAACTGCTGCTTGTAGATTTGTAAAACGGTAATTATCACTGATTTCATCATGAATATATCGAATATCTTTTCTAAAGCACAGATTTCTTAAAGAGCGACATCTTTCTGCTAGTTCTTCATCATCCGTAACTACCATTCCGCCTTCACCAGTTGTGATATGCTTATTGGGATAAAAGCTAAAAATACTAATATCTCCAAAACTACCACATGGCTTTCCATTGTGTGTTTGTCCATGCATTTCAGCTGCATCCTCTATTACCTTTAGATGATATTTTTTAGCCAATAATAAAATTTCATCTACTTCTACTGGAAGACCATATAAATGAACTAGCAGAATTGCTTTCGTTCTGGATGTGATTTTTTTCTCAATCTCATCTACTTTCATATTCCAAGTAAATGGGTCACTATCCACAAATACAGGAATTCCACCCACTTTTGTAACTGCCATTGCACAGGAAATAATAGTAAAAGTGGGCATAATCACTTCATCTCCTGCATCAATCCCTAATGCCTGAACAGCTACTTCTAATGCTGCTGTCCCATTTGATACTGCGATGCCATAGTTCCTATGAACAGTTTCGCTCATTTTCTGCTCAAATTCTTTTACAAAAGGGCCTTCTGAGGAAATCCAGCCAGTGTCAATACATTCACATAAATATTTTTTTTCGTTTCCATTTAATAGTGGTTCATTTACTGGAATAAATTCCATAATATTCTCACCCTATTTCTTTATTTTTTCAAAATATTGTAGTTGGAAAAATAAGTATATACTTTTTTATATAAATTAGAATTAATAAAATCCATATCTTCGAATCTCTCATTAATTAATCTATATGCTTCATTTATATTTATTTTCCCACTATATCCCCAAACATGATCAAGTATATCACTATCCAGAAGAGACAAATGATTTCCAAAACACATCTGATATGCACCATATACAATTTTAGCTTTTCTAACCTGATTTTTATCAAGTTTTTTTACATATTTCAAATCTTCCAATATCTTTTTATATTGTTTTTTACTATGCGCTTCAATTGTAAATCCAAAGCCAGCATAAAAAGCATTTCCACAAACAACTACGGGAATTCCTTCACAACTACATTCTATTCCTATAGTTCCCTGACAAGTCACAACAGCATCTGCCACTTTATTTATACAATTAGTATTTAAATCAGAAGGACATAGTAGAATATTTGAAAACTTATATTCTTTTAAAATCTTTAGTACCACACCTTTTTCGTTATATATCTTTTCACTAGATGGATGTTCCTTCACAACCCAATTAATCCCTTTTATTTTATTTGCATATGTTAAAGTTTCTACCAACCATTCATAATAATCTTTATATAACATTTTTGTTGAAATATGCGGAGAATCCCGAAAAACATGCGCATATATAAATATAATTGGATTTTGATTTTCTATTTTCAATATATCTTTTAGATTTTCTTTTAAATACTCTTTTTTATTCGGCGCATATGCTAATTTAGAATGTATATCTCCATCTCCCCTCATTCTTATTTTCAAGTTTTTTTCTGCTACTTTTATCAAATCCCTTTTTAAATTCGTATCAATAATTTTTATTATACTTTTTCTAATTCTTTCATGGAAATATAGCCCCTCAAAATCTTGTACAATTTCTGTACTAAAATCGTCTGAATATACAACTGGTATTTTTTTATTAATCATAAGATAAGGTAATATCCCATATTCACAATACACCGTATGAGTAGTAATATATGCAATAATTTTTTTATCTAATATTAAATTAATATATAAATAAAATTTAATATAAAAATAATAAATATGTTTTAAGCAAAATAAATCAATACTACTTATTGTATAGTGCTTAATCTTTGCAACACTTTTAATATCGTCATGCAATATATCATCATAAATCAAATGTCCTATCTTTAAATTTTTATATAATAAATTTAATATACTTTCTGGTTTATTCCAAACAAAAAATTTTATACATTCTAATAATGCTTTAAGCTTTATATGCGTAGGAATCTCCATCTTTGCAGTATTTATAAATTTCTTAATACCAAAAGAGCCATATAACATTTTAGCTTTTATCTCTACTTCTTTGGGTCCATTAATAATTACAACTGTTTCATTTCCTATTGCGTTTTCTATGGCTTTAGCTGCGATAGCTGTTCTTAACAAATAATTTGGAGCCCCCATCAGTTGCCCTTCTACTAAAACAATCCCTACATTTTTTTTATTTCTAGTATTTAAATCATTCCAATATTTTTTATTATTATTGATAAACTCCTTCTCTTCTTTTAGCAAAGCTAACCTCCTACAAATCATTAGAAGCTATGTCTAAATGTAAAATTTCTTCAACAACTTTCATCATATTATATCTACATATTTCTTCAGAATGATTATATTCTTGCCCTAATCTTTCAATAAATAAAATAACCATAACTTCTTTAAACGTCAAATCAATAAGGCTTACAAAAAAACATTTATATTTTCTTATCAATTCCTTTTCGTTTTTTAAAAATAATCTCCAAAAAACTAGCCAGGGTTTTTTTGTTTTATTTCTCTCTTTTTCAAAAATATAATACATAGCATCAAATGCTTGAATGTCGTCTTCACGTGCACAATCAAAATCAATCAAAACATATTTCTCTTTTGAAGATTTTAAAATATTTTTTTCATGTACATCTCCATGAACTTTTCCAATTCTTATGGGCTTTTTTAATATCACTTTCAATATAACAACTATTTCATTAATTTTTTTATTTCCCGTCTTATAAAAATGTAAAGCATCAAGTCCATATTTTATTCCTAAACATTCTTCATAGCAAACAACTTTTTTTTCTCCGTAAACACTTATAGCCTCCAATAACTTAATAACATTTTCATTTTTCAAATTACCTTTTTCTAATTGATTACTTACTATTATTAATGGAGACTTATTTATGATATATATTTTGTTTGAAGGATATTTATTGTAAAAAATTTTCTTTCTATTCTCAACATCTTCTAATACAGATTTCCCATCAATTTGAATTTTATAAACTCTATTCTTCCAAAAAAATACCATTGCACCATGAGCAATATATACTTTATGGTTAACCCAAAGGGATACTTTACATAATAAACTATAATATATTATTCTAAATTGCTTTTCTAAAATATTTTCAACTCCACAACACATATTTTTTATTTAATTTTATCCCGCACAAACAATATCAATAAACTCTTTAATTGTTACTCCCAAATATCCCTCACAAAATAAAGCTGATGAATCTTTATTGGTAAATATCAAATTATTAATTTCTTTATTCCAACTTAAATCTAGTAATTTAATTGTTTCTTTTTCTAAATCTAATTTATATAAATTTTCTGTTTTAGATGATAAGAAAAATACAGAATTAGCATTTCGAGTTATTCCAAGATATTTTTGTATACATTTTCTTTCTTTTTTTTGAATTGTAAAAACATTTTCCTTTTCTTCATCTATTTCAACCTTCTCTATTAATTTTTTTTCTATATCCATTCTTATAATCACATCTGTATACAAAGGAAGAAACCAAATATATTTTCCATAAACATAACACCTAGCAAATTTAGCTATTTTTTTATCTCCTAACATAAAACTTGTCTCAAACGGCAAATCATAAGATATATCAGATTTACCATCATATTTAACTATTTTATTTCTACTTGTAATGAACCAAAAATTTTCTTCTATATAGCATAATGTTTCTATCATTTCACAATTATTAAATATCATTTCATCACATATCTTTTCAAGTAGCATATCAAAAATATAAATTATATTCTGAATTGGAATATATAACTTAGTATCTAAACATATAATTTGACCATGCCCACAACTTTTATCATTATCACCAATTTGTAATAAAAATTCAAATTTATCAAATAAACAATTTGATTTTATAATCACATTATCTGAAATAATATATACACTATTTTGATATTGAAACAAATCATCATTCCGAAAATTCAAGTATCCAGATGAAAAATTTAGTATCTGCTTTTTTGATATTTTTTTAGTTTGTTTATTATACAATAATAAGAAATTCACTTTATTCCATGGACATAGCAAAATCAAATCCCCTAAAGAATATATTCCTATAATCCTTTCAATGCCTTTTATATCATCTATATTACAATTAAAATCATAATTAATTAATTTTGTATCTTCACTAAAAGAACAAATCTGCTTTGTATAAAAATCCGAAAAATAAAATATATTATTTTCAATATAAATATCATTAAAAAAATACTGTTCTTTCATCTTTTTCCTCCACAAATTTCACTCTTTTAATCTTTATCAGAATTCTCAATCATCTCCAAAATTTCTAAAACTTCTATATCCTTTTCTAACGTATTTGGATACAATCTACTATCCTCTATCCCTTTCAAAAAAGCATCTATCTCATCTATATACATATTTTCATTGATAATTTTGTTATATCCTTCTTCATGTATCATTTCTTGTATTTCAACAACCTTCCATTTTTTCTTTTCAGTCTCATAAATTTCAAGTTGTTCTCTATCACCACGCCATTGTAGTTGTGCTGTTTCAAAATTAATCACCAGATTTCTAAGTGCATTTCGCCCAACAACATCAACCAATAAGCTCCCTAACATATTTCCATAATCTAAAGAACATACATAACTGTCTTCAATATCGCATCCAATATCTGTTGTTTTTCTAAAATATCCTTTTACTTCCTTTGGATATCCCATAACATCTACAATCCAAGTTAATTCATAAGGTACAATTTCCCTTGCTCCTCCTGTTGCTCTGTTACTAACATAAAAATCATTTACGTCTTCCCATGGATGCCAATCTGGTAAATACTGTCCACTATGATATGAAAAATTGCAAACTTTACCATATCTTTCTCCTGCTACTATTTCTTTTATCTTTTTTATCACAGGATGGAATATAAATGTGCAAGAAGGTGCAACAAATACCTTATCTATATTATTCTCTTTAATCTTCTTAACATCTTCCATAACAACACTTGCTTCAACGAAAACAGGTTTTTTATGCTTAAATGCAATTTTTACTCCTTCATAGTGTTTATCTGGTGGCAAGGAAACAATTACAGCTTTTATTTCTGAAAAATCTATTTCGTTTTCATCTTTTATAATATGTATCCCATACTTTTCTTTAGCTTCTCTACATCTATCTGCTCTTTTATCCATTCCATATATATTATCTTGGCTAATTCCTAATACTTTTAGACACCTTACACGCCGTTTTCCCATAGAGCCAAGTCCAATTATTAAAAACTTCTTCATATTTTCTCTTTCTCCATCTGCATAATAGTTTCCACACACTTAAAATCATAAATATCATCAATTTCATAATTTTGCCATCGTTCAATATAATAAGGAATCATTTGAGGAGTATAAATAGTATGTGTCATCTTAAAGACAGATGTTTTAATCAAATATCCGACCCCATATGGAAAAAGTGCCTCATTATGTTGCTGCCTTTGGTAAACAACTGGAGTATCCTCTACATATGGCATAATTGTTCCATCTGCTGAAATTTTTTTTGCAATCATTGGATGTTCTAACTGAATACTTCCAACCGAAATTACTCCATCTTTTTCTTGATTATCAACTGCTAATTTAATTATATTATCTAAATCCCCCTTTTTCCTCAATGGAGAGGTTGGCTCTAGTAGCATTATATAATCATATATCTGTTTTTCACTTTCTACTTTCTGAATCGTATATTCAAGTACATCCATAGAAGATGCTTCGTCTGTGGCCAGATAATTGGGTCTAAGTTCTGGTACAGAGGCTCCATATTTCTCACTTATTAATGCTATTTCTTTACTGTCAGTGGAAATTACTAATCTATCAATCAGAGCACTTTGTTTCACTTGTTCAATCGTCCAGGCGATTAATGGCTTCCCATTTAAATTTAATATGTTCTTCCCTGGTAATCCTTTTGAACCACCTCTTGCTGTAATAATTGCTAAAACAGTATATCTTTTATACATTTCTATACCTACTTAATTATATTTTCTAAAAACTGGCTTAATAATATTTCCTTCAATAAACTGATTCACATCACCATTAAGTGCATCGTCATACACTTTCATCGCTTTTCTAGCAACTTCTAATGTTCTATCAATTTCTTTTTCTGTGTGTTCATATGCAATTGCAATATATGGCATTAAAATTCCTTCTTTTATCATTTCCTGTAAAAACACTGTGCGATATTCAAAAGATGCCTTTTTGTCTTTGCCACATATCACTAGATTAGGAGAACATGCTGCTCCTTCTATATAAAAATAATCCTGTAAGCTGTATTCTTTAGCTATCGTATTTAATCCATTTACAAGTCTTTTTCCCATATCCCATATGTGCGCTGTTACATTTAACTCTTTATATACATTTATGGTCTCTACAAGGGCCCCAAGGCTGCTCATTTCAGCTCCATGTGTAGTAGAGATTAAAAATACTCTTTCCTTTCCAGGGGTCAAACCTCCTAAATCCATGATTTCACGTTTACCACCTAATGCTGCTACAGAAAAGCCATTTGCCATACCTTTTCCAAAAGTGACTAAATCAGGTTCCACATTATAATACTTGCATGCCCCTTGTAAATCCCATCGAAATCCTGTAATCATCTCATCCAGAATATATACCACTCCATATTCTGTACATAATTTTTGAACTTCTTGAAGAAAATTATGAATAGGTTCTTCCGTATCACAAGGTTCCATAATGAGTGCGGCAATCTCACCTTTATATTGTTCAAAAAGTGTTTTTACTGAATTTATATCATTAAAGCTAAATTGCAATGTTAAATCTTTAATCTCTTGTGGAATGCCAGCATTCATAACTGTGCTTCCTATAAACCAATCATCATAAGAAAAAAAAGCATGTTCTCTACAGCGTGCAATATATTTTTTTCCTGTATAAGCTCTTGCCAACTTCACTGCAGCAGATGTAACTGTAGAACCATTTTTCGCAAACTTCACCATGTCTACCCAAGGAAATAAATTGCACATTGCTTCAGCCGCTTCCACTTCTATTTTAGAGGCTTTGGTTGCCGTATTTCCATTCTGTATCTGCCTAATTGCTGCGTTAGATATCCTTTCATAATTATACCCAACAGTTACAGACCTACAGGCCATCCCATAGTCAATATATTGATTTCCATCAACATCCCAGGTATAGACACCTTTACTTTTTTCTATTACTTTGGGGGCATTTTCAGGAAATACTTCATCTGTTCTACTGTATGTATGGGCACCTGCTGGAATGAATCTATGTGCCTTTTTTCCATATTCACTATTTTTATTCATGTTCTCTCCTTATTCAATCTTTTGATGCAACAATAAAATACCATGGCATCATAAGTGCAGCAGAAATCTGTATTCTTTTTTTATTTTCTAATTTTACTGTATAGGTTCCAATATCCATATTATCCGTCTGTGGCAAATCTATATCTATCTCAAATGGCATATATTCAAATTTATTATATCCTAATTGTTCAAAATACTTTCGAACCCGAATTAAAGAATAAATATTATAATACATTTCACCAAATTCACTATTATTTGAAGGCCTATAATAATTTTTGAGTTTGATTGTATATTCGATATCTCCTTCATAAAATAAAGAAGATAAAGCAATCCAATTAGGATTCAAATTTGATAGTTGTTTTAGTGGCACTTTATATTCTGGCAACCATGATAAAGTCTGAAAGCTGACAATGCCATCAAACTTCTCTTTCCACTTTGGTTCTAATGCAAACCAATCTCCCTGATACAATTTACAATTATTTTTTTCTTTTAGTCTTTCATTTCCATAATCAATTAGTTCCTGTGAAAAATCAATTCCAGTAAATGAAGCTTTAGGAAAGTGCTTACTTAAATATAAAATATTGGCACCTCCTCCACATGCCATATCACAAATATGTTGTGAAACATCAGATTTTAAATAACCAAGTTTTTCAAGCCATTCTACAAACTTTTCTGTACTTCTATATATTTTTTTATATTGATTTTTATGATATTCATTAATATCTGACATTCCAACCACTTCTCCTTATTTTTCAATCTCATCAATTATCTCTAATGTCCTAATATCTTTTTCAAAATCATATATTGTTTGTTTTCCTTTAAGCACTTCAAAAAATTCTTCTATTTCTCTTTCATATGCGTATTCATTTATCACTTCCGCATATCCTTGTTCGTGAACATAATTTCCTGCTTTCACTTGCTTCCATTCACCTAATATCAAATCTTTTTCATAAATTGAATTAGGTGTTCCATTCCATTTAATATACAAATCTTCATTTAAAACCTCTAATATTCTTACTGCCTCTCTACTAACTACATCTATTAACAATTGACCTATTGTTCCACTTTCATGTTCTATCTGTATTAAATAGGTATCTGGAAACTCCAATGCTAATGAAGTAAGCTTTTTCTTTATAGAATGAACTTTTGTGATTTTTCCAAATGTATTTTGTATCCAAGGTAGTTCAATCGCCAAAAACTCTCTACATCCATTAGTTTTTTTATTACTAACAAAAAAATCTTCTAGTTTATCCCAAGGATGCCAGTCTGGTAGATACTGTCCAACATGATATTGATATACACACGGTTTTCCATTTTCTTTTACTTTTTTATCAATAAATTGCATTTCCTCTTTATACAATGGAGTGGATGATAAAAATAATACTTTCTTTTTTTCTTTTGCCAATCGAATATTTTCTTCATATAAATCAGAAAGTAAATTAATCTCTGAAAAAACATGCAATTCTCTTTTAAGACATTCTTTTATAATCTCTGCATGAAATTGTGGTGGTGTACATACAAATGCACAATCTAATTTATTTTTAATATCTGTTAAAGATTGATAGCATTCAATTCCATATTCTTTTGCAACAGTTTTAGCTCTATTATAATTACTATCTACACCAATGATAATTGTATTGGAAACAATTTTTTTTAATAACCTGATTCTTCGTTTCCCCATGGAGCCTAAACCCACAACACAAATATTCATCCTACACTCTTTCATATAACTTCCTACACTTCTTTTATCTTTCTTGCTGGAATTCCAACATATATTCCTGGTTTTGTAATATCATCTGTTACAACTGCACCTGCACCTATTACTACATAATCACAAATCTTT
Organism: Lachnospiraceae bacterium; assembly: GCA_910575445.1. Lineage (GTDB taxonomy): Bacteria > Bacillota > Clostridia > Lachnospirales > Lachnospiraceae > Hominiventricola. The sequence goes on along the minus strand of CAJTFW010000001.1, from coordinate 730,652 downwards.
ACTTTATCAATAATTGTACTTCCAGCACCACACATTACATAATTACCAATAGCTGAACGTCCACATATAGTTGTATGAGGTGCTATATGTGTATGATTTCCTATTATCACTTCATGCTCAACTATGCTTCCTGTATTAATGATAGAGTTATTTTTAATTTTTGCTTGTGGCCCAAGATAAGTATTAGCTGCAATAAAAGTCCCTTTTCCTATCTTTGAATCTATCCCAATATTAGAGCTTTTTGATATTACTGAAATACAATTTCCTGTTCTTTGTTCAAATAAATAATCAAATATTTTTTGTCTTTTAACATTATCACCAATAGCAACGATATAATTGTCATCATTTCTTAAATCATATCTACTTTTTACTTGATAGCCCAATATTTTTTCATCTTTTTGAGCATTATCATCTACAAAAAGTATCTCTATATCTTTATTATTTTCATATAAAATGTTTGCAACACTTCTTGCATGACCACCACAACCAAAAATAATTGTTCTCACTATATTTTTCACCCATTATAAAACTGAATTTATTAATGAAATTATATTTTTTATCTTTTCTTTATCCATCTCATACGTCGTTGGTAAATTTAGTCCCATCTTAGATATCTGTTTACTTCTACTACACTCCCTTGCATAGTCTTTATAAATATCCATTTCGCTTAACGGCACAAAAAATGCTCTTACATCGACTCCTTGATTTTTCAATTCAGTTAAAACAGCATCTCTTTTATCTTCATCTACTAATATAGAAACCAACCACGCAATTTTTTTTCTATTTGCCAAATCATTTCTCTGTATTGTTATCTTATCAGAATCAGAAATACACTCTCTATATTGCTTTTCAAGCTCTGTTCTCCATGCCAATACTTGGTCAATTCTTTCTACTTGTGCCACGCCAATCGCTGCCTGCAAGTTGGTCATTCTATAATTAAACCCTATCATTTCATGGTAATATTTTCTCTCTTTACTCATTCCATGGTCTCTTAGTATGCGCATTTTTTCATACAGATTTTTGTCATCTGTAACGCACATTCCACCTTCACCAGTTGTAATCACTTTATTTCCAAAAAATGAAAAACAAGAAATAATGCCAAAGGAACCAACCTTTTTATTTTTCCATTCTGCGCCATGTGCTTCTGCACAATCTTCTACAATATATAACTGATACTCCTTTGCAATCTTGCAAATCTGTTCCATATCACAAGGCTGACCATATAGATGTACTGGTATAATTGCTTTTGTATTTGGTGTAATTGCCCTTATAATTTCATCTGGACTAATACACCAACTGTCTTCTTCAATATCTACAATTACTGGTGTCGCACCTGTATAAAGAACTGCATTAATTGTCGCAGCAAATGTCAAATCTGGTACAATTACTTCATCGCCCTTTCCAATTCCTAATGCTGCTAATGCTAAATGCAAAGCAGTTGTTCCATTAGAAGTTGCCACTCCATAGGTAATTCCACAGTATTTTGAAAAATTTTCTTCAAATTGTGTTACATATTTTCCTGTACTGGATATCCAAGTAGATAAAAATGCATCCATAAGATATTTATATTCATTTCCATCTAATTGGGGATGAGCCAATGCAATATGTACATTCTTATTATATTCTGCATAATCTACCAACTGCATATTCTCATTTACAATTGGAATTATCTTAATACCATCATGAAATTTGTCTATTATCTTTTCTGGCTCTTCATTTAAAAAAGCATAGATAAAATTCCTTTGAATATGTTTTTTTATTGTGTCATTTAATCCATATCCATTTATCAATAATCTTCTTATATCTCCATCTGTCATGACACCAATAAGCTTTTGCTCATCATCAATAATAAATGCAATCCCTTTTGTATTTTCATTAATACACATCATAACATCTTTTATTTTCACTTCTTGATTACATACTAACTTATTCGTTATCATGATTTTGCTCCTTAAAATCAACTACTTTTAGTAGTTGAATACTAGATAAAATATCTTCTGCATTACCCGATATTTCAAGTGTTATATGGGTAGAAGGATAATATAATTTATAAAATTCTTTTAAAATCTTACTATTTTCTACTAATGGCTTATGTTCATCTAATATCCCATTATTTTCACTTATATGAATCCATCTCACATATTCTTTCAGTTTTTGACATTCTTTGGAATAATCTAATCTCAATGTTTTACAAGAAACATGTAAATGGCCTAAATCCAATAATAGATTAAATGCTAATTGTTTTTTCATTTCCAAAATAGATGTAAAGTCTGTCATCATCATATAATTTTGGTTTTGAAATGCTTGATAATTTTCTGCACTTAATACATTATTTTCTAAGTATAAATTTATATTATTTTTTGCACATAATTTAGCAATATATTCATATGCCATACAAAATCTTTCATAAGCTTTTTTTTCATCATATATGGTGTAACAGCTTAATTTTTTCCCAATCTCATCTGTATGAATTTCAACTAAAAAGCCTGCATGAATAGACAAAACATTTATTTGAAGATATTTCATCATCTCAATACATTGAACATAATGTTTAATAGATTGTTGATAAATTTTATCATTGCAAGAAGCAAGATTTACTACAAATGGAACTTTCGGAGGTGGAAAATAGGCATGACAAACGTAATTTAAATGATATATATTTTTTAATTCTTTTAAATCATTTATAAGTTCACTATAATAGTCTGTTCCACCTGATAGTTCTATATTTTTAATTCCATGTTCTACTAATTGTTTTATAATCGTAGAAATTTTATTTTGCTTTACACATGCGGAGGAAACATAAATCATCTTTTGCCTCTCATATAAATTTTGTATCTATATTTTTCTGATTTTATTACAAAATTTCGTTTGCCTCGTAATTTTTTTTAGCTATACTTCCAACCATTTCTTTATAATACAATGCTGAGATTCCCACACCATTTGTTCTTTTTGCCACAATATTCTCTTCTGTAAATTTCTCGCCTTGATGAATCATTTGTTTTGCAACTAGACACTTTTGCAACGATTTTCTAGTCATTTGTTCAGAACAAGTTGGCATTTTCATGCCATCTCCCAAATATTTTTCTACTCTCCGAATATCTTTTACTAATTGTTTAAGTTCCTCAGGTGTTATAGAAGCTCTATGGTCTGGGCCTATCATATGTTTATCTAAAGTAAAATGTTTTTCAATTACCTTGGCACCTACTGCAACTGCATAAGGAGAGGCTCCAACACCCTGCGAATGGTCTGAATATCCTACCAAAATAGGAAACTCTTCCTTAAAAGTTTTTATTACATTTAGATTGACTTCGGAATCTTGTATTGGATAGTTGGCAGTACATTGCAAAAGAATTACCTCTTGATTAAAAGGATATATGACTTCTAACGCCTTTCTTACTTCTTCTAGATAGCACATCCCTGCTGAAAGAATAATGGGTTTTTTCTTTTTAGCTACTTGTTCTAAAAATTGTATATTCGTAATATCTGTTGCTGCTATTTTAAAGGCTTTTACACCTAATTCATCCAATTCGTCTAAACTTGTTTTTTCAAATGGTGTAGACAGAAAAATAATATTTTTCTGTCTACAATAATTCATTAAATCTATGGTTTGCTCTTTTGTTAATTCTAGTCGCTTTAGCATATCATACTGCGACTCTTCATGATTTGTTGTTACTTTTTGGTAAGGTGCTTTTTCTATATTTTTTAAAATAAGTTCTTCTGCTTTAAATGTCTGAAACTTAACTGCATCTACACCAGCTTCAACAGCAATATCAATCATCTCTTTTGCAATATTCATATCACCATTGTGATTGACTCCTGCTTCGGCAATAATAAATATTTTTTCAGAATTACTGATAATTTTATTATCAATTTTTATAATTTGATTAAATTGCATATCCAGCCTCACTATGTATTACTACTTAATTTATAATCATATCTATATTCTGAAGCATCACCATTTTGTTTGCCTCTTGACACAGTTTTACTACTGAGCTCAAATCCCCATAATACCCATCACACACCGCAATCGCCCTATCCAAATCCGCCGTATCATCATATATCCCCCATCCTTCTTCTTTATACTCTGCTACAAGTTCCCGATATTCTGCCCATAATTCTGGCCTCATACTTTCAATCGTCGCCTGTATCAGTGGATGTGGTCTCCACAACAGTGCTACTTCTTCTACATTCTCCTTAAACACCCGAAACACATCCCGCATCTTTATAAGCATCTTCTCTTCATGCTCCAAAAGCGCAGTCACACTTGTATTATAGAAAATAACCTTCTTAAAGCTTCCATCTTCTTTCTCAATAATTTTCTTCCATTCTTCTGGAATCTCCACATCTTCCTTCCGTGTACTTAACACTTTATCCACTTTCGGTGAACCAAGTCCTAAGATTTTTTCTTCCCAATATTTTCTATCTGCCTTGCTGCCTTTGCCATATTCGGTGAGGACATCTATGTAAATCTTTCGCATATCTTCGGACTGTACAATCACTTTGTCTGCATAGATAACGCCTGGGACGGTGCAGAAGTGTTTCATTCCTTCTATAGCAGCTTTGTTTTCTGGGTCGATTTCTCCTAATATAAAGTATGGTATATATACTAACTTTTCGGTGAACTGTTTTAGGTTTTTGGAGTAGAAAAATGGGTGTACGCTGGTGACGTAGTTGCACTCGTCGTAGGGGTTGTGGATAAAGATTAGGTCGGGCTGGCGCTCGGCGAAATCGTAGTCTTTGTAGGAGGTGATAGGTATATCGTCGGGGTAGAGGTCGCCTTCGTAGTGTTCTTCTTTAAAGGTTCCATCCGGGTTTTTGTCGAAATAGGGGATGGGAATGACGTAGGCATCGCAAGATGGGTCTTCGTCTGCAGCTTTAAAGACACTTTCTAGGGAATCCCACATGGAGGCTTTGTAGGGTAGAAATACAGCCTCGGTGCGGATGGGAATGTCAGTTTTAACGCTGTTTTTGATGGCGGTTAGGGAGGTGCGAAGACGTTTGTATATTTGGTTTACATAAAGTTGTTGGTTCTGGTGTATGGAATTGTAGATTTGATAGAGGACTTCGCAGTAGTGCTCTAAGTGAGGGATGGTAGCGCAGCCTTCACCTTCAATGGCTTCTATCATTTCACCAATTTGGATGGCGCTGTCTTGGCACTGGGCTAGGAGGTCTAGGGCAGTATCTTTTTTGCCAGACGAAATTGCTTTTTTTATTTCTTCGTGGGCGCGGTTAAGGAGATGGAGGAAGTTTTCGATTTGGGTTTTTTGAGATTTTCGCATGTTTTTTTCTGCCTCCGATAGATGCTATGTAGATAAATGCTTTAGTCCGTCGGGTAGGTTCGAAAAATCAAAGATTTTTCTCACTATGTGGCGTTCGCCACATAGTCATAACTTTTCCTCCGATATCTGGCGAGCGAGCTCACCATCTATCTCCTGAAAACTTCTGCCTTCCCGGCTCATTGCTAAGATAAAATAAGGAATATTGGTCATCCTTTGGAATGATGTGGGACGATAGTCCCACTTCGCTCCCTGCTACCTCATACAAGACGTATCGTATGTTCACAGGGTCTTGGCCTACCCAATGCGCAGAGGGACTTTTTGCCTTCTGCCTTCTAATGCCGTGTTTTGTTTTTATATCATGAACAAATGTTCCGGTCCTTTCGGTGAAATTCGGGCTTTTGGCCTTTATTTATCCAGAATTTTGCTCTTATGATCTTGTTCGCCGCGCTTTTTGGCGTTTTGTGCTGTGTTTTGTCTTTGGCTTATCTGATAGCCACAGTTGGGACAAGAGAAAATATCTTCTTTTTTGACTCCTATAGCACTGCACTGGCTGCATAGGTTGCTGATATCTTTGCCAAAGACTTCGACAAGCGTTATGGACTGCTCCTTGCACTTCTGCGTCAGACGGCTTTTGATATAGCCGCGTTGCCAGGTGGTCGCTGTGTAGTTGATACGCTTGATCGGGCCTGTGGCTCCTGGCCTTGGAAGCTTGGGGAGGTAGATAACTTCTGGCTTTTCGGTCTTTAGAAAACGGTTTAGCTCCTGATTAATGTAACTGTGAAGCTGCTCTTGTAAGCGGCGTTTTTGGTCTCTGTACTTTTTGCGCCCGGAATTGGCAGTACGGTTTTTCGCGTAGATGCTTGACTGCTCTCTTAGCCAGTCGGAAAGCTGTGTCTGATAGAGACCTAATTCTTCGCCGTATCTATGACCTTCATCGGTGACAAACATCGTAAAGATTCCCATAGACAAGCCAACTTGTCGGTTATAGTCTTTGTGTTTTCTGGCTGTCACATCGATAGGAACTCTTAGTTCTATCCGGCTTTGCTCTGGGTACAACTGCACATAGAGCTGTCTGGTATAACGATTGCTGTCTGTCAACGGAACAAAAACGCGTTTTCGCTTTTCTTTTACGGACAGATAGATGCCATGGTCTCCATAGCGATAAGCTCTTTCTGCGACGGAAAATCCATCTGCACAATCGGTATGCAGCCGAAGTGGAAATTTACGTACTTGCCGGCGCAGATAGTTTTCTAATTTTTTAACTTCTACGCGAGATGCAAGCAGCTCATATTGACGCTGTAATTCTTTTGGAAGCTTTAGCAAGGAGCCATCTAAGGCTGACAGAAATGCATTGCTAACTTTTAGTAAATACCGAAGAAAATGCTTTTCTTCCTCTAAAAGATGGTCATTGGCATTGACCCGCTTTAGAACTGCTGCTTTTGTCTTGGACCACTGCACTTTGATATCCCGAAGCGCATCAAAGACCGCCAGATAAAAATATACCGACGGTAGTCCAAGTCTCTCTCGAAGTCCGCTTTTTGTCATCTCATTTTGGATTGCATAACCCGGATAGAGCATCGACAGGCTTTTGATACCGCTATAGCGCTGGTAGACATAGTTCTTTACCTTTGCGTAGTCGGCAGCGATTTCCTGTAGCTTTCGCATATCTTCCACAGAGATGGGCTTGCTGCTGTACTGGCTTACCGTTTTACAGATTGTATTTTCTGTCATTTTGCTTCCTTATTTGATATATAGGTCAGGAGATGTACCAAAAAGTGTACTTTTTGGTACACCCTTCCCTATCCTGAAATTCCCATAAGAAATAACCAGAAATGATTGATTTTTTATAAATATTGTGCTAAAATCCTATTTGGTTATAGAAATTCAGGGTATTTCAAAAAGTACACTTTTTGGTACATTTTCTATAATCATTTTTTTCTCTCTTATTTCCACACAAAAAAAGCATCTGGAACTTTTATTTTCCAAATGCCTTTTTGTTCAACCTATTTATTTACCCCATTAGAAAAATGCCTTTATATATGCCAGAACTTTTTCCAGTAAATCTTTTGGTATTTGTTCCACAAACTGAATATTTCTGCTAATCACATCCAAACATTTCATATGTTCTGTCAGTATCACACCTGTGGTCTTCGTTCTATCATCCAGTGGAATATGCAGTGGAAACCGATTACTTGAATTTGTAATTGGACACACCACAGCAAATTTAGTTTTTATGAAAAATTGTTCATTACTAATAACTACACCTGGTCTTCTGCCTGCTTGTTCATGCCCTGATTGTGGACTAAAATCCAAAAATACAATGTCGCCTTGTTTTGGATAGTACATTACCACACTTCCTTTCCAACAGAAGCCCCCCAATCAAATTCTTCTGCTGCAGATTCGCCATCATAGTCTTTAAAAATATCCTCTAAAGTAAGTTCTTTTTTTTCTTTTACTTTCCTAATTACAATATTATCATCAACTCTGCTTAACTCCACAAGGTCATTTTCCATCATCTCCAATGCTTCAAGAAATGCTTTTGGTATTCTTATCCCTTGAGAATTTCCCCATTTTTGAATCGTTGTCTGCATAAACTCATCTCCTTCCTTATGCATAAGTATATACAATAGTATATACATTGTCAATGGTTGCTTTCCTTCGGATACAATTTCAACAAAAAAACCAATCGTCTGTCTTTTTTACAAACGACTGGTTTTTCTTCTCTCTTATGACGTAAGTACTTCTATCCCTTCTAACGCTTCCAACACTTCTATATGTTCCAGTTTACAATAGCGCAAATCTACATATCTAAGCTTAGAAAGTCCTTGCAACAGGCGGCAGTCTGTGAAATTGGTATTGTAGAGTGACAATTTCTGAAGATTCTGACACTGTGTCAAGAAGGAAAAATCCTCCACACAAATCTCCTCTATCTTAAGTACCTTTAGATTCTTCATCCGTCCAATCGCAGACCAGTCATAGATGTCATAGCGATAGGTTCTATCAGGCCATCCATATTCATCTGGCTTTCTTAGATAGATTCGATGCCTGCTCTTGAAGTCTTCTAAGTAGGCTGATTCAGGAGCAAGATATTTTTCATCCAGTACCAGATATAACTTTTGTATCTTTTCAAACAAATGATTCCAGTCCCACTTTGTGGATGGCAGACGGCCATAGGTCTCTTGCAGTACCAGTGCAATCAGAGGATGAATCCCAAAATCATCTAACTCATAATCTTCCTTTCGCTTCCACGGCTGGTCTGGAATTATCTTCAAGATATGCGGGCGGGGAATGCCATATAAGGGGGGATTTATTATCAATTCTTTGACATTTCTTATCGTACACCAAGCATTTTGACAGATGCGTGCCTGGTCATTTCTTCTCTGCCATTCTTCTTCCTCTCCCACCTTATATGGCTTATACTCCATAGAGAACTCCAAATCCTTACAGATACGATGAAGTTTCTCAAGCAATACTTCGCTTGCCGCGTCTGGAACTGCCAAAACCGCAGCACCTAGCATCTTTACATCTTCTCTCTCATCTAAAAACTTCAGGAAAAAGTCCAAGTGCTCTCTGGCATCTGCAAAATTTCCAAAAGAGCGCAAAAGCGATGGTCTGTTTTCTGGTTCGGCAATCTCCCATAAATCAATCGCATCAGATAAGCGTATCTTCGGACACTTAGTCAGAAGTCCAAAGGCCATATACCAGGAAGACTGCGGAATCTTTGGCAATGCCAAGAGAATTCTTGTTCCCCAGTGTTCTAAGCATGCCTGCTCGTTTACATTCAGATGATTGATAGCATAATTGATAGTAAAGATAACCTCTTCGTACTCTCCTTCTTCCCACAAAAGCTCCAGATAGGCATCCCTTTTCTTAGGGCTTATGCGATGCAAAAGCTCGGCAAAAAGCCTGCTGTTCCCCTCGTGCAAATATTCCTTTGCCGCATGTTCCACTAATTCCGCCGTTTCCTTAGAAAAAAAAGGAAATTTTTGCATACTTTGCAGAATCAGCCATCTTTCCTCTTTGCTTACCGCCTTCTGATAGCACTGACATAGCTCTTCTTCCTCTCCGTCTAGGTTAGTTCCATACCAGAAGATATGATAGCCTTTTGCCACTTCCCGAAGCCATCTGGTATACCAGGCTAAAAAACTCTTCTCTCTTGGGAAGAAGATATACAAAAGCTCAGCCTCTAGATACACTACCCGTCCTCTATGTGGTCCCGACACCATAAGGTGAAGAAAATAGCTGTCTCCCAAAGAAGCAATCGGAATACTGCCGCGATCTACATTCCCCTCATAGTCTGGCCATTCCTCTGGGTCTGGAACTTCCATACCCGGATAGAGCCATGGCTCTTTCTCTGGCTCTACTTCCCAGTCTAGCCAGCCATTTACCTCCTCTATAGAGAAAAGACCATAATATGGCCCTGCTCCCCCATTTCCTGCCTTTAGGAGAAATTCTCGATATTCTTCCGGCAGCGTAGTTCCTATCCTCTGTTCAAATGCTTCTATTTCACTTAGTGAAGCTGGCGGATTCCACTGGTATTTATGAGAGCTTGCTCCAAAATACTTCAAGTGCTTATCTGCTTCTCTTGCCTTTAAAAGCCCTTCTTTTAATTCTTCTAATGGAAATTCGCTCTTCATATATCTTCTCCTATTTATCTAATGTCTCCTCCTGTAATCTGTCAAATTCTGCCATACATTCTTCTACGGTCGCACCATTTAACAGCTTTCTTACTATCAGACAAGTATTTCCCCACTGTTCTAGTTTCATATTTGGATTTGCACCAAGGACATAGACATCTTCTTTAATCTTTTCCTTCAGAGGCTCAAGCGCTGGAATACAATCTACTTCTACATTTTTCGATGGTGAAATCACCTGATTAATCTCTGCATAGACCTGAAGTGCCTCATCCGAAACGATTTCATTTAGAATCTTCTTCGCATCCTCTGCATGTTCTGCATCGGCACTAATGCCATAACCAGTCATAGGTACGACTGGCATCTGTCCACGACTGCTTGGAAATCCAATCACCTGCATTGTAAAATCTGGATTCCCATAAGAAGTCTTTGTATTGGCTGCACCCCAATACGCCATCACAATCGGTGTCTTTTGCGCTAAGAAATCCGGGCCTTCTCCCTCTATCGCTTCACTGACATAGGCTTTCTCTGCATCGATATAGCCTCTGTCAATCAACTCCTGAAGAAATTCAAAGCCAGGACGCATATATTCGCTGTATTTTTTCTCTCCACTGTTTAGTGCTGCAATCTCTGCTTCTGTATTCTCCCCATTGTATAAGTCTGCATAAGCTTGTGCAAATACAAAAGTCTCTAACCACCAGCGATTCGCACCTACTGGTGTCTCTATTCCATTTTCCTGAAAGATTCTGCAACACTCTAAAAAATCTTCTGGAGTCTCTGGCAGCGGAATCTGATATTGGTCAAACATATCTTTATTGATAAAGAGTCCATAAGCCACGATTTCTTGAGGAATCGCTACTAATTTTCCATTGATAACATTGGCTGTCTTGACCACCTCCCGCAGATTTTTCACATTTTCCAAGTCCGATAAATCCATAAGCTTATCTTCTTCTCCTAATATCTGAATCACATCTGGATTTAGCAGATACATATCATCCATATTGTTACGTGCTCTGTCAAGTGCCACCTCATCGTAGGTCTTATCTTGATAATTTTCTGCAGTATATGTTTTATATGCCACTTTTAGACCAAGCTTCTCTTCTGCCATAATCAGCGTTCTCTCTGAAGCACTTCTTGCAAGATTTTCAAGATTGGGATTGCTCTTTTCCATAGGGCTAAAAAAATTTACAACTTTTTCTTCATTTTCTTCTATAATAATGACTTGACTTTTTGATTCCTGATTTTTTGAACATGCCATCATTGTAAATGCTATTATTCCTGCCAAGCAAATCACTGTTAAATTTTTCACATTATTGCTTCTTTTCATACTCCATCCTTTTCCTTACACCATTGCCGAATTACTTTCTTTAGTAGTTCTATATCAATGGGCTTTGCTATATGGACATTCATACCAGCATCTAAAGCTTCTTTTTCATCCTCTGCAAAAGCATTGGCTGTCATTGCAATAATTGGAATATTTTGAGCATCTCTGCGAGACAGGGCTCTGATTGCTCTAGTCGCCTCATAACCATTCATTACTGGCATCTGAACATCCATCAGTATCGCGTCAAACTCGCCCTCCTTGGCCATAATAAAACGCTCTACTGCCCTCTGGCCATTTTCTACAATCTCGCAACTCGCCCCCTCAAGTTCCAAGATTTCTGTTAAAATCTCTGCATTGATTTCATTATCCTCTGCAGCCAGAAAATGCAGGCCATCTAAATATTCTTCTTTATCCTCCTTTAATTCTTTTTCTTTATCTGCCATCTGTAGAATCTTTTCTTTTAAAGATGACACAAAAAACGGCTTTTGAAGTATCTCTGTATGAGGAATCTTCAAAACTTCTTCTATACCAGCATCATCATAAGAAGCCAAAAACAAAAGCGGAATATTATCTGATGTAACTTCTCTGATTTTTTGTGTTATATCTCTGTCCTCTGTCTTAAAGATATCAAAATCTAACAAAATCAGCTGATAATTTTCACTGCTGCCATGCCTTTCTTGCAACATATTTTGTGCATCTTCCAGTCCAAAAGCTGTATCTACCACAACTTCTGTATTCTTCATCAAAACCTGTATCGTCTTAGAAGTCTCATGTTCACATGCAACGACTAACAGCCTTTGTATGCCACATTGTTTCCAGAACTGCATATCCATCTGGCCTTCAGGAATCCGAAATTCCAGTTCTACCCGAAAGAGACTGCCCTTCTCTACTTCACTAAAGACTTCAATCGTTCCACCCATAAGCTCTATGATATTTTTTGTAATTGCCATTCCAAGGCCAGTCCCCTGCACTTTGTTGGTTGTGCTGTTTTCTGCTCTGGTAAAGGCATCAAAAATCGTCTCCAGATATTCTGGTGTCATGCCATATCCGTTGTCCTCCACTTCAATGCGGATTCGCTCATACTGGTTAGAACGCTGCTTTTGCCCTATCAGGCGGAAATAGATGTTTCCCTCTTCCTGCGTATATTTTACTGCATTGGAGAGAAGGTTAATCAGAATCTGATTGACTCTTGTCTCATCTCCAAGCAGATACTCATGCTGAATCTCTGTCACCTCAACAAAAAAGTTCTGTCTTTTGCTCTTTGCCATAGGGCGAATAATTGCGTCTACCGAAGATACCAGGTCATTTAAAGTAAATTCTTCAAAATTTAGCACCACTTTTCCGCTCTCAATCTTGGATACATCCAGGATATCATTAATCAGGCTAAGCAGATGCTGACCAGATGCCATAATCTTCTTTGTATATTCCCGGACTTTCTCAGGATTTTCTGCATCCTTAGCAAGCAATGTTGTAAATCCAAGAACTGCATTCATAGGTGTACGAATATCATGTGACATATTAGAGAGAAAAGTAGTCTTTGAATTGCTGGCAATCTGTGCAACTTGCAAAGCTTCTGCAAGCTGTTTATTGTGAATCTCACGCTCAATCTCACGCTCTTTTCGTATCCGATTCTGTTGTCTTTGTGTAAAATAATAGATTAGACAGCATAGAAAAAATGCAATAAGCATCACGGTTACGACAATCAGAATATTTTGATTGACGGTCTTTCCCTCTTGCAAAATCGCTTCAATAGGCACATAACCAATAAGGTAAATGGTTCCATCATTTACCGCCCACATATAATTCAGTGCATCTTTCTCCAAAATATCATGGTAAAACAAAAGATTTTTCCCATTTTTTACACATTCGGAGACTGTCTCCCGAAGTTCTGGCTCATTGATACTATTAGCCCGATAAAAATCCTCCAGATTCAGATGTCCTGCGCTTCTCTCTCCCATTCCTTTGGGCTTTAGTACAAGCCGTTCACTTTCTGCATCCATAATATAGAGCATTGCCTGCTTATTATAAAAGCCACTTGGAAGCGATTTGTCCAGAGAATCGTACGTATATTCGATATAAAGTGTTGCTGTCTCTTCCCCATCTTTGACAATCGGACATTTCATAGAATAGGCCCATGCCCCCATATAATTCAGATAGGATTTGGATACTGGAAGCCCTTCTATCGTTCCTCCCGAAGAAAAATCCAATTCTTCATCTGAAAATATTTCCCCGGTATTGGAAAAACCTTCTGTCTCTCCTGCAAGAATCACAGAAATCTTTACCATTGTCTGATTTTTCTGATAGACAGATATAAATTCTTCCGGGTGTTCAATGGTTGCAAGCTCTTGTGCCATTAGCTTCTGAAACTCGGCCTCTTTTTTTAAGATTGCCTCAATTGTACACTGAATCAAATCCAAGCTTTCACTTAAGTTTTGGATTGCCGAGTCAGACATCTCTCTTGTTATTTGCTTTGATACCGAGAACACAACGGTTCCTAAGATACTAAACACCAATATAATAGCTAGAAGCAAAGGAAGCCCTTTGTCTATTTTATTTTGATTTCTATCTTGCTTCTTTTCCATCCCAACTCTCCAAACATACACCTTAAAACCCTTACTACTACAATTTATGCAATTTTTTGATAATATCTATGAAAAATATTATACCTCCACCTATATTTTCCGTCAAACAATATATCACTACTGAATCCAGGTCTGTAGCGCATCCTCTAGTTTCTCAATATCAATAGGTTTGGAAATATGAGCGTTCATACCAGCTTCTTCAGACTTTCGGATATCATCTGCAAATGCATCCGCAGTCATCGCAACAATTGGAATCACTGCCAAATCTTCCCGATTCGAAGATCGGATGGCTTTTGCTGCCTCATATCCATTCATCACTGGCATCTGAATGTCCATAAAGATCAGATCATAATATCCTGGACCATGTTCTAGTACACGTTCTAATGCAAGTTTGCCATTTAGCGCCTGCTCTACCTGAATTCCCACAATATCAAGAAGCTCAGACGCCACTTCAATATTTAATTCATTGTCTTCTACTAAGAGCACTCTCTTTCCTGAAAAATCCTGCTGCTGGAAATTCTCCAGTGCTGTCCTTGTCTTCTCTTTGTTGCCTAGCCCAAGCACATCCTTTAATACTCTTGTAAGCCTCGATTTAAACAGCGGCTTTTCAATAAAGGCATCCACGCCTGCACGCAATGCTTCTGCTTCAATATCTGACCAGTCATAAGCGGACAGAATAATAATCGGAACATCTTCTCCTACCGCGCTTCGTATCTCCTTTGCAGTATCCACGCCATCTTTGCCTGGCATATGCCAATCCAGAATCACAACAGAGAACGTTCTCTTTGCCTCTTTGGCCTCTAGGATACGCTTTAGGGCAGAATCGCCGTCTAATACATATTCTGCTTCCATTGCAAGACTGTTAAGAATTTCACAAGCGCTCTCGCAGGCAGCCTCTTCATCATCCACCACTAACACCGGAAGTGAAGCCAACGCGTCGATATCCTCCTGGGTAATATCATTTAGTTTCAGATAGACTAACACGGTAAATTTAGAACCTTTTCCAAGGGTACTTTCTACTTTAATATCGCCGTTCATCATCCGTGCAATATTGACTGCGATGGTCATCCCAAGTCCAGTTCCTTCAATCTTGCCCGTCCTAGAATCTGCTGCACGCGAAAATGGCTCAAAAATCCGGTCAATATAATCCTTCTCCATACCGATTCCGGTATCTTCAAAGGTAAATTCATAATATCCGCTGCCCGCAATATGCGAAGGGCGTTCTTCAATCTGGATAGTAATCTTGCCACCAGCAGGCGTAAACTTCACAGCATTGCCCATAATATTCATAAATATCTGTTGAAGTCTCTGCTCATCGCCGACCACATCCTCATGCTCTAACTTTATAATATTGACATTCAGTGCAAGATTTTTGGATTCTATCTGCGAATGGAAGACGGTCAAAAGACTCTCTAATGTATCTGCCAAATTAAAGACATTCTCTGTCAGACTGACCTTTCCGCTCTCGATTCGACTCATATCAAGCACTTCATTAATCAGTCCCAGAAGATGTTTACTTGACATTGTAATCTTGCTCAGTGCATCCAGCACGCGCTCTTTTTCATCAATATGCATCCCGGCAACCGCGGTCATACCCAGAATCGCATTCATCGGTGTACGGATATCATGGCTCATTCTGGATAGGAAATCGCTCTTGGCGCGGTTAGCTGCCTCTGCCCGTTCTGCAGCAAGTGCCAGGATTTCTTTTTGTTCTTCTTCCTTATGAATAATGTCATCAATACTGCGAATGGTTAGTGTCACTCCAAGCGGCTTTCCATCTTCCATCTCCGCTACTGTGATAACAGAAGAACACCACTCATGCTTTCCGTTTTCCCCCATTCTCTTATATTGAAGTTCCATATGGTCTTTGGTCTTTAGTTCTTTTAATATATTTGACAAATCAAAAAAGGTGCGAATTTGTTCTTTGTATTCCTCCGATATAATTCCCATCTCAAAACGGCTTGCCACAAACTCCCGGTTGTAATCGCCAGAATCCGAATCCTTGCCACGATGAGGGTAGAGCATCTCATATCGGCTTTTCTTGATATTGATATAATAGATTGCCCGATAGGCTCTTGCAGTGCTATTCATGGCATTTTGGTAGAGCCGGTTTCGCCCGGCCATCAAATCCCGTTCTTCTAACAATAGCTGATTCCGCTTTTCGTGCCGATAATCATGAATGGTCTGAAAGACCACCAGTGCAATGCCAACAATGGTCACAAACACACTTATGTAATTAAAGGTACTGACGCCTGATATAATCTCTTCTTCTGGTATTGTCAGAATCGCCGTCCAGCCATTGTCCATATAGTGAAAATAGACATTGCGAACAATACCATCTTCTGATTTGATATTTTCTAATACCTGATTGCCGCTTTCCCGATTTCCTTGTTCCATAAAGCTATCCACCAGTTCCTGGTGTTCTCTATAGGACTGGTCAATAGAAGATTTATAATAGAACAAAGTACCTTTTCTGCCAACCAGAAAATAAGAAGCATTCTTTGGCAACACCAGATTCTCATTATTGAGTTCAAAATAAGAAAACATCATATCGATTGCCAAAAAGCTTCCCGTAGAAGGGATTGCCTTACACATGGTAACAACTTGCCGACCTGTGACAACATCGGTATAAGCTGGAGCTAAGTAAATCTCTCCGTCTGCTTCCATTGCCCCCCGATAATACTCGGTCTCTTCAATCGGATAGTCTGTCATCGCCTCAATCTCTGGAAGATTGGATACAATCTGCGTCCCGTTAATCGCTTTTCCATAGACTTGAATATGCTCTGCACCATACATCTCCACCAGTCCATTCATAAAAGGATACAGGCCCCCTCTAAGTTCTTCAATCGAGACATGGTCCCTTTCTCTCTCCGCAATATAATTGACACTGATAGTTAAGATAGCTTCACAGGCACGGATATTGCTCTCTTCCGCCGAAGAATAATTCTCCACCAGTGTAAGTCCCATTTTATTACTGCCTTCTACCAGAGAACTGCGCAAAATATGAGTACAGACAATAATCACAAAGATAAACATTGCCAGTACCAAAATATTGTTGCGCATCTGCTGAACCAACTGCTTTTTTTTGTTTTTGTTCATGGTATCGGTTTCCTTTTTCCTTCTCCTAATCTTTATATAACTATCTCTATTGCCAGAAATATTATATAAATATTTAGTTATATTTTACCTTGTATAGAAGGGAAAATCAATACTATAAATAAGCAGCTTTGAATCTTAACTCTTCAAAGCTGCTTATTATTTATCGCTATATTATCTTCTATTATTTAGCTAATATAAACTGGTCAACTAACTGTTTTAGCCCTGCTGCCTCTGCGGAAAGCTCTTCACTTGCTGCTGCACTCTCTTCCGCAGTTGCACTGTTACTTTGTACAACACTAGATATCTGACTGATGCCTTCTGTTACCTGAGAGACTGCCTCTGACTGCTCATTGGACACTGTTGCAATCCTGTCAATGGAGCTGACCACAGACTCCATACTGCTTACCACCTCTAGCAGGGTATCTGCGGTATTCTTCGCAATCTCTGTACCTTGGTTCACTGCTTCAAAAGAATGTTCAATCAAAACGGATGTACTCTTAGAAGCCTCTGCAGATTTGCTTGCTAAGTTGCGCACCTCATCTGCTACTACAGCAAAACCTTTGCCAGCACTGCCTGCCCTTGCTGCCTCCACAGCTGCATTAAGTGCCAAGATATTCGTCTGAAATGCAATATCTTCTATGGTCTTGATAATCTTGCCAATCTCACCAGAGCTGTCCTGAATCCGCTCCATTGCCTCCATAAGCTCCTGCATCTTCTCATTGCATGCAGAGACCTCTTTCCCAGCATAATGCGTCTGATTCTTGGCATCTATGGCCCCGTTGGCTGTACCTTTTGCCTGGTCAGAAATCTCATTAATTCTGGCTGCCAACTCTTCTACAGAGCTTGCCTGCTCTACTGCTCCCTGACTTAAAGTCTGTGCACTGATAGAGATATGATTACTAGCAGAAGACACCTGGTCCGCAGAGCGATTAATCTGTCGAATCGTATCGCTTAATGCTATCTTCATATGACGCATGGATAATAAGATACTCTGAAAATCACCTACATAAGCCTCTGTGTGGCTAGACTGAATATCTAAGTTCTGATTCGCCATCTCCTTTAGCAGATAGCCAATATCATGAATAATTGTACTTAAACCTTCCACAAGCTCTGCCGTAGACTGTGCCAGCATTCCAGTCTCATCTTCGCTCTCCACCTTTGGCACCGGAGACTCCAAATCTCCCTCCACCAAAAGCTTCATTCGCTCTGCACAGGCTTTCATCGGATTTCCAATACTTACAGCCAATTTTAATGCAACACCAAAAGACACAAAAATCGAAGCAATAATGACAACAAAATTAATAGCCATACCAACATAGGTACTTGCAAGATAGTCTGACTGCGGCGCTGTCACTGCGATACTCCAGCCATCGGTTCCATTGACCGGCGCATATGCGACAAACATCGAATGTTCTGCATTTTTATAGCTGCCAAAATCATTCTTCCCCTGGCGCATAGCTTCATGGATAGCAGCCAAGCCTTTTAAAGATGCATCATTTGCTGCTTCTTCCTCAATATTCTGCACGGTAATCGTATCCAGTGTAGTATCTGCAATCGTATCACCTGATTTATTAATCATATAAGCCCGGCTGTTCTTGCTGACCTGTATCGAAGACACAATATCATTTAAAAAAGTCTCATGAGGCACAAAATAGACCACGCCCTCAATCGTAGAGCCATGCACCCCATCCGCATAAAGTGGTGCTGCAACCATAATCGAAAGTTCTCCGGTAATCTTACTGACCAGCGGCTCTGACACATAGATATTTCCTGCCATTGCCTGCTTTACATACTCCCGGTCGGAATAATCCTTTCCATCAAAGATACTGATACCATCTGCCCCAATAATATTACCACGCTGCAAGCCATGCATCGCCACCCGCTCATCAATAATCGAACGCTGTATATCCACCGATACCGACGCATCGGAAAGCTGTGGAATACATCCGGTATCCATCGCCACATTTTTGTAAGCAGAAAGCTCCTGCTCCACGCGCTCCGCAGCCAGTGTTGCACTCTCGCTCATCATCTGGTCCACCGTGTCAATGGTGCTTTTATAATTCAGTACAATACTAAATCCTCCCACCAAAGCCACCGCTCCTAGAACTGTCAATATCAGACACATTGTAATCTTTGTCCGTATACTTTTCATCACGTCTCTCCCCACCTTATGTAATACTTTTCTGGTTTTTTGACCAGTTTTTTCTAACTTTTATTATAGGAGATGGACAGATATTTTGTCAACAGATGTTGAAGATTTTTCCTTGTTTTAACAGCTTTTCGGACTCTTATCTCTGACTTAGTATCCCATCAATTAGTCCAAATTCCAATGCCTCCTTTGCAGATATATAAATTGCCCTATACTGACAATTCCTTAAAAATCTTTCTGGCACTTATGGCAATGATAAGTGACACAACACCGGAGAAAAGCACCACCAGAGCTTCAAAGCCTTTACAAATATCGAATAAAATACCATACAGTGCATTGCCAAGTGGCTGTGCACACATAGATACTGTGAGAATCACTGCAATTACCTTCCCAATCATCTGCTGTGGTGTCTCTGTCTGGATAAAAGACATCATCTGTATTGTAAATATTGTAGAACATGCCATAATAAAAAAGCAGCAGAGCGTAAGCACAAGATAATTTAACATTCCAGAAGAAGACCCAAACAATATGGCACTAATTGGAAATATACAGATAGCACAGAGGATGATAAGATTTCCTGATTTTTGTATAGACAACAAGCGGGCAAAGACACCTGCACAGATACCGCCTATCAGTCCTCCTGCGGCTAATGTTCCTTGTGCATATCCATATAGTCTGTTTGCCTGTGCTGCCTCAAAAGGAAATACTTCTGTAATCAGGTAGGGAAGTGCGACAATTATCATAGCAGATAAAAACAGATTGATTCCAGAGATAACAAAAAGTGTCTTTCCAATCACCGGCTTCTCCTTTTGAATAAAGCGGACACTTTCTGTAAAATCCATCTTTACAGTCTTCCATATCCCGCCCTTTAAAGCTTGTGCTTCAAACGGAATATGGATAAAAAGCTCCATCACTGCTGACAGAAGAAAACAGAACATACAAATCCATAAGATAGGTTTTATTCCATATGCACTATACCACACCCCGCCAAGTGCCGGCCCTATCAAAAAAGCAAATGAGCTTATTGTATTAATCATGGAATTTGCCATCATAAAATGTTCCTGCCCGACAAGTGCTGGTATACTTGCCTGCACCGAAGGCTGATAAGCACTGGCAATTCCATACAGAAGCATCAAAGTAACCGTCAAAAGAACAATCAGATTTACACGGTGCATAAGCAAAGAAAACACAAGAATCAAAGTAGCTGTAAAAAAATCCAGAACTACCATTACATTTCTCTTGTTGACTCTGTCTGCAATCATACCACCTATTGGTGAAAGCAGAATCGGTGGAATAAATGCACACGCCGTAACCGTTCCGTAGACCATCGAAGAACCCGTCAGGTTCAACAGATAAAGCGGCAAGGCAAAGCGCAACATAGCATTTCCAAACAACGAGATAATCTGCCCTATCAGCACCAGTGTAAAATCCTTTGAAAACAAGCGTTGTTTCATCTTTAAAACCTCCATTTTATTCTTTTTTAATACCGCACGTTGGTATGTATCTATGTAAAATATTTCTGCTCTATTTTATAGAGCAGAAATACATTACTTATTTTCTTGATAGACAGAAGTCAGCTCTAGCAGTCGCTCTAAGATTTCATCATCTATAATATCCAGACCAAAACCACAAAGCATCTGGCGAAATATCATAAACTTGCCATAAGACCTTTCCTTGGTATCATCAAATACCATAGGATTCATCCAGATATTTCCAGCTAAAATAATCAATTCCGCCAGTTCTTCTGGGTACTTTGTCTGAATGGAGCCATCCAAAATCCCCTGTTTAATAATCGGCAAAATATAGTTTGGCGCCACTTCTTCTACTGTATCCTGAAGTAAGCTAAACAAAAGCTTTGGATTCTTGTGAAAATCAGGAGCAACCGTAAAGATATCATCCTGCACAGGCCGATTAATCGATTCTTTAAAGATTGCCTTTAGCTTTTCTAAGCCATTTAAGTCTGTACGGTCACGAATATAGGCAAGCATCTGGTTAGATTCTGCTGTCATCCTGTCGGTCACTGCAACTAAGATATCCTCTTTGGATTTAAAGTGATGATAAATCGCACCTTTACTAAGCCCGCCTAACTGCTGAATAATATCCTGAATGGATGTATGCTCATAGCCTTTTTCCATAAACAACCGAAAGGCCACATCCAAAATCAGGCTTCTTGTCTCCTCTGGATGTTTATTTCTTGCCATATAGATTCCTCCACATACATACCATTAGTATGTATTTATACTATCATACCATTGGTATGTTTGTCAAGATTTCAAATATTTTTTTAATTTGTGTGTAATAACCTCAACATCAATCGGTTTTGCCAAGTGGTCATTCATACCGCAATCTAGGCACTTTTGAATATCTTCCGAAAAAGCATCCGCCGTCATAGCAATGATAGGAATATCCACATCCGCCCGCTGCATCTTTCGAATTGTTCTGGTGGCTTCATAGCCGTCCATCACAGGCATCCGCACATCCATAATAATCGCATCATAATATGCAACCGGAGATTCCTCGAATTTTGTCACACAGCTCTGCCCGTTTTCAGCCCAGTCTAACTTTAGTTCAAGGTCAGCTAGTAGCTCTCTTGCAACTTCCCAGTTAAGCTCATTATCTTCTGCCAATAAAATACGTTTTCCTTTAAGTTCTTTATCCATCTCCTTCTTGGCTTTTTCTGTATCTTCATCAGGAGCATCGGCAAATGCTTTCAGGGCATCAAATAAAGTAGACCGAAACAGAGGTCTGGAAATAAATCCAGAGATTCCTGCTTCTTTGGCTTTGTTTTCTATCTCGCTCCAGTCACAAGATAAGAGTAACAACGCTGGATGGTCTTCTCCATAGTTTTGGCAGATTTTTTGCGCTGTCTCAATCCCATTGATATCCGGTAAATCCCTTCCCAAAAGAACTATTTGATAATCGTCATTCTGTTGATGGCACTCTTTAAGCATTTCCATTGCACGCTTGGCACTTAGACACCACTTGGCACGAACACCGATAGACTCTAGAGAG
Source organism: Lachnospiraceae bacterium (assembly GCA_910575445.1). Lineage (GTDB taxonomy): Bacteria > Bacillota > Clostridia > Lachnospirales > Lachnospiraceae > Hominiventricola. The sequence goes on along the minus strand of CAJTFW010000001.1, from coordinate 708,573 downwards.
CGAACCACCTGAATACATGAGCGTTTGTCATCATCAACGACAAGTATATTCCAGTCAGGAAGAATCGCATCTGTCTTCTGTTCTTCTGCCTTCTTTAGGTCAAAAACAACGTGAAACTCACTTCCCTTGCCCTGCTCACTCTGCACAGAGATAGTGCCACCCATAGCATCTACAAGGTACTTGGTAATCGCCATTCCAAGCCCAGAACCCTCTGTCTTTTGTACACGTGCATTCTCCTCTCTGCTAAAGGAGTCAAATATTTTCTTCTGGTATTCTTCTGACATGCCAATTCCTGTATCTTTTACCAGAAAATGTGTACGAACATAAGAAGGCTCTTTGGGCAGAGCTTCCTGGTATAAAGAGACCTGAACTGTGCCGTTCTCCGGTGTAAATTTGACAGCATTTCCTAAAAGATTGATCAATACCTGATTTATGCGTACACTGTCACAACATACATCTTCTGTTAGAATTTCATAGACAGTTGCTTTAAACTGCTGATTTTTAGCTCTGACTTGTGGCTGTACAATATTTACAATGCTGTCCATAACCTCTCTTAAAGATGTCGGTCCAAGATTCAGCATCATCTTACCACTCTCAATCTTGGACATATCCAGTACATCATTGATAAGCCCCAACAGATGTTTACTGGACAATGCGATTTTACGCAGACACTCCTCAACCTGTTCCTGGTTGTGTGTGTTGGCCATGGCAATAGAGGTCATACCAATGATGGCATTCATAGGAGTACGTATATCATGACTCATACTGGAGAAAAACTCCTGTTTTGCCGCGTTGGCATCTTCTGCTTCTTTTTGAGCCTTTTCAGCCGCTTTACGTGCGGCATCCATCTCTACATTCATGCGCTTTAATTCAGATACCTGATTTTTAAATATCCTTAAATACTGATAAAATATATACAGGAGCATAACAATCGCTGCAAAAGAAGTCGCATAGACAAGAATAAGCCAATGACTGCTCATCCCTGAAATTGCATGATCTAACCTGTCAAAAGGAAGAATGGTTACCAGATACCATTCACAGTAGGGGAGACTGGTACAATACAGATGACGACGCGATTTGCCATTATTTAGAATAACAGAATAATCTTCATCTACACTCATTGCAGCTGTCAGCTGTTCGATATAGAAATCTGCTTCTTCATTCTGTCCATCAAAGATATGGTAAAGCTGGTCAAAATAATTTTCGTTTACACTGCCCTGGTCCCGTATCACATAGCTTCCGTCTTTGCGTATCACATAGGAATAAATCAACGGATTATCTGTGTCTAGAAAAAGGACTTCCCCCATATATTGAGAAGAAAGCCCTACCACCAAAGCAAGACTTACGTTTCCATCAGACATAGGATATTCACAGGGAACCCCAAACAAAATCACATTATTTCCATTGCTGTCGACAGCAGATGACACTTTGCGCTCTTTGTTTCTTAGACTGTCTAAAAACGGTTCTGGGGTGTTTGGCTCCACCATATCACCATAAATCATTTCCATTTTTCCATCCGATGAATATAGGGCAGCACATAAAAAGCTTCTTGCCCTTGCGCCGTATTCTATTTCTTCTTTTGAGCCGTAACTGGCATCTTTTTTGTTTACTGCAATGCTTGCTAAAGATTCTGTCATCGTTAAGCGCAAAGCAATAATTGTCTCGAAGTGTAAGGATACTTGCTCATTCATTCTAGCCATATAAGTAGTACCTATATCCTCAATCGTGTCTTTACTCATCCTGTCTATAGACACTCCCAAAAGCGAAAAAATGAAAATATTCAAACAAAGGATTACCGCTATACTAATTTTTAGAGAACGCGGCAAAGTTATGTTTTTCATACTTTTCTCTCCATTCTTTTGACTGCTTTTATTGGTACCTTAACCGACTCATAACCTGGAACATTTTTCGGATATCTACAGGTTTTGCTAAGTGTTCATTCATCCCGGCATCTTTTGCCATTGCGATGTCTTCTTCAAATGTATTCGCTGACAGTGCTATAATGGGCACAGTCTTTGCGTCTGGCCGGTTTAGACCGCGAATCACATGAGCTGCCTCATATCCGCTCATAACTGGCATCATCAGATCCATAAGTATGCAATCAAATGTTCCTGATGTGGAAGCTGTAAACACATCTACTGCCTCTTTTCCATCGTTTGCAGTTGTGACTTTAGCATCTGCCTCCCTAAGCATAAACTCCATAATCTCACAGTTGATCTCATTATCTTCCACCAAAAGAACCTGCATCCCGGCAATATTGTCTTGCACATCTAACTCTTCGGTCTTAGGTTGTGTATCTTGTGCTTGATTGATTTGCAGAGGAAGCGTAATCCGAAACACACTTCCTTTTCCAAGCTGGCTATTTACCTCAATGCTTCCTTTCATCTGTTCTACCAGTTTCTTCACCATAGACATGCCAAGTCCAACACCATTATAGTTGGTTCTTGCGTCTTGATGTTCTTGGGTAAATGGCTCAAAAATATGCTCTTTAAATTCTTCTCCGATGCCAATTCCCGTATCTTCAATTACAAACTGATAGTCAGCCTTTTGCCCCTGACAGACGCTCTCCTTTACCTGAACAAATACAGAACCATGGGGGCGGTTATATTTAAGGGCATTGTCAATAATATTCATCAGAATCTGCTTTAGATGCATGGGATTTCCAATCACTTTGCCATGCTGCACATCCAGCTCTCTTAGCATTAGCTCAATCTCTTTTTCCTTTGCCTGAGCAGACAGAATTGCAATACAACTTTCTAACACATCATAAAGGTCAAATGGCTCCTCCACCACTGCCAGTCTTCCACTCTCTAGCCGGCTGACTTGAAGAACATCATTCACCAAAGACAAAAGGTGCTCTGTCGATATACGGATTTTTTTCTGACACTCTTTTTGCTGCGCTAGATTCCCCTGACTTTTCTCCATAATAGCCAGCATCCCCAGAATCCCGTTGATAGGCGTACGCAGATCATGGGACATATGAGAAAGGAACTCACTCTTTGCCGAATTGGCTTGTCTAACCTTCTCTAAGAGTTCCATAATAGCCTGTTCTTGTTTCTTTCTTGTCACCATAGTATCTGTGATATCCTGATGATATCCATTTAGACAAGCGCCCGGTTTTTTAAATGTTTTGTCTACGACACCACCACAGCGAACATAAATCTTCCCAAGCTTTGGATGATTCCAGGGGTAAATCACCTCACAGCGCCCGGTCTTTAGTATCTCCTGTACGGCTTCTTGTACCATCTCTACATAATCTGGATCAATATTTTCAAACCAGTGTTGATAACATGCTTCTGGCTCGGTCTCATCCGATGTCCCCAAAAGGATTTGCATAGTCCGGTCTGCATACATCCTTGGCTGACAGCCCTCCTCTAGCTCAATCGTCCAGATACCGGTTCTGGCTCCTTCCAGAATATCTTCTAAACTCTGTCTTGCTTCTAGCTTGTATTTCTCTTCTTGTTCCACTACAGCATTGACATCCCGCTGAGCAAAAATCGCACAGTGTTCTTCTTCTGTCTTCTCCGTAGCAGAAAAATGAATCTCTAAGTATCTTAGATTATGGGAATTATCTTTCACCTGATACCGGACATAGAATTTCTTCTTTGTCTTAAGTTGAGCAAGCACATAGTCTCTTTTGGTAACAGCCCGAAGCCGTTCCTGGTCTCTTGGAACTACATACTGGGAAATATACCACTCCATAGCTGTTTGATAACCGTCCTTAAAATAGAAAGCCCAATTTATACCTATTCGTTCGCTGTCTCTGTATACCTCACATTCACCTGTATCAAAATTCACCTGATAGATGCCCATATAATCTACACTAAGCGCATGAAGTACATTATAGCTTCGCTTTTGAAGCTCATAGACCAGATTGCGTCGTTTAAGGGAAGACACAATAAAATATGCTGCTGTCTGAAGCATATTGGATGCATATTCTAGCGATTTTATAGGTGGGTTGTCCACACCGAAAAAGCCAATAAGCCTTTTGCCATCATAAAGAGGAACCACTACAAGAGAATGTACGTTCTGTTGCTTTAGATTTTCATACTGAAGGGGATCGCTCTTTTTTATATCTTCCAGGTTCTCAATAACAATATGTCTGCCAATGCTAAAATTCCGATACCAGCTGGCACACACTTCCCGGGGAACATTCTGAAGATTCTCCTTCTCTGGCTCCACTCCATCAGCCACCCACTCATAGGTGTTGTCATCTCCACCAGATTCATTCTGCTCAAAGATATAGGTTCGTTCTCCGTTCAGTGCTTTTCCCAAATATTTAAGTAATACCTGAAGCGACTGGTCCGGCGTCTCTTCTAGCAGAGCAACGCGAAGTCCCTCATTGATGATGGCCTCTAGATTCCAAACATTTTGCATATTATTTTGCTGCTCAAAGCTTTTGGTCATCGCCATATCTTCACCGCTCTGCTCAAGAAACTTTTTTGAATAATCCATACACCTGTCCTCCATCTTGTTCCAAAAAACAGCAATGTCTGTGTCATAATACCATGTGCTTCTAATCCCGTCAATACAGAAGTTTGCGCAGATAGCAAAACTTATAAAAACCCCTATAAACAATGTATAAACATCACTTATAAGGGTTCTTAATACCTCTAACTATTTAATTCTTTTATATAAATCTGCCATGCCCAAAATCCATTTACTGCCTCTGGAACAAGAAAGCCAAATTGCTTTCATGCAGCACTGCTTATCGTTTCGCCTGAACTAAATCCATAGGGCATCTACCGTGATACGCTCTGCCAGCCCGGCTAAACAAAATTGGTGATAAAACTATTTTGTTAAAAGGTATTTACATAGTTTTGTTTAGGAACCAGAGTCGTACAGCGAATACGATTTGTCCATTAAAAATACAAACTAAAATGAGCAACCATGATATACGGGGACTATCATATATTTTATGTCCTGATCTATCTTAGCAGATAACAACTGGTATAGGTAATCGTATACGAACCGTAATAATATTCCAGCCCGTTGGCTTGACAAATCTGAGTAACGAGCATCCCATAAGCTTCCATGGAAGAAAAGGCTTCTCTTGGAAAACGGCAGGGCGCATCTGGATATGTACACGTCCTGCATTTTGTACAACATCCCGCTCCGATCGCCAACAGATCTGGATACTGCTTTCTAAGTATCCGTTCAAAAGAATGAAAATGCTCCTTGTGCAGCGCCTCTGTCTCCATCATGGCCTCTCCATCCAGCTCATCTTCTAGCTGTCCGATTGTCTGTACCAGAATCCCATACCGATATCTCCCGATTCTCTCCCTGCAGGAGTCCAGAGAACCGCATCCTGGCGGACAGCTCCAGCATCTGCCGTACATATGGCAGGTGTTGGCCTCACACATCTGCCGCACTTCTGGTCTTAATTCAATCGTACTACAATCTAGAAACGCTGTATGAGAAAATCCCTGTTTCTCTGCCATTGCTGTTAGTTCTTTCAAATCTATCATCCTGGTACCTCTTCACCGGGAAATTCCAGCTCATCTACAAAACAGTCCTGAAATTCTGGAAGAATAGCCAGCTCTACAAATTCCACAGACTCCGCCAGTCTGTCTGCCAGTCTCCACTCGTTTGCATTAAGTAAAGCAATCTTTGCCCCTTCTCCTGCGGCATTTCCAATGGGCCGAATCCGTTCTACCAGTGAGATTGGAAACAGTCCGATGGTTCCTGCACTAACCGGATTCATGTAATTTCCGAAAGCACCGGCAATATACAGGCATGCAATGTCTTCTTCGGTTATGAAAAGTTTTTTCATCAGAATCCGAATACCGGCAGCAATAGCTGCTTTTGCCAGCTGAATCTCCCGGATGTCTTTCTGTGTCAGATAAACCCCTTTTTTATTTCCAGCAAGCTCTGGCGGAACCAGAAGAAAACGTTTGGGGTCCTTTTGGCCACTGTTCAGATTTCCGCTCTTGTCAAGGAAACCATTTTTCAAAAGCTGAGCAGTCAGGTCCAGAAGGCCGGAACCGCACAGCCCAACCGCAGGCTGGTTCCCGATGGTCGTGTAGTGCCACGAGCCATTTTGGAAGGAAACATGATCCACTGCTCCTTCTGTTCCCCGCATACCACATTCGATCTTTGCGCCTTCCAGAGCCGGACCTGCCGCCGTAGAACAGGTAAGCAGCCGGTCCCGGTTGCCAAGAACCATCTCTCCGTTGGTCCCAATATCCAGAAGAAGCGTAATCTCTTCTTTCTGGTCTGGACGGACTGCCAGCAGGCAGGCGCTCGTATCTGCTCCTACATATCCGGCAATATTCGGCAGTATCAGAAGCTGGCCCTTGGGATGAATCGTCAATCCATAATTCTCTGCGGAAAGTGTCAGCGACTGACTGAGTGCAGGAGTATAGGGAGCATGAACCAGCGATGCAGGGGAAATTCCCAGAAACAGATGATGCATACAGGTGTTTCCCACTGCACAGATCTGCAGGATATCTGTCCGTTCTCTTTTGGCATATTCGGCAAGACCCCCAATCATGTCATCCAGTTCTCTGCGGATACATTCTGTCAGTGCTTTGGTTTTGCAGGCAAGCGCATAGTCCGCACGCATGATTACATCTGCGCCAAACTGTACCTGAGGATTCATCCGGCTTTCCACCGCCAGAACCTTCCCATTCGCTGCATCCAGAAGATATCCAGCAAGCGTCGTCGTTCCAATATCAAAGGCGGCAAAGCAGTAATCTCTTTTGTGATCCCGAATATCCAGAATCTCATGGTCTGTATGAACAACATACCAGCTCCCGCCCTTTTTTATCCGTTCATAGAGAGTGGAGGCCAGCTTTGGATCCGGAAGAAAGTGTCTGGCATCTTTTACTTTGGTTTTCTCCAGAGTTTCCAGCATCCGTTCCCAATCTGACGGTTTGTCTCCGGGCACCGTCTTTTCAAACTCTATGGAATGGACAGAAACACCCGGCCAAAAAGTCACCGGTCTGGAAAATCCTTCTGTCAGAACAACCGCTTTTTCCAGGGATAAAGTCCCGGCTGTATCAACATGAAGATCTTCCTGAATCTTTGTCTGGCAGGCCCGTAAAATCTGTCCCTTCACCATTACCTGGCATTTTCCGCAGGTACCTGCTCCGCCGCAGGGCGCATCTGGACGAAGGCCGGCCAGCCGTTGCGCTTCCAGTATCGTCGTACCCTCCGCTACTTCGATCTGCTTTTTTTCTCTGTCAAAATATATCTGGTACATGCAACTTCCTCCATAATATACAATGCGTCATTTCCTTCTATCTCAAATCTTAAACAAGCTGTAAAATCTTCCAAAAGCATACCAGGAACAGGGAATTTCAGAAAAAATATGGGATAAACCATATTTTGTAAAGAAAACAGAGATATGATAGTATAACACTCACACCTCTGTTTCTTCGATAAGGAATGGCCAGACAATACGATTAAAACATCTCTTTACTCATTTTATCAATCTCTGCAGAAACAGCCTCATATACACCCGGGAATGTGGATACTGCCAGTCCCTGACTTAAATTCGGTATGAAATATTTGTTTCCGCAGTTTTTGCAGGTTTTTTGCACCTCTGCTGCCACCAGCTTGGGTGTCCAGTCTGGACGGTCCACGGAAGCAGAATCAATCCCTCCCATAAAGGTAATCTTGCCGCCGTACTTCTCGATCAGTTCTGGAATGTTATTGGTATTCATGACTCCCTGCCAGACGTCGATCCCCATATCAATCATATCCGGTACCAGCGTCGCCGCATAAGAATCTGAATGATGTACGATAATCTCGACACCATGGGATTTGAAATAGCCGTAAATCTTCTCATATGCAGGCTTTATAAATTCACGGAACATCTCCGGGGAGATAAACGTAGAGATCTGGCTTCCCCAGTCATCGTGATGGAATACGGCATCCGGCTTCAGATATTTACAGATCTGCTCTGCATACCGCAGTTCCCAGTCCGCCAGAAAATCAATCAGCTCATGCATCTCATCTGGATATTCATAAAAAGCCATCAGACAGTTCTGAATCTCCAGCAGATGATGACACATCTCGAAGATACCAGGAGCCAGGATCGCCGTGACATATTCTTCCTTGCGGTCAATCTTTTCTGCCATGGCTACATAGGGCGCCCAGTCTTCCTCTGTATAATTCAGATCTGGCTCCTGAATATAGTCCCGCCAGTTCTCAATATCTTTAATGACGATCTTATCAGGCGTGTGAACAGGAAAGCCTCCGGGAAATCCCTCCGGCCAAGTCCAGGTAACTCCCCAGGCCCCTACCACATTCTCCTGCCCGTAAGCGACCACCGGATATTTGGCGAGAAACGGAGTTCCCATGACAATATTCAGATACTCATATTGATTTACATAGCGGTCCGGCTTGCCGCCGCGGATCGTTTCCAGAAAATTCTGTCTTTTGGTAAGCATAAAATCCCCCTCCTTCCAAATCTACGCCGCCAGTTCTTTTGCCTTTTTAGCAGCAGAAGCCGCATCCGGCGTATAAGCGTCCGCACCAATGGTATCCGCAAATTCCTGCGTGATTGGAGCACCGCCGACCATCACCTTGACTTTAGAACGCCAGGAAGCTTCATTAATCGCTGCTACGGTCTGTTGAAGAGCAGGCATGGTCGTTGTCAGCAGCGCAGAACAAGCGATAATCTTCGTATCTGGATTTTCCTCATAGGTACGCAGAAAGTTCTCAATGGGAACGTCAACACCCAGATCAATGACCTCAAAACCGGCTGACTCAATCATCATAGCTACCAGATTTTTCCCAATATCATGCAGGTCTCCAGCCACAGTACCAATAATCACTTTTCCCAGTGCACCAGATGCGCCGGATGCCAGATGAGGTTTCAGTACCTCAACCCCCTTTTTCATAGCCTTTGCAGCGATCAGCATCTCTGGAACAAAAATCGTTCCATTCTTAAAATTTTCACCGACAACATCCATGGCTGCAATCATCGTATCCAATAATGCACCTGCCTCACATCCTTCATCCAGAGCCTCCTGCACTGCTGCCGGAACCAGCTTTGCCTTGCCACGGGTAACTAGATCGTTCACTTTTTCCATACTCATGTTTGTTTCCCCTTTCTATTTGTTATCTATTCCGCTCACAGTGGACACACAGTCACTGTAAAACACTTATTTTTTCACCGGTCCAAACAGTCCTTCCCGATAGGCGCCGATATACTCCATGCAATAATCATCCAGTCCAAGCAGAGCTTCCGTTGCATAGATCAGGCCCATCATGTCACGGTTCGTCGGGTCAAGAATCGCACTGTCAAGCCCTGCATTCATGGCCAGTACAGTAAAGCCGAGATTAATCATTTTGCGCACTGGCAGATTGAACGAAATATTGGAAACGGCAGCTGTAATATGAATCGAAGGATATCTCTCACGCACGGTGGAAATCACTTCGATATTTGTCTCGATTCCATTTTCCGATGTGCAGAGCATTTCAACCAGCGGATCAATATGGATACGGTCGGGCGCAATCTCGTATTCCTTCGCTTTTGCCATAATCCTGTCAAAAACCTTCAGGCGGTCTGCGGCATTTTTCGGAATCCCCGTATCATCCGACAGAAGCGCAATGACCTGCCAGCCCTTATTTTCTGCCAGTATCGGAAAGAGCTTGTCAATCTTATCTCCCTCTCCAGATACTGAATTAATCAGGCCCGGTCTTTTGCAAAATTTCCATACTTCCCTCAGAACCTCTGCACTGGGACTGTCCACTGCAACAGGAAGATCCGTAACCTCCTGAATGCAGTCGATCATCCAGTGCAGCGTCTCTACTTCCTCCGCCTCCGGCACCGATGCGCAGCAGTCGATAAAAGTCGCTCCGGCTTTTTCCTGAGCTATGGCTCGCTGCTGAATGAACTTTGCATCCCGCATAGCAATCGCATCTGCAACCACTGGAATCGAGCCGTTGATTTTCTCACCGATGATAATCATAGTAGTTACCTCCTTATAGAATCCTCATTTTAGATGAAAAAAATTTATTATATTTTCTAATTATTTATGCACTTTTCATATAAGATACTATCATTAACAATTTTATTCTGTCAATTTATTCAAATATATTTAAAAAAGTTCCACAAAACATATATTTTAGGTATTTACTTTCCTTATAATTGAGGATAAAATAAAGAAAAACAGACGAGGTGAAACATGAAACCTGCAAATTTTCCGCGTCTCCAACCAACGTTGCAGATGATCGCTGAACAATTTGACCTTTTAAAATGGGATTATAAAATCAAGACCGCCAATGAACACCAAAGCTATCAGGGGGTGCGCATCTATTCTGGACAGACCAAACTGAATCCTAACCTGATCTATATACTTACCGAAGAAATGAAGGATCAATTTCCCGCGGACCGCTATTCCTATCTCTGTTCGTCACCCCGGAAAGGAAAAGCCAATCACATCTTCTGTCCCCAAAATTCTCCTGAACAGCTGCTAGAGCAGCTTCTGGAGCTGTTTCAGCGTTATCAGGAACAGGAAAATCAGCTCAATCAGCTGGTGTTATCAAATGCCGGTCTGAACGACCTGTGTAATTTCGGAGAATCACTCCTGGGCAATCCTATCTGTATTCATGACGACTGGTTTATCATCACGGCTATGTCCGATGATCTGCCGCAGGTTATGCCCCCGGAAAATATATCCACGTCCTCTAAGAGATTCATTCCCCGAAAATTCATTGATTCTTTCCAATACGACGCCGACTATCTGAAATCCTATACCCACAGAAGAGCCGAACTCTGGATCTCCTGCCACCAGCCGGAGTCGGAGCGGTGTATATATGTGAATCTGTGGAACGGATCGCTGTATCAGGGCCGGCTCCTGATCATTGAGACTAACCAGCCCTTTCGCCCAAGCCACTTTCTGATCGCAGAATGCCTGGCACAGCGAACCATGCTGATCCTGAACAATCAAAATCGCAGCATGTATCAGGAATACCACAGCATCGACGACATTGTATATTCCCTTCTGACCGGACAGACACTGGATGCGGCGGACCTCTCTCTTTTGCTGGAAACTCTGAAATGGAAGAAATCCGACCAGTATCTGTGCGTGCGGTTCCAAAGCCAGTCTCCAGATTCCACAGAGATTCTGGGACATGTTCTGCACAGCGATCTGTTTCAGCGTTTTCCAAACAGCTATATTATGTATATAAAACACCAACAATGTATGATTTTGAATTTAAGCAGAGAAAATCTTCCTGTCTCCCAGGTGCGGCATCTTCTTGCGCCGCTCTGTCGGGACTATTTTCTCTATGCCGGAATTTCTTCTCCAATCCGCAAAATTGAAGAACTGAAATTTGCGTTTTGTCAGGCAGATCTTGCACTTGAAAAAGCATTTTACCTGCACAATGAACAGTGGACTGTCTCCTTCTCTGCCTGTGTGCTGGACTATCTGGTAAAAAATCTTCCCCCGGAACTGCCTGCCGAATATCTGATCTCTCCAGAACTACTTACCTTGATCGAATATGATAAAGAAAAAAACACGCAGTATTATCCTACTCTGCATGCTTTTCTCCTGAATGAACGCGATATCTCAAAAACCTCAAAAATAATGATCATCCATCGCACTACTCTGATATACCGTCTGAAAAAGATCCAGTCCATAATCAATATCAATCTGGATGATCCTGATGAGCGGCTCTATCTACTGTTCTCATTTCGATTGCTCAATCCGCCAAGCTGATATAGAATTTTATTCTTCCGTCACCCAGAATCTGATCCTCTCCCCTGTTCCATTCTTTTTTCGTATTGACGGATAATTGAATCATTTAATTGCTGATTTGGTTCCTGTTGTACTCCAAGCGCTTTTTGGAGCAACAGCTCTATCTCAATTTGGGCTCTATCGCCTTTTTTATTGTTCTTCACAGATTCTCTCCTCTCTTTATTTCATTGGAAATTCCTTCTGCAATTCTCTGTGCCAAACTTTCCTGATAATCGTCATCCAACAGCTTTTGACTCTCAGAATCATTTGAGAGAAATCCCATTTCTACCAAAACAGCGGGCATTTGCGTGTTTCGCAAAACATAATAGCCCTCTGTTTTTGCATACCTCGTTTCAATATCCTCACTTAGCGAAACTGCGTCGATGATACTTTCTGCATATTCTTTACTTTCTGTCTCATTTGAATTGTTGTAATAACATTCCAAGCCTGCTATCTGGGTATCTTTCTCATAGTAATTGCAATGAAGACTGATAAAAAAATCTGCATTGGAGCCATTTGCAACAGAAGTACGATTTGCAAGGCTTATATTTTCATCGGAGCTTCTGGTCAGAATAACTTCTATATTGTCATTCTCCAGAATAGCTTTCAGCTTCCATGCAACGGAAAGGTTAATATCCTTTTCTACTGCCTTGCCGCTAACAGTGCCTCCGTCACTTCCTCCATGCCCTGCATCCACGACAACACAAAACTCTGGGGCATTATTCTCTGCTGAAGCAACAGGAGCAATCTCGTTGTCTGCGTTTCTATCTGTGTATATATCCGTGTATTTATTTACCTTTTCATCTTCCTTTGTAAATCTCTCGTATATGTAAAGACATCCGCAAACCATAAGTATCATCATTATAATTGGTATCAGTATGACGATTGCCCTTAGAAGATACGCAATCATAAGCCGCTTCATCTTTCTCTTCCTGAGTTTTTTTCTCTTTTGGTATTGTTTCCTGTTCATTGCCGCATTTGTTCCTCAATCTGGAATAAGTCAACATCTCCGCGGGAATCAATGGCTTTTTGGTAAAACGATTTCCTCACCACTTTCTTTTGATAACACATAAATATTTTCTGTATCACAGGTAACAGACATTGCAGGTATATGACTGACCAATTCCTTGTGATTCCCGTCCTTGCCGCAGGAATACAAGTCTCCTCCATCCGTCCTAGAAACATAATAGATTGACTGCTCATCTATGCAGAAATCATATGCAACTATATTTTCATAAGTGTAAGTTTCATTACCGGAAACGTCATATCTTGTTAAAACTCCCTGTTCATTTTTGTAAAAGATGCTTTCCCCGTCGAATGAAATATTTCCGTTTGCAGGAATGTCAAGCTTTACAGTTTTTCCGGTATACTGGTTTACTTTTGTTATGCCATCATTGCCAATGAAAAACAGGCTGTCGTCATTCAGGAAAAAAGCGTGGTGAAAATCCAGGAACTTCCATTTATCCCCCGTTTCATAGTCAATGCCCAAAAGAGAACGCCCGGAATTCGTCATCTGCTCAAAGATTGTTTTTTCCTCAAAGGTATTCAGATTCAGCTCTACAACCGACACTTTCGTTATATTGCTGTTATAGTTTCCCACCCGGTTGACATAGCTTTCCATAACCGATGTGGTGTAATACAGATATGGCGGACACACATAAAACGCACATATTTTTTCGTCATCAGAAAATACCCCAAACATAGGGGAACGTGCGAAAGGATATGTTTCCCCCGTGGAAGTATTTTTGAGAGAATAATCAAAATTCCCTTCATCTCGTATGATTTCATAACCCATACAGTCATAGACTGCCGATGAATTATAGACAACGCTTCCCTTTTTTCCACGGCCTGCACATCCCGTCACTGCCAATGCCAGACCAAACATGACAACGAAAACCGCCCCACACTTCTTCTGCCCTGATTTTATCAGCCATCTGTTAGAATTGCGCCGTAAAATCCAGACAACGGCCAAAGTACACAAAAGCACGGATACAAAGAGCAAGGTCCATAGCGTAACCGTGTCAACCTCCGCAAAAATAATTTTCTCATCACCCGTCAGGGCATCGTTCATAACAATATCCCCTGTAAAAAAGTCTGTTCCAAGCAGAAACGGCAGTGGCAGCGGCAGACGATAAAAGCTGGTTTTTGATAAGCCTATATAGGGAATCATCACGGACACCGCACCAGTCAGCAGGGTGAGTGTATACTTTTTTGTCAAAACGGAAATGAACATCAGGAGTATCGTAAGAAACACACCGCCAAACATCCGAAGCAGCCCTATCGATACATATCCCTCCAGCAGCGACATATCCTTGCTGCTGTCTGCAAAGTAACGAATGCTCTGAATCGGATAATCCCCATCTGGCAGTCCGTATTTGAACCTGTAAAACCCATATTCAATAAGCGAGATACTAAGCGATAAGAAAAGGACAACCGCAATCATAATGAGCAGCTTATACAGAGCGCTTTTTCGCCCCTTTCTTGCAGTCAGGATCAGGGTGTCCATCTGGCAGCTGTACTCAGAACAGAAAACAGGCGTAACAATCAGCAAAATGCCAAGGAAGAGAATAAAATTAAGCGTACCTTTGCCAAGAAGCCCCATCCATCCGTTTGTCTGGAGAAAACAGCGGTTCCCCGCATTTTCGCAGATATAGAGATATTGCTGATAGATAACCTCAAATCCGTTTTGATGCTCCAGAACCTTCTCTATTTCCCGGCTCTCTTTTTTATATTCACTTTCACTGATCTTCTTGTCATAGTAGTTCTCCAAAAGGCTGTTCTGCCTCTCCTTCGCTTTTGCAATCCTCTCCGCCTCCTGCTCCAGATAAAGGGAAGATTCCTCGGTGCAGTATCCGTTTACCTTTTCCAGATACCATTCATATTCATTTTTATACTGCTCCATCGCTATATCTACAGGGTTGTCGGACAAGGCAAGCCAGACCATGCCAAGGAGCAGGACAAGGGCAATATAGAACAGCCCCCTTTGCCAGAGCATAATCTTTTTTACTTCGTACATAAATCCAGACATTTTATCCTCCTATTTAAAATCGCTGCGCAACAGCACTAAAGGGTAAAGTCACTTCGGCGCACATTTAATGAGAGGAACTTTCATTCGAAAGGGCACTCATGAAAGTTCCTCTCGTGCGCCTTCGCGACTTTACCATCCAGCAGAAAATATAAGAGTTCCTTTTAGAAAACATCATCATTGCCGTTATGGAAATCACCCCTGCGGTTATGGCAAAAATAATTGCTGCCTGGAAGCTCTGTACCGGATATCCTGCAAAATCAATAAACTCGGTCTTGCCAAATAGTATGCGGTTAGCAAGCAGCGAATATGGGTTTATAATCTTGAGCCAGGTATTACTGAAACAGCTCTGCGACGCACCTGTAATAATAAAACACAAGGCTGCTCCAAAATCAGCAACAAACGGAACAAGGGCACTGTGCCCAAACAAGGAAATCAATAGAAACACCATGCTCATCGTCCATACGCCCACTGCCCTTATCACTGCGGACAGAATCGCATATTGCCATAACTTACAGTTTACCGCAGCCGTGCTGAAATTCCTGACAGCATACAGCGGAAGATTTCCTCCTTCCGCCGTTCCGAAGAAATACACAAAACCAATATAATCCACAACAGAAAACCATATGGCCACACTGATTACAAACAAAGAAGCCGCAGCAATTTTAGCAAATGTGGTCATTTTACCGCCGCCCGGATTTGTCAGCAGCAGCATATCCATCTGTGTTTCCTTTTCGCAGACAAAGGTACTGATAACCCCGTACAGGCAAAGAAATAAAACCAATATGCCCGAAAAATCATAGTTCAGATAATAGTTATACATCTCCTCATAGGCAAAGTCTTTTATGCTCCGCCCTGAATAAAGATGATAGATCACACTGTTTTTACGTACTTCTACAATCTGCCCCCGTTCTTTGTAAACAGCAGCATTTTCCTTTGCCCTCTCTGCCACTTGAAGGGCATAAGTCCGATAATGATAGAAATATTCCATAGGTTCCACATAGTATTTTTCCAGGATATTCCGGTCACTGTATATATTCCCTGTCATCATATCTGGATTGTCTTTGGCTGTACTTGCTGTCATATCAGCCGTAGCGTCTGCTAACGGCTGATATATGGAAAGAAGATGATCGATTTTTTCAGCAGTGATCTCTCCTTTGTAATCCTCATAAAGCTGCCAATACACGCGGTTCCAGCTGCGGCTGTCATTTCCGTCCGCCAGGTAGGAATACGAGTGGAATTCGCTGTTTATTTTGAACAGGTTTATTACACTGAACAATAGGAATACAACAAGTATTGACCGCTTGCAGAATAATTTGTAAAATTCATATTTGATTAAGCGTGTCATATGCTCTCTCCCTTAACTCATTGCCCGCGGAGGGTCTTGCGACTCTTGCGGCATTCGCCAAATGGACATGCAAGCATGTCCGCCTGGCTCATTGCCCACAGAAATAATACAAAAATACATCTTCTAGGTTAGGGGAAACCTTTACTGCGTCTGAAGCAGGCAGCATATCGCTTACGATTCTTACTAAAAAGCGTTCCCCCTGCTGTTTCATATTGCTGACATAATATTGGCTGCCAAGTCTGGCAGCGTCTTCCCCATTTACTGTCACCTCCCACACTTTCCCATAGATATTCTGTTCTAATGTGTCGGTCGTTCCCTGGGTTATTAAGGAGCCATCCTTTAAGATCATAATCTCCTTTGCAATACACTCCACATCGGAAACGATATGGGTGGCCAGCAAAACGGTCCGCCCCTGGGCGAATTTTGAGATCAGGTTGCGGAAGCGGATACGTTCACTGGGATCAAGCCCTGCTGTCGGCTCATCCAAAATAAGAATTTCAGGATTGCCCAGCATCGCCTGGACAATGCCGACCCTCTGCCGCATACCACCGGAAAGAGCGCCTATCTTTTTCTCTTTCGCATCTGAAAGATTGACAATGCTAAGAAGCTCCAAAGCCCGTTTTTTTCCCTGCTTATCAGGGATTCCTTTCAGCGCACACATATACAGCAGAAAATCCATCACTGTAAAATCCCGGTAGAAGACAGGATATTGCGGCATATATCCGATTTTTGACAGGAAGTCCTTACCCAATGTTCCTGCATCCTGTCCGTCAATCAAAACCGTTCCGCCATCGCTTCCCAAAATACCCACAAATATATTGATCAGTGTCGTCTTTCCCGCACCGTTAGCGCCCAAAAGCCCATAGACACCCTCCGTAAGTTCCGTGGTAAAATCCTTCAGGGCATACTTGCCCTTATACTGCTTTGAAACATTTCGTAATGATATTTTCATAGGGAATTACCCCACAAAGCCAAAGGTTGTTATCAAGGTGTTTACCTCGTCAATACCCCGTCCAAGCACAACGATACAGGTGCCGGACTCATCTAAAATCAATATCTGAGGGATACGCATAAAATAGGCGCTGTTGCTGTCCTGAACGGTTTCCGTATGGATACTTTTTCCCGATGCCGTATCATAAATGTTGATTGTAACACTGCTTTCCTCCAAAACAGCAGTAGCCACATATTTTCCTTGCCCGGAGCAGTAAACACCGTCTTTTCCCTCACTGCGGCTTGAGAACGACATTGTATTTTCTGTATTGGATATGGTATCAAGCATCAGCAGGGTTCCATTATTTTCGTCAAAGCTCTGGGGCATAATAAGCAGGTTTCCGCCCTTTTGCACTTCTTCCGTATCTACCTTGTAATCCCCCTTTTTGGTAATCGTAAGATTTGCGCTGTCAGTAGATACAGTACCATAAACACTGACCCCATCTTCGCCAATGGAGGAATCTGTAGCCATGCCTACATAGACTAAAGTGTTGTTCCCTGTAAAGGTAAGGCTGTCCATAGTTACAATCTGCATATTATCTGCCATGCCTTCTTCGGAATAGTTCAGAATAGTACGAACCTTCCGGGAAGAAACATCATAAAGATAAAGCCCCTGAAGTCCGCCGAAAGCAACCTGTTTTCCGTCCTGTGAAACAGCGATTCCTGTAATCTGCGGAATAAAATCATCATTTAATAATCCGCTAAAGGAAATGGTATCCTGAACAGCAAAGTCCTTATTCAGTATGTATCCATTGATACCG
Organism: Lachnospiraceae bacterium; assembly: GCA_910575445.1. GTDB lineage: Bacteria > Bacillota > Clostridia > Lachnospirales > Lachnospiraceae > Hominiventricola. The sequence continues at coordinate 690,756 of CAJTFW010000001.1, read as the reverse complement.
CCGCTTTCTGACGCGGCAAATGAAGCGTTGCTGCTGTCATCCTTTCCCTGGCCCACAACAAAGTAGCCGTCTGTAAAGGTCTGTACGCATAAATCTCCCATGGAAATATCCGCGCTTGCGATCGTTTCGCCTTTCCCCGTATCATAAAGATAAAGCTGATCCGCCGCAACGATAATCCGGCTTCCATCGGCATAATAGCAGCCGCTGACTTTTCCTGAAAAAGCGGAATCCTTGAACCCACTGACCGCCATCATATTTTTATCTGTACCGTTATCCTGCTGATCCATCACGTTCATTTCGCTGCTTTCATTTCCGGTATTTTCCGATAAATCATCTTCTATGGATTGCGGCTCCATGTTTATGGCTCCATTTTCAGAGCTGTTCCCATTCTCCTGTCTGTTCCCGCAGGCCGACAGAGGAAGCGCCAAAGCAAGCATAAGTATCATACACATCCATTTTGTTTTCATTTTTAGTCCTCCTTGTATAATAAAATGGAACTGGTTTTACTTGTAACTGAATTTCCGTCCGCTGCGACGGCTGTCGCATAAAAAGTATGGAAACCATCCAGCTTAGCGGTATCTATGATTGCTTCAATAATCCACACATTTCCTTTGCTTAATGTGACATCACGGGAAACCGCTCCCTCAAAAGATATGGGCTTATGGTTTAAGAAAAATGATATGCCATATCTTGCGCCTGGCGTTCCGCAAAGGGTGTAGCGCACGGTAAGCGTATCTTTCCCGGTAAGGTTGATATTGTCATACACCACCTCGCCGTCATAGACAAGCGTCCAATAGACACTGTTATCCAGGGTATCCATCGTAACGCCATTCCATCCTGCTCTCACAAGCTCATTCTCAATAAAAGAGGAAGTGACTTTTTCCTCTGAAATGCTGACATCACGAAAAGCAGTTATACTTTCTCCATTGATGCTGTCATTTTCCGGAGCATCCTCATTAAAATGCAGTTTCAGCACTCTTTCAAAACTCTGATGATACCAGCCATAGCTTGAGGTTTCTTTCATATCAGGCTGGAAATCGGGCCTGGTAACGCTCACAACCGTCATATTCAGGGTATCGCCTTTTTTCCCTGTGTTTGGTGTGAACACAAAGGAAAATTTCTCTTCGTGCTTTTCTGATGTCTGGAAGCAGTGGAGATACTCATATTCCGCCCCCGTGTCGTTCACCTTGTAGGCTTGCGGCTTTCCGTCCAAAAAAAGCAGAAAGCCAATGCTGTCCAATTTTCCTTCTGACACAAACTGATAGTCCAGGACAAATTCTTTGCCATGATACTCGTAAGGCAAAACACTCTGGTCATCGGCTCTGGCAGGATCCGCTTCCCCATGACTGAGAAACCCTAAATCTCCGTCCTCCTGCGCCCCGGCGAATGGGTCTTCTTCTACAGTTTGCGGCGGGGCATTCTCATCCGCAATGTTATAATTTCCGCAGGCCGTCACAGCAAAGGGCAAAACAAAAATCATAGCTAATGATAAGAATCGCTTTCGCATCGTCTATCCTCCTACTTATTTTAGATTCGACTTTCATTATAAAAACCAAAAGTCAAAATGTGGTCAAGGAATAGAAAAAAGTTTGCGGTATTATCCCTTTTCAGCCAACTACATTTGTGTAAGCTTATAATGGCATTTCTAAATCAAGTTCCTTACTTGACAACAACTATCAATTGTGGCATTATTGATTATTTCGCTGTTTTTGATTTTATGGTGGATAGCCTTGTGGCAGATATTTTTGAATAAAGGAGATTTTTATAACAGAATTTGAGTACAAAACTTTATCAATCGACAGCAAGAAAACAGAACATTCCGAAAAGGCTTGGAATTGCACAGAAAGCAAGATACGTAGAAGTAAAGAAATGTGGTTATCGGTTCTTTTTTGTAATCAATACAAATCATCATCAAAATATCGTTTGCTTTTTGTTTTCCCATTGACGCTAATGGTGTAAAAATAGCAATTACGTTTGAAATGCCAGTGAATCCCTACAATCACACCTATCATATCAGGATGGTTGCAAGGCGAAACCCTTTCCCCATAAATAAACCGGGGAGGTGCAGGCAACTCCATAATTTCTTTTATGTCTAGCTCATAATTAGCCCTAGGCAATATAACTAAGGCTTTACTATTGTCTATCTTGTATTGAACAACTGCATGGAATAGTCCATCTTTAAAAGCTTTACTGTCGAGATATAGTCCCCACATAAAAGAAACCTCCACTTGCCTTTTCATAAATAAAAATATCAACTTATTTTGTGGACTGCAAGTTTAATTGTTACACAGGCTCCACCAGGAGCAATATTTGAAAGTTCTAAACTTCCGCCATGTTTCTGGCTAAGGACACGGCTTGTAGCCAATCCAAGGCCCATATGCTCTCCCGTTTTATCCTCAGAATAAAGAAAGGTGTTCTTTTTATGGAGCATTGCCCTTGAAAAACCTTCGCCATCGTCTGATATGGTTATCATAAGCATACCATCGGTAAGGGAGTACCCAAAATTCACCTTGCTTTTGGCATATCGAATGGCATTCGAAAAGATATTCTCGATAATACGGTAAAAGATCTGCTCGTCTAACTTCACCTGACATTCGGATATGGCAGAATGGTATGCAATCTCCAGGCTATGTTGTTTGGCAAAAAACGAAAGACTTTCTGTAGCTCTTCTTAAAAAGTCCGGTAATTGAACTACGGAATACTTTGTTTCCGTTTCTTCAATCGCATTCAGGTCACGGATATAATCTGTATAATGTTCAAGCCGTTTTGCCGTTACTGCAAGGTTAGACAGTGTATGCCGCAATTCTTCGTCACTTAAATTTCCATCTGCCAGGCATTGCTGCATATATTCCACATATCCCTCAACAATCGCAATGGGATTTCTAAGGTCATGCGCCACTGACGCCTGCAGGATTCTGCGCTGCTCGATCATGTTCCATAGCTGACGGTTATTATCATAGAGCGCCTGCCGCATTTCTTCAAAAGCGGTACAGAGCCTTCCTAATTCATCATTCCTGTTATAATCCACCGTAAAATCAAGGTCTTGCTCCCGGATATGTTTTGTCGCATCGGCAAGAACCTGAATGGGCGGTGACAGTTCTTTCCTGTAAAACCACCATGCGCACAGCATGATACCTGTAATGGAATAGACAAAAGGAAACAGCACCATAGAAATGCCTGCCATTCTGTATACGAACTTTTGCTTTGGGCGAAGCGCCACGAAGCCAGACTCAATTTTCTCTATTATGAATTCCGTATTCTCCATAGTTACATCCACTCCAGTAGGAACGAGCATACCCACCTGGGCAGGTTCGTCAAGGATAACCCTCTGCCCTCCCTCAAATACCCTCCCGTCCGCTGTGACTGTCCGGGTATTCAGCCAGACTTCCTGAGAATCGGGAAGTATCGCTTTCTGTATACGGTAGCATCCATAAATCGTCAGGACAGATGCCGCAAAAACAAGAAACATTGCAGCAGCTACTGCACAGATAAAAGCTCTTTTCATTGAGCCAAGTTTCCTCATTTTTTCCATCTGTAACCCATCCCCCAAACTGTTTCGATGTACTCCCTGCCTGTAGCTTCCTTCAGTTTATTCCTGATCTTTCGGATATGCTCTTTTATGACTTTGCTATCTCCTTCGGCATTGAACCCCCACACGGCTTCATAGATCCGTTCCCTGTCGAATATCTGACCCACGTTACACAGCAGAAACTCCACAATGTCAAACTCACGGTTTGACAGGTTCAACGGCTTTTCCCCATAAAAACAAGTACGTTCCGCAAGATTTATAATCAAGCCCTGGGAAGAAACGATTTTAGGCGCAGCCTTGCTTCGTTCATCCCTTCGCAGGTGAGCCGCCACTCTTGCAGTCAACTCTTTCAGGCTGAACGGCTTGGTTATGTAATCATCACCGCCAGCCTGCAAGCCGTTTATTTTGTCCTGTTCCGTAATCCGGGCTGTCAGAAACAAAATGGGGCAGACGACATTTTGGCGGATCATTTTGCATAGCTCCAGTCCATCTATTTCCGGCATATTGATGTCAAGCAGAATCAAATCTGGATAGACATTCAGCATGGATATTGTCTGCTGTGCATTTTCCGCTACAAAAGCCTCATATCCACACTTCTGTAAGTGACTTAACAATAACTCTGTCAGCATTTTTTCATCATCAACAATGAGTATTTTGTATGCCATAGTAACCTCCTCTCCCAAAATATCATAAAACATAAAAGTCAAAAAGTGGTCAATTTCCTGCTTTTCAGAGTGTTCTCAACCGCTTTTTTTATGACAGTGCTTGAATTTGTCGCGCCTGATATTGCGTCTATATCTATTTTTTGTTTATCAACTATACTGTTTTCTTTTTCGATATTCTCACTTCATCACTCTCCACTGTCTGCCTCCTTATAATTAAACTCACGGTTTAATTATAAGAGTTTTAAAGAATACTATCAACTTTTTCACCTAAAATAATCTGGAAAATATTTGCCTGAATGAGATGCCTTCACTTCATGTCGATTCAACATTTTTAGTTTAAGTTTTTACCATACACCGTTTTTTTATATGGTGGGCGTTTGCCTTAAAACCTTATGAAATAAATGAAGCCGATAAACTGTGATTTGATATCACATGTTCATCGACTTTATATTTTCTCTTTTGTAAAGACACTGATTTTGACTTAGAACAAAGTGCTTTATTTATAAAAAATCAACGCTTATCTATAATTTTATCAATCAAGCCGAAATCCATTGCTTCTATTGCCGTCATATAATTATCACGTTCTGTTGCAATAGCAACCTCATCAATACTTTTGCCTGTGTTTTCTGATAAAATGGTATTTAATCGCTTTTTGCTTTTTTGTATGTGGTCAGATGTAATTTTTATATCAGTTGCCTGCCCTTGAATCCCATTTCCATGAATAGCAGGCTGATGTATCATAATTTCTGCATTAGGCAAAGCAAGACGTTTTCCTTTTGTACCTCCTGCCAATAAAAAGGCTCCAAAACTTGCAGCAAGCCCTATACATATTGTCGAAACATCGCATTTGACATATTGCATTGTGTCATAAATAGCAAACCCCGCTGAAACAGAACCACCTGGACTATTTATATATAACTGAATATCTTTTCCTGGGTCTTGTGATTCTAAAAATAGCATTTGTGCAATAATCAAACTTGCTGAAACATCACTTACTTCTTCTCCTAAAAAGACAACTCTATCGGACAATAGTCTTGAAAAAATATCATAACTTCGTTCTCCTCGGCTTGTCTGTTCAATAACATACGGAATTGTACTCATGCTGCCAATTTACCTCCTGCTAAATAATACATAAATGAGTATCCATTAAACGAACCTATCATGCATATTTTCGATTGTTTCGGATAGAACACACCATTTTTTCGATAAATATTAGGCGTGCATTCATATAACTGTTTAAAAGCTAATGTGAATGCTTGCTGTGAATCATAATGTGCTTCATAAGCAATTTCAACAATGGGCTGCTCTGTTTCTACAAGTTTTTGAGCAGCCAAAGTCAACCTACGCCCCTGTATATATTTATAAATCGTACATTTTGTTTCTTCAGTAAAAATTCTGGCTATATAGAATTTTGAATAATTTAATGCATTTGCTATTTTATCAAGCGACAAATCCTCGTTAATGTGCGTTTCTATATAGTCTACTATTTTTTCTACAACTGTATTATTGTTCATATATGACACTCCTTTTCCTATTTAATATAACATAACTTTTTAAAATTATCTTAATAGAAATTGCCCTAATTAGAAACCAGATTTGCTCTTTTCTTCTCATTTCTCTAAACATATTTCTTTACCTCTTTTATCCTTTCATTATTCACTGCAATAATGCAATCGTTTTCTTGACGTTTCTGCATTCTTGACCAGTTGATAAATCCATAAATATCATTTACGAAAAACACAACAAAACAAATAGCAACAGACAAATACGATATATCAGAAATTGTTGCTAATGCCCATAGAATAATAAGCACAATATCATTTGCGGCATAACCGATTGCATAAAATGCACTGCTTCTAAAAGTCAAATAAACCGCAAGAAAGCTTGTTGTGACAGATACTCGTGCTTGGTATTAGATTTGCCGTATGAAAAGCCGCTAAAATATGATAAAAAATAAGTGTAATGACTGCTATCAATATCATCATAAAAATAATTTCTTTTAATTCTAATCTATTCACTTTTACTTCTGCTTTATTTCCATTATACGGATTTCCTTTTGCATTAAAGATTAGCGATGTTACACCAATGAAAGAAGCAACAAGTGTTAAATAATTTTCTCTGTCAAATAACAAAAAGGATACGACAATTAATGTTACTGAAATACACCATAACGATATCTCTCCTTTTGTAAAATAATTAAATAATGGTTTTCGTTCTTCCATATACATATTATTACCTCCTAAAATAAAATAAGCACCCGTCTACACAATGCTCCTTTTCTTTCTGATCCGCTTTTGTCCGCCATGATGGACGGAATTTTTCAATTGTTCTGACATTCACGAACTCTGTACACCGCTACGCATGCGAGTCCGGCTATTTCGGCCAAAAGAATCCCTACTGCTACTGTAATACCCAGTATCCCATGTCACTTTCCCCTTTCGTTTTTTCATTTCTTTACTGCATCCGGCACTCTGCCTGGATGGCTGCCTCCTCTTCTGCTACGTCCTTGCTTATAACCAGAATCTTCCCTGCTTCTCATATGTTCATCCTCTGATTTCATGTACCTCGTCTCCTTCTGGTCATTTTTTTCTATACGGCTTTTGTTCAAGCAATTAAAAAAGAAGGATACCTCCGATTATGGAAGTTCCTTCTATCTCATATACAAATATCTTTTTTCTAACCCAACTTCATTGATCCGCTCTGCACTTCTTCCCTATTTTTGACCTGTGTTGTCTTCAGGTTTTCTGACATAGGCTGTTTCTTAATCTGTATACTAAATAAGAATTTCGGAGAAAACATATTCCACATGTTCTAATGCTTTTTCTCCATCATTACCATTTACAATCCCTTGTTCTTATATATTAATCATCTTACCCTCTCCACCAAAAACTCCTTTAATATATTTTCACCATTCTCGCAAAAAGCATGAATGCATGAAAAATTTAATTGAGTAATCCAAACATATGGTAGATGTTCCTGTGAAATATTCTTTTGAGTATCCAGAACTTCTATTCCCTCCAACAACTGATACCCACTGATTTTAACATGGTACTTTTTCTTTTCCGGGAATAAACGTTGACAAATACTTACCATTTTCATGACTCGTGAATGTGGTTCCCCCTGCTCATTCCCTAAAAGTACATTAATCAAAGCAAAGTCTTCATCATCTGTAACCTCAAAATATATAACTCCATTTTCCTGCAAAACAGCAGGCAATATGTTTTCAACAATTCTATTCCGTGCATTAAACCATCCTTGCTTACTAATACCTATCACATAATTCAATGTTCCTTCTATGTTTAAATTCCAATCAAGATCATTTGCAGAAAACTCATTTAAATAAATCTTTCTGTAAGACATCCAAAATAATATATACCCCCAAGCAGTCAGAGCATTTTCTCTAATCTGAAACCATGTATTCAATTCCTTATATGTGTTAATTAAATATGCATCTAAAAATTTGTATTCCAGCTTCAGCAGAGGAAGCTTATTCAATTGATCTGTCATTTGTTCTTCAAAATGTGGATTTACCTCTATGATCTGGTCTGGCATTAACCCCCATCCTATAATCATTTAATAGCTCTTCATTTGTTTTATTTGATTTATAGTCATAAAGCGGAATAATTGTTCTTTGATATTGTCTTTGCTTCGAATCTATTGCCATAAGATCCTTTGCTATATTACTTACTTTTTCTTCCCAACGTTTTTTGATGTATATCCTTTTTCCCTTGAAAACAAGTTCTATAATCTTCCCTTTTCTCATAATCATTAAGTCTTCAACTTGTTCCGGATATAGCTGTTCATCATCTTCTGCTGTCAATAGCCGTTTTGCTATATATAATGTCTGTGTCGAAAAACCTCTCCAAGCAGCTTCTGACCCTATTTCAGACTTAACAATCTCATTCTTTTCCATTTCAATAAATCTCCCCGTGTACTAAAATTTCATCTCGACTTTTTGTTCCAATTGCATCTTCCAAATAGCCATTGGATGCTCTACAATATTTTCTAAAATCTGATTATCATAAAATAGAAGCGAAGGTATATATTCACCTTTCTCGAACATATTCAAATACTCTTTTTCCTCCTCGGTCAAAACCATAAGTTTCTTAATAAACTTTATTGCTTCCTCCTTACGTTCATCTAAATTAAAATTATCTTTTTTCCGAAGCACCGGAAACAAATCACGCCTGATCTTAGAAAATTCCAGTCCATCAATCGCAGACGTATTAAAAGTCTTATTGATCTTATCTGCCGATATGGATGCATAAAAAATAATACATTTACGGAACAATTCATATTCCGATCCATCAAACAAGCCAAAATAAATCATATTATTGAAGTCATACAAATCTCTGGCTGCTGCCCGGCTCATAAGCGCATTTGCTTTTGCGGCAAAGATCTCTACAGGTTCTAAGGTCCGTACCATTACATCTTCCTCAAAAATATCCGTTACAATCTTTCTCTCTACTGGAGCAAAAATATGAGAGCGCAAGGAGTAATTCAACTCTAGCTTTATATTATCCCTATTACCACCCGCATTATGGTATTGAAACAACATAGAATCCAGACTATGGCTATACCTTGAAGACTCTGACAAAAAATATCCTTCCTCTGTCATATATTTTTCCAACATCTCTGTGATTTTCCTTCTGGCTTTTTCCATATCTTCCAATGGCAGATTTGGTGTAAAATCCAGGTCTAAATCAACAGACAGCCTTGGCAGATTGAAAATAATCATGTTGATTGCTGTTCCGCCTTTTAAAGCCAGATGTTCATGCAGATATTCATCTGTATTCAAATAGGTCAATATTTCTTTCAGCCTCAGCACTTTTTCAAATGTATCCCGAACAAATCCATATTGCTTTGCTATTTGTCCAAGTTGTCCCTTATTATAGTTCATGCCTGCCTCCTTCATTTTTCAAATAATACATCTGTTCCGGAACTACAAGACGCCATATAGCATCATATTTTCCTTTCTTGTAATCTTTCGTCAAATAGCGTTTACTGCGCCCAATCCTATTTTGGCATATCTGAAAAAACTCATTTGATAATCCAATGCGTTCCTGTTGACTTTTCAACAAAAACCCTACTTTTTGATATAAAAACTGATTATCATAATATTCTAAATATGCAAGCATACGTTTTTCTCTAAGAACAGATACCGCCTGAATATTATCGGTCACTTCTTCTAATCCTGCTATTTTATCCAAATCCTTAATACTGTCAATCACAGTCCGTTCCTTATCTGTTATTCGCACACCCCCACTGTACTTCACTGTTTCAACTCCCTCATTACATTTAGAACATACATAACAAAATGTGTATCCATCAAATTCAAAATCTCGAAACACCGTATTTGAAGATACATAAACCTCATAAAAAATCTGATCACTAATTCCATAATATTCCATTGCCGAATGATGAGAAAGACAAGAGGTAGGTGTAATCGCACCTGCAATTTGATAACGGTTCGCCAAGGGAGCATCTGTTTCTCCACTAATACATGTGTAAAGATTATTTCGTATTTTTATCACAAGACCACTCTTTATTAAACGTTTTACCGCCGAACGCGCACTTTCAATGTTATCATAATATTGACTTACATGTTCCATTGTGAATACTGGATATTTTAGTAATTCAAAATATAATTTCATACCACTTCACCGTTTATTTTTCATTCAAAATAGTTTATTTTTAAACTGTTTAGCTACATTCTTAATTTATACTATAATAATTTTTTCTTTCTGTCAAGTTTAAAATTTTATCAAAACAGTTTGTTTTTAAACTATTTTTCGCAGACATATGCATATTCTTCAATCCAAATCTCCAACTCCATAAAAGAAAAAGAGCCTCAGATCTCTCTGAAGCCCTTCAACCTTTCCTATTAAATTTAATTTGGCTATATTACATAGCCCCCATCTGCTTCGCAACCTCAGCCGCAAAGTCCTCGCTCTTTTTCTCCAAGCCCTCTCCGGTCTCATAGCGAACAAAACCGTTGATGGTGATATTAGCGCTATTAGCTTTGGCAACTTGTGCAACGTAAGCGGATACCAGCTGTTTGCCGTCCTCTGCTTTTACGTATACCTGGTCTAACAGGCAGATCTCTTTGAGCTGTTTGTTCAGACGGCCCATAACGGCGCCGCTGATGACTTTCTCTGGCTTGCCAGCCATCTTTGGATCGTTCTCAATCTGTGCTTTGATAATCTCAAGCTCGTGTGCTTTGTACTCCTCGTCTACCTCGCTGCTGTTGGTGTAGACTGGCTTTAATGCTGCAATCTGCATTGCAATATTTTTTGCCATCTCTTTAATCTCGTCATTGATAACGTCGGTCTTGACGTCTACCAGAACACCAATCTTGCCGCCAGCATGGATATAGGAAGATACAAAACCGTTCTCCTCTGCCACCTGCTGGAAGCGGCGGATATTCATATTCTCGCCGATAACTGCAATCTGTGCTGCTAAGGCTTCTTTTACGGTCTTGGTGCTGTCAGATGACCAGCTCTCCTCCATAAATGCCTCGATATCAGCTGCGCTTGTTGTAAGAGCCTGTGCAGCAACTTCTGCCACATAGCTCTGGAATTTCTCATTTTTTGCCACGAAGTCGGTTTCTGCATTGACCTCTACGACAACTGCTTTCTTTGCATCCTCAGTCAGTGCGGTAGCTACAATACCCTCTGCTGCGATACGTCCTGCTTTCTTCTGTGCGGTTGCTAGGCCTTTCTCCCTTAAGAAGTCTACAGCTGCCTCCATATTGCCATCAGTAGCTGCCAGTGCCTTCTTACAGTCCATCATGCCTGCACCGGTCATCTCTCTTAACTCTTTTACCATCGTTGCTGAAATAGCCATGACTTTCTTCCTCCTATGGGATTTATCTATTTTATTTACTCTTCTGCCACATCTTCTTCTGCATAAACATCGTCCATCTCTTCGGCTTCGCCCTGTCTTGCTTCAACAACAGCGTCTGCCATCTTAGATACGATTAATTTTACAGCGCGAATTGCATCATCATTGCCCGGAATGACATAGTCAAGCTCCTCCGGGTCACAGTTGGTATCGCAAATACCAATCAGCGGGATGCCTAGCGTATGTGCTTCCTGAACACAGATTCTCTCCTTCTTCGGATCAACGACAAAGATTGCGTCCGGGAGCTCTCTCATCTCTTTGATACCGCCTAAGTTCTTCTGAAGCTTATCCATCTCTTTTCTCAGTGCGATGACTTCTTTCTTCGGCAGCACATCAAAAGTACCGTCTTCCTGCATCGCTTCGATGGTTTTCAATCTGTTAATACGGCCCTGGATCGTCTTAAAGTTGGTCAGCATACCACCTAACCATCTCTCATTGACATAGAACATACCACACCGCTCAGCCTCTGCTGCAATCGCATCCTGTGCCTGTTTTTTCGTTCCCACGAAAAGAATCGTACCGCCGTCTGCTGCAATCTCAGCAACTGCCTTATACGCCTCGTCAACTTTTCCTACAGACTTCTGCAGGTCAATGATATAGATGCCGTTTCTCTCTGTGTAGATATACTCCGCCATCTTAGGGTTCCATCTTCTGGTCTGATGACCAAAATGTACACCTGCTTCCAGTAACTGTTTCATTGAAATTACGCTCATGTTTCTTCCTCCGTTTCGGTTTTTCTTCCGCTAGACCTTTTCTTTTTGGAGAACCATAAGGCACCACTCCAAAAATCCGTCCGCGTGATTATTTGCGCAAGCTATTTGACACAATTTCCCTGTGCAAACAGCTTTGTATACTATATCACAACCTATTTTCCCTGTCAAGTATAAAAACTTGCGCTTTCTCCTTAATCCCTTGACTCAATCAATATCATAACGCCACTTTCTATCCTAATCTCCACTTCTTCCTCTACAATCTCATTTGACACACCCAGGCTCCCTGTTCCAAGCACCGTAAAATCATGCCGATGAAGTGGATATTTAGCCCCCAGAAGTGTTACCCCTTTTACTTCCGTTGTCAGTGGAATCAAAGAAAAATATGTTCCATATTGCTTGGCTCTACGTATGATATATCTGTCCTGAATCAGTCGAATCCGATTATGCCGGTCTAATATCTGGCAGTCAACGCCTCTTTCCAGCGCCAGATAAAGTGTCTGTATATTTCCTAGCACATGGTCAAGCCTTGTTCCAGTTCCCCCAAGAATCACAATCTCTTTACTCCCTATCTGAAGTGCAAGCTCCACTGCAATCTGTGTATCCGTCGCATCTTTTATCGGATTAAACTTTCGAATCTCCACTTGGGTATGTTCCCTGTACCACTTTAGAATCTCCTCTTCTAGTGTATCAAAATCCCCCACAATCCGATTGGGTAAAATCCCCTCCTGATAGCAGAATTTTACCCCTCCATCTACTCCAATCACATAATCCCACTTTTCTTCCTTTAGCACCATCCCTCCAAACGCTTTCTCTATCTCTCCTCCACTAATAATCAGTGTCCTCATTCTATACCCCTTTCTAACACGAACAGCTACAAAGGGCCTTTGGCGCTGTAAGCCCCAAGACTTATCGCACCAAAGACCCCTATAATTGCTTTGTCGCTTTTTATTCATTCATTATCGCTAAAAATTCTTCTACATTTTTCCCAATATCCCCTGCAAAGATAGCGGAACCAGCCACAATCACATTGGCTCCGGCATCTAATACCATCTTCAGATTATTTTTCTTAATTCCCCCATCAACCTGAATATCTTTCTCAAGTCCTCTCTCCTTCAGTGCCTTTCTCATATCTTGAATCTTCTGTGTTGACTCAGGAATATATGCCTGTCCTCCAAAGCCTGGCTCTACGGTCATCAATAGAATCATATCCACTTTATCGAGCACATTATCAAGCACGCTTATGGGTGTCTTAGGTTTAATGCTCACTCCAACTTTACATCCCACGTTTCGAATCATCTCAATCGCTTTTTCTAAATCTTTGCAAGCCTCATAGTGCACCGTAATAATATCTGCGCCACACTTTGCAAACTCTTCAATATAACGCTCTGGCTCCACAATCATCAGATGTACATCTAGCACAAGCTTCGTAATCTTTCTCACAGACGCAAGCACCGGCATCCCAAAAGAGATACTTGGTACAAACATCCCATCCATCACATCATAATGCAGATACTGTGTTCCGGCCTCCTCCGCCAGACGAATATCCTCTCCTAGATGTGCAAAATCCGCTGACAAAATAGATGGTGATAAATAGGTCTTCATAATTAAAAACGCCTCCTTCTTTTCTTCTCTTTTAGTTCTCTAAATAAGCCTGTGTAGCTTTCATACCGCTCGCGTCCCACCACGCCTTCTTCCACTGCCTGTTTTACCGCGCAGTTGGGTTCTTCTATATGCACACAACCTTGAAAGCGGCAACTGCCCTCATACTTTCGAAACTCTGGAAAACTGTACCGCAGTTCTTCTTTCTCCATAGTCATAAGCTCTAACGAGCTAAAGCCTGGTGTATCAAAAATATAACTGTCTGCTTCCATCCAGAATAATTGACTATGCCTGGTAGTATGTTTTCCGCGGTCAATTTTCTCGCTAATCTTTCCTGTCTCCATCTTAGCATGTGGCACCAGAAGATTAATCAGTGTGGATTTACCCACGCCAGAAGGGCCGGCGAGTGTCGTTGTATGTCCTTTTAGAATCTCTTTGACTTCTTCAATCCCTTCTTCAAATATTGCGCTGATGCATACCACCCGATACTTGCAGTTAGTATAAATACTACATAATCTGTTCAATTCTTCTAAAGAAGCTTCCTCCTTTTTATTAAAACAAATCACAGTAGAAATCGACTGTCTATCCATCATAATCAAAAAGCGGTCTAAAAGCGAGAGATTGGGCTTTGGCTTTGCAGCTGCAAAAACTACAAGTGCCTGGTCAATATTGGCGACTGCTGGACGGATTAATTCACTTTTTCTAGGCAAAATCTCCACGATATTGCCACTTTTTTCTTCTTCATCCAGAATCTCAATCTCTACGTCATCGCCAACAAGTGGTTTAATCTTTTGATTGCGAAAGATTCCTTTTGCTTTACATTCATAGACACCAAAGCCTTCTATATAGATATAGTAGAAGCCTGCAATGCCTTTTATAATCTTCCCTTGCATAGCTTAATCCGAAGGAAGGCCAGAATTTGACTCATCGGTCTTGGACTCTTCTGGATCTGGTTCTTCTTTATGAGCTGGCCCGGTACTTATATAGATAGTGACTGTTCCATCTGGGTCTACCGTTCTGCGTGATTTGGGGTCATAGCGGGTGACATAGCCTTCTCCTACCGATTCACTGGATTCAGAAGCTTCCCGAATCGTTCCCTCAAATCCTGCATCTTCTAGCTCATCCACTGCCTGCTCAAAGGTCATCCCCACGCTGACCGCTGGTATCGTAATCTGCTCTTTTCCACGGCTGACACTGATAGTTACCGTACTGCCCGGGTCTACCAGTTCACCTTTGGATGGGCTTGTGCTGACAACTAATCCTTCACGCATCTCATCGGTATAGATATCCTTTACCACCACTTTAAAACCATCCCCTTGCAATTCACCCGTCGCACGTGACTCTTCATGGCCGATAACATCGGTTACTTTTACTTTATTAGGGCCTTTGCTGATAACCAGATTAACAGAAGTGTCCTGTTCCACGGTTGAATTGGCAGTTAATCCCTGGCTGATAACATAGCCGCTTTGTACGGTATCGCTGTTCGCCTCGGTTACACTGCCTACTTTTAACTTGGCAGCTTCTAGAGCGCTCCTTGCATTGGCCTCTGTCTGTCCCACCACATTGGGAACGGTCGCCTGCTCTTTCTTATCTTCAGGCTTTTCCGTGTCTGTCGTTGTTGAAGTACCAGCTTTTGCATTTACCACTTCTACGGTACTTCCTACTTCTACTCTCTCTCCTGCTTTAATACTTTGGCGTATAATCTCGCCTTCTTTATATTCATTAGAAGCCTCACTGCCAGTTAATACAGGAGCCCCAAGCCCCAAGTTATCAAGCTCTATCTTCGCTTCTGTCATCGTCTTTCCAAGCAGATTTGGCATTACAACGGTATTGACTCCATTGTTGTCTTTTTCATCCTCTTTATCCTCTGCATCAGCCATATCTTCTGTCTGCTGCTTATTATCTTCTTCACTATTTTTTTTGTCTCCAAGCCCTAGCATCCGGGAGAAGAAAAAGAGCATTACAACCACAATAATCACTGCAAGCGCAATACCCGCAATTGTCATAATTCGCTCTACTGCCGGGCTTAGCTCCTCGTCATCATCGTCTTCCTCGTCATCATCGTATTCGTCGTCGTCTTCCTCCTCTTCTTCCACAGGCTCTATCTTTCTGGCTGCCTTGACTTTTGCCGTATTTTCCTTTTTCATCACAACGGTCTTGGCCTGTGAATCCAAATCGACTCTTTTTACAAAGTCCTCATCTGGTGTCATCAGAGACTGCTTTAGGTCTGCTATCAAATCCTCCATATCCTGATAGCGGCGGTCCGGGCTTTTCTCCATACATTTGACAATAATCTGCTCTAAGCTATAGGAAATCTCCTGGTTATAGGTGCTTGGAAGCACCATTGGCTCCTGCAGATGTTTGACTGCCACTGCCACTGCGGTATCGCCATCAAAAGGCACTCTTCCTGTCACCATCTCATAGAGTACAATACCAAGCGAATAAATATCACTTCTGTGGTCCACATAACCGCCTCTTGCCTGCTCAGGAGAAGCATAATGTACAGAGCCCATTGCACTTGAAGTCGTTGTCTGAGAAGTCGTCGCCTTGGCAATTCCAAAGTCTGTCACCTTGACTTTGCCTTCTTTGGAAATAATAATATTCTGCGGCTTGATATCTCTGTGCACAATCTGGTTGTTGTGTGCTACTTCAAGGCCTGCAGACACCTGAATAGCAATGCTTGTAGCTTCCTTGACGGTCAGATGGCCTTTGCGCTCAATATAACTTTTGAGTGTAATTCCTTCTACTAGCTCCATCACAATATAGTAAATTCCATTTTCATCACCTACATCGTAGACATTGACGATATTCGGATGCGCTAGTCCTGCTGCTGCCTGTGCTTCTTCTTTAAATTTTTTAACAAACCCATCATTTTCCCGAAATTCTTCTTTTAAAACCTTGACTGCAATAAAGCGGTTAAGTTTGTGGTCTTTTCCTTTAAAGACTTCTGCCATACCGCCCATCCCGACTTTCTCTAAGATTTCATAGCGGTCGCCCAGAATCATTCCCACCTTAATCATAATCCTACCTCACTGTCATTCTATTTCTACCAGCACTACGGCAATATTGTCTGTTCCGCCGTTTCTGTTTGCCTCTATAATCAGTTCTGCGCCGATATCATAGAGTGCTTGGTCCTTTTGAATCAGACGACAAAGCTGTGTATCTTCCACCATATTACTCAGGCCGTCAGAGCAAAGCAGATAGCGATTTCCCTTTTCCACTTCAAATGGAAACAAATCTATCTGTGCTTCCTCCTGAATTCCCAGTGCCCTTGTAATAATATTTTTATCAGGATGGCTTCTGGCTTGTGTCGGGCTAATCTCGCCTTTACGCACTAATTCTGCAACCAGAGAATGGTCCTCTGAAATCTGCCGGATTCCATCTCTTGTCACTTCATACAGCCGACTGTCGCCAATATTGACTGCCAGCGCTTCTCTGTCATCTATTGTAAGCGCTACTAATGTGGTCCCCATACCATAGTAATCTTCGCTTTCTTTGGACTTCTCAAAAAGCTTGTGATTGGCATACCGGATGGATTTCTGAAGAATCAATGCCGGTCTGGTGTCCGTACACCGGCTGACTGCCTCTATCATCTTCTGTACTGCATACGAAGAGGCAAGGTCTCCTGCCTTATGGCCTCCCATGCCATCTGCAACCAGATAGAGGTTTGGGAGATTACCCACCGGTTGGTCACAGGCGTATACATAATCCTGATTTACTTTTCTTCTTCGTCCGATATCAGTTATCGCAACCGATGTCTGCATAGGTCTTCACCTCTCTTCTTCTCTATCCATATAACTTTTTCTAAGCTGCCCACAGGCCCCGTCGATATCGCGGCCTAGTTCCCTTCTAATAGTAACATGTATCCCTGATTTTTCAAGATAATTTTTGAAATTTATCACAGTCTGATGCTTCGATTCCACATAATCCCGCTCTTTAATCGGATTCACCGGAATCAGATTGACATGACAGTTTAGGGGCTTTAACAGGCGAATAAGCTCCTTGGCATCTTCCCTTGTATCATTAATGCCTCCTACTAGGCTGTATTCAAACGTGATGCGTCTTTTGGTTTTGTTAAAATAATAACAACATGCCTCAATAACTTCTGACAGCTCATATCGACTGGCAATCGGCATCAGGCTTTTTCGCTTCTCCTGTGTCGGCGCATGCAGCGACAAAGCCAAAGTAATCTGAAGATTTTCTTTGGCAAGCTCTTTTATCTTAGGCACAATCCCGCAAGTTGAGACTGTGATATTTCGCTGGCTGATATGCAGTCCGCCTTCTGTGCTCAAAAGCTCAATAAAGCGAAGCAATGTCTCATAGTTGTCAAGTGGTTCTCCGGTACCCATCACCACAACATTATGTACACGCTCTTCTGACCATTTTTGTATCTGGTAAATCTGCTCTAGCATCTCAGAAGGCGTCAATCCTCTTGTCAGACCTCCAAGTGTAGAAGCACAGAACCGACACCCCATCCTACACCCCACCTGGGAGGAGATACAGACTGAGTTCCCGTGATGATAGCGCATCAGTACGCTCTCAATCACATTGCCATCTGGAAGCTGAAATAAAAATTTTGCAGTTCCATCCTGCTTGGAGACTTGTACTTCCAAAGGTACTAGACGCGTCAAAGTATAGTTCTCTTTTAGTCTTGTCAAAAGTCCTTTGGGCAGATTCGTCATCTGGTCAAAATCGTCGACAAGCTTCTCATGCATCCAGCTATAGAGCTGCTTAGCCCGAAATTTTTTCTCTCCAAGCTGCTCCATCTCCTTTTGAAGCTCTGTCAGTGTCTGTGATTTAAGGTCCGTCATATGCTATCCCTTTCTAGCTTTGCAATATAAAATCCATCCCATGGCTCTATACCCGGAAGAAATTGTCTCTGTGTCTTCAATAGAAAAGGATAATGTCTGGTAAACCACTCAATATTTCCTTCGTTCTCTTCTCTATGTATTGTACAGGTACTATAGACAAGTGTCCCACCTGGTTTTACATACCGCCAGATGGTATCTAATATCTTACGCTGAAGCACAAGTAACTCCTGCTGCTGTTCTAAGCTTATCCGATATTTTAAATCCCGCTTTTTATTAAGAACCCCAAGACCTGAACATGGAAGGTCTGCAAGTACAATATCTGCTTTTTCTATGGAAGCTTCATCTAATATAGTGGCGTCCATGCGAACTGCCTTTATATTTTCCATACCAGTGCGCGTGATATTTTCCTGAAGCAATGCAACCTTATAATCGCTTACATCCCTTGCCTCCACCATACCACTTCCTTTTAGAAGGTCTGCTAGATGCAGACTTTTGCCTCCGGGGGCTGCACAGACATCGATACAGTAGTCGCCAGGTTTTGGGGAAGCGGTAAGTGCCGCCCACATAGAGCTGATGTCCTGCACCTGAAATAGCCCTTCTTGAAAAGATGGTATTGCTCTAAGATAATCAAAGCCTGAGATGGCCAGTGCGCAGTCCATATCTTCTACTTCCTGAGCGGTCACACCTTCTAATGCCAGTCTGTCCTGTAATGCTTCTCTTGTAATCTTAGACAGATTGACCCGGATGGTCACCGGACGCTCGATATACTGACTCTCTAACATCATGGCTGCCGTCTCCTGGCCATATTCTAACGTCCACTGCTCTACAATCCACTGGGGCATAGAATATTTTATAGATAAATCATCAAATGTCAGATGACTTTTCTCTCTTGCAATATTTCGCAATACACCGTTGACAAAGCCTTTTAACCCATGAAAGCCTTTCTTTTCTGCCAGACGAACGGCTTCGTTACATACCGCGGAGTCTGGAATCCGGTCCATATAGCGCAACTGATAGACAGACATCCGCAGAATATTTCGTACTACTGGCTTCATCTTCTTTACAGGTACTTTGGAAAATTGATTGAGGATATAGTCAAGCTCTAATAAGCGCTCAATCGTGCCTTCCGTCAGACGGGTCAAAAATGCGCGGTCCTGTCGGTCCAAATACTGATATTTTTCCAGAGCACCTTTCAGTGCTAAGTGGCTATATTCTTTTTGTTCAAGAATTGCAAGAAGCAACTCTAACACCAGCGCCCGGATATTTACCTGTCTGTCAGTCACGTCTTCTACCTCCAAATAAGAACAGAAGGCGAAGCAGTGACAGAATCGAAGCGGCAGCAGCAGCGACATAAGTCATCGCAGCAGCAGATAATACCTTTTTGGTCAAAGAGAGCTCATCGCCTGATAGCATATGAGTATTTCCAAGGATATCTATGGCTCTTGCTGAAGCGTTAAACTCCACAGGAAGTGTAATCAGCTGAAACAGTGTTCCCAAAGCAAAACAGATAAGACCAATCTGAATCAATGTATAGGAGCTTCCAAAGACAAGACCTAGAAGAATAATGGGAAAAGCAGCCTTGGTGCCAATATTGGCGACGGGCACAAAAGAGTTGCGGATTTTTAGCGGAGCATAGGACACATTGTCCTGAATCGCATGGCCACACTCATGGGCAGCCACACCAATCGCTGCTACAGATGTGGAGCCATAGACACTGTCTGAGAGACGCAGCACCTTAGACCTTGGGTCATAGTGGTCCGTCAGATTGCCACTGATATGCTCAATACGCACATCGTAGATTCCTGCGCCATGTAAAATCTGTTGAGCCGCCTGTGCACCGCTTATATTTGCACGACTTCTAACTGCAGCATATTTCCGATAGGTTCCATTGACACGCGCAGATGCCCACATAGACAAGAGCGCACCAATTATCACTAAAATATAAGTAGCATCAAAATACATCTTTCTTCTCCTATTAAAGTTCCGTATCCGCCCGAAAAATGCCCTGGGTCTAAAACGATATTTGCGCGCAGAACACACAAATATCGTTTTGGGCATTTTTCGGGCAGATACTGTTTAGAGTTTGTTGGTTGATAATATTATACCTTTTTTGAGGGGAGTGCCTCGTAGGAAGGAGGCTATGTCCATACGTTTTTTTCCTGATAACTGTAAGCTTTTAATCGAGAGGATTCCGTTGCCGGTCTGGATGGTCATGGAATCTTTGGTTACGTCTAGTATTTCACCGCAGGCTGCTTTTGATGCATCGCCTGGCAGAGCTTCACATTCCCAGATTTTAAGAATTTTGCCATCTAGTGTGGTGTAGGCGCTTGGCCAGGGATTTAAGCCGCGTACTAAGCGTTCGATAGATATTGCATCTTTGGTCCAGTCAATCTCTCCCATCTCTTTGGTCAGCATGGATGCATAAGGAGTCGGAGATTCGCCTTGTTTTTCTGGATGAATCGTTCCTTCTTGAAGTTGTCTTAGGGTCTCTACGCACAGTGCGGCACCTGCAGCGCTTAGTTTATCAAACAGGCTGCCTCCGGTCTCTTTTGCTTCGAGAGGAACGACTGTTTTCAGTAGCATATCACCCGTATCAAGTCCTTCGTCCATCTGCATGGTGGTTACGCCGGATTCTGTCTCGCCGTCTATCACAGCCCACTGAATCGGGGCTGCTCCCCGGTATTTAGGAAGCAAGGAACCATGTACATTGATACATCCATAAGGTTTCATCTGAAGGATACGCTTTGGAATCAACTGGCCAAAGGCCACGACAACTATCACGTCTGCTGGTATCTTTTCAAGATATTCTATCGATGCTTCTTCCCGAATCTTCTCTGGCTGCCAGACGGGGATTTTATGCGCTATCGCTGCTTCTTTGACTGGAGGATATTGCATGGCATGCCCCCTGCCTTTTTTCTTATCTGGCTGTGTGACCACAAGGGAAATCGTATGGCCTGCTTCTATCAAAGCTTCTAGGCTTCCCACCGCAAAATCTGGTGTTCCCATAAAGATAATTTGCATAGATTAGGCTTCCTCCTCTTCTTCCTCTTCGTATGTGGTGTCATGAAGCTCTCCCTCCACCAAGTCAAGATAGAGCTTGCCATCTAGATGGTCACATTCATGACAGATTGCACGAGCTAACAGTTCCTCGCCTTCTAACTCATACTCTGCCCCGTCTTCGCCTGTATAACGCACGGTTGCTTTCATCGGCCTTGTCACTTGTCCAGCCTTTCCGGGCACACTTAGGCAGCCTTCATCTCCTGTCTGGGTGCCTTCGGTCTTGATAACCTGTGGATTAATCATCACCACCGGGCCTTCTCCCACGTCGATAACAACGATTCTCTTTAAGACGCCTACCTGTACTGCTGCAAGCCCTACGCCATTTGCCTCATACATGGTCTCTAACATATCATCGATAAGTTCCTTTACCTTTGGAGTGATTTCCTTTACTTCCTTGCTTGTCTTTGTAAGAATCGCATCTCCACCAAATCTTAAGTTACGAATTGCCATTGTTATAATACCTCCTGATTTAAGTTCCGCAACCTTCCTCTCAAAAGCCTGCTGGTTTTTAATATGAATTTAATGGGTCAAAGTCAAACTGTACGTATACTTTTTGCCATACTGTCTCTTTCTCCATCTTTTCTTCTAGTTTATTCTTTATCCATATCAATTTCTGTTTTTCTTCGTGTTTTAGATAGATTACTTTTCTGTAAATATCATTTTTCTTGGAAAGCGCTGCATCTGATGGGCCAATAAGGACTAGGTTTTCTGGCTTTTGTTCTAAGATAAAAGTTGCCAGTATCTGTGATTGCTGCTCTAAAAGTTCTTCTAAGGCACTGGCAAGGTAGATGCCAAGCATCGAATGAACTGGCGGATATCCCATCAGCTTCCGGTAGAGAATCTCGCGCTTATAGAACTCCTGATAGTCCTGTCTTGATGCAGCCTTTATGCTGTAGTGCTCTGGCATATAGGTCTGTATAATCGCTTCTCCTTCTAGCTCTCCTCTCCCGGCACGTCCAACCGCCTGGGTAAGAAGCTGAAAGGTGCGCTCTGCCGCCCGGTAGTCATTGGCATAGAGTGAGATATCCGCTGCTAAAACGCCTACCAGTGTCACCCCTTTAAAATCATGCCCTTTGACAATCATCTGCGTGCCCACAAGCACATCCGCCTCCCGGCTTCCAAAGGCAGTGAGAATCTGTTCATAGCTCTCTTTGGTACGGGTGGTGTCATAATCCATCCGAAGCACCCGCGCCTTGGGAAATACTCTCTTTACTTCCCGCTCAATCTGCTGTGTCCCTGCCCGAAAGCCTGAGATATAGCGAGAACCACAAGAAGGACAACTCTCTGGCATCATAATTTCATATCCGCAGTAATGACAACGAAGACTGCCGTCGTTGTGAAGCGAAAGTGTCACATCGCAGTGCGGACAGCGAATCGCCTGTCCACAAGAGCGGCAGGAGACAAAACCCGACAACCCGCGACGATTTAAAAACAAAATTATCTGTTCGCCGCTTTCTATCCGGTCTTTCATCGCATAGTAGAGCTTACGGCTAAAGATACTTCGATTGCCTTCTTTTAATTCTTTACGTAAATCTACAACGCTGACATCTGACATCTTGGCATCTTTTACCCGCCCTGTCAGCTTATAGTATCCATACATGCCATTCTCTGCCCGGTAATAACTCTCTAGAGATGGGGTTGCACTTCCAAGTACCACGGATGCTCTGCAAATCTCTGCCCGGTAGATTGCTGCCTCTCTTGCATGATAACGTGGTACATTTTCACTTTTATAAGAGCCCTCATGTTCCTCGTCAATAATAATTATTCCAAGCTTTTGAAACGGCGTAAAGAGCGCAGAACGCGGTCCGATAATCACATCAATCCCGCCATCTTTGGCCCGCATAAACTGGTCATAGCGCTCCCCGTCTGACAATCTGGAATGAATAACCGACACCCGCTCTCCAAAACGCTCATAGAAGCGCATTACTGTCTGAAAGGTCAACGCAATCTCAGGAATCAGCACTATCGCCTGCTGCCCTTTCTCTATCACCCGCGCTATCAGTTCCATATAGACTTCTGTCTTGCCGCTTCCAGTTACCCCATGTAAAAGATAGGTCTTTCGAATCCCCTTGTGATAATCTGCCCAGATACCCTCCACCGCCGCTTGCTGCTCCTGATTTAATGTCAGCACTTTTGTCCGTCTCTGAAAATGTCCCTGAAAAGGATTGCGGTAAACGGTCTCTGTCTCCACCCGAAGAATTCCATCCTGCTCCATCTTCTGAATTACCGAAGATGTAACCTGACACTCCTCTTCTGCCTTTTTGCCGTCCAGTGTGCCTGCCAAAAGAAGCGCTTGAAGAAGCCTTGCCTTTGCCAGATAATGCTTCTTCTGGTATGTCTTTAAAAGCTCCTCTCCTTCTTCCTTTGTCAGCAAGAACACCAGTTTGCGACTTTGTTTTTGTTTGGTCTTTTGCTTTACCGGAAGCACAGTCTTTAATGCCTGGTTCATCGTGGAGCCATAGTTTTCTCTCATCCAGGCAGCAAGTGCAATCAGTTGGGATTCTGCCTTGATGCTGCCTTTTACTATCCCTTTTACTTCTTTAATCTTCTCCAAAGGATAGTTTGCCTCGTCCAAAAAGCCAACCACATATCCTTTTCTCTGTCTGTTACTGACCCCAAAAGGAATATGCACCTGCATCCCAATCTGCAGGCTTTTCTTAAGCGCATCCGGCACCCGGTACAAAAACACCCGGTCTAGCTGTTCACTTGATATATCCACGATGACATTGACAAACTTCATGTCCTATCACCCTTTCTCTTCTGAAAGTTCCTCTAATACCTCCTGTATCAGTATTCTCTCATCCATCGGGTATTTTTTCCCTTTTATCTCCTGATAGTCCTCATGCCCCTTTCCGGCTAAGACAATCACATCTCCTTTTTGTCCATGTGCAATCACATAACGAATCGCTTCTTTCCGGTCGCAAATCTCCACGTATTTTCCATCTGTCTTAGCCATACCAATCTTAATGTCGTCGATAATCTCCTGTGGTTCTTCATACCTTGGATTATCCGAAGTAATCACGGTCAAATCTGCAAGCCTTCCCGAGACCTCTCCCATCTCATAGCGCCGAAGCTTTGAACGATTCCCTCCACAGCCAAACAGACAGATTAGACGCTTGGGATGGTACTCTTTTAAGGTCAGCAACAAGCTCTCAAGACTCATCGCATTGTGTGCATAGTCAATCATCAGAATAAAATCATCTGATACTTTTACCATCTCAATACGTCCCTTTGTCTTAACTACTTTTAAAGCCTCTTTTAAATCGCTCTCCTTCACCTGAAAATGCTCACATACTGCAATCGCAACCAGCGAATTATACACACTAAAGCGCCCTGGCACATCAATCTCCACATCCATCGAAAGCTTTCCCGACACATGGTAGCGCACTCCTAGATAGCCTGGCCTTCCCACTAATTCCATCTCAGATGCCCTATAGTCTGCCTTTTCAGAAAATCCAATCGTCTCAAGCGTACAGGTATGCCCCGACAGCACTGTTTCAAAATGTTCATCATCCACATTGGCAATTCCCGTCTTACACTGTCGAAACAGAAGACTTTTACAGGCAATATAATCCTCTAAGCTTTCATGCTCATTCGGCCCGATATGGTCTGGTGCCAGATTCGTAAAAATCCCAATCTCAAATGGAATCCCTGCTGTTCTATGCATCATAAGTCCCTGCGAAGATACTTCCATTACACAAATCTGACAGCCTGCTTTTACCATCTGCGCAAAATACTCCTGTATCAGATAAGATTCCGGTGTTGTATTATCTGCCGGAATATGTTGTTCTCCAATAATGGTCTCAATCGTCCCGATAAGTCCAACCCGATATCCTGCATGTTCTAAGATTTCTTTTACCATAAAGGTGGTCGTTGTCTTCCCTTTTGTTCCGGTAATTCCTATCACTTTCATCTTCTGCGCCGGATAATCAAAATAAGCTGCTGAGAGAAGAGACAGCGCATAGCGTGTGTCTTTCACACAGAGTAAAGTCACTCCGTCTGGCACCTCTACTTCTCTCTGCGCTACAATGACTCGCGCACCTTTCTCTACAATCTCCTCAATATGTTCATGGCTATCATATGCTGCCCCTTTCACGCAGACAAACATACATCCCTCCACTACTTTCCGAGAATCATAGACTAATGCACAAATCTCTCCTTCTATGCTTCCTTTGATTATCTGATAGTCCAATCTCTCCAACAGTTTCGTAACTGTCCTCATAAAGACCCTCCTTAACCTTTTTATGATTCTGCATTTCCTGTAAAAGTACATTTGTTCTATACTTTTACATCATTCTGTGTAGTATAACACATTTGCGTGAGTCTTGCAATTTCCCATTTCTGACTTTATAATAGAGTACATAACACAATACTATTATAGAATCGAGGCTCTTTTATTATGAGTAGAAAAAAAATCGTTGTTGCCCTTGGACATAAAGCACTTGGAACCACCCTTCCAGAACAGAAAATCGCAGTCAAAGCCGCTGCCAAAGCTATTGCTGACCTTGCCGAATCTGACTGCCAAATCGTCATCTCACATAGCAATGCACCGCAGATAGGAATGATACATACCGCTATGAATGAATTTGGCAAACAACACCCGGACTACACTTTCGCTCCTATGTCTGTCTGTTCTGCCATGAGTCAGGGCTATATTGGCTACGACCTTCAAAACGCTATTCGGGAAGAGCTTCTTAACCGCGGTATCCCAACCCCTGTCACCACGATTTTAACCCAGGTCGTTGTCAATCCTTATGATGATTCTTTCTACAAGCCCGTTAAAATCATCGGACGCGTAATGACCAAAGAAGAAGCCGAAGCCGAAGAAGAAAAAGGAAACCATGTTGTTCAGACAGAAAGTGGCTATCGCCGTATCGTCTCTGCTCCAAAGCCAGAAGACATTGTAGAGATTGATGCCATCCGCACTCTCTCAGATGCCGGTCATATCGTTATCGCCTGCGGTGGCGGTGGAATCCCGGTTTTAAAACAAGCCAACCGCCTAAAAGGAGCCAGCGCTGTTATCGAGAAAGACCTAGCAAGCGGCAAATTAGCAGAACTTTTAGACGCCGATATGCTTTTACTTCTTACCAGCGAAAAACAACTCTATCTAAACTATGGAAAAGAAAACTGCGAACCTTTAATGAATGTCACAGTAGAAAAAGCTCGCTCCTATATTGCCGAAGGACAGTTTGACGAGACATCGGTACTGCCAAAAGTCGTGGCAGCAGTCTCCTTTGTATCAGGAAACCCAAAAAGCGTTGCAGTGATTGCAGATTTAGAAGATGCAAAAGAAGCACTTCTTGAAAAAGCAGGGACGATTTTTCGCTAACAGCAAAAAACAGTCAACGTACTGACAGCATACAGTACTCAAAAATCCATATAATATATTGGAAAGGAGAAATATCTATGTCGACCTTAGAAAAAACGATTGACCTATTAGAAACTTTACCTGAAAATAAAATCGAAGCGGTATATGCTTTTGTACGTTTTATAAATTCTGATACCTATGAAACACCTTCTGTATCCAAGACAACTAAAATAGAAGATATTCAATCCATGCTTGGAATTGCTCATGAATATGCAAATCCAGCACTTATGGAACAAGAGGAAGGAGCTTTTGAACGTGCCATCGTGGAAAAATATGCAACTCATAGATACTAATGTAATATTAAGATTTGTCTTAAATGATAACACGGAAATGGCTAAACGTGCCGTAGAAGTCATCTTATCTGGCGCATATACAAAACCAGAAGTGATTGCAGAAGTTGTGTATGTATTGAAAAGCGTCTATTCCACACCTAAAGAAACAATTAAATCCATCATCTGCGGACTCTCAAATATTATTCAGATTGAACATGCAAACTGTGTACTTTATGCCATAGAGCTCTTTTCTAACTCGTCCCTTGATTTTGTAGACTGCTTATTAGTTGCTTACCATTTCTTAAATGGTGAAAACATATTCACTTTTGACAAAAAATTAAACAGACACTTACAGATAAAATAACAATAGGGTGCAGCTTTAAACACTGCACCCCATCACTATTTGTTAAGCTTTTAACACATAAATCCGTGAGTCAAAATCTCCGCACGTCCTTACCCCATGTGGCAGCTCGCCGGCGGAGCCATCGCTGGTCAGAAGACCAATATGCATCAGTTCATCGCCGTAGTAGTTTCCAGACAGTTCTTGTCCGTCTACGGTAATCTGATATACCATATCCTCTGAAAGTCCCTGAAGTTTCAATCGGCTGTAAGGCATATTGACACCATTTAGAACCTTATACCACCCTACAATAGCTTCTGTCTTATCTTCACTGACTACCATCCAGGCAGTAATATTTTTCTCAAAAGGACTGCTTAAGCGGTAGAAATCCCCAAACTGAATCAGATGCCGATGCTCCTTCATAAAGGAAATCTGCGCCTTTACCTGCGTAACTTCTTCCTCTGTCAGCTTGTTCAAATCCAGCTCATAACCAAACGTTCCAAAATACGCAACATTTGCCCTGGTATGAAGCGGCGTATTGCGAAATACCTGGTGATTGGGCACTACTGACACATGGCTTCCAATACTGCTTATCGGATACACATATGACGTCCCATACTGAATCTTCAGCCTTTCTATCGCATCTGAATCATCACTTGCCCATCCCTGTGGCGCATAGTACAAAAGTCCTGGGTCAAACCTTCCTCCGCCACTTGCACAGGATTCAAACAACACCTCTGGAAATTCAGAAGTAAGACGCTCATATAAGTCGTACACTCCAAGGATATACCGATGGAAAATCTCTCCTTGACGGTCTGCTTTGTATGCACTTGAATAGCACTCTGTAATGCTTCGATTCATATCCCATTTAATATAGGAGACCTTTGCTTCCCTTAATATCTTCGCCATCATCTTGTAGATAGCATCCACCACTTCACGGCGCGAAAAATCCAGCACATGTTGATGCCTTCCAAGGGAAGCGTGTCTGTCTGGCGTCTTTAAAATCCAATCTGGATGTGCCCGGTATAAATCCGAATCCTGATTTACCATCTCCGGCTCAAACCAAAGCCCAAACTTCATCCCCAGAGCCTCAATCTGCTCTGCAAGTCCTGTAATTCCTTTGGGAAGCCTTGTTGTATTTGCCACCCAGTCACCAAGTCCGGCAAAATCACTGCTGCGCTCTCCAAACCAGCCATCATCTAAGACAAACAGCTCAACCCCACACTCTTTCGCCTTTTTCGCAAGCTCCACCAGGCGTTCCTGTGTAAAGTCAAAATACGTCGCTTCCCAGTTATTATTTAAGATTGGTCTCTCTTTGTCTCTCCAATATCCTCTCGCCAAGCGCTTCTGATACAGCTTATGGTACACCCGGCTCATCCCGCCAAGCCCTTCTTTGGAATATACCATCACTGCCTCTGGCGTTACAAACTCTTCTCTGGCTTCTAGCTTCCAGGAAAACCCAAATGGATGAATTCCAAGCAATACACGCGTCATATCATGCGTATCCACCTGTGCCTGTGCTAAAAAATTCCCACTGTAGATCAAGCTAAACCCCATCACTTCGCCCTGATTCTCATCCGCTGTCGGCCGTTTTAACACAATAAATGGATTATGCTCATGCGAAGAATTTCCTCTAAGACTGTCCACTGCCTGAATTCCCTGCTCAAGCCTACGCACCTTTAGATGCCGCTCTCTTGCCCAGGCTCCTGAAAACTGCATCCACTCATACTCTGCATCTGGCAAATCCAGGCAAAAACTCATCGCTCTGGTAAGCTGAACACTTTGCGCTCCACCATTTACAAACCGGGCACTGCGTGCTAGTATGCCTCCCTTTGCAAAAATCGTATACAGCAACTCAAGGGAAACATCTGTTACACGGTCCTTTAACGTCACAATCAAAGTCTCTGCTTCCTTGTCATCTTCCACATACGTTGCCGGAAGTCCGGGCAGAGATGGTTTTCCAGCTACAATCTTATGCCCCTGGTACTTAAAATCCAAAAGCCTGCTTCCATTCTCCTGCAAAATCTCCACTGCCGGATGCCGAAAATCCGTTGTCCCATAGACTCCATACTCCTGTCTTGTATGTTCTAGAGAAAACGTATCATCCTCATCAAACACACAAGCTGTCATCGGCCTGTGCATCCGCTCAAAAAGATATGAAAAATCCTCTTTCTCATGCACTCTGGCTCCACAGTACAACTGTCCCATATGCCCATTGGGTAAGACCATCATTATATAACTAAATTCCTGGTTACAAAGATGAAAAATCTTCGTCTTCTCATAAAATAAAATACTCATAATAGTCCCTCTATCTGTCTGTTATCTCTGCATGGAACTCCTGTAAGGACTTCACCGGCAGCTTTCCATCCCGTTTTGAAGAACGGATTCCCTCCACAGTCGCTTTGGCAGCCGCCATGGTTGTCATATAAGGAATCTTATTCTTTACTGCCGCTTTACGGATATAGCTGTCATCTACAGCCCCTTTCTTTCCAATCGGTGTATTGATAATCAGCTGAATCTTTCCATTTGTAATCTTATCGAGAATGTTGGGTCTTCCTTCGTTGATCTTCCATACCTTCTGCGCCGGAATCCCTGCCTCCACAATCATATCACAAGTCCTTCCTGTCGCCATAATCGAAAAGCCACACTCATCAAATCCCTTTGCCACTTCTACAAGCTCTGCTTTATCCCTGTCATTGACAGAGATCAGTACACATCCTTCTGTTGGAATCTGGCTCTTTGTTGCTTCCTCTGCCTTATAGAACGCATCTCCAAAGTCCGCCGAAAGCCCTAAGACTTCTCCTGTCGAGCGCATCTCTGGCCCTAATATTGGGTCTACCTCCGGGAACATATTGAACGGGAATACTGCTTCTTTTACTCCATAGTGTGCAAATTTTTTCTCTTTTAGCTCTGGTACCGGACTTGTATGCCCTGTAAATGGCATGGTAATAATATCTGTTGCAACCTGTACCATATTGATTCCACATACTTTAGACACTAGAGGAACTGTTCTAGAAGCACGTGGATTTGCCTCAATCACAAAGACCTTTCCATCCTCAATCGCATACTGCATATTCATAAGGCCTACCACATGCATCTCACTGGCAATCTTTCTTGTATAATCCTTAATCGTCTGCACCTGTTCTTCACTTAGTCCTCTTGGCGGAATTATACATGCGGAATCTCCTGAGTGAATCCCTGCCAGCTCAATATGCTCCATTACCGATGGAACAAACACATGTTCTCCATCACTAATCGCATCTGCTTCACACTCTGTTGCATGATGCAAGAAACGGTCTATCAAGATTGGACGGTCCGGGGTCACACCAACTGCCTGCTTCATATAGAATGTAAGCGCCTCATCATCATACACAACTTCCATACCGCGTCCGCCCAATACATAAGAAGGACGCACCATCACCGGATATCCAATCCTGTGTGCAGTCTCAAGCGCTTCTTCTGTATTGACTGCCATCCCGGCTTCTGGCATTGGAATCTCAAGCTTTGCCATCATCTCTCTAAAGAGGTCTCTGTCTTCCGCTAGGTCAATCGTCTCCGGGGTCGTTCCTAAAATATTGACTCCATATTTTTTCAAATCAGCTGCCAAATTCAGAGGGGTCTGTCCGCCAAACTGCGCAATCACACCCACTGGCTTCTCTTTCTCATAGATAGCTAACACATCTTCTAGTGTCAACGGTTCAAAATACAATTTATCCGAAGTATCATAATCTGTAGATACCGTCTCTGGATTACAGTTTACAATAATGGTAGAAAAACCAAGCTTACGAAGCGCCTTTGCTGCGTGTACACAGCAGTAGT
Source organism: Lachnospiraceae bacterium (assembly GCA_910575445.1). GTDB lineage: Bacteria > Bacillota > Clostridia > Lachnospirales > Lachnospiraceae > Hominiventricola. The sequence goes on along the minus strand of CAJTFW010000001.1, from coordinate 659,677 downwards.
CAAACTCAATACCCTGTCCAATCCGGTTCGGCCCGCCGCCTAAAATCATCACCTTTGGCTTGTCCGTCTCCACAGGGCTCTTATCCTCTATATGATAACTGGAATAATAGTAAGCACTATCCTTGGTTCCACTGACATGTACGCCTTCCCAGGCTTCCACAATGCCATTTGCCACGCGTGCCTCGCGAATTGCTTCTTCTGACACGCCAAGAATCTCACTTAAATATTTATCTGAAAAACCATCTAATTTCGCCTGTCTTAAATCTTCTGTAGCTGGAATCTTTCCTGTATATTTTGCAATCAGCGCTTCTTCTTCCTCTACAAGCTCTTTCATCTGCTCGATAAAATAAGTCTTTACTTTGGTCAGATTGTAGATTTCTTCTACACTGGCCCCTTTGCGAAGCGCTTCATACATAATAAAATGCCGTTCACTGCAAGGTGTCATCAGCATGGTAAGCAGTTCTTTTTTGCTCTTTTTATCAAAATCTGCCACATGTCCCAAACCATAGCGACTCTTCTCTAAAGAACGAATCGACTTCTGAAAAGCCTCTTTGTAGGTCTTTCCAATACTCATAACCTCGCCAACTGCACGCATCTGTGTTCCAAGCTTGTCCTCTACCCCTTTAAATTTCTCAAAAGCCCATCTGGCAAATTTAATTACCACATACTCGCCGTCTGGCACATATTTATCCAGCGTACCATATTTTCCACACGGAATCTCATCCAAGGTCAGGCCACTTGCCAACATCGCAGATACCAATGCAATCGGGAAACCAGTCGCTTTACTGGCTAAGGCAGAAGAACGAGAAGTTCTTGGATTAATCTCAATCACGATAATACGCCCGGACACCGGGTCATGTGCAAACTGTACATTGGTGCCGCCAATCACTTCTATCGCATCTACAATCTTATAAGCCTGTTCCTGAAGCTTTTTCTGTACCTCCTCTGAGATAGTCAGCATTGGAGCGGAACAAAAAGAATCCCCCGTATGCACGCCTACCGGGTCAATATTTTCAATAAAGCAGACGGTAATCATATTGCCTTTGGCATCGCGTACAACCTCTAACTCCAGTTCTTCCCATCCAAGGATGGACTCTTCCACCAATACCTGTCCTACAAGACTTGCCTGAAGACCCCTTGCACAGACAGTCTTTAATTCTTCCTTATTATATACAAGTCCGCCGCCAGCGCCGCCCATCGTATAAGCAGGACGCAGTACAACCGGATAGCCAAGGCCGTCGGCAATCTGAAGCGCCTCTTCGACCGAATACGCCACATCGCTTCTTGCCATCTCGACACCCAAAGAATTCATGGTATTTTTAAACTCGATACGGTCCTCGCCGCGCTCGATGGCATCCACCTGTACACCGATTACTTTTACGCCGTATTTCTCTAATACACCCGCAGCCTGAAGCTCCGAACATAAGTTCAGCCCAGATTGTCCTCCCAGATTTGGCAGCAGTGCGTCAGGACGCTCTTTGGCGATAATCTGCTCTAACCTCTCCACATTCAGTGGCTCAATATACGTAATATCCGCAGTATCTGGATCCGTCATAATCGTCGCCGGGTTGGAATTTACCAATACAATCTCATATCCTAGATTCCGAAGCGCTTTACATGCCTGCGTACCAGAATAATCGAACTCACATGCCTGCCCGATAATAATTGGACCAGAACCGATAATCAGTACCTTGTGAATGTCTTCTCTTTTCATAAATGCACCCATTTATCCTTTCTTGACTCTACTTTCCAATTTAACCGTGTCTATTCTAGCACACTTCTTTTGGAAGGACAACCCGGAAATTATCAGAGAGCGGAGGTTTTCAAAAGAAGCTCTGCTTCTTTTCCGTCTCTGTCCAGCTGATAGATTTTATAAAAATGATTTTTGTCATCATAGGTGACAAATGTCCGATTCTTTAACGTCCGCCTGCCAAGAATCGTTCCTATCTCACTCTGCGGATAGATAATCTCGTTGGTATTTGCAGAGAAAAAGAGGGTTCCTTTTACCCCTGTCAGGCGCACCGCCTCGCTCATAGGAGCTGTATAGTAATAGGTACTTTGGTCATTTGTATAGAGGATTTCTGTCTGTGTTTCATTGAGTAGATAGCGGATTTCACCGGATATAGAAGCGAGCATCTGCTCTCTCTCCCAGGAGTAAGAGCAGAGTTCACTATTATCTTTGATATAGAAAAGTAGAGTTCCCCCGTCTGTCACGGAGAGAACAGAGGATACCTTGCCAGCGATTTCTCTTGGATTTCTGCCATGCTGCCAAAGAGACAGTGTGCCAGGAATCCTTGTATCTCCCTCTAGGTAAGCAACACTTCGCCCATCCGAGGAGAGGAGAAAATCGCTGCAATTATCTATATTTATACGTTCGATGCTCTTTGAGGGAAGCAAACAGATACAAAGTTCGCTCTCCCCCTCTTCATCGAGTCTTTGGTAGACCAGCGTATTGCCGTCAAATGACAACTTTGCCCGAAGGACATAATCATCGATAAAGGCAGGCTCTACGCCGTCCATATAGTAGAGTTCCTGGTCTTTATCAATATAGGCCATCTTGGTATGCTCTGCATTGTATAGAAGGGCGTACGGCGTATCAATCGCGCACCATTCCCCTTCGGTGCTACAGATTACCGTCTCCGTCTGATTCTGCGCGACTATATAGGAAGTATCTGATGACATTGTGGCAAAGACCGGGACATCTGGAACCTGTTTATTAGCTGTAAATAATATTATAAGGGCGATAATACTGACCAACAGATTGCCCAGTTTGCGTCCACGATACTGCGCCCGCCACTTTCTGACTTCTGGCGTCTGCACTTTTGTTGGTATAATATCTAGCTCTTGTCTGGCTTTACACTGCGGACAATACCTGGCATCCTTTGGAACCTGATTTCCACATTGACTGCAATACATCTTCTACAGGACCACCCTTCCAAATATGCTCATTTATGCATATGTTCTGGACAGGGAAAATAGAACCCGCTCGTTGTTGAATCACTTCTCTGACAATATCTTCATAAATTCTTCCCCGCTAATCGTCTCTTTCTCATACAGATATTTTGCCAGCTCATGCAACTTATCTTTATGGCTTTCTAGAAGCTCTCTGGCCTTACTGTACTGCATCTTTAGAAGGGCATTGACTTTCGCATCGACGACGGCGGCAGTCTCGGCTGCACAAGCCAAGGAAGTGTCCTGGCCTAAATATTGACCATTTATCGTCTCAAGAGCCATCATGCCAAACTCATCACTCATACCATAACGGGTAATCATCGCGCGGCCTAGTTTGGTCATCTGCTCAATATCATTGGAAGCACCTGTTGTAATCGAGCCAAAAATCACATCCTCTGCTGCCCTCCCGCCCGCATAAGTAGCAATCTTATTTTCTAACTCCTCCTTACTTAAGAGGCATTGGTCTCTTTCCTCCACCTGCATTGTGTATCCTAATGCCCCGGAAGTCCTTGGAATAATCGTTATCTTGGTCACAGGCGCCGAGTGAGTCTGAAGTGCCGCCACAAGCGCATGCCCAATCTCATGGTAGGAGACAATCAGCTTCTCTTTATCTGAGAGAATCGCATTTTTCTTCTGATACCCGGCAATCACGACCTCAATACTTTCTTCCAAATCAGACTGTGTCACATAAGCTCTGCCGTCTCTTACCGCCCGAAGCGCTGCCTCGTTGACCATATTGGCAAGCTCTGCGCCAGACGTACCAGAAGCGGCCCTGGCAACTGCATGAAAGTCAATATCATCTCCAAGTTTTACCTTTTTGGCATGTACTTTCAAAATGTCCTCTCGTCCTTTTAAATCTGGAAGCTCTACAGGTATTCTTCTGTCAAAACGCCCCGGACGAAGCAAGGCCTTGTCAAGCGTCTCTGGCCGATTGGTCGCTGCCAAAATCACCACGCCCTTTGAACCATCAAAGCCATCCATCTCTGTCAGAAGCTGATTGAGTGTCTGCTCTCTCTCATCATTTCCACCAACGCCTCCGCTGTCTCTTTTTTTACCAATCGTATCAATCTCGTCAATAAAGACAATACAAGGCGCTTTCTCATTTGCCTGCTTAAATAAATCCCGCACCTTTGCCGCGCCCATACCCACAAACATCTCTACAAACTCAGAACCTGAGATAGAGAAAAAAGGTACCTCTGCCTCTCCGGCTACTGCCTTTGCAAGCAGCGTCTTACCAGTTCCCGGAGGCCCGACTAAAAGCGCACCCTTTGGCATCATCGCTCCAATCTCCTGGTATTTTAAAGGATTGTGCAGAAAGTCCACAATCTCCTGAAGCTGCTCCTTTGCCTCATCCTCTCCAGCCACATCCGAAAATTTAATCCCAGTCTCACTAGCTACATAGACTTTGGCATTGCTTTTACCAAACTGCATCGCATTTCCAAGACTGCCACCCATTCGCTTCATCAACATACGGGACAATAACTGCCCAATTAGAACAAAGATAGCTACCTGTATAATAATCGAAAATAGTGAGCTAAAAAGGGTATGTTCTTTTTCTTTGACCTTACCGAATTTGCACCCGGATTCCTGAAGGCGGTCAACCAAATCCGGGTCGTTAAATGCCACTGCAGCGTAAAACTTTGGCTCCTCTTGATTGTCCACAAAATAGATATAGTCTTTCTCCATCTGCACCATGGAGACTTGTTTTTCCTTCAACATTGTTAAAAAAGTGCCATAGTCCACTTCTTCAATCTGGTTTTTAAACATACCTGGATAGATTAGCATATTAAAAATCACCATAAATAAAAGCACGATTCCATAGTAAAAAATCAGTGGCTTTCTTGGCTTTTTCACCTGTTTCATAGCATTACCTCCTTCTTTTGTCTTTAGACAGTATTCCCTTGTCTTGTGATTTTCTTCTAGACTTCATCAATCGGAAAATAAATCTTTTAACAAGATAGTACTATGATACTGCAAGTATTTTCCCTTAACCACACAAGTAACCATCTCTAAGGAAAGCTTTGTCTTTGCTGCAATCTCATCTTGTGTCATAGGCACCAATGGCTTCTTATGTAAAAGATGCTCTTTCTGATGCTCTAAGACTGCATATACCACTTTTAAAATCGTCTCCCGGCGTCTCTTTACGCCATCTAGCATATCTTCTGCACGTCTTAATTTCTCTGTAAAATAGGTCTTTAGTTCTTCGTCTTTGACATCCTCCATCATTCGAAGATAGTCTTCATTTAGATAGTATTCCCCCATCCATTTATCATTGAGTTCTGCCTTCCAGTGATTTCCCTCCCGTATAACCAAAATATCTGGAAGCAGATACTGCGTCTCCTTATTTCCACTCATCAGAGGTCTTGGATTTAGTGTGCTTAAAAGATGCATATACTCCTTTGCCTTTGCTGTAGAGATATGCAAAATCCTGGTTACACTACTGATATGTCCCTGAAAAATCTCCTCTAAATATTTTTCTGCAATCTGATAGAGCTTCTCATCTTCTTCCCCCATACGCTGAAGTTGCAGCATCAGACACTCTGATAAATCCTTTGCAAAGATACCCGCTGGTTCTAATTTTTTAAGTTCTTCCAGACATAATTCTATCTTTTCTTCAGGATAGCCGGATACTTTAGCAATATCCGCTGTTTCAAAAGGGAAAAATCCATGGTCATCCAAACACTTTGAAAGATAGCGAAAGATGTTCCATTCTTCTTTATCATACACTCCATGAGGCAACTGCTCTAGTACCATATTCTCGATTGTTCCCTGCTCCTTGGCCCGAACATCCCCGCGTCTGTCTTCCTCATCTTCCTCTCTGTCTTCTATCCCATCTTCTGCAATTCCATTTTCATAAAATTTCTCCAGGCTTTGTATCGTCTCTTCCTGTCTTTCCATAGAAGTCTCTAAAAGGGGATTTTCCAGATATTCGGTCTGCATAAATGCATCTAGCTCTTGATTGGTATATGCCAAAAAACTGTTTACCATAAGATTGTACCTCTAAATTCTACATATTTTTCTATTTCTTTTGATTATATTCGATTTTTTTCTCTTTTACAAGATAACAATTTTATAGACGCTCGCCACGGCCTGGTAGATGTTCCTTCCACCCTAGCGTCCTCCATATCTCTTAAAACAAACGTTAAAATGTTAAAGTTTTCTAAAACCCCTTTTTTTTTCTGAATATTTTGGTACAATAAGTATATTAAACAACCGGAGGCATTTTATCTATGAAAACATATGATGTCGTCGCATTAGGCGAACTGTTAATCGATTTTACACAAAATGGACAAAGTGAACAAGGCAATGGACTCTTTGAAGCCAATCCTGGCGGAGCACCTTGTAATGTATTGTCTATGCTGAATAATCTTGGCAAAAAGACTGCATTTATCGGAAAAGTTGGAAAAGACCAGTTTGGCGAACAGCTTAAGGAATCTTTAGAGGAATTAGGCATTGGCACAGATAACTTATTGATGGACGAGCAGGTGCATACTACGTTAGCTCTCGTACATACCTTTGCAGATGGAGACCGGGATTTCTCATTCTATCGCAATCCTGGTGCAGATATGATGCTGCGCGCCGACGAACTTCAGGAAGAGCTTCTAAAGGATACCCGTCTCTTTCATTTTGGTACACTCTCTATGACTCATGAAGGCGTACGCGCTGCCACCAAAAAAGCAGTGGAGATTGCCAAAGAATATGGCGCACTGATAAGCTTTGACCCAAATCTAAGAGAGCCGCTTTGGGACAGTCTAGACAACGCCAAAGAGCAGGTACGGTGGGGACTTTCCAAGTGTGATATTTTAAAAATCTCAGACAACGAGATTCAGTGGCTAACCGGGGAAGAAGATTTTACTGAAGGTGTCCGTCGCATTCGTGAAGAGTTTCCAATTCCACTTATCTTAGTCTCTATGGGCAGCGAGGGAAGCCGCGCATATTATAAAGAAGGCTATGTAGAATGTGCTCCATTTATTCAGAAGAAGACTATTGAGACCACAGGAGCCGGAGATACCTTCTGTGCCTGTGTACTGAACTATGTTCTAGACCATGGTCTACAGGATATAAGTGATGCCAAACTTCTAGAGATGCTGACATTTGCCAACGCAGCAGCATCGATTATCACCACCAAAAAGGGTGCGCTTCGCGTAATGCCAACCAGACAAGAGGTCTTAAACTTCTTAACCACTCAAAGAAGCAAACAAAAAAAGGAGGATAAATTCATGGAAATCTTAGACAAAGTCAACGCCATTGCAAAAACTGCTGCTTCCAAAACCGGCGAGATGCTCGAAGACACCAAGCTTAGAACCCAGATATTAAACGATGAAAAATCCATTCGTGAACTGGAGTTAAAAATCGGTGCTCACTATTACAAAAAATTTGCTGCCGGAGAAGCCATAGACGATGAAATCTCAGAACTTTTTACTGCTATCTCCGTCCATCTGGCCAATATTGAAGAAAAAAAAGCTTCTATTGGCAACACCAAACCAACGATTCCCACAAAAGAAGAACCTTTTGAATAAGCAAAAAAGCATCGCCGCAGACTGGAAGAACCAATCTGCGGCGATTTCTCAAATCCACCAAAATCTATGATGCAGACACCCCGAATTTCTCCAGAATCTTTGGCACCATCTCTTTGGCAAGTGGCAGCGAAAAGCCCATAGGATTTAACATATATGCTTTGGCATCCTCCACCCAGAACTTTGTCACATCTGCAAATGGTACCTGAATGGGCCGAAGGTCTTTTCTGCGCTGTGCATATTTCTGAAATTCCCATAAATCAGTAAAGACAGGGAAGAAGTTGCCTTTGCTTTGATGCTTTAAATAGGGAAGCTTACATTCTTTTAGGTCAAGTTGCTGCTCCTGCTCTTTGCCTTCTGGAGGCACAACTGCCACCACCAGCTTTGCTTTTACAAGATTGGAGGAGAATTCCTCGTCCATCTCCTGAAGCTTTTTTCGGTCTACAAACTCTTTCTTTCTTCGCGCTTCCTGCATCAGATACATCCCTGTCAGCTGAAGCGTTGGCTGATAGAATGGATTATCTGTTATTTTTTTGTCATACCCTTCGGGAAGCACTTCAGAGACCTCCATGCTCTGTGCCTCCTTTCCAAAAGGCCGATAGCATATGGCATTGATACCTATCATCGGCAAGGTGCTTAAGTGTTGTCGCACCTGATTAAGATAGATGCGCTTCTCCTCTTGCTTGTCCGTCTTTGTCTGCATCTTAAGCTCTACGGTCTTTAGCTCTTTTACTGTCACTAGGATGCCTTCTTTTTGATACTTTTGTACTGCTTTTTCTGCATCTTCTTTGGCCGCAAATAAAAACGCCTGGTCGTTATAGGTCTCTTTTTCACACTCCACATAGGGCATATTCGTCAGTGGTGAAAAGAGTGCATATGCCTCTTTTAGTTCTTTGATTTCCGATACCATACTTTTATCTCCTCTATTCATTGTATACAAGAGCCATCATCACAAGTTCTTCATCGGAATTATTTTCAAATCCATGACTCTCTCCACATGCAATCAAACAGACATCATCTGGTCCCACCGGAATCCGATTCTTCTCATGGTCAATAAATACCCCATGACCAGAGATAACATAATAAGGCTCTGTCTCCTTGATATGCTCATGATAGCCGATGCTGCTGTGCGGCTCCATCTTAACAAGTGCATACAGCCTCCCGTGACCGTTTAACTCCTCTGGTTTTAAGATATGGTGCATCTCCAATACGCCACTGCCGCCCCGAAGCCCTTCTACTTTCTTAATCTCTGCTTTGCGAACCATCTATATGTTCTCCTTTCCATCATCACATGTAGAAAGTATACCATATTTTATAGAGAATTCCTATAAGAAATCATCCCTTATTTATTTCCTGAATATCATACACAAACTGTTTTTGAAAATAAAAAGCATGATTTTTATTGGAAACATCCCTTCCATATATCCTTGAATATATAGGATGATAATTTCCACTACGGTCTCTGACATCCTTGCTTCTTATCTGAAGGTGTTGCCCGTTGGATGTATGAATAAATCCATCAGGACTTGTCTCAATATGTTTTTTCAACTGTCTGCAAATAGAGTAATAGTCCGATTCCCATATTTTCTTAAGATTTGAAAATTTTCTCATACGCAAATCGACGTTAATACTTGGTAAAAACATCCAGTTTCTTGGATTCCCGTCTTTACATACTGGTACATACAGAATATTACTGATTTTTTCATAAAGATGAGTTTTTTCAAATGGTTTTTCCTGAATCAGTTCATCAATAATACTGCTGATTTGTGTAATAAAAACAGTTTCCTTTGGTTTCCCGTTTGCATTGCATTTGTTTGTCTTTAACTCCCCATCTTCAAAATCCAGATTTGCGCTCGACAGACGCATCCCAAGAGCCAGCTCTAAAAGCTGCCCGGTTTTCCCTTTGTTAATGATAATAGATTCCATATCTGAGGGAGAGAAAAGTTCTCCAAAACGAATCCCCGAAATTTTATTAAACCGTTTACAAGCTTCTTCTAATTTCATAATTTCCTCCTTGAAAATAAATGATATCGTTGTTCTATTCCATGCGTATTGCATGTTGCAAAATCCACTCTACCCAGTTGGCATAATATTTGCCAAGTACATGGGCATTATCTACGGTATATTCTGTAGAAAGTGCGCCGTCCTCATCGTCGAACAGTTCGTTGATATCCAGATAAAAACTCGTCTGACCGTCTGCAAGCAAGCGGATAGCTTCGTTAAAGCGGTTGATATTTTCATTATTAAAAATTGGCGAGTTTTCGGATTTTTTAGCGGTGATATGCAGATTTGCCTCAATAAATAACAGGGCATCTGGCTGCATAGAACGTATTTTTTCAATAAGCTCTTTGTATCTTTGCACCGTGCGTTCAAAATCATAGCCTAATTCATTGATGCCTAGCATCACATAGACCTTGCCAAATTGTTGCTCTTTTAACACATCTTCCAGATACTTTTTCTCCCCAGTCGAAAGAGTAAATTCTTTATCGTAGATTTGATAGACATTCATCCCGGCATCTGCGATAACCTCTGCGCCTCCTAAGTCTCCGTACTGGTGAAGTCCTACTGTACGGGAATCTCCGATAAACAGCGTATCTTCAAACCAGGAAGTATCTGCCTGATAGACTACGGGCTCTGTCTTTGACTCTTCTTCTGTTTCTGTCTGTTCTGTCTCGGAGGAAGACAGCGAGGGACCAGAGAGAGAATTGGCAGAGAGAGAATTGGCAGAGAGAGAACCACTTGAGACGCTGATTGTACTCTTAGGAAGGTTAGAAAGTGGTACACCTTCTGCCTCTGTCGCCGAAGCTGACACTTCCATCTGCCAGGAAAATAATGGAATTTTCTGTGAGCGCTCGTCTTCACTTAGGCGGACAAAGCCCATCAGCCAGGCCGATACGACCAGCAGAGAGCTTAGTGTGAGCATCCCCAGATAGGAATATTTTTTTCTGTCTTTCATCAATAGGTCCCCCCTTAGAACTGATAATATAAAAATGGGTCATCCATTCCCAGATACATACAATACATACATGCCCAAAACAGCAAGACCAGTAAAAATGTTATTACAAAGGTGTATTTTTTGGCTTCATAAAGTTTTCTTACAAGTCCTGTACAGCACAAAAGCGCAGCCAGCAGCGGCCAAAAACATGCACGCCCATACGTGAGAAAATCCTGGCTATATACCGCGCTTGTCGTCTGTCCAAGAACTGGAAACAGGCGCATCAGATAAATCTTTATCTGTCCCAAATCTGTCACAGCAAATAAAAGCCATGAAAGTGGAATCAAAAGACACATATACAGATGCCCCAGAACTGGTACTTTGTTAAATATTTGTCCAAGTCCCAGTTTTTCAAGGCTGATAATCAGATAAATCGAAAATCCCCACAGGATAAAATTCCAGTTTGCACCATGCCACAAGCCAGTCAGCATCCAGACCAGAAAAAGATTGCGATAAAGCCCTCTTTGATTGCCTCCTAGCGGAATATAGACATACTCCCGAAACCAGCTTCCCAAAGTTATATGCCATCTTCTCCAGAATTCGGTCATTGTACGGGACAAATAAGGATTTCGAAAATTATCAGGAAAAGTAAAGCCCATAATTCGCCCTAGCCCTTTTGCCATCAGAGAATATCCATAAAAATCAAAATAAATCTGAAAACTGTAGGCAAAGATGCCAAGCCAGGCAAGCGGGCAAGAGATGCTTTCATAGCCAATCGAGCCAATCTGGCTCCACAGACCTCCTACCCGGTTGGCAATCAACACCTTTAACGACAGTCCTATTGTAAATTCCCGCATCCCTTCTTCTAGGTTACGAAAGGAATGTTTTCTCTGATACATCTGTCTTCGCACCTGTGAATAAGTGACAATCGGCCCGGCAATCAGCTGTGGAAACATACACAGATACGTACCAAGCGTCAATAGCGAATGTTCCGCAGGAATATCTTTTCGATAGACATCTATCAGATAGGAGCTAATCTGAAAGGTATAAAAACTAATCCCAATCGGAAGTATTAGATGCAGAGATGGAAGCATCACCGGTGCACCAAAAAGCTTGAAAAGCTCATTTAGATTGGTACTGATAAAATCCATATATTTAAACACAAACAGACAGCCAATATTCCAGAAAAGCCCAAGCATCAACCATCTTTTTCTGCCCCGGTAGTTACTTCTTGTCATCTTCTGTGCAGCCAGATAATTTATCGTTGTGGTCAATAACATCAGAATAAGATAAAAAGGGTGGTCTTTTACCCCATAGTAGTAAAATATCAAACTGCCAATAAAAATCACTGCATTTCTAAAATCTTTGGGAACTAAAAAATAGATAAGCAGAAACGGCGGCAGAAAATAAATCAGAAATGTAAAACTGCTAAAAACCATCGATGTGCCTTCTTTTCTTTTTTCTGATTTTGATTATAAAATGCTGATGCATAATAAAAGCATCAAATCTATTACGAAAAAATGACAAATTATTACATGGAGATGCTTTTTTCTCGCACCCCCATGTAATATTTGTCATAGTTAAATTATTTCTTATTTTTATGATGATGTTTTATCCAGCGACGCCGATATTCTAATACAATCAGAATCAATACAACAAGTGCGGCAACAATGCCAGCAACCAGTCCGACATCGACCGCCTTCTCTACAACTTCTTCTTTATCAGAGAGAAAACTATCGTCTTCCTTTTCATCAGGCTCTTCCACAGGTTCCTCTTCTGGTAACGTCTCTGTCAAGTCTTCCTCTTCTGATATCGGTTCTTCCTCTTCTGTATCATCGGAAGCTACAGAAAGCGTTCCCTGTACCGTCTTAGGACGACGGTTTAGAAGTCCTTTTAAGGTGTTACTAAAGGTAGTATCCACACTAGATGCAGCGGGTTGGCTGTTGCTAGAAGAATGGCTTCCACTCCCTTTGGACGGACGGTGATTCTCTGAAGAATTTCCATTGTTATTATCATTGTTATCATTGTTATTATTGTCGTTATCTTCGCCATCTGATGGTGGATTCTCACTGTCTTCTCCACCAGAAGGAGATGTTTCTTCGGTTTTATCATCTTCTGGCGGTTTGGGAGCCTCTCCGCCGTTGCCAACAATCAGGTCTGCTTTTGCATCAAGCGTACCGGTGCCCAACATAGCCGTCTGCTTATCAAAAGCTTTGTTGACGGTAATCAGACTCTGCTCCACAATCTTTACAGATGCAGCAGTACCATTTTCCTGGTCAGAATTAAGTATAATCGAGCCCAGAGAAAGCTGCTCTGCCTGACAGAGGTCTTCTTTGCCGGCAACATAGACATTTAGAATTCCGGTATCTTTATGATAACGATATTGCTTGACTGCGCTTGTGATACTTTTATCAAAGTCAAAAGCGACCTGATTCTTCTGGCTGTCTCCTGCCTTAGTCTCAATCTGAAAGCTAATCTGAAGCGAGACAATCTCATCCTTAATCTTGCCTTCTTCACTTTGCATATCGTCGGTCTCTAAGACAACCGATGCCTTATTGCCGCTTGGACGCAGAAGAACATTGTCTTCTGCTTCCACAAAAAGCGGCAGGCGAAAGAGAATACTGAGGGTAAACAGACAGCCTAACCCTCCAATTATATACTTTTTCATTGTGTACTCCCTTTCAGTGTAATAGATGGCAAGGTAGTTGGTATTGTGACAAGCTCTGTGTCGCTAACCATACGCTGTCCTTCATTGGTCAATGCATTGTCCACACGATACATCTCTACACGTATCTTAGATGGCAACGAAGTACCCGATGGCAGCCAGTAGACCCATCTGCCCTCAGAAGTCTCGCCAAGCATTGCTTTCTCATCTGTCAACTCAGGAGCTAGGATAATCTGTGTCGACTCCAGCGTTCCATCTGCATTGGTACTGCCTACAATCTTTCCATCTTCATCATAGAGAACGAAGACATTATAAGCTGGATTTCCTTTGTATTCGCCTGTGAAGATAATCGAGCCTGCCGGAATCTTCTCGCCTGTCTTTGTATCATAGACAAAATCTGCACTTAGCTTGCCAATTCCAGGTTCACCATCTTTTGTCTCTAGAAGTTCTACATTGTCACCGGATGGCCCATAGAGGTCTAACTCAGTAATTGAAAGTTCCTTTCCACTCTGTCCTACCGCCGTCAGCTTGATATAGACGGCATCATAAGTACATACCCATGGGTCCTTTCCATTTTCAAAGTAGACAGTCTGCGAACCATTATTTAAGTCAAACGTGCCTTCTTTTACCTTGGTATAGTTCTCGCCATTCATACTGACTTCGATAAGGTACTTTCCAATCGGGGTGCCACTGCCTTGTAGCTGATAGCGAAGTGCGGTTACCTTTGTACTCTGGTTAAGCTGTATCAATACATAAGGAGCTGCATCTTTGATACTTCCAGTATAGGTAGTGGTTGCATCATCATCTGCTGCCAAGCTAATCGGAGCTAAAGTTTCTGCCTCACATGAGAGCCAGTTTTCTTCATCATCTTTCGGAGGTTGCACTTGTTGCTTAGAAGTCATATTGGTTGCCATTGTCCAGAAGGATTTGTCAATCTTGCCATCTCCTCCAATCTTTACAGCTTCGGTCGTAGTAGCCAAAGAGCGATTCATCCATTTGTCAATCGCTGTCACTTTATAGCTAACTACATGATTTGCTGCAAAGGCCACCTGGTCGGTAAAGGTAGCATCTGTGGTAAATCCGGCAATCTCTTCTCTTGCCTTACCATTTTCAATAAAGACTCTGCTAATCTCATAGCCATGTAATTCATTGGAGCCAGCAGATACTCCCAGATTCAGTGTCACAGTACTGTCTTTTATACTTGCAGTTGCTGTAACGATTGATTTTCCTTTGATAGCAGAACCTTCACTCTTACCCATTGTAAAGACTCTGGATTCATCATCCACATAGTAGATTGCCCGTGTCTCTTTTGGGAATTGTGATACATATTTCTGCGTATCGGCATCTGGCACCATACCCCATCTGGTGAAAAATTCACTAAGGTCTTTCTGTGCTGCTGCACTGGCCAGACGCATAAGTTTCTGGTCACGGTCTCCTGAGAGTGTCAATGCAATACTGCCGGGCGCTGCTGCTGGATTTCTGGCATAACTGTCTACTCTTGCAAAGAACAGATTATCCATAATCTCCTGATAGTTTCCATAGGTCTTATAGTTATAATCTTTGTCATAAGCGAGATGCAGCTGCCAGTACATGCCAAGCTGCGTAAAGACATTCGATGCATAGCCAGTGGTACCAGAAGTTACTTTATCGTAGACATTCGAATATTTAAAGCGAACACTGTCGTTGGTGTCTTTTGCCTGTGCCAGTACGGAGAAATAGTTATTGGTTACTTCTGCATAGGCATAGGCTCCCTCATTGATATCGTGTCCAATCTCATGTGCAATACCCCATCCAAAATATCTTCCGCTTTCGTATTTTCCATTGGCATCCGCTTTTATAGGTACTCCACTTACTACGCCTGGAACAGAGCCCCATTCAATTCCAATGTGATTGCCGGAAGCATACATAAAGGCACCTGCAAACATCCGCATATACCGGATATTGAGATAACGGTAAGGCAGATGATTTTTATTGATAATTGCAGCATCTGTACCTTCTGCAAAGGAATTGGTCAGACCTTTGTGCTGGTAGAAGAGAACCAACATATCTTCCATCGCCTGCAAGGTATTCTTAAGGTTCACCTCTTTATCTGCGCCAAGTCCACTCGCCACTTGCGTCGCTGGTACAGAGAGCATCATCTGGTCAGTAACAATATCCGTGGAATTTAAGATACAGTTTTCACCATTTCCATAAGCAAACTTTAGATGCTCATTGTTGCCATCCATATGTGTACTTTCATGCTCAGCTTTTAGCGTTCCTATATAAGCATTCAATTCCTCCACATAGGTATGAATTCTGCTGTTGCGCTCTGCCTCATCGGTAACTCCATACAGATTTAATATTGGGAAACAACCGCCTCCGCTGACACGCACTGCATAATCATCTAATGGATTTCCGTTTTTATCCGTTGGATTCTTTCCATTATACTGGATATAGAGTGCACCACCCTTTTCTGCTTCTGTACTAGACAACTTATTCAGACTGATTTCATTTCTTCCAATCTTTAGATTTATGGTCTTAAAGAAGCCGCCAGCCTCTGCGTGATATTGTGTGTAGACAAGCTGTATCGAGGTATTGGCTCCCTCTTTCATTCCACTGCGTCCTACATATACCACTAAGTCATCTCCAGGAGCTGCTGCAACGCCAAGCGGTTGCCATCCATTGCGGCCACCAACTGCCACGTCATTATGGGATGTAATCCTTGGATTGACTTCTAGGACATTGCCAAGCCCTTCTGTATTGAGAAGTTTTCTGGCTGCATCCAGTTCTTTTTGTAACATCTGCCTCTCTGGATGATAATCACCCTGGTTCTGGGTATCTAGACGGTTTTCAAGCTCCTTAAGCGTTTCTTCTGTTACATCCTCCCGAAGGGTAAGATACAGATTATCAGTATATAAATTCAAAATATCCTGTTCCAGACTGTCATATTCATGAATTCGTACTTCAGAGACTGTAACAAGTCTTGGCGAAGAACCATAACGGCCTATACCGAACATCAGTTTGTTTGTCTCTACTGCCTCTTTGAATTTAATCAGATAGTACCATCTGTTATTGCCAGCACTTCTCCTGACAATAGAGATATTTGATGCTGCCTGTTGTTTGCCATCTTTATCCCAGTAGTAGACGCTGGCATAAGTATAACTTCCTCTGTCAATCGGTTCTGCCAGAGAAATCATACCAACCGAATAGAAGTCATCAAGCTCTACAATAATACCTTTCTTCCCGCCTGGTCCTGCTGGATAAGCGCCTGCATAATCCCAGTCTTTGACTTCCATATAGGAGTTATAGTTATTGTCAAAAAGTCCAAGCGCACTGCCTGCTTCTGTATCCAGATTGCTGTCCACCATCACAGCGCTGCCTGTAATAGAAGCGGATTTGATATGATTACTAAGCACGCCTGCTCCATTATCTGTATTAATCAGCTTATATGTCGGAAGCTTTGCTGCAACCAATCCACTCAATGTCTTCTCAGACGCTGTTAGAGACGGTTTGCCCTCGCCTAAGTCATTGCTTGCAGTCACATAGACCTGATAGGTGGTATCGTCTTTAAGTCCCTCTAGCAGATAGTAAAGTCCTGTAATTCCACTGACTTTCTCATAGCTTGAGGCAGATGCTTCCTTATAATATACCGTATAGGTATCTGCATCCTCTGTCTCACCCCAGCTAATCTCCAGACTGCGCACTCCGCTCGTTATCTTTACATGGTCTGGCGCTGGCGGCACTTTATCTACCTTTGGTACCGCCTTTATCGCATCTGAAAATCCACTCTTCCACTCGCCATTTACCGACTGTACGCGTACAATATATTCCGTTCCATTTTCCAGCTTATCATTCTTAAACTGCTGTATGGTAAGCGTTGTAGCGGTTGTTCTTCGATACTCGATATCCTCTCCAACGGTAATGCTAATCTCATAGCTTGTAACATTGGCTTCTTTATCCCACTGTAACGTGAACATCTTATTGGCTGGTGTCACCGTAATATTCTTTGGAATATTCATCTCCGGCTCGGGAATCCTGCTCTCCATATCGTTTAAGAATTCCACTCTGGATATTTCTGCTAGATTGGAAGTATTCGAGGTCTTTGTGACAAAAAGCGTCACTTTTTTTACTGCAATCAGACCAGAAAAATCAATCACCATCGAGCCATTTTCCAACTTCACCGGAAAATTCTTTTTATAGCCTCTTGCACTTACTGCACGGAGTCCCTTTGGTGCACTAAATTCTGCAATCCCTGTAAATTCCTGACCATCTTCCTCATAGACAACTAATACATGACCTTCTGCAATCCCATTCTCACTGCCTTTTGGAGAAGCAACTACCATTCCTTCCATTGCCACAGAGTCATGGTCTTTTTCAAAATCGAACGAAAGTTCGATTGGATTATTGGCAGAGATTTCTCCTGAAGCAGCAGAACGCAGAACCACGCCTTTTCCTTCTAGCATACTCTCTAAGCTGCCTTCTACAAGTGTGCCCTTACTAGCAGACACCTTTACTTCTTCTGGAGGTATCACCTTTTCTGGAATTGCCTGTTGTACCGCCTGATGCTCTAATACATCGGTCAGATAGTTTAAATCAATCAGGTCCACAGCTCCGTTCTTATCTAGGTCATACTGAGCTTCATATGTACCAGACTCTATCGCGTCCACAATCGCTGTTGCATCTGCATCGTCTAGCTTTCCATCGCCATTGACATCTCCCCGGAACAAAAGCCCTGGCCTTGCCTCTGGTGTTCCTACGACTGCATTACCTGTATAGAGCTGAACGCGATATCCCATCCCGTCCACTTCGATATCCTGTGTATAGGTAAGATAGCCATCTCCATGTACACTTAGACGATAGGTGCCATCTGTAAGCCTTGGAAATCGAACCGACTCACTTGGAGCAGCCATATCAGACTCTCCCTTGGCTCTTCTTGGCAGCACAAGTGTCTCTGTAAAGTCTTCTGGACCCTGAAGCTTAACTTCAAATGTCTGGTCACTGTTGACCGGCACTCCTGAGATAACCCGAACTTCGATAGAGCCTTCTAATACTCTTAGAGAATTTGCAGAGACTGAGGTTGCTCTCTCCTCGGGTTTTTCCACTTCAGGTTCTTCCTCTGTTGGAAGTGCTTCTGTATCTTTCTTCTCCTCTGAAGGCTTGTCAGTATCCGCAGGATTCTGCTCTGCGTCCTTATCCGAAGCATTTTTTTCATCAGAATTTTTATCTAGTACATCCTTGTCTTCTAAATCCTGATCTGATGTATCAGTTTTATCGGAATCTTCCTTTTTATCCTCTTCTTTTGCCGGGTCCTCTTTTTGTGGAGTCTCATCCGGCATATTATCTGTCTCATCATCATTCGAACTTTCGTTCGATTCTTTATTTTCTTCATCACTTGTTGAAGAGTCATCCTTTTGCCCTTCTTCAGAAGTTGTTGAATCCTTTGCATCCTCGTTTGAGCCCGAATCTTCCTCCGTCTTAGAGTCTGTATCCAGATTCTTTCCGTCTTCTGCATCCACTTCTGCCCACTGCCCGACACTTCTTCTAGCCGCCACTTCCAAGCCGCCGGAAGAAACCACCATCACCGCAGCAAGCAAACCCGCGAGAAATCGCGAACATCTTCTCTTCATTCGTCACCTCTCCTGTTTTCTAAAAAATACTTATCCAGACATCATACAGATGGGAATACTTTATTTTATTATAAATCCCCCCTTTTCGCAACCATTTTCTACCACTCATTGCAACTAATCTTACCTAGTATCAATACTCCACTGCCTCTAGCATATACCTTCCTTCTTCCACTATCATCATGGTTAATTTTTTCCCAAATACACATCCTGTATCAATACATATCATCCCCTGCTTTGGGAGTTTTTTCTCCACTCCATACGGCACCACATCCGTATCTTTCCAGCTTCCGGTAAAATAAATTACATCTTTAAGCGGCGTATGTCCAATTATGGTAAGCTTTCCTTTGTATTGGTTCTCCTCTACCGCCAGACGCGTCCATAAAAGTGTCTCCTCCGTATTTTCCCTTGGTTCCTCCTTAACAATCCCCGCATGTACACATTGGAAATCTTCCTCTTTATAGTAAAGCACCATATTTCTTCTCATCCAGGCTATATAGTGCTCAAGCCTGTCCCCATGCTGCTTAAAAGAATCTATGGTTGCCTTTCCTCCATTGTCATACCACATCCTTCTAAGCAGCGGGTCCAGCCTTCCATGAATCGCCATCCACTCATGATTCCCCATCAAAAGCACACAGCGCTCCTTCATTCGTTCTTTTAGCCTTCGAACATACATCAGCACCTCATAAGACATCTCTCCGCGGTCCATCAAATCCCCAAGGCTGATAATCCTATCCTTTTTCTCCTCAAACTCTACTTTCTCAAGCAGACGCCGAAACTGCGGATAGCATCCATGAATATCTCCCACTATCAATGTTCTCATTCGTACACTAACTCCCAGTCTTCTCTATCCGTTTAAAACCTCACTGCAAGACGCATGCCGCTTTAAAAGCTCGCTCATTCGTCCCATCAAAGACAAATCTCCAAGCAGAATCACTCCGCACAGACGGTCATTTAAAAAATAATATTTCTGATACTGCTCTCTGCCCATATCCTGATAGACAATCGTCTTATAAAGCAGATTGGGATTTTTCCCATTGTCTCCTGCTGCAAAGAGCGCTGTATTCATACCATGAAACGTAAGTGCTGGCTCTTTGGCTGTATATTCCACTTCTTCTCCCGCTGCATTGGCTCCAGCCACTTTTCCTTCTTCTACCGCTTCCGGCCAGACACCATAGCTGATACCCTGAAACTCTGCACAGTCTCCGCAGGCATAGATATCCTTTTGGCTGCTTTGCATCCGGCTGTCAACCACTACACCCCGGTTTGTTATAAGCCCTATCTTCTTTGCAAGCTCCGTATTGGCCCGTACACCGGCAGAGATAATAACCATTCCAGCCTTTATCTGTTCTCCATCCGATAATGTCACACCATTTACATGTGTCTCTCCATCAATCGAAGCGACCTTTACGCCTGTTCGAACTTCGATGCCGCTTTTTTTGGCTGCCTGTAAAAGCCACTCCCCTGCATCAATATCGAGTTGACGTCCCATCAGCACCGGCGCAACTTCAAGAACCGTCACACTAAGCCCTGCTTTTCTAAGCTCCCAGGCCGATTCAAGCCCCAGTACACCGCCTCCAATAACCACTGCCGACTTTGCTTCCCTTATCAGCACTTCCACCCGTTCTACGTCTGCTAGACGCCTTATCACCGCCACTTCCGGGAGTGTACTGCCTTTTATCGGAGGGACAAAACACTCACTTCCAAGCGCATAGATAAGCTTTGTATAGTGCACCCTGCTCTTATCTTCTAGCACTACTTCTTTCTGTTCTGTATCTACATCGACTACCTCTTTCGAAAGCATCGGAAAAATATTTTGCTTTTCATACCAGGTCTTATCAGCAATCGCAATCTGCTCTGCCGAAAGTCCTGCAACAATCGATTTGGTCAGCATTGGACGATTATAGGACAGATAAGGCTCATTGGAAATCATCACAATAGTTCCTGTCTTATCCCGTTCACGAATCGCCTTCGCCGCATAGTAGCCGGCAGCTCCATTTCCAAGAATCACATAGTATTCCTGTGTATTGTTGGAAAATCCACTGACTTCCATCTCCACCGCCACAAAGTGTTCTCGTCCCACGCCGCACACTGGACAGATATCAATAGAAGCATCAAAGATTTCTCCACAGACTAAACATTTCACCAACTGTCTTGCGCCATGCTTCTTTGGCTTCTTTACTTCTTTTTCCTGTACTATGCAGCCAAACCGATAGCCATATTCATAAGCGCTTAAAAGGTCTGCTTCACTTGGCTTAAAGCGTACCGTAAGCCCATCCACCACATGCAGATGCAGCTGACGCAGACGTTCTGTCAGATGTGGTACTCCCTCACCACTCCATCCATAGCTTCCAAAGGCACCTGCATATTTTCCGCCATGTGTCACAGGATACATCGAGAGCGTCAGTTCCCAGATAGGCTTTAGTGCCTCCTGCAAAATCGTCGGTGTTCCAAGCAAAAACCCATCTGCACACAAAAGTTCTTCGCTTACTTTGGTCGCATCCGCTTCCACCATATCATAGAGCCGTACCTCAACCTCTCCGCTGTCCTCGATGCCTTCTTGTATCTTCTCTGCCAAAAGCGCAGTATATCCATACGCACTGACATAAGGGATTACCACGGTCTTCTTCTGATTGGGATTTACAACCGTTGACCACTCCCGATACTGCTCCATCACACTTCGAATACGACTGCCTACAAGCACCGGCCCATGTCCGGTACATATCATCGAGATATCTAGCGGTTCCACCCGCTCTAGCGCCTGTAACATATATTTTTTAAATGGCCCAATGATATTGTCAAAATAATAACGAAGTGCTTTTTGATAATCATCTTCACATACAATACCATCTGAAGTCACTTGCGGCACACAGTAATGGGAACCAAAGGAATCACAAGTTACCAGAATCTGTTCTTCCTGAATAAAAGTATACATGGTATCTGGCCAATGCAGATTGGGCACGATTAGAAAACGCAGTGTCCGGCTGCCAATCACCATCTCCTGGTTATCCCTTACTGGAATCCCCACAAAATCCCGATTGACAATCTCCCGCAAAAACCCAATCGCACAAGATGTGGCCAAAATCTTCATCTGTGGACTGTACGTCAGAAGCCGTTCAATACTCCCCGCATGGTCTGGCTCTGTATGACTGACCACCAGATAATCAATTCTGGTCACATCCATAATTTCCTTTAGCTTGTCGATATATTCCTCAAAAAATTTTGCCTTTGCTGTCTCAAACAGAATGGTCTTGTCAGCAGTCTTTAAGACATAGGAATTATAAGTTGTTCCAAACTCGGTATACATAATAATATCAAATACCCGAAGCTCTTTATCCATAATTCCCGTCCAGTAAAATCCGTCCCTAAGTAGCACTGTCTGCATAATAAAAATTCCTCCTTTACGGCCTTTGTTTTATCTCTCTTATTATGCACCAGTGCACGTATTTTATCAGGCTTTTCTGCTGTACTTTTCTTTTTCCATATCCGTCCCAACAGATGCCATCGCCCGATAAGCTGCAAATGCTTTGGTGGTAGGGGCAGCTGCTTCCTGTGTAAACTCCTCCACCACCTCAACCATCTGTCTCTCCAACATCTGCTCTGTCTCAAGCCAAATCTCCAGATTTTCTTCTTTTTCCTCTACCATCTCCTCGTAATATTCCTGGTCTTTCTTTTTCTTATAATATTCTTCTTTGATGCGCTTTTGTTGTTCTTTCTTCTCCCGCACGCGTTTCTCCCTTTCTTCCTTTTGCCTGTCTATCTTTCTTTTCTTGCGGTCCAAATCGGACTGCCAGGGCTTTCTGCGAATCTCGGATGCGACATTCTTCTCTGCTGCCTGCATCCTGTTATACTGCGCAATCGTCTCTTCTGTACTCTGCTCTTTAGAAGCTGCTGTCACTTCCTGAAATCTCTCGTTCTTGACCTGCTCAACCTCATCTCTTGTCCGGCAGCGCTTTAGACGTTCTTCATAGGCAGCCTGTTCCCTCTCTAGCTTTAGCATCTCTAAATAGAGCTTTGGCGCATGCTTTCTTAAAAATGCCTTCTCAGCTCCCGTAAGCCTGACTCCAGCTCTTAATTTGGCCTTAATCTTGTTAAGTTTCTTCTGAATCGCACGCTCCTGCTCCTTCTCCTGGTCTGAACCAATCCCCTTTACAGAAGAAGCATGGACATCGACCTTCTCCATAATAGAAATTGCTCCCGATTTCTTCATATCCCAATATTGTTCCAATTTTAACGATTTTAAATACTGATTCCGATTCCCAATAATCTCCATTCGCAGTTTCACCCCCTTTTTTACTGCTCTCTTAAGATTCTTATACTATATATCTCGACAAACCCCCATTCCCTCTTAAGCACCATAAGCAAAAGCCAGTGCAAAACCTATTTTTTGCACTGGCTTTCTTCTGTCACGCTATTTTGCTACACAATATCATTTCTCTTTACATATCCAGGATTGCCTGGCTCTGCAACAAGCTCTTTCATACGTGTAATCTTTGCATATTTATCCACAACATGACCTTCAATATGTACGTTGTCGCCAATCACAGCACCAGCAAGCACTACACTGTCCTTAATCACAGCGCCTGGCTTAATCACACAACCTCTGCCAATCACAGAATTCTCCACGGTACCTTCAATCAGACAGCCATTTGAGATAAAGGAAGCCTTTACATCTGCCGTATCAAAATACTGTGCCGGGCTGGAATCGTTGGTTCTGGTATAAATCGGCCAGGACTCATTAAAGAGACTTTTTGCATTCTTTAAGTCCAAAAGAGACAGATTGGCATCATAGAAGCTCTTAAAATCCGTAATCGGTGCAAAGAAGCCCTTATGTGCCACACCGCGAATATCCATCTCACCTTCCATACATTTATCGCTGATAATTCTTCTTAGCGTGTACATGGAAGAAGTCTTCTGTGCCTCTTTTACAAGCTCTGAAAATACCTCTTTCTTCATCACATAGGTGTCCATAAAGATATTACGGTTCTTCTTTGTCCCGTTATTTCTCTCAATAGAATCCACACCTTTCTGGCGATTTAGATTCAGGCAGTCACAGTTCTGATAAGCATCCTTTGCATTGTCCACGGAATGATACAGAAGTGTCACATCTGCACCCGATTCCTCATGCATATTAAGCAGTGCATCAAAATCCTGTGTATATACCATATATGCCGGAGCAATCACTACATGGGTATTGCTTGCTCTCTCAATACGGTCTAGATGGTCTGCATAGACCTTAATATCCGTGTTATAATAATCGTTCTCCTGTGGGGAATCGGTAAATAACATCTGCACATACCCACGCTTAGAGTTAATATTATAGTGTCTTCCGGTTCCTAGATGCTCTACGAGAGAACGCGGTTTTCTTCTAATATAGACCTGTATCCTGTCAATGCCACTGTTGGACATATTGGAGATTGGAAAATCAATCACACGATATCTGCCAAGAAAGGAGAAGGCGCCGATTGAACGATAAGTTTCCATCCCCTCTACCCAGATATGGTTTTCTGAAAAACTTACAATTCCTAATGCTCTTGCCATAATGATTCTACCCCTTTACATTTTTCGCTACCAGTTCAATATGTTCACTGTCCGCACTTCCTACCGTTACATTGCTGCTAATCTTCACGCCATCTGCCACCAGAGCACGCTGTACCACAGCACCCTCCTCGACCACAGCACCCGGCATCAGCACACTGTCAATGACCTTTGCACCTACTCCGACCTTCGCACCGGTAAACAATACCGAATCGCGAACCTCGCCTTCGATAATACACCCCTGTGTAATATAAGCACGCTTAATACTAGCCTCTGAAGATACATACTGTGGAAGTACCAGCACATCTTCTGTATAAATCTTCCAGGTATGGTCATCAAGGTCTAGACCATTCTTCTTATCTAGAAGGTCCATATTAGCTTCCCACAGAGAGTCAATCGTTCCTACATCTTTCCAGTAGCCTTTAAACTTATATGCAAACAGTCTCTTGTCATCATTTAGAAGCGCCGGAATAATATCCTTACCAAAGTCATGGTTTGACTCCTCATTCTTCATATCCGCCACTAACATCTTACGAAGCAACTTCCAGTTAAAGATATAAATACCCATCGAAGCCAGATTGCTCTTAGGCTCTGCTGGTTTTTCCTCGAATTCCACAATTCTGCCGGTCTCTGGCTCTGTATTCATAATGCCAAAACGGCTTGCCTCCTTCATCGGAACCTCAATAACTGCAATCGTTGCATCTGCCTCATTCTCCTTATGGCTCTGAAGCATCTTTGCATAATTCATCTTATAAATATGGTCGCCCGAAAGAATCAATACATACTCCGGGTCATAGTTGTCCACAAAATCGATATTCTGAGAAATCGCATCCGCAGTTCCCCGATACACATCCAGATTTGCATCTGCCTTCTCACGTGGCGGAAGCACAAACACACCACTATCGCGGGCATCTAGTCCCCAACGACTGCCGCCTGCCACATAGCTGTTCAAAAGCACGGATTCGTACTGCGTCAGCACACCAACCACATCAATCCCGCTATTTGCACAATTACTCAGCGGAAAATCAATAATCTTATACTTTCCGCCGTATGAAACAGCTGGTTTTGCAACTTTATTGGTAAGATCATGCAACCGTGAACCACGCCCACCGGCAAGAATCATTGCCAACATATTATTTTGTTTCATAGAAAGGTCCCTCACTTTCATTTATATACATCTCTTATTATACAATTATATGGGGAAAATTGCAATTTTCAACTTACTTTTTCACAGTTTGCACAAATATATTATAAAATCCCCCACTTTTTTCCTATTTTTTTGTGCATCTTCACCAAGTATATTTATGTACAGCTAATATCCCGCGGATACCCCTAATCCTACATCGACACTCGCTCTTCAATCTCTGCCATCTTCGCCTTATTTAACCTCGTATCCCCCTTCACCCGCGAATAAGACAAATACCCATTCATCCTGTCAATCTTGGTCAAATTCTTACTTCCACACACCGGGCAGACATCCATATCAAGCTCTTGGTGTCCACAGTCATCACAGTATGCCAGCGACAGATTTACTCCTTCATAAAATCCCATCTTCATCGCTCTTCGCACCAGTGTTCTTACTGCCTCTTTATTATAAGAAACCGGATACCGCACATACTGTATCTTCCCGCCATTACAGAGCTCCCAAAATCTTCCCTCTTTATCCTGCTTCTCAATCGGCGTCATATCCTCTGTCACATGACAGTGAAAGCTATTGCTTACATACGGCCTGTCTGATACATTCTCCACCAGTCCGTATTTCTTACGAAACTGCTCAATCTGCAGCCCGCACAGGCTTTCTGCCGGAGTCCCATAGATAGCATAGAGATTGCCATCTTCCTCCTTAAACTGTGTAATCTTCTGGTTGATATACTGCATCACCTCAAGCGCAAACTCCCCGTCTTCCCGGATGGATTTTCCATTGTAGAGTTCCTGCAGCTCATTTAACGCCGTAATCCCAAAAGAAGCAGTCATCGGTTTTAAAAGTGGCTTAATCTTATCATGTGGATGCAGATGTCCGCCATAGAATCCACCCTCACAATACGCCAGCGGATTTGTAGAAGCTCTCATCTCTCCTAGATAATCATAGGTACGAATATGCAGATTTCGAATCATCTCCAGATAATAGTCAAGCACCTCATAAAAATCCCTATTCTCCGCACGGGACTGCGCCAAAATCATCGGCAGATGAAGGCTCACGGCCCCTATATTAAAGCGCCCGACAAAGACTGGCTTATCCTCTTCATCCGCCGGATTCATCCCGCCCCTTTCGTACCATGGGCTTAAAAACGCGCGACATCCCATCGGACTTATCACCCGCCCGTATTTTTGATACATCTTTGAAATATACCCTTCACCGCTTAGCGACAGCCAGTCCGGGTACATTGTCTTAGACGAGCACAAAATCCCGGCTTCAAAGACATCTTCGCAGATACCTCCCGCACCATGAATTGCCTCATCATATAAAAAGACAATCTTTGGAAACAGCACCGGCTTTTTATTGCCTGGCTTTCCCTGTCCGCCCTGGTGTACATTGAGAAGGGAAATATTGCACATCTTTTCAAAGCGCTTCTGCCCAAGTCCCATGGTCACTGTGACAAATGGATAATCTCCTCTGGAAGAACCTACCGTATTTAATTTATACTCAATCCCCTGCCATCCCTGATCATAGTCCCTGCGGACTTTATTCTGTGCATACTCCTTGGCCTTCTCCTTTACACCTTCCCAGGAAGCATCTGTATAGGAGAGAAATTCTCTGTAATATTTTTCATAGCTTTTCTCTGCATAGGGCGCTAACACCTTATCCACCTCTGGCACGGTAAAGCCTCCATACTGCTGCGCCGCTGTGCTAAGGATGATATCTCCCATCACATCGAATGCAGTATCCAAAGTCTTAGGCTCATTGTACCAGACATTTCCCATCTCAAAACCGCCGCTTAACACACTTCCAATATCAAATAAACAACAGTTCATCGTATCTAATCTTGCCGACTGGTCATGGATATAGATATAGCCGTCCCGGCATGCCTGCAACTCATTGCGGTTCATAAAGAACTTACGGTAGAGTTCTTTATTTAGCTCATTAAAGATTAAGCTGCGTTTTGTGGCAACTAAAGCACTGTCTGTATTGGCGTTACTTTTATCGCCGATATAGCGGATGGACTGGCTTTTGGTGTAGACATCGTCCATCATATGTACAAAATCTTTTTTGTAGTTGCGATAGTCCCGATAGCTTTTGGCCACCGCCGGATTTACCTGGTCTAGTGCACCCTCTACAATATTATGCATATCCTGAATATCAATGCCTTCCTTGCCTAAAGACTCTGCCTTCTTCTGTGCAAAATCACAGAGGAAACGAATCTCCTCCTCAGAAAAAGTATAGAGAATCCGGGAAGCAGATTTATTGACTGCACGGATAATCTTCTCCACATTAAATATCTCTTTGGTTCCATCTTTTTTAATTACAAACACAATCTTTGCTCCTATTTCATAAAACGGTCAATCGCTTCTGTCAGGTCAGCGATTGCTTCCATATCACCACATTCTACGGCATCGACTAGGCAATGCTCAATATGGTCTTTTAAGATTACCTTTCCGGTGTTGTTAATCGCAGATTTTACAGCGGACAGCTGTACCAATACTTCACTGCAGTCCCTTCCATCTTCCACCATCCGCCGGATGGATTCTAGATGTCCGATGGCACGGGAGAGGCGATTAAGAACAGCTTTGGTGTTGGCATGGGTATGTGCATGTACATGCACATGTTTGCCACCTTCTGTATGTTCATGCTTATGCGTATGCTCATACACGGTCCCATCCGGGGCCGTGTGTGTATGTCTCTCTTCTGTCATCCTCTTCTCCTAATGCAAGCTTACAGATCGCAGTTCTTTACCGTCCGTGGGAATGGTACAACGTCGCGGATATTGCTCATACCTGTTAGATACATAATGCAACGCTCAAAGCCAAGACCAAAGCCGGAATGGCGTGCAGAGCCATATTTGCGAAGGTCTAGATAGAAGCCATAGTCCTCCTTATGAAGCGAAAGCTCATCCATACGTGCAGTTAATTTCTCCAGGTTGTCCTCTCTTTGGCTGCCGCCGATAATCTCGCCGATGCCAGGTACCAGGCAGTCCATTGCAGCAACGGTCTTGTTGTCATCGTTAAGCTTCATATAGAAAGCTTTAATCTCCTTTGGATAGTCTGTGACAAAGACCGGACGCTTGAACACTTGTTCGGTCAGATAGCGCTCATGCTCTGTCTGTAAATCGCAGCCCCAGGAAACTTTATAGTCAAAATGCTCATTATTTTTCTCTAAAAGCTTTACGGCTTCTGTATAAGTAACATGTGCAAATTCCGAGTTTAACACATGATTTAACCTCTCTAGTAACCCCTTGTCCACAAAAGAATTAAAGAAATTCATCTCCTCTTTCGCGTGCTCTAAGACATAGCGAATCACATATTTTAGCATCTCTTCCGCAACCTGCATATTGTCCTCTAAGTCCGCAAACGCCATCTCCGGCTCAATCATCCAGAATTCTGCTGCATGGCGGGTGGTATTGGAGTTCTCTGCCCGAAACGTTGGCCCAAATGTATAGATATCCCGAAATGCCATCGCAAAGGTCTCTCCGTTTAACTGGCCACTGACGGTCAGATTGGTGGGTTTACAGAAGAAATCCTGTGTATAGTCCACAGCGCCATCTGTTGTCTTTGGCACATTCATAAGGTCCATCGTTGTCACCTGGAACATCTCTCCGGCACCCTCGCAGTCGCTGCCAGTAATCAGCGGCGTATGCACATAGACAAATCCTCTCTCCTGAAAGAATTTATGAATCGCATATGCGGTCAGTGAACGCACGCGAAAGACTGCCTGAAAGGTGTTGGTTCTTGGTCTTAGATGTGTCATTGTACGCAGATACTCTAACGTATGACGCTTTTTCTGCAATGGATAATCTGGTGCAGAAGCTCCTTCTAGAGTCACTTCCACTGCCTGAATCTCAAAAGGCTGCTTTGCCTGCGGTGTCTCTACCAAAGTACCACGCACAATCACCGCTGCACCCACATTTAGCTTGCTGACTTTTGCAAAATTCTCCATCGTATCATGGTAGACCACCTGTAGCGGTTCAAAAAAAGAACCATCATGCAACACTAGAAATCCAAAGCTTTTGGAATCACGCACACTGCGCACCCATCCGCCCACGGTAATCTCCTGGTTTAGATAGTTCTCTCTGTTCTTATATAATTCCCGGACTGTTATAAATTCCATCTTTCATTCCCCTTACTGTGTTTTCTGGATAGTATAACATAAAGCACAACTCTTATGCAAGATAAACACTCTGCTATATATACTACCACATACAGCATATCACGTTATAATTATTTTTACAAAAAAACTTATCGTTTACTGCAATCTGCCTATTAGCTGACTATTTTTTCTTATTTTTTTCTACAAATTGCATAAATTCTCTATCATTTTCCAATAATCTTTGTTATAATATTCACATAGTAGTTTGTTATAATATTCACATACAAGAAAAGAGGTAGACTGATATGTATGATGCACACGGAAGGTCCATTAACTATATGCGTATCTCCATCACAGACCGCTGCAACTTGCGTTGCAAATATTGTATGCCCGAAGATATTCCCTCTATTCCGCATGGAGAGATTTTAAGTTTTGAAGAGATTCTGCATATCTGCACACTCGCTGTAAAACTTGGCATCCGCAGATTTAAAATCACAGGCGGCGAACCATTGACCAGAAAGAATTGTCTGGATTTTCTTCAGCATCTAAAAGAGCTTTCGGGAGTGGAACAAGTGACACTAACCACCAATGGGGTGCTTCTAAAAGATGCGGTGCCAAGGCTTCGCGATATGGGTATCAACGGTGTCAACATCAGCCTTGATACTTTAAAAAAAGAGACCTTTCACGCGCTTACAGGACGTCCATATTTTTCTCAAGTTATAGAAGGTATTTTAGCCTGTCAGGCATCGGGGATTCGCACCAAGATTAATTCTGTGATGCTAAAGGGAACAAATGAAGAAGAATTTTTTGATTTGATTGCTCTTGCAAAAGAATATCCAGTAGATGTGCGGTTTATTGAGATTATGCCCATTGGCTACGGGCAGCAGTTTCAAGGATATAGCAAAAAGGAGCTGCTTACGCTGTTAGAATCCCGCTATCCAAACTTTGTATCCGTCTCTAAAAGTCGTGGCAACGGGCCAGCTAACTATATCTATCTTCCAGGTTTTCAAGGCTGTATTGGCTTTATCGATGCCATTCACGGCAAATTTTGCAATTCCTGCAACCGCATTCGTCTAACCGCAGATGGTGTATTAAAGCTCTGCCTGTACTATGAAAGTGGCATCAGTTTAAAACAACTGCTGCGAAGCAACGCTTCTGATGATACCATTCTTCAGGCCCTGAAAGATGCTGTCCTGAAAAAACCCATCGAACACCAGTTCCATCTCAAAGCACTCGAAGGCACCCCGGAGATTCGACAGATGTCACAAATCGGAGGATGATAAAAAGTTCTCAAAGCGCTCTTTGTTGTTATCTGTAAATCTCTGCTTGACAAACAAAAATTCTTCCAAATCCATCATCACATGGTAAAGAATCGCCCGTGACTCAAATTCTTCCCAGGTCTTTGGCAAAGGCTCTTTTTGCATCTGCCAAAAGACCTGTTGAAGTTCTTGAATCTGCTGGTCTGGAATATTCTTCTCGTGCACATAGCAAGCCACATATTCCAGATAGCTGCTAATCATCCCTGATTGCCTTGGCATCTGTCGTATCTTCTGCACCCGGCTTCTAAGTGTCTGAAGCATTACACACTGCTGTAAACGCATCTCCATATATTCCACATAATACAAATCTGCCTCATACATTGTATTATGCGCCTGCTCATAGGCACGCTCTAAGCCTCTGTGAAGCCGCGCTTCTAATTTATCTAGGTCAAACCAGACTAGGTCACTGCTTCTTGTACTTTCCAGATAACTTGCAAGCTCGCGAAGAACTGCCTGCATATCATCTTCTATGCTTCTTATATCCTCCTTAAGCACCTTTCGATTGCTTGGCATCCGCCAGTTCATCGTCAGTGCAAGTCCTGTACCAATCAGGATTAATGACAGTTCATTCATCGCAAAAGCCAGACCATAATTAGGAGAAGCCAGATAATGTGTCCCCATCACGGCATTGACCGAGATCGTGTTCTGCCAGCCAAACAGATGACAAAGCATGACCATAGAGAAGATATAGATTCCATAATTCACCCATTCATGCCTTCCAATATAATGGAAACATACAAAAATCAATGCAACACACAGTATAAAAGATAGCAATCTTTCTAATGTAAGCTGAATTGTATCTTTTCTGGTATTTTGCACTGTTAAAAGGGCGATAATTCCCGCAGAAGTCGCATATTGCAGCTGAAAAAACTGTGCAACCACCACTGCCATACTACTTCCAATGGCAATCTTTAGCGCTTTCAATACAAGTCTTTTGCGTCTGTGGACATCTACCGTCTTCTCCATAGTCCCTCTTAATCTTATATCTAGGATAATCAGCGTCCGCTATAGACAATTCCCTGCTCTGCGTCAATGGTCACAAAAGTACCGGATTTTAAGATGCTGGTTGCATTTCTAGCACCCACAATTACCGGAATATCCAGTGCCATACCGACAATCGATGCATGACAGTACCGGTCGCCAGTCTCTGTGATAATACCTGTCGCATCTTTTAGCTTGCTCATCATCTCATTTGTCGTCTCGTTGACCACTAAAATATCTCCAATATGGAAATTGCGCTCTAACTCTTCGACGGTTCGGCACACACAGATATTTCCTGATTTTTTCAATTTGTTGCAGCCTTTACCAGTCAAGAGCGTATTGCCAGCCACATGCACCTTAATCATATTGGTAGTGCCAGAGAGTCCAAGCGGCACACCCGCCGTAATAACAGCCAGCTCTCCTCTTTGAATCAAGCCCTTTTTCTCTGCTGCTTCCACTGCATGGTCAAACAGCTCGTCCGCTGTATCCTCTTCATCCATCTGAATTGGAATCACGCCCCAGAACAGATTCAACTGGCGGCACACCCTCATCTCAGTTGCACACCCGATAATCTGACAACTTGGACGATATTTGGAAATTCTTCCCACGGTCTTGCCAGATTTTGTGACTGCTACGATAGCTGCGGCCTTCAAATCCATCGCTGTTGTACAAGTGGCATGTGAAATGGCATTGGTTACATCGGGGCGCTCTGTCGCGAGTCTGCGCGGCTTAAACTCGGTCGTATAGTCAATATCCTTCTCTGTACGTTCTGCAATCCGTGCCATCGTCTTTACTGCCTCTACCGGATAAGCTCCCGCAGCAGTCTCACCAGAGAGCATAATTGCGCTGGTTCCCTGGTAGATAGCATTCGAGACATCTGAAGTCTCTGCACGTGTTGGACGTGGATTCTTCATCATCGAATCCAGCATCTGCGTTGCTGTAATGACTGGTTTTCCCATCCTGATAGCCAGACGAATTAGCTTCTTCTGAATAATCGGAACCTCTTCAAGCGGAATCTCCACCCCCATATCTCCACGGGCAATCATAATACCATCTGCAACCCGAAGAATCGCTCCGCAGTTCTCAACCCCCTGCATGTTCTCAATCTTAGCGATAATGTTAATTCCTTCGCCATTCTTATCATGCAGAATCTTACGAATCTCTAAGATATCTTCTGCTGTTCTTGTAAAAGAAGCTGCAATATAATCAAACCCCTGCTCTGCTGCAAAGACAATATCTTCATAGTCCTTCTGGCTTACAAATGGCATCTTCAGTTCCACTCCAGGCACATTTACCCCTTTATGGTTGGAGATAAAGCCGCCATTTTTTACCCGGCAGATAATATCTTTTCCTTCTATCGCCTCTACTTCCATCCCAATCAGTCCATCGTCAATCAAGATGGAATCCCCCGGGCAGACATCCTTATACAATTCCTTGTACGTAATCATGACTTTTTCAGCCGTTCCAAGCATCTCCTCGGTCGTCAAGGTAAACATCTGACCAGCCTTTAGCTCTAGCTTTCCGCCTTCTACATCTCCAATCCGAATCTCCGGCCCTTTGGTATCTAGTAAAGCTGCCACTGGAAGTCCAAGTTCTTCCCGAATCTTCTTCACTTTGTCAAGTCGTGCCTTCTGTTCTTCATGTGTTCCATGCGAAAAGTTCATCCTGGCCACAGCCATTCCTTCAAGCATCAACTGTCTTAATACTTCTTCCTTCTCCGTGGACGGTCCTAGTGTACATACAATCTTTGTCCTTCTCACTCTTATCTACCTCCTAAATATAAAACTTTTGCTCCAACTCCCTATATCCGCCCTATACTTTATCACTCATTGACACTGTAGTTTGGTGCTTCTTTTGTAATATGAATATCATGTGGATGACTTTCTTTTAAAGAAGCCGCAGAAATCTTCATAAATCTCGCTGTTGTTTTTAGCGTCTCAATATCCTTTGCCCCGCAAAGTCCCATTCCTGAACGAAGTCCGCCAAGCAGCTGGAAGATGGTATCTTCTACATATCCCTTATACGCTACACGGCCCTCTACGCCCTCTGGCACCAGTTTCTTCGCATCATTCTGGAAATATCTGTCCTTGGAACCATTCTCCATCGCTGCAATCGAGCCCATACCGCGATAGACCTTATACTTTCTGCCCTGATACAGTTCAAAAGACCCTGGGCTCTCATCGCATCCGGCAAAGATGCTGCCCATCATACATACATTCGCGCCTGCTGCAATCGCTTTTGTAATATCTCCCGAATACTTGATTCCACCATCTGCAATAATTGGCACATCGTATTCCTTTGCCACTTCATAGCAGTTCATAATCGCACTGATTTGCGGAACTCCCACGCCTGATACTACTCTAGTCGTACAGATAGAGCCTGGCCCGATACCGACTTTCACTGCATCTGCACCTGCTTCAATCAAGTCTTTTGTCGCCTCACCGGTAGCCACATTGCCGGCAATCACTGGAATCTCTGGAAATCTCTCTTTTAACATCCGAAGACAGCGAATCACATTCGCCGAATGTCCATGTGAAGAATCCAAGACCAGCACATCCACATGTGCCTTTATTAAAGCCTCTGCTCTCTCTAAGAAATCCGCCGTAATTCCAATTCCTGCGCCACACAAAAGTCTTCCCTGTGCATCCTTTGCTGCAAGCGGATATTTAATCTGTTTCTCAATATCTTTAATTGTAATCAAGCCTTTTAGATAAAAGTTCTTGTCGACAATCGGCAGCTTTTCCTTTCTCGCCTTGCCAAGAATCATCTTCGCCTCATCAAGCGTAATCCCTTCCTGAGCCGTTACCAGATTCTCAGAAGTCATAGACTCCTTAATCTTCTTTGAGAAATCGGTCTCAAACTTTAAGTCACGGTTCGTAATAATACCAACTAACTTCCGGCCTTCGGTGATTGGCACACCCGAAATCCGATACTTTGCCATCAACGCATCTGCATCTGCAAGCGTGTGCTCTGGAGACAGAGAAAATGGGTCTGTGATAACTCCATTTTCCGAACGTTTTACCTTGTCTACTTCTTCTGCCTGTTCCTCAATCGACATATTTTTATGAATAATACCAATACCGCCCTGTCTTGACATCGCAATCGCCATCCGAGAGCCTGTTACTGTATCCATACTAGCACTTACCATCGGAATGTTGAGCTTAATCGTCTTTGTCAGACGGGTCTCCAGATTCACCTGATGCGGAATCACCTCTGAATAACTTGGCACCAGCAGAACGTCGTCAAATGTAATACCATCACCGATAATTTTACCCATATTTTTTCCTCTCTTTCTCTCATAGTAAGAATCACCGAATTTTCATATCCACTATTATACAAGAAGACTCTACCAGATTGCAATGTTCTTTCTTACTAAATTTTCTCCCAAAAACACACCGCCTACTCGCCCAATACCCAAAAAGACAGGAGAATCGCATATATGCGACACTCCTGTCTCTCTAAATTCTTACATCATTCCCATTCCGCCGCCTGCTGGCATTGGTGGTTCTGGCTCTTTGATATTGGCTACGCATGCTTCTGTGGTTAGGAATGTAGAAGCTACGCTTGTAGCGTTCTGCAGAGCACATCTGGTTACTTTTGCCGGGTCAAGAATACCAGCCTCTACCATATTGACATACTCCTCTTTGTAAGCATCAAAGCCGATGCCGGATTCTGCCTCACGTACTTTATCGATAATCACAGCGCCTTCAAGACCGGCGTTGGCTACGATATGATGAAGCGGAGATTCCAGTGCTTTTAATACAACCTTTGCACCAGTCTTCTCATCGCCTTCTAAGCTCTCTACTAACTTCGCTACATCTTTGGATGCGTGGATATAAGCTGCACCACCACCGCAGATAATACCTTCTTCTACGGCTGCTCTTGTTGCTGCTAATGCATCTTCCATACGAAGTTTTGCTTCTTTCATCTCGGTCTCGGTTGCTGCACCTACACGGATAACTGCCACGCCACCTGCTAACTTCGCATAACGCTCCTGTAATTTCTCTTTGTCAAACTCAGACTTCGTAACGTCAATCTCTGCTTTGATAGTCTTAATCCGGTTCTCGATGTCTTCTTTGTTGCCAAGACCATCGACAATAACGGTGTTCTCTTTCTGTACTTTTACAGATTTTGCACGACCAAGCATCTCTAATGTGGTATCTTTAAGCTCTAAGCCCACTTCTTCAGAGATAACGGTTCCACCGGTTAAGGTTGCGATATCCTGAAGCATTGCTTTTCTTCTGTCACCATAGCCTGGTGCTTTTACGCCAACTGCGGTAAAGGTTCCACGCAGTTTGTTGAGTACCAGTGTGGTAAGAGCCTCACCCTCGATATCCTCAGCGATAATCAAAAGCTTCTTGCCGGACTGTACCAGCTGCTCAAGAACTGGAAGAATCTCCTGGATATTGGCAATCTTTTTGTCGGTAATCAGAATAAATGGGTCGTCTAATACAGCTTCCATCTTCTCTGTGTCTGTTGCCATATAAGCGGAGATATAACCGCGGTCAAACTGCATACCTTCTACAACATCTAACTCGGTCAGCATGGTCTTGGATTCTTCGATTGTGATAACACCATCGTTTGCCACTTTCTCCATTGCATCTGCTACCATATTTCCAACTTCATCGTCTCCGGCAGAGATAGCAGCCACTCTTGCCATCTGATGCTTGCTGGTAACTTTGCTGCTCATAGCTGCAATCGCCTCTACTGCACAGTCTGTTGCCTTCTTCATACCTTTTCTAAGCACGATAGGATTAGCACCAGCTGCCAGATTCTTCATACCTTCGTTAATCATTGCCTGTGCAAGTACGGTAGCAGTTGTGGTTCCATCACCAGCTACATCGTTGGTCTTTGTTGCCACTTCTTTCACAAGCTGTGCACCCATATTTTCAAATGCATCTTCAAGCTCAATCTCTTTTGCAATGGTTACACCATCGTTTGTAATCAGTGGAGTTCCAAACTGTTTGTCAAGAACAACATTTCTTCCTTTTGGTCCAAGGGTTACGCTAACCGTATCAGCAAGTTTATTTACACCAGCTTCTAATGCGATTCTGGCGTCTACGCCATGCTTTAATTCTTTTGCCATGATTCGTCTCCTCCTGTCTCTTCTTATTCTACTACTGCAAGAATATCATTCTGTCTTACAATAACATACTCGTCGTCGCCAATCTTTACTTCGTTACCTGCATATTTGGAGTAGATTACCTGGTCTCCTGCTTTTACCTGCATGGTTACTTCTTTGCCATCTACAACTCCGCCAGGTCCTACTGCAACAACTTCTGCAGTTACTGGCTTCTCCTGTGCTTTTGCAGTCAGAATAATGCCGGACTTCGTCGTTTCTTCTTTTTCACTTTGTTTTAATACGACACGGTCGCCTAAAGGTACTAACTTCATGATATTTCCTCCTTTATTTATCCAATTTATCTGGTTTATTAGCACTCGCCTGTATTGAGTGCTAACCTTTAGTCATTATATTAGTATGGTTGAAGGAAAATGTCAATGGGAAATTTTCATTTTTTATGGATTTTTTTTGCACTCTGCTTTAGTTCATCAAACACACAGTCATTTAATACCTTGATTTTTGTCCCGCGCATACCAGAAGAACGCGATTCAATCACACCGGCACTCTCAAATTTCCGAAGGGCATTGACAATCACCGAACGGGTGATACCTGCTTTATCTGCAATCTTACTTGCCACTAACGTGCACTCATTTCCACGCATCTCCCGGAAGATAAGAAGAATCGCTTCTAGCTCTGTGCCTGAAAGTGTACTGATAGCGGACTGCACAATCCGGCGGCGGCGATGCTCTTCTGCATTTTCCTCGTGAACCGCCCGTGTCATCTCTAAGCCCACAACCGTTGTGCCATACTCACCTAAGATAATATCATCAATCTCATAGGCATCTTTGTCTTTGTATAAAAATAACGTTCCTAAGCGCTCTCCGGCAATATTAATCGGCGTAATCAGCGCCTGATATTTTCGGATTTCGCTTCCCTCAAAGCCAAAGGTCTGTAAGTTGACATTTTCTTTGGTGGAGAGTACGCCAAGTAAGCGCTCATTTAAAAGAGTATCGATATGGCTTCCCACCTGTCCTCCTAAAAGCTCATGAATCTCTTTTACACTCTCATAATGGCTGATGCCCAGTATCTTACCTTTACGGCTTATCACAAGCACATTGGAGATTAGAATCTCTGAGAGCACCTTGCAAATATCATTAAATACAACCTTACTGGAATTGTTGTTGTGCAGAAGTTTGTTAATCTTTCTTGTTTTATCTAATAATTGTACACTCATGCCTTCGCTTCCTCCGGTTTTTTCCAGGAAATATAGTCACAGTCTGGATAGCCCTCACAACTGTAAAATTTGCGTCCTTTGGTTGAACGCCGAAGCACCACTTCTTTTCCGCATTTGGGACAGGAAACGCCGATTTTCTCCAGATATGGTTTGGTATTTCTACAGTCTGGAAATCCAGGACATGCCAAAAATTTTCCATGTGGACCATATTTGATAACCATGTTTTTGCCGCACTGCTCACAGATAACATCGCTGACTTCATCGACTATCTGCACCTTTTCTAACTCTTCTTGTGCCCTGTTTACTGCGGTATCAAGGTCAGGATAAAAATTGCTGACTACGGTCTTCCATTTCACACTTCCTTCTTCCACTTTATCTAGAAGTCCCTCGATATACGCTGTAAAATCCATCTCCACAATCATTGGAAATGCCTGCTTCATCATATGGTCTACGACCTCTCCAATCTCTGTCAGATACAGATTCTTTCCTTCCTTTGCCACATAGCGGCGGGCAATAATTGTACTGATAGTTGGGGCATAGGTACTAGGTCTTCCAATCCCTAATTCCTCTAACGTCTTTACAAGCGCTGCCTCGGTAAAATGTGCTGGCGGCTGTGTAAAATGCTGTTTATCTTCTAAGGTCTGAAGAGTCAGTTCTGAACTTTTGTCTATCGCCTTAACAAGTGTTATATTTTTATCTTTCTCTTCTTCATCCTGGACATAGACTTTCATAAAACCGTCAAAAGCTACCGAAGAAGCCGACACCCGAAAACGATACCCACCTCCATCGATCTTTACAGAAGTTGTATGATATTTGGCATCTGCCATACAGCTTGCCGTAAATCGCTTCCAGATAAGCTGATAGAGACGGAACTGGTCTCTCGAGAGAGAGTCCTTAATCATCGCAGGAAGCCTTTTGATATCCGTTGGCCGAATCGCCTCATGAGCATCCTGAATCTTCTTATCAGACTCTTTTTTGGCCTTTCCCTGGTGAAGATACGTATCCCCATAACTCTCTTTAATAAAAGCTGCTGCCATCTGCTGCGCTTCTTCTGAGATTCTTGTCGAATCCGTACGCAAATACGTAATCAGACCAATCGTTCCCTGTCCTTCAATATCCACACCCTCATAGAGCTGCTGCGCCAGGCGCATCGTCTTAGTCGTGGAGAAATTCAGCACTTTAGAAGCCTCCTGCTGCAACGTACTCGTTGTAAAAGGAAGTGGTGCTTTCTTGCTGCGCTCTCCATGTTTTACTTCTGAAACCACAAAAGAAGCGTCTTTCACCGCCTCTAAAATCTTCTCCATCTCCTCCTTGGAGTGAATCTCTATCTTCTCTTTATCTGTTCCATAAAACTTTGCCATCAGAGGCTTTTTCTCTCCTTTGACCTGGAAC
The DNA here is from genome assembly GCA_910575445.1 of Lachnospiraceae bacterium. Taxonomy (GTDB): domain Bacteria; phylum Bacillota; class Clostridia; order Lachnospirales; family Lachnospiraceae; genus Hominiventricola. The sequence goes on along the minus strand of CAJTFW010000001.1, from coordinate 620,237 downwards.
ACTGCATCTAAACTCCAGTATTCCTCTGGCACAAATGCATTGATTTCTTCGTCTCTGTCCGCAATCAGACGAAGCGCTACCGATTGCACACGACCCGCGCTTAAGCCTCTCTTTACTTTTGCCCAGAGTATTGGGCTGATGCGATACCCCACCATACGGTCTAACATTCTTCGCGCCTGTTGGGCATCTACAAGATTCTGATTGATCATGCGGGCATTTTTAATCGACTCTTTTACGGCTGCCTTTGTAATCTCATTAAAAGTAATTCGGTACATCTTCTTGCCATCTAACTTAAGTGCCGCTGCCAGGTGCCAGGAGATTGCCTCTCCCTCCCGGTCCGGGTCAGTTGCCAGATAGACCTTATCTGCTTTTTTCGCTTCCTTGCGAAGTTTTGCAAGAATATCCCCTTTTCCACGGATGGTAATATATTTGGGTTCATAGTCATGCTCCACATCAATACCAAGCTGGCTTTTGGGGAGATCTCTTACATGCCCATTTGATGCCATCACTTCATAGTTGGCACCCAAAAATTTCTTAATTGTTTTCACCTTTGCTGGTGACTCCACGATAACCAGATATTTCGCCATTAGTAATCCTCAAATCTGTTCTTACATATTGATTTTTCTGCATTTCTCTGATACAGCCCTTAAGCTCCAACCCAACCAGAGCAAAAAGTACCTCCCGAGAGCCAAAACCAGTCTTTTTTACCAACTCCTCCAAAGATACGGGCTGTAAACGTATCCAACTATACACGATATCCTCATTCTTTTCAAGTACAATTTTCACGGATTTTTCTGAAACGTTTCTCTTAATTCCCAGTGCTTCTAGTAAAACAAGGGGACTGTCGGCAAGTCCAGCGCCCTGTTTTATCAGATTGAGACACCCTTTACTCATCTCATCGCCAATCCTCCCAGGCACTGCAAATACATCTTTTCCCTGCTCTAATGCCAGGTCTGCGGTAATCAAAGAACCGCTTCTTTCTTTTGCTTCCACCACTAAGACCAGGTCTGAAAGCCCACTGATAATCCGGTTCCGCGCCGGAAAATGTCCAGCTATCGGCGGCATACCAGGTGGCTGTTCTGAGAGAATCCCACCTCTTTGTATCATCGCTTCATAAATCTTTCTGTGCCCGGAAGGATAACAGATATCCACCCCGCAGCCTAAGACCGCATAAGTGTCTCCTCCTCCTTCTAGTGCTCCTTCATGCGCCTTGCCATCAATTCCCCAGGCCATACCGCTTATTATCTGTACGCCAGCGCCTGCAAGCTCTTTAGCAAAGCTTTTTGCAATCTGATTTCCATAAGCGCTAGACCTTCTAGCCCCTACAATCGCCACACTTTTACGTGTCTTGTCAGGCAGCTTTCCCAGTACATAGAGTCCTTTTGGCATGCCTTTGTAGCACAGAAGCTTCTGTGGGTATGCGGCATGATTTTGCTGAATATATTGTATGCCATCGCTTTGCTTGCTAGTCGTGTTTCTTCTATTATATAGTTCTTCCATGCCCGCTGTTACTCCTCCCAGTATTTCTGGTCTACCTGACGGTATCCTATCGCTTCTAACAGATGACTTTCCCTTATCTGTTCTTCTTTGTCAAGGTCGGCAATTGTGCGGGCTACCCGGATAATCCGATGATAGGCCCTGGCACTTAACTGCATCTTCTCAAAGGCGGTCTCCATCAGTTGTTCTTCTTTAGGATTTAGCGGGCAAAATCTCTTAATTGCAGCCGAAGGAAGCCTTGCATTAAACTGCCAGTCACATCCTACGTAGCGCTCTTTTTGAATCCTGTGCGCTGCTTCTACCCGCTCTCGTATCCGGGCTGAGCTTTCATTTTCTGTCTTTTTTAAAAGGTCTGTATACTCTACCCGGGAGACCTCTGTACAGAGGTCCATCCGGTCCAAAAGTGGCCAGGAAATCTTGTGGATATAGCGGCGGACTTCTCCTGGAAGGCAGCTACATCTTTGACGGTCCGGGTAGAATCCACAGCGACAGGGATTCATTGCAGCTATCATCTGAAAATGTGCCGGAAAACTATATTTACCATTGACCCGGCTAATCGTCACCCATCCTTCTTCCATCGGCTGACGAAGAACCTCTAAGACATTTCTGGAAAATTCTGGAAGCTCATCAAGAAATAATACGCCTCTGGTAGCTAAACTAATCTCTCCTGGCAAAATCTTTTTGCCGCCTCCTGCCAGTGCATTGGCGGAGATGGTATGGTGAGGTGCCCGAAACGGCCGCACTTTCGCTAATCCCTCTTTGCCAACCAAAAGACCACAGGCACTATAGACCTTAGAAATCTCCAGACTTTCTTCCATGGTAAGGGCTGGCAGAATCGTTGGCATCCTTTGTGCAATCATCGTCTTCCCAGAACCAGGGCTTCCAATCATCAAAAAATTATGCATACCAGCCGCTGCAATCTCCGCTGCTCTGCGTGCTCCATGCTGCCCGTTGACCTCACAAAAGTCCACGGAATAAGAAGCACATTCTGGCTCCCAGAGATGAAGTGCTTCTGTATGTGCTTCTATATAAGATGGAGATAACAGGCACTCTAAAAGTTCTTTTAGACTTTCAATGCCAACAACCAAGATGCCAGGAAGGGAAGCACCCTCCCCTCTGTTATCTCTAGGAATTATGCAAAACTTACTTTTCATCTGCCTTGCCAGCATCACCGTCTGTAAAACCCCGCTTACCGGGCGTACCGCCCCATTTAAGCCAATCTCACCTACCATCATGATATTTTCTGCATAATCCCTTGGAACGACGCCCAGAGCCACTAAAAGCCCCGCTGCGATTGGAAGGTCAAACCGGGTACCCTCTTTGCGTATATGAGCGGGTGACAGATTGATAGTCACTTTTTTAGGCGGAAAGGAAATCCCTGTGTTTCTAAGAGCCGTACGCACCCTGTCCGCCGCCTCCCTTACCTCCGGCGCCAAATCTCCCACCATGGAAAATTGCGGAAGACCATCACAGATATCCACCTCCACACGCACCAGATATGCATCCATCCCAAGCACAGTTGCTGATAATATACTACTAAACATATTTTCTTCCTGCGGACTTATATTTGGAAAAACAATGTGATATACATTCAGATTTTAGACGGTATACAGTATAGCATAATTTGTGGGGGGATTCAATCCTGCTTTGAAAATATAAAATTTCATTTTTCGCAAAGAACTATCCCTAACTAAAAGGCTTGCTTTAAAACTGTTTTTCTTGTATAATTTTGGTAAATATTTTGTTTAATTATTACAATAACATAAGACCAATTATGTTATTAGCAAAATTTAGTTTAAGCAAGATAAGGAGTAAAGGTATGGAAAAAGTGTTGATTGTTGATGACAGTGCTTTTCAGGCAGCTCAATTAAAATCTATTCTGGAAAATGAATATGACATTACTATCGCTCAGACAGCAGAGGATGGACTGCGTTGTTCAAGCAGCGGGGACTTTTCACTTATTTTATTAGATGTAGTAATGCCAGGCATGGACGGCTTTACGCTGTTAAAAAAATTGCAGGAACAAATCATTACACAGAATGTTCCCGTTATTTTGATTACCAGTCTTTCTGATGTGGAAAATGAACAACGTGGGCTTATCTTAGGAGCCGTTGATTATATTACAAAGCCATTTAAGCCCTTAATTGTTAAGGCAAGAGTCAACACACATATCAAATTGTACCAATATCGCAGGCAGATTGAACAACAATCTACAACTGACCAGTTAACTGGAGTTGCCAACCGGCGCAGATATGAACAATACAGCATCACAAAATGGAACGAAGCAGTCCGTCTACACGTTCCAATCTCTATCTGTATGTTTGATATTGACCGTTTCAAAGTGTATAACGACACGTTTGGCCATCCTGCTGGAGACAAAGTAATTGCCGCTGTAGCACAAACAGCATCTTCCCATCTAAAACGCAGCACAGACTTTTTAGCCCGTTATGGCGGAGAGGAATTCGTGGCACTTTCTGTGGGAGATTCCTCCGAGAAGATATTTAAACATTTCCAAAAAATTCGCCAGGCAATTGAAGACCTTCACATTCCTCACGATCCTTCAGTATCAGAATGGGTTACCGTCAGTATGGGAGGAGTTACTATCGTTCCTGAAACAGACAGCGCCTATGACATCTACCTGAAAATTGCTGATACCATGCTGTACGATGCAAAGAAAAATGGCCGGAATATGGTCGTTTGGGCAGACGAGCGGATGAAACAGTTATGGGAAAAGTGAGGATTACCTTAAAATCAGTATACATATCTTGCATTTGGATATGCTACACTTTTTATTTATAGGGTATATCAGCATAAATTTAAAATAAGACCTATCTCCCTAGATACACTAGCGTTTGACAGGTCTTATTTTTCTATCTCTTCTCTCTATCCATCCCCCGGCGGAGCTTTTCTACGGCATTTTTTTCTATCCGGCTGATATACCCTTCTGTCAATATAGGGCTAAAAAAATACTTCGCAGCACCTCAAAATCCCTCTGCCTTGTCCGCTCCGACAAGCCAGAGAACAGTTCATCAATTCCCATGATCATTTTCTTCTTTCACTTGTTGCTGGTCTGCTGATATGCTATAATCATCAGTGACTGGTTCATGTGTTATGTGCTTAATTACCAGCCAGAAGATATGATTGAGAAAGGACGTGTATCATATGCCACCAGCAATACAACCGCAATCAGAAACAATCACTCTGGACGAGTACGAGGCCTTGCCAGAAGATACCAGAGCAGAAGTTTTTAACGGACAAATTTATTATATGGCCAGCCCTTCACAAATCCACCAAACAATCCTCACAGAGCTGCTTGTTTCTATCCGCAATTATCTCCATAAGAAAGACGGTAGATGTCAGGTATTCCCTGCTCCGTTTGACGTAAAACTCTCTGATCATCCGCTTACCATTGTCCAGCCCGACATCATGATCATATGTGATAAAGACAAACTGGACGGAAATCGCTGCAACGGCGCACCCGATTTTATCATTGAGATTGTTTCCCCTGGCAATCCGGCAGATGATTATATCCGCAAACTCTACTATTATAAAAATACCGGAGTTCGTGAATATTGGATCGTAGATCCCCGCCGTAAGATAGTGACCGTCAACTATTTTGAAGGAAATTTGCTGAACATTCAGTATTCTTTTGAATCCACAATCAAAGTTAATATCTATGATGATTTGTACATCAACTTCTTTGATATCGCTGATTTGCTAAATATTTAGCCCCAAAAAGGGCTGTTGGAACAATCCGCATTAGGAATTGGTATGTTCGCTTCCATCAATATAAGGCTAAAAAATTTATTGACTTTTTATCAAAACCTTTTTTCCTTCAAAGGCAAAACCATATGTTCGGATTCGCTCATCAGAAATTCCCCTGTTCTTTAAAACCACATCATATTGCTGTTCTTCAATCTGTTTTAGCGCAGCCTTTGCGGTATCCAAAAGAGCAGCCTCTTCTCCTGAATCTCTCACCTTGAATTCTATAATGATAGCATTGTCTGTTTTGTTCTTTGGCTCCATCATTACATCATATCTTCCAAAACCGCTCTCTCGGTTGGAAGTAATCGTGTAGCGGTCTGCAAGCTCCACAGCCATCCCTAACACAAAACCATGATAAAACCGTTCTGGCTGTGTCTCCATGGAAGGATTTCTTCCACTGTCAAAATAGCTGAATGTAGCTAGCGCTACCTGGTTCATATATGCGTTCATAGACTTTACATCATCTTGCAAAAGCGCCCTGATAAAACCATTGTAGATGGTTCCCATACTAGAAAACCATTTTCGAATCATCTTTCGAAACATAATCTGTACTTCTTTATTGGTCAGAGCCAACTCATATACATCTGCTCCTGTCTCCTCATTTAAGGTATAACTTTCTGCTTTTAGATATCCGCTTGCCAAGAAAAGACTCCAAATAGCATTTTCATCTGCATCTAACTGGTCAAAAATAATCTGTTCATCAATCTCCTTATACAGATGTTCTCCTTTTAACAGATTTTCCATGGAAATTTTTATATCCGCGCTTCCCTCTCGTATCAGCTGTTCTACCAGACCATTACTGCTGGTGTTAGCCCAATAGGTAGAAAAACGCCTTTTATCCAGATAATTGATAATAGACCACGGATTATAAATATCCTTTCTTTTTCCAAATGTAAAACCATCATACCAGTCTTTTACAGCCTGCCTCTTTTCATACAGGCCACATTCCTGCAATGCCGCCCATACTTCTTCCTCTGTAAAACCAAAACTATCTTCATATTTCTCTAATGTGGTAGTCACTACTTCCAGATTATTTAAATCAGAAAAAATAGACTCTTTACTGATTCTTGTAATTCCTGTCATCACTGCCCGTTCTAGATACGGGTTGGTCTTAAATGTGGAATTAAACAATCCTCTTATAAATTCCACCATCTCCTGCCAATAGCCATACACCCAGGCTTCTTGAAGCGGTGTGTCGTATTCATCCAGTAAAATCATTACCTTCTTCCCATAATAACGCGAAAGAAATCCTGACAAATTTTTTAAAGAGTATGCAGCTATCGAATCTGTCATATCTGTAAAAACTTTACGAATCACTTCCGCCTCATTTTCGTTTAAGAAGCCTTCCTTTTGTAGATACATATGTTTATTGTATATTTCTTTTATCAACATACAAATCTTTTCTTTCGCCAAAGCAAATGTATTCGCTTTTATATCTGCAAAACTTAAAAATATCACCGGATATGTTCCCTGAAGCTCTCGATATTTCTCCTCTTTCCAGATAGACAATCCCTCAAATATCTTCCCTTGTCTGGCATACTCTATGGAAAAAAAGCGCTCTAACATATTCATATTTAAAGTTTTGCCAAATCTTCTTGGACGTGTAATCAAAGTTACATCATCTTTATTCTCCCACCACTCTTTGATAAAATTTGTTTTATCTACATAAAAGCACTGTTCTGTTATCAATTTATCAAAACTCTGAATTCCAATTCCTACGGTTCTTGCCATCCTTCCATTCCTTTCTGTGCTGTCTTACATTTTAGTTATCAACTATGGCAAATCATGGTCTGTATGCTTCCTTTTCTACAATATCATAAATATCTTTTCCAGTTTTCTTTTCAAAATATTCCTTTAGTTTTATATTGAAATCCCATTTTTCCTGTGGATAGTAGCCATATCTTCTTTTTACATCATTCATGCGTTCCTCTATATCCAGCACCCCTTCACTTCCCGCCAAAGAATCACATAACTGAATCAGCCTGTCATAATCATCTATAACAACTTGCGCTAGTGTTACACAAATCATCTCTAGTTCTTCATCCGAAGTATCAAATTTTCCAATATACTCTTTTATAGATTGATTAGGAAAAGAATGTGTAAGGCAAATTTTTGCAACTTCATCATATCCTAATGACATCATATAGGTATAACCATCTGATACATGCCCCAAGTGCCTGACACCAAACTTTCTTCCAATATCATGAAGCAGTCCCAACACATATGCTTTTTGGACATCTAATCCATCACATAATTCAGCTATTTTTTCAGCACAATGTGCTGCAACCCGACTATGATTCCCCCAAGGTCCCAGGTTACATTGTTCGGCTTCTCTTAACAATCTTTCAGCTTCCATTCTTGTAGGTATCATATTTCTATTCTCCTATACTGCCAAGGTTTGTAACTACTACCATTATTTTAATACTTGCGTTTTATTCTATCATAAAGCACTCGAAAAGTCATTTCTTGTATTACAAATTAGGATAATTTGAGGCACTTTCTTGGAATGGATATTTACATTTGGATATGGATATGCTACACTTATTGCATAAATCAATGTTTTGTTGAAAGGATTTAATGGAATGATTGCGATTGAATTTGGAAATTTTTGTTTTAATAGTGCTACTTCAGAACAAAACATTTTAGCAGTTATTGCTCCTAAAAATAAGTTTGCATCATTAGATGACTTTATAACAGCTGCTTTAAAATTTATGGAATCAGATGAGAAATTTTATGATAATTGGACTGAGCTATACAAAAATCGCACCAACTTACCAGCCTCTAATGATGATATAGCATGGATGAAATCACGATTGGAAGAAATGAATCAGCGCATAAATATCCTATATGAGCCAGTAATCAACGCAGTAAATGTTATACCTCCTAAATGGAATGATATAACTTTAGGATTAGAAACCAAAGACGAATACATTTTTTATTTATGGGGTACATCGGTATAAATATACGCACAAATTTGTCCCTTTTCTATCTTATTCTTTTTTATATATTTCTCTGCCATACCAATTACTCGTATTGTCTCAGCAGCACAAGGTCCTATTTCTATCAATACCATATCTTTATAAATAGGATTTTCTTCTTTTCTAAATATTCTTGACGACGCTTTTTCTTCCACACCTCCATCTTGGCTTTTTTAGGCACCTATATCACTCCAATCTATAATTTTCTTTAGATAGGGGTCAGCGCCATATTTACCTTCTAAATATTGTTTATCATATTTAGCGTCTTTACGGATGGACTCTCCTTTATCATTTTTAAATTCTACTAACGAATATAGTTTTGAATTCTGTTCCTTTCCTTTTGCCACAAACCAGATTTCATCCCTTCTAAATACTTCATTGTTCATAGTAGATAAATCATGTGATGTAAAAATTAGTTGTCCGCCTTTTTTATTTATATTCCTATTTGTAAACATCTCAATTACATATTTTAGTAACACTGGATGAAGCTTCGCATCCAACTCGTCAATAACCAGAGTTGTCCCATATGTTAAACTTTTTGCTATAAACGGAAGTATCCCAAATAGTTTTCTTGTTCCACTGGATTCTTCTGATAAAGTAATTTCTGTACTATATCCATCTACTATATGTTTTGTAAAAATTTCAATATGCTCATTATCTTTTTCCTCAATCCGAAAATCTTCGATATCTAAATCCATTTCTTTTATCATATCTAATACTAATACTAATACTTTTATTTTTTCAGAACTTGCGATTGCAGTTCTTAATTCCTGATAAGGATTTCCATAATTCAAAAAATCAATAGAATCTTCAAACCAATGCAATACATCATTTACAATCTCATTTTTCTTATAGGTAATTCCAAGATAAGAAAGTAGTGGAAGGGTTGCTGAAAGGTCTTCACTTATCTTTAATTTTCCGAAAATTCCTTTTAGTTCTGTCGATTCTGCATCTCTTCTAAATAGTGCAGACCTCCTTTTCGTATCCATTTTTACTCGTTCAAGACTTTCATAAATAATCTCATCTCTTTTTACATGAAGAATATATCTATATTCGGCCTTTTTTGTTCTGAAAAACAGTTCAAACTCTGTAGGCGCATTTTGAGCTTGCTTAGAAAATGCAAATGGCTCCACAGGAATTTTACGGACCTTGTAATCGCAATCCGCATGATTACAAGTAGCACAAAGTGGTCTTAATACTTTGGAATTCAACGTATGCAAAGCCTCTAATACATTCGATTTACCTCCCCCATTAGGCCCATAAATCGCAGAAATCGGTAAAAACAATTCACCATCTATATCTTGAATAATTTTATTATCGTGTTCTGAAATCGCAGCTGCTTGCATATCAAATGTTATTTCATCTCGTATACTTTTGTAGTTTTTAACTGTAAACTGACACAACATAGCCGCCACCTCCATTCTTTTATTATACACGATTTAATATATTTTACAATGTAATTCGAGAAAAAATCTCAAATTTATAGTTTTATTATATTTATAATATCAAAAATTATTGACTTTTTATCAAAACCTTTTTTCCTTCAAAGGCAAAACCATATGTTCGGATTCGGTCACTGGGAATTCCTCTGTTCTTTAAAGTCACCTCATATTGCTGCTCTTCAATCTGTTTTAGTGCAGCCTTTGCGGTATCCAAAAGAGCAGCCTCCTCTTTTGAATCTCTCACCTTGAATTCTATAATGATAGCATTGTCTGTTCTGTTCTTTGGCTCCATCATTACATCATATCTTCCAAAACCGCTCTCCCGGTTGGAAGTAATCGTGTAGCGGTCTGCAAGTTCCACAGCCATCCCTAACACAAAACCATGATAAAATCGCTCTGGCTGTGTCTCCATGGAAGGATTTCTTCCACTGTCAAAATAGCTGAATGTAGCTAGCGCTACCCGGTTCATATATGCGTTCATAGACTTTACATCATCCTGCAAAAGCGCCCTGATAAAACCATTATAGACGGTTCCCATACTAGAAAACCATTTTCGAATCATCTTTCGAAACATAATCTGTACTTCTTTATTAGTCAGAGCCAACTCATACAAATCTGCTCCTGTCTCTTCATTTAAGGTATAACTTTCTGCTTTTAGATATCCGCTTGCCAAGAAAAGACTCCAGATAGCATTTTCATCTGCATCTAACTGGTCAAAAATAATCTGTTCATCAATCTCCTTATATAGATGTTCTCCTTTTAACAGATTTTCCATGGAAATTTTTATATCTGCGCTTCCCTCTCGTATCAGCTGTTCTACCAGGCTATTACTGCTGGTTTTAGCCCAGTAGGTGGAAAAACACCTTTTATCCAGATAGTTGATAATAGACCACGGATTATAGATATCCTTCCTGTTTCCAAATGTAAAATCACTATACCAATCTTTTACAGCCTTCCTGTTTTCATACAGGTCATATTCCTGTAATGCCGCCCACACTTCTTCCTCCGTAAAACCAAAACTATCTTCATATTTCTCTGATGTGGTAGTCACTACTTCCAGATTATTTAAATCAGAAAAAATAGACCCTTTACTAATCCTTGTAATTCCTGTCATCACTGCCCGTTCCAGATACGGGTTGGTTTTAAATGTGGAATTAAACAGTCCTCTTACAAATCCCACCATTTCCTGCCAATATCCATATACCCAGGCCTCCTGAAGAGGTGCATCATACTCATCCAGCAAAATAATCACCTTTTTCCTATAGTAATGATACAAGAATTCAGATAGTGTGTTCAATGAAAAAATAGCTGAGTAATTATCCATATTTACAGAAATATTTTTTATGAAATTCTTTTCCTTTTCATTCAGCTTATCTTCTTTTAGTAAAAATTCATATCGGTTGTACAATTTTTCTATCAGATAAAACAAGCTTTTCTTTGCCTCATTAAAAGAAGTCGCCTTTACTCCTGCGAAACTTAAAAACACTACCGGCCAAGTTCCCTGAAGGTTACGATACTTCTCATCTTTCCATATAGATAATCCTTCAAAAATCTCTCCCTGACCTGCATACTCCAGAGAAAAATATCTTTCCAGCATATTCATATTCAGTGTTTTCCCAAATCTGCGAGGACGGGTAATCAACGTTACATCATCTCTGTTTTCCCACCACTGCTTGATAAAATCTGTTTTATCTATGTAAAAACTATTCTCTACTATCAGCTTTTCAAAACTTTGAATCCCTATTCCTATGGTTCTTGACATAGCAAATAACACACCTCTCTTTTCAAGGCAGGGTTAAAAACACACACTTTTCTCCATCTTTCTGACTTCGCACCAAACGGAAACATTGCAAGTTAGCTTCAAGTTTTACCACCCCAGAATCACATCCAAGTCCTTTTCTATCTGGTCAAACAATCCCTCTTGCTGATTTTTCACATGTCCGTCTTCATCCAGACAAATCTTCACCGGTATGCTTATCTTGTTTTCGTTTTGCTGGAAAAAATAAATTCTAACTTTATCATTACCTATTCGGTCGCTGCTGACACATCGCCGCAGTCCATTAAATACATGGTCACTATGAGTTTCCATCACCACTTGTAGACCTTTTTGCGCCAAAAATATTAAAAATTCCATTAATTCTCCTTGACCAGATGGATGCAGATGAATCTCTGGATTTTCAATGATTAATACATCCCCTTTTCCACATGAAAATGCTGCAATAATAATCTCTGCAATATAACTAACACCTGTTCCTACATTTTTAGGTCTGATATTTCTTCCAAGTTCACGATTCGTATAAACCACTTTAATAAGCTCTGTTCCTGGAATTTCTTCTGCGCTCACCCGATAACCCAAAATTCTTTCCAGCCAGTAGTCTACTTGTCCCCCCAATGTCAATTTTGTTGTATTATCATAAATAAATTCTTTCTCTTGTATCTCTTCGTACTGATGTCCTGCCAGATAAAAAAATGCATACTCACAGCGAACCCCCATCTGGTCTTTTCCATCCAGCGATTTTTGGTAAGTATCTTCCACTCCTATTCTGTCGGCTGTCAAATAACGGATATTCATTCCATCGGGAAATGCCATTCCACTTGTTTTTTCTTTCTCATTATCCTCAAAAAGTTTACTATACAAATAATCCTTTTCTTGATATTTATACGCTGCCTCTAGAAAAATCTTTTTGCTTCCTACAATCCAATTTTTCACCTCATTAATAGTTCCAACATTCATATACTTTCCAGCCAGTGAACTTGTACTATTCTGGTATAAAGCCAAAATAGCCTGTATCACTGTAGATTTTCCCGTGGAATTTTTCCCCGCAAGTAATGTAAAATTAGAGAATTCTATCTCTACTTCTTGAAAACACTTAAATCCATGTATATGAATACGAATTAACATTTATTTTAACCTCTTTTCGCATCTGCAATCTTTCTTTTCCACTCGTCGACCTTTTCTTCTATACATCTTATTGTTTGGTCTAACAGTTGCTGAAGGCCTATTATTTCTTCACACTCTATGGGAGTATCCTTTTCAAATTTATTCCTATTATATAGGTTTTCCATATAACAGACAAGGCATTACCAAAAGAAATATTACAGAACCTTATGAAAGCTAACATAAGAATAAATATCCTCAAATTTCCACTCAATCTGCAAGGAACCATCTTGACAAATGTAAATCTGTTTTACAAATATCTCTACTATCTCCCTTGTCAATATATGGAAAGGAGCGAACTTTTCCAACTGTAAAATAGCATCTGTCTCTTTGGTATCTGCGCATTTTATTTTCCACAATTCCTGTTTACATTTTTCAATATCCAACAAAAGCATATCAATCCGCTTTTCTAACGCTATCTTCTCCTTTACAAAATCTTCTCGTAGCAGCAGACCATCTTTATACGCCTTATATCTTTCTAGTCTATGGTTCGTTAATTGTTTTATTTCTGTCTCATATTTTATAAGAAGTTTTTCCAACTTTTTCTCTTTGCTGGCCGAAAATTCTTTTGTTATTTCCAGAACTTTTGTATCAACAACTATCGAAGCTGCCTTCTGAAGCATAGTCAATATTGTATATTCTATCTGACTTTCTTCTATAGTCTTCGTACAACATCCAAATTCCTTTATCATATTTTGGCCATTACAGCGATAGGTTGCTGTTATCTCTCCTTTTGCATGGACCCTCTTTTTTCGTGATATAATATGATTACAAGTAGCACAGCGAACTTTTCCTTTCAATGCCGCGGTCTTATCTTGGCTATATTTGTTCCGTTTCTGCACCATATCATTTACTTTTTCAAATATCTCACGGGAAACAATCGCTTCATGAGCATTAGGGACAATTATCCATTCTTCTTCAGGAACCGCGCAATCCTTACTGCTTCCAACGGTTGTCGGTTTTACTTTTCCATAGACAGCATCCCCTGTATAACGCTGGTCTTTTAATATAGAAAAAATCTTAGAAGTTTTCCAAAAACTTTTTTCATTTACTGTCTTACAAGGAAAATGTTCGCCTCGTTGCCGCCTTAACATTAGAGGAGAAAGCACACCTTCTTTATTCAAGGTATTTGCAATATGTGCTTTTGGAATCCCTTGCACTGCCATATCAAAAATCCTGCGAACAATGGGTGCTGTTTCACTATCAGGAACCAGTCTTTGTTCTTTTGACTTCTGATAACCATATGGTGCATAAGAAGTAATAAATTTCCCTTGGCTGGCTTTCATCCGCCGTACGCTGATAATCTTCTCAGAAAGGTCTTTGCTATATAAATCATAGATTAGATTTTTAAATGCTATATCAAAATATTCTCCAGAAAAATCAGAGCTTCCACTGTCAAATTCATCATTGACAGAGATAAAACGAACACCAAGAAACGGAAATACTTGTTCTAGATAATTTCCAACTTCTATATAGTTTCTCCCAAACCTTGAAAAATCTTTTACAATAATTGTATGTATCTCACCTCTTTTTGTCTGCTCTAACAATCTCTGTACTCCTGGCCGCTCAAAATTCGTCCCACTATATCCCTCATCACAAAACTCAATCACAAAGCAATCCCTAAATTCTCTATGATGCTGTATATAATCTTTTAAAATTTCCCTCTGAGATGTAATGCTATTACTTTCCTGAACTTCATATTCATCTTCGTTTGACAGTCTTAAATAAAGACCGATGACTTGGCTTTTCATATTACATCACCACTTTTTTCTACATAATTTTTTAAAAATACAAGTGTTTTTTTATATTCATCTGCAAATGTAAAATAAATGCTCACAGAATGTTCATTCAATATTACCTTTTTTATCATAACAGAGCACATTTCTTTTGTTAGCGATTGTGCATCTTTAAAATGTAGAATAGCATCAAGCCATTTGGTCGTTATTGCTGATGCCCTATGATGCTCTAGTAATTTTTCATTTACAGATTGCAACTGTTTATTTAATTTTTCGCTGTCTTCTTCATATTTATCCCTTGAAAATATATAATCTTTTTCTGTGAGAACTCCTTTTTTTAAATCAGTATAAAGTTCATTTCTCTTTCTTCGCAGTTTCTGCTTCTTGCCTTCCAAAGTATGTATTTCCTCTTTCAGATTACTGACATATGAACTATTTTGATGGGCCTCCATCATATTTTCTATAAGTTCTTTCATATCAACCAAAAGCTCTAGTTGTTTTTTGCAAGCCTGAAAGATATAATTATGTAATTCTGCCTCATTCACTGCCCTAGAAGAACATCCTTTTGTCTTGACATACTTATTAGAGCAATAAAAACGATAGCACACTAAAGAACCATCTTTGCGAAAATACCCACTATCACGGTGAACACCACTACCACATATCCCACATTGAACCATTCCACTTAAAATATTTTCTGTTCTTTTTCTATGAGAATTTTGTTCTATCTGTTGTCTCCATCTTTGCTTGCTCTCTGTAAATAACTGCTGAACGGTTTCAAATGTCTCTTTATCTATAATAGGTTCATGGGTATTCTTAATTAGATTCCATTCAGACCTTGGAATTTTCTTAACCCCACCCCCTTTATATAAAAGAGCACTTTTCTTTTTCTCCACCATGCAACCCATATAACAGGGATTTTTCAAAATATCTGTGACTGTGGAACCTCTCCACAGAGCATCTTCTTTTCCATCCGAGTGTCCTTCTATATAGCGAATCTGAAATTGTGTAGGAATTCCCATATCGTTTAAGCGATGAGCAATAGAGACAGGGCCAAGCCCTTCTATCCGCCATCTAAAAATCATACGAACAACTTCTGCTCTTTCAGAATGGATACGCAATCTATAACGGTCCTTTTCATCTCGCACATAGCCATAAGGCGGAATTTTCCCTAGAAATTTCCCGGATTTCTTTTTTATCTCTATAGTGGAACTTACTTTCTTAGAAATATCTTTTACATAGGTGTCATGTAAAATCGACTTCAGCGGAACTAGCAGTGTATCATTCTTTCCACTATGTAGACTGTCAAAATGGTCATTGACAGAGATAAAACGGATACCCAAATAAGGAAATATTTTTTCTAAGTAATTGCCAGTTTCTAAATAGTTTCTGCCAAAACGTGATAAGTCTTTTACAACAATACAGTTTATCTCTCCTTTTTTAATAGCTTTCATCATACGTAAAAATCCTGGTCTTTCAAAATTTATACCCGTTGCCCCATTGTCAACAAAGGTATCTATCACTTTTAACTCTGGAATTTTATGGATATATTTCTCAATGATAGCAATTTGGTTTTCTATAGAATCTCCTTGCAATTCATTATCTTCTATGGAAAGCCGCGCGTAGATTGCTGTACGATATAAACTTTCAGATGGCGTCTTCTTATCTTCCACTTGAAGAGTCTTTCTGCTCTTTCTTGCCATATGCTCACCCTTCTTTCGCTGCTAATAGAAAGTTCTCCACCTGAGTGCTTTCTACTTGAGATAATTTTTCTTTTATGCTTTCTACTGACATTGCTGCTTCTAACATTTGTAACACCATTTGAAACTTATCTTGGTACTGAAAATGTATTTTAATATGCTCTGCATCTAACACTATAATTTCTTCCACTGCCACTACTAGAAGTCCCCGGTTGAGTTCAGGAATATTTCCTTGCTCCTTTAAGCGTTCAGTCCAAGGACTATGAAATTGATTTTCTTTTACTAATAAAGAAATCTCCTTTTCTATGGCTTCTATTGCCTTTTCCAGCTGCTTACAAGACACCTCATAATCTTCTTTCATTTCAAGGTATTCTTTTTTAGATAAAAGTGACTCTTTATAATCTTCATAGACAGAAATTTTTAGTTTTTGATATCTTAAAAGCTCTGTTTGCCGTTCTTCTAGCTGTTTGCACTTTTTTTGTACTTTCTGCTCTTGAAGAGGCAACTTTTCAATAATACTTTGCAATTCCTCCATAGTGCTGATAAGAGAAAGATGCAATCTAAGCATTTGAAGAACTATTTTGCTTAAATAGTCTTCCCGTATTCTATGACTACTACAGGCAAATTTATCCTGTTTGTTATTTGCACAGACATAATAGCAATATTCATTTTTTACAGACCGTATTTTTTTGCGAACCATACTGCCTCCACAGCCTCCACAACGAAGTAATCCCGAAAAAAGATGTAGCTGCTTTTTGTTTGGAGCTGTACGTGTATCACGAAGCATTAGTTTTTGAACAATTTGAAAATCCTCTTTTGTTATAATAGCCTTATGGGTATCTTCCACTCGAATCCAGTCTTCTTTATCTACTTTTATTCGCTTTTTGACTTTATAATTCAGAGTTTTTTCTTTGCCTTGGACCATAACACCAGTATAAATCTCATTTTTTAGAATCCGTTCCACTGCTATTGGCGACCATCTTGCCTGCGGTTTTCTTTTAAAAGAAGTGCTATACTTCCAATGCAGCAATGCTTTATATTCCATTGGTGATGGTATGCCGTGTTCATTTAGATAGTTTGCAATTCCTAAGTTATTATAACCTTCGATTCGCATATTAAAAATATCGCGAACCACCTCTGCAGCAACCGCATCTATCACTAATCTGCCCTTTTTCTCTTGGTCTTTAAAATAACCATATACAGGAAAATTTCCTATATATTCCCCTCGTTTTTGTCGTACCTCAATCTGACTTCTTACTTTAATAGAAATATCCCGACTGTAGGAATCATTCATAAGATTTTTAAAAGGTAAAATAATATTGTTTGTCTGACCATCTATATGTTCACTGTCATAATGGTCGTTAATTGCAATAAAACGCACTCCCATAAAAGGAAAAATCTGTTGTATATATCTACCTGTCTCAATATAATTACGCCCAAAACGTGATAAATCTTTCACAATAATGCAGTTGATTTTTCCTTGCTTCACATCCTCAAGCATAGAAATCAGTGCTGGTCTTTCAAAACCCACACCACTATATCCATCGTCTATCTTTTCTTCACAGACTTGAATATCTTTTTTATCTTTTAGAAATGCGTAAATCAAATCTCTCTGATTGGAAACACTATTACTCTCTGCCTTATCTTTATCTTCTTTTGATAAACGGATATATAAAGCTGCTTGATATTTTTTTACTTCATATCTATCATTTGACAAAATAAAAGACCTCCTAATATGTTTTTATGATTAGAAAAACACATTAGGATGGTCTTATATTTGCTATCTCTATTCTTTATCCCTATATAAAGTCTATCATAGCAAAACTTATATGTCCAGATATTTTTTAATGTTTATTCTTTTCATCCTTTCCAGCGCTAATGTGTTATACAACATATGAAAGGAAATATTTGTCCTATTCCAATTTTTCAGAATAGCATATTACACTTTTTCATTATTTCTTCTACCAATCTATGTACCCTGCAAGCTGGCCACATCTGTGATGGCTTCCACTTTCCATCTTCCACACATCTTTTATAGTGCCTCTCTGCCATCTGAATCGCTCTTTTCTCGTCTCCATACTCCACCAGTTTTCGATAAATATCCCTGTCATTTTTAGAATATTTCTGTCCTGTTACCTTCTCAAACTTCTCAGCAAACCGGTCACAACAGGTATAAGACTCCATGATTACTGGCATTTCCCCAAAATACGCATACATCCAAATCTCAAAGCAGGGATTAGACCATCCTGCTCCCACCCCGTTCTTCTCTGCTATCTGAATGATTTCATCAAAGTCCTTCACTTGGTCTCTGTCAAAAACAATCCACGGAATCCGATATTGTGATTCCTGCCCTGTCATTTCCAGAGCCTTCCTCACAAGTTCTATTGTCCTAGCTTTCTCCACCTTTATCACAAGTCGGTCCTTCAGCTCTGCTGGAATACTGTCCCGCAGTCCCTCAAAGTAATTTTTCTCTGTTTCCTCCGTATCTGTCACAATCAGATAATATCCAAGTTCAGGAACTCTAGCACCCACGCGCTTATTTCTGTCCCGCCGTTTTCCGGCTCTGTTGTCACTGGGTTTTCCGGCTAAAACGGCTTTCTTTTCTGCTACTTTCCTCTTATTTGCCATCCTCTGCTCTCCCCTTTAACATTTTCATAGGCTTTAATGCTGGAATTGCTCCATAATTCCCTGTGAGATAATTCTTTGCAAGTGCCTCGTCCCGCCGCACTTTGTTCCCTGCTTCGTCCTTAAATTCAACAAGAGAGTACAACTCCGAAACACCGTCTCTGTTCTTATTAACCATCCAGATTTCATCCCGCCGCAGTAACTCATTGGAAAACTGCCAGATGTCATGGGTTGTAAACACCAGTTGGGCATTCTGAGTATTGATTTGAGGAGAGAGAAATGTTAATATAATGTTTCTTACCAACAATGGATGGAGTCTGGCGTTCAATTCGTCAATAAACAAAATAGAGCCCTGATCCAGTACCTCCTTTAAAGAAGGATACAACGCAAACATCTTCAACGTCCCACTGGATTCCTGTTTCAATGGAATAGAAGCCATTTTCTCACTGTCGCTCATCTTATGCAAAGCGTCAATTTTATAGTTTTTGCTATTGTCTTTTTCATCTTTCTGTGGAAGTTCCTCTATATTAAAATCTCGTATCGCCTCATCAAAGGATGCAAAATATTCTACTACATTATCCTGTACCTCTTTTTTGTCTATAAATCCCTCTGGCAAAACTCTAGAAAGGAAAAAATTCTCTGCTGGATCACCGAAATTTACAATTTCATTGCTTAAAAACCAGTCTCTTACTTTTTTCAACCTAGTAATCCGCAGCTTTGACCCCAAAGATACAATAAGAGACTCTTTATTCAGAGATGCTTTGATATTTTCCACATGATTTTTGGAAAAACCATTCATCTCCAGCTCTTCGCCTTTCTTACGGTAAAAGATTGTGCGGTACTTATTCCTTGCTGTTTTTGCCTTAGAATAAAGCCATTCCTCTACCACTTCATCATTTTTCAGAGAAAAACCATATTGGTATGTCTTTCCTGTATCTTCTGAATTATCAACATAGAACACTTCAAAGGTAGTTTCTTCATCACGGCTCTTTTCATCAAAAAGAAATGGTGTCACTTTCAAATACGCATCCCCCGTTTTCCTACGTCGTTCCTCTTCGTCACCGAATTTAAAGGATTCATCCACATAGTAAGTCATATATTCAAAGGCGTCGTACACATTGGACTTCCCGCTTGCGTTAGCGCCATAAATGGCTGCTACTTTTAAAAGTTTATCATTTGCTGCTTCTATCACATGCTCCTCATGTTCTGTTATTTTTGTTGCAGTCAAATCTAATGATACTTCTTCACGAAAGGACTTAAAATTTTTAAAATTAAATTGAATCAGCATAATAGTCTCCTTATTACAGGTTTCACATTCATAACCCGAATTCTATTCTCATGTATATTATATTTCATTTTTATCAAAAATCAACATGTAATTTCATTATTTTCCGTTTTATATACTTATTTTTACATAAAATATATATTTTTATACATATACATAAAAACTTCATATCTATCATCAGACAAAGTAAAAAACCTTCTAATATGTTTTTATGGTTAGAAAAACACATTAGGATGGACTTATCTTTCCATCGCTAATGTGTTACATCGTTCCTTATATCATTTTAAGATATTGTATGAGACACTCTGTCAATGTTTTATCTGTTTCCTCAAAGACTGACTGCACCACAATATTCCCACATTTACATAGATAAGGATTTTTAATTTTTTTAATAAAGTCTATAATTCTTTCTTCTTTTGGCAAATGACTTGCCACAGAAATATCCTGAATATCTACAAGCTCACTTCGGTCAATTTCATCAGGATTGACTGCTTGTAACTGCTTTAAATCAATCATTATATTTCTCCTTAATCCTTTCTAACACGGATGTGTTATACAACATATGAAAGGAAATATTTGTCCTATTCCAATCATTTCACTCTGAAAAATAGCTACTAAATTTATTTTTTCTAATAAATTTTCCAATATTTTTTATCTCTTCTGTCACGGGCGTATCTGGAACACCATTTCTTATTTGGTTTTTCCGCATCAAATTTTCTATTCAAATTCCCTATGATTTTTCTTTAAATGTTGTAAGTCCATATGTTGACCCCTTTTCGTAATAGGAGTATCATATATATGATAGAATAAAAAATCCAAAGTTTCAGATTTTTTCAAGGAAAGTAAAGAGGGCATTTTAATTATGTGCAAAGTTATAGAAGATATGAGAAAAGAATCTTTACAAGAGGGTGTAAAAGAGGGCATAAAAGAAGGAGCAATAAATACTGCAAAAAGAATGTTAGCAGATAAAATATTAACACTTGAAAAAATTGCAGAATACACCGGCCTTTCTCTTAATGAAGTGAAAAAATTGAAAACAGAATGAACAACATATAAAAGGAATTTATTGTCCTATTCCAATCATTTCACTCTGAAAAATAACTACTAGATTTATTTTTTCTGATAAATTTTCTAATATCCTCTATCTGTTCTGTCACTGGCATATCTGGCAATGTAGCTAAAATATCTTCTCTATATCTTCCATTTGCACGACTATCTAAAATAGAAAATACACAAGTATCTGTTATTCTACGTATGCCCCGCCCCATCCATTGCCGAAGCTTTATTAGCATATTAGGTACAATAATCTCTGTTAAATAATCATGAAAATTTTTATACAGCGACTTTTCATACTCTAATATTGGGTCTGGCGCTGGAAACGGAAGTTTTACTATCACAAGTGAGGAAAGAATATCTCCAGCCAAATCAATGCCTTCTCCGGCGCTATCACTAGCTAATAAAACACCTTTTTTACTTTCCCGAAAATCTTTAATAGCCCCTAATTGTCCCTTTCCCATAGAAAATAATGGAAATGTTGTTATTCGTGTAAAAAGTTTCTGATAAACAATTTCCATCATCCGATACGAAGTAAATAATACCATTGTATGTCCATAACTTTGCCAAATTAATGCTTCTAACCTGTCTGTAACTGCTTCAATATATGCATTTTCTCGGATATTGGGAGTTGGCATATCATTTGGCAGATACAATAATGCATGATTTTGATAATCAAAAATAGATGCTTTATTAACTCTTAAAAGTTGTTTTTCTTTTAATAAATCAATTCCTGTTTGGCTCATAAAATGGCTAAAATCAGAATTTACAGACAAAGTGGCGGAAGTCAATAGATAGGTCTTTTCCTGATTCCACAGGTCTTTATAAAGCAAAAAATCAAGTCGTTTTGGCAAAGCACAAAGTCTACACTTATGTATTCCTATTTGCTCTATCCAATAAATAAGCCCATCTTGTTGAAGCAATGTTTCCATTTTCTTCTGTTCCTTCTCGAATTGGATAGAAAGACGTTGGTATTTTGTATTGTGATGATTTGTTGTAAAAAAAAGAGTAGATAAATTTTTTAAAAGATTTAAAAGTATTTTCAAAGATATAAGACTAGAAGCTTCCATATACATTTTCTTTACAGAATTTTGCATAGACTCAAAGAAAATCATATTTTGTTGTAACATCTCCTCACATAGTAGAAGGGCTTCTTTTTCTTCTGGTTGGTGGAGTGATGCTTGATAAATACTATCTACCAATCTTTTTAATTCCATATTATCAAAATAGATAATATACATCTGTCTTGCAGCCTCTGGCAATTTATGAGCTTCATCAAAAATTAAAATATTATATTCTGGAAGCAAATGATTTCTTCCATTTTTTCTATTTAAAATATCTGCTAATACCAGATTATGATTGACAATCTGAAAATCAATATTCCCTTGTTCTAACCTTCTTAAAAATCCACGATAACGGCATATACTGAAAAATTTACAATTATATGGACACTGCTCTACACATATCCGCTTTTTTATAAAATTGGGTAAGGGTAAATCGTCCAAATCAATCGAACACTCTCCAACAAAAAGAGCTGCTAAAATTTCCATTAACCCTTCTTCCTCTGACTGCGCATTTTGTATAAGAGACGAAAAATAAATCTTTACACGACGGTCGCAAACATAATGACTTTTTCCTTTGCGAATTGCCACAGTCAATGGTTCTTGAATCATATAATGTTCTAACAATATTTGAGAAATCTGTGGAATATATTCCTCAGTTAATGCTTTTTGTAGCGCAATCGTAGAAGTAGAGATAATCACTGGTTGATAAGATAAATGAAATAGACGATAAACTACTGCTGCTATTAGATATGCATGGGTCTTTCCTGTTCCCACCTCTGCCTCACATAATGCTAACTTTTCTTTTTCCATAGCTTTTAGCATAATAAGAGAAAGTGATAATTGATTTTCTCGTAAAATCAAGCCATATTGGGGCAAAATATCATAAAAAATATGTGCTAATAACTCACTTGCTTGTATATAGCTATCTAACATATTTCCTTTTATTCCTGTTGCCCAAGCAGTCATTTTTTTTATTGCTCTTTGATAACCTGCTTCCTTCAAAGGTGTCATTTTTGAAAATAGTTGCTTTGTCTTGAAATTATGTATCTCTATCCCCCGATAATTATATGCTTTTCCTGTAAAATGCTCTAACAATATATAATTCTTTGTGACTAGCACAATCTTTTCACCAGTTCGAAACAATCCCATTTCTTGTATCTTATTCAAAATTTCTGACATACAGCCAACTATCTCATCTCTCATCTTTAAGCCTCCTTTGTTATCTAAAAGAGCGATACATGCATACAGCGGAAATTTCCGCTGCATGGTATCTATCGCTCTGATAGAAATTCATTTAAACGAAACTTTTGTAGCTGATATCCATATATCAAGAGTCATCGCAATCCATTCTTCACAGAATGTCACAGTCACAGACATTATCGCTCGGAATATGTTCTATAAGTATCTCTGCATATCGTCTTGGCGTGTCTTGGCATGTCGCTTTCGGTCTCCCGTCCTGATAATGTATATCTGCTACTTCTATATAAAATTTTCAATGTGCAAATAAAAGGAACTTCAAAAGTTCTTTTCACCTAATGTCAAAAAACAGGCATAGTAACAAGTCATTCTTCATAAAATTTTTTTAATTTTTTCTTTACCCACATCAAACTATACCAAACTGCTTGTTGGCGGACTCCTTCTAACTTTGCAATTTCTCCAGTAGATAGCCCTTTAAAAAAGTAAAGTAGGAAACGCCTTTCTTGTATTGGTGTCAACTTTTTGCTATGTAACAATTTTTTCGTTGCCTCTATTACTTTTTGTTCCTCTTCTTTATGAATTAGTGCTATATCAATCGCTAAACTTGCTCCAATCACACCTTCATTTATTCCATTTAGGCTTACATTTAGACGATTGGTTCGATGTTCTTGTTGGCATTGTTGATAATAAATCTCATCTGATATAGCTTTTAATTCTATAAAATCAGCCTCTGTTTTATCTGGATTACTATGCAAATATTCTTCCAATGTTATTTCAACAATGCCATCTACAAACTTATATACAATTCCTTTACTATATTTATTTAATGCATAATCGTTGCTTCTATAATTTTTCATGGTTTTTCCTCCGAACTTGAATTTTTGAATTTTAGAATTTCAAGCTCAGAGCGGAGGACTATGACACCTTACAAGTGCCCAAAGGACAAAAAAAGGCAGCTGCAAAAATTTCACAGCTGCAAAAACAAAATTATTATTAAAAAAAGTCACAATCTCGATAGAAAAAGAGAGTGTAACCTTCTTTTGTCTTTTATATTTCCTTTCTATTCTCCATCCCGGTACAATGCAGTTTAGTTTCATCTACTGATGTAATAATCAAAAGTTTCATTTTTTATTATTTTAACTTCTCTGCATCATAACCAAATCTGAACCATATCATAATAATTTCAGATTTTATTAATTTTTTATTAAGAATTATATAACCTGTAAAAATCAATATAAATAATCGTTGATATTATATAAGGTTAAATACGGTGTTTTATGGTATTGATTTTATGGGGATTTATAAAAAGGAGGAAGGAGAAAATTTATGGCTACAACAGTAGAAATTAACCGTATTCCCAAAATACAACATGGAGATTTGATGATTGACCCACAATGCTATATCGTCAACTTAAAAGGTGAAAGGATTCGTTTATTTCCAAAAGAATTTGATGTACTCTATCTCTTGGTACAATATCCACATTGGGTATTATCAGCTAAGCAAATTTATGAAGCCATTTGGGAAACGGAATCTGAAGATTATGGACATATTATCAGCAATATCATTTACCAACTTCGGAAAAAATTAGGAAAACCAGAGATGATACAGACAGTGGTTGAGCGCGGGTATAAATTTATAGGGTAGTTTAGGTTTACATGAAAGCAGCCGTTGCAGGAATGATATACTTCCTGTAACGGCTGACCTTATTATTAGTACTATTCGTTTTTTACACTTTTCACCAAACTATTCTTCCTCTTGTTTGTCTACAGTAAATCGCTGAATCTGTGCTCGGCTTATACCATAGGTACTATAGAGGCTATATTAACTTTTTGTATAACATACTTCTATATTTTCAATCCAAAGCACCTAAAAATTACCATAAAAAATAGTGTGCTAAAACATCAGCAACACTACTTTAACTTCAGTATATCATTGGGCGTACAATCAAGATATTCGCATAATCTAGTAAGTATTGCTAAATCAATACGAGATACTTTGTTTTTGCAATAATTATTTAGTTGTGTTCGTTGCAATCTACAGGCAGCACAGACCTTATTTTTGCTCACATTTTTTTCTTTCAGCAAATTTTCTAAATCAATATAAATATCCATAATCTTAATTATCCTTTTCTACATGAATTATAAATATATCTGTATTAGAAAATAAGATGTATAATTTTACACTGTATTACACTACAGGTATCTGCAATTTTTAAGATATATGATATTTAAAAAATAAGATAATATAACAAAAGCTGCCAGAAAACTCTGACAGCATTATTGTAACTTTAAGATATCATTAGGGGTACAGTCCAGACATTCACATAACCTAGCCAAAATAGCAAAATCCATACTAGAAACTTTATTTTTACAATAATTGTTAAATTGTGTTCTTTGCAAATGACAGGCAGTACAAACTTTATTCTTGCTAATCTGCTTCTTTTTCAATAAATTTTCTAAATCAATATAAATATCCATATACATCAATCCTTTTATTGAATTATATATACATCTGTATTGAAAAATAAGATGTATTATAATACACTGTAATATAATACAGGTATAAGGAGAGGATGTTATGAAAAAGAAATGGAGTTTTGGTATTGTGGTTACTATAATGATTATATGTGGAGTTTTGTGGTATTATCGCTCACTAAATTATGGAAAAATGGATATATATAATACCCATTCAATAACATTTGGAGACTATCATGAAGAAAACATTACTATTATAGTAAACAAACTATATGTAAAAGACTTTCAGTCTTGTGCAGAGGAAATTGTGGAAAAATGCAGAAATAATGCGTTTAAAAGTATAATTTTCCGTTATGATACATCTATCCCAAATGAATTGCATGTAACTGTATATCGAACAAAGCAGGATATTAAAAAGCATAAAATATTGTTTTCATTTAGCTATAAACAGGACGAAAAAAACAGCGAATATAATATCGTAGAACATCCTGAAAAATTTAGGTTGAAAATAGACGAATAAAGTTTATTTAAACACATAAGAACTCATGGGACTGTCGGGAAATAGCGTTTTTGCCTCTGATAGGTAAGAAGGAGACAGTCCTAATAAAGTGTGTAAGTTAGAAAACACGTAACTCTAACTGCACACTTTATTTTATTGGTAACAGTTTATTCTCTTTCTTTTTAGTTGCCATATTTTTGTTCTCCATTTTTAAATATAAATGAGCTATCAACAAAATTCTCAGATATAAGTTTATTTTTTTAATAACCAGGTAGCAACATTTCAAAATCTCCTGGATATATCTTGAAAAACTATTTGGAAATATATACCAAATCTTTTGAAAGTAAATGATAGACATTTTATAAGCTGGCACTCATAATGGTCTAAAGTCTAAAAACCAGGAGAGTGTCTGTTTATGAATACTTTAACTACTTATATTGCGGAATATATTGAATATTGCGAGTACAGAAAACGTCTTGACCAGAAAACATTGAAAGCATACCGGATTGACCTAAAACAGTATACAAACTATCTAAAAAATACCTCTGAATTTCATCACAAAGACAATCTTGATAAATATATTACTCATCTACATAAACAGTATAAACCCAAAACTGTAAAACGCAAAATTGCAAGTCTAAAAGCTTTTTTTCATTATATGGAATATAAAGAAATTCTATCCGAAAATCCATTCTCCAAATTGGAAATTCGCTTTCGAGAAGCAAAACTATTGCCTAAAACAATTCCTTTCCATGCTTTACAAACCTTTCTTTCTACCTTATATCAACAAAAAGAATTAGCAACTTCAGAATATCAACTTCGTTGTTGTATTCGAGACATTGCTGTTGTTGAACTTCTATTTGCTACTGGTATTCGTATATCTGAATTATGTTCTTTGCGTCCAACAGATATAGATTTTGTCAGTAACAATATATTGGTTTATGGCAAAGGAGCCAAAGAGAGAATTCTCCAAATTGGAAATCCAGAAGTTCTCTTGGCGTTATCTTTATACTATGAAACGTTTAAGTCTGACATTGCTATTTGTGGATATTTCTTTGTTAATAGATTAAAGCGGAAACTATCGGACCAATCCGTTCGCTATATGATTGTACACTATGCCAAACTTGCTGGCATTGAGCAGCATCTAACACCACATATGTTCCGTCATTCTTTTGCTACCCTACTTCTGGAACAAGATGTGGATATTCGTTATATACAAAGAATGTTAGGGCACAGTTCTATTAGCACAACAGAAATTTATACGCATGTGTCGAATGTAAAGCAGAAAGATATTTTATTTAATAAACATCCACGGAATATGATGGTGGTGAATAAAGGATAATTTAAGATTATGTATGATTGGCTAAATAGTGAACGATTATTTGTCAGGTTTATAAATTGATTATTTGTATTTATTTTTAGAGGTAATAAATTTGGTTTCATATACTACTATCTATGAGTTTGATTTTGTTTTTTCTTTTGCGGGAGAAGATAGAAATATTGTTGAAAGTATAAAAAAGAAATTAGTAAAACAAAATTATTCTGTTTTTTATGATAATGATTTTCAACATGTATTAATAGGTAAAGATTTGTATTCATATCTTAGAAATATATATATGAGCAAGGGTAAATATGTTGTTTGCTTTATATCTGCTAATTACACAAAAAAAATTTGGACAAATCTTGAATTTACCGCTATAAAAGAACGATTAATGTCTACCTTCTTTTCTAGTGATTTTTTAATACCTATAATTATTGGCGAATCAAAAATATTAGAAGATATACCATCCTTTTTTGGTTTTTATAAACATGAATCTATTGAAAAAACCACAAAATTACTTATAAATAAATTTGAAACATCATTGATAGAAGACAATTATTTAAAAAATATTGAGAATTTTATCAGATATTTATGTGAGCAAGTATCTGTCTTGTTAATAAAACGAGGATATAGAACAGAAACTGAAAAAAACACTCTGATAATCAGTAATCAATATTTAAAATTTAAGTTTACCGCAGATAAAAATATGAATATACCTTGTATATTAGTGTATTTTATGGAACAATGGGTTCCTTTGATTTTTATTTCTTGGAATAATGTAAGTATTTTACGTTTCAATATACATTATTTTGATAAAATAAGACCATCATTAGCTAATCAAAGTCTCAATGATGTCATAAAACTTTTGGAAGAATACATAATAGAATATATTGCGTGAGTAAAATGAAAAATATTAATTCATATCTGATTTGTGGTAGCGTTGGCGTTGGAAAAACCACATATGCTGTAAATAAATGGAACAATCATTTATTTATTGACTGTGATAATCCTTTATCAAATGTTCATACATATTCTATAATAGAACAGGCTATTTATAGTTCGTTAGGAAAACATTTTAAATCAAATGAGCACTTAATAAAAGATTTATATACTTCAATCGCAAATAAATGCAGTGTGATTTTAGATAACGTAGAAAAAATCGATATTGAATTACTCAAATTGATTATAAATATAGTTAGAATTCTCCAAAAAAATATAATTTTTATATTTAATTATAATTATAATAAACTTTATAAATCAGAAATATTTAATAAGTTATTAGAATGGGATATTATTTATATAACTTCAATAAAAAAAGATTTTCAGGCTGATTTAATAGAAATCGAAAAATTTATATGTGACAATTATTCTCCATCTTTAAAATCTGATATACAAAAAATTATAAATATTACAGGATATAATTTTAATAATATAAAAAAATTATTGTGGATAAACTACACAAAAAATAATAATGCTTTTCTTTCAAACTCGGCTGTTCTTGAGTATTTACAAGATTGGCTGGAAATAAAATTTGAAGACATATCTAAGGACTCAGTGGAAATCTTAAAAAAGTCTTCGGTTATTGGAGAAATATTTAATAAATATATTTTGGAAGATGAGAATGGATTTAATATTTTTGGGGTATCTGCTTATTTAGATGAACTTGAAGGCAAAAAAACATTTATATCGAAATATGTGGAAAGAAAAGATTATTACAAATTTATAACATATGATATATATCGTACTATATTATCAACAGTTACTGCAAGTCAAAAAAGTGAATGGAAAAAAGTACTGCAATCTTATTATTTCAAGCTCTTTTTAGATAAGAAATTTGAAGATAATAAATTGGAGCTTCTAACAAAGATCAAAGAAATATCTATTGCTTTAAATGACAATTCTTTTGTTTATTCTATAAACCATGTTATATTGAATGAATATATTAAAATTGGTGATCATTCTAGAACAATTATGATAATTGATGAATTGATAAAAGTATCATCAAAAGAAGAGCAAAAGATTTTTATTGATTATTTGTTAGCTTTAAAGCTTAAATTATTAATAAATGAAGGTTCTTATAAAGCTGCATTACTTATAATAAATAATTTTTTAGAAGATAAACATTTTAAAGGAAGCAGATGCCAGCTAAAATATTACCATATAAAATGTCTTTATAATTGTGGAAATGTTGACAAGGCATATTTAGAAATAAAAAAACTTGTTTCAGAATTGAAATTAACAGCAAAAAAAGGATTCAGAAATCAGGAAATCTATCCGCTTTCATATTCTATGATGGCATCTATACAAAATCATTTAAATATTGGTGATGAGGGTTATAAATATTATATACTTGCGTTAAACTATGCATACAATAAAATAGATAATAAAGATATTTATTATGATATTTTAAGGAAAAACAGTATGTTTTTCAGCTCAAATGAAGTATATATAAATTTGAAAAAATGTATTCAATATTACGAACAAATTGGAGATACATTTCAAGCATCTAGAGTTTATTTCAATTTGGCAACAGAAATGATGTTTGATAATAGTGAATACAAAAAAGAAATTTGCCAGTATCTAAATTATTCAAAAGAAATTTTTGCTTACATTCCAAATGAAAACTTAGCCTATGCAAAAAATAACTTAGCATTATTTTATATATTATTTAATAATGATATCACGGCGGCTATTACAGAACTAGAAGGTGCATTATTTATTGGATTGTCAGATTTTACATATATGACAATTTATCTTAATCTATCTATGTGCTATTTTATAATATTAGGAAATAAAAGTAAAAAATTTAAAAAAAGTTATAAAAGCTTTCTCCAATATGAGAATTTAATTGAAAAACGGGATAATAATACGAAATATGAAATAATGTATCGTACTATAGCGCAGTTGATTTTTGACTGCTCGCCAAATACTGTAAAGCAAGATATCGAAATATGTCAGAATTTGCTAACTAAAGATTCTACATCAAATTTTTTTAAACCTGTTATTGAAGATATAAAAGATAGAATGCAAAATAATATTATCTCAAAAGCTTATTTGGATAATAGTTATTTTTATAGAAGAATAAATGAATTAGGAATTTTTCTTGCAGAATTTAGATTTTGGGACTAGTATACTACCCGCTTGCAAATAACTATCAATATTATATTTTAGCTTTTCAGAATTCTATATTTTTAAAATAGGATTATCAATATATATTTATATATAACACATATTTAAATTCTTAACCTATATATTTTGTTTTATACTAGATTTAAAGGAGCAGTGCAATTGCATTTCGATCATTTTTAAAACCAAATGTATTATAAAATGACACGGATTTGCTATATGAAATTAATGAAACATTAAGATAATTCTTATATTTTTTTTTAATAAAGCTAATTAACTCACTCCCAATACCTTTTTTTTGGTACTTTGGATGAACAAGAAGGTATGTAATATTTGCATTAAGTTCATTGTCATCCATAACACTAATTAGTCCAATCAGTCTATCACAATCCCATGCTGTGTATACAAAAGAATGTCCGTATATGGCTCTGGATAATTTTTCAGGATACTTTCCGCTATCCCAATTTATAGAAGTAAATAGATTCTGTAATTGTCCGGCAGCTATATTTTTAGAACAAGAATATGTAACCTCCATAGTAACTCCTTTTATTATTAATTAAATTTCAAGACGTTTTTTAGCAGTTTTAATTATTAAATCCAAAGTTTCTTCATATGAAAGACCTATACTCTGCCCCAAAATATCAAATGAACCACCTTCAAAAAGAGCTGGTAAAGGATTAACTTCTATAAAATAAATATTATTGTTTTCGTCAATTCTAAAATCAATCCGAGCAAAGTCTTTACACCCAATTGTAAAAAACAATTTTTTGCATATTGATGAAAGACGTTTAGATAAATACTTTGATTTTACCAGAATGTTTTTATAGTCACCAAAAACTTTACAATTAACATCTAACCAAAAATAGCCATTTCGCTGTATGTCTACAGTTGTAACTGCGAATATCATATCACTTTCACTATTTCCAATCATAGGAACTGTAATTTCTTGGCCAACAATGAATTCTTCACATAAAATGGGGGATTGATATGATAAACACAGTTCCATTATGCAATCAACGGCATTATCATAATTGTCCTTAACACATATACCAGAACTATTTCCTTCAAAATTAGGTTTTATTATAACAGGTAATTTTAAAAGTTTTAATTGCTGTAAAAGTTGATTTTTTGTTGTTTCTGTGGTTGAGCAAAAATATTTGGGAGTTGTAATATTAAGTTTTTCAGCTAATATTTTTGTAAATGTTTTATTTAATGTTAACGAGAGACCAAAAGAGTCTGTTCCAATATAAGGAATCTTATAAGCCTCAAGAATTGCAGGTAATAATCCTTCTCGATTTCTAGAACCTATACCTTCAACAGTATTATAGATTAGTTGAAAATTAAACGCATTATTTTTTATTAAATTTAAAATATTATTTGTGTTTCCAACAAGCTCTGCTTGATACCCAAGTTTGT
This sequence comes from Lachnospiraceae bacterium, assembly GCA_910575445.1. Lineage (GTDB taxonomy): Bacteria > Bacillota > Clostridia > Lachnospirales > Lachnospiraceae > Hominiventricola. The sequence continues at coordinate 588,121 of CAJTFW010000001.1, read as the reverse complement.
TAAGTAAATAACATAATTTGTTGATAGAAGCCTGTTCCGCAAAATCGTAATAAAGTCTATGTTCATCGAAATCATACATTTCAAATGTATCATAAGCAATTCCTATTTTCATATTTTAATCCTCGATACAAATATATTAAAAAATTTAATTATTAAAATTATACTGTAAATTATTTCTAATACTTAATAATTAAGAACAATCTATTTATAAACTTGACAAATAATCGTTCACTATTTAGCCAATCATACATAATCTTAAATTATCCTTTATTTATCTCCATTATATCCTCTCTGCTCTCACATTTCAACCATCATTTCCAAATTAATAGTGTAACTTTACTTTCGATTTTGACTGGTCAGAAACTACCACAGATAGTTTCTCCAAAATAGGAAACGCTGTCTTTGGACAGACTCCTCCCCTGGCTTCTTTAAATTCTTCTATAGTCCCCACAGTTGTGTCTGAAAATATACTTTCTTTTTTATCTCGGTTGACAAACTATGGGTGATTCGTTCCACATATTTTCCCACTTCCTTGTGCCGATTTCTCTCCGAAAGCAAAATCTATGTACTACTCAAAATATTCTCCTCTTTTCCAACTGCCTTTGCCAATTCTTTCTTTTGATATCTTACCAGACTAAGCAGGTCTTTACTATTTAACACATATGCTCTTAGTTCTATCATCTTAGCTGCTCCATCCCATTGGCCTTGTACTCATTCTCGATGACAGACTATGACTCACATGGCTTTCTGTACTGCTTCCTTCTATCCTATCTTTGTGTTTTAGACGTAGTCTCGCCGCTGTCCAGTTTGACAAAAGGTATTCCGATGCCTCCTCTACCTTTTTTGATTTCTCCAAATGAAAACCATCCAATACATACGTAATTCCTCCTAGTTGCTTCCTTCCCGCTTTTATCCAGCTTCCTTCATCTGCATTTAGATATATCTTTTCCAATTCATAGTTTCTCTCCAGATATTCCTATATCTCATCAAAGAACCTTTGATTTGCTTCTCCACGCTTTACTCCACAAAAATAATGGCGATTTGTGAGTATTTTTCGTTTGCTATGGAACGATTCTCTCTCTTTTTCCTCATAAATACAAACTATTTTTACTATCTGGCTATTGTTTTTATACCATTTGCTGCTTTTATTAAGGTTCCCTTTCTTTTCCCGAAACTGCAAGGCAATAGGTGCTTCATCTGCATCGATATACAGATACTTCACTGTCTTTTTCTTTTTTGGCACTTGGTTGTCTGGTGAAAATTTCAATGCATGTATCTTATTTTTTACTGTTTACCTGCTGACTTCGGCTTGCAAACTTACCAGTTCTGCTCCTCACCTGTAAGAAGTTTGTACAGCTTCTTTCAGCATTTGGGACATCGCATTCTCACTTAATCTTTGATTTAGCGGAAGGTCCAGGATGCGGTCCAGCAAATATACCCGTTCCTTTGTCTCCTTATTCTGAAACAATGCTTTTTGGAGCATTACTTCTCCCTGGGAAGTAAGCAGAGATTTTGTTTTATAAGCTTTTATTGTCCATGGTTTTCAGCGCAGAAAACTTTCCTGAAACATCTGGTCTATGGTTTCTAAGGACTCCTTTAACATCTGAAGCCCCAGTTTATGTAGTTCATCGGTAATCCCATATACATACTCCGCAAGGTTTTGGGGATTTTTGATAAAATTATCTTCCAGTTTCTCAAAATTTGTGATGCAATGTTCTTCAAAATGTTTTATACTGTTAATCATAGGGAACTCTTTTCTTTTGTGCGAGTCTTTGTTCGTCACTTATACTCTATCACAAAAAGGAGTTCCCTGCTTATTTTTCCCGACTAAAATTTTACACTATCGCCTCATTTTCCGCTTCCACGAGCTTAGGCACCTGTATGTCACCACGACAAAAAATTATTTTTTATCTTCCAATTCCTGTAATTCCTCTATGCTTTCAAGGAAATGGCATTCTGCCGGAGAAAGGATATCCTTCTGCTTTTTCCGATATTTATCATATTCTCCATGCGCCTTTTCAAGAGCCTGCTTATGAGTAACTCTTCCTTTTGTAGTTAAAATATCCCTTCTTGTCATTTTCAAATAATCATCAATTGTTTCCAGCCAGTCTTTCATATACATCGGTTCTTGATTCAGGGCATGAACTTCCGCAATGTCTAAATACGCCATAACGATTTTATTTAACGCATCTATTTCTTTTTCGTTTAAATAATTCTTTACAACCTCTACATCAGAACGTTTAATCTCTCTTCCAGCCCACGAGGTTAATCCCATATTGTCTTTATCTGCATCTGCCGTTGATAGATTACTTCTGCCGCTGTGTGCTTATGAGCCGCCCAATGCATTTTGTTCTGTACCTGTTTAAAAAACAAAATTGAACTTTCTGCTTTTGGGTCATAATCAATACTTGTTGCATATATTTCCAGAACTTTTCTCCAAAACACTTTTTCAGAAGAACGAATATCACGGATACGAGCCAATAATTCAGCAAAATAGTTTCCACCTCCAAGATTCTTAAGACGCTCATCATCTAATGCGAAACCTTTTTTCATATATTCCTTCAAAATAGAAGTAACCCATATTCTAAACTGCGTTCCTCTAAGAGAGTTTACCCGGTAGCCAACGGAAATGATAACATCTAAATTATAAAAATCTACCTGATAAGTCTTGCCGTCAGAAGCAGTATAGGCAAATTTTGCCCAAACTACTTCTTTTGCTAATTCTCCTTCTTTAAAAATATTTCTTACATGTTTCCCAATTACGCTTTTATCCCGTTGAAATAATTCAGCCATCTGATCTATAGAAAGCCAAACCATATCATGGTCGAATGTTACTTCTATTTTTGTGATTCCATCTTCTGTAGTATACATAAGTATATTTGAGTGTGGCATAATATCTCCATCTATTAAAATAAACAGCAATTTAATAAAACTATTATACCCGGTTACTATCTTTCAGACCTGTTACATATTTTCCTATTTGTTCTACAAATAGTTGATCAACTTTATATTTTCTAGAAAGATTTTTGCTTGTTTCTTTGCCATCGATCAAATCTTCAATAATTTTCAAAACTTTGCCTATGGTAATATTCGTTTTAAATTCTGGATTTCCAAGTAATTCTGATATGTCCATCGAATTCAGCACGAATTTTTTTGATTCTTTAGTCATAACTTGTTGAGGTGTTGATACCGTTTCTTTTGATTGATGAGATTGTATAGATATATTTTTAGGCTGAAAAGTCTTTGTATATATAGTTTGCCCAAGTATAGTCTGCCACTTATTGATTATTACAATACCTTTTTTTCCATTTGGAACACTACTTGACTCAATAAATCGCATTTTGCCAATAGGTGTAGCATTCCATTGACTATTTTGAGTTTTTGCTTCTGCGACTTCTTTCTTGGTAGCTTCCTTTTTATTGTCTGCCATTAGTAATTCCGCCATTTGAATGAGACAGTTATAATCTTGAACTTTTCTCCATTCTGTCGGGATCCAATCTGTTCCGCTAAGCATTCCCAATAATCCGCCTGTGATAGACGCAATGGTATCGGTATCAGCGCCAAATGAGAATGCAGGAATTTTTATTCCAAGAGAAGGGTTATTGGCATATCTCGAAGTTAAATAGATGGCAGCTAAGATAGCGACATCTCCGGCACCATTTGATTTATCGAAGCATTCTAACTCAGTCAGTACTTTTGTATCATCAAGAATTAACCCTTTTTTTAGCGAAGTTCCTATAAATTCAAGTTGTTTTATGATGCGGGCGCAGACGTTTTTCCATTCAGTCAAAAAGTCGTATTCAAGATTTTGTCGGGCAATATTAAGCCATTTTTCAAAGATATCCGAATCTGGAACTGCCCCCCAAACATTCTGACCATCTATTACAGCAGCAACAAGTTCACCATATTCTAGAACAGTATCTTTCTTCAAAAGATACTCGAGCGCATAGGCATAACATGTTGCACCTAAAAATGCACGAGGATGACCGTGAGTTATAAGAGTATCCTTCATAACATCCTCTACTAGTTTCGCAGTATTGGGGGCTTTTGCAGATGCAATAACATGGGGTAAAATACGCATTACAGCACCATTTCCGCCAGCGTTATAATAGTCTCGAGTATATTGGGATTGCCATAACAAAATTCCCTTTTTGCAGGATTCCGCAGCTTTTAGCAAAGCCCCTCCCCCTCCACGTTCGTAGTTTAGCCAGAAAGGGAGTTCTTTTTCTGCAAAAAATGTCTCCCAGTCACCAGCAATAATGCTTCGTGCCACAGCCAGTGTCAGTTGCGTATCATCACTGTACTCGCCGGGCAAAATCTTCTCATCATGCCACCGCGGATTATTAGAGCTGCGAATCCATCCAACAAAATTATCCATGACTTTTGGCTTTTTTGCTCTGTTTTTGGAACGCGGCTCATTAGGCCATCCTAGTGCATCACCGATAGCAGTAGCTAACATTGCACCTTTGCATTTTTCCATTTGAGTCGGTATTTTCGTATACATAATTTAACCCTCCTCTGGCCCTTTAAACCGAAATTCGTTTGGTGAACAGCCCTCTTTAATCATATTGCTCCATTTCGTAGTCAATACATCTGGAGCAATATACATACTTATATGCTTCACACCATACATTTTTAAAATTGAATAGACGCGTCCTGCAACATCCTCGTTACCAACGGCAATGCCCCTGATATATTCTCGTGGAATACTATTTTCTATCAATATCTCGGCTTGTCCATCTGTTGGACAGCAAGAAAGCATTTTTGATGTTCTTGGATAAGCAAAAGTAGAAACAGTAGAGGCAAAAATAGAATCTATATTATCCATGTTTTTGCTTATGTAAGCTCCATTTGCCTTACTTGCATTGCAAGGACAAAATTTTGTATTTTTATACTTTAGTATGCTCAAATCAATATACAAAACAACCCACTCTTTAAAAATTTTATCCGAATTATTCTGCCTAGCTCTTTTTAAGAACCACGAATTTGGGTACTGTACAGAACAGCATACAAAATCCAATTCCCCATCATAACGTGCGGTATCATTTACATTTTTCGTATCTTGGCGTATTGAACTGCTAGCCAAAACACCATCTGCAGAAGTGATAATATGTGTCAGGTTTTGAAACTTTGTAAAATGACATAGTCGAGTAACGCCGCGTGTTGTCAAAATATCGTATGCACTCATGACAAATCCTCCTCATAGTAGAAATCGTAAGTATCCGAATCTCGTGGAAATAAAGTCGACAAATTTCCACAGTAGGTCATATAAAGACCATATTTAGATCGGGTTGCTGCAACATAAAGAAGTTTTACTTCATCTGCATACGTTTCCTCAATAGAAACAGCCTTCGAAATCATATCGGGATCCGGGAACTTATCCTCAGTTAGATATGGAATAAATACATTGTCAAATTCCAGACCTTTTGCAGCGTGAAAAGTCGTAAGATATACTTTTTTTAAATGGGCAAAACCAGGGGTTTCTTTATTTATTTCTATTGCTTCACAACCTCTATTTTTTAATAAAGGTAAGAAGATATCAATATCAGCTCTATTTCTGCAAACAATAACAGTAGACGATGTTTTTCCTATCGCTATTGCACGATCCACAATCCAATTAACTTCATGTTGTTTATGGGAAAACTCTATCAATATTGGCTTTGGTCCTTCTGCAATCTGAGAAGCAGCTTCTACCATATCTCCATCTTGTCGCCAGTATTTAATTTGGGTTATGGCCTTTGCAAATTCCGTAATTGTCGCAGGATTGCGATAGTTTACGTCAAAGCGCCATATTTTATTTATGTCTATACCTGAATCACGCCATGACAGGCGACTGCCATAGATTTGTTGTGCAACATCTCCAAAAAATGTAAAAGAGCCATTATCAGCTACAGACTCTACCAATGACTTAATCATCATTGGCGAAAAATCTTGCCCTTCATCTACAATAATATGTGTATATCTCCGTTCACTATTGTCATTTTGCAATTCATTAAAGACATATAACGCCAAGTCATCCCAATCATATTTTTTACCGTCTGCTTCACGCAACTCTCTATATTTTTCATATACTTCGAAAATCCATTTTCTATTTTCACGTTTAATATTTGCAGATACACGCCCAATACGTTCTGCTTCTTTATACTCAGCAAAACTAGAAAACCCAAATCTTTCTATAAATGTAATTTCCTCAATAAAAAATTCTATAGAACGCTTAAAAGTTGTTTCTGTTGGATATTTCTTTTTAAAATAATCCACAACCTGTTCTATGTAAGATGCTTTTTTATCTGGACCTGCAATTCCGTTTCGATGTGGCATTTGCCCGCGACTATTCAAATAGCCACAAGCAAATGTATGATAATTTTCGATCACAAGTTTTTGCGTTTGATAATCGCTTAGACCACGCATATATTTGACTAAAGCCCTATTAAACGTAACAAGCAGCACCTTGCCACCCTTAGGAATGTTGGCAAGATGATGAGCGCGTAACAAAGCAACGGTCGTTTTTCCGCTTCCTGCCGTTCCCAAAACAACAATATGTCCTTTTGCAGGAAGTGCCATAACCTCTTCCTGTTTTCCTCTTGGTTTAATATTCATCGCTCTCTCCTCCAGTACATTTGCACTCGATAAATATTGTAAATTCTGAAACATACTACTAACAAGCATTATTGTAATTCCACATAATTTACTCAGGCTCAGAGCAGAAATTGTCATATTTCTCGCCGTCTTATAAGTCAATTCGAGATTAGTAATTGGTACAATATCCCCTTTGCCACTCCCACGATTAACAAGTATATCTTGGAAAGTAGGGCTATCATAGTCAATCATTAGGGAATATGCACACTCTTTTAACAACATCAATTCACTGAATGTATTTTTATTGGAAGCATATTTAAGTAATCCTTCCAAAAAGCCAATATTCCGATGAGCCTCAATTAACAAAGCGGTTAGTTCATCATCCACTTCATACATACCCCCATACATCAGAGGACGAGGGGTAAATGTGTAATATTTAAAATTATTTATATTATCATCAATATTGACATTAGAAAAGTACTTTTTCTTAAATTTATTTCAAAAATATAATAAATAATGAAATATAAATCAGAAATCAAGTTTCATGACTTTGGCATTCTTTTGCTACCCTACTTTTGGAACAAACTACTCTGTCTGAATAAGGCCTTTATCATATAAAAGAATCGTATACTGCTTTCCCTCTAATAAGGTATCAATTATCTGGGAACTGATAACATGTTTATCAAATACAATGCTACCAGTAGTATTTTTCCCATTATAGAAAATCTCTATCAACCTTCCTTGTTGTGTACATTGAGAAATTCCCTTTTCATCACGTAGTAATTCCCGACATCTAAGCTCTGTAATAGTCTTATTCAAAAATCGATATATGAAGAACTGTATTTTTTCCTTATCTACCCTTTAATCTGGTACTTTTGATTTCTAGCCTGTTTTGAACCAGATATTACAATAATGGCAAAATTTCTGGCATCAGCATGGTCTTGAATTCATCAATCATCAGTTTCCTGAATTTGAATTTAGGCAAGGCATCTTCTGTTTCTTCCTTATAAGCTGCGTAGTCTGCACTGTCCTTCAATTTATTTTCATTTGCAAGTTCACCATCTCTAAAATGAAAGGCTTCATACTTAACATCTTCAAAATCCAGATACCATTTTTCAGCATATTTCCTGATTTCTATATCAATAGCGGTATAACGCATCTGATTAATAATAACAGAAATATCCTGTCCCAAGAATCTTTCTTTGTCTTTTTCAATCTCATCCACAACCTGCGTAAGCAATACACCCATCTTGGGATTATCACTTGCAAACTCTTTTATAATTTCTCTAATAGCCCTTATTCTGGTTTCAAATTCAGCCTCATTAAAATCATCTTGTGACTGGTCTAAGGACTCCACAACACCTCGTAGCAATTCTACAATATACTCAAAATCAATCCTCAGTTTGCTGTAGGCCACCAAGTCATAATCATCCCATACAGGCTCTTCATCCGGGTTCGGGCTATCATCTGGTTTTTTTAACTCCTCCATCACATTCTTATACATTGCTGCATAATTTTCATATTCATCTTCGGAAAAGCCGAATTCGTCCAATATATGTGGTTCATATACAGAAAATGATTTTAGGTGTGCAAAATCATGATCCAGTGCTCTGAAAAGATTTATAAATGCCTTTTTCTGTTTGCGTGATAAACCTGCTATATCCGCAGATGTTTGTGCCAGATTGCGGATTGTTTTAAGAGATATGGAAAAGGATGCCTTCACATCATCCCAATCCTCTGCAATAGGATTGCCGTCACCTCCACGGGAATATAATCTCAAAGCCTCATTTATTGCATCTTTATACTTTTTCGGAGCCTGGAATGTTACAATCTGCCCATACTGCTTATTGGTATCAAACAATCGGTTAGTTCGGGAAAATGCCTGAATAATATTCTGCGGAGCCATAGGCTGTCTATCCATAAACAAAATAGAAAGGCATGGTGCATCAAACCCTGTTAAAAGTCTGTCAACGACAATAACCAAATCAAGCTGCTGGCTCCGGTCCAGATACTTCTTCTCTTTTCTGGCCAGCCGCTCATTGAGATTATTGTTGTAAGTATTAATGGCCTCAATCTTGTAACTGCTTCCAAACATATCATTGTAATCTATTAACGATTTCTTCATTTTATCCTGATTGACCATGGAGGCTTCATCATTTTCCGACAACGAATAGGTTATAGCAAATTTTGGAAAGTCAGGCAAAGCCTTACGTATATCATCACTAATCTTTAACTCGTCATTACCTTCTTTCACTTTTTTGAGTAAATCATAATACTTCTGTGCCATTGGGATAGAGCTGGTTGTCAATATCGCCTCATAGGTTCTGCCCCTGCCATTTTTCATGCCAAATTTGTCATAGGACTGATTCAGAATGACATTCAAGACTTTCCGCATATGCGCTTCCGTCTCATACACTTTTTTTGTATCCTCGACACTTAAATCCTTAGACCCAAGATTCTCAACCATGAATCCTAAAACCGCTTCATCATGGATAGCCTCTTTAATGGTATAGCTATGCAGACACTTTCCATATAACTGCTCCGTGGTCTGGGGCAAATCGCCTTTCTGTTCATAGCTGTTCTCATCAAAAATGGGTGTCCCCGTAAAACCATACCATAATGAATTGGTGAAAAACTTTTCAAGGTCTCTTTTGGTTTGTGGCGTTACAGCCCTGTGGCATTCATCAACAACAAAAGCGACCTTTAACGCCTTAATTTTATCATATCGCTTAGTCCCTTCCTTTAGACGCCGATTTACCATAATCTGCATTTTCTGACGAGTGGTTACTATCATCTGGCGGTTGTCATCCGACATCTTTTGGATAAGGGAATCGACATAGTCCGTATCATCCACGTCAATCGTATCATTATCCGCGTATGACTGAAACGCCATTTTAGTCTGCATATCAAGATCTTTCCTATCAATGAGGAATACCGTTTTCTCAATTGCTGGAATATCCATCAGCAGATTTCTTGTAGCTTTGTAAGAAGTCATTGTTTTCCCGGAACCTGTCGTATGCCAGATAAATCCAGATTTTCCCCGCTTCGATGCTGCCCGCATTGCTTCAATCGCATGAATCTGATATGGACGCAGTATCAAAAGTTTCCTTTTATCGTTATCAAGAACTGTATATCTGGTAATCATCTCATGTGCTTCAGGAATTTTAAGAACAGCCCTAGCAAACTCAAGATAATCACAGACAGGATGATTTTCTTTATCAAGCCATCCTGTGATAAATTTTTTGTTCAGTTCCGTATCTCTCGCAGCAGAAAAATACTTTGTATCTACAGCATTACTTACTACAAACATCTGCACATTTGAAAAAATGCCGTGGAACTTACCCTCTGCAATATATTTCTTAATCTGGCGATAGGCATCCATATAGGAATGTTCTTTGTTCTTAAGTTCAATATGGATTAAAGGAATTCCATTAATAAGGAGCGTTACGTCAAAACGCCTGTCTCTATCATCCTCTGTATCCTCTGTCTTAAACGCCTGGTATTGATTGATAACCTCGTACACACTTGATCCGCCAGCCACATGTTCATTATTCATCACCATAAGATGCAATGTTTCATTCCCACGCTGGACATGGACATATACCTTGCCATTTTCTCCTACCATCCATTTCCCGGCATCATAGAATGAAGCGTGAGATAAATCATTCTTTATCTTTGCAAACTCGGAACCGCTGAGAGGAACATCATTAAGTTTCGCTTTATTATTCTGTTCCAAGATATATTTAAAATTATTCCATAGCTGTTCCTCTGTTCTGATATCAGGTCTGTAGGTCCATTGAGACTCATCACAGCAAAGCTGGTCTATCAATCTCTTTTCCATTACGGATTCTAATTCTGCCATAAGCTATCCTTTCTGTGGAAACATATTCTGTAGCATAAACTTCTTTACTTCCTTTAACTCATCACACTTACGCTGGTGAAGGATGATGAGGTGGTCGAGATTCCGAAAATAATCTGCAATTTCCTCTTGTTCTTCAAGAGAAGGTATTTTGACTTCTTGTGTAAGAACTGCATCTCTGGCAATACCAGCAATAAGCCCTCTTGCATCCGTTTTAATATTCTTCATCACAGAAGTCAGAAGGTAATAATTAAACTTATTATCTAATCGATTCATTTTTACCTTCAGTGCCATAAATTGCCTTGCAATATGGGCTTTTTCTTGGTTTACTGTTGCAATTGTGCCGCAACCAGAACCTTTACAGACAAAAACGGTATCTCCCTGTTTAGCAATACAACGCGGACACTCCGTCCACCTTATAGCTATTGTATGGCCATTTTCAATGCAACTAGCTCCTGTAAGATATGGGATTCCAATACCATCCTCGTTATATTCATTAGGATTAAAATCTTGTCCTGATAAGAGGTCAATGATTTCAGAATACTTACGCTGTTCCCAATCGTCAGTAAATCCTGAAAATCGAATTTCCGGATTTTTCTTACCATTCCGGGGGAACATTTTTTGCAACATATATCTCTTCAGTTCTTTTGTCTCATCACACTTATGCTGGTGAAGGGTGATAAGGTGGTCGAGGGTTTCAAAATACCTCCCTAACATCACTTGTTCATCTATAAATGGCAACATCACAGGAAAATCCACAAGAATATTTTGGTTTAAATGTTTTATTGTTCCGCCAGTCGCCTTTTGATTAACATAATCCATTAGAAAAGGAGCTTTTAGATACTGGAACAAATACTTACCATCCACTTTCTTTTCATCTTTAATAACCACATTAAACACTCCCGCATTTAATGTCGCAGGCATTGATAACCCTTGAACATACGCCACTTTTCCTAATGTTCCATCCTTAGTAATTAAGATACTACCATTCTTAATTTGAATATGTTTATCTTGCTCATATCTTTCCTTTTCTACATAATGGCAAGTATCATAATTTACTCGCCCATCATCAAAATCTGTACCAGTAATTAACATGTACTCCCCACTGTCAAGAAACTCTGATGTCCGCAAATTTTGCCAACCAATTCTAGCATGCATTGTAGCAACCTCAGAGAGCTTACGCTGTTCCCAAGCATCCGCAAATCCCTTAAATCTTATCTTCGGTGTATCTGCCACAATCACACCTCCTTAAGAACACTGATAAATTCTTCAACAGCATCCTTCGTTTCCGTATTTGCAAAAGTCAATTCCTCAAGCATCTCCAGCAAAGCGCCATTTCCCTCTTTGATGGCTCTGTTTGTCTCCCTTATAGATGCGGAAAGCTGCCGGATATCCACTTCTGGTTCTTCCTCACTGGTATCTACATATCTTGGAATATTCAGGTTATAGTCGTTTGCCTTGATATCCTCAAATGATGCAAGATAAGCCACTTTATCAACTGGTTTTCTGGCAGTATACAATTCCAGCACTCTGTCAATGTGTTCCTCGCGCATGACATTCTGTTTCTTTTCCTTTTCATACATCTTGGAAGCATCAATAAACAATACATCCCGACCTTCCCTGTGCTTTTTCAATACTACAATGCAAGTTGGAATAGAAGTATTATAAAACATATTTGACGGAAGCCCAATAACAGCATAGATCGACCCATTCATGAGGAGTGTCTCCCTGATCGCCCCTTCTGCCGCTCCTCTGAATAAAACGCCGTGGGGAAGGACAATCGCCATCGTACCTGTCTGCTTTAGATGATAGAACCCATGTAATAAAAAGGCATAATCCGCTTTTGACTTAGGAGCCAGTTTGCCTCCATAATCCATAAACCGTTCATCCTGTTTGAATCCCTCTGCGGCAGACCAATTCGCTGAATATGGCGGATTCATTGTTACAACATCAAATTCTGTTTCTTCATCTGTCGGCCAATCAGCATCAAGGGTATCTCCGTTACGCAAGTGCTGGTTTTCAGGCAGGACTCCATGCAGAAACATATTCATGCGTGCCAAATTATAGGTTGATGGCATAAGTTCCTGTCCATAGTATTTAATGTAATCTGGCTCTTTTGAGTAATTTCTACAGCTAAGCATCAACGAGCTAGACCCCATACATGGATCATATACCTGTAATCCCTTTTTCCCTTCCTGACCGGATATGGCAATCCTGCAAAGGATCTGCGCAGGGCCATGTGGCGTATAAAATTCTCCAGCCTTTTTACCTGTCTCAGACGCAAATTGACCAATCAGATACTCATATGCGTTACCAAGGACATCTCCTTCCGTATGGATAATATCCACGCCATCCAATACCTTGATGACTTCCGCAATTGTGGCACTCTGCTTCTGGTCACCGGTACCAAGCCGGTTCGAATATAAATCTACATCCGCAAATAGGCCGTTGAATAATACATCAGATTCCTCTATACGGTTAAAAGCTGCCTGCAGTTTCTCTCTGTTAAAAGAATTATTTTTAGCAGCATTTAACATACTTATATATGTCATGTCAGGCTCAAGAGTATAATGTTTTGATTTCTTTATCTCATTCAGTAATTCTTCGGCATCATCTGATTTCATTGCTTCTTCATACACGTGCTGTGCTTCTTCAAGACTATTTGGATTTTCGTCCATAATGAGGTCATAGATTTTCACCAAATACGAATCTGATAAATATTTATAAAAAACCAATCCTAAAAGATATGTTTTATACTCATTTGCATCCATTTTCCCTCTAAGTACATCTGCACCGCTCCATAATACCTGTAATAAATCTTTCCCTTCAGCCATAGTTAATCTTCCTCCATCTTGCGTATCAACGTCATTGTAAATTTCCTTATATCTTCTGCCTGTTTTACCATTAAATCATTTTGTATAATTGACTGCTTGTATATATTACCTATTGCCCTTTGTTTTTCCATATCTGGCAAAACAATTTTTAACTCTCCAATTGTCTTTATATTAAGTTTCTTGACACTCAAGGTTGTCCCTTGATGGTACATCTCTATCTGCTGCTCAAAACCTTTTCCTTCGTTAAACTGATAGCAAAAATACCAGGAATAGAGTTTTTCAGTATCAAAGTCACATCTTAGAAAATTTGATGTAATACATTTCGCTTCTGTCTGTTCCGAAACCGGAGAGCACTTTGACTTTATCAAATTTATAATGCAACCCATATCCTCTTTCGTTGAATTAATACAGTGTAAATCTTTCTCAAAATCCTCTGGGGTATATAGTTCACCAGCCTGCTCTCTTATTCGTGTAGGGTTTTTACCTAATGTGAATTGTATAATCTCATTTAAGGGTATTGATTCCATCGGACCTCCTTTTGTAATTTAATTAAATTACATCATAATAATATCCCTTTTCATCACATCTGTCAATATGTAATTTAATTAAATTACAATTATCAATTAAGCACTGGACAGACATATCTAACAGCATCCGTTTAGCAGAGAGAACAAAACCTCGGTAATTCTTCCCGTCGACTAACACATCACCATTCATTTAATATGCTCACAATTAAAAATAGTTATCAGGACTATCTAATCCTAGTATATTTATCGCCAAGTTCCTACAAAAAAACAAGCTGGAAAACAGTTTTTTAAAATTTTCAAAATCTATTTTCAATTTTCAGACATAAAAAGGAGCTTCTCACTCTGAAAAGCCCCATTTTTTCACCTCATATATCCATCCTCCACAGACCAACCACTCTATCACATTTGTTCTTTTAATCTTTTAATATCCTCCGAATAATCCGCAATCTGCTTTTTATAATACAATCGAAATGTAAACATCAATTCAATAAGTTCATCTTTGGCTTCAATAAAAAATTCTTCTGTATGTAACAACATCAATCGAAAAAACCTTAAATCATTACAGCACACATTATCTATCACAATATGACGGCCACAATAGATAAGGTTGCCTACAAGTGTACTTTCGTCCATTTCAAGAGCTACTCTGCCTCCTTCAATCTCTGCCATCTGACATAGATTAGGATAAATAACATTCTTCCACATATTCCATAGCTTTTCATTTTTTATTTTTTCATACTGAGATTCATATAATGCGGATAATTTTTTTGTCAATTCTAGGTTTTGATAGTCTTTTTCATCCAATGGTTTTATATCTAAATTCATCATTTCTTTTTCTTGTTCTTCAAATTTCTTGGTGAAGTCAACTTGCAGTTTCATAATTTCCGCTCCTGTATGTATGAATTTATATTCTAAAAATCCAGTCCATGAAATATGTATAAACCTATTCCTTTTACATATCTTAATAATATCACTACCAATTATATAGCTATATTAATAATATTATCATTGATTTATTGCTTAGTAAACAATAAATTAATGTTTTCACTACCAATCTTTCATCTTGATTCATATTATAATTATCAAAAAGAAGGAGAGACAGCAATGCCAGATGCACAATATAACGAATTTATTCGGAATCGAATTACAGAGTTGCGACTAAGCAAAAATATTTCTGAGCACCGGATGAGTCTAGATTTAGGTAAAAGTGGTTCTTATATTCGTAGCATCACAAGTGGTGCATCCTTGCCATCTCTGAAAGAATTTTTTCGTATTATTGACTATTTTGAAATGACACCAACAGAATTTTTCGCTCCTCTAGAAAATGATGATTCATTGTGTTATAAGCTTATAGAAAAATTGAGACAAATGGACGAAGATGATATTGAAAAAGTTGCAACCTTTCTTAGCTGGATAGAAAAATAATAACAGTTCTTTTTTATATTATAAATATATTATATAACTAATATTTTTATAACATTTTATCACAATAGAAATCATATTACAATCATAACATGTAAGGAGGTTTCATCGTGTTTAAGCTAAAGAAAGAATATGTTGAATATGAGAACAAGTCACTTCGGCTTCCCAAAGATTTAATTATAAAAGTTCAACAACTTGCAAATCAGAATAATATGTCATTTAACAAAGTTATTATTCAGTGTATTGAATATGCTTTGGATAATATGGAGGATATAGAAGAATAAGATTTGTAATATTATCGTTCTTCTTCCTCACCCCACATATCATGATTTACCAAGGAAGAATAATAGTTATCTATAGTAGATGGAGCATTATAGAGTGCTGCCAATAGATAATTTTTGATATTGTGTATGTAAGTGGTGTTTTCTGACATGCAATCCAAGACATACTGAATATGTGCACTATTTAGCTTTAAAAAACGAGATTTCACCACTTCCACCGGGTAGCCATCTTTAGCAATGCGAATCCATTTTCGATTTGTGCACACCATATCTAATATAAGTTCTACAAGTTCGTCTAAACGTTTTTTATCCATCTGATTATTCTGAACAAGATAATAGTATTCAATATTTTCTAATATCTGTTTTCGATATTGTTCTCTTTCTTCTATCATTCCATCTTTTTTTACCCCATCAACTATCTGTGACTTCTCTTTGGGGATAGATAAGATAGTATTTAATTCTTTAGTATTTAATTCTTTAGTATTTAATTGTACGGGATTTTCCTGTTCAGGTTTTCCCTGTTCAGGTTTTTCCAAGATTGGATTTCCCAAGATTGGATTTTCCTGTTTAGGTTTTTCCCGTTTAGGTGACATAGAACCAGGTTGTTCTAATATGGTATATTCTACTGTGGTAAGTTGTCCTTTTGCATTTCGAACACGTTGTCGAATAATATAACCATTTTTCTCTAGTTCCTGAATGGCGGAACAGATACTATCAACACCATCTTTACATATATGAGCAAGCCCTTTTGTGGTATAGTCCCAATTCTCCGGCAGAGAAAGCATAAGCGATAAAAGGCCTTTAGCCTTTAATGAGAGTTGTGTATTGCGTAAATGATGGTTTGTCATCACGGTATAATCTTTAGTTTTTTTAATCCGAAAAACTGCCATAGTAATAGATTTCCTTTCCATACTTTAAAAACAACATTTCTAAGCCAACTAACTAGGTCCTACTATATATTTTGCAATCATGCTTTTATATTGCTTTGCATTACAATAACTGTCTGTTAGTTCTGGTTGATATTCTAAAAACAATACTTTATGATAGTCATTTTGCAAAGCATCTACTATATCATCTTTGCTTCCTTCTGCCACAAAAGGGCAAAGTAAAAAAGCATGAACCCCTGTCAAAATTGACTGCAAGCGTACGGTAGATTTAAGCTCATATGGCTTAGTACCACATACTAACAGTTTTATATCTGCCCGCCCTAAAAGTTCATGCCTATTAGATAGATTATCGCCTATATCATATATAATAAAATTTACATGTTCCTGTGTTTCCATACTTCTATAATGGACATTTTCAAACTTCCATCCCCCTGTTTCTAGCTCCATTTCATAACTACGAACAAGGTTTGCCAAATGACCCCTCTCATTCGCCTCTACATAGCATACAGACGCCCCTACACGTGCTAGCCATGCACTTAACCCTAATGCTACTGTTGTGGCCCCAATTCTAGCCTGAGAGCCAAATACGGCTATTCTAATATTTTCACAGCCAAAATTATAATGCTCTTGTCCATCCAATCTCTCTAGACGCATTTTGGGTGTATAACGTCTCATCCCTGTAGCGCTTAGACATTCTCTTATTTCTTGTTGTATCTCCCATATCCTAGTATTACATACAATATTTCCTACGCCGCTCTCCAACAAAGCCTGAAACAGTGGAGTTGATGGTTCTAATCCTTCATAGATAACCGTTATCCTTGCCGAATACATTGTTAAAAATTCTTCAATTGCTTGCGCAAATTCCTCATCAGTATCTCCAAATGCCAAACGGTCAAGTACTACTTCTGTAAAATGTGAAAAGCTTCGCATATCATATACCACAAATTGTTTTAGTATAAAACTCCCTACCATCTTTTTTATTGGCATCTCACTGTCTGGCTCATAAAAGCCTGTAAAATCCAATAAATTAGTATGTTGGGGAGATGATAGATATAAAATCATACTTTCATGCCTCCTATCATCTACCAATCGCCCAATAAGGGCCTCCTGAACCAGCTGCTTTGTTAGATTCATCTAAAATGATAGATAAATCCCACTCTTTTTCACTTCTACCATAACTTGCAGGGTCAGCTACAAGTATTTTCCCATCTTTAGTTACTCCACGTAAAACAATAAAATGTCCTCCTCTAGTAAAATGTCCTTTGCTCATAATGGCCACTACTAATTTTCCAGAAGATAAAGCATCCACAATTCCTTGTGCTGTTAGATTCCCTTCACAAGTTAGTCCATATGCTGCAGAAGCTACTGGAATCAATCTATGGTAAGAACCATTTCCTTCACAGCGCTGCCCATTTGCCACAGACCAATGTGCTAATTCCACGGGGTTATGATTTTCTCTAGTCAAGGTAGAGATTACAATAGCCATAGAAGTAGGGCCACAGCCAGCTTGACCAATTGTACTAGAAGTTCCATACATAATATCTTCCCACCGCTCATCTAATTGATTATAATATACCACTTCGAGTCCACCATCTTCGAACACTACATCTTCGTAAGATTGACCATTTCCTTTTATATAATCTCTCCCATACCTACTAAGATTTTGGTTATAGCCATATTCCTCCTGGAAAGATTCAATCGCTTCGATTTCTTCACTTCCAAATGTCCAAGCTACAAATCTAGCAACAGGGCTAGTTAACAGATACAAAATAAAAGCAATCAGAAATATTAGAACCAATACTGGTGTAATAATCACAATAAACAGGCGCTTTCGCGCCTGCTCATCCACTGCTATACCTATTATCATCTGTGTCAAAATCATACTGCCTGTCATTCTATCGTCCTCCCGCCTTGCCCATATAGTACATCTTATATTCTGGAATCTCAAAATGTATATGCAGACGTTTGGCTCCTACCATAAAAAGAGCATGTCCCCGTTTTCTAGCCAATAAAAGTTCTTGTTCTGCTTCTGTAAGGTCATAGAGGTCTGCGGTCTCCTTTAGATTCTTGCCATCTGTTCCCATCAGTATTTTGTAGCAAGGAATATCAAGAAGTGCCTGTCCATACTGCTTGATACTTTCACTTAAAAAATCTACGATACTATGAGAAATAATTGCCAATGCACCTTCATATTTCCTTGCTCTTTTCATTACATTTCTAAGATACACAAGGGACTGTGGTACTTTCTGGTCAATCATTAGATATGCTTCGTCGCATATCAATAAGACCCGTTTTTCTCTATTTCGACTCATTTGTTCCCAACACCAGGTTAAGATATTAAAATACTGTGTCCGCTTAATATGGTCACTGGTCTCTTGCAACGCATTTGTATCTAATACAATGATGGATCCATTTCCTTTATCTTCGTTTAGATGGTCTTTGATACTACTTTTCCCATTCCAGATAAAATTGTCTGAGCCCTCTGCTATATCATACAAAAGCAATGCTAAATCTGCATATACTTGATGTTCCATCTCCTTTTCTGCCTTTTTTTGCACCAGTTGATAGAGGTCAGAAAACACAGGAAAATCCTTTGCATTTAAGAGGTTGATATCTGTTTCCCAGGTAATGTCAAAATCCTTATATAACTCAATCAAACATTTCTTTAACACTGCTCGCTGCATATCTGTAATAGATGGAATATAGAGGTTAAAGAAAATTTCCAGATTTTTCATATGTAATGCAAGGTCATTCATCCCATATCCCTCATCCTGGTACAGACAATCTGTTTCCTTTTCCTGCTCATCATCGCGAGGTGAAGGACGGACTTGTAATGGGTTAATCATGCCCGTAGAGCCTCCTACAGCGTTAATCCAGTCCCCATTTAGATGAAAGCAAAGGTCTTTATACTCTGACTCTGGGTCTACCACTAAAATCTTTGTTCCTTTCATAAACTCTGACAAAATAATATGCTTAATAGCCGTAGATTTGCCTACACCAGAATTGCCCATAATAACAAAATTGCTGTTCGTGCGGTCCCCACCTCGCCGCCAAGTATCTACAATCACTAGACCACCACTGGTATCTTGAGCAAAATAATATCCTTCTCCATCATTAAATCCACTGCTAGCAAATGGAAAACCACCTACAAAAGTAGAAATTGGTACAATTTTCTGTAGGATGCTTTCAATTTTAGCATTAGTAGGAAAAGAGGGAGAAATATGTTGAAAACTTTCTTTCTGCAAATTGGGGATTACTCGCATCTTGCATTTCATTACACTTACCATACTTTCTGCACGACGACACACTTTTTTAAAAGTCTTTTCGTCCTTAGCTATAGGCATAACAGATACGCTCATCAGCCCCACTGTCTCACCTTCTCTGTCAATCTGCATAATAATCTTTTCTCCGTCATCAGCGGCCTTTTCTGCCCTCTGACGAGACAAGGGGTCCTTTGCTCCATCTGCCAATCCTCTCTGCTGTACAACACTGCGAGAGATGGCATTTATCAAAGTGGCATTATCCACGGGTCTCCATCCAATAGACACAATCGTAGAAGGAATATTGGTGATGCGAGAAAGCCATTCTACTTCTACTTTCTGTGGATAGCGAATCAAACCATATACTTTTCCTATATTTTCTCCTACAGAAAGACTGTTTTTTGAAAATCCCATTCCTATAGGAGTAATCACATTTAATAAAGCATTATTAGATATTTCTGACTTTTTTACTATCTGTCGTTTACGCATAGATATCCTCCTTTAGTGTTGGAATCGAAGCAGAAAATTCTGTATCTTCCAAATGTGTATAGGATGGATTATGAACCAGATTTAAAATTCGTACGATATCTTTTTCCCCTAGTACATCACATGGAATACTACAACCCAAGAATTTTTCTGAAAATAATGAGGCCCGTTTTAACAATTCTTTTTCTATCCCTTCCTCTGCTCGCTCCCAAAGAGAGACATAGAATTGCCGTTCTACAATCTCTCCTGAAAGCGCAAATCCAGACATTTGCAAAATCTCTTGTCGAAGCAGTTCTTTTCTCTTATCATCTGCTTCTTTTAACATAGATTGCATATCTGTAATTACTGGAGAAATATCTACAGGCCGACTAATTGCTAAAAACTTAAACGGATATTGAATATCTGACAATTCTGCTGTTAATTGCCTGATTAAGTTATATTTTTCTGTTCTGCTATACAAATCAATACTGATAGAATGAATACGTACAAAAATCAATACTAAATTATCCATTGTATAAAGATATTTGTCCTTAATATCTTTTACATTAATAAAATCTTGTGCTGTTTGTATGGCAAGATTTTCTTTGGCATTATTGTATTTTGGTCTATTATACTTCAGTATAAGCAATAAAAAACTGCCTCCTACAACGGTGACAGTCAACATGATAATCGGAAATAAAAGTCCTTCCATATATTAAATTTTCCTCCTACTATTTTGTTGGGGCTATATGGTAGGCTAAGCACCCGGCGCCTTACCGTGTTGCCACGGCAGATTTCCAGATACTCGCCCCCGAACCGTACTTACGCCTCTCGACGTATACGGCTCTCCAATTACCCTCTACCTTTACTTGCCTGTTATGTTTCCATAACAGGTATTACAAACAACTAAAGTTTTTCTGTTCATTTGAACCATTTTTCGTTCCCATTCGTTCATGCCGGCTAATTCTTTCAGCTTTCTAACGTGATGAATTTTTGCGTTGTCGGTCTGCTGTCCGCATAGTTCACATTTTCCACCCTGTAACCGCTCAATTAAGCCGTTTTTTCGACTATATTTTGCGGCAGAATAAGAGGGGATTTCATCACTGTAATCTAAGCTGACAGTCCGTTTTTGGAAACTTCCTTTCACGAATGTCGCCCGTTTCTCGTTGCCGGTTTTTGTAGTGTAGCTGACACCAAACACGCCGTTTCGGGTATGCTTGTTAATCGTTTTCCGTAAATTATCACGGTACTTCGCTGCAAACGTCTGGTACATGCTGTATTCCATGATGTAGTAATATTTCTGCAGCTTGCATACGTTGCTTGCCAAACAATAATAATTGTACAGCCCACGAATTTCGGCATTGTAAATGCTTAGGATTTCAATCGGCTCTTTGTTGATGAGGTCTTTCCTCGCCTGCGGTTTCCATATTTCTTTGCCGTCCTGCTGTTTGATTTCCATTGCTCCGCAACTGGTCAGCTTCTTAACCCATTTATTATGTGGCATAAATAGATGAACACGCCCATTAAAGGTTCTTACCTTCTGTCCGTTGCTTATCTTTTTGTATTCATTGCTTCTGGAAACAGCGATTTCGTAGCCGAGGAACGCCGCTTTTTCGTTTGAGTGTGTAATCAGTGTCTTTTCTTCCGACATATCCAGTCCCAGCTTTTCTTTCAGGTACCGGCTAAAATCAGCCTTGATGGTTTCTGCCTCTTCCTTGCTTCCGATTACTCCGCAAATAAAATCATCCGCATACCTGCAATAGAGCAGACGGCGGTAATTGCTGTCCATCGGGTTCATAGCTGGAATCTGTTTTGCTTTTTTCATGAACTCATTTACTTCACATTTGGCTTTTTCTTTTTCATCGGCTGTCATCGTTTCCCATAGCCCGCGGTACTTTACCCTCAATTTTGATGCGCCATCACTATAAAAGCGATACTCACTGTTCCTTTCACGTCTTTTACCTCGGTTGAATTTCTCAATGTATTCTTCAACATAGGCATCAAATTCGTTCAGGTAGATATTGGCAAGTATTGGACTGATGACCGAGCCTTGCGGAGTGCCGGAATAGGTCGGGTTGAATTTCCAATCTTCCAAGTATCCGGCTTTCAGAAATTTCCATATCAGCGAGATTAGGTATTCGTCCTTTATGCGCTTTCTTAAAATATCCACAAGGATATGGTGGTCAATGGTGTCAAAATAACCTTTGATGTCCCCCTCAATGAACCATTTAACCCCTGTGAAGTTTCTTTGAATCTGGGTCAGCGCCGTGTGACAGCTCCTGTTCGGTCTAAAACCATGCGAGTGTTCAGAAAAATTGCTTTCATACACACTTTCGAGAATTAACCTCACAACTTCCTGCACCAGCTTATCATCCACAGAGGGGATGCCTAACGGACGCTGTTTTCCATTGGATTTCGGAATATAGGCACGTCTCGCAGGGGACGGTTGGTAACTGTGGTTCCGCAAGCTTTCAATCAGCTTGCGAATACGCTCCATTCCCATTCCGTCTATTGTGGCACCGTCTGTTCCCTTGGTCAGATTTCCCTCTTTTGCAGAGAGATTTCCGTATGCCAATAGGAAAAACTCCTCGTTGTACAGATTTCGGTACAGGCGTTCAAATTGATAGTTCTCGTTGCCTGCTTTCTCTTGTAGAGTTTTCAATACTTCAATCGGATTTCTCAAATGCCTCACGCACCTTTCTAATATTTTAGTATTGAAGGTAATCTGCTCTGCTTCGCCATGTACAAGGTTTTCCCTTGCCCGGACTACTACCAGAGCTCCGTTGCCATATCGGATATTCAGGGACTAAATCCCATAGCAGAGCGTTCTGCGTTCCAACTTAGGCAATCCCCATTTAGAATAGATAAAACATGGCTTACTGCGTTCTCGGATACGACTTTCGTCATTTTCTGCTTATTGCAGTTGGTCGGTTAAGGGTACTTGTGATTTCCCGACTGGCATAGGAAACCACCTCTAACCGTATGGCGTTCATAGTCACTTTCCGCCATAGCCTTCGATTCAACACCTCTGACTATCGTTCAAGCAATCCAGCTTTTATCCTTATACGCAGCTTTTCGTTTCGACATTCATTCGCCACATAGTGACTTGTGGAATTATGCCTTTTCATACATGCTGTTGTCACCTTATGGGTTTCCCCGCAGGCTGAGTTGATAACGATGGGCAGTCAGTACCTTGCCCACTGCCTTGCCAAAGGCAGATTTTTATCTATTCCACGCTTCACGCATATGTGTGAAGCTATATGGGCGCACCCAATCATCAAATACAGAGCCCTTAATATTCAATACATCTGTCAGATTTATCTGCAGCATACCTGCTGGAGTCCAAGCGTCTAACACTTCTATGTAGGTTATATATTGTCCATCTGGATACCAAACTGGCGAAAAATGAACGGTTTGGCCATAGGTACTATATGGATTTTCTTGAAACTCAAACGTACTAGAGTAACCAATACCTATCCTCTTTAAAAGCCTCCAATACTCACGATAATAAAACTCTGGAAAATAAGACACTACATTCTGTGTTTCTGTGATATGATTGTTAGGTGCCGATGAGCTAAGATTAGCAGAAACTTCTACATTAAATCCATATCCGCTTTTCATTGTCTTTCCAAATGCTGTGGGATTCTTTGCGTCTGGATGAAGCAAACATGTGGCATTTAGACTTGCTGAATATGATTTCCACGCATATTCCCACCAACCATGGTCACACCAATATCCATCTTTATCCTCACTTCCACTATGCCATACCCAACGTGCATGCCACCAACAATCCCATTCTCCCCATGTCAGTTGTGTTATATCTTGTTTATTAGGAACAGGCGGAATGGAAAATCCATCATTTCTATCATTTGCCTGTGGGTCTGGTGGTGGGTTATCATCCATATCCACAATTTTTGCTTTAATCTCTGTTGTGCTGGTACTACAATTACTGGCAATCTTAATGATAACTTCTCCTGGTTCACTTGGTGTATGCCATTTTATCCAGGCAAGCTGTGAGCCATTTTGAGGAATGTAGATAGAATTGTGCGTATATGTATTGCCTTCTATTGTAAATCTAGCATAAGCTGGATGTTTGGGTGTCTTCTGTTTTCCTGTAGTTAGTTGCACTGCAACAATAACATCCGTATCTACTCGATATTCTTTATCATATGCAACAAGAGTCTGCGGGGCTTTTTGGTAACTAACAATACCAATTCCTAGAATAGTAATCATCTCTTGTGTAGTTCTTGCACTCCCTGTAGGTCCTGTCCATGCATCAAATCCCAAATCGCTCTGTTCTAAAAACAATGCAAGCGCATGATTTTTCATCACTACTGTCGGAAAATGATATCCCAAATCTCCACCTGTTATTTGATTATATAGTCCTGCTTCTGTTGTTGTCATAGCAAAATATAAATGTTGATATACCAGATAAATCACAGGTTCAATTACTAATTTATACTTACCTTCTTCAATATCTTCAAAGAGAATCCCTGTATCATTTGCTATCATAACTGCAGCTGCTTCTGAACAAAAATAACGTCTTATAGCTGTAATACTAGCTTTTTTATTGTTTCCTGAAATAATCTGTGGCATCGATACTGCGGGTTTTTGACATCTATATCCACCTACTTGTGGCGACAGTCCCGCTCCACTTCGATAATCTATCTTGCTAACTTTTCCAAAATGACAGATAGTAGAAGATAGACTGCTTATATTTAAGTTCGTATAATCCACTGGAACACTTATCTTTTGTCCACTTTGTGCGTCTACTACTGTAATTCTTACCCCATCATATCCAATCTCCGGCCAATAATAACCATCTTTTCCTTTATTTAGACTTCCTCCACCTCCATCTACATTTCCATTTCCTGTAGCATAACATGGAAGCACTAAGATACAATTTAAGAGGAAAAGTAATATAATCATTACAATTTTTCTTATCTGTTTCATATTATTTCTCCACACAAAAAAGGATATGGATTAAAAAATCCATACCCTTTATTTTACTATTGCATTGTTCCAATTTCAGTATTCCAGTTCCCGTCTGTATAAGAAGCTTCCTGCTCATTGGAACCAGAACTCTCTATATATCCAAATCCTGGTACATATATGGCACCCTCTGAATTCGTATCCCCTCCTTGGGGCTGTTCTTCTGATGGTTGTATATGTTCTGGCTGGCAGATACCATTCTCATCTGGATTTTCCACTTCTGCAGTACTCTCTGCATCTATTGGTGCTTTTTCAGGCGCTATTGCTTCTTCTGGAGTCTGTGGCTTTCCATCTGTGCGAGCTGGTATATCTTCAGACAGAATAGAATTTTCTTCTTCATTATTCTCAGACGTTGGGGACTCCTTAGATTCTTCTGTATTATATTCTAATGCTTCTTTATGATCTATGGTACTACTGGTATCAATCTTTGGAACTACTATAAACTCTGGTTCTGATTTATCTTGTTCAACTATAGCTATTGGTTCTCTTTTAAATGTTCCTATGTACCATAGCAGACTAATTGCAAGACAGACAACTAAAACTAACAAAATAAGAATCGTAATCTGTTTACTTTTATTATATTTTTTCTCCATAAATAGACCTCACTTTCATCTTCTTTTTCATGAACAATGTGGCCCTATTTACCTAATTTTTCTACCCAATCTCATTATAATCTGATTTAAGCCTATACGTCTAGAGTTTTTTCAGATTTTAATAATATTTAAAATTTAGGCATATAGGTTGCCCGTGTTCGCAGCTCCATCATTAAAGGCGGAACCATCTCCCATCCAAACGATAGGGGAATTTCGATAGTAAGCCGTACATCTGCCTCAAAATTTTCAAAAGTATTTTCTGGTGCTAACTCAGTATTTGTAATCTCTACATGTAAATCAGAGAGCCGATATTCATATCCTTTTTCTTGCTCCTTTACATGATAATTTCCGTTTCTTTTAGTTCCTAACAGATTGTCTAGATAATAATAGACATCACCATAATCCATATCTTCCACCCATTGTTCCCCTAAGAGACGATAGCCACCAGAATATCCTTCTCGTACTCCTCGATAAGTCTCATCATAATTGGAAATCGCCACACGGATAACTGCTTGCTGGAGTCCATCTCTTACCCCTTGCGTAATAATCAGCAATCGAAAAAATTCTGACATAGCACAGAATAAGAATAGTAATGCTAAAACGAGAACAAGAATGACAGGAGTAGAATCACCCCTTTTATCCTTTAATATCTCTCTCATTTTTCTTTCTTCCTCTCTATCATTTATAGTAAACTTCTGATTTACCAGATGCTTTTGCATGAAGCTGAATAGAAAAATGACCAAATATAAAAAAGCCAATATCCACAGTATCTGTCAGTGTCACAGCAATATCGCTATTTAACTGTACTTTATTTCCACTGTAATAATCACAATCCCATTCAATATGTGGATTTAATCCAGTCTGTCTACGCAAGGTATCAATACGTGTAGATATATTGGTTCCTCCTACTATCTCCGCCTCCCGCACAATCTCCGTAGCAAACAAATCAAGTTGTTGTTTCTTAGTAAACACAGGAAAGAAACTAACTGCCAATGCAATTACCAGCATCAGACACAAAATACCAATAGCAACATCTATATAGCCTTCTCCTCGTCTAGATTGCAAAAGTTGTTTTAACATCATGCCTCCTTTCTAAAAAATGTCTGACATAGTACCTAATATTTGATAACCCATTACTCCCATATAGAGTAATAACATACAACCTAACAATAAAAAAGAATATCTTCGTATTCTTGGTGGTCTTTCCATCGCCATCTTTTTTAGCCTCTGTAATTCTAATTGTTTCATATCATAACTAAGCATCCGAAAGAAAGCTACTCCATCATCTCCTCGAAGAACACCTATTAATCCTCGAACTACATCGGAAAGCATCGCACTAGATATTCTTGCTTCAAAGCGAGTCAACGCTCCTTCAAAATTTCCAGTACGCATATCTGCTACCGTAATAGTGAGTTCATTTTTTAATGCGGTCCCTGCGTTTTTCTGATAGGTTTCTAACATAGACAATACATCCCGACTAGCCTGAAGTTCCTGTGTCAATGTTGCCACAAAACGAGGCAATTCATATTCTATTTCTTTACGTCGAACACTAATTTTTTTCTCTACTTTATGACTTTCAGAAAAATAAATACCAATGCCGATTATCACAAAAGCTGGAGAAATAATAGGGACCATAAATAGACAAGGAATTGCACATACAAACAGTAAGCCTGCCTTTATAATGGCAAGAGAAACATATTGTTCTGCTGTCAAAGAAACTTCTGCTGATTTTAACATGGCAGTCAATTTACGCCGCTTATAATCATCCATAGGCAGCACTCTCGCCAATTTAGATGCAAGTTCCATTAAAACAGCATCTGCGTCTTTTACTTGCTTTTTATTCTTTTTTACTGTATTTAGAACTGCTTTTGTCGCTCTATAAGTAGGTACATGAAATACAGTTGCAAAAATCAAATACAACCCCACACTAAAAAATAGTGCAAAGAAAAGCAAAATCAAATAATGCACTTTTTTGCCTCCTTATCTTTTATATTCAATGGGCCTAGTATGCTTTGCCACAGCTGCTACAGAGACAAACAGTGTTATTCCACAAATAGCAAGCAATGCTTTGCCAAATTCTGTAAACATCAATGTATGATACCATTCTCTATTTAAAAAATACATCAAAGGTATACTACCCAAAAGCAAAACCACCATAGTAATGTACTCTTTTACTGGCTCCATCAGCAATAAATCAAGTTCTGCAGACACCACACGCATATCTGAGAGTTTCGCTACAATCGGTGGCAAAGTGGATTTTAGGTTATAATCATCTTGGCAAGCAATAACTGCATCTATCCATTCATGAAATATATCATTGTCAATCCCAGGTTTCATCTGTTCCATTGCTTCTTTTAGATTAGAATTAATTAATTTCGCTTGCAAAAGAAAATTGCGAAATACCTCTGCTACTGGTGGATTCAAATAAGGCTGATTTTCTTCTATTGCACGAATAATTGTATTTTTTCCTCGCAAATAGCTAGTTGTAATAATGGAAAGAGCAGTCTCAAGTTCTGTACTAACCTGCCTTTTATAGCGTCCTGCTGTAAGTTTTACATAATAAAATGGAAGCAAAGCAAATCCAGCTGCCAATACAGGAACCATATAAGTATTTTTCATAGTAAGTGCCATCAAAACTCCAATTATAAACAACAGCATAGATAAAATACATAGTGCAGAAAACATTCCACTTTTTCCTGTTATCTGTAAAACTTCCTTTGTTTCCAAAAATAATAACTTTAATCCTTTTGGCTGCTTATTTTTTCGATTTTGTTCTATTCTGCTTTTTAACGACTCTTTGGGAGGTTTTAAAAAAGCCGCTAATCCTTCTAAAAAGGAAAAAGGCGATAACTGAAGGATGGCAAAACATCCTGTTACCGCCAATAAAAATGCAATTGTTACTAATGTTGTCAATTTTTTTCCTCCTTATATACCAAAAAGTTTTTGTTGCATCTGAAAAGACATTCCATTTTCCCGCAGACGTTTTAAAAGTCCTTCAGAAGGTACTTCTACTTTCTCATAATATCCAATAATTTTTGCTCGCCCATCTATTATCTGATTGTCTGTAATATGAAAGCGAAACAACGTCCGCATCCGATATCTACGCTCTCCTGCTTGCGTAGCATCTGATAGATACTCACATTCCGATATTTCCATCAGCCTTCTGCTATTGTCTTCTAACTTTTTTGCAAAAGCCACAATAGGAAATGCTTTGGTTGCAAGCCCTATAAGAGTTGCATCATCCATATCATAAGATTGTTTACACAATGTTACCATCCGATAATACGTATCTGCACAAGAATTAGCATGAATGGTAGTAATAACCGCATGGCCAGTGTTGGCTGCATTAATAGCCTGCATACTTTCAGCACCTTTCATTTCTGCAACAGCTACACAATCTGGATTAATGGTCAAAGTCGTCTCTAATAATTTTACTAATGTAATATTCTGTTTAGGGTCATCTGAAAATCGGGTTACCAGATGTACAACATTATTTAATACCTTTCCATACTCATCTTCTATCGTCAAATCAAATTCCCGACACCCTTGCTCTAGTGTAACAATCCGTCTATGATAAGGTACTTGTCCTAATATCCAACTCATCAGTGTAGTCTTTCCACTAGAGGTTGCTCCTGTAATACACATGGATACACCATGGCAATAGCAAGCAGACAACAAATCTAACATTTCTGCAGTTGCTGTTCCATACTCCACGAATTGCTGTTTTGTCAACTTTCTAGGATTAACAATACGTATAGAAGCAGACAACCCCTTATCCTTGTCAATCACTCCATCTCCCATAACAGTAATACGGATTTTATTGGATAGATGCCCTACCACAATTGTTTGTGCGCTATCAAAAATCATCCCTGATTTGTGTAACATGCGTCGAATTACATCAATCGCATGTTGAGGAGAATTAAAATGTTCTTTGCAAGGTAAAATCTCCCCTGTAGAATATGTAATTTTTACATCTTTCCACTGATTAATATTAATCTCCTCTACATCATCTCGATACAGATACTTTGTCAAAAAAGAAAAACCTGTCATCTCTCCATAGAGCAGCTCACAAAGTTCTTCTTGTTCCATATCTTCTACCCCTAGATGACTATTTTCTAGATATTTTTGTATATATGATTTTATAAGTTCACGGCTTTTTTTTGGGTCATCTTTTAAAACAGAAGCATAATGTTTGGTAATATACTCTTGTACTTCTTTTAAAACTTCTGGAAATAAGCGATATTGTTTCTCTCCTCCAAACAGCTCTGTATAACTATGTATATCAAGTGTTTCTTGCAAGCAAATCCCTCCTAATCTAATATTCTCCTTTGTTCTTTATAAAAGGCATTTGGAAGCTCCCTTTTTTTATTTCTTTTTTTATCTGTTTTTTCTTTTTAGAAATAACATTTTGTGTCACTTGAAACTCAAATACATCTAATAAAATACGATTAATCTCTGTTTGATACAGACCACTTTCTGGTGCAAACATTGGTTCAAATAATGACATTTCATTGTCTTGTTGTTCCAATTCTGCTATGTAAGGTAATATATAATCTATTCCTCCATATTGTCCAGTCACCGCTTCCCAATCCTGTCCTACTTTCAGATTTCCAATTGCCATTAAATGGTTGTCTTTGTGATAACGACTATCAGCTAACATAGGTGTATGGGTTTGAAACCAGGAAATCCCTTTTAAATTAGCTGTCCCCATTTTGAGAACTTTATCTGCAATCTCAATCGCTACAAAAGAAGTGGGATCTGCTTCAAATATCGTAGAACTATCAATAATGATATAATCTGCAAGATATCTTAAAGAGATAAATAATTCCAATGCTTTATCTCGTGTTACTTTGGGATAATTCATTAGACTTTCACTTGTGCGATATCCCAATAAACTAATATACTCACTGCTAGATATTGGCACACACGCATTTAAAATATCATTTTGAGTTATTCCTGGAGCTGTCAATAAATATCCCAAAGAAATATCATGTATGATTCCTGCTGGAAGTAATGCTGGTATAGATGGAGTAAAAGGGTCACATAACACAATAATTACATTTTTTCTTCTGGCTGCAAGAGTACGAGCTAACTTCACAGCAGTAGTTGTTTTTCCGCTTCCTGGACTCCCTATAATAGTCAATACTTTTTCCCGTTTCATCATAACTTATCTTCTGTTTCCTCCTTTTCCACATCCTCTATATTTTCTTCTTCCTCTTTTTCGAACATAAGTTCTTCTAATACTTTTTTCTGTTCCTCTAAAAACTTCTGTGCATTTTGACTGTCACCACGATATACAAGAGCTGCGTGGACAGTTCCATCTTGTTCTAATTTTGCTAAAAGTCTCGCTTGTTCTGGAGTAACTAAAACTGTAATTGTAGATGCAAGTCCTGTCTCCTTATCTTCTTCTTGTAAGTCGCTATCGGTACCATCGCTTAAAGTTGTAGCAATAACTTCTACATATTGTAGCTCTATAGGAATGATAGTCTCTCTTAAATCTCCCACATCATTAGCAATAAGTGATACAATATCTCCACGTTCTAGTTTGCCTGATAATCCAGCTGCAAAGCTTTTGATAGTAATGGACATAGCCCGATTTGTACCATCTAGTCCTGTTAAATATTCATTTTTCAGTTGTGGTGTATCTGACAATTTCGTGGCCAAAATATAATCGCCTTTATAAAAATCTGCATCTGCATATTTTCCTACCACATCCTCTATTTGGCACACAACATTAGAAGGCAAATTATAGCCACCCACTTCTACAGTTGTTACCATTTTAGGTGTAATCAACTCTCCTTTATGAATCTCTGTATGCACTCGTACAATCTCTGCTGTAGATGTTAATGCATCATTAAACATCGGTGTCAACCCAAAACATATTATAAGAGATACCATTATGCAAATAAGTCCTACTACAATTCGGTTTTTCAAAAGATTTTTCATATTCTTATCTATCCTCCAATCCTAATTACGAAACTGGCAATAATGCCATAAAACAACCCAAAGCAAGAAATGGCGCTAAAGGGATGCTTTCTTTTCCTCTACGCATAACTTCATTCCACAAAAGTGCCATAACAAGTCCTAAAATTATCATATAAAATCCTTTAGACACTCCTAATACAAATCCAGAAGCTGCCATCAATTTTACATCTCCGCCTCCAATCTTACCTGTTTTTAATGCTACTATCAAAAATGGCAAAGGAACTATCAAAAGTCCATATAATGCATCCATAGGTTGAAAATCCATCAAACCTATGATAGCTATTAATAAATGAAATGCATCTGGTATTTCATGTTTAGCAATGTCTGCTGCTCCCGCTAACAATAGTACATGGCAAATCAAAATACAGCGCAAAGTATAAAAAGAAGTTCCATATATTTCTAAAAATATTGCTGTTACAATCATTATAATAGCAGCTGTCATAGGCACTTTCTCTGCTTGTATTAGCTGAAACAGCACCATATCACATAACACACCAGCAAATAACATAAACAAAGTACAAGCAAGAAAAATATTAAAATGATTTATCCATTCCATCAGACACCTCCATTTCTTTTAAAAAGATACTACACTTTATCCACCATCTTCCATTCATCTATCATACGATAAGGATAAATTTGCTGACTGCGATGAAAGCGAATCATATTTCCAATCTGGTCTACTACACTTTGATTATTTTGGTCTTTCGTACACATCATCACACTCCCAAAGATGCTTGTTAAAATCGTCACAACAGTCAATGCCACATTTTTAGAAATCATCCAAGTCAAAACTGCTATACTTCCTCCTAATAGAGAACCAACCATACTTTGCAAAAATTCTCGTTTGCCAAAACCATTAAACAATTCATTTTGTGCCTTTACACCTGTAGGAATATATAGGCTAATTTCCTGTTCCATACCTTCCCCCTATGCTCCATAATAGAAAAAAATAATTGCTTTTATCTGCCAAACAGATTCCGCAATTATATAAAACAATATGGTATTTTTTGCCCGCTTCTTGTATTGTGTGCGTTCTTCCTCTGCACTTTCTAAGCGAACCATACAATAAATAAATCGAAATACTACACCTACTCGAATCAAAGCAATAATGGCTATAGAAATATCATTAATCGTCACCATATTATACCGCCTTTACTTTATAAGGTTTTTAGCCATACCTACTAATCTGATAGAATGATAGACATTATTCACAACTTTACCACCACTAAGTGGAACCATAAAATCACTTAAAAAACGCGGTGTTTTGATGGCAAGTACCATACAAGCAATTCCCCAAAATACACTCATATTTATCATCATGCCAATCCCAAGTTTGCAAAGGGTAATCTGCACTACCACAGAAAAGGTGGTCTGGAAAAATTTCATTATATATGTTCTAAATACTCCTTTATCATTATCTAAAAGCCCCACACAGGCAAGAGGCAGACCAATCCGCAGAATCATAATCTCTAAGCCTCTCATTAAAAACTGAAAGTATAACATAAAATAACTAATTACAAATACAAGTCCAAAAACTGCTGTTACAATTCCAGCTGATGCAAGACCATCTACCCATGCCTGCCAGTTATAATTTGTAGATACTCCAATAGCACTCAACAATTCCCCTATCAGATTTGTTGTAATATCTGCCATCCACTCATATAACATGGGAAAACAGACTGCTACTGCTATCGCCTGAATAAAACGAGTTACAAGATAGACTGGCTCGCTATCAGGGTCTCCATCTGTCCACATTACATAACATTCAAACCCTTTTTTTAGAAACTTTAGGATAATCAACGATACACCAAATCCTAGTATAATTTCAAACAACATTTCTACCATACTGCTTCCACTTATACCAATCATATAGTTATCTGCATGCAATGTCAGTGGAACCAATTCTGAAAGCATTTCATCAATATAAGCAATCGCTCCATTTAAAATAGCTACAATTAACAATACAAGAATTATTTCCAATCCATCACCCCATATTACTTTTCCACTAGACCATCTTTTTCAGATTGCGCATATGCTTCTAGTACACTATTTTTAATTGCTTTATATAAATCTAGTGTAATCGGAAAACAAATATCTCTATATTCTCCTGCACGAATCTCACGGCTTGGCATAAATACTGTTAAGCCATTTTGGCAATCTGCCACACGAACTCCTGTAATCAAAAATCTTCCATCTAGACAAACTGTAGCAACTGCTTTTAATTTGTCTTTATTTTCATATCTGGCAACTATTTTACTCTTAATTTTCATAAAATCCTCCTTCGCACTAAGTATGCCAGCCCTATTCTTTTAAATAGAGCTGGCTGTGAATACGTTATCCCTGATAGTTAAATAAAGTGGTAATCTTTTGGGTTAGAGTAGGCAGAATTGTGTCTTTAAAAAGTGTATACAGACCTGCTAATAGTAGCGCACCAACTACCACCGAAATCAAGATTTTCAACGCAGTATCAACAAATCCTTCGCCAGACTTTTGTGTAAAGATATCTTCAAGCTTTACTTTTAGCTGCATGCCCTTCACCCATCCATTAATAGCCAGTTCGTCCATTTTGTCTCTGATGTTTTTCATAGTATCCATTCTCCTTTTTAAATTATAGTTTATATAGCAAAATCGTAGAAATCCTCTACGCTCTTACACAAATTAACAACCGATTATTGATAGTAACCAATAATAATATTCAGTGTTGCACTTCCTAACACTGCACCAATACAGGAAACAATCGCAGCTACAATGCGATTATTCCACTTCTTTTGGTCCATCTCATCCGCTGCCGAACGACGAATACAAAAATAAATAATTAAAAGTCCAGCAACTACTGGAGCTAATATCATAAGCCAAGTAGTCGCATCTGCAATTAGTCGCTCTGTTCCTCTAGCAAGTTGACTGCCCCCAATACCTGCAGCATATGTCTTAAAACTGCATATCAACACAAAATAAAAAGTAGACACACATGTGCCTACCATTTGTTTAACTTTCTTCGCTTTCATCTAAACCTCCTGTTCTTTTATAAGCTTTCATAGATGAGAATATCATTTCTGTCTGTGCTGCAAAAGCTTGCGATTTTTGTTGTGCCTCTTTAAGTTGTAACTCTTTTGCACAATACACCCATATATTCCATAAAGGAATTTCTTCCATTTTATCTGATAGTATTGGTCTAGCTTTTTCCCGCTCCTCTCGTACTTTGCGGTTATGCTCCTTATCACCTAACCCACACATTTTATTAAAATACCATTCAGATAAATCTGGCGCATGCATCATAGCTGGATGTGCTCTACTAATTACAATCTGATTGGGCCGAGAAATACGACGTATCTCATCTGTAGTTAAAAGCTCTCTTGCCACAAGACTAATACTATGAGAACTGCTTGGGTTGATATATCTCCCATGTTGACTAGATAACTGATAAGCGGAAGTAGTATATTTACCTAGTTTATCACATACCTCTTGCAACGTTTCTTTGTCATCTGCTTGAAGGTAAATCCAAGTCTGACAGTTGGATTTTACAATCGCTGCAGTTTCTTTATCATATTTTTGTGTGAGCTGCTCAAAACTTTGCAAAAATAAATTAAATCGTACTCCACGTCCACCTGCAACTGTAAGCTTATTTGTAAAATCACTTAACTTTGTAAAATTGCCAAATTCATCTAGTACAAAATTTACCCTATTTTCCAAACGACCTCCTCTCATATCTGATTGACGTACCAACAGTTCATAAAGTTGCGACACCATTAAACTTGCGATTGGATAATAAGTAGTCTTCTCATCTGGCAGAATCAAAAATAATGCTTGTTTTTTTCTTCCAATATCTGCAATATTATAATCGCTCTTATGAGTAATTGCATAGATAGAACGACTTGTAAATAAACGTAACGTTGTCAATGCAGATGTGTCAAAACTTCCTTTAGTACGACTAGGTGCTACTTCTGTAATAGACATTAACGCTCTTGCTGGATGCTTTGGTGGAAGTTTTTTCATATACTCACTCATAGGTGTTTTACCATTGATAGGTTTACTCATCTCTGCAATAAACCAATATACATTTGTAAGATTTTGATATTCTGGTCGTTTTTTATTATCTACCACTACACAGAGAATAGACGCTGCTATGGTAGACTTTTCACCATTTTCCCAAATCTTCTCATTAGAAATATTATCCCCTACAAGAATATTCGTAATATCCCATGCATATATCTCTGCACGTTCCATATCTTCCTCATTTACAGCATCTATCACTGGCTGAAGTAGATTATAATGAGTACTTTTCTCTGGACATTTAAAGTCTAAACAAATCACCTCATATTTTAATTTTCGTAAGTAATCAGCCGTATAGTGATACAGCTCTGCTTTGGGGTCGCTGATAACTAGACTCTCTCCAGACAATGCAATAGAACAAATTGATGGAATCACTAAGCAACGTGTTTTTCCAGAACGCGTGGCACCAATCGTCAGTGTATGTGTATCATCTCCAATCATATACAATTTTTCTTTGTTTCCAACTTTCTCCATTCCCACTACAATACCTCCTTTGGAAAATAACTTATATATATCACCTCCTTGACGATTTGATTTTGTTTGTATTGCTTTTTCCTCCTTTCCATCACGCAAAAGCATCTGAATCACCTCTTGATATGGCGTAATTATTTGGGTTTGAAATACCATATCCCACTCTGCTTGTCTTAACCATCTAGAAGAACCATGCTGATACTGTCCAACTGGAGCAGGTGTATAGATACTATTTGTAACTTTAATAAGAGTACTTTGATAAGATTGATGATTCTGTACCCAAAATAGAATACAACACAATACCAAAAATCCCTCAAAAGATAGAAACAATAATAACTGTTGATGTTCTGTAAACAGTCCTATAATACATTGTAAAATCGGAAATACTGTTAATTTATCACATTGCCTAGACATTATCCCATGCAAAGCTGCTGTAAAATACAGGTTCAAAATACTTCCTATCCCTAACAAGATAGTGCTTAAGATAATCTTTTCTGTTGTTTTCATAAGTAATCGTCCTTACACTAAAGACCAATTTTAATGCTCATAACCTTTATCTTGATATTTTAAGTACAACTCCTTTCGTGCATCTTTTGAAAGCTCACTGTTCCATGTCTTTTTAAACTTATTATAGTGATGATAATTTGTTTCAACTAAAGATACGAACATATCCATTATTTCCAAAATCATCTGTTCTGCATAGTATTTTCGTTGGCGATACTGACAATCTATTGTCTTGTACTCATCATCTAATCGATTTAATGTCTTTACCATCCCTAAAATTCGATTTGCAATTATTTTGTCAGCTTCTTTTTCAAATCTCTTTTTTTGAGAAAAAATATATGCTTCGTTACCTCCATACAGATAAACCATTTTCAATTTGCTCTCCACATAGTCTATTTTCAACTTATCTAATTCTATAATTTGAGAAAGCAAATATTTCACTAGGCAGTCTGTCTGTTGTTTCATATCTTCTGATAAAAACTGATAAGCAATTCTTCCTCTTGGTGGCAGCATCGCTTTCAACTGAAACACTTTGCCAACAACATCATTTAATATATGATTGGCAAACTTAAAATCCTCTGATAATTCTACCTCTAACTTACATTCTTCACGAATTCGTTGATATTTTTTTCTTTCTATCAAGCGAACATGATGTTCAAAGTCTTCCACAAGCTCATCACTAATCTTTCGCAAATCTGTCACAGCTTTATTTTTTTCTTCTCCATACGCACGTATTCTTATAGCAAATGTATCTTTTATCATCTGTTTGCGAATATGATTAGGAATCGAAGAATGAGTAAAAGGGTTCTTAATCTTGGCTTTTTCTTCAGAATCATCCCAAAATACAATATGTATATGTGGATGATTCTCTTCTTTATGTATTGCTGCCGCCCATTGAAAATGTTCTCGTTGAATATGATTTTTTTCTGCAATTGTACGAATGTGATTCTCTATATATCGTTGCCATGCTTTTTTATCTGTCAACATCAATTCTTTTGCTGTATCTTCTGCAAAGGAAACTACACTGCGATACATTACAACATGTCTTTTGGAATTTCTATATACCAACTGGGCTACATCTTGCCAATGATGAAACTCTAGCATAGGCGTTCCTGGTATCAAACAACCAAACAACCCATGATTCCTTCCATCATTTTTTTCTACTCTTGGACGAGTAGCGATATACCGAATATGCGCATAATTTTTACTGGCTGTACTTTTATAGTTAGGATTTTCAAATCTTTGTTTGTATACCAATAAAGAGATACCTTTTCACCTCCTACCATTCTCTTTCTTCGCATTCTGGAAATATTTCAGGAATTCCATCTTCTAAATGTTGTATTTGTATTTTCATTTCTCCAGATGCAATATAGATAGCATTACAAACTTGTTCTATATAGGGATGACCCATTCGAGAAATTGTAAAAGGCGTAACTTTGCAATGACTTGTCCATTTAAAGAGATTATAAGCAATTTCTATCATATTCTGGCTTATCTCATCAAAGCTCCCCATGCACTGCTTTAATCCTTCAAAATCAATCCCATTGCTGCTCACATGACGCTTTGCAGCGTCAAATATCCATTGTTCACTAGATAATAAATAAAAAGCCGCATAGTAAGAGGTATCTAATGTTTTTCCTCTTGTCTGTGCGACCAATTCTATATATCTTTCTGCATGATTCATACTTTTTATCTCTCCCATTCTTCTACATTCTCTACCTCTATACTTATGAAATTCTTTATCATTTTTTCTGGCACAGTCACTATAGAAAGTT
This sequence comes from Lachnospiraceae bacterium, assembly GCA_910575445.1. GTDB lineage: Bacteria > Bacillota > Clostridia > Lachnospirales > Lachnospiraceae > Hominiventricola. The sequence goes on along the minus strand of CAJTFW010000001.1, from coordinate 549,640 downwards.
TTTGCTCTACACCATCATAATAGTATATTTGGTCCGACAAAATATCCTTCGTATCAAGAAAGCTTTCGTTCATATCTTCAACCACATATTTTAGTTCTCCTGCCTCCATATTTCCCCTATCTTTTAAAAGTAATACTTCATTAATACTACTTGGAAGAATATAAAAATTAGAATTGCTTCCTTTTGATAGAAATTGTAGCATACCTGGATATAGTATCGTTGTAGCCCCCATATATTTTGATGCATTTGTCAAAACATATATTTCATTTTCTTCTTGAAACATTTCTTCTGGATTTAATGCATTTTCTACTCCAAAACATATATCATCAAGTCTAAATATCCGGGCTGGCATCTGTTGAGCGGTATTTCTCAATGCTAATTCATAAAGAAACTCTAAATCTAAATTCCAAATGTCTATCAGTTTGTTTAATAATGGTATCATTACAGGCTTTTGACTTCCCGTATTAATATTTGCATAGAATATTGCAACCATATCTGTACCTTCAATTTCTTTATGTAGGCAACCGCCTAAGCTTTCCTGAGATATTTCCTTATTCGCAAGCCGTAAATAAATCCTATCTTTTATGAAACTAAAAGTTTGTAAATATTCTTCTATTGTTTGTGGAGCTATTTGTTCCGCTTCCAAAAATTCATCTGCAATTTGATTGAATATTATCTGCAAGGGAACACCTTTCTGGAATTTTCTATAATAAGATTCTAATGGCACAACAGTAAATATTTTCTTTGCATCTTTGTTTATCTTTAATCCTATTTCTTCTTGTTTATATCTCATAGGTATAATTTCTACCAATGCTGTCTGGTATTCATTTGGCAAATACACAAGAATACCATTTTTTATTAAATCTTGAAATTTCTCATAATCTGTCATAGTACACTCCTATAATTTATCTGCAAGTTTTCTCAAATAAGCACTGTCTTGTAAAAAGCTGTTAATTTGAAAATCCTTTTTCTGCATATAATCTACACCAAGAGTAACTGCTTCATTTAGCATTTGTTCAAATTGTTCTTCAGTTCCTTCATGAGCCATATTTATCAATACTTTAAGTAATAAAAAGAAAGCGGCAGCGTCTACTTTTCCGGTCTTCATATGCATCTTTGCAATCCGGTTTGTTTGTTGTTCCACTACCGCTTTAATATCTTCAATATGATAAATCGCTAAAAGCTCTTGCCGAATAATACTTGAAATAAAATCTATATTTTGTGTATAACCATCAATATTCAACCCTTTTTCAATATAGCGACGTATCTGCTCATTTCTAGAAACATGTTCTTTAGCAGCTATTTTATCAACTTGTATGCACATTTCTTTTGTCAGATAAATAGAAGTGATAATACGGTCATCCCGCTTATTCATGTATGTACTCCTTTTTCCATAAACATATGCATATAACTATTTATTGCATTTGCAAGAGATTGATAATCTTCTTCTGATGGTTGATAAAAAAACCACTCTATTATATTTTCGTACTCCCAAATATACGGCTGAAAACCATTTTTAAATCCAGAATTATCAATTTGCTTTATGCCCATAATATCTACAAATTCCAAAATTATGCAGTCAACCATTCCTCTACGAAAATGAAGTAAACTAGCTTTTAGTGCAGAATACTTTCCAGCAATCTCTTGTGTAACAAATTCCATTTTTAGACACATATTTTTATTCAAGCGTCCATAGCATATTCGTCCTATTATTAAAACTTCTTGAAAAGCTATATAAACAATTATTCTTTGAAATTCTGTTTCAAAAAACCTTTTGTTCTTTTTCATCATTTTCAAAATCTTCCTCCATCTTTTCTAGTTCCTCTGTAAATTCATCTTCTCTCTTTTTCATATTTCTTCGATGAATCACAAAAATTACAATCATAAGAACCAACACAAATAATGCTGGAAGGTCCCATGCACATAATCCCCAAAAACTGTGTGAAAACATATATTCTAACATACTTTTTCCTCCTTATTTTTTTCTAATTCTAGCTCTAAAAGTTGCATACGTATCTCAAATATTTTTCTTTGATGTTTTTTAATATTTCTCATATAAAACCATTCGATAATTAGTGCAACCAACAAAATACAAAAATGTAAAATACAACATAGATGCCGTCCTTTTATCTTTATTAAAACTTTTGTTTTTATTTCTTCTGGTATTGTAATTGGTTGCTCTATAATATTTTCTGTTGTTGTATTTGCTTTTGATTCTATGATTTCTTTGGGTAAGCATGGACATGGAATAGATGGCTTTATCCTATCAGTTTCTGAATGTATGATAGGTGGTGGAGTCACAATGATTGGGATATTGGGGATTATTGGAGATTCTGGTAAAGATGGTTCAGAAGGGCACTTGGGTCTGCATGGTGTTCGAGGCGGCTTTGATGGGTTTGGAATCTCAGATTTTTCGGGTACTTTTGGCTTATCTGGTTCGGGCTCTTCCGGCTCTGGCTCCTCTGGTTTTGGTTCCTCCGGCTCTGGCTCTTCTGGCTCTGGTTCCTCTGGCTCTGGCTCCTCTGGCTCCGGTTCTTCTGGTTTTGGCTCTTCTGGTTCGGGCTCTTCCGGCTCTGGTTCCTCCGGTTCTGGTTCCTCTGGCTCTGGCTCTTCTGGCTCTGGCTCCTCTGGTTCCGGTTCCTCCGGCTCTGGTTCCTCCGGCTCTGGCTCTTCTGGCTCTGGCTCTTCTGGCTCTGGTTCGGGCTCTGGCTCCTCTGGTTCTTCTATCTCCTCCCTTACATAATACACATGCAATACATTCTCCTCACTATTTTCTTCTATCACTTTCCCCTTCTCACTAACTGACACAAACTCATAACTCTCCCCTTCATACTCTCTCTTTTCTGTATCATAAGGAATCTTATCCCCCACTTTCCCAGTTCCTGTCACTACTTCTATCTTCTCTTCTGTCTCTTCCGTCTTGTCATTATAGTGATAATAAACCGTGTACATACTCTCTGCGGCCACAATCCTTACTTCTGCTTGTGCTTTATCCTCTGCCCCCATTGGCACCTCATAATTGTCAGCCCATGCATTTATCGTATTTTTATATGGCTGATTTAACGTTGTTGTTCTGTCTGCCCTTACAGTCAAAGTAAGCGTTGCTGTCTCCTTTGCCCCAAGTGTCTCAATCGTCCAGACTCCTCTTTGTACATCATATTGCCCCGTTGGTTCTGCATCTAAAAAGCTTACATAATTTTGATTTAGCCTCTCATAGACTTCTAACTCTTTCACAGGTACAGACAGATGATTGGTAACGGTCACTCTATATTGATACACCGTTCCAATTACTACTTTATCGACCTCTGTCCCATCTAACAAAGCAGTTTTTTGAAACGTCAAATCTTCATCCACTGCTCCTGCATCTGTGATTGGAGGGTCAACTACTGGAAGAGTTCTGACTGCGGTTGTATTCTTCATACCATTGCAGCCTGGTACTATCAAGACAGAGCTTTTCAGCCGTCCTCCAATGATATCTGTATTATAAAAAGTCCTGGCTACATAGACAAAATCCTTCTTGCTCTCTGGCACCACACCTGCCACATAGAGTTTTCCATCCACAATCTGATGCGCGACCCCTCCAGCAACCCAAAAGGCTCCCTCTTCTATCAGGGTATAACTTTTTCCTTCTGTTCCTTCGACATCAATTTTATATAAAATCGTTATCTTTTTGTCTCTTGGAAATACTGCTGCTTCCTCTCCTGGATAAGTAATCCCTTCTGGTATTCCACTTATACCTTCCACTTCTTCTGCGTATTTCACCACATTCTTTCCTAGCCATCGAAGCCATCCATCTGTGCTTGCCCGTTCTAAAGTTTTGTCTTCTAAAAACTCATCATTGGAACTTTCTTTTAAATCTTCTAACTCATCCATATTAGAACCAGATAGCGTCGGCAATTCTTCTGCTTTTACAATTTCTATCTTTCCCATCAATAAAGCACTTATCAAAAGAAAGAGAAAACAAACAGTAATATTTTTTCTAATTCCTTTATTTTTCATTTCATGTTCCCCATTTAGTTAATTGTTAACAATCTTATTTAGTGTTTAACAAAGGTACAGGCTTTGCCTGTACGATGTTTTTTTGGTTTGTTTCACAAACCTATTCCTGCCTTACCTTTCGCTTCGCTCTAATAGCGAAAAAGAAATCTCAACGATACATCTCTTTTTCCACTCTTTTAGGTCCATCTCGACTATGAGTCAATATTTCTAAAAATACCAACAAATCCTGATTAAAGTCTTTGGTCTTAGGTGTTTGAATAAATACTTTGTAACCTTCTTTAGCAAATTTCCTTGCCGAGCGGTTCGCCTGTATTTGGCCATGATTACATAGCTGTCCTTTTGCATCTTTTCCATCTATATCATTATCATAACAAAATACAATTTCTTGAATCTCTGGATGTAACTTCAAATAGCGAGTAAGTGCTTTATCAGACAAGCATCCTTCTGCTACTCTATGGTCATTTTCCCACTTAATACCATGGAACTTACAGAGAGTTGCATGGCTCATAGCATCAATAGGAGCTTCAAACTCATACACTCTGTTAGAATGGCCTTCCATGCAAAAGCCATAACTTTTATCCGAATTCTCTACATCTTGCCGAAATTTTTGTTTGCTACTTGGGGCACGAAGCGCGCAATAACGAGGATTCCCAAATTCATCATAACCCACAAAAGCACAATTGCGAAAAGTATAGCCATTTTTTTGTGTAACTGCTTGATAGACCTTATTTTGACTAATCATTGCATAGATAATTTCTCTATCAATACCACGAGTTTTGCTTAGATAAGCAATTGTACGGTTAAAGTCCTTGTCTTTTGGCGGTAATACTAATTTTTTTCTTGGTTTCTTTTCCATTGGGGCAATAAAATGCTCTGTCTGTTCATAAGCACGACATTCTAAAATCATTTCTACTGCACTTATAAAATCATTAGCACCTAAATATTCCTGTGCAAACTGTATGATATTTCCGCTTTTTTCACCTGCGAATTGATAGTAACCTCGTCCATGCCGAAATAAATATAAGCCACCACTGTGCTTAACATGGACCGCATTTCGGTCACTTTTCTCTATTTCCAAACCATGTCGTATAGCGAAGTCTATAATATTAGTATCGAAAACCTGCTTCATCTGCTCTTTTGTAAAAGGCATCTTATATCTATCACTATTTTCTTTCAATATCTCTCCTCCTTTTGTAAATGTTCCTTTTAATGATAAGGTACACCAATAAAATCCAATACTTTACCACAACCAAGACGATGGATACAGTAATCGTAATGTTTAGGATGTGTAATCTGCATCTGTTGAAACCGATTCGGTTCAGGCTCTAGATGTACTCCAAACATACAATACATACAGCCCGATCTTGAAACCCCAGTGGTTTTCAAAATCGGGCTGCCATCTTTCTTTTTCACTTCCTTTATTTCTCCATAAATAGAAGCATATGGTATTTTTGTTCTTATCAAATATTCCAGAATATCTTGCTCTCTCCAAAATGCTAATGGCTGGCTTATAGGGCGTTTACGTTCAAAACCATTACACCCATGTCGCAACCAATTTTGTGTTCGCAATCGACTTTCTTGAGCCATAACTCCTGTAATTCCATAACTGCCTATCTTATGCTCAAATTGATAAATTGGCGCTTTTTTCATATAATAACAACACCTGGCTGATATTTTAAAAGGCGCATTTAATAAATATAAATATTTGTCACAACTATATATAGATTTCTTTCCATCAGGACCAAGTAATGTTCCATTTAACCTTTTTAGTCGAGCCACTTGTCCTTTGCGTGCTTCCATCCACACAATCTGCTATTTCTTTGGATATTACTGGATATCCATATTTTTCAATAATATTTGTAAATGAATACTTGGGACGCAACCAATTTACATTCTCCTTTGTTCTAACAAAAGCTCGTAATTCTGGATATTCTAATCCTGTATCCACAAATACTGCTGGAATATCTGAATAAATCTTTCGAGCCAAATCTAACAACACTGTAGAATCTTTACCGCCACTAAAACTTACAAATACATTTCCATTATATTTCATATACCATTCTATAATTCTTGTCTGTGTAACTTGTACTTTTCTTTCTAGACTCCATTCTTGCATGATTTTTAAGTCTTGCCTGGTATATTTCAACCTTCAATACCTGCCTTTCACAAGAAACTGTTATTGTTTGCTTTTGCTTCTTGTGAATCCTGGCAATTATTTGGGCTTCTATATTCTGCTTGGCCTGTCTATATTTTTCTAATTATTCCTCCTATCGTTCTAAAGCGTGTTCTTCTACTTGAGTATACTCCTTCACTAAAACAGATTGAGAAATTTGTTCTTCACTTTCTTCAGTTATCATTACCTCATTTCCATCTTCTTTAAATTCTAGTTCTAAATCAAGTTGTACTTTTTTCTTTTGCAGTTCTTGCAGCTGTTTTTCCTCGGCAAATGGTCTTTTACATTCTTCCTTTGCTGTTATAAGCTGTTGTTGAAAATTGTCAAGCTCCTTTCTATTAGATTTCATATCCGATATGATACGCTCTGCAAGATTTTCAATACGAGTAATATTTCCTAACTCTGAATCGCCATAATCTGCTCTATAATTTCCTTTTCCGCACAGTAAAATACTTATATTATCTTTGTCTGTTCTTATTAATTGAATCGCAAAACCCGCATAGTTTCCAATCTCAAGACTACTACCTGTATTTTGTTTCATTAGCCTGCGACCACAGACCATAAGATGTTCTGCTGCTTTTGTGCGTTCTCCATAAATATGCCCATCAATAGTTATCTTAAAATTTTTATTTTTATTTACTTGATAAGTAGCAATATCCTCCTCCATTGCAGCAATATTTTTTTCTAGTTGTATAATTTTTTTAGGATAATAACAGGTAATCTTATACCGCAAATCATTTTGCTGACTTTGCCATGAAGATTTCAAAACTGTCAAACGATTAATCTCATTATCGGTCTCCATTTTTTCCTTTACCCTTGGGTCGGAGGTTGCTAATGCTTTAAACTCTGCATATTGAAGTACCGTTTCATCTAAATCTTCACAAGTACGCATAGCGGAACGCCCAGTCATAATTTGACTAATATATCGCTGTTTTTGCTCTAGAATCTGCCATAAGTAGCTATCAAATGTATTTTCTGTAATATAATTAAAAATAGATACTTCCTTATTCTCATTTCCCTGTCTTAAAATACGACCATTTCTTTGTGTCAAATCAGCTGGACGCCATGGCACATCTAAATGGTGTAAAGCAATCAACTTTTCCTGCACATTCATCCCAGTTCCCATCTTCTCCGTGCTACCCATCAAAACACGAATTTCACCTTTTCTTACTTTTTCAAAAAGTTTTTCTCTTTGCACATCTGTTTTTGCTTCGTGAATAAAAGCTATCTCCTCTAACTTTATTCCTTGTGAAACTAAAACTGTTTTAGTAGCTTCATAAAAATTAAAATTACCATCATACTTAGGTGTTCCCTGGTCACAAAAAATCAACTGGGTCAAATGTTCCTTTTGGGTCTGATGATAAATTTTCGCTACATTTTTAGCACACAGATTTAATTTTGTATTAGGATTATCTGGTATCTCTGGGTCAATCGCTCTTGGGTCAATAGAAAGCAACCTGGCTTCATGTGTCAGCTTTAGAAAATTATCTTGGCTACTGTCGATTCTTCCATTTCGGATTATCTCTGCCCTCTCTCCTAATTCCATAACAATCCGCTTTTGTTCTTGCGTGCAAGCAGACTTGATAACTTCTGGTCTATTAGTCTTTAACTCAGGTGTTGGAAGTTTTAACATATCTGCTGTCTTGATGTCTGCAATCATAGAAAACATACACATCAGCTCTGGCAAATTGTGAAACTGTGAAAAGCGATTCTTCATCTGATAACCATTTCCTTCAGGCTTCATCTCTAGAGAAGAGGTAACTTTTCCAAAAGTTCCGGCCCATGCATCAAACATCAAAAGCCCTCTATTCTCAAGTTCTTGGGGTTGTAAAGTTTTTTGCATCACATATAGTTCACTCATAGAATTGCTCACGGGTGTTCCGGTTAAATAGATAACACCTTTTCCCGAACTGATTTCATTGATATATTGACACTTCTGATGCATGTCCATAGCACGTTGACTACTTTGACTACTAATACCTGCTACATTTCTCATCTTCGTATAAGAAAAATTATTTTTATAAGCATGTGCTTCATCCACAATTAAAGCATCTACACCTAATTCCTCAAAATTAATCACATCATCTTTCTTTTCAGAATTAAATAGTTGGTCATACCGAAATTGCAAATTCTTTCTAAAAATCTGCATCTGTTTTAATGACCAATCTTTTCCATCATGTAATTTTTGCTCATCAATCGCTTCTGTAACTGCATCTAACTCCGCTTGCATAGCTATAAGTTGTCGTTCTCTAGATAACCCAATAAGCTCAAAACTAGAATGAGCCATAATAATACAGTCATAATCTTCTGTTACAATCCGGCTAACAAAACGACGTCTATTCTGCTTTTGAAAATCTTTTTTTCCTGCCACTAAAATATTTGCATTGGGATATAACTCCATATAAGCATCAGCCCACTGACCTACTAGATGATTGGGTACTGTAATCAATGGTTTGGTTACTCTTCCAAGTCGTTTTAACTCATGTGTAAGTACAATAGCCGCATAGGTCTTGCCCGCTCCTACTTCGTGAGCTATAAGTAAATTTCCTGCCCCATATAGTCCATGTGCTACTACATCAAGTTGATGTGGTCTTAACTGAATATCCTCAGATAAGTCTGGTAATATAAGATTAGAACCATCATACTCACGAGGACGAAGATTGTTGAATTTATCATTATACAGCTTTGTAAGTTCAGCTTCTCGTTCTGGCTGCGCAAAAAGCCATTGTTCAAATTCTGTTTTCATCTGTGCTTGTTTTTCGCGAGCAAGAATAGTCTCTTTTTTATTCAAAACATATTTTACTTTTTTCTCATTTGTATTGGGGTCAGTATATTCTACTCGGTCTTTCACCTCCACAAAACGCAGATTTAAAGATGCTTCTAATATCTCATAGGCATTCATCCTTTTTGTTCCATAAATTTGGTTTACTGTAACAGAAGTTGGTTCTTCTCCTTTATTAGTAATAAAATATGCACCACTATATTGAGAAAATTTTATCATAATCCCAAATTTTCTATGTTGATTTTCTTTTTGCGTCTTACATATTTCATACATAAAATCTTGGTAAGTTTCTACAGGTATCCATGGAGTTCCTAGTGAAAAACTAATCTCTTGTGATGTCAAGAGGATTGGCTGTACCATCTGTAAAGCCTCTACATTCCTTGTAAATCTTGTTGGTTCTTCTTCCGCTTTTAATATAGCTTCTGCCAATTTATCTTTTACATAGCCACTTAAATATTCCCCTGCGGTCTGCCAACCAGCATATGGATTCCCTTTATATAAAATTGGATCTTGGTAAATCTTCTCCCCTAGTTCCTCAATAAGCTCATCTTTTGTAGTTACATGATGCTCTGCCTTCTGATACAGGTTCGCCATATAGTCTAAATCAATCTCGCCTTTCATATTTAAAGATATTTTTAATGCCTCCTCTGCAGAATACACAACAGATGGCACAACTTTTGGATGAATCGTAGCTTTATAGAAGATAGCTGTCTTTTCGTATACACCTTTTGTATCCTTTTTTTCTCTCTCAATAGAACGTAAAAGCGGAGCATTAGCATCTTTTGAAAATGCCATCACATTAGCATAGGCATTGATATACCCATGTTCTTTTACAAAACGGTCATAGAGAGTATTTAGAGTAGAAATATATTTTTGTAAAGCAATTTCATACTCTGATGTAAGCACATTTTTATACTCCTGATTTTGAAAATCAATTAGCTTTCGAACAGCTTGTGTAATTTTTAAAAGTCCTTTGATACGTTCCTCTTTTTTTCCTGTAATATTTTGCTTATACATTCGAGAATATTCTCGGTAATATAGTTGTTTATCTACAAGAACATAAGAAAAATTACGTACTGTAGGGTCTGCTGGAATAGATGCTTGTGAAAGCATATCATCTTTTTGTGCTACTTCTATCTGTTTTGGTTCTTCATACTTCCCTTCTAGATAGCAGATTGCACGCTCTAACCGTTCATACAAATCTTCTCCCAAAATCGGATGGCACGTGGTAGTTTTTTCATCTCCAAACTTGCTATCATCAAATGCCATTTTGCCTAGTATCATCTCAGGATGCTCTATAAAATAAGTATTTAAAGGTACACCATCCTCATTTTCTTCTACAGACAACCAAGGAGTATTTTTTTCATCTGGAACAATCTCTCGTTCCCGCTTTTTTAAAAATAAGATATCTGTTGTTACTTTTGTACCAGCTACTTGTTGAAACGCACTGTCTGGTAAACGAATAGCACCTATCAGCTCTGCCTTTTGAGCCAAATATTTTCGATTAGTAGCATTTGTTTTATCCAACGTATATTTTGAAGTAATAATTGCTACAATACCACCTGGACGCGTTTTATCTAAAGATTTAGCTAAAAAATAATCATGTATTCGAAAATGATAACGATTATATTTGGAGTCATTTACTCTAATAGAATTAAACGGAATGTTTCCAAGCACTACATCAAAAAATTGCTCTGGATATTGGGTATTTTCAAAACCTGTTATTTGAATATCTGCATCTGGATAAAGATACTTTGCAATATGACCAGAAATAGGCTCAATTTCTACCCCATACAACTTAGAATCTGCCATATTTTCTGGCAACATAGAGAAAAAATTTCCAGTTGCCATAGATGGGTCTAAAATATTACCTCCATGAAAACCAAATTTCTCCAAAGCATCATAGATATGTTTTATAATCTTTTGTTCCGTATAATAAGCTGTTAAGGTACTTTCTTGTGCTGCTTGAAATTCTTCTTCTGTTAGTAACTCTTTTATTTCTTCATATTGTGTTTCCCAACCACTTTTTCCAGGTGTCAGTGCATTAGCAAGACCACCCCATCCTACAAACTTTGCAAGAGTAACTTGTTCCTCTGTTGTTGCTAAGCGTTCTTGTTCTTGCAACTCCTTTAATAGACGAATAGCTGTTACATTGTTTTGGAATTTTGTCTTAGGACCTCCATCATATAAATGATGGGTTTCAGAAAAATGATAATTAGAGATAGAATAGGATTTCTCCTTGTATTCAGGTTTTTGAACATTCTCAAAAAGCGAAAGTTGTGTTGAAGATAATGATTCTTTTGATTCTATAGAAAAACCGCCTACAGACGGTTTTGTATCATCTGTAAGCGGTTGTATATCTTGAACAGTGGATTGTGATGTCCGTGTTATCTGACTTTTAAGACTATCTCCTCCATCACCATTTCTTCTGCTTCCTTGGTTATCATCTTCAGGTATCCTGCTCGCTTCATTGTCTCCTCGGTATCTGGTATTGGCCACGCTTTTAACAATTCCTTTATCAGAATTTCTTTCTGATGCTCTGCTTCTTTGTCTATCTGCAGAATGATTTCGTTCAGCCTTCCTTGGGCGATTAGTTCCGACAAGCGATGGGGATACTTCTCCATCATATAATCTTTCCACTGGCTGCCGAATCGCCCTACTGGCTCTATATCGTTCTGAAGGTTCTTTGATATCTGGATATTCGGATACATCATCCCGTCTATTCCCTGTTGGTATGTGAACTTCATTAATGGTTTTGTCCTCATGTTTTCTACTCCTTTCTATATTAATGTTTTGGATTTCTTGATAAACCTCTCTCAAAATAGCTCTTGCAATAGAAACAGAACAGTTTCCAAGCGCCATAAAAAGCGAAAGATTATTATAATTACTGATATTTTCAAAACTATTACTGCCAAGCATCTCCTTGGAGAGTCCACATTTGGAAAATACAATATATACAACACTTTCCATTACCATTTCTAAAAACTCTGCTTTTACTGAGTTCTCTGGCATTCCATAAAGAGGACTTGTTTCATCTCTAATCTCAAATTCTTCCATATAAGGTAGAAGCATATCTCTTACAAATTTGCTTGCTAGATTATAAAGACAAGTTTCCATATTAGATATTGGGGTATGATATTTTTTGTAAAATTGCTTTAAAATATCTGGATAATATTCTTTATCCAAACTCCATAAATATTTCAACAAGTTTTGATAAGATTGCTCATCGCCATTTGTATCTTTAAAATCAAAAAGATATTTTAGACTGGCTTTGGGGTTTATCATATCAATCACTGCAATGCCTTTCGCGCCTTTATTAATGCTACGCCCTATTCGTCTATCATGCCACTCATCAAAAGTTCCTAGTTGTGTGGCATCTGGCTTCTGTGTATAAATAAGCACTGCATTGTCAAAAGAATGTTTGTAAAACCGAGCGACACAAGATAACAGTCCTTTCCATTCTTCCGGTGTTTTTGTATATTCTTGTACGGACTTTTTGTAAAGTTCTGCTAGACTGGTCGCTCTATTCAAGCTGTTCCCTCCTTTTTATTTTCAAAGTACAATGCTAATGCCTGCTCTATAATATCTTCAATTTCTTTACTACTTTGGTCAACAGTAAAATATTTGGTAATTACTGCTGGTTTTACTTTAAAAGACTGTACTCTATTGGATTTTGGTTTTTTTGTTTTCTCACCAGAAAGTATTTGTGTAATAACTGCATCCTTTAATTTTTGTGTTTCATAGTAATTGCGCAAAACTTCTGCTTTCTTTATATTTATTTTATAGTGATTAGCCTCCATAAGTTCTGCAATTTTCTCTTGCCTTTTCGTATCTTCTATAAAAGATAGATTATAGGCTGCTAGAAATGGGATTTCACCACTATCCACATATGTAAGTAAAGGCTCTATCAAAGATGCTATTTTTATATAGCGTCCCACTTTACTTGCTGACAATCCATATTCTTGTCCCACTTTTTCACGGTTTTCCAACTTCTGTTCACATTGAACAGAAGTTGAATCTCCCCCTGATATATGCGGGTTTATGAGTATTTCTATCTCATTTAAAAGGTCATTTCTTTTTCCTTGTGCCTTTAGTGCATCATAGTGTTGTGCAAGACAATATGCTCTTTCAGAATGACTCATATCCCCAAAAGAACGCTGTCGAAGATTGCTTTCGGTTACAATTAGTACTGCTTCTTCATAGGTTAAATCTTCTTTAATAATAACTGGAGCTTTTTTTAGTCCTACAAGACGTGCAGCATTACAACGATTATGGCCACTTAAAATGATATATCTTTCATCTTTTGTGTGCCAGAGGATAATAGGAAGCAAGATACCACATTGTCGGATGCTCTCTACCATATCCATCAGTTGTTGTCCTTCATATAACTTAAATTTGTGATTCGGAAATGGCTCCATCATTGAAAACTCCATTTCTAACATTCTTTCTTGTGTCTGTTCTAATTCAAAGTTCAACATATCATTAAAGTCTTCTAAATGGACTTTGGGTTTACCCAACAGCACACACCTCCATTTCCTCTCCATCCAAAAGCTCGTCTGTAAATTTTTCATAAGCTACCGCAGCTGGATTCTTTGGCATAAATTCACAAATTGTCTTGTGATACAACACTGCTTCTGCAACTTTGATAGAGCGTGGAATATGAGTCTTAAAGATTGGTGCAGCACCAGCAAAACCATGCTCTATTAGCTCCATAACCTGCGTAGAGACAATCGTGTGCGGAGAATCCATGGTAATCAGTATACCTTCAACCTTCAGTTTATGGTTACTATTCTTCTGAATAATCTGATAATGTTTCATCAGTTCTGCTAGTCCTTGTATAGACAGTAGCTCTGCCTGTGTAGGAACAACAATACTGTCTGCACACATCATCACATTAATCATTGGAGTTCCCATCTGAGGCATACAATCAATAATCACATATTGATATTGCTCTCTAATGGTATCTACATACTGAGATAATATCCGTTCCCTAAAATCCACATTACATAGATTTCTTTCCAATGTGAATAACTGGGAATTGGAAGGAATCACTTCTACTCCGCTTTTATGTTTTATTACATAACTTTCTAGCTCTGGTAATGTTTCATCTGCTATCACTTTTTGAAGCAAAGTATTAATAGTTATCTCTAACTTATTAATGCTTTTTACACCATAGATAATACTAGAATGTCCTTGGCCATCAAAGTCAATCAAAGCGGTTTTCTTTCCTCTTTTTGCTAATAAATATGCAAGTGTAGTAGCTGTGGCAGACTTACCTGTTCCTCCTTTCTCGTTCATCACTGCAATAATTTTAGCCATTTTTGTTCTCCTTTCATTTTTTATCCGTTTTTCCAGACATAACGGTATACCTGAAGGGTATTTTGTGGTAAGATATATTTAGATAGTTTTTCTTAGGTAAATAGGGTATAAAAATAGGGATAAAGCGAAAGACCATCCAATGCCTTTCCTAACTTTATCCCTATAATAGCAGATAATTACGACCGAGAAATCCCAAGCTTCTTGGCAATCTCCCTCTGCGTATACTCCCTGCCATGGTACAATCCATATCGCATAATCACAACTTGACGTTCCCGCTCGGAGAGGACTTCTCCTAGAAGGTGATAGACTTTTTTGGTATCGTCTTTTAGTCCAATCTGCTCTAACGCTGTAGGCTCTTTGCTCTCCATAATGTCTAGGAGTTGAATCTCATTGCCTTCTTTGTCAGTGCCGATAGGCTCATAATAGGACGATTCCCGTTGTAGTTTTTTCTTTACTCGCATATACATCAGAATCTCATTTTCCACACACCTTGCCGCGTAGGTTGCAAGTTTACTGGCTTTTTCATGATTGAATGTATCCACTGCTTTAATCAGTCCAATCGTGCCAATTGAGATTAGTTCCTCCATATCATCTTCAGATGATTGGTATTTTTTTACGATATGGGCCACAAGGCGTAGGTTGTATTCTATCAGAACTTGCCGCGCCTTTTTGTCCCCTTTCTTATACCTCAGCAAATATTCTTTTTCTTCTCCCGCCGTAAGAGGTTTTGGAAAAGCCTTCAAAGAAAGACACCTCAGTACGGATTTATTACAGTCTATGTAAAATCCGCCTGAAAGTGCCTTTCCACCTACATCTTATTCTAAAGTTCTTAAGATTCCTGCCTTCTTAATATGTCCATCTTATCCGGGCAGATGGAGAGCTTTACCAATAGCTGCTGTTTGGAGTGAGGTGCACTTTCCTGTGCTTCGCCTCTCTCATTAAAGATAGCTTCCACGATGGTCTCGATATTTCTGCCATCTGGTTTCATAATCTCAATCGTCTCGCCCACTGAAAATTTATTGCGCTGTTCTAGACAAAAACGCCCCTCGCTGTCTATATCACCTACAATCCCAAGATACGTATATTCTTTGATATATGTGTTATTGTCATAAATCTGCGCCTCCTCGCTTGGTTTGCCATAGAAAAATCCTGTGGTAAACTGTCGATAGGTACAGTTGGAAATCTGGTCTAAATACCAGGGCATCTGCTCTTGATACAGCTGTGGGCTTTTTTTATAGCTATCCAGCGCTTTCCTATAGGTGCGCGCCACGGTCGCCACATAGAGCGCCGTCTTCATCCGCCCCTCAATCTTTAAACTATCCACACCAGCCTCAATCAAATCTGGCAGATGTTCAATCATACACAAATCTTTTGAATTAAAGAGAAAAGTCCCCCGTTCATTCTCATAAACCGGCAGATATTCGCCTGGACGCTTCTCTTCAACCACGGCATATTTCCAGCGACAAGGATGCGTACATGCTCCCTGATTGGCGTCCCGACCTGTAAAATAGTTGCTTAATAGGCACCGCCCTGAATAGGAGATACACATGGCTCCGTGTACAAAAGTCTCAATCTCCATCTCATGTGGAATCTCTGAACGAATCTTGGCAATTTCTTTTAGAGACAGTTCCCTGCCTGTTACCACGCGTTTTGCGCCCTGCTGATGCCAGAAGCGAAAGGTCATATAGTTGACATTGTTAGCCTGGGTCGAAATATGAATCTCTATCTCTGGACAGACCTCTTTCGCTACCAAAAAGAGACCTGGGTCCGAGATAATCAAAGCATCTGGCCCAATACGCTTTAGTTCAGAAAAATATTCTCTTGCATCCACAATATCCTGATTGTGTGCCAAAATATTGGCAGTCACATATACTTTGACCTGATGGGCATGTGCAAAGCGGATACCTTCTTCTATATCTTCCATTGAAAAATTTTTGGCCTTTGCACGAAGGCTAAAAGCTTCTCCGCCGATATAGACCGCATCTGCTCCGAAAATCACTGCAATCTTTAATACTTCTAAGCTGCTTGCCGGTATTAATAGTTCTGGAAGCTCTCTCATACGATTCCTCTCTTTACACTGACTGTCACTCCGTCTGCAAGTGGCAGAATCGAAGTTGTCAAATCTTCTCTGTGTGTCAACTGATACAGATATTCCCGCATTCTTGTATGAATCGTGCGATTTCTTCTCTCCACTGCAAAACGAGACTCTATAATGTCTCCATCCTGCAGCACATTGTCCGACAAAAGAATCCCACCAGGAGACAACAGTCTTACAACTTCCGGCAGATAAGAAAGATACTGTCCTTTGGCTGCATCTAAGAAGATAAAGTCAAAAGACTCTGTCTCTTCTAATCCCTGTAAAATCTTAAGGGCATCTCCAAAAAGCAGTGTAATCTGCTTTTCTTTCCCCGCCCGGATAAAATTTTCCCGTGCAATCGGAATCCTTTTTTCGTAATTCTCAATCGTTGTAATCTGACAGCCTTCTGGTGCATATTCACTCATCAAAAGCGCTGAAAATCCAATCGCTGTCCCTACTTCTAGTATCCGATAAGGCTTAACAGAGGCTAAGAGAAATTTTAAAAAACTCTGCATCTCCCGCCTGATAATCGGCACATACGCTTTGACAGCTTCTCTTTCAATCTCCTCCAAAAGTTCGGTATTGCCAGGATTTAAGGAATTGATATAGGCTCTCATTCTGTCATCGACAATCATTCTTCCTCATCCTCTTCTTCCTCTTCTTCCCCAGACAGCACGTTCATAATCTCCTTTGCTGTCATAGAAGTATTGAGTACATAGCTTCCCGGCATTAATTTATCTTCAAAATCATTGAGCTTTAACTGAATCTGAAAGATAGTATCATCCTTAATCAGTCCTTTGCGCTCTAAAAGCTTTGCCACCTCTTTGACCGTCATATCCGAACGTAAGTTCATGCTGATATCTTTTCCAGGCGGCGCATCTACGGACGTGTCCGAGATGAGGCTATAGCCGAAATAATAAGAATATTCTCCCAATCGGAAAATACCTATCACGACCAGGATGATAAGCGATAATCTTAAGATAAATAGTCCAGCTGACAGCATCACCTTTTGTACATCCATCTTCTTATGTCTCCTTGTATGGCTTCGTGTGTAAACCACCACTGACTAGAGAACCAACTCTATAGCATTGGTAATCCTAGCATTGATGGCCTGAAGAATCCGGCACATTTTCAGCTCCTGCTCTAGATATGCAGTAACCACCGGATTGCTGCGAAATTCCTGGTATTCCTTTTCAAACTCTTCCATTCTTTCATACAAATCTTCTTCTTCACTGTTTTGCAATTCGTAATTCTTCCAACAAAATTCCTTGATTTGCTCTGTAAGACCAGGTGTTGAGATTACTTCTGCTTCTACTTTTTGAAGTTCTTGATATTCTGGACTCTCCAAAATGGCGAGAACCAGTTCTTCTAACTTATCATTGATTCTATCCATTATTCACTACCCACTTCCATTTTATCTTCTTGTATGATTAGTTTATCCAAAAATCGTCGCTATGCTTCCATTATAATTGGTAAAATCATCGGATTTCTCTTTGTTTTTTTACGGATATAGTCTCCAAGTGCATCTTTCATCACATTTTTCATCTTGCCCCAATCGGTAATATTGCGGTCTAAGCACTTCTCTACGGCATCGTAGACCACTGCACGGGCCTGCTCCATCAAATCTTCAGACTCTCTGACATAGACAAATCCCCTAGAGACAATATCAGGTCCTGACAAGAGCATATTGCTGCCTTTTTCTAGTGTCAAGACGATAATCATAATACCATCTTCTGCCAGATGCTGTCTGTCACGCATCACAATATTGCCTACATCACCCACGCCAAGCCCGTCCACAAAGACTGCTCCGGTATGGACTTTATCGACTACTGCTGCGGACTCTTCGTCCATCTCTATCACATCTCCAGACTGCAAGACAAAGATATGCTCTTTCTCAATTCCAAGCTGCCTTGCTAGAGACGCCTGCGCTTTAAGATGGCGATATTCGCCGTGTACTGGAATCGCATACTTTGGATGCACCAGAGAATAGATAAGCTTAATCTCCTCCTGACAGGCATGTCCTGACACATGGGCATCCTGGAAAATTACATTCGCACCTTTGGCAGAAAGTTCATTGATAACCTTTGAGACCGCCTTTTCATTGCCTGGAATCGGATTGGAGCTAAAGATAACCGTATCATTTGGCATAATATGCACTTTTCTATGAAGATTCTGTGCCATCCTTGAAAGCGCTGCCATCGATTCTCCCTGGCTGCCAGTTGTAATCAGAACGGTCGCCTCCGGGGGATAACTGTTAAGCTGTTCAATATCAATCAGTGTATTCTCAGGAATCCTGATATAGCCAAGCTCTGTCGCTGTTGTGATAACATTAACCATACTGCGGCCTTCCACCACGACCTTTTTGTTATGTTTGTAAGCAGAATTGATAATCTGCTGCACACGGTCGACATTGGATGCAAATGTTGCCACGATAATTCTCGAATTACAATGCTCTGTAAAGAGTGCATCCATCGTACGTCCCACGCTCTTTTCTGACATCGTAACGCCTGGCCGCTCGGCATTGGTGCTGTCGCACATCAAAGCCAGTACACCCTTCTTGCCAATCTCACCAAAACGCTGCAAATCAATGCTGTCGCCGTAGACTGGCGTATAATCCACTTTAAAATCACCTGTATGCACAACAATCCCTGCCGGCGAATAGATAGCCAGTGCAGAAGCATCTGCAATACTGTGATTGGTCTTGATAAATTCAATCCGAAACAGTCCAAGATTAATGGACTGCCCATGTTTGACCACCTTCCGTTTGGTGGTGCGAAGCATATTGTGTTCTTTTAATTTGCCTTCGATTAAGGCAATCGTCAGTCTTGTGGCATAGACTGGTACATTGATTTCTTTTAAAATATAAGGTAATGCTCCGATATGGTCCTCATGACCATGGGTAATCACAAACCCTTTGACTTTCTCTATATTCTGTCTTAAATACGTAATATCCGGGATGACTAGGTCAATGCCTAACATATCATCCTCTGGAAATGCAAGCCCGCAGTCCACGACGATAATACTGTCTTCAAATTCAAAGGCAGTCATATTCATTCCGATTTGTTCCAGTCCGCCCAACGGAATGACTCTTAATTTAGAATTGTTTACATTTTTCAAAAAATAACCTCCTGTTTACTTCACGTCAACGTCTTTTTGACAATCCACGCAGTAACCATAGAGTTTCACATCGTGATCCTGAATAAAAAATCCGGTCTTTTCTTCCATTCTCTTCTCAAATTCTTCCATTAAATCTCCCTGAAAAGACATAACCCGGCCACATTTCACACAAATCAGATGGTGGTGGTGATGACTGTCCTCATCCTCGTACACATGCCCCAGTTCATAACGCACATAACCATCGTCCAAATAGATGCGATCCACGATTTTCAACTCCAGCAGCATCTGGATTGTCCGATATACGGTAGCCAGCCCAATATCGGGACTCTCCACCTTTACCAGTTCATAAATCTCCTCCGCAGTCAGATGACTGTCCTGCTTCTTAGAAAGCGCTGTCAGCACCGCGAGCCTTTGTGTCGTTACTTTAAGCCCTTTCTCCCGAAGCAACCGTATAAATTTCTCTCTGTCTAACTGCATCTTACCTCTCCAGCCTTACATCTTCTAAAAGCTCGCCAAAGACCGCTAACAAAGCATCTAGCTCCGCCTCATCTTCCACGACCTCATAGAGGCTGACACTCTCCTCATCCGCAGCAGTATCCTTTAGAATCAGGCACTCGGCATCTTCATCTTCAGAATCCGCCACAAGAAGATAATTTCTGCCACCCATTCTTGTCTGTTCTACAATATAGAACTCCTCATCTTCGCCCTGTTCATTCTGGAATACCAGTTTTTCCATCGCTGTTCACTCCCTTATGCTTTTTGCATCCAAATAGCCCTGCAGAATAAATACCGCTGCAATCTTGTCCACGTATTCTTTTCTTTTTTCTCTTCGCACGCCACTTTCTATCAGCGTACGGGTAGCTTCTACGGTTGTCAGACGTTCATCCCACATAACAATAGGCAGACCTGTCCGCTTCTTAAGCATCTCTGCAAATTCCAGCGATTTCTCAGCCCTGTCCCCTATTGTATTATTCATATTTTTTGGAAAACCCAATACAATCTCTGTTACTTCATACTCCTCACACAGTGACTTAATCCTTGCAAGCGTCTTCCTCAGCTTATTCTCCTGCGTCCTACAAATCGTCTCTACGCCCTGAGCAGTCAGAAGAAGCGCATCACTAATGGCGACGCCGACGGTCTTAGCGCCGTAATCAAGCCCCATGATTCTCATCTTATCATTCCTTTACTGTCTTCTCCACATAGACCCTTAGAAGCTCTTCCACCAATTCATCGCGCTCCACCTTCATAATCAGGCTTCTCGCTCCTTTATGGCTGGTAATATAGGTTGGGTCCCCGGACATAATATAACCCACAATCTGATTCACGGGGTCATACCCTTTCTCTGTCATCGCCTGATATACAAGCTGTAGTACTTCCGAGACCTTTAGCTCCTGGTCCGATTGAATTTTAAAATACTGTGTGTTCTCCAATTTTTTCATAGTGTCACGTCCTCAACTGTAGTATACCCTTAGTTTACTATAATCTGACGGTAAATTCAATGTTTATTTTCCGGCACCTTTTTCCAAGTTCGCAAAATCTCCGCAAAGTGTCTCCTCATCTAACATTCTGTCCACCTGAATCTGTACTATCTGATTGGATAAAGACGCTTCACAAGGCACTGCTACTTTCACATATTCTTTTGTATGTCCCACCTGACAGACCAGGCCTTCGATTCGGTGTGTCTCCTCTATCAAAACTTCTTGTATACTGCCTATAAGCCGCTCCCGATAAGCCCTGCTCATCTTCTTAGTAAGGTCAAGAAGCACCTCACTGCGCCTTGTCTTCTCCATCTCTTCTACCTGTCCTTCCATCCGGTCTGCCCGTGTTCCTTTTCTTCTGGAAAATTTAAACACATGCGTCTCATAGAAACAGATTTCTCTTAAAAATGCCTCTGTCGTTGCAAATTCCTCCTCTGTCTCCCCCGGAAATCCCACAATCACATCCGAAGTAAGCGCCGGATTATCAAAATACCGCCGAAGCCTTTCGCAACACTTTCGAAATTCCTGCGTTGTATACTTTCGGTTCATCCTTTGCAGTGTTTTATCGCATCCACTCTGTAAAGACAGATGAAAATGGGGACAAAGCTTCTGAACCTTTGACAAACCTTTAACAAATTCCTCTGTCATAATCCGCGGTTCCAAAGAGCCAAGCCGAATCCTGCGAATCCCCTCCACCTGCGCAATCTTTTCTATCACGCGCAAAAGATGTGTATCTTCTTCTAAATCCCTGCCATACGAATCCAGATGAATCCCTGTCAGTACCACTTCCTGATATCCATTTTGGGCAAGTCTTTTAACTTCCTCTAGAATATCCAAAAGTCCCCTGCTCCTTACCCTTCCTCTTGTATAAGGAATCAGACAATAACTGCAGAACTGGTCACATCCATCCTGAATCTTTACATACACCCTTGTATGCTCCGTTGCCCGCTCAATCTCAAGCTTCTCATATCGTCTCTCATGTGTCAAATCATGTACAAATGCTGCCCTTTTTTCATAGGACTCTAAAACCTCAAGAAGCTTTTCCTTCTCATTGTTCCCAATCAGGATATCCACTGCTCCATCTTTTAAAAGTTCCTCTCCTGCTGCCTGCACATAACACCCTGCTGCAACCACAATCGCCTCCGGGTTCTTCTTCTTTGCCCGATGTAGCATCTGTCTGGACTTTCTATCTGCTATATTGGTTACACTGCAAGTATTAATCACATAGACATCTGCTATATCTTCAAAAGAGACAATCTCATACCCATGTGCCACCAGCATCTCCCGCATCGCTTCTGTCTCATATGCATTTACTTTACACCCCAGATTATGCAAAGCTGCCCTTCTCATCTTCTCCTCCTCTTCTGGCCCTAGGCATGATACCCGTTTTGCCTTTCTATCATTCTCTAATTTCTACCATTTTTTCATTGACTTTCTCTCTATTACTCATTAATATGATACTATGAACAGAAACAGTTATTAAGGAGGAACCAATCATGAAAACCATTTATATTTCTTTAAATTCTATTGATAAAGTCAAGGCATTTGTCAACGAAATCACAAAGTTCGAGAATGATTTTGACCTTGTATCCGGTCGCTATGTTATTGATGCCAAATCCATTATGGGCATCTTTAGTCTTGACTTATCAAAACCCATCGAGCTCAATATCCATTCGGAGAGCAACGCAGATGAGATTCTCTCTGTTCTCGCTCCCTATATCGTCGACTAATCCCTGTTATATCAGTCCTAGGCAGCCGTTTCTTATTCTAAAACAGCTGCCTTCTTTCTTAACCTAGCGAATCTCTATCACTTCATCTTCTGCAAGTGCCCGCTCTACCATCTCTTCAATCTGTCCCATAAGCGCCTCTTCTGAGCGCCGAATCACATCCACACGTGGCTTTGTCACCGGATGTTTCGCCACAAATGTCGTACAGCAGTCCTCATATGGCAGAATCGACGTCTCATACGTATCAATCTTCTTTGCAATTGTCACAATATCTTCTTTATCAAAAGCAATCAGCGGACGAAAAACCGGAAGTGTACAGACATCATTAGTCGCTGCGATGCTCTGCACCGTCTGGCTTGCCACCTGTCCAATACTCTCTCCTGTAATCAGTGCCAAGCATCCGGTATCCATGGCAATCTTCTCTGCAATCCGCATCATATAACGCCGCATCAGTATTGTCAGCTCATCATGTGGACATGTATCATAAATATACATCTGAATCTCGGCAAAATTAATCACATGCAGCCGAATCGCCCCGGTGTACCTTGCAACCTTCTTTGCCAAATCCACAACCTTTTGCTTTGCCCGCTCACTGGTATAGGGTGGCGCATGAAAATAGACCGCATCAATACAGACCCCACGCTTTGCCACCATATACCCGGCCACCGGACTGTCAATCCCACCAGACAGAAGAAGCATCGAACGTCCGTTTGTTCCAAGCGGCATCCCGCCAGGCCCCGGCAGTATCTCTGAATAGATGCAGATATAGTTGCGAAGCTCAATATGCAATATTAGTTCTGGCTCATGCACATCAACTCTAAGCCCCGGAAATTCCTGCAAAATCTTCTCGCCAATCGCTGCACTGACTTCCATGGAATTCAGTGCATAGCGCTTATTTACACGGCGGGTATGAACTTTAAAGCTTTTCGTTGCATTTTCATACATCTGATGCATATAAGAGAGCACTTCTTTTTGCAAGCCTTCGATATCCTGGTTGGGAATCTTTACCACCGGACAGATGCCTACAACGCCAAACACCCTCTGTAAGGCGGCAACCGTCTCCTCATAATCAAACACACCAACCGCTTCCACATAGACACGCCCCTGGTCTTTTGTCACCTGAAACGTGCCTTCTACCGGATACAATACATGTTTGATGCGGGCAATCAAGGCATCCTCAAAGACATAGCGATTCTTTCCCTTTACTCCAATCTCTCCGTATTTAACTAAAAAAGCATGAAACATGGATGATATAATCCTCCTTTTTATACACCTCTACCGGCGGACATACCGGCGAAGCACAGGCAGAAGCTTCGCTAGCTCCTGCAGACAATAGTCAATCTCTTCCTCTGTTGTATCAAAACTAAAACTAAAGCGAAGGGTACTAGAAAGCAACTCTTTGGCAAGGCCAATCCCCTGCAAAGTAGGGCTTATCGATGGCTTATTGGAAGCACAGGCTGAGCCAGCGGATACATAGATCCCTCGTTCTTCCAAAGCATGCAACAACACCTCACTTCTAACACCTTCAAAACTTACACTTACAATATGCGGTGCACTGTCTTTTCCTGTTCTTCCATTGACAGTGGCCCTTTCAAGCTTCTGCACGCCATCCACAAAGCGCTGTTTGATATGATACAACTGCTCTCTATGTTCTTCTAAATGCTGCTCACACGCTCTGGCTGCTTCTGTAATACCGACAATCCCCGGAATATTTTCCGTACCAGAACGAATGTCTTTTTGCTGTCCGCCTCCATGAAGCAATGGATGAATCTTAACTTTCTCATTGATATAGAGAAGACCCACTCCTTTTGGCGCATGGAGCTTATGTCCGCTTATGGACAATAAGTCAATCCCTTCTTTTCCAGGATAAATCTGATATTTTCCATAAGCCTGTATTGCATCCACATGAAAATACGCCTTTTTGCTTTTCTCTTTGATAAGCTTTGCAATCTGTTCTATCGGCTGTACCGCGCCTATCTCATTATTGACATACATCACCGACACTAAAATGGTCTCCTCACACAGTGCTTCTTGTAGTGCTTCTAATGAGACAATCCCATCCTTATCAACTGGCAGATAGGTCACACGAAATCCTTGTTTTTCAAGTGCCTTCATCGGATGCGACACCGACGGATGCTCTATCACCGTTGTAATCAGATGTTTTCCTGCCCGTTGATTGGCCATAGCCGTACCAAGAATCGCTAAGTTATTCGACTCTGTACCCCCAGAGGTAAAATAGATTTCCTTTTCTTTTACCTTTAGATTCTTTGCAAAAAAGGTTTTTGCATCCCGAAGTACCTGCTCCGCCTTCACTCCCATCAGATGCATAGAAGAAGGATTGCCAAAATTTTCACACATCGCCTGCACCATCGCTTCTGCCACACGCGTTGTACAACGCGTAGTTGCTGCATTATCCAGATATGCCTGCATCACACTTATTCCTCCAGATGAAACATCAGTACAGACAGGATACAAAGCCCTGCCGTCTCTGTTCTTAGTATTCTCTTTCCCAGTGTCAAAGGCTTTACGCCTATTGCCGTTGCAGCGTCCACCTCTGCCTTCTCAAAGCCTCCTTCTGGCCCGATAAAGACACCTATCGACGCTTTTTTCTGTATCGAAGACAATATCTCCTTTGTCTGCTGCATTGGCGTCTTATTTCGTTCTTTTAACAACTCGTCTGCACATTCATAGGGCATCAGCTTTATATCAAGCTCCTCTGCTATCGACAGCGCCTGTGAAAATCTCGCAACAGGCAATACCTCCGGGATAACTCCCCGTCCTGACTGCTTTGCTGCGCTCTCTGCAATAAAATTCCAGCGCTTTATTTTGCTGCTCTCCCGCTTTTTATCAAGCTTTACCACACATCGCTGTGATGCCACAGGAACGATTTTGGATACGCCAAGCTCCACCGCCTTTTGGACAATCAGCTCCATCTTATCCCCTTTGGGAAGGGACTGAAACAGCCAGACCTCAGATGGCAGTTCTGCCGCTATCTCTCTCATCTCCAAGATTTTGGCCAACACCTGTTCCTGAGAAATCTTTGTAATCTCACACAGATATTCATACCCATAGCCATCCCGAACCATTATCTGCTCCCCGCTTTTCATACGCAGAACCTGTCCGATATGGTTGACATCTGAGCCAAGAATCTCCACACTTCCTCCATTATGAATCTGAGATATATCTACAAAAAAATTATTCATCCTTTACGCTCCTGTTAAAAACAAAGCTTTTATATCTAGTTCTTACGGGCTGTCACCGATACCCACTCACCTTGGCGGGTTACTTCGAGTAGTTCTAATCCTGCTTCTTTTACAGCATTGACAACTGCATCTTCTTTTTCCTCAATAATCCCGGAAGTGATATAGATGCCACCTTTTTTCATATGCTTTACAACAACTGGCGTCAAAGGCAGCAGCACCTCTGCCAGGATATTTGCCACAACCATATGGTATTTTTCATAACCAGCCGTTTCTTTTACAGTTTCTTCTTCCATAATATTACCAGCCATCACCTGAAACTGTTCTTCACCAATCCCATTAACTTCCCGATTTTCCACTGCCGCACTGATTGCACAAGGGTCCAAGTCTGTCCCAAACGCATAGCTTGCCCCAAGTTTCAGTGCTGCAATCGAGAGAATCCCACTCCCAGTCCCTACATCAAGTAAAAGCGTCTCTGGGGTTACATATTTTCGAATCTGGCGGATACAAAGCTGTGTCGTCTCATGCATCCCTGTTCCAAATGCCGTTCCTGGGTCAATCTGAATCAAAAGCTTATCCCGGTCTTTGGGCTGCACTTCTTCCCATGAAGGTTTAATCAAAATATCATCCACATAGAACTGATGAAAATACTCTTTCCAATTATTAATCCAGTCCTTATCCTCTGTCTGCGACGCCTCAATCGTCCCGGCACCTACATCAATCCCCCACCCACGAATCTCATCAAGTCCTTTTTGTACTGCTGCCAAGACAGCTGCGTTATCCGTCTCTGGCTCCAGATAAAAACTAATCCTGGCCACTCCATCATCCTCTGGCCCTTCCGGTAAAATATCCACAAACATCTGGGATTTATCCTGTTCAGACAGCGGAACCTTGTCCTCAATCTCAATCCCTTCTATTCCCACATCCATCATCATACTACTAATCAAATCCTCGGCTTCTGTGGTCGTTATTAATGTATATTTATTCCACCTCATAAATTTATGTAACCTCCTATATAAGTCCGGTTTCTAATCTTATCACAAATTATGTAGAATTTCAACTACAGTGAAAAAATCCGGTGGTTTTTGAGGAAAGGGACGCTCGCCACGACCTGGCAAATGTTCCCTCCCGTCCTAGCGTCCTTATATATAGAACCAAAATTTTTTATAACAACACAAAATCCCCAACTTCCTCCATCGTTTTCGCTGTCGCTATCACACCTGCTTTTTCAAGTTCTCCTTCCTCTGCAAAACCCATCGCCACTCCCAGACAATCAATCCCAAAAACACGTGCCCCTTCTGCATCATGTCTTCTATCTCCCACCATTAAAATTCTCTCTCTGTCTTTCTCAGTAAGCCCAAGCCTCTTAAGCAGTTCTTCAATCACTTCTTCTTTCTTTGTGCGCTCCTCCCCCATCGTCGCCCCGCATATCTCATTGAACAGCTCATCCACCTCAAAATGCTGAAGTATTTTCCGAACAAAATACTCTGGTTTGGAAGAAGCTATCGCCACAACTTTCCCATGTTTTCGAAGCCTAAGAAGAAGCTCCTTCACCCCTTCGAACAACAGATTCTCTCGCCATCCCTTCTCGCTAAAATACTCCCTGTAATATTCCACACATTTTCTACAATCTTCCACCCCAAAACCATAATATGCCGCAAAAGATTCCATAAGTGGTGGCCCAATAAAAGGCTCTAGCTTTTTTAAATCCGTCTCTAAAATCCCCATATGTTTAAGCGCATATTGCACGCTTTTTGTAATCCCCTCTCTTGGGTCTGTAAGTGTCCCATCTAGGTCAAAAAAGATATATGAATACTTTTTTTCTGTCTTCATGCCATTCCTCCTATTCCAATTCCACTGATTCTAGTATGACGGAATCTGTCAGATTTTGCAACCCAAAACATTTTGCAAAAATTATGCTTTCTTTGTGTAAAATTTGTGGTATGATAGAAGCAAGTAATTTTTAGAGAACAATATATAAGGAAACAGGTGATTACAATGCCAATTAGAATTCAAAATGATTTACCGGCAAAAGAAATCCTAGAGCGCGAGAATATCTTCGTTATGGATGAAAGCCGCGCGCTAAGCCAGGAGATTCGTCCACTAAAAGTAGGAATTCTCAATCTAATGCCGCTCAAAGAAGATACGGAGCTGCAACTTTTACGCAGTTTCTCCAATACGCCACTTCAGGTCGATGTAACTTTTATCACTGTGACCAATCATGAATCCAAGAATACAGATAAAAGCCATCTGAACAAATTTTATCAGACCTTTGAGGCCATTCGCAAAAAACGCTTTGATGGCGTGATTATTACTGGAGCGCCAGTAGAGCAGATGGAATTTGAAGAAGTGGACTACTGGACAGAGCTTCGGGAAATCTTTGCATGGTGCGAATCCCATGTCACCTCGACACTCTATATCTGTTGGGGCGCTCAGGCGGCACTTCACTATTACTATGGTCTGAATAAGCAGATGCTTCCTGAGAAGCTTTTTGGACTCTACACACACAAAGTATTAAATAGGAAAGAACCTCTTGTGCGTGGCTTTGATGATTATTTTATCGCACCGCACTCCCGGCACACAACAATACCTTATAAGGAGATTGCCGAGTGTCCAGACCTTAAGATTATGGCAGAATCTGAAGAAGCTGGTGTCTTCCTCTGTATGGCAGAAGAAGGCAAAAAAATCTTTGTGATGGGTCATCCTGAATATGACCGGGTGACATTGTCAAAAGAATATCAAAGAGATAAAGGAAAAGGATTAGAGATTCAAGTTCCCAAAGAATATTTCCCAGAAGACGATGATACCAAGCGCCCCTCTCTGATGTGGCGGGCACATGCCAACACTTTATATACCAATTGGCTGAACTACTATGTGTATCAGATGACACCGTATATCTGGGAAGATGACAAATAAGTAACCTATGAAAATATTTTCAATTTATGGTGGTGGATATGGACGAGAAAAATGAATTTGGCTTTTGCCCCAAATGTGGCGCAGTGATGCAAAATGGCGTATGCCAAAGTTGTGGATATGGACGAAGAATGGAATCTTGGCAACCCCGCGTAGAAGTAGTTACTTCTCAAAAATCCGGGAAATCCGCAAAAGGAAAAGTAATTACCGGCATCTTTGTTGGCATTGGTATTTTATTTATAATTGCAATTATTATCTTTATGTATTTTTCCATTCAGGCTGCATTCCAGAAAGTGATGAATAACACCCCGGATTACAACCAGAACAATGGCAATGGATATTTTGGATATGGAAATCCTTATGAAAGTTATCCCTACGAGGATGACAACAGCTCTAGTAACGATTATGGATACTATGAGCCAGATAAGAATGATGAATACTACCAGGAGATTACAGATGCAACTTCTCAGGATTTGGACTATCATGTTATCTGGAAATCCACTTCGATGCGTCCAGATGATTCGGATGACACTTGTACGTATGACTGTGTCTATCCTGTTCTGACTGGTGAAGATGAAACAAAATTCGCAGCTATGAGTGATACTATCCAAGACCTCATCTGTAAATACCAGAACTCCTATAAAGACTATGAGTCTGGTGTCAGCAGCTCTGGTTATGTTACCTATATGGATGAAGAGAAGATAAGCGTTGTTGTCAAACACAGTTTCTATGAGAAAAAAAGTACGATTCCCCGTGTAGAAGCCATCACGCTCAACGTCTCTACCGGAGAAGTTATCTCCCACAAAGACCTGGCTGAGATTGACGATGAATTGGTCTGGCAGTTTCGCTCTAGAAATACCAGTCAAAATGGCACAGTGGAATTTGTAGATGACCTCTCCGACGAAGAACTTGCCGAATATCTAAAAGACGAGGAAAACAGTGTGATGTTCTACACCCCTGTTGGCTTGGAAATCGGCTTTAACTACGACGGCGGATGGGTCACTGTCACCCTTAAAACCGATACTTTATAAAAGGAGCAAATATGATAGAGCGCGTAGACCTCTTTCACCTTCCTTTCTACAAAAAAGAAGCTTTTACTGGTTCTGACCGTGGTCTGCGCTTTTTTATCATAAAAAAAGCGCCTGAAGGCGCCGAAGCTGTGCTGGAAGTAACCATATGGCCAGAGCCCTATGCACTAGAACATACAGAGGATGATAAAAAAACCAAAAAAGAATTCCCCTTTTCTGAGGAAGGTCTGGATATGGCTTACCACTGGCTTCTAAGCGATGCACGTCTTCTTCTCAAGCTATAAAAATCCGCCGCAAAATGCGGCGGATTTTACTTTTATTCTTCTATATCAACGGTCACTGTCCAATAGCTCTTTATATCTTCAATCTTTGTCACTACACCTTCTAGCTTCTTCACCCGCTCCTTTCTATTGTTTGACATCGCGACTGCATCTTTAATCGTATAATAATACATCACTCCTGCCATGGTACTGGCTGCATCTTCTTTTAATTCCACTTTATCACCGACCTGTATTAACCCAGCCCGCTCCATGCGAAATTCCATCTTTTTGCTCATCACATGCCACTCCTAAAAATTCTTCCAGGCAAATTCCCTGTTCTGTCATCAATTTTGCTGCCGGGATTCCCACATACCGCAGATGCCATGGCTCTGAGATAATCCCAGTAATATCTGATTTTCCAGACGGATAGCGAATCACATAGCCGTACTCCCAGGCATGTTCTTCCACCCACTGATATTCTTTGGTGTTTTTAATTCCTTCATCGAGTTTTTTGTAACTTCCTGTTACAAAATCCACGGTAAGCCCTAACTGGTGCTCGCTTGTCCCAGGAACCGCCACAACCTTTCCGGCCTCGCTGACTGCATTGGTATGATTCTGCCCTGATTTCTCAAGGCGTGCTATCTTATTTTTAAAAAGGCTTACCTGTTTCATATAGGTACGATACGAGGAAGTAATACTAATCGACATTCCCTGCTTTTTGGCATCCTTTACCATTCTGGTAATCGCCTCTGCGGAGCGTTCTTCCAGCTGGTGTCCATTGCCAATGCTGACCAGATTCAAATCCAGCTCTCCCTTTAATATGTATTCTTTATTTAAAAGGCTTAAATAGCCATTGATAATCGCATTCTGTGTATCTGCATCCAGAGAGTCCTCTATGTCCTTTTTCACTTGGGCTGTTAAAACAGCTTCCTCACGCTGTACAATACTTCTCTTTGGTGTAACTTTTGGGGTCTGTTGTGCCTCTGGTTGCGCCGCATTAGGGTCTGTTCCTGCCGCTTGTGCTTCTGCGGCTGCCTGCGCCTGTGCTGCTGCTTCTGCCGCTGCTTGTGCTTCTGCGGCTGCCTGCGCCTGTGCTGCTGCCTCTGCCGCTGCTTGTGCTTCTGCGGCCGCCTGCGCCTGTGCTGCTGCCTCTGCCGCTGCTTGCGCTTCTGCGGCTGCCTGCGCCTGTGCTGCTGCCTCTGCCGCTGCTTGCGCTTCTGCGGCTGCCTGCGCCTGTGCTGCTGCCTCTGCCGCTGCTTGCGCTTCTGCAGCTGCCTGCGCCTGTGCTGCTGCCTCTGCCGCTGCTTGTGCTTCTGCGGCCGCCTGTGCCTGTGCCGCTGCCTCTGCGGCTGCTTGTGCTTCTGCGGCCGCCTGTGCCTGTGCCGCTGCCTCTGCGGCTGCCTGAGCATCAATAGCTGCCTGGTCTGCTGCCTGTACGATTACAGCTGGATTTCCCATCGCTAACACTACGCTAAAAAGCAACGCCACTTTTTTTATTCCCATGTATTTTTTCATAAATTTTTTCATCCTCACTCCTATTACAACTTTCAGCAAAAGTAAATACCACCTCTGCCAAAACAACACATATTGCACACCATATTGGCAATACAGAGTTTACAACACATATCATTTCCCATTATTGTCATACCGCCATAGGGCGAGCTCATCTGGTCATACCAGTTTCCTCCAATCTCTAGCTGCTGTAACAGAATCTGATATTCTCTTCGGTTGGGCTCTAACTCTACTGCGCGCCTTGCATGTTCCAAAGCCACAACGTTATTTCCCACTCCGTTGTTGGAGATTGCGCTTAGATAATACCATCTGGCCCCTTTTGCCTCCATATTTTGCAATACATGCAAAGCTTCGTGGTATTTTCCAGCGCGAACATAGTTCATCGCTGCATTGAGATAATTGCTGTACGCATCGTTTGGCCCACTAGTGCTCTCCTGTTGGTAACCGCCAAATCCTCCATATCCGCCAAAATATCCCTGCTCTTTCTCCTTCATAATCTGGTCATAGGCAGCCTGCACCTGCTTAAATTTCTCTTCTGCTTGCGCAGCGTTTGGATTGTTGACATTGGCATCTGGATGGTATCTTCGGCTCAGCCTTCGGTATGCTTTCTTAATTTCCTCGTCTGAGGCCCCTCTTGGAACACCCAGAACCTGATACGGGTCTATTATCATGACTCTTTTTGTTTTCCTTTCTGCTGCTTTGTACCTGTCCATAGCGCATCCATACGCCAGCATACAAAATATTTCTAAGAATTGGTGCATCCTTTATAATTGGCAGCATCTCAAAGGTACGAGAAGTCTCCGCCATCATCATCTTTAAAATCTGCCCACATTCCTGTTCAAAATCCTTTCTTTGATAACGCTTAACCAGAGGATTATAGCGTCCTTTCTTTAAATCCTCCTCGATATCCTCATAGGCATCCATCAGATAGATAAATTTTCCAAAGAAAAATCCCATGCGACGAAGCTTCTCCTCCCATATATCCTCCCGGTAGACAAAAAGCTCCCCCATAATCTTCCCCATATATCCGGCAGTTCTATCTAAATCACAGATACCCTTTTTCTCAAGCCTTGAAAGTTGTTTTAAAAATCTCTCTATCTTCTGTATCTTCTTTCCATACAGCCTTTTTAGTTTTTTGACTCTTCCCTTTAAAAGTCCGGCAAAGAGAAGCTTTGTTATGCTATGCTCATCCTGCCAGTCATCAAGGCATTTATAATAGGTCAGTACCACATTCATATCTGCCGCATAGTCAAAGTAAGGATTATTCCGATAGCGATGTCTTCTGGTTGGATGTGCCAGACATCGAGAACGCCCAGTCATCGTCTTTGGCTCATACAGCCCAGTAAGTAAAAGCGCCAAAAAGGTCATATCATAGCTTAGTGTCAGCTGCCCTACTCTGCTATGGCGCTTTTTCAGGCTTCTGCAAAGTCCGCAATAACTGGCCTGATACACCTCATACTCCTTTACCTTTAACTCTGGCTGATAGACATGAATATATCCGAACATCTCTTAACTCCTCTTTTGGAATTCATAGTGACATTTGGGACAGCGCACCATAATCTTTCCTTTTCCTTTCGGAATCCGTATCTTCTGCCTGCACTTTGGACAGACATAGATATGATGCACCTTTCGTTCTTCTAATAACTTTTTCTGCTGGTCAAACCAGTAGAGGTATTTGGCTTTTGTGCGCAGATACTTCTGATTCTCTGTATACCGGGCAGTATGATTTTTAGAAAACACCCGAAAATACGTATAAATCAGCAAAAGCCAGGCAACCGCATACAAAAGTTGGCTGTGAAACAAAAGATTTATCAAAACACAGACCACTGCTGTTCCAAGTAAAAATCTTGAGAACTCATCCTGTCCATGTCTTCCCTGCATAAAACGAATCATCTTTTCTCTCATCTTTTATAGACTCCTTTAAACATTTTCTTATCTTTTATTTTCTCGCCGACATATGAACCCATTATAAACGATAAATATGAAAATATCATGAAAATTTTATAAAAAATCTCTATAGATATGCTTTTATCTGTTCCATCTTTGCCATAGCATCTTGGTAACCTAGATGGTAGACTGCCTTTACTTTTCTTTTGCTTTTTTCCATCCGTCCAAGTCTGGGGTCTTTGCTTGGACGAATTAAGAGGATTTTTCCTGTTTTTTCTAAATATTCTAGTTCCTTCACCGTACGATTGTACTGGATATAGCGATATGCCATCGCCTCCAAAAACTTAGGATACTTCCGATACAGCCGCTTTGCAAGTTTCATCGAGGAAGGTTTTTTTCGATAGCCTTTGGGCCTTGTCAGCACAACCACCTGTTTTTGATAGCCCATCTTATAAAATCTTCGATAGGGAATACTGTCCGCAACACCTCCATCTAAGAGCTTTTTACCACCAATTTCCACGATGCGAGACACCAAAGGCATCGATGCAGAAGCCTGTAAGTACCCAATATTGCGCATATTTTCCATAAAAATATATTCTGCTTTTCCGGTCTTTACATTTGTGCAGACCACATAAAACCGCATTGGTGACTGTTCAAACGCCTGATAGTCATAAATATCCAACTTCTCTGGTAAATCATGATAACAAAACTGTGCTCCTACAAGGTCTCCGGTCTTTAGTAAAGACCGAAAGCTCATAAACCTTGGGTCTTTCATATATTTTAGATAATAACGGATGCTTCTCCCGCGCTGCATAGACACATAAGAAGCGCCATGTATCGCTCCGGCAGAGACTCCCATCACACCGTCAAAAGTCACCTGATGATCCATAAAAGCATCTAATACCCCTGCCGTATAGATGCCCCGCATCGCACCGCCTTCTAACACAAGTCCTGTCTTCATATATTACTCACCATCCTATACCTGCATTGTGCGATAGCGAAGCTTTAAAATCTGCGAGAGTTCTTCCCCTGGGTCAAAGCAAATCACATGCACACCTTTTTCTGTCCCAATCTTTAATACGCAGCAGAGGGAATCCTTCTGGTGGGAGGAAAAATCCCTTGTAATCTTCCCTAGCCGAATGGCATCCTCCCTGTTTCCTAGATGAAAGCCGGATGCATTTTTCATATCACACTTAAATTTTACTTTGCGGCGCATCTTCCGATAGATAGCGGCAATCTCAAGTGTCCCGTCTAAGAATATCGTCTCATATTCCATATCACTCTCTAAATAGACCAGATAACACCCAATGCCCCCGGCAATCACCAAGGCCAAAAATCCCCAGTGTACCTGAAAAGCCAGCACAATAGCGGCCGCTGTCACTGCCAGAATTGCCAGATGTTTGGCTCTGCTCTCTCTTGTTGGCTGTACGCTAACCGAATACTCGCTATAATTTTCATTCATATTGATTACTCCTGTAGTAAGTGTCGCTGATTATCAGTTTCCTTTTTTTAACATAAAAGGACCGTCGCATCAGGTGTCTGCGACAGCCCCTTTCTCTTATAGAATCTCTTTAATCCATCCTTTTGGTGCTTCGATTCTTCCCATCTGGATACCAGTCAATGTATCATACAGCTTCTTTGTCACTGGTCCCATATCGTCCATACCACTTGGCAGACAGATTTCTTTTCCATGGTCTACAATCTTGCCAACAGGAGAGATAACTGCTGCTGTTCCACACAGACCACACTCTGCAAAATCAGAAAGCTCTGAAAGCGCAACTGGGCGCTCCTCTACTTCCATACCAAGATATTCTTTTGCCACCACCATCAGCGAGCGACGTGTAACAGATGGGAGAATACTGTCTGATTTGGGGGTCACAAATTTGTTGTCTTTGGTGATAAAGACAAAGTTTGCTCCGCCGGTCTCCTCTACATAGGTTCTTGTCCCCGGGTCTAAATACAGGTTCTCATCAAATCCCGCTTTATGTGCATCCACAATATTATAGAGGCTCATCGCATAGTTAAGCCCCGCTTTAATATCACCTGTTCCATGAGGTGCTGCCCGGTCCACATCCGATACCCGAATCGTAATCGGCTTTGCCCCGCCTTTAAAATATGGTCCTACTGGTGTTGTAAAAATACGGAACTGATACTCCGTCGCCGGCTTTACACCGATAATCGCATCAATTCCAAACATGAAAGGCCGAATATACAGTGTTGCTCCGCTTCCATAAGGTGGAACATAAGCCGCATTGGCCTTTACAGTCTCCACCACAGCTTCCACAAAACGCTCCTCTGGAAATACCGGCATCTGCAATCTTCTCGCAGAATCTGCCATACGCTTTGCATTCAGGTCTGGGCGAAAGGTCACAATCCTGCCATCCTCTGTTGTATAAGCCTTGATTCCTTCAAAACAAGTCTGTGCATACTGAAGTACACAGGCACACTCACTCATGGAAATCATCGGGTCATCACTTAACATCCCTTCATCCCATGCTCCATCTTTATAATTCGCCACAAATCTCTTGTCCGTTGGCATATAGGCAAATCCAAGATTGCCCCAGTCAATATCCTTTTTCACCATCGCACCCACATCCTTTCCTATGTATCCCAAGCCGCCACTGCAACCTGCTTTTCTCATCATACTCCGTTCTGAAATATGTGTCAAGACGCCTTTTTTTCTTTGGTAGTGTAACTTTACTTTTGGGTTTGACTGAGTGAAATGTTTTTGATGCAAGGGACGCTCGCCGGGGTCTGGAAGGAACCTATGGCCCTTTCGTCCTAGCGTCACTTATTTTATTTTCCAGCAAGCTTTTGCCTTTTACGCACTCCCATATAGCTATAGATACCAAGTCCAACAAGTGTTGTCAGATATGGCACCATCTGAATCAGCTCATGTGGAATATCCGTAAGCTGCATCATATTGGCCAGTGCCTGCGCGGCGCCAAAGAGCAGGGAGACAAGAAATCCACCCACCGGTGTATCTCCACCCATCGCGCTTGCTGCCAGTGCAATATATCCTTTTCCAGCTGACATATCCTTTGTAAACATATTCATATATCCGCCGGAGAGGAAAAATCCGCCCATGCTGGCTAGAACACCGCTTAGAATCAATGCAATATATTGAATCTTACGTGCACTGATACCAACAGATTCTGCTGCATTTTTATTTTCCCCGACAGCCCGAATCTTAAGACCCAACGGTGTCTTATAGAGGAACAGATGCATCACTACAACTGCCAGTATGGATAAATACGTCATCAAGTTTTGTCCTGATAAAATCTTTCCCAAAAATGGAATCTGGTCTATCAGTGGAATCACAATCTTAGGTGCCGATACATTGGAAATCGAAGTGGAAGAACCACGGTCTCCAGAGACTGCAAGCATCAGAAGTACCGTTCCGCCTGTTGCCATCAGATTAATCGCAATCGCAGCCAGAATCTCATCTGTCTTTAGATTCAAGACAAAGAATGCCAACATCAGTCCAATCACACCACCAGCTACCATCGTTAATAAAAGCCCTAGAGGAAAACTCCCTGTCATAGCAGAGAAAATCACGCCAAACAATGCCGAAAAAAGCATAATTCCTTCAAGTGCCATATTGGTAATCCCGGATTTTGACGCCACAGACGACGCCAGTGCTGCAAACAGAATCGGCGTTGTCGCACGCAGAATCGCATTGAAAAATTCAGGACTTAATAAATTCTGCAACATTTACGCCACCCCCTCGTCTTTAAGAGATGCTCTTGCCTCTCTTGCTATCATGCGGTGCTTCATACCGCTTAAGAACTGCTCTGCCACTACTAAAAGAATAATAATGCCCTGCGTAATCTGCACAATCTCCAGTGTGACATCTGTATAGCGGGCCATAATCGAAGCCCCGGTTCTTAGATAAGCCAAAAAAAGCGCGGCAAGTGGTGTATAGAGTGGGTTTTTCTTCGCCAGTGTACAGATAATAATTGCATCCCATCCATATCCAAGCAGTGATACCCACGAAAACCTTGAATAAATCGGGCTTAAAAGCTCTACGCTGCCGCCGATACCAGCGATAACGCCTCCCACCATCTGAGAGATTAGAATCACTTTGACAATATTGATTCCTGAATAGCGGGCAAAGTTCTCATTTTCACCCGTTAGACGAAGTTCATAACCTGTCCTGGTCTTATAGAGAAAGACATATCCAAAAACTGCCACAACAAGCGCAATCAAAAGTCCTAGATGAATATTGGTTCCTTTGATAAGCGTTGGAAGCTCCGATTCTGGCGGAAGCTTATAGGAAGCTGAGCCTACACTTGGGTCCTGTAGAAAATGCATCAGTAAAAACGTACAGAGCCATAACGAGATATAGTTAATCATCAGAGAAGATACAAGTTCTGGTGAGTTGGTCTTAATCTTCATCAGCGCTGGAATCGCACAGAAGACAGCGCCAGCAACTGCTGCCAGACTAATCGCCACTATCGGGCTTAATCCGGCAGGGAGGCCAAGCTTTAGTGCCACTGCTGCAGCTACCAGTCCGCCCAGATGAAATCCACCTTCCGTCGCCAGATTAATCTGATTCGCGGAGAACATAATACAAACACCAGTTCCGGTAAAGATTAAAGGCACCATAGATTCAATCACATTTCCCATACTGCGCTTGCTCTTAAAAGGTCCTGTAATCAGTGTGACAATCGCTGTCACTGGCTCATCACTGACAAAGAAGATAATTACAAAAGAAATCAGAAGCGCGATAAGCACCGAGAACACCATACGGAACATATCAAAACGTTTTGCACTATTCATAAATCACGCCCTCCTGTACTTCCTGATGTTTTAGACCAAGCATATATTGACCTAATTCTTCCTCTGTCACTGCCGATACATCTGTAAACATTCCTGAGAATTTGCCCTTATACATCACGGCTAAGCGGTCACTTAGGGAAAATACTTCATTTAAGTCCGCAGAGACCAGGATAATTGCACAGCCTTTATCCCGAAATTCCAAGAGACGCCGACGGATAAACTCTGCTGCGCCCACATCCACACCACGGGTTGGCTGATTGGCAATGATAATATCTGGTTCTGTGGAAAATTCTCTTGCTACAATCACTTTCTGAATATTTCCACCAGAGAGCATCCCCACATTCTGACGGAAGGATTTGCATTTGACTAGATATTCCACAATCAGTTCTTCAGAGCGCTCCTGGATTCGTTTGGTCTTTAGAAGCATCTTACCAGAATATTCCTGGTTGGTATACTGGTTGGAAAAGAGATTCTCTAAAATATTTAGATTGCCGGCACAACCGCTTGTCATACGGTCTTCTGGAATATGTCCAAGCTTTAAGTCTCGAATCTCTTTGATGCTGCTTTTTTCAATATCTGTATCTTTTATATAAATAGAGCCTTTATAGCTTTTATTTAGCCCGGTAATGGAATCAATAAGCTCTGACTGTCCGTTGCCTTCCACACCGGCAATGCCAAGAATCTCTCCTCCTCTTAGGTCAAAGGAGAGGTCTTCTATCTTCTGTACGCCCTGATTATTACGCACAGACAGATTCCGTACACGCATCAGCACCTCTTTGGGATTTGATGGCTTCTTATCAAAGGTCAGAATCACGTCCCTTCCCACCATAAGCCGCGACATCTCTTCTGTTGAGATATCCTTGACTTCATAAGTACCCATGCTTTTACCGCTTCTCATAATCGTCGCACGGTTACAGATTTTCTTAATCTCATCGAGCTTATGAGAGATAAAGATAATCGTATGCCCGCTGTCCCGAAGTTTCTCTAACTGCACAAATAATTCATCAGTCTCCTGGGGTGTCAGTACTGCCGTAGGCTCATCTAGAATCAGGATATCTGCTCCACGGTACAGAGCCTTTAAAATCTCTACTTTCTGTTTGATGCCGACCGGAATTTCTTCTACTTTTGCTCTTACATCAATATCAAAATTATATTTTTTAGCAATCTCTTCTGCCTCCGAGATGGCTTTTTCCATATGGATAAAGAACCCATATTTTTTCGGTTCTACACCTAAGATAATATTCTCTGCCACAGTTAAAGATGGCACTAGCATAAAATGCTGATGTACCATACCAATTCCCTTGTTAATCGCATCCTGTGGCGATTTAATCGCCGTCTCCTGTCCATTTAGCACAATCTGTCCTTCATCTGGACTTTCAATTCCAAACAGCACCTTCATCAGTGTACTTTTACCGGCACCGTTCTCCCCTAGAAGTGCATGAATCTCCCCTTTTTTCAATTCAATGCTTACATCTTCATTGGCTACCACACCATTTGAGTAAATCTTCATAATGTGGTTCATCTGCAATACCACGTTGTTCTCCAAAAACAAGCCACCTCTTTTCTCCCTGACCAAATAAGGCTGTTGCAAAGCAGCCTTTTAAAAGGCACCCTTGCAGCAGCCCTGTCTGTCTAAATATCTATCGTTCAATCGCAGTCTCTACTACAATCTCTCCGCTGATAATCTTCTGCTCCATCTCATCAAGAGCAGTACGAATGTTCTCTGGAAGCATCTCTTCATAATGAGCATCCTTCACAATCTCTACGCCACCCTCTGCAAATCCAAGCGTCTCTACAGTACCATAGCCAAGATTCCCTTCTAAATCAAGGTTAATTGCACGATACAGAGAATTGCCTACATTCTTCAGTGCAGAAGTTGGAATACGGTCTGCATAGTCTGGAAGCAGTGCTGCCTGGTCAGAGTCTACACCAAATGCATACAACCCGCTGTCTCCAGCTGCCTCAATCTGTCCAAGACCTGCATTACCAGCTACGTTATAACCTACATCCACACCACTTTGATACTGTCCAAGTGCAATATCTTTTCCTTTGGTGGAGTCTACAAAATCGCCTACCCAACCGATAACTACTTCAATCTCTGGGTCTACATCATGTGCACCCTGCTCATATCCTTTTAGGAAATCGTTGATAACTGCATTGTCCATACCACCTAAGAAACCAATCTTCTTAGTTGCCGGGTCGATGCCTTCGATAGTCTCGTCTGTAGTCATCATTGCTGCTGCAGCACCGATTAAGTAGGATACCTCATTCTGCTTATACAGAATATTGTAGATATTCTGTGGATTGCCATTGCCTTCAAAGTCAAACTGCTCGTCAAAGAAGATAAACTTCTGGTCTGGATACTCTTCTGCCGCATGTGCTAAAGGCTCTGCCATCTGCCAGGTTCCCATAATGATAACATCATACTCGCCAGAATCACAGTAATCTAGAAGGGTTGGCTCCCATTTTGCCTCATCTGCAGTGGTTCCACCCATCTGCTCTACTTTAAAGTCAAACGTATCTGCGCCTAATTCATCACGCAGTCTGGTCAGACCTTCGTTTGCAGAATCATAGAAAGACTTGTCTCCCAAAGTTCCGTTTAACAGAAGAGCTGCTTTGTAGCCTTCACCAGACGCTGCTGGTGCTTCCCCTTCTTCGCTATTGCCTTCGGTGCTCTCCTCAGTTGCTGGCTCGCTGGCATCTGCGTTACCTTCTTCTGATGGTGTTGTTTCATTTCCGCCACAAGCTACCATGGAAAATGCCATAGAAGCTGTCAGCAGCATTGCTAATACTTTTTTCATATTCATATTAGACTTCCTCCTTGTTTTTTGCATGTATTATGCTATTTAAAGTATCGTCCACCAATTCTTCCAGCGACAGCTTCTCAGTCCCTCTCATATAGGTGATAAGTTCTTCAAAAGCTGGATGAATCAGTTTCTTTGGAATGATACCCATTCCCTTTTGAATAGCCAGTATGGGCATAATCATACCGGCATTGCAATCCGCATCAATCCCGCACATGGTCACGATATGAAGCGTCTTTGCATAGTCACCTTCCCCGTAGTAAAGCGCAATCACTTCACAACAAGCATTGGGATAGGCGTGAATCCAGTTATATTTTTTATATCTTTTCTGGCAGCGATACAAAGCTTCGTGCCAGTCCGTACACTCCTTACAACAATTCCATGCAAAGGAAATGACAGAAAAATACTCACTGTCCGCTGGAATCAGCTGTATTGCATCTAAGAGAAGCTTATGGATGTCAGACTCGGTAAATGCAAGTGCAATCAGTACAGCATTAAAGACTTCCCCTAAGATGCCATTATTCGCATGTGCCACTTCTGCGTCTGCCCAGGCAAGCTTTGCTGCTAGGTAGGCGTCTCCTGGTGCTACCATTCCACAGATACCGCCCTTCATCTGCGCGCCAATCCACTCACAGAATGGATTATGAAAAGTTCCACTCTCTGGTGGCAAGATGCCACTTTTGATATTGCGAAGTGCAATCTCCTCTGCTGACCAGCCACATGGTACAAGACCAGCCCAGGAAAGAGCAATATCCTTTGAAGTCACCTGATAGCCACAGCTTCGAAAAGCATCCAAAAATGCCAATTCATAGGTAATATCGTCATTGTATGTATTGGGCTCTCTTAGATAATCATAGACTTCTCCAAAAGACTCATAGAGATTTTGTGAAGTATAGCCTTCGACCATCGTCCCCATTGCTGCTCCAATCATCTGCGACAACCAGGCAGCTTTTAGCTTGTCCCGAAACTCTGGCTTTGTAATATCTATTAATATCTTATCAGAAAACTGTACGCTTTTTTCATACTGTGCAAAAGAGGAATAGCTCTGATAATCCCAATATGGAGAAGATTCATCTTTTTTGGCATGTGCCAATTCATAGCGAAGCTCTGCAGATATCTTATGAAGCCGCACATAATCTTCTTCTTCGTGTGCACAGATGCCTTCTTCTAGCAGTTCATAAGCACGCTCACTGGCCTGATACCCTCGGTTCTCTAGCGCCTGCACTGCTGCCACCATAATCCGCTCTGGTGCGCCGGAACCTGGTACCCTGCTTGACCAATCTAAGCTTAAAATCTGGTCATAAAAGCGCTGCGTCTCAAGATTGGCGGTCCAGGTCTGGTCTTCTTCGGAGAGAATCACAGGTATTGCATTCTGGTATAGCTCTCCTGCTCTTTCCCATGCTTTTTTCATAGTTGCACCGCGACGCCAAGTGCTACTTTCATCATATTTGTAAATCCATTCTGCCGCTCTTCTGCGGACATCTCTTCTTTAGAAAGCATCGAATCCGAGACTGTAAAGATACCAAGTGCATTGACACCTGCTCTGGCTGCGTTACAGTAGAGCGCATAGCTCTCCATCTCCGCTGCCAAAACACCCATCTTTGCCCAATCTTTCCACTCTTCAAATTCATTGTAGAAGATATCAGAAGAGAGAACATTCCCCACAACATAAGGGAACTGATGTTCTTTTGCCTGCTCAACTGCTTTACTTAGCAAATCAAAAGTTGCCACAGCAGAAAAACTACCTGGTAGATGATATTGGTGTGCATAGTTGGTATCTGTGCTGGCACCAGCGGCCATTACAATATCTCCAAGCTTTACAAAATCCTGCATAGCGCCGCAAGAACCAATACGAATCAGATTCTCCACGCCGTACATATGTATCAGCTCATAGGAATAGATGCCGATGGATGCACAGCCCATACCCGTTCCCATAACAGAGACTTTCTTCCCCTGATAAGTTCCTGTAAAGCCAAACATATTCCGCACAGTATTAAACTGTGTGGCATCTTCTAGAAAATTCTCTGCGATAAATTTAGCTCTGAGCGGGTCGCCTGGAAGCAATATCGTCTTAGCAATATCGCCTTTTTTCGCTGCGTTATGTGGTGTTGACATAATACCCTCCTTTTAAGCGCTGGCACTTTTGTATTGCATTGCCAATCTTCGACAATTTCACACAAATTCACCAAAACTTTATTTTATTCTTTGTTAGTATATCACACCTTCTGTTGTTTTTCCATACTCTTTTCATTTCATTCCTAAACATTCCTAAATATCCAAGAATTTTGAAAAAAAAACCACCGCGGCAGCGGTAGTTGCTTATCTTTTGTATAAAATATGTAGGAAATTACATATTACATAGCCTTTAGTTTGTTCTCATGTCTGGTAATAAAAATATCTTGCATCTCTTGCTTAGCTTTTACTTCACTAGAAAGTGTAATGCATTGGTCAAGCTTTCGGTTTAAATCAATATGACCTTCTGCAACAATCCGAATATAATGACTGATTTCACATTCCATCCGCGTATTGATTTTAGCGACGTTTTCTTGAAGGCATGAAATGTCTTTTTTCATATGTGCAGTCTCTTCTTCTAGCCTAGTCACATTTTCTCTTAACTGAGTGACATCCTCTTTCAGTTGAGTAACATCCCCTTTTAG
Organism: Lachnospiraceae bacterium; assembly: GCA_910575445.1. GTDB lineage: Bacteria > Bacillota > Clostridia > Lachnospirales > Lachnospiraceae > Hominiventricola. The sequence continues at coordinate 505,925 of CAJTFW010000001.1, read as the reverse complement.
TTGAGTAACATTCTCTTTCAACCATATGGAATTTTCGAGTAGCAAATCAAGTTTTTGAGTATCTGTCATCTTTTATCTCCTTTCTGTGACATTTTTTGTCAACGTTTTGTTTCTTTATTGTATCATATCTTTATTATCATGTCTATGGAAATCATATTTTCTATTGACGAATCCTACATTTTTCGATAAAGTAAATCCAAAATGTTTATCAATAAAGGAGAGCATTGTTATGTATGCATTACTTGTTCTGTTTGCAGGGATGTTGCAGTCTGCGATGATGAGTTTTAACGGACTGTTGTCAGATTCTATTGGTCTTTTTGGCGTTAGCCTTGTAGTACATGCCTCTGGTGGACTTTTGCTGGTGCTGTATATTCTTTTATTTGTCCGTAAAAAAATTACACTTCTGGGGATGCCCTGGCATCTTTACTCGGCGGGTTTTTTCGGTGTGCTTTTAGTATCTGTCAGCAGTTATTGTGTTGGTATTCTAGGGGCAGCTGCTACCACTTGTCTAGCGGTCGCCGGGCAGCTTTTTATCTCTGCGGTTATTGACCATTATGGGTGGTTTCATGTGCCAAAGGTTCCTTTTAGCCCTAAAAGAATCCCTTGCTTTCTGATGATTTTAGTGGGAATTCTTCTATTAAATCTTTCCTAAGTCTACAAGGAGGTCTGTGATATGATATTGATTGTTTTTATTGCTTTTTTATATGGATGTGCTACAGTAATCTCAAAAATGATTAACTACCGCGCAGCACAAGAGCTTGGCACCTGGAATGGTTCTCTAGTCAACTATGTAGTGGCAAGTGTTTTAGCTCTTGTGATGCTACTGGGAACAACTGGTTTTCAAGTGGATTTACGCGCTTATATCGAAGCGCCTTTTTACTTATATGCGGGTGGAACATTTGGCGTAATTGCTTTTGTACTTTCGATTGTCACTTTGTCCAAGATGAAGGTCTTTCAGTCTACCATCTTTCTATTAGCAGGACAGCTTTTAGCGGGGATTTTATTTGACTTGTTGGTTTTTGGAAATCTAACACTGCTAAAGCTCGCCGGCATTGTATTGGTGAGCGTTGGAATTCTGTGGGACAAAAAGGTAACTGCTTCTTAAATTATGCCTTGTAAAAATAGTTAGCACCAGCTTCTTTGGCTTCTTTTATAGCACGTTCCATAATTGTTGGTTCTTGTTCCGGGAAAAAATCCATACCTTCGGCTGCGATACAACGAAAGTTATCAATTCCAAACATATTGCACAGGGCTTCTAGATAGCGGGCGCCTTGTTCCATAGGACCATCATGGTAGATACCACCGCGGGCTGTAAAAAATAACATATCTTTAGCCTTGCACAGACCATACATACCCGTCTCATTGCATCCAAAAGTGATACCATCTAAGGAAATATTTTCAATATAGATTTTAACGATGGCCGGGATACTTAGGTCCCAAAAAGGTGCAGCAAGAATAATACGGTCAGCCTGGGCGAACTGATGTGCGTAGTCAAAACGCGGATGATTGCGATTATTTTCAGCTAACAGTTGTTCGCGTTCTTCAAAAAAAGAGCCAACGAGAGGACGAAGAGGAAGCTCAGAGAGATTTAGTTGTGTAAGAGTGCAATCTTCTGGGAGATGTTTTTTCATCTCTTGCAGGAAAGTTTCTAGAAGTTTTAAAGTGCGGGAAGCTTCCCCGCGAATACAGCCGTTTAAGATTAGGATTTTCATCTGTATTTTTTCCTTTCTTGTAATAAGACTACTATAGTATATTATAGGAGATAGTGCAAGAAAGTTCTTTATTGATAAAAATCAGAAATTTTATACATTTGGAGAAGGAGAAGTAACTATGAAGAAAGTATTGGTGATTGGTTCTACAGTAGTAGATGTTATTATTTATCTGGAACATCTCCCTAAGACAAGTGAGGATGTCCATGTGCTGCGCCAGACAATGTCGCTTGGAGGATGTGCCTATAATGTCTCGGATATGATTCGACTTTTTGGAGTACCTTATACGTTATTTTCACCGGTGGGACATGGAACCTATGGACATTTTGTAAGAGAGGCTTTAAAAGAAAAAGGAGTAGAGACACCACTTCCAACACCTGAGCAGGAGAATGGATGTTGTTATTGTTTTGTGGAAGCTTCGGGAGAGCGAACCTTTATCTGTCATCATGGGGCAGAATATCTGTTTTGGCCAGAGTGGTTTGATTTACTAAAGGCAGATGAGATTGATAGCGTCTATATTTGTGGCTTGGAGATTGAAGAACGTACAGGAAAGCATATTGTAGAATATTTGGAGGGACACCCTTCTTATCAGATTTATTTTGCTCCAGGACCACGGATTGGAATTATTGACAAAGAATTGATAGAACGTATATTCGATTTATCACCCGTGTTACATCTAAATGAGACGGAAGCGATGGATTTTACTGGTAAAGCAAATATAGAGGAAGCGGCACAGGTGCTTTATAAGAGAACACATAATACCGTGATTATAACGCTTGGAGAACACGGCGCTTATTATGATAACGGAAACGAGAAGGCTTATGTTCCAGGGGTTTTAGCCAAACAAGTGGATACGATTGGTGCTGGAGATGCACATATGGGTGCCGTTATATCACGTCTAAAACAAGGGGCTTCGCTCCTAGAGGCGATTGCAGATGCCAATCGTATCTGTGCTGCGGTCGTAGAGACAGATGGAGCACTTCTCTCAGAAGAAAGATTTCAAGAATTGACCAAATAAGACAACCCGGTATGGACAATTCCATACCGGGCTATTTTTATGCTTTTACTTAGTCTGCGCCATAGAGCGTTTTTAACTTGTTCAGATAGGTATATCTTGCCTTTGCTTCGCTCTCGTTCTTGTCGAAGAGCTTGGAAGCTCTCTCTGGGTTCGCACGTTTCAAAGCATTGTAACGTACTTCTCCATCGAGGAATGCCTGATAATCTCCGCTTGGCTCTTTGGAATCTAAAGCAAATGCATCTTTGCCTTCTTCTGCAAGAGCTGGATTGAAGCGGAAGCAATGCCAGTAACCAGCCTCAACTGCTAACTGCTCTTCTGTCTGAGCTTTGCTCATACCTTTCTTAATACCATGGTTGATACATGGAGCATAAGCAATAATCAGGGATGGTCCCGGATATGCCTCTGCCTCTGCGATTGCTTTTACACACTGGTTAAAGTCAGCACCCATGGAAATCTGTGCTACATAGACATAACCATAGCTCATTGCGATGGAAGCTAAGTCTTTCTTCTTTACATCCTTACCACCAGCTGCGAACTGTGCGATAGCACCCGTTGGAGTTGCTTTGGAAGCCTGTCCACCAGTGTTGGAGTAAACCTCGGTATCAAATACCATAATGTTGATATCCTGGCCGGAAGCAAGTACATGGTCTACGCCGCCAAATCCGATATCATATGCCCATCCGTCGCCACCGAAAATCCACTGGGATTTCTTAGCGAGGAATTCTTTGTCTTTTAGGATTGCCTGTGCTTTGTCACATCCACATGCCTCTAAAGCAGCGACTAACTTATCGGTTGCTGTGCCGTTGGTTGCGCCGCATCCATAGGTGTCAAGCCACTCTTTTGCTGCTGCTTTGACATCTTCTTTTTCTGCATTCGCAGCTAAGTCTTCTACTTTGGTCTTTAAGCCGCCGCGGATTGCATTCTGTGCAAGCAGCATACCATAACCAAACTCAGCCGCATCCTCAAACAGAGAATTGGACCATGCCGGACCCTGACCCTTCTGGTTCACGGTATATGGTGTGGATGGTGAGGAGTTACCCCAGATAGAGGAACATCCGGTTGCGTTAGCAATATACATTCTGTCGCCAAAGAGCTGTGTAATCAGTTTTGCATATGGTGTCTCACCACAACCTGCACATGCGCCTGAGAACTCTAAAAGAGGAGTCTTAAACTGAGAACCTTTTACAGTTGCCTCTTTGAATTTAGCGATAACTTCTGGCTTCTCTGGCAAAGTAACCGCATAGTCAAAGCCAGTCTGGCAGCCTACATTGGCTTCCATATTTGCCATCTCAAGTGCCTTTGCACCTTTCTTGCCTGGGCAGACATTTGCACAGGAACCACATCCGGTACAGTCATATGCAGAGACAACGATTGCAAATTTCATATCTGGCATACCAGTCATATCAAGTACCTGCATACCTGCCGGAACTTTTGCTGCTTCCTCTGCGGTCATCGCTACCGGGCGGATAACTGCATGTGGGCAGACATATGCACAGCGGTTACACTGGATACAGTTCTCTGACTTCCATACTGGAATATTCACTGCGATACCACGCTTCTCATAAGCGGAAGTACCAGATGGAGTGGTACCATCTACATATGCGTTAAATGCAGATACTGGCAGTGTATTGCCTTCCTGAGCGGATACTTTTGCCTGGATATTGTTGACAAAGTCTACGGCATCTTTTCTGCCGTTTGTTGCATGTGTCATGGTAAGACCTTCGTCTGCTGCATTCTTCCAGCTGTCTGGAACCTGAATCTCAACAACCTGCTTAGCACCTTCGTCGATAGCAGCCCAGTTCTTAGCTACCACATCGTCACCTTTACGTCCGTACGTTGCTTTTGCTGCTGCCTTCATCAGGTCAATCGCCTGCGTCTCTGGGATAATATCTGCCAGTTTAAAGAATGCAGACTGAAGAATCGTATTGATACGAGTTGGTCCCATGCCAGTCTCAATACCAATCTTTACACCATCAATCACATAGAATTTGATGTTGTGGTTCGCAATAAATGCTTTTACCTGGCCTGGAAGATGCTTCTCAAGTCCTTCCATATCCCACGGGCAGTTCAGAAGGAAAGTTCCTCCGTCTACTAACTCCTGTACCATATTGTATTTGGTCACATAGGAAGGATTATGGCATGCTACAAAGTTCGCTTTGTGAATCAGATACGTGGATTTGATTGGCTTCTTACCAAAGCGAAGATGAGACATGGTCACACCGCCGGACTTCTTAGAGTCATAATCAAAGTATGCCTGTGCATACATATCCGTGTTGTCACCAATAATCTTGATAGAGTTCTTGTTAGCACCTACGGTACCGTCTGCGCCAAGACCCCAGAACTTACAGTTGATGGTTCCTTCTGGTGTAGTAACAAGTGGAGCTCCCATCGGAAGAGACAGATTGGTTACATCGTCTACGATACCAATCGTAAATTTCTGTTTGGTTGTATTGTTAAATACTGCCACAATCTGAGCCGGAGTCGTATCTTTGGAACCAAGTCCATAACGTCCGGTAAAGATTGGGGTATCGTTAAATTTGGTGCCTTTTAGTGCAGCCACTACGTCTAAGTAGAGAGGCTCGCCCTGTGCGCCTGGCTCTTTGGTTCTGTCAAGAACCGTAATCTGTTTTGCAGAATCTGGAATTGCAGCAATCAAAGCCTCAGCAGAGAATGGTCTGTACAGACGTACTTTTACAACACCGACCTTCTCGCCAGCAGCCATCATATAGTCGATGGTCTCCTCGATGGTATCACATACGGAACCCATAGCAACGATAACTTTCTCAGCATCTGGTGCTCCATAGTAGTTAAACAATTTATAATTGGTACCAATCTTGGCATTGACTTTATCCATGTACTCCTGTACGATTGCCGGCATTGCATCATAATATGGGTTGCATGCCTCACGAGCCTGGAAGAAGATATCCGGGTTCTGTGCAGAACCTCTCTGGCATGGATGATTTGGATTGAGTGCATCTTTTCTGTATGCATCAATAGCATCCATATCCACCATATCTTTTAAATCTTCATAATCCCACTGCTCAATCTTCTGAATCTCGTGAGAAGTACGGAATCCATCGAAGAAATTAATAAAAGGAAGACGGCCTTTGATGGCTGCACAGTGAGCAACCGGAGTCAAGTCCATAACCTCCTGTACACTGGATTCACAGAGCATTGCTGCACCGGTCTGACGGCATGCATATACATCAGAGTGGTCTCCAAAGATCGAAAGTGCATGGCTTGCAAGTGCACGCGCGGATACATTAAATACACCTGGAAGTCTCTCACCTGCTACTTTATACAGGTTCGGGATCATCAGTAAAAGACCCTGGGAAGCAGTAAAGGTAGTCGTAAGAGCACCTGCTGCCAGAGAGCCATGTACAGCACCTGCTGCACCTGCTTCAGACTGCATCTCTGTCACCTGTACGGTCTGTCCAAAGATATTTGTCCTTCCTTGGGTTGCCCATTCATCTGTTGCTTCTGCCATAACAGATGAAGGTGTGATAGGATAGATTGCAGCGACATCAGAATATGCATAAGATGCATGAGCTGCTGCATGGTTTCCATCCATGGTTTTCATTTTTCTGGCCATTTTGTCATTCCTCCTCATTTCTTTCAATAAGAGACTTTGTTATGTTCTTATCATACGGACTTATTTTATCACAGTTCTACCCGATTGTCTATTTCAATCTTCTAGGGATTCTTTTAATTTTTCCATAAAACCTTTTTTCTTGGTCTTGGCAGCTTCCTTTTTCTGGTTCAGGGTGTTGCCGCTTTCCAAATCATATTCTTTTAAAGCTTCTTTTGCTGCATGGCTTAGATTGGTCGGTACTTGTACCACCAGGGTAACATAGTGGTCACCGCGTACATTTTTATTGCGAAGCGACGGCATACCCTTGCCACGAAGCCGCACTCTGGTATCGGTCTGTGTTCCGGCTTTCACATCGTATTCCACTTCTCCATCGACCGTCTTGATGCGAATTGTCCCGCCAAGTGTTGCAACGGGGAAGGAAATATTAACCACGGAAAAGATATCCATATCCTGTCTCTGGAACAAAGCATGGCGTGATACCATCACTTCCACTAAAAGGTCGCCTCTTGAACCGCCATTGATACCAGGCTCTCCCTTTTCCCGAATCCGAATACTTTGTCCATTGTCAATGCCGGCTGGAATCGTAACCGAAATCTTTTTCTTATTTGCAATATATCCCGTTCCATAACAATCTGGACATTTTTCCTTGATAATTTTACCTTTTCCATTACACTCCGGGCAAGAACGTACGTTCTGTACCATGCCAAATAAGGACTGTTGTGTAAATACTACCTGGCCCTTGCCGCCGCACTTGGTACAGGTCTGCGGTGAAGTACCTGGCTTTGCTCCGGTTCCATTACAGGTCTTACAGGTATCTTTTAGCATCAGCTCCAATTCCTTCTCACAGCCCTTGACAGCCTCCTCAAAGGTAATCCGCACACTTGCACGCACATCGTCTCCGCGCATTGGTCCATTGCTGTTTCGTCTGCTTCTGCCACCGCCAAACAAATCGCCAAAAATATCACCAAAGATATCCCCCATATCGCCACCAAAGTCAAAACCGCCAAAGCCTCCGCCTCCACCGCCTTGTTCAAATGCCGCATGGCCGAACTGGTCATATTTGCGCCTCTTATCTGCATCACTTAAGACGGCATACGCCTCGGAAGCCTCTTTGAATTTCTTCTCTGCCTCCTGGTCTCCTGGATTCATATCCGGGTGGTATTTCTTTGCCAGCTTACGATATGCACTCTTAATCGCAGACTCATTTGCATTCTTCTCTACTCCAAGGACTTCATAGTAGTCTCTCTTTGTCTCTGCCATAATCTATTCTACCTCTCAATCAAACTGCAAACATCAATCTTCGCACAGCCGAACACCCACGGTCGACAGAGCCCTTATTATCTAGTTCTATCAACCGTGGGCATCCGCCTGCGCGACTACCTCTTCCCGCAATTTATTTTATTCTTGTCTTAGACTTCTCTGTAATCACCATCTACTACATCGTCTGCCTGGCTTGCGCTTCCTGCCTGTGCGCCTCCCATATCTGGTCCTGCTCCCTGTGCTCCAGAAGCTCCCTGGGTCTGCTCATACATCTTCTGGAACAGGCTCTGTGCTGCATTCATCAAGTCTTCTCTTCCAGCCTTCAGTGCATCGATATCTGCATCGGAAATATCCGTCTGATTTGCTGTACGCTCAATCACAGTCTTTAAGGAAGAAATCTTCTCCTCTACTGCCGCTTTCTCAGATGGGTCAAGATTTGCACCAGCTTCTTCTAATGCCTTCTCGGTCTGGAATACCATCGCATCTGCATCGTTTCTTGCATCGATGGCTTCTTTTCTCTTTTTATCCTGTGCTTCGAACTCAGCTGCTTCTTTGACTGCTTTCTCGATATCGGAATCTGACATATTAGAGCCGGCAGTGATTGTGATATGCTGCTCTTTGCCAGTGCCTAAATCCTTAGCAGATACATTGACGATACCATTGGCATCAATATCAAAGGTCACTTCAATCTGTGGTACACCACGGCGTGCTGGTGGAATTCCATCTAAGCGGAACTGTCCTAGAGATTTATTATCTCTTGCAAACTGTCTCTCACCCTGTACGACATTGATATCTACCGCGGTCTGATTGTCTGCTGCGGTGGAGAAAATCTGGCTCTTCTTCGTTGGAATCGTTGTATTTCTCTCAATCAGACGGGTTGCAATGCCACCCATAGTCTCAATCGACAGAGACAAAGGAGTAACATCCAGAAGAAGAATATCACCTGCACCAGCATCTCCAGCAAGTTTTCCACCCTGAATCGAAGCACCGATAGCTACACACTCGTCTGGATTCAGTGTCTTGCTTGGCTCATGTCCGGTAAGCTGTTTTACTTTATCCTGTACTGCTGGTACACGAGTAGAGCCACCTACTAGAAGCACTTTGCCAAGCTCGGATGGGCTGATGCCAGCATCTCTAAGAGCAGCCTGTACAGGGCCTGCGGTACGCTCTACTAAGTCATGTGTCAGCTCGTCGAATTTTGCTCTTGTTAAATTCATATCAAAGTGCAGTGGTCCGTCGCTGTTCATACTGATAAACGGCAAGTTGATATTAGTGGTGGTTGCAGAAGAAAGCTCTTTTTTCGCCTTCTCTGCTGCTTCTTTTAATCTCTGAAGCGCCATCTTATCGTTGGAGAGGTCCACGCCGTTCATATTTTTAAATTCGGAAATCATCCAGTCAGTAACTTTCTGGTCAAAGTCATCGCCACCTAGACGGTTGTCACCGGCAGTCGCCATAACCTCGATAACGCCATCACCGATATCAATAATCGATACGTCAAAGGTACCACCGCCTAAGTCGTATACCATAATCTTCTGTTCTTTTTCATTGTCCAGGCCATATGCCAGTGCTGCTGCAGTCGGCTCGTTGATAATACGTTTTACATCAAGACCTGCAATCTTACCGGCATCTTTGGTTGCCTGTCTCTGTGCGTCATTAAAATATGCAGGAACGGTGATAACCGCCTCGTTTACCTTTTCACCTAAGTAGTTCTCTGCATCTGCTTTTAATTTCTGAAGAATCATTGCAGAGATTTCCTGTGGAGAATACTTTTTGTCATCAATCGTCACACGGTAATCCGTACCCATATTTCTCTTAATAGATGAGATGGTCTTGTCAGAGTTTGTAACAGCCTGACGCTTTGCCGGCTCACCAACTAGACGCTCACCGGTCTTGGTAAATGCCACAATCGACGGTGTGGTTCTTGCTCCTTCTGTATTTGCTATAACGGTAGGTTTTCCACCTTCCATAACGGATACACAAGAGTTTGTGGTTCCTAAATCAATACCAATAATCTTACTCATAGCTTACGCCTCCTATTTAAGTTCCGCATCCGCCACTCACAATGCCCCTTTAGGGTAACGACATTTGACCGCTTGGCGTTCAAATATCGTTATGGGCATTGTTCGGGCAGATGCTGTTTTAAGTTCCGCATCCGCCACTCACAATGCCCTTTAAGGGTAACAATATTTGACTGCTTGGCGTTCAAATATCGTTACGGGCATTGTTCGGGCAGATGCTGTTTTTGTTTACTTTTTATTAATTAGCTACTTTTACCATGCTGTACCGAAGTACAACATCTTTATATTGATAACCCTTTTGAAGCTCCTCGACAATGATGTTTTCACCAAGCTCCTCATCGTCCACATGCATCACTGCATTGTGAAAATTGGGGTCGAACTCTTTTCCTATCGCTTCAATTGGTGTTACTCCAAGTTCTGTCAGTGCACTCATCAGCTGTTTGTATATCATCTCCATGCCGCTTGCCACTGGATTGTCTTTTTCTTCCTCCTTAATACTCTTGATGCCTCTCTCAAAGCTGTCCACTACCGGAAGTAGCTTCTCAATCACATCCTTTGCGCCAACCATGTACATCTGAGATTTTTCTTTCTCTGTCCGGTTGCGGAAGTTTTCAAATTCTGCTAACTGACGCTTTACCTTGTCGGTCAACTCGGCAATCTGCTCATCTTTCTTATCCTTTTTCTCCTTCTTCTTAAAAAATCCCTTCTTCTCCTCAGGAGCGGATTCTGTCTGCTCTTTTTCCTCTTCAGCCTCCTCTAAAGCTTCTGTAGTAGCCTCTGCACTCTCCTCTGTCAGTTCCTCTTCCATCATCTCTTCTTTATCAAATTCTTTCTTTTCTTCCACTCTCTCTCCGCCTTTCTATTTATGGAAAACGTCATCTAGCTGCTCCATCAGCGTCTTCAGCGTACTCATCACATTTTCATAGTCCATTCTCTTTGGACCAATAATGCCAATCGTTCCTTGTAATCCTTGCCCAAGCTCATACGTAGCTGTTACAACACTACAGTCCTTCATACTTTGAATCGGTGATTCGCTTCCGATGTACACCTGAATCCCTTTGTCATCCTTATTCAGTGTCTCTGTCACTAACTCGGCTAACATCTGCTTCTCTTCTAAAGTCTGAATCAGCTCGCTTGCTTTTCCATTATCGCTTAATTCGGGATAGCGGAAAATATTGGTAGCACCACCGGTATAAATCTCCATCCCTTCATCTGAATGAATCGCCTCTGCCACAGCATCCACGACATCGCTGATAATATTACTATGGATGCCAGCTTGTTCTTTCATACTGGAAATCATCTGCAGATTAATCTCCGCAATCGTCTTTCCATTGAGCATGGTATTCAAAAGAATATTTAGTTTTAAAATCGTCTCATCATCAAGTTCTTCACAGATGGGAATTAATTTATTGCGAATCACATTCCCTTCTGCAACAATAACTGCCAAAATCTGATGCTCATCCACTCTGGACAGTTGTATAAACTTCAGTTTATTTTGATGATATTGCGGTGCAGAAATCATTGTTGCGTAGTTGGTATTATTCGCAAGTACCTTTACCACATTCTTCAGCACCTGTTCTAGCTTATCGGTACGACGAATCATCAGCTCTTTGAGTTCGGTGACTTCTCTCTCCTTCTCCTCCATCAGATGGTCGACATACAGGCGATAGCCTTTGTCCGAAGGAATCCTCCCGGCTGAAGTGTGAGGCTGGATAATATAACCCATCTCCTCTAGGTCTGACATCTCATTGCGGATGGTAGCAGAGCTTAGCTTCAGGTCCGAGTATTTGGAGATTGTCCTAGATCCTACGGGTTCGCCGGTCTCTAGGTAGGTCTGGATAATCGCATGCAAAATCTTTAATTTTCTCTCATCCAGGTCCATCGTCTCACTTCCTTTCGGGCTTGTTAGCACTCGGCGATTAAGAGTGCTAACATTTTCTGAAATAAAGATAGCACTCTTATCTATGATTTGTCAATAGTTTTATTGAAAATTTTTTGGAATCTATCTTGTCTTTAAAAATTCGTACTCTCTAGCTGCCTCTTTATCCTCCGGGTATTGCTCTATATAACTCTCCATCTTTACTTTGGCTGTCGCAAAATCCCCTTTCTGTTCATATATTGCAATCTCATATCCCAATAGATTTTGCAAATTCCCATCATTTCCTTTGGCAATTCCTGCATCCACGATTGCCAGTGCCTCATCATACTCTCCACGCCCCATATGCCAGCCAGCCACTTTTGAATATGCTGACATATAGACTGCATCTCCTTCTAGATAGCTCTGATAAAGCGTCACGGCATACTCCTGATTCCCCGTCTGCCAATATAGCTCTGCCAGCCAGTAAGTAGCCTCTTTATCCTCTGTATCCGGCGCTTTCTCCAAATACTCTTTTGCCTTTGCATAGTCTTCCATATAATAAGACAGCCTTCCAAGAGTCACATAATCCTTATTCGAAGTCAAAGCCATCGCCTGCTTAAAGTCCTCATTTGCCTTCTGTGTATTCTCTGCCTTCTGGTACAAAAGCCCACGTGTCAGATAGAGTTCTGCGCTCTCCTTTAAATCCAGTATTGCGCTGCAAGTATCTATTGCCTGCGTTAGTTCTCCAGCATGATACAATGCCGAAGCCTTATAAGCTGCAATATCCAGCTCTAAGGCTCCCACGCGCATATCTGCAAGCGCAAGAGCTTTATCATAAGAAGCAATCGCCTCCTCATACTCCCCGGCTTTTGCCTGCTCCATTCCCTGATTTCGAAGCTTTAACTGCTCCTCTTCCACTTCTTTACTTTTTCCACAGCCGCCCAGACACAAAACACATAGTCCAATCAGTGATATCTTCCATAGTTTTTTCATCTCTACTCCTTTACTCTTAGTATTATTCTCGATATCGTTTCTCCCAATATGACCGGTTCATCGTACACCACAGAATCACATCTTTTGAAAGCCTTTGATACTTCTGCCCCATTTTATACCCCAAAAACTTTCCTGCATTTTGTGTCACCACCTGGATAATCAGCCATGGCTTTCCAATACGGATACAATGCCCTATGGTCTTTTTTACAAGTTTTGCTCCTTCTGATTCTGAGCGAACTCCTGCAAAAATCTCCGGGTGCATCGTCTGTGAAACAGCCAAGTCAAAATACCGGTGGAACTGCTGCATCATACTGTAATTGTGCGAATGAATAACCTTGGCATCGGCACAATACGCAATCAGTCCCCCATTTTGTACCACTTTCCCGGCATAAATCATATCCTCATTAAAGACCGTATATTTGGCAAATCCTCCAAGCTTTATATATATATCCCGTCTCCACGCCGCACACACGTTCGAGCAAAAATAGGTCTTAACCCCTAGTTTTTCAAGGTCTTCTTTCCCTTTTAGACAGCTTTCCTTTGGATAGTTAAAACTTCTGGTATACTTCTCTATCTCACTGCATCCTTCTGCTGGCAGCTGTCTTGCATATGCCGCCCAGACGTTAGCATCCGCAAAGGGTTTTAAAAGTTCTTCTATCACCCTGTCATCTGCTGGCAGCGCATCCTGTGTCATACAGACTACCACATCCGCCTTAGACATACCAATTCCTTTGTCTCGCGTTCCTCCATGGTCAAATTCCTTCTTGCTAAGGTGATGCACGAGTACTTTCTTATATTTTCCTTTTAGCTCCTCTGGAAAATATTCCTCCTCCGTATTCATCACCAATATCTTCCCAACTGGATAACTTTGCTTTAAAATCCGCCGAATCAACCGCTCTAACTGCTTCCCAGGCCGATACGAAGGAATCAACACATCCACCGTCATTGCTTAAACCCTCTCTTTTCCCAATTTCAGGAATCGCCACAAGGTATACCTTGTGGCGATTCTGTCATACTTCTTAATACCCCGTATCAGAAGTAATCTGATCCGAAATCAGCTGTACTTCTTCTGATGGTGTATAGTCTTCATTTCCAAATAAATATTCATGTAGCTGTCTTACATTATCCGCTAAATTCACTGGAATTACAACAGCTCCCTTTCCGCTAATCTTTCCATTTGCCTTGTCAAACGGAAATCCCTGTGTATCAATAATATCATATCCAATCATCTGCGGAGCTAATGACAGCAGTTCATCGTTGGTATAATTTGTTGCAATCTTAGAAAATACGGTATTAATTATCTCATTAATCTCTGTAATATCCGCTTTCTTTGCCTTGTTGACAATCTCCATAATAACTTCTCTCTGGCGCTCTGTACGCTTAAAGTCATCTCCTGCCGTATAACGAATACGACAATAGGAAGTTGCCTGTACACCATCTAACGTCTGAAGCCCTGTCTGTGTCAGCTTTGTCGTCTTTACACCTGTCACTTTTGATGTCTCTTCTGTATAGTTATTCAGATGCGAAATCTCAGTCTCATCTACATCAATGTCAATTCCACCAAGCAAATCAACGGTCTGTGTCAGCGCTGCAAAGTCCACGCTCACATAATATTCAATATCCAAATCCAGGTTCTTATTCAGCATATTGATTGCCTGCTTTGGACCACCGGCGGAGTAGGCGCCGTTACATTTATTGTATTTTCCATTGGTCAAATCAAGATACGTATCACGGTATACCGATACCAGCTTTACCTCTTTGGTATCATTGTTGATACTCGCAATAATAATCGTATCACTTCGGTTTCCTTTTCCAAGCTGACCAGCCTTTCTTGTATCCAGTCCAAAAAGTGCTACATTTGTATAGCCAGACATCGTCTCAACGGTTGTCTCCTGGATATCAGGATTAACTTGAATCTCCTCTGCCTTTACCTCTGGTTTTTGAATCCTGTCTAACTGCCGAATCACATAAAAACCAACCACTAAGGCAAGAAGCAGCAGTATCTCCACACCAAAAATAATAATTCTTTTTCTCTTTTTCGCTGCTTTCTTAGCAGAAGAACTCCTCTTAGCAGATGATGAGGAAGCAGCCCTCCCTGAAGAACTCTTTCCAGAAGAACTCTTTTTAGAAGCACTTTTGCCGGAAGAACTTTTTTTCGAACTTGTTTTTTTCATTGTTTCTTTCGCCATAATTCATCCTTTCTACGCCTGTTAATAAGCATTCTTATTCACAAAACCTTTGAAGAACGTCAGGAACAGAATCTTGATATCCAGCCCCATTGTCCAGTTTTCAATATAATACAGGTCGTATTCGATACGTTTCTTAATTGATGTATCCCCCCGATACCCATTGACTTGTGCCCATCCGGTCAGTCCTGGTCTTACCTGGTGTTTTACCATGTAGCGCGGAATCTCTTCCCGAAACTTCTCCACAAAAAATGGCCGTTCAGGACGCGGACCTACCAGGCTCATATCACCTTTTAGGATATTAAAAAGCTGCGGCAGTTCATCAATGCTGGTCCTCCTGATTATCTTCCCCACCTTGGTGACGCGGGGGTCATTACGGACGGTCCATGCCTTCTTCTCGCTGCGTGCAGACTGCACTTCCATGGAACGGAATTTATACATCTGAAAAATCTGGTTATGGAGCCCTACACGCTCCTGTTTATATATTAACGGCCCTTTGGACGTAGTTTTTACCAAAAAAGCCGTAACCAGCATCACTGGTGAAAAGACAATGATTGCAAGAACAGAACCAATAATGTCCACCACCCGCTTGCATATCATATGAAAAGTATTGGTTAGCGGCACATGACGAATATTGACTACCGGAAGTCCTAAAAGGTCTTCGGTATATGGCTTCGTCGGTATAATATCATTATAATCTGGTACGAATTTTGTATGCACACCAGATTTTTCACAGATAGCGACCACATGTTTCAGCTTATAGTATTCCTGAAGGCCGAACGTCAGTGCGATTTCATCTAAGCGATTATTCTCTAATATGGTCTCTAAATCATCTGTCGTCCCAAGAATGGCGACATCTTTATAAGTATATCCAATCTCTTTGTTGTCATCTAAAATGCCGCTGATTTTATAACCCCACTGAGGATTGGCGCGGATACGGTCGATAAAGGCTTCTGTCGCGCTGCTGTACCCTACAAAGATTACATGGCGCAGATTAAATCCGCTTTTGTGAATCTTGCGAAGTCCGGCGCGGATAAGATTGCGTACACCCGCTTCTAGTATAATATTGATGCCATAAAAGTAAAACAGCATCGTCTTGGAGTAATATTCCGCATAATCACTGTAACCGCGGAGCAAAAAAAGCACACCCATAACCAGTAGAAGGCCTATGGTATTCGCTTTGATTATATTGCTGCCCTCTAACCTGCGTCCCTGAAGACGCTTTGAGGTATACAGGTTAAAAGCCAGATACAATATCAGATACAATGGCACTATCGGAATCAGTGCTCCACAGTACTGAGGAAACGTCAGACCCTTTTGGCCATCGAGTATCAGGAACTTTAAAACCCATGACAACAGATATGCTATACAAATGACGACGGCATCTACCACAGCATGAAGCCTGGCATAATACCGCTGATTATCCTTCATCAAAGTCCCTCACCTGTCTTATTTTTGCTGCTGCAATCATCCTGCAAAAAGCAGAATATTTTTCCAAAGCTCTATCTGAATCTTTAGATATGCCCGAACATGTCCCATACAAAATGGAACCTTGCGGTCTGCATGTGCCCTGCACAGCAAAAATCCTCTTCGCAGACCTTCCCTATATTCTCTTCCAAATCCTTTTTTTGCAAAAAATAAATATTTTATCAAAAATCCTGGTATCAGAAATGGAAGATTCAGTATCATCTGTAAAAAGGGCATATTTTTATAGATTACATAAATATTATTCCCCGCAGAATGTATCACTTTAAAGCGATTATAGCGGGAACCACTTGTAGCACTCCCTATATGAAAGACCTCAGCCTTTGGCACATACCAATGAGAATAGCCATAAATCTTGGCTCTATAAGACACATCGATATCTTCTAGATAGACAAAATGCGCCTCGTCAAATCCGCCTAATTCTTCCAAAAGCTTCTTCTGGTAGATGGCTGCTCCGGCACAGGAGGAGAATATCTCTTCTTCTTTGTCATATTCCTTAGATGGCTTTCCTTTGCCTCTTGCAATCCCCCATCCAAGCGCGCAGTAAAAATCGCCGGCATTGTCTAAAAGCTCCCGCTTCTCATATTGCAGCATCTTAGCGGCACAGGAAAATCTTCTATCATCTTTTTGAATCGCATCTAGCAGCTCCTTGGCAAAATCCGGCTTTACTTCCGTATCGTTATTTAAAAGTATCACATAGGGACTTTTGGCCCTTTTGATTCCTTCATTGACCGCTCTGCTAAATCCATAATTTTCCCGAAGACAGACCAGCTGACAATCTTTAAACTGTTCCTTTATCAGTGTTTGGCTGCCATCTGTAGAACCATTGTCCACTACAATGACTTCCATCGAGACATCTGACTGCGCGAATACGGAACGCAGACAGGCTTCTAAGTATAAGACCCCATTGTAATTGGGAATCACAATCGTTACGTCTGACATGTGTTATCCCCTCTAATGACAGTCCTTCACCCGACAAGCTGTATCTTCCAAAGAAAGATTAGAGTTATAGTACCTGTCTGGTATCTGAAGAAGGTCCCTCCATTTTTTCTCAAAAATAGCGGCGGGCCTTATAGCCTTCTTTTTGTGCATCTGATATTTCTGTTCTATTAGAACAACTCCTGGCTCATAGATATTGAAATAACCAAGCTTTTCCAGTTTAAGACACAGATCCACATCCTTCATCCGGTCTTCTACATCCTCCGAGAATCCCCCGGCTTCCAAAAAGCGCTCTCTCTTTATCATCATCGCCTTAGCAGAGACCGCATGAAAATTCTGCTGCAAGATAACTTTGTGAAAATATCCTGTATAGCCAAGCTTTAATCCGGCAAAAGCATCTCCGGCTAGTCCGTCTAATCCCAGTATCTTTGCTCCGTAGCGAAGCTTGTGTCTATAATCGTAGATACGTCCTCCGACTGCTCCTGCATCTTCTCTTTGTGCATTTCCCAAAAATCTCTCCAGCCATCCTTTGGAAAATTTCTCAATATGGCTCTCCAAAAACACCAGATATTCGCTGTCTAGCTTGTCTGCTAACCTGGAAAATGTTACAAATTTATTACATGCACTAGTACAATATACTACTTTTATTGGTATTTGTCTATGTTCTTTTACAAAATTCAGAATTAATTTATTTTTTACGGGCGCATCTAGCAGTAATAGCACCTCAATATTGGCATAGGTTCTGTTTCGTATAATCGCCTTAAAAAACCGCCTTAAAACACTTAAATACGGTACATCTAACAGTATAATACAGATTTTAGGAGCCGATAAAAGTGTATAATTTACCCGATAAAAGCCGGGATTTGTCATCATCTCCACAGAAGCTTCCACACCCATACGTTTTAGATGTGCTTCCACTGCCCGCTTTCCGGCTTCATATGCATAAGTCTTGCTCTGCGGGTCTCCGGCAGTCGAGAGATGATAGCATCTCCAGTGATAGAGCACTTTTGAGATATGCCCAATCTGCGCTGCCTGTTCACTGCACCGCAAGATAAAATCATAGTCCTGTGCGCCGTCAAACGCCTTTTGATAAGGTCCAACAGTCTCTAAAAATGTACGTTTTACCACCAACAGATGACAGATATAGTTGTTACTCCTTAACAAGTCCCTGTTAAAATCAGGTTTAAAATGAGGCTGAAAGTAGTGAGCAGAGTCAAATGTCACCTTGTCTTCATCGGTATATAAGAAATCGGTATCCGGGTACTCCTGAAGATATTTCACCACTTCAAACAATGCATGTTCTTCTAGCAAGTCGTCATGGTCTAAAAGTGCCAGATAGTCCCCTTTTGCCATTGCAATCGCTGCATTGGTATTCTCAGAAATCCCCAGATTCTCTGTAAGCTTTTGATAATGTATCCTGCTATCCTGCTGCAGATAGCTCTGTACTATGGTTCTGACCGTCTCATCTTCTGTGCTTCCATCCGCCAGGCAGAGTTCTAGATTTGCATAAGTCTGATGGAGCACGGACTCTATCATCTCTCTTAGATAGAGTTCGGGTGTCTGATACAGAGGAACGACCACACTAATCAAAGGAGTATATGCAAACTTATGTTCTCTTTGCAGCGCCTTTTCACTCTCTGCCGGGCGCATAGCATACATCCACTCCTGGTAGTCTTTTTCAAGATTGTTCCTGTAGAGACGCTCTTGTACCTTTAGATACAATCCTGCCATCCCATAATTTTTTACATAATGATATCCGCGTTTTGCGTAACTGACATCTTTCATAGTCGTCCTAGAATGTTACCTCTCCATCATGAGCAATCAATGAAGCACTGAGTATTCCTGAAAGAGTTGCCACTTCTTTGACAAGCTCACTTTCTTCTTTTACCCGAAGCTCCACCACTAAGTCTAAACGGTCCTTAGACAGATTTCTGGATTTTACCTTGCAAGAACTTGCATATTTCTTTACCACTCCTAGTATCTCTTCTTCTCCATCCATCTTGGTGCTGTTTACCACCAGCATCATCGGTGCTTTTGCCACTGGCAGCAAATCCAAAGCCAAGATACAGACAGTCACCGCCACCGATGTAATCAGTGCCACTTCAAACAGCCCGGCTCCACAGATAATCCCGACACTGATAGACCAGAATAAAAACACTAAATCCATAGGGTCTTTAATCGCTGTTCGAAAACGGACAATCGACAGTGCACCGACCATACCAAGCGAGATAACCAGATTTGACTGCATCGCAAGAATAATCGCTGCAGTAATCATCGAAAGTGCAGCTAAAGAGATATTAAAACTCTTGGAGTAAAAAACCTTGCGCGTCACAAGCCGGTAGATAAAAAAGATATACAGCGCTAGAAGGATTGTGACTGCCAGAGTCGCAGCAATCTTTCCGGTTGTGATATCCATACCGCCAAATCCTTCTAAAAATGATTTTTTAAAAACATCTTGAAATCCCATCTTATGTAGTTCTCCTTTTCTTTACTTATAGATGATAACGTCTGCCAAGATAATACTTGGAAAACGCGGTTGGTCTTAGATGTGGAAGCGAGACTGCACGATAGATAAAATCTGGCAGATATTCGTCGTATTTTACTTCCAGAATATGCTGTCCCGCTGGCAGAATCGGTCGAAGGGGAATCTGCTCCTCTAAAAATAAATCAATCCTTTTAGCGCTTTTG
The DNA here is from genome assembly GCA_910575445.1 of Lachnospiraceae bacterium. Taxonomy (GTDB): domain Bacteria; phylum Bacillota; class Clostridia; order Lachnospirales; family Lachnospiraceae; genus Hominiventricola. The sequence goes on along the minus strand of CAJTFW010000001.1, from coordinate 486,179 downwards.
ATATGCTCATCCATCGTAATTCTTACATTGCCATAAGGATAGATATAGGGAATCCTTTCGTACTCAATAATCACCTTGGGACGCAAAAGCCTTGTCTTCATCAAAAGAACCAGCTTGATAAGCACTGCTGGCGCGTCGGCTTTTATTTCTGGTATCTCTCCTTGCATCAAAAGCTGACACTGCTCTAGCGAAAGTGAACAAGAGAGCTTCTGTGTCTTCCCACGCACCTTTTTCTTTTGTTCTAGCCGAATCCTACTGCTGTCGTGATTGTAAATCCGAATCCGAAACTTCTCTCTTGGGTCTGTCCCGGATTCATTCTCTTTTAGATAGCTGTCATAATAATCGTCAAAATACAGACTGCGGATATTATAGCTTCCGGTCTGCGCCACATGTGTATCTAAAGGTATCAGTCCTTTTAGGCGCGTCTCTAATATTTTTAGCTGCCCATAAGAGACCAGATATTTAAACTCATGCCGGTATTGATTTTCTGCCAAAGAAGGGTCAAAGACCTTTGGCTCCATCCTATCACTCCTATTCTACTTCTATTTTATCCATATATGCATCCATAAAAACCATCCGCTCCTCCATAAACATACGAATATTCTTCGTATCGCTGCTGTGAGGGCTAAGAGGCCATCTGGTGGCATCTCTTGCAAATGCCCCGGAATCCTGTACCAAATGGGTGCACTCCAAAAGAACTTCTTCTATATGTTCTTCTGACAACGTTCCTTCCCGAAGGGTCTGCCACTTCTTAGCTACAAGACTTTTTACGCCTCCTACATCTAGAGAGAGTACGCGGTCTGCAAACGGCCACTTTAGATATGCACTGGCACGCTCCGGTGCATAGGTGGTGTAGAGCTTCTCTCCATCATCGACATAGATATTGCCCCAACTTAAGTCCACATCCCATGGAATCAGATAGAGACGATAATCCCTTGTCTCTTTTTTAAATGCAAAGAACATATTTTTATATATATTATCTTCCCCATATATCATCTGAAGATACAGCCAAATATCTGTGAAATTGTCTATATCCAGAAGAATCTCGGCTTCTTCTGCAAAATCTTCGTCATCTTTTTCACAAAGCTCCACAAAACGACGAAAACACTCCCAATCCGCCTTGCTTCCATATTCTTCTCTGCCTTTTATCTCCATCCCCAACACCCCTAGGTATTCTTCTGTTGGGACTTCGTCAAACAGCTCAGAGCGCAGCTCTCTTCCATAAGTTCGTTTGTAGAGATATTCATGTTCAAAGATAGATAACTGTGTGCTGTCAATTGGCTCTAAAATACCATAGAGTCCCCGGTATTCTCCATTTACAAATAATTCGGTATATTCCATATGCGTACCAAAATGTACCTGGTTTTCTTGTGGAGAAGCGCCAAATTCGTTCCAAAGTTCAATGTTTAGCTTGTCCCGCACTTTGCTTTCGTCGCTGTAGATAGCATAGAAAATCCAGGAATCTGAGCTGCGCATACCAAGCACTGATTTTTTATTTTCTTTGACCACACCGGTTGGCGTTATGGAAATCAGATTGAGGCGGTAGCCTTTTTTGGGAAATTCTCTGGTCGTCTGTCCTCTTTCTTTGGCCTGAAAAGCAGAGGTCAGTGTCCAGTTTCGCTGTCCGCAGTCCTGATAGAAGACGACACTTCCAGCAAATACGGTATCAATCTCCAAGTTGGCATCGGTCTCAATTCGTGTAATCGAAAGCCCTGTAAAGACGACATCTATGGTGGCGCAGGAATCCGCTTTTTTGTCCCATACAAGAAACAAAACTCTGCTACCTTCTGCGACGGTCTTTTTTTTGTCAAATGTTGTGTAGTCTTCTAGAGGGAGCACTTCTAATTCTTTGCTTATCTCTGTAAAGGTACCTGCTTCCCATGTGGGCTCGTCCATATTGACGGGCAAATAAAAGGTATTCGTGGAACGGTCGCATGCTAATTCTTCTTCTCGAAAGCACACGCGTAGCTCTTTGGTCTCTAGAGTCTTTGGCAGACTTTGATAGAGGGCATTGGCCTCTTGTACTTGCACACTTAAAGAACCTGACGCTAGAGAAGATGGAGTGTCTGGCTGTTTTCTATAAACTGCGAAAAAAAAGAAGATGCCTGCAAATAACAAAACGTTGCAAAACAACGCCAATTTTTTAACCATCCAGTTTCTCCTGTCTGTTAGTTATTAGCACATTATAGCAGTTTTCTTAGCAATGCGCAACTTTACTTTTTTAAGGGGACGTGATAAGCTAAAGAAGAAAGAGGTTCTTGCCTTTGATTCTATTAGATGAGGTGGTATATTTTTTATGAAGAAACGAGTTTTATATTTTACATGGTTGCTTTCGCTGGTACTGATTACCGGCTGTAGTAAAGGAGAAGACGCTGCTCTAGAGACCGAAAAGACACCAATAGAGGCCGAAGAAGATACGACGCCTCCGCCTCCGGGAGAGGAGACCTGGGGAACTGCACCAGAGTTTAAGGCGTCGCTTATTACAACCACTCCTATAAGATATCTGTCAGTGACCGTAGGAGAGACCGAAGAAGATGTGAACTTTACCTGGTATTCTCCATCCGAGGAAGCGGGAGCAGTATACTGGACAACCATAGAGGATACAGAATTTGCAAAAGCGGTAACCGTTGAAGCAAAAGCATATCCATCAGATATTACTTCTGGATATTATGTAAACCGAGTTACAGTAACAGGACTTTTGCCAGAGACAGAGTATCTGTATCGGGTGGGAAATGAGGAAGCAATGTCTCCTGACTATACGTATACAACGCCAGCTTTTTCAGATACGTTTCGTTTTACGGCTGTGGGAGATGCACAGATTGGAAAGCCGGTAGAAGAAGTGGATAAGCAGAAGAATAACTGGCATAAGCTTCTAAACAAAGTAAAATATCATTTTCCAGATTCCAGTTTTTTAGTGTCTCTAGGGGACCAGGTAAACGATTTTGACGACAATGAACAATACAGTGCATTTTTAAACCAGGGAGCACTCTACAGCCTTTCTTTAGCGCCTGTAAAAGGGAATCACGATATGGGCGGGCCTCAGTATTCGGAGCATTTTATGTTGCCGAATCAGTCTACGCTTGGAACTTGCGACAATGATGAAGATGGAGATTACTGGTTTGTAAGAGGAAATGCACTGTTTATGGTGTTAGATACGATGGATTCTTCCAAATGGGGAGAACATGCGGACTTTATTGCATCTGCTGTAGAGGCAAACCCGGACACCAAATGGCGAATTGTATTTTCTCATTTTTCTCCTTATAACGCCTATGAGAGTTATCTTGAAAATGCCAAAAATCTTCGTCCGTATTTTCTGCAGTTTACAAGTGCCTATGATATTGACCTTGTGATGTGCGGACATGACCATGCCTATGTACGTACCCATTTTATTCAGGAAGACGGCAGCTATCAAGCATATGAAAGTCCAGCGCAAAACCCAGAAGGGACGATGTATGTCACGCTAAGCTCTTCAAGCGGAAGTCTCTACAAACGTCCAACAGACCAGGAAGAGGCAGCAGTCTCCAAAAAACGAGACACCCCAGAAGTCACCGACGTCCAGATTAGTCCCAATAGTCTGATAATCAGCACTTACAATGCCAAGACTTGGGAACTGACAGATAGTTTTGAGATACAGAAAGATTAAAAAACGGGCTTGCTACAAGTGTGGCAAGCCCATTTACTTTTTCTTTTTAGAAAAGCCAGCATGTTTGGTAATTTTATAGATATATGATTTTTCTTCGATATTCTTTCCATCTATAGTAATTCCTTTTGGTACACGGGCACAAAAATAAATACGGTCTGGTGGCCTGGTACCAATTTTTTTCATTTTTGTATGCATTTCACAGACAAGTTCCGCCTGGTCTGTCTGTTTGGTTAATTCTATTTTGACGGTCTTTCGGCTTCTCTCAGGAGAACATGGAATAGACATCTTACTTCCTAGTGTCTGGTTATCCATTGGGCCATATTTTAAAAGCAACGCTGGTATTTCTTTCTCAATACAATATAGATGATATAAAATCTCTTTTCTTCTGTATACAAATCCAGCTTCTAGATGTTCTATGCTATCTTCTATTTTATCATCAAACACCAGTTCTTTATAAATAAATGTAAGATATGAAACAAATTCTTTGATGGACTCTATAGCATTTCCAAATATAACCAAAATATTTTGCAATTCAGAGACATGAGATATATAACGTATAGCTTTATGCTCTTCACAGCTAACTACAGGATAAGAAAAATCAAATGCTCCATCTTCATCAAGTATTTCTTTTAGAGATTTTGCTTCTGTCTGTATACATTTATCCAATTTTTCTTTCTCACTCTGATATCGCTGCCCATCCATTATGATATGTTTTCTTGCCATCTCTTTTTCTAACATTCTACTTAACTGAATACAGTCTTCTCTTCGGTGATTGGTATAGATGAAATCAATCAATTTTTCATAATTGGATTCTGAGAGGACACATCTTCCAGAGACATTTTTTAGTTCTTCTAAAATATCCAATACATCATCCAATGTCTGTTCTTTGATTGCATGATACAGCGTAGCATTATTTAACAACATCTCTATGACCATTTGCCAACCTCATTTTTCTTAAGTAATATAAATCTTTTTCTACCTGTTCCATAAAGTCTTCTGGCCATGTATGAAACTGTGCATCTGCGTCTAGCTCCAAAAATTCTGCCCGATTTTCTTTGTCAAAATAATAGATCCCCACTTCTTTTGCCTGAATCTTACATTCTTGTCCAATCACTGCTTTTCGAAGACCATTGATGATATGGTCACTGTGTGTCTCCACTAAGACCTGAACTCCCGCATTGGCTACAAAAGCCAGAAAAAGTGCCAAATCCGATTGTGCTCTTGGATGTAAATGAAGCTCTGGATTCTCAATAATCAGAAGGTCATCTTTGGCTGCCAAAAGACCACCCACGATAATAGGAAGTACAAATCCTACACCATATCCTACATTTGTTCGATGAAATCGAAAATCTTTTCCAAAAGATAAAGACACCATATTGTCATTTCCTGTTGTACTCGCCATCACCTGACTTCCTGGCAAAATATATTGAAGCCACTGATTGACTTGTGCAGAAAACAATAGATTTTCTTGGTCCTGATAACTTCTCTCTTTGTCAATCATAATTTTTAGAGAACGTCCACATTCCAAAATATATGCAATATACTCATTTTCTTTTCCCAGTGTTAAATTTTCTGCATTTCCTCTTCTCTGGTATTTACTAATCATTCTTTCAGACCCTAAATACCATACCTTTTTTTGTAGTGCTTCTTCCTTTCCCTCTTTTCTTTTATAGAGAAGATTATTATCTCCATCTATAGAAGTAAATTCCCAGAGATTCCACACATTATCTTCATAAAGAGAAATCTGAATATACTCCTCCTCTGCATCTTCATACAAAAGCTCTTTAAACGAGTATAAATCAATATTATATTTGGCATCCATCAAATCCAGATTTCCTTCTGCTTTTTTGTCAGCTGCTATCTCCATTCCCAAAAGTAATGCCTGAATTACAGAAGATTTTCCGCTGGAATTCACACCACATAAAAGTGTAAATGGGCGAAATTCCATACTAAGTTCTGAAAAACATTTAAAATTCTCTATTTTTAATCTATCAATCATATGGTCTTCTCCGTTTCTCCATAGATTTTCTCTAAAAACTGTTGCACTTTTCCAATAGCAGTCTCTCTTAGTTGATAATTCGTATTATGGGATATAGAATCATAAAAGTCTTTATCCTGATATAGAAATTCTGCAAATTCCTGACTGATATTTCCTTTTTTACGGATTTTTATGGTACTATATGAAGAAAGCAAGATTGAAAACGCAATAAACAGGGATTTATTAATGGGATTTTTCCGCTCTGAAGCCCATCCTTCGGTATCCATATCAATTTTGCGAAATGCTTGATTTCCAAACATCAGATGAGCATGTTTCATCGCTTTGGTAAAACATCCTGCAATTTTTTCATAGGGAATCTTTTTGCACATATTTAACTGTACGGCAAGAGTATCAATAAATTCATCCATCTTTGTAGAATATTCCAACTGAAGAAAATTGTCCATATACAAGCAATAAAAGCCGATATAGCGCATCACTAATTCTTGTGCCATCATCCGCTTGTCATTGATGCTATTATCAGTTGCTTTTAAAAATTCCGAATCCTCTGCTAGTTTCCGAACAAATATTCTAATTTCTTTTTTCATAAAAGCATGACGGATTTCTTGTTTATTTAACTCCTTTCCGCCAGTATTTAAGCGCTTAAAAATATCCAATTTTACATTTTCAGGGGTACTTGGCTCAATGATATTGCAATCAATCTGATATTGTCTAAGAGCCCGTATCAACTTAGGACGCAGATTTTTATCCGCTGAGACTTCTTTATTTTTAAAATATTTTCCTTCACATTCTTCTTTTAAATATTCTAACTTAGTCAGTCGAAATTCATTATGGAAGAATTTATAAATAGTAGTTAATCTTTGAACCCCATCGACAACCTGCATCTTCCCCTCTTTATTGCGGGCAAAATAAAAGACAGGAAGTGGTATATTTAATAAAATAGACTCAATCAAGCGCGATTTTCTTAGATTATCCCATACATAATCCCTTTGAAAATCTGGCGCCAAATCTAAGACAGGTTCTTCATCTTCCTCGCCGTCAATCATCCCTACAATCTCCTTAAGAGAAAATCTGGCTGGTGCAACCGTAATCAGAGCCGGATTATAAGGTACTTTAATCACTGGCTCTTCTTCTTCCTCTATATTTTCAAAACCACTCTCATAGTTTTCTTGTTGGATTTTTAACAACTCTGCATAGCGTAATTCAAACTGTCCTATGATTTCTTCTTTGAAAACCTGATAACACTTCTGACATTTTTCCAGATGTATCCTCCATCCATTGGTACTTCTATCCCTCTCAATCCCAATGAGTATCTTACCATCCTTTGTCTGATATTGATTGTCTCTTTTTGTTGATTTAAAAAATACCAGTTCCTTCGTCTGCCCATATGCATCAAGCTCCAGCTCTATGTGTATAACTGCCATCTACCCCTCCAATTTTTCTATATATTAAGACTTTTTCTCAATAAATATCTTCCTAGTCACAAAATTATACACCATCACCACTGCGGTTGCGCCGATTTTGGAGAGCATATAATGAATATGGATAAATTCTACTGCCACCCACATGCAGAGTGCATTGATGCCAAGTCCAATCACACTTAAACATACAAAGATAACAAATTCACCGACTTTATTCTTACTTTTGTCTGTCTCAAAGACAAATGTAATGCTTAAAATATAGTTGACAATCACAGAGACGGTAAAGGAGATGGTGCTTGAGATTAGGTAATGAATACCAAGCCTTTCTTTTAAAAGGACCATCAGCCCATAGTCAATAAAAAAGCATAAAAATCCCACAAATCCAAACTTTACAATCTGTTCCATCAATTTTTTCATCGTTTATCTTCTCCATTGTGCTTTGGTTCCGCAGATAACGCTATAGAGGCAATCTGCAATCTGCCGATAGCCTGCGCGTCCCGGATGAACAGCATCTGTCGGCACTTGTACCATCGTCTCAGAGTGAGGGTTTACAGGTTCTTCTAACATATCAAAATTGTTGGCGCTGTCATGACAGATGCCTGCCGGGACACAGTACAGATTTTCTTCCTCTTTTAGGGCTTCCTCTAGATAGGTCATCAGATGAAAAACCTTCTGGTCTTCTTCGTATTTATAGCGGTCGCCATAGAGTGCATAGCCCTGATTATTCCAGGAACCAATTCCATCCTGGCTGGCTGGATAGAGTGTATGCACCAGATAAATCGGAAGTTTTGGGTCATGCTCATGAATATTTTTTACAATCTGTATAATGTTATCTCCATTTTCTTTTGGATTTACGGAAAGTCCATTGGTTCCCAAAAATATTTCTACCGCATCCGGGTCAAAGCCTGTTGTCTCTTTATAGTACGCCCAGTCAAAAGTACCTGTTTCTTCATTATAGAAAGGATGTACTTCTTCTATTGGTTCTTCCATATCATATCCCGTAGCCTTTAGATAATCCGCTGCCGAAAAGCCCCTTCTTGCCTCTGTCAGAGAACCTCCTACTCCCCGTGTCCCCATATAGACAATCTGTCCATCTGTCAGCTCATTCAACCGCTCATAGGTCGCTGTATCGCAAGAAAGACTGTCTCCCAAGGTCAGAAGAGAAAAGCTTTCCGTTGATGCATGGACAATATGAAGCTCTGTCGTCGCCTTTACCACCTGTGTACCATTGTCATCAAACACCGTAAAAATCAAAGGGTAAGTGCCTGCTAACTCCTCTTTTCCAGTGACGGAAAATTTGCGGGACATATTTCTTCCCACCGCACAGGTCCATTTGACATGATATTGCAAGATACGTTCCCCAAGCGATGTAATCTGACTGTCATACAGCTCAATCGTCACGCCGGACGCCACATAGATTTCTTCTGGCAAAAACAACTGGATTCCCGTGTACAGCCCTTCTTCATTCTCCACTACTCCCTTGGCATCTAGCTGGCGCTCTAACACATGCACCTCATACTCACGCGCCATCTCATGGATAACCAATACTGTGCCTAAGAAAAAACAACATATAGTTAATATCAAAATCGTCGTTCGATAGGCATTTCTAATGACTTTTTCACGTTCTATTCTCTTCATGACTTTTTCACTCCATCGCCTCCGATTTAAAATCGCAGCGTAAAATCAGAATAATCCAGCGAAAAATTCGGATTATAATAAGGGTCACCAGCCTCTAGTTCTTCTTTCCATTTTTCCCTAAAATGCGCACATTCTCTCTCATAGCGACGCAGTTTTTCTCCTTCTTCTAGGCCTCTTGTCTTAGATTCATAGTGATAAAGTTCTGCAAAAGGCGTAAAGATATTCAGATATCCCATTTTGCGAATCTTCAGACAAAAATCCACATCATTTAGAGAAATCGTAAAGGACTCATCCAATCCGCCGACTTCGTTATAGATGCTTTTCTTTACCATCAGACATGCCGCTGTCACTGCTGTCATATCCTGCGCATAGCAAAGCCGCCCCATATAGCCTAGATGCTCCTTTGGCATCTTATAATGAGTATGTCCCGCCGAACGATGTGCTCCAAGCCCAATCACCACGCCGGCATGTTGAATCGTATGATCTGCATAGTAAAGCTTTGCACCCACCGCACCCACATCTTCGCGCTGTGCATACATCAGCATCTGCTCTATCCAATCTGGCGTTATCACTTCGGTATCATTATTTAAAAATAACAGATAGTCACCCTTTGTAAAGCCCACACCATAATTATTAATCTTAGAATAATTAAATTCTCCCTGATACGTCACGACCTGAACCCGTGGCTCTCTCTCCAGTTCTTTATAATAGTCTAGGATACTCTGTTCTGTACTGTTATTTTCCACCACTACTATCTCTAAATTCTGCCAGGTAGATCGCGTAAGCACCGATGTCACACATCTCTTTAAATCCGTTACATGGTCTTTATTGGGAATCACAATACTGACGAATGGATGGTCGTTGATAGGATATTTTACCTGGAAAATCGTAGGAAATGCACGTGTACTTTCCACTTCCACTTCAATCCCGTAATAATCCCTCATATGGTCATGTACCGCCCGCTTCGCCGCATCAATCGCATAAGTCTTTGCATTGATATCCGCTGCCACAGAAGCCGGATGCGAACGCCAATAGTATAGTATCTTTGGGATATGCTGTACGTTCTTTGCCTCCTCAGTCAGTCTTAGAATCATATCATGGTCCTGACTGCCATCATATTCCGGCCGGAAAAGTCCCGTCTTCTCTAAAAGCTTGGCATCAAACACCGAAAAATGGCAGATATAATTATTTGCCCTAAGATTATCCGGGGAATAATCCGGCTTAAAATGCAGTACAATTAAATCATCCAGATTAGGAGAGGTAAAAGTTGCTTCGTCTGTATAGACATAATCCGCTCCCTTTTCGCAGATAACTTTCATACACTCATACAAAAGACTAGGATGCATTATATCATCATGGTCAAAAAGCCCGATAAAATCCCCGTTTGCCATGGAAAAGCATACATTGGTATTGCCGGAGATACCAAGATTTTTCTCTATCTTCTGATATAGAATTCTACGGTCTTCCTTCTGATACTGACGGCATACTTCCCCTACTTCAGGATGTTTTTCATCACTTCCATCCGCCAGACAAAGTTCCCAGTTCTGATAAGTCTGTGCCCTTACAGAATCTATCATCTCCCGCAGAAATTTTTCCGGCGTATTGTATAGTGGCACTAAAATACTAATCTTAATCTTTCTTACAAATGTCGTGGAAGTTTCCTTTTGTCGTCTTGCCTCATCAGGAAAGCTTTTCGTTCCAAAATCAATTCGCTTTGTCGCCTCACCGCGCTTTTGACGCCAACGCTTGTACATCCCTTTTAGACCGCCGTAGTGAATATAGGCATTTTTCATACGGAGGAAAAAATGAACGATAACGCGTAAAGGCTTACTAGCTTTCCAGTACCAGGTATCGCGCACGTTGTCAAAACGTTTATCACGGTGAGGTGGGAGATTTGTATTGTTTGTTTTATTCATAGTTGTGTTCCTTCTATAATAATATGTGTTGTATTGTTGTTTCACAACGTAGAGCAATCATATATTCAGGCTATTAAAAACAGCTAGGTATGGGCTGATATTCCTCATACTCTTTCTCATTATTTTTTCAACAATCTCTTTATCTTCTTCAACATCCGAAAAGCCCCCGTCTGATACAGTCTCTCCGCTGCCCGTACACGATTTAAAAGATTCATACATGCATACGCCGTATCAGGATAAAGCTCTTGCACTGTCATCTCCAGATAGACACGCGCTGTTCCACAGACCAGATTTGTCACTGTAATATTGGGGTCTGACGTTGTATAGAGGATTCCTTCTTCTTCTAGTTCCCGCCCATTATGAAGATATTCCAGAGGATAACTTCCATTTAATTCACCTAACAATCGTTTTATCTTTATCAGACAAGTAGTCTCTGCCGGGTCGATGCGAAGTCCTTTTGTGCCTGCTGGAAGAGCCAGCTCCATATGGATAATCCCCTTCTTATCTGGCTCTGCATCCATCCAAAAGCTGTCTGCCTCCGAAAATCCCTCTCCTCTGTCCAAGTAGACTTGCACCCGTTCCTTCTTCGCAGTTTTCAGCATATCTTCAAGCATAATCGTACGCCCCGCAGTTGCCAGATATTGTGCTCCAATCGTAACCGTTCCCTGCAAAAGCCAAAGCTGGAAATGGTGCTCCATCTCCTCGAATATACGTTCTTCCTCCTTAGAAATACCAACCTGTGTCATAATTCCCAGTCCACTTACATCTTCCCGGCCATAAAGATAGAGAGACAATGCCCGCCAAAGCAGATATTCTATGGGAACCTGTACCTCAAATGTCCACTCATAGTCAATCATCCAGAGCCCATCTTCTGTCTCCATCAGATTTCCAAATATCCAGTCTAAGTTATTACAAGGCGCTCCCTTGTACGCTTTGGTAAATTCTGGATTTCCAAACATCTGAACAAATGTTTCACTTTTTACAAAAGGAATTGCCTCTGAAGCTAACGTCTCTGTCAAAAGCCTTTGAAATCTCAATATCTCAGAAGTCAGTCCTGCATAATCCTTCTGACGTCTAAGTGTGTCTAGCCGTTCCTCCAAGGTACTCCCTTTTAAATATTCAAAACAAGCCCCATCGCCCTCTAAAACGCAGCGATTTACGCCTATCTGATGTCTCTGATAGAGCGGCGTCAGCACTTCTTCCCAGTGCTTCATCCTCTGCACATGCGCTCTGGCTTCTTCTCCAATTGGGATTTTGCACACCTTATAATCTGTTATTTTTTTCACAATATCTGTGCGAAGTGCAAACTCTTTTGCCCGGTCATTAGAATATTTTACAAAGACCGTCTGCTCCTTTGTCTTTGGCCCAATCACACACAAATATGCATTGGAAAATTCAGAAAATCTCCCATCTGCAATCAACTTGTCATAGACCTTTTCTTCTTCAAAAAGCACCAGGCGCTCTCCCTCAAAATTGCGCAGATTGCGATTCAACTCTCCCGCTTTGGGAAGCCACTCATCCGAGTAAAGCGCCATCGGAAACCACCGCTCTGGATAAGGATAATAAAATACCACATCCTGACAGCCACTCTCTTGCAGTATCTTCTCTAATTCTCGCTTAGAATACGTCCCTTTCTCTCCCTCTAGACTGTCAAAATATCTTCCTGTATGCGGCTCCATCGCTCCTGCCCAGTATTTTAGCCCAAAACGGTTATCCGCTGCAATCACCAGATGTCCACCTGGTCTTAGATAAGATTTTAAAAGCGCTAAAGCTTCTGCCTCCCTATGTGCTCCTGAAAAAGAAAGCGTAGCCAAATAGAACAGATTTGGTGCTATTATCCAATCATATTGCCTAACAGGCTCTCTATTCTCCCCTTCTGATAACCTCCTTAGATTTTTCCAAGGGTCGCCTGCATAGACGGTTAGATTTTCTGCTTCTCTATGTCTTTTCGCCAGCATCCGGCAACGGGCAATGCTTTCTTCTAGGCAGAACATTTGTTCTGCCTTCTTTAAAAATCCTCCCGTAAGCTGTCCGCTGTCTGCCCCAAACTCTAACACCGTGTCCTCTTTTTGAATTGGAAGCCACTCTGTCAGATTTTCTCTTAAGTGAGACAAATGATAAAGCACTGGCCAAAAGCTTATTGTCCCCTTCCTGCAATCATATCCTTCCTCCAAAAGCTCCCCTATTCGCACATCTTCCGGGCGTGCCTTTTGAAGCTCTACCCCATCTTCTTCAAAATAGTGAACCGTTACCTTTCCATACCGCTCCTCTATTACACTCTCCATAGAAGGCGTCACCTCCTTAATCTAAGACAGCCTGGCATTATCCTTTCTCCACCGTAATCACTGTGTTCATATCATAAAAGCCCACAGTATCTTTATCCGACAAGACCGTCATCCCCACCAAATCATACAGTCTGTGGTACACCTTAAACTCATCCTTTACATACCCCGTACACCCAAGCGAAAGCAGATAATCCCCTCCCTGCAAATCAATCCTCTGTGTATACGTTACAATCCGCGTCTCCCCTGCCTCTACAGTCCCCGTCTCAACCCGCTCAAACATACTGTTTGTCCCGGTAATATCCGTTCCCTGCTTATTCCGAATGGTAATGGTAAATATTGGATTTTTTATCCGGCTGTGAAAATATAACTTCGCCTTAATCTGGCATGTGGAACCCTTCTCAATAATACTTGAAAATTGCCCGTATTGGTCAATAATCCCAAAATCCACAATCTCCGCCTGCTTCTCCCCATAGTCTATTATTGAAGGATTCACCTCAAAATGGTCCTTCCACGCCTTTCCTTCTTCCGTATGCTTATCAATCTCACTCTTTCCGCCAACATCCTCAAGCGTCTCTTCATCTAACTGATGTACCAAAAGCTTCTTATACATATTGACCATATCTTTTGCGGAACCCTCTGAAAGTTTTACACCCTTATGCAAAAGAACCACCCGGTCACAATACTTAGCAATACTTGTCAAATCATGACTGACAAACAATATCGTCTTCCCTAACTTCTTAAACTCCTCAAACTTATGATAACATTTCGCCTGAAAAAAGACATCTCCCACCGACAATGCCTCATCCACAATCAATATCTCCGGGTCAATATTAATCGCCACCGCAAACGCCAGTCTTACAAACATTCCGCTCGAATACGTCTTCACCGGCTGATGAATAAACTCCCCAATATCTGCAAACTCCAAAATATCTGAAAGTCGCTCCTTAATCTCCTCCTCCGAGAACCCAAGCATTGTCCCATTCAGATACACATTCTCAAGCCCCGTATACTCCATATTAAAGCCAGCCCCCAACTCCAAAAGAGCCGAAATCCGCCCATTAATCTCCATCTCCCCACTCGTCGCACTTAAAACCCCTGTAATAATCTTTAAAATTGTCGACTTCCCGGAACCATTTACCCCAATAATCCCAACTGTCTCCCCCTGCCCAATCGTCATACTCACATCCCGAAGTGCATAATGCTCCTGATAACACTTCTTTTTCGTAAGTCCAAGCGAATCCTTCAACCTGTCCCGATTACGCCCATACAATTTATAAATTTTTGTCACATGTTCCAACCGAATCGCATCCCTGCCCATTGCCATATATCCCTTTCATTCTCCCATCCATCACCAATCTCTTATAACATCCGCCCCACAATCTCAGCCGGATATGGGCAGATGTTCCTGCAAGACCCATTGGACGCCGTCGGCACTTAACGAGCGCAAGCGGATACGCGCAGTCGCGAGTTTAGTACCGCTACAGGCGTTCATTAAGCGCGAGCGGGGTCTGGAAGGAACATCTGCCCATAGCTGGCGTCACTTATTTAAAGCACATCCGCAAAATGCACCTTCAACTTCCTAAAGATTGTACATCCCACAATCCACACAAATACCGTCATCCCCCAAAAGTAGATATTCATCCACCCCAGTTCAGCAATCCCTTCCGTCCCAAAGAGCGTCCCCCGATACCCATACACAATATAGCAAAGCGGATTCAGCTTTAACACGCCCAAAAACGGATATTTTACCAGCAAATCCTCTAGCGACCACATAATCGGCGTCATCCAAATCCCAACCTGCAAAAAAATATTAATAATCTGACTTAAATCTCGAAAGAACACCACCAACGCACTTGTCAGCATACAAAGTCCCGTCACAAACACCATCAGGCTTATACTAAAATACACTATCTTCAGCGTATGCACCCCCGGATAATACCCATAAAACGCAAACAGCACCAACATAAACACCACAAAAAAACCATGGATAAAGACTGCTGCAATCGTCTTAACCAGAGGTAGTATATCAATCTGAAATACCACCTTTTTCACCAGATAATGATACTCTAAAAGCGCATTTGTTCCATTACTCAAACTCTCCGAAAAATAAAACCAAGGCACAATCCCACTGACTAACCAGAGCACAAACGGCACCGGAATCCCCTCTTTTAGCTGTGCTGTCGCATTATTTAGCCCAATCTGAAACACAAACCAGTACACCAACACAATCACCACTGGCTGTACCATCGCCCAGACCACACCAAAATAAGACCCCGCATACCGTGTCTTAAAATCATTTTTGGAAAGCTTCCATATCAGCTTTCGATTCTCCCAAAATTCCCTAAACATACGAACCATACAGGGTTCTCCTTATCTAGTCAACTCTTTTAGCGTACCCCATTTTTGGTCTTTTTCAGAGATAATCAACTCCATTCCCTCTGGAATCGGCCACTCAATCCCAATCTCCGGGTCGTTATAAAACAGCCCGCCCTCATCATTTGGATGATAAAAATCAGTACATTTATACGCAAACTCTGCATACTCCGACAACACTAAAAATCCATGTGCAAAATTTTTCGGAATAAAAAACTGCTTCTTATTTTCTGCCGACAAAATCACACCATACCACTGTCCATATGTCTTAGAGTCCGGCCTTAAATCCACCGCCACATCAAATACCTCTCCGCTCACTACCCGTACCAGCTTGTCCTGTGGATACTGAATCTGGAAATGTAACCCCCGCAGAACACCCCTTTTCGATGCCGACTGATTATCCTGTACAAATTCCATATCAATTCCAGCTTCCTTATAATCCTTATAATTATAAGTCTCCATAAAATATCCACGCTCATCCCCAAAGACGGTCGGTGTAATCACCTTTAATCCCTCAATATTACATGTCTCTATCGTAATTTTTCCCATTATCTTTCTCCTGATTAGAGTTCCGCTTATTATTAGAGTTCCGCATCCGCATATCCAATGCCTGTATACGGAAGCATTTTCAGCCGCCTTGCGTCCGAAAATCCTTCCCGGCATTGGATATGCTCCTGCTGTTTTTAAAGTTCTACATCCATATATTCAATTATTTTTATAATCCGTTCGCCACATCTACAAGATATTGTCCATATGCGGTCTTCATCAGTGGTTCTGCCAGCTTTAGAAGCTGTTCTTTATCAATAAATTTTCTCCGAAAAGCAATTTCCTCAATGCAGGAAATATAGAGTCCCTGCCGCTTCTGAAAAGCTGCTACAAAATCTGCTGCATCTAGAAGTGCATCGTGATTCCCCGTATCTAACCATGCAAAGCCGCGCCCTAGAGTCTCCACCCGAAGCGTTCCTCTTCTTAGGTACTCATTGTTGATGCTGGTAATCTCAATCTCTCCGCGCGCCGAAGGCTTGACATTTTTTGCAATCTCTACCACATCATTGTCATAAAAATACAATCCTGGCACTGCATAGTTTGACTTTGGATGCTCTGGCTTTTCCTCAATCGAGACAGCCATTCCCTCTTCATCAAATTCCACCACGCCATACTCCCGCGGGTCTCTTACATAATACCCAAAAATCGTCGCTCCGCTCTCATAAGACGCCACTCTCTTAAGCACCTTTGAGAAACTTTGTCCATAGAAAATATTATCCCCAAGAATCAGTGCCACACTGTCTTTTCCGATAAAATCCGCTCCAATAATAAAAGCATCTGCCAGTCCTCTAGGCGCATCCTGTACTGCGTACTCAAAACGCATCCCAAGCTGCTTCCCGTCTCCTAGAAGCTCCTCAAACATCGGTAAATCTCTGGGGGTCGAGATAATAAGCACCTCCCGAATCCCCGCTAACATCAATATCGACAGCGGATAATAAATCATTGGCTTATCATAGACTGGCATAATCTGTTTTGACACCGCTTTTGTCAGCGGATATAACCTTGTCCCTGAACCACCTGCTAATATAATTCCTTTCATCTTATAAATTCCTCCTTTATTCTTCACTCTCCAACGTCCGCAATAACAAATCACAATCCGTCAAAAAATTTCTAGCAAACAAAAAACAAAGCTTCCCATCTATTTTCTTTACCTCATAAAGCCGTACTGCCTGATTATCTGGCATCTTTGAAGCCTGAAGCTCTCCCACCGGCTCAAAATCTGAAGTAAAATCTCTGTAATAAACAAAAGCTCCCTGATAGCTCTCCCCCACACAAGCAATATCACTACTTATATAAAGTCGCCATCCAGACTCCGTCCTCTCACAGCTGGCCATCTCCTGGTCTGCCACTGCTGGCAAAAGCTCCTTTGGCTTACTCCAAGTCTTCCCATTATCCTCAGACTTCATCATACAGATGGCTGATGGCCCTTTATCATAATGTTCCATCTCAAAAAAATAATAAAATATTCCATCTATATATCGAATATCCCCATCCTCAATATTCTTCTTTTCGCTGATAATATCTGTCACATACTCCCACTCTTCCAAATCCTCTGAGCGATACAACCGAACCGTATAACGCCCATTATCTCCGTTAGGGTCAGGATTATTAATCGTCCCTTCAATCAACGTATGTGTCAAATACCACCCATCCTCTCCCTGAACAAGAATTGGGTCAATCGCTAGGACATCTGTTGTTAAAACCTTCTGATGTTCCAAAACCTCAAAATCTTCTAAAGCTTTTAGCTTTAATATACAAGTCTCTTTGTTGTGATTGCTATAGGCAACTGCATGGCATTTCCCATCATCCACCTCTGCCGTATACAGCCAGGAAGCCGATACATCCTCCAAATGCTTCACCACATTCCCTTCGATATCCAGAATCTGAATTCCTTCCTCCACACTTGTAATCACCAAGTCTCCCAAAAACTTTGCATCTGCATTATGATACCTTAGCAGCGTAAATCCATTTTCTAGGCCCCCTGTCTCTCCCACAAAAAAAGCCAATAGCCCAATCAAAATCCCCACCACCGGAACCACTAACCGTCTCTCCAACCCAATCCTCCTCAAAGTCCAAGTAGATAACACAAACGGGCAGTATCCCTCGATACTGCCAATCCTTTCATCTATATTCTATCCAAATATTCTACTATATTTTGGTTGATTATAACATTATTACAGAATTATTACAAGTACCCTGGATTTTTCCTCCCAAACATGCTATATTAACCCTATTCAAATAACTCGCATCTTAATGGAGACTTATATGCAAAAATCATACAATACTTTACTAACTATTATAGAAAAACTTTATCCTTTTCTGTTTATCCTGCTATCTGCCATCACTGCTTTTCTCTGCTTCCGCTGCCTTCCTATCGCTGCTATCGACTCCTGGGATGAAGCCCGTCATGGCATCTCCGCCTATGAGATGATGAAAAACCACAACTACCTTATCAACACCTACCTAGACCTTCCAGACTACTGGAATGTCAAACCTCCGCTATCTTTTCTAACCATTATCGCAGGCTTTTCCATCTTTGGCTTCAATGCTTTGGGGCTGCGCTTTTTCTCTGCCCTTTTTTACCTTATTACAGTCCTTTGCACCGGGCTTTTTGCCAAACGTTACGGAAAACTTGCCTCCCTTTTCACTATGGCGCTTCTGACTGCCAACTATTTTCCCTTCAAAGCCCATCTTGTCCGCGCTGGTGATGCAGATAGTTTATATCTTTTACTTTTTACCCTTGCTATGCTTTCTATGTTACAAATTCGTAAAAATCAACGCTGGCTCTTAGTCTGCGCCCTGTGTTTTTCTCTTGCTTTTTTAACCAAAAGTTTCCATGCTGGTATCATCGCAGTCATTGGCCTTTTCTTCCTTTTATTAACTAAGCAACTGCATAAGCTTCGTCCCCATATCTTTGCTGCCTCTATCTTCTGTGCTCTTTTTCCCATCCTTCTATGGGCCATCTTGCGTTTTCAGTACGATGGCTTTACGTTCTTTCAGAAAATGTACGAAGCCGACCTAGCCGGCCGCACCGCCGCTGGTGGCTTAGAAGGCCATGGCTTTCCATTCTCTTTCTATCTGTCTTCCATCTTTTTTAATTTTGACTATATCTATGGATATCTAAGCATCCTTGTTCTGCTAGGTATCGTCTGCCTCTGGCTGTGTCCTCTTAGAGCCTCTGACACCCCCATGCCCCTAGATGAGCAGACTGGCATCCTTTTATGGCTTTTTATCCCCCTTCTTCTGTTTTCCCTTGTATCCACCAAGCTTATGTGGTATGTATACCCCTGCATCATCCCGTTATGCCTGCTTGCCGCCATTTTCCTGTCCTACTTTTTCACCTCTGTCAAAGCCCCTGCTGTGCTCTCCTTGTTGTGTCTTCTAACCGTTAGCGCCACTACCCTGTCCTTTACCTATCAAAACTATCTGGACAACGTCCGTGGTGCCCGCTCCAACGACCTGCAAACCTTTGTTATCGAACAATTTGACCGCCAGGATGAAAAAGCCGGCGCCACTATCTATTTAGACGCCTACGACCCCTTCCTCTACGCCAATACCACCACCTGGGAGCAGAACATGCGTTTGCTTGCGATGATGGAAGGCAACCTAGACTGCCGAGACGGTGGCATCGAAGCCTTTTTATCTAATGATAGTACCTGCCTGCTCATCCTCTCTATCCCCTTTTTGCAAGACCACCCTGCCCTTGCAAATTACCAAATCCTAGCCGACAATGGCCAATATCTATTACTCCAAAAATAAGCGCCAATAACATAATACTGTATATAGCATACAGATATAATCTTCCACCTGTAGTGTACGTATCGAAGCCAATACACAGCCCACCATGGTCTGGCAGATGTTCCTGCAAGACCCATTGAACGCCATCGGCACGGGGTGAGCGCAAGAGGAACGCGCAGTGCGAATTTAGTACCACTATAGGCGTTCATTAAGCGCGAGCGGGGTCTGGAAAGAATATCTGCCAGGCCATGGCGAGCGTCTCTTATATCATTTCTTCTATAACAAAATTTACTCTTTTTCTTGACTTTCCCTTCCCACCCCGTTATACTATCAAATAGTAACTACTGTTTTTGCAAAAAAGAAAGGAGGACAATTATGATTTACGCAAACCAATATTCTCATGTAACCACATATGTTATCTTACGCAGAGGTCTGATTGTCCGTCCGTTATTCTAGATTCTAGAACATTTCGTACAATCTATCGCAAACAGACCATTTCTTTTTGTGTGCCTCTGCGCCTAAGCAGGGGTATTTTTGCGCCCAAAATGCCCCTTTCTTCATCTATAGATTAGAAAGGAATCACATGAAAGAAATACATGGTACTTATACATCTGCAACCATTTTCACAGACCAAATTGACCCTTACGCACTGGCACAGACTCAGCTTATCTGCGACCATCCATGCGCCAAAGACAGCCATATCTGCATTATGCCTGATGTCCATCCTGGAAAGGTCGGCCCGATTGGTCTTACCATGACCTTTCAAGAGCAGCTACTTCCTGCTCTTCTTGGTATTGATATTGGCTGTGGTATGACTTGTGCTACACTCCATAAATCCAGAATCGAATATCAGCATCTAGACACCATTATCCGCGAGCAGATTCCTGTTGGCATGTCCATTCGCCACACACCACTTGCACGTGGTCTTGATTTTCCCTATGAAAGATTGCGCTGCGTGGAGCATATCCATCTGGAAAAGACTATGTGCAGCGTTGGAACCCTTGGCAGTGGCAACCATTTTATCGAAATTGATAAAGATGCGGATGGTACACGTTATCTTATCATCCATAGCGGAAGCCGAAGGCTTGGCAAAGAAGTCAGTGAATACTACTTGCAGATAGGAAAAAAAGAACTTAAATCCAAAGGCATCACTGCTCCCTGGCCTATGATATGGTTAGAAGGAGACTTATTAGAAGATTTTCTATACGACCTTTCCATTGTACAAGATTACGCCGAAGAAAATCGTCTTGCTATCCTAGAAGTCCTCTGTAAAGCAATGAAATGGAAAGCAAGCGATGTCTTCTCCTGTCCACACAACTTTATTGTGCGTGAAGGAGACACCTATCTTCTTAGAAAAGGCTCTGTCTCTGCCAAAAAAGGCGAAAAACTTCTGATTCCAGCCAATATGAGAGATGGAATTCTCTTAGCCGTTGGCAAAGGTAATGCCAGATGGAATCATTCTGCGCCCCATGGCTCTGGCCGGCTTCTAAAGCGAGAAGAGGTAGCCAAACGTTATACAGTCTCCCAATTTAAAGCCCAGATGAAAGGAATTCACTGTGCCTGCATTGGCAAAGACACACTAGATGAAGCGCCCTTTGCTTATCGTAATCTGGAGACGATTGCCTCACAGATTGGCGATACCGCTGATATTTTGAAAATATTAACTCCAGTCTATAATTATAAAGCTGGCAATCGCTCCTAATTAAAATCAGAAAGGAAATCTTATGGCAAAATATAGAGAAATCCCTTGTAAATATTATCTAGCACTTGGCCAATGTCAAAAAGGCAGGGACGCCTGTCATAAAACTTACTGTCAGCACTGTGCCAAATATATTCCCCGCGCAAAAGTGCATCGTATTAATAAAAAGAAGCTCTACAACCAAAGAGAACGCGGACGTATTAAGGACTTGTCCCTATAAGAAAATGCCAGGAAATAACAAATCTTTCGCTATTTCCTGGCATCTTTATCTTCTGTTATTTACACTCGCATACAAACGTTCCACATCTTGTATCGTCACTCTGACAAGCATCTGCCCCACACACTTCAATCTGGTCTGCATGGCATTTACAAGCCTGGTTATGTGTACAATTTGTCGCATCACAGGACACTGCCGTGGGCTTGCTTGGAATATCGTCCGCATTTCTCATTCCATCATATCTGCGCTCCTGAAAGCTGTCACAACAAGTCTGGTCTGTTACCTTGGCTCCTTGTCCTCCTACATGAATATTGTCTTTGCAGCAGGAATTATCCTTATTATACGTACAATTTACTACCGAACAATCTAATCTTGTCATCGTTATGACCTCCTTTTTCTCTTCTATCAGATTTACAAGGTTAGTATCCTGTATCTTATAAGAAATTATGCGGGATTTTTTTGCTAATTTTTTAACGAAAATTATTTGTCTTTATCTTGGTGATACAAGGCACTTGCATCCCTCAAAAAAAAGAAATATAATGTTGGAAGTGGATGATATGACACGGAAAGGATATAATAAATGAAATTATTAGTTGTTGAAGATGATTTAACGCTAAGTACAGGGATATGTTTTGAATTAGATAGTAATGGCTACTTGACGGTTGCTGCCTATAATTGTAAAAAGGCACACCAGCTTATACAAAGTGACCATTTTGATTTGGCAATACTTGATGTAAATTTGCCAGATGGAAATGGTTTTGATCTATGCCACACAATAAAAAAGATGCACCCACAAATGCCTGTTATATTTTTATCCGCAAATGATCTAGAACAAGATATTTTAAATGGTTTTGATCTTGGTGCAGAGGACTATGTTACAAAACCATTTAATATGAAGATACTTCTGCGGCGTATAGAAGTCGCCGTTCGCAGAAATCCTGCATCAGAGCAGCAAACGGTAAACGGCTGGAGCGATGGCTTTCTTTCGCTTGATTTTAGTAAACTTACCGCAGCACGCAGAAATGAAAAAATCATCGTTACTGCCAATGAATATAAACTGTTGAAAATCTTAACAGAAAATGCCGGAAATATCCTGACCAGACAGATGCTTTTGGAGCGGCTTTGGGATATTGAAGATAATTTTGTTGACGATCATGCACTGACTGTCACCATCAATCGGTTAAGAGCCAAAATTGAAGATGATACGCATACATATATCAAGACAGTGCGTGGGATAGGATATGTGTGGACGGGAGATGCCTTATGAAAGAAATGCGTCTGACAGGACTTTTCCGAAGATTACTTTTGGGCCTTGCCTTTTGTGCAGGAATAACAGGACTTTTTTTCCCTTATCTTCCGCAAGAACTTATACGTGGATTTTTATTTGTTTTCTGTGGCGTTTCTTTTCTTGCAACAGCATTTTGGGCTCTTTGGCAGGAGCGTCAACTTTCTGATTTTTCCAATCATATATGTGAAACCGTTGATATTCTAATGGAGGAGGGGGAAGTAAAAAACTTTTTTCCATATGAAGAAACCTTTCTCTCAAAGGTACAGAATAAACTGCTGCAATACTATGAGAAGATGAAAGACGAACAAAAGCAGAGCAGGCAAGACAAACAGACCATACAAGAGCTGGTCAGTGATATATCCCATCAGGTCAAAACACCAACAACAAATATTCAGATGATAACTGGCATTTTAAAACAGCATACATTGTCCTTTGACAAACAGCAAGAATTTCTGAACTTAATGGCTGTTCAGATTGACAAGCTTGATTTTTTAATGCAGTCATTGATTAAAATGTCCCGGTTAGAAACTGGGATTTTCATTTTGCATCTAAAAGAAGCAAGATTGAGCGATACACTTGCAAAATCCATTAGTATGATGCTGGCAGAAGCAGAAAAGAAACATATCCAGCTTTTGGTTGATTGTGACCGTACATTGACCTTAAAGCACGATCCAAAATGGACGGCAGAAGCGATTGGCAATATTTTAAATAATGCGGTAAAATATACGCCAGAAGGTGGTAGTATCCACATTCTGGTCCGTCCATGGCAATTTTATACCCGAATTGATATCAGCGATACAGGGATAGGCATTGCAGAGGAACATTATCATGCTATATTCCAACGCTTTTATCGGGCAAAAGAAGTGACCACAGAAGAAGGGGTTGGTTTGGGTCTGTATTTGGCAAGAGGAATTATTGCCCAACAAAATGGATATATCACCGTAACATCAAAAAAGGGCGAAGGAAGCACCTTCTCAGTCTTCCTGTTAAGCTAATGGAGATAGTTTAATGATGGATATTGTGACAATACAACACTTAAAAAAATTTTTTAAAGACGGGCCACAAATAGTCAAAGCGCTAGATGGCATCGATTTATCCATAGAAAAAGGAAAGTTTACTGTTATTGTGGGCGCATCCGGCTCTGGAAAAACAACATTGTTAAATATGATTGCCGGACTTTATCAGCCCACAGAAGGAAACGTCATTGTGGATGGAGTGGACTTATCACAAATGAAAGAAGAACAGCTTACAGTATTTAGACGCAGAAAGATTGGATTTGTTTTTCAGGGATACAACCTGATACCAGAATTGACCATCAAAGAAAATATAATATTTCCGCTGGCTCTTGATGATACCAGGCCAGATACCGCATATTTTTCCAACCTTGTTCATCTGCTAGGACTTTGCCATTACCTAGATGCTTACCCTTATATGCTTTCTGGTGGCGCACAACAATGTGCGGCAATTGCACGTGCTTTGATCACAAAGCCCTCGATTGTCTTAGCCGATGAGCCTACTGGCAGCTTTGATATAAAAACAACACAAAATGTTGCTGGATTACTGAAAATGACTGCTGCCACATTTCATCAGACATTGGTGGTAATTACTCATAATCTTGACCTTGCCCAACTTGCGGACCGAATAGTGCGGCTGCAAGACGGAAAAATCGTATAGTAAAATCCATGCGCCTGACAACAGGGCGCATTTTTTATCACAAATTTGTGATATTCATGTGCCCGAATTGTGACATAGCTATGCTATCCTTATCTTTAGAAACAGGCAAGGAGGAACATCCAATGAAAAATATGTTAAATATTCTTGCTAGGCGCAGCTTTCAAGCCAGCAGGATGCGAAACCTGATTGCGGTATTGGCGATTATGCTGACCTCAATTCTTTTTACTACGGTTACTACAATTGGTATAGGAGCGACAGAATCGGTAACCTTAACGATGCAGATGTTAAAAGGCAGTCGCTCAGATGGTGATTTCCACAATATGACTGCCAAGCAGTATAAGGCTTTGGAGGATGCCGATTTTATCCGGGCATATGGTCTTAGGATGCCAATAGGATTCCTTACAAATACTTCCTATCATAATATCGAGTTTGATGTTCTAGATTCTGTTCAGGCTGATTTGACCTTTTGTATGCCTGTTCATGGCAGTATACCAAAGGCAGAGAATGAGATTGTCACTTCAGATACGGCACTTAGAGATTTGGGAGTGGAGCCAGAGGTAGGTGCTACTGTTAGCATTGCTTTTACTGCGCATGGTCAGAACTATCAACTGGATATGGTTGTATCTGGCTGGTTTGAAGCCACCAGTGAACAGCTTAGTATGATGTGGGCGGGAACAGCGTTTCGGGATGCGCACCCTGATATCTTTGAGTACACCTATGACCAGGATAGGGATATGGCAGGCACCTATTATTCTGACTTTATAGCTACAAGCACCGTAGGGCTTCAGGAAAATCTGGATCACTGGATATGGCAAATGGGTGGTGACCCGGACGCCACCAACTCCGATAATCTATCTGCAACAATAAATACAATAACCAATCCTACCTTAAAGCCAACGACGCTTCTGTTAGGAGCTGTTATTATCGTATTGTTTATTCTCTGCGGGTATCTGCTGATTTACAATGTGTTTGACATTGCGGTGATGCAGGAGATTCGCCGCTATGGTCTGTACCGCACAGTAGGTATGAGCAAGCGCCAGGTAAAGAAACTGATAAACCAGCAGGCGCTGTGGCTTTCCTGTATTGCGATTCCTTTGGGCTTACTGATTGGCTATTTTATTGGAAAAATAACCTTGCCTTATATGGTGAATATGTTATCTTCCAGCTATGAAAATGTAGCAATCCATGTAAATCCGTCCCCGGTCATCTTTGTGGGAGCCTCTGTGCTGACTGCTTTTACTATATTACTGTCTACCAAGAAACCTATTCGTGTAGCTGCAAATATTCCGCCAATCGAAGCATTTCGCTATGTAGAAGCAGCGACAAGTAAAAAAACGATAAAGAAAAGTACCATGGGTACCAGTTTATTGGGGTTAGCATGGTCTAACTTAGGACGCAATAAGCGCCGTTCTGCTTTTATTATAGCTTCTCTGGCACTATGTATCGTTCTGCTTAACAGTGTGGGAATTGCCGCTGACAGTGTAGATATAGAAAAACAGGTATCTTACAGTATCCGAACGGATTTTGTCGTAGTGAACGCAGTAAGTAAAAACATTATGAAAGGCTTTACAAGGCGTGAGCATGGATTGGGACAGAAAGTGATAGAGGCTATCAACACACAGCCAGGAGTAAACAACGCTTCTGCCATTTACAAAAACACACTAGATGACAGCTATATAACCTATAATTTTCCGGTAGAATTTACTTACACAGGAACCGATGAAAATACTGGCATTGGCTATGCAGTTACCGAAGGTGGCATCGTCTTTAATCTGGGCGATGATGGACACCCAATCTGTAATGTATATGGCATGGAAGAAATCGCTCTTGCCCGTATGGATATTCAAGAAGGCGAGACAGATGCACATAAGCTTTATAGACAGATGGAAAATGGTGAAGGCGTACTCTTAGGGGTTGCATCTGATATGGGAACATCTATTTTAAATCCAGCGTTTGATCTGCTAGAGGTGGGGGATATTATTAGCGTTTTTAAAGATGGAGAAGCAATCATGGAGCTGCCTGTATTAGCCAAAGCTGCCCTTAACGGTGACGATGAAGAAATTAGATATACTACCCATGGTCCCTTTGAAGTTGGCAAGGATGGTCTGTTTTTGTATCTTCCAACCAGTATTTACACTCAGATTTACGATGAACCGGCTATTTACAAATATTCCTTTGATGTGGAGGAGAAACAACAGGAGACTATCCATGCATTTTTGGAGAACTATATCACAAATGTAGACCCTCGCCTAAGTTATGCTTCTGCCAAAGAAGCCAGACAAGACGCTATGACGACCCGGACTATGCTTCAATTTGTCGGCGGTTTGATTGGTATTATCTTTGGCGCAGCCGGAGTGCTCAACTTAGTAAATACCATTATCACCACTATTTTAGCAAGGCGCCATGAATTTGCAACCATGCAAAGTATTGGTATGACAACAAAACAGCTGACCCGGATGATGATTTGGGAAAGTGTTTACTATGCGGTTGGCGCATGTATGGTCGGCCTGATTTTATCTGTAATACTTGCGTTTACTATAGTAAAGACACTTACTGGCGGCATTTGGTTCTTTACTTTTCACTTTACACTTGTTCCCGCTATAATTGTATGTATTTTGCTTTTGATGGTGGCTGCCATCTTGCCAGTGATTGCATTAAAAATATTCAATAAAGGGAGTATGGTTGAAAAGCTGCGTGTTACAGAATAAGCAAAGAAGGAGGATTTAACGATGCGTACAACTATCATTTTACAGACAAAAGACTTGAAAAAATACTATGGAAAGGGTGAAACAGAGGTTCATGCCCTAGACGGTGTAAACTTAGAGATTGAGGCTGGAAAGTTTGTTGCTATTATTGGCACGTCTGGCTCTGGCAAATCTACTCTGTTAAATATGTTGGGCGGCCTTGATACCCCGACATCAGGAAGTGTCACTATTGGCAATACAGAACTGTCTAAGCTAAAAGAGGAGCAGCTGACTATATTCCGTCGTAGGCGTATTGGCTTTATCTTTCAGAACTATAATCTGATACCAACTCTAAATGTGTGGGAAAATATCGTCTTCCCTATCGCAATGGATGGACAGAAACCAGATAAAAAATTTATTAAGGAAATTGTTGGGCTGTTGGGATTAGAGCAGAAAATCTACAATCTGCCAAACAACCTTTCTGGTGGCCAGCAACAGCGGGTAGCAATCGCCCGCGCCCTTGCCTCCAAACCTGATATTGTATTAGCAGACGAACCAACAGGAAATCTGGACTCCAAAACCAGCGATAATGTCATTCATCTGTTGCATATGACAAGCCAGAAATTCAAACAGACGATTATTATGATCACCCATAATCCTGAAATTGCACAGTTGACCGATCAGACGATTCATATTGAGGATGGAAAGATTGTAAGCGAATAATAGATTACATGAAGGCGTCTACTGGAAAGTACCAATAGACGCCTTTATATGTTATCTCTTATTTAAAATATTCCACTCCAGACTCAAACAGCTTCATATCCTGCTCTCCATAGATATTGATTGCCACTGCCGTTCCGCGTCTTTCTGAGTGTCCCATCTTTCCAAGGATTCTTCCATCTGGGCTTGTAATTCCTTCAATCGCCGCATAAGACCCATTGACATTCCATTCCTCATCCATCGTTGGATTTCCGAGAAGGTCTACATATTGTGTTGCCACCTGTCCGTTTGCAAAGAGCTTCTCTATCCACTCCTTTGGTGCTACAAACCGTCCTTCTCCATGCGAAGCTGGAATTACATAGGTCTCTCCTAGCTTTGCACCCATAAGCCATGGTGATTTATCTGTCACCACTTTTGTATAGACCATCTTCGAGATATGCCGGTTAATGGTATTATAGGTCAAAGTCGGAGAATCTTCCTTCTGCCCTACAATCTCTCCATATGGCAAAAGTCCAAGCTTTATCAGCGCCTGGAAGCCATTACAGATACCAAGCACCAGTCCATCCCGCTCTTCTAAAAGCTTTCTGACTGCTTCTTTCATCTTCTCATTTCGAAAAGCCGTCGCAAAAAATTTTGCGGAACCATCCGGCTCATCACCAGCAGAAAATCCACCAGGGAACATAATAATCTGTGCCTGTCCAATCGCCTTTTCAAAGGCATCGACCGATTCGCGAATATCACTCTCACTTAGGTTCTTAAATACCTTTGTCACCACATCTGCCCCTGCACGCTCAAAGGCTTTCCTGCTGTCATATTCACAGTTCGTCCCTGGAAATACCGGAATAAATACGTTAGGCTTTGCCACTTTGTGCTTACAGATATAGATATCTTTTGCATGATAGACTGGCGTATCAAGTCTCTCCTGACTCTTTACTGCCACCGTTGGAAATACTTTCTCAAGCGTCCCCGTCCAGGCTGCAAGCGCTTCTTCGGTGTCAATCCAGGTATTTCCATAGGAAAATCCGCTCTCTGTCACTTCGCCAATCAGCGTATACGTAATCGAAAGCTCTCCTACCTTGCCATCTACAACCTCTGCCACAATATTTCCAAATCCTGGTGCAAATGCATCTCTTGGGTCTAAATTATGCTCTAATTTTACACCTAACTTATTGCCAAATGCCATCTTGCTAACTGCTGCAATAATTCCTTTACCACCAAGAGCATAGGCAGATACTACCTTTCCAGCCTTAACATCCTCAAAGAATTTCTCATACTGCTCCATCGCCTGCTTATAATTCGGCAAATCATAGGCATCTCTGTCAAGCTTTAGAAGCACTAGCTTATTGCCTGTCTTCTTAAGCTCCGGCGTCAGGATATGCTTGTAGCTTGCAATATCCACCGCAAAGGATACCAGTGTTGGTGGTACATCAATATCATTAAACGTGCCAGACATACTGTCTTTGCCTCCAATCGACGGCAGTCCAAAGCCAAGCTGTGCACTGTAAGCGCCAAGAAGTGCTGCAAAAGGCTGACTCCAGCGATGTGGGTCCTCGGTCATTCTCCGAAAATACTCCTGGAAGGTAAAGCGAATCTTGCGATAGTCCCCACCAGAAGCCACAATCTTTGCCACAGACTCCAAGACTGCATAGACCGCACCATGATAAGGAGACCAGCTAGAGAGATATGGGTCAAATCCATAGCTCATCATCGTTACCGTATCGGTTGTTCCTTTTAAGACTGGAAGCTTGGCAATCATCGTCTGTGTCTCTGTCAGCTGATATTTTCCACCATAAGGCATCAATACGCTTCCAGCACCGATAGAGCCATCGAACATCTCCACCAGACCCTTTTGTGAACATACGTTCAGATCTTTTAAGGTGGCAAGCCATGCCTCTTTCACATCGCCAATATCATCTCTTGTAAAATATTTCTCTGTATCAGAAGGCATATCCACAGCGACTGCTGTCTCCTGGTGTGCACCGTTGGTATCTAGAAAAGCTCTGGAAATATTGACAATCTCCTTGCCTCTCCAGGTCAGTACAAGCCTCTTTTCCTCTGTCACTTCTGCCACACAGACTGCCTCTAAGTTCTCCTCTGAAGCATATCCCATAAAAGCACTGACATCTTTACAGTCCACTACAACAGCCATACGCTCCTGGGATTCGGAGATAGCAATCTCGGTTCCGTCTAATCCTGCGTATTTCTTCGGTACTTTATCTAAATCCACTTTCAGTCCGTCAGCAAGCTCTCCAATCGCCACAGAGACACCGCCTGCACCAAAGTCATTGCATTTTTTAATCAGACGAGTTACTTCAGGACGGCGAAACAGTCTTTGAATCTTTCGCTCTGTCGGTGCATTTCCTTTTTGTACCTCTGCCCCGCAAGTCTCAATCGAGGCTTCTGTATGCACTTTGGAAGAACCTGTTGCACCGCCACAGCCATCACGTCCGGTTCTTCCACCTAATAAGATGATAATATCACCTGGGTCTGAAGTCTCCCGAATTACATCTTTTCTTGGAGCCGCTCCCATCACCGCTCCAATCTCCATACGCTTTGCCACATAGTCTGGATGATAGATTTCTTTGACATATCCGGTCGCCAGTCCTATCTGGTTGCCATAAGAACTATAACCACTTGCTGCACCGCGCACCAGCTTCTTCTGAGGAAGTTTCC
The DNA here is from genome assembly GCA_910575445.1 of Lachnospiraceae bacterium. Taxonomy (GTDB): domain Bacteria; phylum Bacillota; class Clostridia; order Lachnospirales; family Lachnospiraceae; genus Hominiventricola. The sequence continues at coordinate 455,668 of CAJTFW010000001.1, read as the reverse complement.
CTTTTAAGGTCTTAGATACCGATACGGTTGGGTCTGCTGCTCCGGTGACACGCATTGCCTGATAGACATACGTACGCCCGGACAGCGGGTCACGAATTGCACCGCCAAGACAAGTTGCCGCACCACCAAAAGGCTCAATCTCGGTCGGATGGTTGTGTGTCTCATTTTTAAAATTCACCAGCCATTCTTCCACTTCTCCATCCACCTCTACCGGAACGACAATCGAACAAGCGTTTATCTCCTCTGACTCCTCCTGGTCTGCAAGCTTTCCTTCCTTTTTCAGCTTTCTCATAGCCATCAGAGCTAGGTCCATCAAGCAGACAAACTTATCATCTCTGCCTGCAAAGATTTCTTTATGGTCCTTTAGATACTGCTGGTAGGTATCTTCTATTGGCTTTCGATAGTATCCATCTGCAAAGGTCACATCCGTAAGCTCAGTCGAGAATGTTGTATGACGGCAGTGGTCAGACCAATACGTATCTAACACCCGAATCTCCGTCATTGATGGGTCGCGCTTCTCTTCCTCCCTGAAATAATTCTGTATATGCAGAAAATCTTTAAAAGTCATGGCAAGATTTAGAGCATCATAGAGTTTTTTTAGCGGCTGTTCTGGCATCTCTTGGAAACCATCCAAAATCTTTACATCTTCTGGCTCTTCAAATACGGTCACAAGCGTCTTAGGCTTCTCCATATTCGTCTCACGAGAGTCCACCGGATTGATGCAGAAAGCTTTTATCTGCGTCAATTCTTCCTCTGTCACACCGCCTTCTATCACATATACCGTCGCACTGCGAATCACCGGCTCCTCAGAAGAATTCAAAAACTGCACACATTGCACCGCAGAATCAGCCCTCTGGTCAAACTGCCCCGGAAGATATTCCACGCCAAACACCGACGACGGCTCTTTTACATCAAAACTCTCCTGATATAAAATATCTACTGGTGGCTCACTAAATACGGTGGTACAAGCCTTTTCAAAGGTCTCCTCTGTAATATTTTCCACATCATAGCGAATCAGCACCCGCACGTTTGTTACTGTCTGAATTCCAAGGTAACTCTTAATCTCCTCTTCTAGTTCCTTTGCCTTGACAGCAAATGCCTCTTTTTTTTCCACAAAGACGCGTCTTACCATGCCATTACCTCCATCATAAAGTATATCTTACAAACTCTCCCGGCATATACTTCTTAAAAGCTCTGCCCCTTTGACCATCATATCACAGCGCCCTTTGCATTGCAAGAAAGCATTGCAATCAATACCCTTTTCTGTCTGCCTCTTTCATCCATTCAATCAGTACACCCTTACTCCCGCACTCCGGGCAGGTATAGGTTCCATAATAATATTTTACTTTCCAGGCTTCTTTTTCATCCACAATCTGCGCCAGGTGGCTAAACCACACATACGTATCACTAAAATCCTGCCAGTCCCAATTTCCAGTCACTGCTTCTGCCGGCTCTATTATCTCGGAAAGCAGCTTTTCATCTTCTATCCCATCTATTTCCATACTATCGTCATAATATTCACAATTCGGGCACTCCACAATAAGCTGCTCAAAGCTTCCTATCAACATCTCATAAGCTGCCTCCGGGTCTGCTAAAATTGACAGTATCCCTATGGCAAAATAAATCCCTTTATTTTTTAACGCCTCTTTATTTCTGACAAGATACTCTTTTGTCATCTTTTGAAGCCTTTTTACACTTTTCTGATAACTCTCCCACACCTGCTCTGGCAGCTCCCCTTGCTGACCGCCTCCACAAGCGATAATATCTGTCGCCAAAATATCTCCAAGTACTGAGATAATCTTAAATTCCCAATCCGCTTTCCCTTCTCTTTTCTTTTTTTCCAACAACATCACCAGATAAGGCACTGCCAGATATATCGCTGGATACAGGCTTAACTGATGCGTCAGATTTTCCCAGAGGTTATCAAAGATAATCTCATAATATCCTTTCTCCTCAAAATCCAAACGGCGAATCTTCGTTGTCTCAGGAATCAAATCCTCTCTGCAAAATAAAAATGCCACATCCTCCAATACATCTCCATAGGCTCCGCCATAGATGCTCCAAAACTCCGAGTTAAATTCTACTGGATGCAGTTCCTCTATTACATCTGCCAACTCTGTGAAAGATTTCTCAATCTCTGCCTTCCAAATCGGCTGCATTTTCTCAATCTCTTCCTGAAGTTGTATCTCCTCTTTGCACATCTCCTCTTTGACTGGCTTCTTTCCCATGTACAGGCTTAATAGCTTGTCATCGTCTTTCTCATAGACAATGGGACCTCCAAGTGCACACTTATACTGATAGCAAAGTTTGGCGTCGCTTTTTCTCATATTATGGTGGTCTTTTAAAAACAACTCCATATATTCTGTACAATCCATATTGAAAAACCTCCCAATTTATTTTAAAATTATTTATTTCTTATTTTAAAACCCTGTATATCTTGTGTCAACCTAATATGTTCTTATATTTTGTAATGATAAAAAAGACGTCTGTAAAGCCGCACAAATCAAGGATTTTCTCCCTAAATGCGTACATACCAGGGTGAAGTTTTAAGGGCTTAGGATGTACTGACAATATAAATAAAAAATCATACAATGAATATAATAAGAATGAAAGGAGTTGCTACCTATGGCAAATACAAACATCAACATTCGTATGGACGCAGATTTAAAGCGACAGTTTGAGGCGTTCTGTGCTGATATGGGAATGACGATGACCACGGCTTTCAATATTTTTGCACGTAAGGTTGTGAGGGAATATAGAATACCCTTTGAAATCAGTGGTGATGTGCCGAACTTGGAAACCATTGAAGCAATCCAGGAAGTAAAAAGAATGAAGGCCAATCCGAGCCTTGGCAAAACCTATTCCAATGTCGATCAGATGATGGAGGAACTGCTTGACGATGTATAACATAAGACCAACCACAAAGTTCCAGAAAGATTTGAAACGTGTGAAAAAGCGTGGCTTTGATATATGCTTCACACAAACAAAGCCTCCTAGCCTTGTGCAAACAGTTTACATAATACCATTTGTACAACACCAGAAGGCTCTATACAACTAACCTTATCTATTACAGCATCTCTGCATGCCCGTTCATATTAATATAAGAAGCCACCGAGCAGTCAAATCCTTTGATATGCTTATATAACCAATCAATCACATTCTTATTTACTGCCTCCACAAATGCATCGGTTGGTCCTTCTTCTTCCTCTAGCATCTCATGAAGCTCACCTACTGCCTTTACAAATGCTGCATGCTGCTTTTTATGTTCCTCAAGCCCTGGATAATTAGCCTCCTCCTGAAGCTTCTCCTCTGCTCCAAAATGAAACTCTGTATAATCCGACAGATAATCTAACATCTTAATCGCTTCTAATTTTCCGCCACTTTGCTCACAACAGTCCACTAACTTGTTAATCTTCCCAATTAACTCCTTGTGCTGCCCATCAATTAAATCATTTCCAGTTACCAAACTCTCATCAAATTCTGCATACATTATTCTTTACCTCCTATTTGAATTCCGCATTCGCCGCTCATAATGCCCTAGAAGGGTAACAATATTTGACCGCTTAGCGTTCAAATATCGTTACGGGCATTATTCGGGCAAATGCTGTTTTAAGTTTCACATTCACTTTAATTTTTATATTGATATTCGCCGATATCATCCGTCTCAAAGAAATCCCCGTAAGTAATATCAAAGATTTCCTTCCTCTTTAATATCTCCGAAAGATTTATCTCATTCTTAATCAAATACTGCCAATGTCCTGTATGTGAGATGTCTCCCTGAATCAGAACAGATTTTAAGACGCCATCCTTGACAATGGCCTTCTTATAACAATTCCGGCTCTCCTTTACATAGATATCCGCACCTTCTACCTGCGCATTGATATCCCCTATTGTCAGCATCTGAAGTCCAAAGAAATTCGATGTATTTTTCATACAATACCGGTCAGTATACTCTGTGTCCACGCCGCACATATTGGATGCTGCCACTCTGCCCATATCCATTGCATTTGGCCATACACCCGCAAGCGCGGTTACATCGCCTGCTGCATAGACATCCGGCGCAGATGTACGCATATGACCATCCACCTTAATTCCACGTTCTGTCTCAAGACCACTGCCTTCAAGCCATGCAATATTAGGACGCACACCGGCTGCACAGATAACAAAATCACATGCTACCGTCTCCCCGGTTGAGAGCACAACTGCAGTAATCTCATTCTGGTCATTGATGATACTGTCGCTCGCTCCGATTCCCAAAAGAAAACGTGCGCCATGCGCCTCAAAGCGCTCCTGATAGGCTTTTGCTGCAATGTCATCTGTCTGTAGTGGCATTACGCGTGGTGCCATCTCAGCGATGGTCACTTTCACGCCGCGCTCCATCAGTCCTGTAGCCACGTCAAGTCCTACCAGACCAGAACCAACGATAAAGGCATGCTTCGCATTCTTGGCTTTTACAGCTGCATCAATCTTTTGTGCATCGCTTAAGTCACGAAAACCATAGACATTAGAAGCAGTCCGAAAATGATTGATAGGCGGAATTCCAAAGACAGACCCCGTTGCAATCAACAATTTATCGTATGGCTGATAGCCATTTTCCATCTGAATCCTCTTATTTTGAATGTCAAGTCCTAACGCTTTCTGTGCCTTCCCCCAGTGAATCTCATTCTTCTCAAAGAAATCAGGCTCCACAAAAGAAAGTTCTTCCTCTGTGCGCTCGCCACCTAAAAATTTGTGCAGCATACAGCGGGAATGTGAATGTTCGTCAATGGACATCATAATCACAGTTGCATCTTTTTTATAGAGACGAATCCGCTCTGCGGCTGCCATGCCTGCAGCTCCGGTGCCTACGATTACATAGATTTCTGCCATCTGCTACACCTCCTCTACCCAGATTGCCTGTTTGGGACAGGCTGCAACACAGGCTGGACCTTCCGGACGCTCGTTACAAAAATCACATTTTAGAATCTTTGTGCCATCAGCGCTTGGTTTGGGAATCCCGTATGGGCAGTTCATCACACACATAAAGCATGCGCCACAACGCTTCTCATCATACATAACATGTCCAGTCTCCATATCCTTCTTCAATGCGCCGCTCATACAGCTGTTCGCACATCCTGGTACGCTGCAATGACGACAGAACATCGGAAGATAGCCGCCTTTTCCATCATTTAAAATCTCATTGCGGGCTTCGGTCTCTGGCAATGTAAAATTCAACGTTACCACGCCATTTCCACCATCCATGCGATGGCTGTCCATACAAGCTAGTGCACAGTTTTTACACCCATCACATTTGGAGGGGTCAATCATAATTCTCTTCACGTAGCCACCTCCTTAGATGTTTAGGCCTTTGCGTCTTTCTAAAATAATCTCTTCCATCTGGTCCGCTGCTTTGACTGGGTCAATCTCTACTAATACCTGTCCGCCAGTCATCTCTTTTAAGCCTTCTGTCAGTACATTGACTACTAACTCACTGCCAGCAATAAATGGCTGCTGTCCTAGATGAAGCGGAAGTCCAAGTGCCAGGCCAAAGCATCCATCTGCCAAAGCCTGCTCTTCTAACCACTGTGGTGCAGAAAGTACCAGCGGAAGCTGTGGAATATCAATTCCAATCTCTTTGGCAAGTGCTGTTGCCACCATCTCTAGACGGCCAATCGCAAGACAAGGACCAAAGTTTAGAACAGGTGCAATGCCAAGTGTTTTACATACTTCTTTTAAGCTGTCTCCAGCAAGCTCTGCTGCTTCTGGTGTCATCAAGCCGCAGTTCTCTAATCCACCGGAAGAACATCCTGCAGAAAGCACAATAATATCACGCTTAATCAGTTCTTTTGTCAGCTCTACGGTCAGTACATCATGGCCGCCTGCGGTTAGATTTGAACATCCAACAACTCCAGCCACACCTTTAATCTTACCAGATACAATCAGGTCAATCAGTGGCTTCCACTGTCCGCCTAAGAACTCTTTTAAGGAGACTTCCGATACACCCGTTAGCGTATTCTGGTTGCCATGCTCTGGCTGTAACTTCATCGGTACTACTTTGCGGCGCTCTTTGTAAGCCTCGATAATCTTATCAATAATCACCTCAGTCTGCGCTTCTCTCTTCTCATATGCATACTCTACAGACTCTGCATTGGCTTTCTTTGCCACCAAATCCAGACAAATCTGCTTAATCTTTAGCTCATCACAGATTGGCTCAATACCTGGAAGTGTACAGTTAAACTCAGAAAGTACCGCATCGATAGCACCTGTTGCAAGCACTGCCTCACTGGTGTAGTTATTTCCAGCATGACCATCAAAAATATCCGTGTAATGTACGCCTCTAAGCTGTAAATCCTGTCCCACACAGGTACAGCCTACTAACTTAAATCCTTTTGCACCGACAGCTTTTGCTTTTGCAATCACATCTTCATCTGCTAAACGCTTCTGAATATGGGTAAATAAAGAATGTTGATGTCCGGTAATCATAATATTGATATATTCTGGATTAATTACATTTAGTCCAACCGGAGCCATCCGAATTGCCGGCTCGCCAAGCATCACATCATTTAACAGGTTGGTAAGTGTCAGTCCATATAATCCAGTAGAGATACCAAGTCTTAGACAGGTCATTAACATATCCACCGGGTCCGAACTTAAGTTCGTGGAACATTTTACCACTCCGTCAAATACTTCTGCCTTGGAACCACCTGGTAGAATCCCAAGCTCTTTCCATTTCTTATAACGCGGAGCATAGGCCATCTTCTCTACTAACTCCATCTCTTCCCACACTGGCTTATAGAGGTCATTTAACACCTTCTCTGCCACTGCAAGCGCCTGTGCATGCTCATCTAGAGAAGCATCAATCCCAAACTCCTCTACAAGCGCTGCCAACGCCTTATGCCCCTTAATCTCTCCATGATTTAGAGCTGTATTTTTCAGATTCCACGCGGTCTTCTCCACAATATGAATATAACATCCACTGCCACATGCCACTGCACGAAGGAAATTTCTGGTCACAATTACATCCGCAGTCGCTCCACAGATTCCTCTAGGCGCTGATGGCGTAATTCTACATGGTCCATTGGAACACAGACGGCAACAGACCCCCTTAAGGCCAAAACCACATTTTACACTCTGCCCCTTTACCCGGTGATGAGAAGTCTCCATCGGAAGCCCTGCAATAAAATTCTCCAGTGGCTTGTCCGCACTTTTACAAGTCTCACACCCATAACATTGATTCATATTTTTCTTACCTCCTGTTTATGTATATGTTATTTTTAGATATCCTTGGCTCTTATCTTTTTATCATAATTCTTGATACGAAATATGTCAGTCACAAATGTGACAAAGAACTATCTTTCCCAAAAAAGTGACAACCGCGCAAATCAGGTATCATTAGTCCCTGTATAATCGTGGTACCCATATCTCTTCTCCCACTCGGATTATATATGCGCCCCCAATCCCATTTACCCTAGCTAATTCTCCCCAATAGCTTCCATCTCCATAAAACTTTTTTGCAATCCTCCACAGGCAATCTCCCTTTTCCACGGTATACCTGACATCTCTTTTGGGTCCGATAAAACCATCGTTTCTATCCTCCTGTGCCATACTATCCTCAATTACAATCTGATTCTTATCCTCTAAGTCAGACAAGTTCTTTCCTATTAACGGAATATCATCCATTCCTTTACACGCATCCATATACCCATCCCCTTCGTTGACCCCCACAATTCCGCCTGCAATCTTATCGCATATTACCTGTACCTTATTTGTGCAACGCAGAACTTTCCCCTGATTTAGTCCTACAATTCCACCTGCACAAGTCTTTTCCTGCACACTTTCCAATAAATCCGTATCTCTCCAGCGCTTCTGCCCATCTGCATATAACACCACTTCACTATAATTGACACAGTCTTCTATCACACCCCATGGCATATTAATCGCTGCAATCCCGCCTACATACCATAGCGGTCTGTCAATCTGGAGCGTCTCCTCCTTGCGCAGCAGACATGCCCCGGCTGTCAATTCTCCTGAAAATTTGCAAGAGCGAATCACTCCTCCATTCCAGACTGCAATCCCCGCCGCACTTCCATCTCCTGTAACTTTGATATCTATTTCACAATTTTCAATCGTCCCATTATTATACTGGCAAAGCCCGGAAGCCATTGGAACATCTATCCTGGAAAAATCCATATCCGTAGCCGTCCGCTCCTCATAACTTGAACCAAAATAAGACTCCCGAATTGTCAGATTTTTCACACACCCCTCTGGTCTGATATTTCCAAACAGCACATGATAACCGCGCATATTGGGGTCATCTGGAAAATAACCCACAATCGCATGCCCATCTCCATCAAACGTCCCCGCAAAAGAAGCCAATGACTCATAGCCATACTTTGGTGCGTGCTCACCCCAATTTGCAAAATCCGAAGTATCATTCAGATAAATATCCTTTGTAAGCCTTACATCTATCTGTACCGTTCCACTTTTTGCCAGAACCCAGACGAATTCCTCCTTCTTTGTAACCAGATATACACCATCTCTATCCCTTTTTGGCTCTGTTCCATAGTCAAATTCTTCCGTATCTGTTAAAAATATAACAAGTAGAATCCCCAAAATCACCCCAAGGACGACTCCTGCCGTCCTTGTCTTCTCTGTCTTCTTACTGAGCGATACCATCCTTTAAAAGTTCCTCATATCTGTCAAAACTCACATACTGTCCCCCCATACTTTCTAGATGCTCTGTATGGAACTGGCAGTCAATAAAGCAATAATTTTTATCCCGCAAAACACCTGCTAGTGCAATCAAAGCCGCCTTAGAACCATTTTCCCTTAGAGAAAACATACTTTCGCCAAAAAAACATTTCCCAATCGCCACTCCATAAAGCCCTCCGGCTAACATTTTATCCTCATAAGATTCCACACTTAGCGCATATCCTTTCTCATGAAGCCTCGCATATGCCGCCTCCATATCATCCCCAATCCAGGTTCCTTCTTCCTCCCGCATCATACGGCATCTGTGCATTGTATCCTGAAAATCCCGATTTAACATAATCTCCATCTTGTGTCTTTTAATATGTTTTTTCATCGAATGTGATACATGAATTTTGTCTGGAAAGATTAAAAACCGCTCCTTCGGGCACCACCACATAATCTCTTCCCCTGGATTATACCAAGGAAAAATCCCATTTGAGTACCCAAGCAACAACCGCTCCACACTCAAATCACCTCCCACAGCCAAAAGCCCGTCTTTCTCAGCAAGCCTTGGATTTGGAAAACTGACTTCATCTTCTCTTAGCCGAAATACTGGCATACCTCATACCTTCTTTCCTCCTATGACCTGCCCTTATTATACCACATCCTTTCTCTAAACAGAACATTTTTATGAAATTTCACATTACACAATCCACCCCCTCATTCTCGCCCATACATTATACATCTCCACCCAATGCTCCACCGGGAACACACACAGCAGACAGAACAGCACAGCCCCCGCCATCACACAAAATCTTATCATCGCATACTCCTTTTTCTGTCTTACCATCACCGCCACAAACACTATCGCCATCCAAATCATAAACGTCAGCGGCAAAATCCTGCGTACAGTCAACCCATACACGCTGATATACATCCCCATCTTACTAATCGCCGTTGCCAGCAGCAAAAGTGTCAACACCGAAAGCATCATCATCAAAAATCGAAGTCCCCTATGCTTCCTACTTTCACTCTGAGAAAACACCCCCGCACACCACAGAAGAATCAGATTCCACACTCCAATCTGGCACAGCTCAAAAAATCCTCTCCTTGCATACTCCGCATACGTAAATACTGCTGGCAATTTTTTTGCAAAAGCCGAGAACAGATAGCTCCCCTGAAGCCCGATAAACAGTACATAGACCAGATTAAGAATCAAAAGCACAGTACAGATTGCCACATCTGGCACCTTTCTCATGCTTTTCTCTGTCTCCACCAGCTCTTCTACCTTGATTTTGTCCGTATTTCTCCCATAGATGCCGCCAAACACCAGCCCAAAAAGATAAAGTGATACCGGAATTGCAAATATTATCCGTGTAAAGGTCACCATCAGGTGTTCCCCCATATACCACACCATATTTCCCACCAGATGCTCAAAACCAGCATCTGCACTGCTAAGAAGCGGCAAAATAATCACCAATATCGGCAGCGCTATCACTACCCCCAAAAAGACTGCTCCCATCTTCCCCTTTGTATTTGTACGCTCTTCCTCTTCCTTGCGGCTTAAAAGCACTCGTATCTGACATGAAAAATTGCTAAAAGGCACCACTGCCAAAGCATTCCATATATCAAAAAACACCCATTTGGAAGTTCTGTTCTTTTCCAATAGTCTGTTCGCTGTAAGAAGTGTCCAATACGCTGCCACCATCATAAGTGCCAGTACCTGCAAAATCCCCCAGACGCTCCAGAACGCATAAAATACTCCCATCGCCAGTATCGCCCCAAGCCAGAACCAGCTCTCCTTAGAAAAGGACACCCCTTTCTCTGACAGATATGATAGCACTGCCACCACATAACATATCGTAAAAATCGCAAGATACCCCTCAAAATCCCATGTTGAACAAGTAAAAATAAATCCATACCCCAACAGAAAATAAAACACTGCAAACAGTTTATCCATTGTCTCACACGCTGGAAAAACAGGCTTTGGTGTTATCACCTGACAAAGCTTTACTTCATTTTCCTGATTCTGATTCCCATTCTCATAATTCTGCTGTTCCATTCTCTGTTTCCTCCTCTACATATTCTAAAATATCGCCCGGCTGACAAGCCAGCGCCTTACAGATTGCATCCAAGGTACTCACTTTAATCGCCTTCGCTTTTCCATTTTTCAATATTGAAATATTTGCCATTGTAATCCCGACCCGCTCGGAAAGTTCTGTCACACTCATCTTCCTCTTCGCAAGCATTACATCAATATTAATCCGAATCGCCACATCTACCACCCCGCCTCCTAGATTGTCAGCTCCTGCTCTTTTTGCATCTCACTCGCCCTCTGCACCAGATGTGACAAAGCTGCACAAAGCACAGTCACTGTCACACAGATAAAGATAGCCAGCAAGATAGGAAATACAAGCCACGCTGCCCTTAGATACCATCCATCCCAGAAAAACCACAGAAGAAATCCCACATACAACACCATATCCGCCAACATATACTGGCTCATCCTCTTAAGTCTCCAGGCATTCTCCTCTGAAAAAGAAGCATCTCTCCCAATACTGTCACAAATCCCCCAAAACTTTACCAAACACAAAAAAACCGGAACTGCACTTACAATAATCAAAATGCAAGTTCCCCGATACCCTCCTTCTCCCGCCACCTCCACAAGTGGCCCCTCTAGTACCAGTGGCAAAAACCAAAGTACAAAAGCCAAAAGTATCCCAAGCACTCCTATTGTAACCGCTTTTAGATACCCTGACATCTCCATCTGTCTCATCACCACATTCTCCTTTCTGATAATTCCTCCTTATCATACCTCTACTCCCAATAAATGTCAATATATTTTTATCGTTTTACAATAAATTTTTATTGTTTTAATATAAATTCCATAAAAAAAGGAGCCTTCTTTACAGCTCCTTTTTACCAAAAATATTTAGTTTTCTTCTTCGATGCTTATCTCAATCCCCAGTTCTTCTAACTGCACCTTATCCACTACATCCGGCGCATTTGTCATCATATCCGATGCATCTTTTACTTTTGGAAAAGCAATAACCTCGCGAATACTGTCTGCTCCTGTCATTAGCATCATCATCCTGTCAAATCCATATGCAAGTCCTGCATGAGGCGGCACTCCATACTGAAAAGCCTCCAAAAGGAATCCAAACCGCTCTTTCGCCTGCTCCTTTGTAAACCCAAGTACCTCAAACATCTTCTCCTGCACATCTGCCTGGAAGATACGCACCGAACCACCACCAAGCTCTGTACCATTTAGCACAATATCATATGCCTTTGCACGTACCTCTCCCGGATTTGTACCCAGCTTGTCAAGGTCCTCCTCCATTGGCATGGTAAATGGATGATGCATTGCCACAAAGCGCTCCTGTTCTTCTGACCACTCCAGAAGCGGAAACTCTGTCACCCACAGAAAATGAAACTGATTTTCTGGAATCAATCCCACATTTTTGGCAATCTCCAAGCGCAGATTTCCAAGCACATCCCATACAACCTTATTCTTATCCGCTGCAAAGAGCAAAAGGTCTTTAGGCTCTGCACCCATCGCATCTAAAAGCGCCTTCATCTGCTCAGATGACATAAATTTCTCAAAAGATGACTTGATACTTCCATCTGGCTGTATCGCTGCATATGCCAGCCCCTTTGCCCCAAACCCTTTGGCAAACTCCACCAGCGCATCAATCTTCTTTCTTGGCATCTGTCCCTGGCCCTTTGCATTGATGCCACGCACGCTTCCTCCATTCGCCAAAGCATTCGTAAACACACCAAAACCGCAATCTTTGACAATCTCTGACACATTTACAAGCTCCATCCCAAAACGGGTATCCGGCTTGTCCGAGCCATAACGGTCCATTGCCTCCTGCCAGGTCATCCTTGGAAGCGGCAGCGAAATCTCAAACCCAATCGCATCCCGAAAGACTTTCTGAAGCAAACGCTCATTGACCGCAATCACATCGTCCACATCCACAAAAGACATCTCCATATCAATCTGTGTAAACTCTGGCTGTCTGTCCGCGCGAAGGTCTTCATCCCGGAAACATTTTGCAATCTGAAAATAGCGGTCATAACCAGAACACATCAAAAGTTGTTTAAACAACTGTGGAGACTGTGGCAGTGCATAAAATTTCCCCTGATGTACCCTGCTTGGAACCAGATAATCTCTCGCTCCTTCCGGTGTACTCTTAATCAAAATCGGAGTCTCAATCTCCAAAAAACCTTCTTCTGCAAGTACTGCACGCACTTTTGTGGCCACCTGACTTCTAAGCATCAGCTTTCTCTGAATATCTGGTCTTCTAAGGTCTAAGAAGCGATAACGAAGCCGCATCTCCTCTTTGGTCTTAGAATCGGATTCAATCGGAAATGGCGGTGTCTGTGCCTCGGATAAGATGCGAAACTCACTAACCCGAACCTCTATCTCTCCTGTCTCCAAGTTCTGATTCACTGCACCTGAGCGCGCCGTCACCTTACCAACTACAGCAATCACAAACTCACTTCTAAGCCGCTCTGCCTTGCTAAAATGCTCTGCCCCGCAGTCCGCCTCCTCAAAAATCAACTGTAAAATCCCGGAGCGGTCCCTTAAATCCACAAAAATAATGCCGCCTTTATTTCTACTTTTCTGAACCCATCCCATCACGGTCACAGTCTCACCGATATTTTTTACAGAAAGTTCTGTGCACCTGTGTGTTCTGTGCAATCCCTGCATCGACTCTGCCATTTTTATCTCCTCTTTCTATCTCTTCTCTGTATGATTTTCTGTACACTTTAACATATGGAACATTATATTTTTCACAATCCGCTTTGTCAACCACTTTTTCGCCTATAAAAGCCTACCGTTATCCAAAAAAACACAGAAAAACTCCGCTGCATCTTCTTTACGAATACCACAGCGGAGTCTGTATTCTATATTGCTATCCCCTTACTGTCCAGAGAATGCCGCCAAACCTGCCTCTGCCACAGATGTATCTTCAGCCACACTGCCGCCGGATACGCCGATAGCGCCAATCTGTACACCATCTGCATCATAGATTGGAATACCACCGCCAAACTCTACAATGCGACCTGCATGTTGTACAGCAATCCCCTGAAGCTCACTGCCTTCTTGTGCCAGTGCCTGCACATCAGCACTTGGCATCTTCAGGGCAACCGATGTAAATGCTTTGTTTGGAGCAATCTCAAGACTTGCTAACAAAGAGTTCTCCATACGATGTAAAAGTACCAGATTGCCACCCATATCTGCAACAGAGATAACCATTGGTACACTAATCTCCACTGCTTTTTGCTCTGCTGCTTCCACCATCTGCATTGCTGCATCCAAAAGCTCTCCACCAGAAGCAGCCTCTAGCTGCTCACCAGCCGCATAGGCATCCAGGCCAGCCTGTGCCACCGATGTATCCTCTGCCACGCTGCCGCCAGATACGCCGATACCACCAATCTGTACGCCTTCACTGTTCATAATCGGAAGTCCGCCGCCAAACTCTACAATACGGCCTGCAAACTGTACGGCAATCCCCTGAAGCTCATTGCCTTCCTGTGACAGCTCTTTTACATCGGCACTTGGCATCTTTAGAGCAACTGCCGTAAATGCCTTGTTCTGTGCGATGTCAAGACTTGCCAAAAGAGAACCCTTCATCCGATGAAGCAGTACCAGATTACCATCCATATCTACCACGCTGATAACCATAGGAACGTTGATCTCTTCTGCCTTATTCTGTGCACCGGCAACCATAATCTTAGCCGCATCTAACAGTTCTCCAGTCACTGCTGGAGTCTTAGCCGCTGCAGGTGCTTCTGTGCTCTCTTCTGGTGCCTCTGCATCTTCTGGTGTCTCTGCATCTTCTGGTGTCTCTGCGTCTTTTGGTGTCTGCTCCTCTGTAGGCGCTTCTGGAGCGGTGCTTCCTGCAGCATTGCTTCCGCAACCTACCATCATCGATGTCACCATTACAGTAGCAAGCATCCAAGCAGCTAATCTTCTGGTTTTCATAATCTGTACCTCCTTCATATCGTCTTATAAGATACAGTATATAGCTTTTTTTGTATATTTTCAATAATTATTTTATGTTTTTTTATCTTTTATTGTCAGTATTGACATAAAATTCTTTAAACTCGTGAAAACCTTCTTTTATCAGCTGTTCCTTTTGGAATTTTTTGTTTTTGTTCATCAGCGTCACCAGAACTTGCGTTCCGTTTTCCCGCTCTGCTTTTGCCTCTTTTAAGATTTCACACAGTCTCTCTTTTGGCATCTTTTTTTCAATCAAAAATGCTATCTTTTCAGAAGCACCCGGCACTTCAAAGCCCTGCTCCATCAAAATCGCGATAATTCGCTCAAATCCAATGGAAAAACCACATGCTGGCACATTGTTGCCGGTAAATTTGCCAATCATCTCATCATAGCGGCCTCCACCAGCGACAGAGCTCTGAAACTGTGGCATCTCAATCTCAAAAATCGTCCCTGTATAGTAGGACATACCTCTTACCAGTGTCGGGTCGAACATAAGTTCGAATTCGCAAGTCCGCACTGCTTCCACACTCTCCCGAATCGTACGCAGATTGTCCATCACGCCGTCCTCTAAGATGCCTAAAAGCTTCTGCTCTAGATACAAAAACGCATCTTTGGAAGCTTCCATCTCATGGAATAAATCTACATATTTTCCTACCATCTCTTCTGAAAAACCAGCTTCCAAAAGTTCTGCCTTTACGCCGTCCCAACCAATCTTATCCATCTTATCTAAGATAATAAAGACCAAATCAAGCTGTTCTTCTGAAAAACCACTGTACGCTGCCATCGCCTTTAAGATGCGTCTTTCATTAATCCGCACCTTAAATCCCGAAAAGCCCAATTTCCCAAGCAGTGTCGTCGTCGCTAAGATTAACTCAATCTCTGCAAGACAACTAGCCTCTCCTAAAATATCAATATCACACTGCACAAACTGGCGAAAACGTCCGTTTTGCGGCTGGTCTGCCCGCCATACACTGCCAATCTGAAGCGCTTTAAAAGGACTTGCCAGCGCATTGGCGTTATTAGAGTAGAAGCGGGAAAGCGGTACGGTCAAATCATAGCGAAGCCCGCTGTCTGTCAAGTCTTTCTCACTTTTTGCATTCTCAAGGTTAAGCTTTGCCCCCCGCTTCATAATCTTAAATATCAGTTTCTCATTGTCTCCGCCCTGCTTGCTGCACAGATTCTCAATATGCTCCACACAAGGTGTCTCAATCGGCGAGAATCCAAAGCTCTTATAGGTCTCCTTAATCAGTCCTGTTACATAATCTCTTATTTGCATCTCCGCAGGAAGAATATCCTTCATCCCTTTTACCGGTTTTTTCTTTAATGCCATAACCAGATGTCCTCTCAATCTCTTTCATTTTCCTATGTTTTCTACGCAACTGCAGAAAACGGCTTTCTCACCTGTGCTTCTGCTGTAATATCAGGCGTCTCAGGCTTAGAGGCCGTCGTTGTCTTTGTCGTGCCACCAGAGACATAGACCTTTCCACACTCCGGGCAGACGGAAGTGTGAATCACAACGCTTTGGCTGACCACTTCTTTTCCTTCCCTTTTGGCCTTTGCCTGTTCTCTGCTTACATGTTCCTGCTCATGTCCTCTGACAGCTGCCCCGGCTGCTTCTGGTGATATCTTCGTCGGGGTCTGAAAAGAGACTCCCATATCATCCGAACCATCCTGGTATCTGCGCTGTTCACAGGTCTGACATTCCCCTTCTTTGGCTGCCTCTTGTACAGAACCAATCTGCTTACCTGAGACTTCTTCTTTTCCTTCTGCTGCCGGGTCATCCACATACTGTATCCGCATCTTCACCGCATACTCTACAGGGTCTACTCCTTTTCGGATAAACAGATCTGGAACTTCTCCTGTGCCCTGATAAGCGGCTGGTGTTACTTTCTGCTTCGCCGTACCGGTTGCAGAAGGCACTTTGCTACTTTCCTGTGCCTTATCTTCCATCCCCTGCACCTTCTGCGTCTGTGGTGCCTGCTGTCTGCCACCTTGTACCTTTTGCATCTGCCCTGCATATCCAAGCGAACGCCCATACCCTGAGCCATGCTGATACATCAAATAGTAAGAACTCATTCCCGAAAGACCATTCAACATCTTATTCACCTCTAACTTCTACGAACATTTTTTCTTTTATTTTATCCGAAGAAGGAAAGAATTACAAGTCTTGCGTGATACATTTTAGAACAAAAGCTTACCCACCAAGATATCTTATCTCTTCATTTATCTCTTCTAGTTCTTTTTCCAGTCTTATTTTCATATCCACATCATACGTCTGCATTGCCAGTCTTATCTGCATATTAAGTGCATATTGCTGTTGTTTTAAATTGCTGTAATGTGTCTTTCTGATATCAACTACCATGTTCGATATATTTTTACTCTCCATATTATTTTAAAACAATATGATTGACTGCCTCTATCAGGTCAACCACACAAGTTCTCTCCACAAGTGCTACTGTTTCTCCATCAACAACTGCAATGCAATCCTCTCCATCATAACGGTATAACTGTATCTGAACTTTTGGGAAATTCTCATTGTCTAGGTAAAGTGTGAGACTGATTTCTTCTTTCTGCTTCGGTGTTTTATCACTAAAAGTTTTCACCTTTAATCCACTTATAGCACTTTGGATATTTGCCATCTCAAGTTCTTCTTCCTGATAATAATAGGTTCGGTCTCCATCTTCTAATTCAGATGTTATAATATAATGGTTATCTTCTAACAAAATATCCAGCTGATGCACCTCGGAAAAATCAGCCCAAAACAGTTCCTGATGGCGTAACGTATCATATGTTACCTCTTTTAATTTTTTATATTGCTCTGTGGTAAGCTGATAGATAATTTTGGATTCTCCTATTCTGGCATATGCTGTCACTTCCTTGTCGGTATCTTTGTCGCTTTCTTCTACTTCTTGTTCTTTTGGATCACGTCCTATATAAAGTGCAAATGTCTCTTTAGTTTCTTTATCTTTATCTTCTCCTATATCAGCATATTCAAATACAACAGATAGTTCTGGCGTATCCAGACCATAGACCGCCATATCCTCTTCTGATGCTTTATAATTTACATAGTTTTCTAGTTTTAAATTATTTACCGTATCCAGATACTCCTGTACCCTAGATGTATCAAGAGGCAACAGGCTTTCTTCCCTTTTTACAAAATAAACATCTTCTGAACTATAGGTATTTGTACTATCCTTTTCATAAATAATATCTTCCGATTCTGTACCAGAGAACTGTATCTGTGTCACCTCTTTAAGTTCTGGTATTTCGTCATGATGAAACACTTCACTAATCTCTATTTCAAATTGCTCCAATGGGTCTGTTTTTACTAAATAGACATTGCCATCTCCAATTGACACATATCTTTGTGAATCCATAGTACTGTAATTTCCCAATCGAATCTCGTAACTATCCGATTCCGTCTCCATACAGATAGTACAGACTGGTGTATCCAGACCATATTGCTCAAAATCCTCTACTTCCTCTATCATAAAAGCGACACCAAATTCCTCAAATAGCTCTAGCAGATTTTCAATTTTTTCTTTATCCACTGGAAATTCTTCGTCTTCATCATAGAGCCAACTCCCATTTTCATCTCTGTGAAAAGCAAAAGAACCCATATCACATTCCCATGAGAGCACCTTCACATCTTCTTTCTTTATCTCCATAATAATCTCATCACTGTTTTTAATGATTTCCTTTTGTTTTTCATATTTACTTACACCAAAAGCAGCGAGACTGACACAAATAAGTATTCCACACAAAATACCAATCTTTTTATTTCGCTTCATTCCATTTCCTCCTTCCAATGGTCACACAGATTCCAATTCCCAGATATAGCAGCGGAAATAGTATAATCATAATTGTTTTTAAGAAAGAAGCGGTTGAAGCACTGATGGTAAGATAATTATAGTTTAGTGATTTACTGCGAATAGCCACTGCTTCATTTTCTTCTATCATAGAGGAGATTGCATTCATAGCCAAATCAAGGTTAGCCCCCGAGGAATACGCATTATACATTTCATCCAGAAAATCAGAAGAAGTAAACCAGACAATCTGCCCGTCATTCTTTGCCGCAACCGAAACAGCTACTGCAAACGGACCATCTATATCTCCTTCTTCTTTTTCGTAGGAGGATAAAGCATATCCGTCTGTCTTACTAAAAGACATCTCGGAAGTAGTAAGTAGTTCTGTCACCTTTTTCGATTCTGTGTCCTGAACTATAAGGCCTGAAGCGACGGGTATAATCGCATAATAATTTTCTTCAATTAAAGGGTCTGTAACTTCACTGTTTTGTATATCTGGAAGCAGGACATAAGGAGCCTGAAACGCATAATGCTCACGGTCTATATCAACCACAATCCCATCCACGCTTTCTACCCCATAGTCCTCTAATATGCCATAAAGATTAGGCAGTGTTTCATTCTCTGTAGGTCCTGCTAGTACCATTAATTTCCCGCCGCCTGATACATATTCTGCCAGTAAATCTTTTTCTTTGGCAGAAATATCACTAGATGGCCCATAGATTAAGATAACATCTGCATCCTCTGGAACCGCATCCGTTGTCAACAAGGAACATGTATTTAATTCCATATTTTCTCTTTCTAGTTGTTTGTGAAAAGTCTCTGAAAGTTCTGCCTCTCCATGCCCTTCTAAGATGTAAATCTTTGGCTGCGTTTCATTTACCACATAATCAATAGCTGAAGTAATCGCTCCTTCTCCGTCAAAAGAGACATCATAAGAATAGGCGCTTATATTGGCATCATAAAGATAGATATCATCATAACTAATAAACCGGTTTCTCTCTCCACACTCTACGATTAGACTGTTATTTTGTATGGTTTCTTTAGTATACTGTTCTGCAAATGTGGGATAAATATCTGGGTTCTTTTTTACCACTTCAATATGTTCTGACAGACTTTCGTACTTATCTAGCAGATTCTCTATAATATCATCTTCTTCCTCTGGTTGCACTATCCAATAAATCGTAACATCTTTTTCTAAGGCATTTACCACTACCTTTGTATTACTTGTAATCGAATACAGCTGTGTAGAACTAATATCCAGTTGTGTGAGTGATTTTGGCAATGCAGATGCCAAAATATTAACTGCAATCAAGATTGCAAGTACAATTGCTATAATAATCAGCGAATAAGAACCTCCCTGCAGAGCAATACGGTTTCGGGGTCTCTCTTGCTTCATCAGTTATACCTCCTTTTTTCCAGCGACTGCACAGTTAAAAACAGAAAAAACACAATCACAGTGAAATAATAAACAATAGATGTCAAGTCAAAAACACCGGATACAAAGGTATAAAACCGTTCAAACAGAGACAGATTTTTCATAAGCTTTGGCAATAGTCCTTCAAATATCTCAGGTTTTATAAAATATACAGCTCCTGTTATAACAAAAAGAATAAAGGATACCATATATGCCAGCTTTTCATTCTTTGTCAGAAAACAAATAATCACTCCCAAAATGCCATCGATGATACACAAAACTATCACACCTCCAAAAGCGGTAGAAGATACATGTTCCGCCAGACTGACACTGTAATAGTTGAAAAGAATCACAGAAATTGCAATGCCAGCTGCAAAACCCAGATTTTCTGTCAATGATGAGATAAATACCCCAATAGATATCAATGCTGCACCCATACAGAAAAATGCTGCCATTGAGCCATAAGAAGTGAGCAGATATACTTCTCCATACTGGGCAAATATCCATGGATATATAGCAATCATACATAAAGGAATCAAATAGACCACCAACAAAGCCAAATATTTTCCTATCACTATCTGGGTAGTTGTAATTGGCAAAGAAAACAGAAGCTGTTCGGTTTTTTGTTTTCTCTCTTCTGCAAGAACCCGCATAGTCAGAACGGGAATTAACACTACAAATATCAAACTGACAAAACTCAAAACATACTCAAAGTTTGCCACTGCTTGCTGGATATTGTATATCATAGCTCCAATTCCTACAAAAGCCAGCAAAAATGCTCCAAAAATATAAGCTGTCAAAGAATGAAAATAGCTTGACAATTCATGTTTTAATACTGCAATCATTCGTCTTCCACCTCACTTTTTGTTGTTTTATGCTCTGATATCTCACTCTCTGTCAGTTCAATAAACACATCTTCCAGATTAGCTTTCTTAGATACCAACTCTAAAAGCGCTTTCTTTTTGTTGGCAAAAGCAAAAAAAAGATTGCGACAGACATCTGCCACTTCTCCAAATTCAATTTGTACATCTACTTGGATATTTCCATCTTCCAAGATTTTCATCTGCCAATCTGAGACTTCACTCATTCCTTCTAGAATCTCATCTATATCATCGGTTTTTGCTTCTGTAATAAAAGAGACATTATGAGATGCCAGAAATAGTTTTTCCAGATTTTCCGGCGCATCAAATGCCACCAGCTTCCCTTTGGCAATAATCAGTACTTTTTCACAGATTGTCTGTACTTCTGACAGAATATGAGAACTCAAGATAACGGTATGTTCCTGGCCAAGCTGTTGAATCAGTTCTCTTATCTCAATAATCTGAATGGGATCTAACCCCACCGTAGGCTCATCTAAAATAATAATCTTGGGGTCTCCTAATAATGCCTGAGCAATCCCCACCCGCTGCCGATATCCCTTGGAAAGTTTTGATATTAACCGATGTTCCATCCCCTCTAACCTAGTCTGTTGTATCACGTTTTCTATCTGACTTGTCAGTTCTCTTCCTTTAAGTCCCTTTGCCTCTCCTACAAATTTTAAATACTCCAAAGCAGTCTCATTCATGTAAAGCGGTGGCTGTTCTGGAAGATAACCCAACAGCCTTTTGGCCTTGTTAGGTTCTTCAAAAATATCATATCCATCAATCCTTACCCGGCCTTCTGTGGCAGATAAGCATCCAGTCATGATATTCATAGTGGTCGACTTACCTGCTCCATTGGGCCCTAAAAACCCATATACATGCCCTTCCTGAATCTCAAAGGACAAATCATCTACAGCTGTAAATTCTCCGTAACGTTTTGTCAAATGCTCAACGCTTATCATTTTGCTCCTCCTCATTCTCTTTTCTATCTGCTATCGTAGCATCTATTACTGAAACCACACTGAAAAAAACAAGATTTTAAAAAATTGTCCTTTCTTTTCAGCTTCATTTCAGCATAAAAATGTACTATAATAAAAAACAGGAGAAAATATGATGAAAATACTTGTAGTGGAAGATGAAAAACTGCTGGCAGATTCCATACGAATATTATTGGAAGGAAAAGGTTTTGACGTTGAAGTTGCCTATGATGGGGAAACTGGCAAAGAATATGCAAAGCTTGGAATTTATGACCTTTTAATCTTAGATGTGATGATGCCCGGAATTAGTGGCTATGAAGTGGCACGAAAAGTTCGTTCTATAAAATGTGGAATACCTATTTTAATGCTGACTGCCAAATCCGAATTAGAGGATAGAATTACAGGCTTAAATGCAGGTGCCGATTATTATCTGACCAAGCCCTTTGACACAAGAGAGCTGCTAGCCTGCATCAATGCCCTGCTGCGTCGTCAGGGCGCACAAGTGGATGAAATTACTTATGGCAACACTTCTTTGGATTTATCCTCCGGCTTGCTGTGCTGTAAAGAAAACAGTGTCCGCCTTTCTGCAAAGGAATTTGATATTATGCGGTTCCTTTTGCAATCAGGCAGCCGCAATCTCTCCAAAGAAACCATTCTGGCAAAAGTATGGGGATATGACTCTGACGCAGTGGAAAATCATGTGGAAGTCTATGTGGGATTTTTGCGCAAGAAATTGGCTAGTATTGGTTCTAATATCCGTATTGAAGCCATCCGCAGAATGGGATATCATCTAGAGGTAGATAAACATGACTAAAAAACTCCGCTATAAATTTATATGGATTACTATGAGCATTATTACAATTATGCTCTGTATTATCATGTCTATGATATATTTTTTCACAAAAATAAACATAGAAAACAACAGTGTCCATATGCTGCAAAACATTGCTATAAATCCATTTTTGCAGCGTGTTCCAAGTGAATTGTCAGATGACGTACGTCTTCCCTATTTTATACTCCAAATCAACACACAAGGAGAAGTAATTGCAACAGGAGGTGGATATTACGAACTTTCGGACGAAAATTTTTTAAAAAATCTGGTAGATGCCACTTTTTCCGATTCTTCTCGTACCGGTATTATAAAAGCATATAATCTTCGCTATTACCGATTACCTACTCCTCTTAGTCAGGTTCTTGTCTATGCGGATATCTCTAGTGAGCAGGCAACTTTGAACCATTTGTTGCGAAACTGTATATTTATTGGACTGATTTGTTTCGTGATTTTTCTTGTTATCAGTTTTTTACTGGCCAGTTGGGTCGTAAGGCCCGTTGATAAAGCATGGGAACAACAACGTCGTTTTATTGCTGATGCATCCCATGAATTGAAAACACCGCTGACGGTTATTATGACAAATGCAGAGCTTTTACTAAATCCAGATTATGACAAAAGAAATCATATCACACTTTCTTCAAGCATCTTAGTTATGTCAAAACAAATGCGTAGTCTACTAGAGCAGATGTTAGAGCTTGCCCGCACTGACAGCATCCAGTCAAATACCATCTTCTCCTCTGTCAATTTCAGTCAGATTATTTCTGATGCAATCCTTCCATTTGAGCCTGTATTCTTTGAAAAAAGTCTCACATTGCAGACAGATATCACAGAACATATTATGATAAATGGTGACGCTTCTCAACTGCGGCAAGTTTTAGATATTCTTCTAGATAATGCCACGAAATATTCCTGTGAAAAAGGAAACACCTGGGTATCTTTACATAAGCGTGGCAAAGGACATTGTCTGTTAACAGTTGCTAATGAGGGGAAAGAAATATCTACAAAAGATTTACAACATCTTTTTAAACGGTTTTATCGAGCAGACCAAGCAAGAAGTCGAACTGGAAGCTTTGGCCTTGGACTATCTATTGCCAAGAGTATTGTTCTACGACACAAAGGAAAAATATGGGTGGAAAGCAACCACAATATCAATACGTTTTTTGTAGAGTATCCTCTTTCTGAGAGAAAATTTTCCTAAAAAATTGACATCCCTTTATTTTCGCACTATAATATACTACACTTGTAAGATTTAAAAGGGAGATACTAAGATGAAAGCATTGCCACAGATTTCAGAAGCAGAATTTGAAGTGATGAAAATTATATGGAAACACGCGCCAATTAGTACCAGCGAAATCACAAAGCGATTAACCCAGACGACAAGCTGGAGCCCAAAGACGATACAGACTTTGATAAAACGGCTTGTTACCAAAGGAGTGCTTGCCTATGAAAAGCAAAGCAGGGTATTTATCTATACACCTTTGATAGCGGAAAAAGAATATATTGGACAAAAAAGCCATTCTTTTTTAGAACGTTATTATAATGGAAATATTCTTTCCATGCTTTCTGCCTATATCGAAGAAGACAAACTCTCCGAATCAGAGATAGCGTCACTTCGCTCCCTTCTCCTAAAAGATTCTAAAGACAGGAGGAACTAATATGGCAGATTTTGGAATACATTTTTTCCTATGTAATATTTTTATCTGTATAATAGCTGGCATCTTTTTCGCAATCAAACATATGTTCAGAAACTATCTGACCAGCCAAATGCACTATCATCTGTGGTTCTTATTTCTTGGACTTCTTAGCGTTCCATTTATCCCTTTCCATCTGGTTGCATTTTCTCGGCTTTTTGCATGGTTTGGCACATGGAGAAATACGCTCTCTGAAGACTTAGAGAGAATTGCCAGTCCAGCGATAGCACCAACTATATCTGGCACCACCAGACAGCTCAATGACTTTGCGCTCTCTGTCAGCACGCAAACACCATCTATGGTTGGATTTCTATTGTGCAGCATATGGCTAACTGGCATAATGGCTATGCTTTTATTGGTTATCTATTCCAGAATTCGCCTAAATACCATTCAAAAATCTGCACTTCCTTTACAAAATAAAGCTGTACGTATTATATACAATAACTGTTTAAAAGAAATAAAGATAAAAAAAGAGATTCCTATCTACAGCACTGCCTTTTTAAAATCTCCCATCATTGTTGGATTATATAACCCCCGTATTTATCTTCCCATTCACCTGATATCGGATTTTCATGCGGCAAAGATACGGTATATATTGTTACATGAATTACAACATTACAGACACAAAGATGCACTGTCTAATCTCTTTATGACTCTTATTGGTATACTCTACTGGTGTAATCCTCTGGTATGGTTTGCACTAAAAGAGATGAAAGATGACAGAGAGATTGCCTGTGACGCTTCTGTTTTGCAGCTTCTTCCTGAAAGTGAGTATCCAGATTATGGATATACTCTTATCAATTTTGCAGAGAAAATCTCCTTTATGTCCTTTCCTTTTGCTGCTGGTATCAGTGGAAATCTAAAACAGATACAGCGAAGAATTATCCATATTTCTCACTATAAAAAACCTTCTATTTTTGCAAAAATAAAAGGTTCTATCGCTTTTGTTCTTATAGGTGTTCTTCTCTTAATACTACTTCCAATGCTTTCTACCTACGCCGCCTGTCAGAACCAATATTTGTGGGATATAGACTCTGACAAAATCTTCACAATCGATTTATCTTCCTATTTTCGTGGATACGAAGGCAGTTTTGTTCTCTATGATTTAAAAGAAGACAGGTGGAGTGTCTATCATATGGAGCAAGCCACACTGCGGACAGCTCCAAACTCCACCTATAAGATATATGATGCGTTGTTTGGATTAGAAGAAGGCATTATCACGCCAGATGCTTCTTATATGGCATGGAATGGATGCAATTATCCATTTGAAGCCTGGAATAAAAATCAAAATCTATATTCTGCTATGCAATCCTCTGTCAACTGGTATTTTCAAGAGCTGGACAGGCAGATGGGCCTGCCTACCATTCAGAACTATATCAGAAACATCGGATATGGAAATCAGAACATATACGCAGACCCTTCCTCCTACTGGCTGCAATCCTCCCTGAAAATCTCTCCCATAGAGCAAGTAGAGCTTCTGATAGCGCTCTATCACAATACCTTTGCCTTTGCCTTTGCCCCCGAAAATATAGATGCTATCAAAGATTCCATCTGTTTATTTTCCTCTGAAGACAAAAACTTCTATGGAAAAACCGGAACCGGATGTGTAGATGGACAGGATATCAATGGATGGTTTATTGGTTTTTTAGAAGTTCCTGATAATACCTACTTCTTTGCCACCCATATTCAAAGCGATGCTAACGCTACTGGAAGCAAGGCAGCAGAGATTACAAAAGCCGTCTTATCCAGATAACTTTTTTCATTCCTTGTTATCTTTATCTTTTTCATTGCGAATCAATACCTGATAAAGCAGCACAGCAAACATCGTAGTTACTAACGTTGACATACTTTCATTTACTGAAATACCATTTATATTGCAAAATATATTAATTGCGATGGAAATACTCATTGTAATTACTATTGCAGCAACTCCTTTTAAAAAATGCTTCATACTTTTCTATCTCCTTCCAAAATAACTATGTATTTATCAGAAGATAGTATACCAGAGAAAACAACCATTCTTTCAAAACAGTCATAAAATGCGCTATTCTATAAATAAGTGCACTTTTTTTTACAAAGCACGCATTTATTCATCATTTTTGCAAAGCAATGCTTGATACGAAAAAACACATACAGTATAATTAAAGAAGCAAACTTTGAAAGGACGAATTGCCTGAAATGTTACTGTCTTTTTTTCAGCTTTCCCTTGCCATTCGTAATGTATGGCCCAAACGTATGAGTTTAAAAGCGTTTCTAGCGCTTTATATGCTGCTGTTACTTTCTGGAACACCTGTAACACTTTTTTCCTGTATTCCCTATGGTCTGTTTGGTATTCTTTTAGCAGTTTGTATCTATGGATTGGTTGCTTACCAAGAGAGTGCATCCCAAAATGTTGGTATGGGCATGATTGGATGCATACTTACTGTTGTAATAGATAATTTTTTAACAATTTTTCTGCATACGCTGATTCCCCTATCTTTTATAAATCAGCCATCTATTTCTTTTGTTGTCAGGATAGTTCATATTCTGCTGTTTTATTTTATTACGCTGTTTTTAGGCAGACTGCTTAAGAAGTTACTACTCTCAGGCAAAGGTATTTTACGTCTTTTACAGATGTGGTATCTTATTGACGCTGCATTAGTTCTTCTTATCACTATCTATCTGTTCGACAATTTGATTCCGGGACAAAATGGCTCCATTGCCAAAATGATATATAATAATGTCTTACATATTTCAGGGTATCTGCTGGTTATGCTTTTTCTGCTTCTGGCCATGCGCCATTCTTATCTGGAACAAATACAGACAGAAGCCAAACAAAAAGCCTTACAGGATTTACAGGACTATACACACAATCTAGAAGCCATGTATAACAGTCTGCGCTCCTTTAAGCATGATTATATTAACATTTTGCTCTCTTTATCTGGCTATATTGAAAATGGCAATATGGAAGAATTAAAGAAATTTTTTGAAAATAAAATCTTCCCGACAAAGAATCTAATTGACCAGGGGGATTATAAGCTAAACCAGCTTAGTAACATTGGTGTTTTGGAAATCAAAAGTCTGCTCTGTGCCAAAATGATCTATGCCCATGAGTCAGGGATTGATGTCACGATTGATATTCCTGAACGGGTGGATAGTTTTGTAATAGACACGGTAGATCTTGCCAGAATACTGGGAATCTTTTTAGACAATGCGATTGAAGCCACACTAGAGACAACACAGCCACAAATAGGCTTAAATATCATTCAGCATCAAATTGGGGTGGCAATTATTATAAGCAATTATTTTCGGGATAATGGCCTTTTACTGCACAGATTAAAACAAAAAGGCTTTAGTACAAAGACGGGACATCAGGGAATCGGGCTTTCTAACGCCCAGAAAATCATCAGCTCCTATGACAATGTGCTGTTAGAGACAACTATGCAATGCGGTTGTTTTATGCAGCATATGGAACTGGCTGTGGGAAAGGAGTGATATGAAATGCTAAATATCTTTGTGTGCGAAGATCACAGCGCACAGCGGCAAATGATTGTACAAACGATTCAAAATATCGTGCTGATAGAAGAACTGGATATGCAGCTTGTTTTGGATACCAAAGACCCCTATATACTGCTGGAAAAGGTTAAAATTAGTCAAAACACAGGTATTTATTTTCTTGATATTGACCTAAACAGCAGCATGAACGGAATGAAACTGGCACAACAGATCCGACTGTTTGACCCCCGCGGCTTTATTATCTTTATAACTGCACATTCTGAATTAAGCTATATGACCTTTCAGTATCGGGTGGAAGCTATGGACTTTGTATTAAAAGACAATCCTGCCGAAGCAAAAGTAAAGATTAGAGAATGTCTGCTCCATGCAATGGAGCGCTATACTCTTCAGACCAATAAGACGCATAAAGTCTACACTACCCAAGTTGGCGGACGAAAAATCAGTATAGATTACAATGATATTCTCTTTTTTGAAACTTCTACTAACATCCATAAAGTGATTCTTCATGCAAAAGACCGCCAAATCGAATTTTTCAGCACCATAAAAGAACTAGCCAGCACATTAGACAATAACTTTGTGCGTTGCCATCGTTCCTTTCTGGTAAATAAAAATAATATAAAAGAAGTGGATGCCAAAAACCGAATCATCCATTTTACAAACGGTGAAACCTGCCTGATGTCCACACGTATGATGAAAGGGCTTTAACTAAGCCCTGTGGAGTGGTGCGTGTCGTGGAATTGGTGCTTCGCTAATTTCTATGTAGGAATAAGAGCATAGAACACTCCTTGAACATATTGCGCCTAATGAATTTGATATTTTACATTATGGTGCTATTGCCGAACTAAAAAAGCGTTAAATTCAAATTTGGAGGAATTATCTATGGATAACAATAAAAGGAAATTAACAGAAAAAGAATTGAAACGTAAAAATGACTTTGAAAAAATAAGCTCTGAAATGCAGCAAAAAGGATATAAAATTAAGAATATGACTATCAATATTCGACAAGCGAATTTTTTAGGACCTTTGAGTATGCTGCCATTTATAGCTTTAACATTTTTGTTTTACTATAATGTGAATGGTTTTGATTTAGGGGAGATTTCTTTGGGATTTGTCGTAGCGGCGTTTCTTTTTATTCCTCTAACTATTTTACATGAATTAATACATGGCGTCACTTGGGGGTTTTTTGCAAAGAATCATTTTCATTCGATTGATTTTGGATTTATTTGGAGTAGTTTTTCTCCATACTGTACTTGCTCCGAACCGTTGGAAAAGTGGCAATATTTGCTGGGAACTGCTATGCCTACATTAGTTTTAGGCGGTGGAACAGCAGTGGTTTCTGTAATGACAAATCAATTACTGCTATTTATTCTGGCTGAATACATGATTCTATCGGGTGGTGGAGATTTTCTAATTATACTGAAAAGTATGCTATACCGCACTGATAAACAAGAAAGTGTGTATTGCGACCATCCTTACGAATGTGGTTTTGTAGTTTTTGAGAAATGAGAACTAATATTACAAATTTCTGCTTGTAGGATAGAAGCCAAAAGAAATTTGAATAACCACCGTACATACAGAGTGGTACACAAGGGGGCTATCTATTTCCCGACAGCCCCATTTTCCTGTGCGCACCATTTTTCTTTATGAAGGAAGAAATTTAATTTCTCATCTTCATATGCCCCAATACCGAGTAAATCCAAATGTTTTCTATCCTTGCAAAGGGCGTTGCTCCATTCTGGCAAATATAACTTTTCAAAATCTTGTTGTTCAAGAACCCGTATCTTATAATCGCAGGAGATTGGACGAAGATTATTAATATCGGGAAGAAAATATTCTGCCATAAAACATATCTTATATCCATTCCCATCCAGCCTGTTACTCAACCAGTGCAAATTCGGTGTTTCAAAAAGGTGATAGAATTCATATTTGCCAACATATTCTGTCACTATTTCTCTAACATCCTCAGTGACTGATGCAACCACATTTATTAATCCAATAGCCCAATGGATGGTAAAAATGTAGGCAATGAACGGGAACATTCTTATCTTCTAAATCAATATATTTTGTGACTCTCGCCCCATGCTTTATAACCTACGTTTAATCTTCTTTCCAACTGTTTTGCCACCAATCATCTTCCCACGGTGTACCTTGCCATGTATCAGACCATAAATCTTTCCATTCCTTTGGGAAATTTGAGGAATCAAATGCGTCCGAAGTGTAAATTCCCATAACACCAAAGCCTTTTCTTGTCACATTGATAACATTGTTCCCTGTGCCATTTTTAAACGTATAGTTCCCGTTGCTTTCTGTGAAATTTTCAGGCGCATATATTTCTCCCCAGTCTCCACTATTGGTAATGGTTGTGGTGGTATTTTTAAAATCATCTTTGGAAATCAGCTGGAAATACCCACTGTTTGCTGCTGCGTTTAATGAACCATTAAAACCCTCCGACAAAGTCAAAAAGACAGATGCCATATTGAAGTTGCCCGCAATGTTACCAGACCTTATAAAATCATACGTTAAATGGGCGCTATCTGCTGTTAAACTTACTTGCCCATAATCAATATCCGGGATATATAGTTTTATGGTTTCATCATTTGTATTCGTGCTTGTTTTGCAGGAAATAGATACTTTCCGGTTATCATCTGATTCGTCAATCTTCACATCATAAACATCGCTGTTGTATTCAGCAGAAATTTTATTATCTGTTGCTGGCAGCACATTTATTGCACAACTGCTCACATCTAATGTCAATGAGGGTTTTCCCTCCGTGTCTAACTGTGGATTTGAGAGAGGAGCTGCATGGGCATTTGCAGCACCGGAGTCTGTTGTATAGACACCAATAACAGTAGCGCTTATAACAAGAAACAGTGTCAATACGCTTGTCAAAATAACAACGGATTTATTCTTTTTCTTAAAATTCATAATCGCACCTAACCTTTCTTTTAGCTGTTCTGCTCCCTCTGTCAAAGTGACGGAAGCTAAAGAACTTTTGTAGAGATTGTTTGACTTCAAAAAGGAAATCAATGTGTCCCCATATTCACGCTTTTCTTTGTCATCAAGTACCGCTATGACTTTTTCATCACATGACAATTCACAAGATTTATTCACTTCCTTTTCCAGCAGATATATAAAAGGATTGAACCAATGGGCGCACACAACAATCTGTATCAGCCATTTGTAAAACATATCCCTCTGCTTGTAGTGGGTTAGCTCATGCACAAAGATATAAGACAGCTCCTTATCTTCCAATTTACGGACAGGTAAAACAATTCTTGGTCGAAAGAATCCAATCATAATAGGGGAAGCAATCAACGAATTATAAGATAATTCAACCCTCGTCTTAATATTTAATTTTTCTTCACAATCAGATAGCAGATTCAAAATCTTTATATCCGATACCTCTGTGTTGCCTGCTTTGATGTATTGGGAAAATCCTTGATAAACCGTTATCTTACGAACAAATAAAACCAGTGCCAATGCTGACCAGATAAAAAATAGGCAGACATATTTGTTAAATGGTTCATGCATGGCAGCAGTGGTTATTTCCCGGTTTGTCTGTATCGGCTCCGATTTTTTATTACTTGTATCTACCAGAACGGATACATTGGGGCTTGTAGGGATTTCATTCGTTATTGCTGCTGTGTCGAACTTTTCAAACAGGCTCCCGACAATCGTAGTATTAGGAGTAAAGGGAAGCAAAAACCGCAACGCAACAACTATCCAGATATAATACTGCCAACGCTTGCTGAATCTGTTTTTATACAGCGGCTTCAATCCCAAAATGAGAAGCAGTAACAGTGCGCCGGAAACAGACAGCGACAATAAGATTTTCACAAATTCATTCATTTTCTTCTCTCCAAAATGTTTCAATCTCTTTCAATTCGTCTGCCGAAAGAATATCCTGCCGCAATAAGGTTGACACTAAGTTTTTTACATTCCCGCCGTAGACTTTATCAAGAAAGCTGTGGGTCTGCATGGTCTGGTATTCTGCTTCTGTTACCGTAGCCACATATTCATTCTTTCTGCCGATTTTTTTGACTTTCAAGAACTTTTTTTCGCCTAATCGGGAAAGCAGCGTGAGTACCGTGTTGTTCTTCCATTCGTTCTTTTCTTTTTCCAATTCCTCCATGATGAGGGAGTATAAAGCTGCCCCTCCATTCTTCCAGATGATTTTCATTAGTACCAATTCGGATTCAGAAATTTGCTGTGCCATATTGTCCTCCTTTTATCTTAACGTTTTGTAGGTGTGTATTCATATTAACACTTTGTAGGTAATAATGCAATACCCTAAAAGAAATTTAAGAATTTATAAAAGATATGAAAGAAGGGGGGTGATAGGTCATGCTCCCTGTCCTACGCTTAAATCTGACGTTACCGCTTCGAATCCAAGGACTTGGTACAGGCGGCTGGCTAAACCTTACCTGACAGGATTTTCCTGTTTTATATTATCAGCTTACAAAGACAGACAAAACTTCTGTCTATCATAAGAATAAATTGTTGTGGTTCTTTGCCATATTCCATGGTATGGCTATCAATTAGTGTATGGAATTTAATGTAAAGGAATATATATGTTTTTTCTCATCGAATTCAATATTTTTACCCTCAAAGATTACATTTTATTATTATGACTGCCACTATCCCCATCACAAAGGCATGTTTCTTCCAAGTCAGTCTCAGATACCCAACGAACTCACGGATAAAAGCATTTAACGTAAAGTACAACTTTGTTTTTGCGCCAAATCCCACACATCTTATTCCCTGCTGCTTTGCCAGTATTAACGCCCTGAACACATGATAGGCAGTTGTGACGATAATAATTTGAGGCTTCCGTTTATTCATCAATTCCCTTGAGAAGCATAAATTTTCCTGTGTTGATACAGATTTTTGCTCCATGATGATTTTTTCCGTATCCACGCCTTGACTGGCTGCATAAGCCGCCATCGCCTGACTTTCTGGAATATCCTCTTTGGGTCCTTGCCCGCCGGACATAATCAATACGGCATTTGGATTATAATGCAGCAATTCTATCCCCTTTTCAATCCTCGCTGCAAGCAATGGAGTGACCTTATCTCCAATAATCCCGGCTCCCAGCACAACAATATAATCTGCGTTTCTTTTCTTTTTCAGATGGAAAAGATTAAGCACCGCAGAAAGTGAATACATAGCCAGCAACGATAATACATATACTGCTGAAAAACTGATCATTTTATAAAGCGCTGTCCCTAATCTATTCTTCCCTAAATTTCCAATCACCGGCCAGACTGCCAGATAGATACACAGCAAAATGGAAAACAACATTGACAACAAATTTGCCGGCTTTATCCCCTCATGCCTGATAACCCTTATTCCCTCCACAAAAAACACAAGGATCAATACTGCCGGAAACGCTATAATACAGCCTACTGTCATAATAAGCATAATGATCAATATTCCAATCACTAAATCATGCACTGCCAGCCATTCTGCATATTCAGATAAGATAAAAAACAGAAAAACCGCCAGACACATCATCATGAATAAAAATGAGGCTCCACTCCGCAATGTTCTGGAGTCGTGCAGCATAATTCCTGCAAATACGCTAATTGAAACAAAAAATACAAAAAATGCCAACAGACACATAACAGCTCCCATCCTTCAAAATTCTCTTCCTAATCTATGTTTTGTCATTTCTGTCTGTAAAATGTAATTCGTTGCCAAATAAAGCTATTACTTTATATTCTTCTGCTGCACGACAGCTTTTCCATCGTGCAGCAGATTTTTATCATTTATTCCTGTTACAATTCATTGAGCGTTGCTGTAATTGGCATGTTTCTAATCCGCTTTGCAGGTGCATATACTGCTGCCGCAGCAGAAACTGTATCGAATACAACAATAATAGCAATCAAAACGATCGGCAAGCTCCACTGGCTTCCAAAATACCGTGTGACCAGTTTCACATACAAAAAGCGGCTTAAAACAATTCCTGTGCCACTGCCGACGATAAGACCGGAGACCGCGTAAGTAAAGGCTTCCGCAGCAATCATCCGGGTAAGCTGTTCCCCATCCATACCAACCGCCCTCATAGCTCCATACTGCTTTATCCGGGCAGTTACACTCATCGAAATGCTGTTGATGATGTTAAACAGTGTAATCATCGCAAGGATTGCCATAAAACTATACAACAGAAATTTCGCAGCCAGCCAGGTATTGGCATCTTCCTGATTACGCTGACGCTCATCCGTAAAAATAACATCGCTTTCCGCAAGACTGTTGATCTGTTTTACCGTTTCATCCGTAGCCTGTCTGCTTAATTGTATCCCTATCATACTGTAATTTTCTTCCCCTGTCAGCCGGGCAAACGTTTCCTGTGAGCAGATGATGCTGTATTCGCCAGGATACAGCCCACTGGATATGCCGCATACCACCTCGATCTCCTGTCCCGCTACCTGAATGGTGTCTCCCACTTTGATCGGATTATCTTTATCCAAAACTGTCATAACCTTGCCGCTGTCCCCATAGATTTCTGATATATTTCCCTGCACAAGACTCTCCTCTTCACAGTCCAGCATATATTCGCTGTATGACGTTATATTGACATGGTCAATCTCCTGCCGCGAAGAAACAGCCGGAACATGCTCTGTATAGGAACTGCCCCAAACAAGCTCTACACCGGTAATCCTGCTGATCGCATCGCTTAAACCCTGATCCAGTACACGCTCATTTGCATAGCCTGTAAGGGTAATATCCGGCTGCCATGACCGATTTATGGAGGGCATCAGTTCATACACAAAATCCAACCCTACGGAAATGCAGAGAAACAGTATAATACTGAGTGAAAAGCTGGCAGTCAATAAAAACCAGTTTTTCTTAGATGCTGTTGCATGGTGGATACCCAGTGTCCTTTCAACCTTTCTGATCTTCCGTTTTGTTGTATGACGTACAGAAAGCGCCATATCCGAATTTCCGGAAACCGCTGCCATCGGAGAAACTTTAGACGCATGTTTTGCAGGAGACTGCGCTGCCAGTAAGACAGTTACAATTCCAACCATCGCCCCACTGATTAGCCCAACAGGGCTGAGGGCAAATATTGGCATAGTGGCAAATTCACCGCCAATTCCATAGCGGAGAAATGCACAAATCCCCCATTCAATTGCCGTACCTGTGATCAACCCAACCGGAACAGCCGTTTTGCACCAGTTTAACGCCTCCAGCCGTACATACCGGATAACCTGCTGGCGGCTTGCACCAATACAGCGCATCATTCCAAAAAATTTTGTCCGCTGTGCTACATTGCTGTTCATACTGCCGGAAATCATCAATACGCCGGCCAATAATACTATAACGAACAAGATTGCCGCTATTCCGTAAATATTCTTCATAGATTCATTGCTGCTTTGCCCGGCAAGACCCATAATCGCTGTATTTTCCGAAATATCTTCCTCCGGCAGATCATACTGCTGCCTGATTTCCGAGGTGATACCGGATGCCTTTGACACATCCTGAAACTGAATATAACAACTCGGGTTAATCGGAATATGGTTCTGTTCCATGACCCCGATATACGCATCCCGCATCATATATACAGCAACCATATAGGTCTGCCCCTGATAATATTCTGCATCATCCGACCCAAAACCGCATACCGTAAAATCAGTATCCCCCGAAGGTGTCTTTACTGTCACATGATCGCCAATCTTTACATCTAACGCAAGGCGCGCATTGGAACTAAGCATAACATCATTGTCATTTTGTGGCGGACTGCCTTCTTCAAGGGCATTGACAAGCTCTGCCAGATAAATACTGTCAGTGCCGTATAATGCAGCTTTTTTCTCCCCGATATAGAAAGGCTGGTCTGCGTCTGTGTTAAATGTTTCCGACCAGCCGATGGCGGCAACATCCGGACGTCGGCTTATTTCTTCTGCTGTGTCCTGCGAGATATTTTCCAACCGGATATGCCAGTTTCCATGTTTCTGCTTAAGCCCCTCACTTGATGCCCGAATCCACATATCCGCCACACTGAAAATCGTAGTCACAAGCAGCACGGAAATAATAACACAGAAAATCGTCATACGATTCTGCCGTTTCCGCACCTTTCCCGAAACAGACACAAGGCTTAAATAACTTTTCATTCCCTGCACCTCCCCAAATCAGTAAGTTCCCCGTCTGATACCTGCAGGATACGGTCTGCCGTCTGTGCAATACTGTGGCTGTGTGTAATCATAATAATTGTCTGCTCATACTTCTTTGATGCTTCTTTTAACAGTGCAATCACTTCGCTGGTATTCTGCGAATCTAAATTTCCCGTTGGCTCATCTGCAAGTATTAAAGCCGGACGGGTAATCAGCGCACGCCCGATTGCCACTCTCTGCTGCTGTCCGCCGGATAACTGGCTGGGCAGGTGTCTGCGCCGTTCTTTCAGGTTCAGCACCGAAAGCAGTTCTTCTAAATACTTTGTGTCCGGCTTCTGGTAATCAAGTAACACCGGGAAAACAATATTCTGCTCTACGGTTAGTTCTGGAATCAGGTTGAATGCCTGAAAGATAAATCCAATATTTCTCCGTCTGAAAATGGTAAGTTTACGGTCATTCATGGAAAAAATTTTCTTTCCGCTGATGACTATCTTTCCGGATGTGGGCGTGTCAAGCGCTCCTATCATATTCAGGAGCGTACTTTTCCCGGATCCAGATTCCCCCACAATCGCCACATACTCGCCTTTTGGAACGGAAAATGAAACTTTTTTTAATGCCTTTACAGCTGTTTCGCCGCTTCCGTATCTCTTACTGACATTATTGACTTCTAATAAATTCATTGTGTAAACACCCCTTTCTGTTTTGATAACCCCAATATAACAGAGAAATCCTACACCTATATTACAATTACCCTACAATTTTGTTGGAATCAAAAAATTTATCGTGAAAGAAGTTCCTATATCTAATGTGCTGTCAACTTCAATCGTCCCATTGTGAGCTTCTACGATTGCTTTTGTCAAAGACAGCCCAAGGCCGATACCCTGTGTGTCTTTAGAAAAGCGGCTTCTGTAAAACCGCTTAAAAATATGGTGTAAATCTTCCGGACAGATTCCCACAATGCCAACAATTATGAACTTCCATACATTCATATACAAGCAATTAACGCTATTGAAACAGAAAAATTTGAACCATCTATTTAGCTTGCTTATGACATTTCAAAAGTTTTTGGCTGTCCGATTGAAGATGTTTTTCTGTCTGAAGAAAGCCCAAGAAAATCAAGGGCTGATAGTAGCAGGAGGGATAATAATGGTAATAAGAAACATTCGATATTATGATGACCCAATTTTGCGTAAGAGGTGCAAAGAAGTAAAAGTTATCAACGATAAAATCAGACAAATTCTTGACGATATGTTAGATACACTTCAACAAACTGAAAATGGTGCAGCTATTGCAGCAAATCAAATAGGGATATTAAAACGTCTTGTCTGCCTTAGTTTTCCTAATCGCTGCGTTAAAATAATTCGTCCTCAAAAGGTAACAATCCAAGCACAAAATGAATACAGCGAAGAAATAATCATCACTGCCAAGGACGAGCTTGCACAATGTTTTGTCATGAATTAGAACATTTAGATGGAGAAATATTTTTAAATAAAGCTATTGAGGAAATAGAAGTAATGTATGGCATTTTGCCCCTCCTTCCACTTTTCATTCATTGTTTATTCAGCCCTACCAAATAGGCAGTTATAGTTTTAAGCTATATTGCAAAAGATTATAACTGTGTCCATCTTTGCTGTTTGTTTTAGATACTGAAGAAATCACTGTAAATCCTAATGACTTTGCTAATTGGTTGGAAGCCCTGTTTTCTTCTCTTGTTGAATAAATAAACTCTTTTGCACGAAATTCTTCTTTGCAGTATAGTATCAAGCCTTGAAGAATCTGCTTGCCAAACCCTTTTCCCACGTAATCCGGCCCCAGACATATCCCTGCTTCCTGATAGATGTAAGGTTCGATTTTTTCTACCCCAGCAAATCCAATCGCCTTACTGGTTACTTTTTCATAAACCAGATAGGTATCATGCTCTTTCTGAAATGCAATGGTTTTCATGATTCTTATTTTGGCGTTTTCTTCGCTTGTAGTAATATTCCATTCCATGTATTTTGCACTTTCTGGCTGTGACCAGACATTACAATACATTTCCTTCCAATCTGAAAACTTTGCCTTATCAAGAATCAGGCTCTCCGTTTCAATCATTTTAAAATGTTCCTCCAGCACTGGCTGACTTGTTGCCGTTTTTATTATACTGCAAAAGCAGTCCTTGTCTATATTTATTTTTCACTGCTGATAGTTTGTTTTTAGTAATAATTAGAATAGAGAAAGTTGTGTTACAAAATATGCAGAATTTGTTCTTAAATGTAAGATTTTTAAGAACAGAAAGGCTATAATAATATATGTTTAATAATGATATAAAGAGAACAATTGGAAAAATT
Organism: Lachnospiraceae bacterium; assembly: GCA_910575445.1. GTDB lineage: Bacteria > Bacillota > Clostridia > Lachnospirales > Lachnospiraceae > Hominiventricola. The sequence continues at coordinate 417,475 of CAJTFW010000001.1, read as the reverse complement.
TTAAAGGCAGATGGATATAAGCTTGCGCTACCCCTCGGAAAAGGGGTGGTGTATCATATAAAGAGGCATTCAGAAAAGTTGGGCTTTTATGTTGGATGCCGTGATAACAGAAGTTTGAATGGTCCAATTACAATTGATCTGCATTTTACAGGTCTTATGAATCCTGATGACAGTGTGATGAATTTTTTTTCGGGACTTCATGTAAAGATATTAGATATGTATGATACGGAAGTAACAGACAAAGTAATGATTGCCGCTGGTAATAAAATAAAAGTGATAGAAAAGTATATAGGCAGTTCTTATAAGTTTGTTCTTCAGGAATTGATATATTCAGATAAACTAGGTTATTACGTGTTGTGTTATTACGATAAGAAAGGAATCTCTATTCATTTCTATTATTAAAAAATGATGAAAACTTGCAAGAAAAGTTTGCACTTCTGGAAAAAGAACTTTATAAAGTATGTAAGAAAAGATCAATTAGTAAAAAACAGCAGACTATTTATAGTAGTTTTAGAGATCAGCTTCCAAAGGATTATTTTGCAGAAAAAGGATTTTTAAATATAGAAGAATTGAGACAAAATATAATATTATATATTTATGCACAGGAACTGTTTAAGAAATAGTGTAGGAAAATATAGTTTGGGGAGAAATAGATACAAAAATAGGAGAAAGTATGGAGCTAAAACAAGATTTTATAGAGAGAATGAACAGAACTTCTGAGCAGCGGTCAGCGGCTTCTTTGAGGCTGTAAAAAATTCTGTGTCTATGGGAAATGAAATTCCTCTGATAAGAGTTTGATATGTATAATCCTGCTGTCGATTTTGGGAACATTTTATTGTCAATTACTTTTTCTATTAATAGTATAACCATTATGTTATTTTTTATAGATGAATATTATTTTTTGCAAAAATAGTTGGAAACATTTGACTTACACATTTTAGGACAAAAAAATAGAGCCAAGAATCTATTTTTAGATTCTTGACTCACTAATTTTTTATTTTACTTATAGATTTTGTTCTATTTTCAGTCTTTTTATTTCATCAAGAGAAAGGTCCACACATTCAGCAATTTCATCTAATGCATATTTTCCAGCACGTAACATCTTCCTTGCAATATCAAACGCGCTTTCCATTCTGCCCTCAATCCTACCCTCAATCTTACCTTCAATCTTACCTTCTCTACGTCCTATCTCTTTTCCTTCCTCTAAAGATTCATTTCTCATATCTTCCATAACTTTACACATTTCTTGTACTCCTTTCGGATTTTCTTTTAAATATCGCGTTCTTTCAGCCAGCAGTTCAAAATTCATCTCATCTGCTTTTGTGCAATTAAAATCATGCATCAGTTTCCCAATCTCTGATTCCCCACGATATTCCCCATTTACATAAAGGATATGCTCACCATCTTCAAACGATTTGCCAGTTGCAAGATTTATGCGCTCTATTGGATAGACAGCTTCTCCTTGCTCATAAAAATCTTTTTCTATGATAAAGATAGTATAAGTATCTGGCAATTCTTTAAATTCCTGTCCAGCGTTCAAGTTCTCTATATCCAATACACTTGAATGGTATCTTGCTCTATGGGGGTCTGCGCCTTTTTCTTGCCGTTGAATCTCCAAATCGAACCGTTTCCCGGAAGAATCTGTTCCATAAGCATCAAGACAGATGGAACGTGCTCCTACTAATCTTTTCATATCTTTTTGGGTTTCACATTCGGTAATGATTAAATCCTTTTTATTGGTGAGAATTCGCAGTACCAATTCAGCTAATGGAACATTATCTTTAAAAAGACAACGCATAAAATCATCATCTATTGGTCTTAATCTCTGTAGACGCTGTAAATCTTCCTGGTGTTTCTTATCTGCCTGTTTTGTTGTTGGCAATGTTATCACCTGCTTTTTCTTTCATCTTATTCCCTCACTTATTTATGTGAGTTTCATTCTAACACAATAAAATGTCTCTTGAAATATGAGTTTTCTAAGTACACAATCTTTGTTTATTATTGTAATTATAAACTACTACAAACAAAAACACAATTCAGAAAAGGAAATTTTATAAAACAGAGTTACAAATACTCTTTTTACGATTTCTTATACTTTAAATACTTTCATCAACAAGATACTCTAACAAAAGGTCAATCATTTTATTTAGTAAATTTTCATCCCAATAAGTATCCACAGATAACAGTAGAATTTCCTCAAGTTAAAATCCAGATGGAAAGGGCGGGGAGCATATCAGTCAAATTTTATAAAACTCCGCTGCCCACGTTTTGTTATCCCTCGAAAAACGTCCATCCCATGATTCCTGCTGGAGCGTATTGGCAAGGACAAATGCCATGCGTTTCAAAGATTCTGTGCCGGTAAAACAAAACTGCCTCATTTCAGGAATATCCTTTAGCTGGTAAATACCATACTTATCAGAATCCCCGTATAAAAGCTGTGCTTTCTTATTTGCCCTGCCCTCCGAAAGTTCCTCCTGCAGCGCCAGCAGGCTTTTTTCATTCTCCCAATCTGCTTTTTCAATACCGAAAATGCCCTCATATTCTGTAACCTGCCTCCTTTCCCTTATCAAGATTTCCGAACCGTCCTCGTGAAGCTGGTACACGGGCAGGTCACGGTCAAAAAGCTCCTTTAAGCCTTCCTCCAGTTTGTCCGTGTTCTCTTTTACTTTCTGCTTTTCTGTCTTTGCGTCTGCCATATTTTAATCCTTTCTCTGCATGAAAAAAGACAATCTGTTACGACTGTCTTTCTTCCTGAAAACAGAAAAAGCAGCGAATTGCTTTATCTCTAAAACAAATTCACTGCTTTACTGCTTGTGTTATGAAGTTACTGTGATTATGCCAGTACAGACATTCTCTTTTCAATGATAGCCTTGACTTCTTCCACGCTTTTCTTTGTTGCCAATGCTATCTGATCAATCGTAAAATTATTCTCATACATATTTATGATGACATCTACTAAAGTATTATCCTTAATTCCCTGCGAAAGATTACACATAGCGCTCACGTCCTCTCTTATTTTTTCGTCTGCATGAATACTGTACTCTGTTTCCATAATCCCTAATTTTTCATCAACGGTCAGTTCCATTGAAAGCAACGTACTCAGCAAACGGTGCAGCTCATATTTCTCATCATGCTCAGGAAGTTCATTTGATATACCTATCAAAACAATATTCAACAGGTCAAGCCTGCCCTTCCACGGATAAGAACCGAGCAGATCGTCTTTTGCCAGATGCACATAAGCCATGCTGTTTTCGTCCATGCCCATACATACCCATATCGAAAATACACGCCTGATGTCATTATAGTTTATCCCCACAAAATCTCGTTCTTTCTGTGAGGAAACAAGGCGACTCACATAAAATATTGCCCTGTTCAGGATATGGTAGCCTGTTGGCTCATCTTTTTGTGCCTCTAAATTCACGATAACCTGTGAGATACTGTCTTTCATCCGCACATAAAAAATAATGTCAAACCGGATAAGCCCCTCGTTAATCTCCGCATTCTCCGTATTCAGCCCAACAATCCGCTGCCCGTCTTTTTCCTGTTCGACATTGGTCAGCCCCGGCTCTACCGGAACCACGCTGATAAAAGGCTCTCCTTCAATGTAGGATACCACATCTTTCGGATTCATTCCCTTAAACTCATCAACGGTCTTTACCAGAATATACGCCAGAATGATTTTATTTCCCAACAGACGTTTTGCCTTTTCATCGTATTGTGCGTCTTTGTCCGCCGCACGCATAGCATTTTTTATTTCTGTGTCCACAGCCATAAACCTCCTTTGTATATTTGTAGGAAACGCAAAAGCCATTCCCCAAAGGTATATGACCTCAATGTCATTATACCCTGAAATTGCCGCTAAATCAATCGTAACTTTCCAGAAGCTGAGCCGGACGTATCTGGATTTTTATTGATTGTTGAATCGTTATAGCGTTTCCTCCTTCCCTTTGGCTTTTCCAATCTCCGGCTTGCCAACGCCAGCCGCCCGTACTTTGAATGCTTCCAGCTTCTCCGCAAGCTCCGCTTCCTGTGCAAACGGCTTTGTGACCTCCACTTTTATGGTTTCAAGCTATCGCTCCACGTTTTCCAGTTTTATCTGTGCTTCTGAAAGCTGTTTTGGCATGGCCGGCTCCGTGAAGCCAAGACTTGCAGTCAGACTCCCCTGTGCGTCCGCATCAATCACCAGGACTTTCTTTCCCTGCTTTGCCAGCCCTGATGCAGACACCCTGGCTTGATATACCCGGACTTAATATCGTAAATCTGGCTGAAATGGTTCCTCGTGTCATCAGAAATACCGAGAATGTAGATCAAAGCCTTGTGATAGCAGTCCTGATACCTCGCCTGTTCCAATTTTTCATAGTAGAATTTCTCATGTTCCTCATTTGCAAAAACCATGTGTGTGTTGTTGGCGCTCTGCGCCCCTGCTCTTAACGCTGTGTTGTTCATACCTGAACCTCCTTAAAATAAAATTGTTGTCAGACTATAACAAAAAAGGACAGTCCTATTCGTTTGAATAAGATTGTCCTTTAAGGCACAATATTCAGGTTTTCACATTTATTGCGTATTATTCTGTACTATCAAGTAAAAATTTGATGTACTTTTGATGTACTTTTCACCATTTCTTGTACTTTGAGGGAATGGAGAAGCGCTTAAAAATCCGTGAGCAGCTTCCGCTTTCTTTCAATCATCTCGTCGATTCTTTCCATGAAAGAAGCTAAATCCTTGACATTTTCGCATCTCTCGATACGTCCGTCAGGGTATACCCTTTTTGATACGCTCCCGGCTCCGCAGGCGACTATGGTCTGTTTTTCCTCCATCATTAAAATATTATAAATCCCTGCCTTCCCTTCCTTTGCATATCCCACGTTCTCAAAATTTCCCGCCATATTTTTTTGGCGGTACATATAGTAGGGGAAAAGGCCCATCTCGGCGCAGTATTTGGCAGTCATATCCATAATCTGCATATTATTTTCAAGGCCCATCTCTTCATATTGTTCTTTAAAGAGATTCAGTCGCGCGGCACGTTTGATGGCGAGGGAATGAATGGTTACACTCTCAGGTGCAAGTTTTGTAATCTCCTGCATCGTATGTTCCACATCTTGATACCCTTCTCCTGGGAGGCCCACAATCAAGTCCATATTAATATGGGAAAATCCCATCTCTCTTGCTAACCTATAGGTTTCTTTTGTCTGTTCTACGGTGTGATGACGCCCGATAATACGAAGTGTCTCTTCTTTCATCGTCTGTGGATTAATGGAAATTCTGTCAATTCCATGGTCTAAAAGCACTTGTAGCTTCTCTCTTGTAATGCTGTCTGGTCTTCCTGCTTCTACTGTAAATTCGCTAAGATGCCCTAGGTCTAAAGACTTCTCTATCTTTGTTAAAAGTTTGTCCATCCTCTTGGGACTTAATGTTGTTGGTGTCCCTCCGCCAATATAAATGGTATTTAATCTTTTTTGATGAAAATGCTCGGACAGATACTGAAGTTCCAGAAAAAGTGCTTCTAAATACTCATCCATTCGCTTCTCCCACTTCGCTAGTGGATAAGAAGTGAACGAGCAATACAGACAGGTACTAGGACAAAATGGAATCCCGATATAGAGACTGTATCCATCCTGATAGTCAATATCTTTTAGTATATGCCGCTCTCTGTTGGCTATCATCACACTTAATGCTACCTTTTCCTTGCTTACTAGATAGGTGTCTTTCATATACGCTGCAATCTCCACATTGCTTTTGCCTTCCTCTAAAAGCTGCATCGCAATCTTGGCCGGACGAATCCCAGTCAGCGTCCCCCAGGGAAGTTCTCGCCCTGTATAGTGAAACAATATCTGATAGAGAAGTCTCTTTAGATGATTTTTTGTCTCTTTTCGCTGTTCAAAATCAATCTCTATGCTATCTTCCTGGCATAGTTTTTCTTCCTCCCAAATCTTTATCTGCACTTTATTATCACTAAATAGGATAGCTATCCGAATCTTTGTCGCTTCCAAGAATTGCTCCTGTATGCGTACCAATACATCTTCTTTTGAAAAAAAAGCTTTTACCAGAGAATGAATATCATATTCAAAGCTTGCTTTATTTACTATAATCTCTATCATACTATCTCTTACCTTTCCTTATTTTCCTCTGTATTCTAACACTATTTTCTCTAAATGTCTCCCCTTATTTCCGCGGATTTTCCTTGACTCCTTCTTATAGCATCAAGTATAATACTCTTATATGCTACTGTAATAATATGGAAGAGAGGAACACCACTGTGAAACAATTTTTTGGTATGAGTCAGCGCGGGGACCTAAGAGAAGCCGTTCGCGGTCTAAACAATCCTCAGCTGATTATGCTAATGTCCAACAGCAGTCAGTTTGAAAAGCACGTAAGAGAATTAGAAGAACTCTATCCACAAGTTCCAAGTATTGGATGTATTGGTATGTGTTATGACACCAACGTTGCAGAAAACGGCGTGGGAATCGTAGCCTTTTTGGATGGTGTCAAAGCTGCCGCCAATGTACTAGAACAAGTATCGGTTATGCCGATTAAATATATCCGCCGATTAGAAGACGATCTACAGGCTCTTGGCGCTTCTAGGGAAGATACTATCTGCATTGACTTTTGCGCCGGCAACGATGCCTGTGTACTGACTACCATACATACCGCTCTAAGGCGCCGTGAGATATCGCTTGTAGGAGGAACGGGTGATGCAGGTAAAGTATCTGCCAATGGAAAAATCTACCCGGATTCCGTCGCCTATGCACTTGTCAAAAATCAGGGTGGCAGAATCAAAGCTTACAAGGAAAATATCTATCAGAAGATGGGCAATTATCAGTTTATTGCCTCCAATACAGATAAAGCCCGCTATATCATGGGCGCTTTAAATGGCAAGCCAGCCAAACAAGTCTATCAGGATATTCTTCATGTTACAGAGAAACAGATATTAACCCAGACTTTTAAAAATCCTTTTGGAAAAATCAATGGAGACGAGACTTGTATTATCTCGATTAAGGATGTCCAGGGAAGTGCTTTGGCATGTTTTCGTCAGGTCAATGACTCCGATGTTCTTGTTCTTTTGGAGCTTGCAGACTATAAAAAGGTCGTAAAGGAAACTATCCAGAAGATTCATAAAGATTTTCCAAAGCGTTCTGCCGTCTTCTCTGTCAACTGCCTGTTCCGCTACAAACTGTTTAGTGAAAACGGCTATATGCAGGAATATCTAAAAGAGATGAGTACACTAGGACCGCATGCAGGACTTGTCGGATATGGAGAGCACTACAATAACCAGTTTGTCAACCAGTCTATGACCTGTGTGGTATTTGAATAATTTAATTAAACTATGATTAGGAGGCAGCTCATGTTGTTTCGAAAAGAGCATAAACAGACAGATAAGAAAAGAGAAAGACAAGAGAAAGACTTATATCCAGTCCTCTATGTAACAGACAGCCTAAAGCATTACCACACGGATTTGGTACAAAAAGAAGTTGCGTCTTTATGGGAGCTTAGCTTGGTGGGCAGTTCTTTTAATAGTGTCCTTGGGGAAGCAGAACAGTTTCAGCAGAAGCTAGAAGACTTAGGCGCGAATTTTTTCAGTGTGCATGAAGTATCTGAGCAGTTTGTCACCGTCAGAGATGATATTTCTCACTCCGTAGAGCAGGCTCAGGATGAAGTGGAGACTTTAAAGAACAGCTCACTAGAAGTTGAGAGTCATTTTAGTGAGATGGGAACTACCTTTGCAGAGCTTAGAGACTCTGTAGAGCAGATTAAGCAGCGGATGAGCAGAATTGTCTCGATTGCTGACCAGACAAATATCCTAGCTATCAACGCTTCCATTGAGGCAGCTAGAGCTGGCGAGAAAGGCAAAGGCTTTGCCGTTGTGGCTACGGAAGTGAAAAAACTAGCCGATGAGATTAAAGACCTTGCAGCAGAAGTAGATTCGGGACTGAAAGACGTCGAGCAGGGAGCCAACAATCTAAGTGATAAGATTGACACTTCTAAGGAAGCGCTTGGACAGAGTCTTGACAAGGTACAGGAGACTTATGAGATGTTCGATAAGATTTCTCAGGCAGCTGAGGGAGCCACTTTGGTACACTCCCAAATATCCGAAGTGATTGGTTCTTCACGTTCAGCTCTTGAGACGTTATGTGGATTTTTTGATAAGATTAAAGAACAATATCAGGAAGTTGTAAAACATATCGGACGGGCAAGTCGTCTAGGGACAACAAAGAGCGCAATGTTTGAGGATATTGATAATCTTTTGTCACAGATTTCACCGATTATTAAAGAATAATATATAAGCGACGGTCCAGCCACCAAAGAGGGCTGGACCGTTATCTTTATACAAAAGGATTATGTGCTTTTTCATAGGCAATCGTGGTCTCACCGCCGTGGCCGGGATATACCGTAGTTGTATCAGGAAGAACAAATAATTTCTCTTTGATAGAGCGAATAAGATTTCCCATACTGCCTCCTGGAAAATCACTGCGCCCAACAGAGCCCTGAAACAGGGTATCACCAGCAAACAAGCAGCCTGCTTCTTCACAGTAGAAACAGCAGCCTCCTGGCGTGTGACCTGGAGTATGAATCACTTTTAGTTGTATGCCCGACAGTGTAAGGTCTTGTCCGTCGTGTAACAACTTATCTGGCTCTACAGTAACGCCGCCACTGGTCATAGTATCAGACATATTTAGCCGCATATCAAGAAGCATCTCTTTTTCTGCTTCATATACATATACAGAAGCTTTTGTCTTCTGCCTTAGCTCGTTTACAGCGGCTATATGGTCAGAATGGCCGTGAGTCAATAGAATCGCGGATACCTTCCATCCTTTTTGATTTACATAATCCAGTATCCTTTCTGCCTCATCTCCAGGGTCAAATACCAGTGCCTCTTTGGTATCCTCATTGACCAAAAACCAGCAATTTACCATCCATACTCCAACAACGACAGATGCAATTTTCATTTCGCCATACCCTCCTCATGATAATTCTGCTACTATCCACTACCTCTAACTTACAGACCGTTCAATATCCAATATACTGTCCACCTGACGGATTTTCTCAATAATCCGGTTTAGTTCTTCTACGCTCGATATGGCAAAGCTTAGAGTAAAGGTTGTGGTTTCTTTTTTATTTGTTCGTACATTCATGGAGATAATATCAATATTTCTCTCGCTTAAAATCCTAGAAACATCTGCCACAAGCCCAGTACGATTGTTGGCAAAGATTTTTATCTCCGTGGTATATTTTTCTCCGACGGGTATCTGGGCACCGCCCTGCCATTCAGCGTCGATAAGGCGCTCACGCTCAGCCTCAGCCAGATGCAGCATATTGACGCAGTCTGTTCTGTGAATCGTCACACCGCGGCCTCTTGTTACAAATCCTACAATCTCATCGCCTGGCACCGGATTACAGCATCTCGAAAAGCGAACTGCCACATCATCAATGCCTTTGACCACAATCCCACTTTTGGATTTGGCAATCCGAAAATGTTGTTCTTTTGCCTCGTTGACACTCTCTAGAATCTGTGCGTCTGTAACTGCCTTTTTCTTGGCCTTTTCATATTCTTCTATTAAGCGGTTGACAACCTGACCTTCTTTTAGTCCACCATGACCTACGGCAGCCATCACAGATTCCCAGTCGCGAAATCCATATTTGCGCAGTACACTTTCCTGCAATTCCGCTTTTAGAATCTGCTGCATTAGAATTCCCTTCATCTTGCAGTACTGCGCAATCAGTTCTTTTCCTTTGATAATATTGCTCTCTTTAAATTCAGTCTTAAACCACTGGTTAATCTTATTTCTTGCCTGTGTGGTCTTAACCATACTAAGCCAGTCACGGCTTGGACCTTTGGAATTTTGCGAAGTGATAATCTCCACCCGGTCTCCCGTGCGAATCACATAGTCAATAGGCACCAGTTTTCCATTGACTCTGGCACCTATCATCTTATTGCCTACCGCACTGTGAATCGTATAGGCAAAATCAATCGGATTGGCACCAGTCTGCAAGATTTTTACATCACCGCCAGGAGTAAAACAGTATACGCTGTCCGAAAACAAGTCCAAATCACTTTTTAATAAGTTTAAAAATTCCCGGTTATCAGACTCGTCCTGCTGCCATTCTAGAATCTGACGAAGCCAGGTAAGCTTTGCCTCTGCACTGTCTTTTCCTTCTAGGTTCTGCTTTGTACTGCCACCACTTTCTTTATATTTCCAGTGGGCAGCAATACCATATTCGGCTGTGCGATGCATATCATAAGTCCGAATCTGAATCTCAAAAGGCTGTCCTTTCGGGCCGATAAGCGTAGTGTGAAGCGACTGGTACATATTGGGTTTGGGCATCGCGATATAGTCTTTAAAACGCCCTGGGATTGGCTTATACATCTCATGAATAACGCCTAGTGCCCCGTAACAGTCTTTTAAATTCTCCACCAAAATGCGCACAGCAAACAGGTCATAGATTTGGTCAAGTGTCTTGTCCTGGTTGACCATCTTTTTATAAATACTGAAAAAATGCTTGACGCGGCCTTTGACATCTGCCTCGATATTAGCATTTTCCATATGTTGTTTGACTTCTGCCACGATGGACTGTACATATTTCTCACGGACGCTTTTCTTATCTGAAATCTGCGCCACCAGGTCATAGTACACCTCTGGTTCTAGATATTTCAGTGCCAAGTCATCAAGCTCTATCTTTACCTTAGAGATTCCAAGACGCTGTGCAATCGGCGCATAGATATCCATCGTCTCTCTTGCCTTCTCGCGCTGCTTCTCCGGGCGCATATATTTCAGTGTGCGCATATTGTGCAGTCGGTCAGCAAGTTTTATTAAGATAACACGGATATCTTTGGCCATCGCAAGAAACATCTTTCTTAGATTCTCTGCCTGCTCATCCACCTTGTCCGCCGAATAACTTAACTGTCCAAGTTTGGTCACGCCGTCTACTAAAAGTGCAACTTCCTCTCCAAAGAGTTTTGCCACGTCTTCTGTGGTCATCGGCGTATCTTCCACCACATCGTGCAACAGTCCGGCGACAATACTTTCCTTATCCAGCTCCAGGTCTGCCAAAATAATCCCCACACAGATTGGATGGATAATATAAGGTTCCCCTGACTTACGCACCTGGTCTTTATGCGCATCTAAGGCAATCTGATATGCTTTCTCAATCATGGAAATATCAGTGGACGGATGATACCGTTTCACACTTTTTATCAATTCCTGGTACAAAGTATCTGGAGTGGTAAAATCCTCCATTACCTTGATACTTCTGTCCTCCTTTTGGATATCCTTTGCTGTAGTCATATTCATCACCGTTTCCATCAAAAATTTTAAAAAATTTGATTTATTTTCCTTCGTAACAAATGACGCTTTGTACGTCATAGTTTGCCAGTCTCTCTCTGCCCTTTAGACCAGCAAGCTCCATTAAGAAGACCATCTTCACCACTTCTCCGCCTAAACTTTCCACAAGTTTTGCTGCGGCCTCAATCGTTCCGCCTGTTGCGATCAGGTCATCAATAAGCACTACTTTTTGTCCTGGCTTTATCGAATCCTTGTGCATCTCAATCACTGCACTTCCGTATTCTAGCTCATATTCCATCGATACGGTCTCTCTTGGAAGCTTTCCCTTCTTGCGAATCAGCACAAAAGGCTTGTGCAAGTTGTAAGCGATTGGCATACCAAAGATAAAGCCTCTTGACTCTGTCCCGGCAATCACATCAAACTCTAACCCTTTTAATTTCTCCTCAATGCCATCAATCGCAAGCTTTAAGCCGTCTGCATCCTGTAAGACCGATGTCACATCCCGAAAGATAATTCCTGGTTCTGGAAAATCTTTAATACTTACTACATAATCTTCTACTTTTTTCATTCGTAATTTACCCCCTTATCATAGTTTTGTATCCGCATAAAATTAAATATACCACAAAAACTAAGATTCAGCAATAATTCAATATACGAAGCTGTAGATTTCTCTGTCCGCGAAACTCATTTATCTCAGGATAATATAGCATATGCATGGTGGGCTTTCTCTGCAAATCCATAAGGACTTCCGACATACAACTGCTAAAGTAGATGCCTTCTAGTATGGTATGGCTCTCATCCATCAGCTTCATCCGAAGCACATTCTGATGCTTTCCTAGCACTTTAGATTCTATTATCTGTACATTGCGTGCAGCAAAGACAGGCTTTGTATTGCCCTTTCCAAATGGCTCTAGAAGCTCTAGTTCTTTTATCAGTGTCTCGGATACACAGGAAAATGGAAGCGCCATATCAATATGTATCACTTCGGTAAGTTCTTCTTTGGTCAGCTGACACATGGTATTTAGCTGTTGCCTAAAGGTATCCACCAATTCCTTTGGAATTGATAAACCAGCCGCCATCGGATGTCCGCCATACTTTATAAATAATTCTTTACATTTACTCATCTCTTCAAACATGGAATAGGTCTCTATAGAGCGCCCAGAGCCTTTGACGGCTTCTTCTCCATCGGTCAGAACAAAGACCGGACGATAATAGCGTTCCCGGATTCTTCCTGCGATAATCCCTGCCAGACTCTCATGACAATCTGGAAGATAGACTACCAGCACCCGGTCTTCTTTTAGAGAACTGCTTTCAATCTGCTCTACTGCTGCTTCTACTCCTTTTTCTGTCAGTGTCTTCCGCTCGTCATTCATCGCCTTTAATGCCTGCGCGCGCTCTATTGCAAGTGCTTTATCTTCTGTATTTAATAGTTCTAATGCTCTTTTCGCCGTATGTAGTCTTCCGCTTGCATTGATACAGGGCCCTAAGACAAATCCAATATGATATGCTGACAGACGCTCTTTCTGTAGCTCGTTGACTTCAATAAGCGCTGACATCCCAGGATGCACAGTCTCTTTCAAAAGCTTTAGTCCTTCTTTTACCAGGATTCTGTTTTCCTCGGTTAAATCCATCACATCTCCCACAGTAGCAAAGGCAGCGAACATCAAAAGTTCTTGATATGCCAGCTCTTTGGGGTAGCCAAGACTCTCCCAGAGTGCCTCTACAAGCTTCCATGCAACCGCTGCTCCGCACAACTTCTTATAAGGATAAGGGCAGTCTGGCTGTCTTGGATTGATGATGACATCGGCCTTTGGGAGCACTTCTTGCAGCTCATGGTGGTCTGTGATAATCACGGTCATGCCCAGTTTCTTTGCATAAGCCACTTCATCTGGGGCTGCAATACCGTTGTCACAGGTAACAATCGTATCAACACCCGCTTCATACGCCCGCCGAATCAACTCTTGATTTAGTCCATAGCCATCTTTTTTGCGGTCAGGAATATCGGTGTCTACCTTCGCGCCAGCGCGCGCCAGTCCCTGTAATAATATATAGGTTGCGCAGACTCCATCAATATCATAATCCCCAATAATCCGAATCTGTGCTTTTTGTCCTATCTTCTTTTTTAAAAGAGCGACTGCCTCTACAATCCCTTTCATAAGCGTTGCCGGATGCAAATCCAAAAGCCCGCCATGCAGATATTTCTGCATCTGCTCTTCACCCACAATATCTTTATTTCGTATTAGACGCGCGGTAAAAGGCGTAATTCCAAAAGCATTGGAAAGTGCCTGATAGTCTGCTCCTTTTCTTATCTCCATCCATCTTGCCATACGTACCACTTCCTGTTCTGACTTACAAATTTCCTATTATTCTACTACACTTCCCTCTTAGCTACAAGCGAAAATTCGACAAAAACAGAGCTGCCACAACGCTGTGGCAGCCCCTTACTTTTATGCATTTTCTTTTGTTACTATCTTAGTCTTCATCAGATACCACAGTGCTCCTGTAATGCATACTGATGAATAAGCACCACATACAATACCAACCATCAGTGGAAGTGCAAACTCTTTAATCGAAGCCACACCAAGTATATACAATACAAAAACCATTACAAAAGTGGTCAGTGATGTGTAAATACTTCTTGTTAAAGTCTGCGTAATACTTGCATTGACAACACTATCTAATGTATCCTTTCGCTTCATCTCAGCCATATTTTCACGGATACGGTCGAAAATAACAATCGTTGCATTGATGGAATAACCAACAATCGTCAGCATACATGCGATAAAGGTATTACCAACGGATACTCTTGCTATCGCATAGAACGCCAGTACGACTAAGACATCATGTAACAGTGCTACTACTGCGCTGGTTGCAAAGCGCACATCTTTAAAGCGAATCCAGATATAGATAAGCATACAGATAGTAGCGATAATCACAGCGATAATTGCATCATTTTTCACTTCTTTACTGATAGCACCACTGATATTTTCTGCGGTAATTGTGGATTTATCCACACCAAAAGTCTCCGAAAGCTTCTCATTTAGTGCTTCACGACTTGCTAAGTCAAGCTCTTTGGTCTTAATAATAACCTGTGTGGTTCCTGCTACTTTCTGCGTCTGAATATCGTTGTCACCCGTCACTTCGGATACCACTGGAACAATCTTAGAATCAATCTCCTCGATGCTCATATCCTCGTTAAATTCCACGGTTGTAGAAGTACCACCCTGAAATTCCAAGCTGTAGGCAAGTGCGCCTTTTCCACCTCCGGCGTTGATGCCCATAAACGCCAGTCCGCCAACAATCACAACTGCTGACAGAAGAAAACAGATTTTTTTCTTTCCAAGAAAATCAATTTGTTTTTGTTCTTTGGCCATGCCATAATATTTGACATCCTGTAGTCCAAGTGCATACAGTGCATTTAGTACAAGTTTTGTCACTACAAGCGCGGTAAACATCGAGATAACAATACCAAGAGCTAACGTCTGCGCAAAGCCTTTGACACTTCCAGAGCCTTTTAAAGACAGTACAAGCGCCGCAATCAGTGTTGTAATATTTCCATCGATAATCGCAGAGAGGGCTTTCTGAAAACCAATCTTCATCGAGGAACGTACTGTTTTACCAGTTGCCAGTTCTTCACGGATTCTTGCAAAGATAATAACATTTGCATCCACCGCCATACCAATCGAGAGAATAATACCTGCAATACCAGGTAAAGTCAGTGTCATATTAAATCCATTTAACAGGCCAAGTACCAGACCTACATAGGAAGTCAGCGCAATACCAGCGGCTACACCCATCACCCGATAGGCAAGAATCATAAAAATCAGCACCAGTAAAAATCCGATAAAGCCGGCACGCAAGCTTGTATGAATTGCTTCTTCTCCAAGTTTTGCTCCCACAACATTTGAGCGAAGCTCTTGAAGCTCTAAAGAAAGTCCACCAATACGAATAGTGGAAGCTAACTGGTCTGCCTCTTCAAATGTAAAGGTTCCACTAATCTGTGCTTGTCCATTTCCAATGGTCTCATTGACCGTCGGTGCACTGATAACTTCTCCATCATAGACAATCGCTATCTGTTTTCCAATATTTTCTGAAGTGGCGGTTGCAAATTTGGAAGTACCTTCGGAGGTCAGATTAAGCTCCACCACATACTCTCTGGTTCCGGTAAATTCATCGGTATAAGAGCCCGCCTGTGCATCTGCCACGTCAGTACCCTCTAACACCACCGTACCATCCATCGTCTGAAACTGCAGAGAACCTGGCTTTCCAAGCTCTGCTAGGATTGTATTGGCATCCGTTACACCTGGTATCTCAATATTAATCCGGTCTGTACCTTCCTGATAGACTTCTGCCTCGGTACTATAGGTCTCCACACGCTTCTGAAGTTTATAGATAGTGTCCGCCATATCCTCCGCTGACGGTGTTCCTTCGCCCACCGCCTCGTATGTAATGCTGACACCTCCGGCTAAGTCAAGGCCAAGTTTGATATTCTTTGCTGCTCCTGTAGCATCTTCGCCCCATCCTACGGCTGCTGTAAAGAGCAGAATTCCTGTCAGAATCACCGTTAGAAGCAGCGTAATCACTGCCTTATTTTTCTTCATCACTTTCCACCTCATCTTTCTCTGCCGCCGCTGCTTTTAACATAATTGCACACTCTACGCGCTTTCTCTCAAGCTCACAGCTTACTTTGTAAGCCTCATGAATTGAGCCGTGAAATTTATGGGAGTTTGCCGCGCATCCGCCGCTACAGTAGAATTTTGCAAAACAATCCCTACATGCTTTTTTGGAATAAACATTGCAGTTTTTAAACTTTTCTCGAACATCAGTTCTTATTATTCCTTCGTCCACATTACCCATTCGGTAGCTTTCTTCTCCCACAAACTGATGGCATGGATAAAGGTCACCCCACGGTGTCACTGCTAAATACTCTGTGCCAGAACCACATCCTGATAAGCGTTTTGCCACACAAGGACCACCTGTTAAATCAAGCATAAAATGAAAGAAGTTAAAATCTTTATCTGTACGATACCTCTTTGCCATCTCTGCTGCCAGTTTATCATACTCCAAAAAGACTTCTGATAAATCTTCTTCCCGCAGTGCATAAGCTTCTTCTTCTGTTCCCACCACAGGCTCTATAGAGATTTGCTTAAATCCCAAATCTGCCAGATGTAATACATCTTTGGAAAAATCTTTGTTGTACCTAGTAAAGGTTCCCCTTACATAGTAACGCTCCTGTCCCCGGCTATTAGCTAACTTCTGAAACTTAGGAAGCACCAAGTCATAGCTTCCGGCTCCATTTCGAAAAGGCCTCATTTGGTCGTGTACTTCTTTTCTGCCATCAATACTTAGAACAACATTGCTCATCTCTTTGTTGACAAAGGCTTCAACCTCATCATTTAAAAGAACGCCATTGGTTGTCAGTGTAAAACGAAAGTTCTTATTGTAAATCTTCTCCTGCTCTCGTCCATAAGCGACCAAGTCTTTGACCACCTGCCAGTTAAGAAGCGGCTCTCCTCCAAAGAAATCCACCTCTAGATTCCTTCGGCTGCCTGAATTGGCAATCAGAAAATCCAGTGCCTTTTTGCCAACTTCATAGCTCATCAGCGCACGACATCCGTGATACTCGCCTTCCTCTGCAAAACAGTAGCGACAAGCCAAGTTGCAATCATGGGCGATATGCAGACACAATGCCTTTACCACAGGCTGCTTCGCTTCTACAATCTCTTCGATATATTTCTCATAGATATCTTCTGTGTAAAGTTTCCCGGCCTCTATCAATTCTTCGATATCCTCTGAAGCTTCCTCTAGCGCTTCCACCGGATACTTGTTGGATAACCTCTGAATGGTTGCTTCTCTTCCCTTTTCTTTATAGTAGGGAATCATATCGTAGACCATCTCATCCACCACATGTACAGAGCCGCTGTTGACATCTAGTACGATGTTATAACCATTGTTTTTATATTGGTGAACCATCTGTTCCCCTTTCTGACTGTTCATGAAAATAAGCAGCGACGCAGCCGCTGCTCATTCTTACGTTTTATCCTATCGATTGTTCTCGCAGCTCTGATTTCCCACAGTGCAAGAAGTCTTACATGCAGACTGACAAGATGTCTGGCACTCGCCACACCCACCTTTTTTCATGGTGTTCTGTAGAGTCTGCGTATTTAAAGTCTTAATGTGTTTCATGACACTTCCTCCTATTAAAGTTCTGCATCCGCCACTTACAATATCATTACAGACACTGTTATTTACACGAATTTCCCATAGTATAGCACACCCTGAAGAAAATGAAAAGACTTTTTTTACTTAATAATTCTCTGCTTTTCTCTCAAAATACCCTTGTGGATAAGAACATACCGGGCAAAGCCCTGGCGCATCCTTTCCTATATGAATATGGCCACAGTTTCTACATACCCAGATGGCATCACCTTCTGCAGAGAACACCAGTTTGTTTTCTATATTTTGCAATAGCTTTAGATAGCGTTCTTCGTGTTCTTTTTCAATCTTAGCCACCAGTTTAAATTTTGCAGCAAGTTGTGTAAATCCTTCTTCTTCTGCCTCCTTGGCAAAAGTGGCATACATCTCGCTCCACTCAAAATGTTCTCCTGCTGCTGCATCTTTTAGATTCTCTTCTGTTGTTCCAATGCCCTTTAACGCCTCAAACCACTGCTTGGCATGGGCTTTCTCATTGTCTGCTGTCAGTTCAAAAAGATTGGCTATCTGCTCATAGCCATTTTCTCTGGCACGCTCTGCATAGTAAGTGTACTTATTTCTTGCCTCAGATTCGCCGGCAAAAGCAGCAATTAGATTCTGTTGGGTCTTGCTTCCTTTTAATTCCATCACATCTGTCTCCTTTTTGTTCTTCTCGAAGATAGTATGCGTAGAATTTTCCTCTTTATCCAAAGACCGGAAATTTATTTACAGACGTCTACCCACTCCTGATAGTTAGAGGCATGCTCTAATTCTTCTAGTGTCAGCTTTACTGCGCTATTGCTGCTGCCACATGCCGGATAGACACACTCAAAACGCTTTAAAGAGGCATCTAGATAGACTTTTACCCCTTCTTTAACACCAAAAGGACAGACACCACCGACTGCATGTCCTGTCATATCTTCAACTTCCTCAAAGGAAAGCATCTTTGCTTTGGTGTGAAACTGTGCCTTGTATTTTTTATTGTCAATTTTGGCATCTCCGGCCGCTACAATCAAAATGCACTGTTCTTCCACCTTAAAAGATAAAGTCTTGGCAATCCTAGCCGGCTCACAGCCGACAGCCTTGGCGGCAAGTTCTACAGTCGCGCTTGAGGTGTCAAATTCCATAATATGGCTTTCCAATCCATATTGCTGTAGATATGCTTTTGCTTTATCAAACGCCATGTTTTTCTTCCTCTTTTCTGTTCTCATTTTGTAAAAAACTTCCCCAGACTTCCACCAGACGCTCCAGTGTAAAAGCAGCATTAGCCGGACTTGTAGAGGGCAGTTTTACAGCCTCAATACCAGTCACTTCTTCACAGTATTTTTTATACAGCCTGTACGCTTTATCTCCATTGGCATAGATTTTAGAGATTTTACTTTCTTTTAGTAACTTTGGAATCTCTGATGGGACGACATTTTTAATACTGCTGTCACTTGAGCCGATAATATCACAACTTGCAATCACATCCCAGACGGCAATCCGATGCTTTAAAAGCATGGCTTTTTTCTCTTTGATGCTCCCTGGAAGTGGTTCATCTGTCAGCCTTGCAAGCACTTTCCAGAAGCGGTTCTGCGGGTGCCCATAGTAGAAATTTTGTTCCCGCGATTTGACAGACGGAAAGCTTCCCAAGATTAATATTTGAGAATTGCTGTCATAGACCGGAGAGAAAGTATGTTCTACATGTTGATAATCAGGAGTCATCTCTTATCCTCACATCTGTTTTTTCACAATCTGGTATTCATCTTCGCCGCGAAAATAGGGACAAGCGAATACAGAACTGCTTAAAAAACGATACATCTCATCTTCATCTAAGTCCATCTCGCAGACGTAGTATTCATAATCTTCGTCGTATACATAATTGCTGCACTGCTCACAGCTGGTCTGATTTGGCATAGGGAAAGCCTCCTTCTTTACAAGGCACTATTATAAGGTCAGAAGGAATAGAAGTCAAATGTTGTTGGTGTTTCCTACATGCTATATTGTAATTTAGCATTTCACATATTATAATAATTACCATAATTCACAATTTTAAAGAGGGAGGAACCTATTTATGAATATTACACTGAAAAGCAACTTGGCAACCGTAGTCTGTCAGACACTAGGCGCAGAGCTTTTATCTTATCAGACTGCTTCCGGGAAAGAATATCTGTGGCAGAAAGACCCTGCTTACTGGGCAAAGACCTCTCCCGTTTTATTTCCGTATATCGGTGCCGTTTTAGCGCCGGTTCTGATAGAGGGAAAGCCCTATGATATGCCACGGCATGGATTTGTAAAAGATGCGGAATTTTCGGTTGCAGAACAAGGAGAAGACTTTGTGAAACTTATAACAAGCGATACCGATTTTACAAGGTCTGTCTATCCTTATCACTTTACTTTCTCTGTCACTTTCCGACTTGACGGGGCCAGATTAGAAGTGAGCTATGAAGTCACAAATCTTAATGATACCAGGATGCCTTTCTTAATTGGCGGGCATCCGGCTTTCTTCTGTCCTATGGAAGATGGTGAACATTTTACAGAATATCTGCTTCATTTTGAAGATGAAGATGTGGAAGATTTACATCTACAGTATCCTATGTTTGACCACGATGCGATTCTCTATGAAAATCTAAAACACCGCACCGTAAAGTTGATTCATCAATGCACCGAAAAAGGCATCCAATTTGATTTTCCAGGTTATCTCTCTGTGGCTTTCTGGACTCCGATTCAAAAAGATGCCCCATTTCTCTGCATCGAACCCTGGTGCGGAGGAACTATGGACCAAGTACCAAACACGGATATGCTTCAGAAAAAATACGTACAGTATTTATCACCCAAGGAGTCAAGAGCCTATCCCTTCTCTTTTCAGCCCTGCTAAAAATCATCATATCATGGAGAAATAAGATGGAAATAAAGAAAATCCTAGAGCACGTAGACCACACCCTGTTAGCCCAAAACGCAACCTGGGCAGAGATTCAGCAAATCTGTGATGATGCGATTGCCTATCACACTGCATCTGTATGCATCCCTCCAAGCTATGTCAGACAAGCAAAGGAGTACGTACAAGACCAAGTCGCTATCTGCACCGTTATCGGCTTTCCTAACGGCTATATGACCACCGCCGCCAAAGAATTTGAGACCAAAGACGCCCTGCAAAATGGTGCTGATGAAATCGATATGGTTATCAATATTGGCTGGTTAAAAGACCAAAAATACGACCTTATCGAGCAAGAAATCCGCACCCTAAAAGCTGCCTGTAAGGACAAGGTTTTAAAAGTCATTATTGAAACCTGTCTTCTAACCGATGAAGAAAAAATACAAATGTGTCAAATCGTAACAAATGCTGATGCAGACTATATCAAGACTTCCACCGGTTTTGCCGGCGCTGGTGCCACTTTCGCCGATGTTAAACTTTTCTCCCAACACATCGGTCCCAACGTCAAGATAAAAGCCGCTGGTGGTATCTCCTCTATGGCTGACGCAGAAGAATTCCTCTCTCTTGGCGCCACACGCCTTGGAACCAGCCGTATTATCAAATTAGTAAAAAATTAAGCTTCTATACTATAACCACAATCAGGGGTCTGCCAGAGAACTATGTCTAGCAGACCCCGTCACTTTTATTCTTTAAATAATTCTGTTGAGAGATACCTGTCGCCTGTATCTGGCAACAGTACCACTATCGTCTTCCCCCTATTCTCCTCTCTTTTTGCCAATTCTATCGCCGCATACAGTGCTGCCCCGGAAGATATTCCCACCAGTATACCTTCCCTGCGACCAATCATCCTTCCAGCCTCAAAAGCTTTCTCATCTTCCACCGCTATCACTTCATCATATATCTCTTGCTTCAACACCTCTGGTACAAATCCAGCGCCAATTCCCTGAATCTTGTGCGCACCAGCCACCCCTGTAGAAAGCACTGCGGAAGAAGCCGGCTCCACTGCCACAATCTTTACATCTGGTTTTTGCTCCTTTAGATATGTTCCCACACCAGTAATCGTTCCGCCAGTTCCCACACCAGCGACAAAGATATCCACATCTCCATCCATATCTTGATATATCTCTGGCCCTGTCGACTGATAGTGTGCTTTCGGATTTGCCGGATTGACAAACTGCCCTGCAACAAAGCTATTGGGAATCTCCTTAGACAACTCCTCTGCCTTTTCAATCGCGCCTTGCATCCCCCTCTTTCCTTCTGTCAACACCAGCTCTGCCCCATATGCCTTCATCAACTGGCGGCGCTCTAGAGACATTGTCTCTGGCATCACAACAATCATCCGGTATCCTCTTGCCGCTGCCACAGCTGCAAGTCCAATCCCTGTATTTCCAGAAGTCGGCTCGATAATCACCGAATCCTCCTTTAAAATTCCCCGCTCCTTTGCATCCTCAAACATTGCTAATGCCACTCGGTCCTTTACCGACCCTGCCGGATTTAGATATTCAAGCTTTGCAACCACTTTTGCTAAAAGCCCAAGCTCCCTTTCTATATTGCAAAGCTCCAAAAGCGGCGTTCTTCCAATCAGCTCATCCAAAGAATGATAAATCTGTGCCATCTTTCTCTCCCCTTTCTACACTGCTTCTACCGCAGCAAATCCTTTTTCCAAATCTGCTAAAATATCATCGATATGCTCTGTTCCTATCGACAGCCGAATTGTACTCGAATATATGTTCTGCTCCAGTAATTCCTCTTTTGTAAGCTGTGCATGTGTCGTCGTCGCAGGATGAATCACCAGACTCTTTACATCTGCCACATTAGCCAACAGCGAGAAAATCTTCAGATGGTCGATAAATGCATGTGCTTCCTTCTCTCCTCCCTTGATATCAAAGGTAAAGATAGACGCACCTCCATTGGGAAAATATTTCTGATACAATGCATAATCAGGATGTCCAGGAAGAGATGGATGATTGACACGTTCCACCAGCGGATGTTTTGCCAGATACGCAACCACTTTTTTAGTATTTTCTGCATGGCGCTCCAAGCGAAGCGACAATGTCTCCACTCCCTGCAGCAGCAAGAACGCATTAAAAGGAGAGATGCAAGCTCCCATATCCCGAAGCAGTATTGCCCGGATATATGTCACAAACGCAGCTTCTTTTGCTGCCTCCACAAACGACACTCCATGATAACTTGGATTCGCTTCTGCAATCGCCGGATATTTTCCACTTGCTTTCCAGTCAAACTTGCCGGAATCCACGATGATTCCTCCAAGCGTGGTTCCATGTCCCCCAATAAACTTTGTCGCCGAATGTACCACCACATCCGCCCCATGCTCTATGGGGCGAATCAGATATGGCGTTCCAAAGGTATTGTCAATCACCAGTGGCAGCCCATATCTGTGTGCAAGCTCTGCCACCGCATCTATATCAGGAATATCACTGTTAGGATTTCCCAGAGTCTCCAGATATATCGCCCGCGTATTTTCCTGAATCGCCTGCTCTACTTCCTTTAAATTATGTATATTCACAAAGGTTGTCTCAATCCCATAATGAGGAAGCGTCTGTGCGAGCAGATTATAACTTCCTCCATAGATGGTCTTCTGTGCAACAATATGTCCTCCATCTGCTGCTAATGCTTCTAGTGTGTAGGTAATCGCTGCCGCCCCAGAAGCCAGTGCAAGCGCCGCCACGCCGCCCTCCAAAGCTGCAATCCTCTTCTCTAACACTTCCTGCGTCGAATTCGTCAAACGCCCATAAATATTTCCTGCATCTGACAAGTCAAATCTCGCCGCCGCATGCGCCGAATCCCGAAACACATAAGAAGTCGTCTGGTAAATCGGTACCGCCCTTGCATCCGTAGCCACATCTGGTTCTTCTTGTCCTACATGCAGCTGAAGTGTCTCAAACTTATATTTTTCCATTATAATCTCCTCCTGTTGTTTTCCTTTACTTTCCATTAGCATACACCTATTAACCCATCTTGTCAATAGGTTAATAGGTTAATAAATAATATATTTACCAAATAAGTCGCTGTATCATCTTTCACTTGATTAACCCTATTATCCTATAGTATAATAGGTTTATTAAAATCGGAGGTTCTATCTTATGATAATTTCCACCAAAGGAAGATATGCTCTACGTGTTATGATTGATTTGGCAGAACAAGACCCTGACGGCTACACGCCACTTGACGAAATCGCAACCCGACAGGGCATTTCTAAAAAATATCTTGAGATTATCCTGAAAACACTTGTCACCCAAAAGCTCCTAATCGGCGTTCGCGGCAAAGGAGGAGGATACAAACTCACACGCCCTCCCAAAGAATACCAAGTCTTAGAAATCCTGGAGCTAACCGAAGGCCCTCTCCATTCTGTCACTTGCCTGCAACCGAATTCTTCTCCCTGCGACCGGAAAAACCACTGCAAAACCCTTCCTATGTGGCAACGTTTTGATCAAATTGTACACGACTTTTTCCAAAATATCACGCTCGAGGACCTGCTCCTCTCCTAAATCCAAAACTCGATTTTGTAGCACACAATCAAATGGGACTTTTGCTAAAAGTCCCGTTTTTTATTTTAGAATCACAATCGACTCATCATTCTCTATGGTACTTGTAATCGGATTCATCCGAATATCTAAATACTTTAAATCCTCCACCTGGTGAAGCGCTGACAATTCTGTTACATAGTTATTATTCAGACTCAGATAGGTAAGCTTTGGAAGTCCCGCCGCAAATCCAATCTCTGTCAACTGATTTCCGTCTAAGCAAAGTCTTTCCAGATTTGGATACTTTGTTAAAAAATCCACATGCTCGCTAAGAGATACATCATCGTACCAAATATCGGTCATCCCATTATATGTCTCCACATAGAAATTCTCTTTTAGATTTACCTCTTTCATCTCTAATCTTTTTAAAGAAGGATTCTCTGTCAGATGGTCAAATGCAATCTCAAACATACAACTATTTAAAATAAGTTCTTCTAATCCCGGATGATTAAAGACATTAGAGATATCGCCTAGAATCTCCATATTAAACTCATACGCTCCCCAAAAATCATCACTTCCACCACTAAAATCGACAGACTTTAGATTGGTCATACTATCAATAAAATGGACATTTTTTAGTGGCACTGCATAGGTCCAGTTTCCATAGCAAGTCAGAGTCTCTAGCCCTGTAAGTCCCGAAAGCGCCTGTGCCTCATCAATATTGCAGTTATGTATTGACAGTTGTCTTAGACCTCCCATACGATTTAAAAACGAAACCGACATAAACCCACTCATCTCTAGATGCTCAAGCTGCCCTAAAGAAGATAAATCCGGGTCTGGCTGAGAGGTACTTTTATCAAGGCTTAATATCTGAAGTCCCGTTAGCTTTGTAACAGGACTATAATCCTGCACCGCATCATTATCTGCCAGTTTTAAAGAAGTTAGCTGCGTCAATTCCCCAATTGGCTCTATGCTGATAGCATCAGATTCTAAGACCGATAAACTGTTTAGATTGGTAAGTGCTTTTAAAAAACTTAAATCCCGAATTGCCGGAGAACTAATCTCTAGATTGGTAAGCTGTGAAAGTGTCGAGAGCGCAGCATAATCGGTAAGTGAAACATCCTCCTGCTCCCGCTCCTCTATTGAGAGAGAAGTCAGAGATTTTAGAGGCACCAACTGCGTAATATCAGGAACATACGTTCTCTTAATTGTAAGCATCTCAAGATTAGAAAAAGCCGAGATATTCTCAAGGTTTTCTGGTCTGTCAAGTGATAACTCAATAAGCTTATCTGGCTCTGGCAACAACTCTGCAATCTCAAAAGGAGTCAATCCATCTGTGATAAGTCCTTTTAGATTTGAAAATACTTCAAAAGAAACCGCCTCTTCCTGTTCTGTGCTGATATCTAATTTCTGAAGTCCTGTAAATGCGTTAAGGTCTCTACTCTCCCAAGATAAAAGTGGCAGCTCCAAAACCGATATCTCAAACGCTGCATCTTCATATGGACTTTGAAAACTATACTCTATCTTGGAAGTTTCCATCTCTTGAGAGACGCGAAGATAAGTAATCGCAGCAAGTTCTTCTTCTGTCACATCTTTGGCATCCTTTCCAAAGATGGAAGCGACCATCGCTTCATAAAGCGGACTCTGGTCAACTTCTGCAATTCCCATATCAATCTCATTGTCGATTTCGCTCTCTATCTCTGGTATTATAAAGGACGGGCTCTCAGTGACGGTCCTTGTATCATTCCTTTGAAGCATCCCTCTTGTCGTCCCTAAAACCACCAAAAACGCCACAGCCGCAATCCCTATCACGAATGGATTTCTCTTAGAGCCCTGTTCATGGACTTCTCTTAACTGTCCCGGAGCATATTGATGAATATGATAGTTAATCGTCCGTTCATCCTCCATTACAAACTGACTGTTACAATATTCACAAATCAAAATCCTATCATTGCCTTCCATTGGCTTTAGACGGCCTGCGCAGGAAGGACATTCTAGATTTGTTATTTTCATAATACAATCACTCCTCTATATGCTGTCTCTTTCCATTTGATAATATCATTTTCTATTTTTTATAAATTATAACAACAAAACAGAAGAATCACAAGGAATTTAGTGAAAATGGCATCCTTGACAAAAAAGCGTTTCAAGCCTATAATAGACAGGACTTGAATACTTGAAACTTGCTTAGAGAAATATATGTTGGTGTGTTGATACGAGGAGGAAATGAAATGGCAACCAAAAAGAAAACAGAAAATGAAGCTGCAACCACTGCACCAGTAAAGGAAAAAGCTGCAAAAACAAAGACTGCAAAATCCAAAACTACTACACAGTCAACGGAGACAAAAACAGCTAAGAAAACCACTTGTAAGACTTCTGTCTGTGTAGAGATGAACGGTTTAAGCGTAGCAGTTGCAGATATCCAAAATGCTGCCAAAAAAGCAGTAAAAGAAAAAGGATTAGAAGCATCTGAATTAAAAATCTATATCAACGCTGCAGAACAGGCTGCTTACTATACAGTAAATGGTGAAGGCGGCGAGGATTTCAAAATAGATTTAAATACGCTTTAATATCTAAGATTCAGAAGGGGCTTTTGGCCCCTTTTTGTATTTCTTGCGATATTCTAGTGGCGTACAATTCATCTTTCTTTTAAATATTTTCGAGTAATAACCTGGATTGGCAAATCCGACTTGTCCGGCAATCCAGGTAATATCAAACGGGGAGTGTCTTAGTAACTCTAAGCTTCGTTCCACCCGGTAATCCAACAGATAATCAAACATAGAGACATTCATATAACGTTTAAACAGACGACAGCTTTCGCTTTTACAAAGATGTATCTGGTCTGCAAGATGTTCTAATGTAATTTTTTCTGCATAGTGTAACTGGATATATTCCATAATCCTGCGAATCCGCTCCGTATCTCTATCATTTTCCAAAAAGTCACTCTCCTGTATTTTGATATGTTCAAAGATTTGTTGCCAGACAGATAATAAAGTAATCTGGATCTGCAATTCTAAGGAGATGGGACGTTCTTTGTCAAGCGTTCCTATTTTTTTGATAAGATAAAGCACTTCTTTTTGCCAGGGTTCTTCAGGGGTAAAATAAATGGAAGAAAGCGATGGATTTTTCAGGATATGCTTCATATATTTATTTTGCATAACGCTTGAACTGTATCCATAGAGCAGACGAGGGTGGAAAGTGACAGAAAGATAACTACAATCTAAGCTTTGGTGGCGGTGACCAGAGTGAAGAACATTAGTATTGCAGAAAAGACCTTCACCGGCTCTTAGATGATATATGTTATCGTTTACCTGGTAAGCAATATCGCCTTCTATGATAAGGGTTAGTTCGATTTCTGGATGCCAGTGCCAAGGGAATTCTTTGGTATCAAAGTAAGAGAGGCGTTCGTAACTTATAAGCACCGGAAATTCATAGCTTCCATGATTTTTAAGTTCTTTTTGTGCCTGGTCAATTATTAGTTGCATATTATCTCAATATCCTTCTATTTTATACTAATATTTTTATTGAAATTGGGAGTTGGTCTCATTATATTATAAATATAAAAGTTGTCAAGTGCTAACAGAGCGACAGGAAAATAGCACAAATCCAAAGTAGGAGGAAAAGTAAATATGACAGTAAACGTAAATGAACTACGAGAGAAATTTGAAGAGCTTTACGGAAAAGACGGCGACTGTAAAGCATATTTTGCACCAGGGCGTGTAAATCTAATTGGGGAGCATACGGATTACAATGGAGGGCATGTATTTCCTTGTGCACTGACCATTGGTACATACGGATTGATTCGCCCGCGGCAAGACAGAATGATTCGTCTTTATTCTATGAATTTTAAGGATATGGGGATTATAGAGACTTCTCTTGACGATTTGACCCCATCAGAAGCAGCCGGATGGACGAATTATCCAAAGGGAATTATGTGGACATTTGAGAAGCGGGGATATCATCTTGACAAGGGAATGGATATCTTATTCTATGGAGATATTCCAGCAGGCAGCGGACTTTCTTCTTCTGCTTCTCTAGAAGTCTTAACAGGACTTATGCTTCGGGATACTTTTGGATTTGATATTTCCATGGTAGACCTTGCACTGATTGGGCAGTATTCTGAAAATAATTTCAATGGTATGAACTGTGGTATTATGGACCAGTTTGCTTCTGCTATGGGGAAAAAGGACTGTGCTATCTTCTTGGATACCAGTAATCTTCACTATGAGTATGCACCTGTAAAATTACCAGATGCCAGAATTATAATCACCAACAGCAATGTAAAACATAGCCTTGTATCTTCTGCCTACAATGACAGAAGAAATGAGAGTGAAGCAGCGTTAAAGGCACTTCAGACGGTAGTTAATATTGAGACACTTGGAGACTTAACAGAGGAGCAGTTTGAGCAATACAAGGATGCCATCAAGGACCCTATCTGCCAAAAAAGAGCAAAACATGCGGTCTATGAAAATCAACGCACCATTCATGCAGTGGAAGCCTTAAGAACAAACGATATTGAGAAATTTGGAAAATTAATCAACGCTTCTCATATTTCTCTTAGAGACGATTACGAGACTTCTTGTGAGGAGACCGATATTCTAGCTGCACTTGCCTGGGAAGTACCAGGAGTCCTTGGTTCCCGTATCACAGGCGGCGGATTTGGAGGTTGTACGGTCAGCATTGTCAAGAAGGAATCGGTGGATTTATTTATTCAGACCTTAGAAAAAGCCTACAAAGAAAAGACCGGGATTCAGGCAGAATTCTACGTAGTAGACATCGGCGACGGCGCACATGCATTAGATTAGATGAAGTAGCACTCTAAATCAGCATCTGCCCGAACAATGCCCATAACAATATTTGTTCGCAACGCGGACAAATATTGTTATAGCCAAGGGGCATTGTGAGCGGCAGATGCGGAACTTTAAATAGGAGAATCATATGTTATCAGAGAATATTGCAGCACTTGTTCAATATGGTATTGAGACCGGCCTAGTGCCAGCGTGTGAGAAAATCTATACTACAAACTTACTTTTAGACTTGTTTCACGAGGATGACTATGAAGAGCCCTCTGTCATCCCCGCTAAGCCTCTAGAAGCGATTTTAAGAGACTTATTGGATATTGCAGTCAAAAGGGAATTAATTCCTGACAGTATCGCTTACAGAGACCTTTTTGACACCCGACTGATGAACTGTCTGGTGCCAAGACCTTCTCAGGTACAACAGCTCTTCTGGGAAAAATATAAACACTCCCCCATCGAAGCGACCGAATATTTTTATAAGTTAAGTCAGGACAGCGACTATATCCGTCGCTACCGGGTATGCAAAGACCAAAAATGGAAAGTAAAAAGTGAGTATGGCGACATTGACATCACCATCAACCTTTCCAAACCAGAAAAAGACCCCAAAGCCATCGCCGCTGCACGAAATGCAAAGGCAAGCTCTTATCCCAAATGTCTGCTCTGTATGGAAAATGAAGGGTACGCTGGCAGAGTCAACCATCCTGCACGTGAAAATCATCGGATTATTCCTGTCACCATCCATAACAGTCAATGGGGCTTTCAGTATTCACCCTATGTCTACTACAACGAACATTGTATTGTATTTAATGGCGAACATATTCCAATGAAGATTGACCGCCCTGCTTTTATCAAGCTATTTGATTTTGTAAAACAGTTCCCGCATTACTTCTTAGGCTCTAACGCTGACCTTCCTATCGTCGGTGGCTCCATCCTAAGCCATGACCATTTTCAGGGAGGCAACTATACCTTTGCCATGGCAAAAGCGCCAATAGAAGAACATGTCACCCTTCTAGGCTTTGAAGATGTAGAAGCAGGAATTGTCAAATGGCCACTCTCTGTTCTTCGTATCCGTCACAAAGACGAGAAACGATTGATTGATTTGGCAACTCATGTCCTTGAAGTATGGAGAAACTACACAGACGAATCTGCCTTTATCTATGCCTATACAGATGGAGAACCGCACAATACCATTACACCGATTGCACGTAAAATCGGTGATATTTATGAACTGGATTTAACACTTCGCAATAATATTACAACCGAAGAACACCCGCTTGGAGTCTACCATCCACATGCAGAACTCCATCATATCAAAAAAGAAAATATCGGACTTATTGAAGTTATGGGGCTTGCTGTTTTGCCATCACGTCTCAAAGATGAGATGGCACTTCTAGAAGAATATATCCTTTCTGGAAAAGATATCGCTTCTAACGAAACGCTTAAAAAACATGCTACATGGGTAAAAGAATTCCTGCCAAAATATAATACAATTCACAAAGAAAATATTGAGGAAATCTTGCAGCAAGAAATTGGAAAAGTCTTTGTAAAAGTACTAGAAGACGCTGGAGTTTACAAGTGTACAGCAGAAGGAAGAGAAGGATTCCGTAGATTTATAAAAGCCTTATAAACATTTTAACCCGCCAATAAAAAAGGGGGCTTGGGGACTGTTTGTAGCAGCCCCCAAAGCCCCTTTTCTATTGGCATTATCACTTCATTAATGATGAAACAGCCGGATTCCCGTAAATGCCATAACCATGTCATACTTATCACAACATGCAATCACCAAATCGTCTCTTACAGAACCTCCAGGCTGCGCAATATACTTCACACCGCTTTTATGGGCTCTTTCTATATTATCCGCAAATGGGAAAAAAGCATCTGAGCCCACCGTAACCTCTGTCATCTTATCTAACCATGCGCGTTTTTCCTCTCTGGTAAAGACCTCTGGCTTTACCTTAAAGATACGCTCCCACGCGCCATCTGCCAAGACATCCATATATTCCTCTCCGATATAGACATCAATCGCATTGTCGCGCTCTGCGCGCCCTAGAGTCTCTACAAACTGAAGATTTAACACCTGTGGAGACTGGCGCAAAAACCAGTTATCTGCCTTATTGCCAGCTAGACGAGTACAATGTACACGGGACTGCTGCCCTGCACCAATACCGATAGCCTGTCCGCCTTTGACAAAACACACCGAATTTGACTGTGTGTATTTTAAAGTGATTAAAGCAATCTTCATATCCATCAGTGCTTCTTCTGGTACTTCTTTCTTCTTTGTCACCAGGTTAGAGAGAAGCTCTCCATTGACATCTAATTCATTTCTTCCCTGCTCAAAAGTGATACCAAAGACCTGCTTTTTCTCGACAGGACTAGGGATATAATCCGGGTCTACCTGAATCACATTGTAGTTTCCTTTTTTCTTCTGTTTTAGAATCTCTAGTGCTTCTTTGGTATAGCCTGGAGCAATCACACCATCAGAGACTTCTCTTTTGATAAGTCTTGCAGTATCTATATCACAGATATCAGAAAGAGCGATAAAATCACCAAAAGAAGACATACGGTCAGCCCCTCTGGCTCTTGCATAGGCGCAGGCAAGAGGCGAGAGTTCACCAAGGTCATCAACCCAGTAGATTTTAGAGAGCGTCTTATCAAGCGGCAAACCTACTGCTGCACCTGCTGGCGAGACATGTTTAAAGGAAGTGGCAGCCGGCAGTCCAGTTGCCGCTTTTAATTCTTTCACTAACAGCCAGCCATTAAAAGCATCGAGAAAATTGATATAGCCTGGCTTTCCAGAGAGTACCTCAACTGGAAGGTCTTTTCCATTTTCCATGTAGATGCAAGAAGGCTTCTGGTTGGGATTACATCCATATTTTAACTCAATTTTATACATAAAAGCTCCTCCTACTGGTTTTTATTGATAATCTTTGTCTGATAAGCTCCGGTTGCAATATCGATATAACGGACAAAAAGGGAGACTTTATTTTCTTCATTTAAGTTCGTCCAGAGAAGGTCTGTAAAAGCATCCATATCGTCTAATATCGAGACCAGTTTCGGCTCTCCTTCAAAACTTGGCAATGGATTGCCATCTTGCATATAGGTGTGGATAAAATGCCCCTCTCCTGCTTTTGGATTTTCATAGGCAAAGGTATAACGATGACAGGAATCTGGGTCGCCGTTATTGCTCTTTAAGATAGACATCGCATAGTTATAAGCGTTGGACTCGATATGCAGTATGCCAGAGATGCGGGGGGTATAATTAGGTGCATCCGGCTCAAAAGTCCTGGCACGCAGTGACTGCTCAAAAGTCATCTGACAATCCATTCCCTCATAGATAGTATCTGTCTGGTCGCCATTTGTAACAATCGTCTTATTGCCAAGCACCCGGACAGGAGCATAGATAATCAGACTTGGGTCTTCTAGTTTGGAAGGGTCATACGCCTCTGTGCGGATACCGTCTCCATCTGTCACAAAGATGCGATTGCGGCTGTTCTGGCTTCTGCCCATAATAAAATATGCGGTGACTGCCTTTGTACCGTCAGGGGTACGTCCAATCACAATCCCACGGCCTGGATAAGTATTGGTAGATAGTTCCTGTGCAAGAGAAATTACTTTCATGCTTTCCTCACTTTCTGTAAAAAACTTTCAGTTGTTCTGATAACATATCGGGTATGGACGCCAACAAAAAGACCACCTAGGCGCACACATCCCTCCATGCGCCCAGGCGGTCGGCTATCTTCTATCTTCTGCGTTTCCTGCAGGTTCCCCTGCCACAGGTCCTTCCCGTTTTCCGCCAGTCGCGCAGAATATGTTATCATCATATAGGAAGACTCTGATTTTTTCAAGGGGGAAAATATAATTTTTCTATTCTAATATCTCCCCATTAGATGCAATCACCTTTTGATACCAGTCAAAAGATTGCTTTTTATAACGTTTGTTACTGCCACTTCCATCATCATTTTTATCTACATAGATAAAACCATAACGTTTGCGAAGCTCACCGGTTGTAAAGGATACCAGGTCAATACATCCCCAAGGTGTAT
This sequence comes from Lachnospiraceae bacterium, assembly GCA_910575445.1. Classification (GTDB taxonomy): domain Bacteria; phylum Bacillota; class Clostridia; order Lachnospirales; family Lachnospiraceae; genus Hominiventricola. The sequence continues at coordinate 384,763 of CAJTFW010000001.1, read as the reverse complement.
AGCCCATCAGCTCTACCCCATCTTCTTCAACCGCTTTTTTCATCTCCTCGATATGTGCTTTTAGATAAGCAATACGCGCAGTGTCTTCACAAGTGCCATCTGGCTTTAGTTCATCTATCGCACCAAAACCATTTTCCACAATAAACAATGGCTTTTCATAACGCTCATACAGGATATTTAGTGCATAGCGCAAGCCTTCCGGGTCGATAGTCCAGCCCCACTTGGTTGCCTTTGTATAGGGATTTTCCACCGTGTATGGACTGCTTGCCTCAATCTTTTTAGAGACGTCTATATAGGACTGTGAGTTGACAACATTACTCATATAATACGAGAATCCAATATAATCTACTGTGCCTTCTGCCAGGATTTTCTCATCGTCTTTCTCCATCTCAATCTGATAACCTTTGCGTGCCAACAGCTTCTTTGCATAGTTTGGATAATGTCCACGACAATGAATATCCGAGAAGAAATAGCGCATATGCATCTCCTGCACGGACAATACCATATCCGCCGGACGACAGGAATAGGGATAGATAGGAACCATTGCAATCATACAGCCAATCATAAAATCAGGATTTATCTGATGTCCAAGTTTGACTGCAAGTGCAGACGCGATTAGTTCATGGTGTGCAGCCTGATACATTGCCTGTTCTGGTTTTTCATATTGAGAAAACCGTATACCGGAATTCGTCCAGCCAAAAATATCATTTTTATAATTCATCTGGTTATTAATCTCGTTAAAGGTCATCCAGTATTTTACTTTATCTTTGTACCGTTTAAAGCAAACCTTGGCAAATTTCACAAAGAAATCAATGACCTTTCGATTCATCCAGCCGCCATATTCCTTTGCCAGATGCAGAGGCATCTCAAAATGGCTTAGGGTAATCACAGGCTCTATGCCATACTTTAACAGCTCATCAAACATATCATCATAGAATTTCAGCCCTTCCTCATTTGGCTCCTTTTCATCGCCCTTTGGAAAGATACGGGTCCAGGCGATGCTGGTACGAAAACATTTAAAACCCATCTGTGCAAACAGTGCAATATCTTCCTTATAGTGATGATAAAAATCAATCGCATCGTGATTGGGATAACATTCTCCTTCTATCACTTCTTTTGTAATCCTGCGTGGTACGCCGTGTGCGCCAGCTGTCAGTACATCACAGACATTGGCTCCCTTTCCACCTTCTCTCCAGCCACCTTCTAACTGGTGAGCAGCAACCGCACCGCCCCAGAGAAAATCCTTTGGTAAACTCATCTTACTTTCCCTCCTTATCTACTATACTTATCTTTTTACGGTCAGAAGATGCGCTCCTGCAACTGCTAAGCCCGTTGTCTTCTCTGCTGCTACATTTGCAAAATCATCCGCATTGCTGACAATCACTGGTGTAATCGTGTCAAATCCTTCTTTGGCGATAGCATCTAGATCAAACTCAATCAGTAAATCACCTTTTTTAATCTTATCCCCCGCCTGTACTTTTGCCTGGAAATATTTGCCCTCTAAAGATACCGTCTCTAGTCCAATATGAATCAGCATCTCCACATCATCTTTTTGAAGGCCAATCGCATGTTTTGTCTCAAATACCATAGAGACTTCCCCATCAAACGGCGCATATAGCTTTCCTTCTGCTGGAATCACTGCAACGCCTTTTCCTAAAATCTCCCCTGAGAACGTCGGATCATTAACCTCAGAAAGCGGCTTTAACTCACCATTTAACGGACAGAAAATCTCTTCTTTTTCTGCAAAAGCAGTTGTCTTTTTCTCGGTCTGTCTTTCTCTGTCTTCGTCTAAAGTAGCTAAAGCTGGCTCCTTTTCATCACAGCCAATCACCTGTACAAGCAAAACTGTAACTACAATCGTCGCTGCCACACCAATCATCATTCCTGTAAAGGAAGTTGGATTTTCACCTATTGCATTGACCGTTGTCAAAAGCCCTGGCAGTCCGGCATAGACATAGTATACCGTATTAAAAAAGCTGATAATCACCGCACCAACTGCACCGCCAATACATCCTGCGATAAATGGCTTTTTCAGACGCAGCGTTACACCATAGATAGCTGGTTCTGTAATGCCAAAGATTCCCGTCAGACCAGCTGAAAATGCCACATTTTTAATATCACTTTTCTTTGTCTTGATAAAAACGCCCAGACAAGCCGCTGCCTGTGCAACAACCGCACAAGTCTGAAACGCCTGGAACGTATCAAACCCTTGGTTAGAAAAATTGGCCATAACCATCGGTGTTACGCCCCAATGTACGCCAAAGATAACAAACACCTGCCAGATACCGCCCACTAATAATGCAGCAAGTATTGGAACCGTATTTACCAGTGTATTATACCCCAATGCAATCGCATTTGCCAAGCCATCAGAAAGTGGTCCAATCACAAGAATCGTAGCTGGCACCATAACCACTGCACAGATAAAAGGAACAACTAACGCTTTAATCACATCTGGAATACGTTTTTCCAAAAAGCGTTCCAGATAAGATAAAATCAATACCAAAAACAGTGGAGGCAATACGGTAGAAGTATAGGTGGTCTGTGCCATATTGAAAATCAAAAATTTTACTTCTTCGCCACCTGCAATTCTTGCTGCAATCTCTCCCCAACTGCTGTTGACTAACGCCATACAACACCAGACTGCAATAAAAGTATTACATTTAAAATGCTTCGAAGCAGTAATGGCAATCAGCACTGGTAAAAAGGTAAACGGTGTCCAGGAGATAAAGCTTAGTACCTCATAAGTTCCCGTCGCAGCAAAAGCAGGGAAAAAATGTGTTACAATAATCAGTGCACCTTGTACCAGACCGGCAGCTGCCAGAACATATACAAACGGCGCAAACACTGCGGACATCGTGGCAATCACACGATTGGCAAGACTTTGCTTTATCTCTGGCTGTGCACTCTCATCCAAATCTAATATCTGAGTCAACTCATTGTATACATCTTTGGCATGCGTGCCAATCACAATCTGATATTGTCCGCCCTTTTCTACCACCTGTATCACGGCTGGCATAGCAGATATTCGCTTTGTCACCTCCTCAGATGGTGATTCTTTTAATACCAGACGTAATCTGGTAGCGCAGTGCGCTGCGCTTACAATGTTGGATTCTCCCACTGCATCTTTGATGTCGTGTGCGAGTTTTGCATAGTCTCTTACTTGAGCCATCTTATGCTCCTCCTTTTAAAATAAATTTTTTTATAAAAAAACCCGAATGTGTTCTTATAAAACCACATGGAAAAGCCATGCAGCTTTATAAGAATACATTCGGGTTTTGCCTGCCATACAGTAACAAGCCCTGCTTGTGAAATCTATAACAATCCTATGCTTTTGTTGTAACACGAACAATATGTATCGTAAGAAATGTCAGTTCTTCTGCGCTTAAAAAACAGTGAAACTGCCTTTTCAAATAACTATTTATCTTTTCTGCACAGCGAAACTGTTTGGGGTGTTTTCTGTGCATTATCTCATACATCTCATCTGGGCCTCCATTCATCAGCTTACCATCTAGTGCACGCTGTGCAAAAAACAGCAAATGCGTTGTAAATCGCTGATAATCTAATGACTGCTCATCAAAATCCATATGAAATGCATAACGCACAATATTTAGAGAATTTTGAATAATCTCCGTCATCTGCTGCGTATAATTCATATTGCAGTCATATTCTGCATTGACAAGATGCAGTGCTATAGAGCCTGCTTCATCTCTGGGAAATACAAGTCCCATAGTATCTTCAATTAAGCGAAGTGCATATAAACCAATCTCAAACTCTGCCGCATAAAGTTTACTTGTCTCCCACTGCAATGCATTGCAAAATGTAATTCCCTGTTTCATACGCTCAATCGCAAAACTGATATGGTCCGTCAGTGTTATATAGACATTTTTATTTAGTTTTTTCTGGAGCACGTTTCGTGCATAGTCAATAATCTTTATTGAAAGCTCAATCACTTCTACATCCACTTCCAAGAAAAGTTGTTTCAATTTCTCTGTGGATGCATCCGTATCCATGCGAAAGATTTTCTCAATCTTCTTTCGGTCAATAGTCTCTCCTGGCTTTACCTGCCATCCAAGCCCCCGTCCCACCAGAAGGACTTCCCGATTCCGTTCGTCCAAAGAACTCACAATATTATTATTGAGAACTTTGTGAACCACCATCATACCACTCCTTCCCTTGATTTAGACATAAAAAATGCCAAACACAGAAAGAACGCTTCTTCTGTATATAAAGCGCTGTTTTTCTGACGTTTGGTTTTGCCTGATTGAACAGTAACAAGCCTGCTATCGTCTTTATTTATTTTTTGTATCCTAACAAATCACCAATAAAAAGTCAATAGTTTCTCAAAAATTCGTAAATATATATAAAAATAATATTATTTTCTCTAAAATTTTTATAAGAAATTAACATAAATTATAGATATAACAACCATTGGTCTCTATAATATTGTGGGGCTATATCAAATTTGAAAAAAGCTTTCTATGCCGAACTTTCTACGGTAAAAAATGAATGAAATTTTCAAAAAAGAAAGGCTTCCGATATACTCGGAAGCCCCTTCACTTAACAGCTATTTTGCCTAAGCACGAGACGGGATTCGAACCCGCGACCCTCGCCTTGGCAAGGCGATACTCCACCACTGAGCCACTCGTGCAAATTGCCTGTCGTGATATTGTGTACCAGCGACATAAAATATATTACATCAAAATACTCCATCTGTCAACAGGTAATTTTATTTTTTTTAATATTTTTGTAAAATCAGACTGCCTGCATAGAGATAGTTTTGGATAGCCTTCTCCATAATGCTGTCTAACTTTTGATAGTCTAAGTCAAACCAGAGTTCTTCCCCGGTCACCAACATATGAGAGAGCACAATACCAGCCTGAAACAGATTGCGGTTTAATTGTTTTTCATAGCTCATCCTTCCAGGTCTTCTGATAAAGAGATGAATCCGATTCTCAGTCACTACAAATCGCCAAGGCTGTTGATTTAGAGCTGAGGGAGCAAGTCTGGCTGCCTCTAGAAGCTTCTTCTGAACCTTTCCTAGCGTAATATTGGTCTTTACAAGTTTTTTAAGCTCTGCACGCTTAAAATCGACAAATGAGCGTTCCAGCGCTTCTGAAGGATATCCAAAAGCCAATATCATCATCAGCTCCATCTGTTCTTCCTCATCATGTTTAAGACGTGCACCGCCCTGATAGCAACTCGCAATCCCCATCGTATGCAGCCAAAGCACCAACTGCTCCATCAGACATCCCGCATGGATACGGCAGTCCTCGCAGACCTCCGAATACAGCGCCGCATAATACGGCGCTTTCACCTGAAACATCCCTTTTACATTGTGGTCCGAAGCGCGATAGACCTTCCATTTGATACGTACTTCTTTACGAATACCTACCGCATGTGCTCCATAATGCCTTATTTTCTCTAGTATTTCTTCAGGAATTTCCTCTTCTTTGTATCTTCTAACCGATTTTCTCCTGAAAATTGCCTCATACTTCGTCATGCCCCATCAGCCTCTCCATTTCATCCAAATATTGCACAAACACTTGCAAAGCATCCTCCACTGGCTTCTTCTGCTCCATATCCACACCTGCCACCCGCAGCAGTTCCAAAGGATACATAGAGCTTCCTCCGCGCAAAAATTTCTTATAATCCTCCACTGCGCGCTCTCCCTCTTCTAAGATTTTCTTGGACAATGCAATTGCTGCCGAAAATCCCGTCGCATACTGATACACATAAAATGGTGTATAAAAATGCGGAATCCTGGCCCATTCTAGTTCAATTTCTTTATCTATACAGATATTTTCTCCAAAGTATTCCCGATTCAGGTCATAATAAACCTTACAAAGCCTGTCTGCTGTCAGTGTCTCGCCATTTTCCTGCATTCCATGTGTTATCTTCTCAAACTCTGCAAACATTGTCTGCCGAAAAAGCGTTGTACGGAACTGCTCCAGAAAATAGTTGATTAAATATGCCCTTTCTTTAGGCTCCTTTGTCTCCTCTAACAGATGGTGAATCAAAAGTGCCTCGTTGCAAGTAGAAGCAACCTCTGCCACAAAAATCTTATAGCCAGCATATACATATGGCTGTGTGGCATCGGAATACCACGAGTGCAATGCATGCCCCATCTCATGTGCCAGTGTAAATACATTGTTGAGATTTTCCTGATAATTTAAAAGCACATACGGATGTGTTCCATACGCTCCCCAGGAATACGCACCACTTCTCTTTCCCTGATTCTCATAAATATCAATCCAACGGGACGAAAAGCCCTCCTCTAAAAGCTTTCTATACTCCTCACCCATTGGCTTAAGCCCTGCAAGCACCATCTTTTTTGCCTGTTCAAAAGGAATCTTTTGCTCTGCGCTCTGTACCATTGGCACATATAAATCATACATATGAAGTTCTGAAACTTTAAGCATCTTACGGCGCAGCTCTACATATCGATACATCTGTGGCAAAAATGCATGTACCACCTCAATTAGATTCTTATAGACAGTCACTGGAATATGACTTCCACTAAGTGCCGCTTCCAAATCTGACTCATATTTTCTTGTCTTTGCAAAAAATACTGCCTGTTTTACATTCGCCCGATACGTTGCTGCCAATGTATTTCTATATTTCCCATACATCCCATAAAGCGCCTCAAATGCTGCCTTGCGAACCTCTCTGTCTTGGCTCTGCAAAAGTGTCACATATCTCCCATGTGTCACCTCCACATCCTCGCCATCCTCTCCTTTAATCACTGGAAAACGAAGGTCAGCATTATTAAACATCGTAAAAATATCTTTAGGCCCCTCTGAAAGTTCTCCCACTGCCGCCAAAAGAGCCTCTCTCGCTTCATCAAGGACATGTTCTTTCTGTCTTATCATATTTTCAAAATACTGACGATATACCAAAAGCTCTTTATTTTCTTCTAAAAACTTCTCTATCATCCCATCAGGAAGCTCTAAAATCTCTGGCTCAATATAAGCACCCGCTTCCGAAAGCTTCACCAAAAGACTCTGTGCCCGGTTAGAAAGGTTCTGATACACCCCATTCTCCGTATTTTCATGCATCTTCTGTCCTGCATACACATACACTTTCTCTGCTAACATATTCAATTCATCCCAAAGCTTTTGCATGGAAAGCAACACCTCTGCCCCGTCTCCTAGTCTTCCTTTAAACTCCAAAAGCTTTGGAATTCTCTCTGAAAGCCTCTGATAGTCCTCTTCCCAAGCCTTATCATCCTGGTATAGATCCTCAATCGCCCAGGTATCCTCTTTTCTAACTTCTTCTCTTCTTTTTAGCTTCTCCACTGCCATCCCTCTATCATCCTTTCTCAAATCCAAAATCTAATCTTCTCTAGTTCCACACACATTGAAATTCCTCTTATTTTCTGCTATACTCTAGCTAAAATTCCATATCAAAAAGGAGGACTTCTCATGTCATTTATCAAACAAGCCAACACAGTCGCAGCTGCTACCATCCTAAAATCACTCTCTAAGCGCAACATCGAAGGCTACTTCTGCCAAACTTCAAAAGAAGCGGTAGAAAAAGCCCTCTCCCTTATGCCCGAAGGCTCCTCAATCTCCTGGGGTGGCTCTATGACCCTAAGCGAATGTGGTCTTATGGATGCCCTAAAGACCAAATCTTACACCCTAATTGACCGCGCCACTGCCAAAACTTTTGAAGAAAAACGTGCCCTCTACGCTAAGACTGTCATGGCTGATTACTATCTTATGAGCACAAACGCCCTTACCACCCAAGGAGAACTTGTCAATATCGACGGTACTGCCAACCGCGTCTCCTGTCTCTGTTATGGTCCTGCAAATGTCATCATTCTAGCCGGTATGAACAAAGTCGTAAAAGACATTCCTTCTGCCATCAACCGTATTCGCACAAAAGCAGCTCCTCCTAATACTACTCGTCTAGGACTCGACACTCCTTGTACAAAGACAGGCGTCTGTCAAGACTGCTATTCCCCTAATTGCATCTGCAATCAAATCGTCATCACCCGACGAAGCGGCATCCAAAATCGCATCAAACTTATTCTTATCAATGAAGACCTGGGCTTTTAATAAAAAGCCCTTTTCTATTACCGGCAGAAATCACTATCAGTATAACATAAAATACCAATTCTAATTCTTAATAAATCTTAAAAACTCTATCACATTCTGTCTTTCACTCAATACGAAGGTTCTCCCACCTCCACTCAATCAGTTCATCAGGATATTCCATATCCAAAAATTCTCCCACTTTATTCTCTGCCTCCACGCCTTCTGCTCTCTCTACATATCTTATCATCGCCATCGCCGAAATCACCACATCACACGCCATAAGTCCCACAAGCACCCAAGTAACCACTTTCCCAGTCACCGGTGGAATCTTCTCAATCATCCGACTAAGTGGTGGATAACAAATCTTCACCCAAACGAGCGCCAAAATCCCCCAGAAGATACAAAACAACAGATTTGTTCTCCCTCCAATATTAAATGCCATATCGCTATAGTCCCAAAATGTCGTTCCCAAAAACACCTCTGTAAAGACACTGCACAGATATTCATAGGTTCCCCCAAGGAAAAATCCTCCCAGAAAAACATAGCGGTCTTCTTTATCTGAAAACCTTCGAAGCAACACCGTCAAAAGCACTGCTCCTACCCCCCACACAATACTAAAAGGCCCATAGAGCACACTAGAGCGACTCATCCAGATACCAGCCGTAGCTCGTACATAGAAAGTTTCTATCAAATCCCCTCCCAATGCACTGATAAAAAATATCCACCAAAGTTTATCAAGGCAAAATCCCTCTGCAAATACACAGTCTTTTCCCTCTCGAACTTCTTCTTGTCCAATCGCCCGAAGCTTTGGATAAGCTTTCTCTAGTCGACGCCAGATATGCGCAGAAAGCCAGCTTCCAAAACTTTTCTTCTGTTCCAAAAGTTCCTTAGAAATCGTCTGCATTCCTTCTGGAAATGGCCTTTTTCGCATGGTATAAAACACCACTGTAAAATCCACAGCCATCAAAAGACAAACCACCCACACCATTCCCCGAAGAAGCAAGGCAGGAAGCATCTGACACAAAAGATACAATAGCGGATGAACCAAAAGCACCATCAAAAGCGCAATGCTTCCCATTAAAAGTGCATATACAAGCCCTGTCAAGCGCCCAAAATAGACCGAACGTCGCTCTTGTTCCCAAAGCCTTTGTCCGGTTACTCGTACAGATACCTCATCTGCTAACTGTGCACTTGAAGAAGCCACCACTAAAAGAACAATCCACTGCAAGATATATGCGCCTTGAAGCGTAGGTAACACCAAGATAAGCAAGTCCATCGCAAATCCATAAGACAGACTCAGTGGCAGATTTAAAAATCCACGGTTACAAAATCTCCTTGTCCGAACCGCCATATAACATACTTCCATGCACCAACCCAGAAAGGAATAACAAATCAAAAAGAACATCAGTTCATATGTACTATACGAATATCCCATCTGCTAACTCCTTTATATACACCTTAACCTCTCCATCAGGAATCCTTGACTCCCGAATCTTCTGAAAAGCCTTTTTCCTTGTAAAAACATCTAATCTTAACTCTAAAAGCCCCCGAAGTGTGCGCACTGGATACACTACAAACAACTCTGCCAACAACCAGGCTGCTGCCATCTGTGCATAATAGCCCTGTGTAAATTCTCTGTCAAGCACCTTTAGAATCCCTTCCAGATACCGTCCGCTCTCCTCCTCTTTCTTTAAATCTTCCATTGTAATCTTACGTTTTCTAGGAACCTTCTTCTCCTCCCCCATCTTTACAAAATGGGAAAGCAACATAATCAGTCCAAACCGAGCCTCATACTCTTTTTTAGATGCAAGATAAGGCTTTAAAAATTCCCATGTTCTCTCAGGATAACGATTCACCAGCTTTAGTCCATTACACACACTGTCACAGACTGACCAGTTCTGAATCTGTGGTATAAAATCTTTAAGATATAAAAAAAGCTCGTCAATTTCTTCACAAGCATACCCCAATATCATCCCTCGTAGCATTGTCTCCTCAAAATAAATATCTTCTTTATACGAAAACTCCTTTCTCCAATCCCCTTTAGAAAGCTCCTTTGCATATCTACGAAGTGCAGGCAAACGCACTCCAAGCATCTCTCCTTCTTTTATTCCAGGAATCAATGCCGCCGAAAAGTCCCGGTATTTCTCCTCTCTCATCTCTAATAACTTTTCTCGAATGTCTTCTCTCATCAGCCAATCCTCTCTTCCTTTTTCACAGTATAGCAACTTTCCCTTACTAATTCAACGTCACAATTAGAAAAGTATCATCCTACACTCTTTATTGCGGTATATTAAAGATTATGGAGGCTTATGAGGGAACTGGAAAAGAGCCTAAAATTGAAACCTCTGACAATGCTTTTAAGATTATTCTTCCAAATCTAAATGTACACACAAAGCAGAAAAAACCAAATAACGCCCCGCCAAAAAACAGCGAGGAGGAGGCTGTGATTGCCCTTGCAAAAGAGCAGGATACTTTCACGCGAAAAGATGTGGAAAAAGCGCTAGGAATTGGCCAGACAACCTGTGGGCGGCTATTAAGACAAATGATTGAGAATGGGCAGCTTGTTCAGGAAGGAAGAAGTAAGAATACCCATTATCGTCTTTCAAAGTAAATAAATATTTTAGACAAAGAACCGCTGCAAAACAGATAAGAAATTATCTATCTTGTAGCGGTCTTATTTTTTGTCCAAATCATTGGACTGCTTTGTTGCCATTTATCATATTTCTTATATCTTCTAGCTTTTGTATATTTAGCTCTTTATAATACAATTAATAGCAACGCCCAAATCACACCTTTGGAATCTCCAGGCTGAACTCCTGCCACCTGTTTTTCCGAATTACTCAAGCTCTCATAAGTCTCCTTAATCTGCAAAAGTACCATATTGCCTGTTTGCCCTGTCATGGAAAATTCCCCCATCATCTGTTTTCTCTGTTTTAGATTATCACAGCGCCTTGTAAAAAGCAAGATAAGAGCATTTTATCCGATTAGAGACACCCCAACACCTTCTCCACCTGTTCTATAACTTCCGCTTCCTCTCCCCCTTCGCTATCCACCATCACTTCTATCCACTCCCCCTTACGAATCCCAAGAGCCAACACCTTCTGAGACTCTCTGGCACTGACCATTCGCCCTTTGGCCATCAAAAACACATGTGCATCTTCTCTCTTAGAAATCTGGCCAAGCGTCAGCGCTACAGCCATATGTATCCCCCCAGGTATCATTACCTGCAATTTCTTTCTAAGCATTGTTATCCTTACTTAAGCCAGAATCCGCACAACACTTCCAATCTGCATCACTGGAACCTCAGCCTCTTCTACGACCATTGTTCCTGGCAGACCATCTGCTGCTCCGCTAAACTGAATCGAGATATGCCCAAGTGCCTCCAAATTTTTCTGCATAACATCGCCCACTACCAGAATCTTATAGGTCTTGCCATCTATCTCTAACATCTGTCCTGGCTCAATCACTCGGTCTGCTTTCTTTACATCAATACTGTAGCAGTAATCCTTTAGTGTATCTGGTGCACTGTCGCCAAATAATATAATTGTCTTCTCCTCTGCAAACGCCGAAGCAAGTTCTCCTACTCCTTTAATCGCATTTTCATAAATTGTATTCATATCGTAATACCTCCTAAATTAAATATCTTCAAATCGTTCATTGTGTTTAATCATATATAAGACAAATGCATTGCCGGATTTCAGTTTGGCAATATCATCTAGTAATTCTTTCTCCGAAGAAATCACCAAAAGCTCATTATAGATATGGATTAGAATCCGGTCATTAAGCTCCAAATCCTGTGGCAGTGCCAAAAACAGTACAAAACGAACACCAGGCCCTGTACGCTCTGCCACACCAACTGCCAGTACAATCTTCTCTCCTTTATATTGCAGATGTGGAAATCCAATCTCTTTGTCAAAAAGCATTGTACTCTTTTCTTCCCGCCTAAGAAGTGCTTCCTTAAAATCCGCTGGCAGCACGCCTGCTTGTATCAGTTGTTCTGCCATATATAGTATCGCTTCTAAATACGAAAGTTCTGGAGCAAGTACGTAGAAATGCTCTGGCTCTAAGATAGTTGCAATCAGAGAATTCAGTCCTGTCTTAATCGGCGCATTTAGATGTCCTAGATACTTCAATCTTTCAATCTGCCGAAGCACCTCTACTTCGTCAAAAATTTCACCAAGATAAATCACAGACATAGTATCGGACTCATATTTTCTAGAAGTGGAAATCATCAGGTCAAAATCTTCCCTCTTTCTCGCTTCTTTCTCCGACAAAAGTTCAAACTCTGTCTGTACCGGCAACATCTTTCTAAGCCGTACCTCTATCAGTTTTCCCGCAATCACACCCTGCGCACAGACAATCCCCACTTTGGTCTGTTTCTCATTTTTATGATGCTGTTCTTCTAAAAACAGACTAAAATAAGAAGCCAAAAATCCCAGTTCATCATCGACCACCACAAGATTGGTCTGTTCCTCTATCACCTTTTTGGAAAGCTCCGCCATCTTATAGGCCAGCGGATATTTTTCCCGAATCTCTGTCAGCGCATAGTTGCGGATATAAAAGCGGTACTTTAGGCGATTAAGCATAAAATTAATATGATAGACAAAATCATCTAACAGGTCTGTAGGGGAAATATGAAAATTCATATCATAGGCAATTCGATTTAGAATCTTTACGACTAACTCCGCTACTTCCTCACTAATCTCCATCGCCTGCTTGTCACTTTGGCTTATCGAGGTACGCATCCCCGCAATCGGAAGCGATAAAAAGAGTATCTCCTCCATGGGAATCTGTATCTGAAGCATCTCTATCGTCCTAGTGATAATCTTCTCTGCAAAACGATATGCCATCGTCTGCTCTAGCTCATGATATTTTTCCTGAAGAAATCCAAGAGGATGTTCATTTAATACCCGGTCCATCATCAGGGTGTAAGAACGCATAAAATACTGTGTGGTCATATAGTCAAGACCATACTCCTGGCAATATTCATTCACCATATGGTCTAAGTCATCGTCAAGAAGAAATGTCTCAAATACCTGGTCGTAGAGTTGTTCTAAGATAAAGAGCCGAAGTTTTAGTTCTTCACCGCTTAGATGGATACCAGTATTGGGCTTTCCTACAATCTGAAGCTGATAGCTCTCTAGCATCTCTCTAAGCTTTTTTAAATCGCCATTTATCGTTGTTCGGCCTACACAGATTTCATCGGCCAAATCATCAATCAGAACCGCTTCTTCCTCATGCATCAGACGATTTAGAATATAGCCATATCGCTTTGCCGGCGAATTCATATAGTCATTTTGACTGTAGATTAACTGCTTTTTCTTCTGAAATTCTCTTTCATCCAATACAAAAAATGCATATTTCCCCGACATTGACTCGATAAGCGCGCTGCCCTCTAAAAGTTGATTAAGCTCTCGAATATCATTTCTTATCGTCTTTGTCCCTACGTCTAGCTTATCTGCCAGGCTTTCCAACCTGGCAGTTTTGCGAAGCTCCATAATATCTAGAATCTGTGCGATTCTGCTGTCTGGTGTCTTTGACGTCATCATATCCCTTCCCCTGCTTCCTTTCACTTATGTTCATTATAATAAACAATTCATTATGACAAAAGTATCATTTTGCTCTGGAAGGAAAGTCTTGCTTATCAAAGACTAGCCTCTGGTCTTGCCACCAGCCACATTAAAGGTCACACCATGGACATAAGAAGCCTTCTCACTTCCTAGATAGCACACCATATCTGCCACTTCAGAGAGTTTCCCGGAGCGTCCAAGCGGTGTGGTAGATGTCTTGCTATAACCTGCCCGAAGCTCCTCAATTGTGATACCTCTGGTATAGGCAAGCGCCGTCTCATAGCCAATCGTACGAAGTCCGGTCGCCTCCATAATGCCTGGTGCTACACCGACAACGCGAACGCCCTTTCTTCCAAGCTCTTTTGCCCAGGACCTGGTAAAGGAATTGACTGCATTTTTGGTCGCCGCATAGATGCTTTGCCCCTCTGAGCCCTCTAAGCCGCTCTCTGAGGACATATTGATGATAACGCCTGACTTTTTCTCAACCATCACACGTCCAGCTGCCTGTGCGCACAGATAGACGCCTTTTAGATTAACATTGACTACTTTATCAAATACATTGTCATCCAACTCAAACTCTCCATGTGGCTTTGCATCATCCACCAAAAGTCTTGGAATATTGATACCTGCATTGTTGACCAAAATATCCACAGTTCCAAATTTCTCCACCGTCTCTTCTACCATATGTTCCACGCTGTCTCTGTCTGTGACATTTGTCACTATATAATGCCATGTTCCAGCCGGCATCTCAGGCGCTGTCGGGCTCATATCTGCTACCACCACATTGGCTCCCTGATTTAAGAATTCCTCTACCACTGCCTTGCCAATTCCAGATGCGCCTCCTGTTACAATCACTGTCTTTCCTTCTAGATTTAACCATGTATTCATATTGATATCTTCCTTTCTTTTCGCTTTTACAAATGTTCTATGTATTTAATAAAGTCCAATACTTGCCACCCATGCAACCAGCACTCTTGGTACACCGATTAAGAAACGGGAGTAAAGTACAGATGGCACTCCAACTTCCACAGTCTCCGGCTCTGCTTCTGCAAGTCCTAAGCCCACTGGGATAAAGTCACATGCACACTGGGTATTGATGGCAAATAATGCTGGAAGCGCCAGACTAGGAGCAATATTTCCTTTACCAATCTCCACACCAATCATCGTACCAACTACCTGTGCAATCACCGCACCAGGTCCAAGAAGCGCTGAAAGCACCGGAATCGAACAGATAAATCCAAGGATAATCAGTCCCACACCATTGCCGGCAAGTGGCACCAAAAGCTTCGCAAACCAATCGCCAAAGCCTGAACCCTGGATAATACCAATCAACATCGCCACAAAAGCCATAAAAGGCAAAATGGTGGTAATCATCGACTGTACAGCATCTCTTGCCGCCTGATAGAGGGTATTAACCACTTTACCAGCACCCATGCCGATTTTCTGAATAATACTGGATTTGCTGGTCTCTCCTAGCGTCTCTGAGACCTTTTTATCCTTGCTGTATTTATATTTCCGCTCTGGTTCTGTCTTAGGCTCCTCTGACTTCTCCTGCGTCTTCTCAGGCTCTTTTACTGCCATCTTAGCTGCATCTTTTGCGTCTGCTAGGCTAATCTGGTCTGGCCCTACTGCGGATACATAGATATCCTCTGTGATAAATTTTGCCAAAGGCCCGCTCTTTCCCACAGGCATAATATTAATGGTAGGAATCCGTTTCTGTGGGTAAATGCCGCAGCGAAGCGTACCTCCGCAGTCAATAACAACCAAAAATATCTCTTCATCTGGGACCGATGTCTTAAATCCATTGACTGCCGTACATCCGGTCAGTTCTACAATCTTTTCGATAATATCTGGCTCTGCGCCGCCGCCTGTGATAAAAACCACCTTGTCTTTTCCCTCTTTTGGCATCACCGTCAGAGGTCCTCCAAAGCCACCGCTTCCTCTCTCTACTTTAATCGCTCTATATTCAGCCATCTTCTCTCCCCCAAATCCTATAATGTATTCTTTAGTTCAATATTCTGCTGTTTCATCACAAATGTCGTTGTAAAATCCGTCACCCATCCAGCCATAAAATTCATCAAAAGACCAACTAACAGATAGCGGAGTGCAAGTGGTGTTGTGCTAAGACCAAGTGTGGTAATACCATCTGCAATTCCTAAGTAGATAAAGATTTCACCCACATTGATATGGGGAAACATTCCGCTGTTGGTATGGCAGTGATAAGTCGAAGATGCATAGTAGCTTGGTTTCATTCTCTCAGGAAGAAATTTTCCCATCGACAGTGCCATTGGATTACCAAGCATAAAAGCCGATAAAAATGGAAGCACGCCATAAGCCAGTATCACATTCCCAGAGCAGACCTTTGCAAATTTGTTGATACGCTCCTGTCCAATCAGTGCAATCAGTGCATTCATAAATACCAGAAGTAACAGAACTTTTGGTACAATCGTGGAGACCCAGTTGACAAAGGTAAGCGCCCCTGCGTCAAACAATCCCATAAAGCCTTCCGCTGCATTTACAATAATATTCATAGAAACAAACCTCCTTATTCTGTATGTGGCACAGCCATTCGCCGAAACAGATTGGCTGCCTTTGTAAGCGGAGCAGGTTCTTCTTTAATCTCTCCCCCGGACATCAGAATCCGATAGTTTGATGCACTCTCAAGAACCGCTTTGGTAAGTGGCTTTGCCAGATGCAGTCTCTGGCAGTCTGCTTTCTCTATCGCACCTACCAAAAGTCCCTCAAAGCCCTTTAGTGCTTTCACTCTGGCAAAGACGGTCACTCCCTGCATATAGCAGCCTTCTAGCACCTTTCCCTCGTCATCTATTGCAAACATCGCAATAGCACCGGCGAAAAAGGCCCCTTTTGCCTTTCCAATCGCCACACGTCCTTTCTGCCTCAGACTGCGATAGGAGCGCATAAAGCTCTTCATCTGCAAAAAAGTCAAGAGATACTGTATGGAAAATGCCACACAAAATAAGAGAATCAAAGGGATAATATTCATATAAAATCCTCCTTTACAGAACCTGTCGTTGTGTCAGACTTTTCTTTCAAAGTTCCATGGCCATGTGTACTTTGCTTTGTCTGATAGCATATTACCGCATTTTTTGGTCAAAATTAATACATTCTTTTTCCAGTCGTTGGAAAATAACCGTAAATATGTTATATTGGGATTGTGAAAAAGATATCAGATTAGGAGAATTGTATATGATTACTTTTTTTGCAGATGTCTGCTCTTATGGCGGAAATTTTCTAATCTCGTGGTGTGTGGATTTACTTCCTACGATTTTTATGGTTCTGATGCTGACCAATACCTTGATTCGGCTGATTCCCACACACCTTATTGAAAAAGCAGCAGCGCTGGCTTCCCGGCATCTGCTGCTCAAATATATGTTGATTCCTTTTTTTGGTGCATTGCTTCTATGTAACCCTTCGGCCCTGACCCTTGGACGCTTTCTCTCAGAAAAAGACAAGCCCTCATATTTTGCCTGTGCTTCTTATTTTTGTCATACCAGCAGCGGTATCTTTCCACATATTAACTCCTCCGAGCTTTTTATCTGGCTTGGTATTGCCCATGGTGTTGAGATGCTTGGATACTCGGTCTATCCACTTGCTGTCCGCTATCTTATCGCAGGACTCTTTGCCAACTTTCTCTGTGGAATAGTAACAGACTATACGACGGCTTATTACAGCCAAAAGATGCAATTAATCCTTCCTGATACACCAGATTTTCAAGAGGATTCTGCCACAGCGCCTACAAAAGGCACCTTAGCCTCTGATGCCCCCTGGCATGAGATACGTATTGTTGCCGGAAGAAGCGGATACGGTGGCCCCCTGGTAGTCAAACCGGACAACACACGCAACAAACTTATCTATATCACCAGCGGCGGCATCCGCCCGGATATTGTCGATAAGATTGCATCTTTAACCGGCTGTATTTGCGTCAATGGTTTTACTTCCACTGTGCCAGATAATGAGGTCTTTCTGGCGGTTATTGATTGTGGTGGTACGCTTCGTTGTGGCATCTATCCCAAAAAACATATTCCCACTGTCAATCTTTTGCCCACAGGAAAAAGCGGGCCATTGGCCCGCTATATTACAGAAGAACTTTATGTATCAGATGTCACCGCTGAATGTATCACTTCCACCGAAGGACAAAAAGCAGCATCAAAGGCGCCCATCAAAGGGGTCTCTGCGCGCTTAGCCCGCCTTTTTAACTATCCTCTCTCTGGTATTGGAAAATATTGTGGCTTATTCTATAAAGCCTCACAGGACAGCGTGCAGATGATGCTGCACACGCTTTTGCCTTTGATGGGCTTTGTCTCTCTTTTAACTGCCATCGTCGAATGTTCGGGCCTCAATGCATGGATTGCCAAAAGCCTTACCCCACTCTCCTCCAATATCTTAGGGCTTTTGATACTAGGTGTTCTTATCTCTTTTCCATTTCTCTCACCTGTATTGGCGCCAGGCGCTATTATTGCCCAGGTTATAGGTACTATTATTGGTACACAGATAGGAAATGGTGTGATTGCTGTCTCTTTGGCACTTCCAGCGCTCTTTGCCATCAATACCCAGGCTGCCTGTGATTTTATCCCGGTAGGACTAGGACTTGCACAGGCTAAGGAGAATACCATCAAAGTTGGTGTCCCCTCTGTGTTGACTTCCCGCTTTCTTACAAGTGCTCTTCGTATCCTGATTGCCTGGCTTTTTAGTTTTGGATGGTAGTCTTTTAAGTCCTTACCCGCCAGTTGCGGTAACAAAAGGCTAAATGCCCGACTTTATTGCTGTATAGCAGACTACAGGGATATCCTTTCATAAATTCCGTTCTGAATTCTTCTACAGTTAATAAGTTCTCCTTCTCAAGTGCACTCTCTTCTTCCGCCCGAAACAGTCTGCCAATACGCTCAAACATTTGTTCAAAAATCTTCAAAAGCATCGCTGTTGTAATATCGCTTTTTTGTACAGTCTTTCGCCTTACGATTCGATTGGCGCCCCGAAGGATAAGGGATTCCTCTACACCTAGAAGAATCTGAAGCTTAATTCCGCCCTCAACATCAAAGCATTGCCGACAATAGTATGCATCGCCGATATTAAGCCCCTTATACTTTTCATTTATCAATTTCATCTCTGTCTGAAATACTTCTGTTGTAGCCCGGTCGATGGTTCTTGAGATTGCTGCAATCTGTGAGGAAAGGTCACGTTTTTTTGATACAGCTTTTCTTCCCACAATCGCCTGGTCTGCCTTTAAGATATGTTCACTCAACCAAAGAGACATCGTTTCCACAAAACGCTGTACAGCTACTGATGAATATCCCGATAATTCCAAGTCTTTTTTCAGCGAAAGCAAAGTCTTATCCCGAAAATTATCGTGTATCTTCTTGTGCTGTGCATATCTGCTATAGTGAATGGAACGCATAAATGCTTCCTCTTCTGAAAAATGTTTCATGGCATAGGCATCTAAATATTTAATACCTTCCATATATGTATGTTGATTGGATGTTACATCTTGTAAATTTTCAAGTAGTTTATCAATAATCCGAAAAAGCTTGGCATGTGCCTTATCCACTACTTCTACTCCAATGTTGTATTTTTCATCCCATACAATCCTTTCCATAAAGAGTCTACCTCCTAGTTTTTGTTATATTTCTCCTTTTTGAAAATTATAAAAACATATCTGCAAATTCCCCTTTGGGAAGGGAATAAGAAATCTTAACTTCTTCGATACCTGTCTGTGTACCTTTTGTACTATTACTATAATCTATGTAGTATCTTATCTCTTTGTCCATAGCATTTAGAAGTGCGGTAATTCCATAACTATTAAAGAAATAATATTCTGTGCCCTTGATTGGCTGATATCTGACACATCCAACTTTTCCTTCGTCATAATCTGCTTTTGTAATCACTATTGGCGCTTTTATACCTTTCTTAGCCTCCTCCTTCTGTCGATATGCACTATATTCAGCATTGGTAAACGCACCAAAGGCATCCATCAGCATATTAAACAGTGACTTCCAACTATCTGTTGAGATATCCCGATTGCCAATCAGTTCTTCTGGCATATGGATTTTCAGATTTTTAAAAGGAATCGGTGGCACCTTTCTGGTGTTGTTTTGTCTCTGCTGCTTTTTATAGTCTGCTACTATTTTCTTATGGCGAGTTACAAAATCCGAAAAAGATTCTGGTTCAAAGTTCACAAATTCACAAGATGATGCATCTCTTAATAATGTCTTATAAACGGGAACCTCCTTGGCACCTGGCAAGACATCACCATAAAGCTTTAAGTCCGGGCAGCTCTTTATCTCTTTTACACTTTTTAAAGTGATACCATAGCCGCCATTTACCATGTTTAATTCACTGCCATCCGTAAGCTTAACATAATAGCCGGTTTTACCTTCCACAACCTTTTCTACCTGAAAATCTGCATGGTTTTGTTTGAAGATATCTATAATTGCACAATAAGCCTGTCTTGCATCTGATACCAGATAGGCTTTATCCTGATAGGAAAATGCTTTGATATTATCAAATTCATTCCAGGAAATCTCTGTACTTGGGGTTATATATCTATGAACTCCTCTTTTTTCTAACTCTTTTGCGATAATGTCTACCAGTCTGTCCATATTGTTGTCCAAATCCTTTGCAAAACGAATGGCAGAATTTCCTGTTTTGACAATATCGCATATGGTATCACAAATCTTATACTCTTCGGTACTTTTTTCATTTAAAACAAATTGTTTATATTCTTCTGCATTTAATTCTCTGTTTTCCCAAATATCAACTGTGACAATATCTCCAATATGTACAAGCCGTTTAATCATATAAAGTTCTTTTTCTATCGTCTCCTTAAGCATGGAAGATTCACTTCGAAAATAGAACGCGAATTTGCAGAACTCCTTCGACTTTAATGCTTCTATTGCCGCCATACTCCATTCACTTTCATTGTATGGAATATTGGCTATATCAATCCACAGATTATAGCCTTTTTCATACAGCTTTAGAAATACCTCTCTGACAATCATCGCATCATGCGCATCATGGGAATAGCTGATAAAAGCAAATGGCTCGGTAAATCTGCATTTTTTATCTACAATCTCATGTTTCTTTAAAAATTCTAATCCTTGTAATTCCTGTCCCATCTTTTGTTTCCTTCTATGTTATAGTTGAATATGCTCTAAATAATCTTTTTTCATAGAATATGTTCCGTTTTCTTCGACAATCCCTATCTTTTTCTCTATCATCAAATCCACAAACTGCCGCCCGTCAATCAGGTCAATCTGCGGAAATTTATTCGCTTCCTCCTTAGCCCTTGGAGAAAAAGAAGAAGTGGTCACAAACAGTCCTTTATAAGCGTCTGTCGATACTGCGCCGCGCAGGTCTCTAATTGCATAGTTGGCAATCTTGGTGCTCTCCTGGTAACGCTTACACTGTACTAACACCTTGAATTTAAAAAGTCCTGCAACTGTGATATAGCCATATCCATCGACGCCATCATCTCCCGTACGACGTCCCGGATAGAATTCCAGTCCACATGCTCTTAAGAGCTGTGTTGTCAGCCGTTCAAATTCAAATGGTTTCATCGTTCGAAGTAACGATAGCACATAAGCTCTAAATTCTTCTGTCTGTGTTGCAATATCAAAGCTAGGAGTTTTGTTGTTCTCTGTCTTTTTCTTGGTTTCTAAAGTTTCTTTATTCTCTACTTTGATAAAAGCTAGAGCATCCTGATAGTCTTTCTCCAAAACCTGTTCTTTGCTTTTTTTAAGTAGTCTGTATGTTTTTGTGTCATAGGAGATAATCTTTTTTGCCATCAGCGCATCCCGCACTTTATGATACTGCTCAATATACAGTTTATCATCTAGTGCCTGTCCCGTGCGTTCTTCTAGCATATCTTCTATCTCACTGACCAACATTCGCTCTACCTGTGCTTTGGCTCCTTCTCCAAACAGAATATCCAAAATCTCTACCAGCTTTTTCGCAACTGTAATATCTTCTAAAAGGCCATTTTCTGTCTCGTATGGTCTGCTCTCACTCATCGTTTTTCTCCACTATCTATTCTGTCACTTTATATTGATAAATACGCAAGCCATCATACAGCTTTAACAGACTAAGCATTGCATTCAAAGGCTCAGTATCTTTATCCTGTTCTTCCTTCTCTAACCGCTTATAATTCGCTTCTGCAATCTCTTTAAATCTGTTATCGTCATCTAATATCTCCGTGATTGCCTCACCCTCTTTCACAAGTGCATCCTCTACCATATCATAATGGACACGCAAAAGCTCTCTTTCGTCTTTTTGAATGTTGGTATCCTTGGTATACACCCATCCCATCTTATAGTGCTCTTTTAGCCATCTTTGATGCTCTATAGGACCGATAATTCCTGCTTCCTTTTCTGTAAAACCTTTTAACATCTCATAGGCCACTGGTCTGTCTGTATAAAAACAGCCAATCACATCTAAATATTTTGCAAAAGCTTTCGCCTGGTTGATATTGCTTAACTTATATTCCAGAGAAAGCATACCAAATTCTTTTTCAAAAGCTTCCCTGTTTTGCATTAGAAAATCTTCTTCTAGCTTGTCTTCTTTTGCAGTGTTCCACTCGTCTATCTTAGACCATCTGCCATTTAATGCCACAGCAAAATTATAGAGATGGATAAAATTGCTGTTGGAGAGATAGATGTTTTTATTCTTTGTATTTCGTTCTTCTAGTTTCATATCAACTGTCAAATCCAGAATACTGTTTTTGGTATTTAACTCTACGATTTTTTCAATATCTGCCTGAAACTTGCTGATATTCAAGCCATCTTCCTTGATATACATACCAGAATATGCTTTTAATTTTGGTTCCTCCCCTTTTTCTTTATTGTCTTTATAGCTTTTATATTTTTTCTTAAAAGCTTCTATCTTGATTTCTTCTGCTTTATCATAGAGATAGGTTGCCTGAATCTTATTCTCTGTAAAGACAAATTCACAGCCCATCGGATGAAGCTCTGCCCTGGAATTGCGTCCATATGCAGTTCTGTCCCAACACTGTAATTCATCACACAGCATCAAAAGATAGGCAAGCGGGTGCAGCTTGGCCTTAAAAGAATCCGTAATCTTATCTTTATAAAAGGCAACTGAAAATTTGTACAGACTGTTATGAAGAATAATCGCAGTCATCGCATCAATCCCTGACTTTGTGATAGGACACTCTAATTCTTCAAACAATTTTTTGAATAATATTGTTGCACTGAAATATGCATGGTCCATAAAGTGGTTAAAATTCTCAGGATGTGTTGGCTTTTCCTGTAGCGTCTTTTTCATACTCTCCTTCGTAAAGGTATAGTAATTCTTAGACAGCTTCTTATCAATCGCAATATCATACGCAAACAGTTCATCTGTCGTCTGAAAGACTGCTTCTTCTGAATCATAGACTTCTTTTGCCAATGTATGTTTTGTCTTTTCTTTTAGTTTTATATAATTCTCCAGACTGTGATAGGCCACAAAAGGTCTGTTCTTTCTCTTATCGCCATGGACTTCAAAATAAGCCGCCACCTGTTCAAAAGGAAGCTCAAAAGGATAGCCAATATCATGAAACAAAGAGCTAAGTCCCCAATATTGCAGAAAATGATGTGCCAGCGCCTTTTCATCGTCAAACGCGCTATTTAATTCTTCTTTTATTTTTAAATACTCTTTATTTTTTTCGTAAAATCCCTGATATGCTGCACGATACTTAGGACTTGTCTCATAGATAGCCAAGCCAAGTATAAATACATACACCGAATGGGCATAGTGGTCTCTGTGCTTCATAAGAAGCGAACTGGAGTTCGACTCATATTCAGACAAAAGCTCAATCATCTGCCTTGATTTTCCATAGTCACCCACAAACATCTCCAGATAGCAAAAATATACATTAAAAGCATCCTCTGTTGTTCCCGATTCTATAAAATCCCTGACGGCATTTTCTAGGCAGAGTCTGTCAATATCCATCTGCATATGATAGGGAATCTGATGCTCCTTTAGACTTCTCCCGCTGTAGCTGCCTTCTTTTTGTTCTTTCTCTGTCATTTTCTTGCTAAAACGCAGTCCTTCGCAGTGCTCATGCAAAAAACGAAGCGCCGCCGATTTTAAATTCAGCATATTGCCCTTTATCTCTCCAATATTTAGATGTCGTTTTGTTCTTTCTTCCAACATGGTATACGCCACTCTTACATACCTCCTGTTATCCTTTTGAATTTTATTCTTAATTTTGATTTTAAACTATACAAATTTTATCATATTTTGCCATAAAATGCAAAAGTAATCCCATCATTTAGAAGAGCATATTCAGAAATCATTAGATAACAAAAGCTGGAAACACATGCCAAAATTATCAATCGAGTTTTGCGGTACATTTTTCTTGACAATGCACACAACCTATGTTATTCTTTTACCAGGAACAAATCAATTGAGTTTTGCGGTACATAAGAAAGGTGGTTTTATTTTATGGGAAGACCTGGATATTTATCAATCTATGCCGATAAACGGACACAAAAAATTTTTGACGAATTTACAAAAATTAAAGGCATAAATAAGTCTACAGCCCTAACAGAAATGATGGAAGTTTATATGTTATCCCAAGACGAAGATTTATATTTGCAACTCAAAAAAAAGTCCCTGAATGTAGAGTATGCAAAAAACCTTATCTTACAAAGGGAAGATACTACGCCTTTGAACGACTATATTTTTATGAAATTAGGAACATCTTATACTACAACAGGAAATGAATTAGATGGAGAAGAAACCATTCAGGCCTATATCCATACAATCCATAAATTAGGCTATGCATGGTTCAGCACAACTAGTCTCCACACAGGTATGGACAAGAAAAAAGTTGAATATTATAACAAAGCAATCAAATCAGGTGAGGAAGTAAAAATATTATTTGCTATTGGCATGGGAATAAATGAAGTTCGTTATTCAGCTAACATCCAAAAAATTGTTTCTAGTCGAGACGAAATTCTATGCCCAGGTGATGTTGCTGCCATTCCGAATGAATATGGTGCATCTGAAACGGGAAAGATTTGGTTAAAAATCACCAATCTCCAAAAAGAAAATAAAATAAAAGCTGAAATGCTCAAATTTAGGAAAGGGGATGGAAATGTAAAATCAGCCATTACTAATTCTCAATTTCATTTTGGATACGTCTATATTAGTTGATTTTTTCTTACTTATTAATTATTCCTGTGATAAACGAGGTATTCAAAGAGCATTATTCGAGACAGGAAAAAAAGAGGACCTTGAAAGTGTAACCACTCAAGATCCTCATTTTGGTTTGTTTCTATTGATTTTTCATTATCGCTTCTGCAATAACAAATCCATTCTATCTCTTATTCTTCCGAAAGTGCTGCTTGCGCTGCTGCGAGTCTGGCAATTGGGACACGGTATGGTGAACAGGATACGTAGTTTAGTCCTACCTTATGGCAGAATTCTACGGAAGATGGGTCACCGCCGTGCTCGCCGCAGATGCCAAGTTTGATATCCGGTCTGCTTGAACGGCCTAATTCTGCTGCCATCTGTACTAACTTGCCAACGCCGGTCTGGTCAAGACGTGCAAATGGGTCAGACTCATAAATCTTAGCTTTATAGTAAGAGTCTAAGAACTTGCCGGAGTCGTCACGGGAGAAGCCAAAGGTCATCTGTGTAAGGTCGTTGGTACCAAAGGAGAAGAACTCTGCTTCTTTTGCAATCTCATCTGCGGTGAGTGCGGCACGTGGAATCTCAATCATGGTACCAATATGGTACTGGATATCGCTGCCTTTTTCTTTCTTGACAAGCTCTGCAGTCTCATCCACAATTCTCTTGACATAGTTTAACTCTTTGCGCTCGCCAACAAGAGGAATCATAATCTCCGGTACAATATCAAAGCCTTCTTCTCTCTCTACTTCAATCGCTGCTTCCATCACGGCGCGGGTCTGCATCTTGGCAATCTCAGGATAGGTAACTGCCAGACGGCATCCACGATGGCCCATCATTGGGTTAAACTCATGCAGCTCGTCACATTTTGCCTTGACATCTTCTACAGTAAGTCCCATCTCAGAAGCTAAAGCCTTAATATCTTCCTCATCGGTTGGTACAAACTCATGCAGAGGCGGGTCCAGATAACGAACGGTCATTGGTCTGCCTTTTAATGCCTTGTACATTGCCTTAAAGTCTTCCTTCTGGAATGGAAGCAGCTCCATCAGTGCTGCCTCTCTTGCTTCCTGGTTGTCAGAGAGAATCATCTTGCGAATCTTTGGAATTCTCTCAGGATTAAAGAACATATGTTCCGTTCTGCACAGACCGATGCCCTCTGCACCTAAACGCACTGCGTTAATCGTATCTTCTGGTGTATCTGCATTGGTACGTACACTTAGACGGCGGAACTTATCAGCCCAACCCATAATTCTCTGGAAATTGCCAGTGATAGAAGCTTCTTTTGTAGGAATATCTCCTTTGTAAATCTTACCAGTTGTACCATCTAAGGAGACATAATCTCCCTCTACAAAATGATGTCCGCCTAAGTCGAACCATTTCTCTTCTTCGGAAATCTTAATCTCGCCGCATCCCGATACACAGCAAGTTCCCATACCGCGGGCAACCACTGCTGCATGGCTTGTCATACCACCGCGCACGGTCAGGATACCCTCAGCCGCATGCATACCCTCAATATCTTCTGGAGAGGTCTCTAGACGTACTAAGATAACTCTCTCACCAGCCTCATGAGCTGTCTTTGCATCCTCAGCAGTAAAGTACACTTTACCAGCCGCAGCACCAGGAGATGCCGGAAGCGCCTCACCAATCACCTCGCCAGCTTTCAAAGCTGCAGTATCAAAAGTTGGATGCAGAAGCTGATCTAAGGATTTTGCCTCTATACGAAGTACTGCCTCCTCGCGCGTAATCATCCCTTCATCCACCATATCGCAGGCAATCTGAAGAGCTGCAGGAGCAGTTCTCTTACCATTACGAGTCTGTAAAAAGTAAAGCTGTCCCTCCTGAATTGTAAACTCCATATCCTGCATATCACGATAGTGCTTCTCTAATTTATTTGCAATCTTCATAAACTGCGCAAAACAATCAGGAAGGTCCTCAGCAAGCTTGGTAATTGGCTGTGGTGTACGCACACCGGCTACCACATCCTCGCCCTGTGCGTTGATCAGATACTCACCAAAGATACCCTTCTCACCAGTGGAAGGATTACGGGTAAATGCAACACCGGTTCCTGATGTATCGCCCATATTTCCAAATACCATCGCCTGTACATTGACTGCGGTTCCCCAGTCACCTGGAATATCATTCATACGACGATATACAATCGCACGAGGGTTGTCCCAGGAACGGAACACTGCCTGTACTGCACCCATCAGCTGTACTTTTGGCTCCTGTGGGAAATCTTCGTTCTTTGCCTCTTTATAGACAGCTTTAAAACGCTGAATCAGCTCTTTTAAGTCCTCTGCGGTCAGCTCCGTGTCATAGTGAACGCCTTTGGCTTCTTTTAACTCATCGATAATCTTCTCAAAATAAGACTTCGGAACTTCCATAACTACATCCGAATACATCTGGATAAATCTGCGATAAGAATCATAAGCAAATCTTGGATTTCCGGTCTTCTTTGCAAAGCCTTCCACTGATACATCATTTAGACCCAGATTCAAAATCGTATCCATCATACCTGGCATCGAAGCTCTAGCACCTGAACGTACCGACACCAATAATGGGTCCTCTGTATCTCCGAACTTCTTTCCCTGAAGTCCCTCCAGGAAGACAAGCGCAGCCATAATCTGCTCCTCTACCTCATGAGAGATTCTCTCTCCACTCTCATAATAATCTGTACAAGCCTCTGTTGTTACCGTAAATCCCTGTGGAATCGGCAATCCCAGATTCGTCATCTCTGCTAAGTTAGCCCCTTTACCACCCAGCAGGTTTCTCATGCTGGCATCTCCTTCTTTAAAAAGATAAACCCATTTTGCCATTACATGCCCTCCTAAAAATAAAATAATAAATTCTGCAAACTCCGCCAAAATGATAAAGTTCCTCATCATTCGCGAAAAAAAAGCGCATCGTGTAACCGTAGGTTCTCTCTGCGCACATAATTAGCATACCATATTTTAGTGAAAAGTCAACCCATTTTTGTACTATTTTCACATATTTTCCTCTGTCCCGGCCAAAAATTGATATATTTTTAACAACCTTTTCTGTCTATATTGACAAAATAACAAGGGGCCGCTTCTGCGACCCCTGTCTTTTTTTCTATTATCTATAGGTATCACGCTTTAATACCAGATGTTTTGGTACTCCATTTACCATAAGTGGGGTTAATTCACCCATAATCAATGGTCTTGCATAATCCACATATCCCTGAAGCACATCCGTTCCATCCTCTGAAATCCACTCTGCTGGAACTGGTTTTTCCACATTGGCAATCTGATGAATATCATGAATTCCATAAGTCACCTCATATGGGCTTCTCTTGGTCACTTCAATCGTAATCATCATTCCGGTCTTGCCTTCGTCTGCTGCTTTGCAAGCTAGATAACCAACGCTAAATGCTTCGTTGATATCATTAAGAGAAGCAATATGAGTAGCTGCTCTCTGAAGTGTGGAAAACTCAATCGCACGAGTCTTCAGTCCGGTATCTGCTGCAATCTTATTTGCAAGTGTTACTGCACATCCTGACAGCTGCTTATGGCCAAATGCATCCACAAAGTCAGCGCCGCCGCCAAGCTCGCAGACAAAACGTCCATCTGCAAGTTTTACGCCCTCAGACACTGCTACCACTACAGAGCTCTTCTTTACTGACAAATCCTTAATTCTTGCTAAGAAATCATCATAGTCAAAGGTCTTCTCTGGCAGGTAGATAAGGTCTGGTCCTTCACAGTCCTCATCTCTGGAAAGTGCTGCTGCTGCGGTCAGCCATCCGGCATGACGTCCCATAATCTCACAGATTAATACCGTTGGCTTCTCAATACCAAAGGAAGAATTGTCACGAATCACTTCTTTTAAGGAAGCGGCAATATATTTTGCTGCGGAACCATAACCTGGGCAGTGGTCTGTAATTGGCAGGTCATTGTCAATCGTCTTAGGTACGCCCATAAAACGCTGCTTTTTGCCTTTCTTTGCTGCATAGTCAGACAGCATCTTAATGGTATCCATGGAGTCATTTCCACCGATATAGAACAGACATTCGATATCATACTTGTCCATAATCTCGAACATCTTATCATAGACTTCCTCATTGCCTTCAATCTTCGGCAATTTATAACGGCAGGAGCCAAGGAACGCAGATGGAGTTCTCTTTAAAATCTCTACATCCGCATCATTTTTCACATACTCAGACAAATCCACAATATCCTCTGCTAAGAATCCCTGGATACCATGATGCATACCATAGATTTTCTTCACTCCAAGCTCTTTTGCAGCGGAAAACACGCCAGCCAAAGAGGAGTTAATCACTGCGGTCGGTCCGCCGGACTGACCTACGATAATATTTCCTTTCATAATTCGTATACCTCCGTATATTATTTCTCCATGTGCCACTTATGCACTGCACACTTTATAACTTTATCATATTTCCAAATATTTCACAAGCATCAGAATACAAACTTGTCTGCAAAATATGCATCAAGTTCTTCTATCTTAATGCGCTCTTGTGCCATCGTATCGCGGTCACGCACGGTTACACAGCCATCGGTCTCCGACTCAAAGTCATAAGTCACACAGTAAGGCGTTCCAATCTCATCCAGGCGACGATAGCGCTTGCCAATATTGCCTCTGTCGTCGTACTCACAGTTGTATTTTTTAGAAAGCTCAGTGTATAGCTTCTGGGCACCTTCTGCTAACTTCTTCGACAGTGGAAGCACGCCAATCTTCACAGGAGCCAATGCCGGGTGGAAGCGAAGCACCGTACGCATATCACCACCTTCTAATTCTTCTTCATCGTAAGCCGAACAGAGGAACGCTAGTACCACACGGTCTGCGCCAAGAGATGGCTCAATGACATAAGGTATATATTTTTCCTTTAATTCATCATCAAAATAACTCATATCCTCACCGGATACATTCTGATGCTGCGTCAAGTCATAATCTGTACGGTCTGCAATGCCCCACAGTTCGCCCCATCCAAATGGGAATAAGAATTCAATATCGGTTGTCGCCTTGCTGTAGAAGCAAAGTTCTTCTGCCGTATGGTCTCTAAGCTTTATCTCGTCTTCTTTGATGCCAAGACTTAAGAGCCAGTCACGGCAAAATCCTCTCCAGTACGTAAACCATTCCAAATCACTTCCTGGCTTACAGAAGAACTCCAATTCCATCTGCTCAAACTCGCGTGTACGGAACGTAAAGTTGCCAGGGCTTATCTCATTACGGAACGATTTTCCAATCTGGCCAATACCAAACGGAACTTTTTTGCGGGAAGTACGCTGTACATTTTTAAAGTTGACAAAGATACCCTGTGCGGTCTCTGGTCTTAGATAAATCGTATTCTTTGCTTCTTCTGTCACGCCCTGAAATGTCTTAAACATCAGGTTAAACTGACGAATATCCGTAAAATCTTTCTTGCCACAGCTTGGGCAGACAATATCATGCTCATCGATATATTTTTTCATCTCTTCCTGAGACCAGCCATCGACCGAGCCTTCTATCTTGATATTGTGCTCTGCCAGATAATCTTCGATTAATTTATCTGCGCGGAAACGCTCTTTACAGGACTTACAGTCCATTAAAGGGTCCGAAAATCCACCCAGATGCCCAGATGCCACCCAGGTCTGAGGATTCATAAGAATCGCGCAGTCTACGCCTACATTGTAGGGATTTTCCTGTACAAATTTCTGCCACCAGGCTTTTTTTACATTGTTTTTAAGCTCTACACCCAGATTGCCATAATCCCAGGTATTTGCAAGGCCACCATAGATCTCGCTGCCTGGATATACAAACCCACGGTTCTTGGCCAGCGCTTCAATTTTGTCCATCGTCTTTTCCATCTGTCTCACTCCTCATTTTCTTGTTGATTCCGTTTAATATACGATGTAAGCGTATTCATCTTCATCATAAAACTCCATCACTTCTGCCATATGCTCCGAGATAATCTCCACGTTGTTGCTGACGTATTTTACTTTGCCTTCCAACTCAATAAAACCTTCAGACTGTACAATTACCACATGATCGTCTTTTTTTTCGGTCACTTCTGTTGTGCTGTACTCGGTATACTCGGCATCTTTAAATAATAAATCAAAGGAGTGTCCCGCGTCAAGAGCTTCGTCAATAGTGCCTACAAAGCAGTATTCTTCCGAATATTGCTCATAAGCATCTGCATCTTGAAACGATAGCAGAAGATACAAGGTACTGTCTTTTAGTTCCAGACGTTCGATGTCAATCGCCGGCTCACTGAACATACTGTTACAGTTCTCCACCTCACGCTGAATCATAGTCTCAAATTCTGAAAAGCTGTAGTAATCCTTTTCAAAGCTCTCGACTACGGCGGATGTGACTTTACCGTTTTTTTGTATGTACAGAGACGACACGGACGGGTCGAACGATGCTTTGCAACCGGTCAGTACAAGAACTGCCAGCAGCAGGGTGCACAATGTGCGAATCCACTTTTTCATTCATTATCCCTCCTCGGTATACGGTTATAAAAATGTTCGTATATAGATAGATTGTAGCAGAAAATCCATGTTGTGACAACTGTTAGTTTGGCTCTTGCCTCCCACACATAATCTCCAATATTTCCAACGACTTGAACTGATGTTCTATGTATCGCCTCCTCATCCATGTCACCACTTTTTGAAATTCTCCTAAAACTTCTGGTGCCAGTGTAAATGTATAGAGCTTCTCGACTGGTGACGCAACTACATATTGCAAAGCATAAAGCGTCGACTCATGCAGCTCCCATCCTGCAAACTGCTCAAAGCTCTGCGGACACTCTCCGCTAAAGACCATTGCCTTTAATTCATAGATGCCTTTGATAAGCTCCTTTGGCAATGCCGGAGCACAGAGTGCGCGCAGAGACTGATACGCCAGCTTTAACAAGTCCTTACAGTCTGCATTTTCTCTCGCATAGTAATCAGCAATTTCCAGAAAATACTGCCCGTAGCAAGCACCTTCAAAATCCTGCATCAGTTCTTCAAAATAATTGCATATCGCCGCCTGCATGATGCTGTAGGAAGTCCTTCCCTCATAGATTTGAAATTCCCCAAAAGCAAATACATTGGCTGCTGCCATCAGAGGATTATTCGGCCTTCTGGCACCTTTGGCAAAGGCACGAATCTTCCCCCGCTCCTTTGTCAGCAACACGACAAGCTTATCATATTCCCCGACTGGCACGGCAGATAAGACCATACCGGTAAGTGCCCACGCCTGACTGCTCATGCTTCTCTCCTATCTTCCCATCTTTTATCTCTTCTGATTTATATCTTAGATAATCTCGTATATCCCCGGTGTGTGCAAACTGATTCCAACTATCCATCTTCCTCATTGAACCTCCGCTTCTTCTGTCTATGTGTAACTATAGAATCTCCGAAGCGCTCTAGTCCTATACTTCTTTCTTGTCATATCCAAAATTTTTTATCAGAAAGTCGGATTCTCTCCAGTCCTTTTTCACTTTGACCCAGAGCTTTAGATTAACCTTAGCCTCTAACTGCTGTTCGATTTCATAGCGGGCGGCAGAGCCTATCTTTTTAAGCATGGCCCCGCCCTTTCCGATAATCATTCCCTTATGAGAATCTCTTTCACAGACAATCGTTGCTTCAATATCCCAGAGTGTTCCATGCGGGCGCTGTTTCATCAGGTCTATCGAGACTGCGATTCCATGTGGAATCTCTTCATCTAAAAGCTTTAGTGCTTTTTCGCGAATCAGCTCTGCCACAATCTGACGCATTGGCTGGTCTGTAACAGTATCCTCGTCATAAAACATCGGGCCATAGGGCAGATATCGAAAGATTTGCTTGATTAAAGTCTCCTTATTCTGTCCTTTCAGCGCTGAGACTGGCACAATCTCTGCAAAATCAAGAAGCGTCCGATAGGTATCGATAATCGCCAGCACTTCTTCTCTTTTAATAGTATCAATCTTATTAACTACCAGTATTATCGGTGTATTTACCTTTTTTAGTTGCTCTGCAATATGCCGCTCCCCTGCCCCGATAAAGGTCGATGGCTCAATCAGCCAGAGAATCACATCGACCTCTTTTAACGTGCGCTCGGCGACATTTACCATATATTCGCCCAGTTTATTTTTAGCTTTGTGAATCCCTGGCGTATCCAAAAAGACAATCTGCCCTTCTTCGCATGTATAGACCGTCTGGATTCGGTTCCTTGTAGTCTGTGGCTTATGGGAGGTAATTGCAATCTTCTGACCGATTAACTGGTTCATCAGCGTCGATTTGCCTACATTGGGTCTTCCAATCAATGTGGCAAATCCTGTCTTTTTCTGTTCGTTCATCTTTTATCTCTTTCTATGATGCGCTACGAGTGAAACAGTCCGAAAGTATCTTCAAATAAATCTGTTTCTTTCTCAATCTTGCTCTCATTTCCAATCGTGCAAAAACTTCCTTCTGCCAAAAGCTCCCGGATACCTTTTGCAAGTGCACGGATATCTTCGGGTGTTGCCATAAGCACTTCATCGCGCATCTTCTGAATATCCGCAAGCGTTGACTCGCAAATCCATGCCGACATAGAACGAAAGCCCTCTGACGCTGGTGTTAAAGGTGTATCAAGTTCACTGACCGTTCCAATAATATATTTGGTCATATCCCGCTCGTCGGCGTCAAACTGTTCTACATACTCTGCAGTCTTCTCAAAAATCTCATTGGTCTTGCGAAGATTCGGGTCACGGTACGAGACTAAATAGCTGTCTCCGTAGACGCTAAAGCCACTCATACAGCCATAAGCGCCTCCCTTAACCCGAACCTGTGTCCACAGATAGTCATAGCTTAAGATGACTTTTAATATCCGGTAAGCCCCGGTATACTCACTGATATAGCCTGCACGTGCCACATATTGTACTGCCGAAGGGGTCTTGATACCCTCACGCTTTGCCTGTACATCCTGCACTTCTTTCGCTGGTACTTCCTCTGGAAGCGCTGTATGATGCAGTGCCTTTTTTAACGCTTTTATCTCTTTTTTTACAGCGCACAACCCATCTTCTTTGGACGTACAGCTAATAGTCAGATATTCTGGCCGAAGAATATACTGCATCACAAGAGACAATTTCTCTATCAATTCATCTGCATGCTCGTCAAAATGCTGCTCTAAGCCCTCCACAATCTGATAAAAAGCAACCCCCGTCAGCTGGTCATTTTTCTTAGCCTGTGGAGAGAATTTAGCCATCGCCCGCATAGCTGCCGCCGAATGTCCCGAAGAGGTCAGATACATCTGAAGTCTCGACTTTAACTGGGCGATAATCTCATACAGACGCTTTTTATCTGTAAGCTTTGTCCTGCTTAGTATCTCCCGAAGCATTGCAAACGCAAAATCCGTCTTGTCACACAGCACCTTTACCCGCAGTTCAAACATCATACGATAGCGGCTTTTATCCCGCATATTTCCATAGATACTTACCCCTGGTACAATGCCGCCGGTATGGCAGTTAATCTCATTAAATAATTCTCTGTAACTGTAGTTCTCTGTGTCGACAAATCCTAAGACATGTTTTAGGATGCCAAGATACGGAATCAGGCTCTCTGGTAAATCTTTCGCATCAAATAGTAAGCGAATATAACTAATTCCATTTGTAAAGATATCCTGCCACAGAAGCGTTGTCTCATCGACCAGAAGCACTTCATTTGTAAGAGGTGTGGCCTCTTTTTTGATATCCTCTCTCTTAAGCATGGGAATCTTTGCCAGTTCTTCCGGGGAAGACGGCTCATCCTGATATGCTTTTAGCTCCCTGGTACGACGAAGAACATCTTGAAGCTCCTCTTTAGTAAGTCCTGCCTTATATTCCAAAAGCATCTTCTCCACCCGCTCCTGCTCCAAAGCCTCCAGTCCAGGGACTGGATTTAGAATCAGAACTGCTGCATGGGGATTGTCAAGCAGATAGGTCTGTACAAGTCCTTCAAAATACCGATTATCCATCTCCTTTCGAAGTTTGGCAAAATTCTGAAGCGCCATCAGATGCAAAAATGGCTGTTCCTCATCATAAAGCCAGCTGTCAAACATCTGAAGACCATACATCAGACCTCTTGGATAATTGCCAAAGTCGGCCTCACGATAGCGAAATTCATAAAAATTCAATCCTGCCTGCAATGCCTTGCGGTCAAATCCTTCTTTGACAATCTTCGCAAGTGTCTTACGAACCACTTCTAAAAACGCCTCTTTCTGCTCTACATCTGCCCCTTTGGCAATCACAGAAAAATAGGGCTGTGCAATTCCATTTTCATAGCTGCTTAAGATATCTTTACCGATACCTGCATCTAAAAGTGCCTGTTTTAGCGGCGCACCTGGTGCAGATAACAGCGCATATTCTAGTATCTGAAAAGCCAGATACAGCTTGGCATCAAGTGAAGTCCCTACCACTGCATTGTATGACAGATAGGCCTGGTTTTTGACAGACTCATTGGCAGAGATAGGATAGTCCACTACGCGCTCTACAGGCTTAGTAAATGCCTTTTGAAGCCCGATAGCAGAATCTACCAACAGATAATCATAATGGCTTAGATAGTGCTTATCTATCCACAAAAGCTTCTCTGCCATATCCATATTCCCATATAAATAGATATAACAGTTGGAAGGATGATAGAACTTCTGATGAAAAGCCAAAAAATCTTCATACGTAAGCTCTGGAATCCGCTTGGGGTCTCCGCCTGACTCATGAAAATATGGCGTATCCGGGTAAAGTGTTGTCATAATCTCCCTGTCAAGCATATCTTCCGGGGACGAGAAAGCCCCTTTCATCTCATTGTAGACCACACCGTTGTAGATAACAGGCGCATCTGCTTCGGTAAGCTCATAGTGCCATCCTTCCTGGCAAAATATTTTTTCTTCCTTATATATATTAGGGTGAAATACTGCATCCAGATAGACATGCATAAGATTCTGAAAATCTTGGTCATTGCAGCTGGCCACCGGATATACCGTCTTATCCGGGTAGGTCATCGCATTTAGAAACGTATTTAAAGACCCCTTTACCAATTCTACAAACGGGTCTTTTACTGGAAAATCTTTAGATCCGCACAGCACCGAATGTTCCATAATGTGCGGGACACCTGTACTGTCAGACGGTGGTGTGCGAAATCCAATCTGAAATACCTTATTCTCATCATCGCAGGAAAGCAGCGCCACCCGCGCTTTTGTCTTCTTGTGCGTAAGCAGATACCCTGTCGCATTGAGTTCAGGCATCGCTTCTTTTTTTAGCAGCTTATAAGCCGTCAACTGTTCTACTGTCATTTGTTCCTCCAGGCTTCTTTTTTCTTAGTATAAACATATTCAGACGTAGTATAACACATATTTCCACTAAAAAAAAGCTTGGAGAAGTAAAATACTTACTCTTTTGCGAGGTGCGCATCCTCCCAGGTCCTGCCTTCACTCGCACCGGCTTCGTCCAGGAGCCGCATAAGCTCTAGGGCACTTCGAAAGCTGACCGTCTTATTCTTCTCTGCCCAGGTTACCTGCCCTTGCCAGGTCTCCTTTTGGCGAAATAAAATCTTTACCAGAAAGGTTCCTCTCTCTTTGTCTTCCATCGCTTCTTATCCCCTTTCTTATCTGCTTTTACTCAGGCTTTGCTTCCTTTGTAGCTTCAAACCAGCTTAGTTCTTCCAATTTTTCGCCTTCTTCCGGCATCTCCACTACACTTGCTATCAGCTTTAGCATCTCCCAGATAGAACGAAAGCAAAGCGTCTGATTCTCCTCCATCCACGTTATCCGACCCTGCCAGCTGTTGTTCTGCCGATGTTGTACCCGCACGATAAAAGTTCCCAGTTCTCCATGTTTTTTTAACAATTCCTGCTCACTCATCTTCTCTGCCCTTTCCTGATATATTTCGGTTTCTCTGCCTGCTCTCTGAAAGGTTCGACCGCTGGTCGACGGATACGGAAATCGAATTTCATCATAAAATCGCTCTAACTGAAACAGCAGATGTTCCGTATTGGTAAATTCCGTCGCTTCTTCCTGATATCGGTGGTAAAAACAGCCACTTATCTTTCGCTCCTCCACCCGATGGATGCACAGCACCACTGCATTTGGCGTCCCCAGATACCATTGAGACCTTTCCATGGCTATCTTCCTTTCAAAAATAGCTATCTGTCCGTGGAACAGATGACACTGTTTACATAATATTTGATTCCCGTTCTCTGCCGCCCCACTAAGAAGCGATAATTAATCCTCTTCTGCACCACGCGGCAGTTCTCTCTTGTGGTATTGACAAGCAGTATCAGATACTGCCCTTTTCCATACTTGGTAACGGCATCTCCATGCCGGATAGCATCACAGACGGAAGCTTCTAGTCTCTCGGATAGTTCTTCTAAGAGTGGCCCTTCCTCCATTGGATTTCCTTTGCTGTCTACAATCGTACAGAGCATCAGGTAGACCGATTGACCGCTTCGCTCTAGCATACGCTTGGTATACTGATAGATGCCCTGAAAGACTGGCCAGGAACATAAGTAACCGCCTTGCTGTGTCTCTTCTTCAGACAACTCTGACTGAATCGCGTCAAGCATCGCATATCGGTGGTCCATCTGTGACCCTAAGCGGTCTAAAAGCTCCATCAGCTTCTTTGATGGCCGACAGCCTTGTTCTTGCATATAGAGCTCCATGGTATCATCGTAGAGCTTTCTGGCTTCGCTCATCCACCCCATGGAGACCAACGCTTCCATTGTAATCACTTCCCAGTCTGCAAAGGGACTGATATGACAGACATAGACGCCAAGCTCTTTCATTCTGGACCAGTCTTCCTGGATACGAAGAAGAATTACCGCTTCTTCCACACAGGAAAAAAACATTCCCTGATAGCGTCTGGCCTCCTGTGCCGCCCAGATAACTCCCGCCTGTTGTGGCAGAAAATCTCCGCGGTAGCAATAACAGGCATCTATCAGACATTCTAAACGTTCTTTAGAATCTTCCATCTCCTCTGCCTTTTGACAGAGTGCTTCAAACTCTCTGGTATCTTCTTCCACCGCAATCTTCTCTGTCCAGTAGAAAATATCATGTTTTTGCTGAATATAGTCTACCTCTGGAAGTCCTGCTTTTCTTAGCTTTTTTCTGGCATTGTAGAGTACACTTCTTAGAGAATGATGTACATTTCCCACTTCCCGTTCCCCAAAGAGTGCTTCTTCCAAACAATTGCGGCTTACCCCTTTCTCCCGGTAGTGAAGCAAAAGCTGCATCAGATAGGCAAACTGGGATTCTCTTGCCTTGGGGCCTCCTGCTATCTGCATTCCATTCCAGATAAGAGAGAAGCTGCCAAACATCTGCACTTTTAAGATTCCTTTATCCACATCCACATTCCCCCATGCATCTGTTTTTCTGCTATCTCTTCTCTGCGGTTCTCTGACGTTCTCTAAGAACACCAGCTAACATATGGAACATCACGCCACAGGCAGCTAAGACCACCGCATAGACCTTTCCCGTTGTACTGGCAACTAAAGTCATCAGTATCCCTAATACCGGCAGATGATAGACGGCCTTTCCAATGAGACTGTCATAAGCAACGGGCAGCATATCCTCTTTGCTGTTGGCATCTCCTTTGGTGATAAATTCTCCCTCTACATATCGGTTCTCTTCTACTCGGTGTGTTACGACGGAACCATCTCTGGCAAAAGCAATAATGTCTCCTGGCATCACATCTTCTGGCTTGGCACCTTCTACATAGAGAATACTTCCCACCGGAATCTCTGGCTCCATACTTCCACTGACCACTTCATAGACTTCATACCCCAACAGTTTGGGGAGCGTCAATGGAAGAAATACCGCAATTACACCAACTAAAATCAAGGTTCCTAACACGCTGCAAAGGGGCGGAAACCACTTCCCGCCCTTTTTGGCAGAAGAATACATGGAGGACTCTGATGATTCTCTCATGACGATTCTTCCTTTTTCTTTCTTTTTTTCATAACTACAAAATACCAGCCACCGCCAAGAATCGCAAGACTTGCTACTATCAGAGGAATTGGGATTCCTAAAAGCTTCGCATCGCTGGCAAGATTTAAGATAGCGGGTAAATCAGTAAGCGGTACTTCCTCATCATCCAAGTCCACCAATTCATCCGTCTGTGGAACCTCTCCATCTGGTACTTCGGTTAAGCCTTCTGCATCTGCTCCCACTGCCCCGTCTCCACCTGGCAATGCACCTCCTGGTATCACAGCTACCCCACCATCTCCACCAGCTGGTCCGGCTGCTGTGGTTGTTCCTTCCCCCTCACCTGGGGTTCCGGTACCTTCTGCAGGTGCCGCAGGTGGTGTAGGAGTCTCCTGGCCTTCGGTAGTGTCTTCGTCTTCGTCCTCCTCACCAGCCGCCTGCTCTCTTACATAGACGAAAGTAAAGACATTTTCTGCAGGGTCTTTTTTCAGGGTCTGTGTCAGGTTATAGGCCTGCGGACGGTATCCTGCGATATACAGATAGGCTACCACTGGTTTGTCACCTACGTTGCCGTAATACGTCTCACTTGGTGCAAGTGCACGACCATTTTCATCTTCGTAATTAATGGTATACGAAGTCGCATCCCCCAAGATTCCATAAGCAACTACATAATCTCTGTCTCCTGTGACGATAACCGAAGCCGTCTGGTCGGAGACACTGTCGCTGTTGTCTCTTCCACTCTCACGAATCCCGCGGATATAATATTTGCTATTGTCATTTAGTGTCACTGCATTTCGATAAAAGTTCACCCGGTCTCCATAGTGAAGGTCGGTAAAGACCATCATCTCTCCCTCTGAAAAAGTGCCTTGCTTTCCAGAGAAAAAGCGAATGGTATAGGTGTATTCTTCCCCTGCCGCAAAGGTTGGTACGGACAGAAAAAGACAAAGGCAAAGAGCAAGCATTGCGCCAACTGTTTTTCTGATTCGTTTCATCTGCTATGCCTCCTCTCTCCTTTTTCGATATGCACGCAAATTGTAGATACAATACAATAATAACAAGAGTCCTGTAACACCACTGATAACACTAAAAAGCACTATCTGGTTGTCATCTCCCGTACGCACCACTCCTGTCCTGCTTGTGGTAGAGCCTGGTGTATCTGGCGTATTAGGGGTACCTGGAGTATCCGGTGTACCACCGCCTCCACCGCCACCCCCTCCTGGTGTATCTCTTAATTCCACTGCAAAATCCATCTGCAAATCAGCAAGGGTATCCTGATAATGGTTACCTTGTGTCTCACCATCTAGTGCAACTTCCAGCGTTACCACTCCGCCCGCTCCTTTTGCAAGCGTATCCAGATAGAAATAATCCTTTAGTGCATTGGTTGCACTTTTCAGGCCCTCTCCCATCCGGCTAATGGTATCATCTGCACTCTCTCCACCTACGGTATCACTGTCAAAGAGGGTATTGACTTCCCCATCTTTATCGGTATAGACAAGGCGATAGGTATAAGCACCTCCGCTCGTCTCTTTATTGGTGCTTCGGTCCTCTAGGGAATACAGCACTTCATTTCGCATATACCAGTCGGTAGTGGTGCGATTTTCATTTTTTAGATTCAGTGTAATAATTACATTATCTCCTGGTTGCATACCTCCGATAACATCGTTGATATCCGCAGTGCTAAAACTGCTCTCCATCTTATCTTCAGAGGTAAACGCCACTTTCCAGTTCTCATCTCCATAATAAGTCTCTGCCTGAGCCGGAATCGCGAAAGAGAAGGCAACCAGACTAGACAGCAAATATGGCAAAGCTCTCTGTTTTCTCATGCGCTCCTCCTTCCTAATCTCTTAGATTTAATGTGTTATCCTGCACACTTATCCGTTTTCCCCAGGCACTCCAGGCAGCATCCTCTGCGTTGTGCTCCTGCACCGCATCCACCTGTACTTCTACCTGGAAGGTAACCCCATTATAATCATACGTTGTGATAATTGTGGTATAATTGCCTTCTTGTTGGGTCTCTTGTGTTACTTTTTTGGCAATGTTATCATCAATTGTCAGGGTATCTGCAAACAGAGAAGTCTCTGAGTTGCCTTCCCCCTCGGCATAGAGCAGATGATGATAATACAGTACCGTACGTTCTTCTGTCCGTGCACTCTCATCTTCTATCCAGTCACTTCCCAGGTTGGTAAGGCCTAATTGAATCAGGTCTGGGGAGAGTTCCCGGTTCTTCTTTCCTTCTGCATCCAGCCAGTATTTATAGATACTGACCCGGACATACTGGTTGACGGTTCCGGTATTCTGTACTTTTAGTTCTTCCTTATAGGTCTTTCCAAGCTTTAATTTTTCGCCTTCTGGAAGCATATGCTCTAATAACACACCTTTGTTTTCATCCCAGGTTCCATTTCCAGAGCTGTCATAGTTACGCCAGGACACAGGCGTATCATTTTCTAAGAGAGTTACACCAATGTCATACATCTGAAGTCTGGAAGTATAGGTCTCTGAATAATACGTAAGCGCTGCTCTGGTACCTCCAATCGAGCTGCCAAGCAACATCACCACTGCAACGGCGAACAGTACCATGGTTACAACAGGCGATAAAAGCTTTCTCGGTCTTTTCATGATTCACCGCCCCCTTCCGCCTGCTCTGTAGTCTCTGGCTGGTTCGTTCCTGTGGTACTTCCACTGTCTAAAAGCTCTGTCCAGTCAGTCTCCTGTATCGTATAAGCACTTCCGTCTTCATGGTATTTTACCGGAGTGCTTTCATAGATAACTACCACATTGAAATAATCTTTCTCTGCTTCTTCTCCATTGACCGGAATCCCATCAATCCGAATATCCAATCCTGAAGTGGAAGCACCGCCTTCTAGGATAGATTGATAATAATAGTAATCGTCTGCTCCAAGGCTCCAGCCTTCTCCAGAATAGGTCAGAGGATATTTACTCCCGCTAAAGGCTCTGGCTCTGACATAGACAGGCTCTGAATCTGCATCACTGGTAATCACCACATGCTTCGTCTGGTTGGAGAATTCCTCGGTAAATTCGGTACGGTCTCCTAGATGTATTGTATAGCCTCCAGCTGCTTCGGAAAACGTGGTAAAATAAGCCCAGGCCTCTTTAATTCCAGCACCAGCTACGGTTAGAAAGGCGGCTAAAGTCAGGATTGTCAGGTAATATTTTCTCTTACTCATATCTGCTCCTCCTATTCTTCAGCTGCTTCTACAGGCAGATGCGATGGCGGAGTGCCCTCGTTGCCCGCAGTATCCTGCGCAGGGTCAGAGTGCCAGTGCCATACGCCGTTTTCATCCTGGACAAACTGATTCTTAATTCCATGTCCACCGCGCCTTTGCCCGTTGTAGACATTTTCAAAGTCCACAGAGACGATTTCATTGGCTGCAATCGTAGCGGTTCGGTCACCTGGTACAGTCAGCTCATAGCCAGCACCACTGTAGACTTCCCGGACAGTAACTTCTGCTAAAGCGGGAATCTGATTTAAGACCACACGCTCCTGTCCTGCTTTGGTAAAGGTAATGCTCTCGACTTCGCTGTAGACTTCTTCGCCATTTAGGATGCCGGTCACTTCAAAAACACAGGTGACAGGACTTTCGATGCCTTCTTCGGATTCATACTCTGATAATGTTTTCACAATCTCCAGGGCGCCATAACGTGCGGTGCGTTCTGGCTTTAGATTGACCGTTAAATCATAATACCATTCTCCTGGATTTCCGGTATTTACTTCTCCATCTTCATCTGCTCCTTTGGTTGGAAGGGAGATAAGCTGCGGAATAAAGGTATACTGATATTTCGCGGAATTCGCTATCGTTGCAAGTCTTGTAACAGCTTCTTCTGTTTCTTCATTGCTCTGTGTCACTTCTACTTTATAGTCTGCCACAGAAGTAAGAGCAGCTCCTCTTGCAATCATCAGATACAGTCCTGCATCTAAAGAGACTGACTCAGAACCCACTTCTACTGCACTTTTTATTGGAGTATCCGTGTCATCTTCTCCAAGTGCAAGCTCTGCCGCCTGCTGTGACAGATGCTCCCAGTCTTCGGCGGAAGGAGTATCTGAGAGTTCTAGGCTCTGATATCTGCCTACTGTCTGAAATGCATAAGTATCATATCCTGGCACCTTGATGGCATCTGCGATATAATACAGGTCTATTACGACGTCTGCACTTGCCAAATCCTCCCCGAACTTATCTTCCTCTGGTTTATCCGGGTTCTCAGGAAAGACCTGCAAAGAGC
This sequence comes from Lachnospiraceae bacterium, assembly GCA_910575445.1. GTDB lineage: Bacteria > Bacillota > Clostridia > Lachnospirales > Lachnospiraceae > Hominiventricola. The sequence goes on along the minus strand of CAJTFW010000001.1, from coordinate 341,922 downwards.
ACGTTCGGTCCATATCCACCGGAGCTGCGCCGCTGACTACCGGCTGACTTGCACATACACCAACTGCAAACACCATGGCTGCAAGCAGATATATCCATTTCTTTTTCATGAGCGGTTCCTCCTTCTCATTTCCTATCCATTCCTCCTTCCTGCGTCCAGGCAACACGCCTGCAGGCAGAGTATCATTTCCGAAGTTTTTTCAACATCTCACTCTTCTTGGTCTCTGGACCTTTGATGCGATAATAGAGCAACATGCCTGCTAGTGAGAGAAATAAAAGCGGTATCCCGACTGCCGGGATAACAATATAGTTCGGAATACGAACAGCCTCCGCAACCACAACGACTTCTCCCGCGATATTTTCAATACGACGACCACGCACTAACATTCGGTGGGTGTTGACACCATAAGGGGTACATGTCACCAGTGTGCAATAGTCCCTTCCAGCCTGGATAGCAAGGTCATCTGTCTCCTCTGGTAAGACGATACGAATCTGGTCCACCATATAGGTAATGGTTTGGTCCATCACATTTAGAGTAAAAGTATCGCCTTCTACCATCTGGTCCAAATCGGAGAAAAGCTTTGCACTTGGTAGACCCCGATGCCCAGACAATACTGCATGTGTTCGTTCACCACCTACTGGAAGTGATGACCCTGGAATATGACCAACTGCAATCTGCAAGACTCCTTCATCTACGCTGTGATAAACAGGAAGATTGACTCCGATAGCAGATATCTGGACATAGCCCATAATTCCAGTACCACCGATATTCAAAAGGTTCTCATATGCTGCATATTCTTCTTCTGTCAAGTCAAAATCGACGCCATTTTCAAGAGTCTCATTATAAGCCCTTGCTGCATTCAGCATATCTTCTCTTTCCTGTACAGATAAATCCTCTACTGCTGTCACATAACCAGAAATCGCTTGTGTCGCATGCATCGAATTCCACCAGTCACTGACAGAAGGATAGAGAAAAATCCCTATGCCCGCCAGTAATATAAGCACTAAAATAATTGTTGAAATCGAAGGGCCTCTTTTTTGTTTTCCCTTCTCTTCCAAGGATTCTTCTTTTTTCATAGGTTTCCCCACAGTATAGTATTGGGGTGGCATGATTTCACCACCTGCTGACGTTTGCCGAACTTATATTCGTTGCTCGCCACACACCACGTGAAGGTGTCAGCCTGTGTGGCTTCCCTGAAGACGGAGTAAACCGTCCCCAGGGAAAGAGGTTCAGATACCAATTGTATCTCTATTGTGTATGTGTATATGGTACGGATAAACTTAACGTGCGCTCATACGCTTCTTAGTAACTAAGAGGATACCAGCTCCGATAACCAGGATACCACCAACTACGTAGAAGATAGTTGTACCGATACCACCGGTGGATGGGAGGAGGGAACCAGATTTATTGACAATATTTGTTGAAAAGATTCCAAGTTTATTACCACTTGAATCTTCATTTTGGGTAATATCCAAACCTTCAGCTGTCATTGTCCATTCACATTTCTCATCTCCAGTTGACACTTCATCTGGACCTTTAAAACCAATTGTAATTGTAATTGGTTCAAGTGTATTAAACCCTTCTGGTGTGACAGTCTCTGTTAAAGTATAAGTACCTGCTCCAAGGTCTTTGAAAGAAATCCTACCATACTCATCAGTTGTCAACTCAATCGAAACAACAGCATCTACATAGGAAGTCTCTGTTACTGTTTTCTTTTCATATTTTGTATTTACATCTGCATAAGCATCTGCGGTCCCTTTTACAAGTTTGTAAATAGTCTTGCCTTCATACTCTGCTTTATTTGTTGGAACAACATAGTTATCGCCATCTTTGATATAACCTGTTGTGGTATCTTTTGTACCAACACCAATCTCTACATACTCAGTTCCTGTAGGTGCGGTCTCAGTATATGTTCCATCAAGTAACAGATAATAAGTACCATTCTCAGATGCCTCGTAATACTCTACAGCATTTAAAACAACCTGCTTGGAAATACCTGTTAAGGTAAATTCAGCTCCTGCTAGCAGATGATCTTCTGCCACACTGTTTGCATATTTGGTAATATCTAACTCTGTTACATATGTTAAAGTTTTCTCTTCTGGAGTCTCACCTAATGCTTCATTTTCTTCATCAGCTGGCAAACCTGGTTCACCATCAGGACGCTCTCCATCAAAAGTATCATCTGGATTATTGGAATATTGTAAATTCCAAGTATTAGAGTTACCTGTTGTTCCAACAACTGCCTTATCATTTACTGTTGCAGAATAGGTTACAACAATAGGAGCGCCCACTTCATACTTCATAATATCCGCAAATGCAAGACGGAAAGTCTTTGGAGCAACATTTTCTCCTGTATACACATAGTAATCTGTTTCCTTTACTAATTCAGTACCTCCTACTTTAACTGTAACGCTATCTACTCCATCAAAGGTCAAACCTTCGCTTAAAGTATCATTCATAATAAAGTAGTAATAGTTATATCCTACATGATTTGGAACCTTACTGGTAATCTCATAAGATACATGGGAACCAATGGATGCATTATTTGCATCACCTGTAGTAATATTTCCATCTGGACCTTCTATATAAATCTGTTTGTCACCTGATGGTACTTCAGATTTTACAGTTGCAGTTGCATCACCAACAACTTCCAGCATAAATCTGGTATATGCACCATTTGCAGTATCAACAGAAGCATCCTTATCTTTTACTAAATAATAACCAGAACCAGTAACACTGATTTTAACACTTCCTGTACCAGTAGCAGTTCCTGCTATCGTAGTTGTCAAATTATTTTCTGCAATTCTTGCAAAAGCATCAGTTGCAGTAGATGTGGTAATAGTACTATTCGTAAACGCATCACCACCAAGAACCTCTGCTACTTGTGCAGCTGTTGTACAGTTATCAAATGCACCTGCAAATGATTCCTCTGCCTTTAAAGCTGTTAATAGAGCATCTCCATTTACGCCAGCTCCCCAAATAATATTGGAGAGAACCTTCTTGCCCTCAACGTCTGCAAGGTCTCCTGCAAAAATCTGATAAGCCTCATACGTATGTGTTGTCTTATCATCTGCATTCTGATTTACTGTAATTGTGTGTAGATCATTATCCGCAGCCAATGCTGGCAAAGCCATTGTCAGTACCAGAGTCAATGCCAGAACGAGGCTGGCAAGTTTCTTAATTCGTTTCATAACTTATCCTCCTTTTCAACTTGATATTTCATTGTTTGAAACGACATTTGTGTTAAAAAACACAAGCCTATCTTTGTTCAGTTCAAAGAGAAATCTACGCCCTCCTTTCCCTGAATTTCTTTTTATACAGAAAGCCTGCGCCAAATAGAATGACTATGACGCTTGCCATTGTATATACGCCCAGTCCTGGACCACCAGTCTCAGGGAGTGCATAAGCGGAGTATTTATTGATGTAATTAACTTCGCTTGTATCATCGGAAGGAACAATACCTGATACTTCCATCACATTGTCTTGTTTGACAGGTTGTTTTCCTTCCTCTCTATCATTTGCTGTAATTTGTGTAACTTCTGTACCTTTATATACAACCCCTGTAATTTCTGTTTCAGACTCAATGATTGTATATGTGGTTCCTGCAGGTAGATACTGAATACGAATATATTCTCCATCTTTCAATGTGAAGTCTTCTCCATTTGCAATAGTCTCCCATGCCAGAATACCTCCACCACCAGATATTACATTTCCATTCTTGTCATATTTGATATAAGCATAATCGTCTTTTAGCGTAGTATTATTTGGAGCATGTAGTTTAAGTTTAAATTTAAATTCTTTATTCTCAAATACTTCGCTCTGTGCTTTATCTTCGCCAAAGAATTCATCTAAAGTATACTCTTTATTATTTGCAAGCAGTTTTACATCCTTATCAACTCGCAGATGTCCATAATCACTGTCAGTGGTCTCTGGTGTCAGAGAAGATACAGATGGCAATGTAAATTGCATCCAACAGGTAGAACCAGATTCACCACGCTCGGTATAAAAGAAATTTAATGTAAACTTTTTGCTGTCAACATACCCACAAGTAGGAGGGTTATCTACACCATTTCCATAACATGTTTTTTCATCATGCCGATGTATCTTTTCTTTCTCTTTATCTATGTAATCCCATAGATTGAGATATTCGCCTACCGAAGAATGTACACCGCCAATATCACAGACAAGCTTACCATTGCCGTCTCCATCACCTAGGAATACCCACATATCATCGTCACCAAAGAAGTAGTATTCTAGTGGGCCTGTATAGTCTGCAACTAAATCAAATTCTACCTTGTAGTGCATACCAAAATAGCTATTGTGGTCCTTACCATCGTCACTCCATGGAAAGGTTCCATTTGCTACTGCACTACCACCCCCACTTCCTGCCTGGCCAGCAAATTTATAATTTTCTCGCCTAGCATAGTCGCCAAACTTCATATCATGTCCGTTAGTTCCATAAGATCTGGCAGAATCCATAGGCCAGAAGTTATTGGTCCAAATATGATTATGAATAGTAGTGGAATTTGGACTTGGATGGCTAAAAGAATTCAGATTACTTGTTGCAGCACCATTAACAGCAGTTAATGTATGGGTGTCGCCAACGCGATTAAACTTTAAAGAATAACTATCATATGCGGTCTTTCCTGCGGCTCCTCCATCATTAAAGAGATTTGGTGCAATCACACCATCAGAATATTGTATCTTTCCATCCTTTAATTCCTTGACCAAACCAAAAGTACATCCTTTATAACTGCCAGTCACTGTTGGATGCCCACCCTGTGCACCATTATGTTTATTCAGTAGATTACCGTTCCACTGTTCATGCTGAAGACCAGAACCTGTATTGGCATTACCAAAAGCAAGTTTTGTACCAGAACCTGTATAGTTGTTAGGGTTATTAATGCCTTGTTGCCCTGTACGCATATACCATGTACCTGTTCCTTGACTTGACGTTGAACTTCCTTGGGTATCCGTTGGGGAGGCATATATCTTCCCATCACCAATATCGTAATCATAAAATGCTGCTTCAAAGTCTTTATCCTTTTCGGTGGTAGCATATACTAAGCGAAGTGTAGCATTATCAGCAATATATACATATGTATGCCCCTCCTCCACACCTTCCGAAAGTTTTCGATTTGTAAAATGCAACATTTCATTATATGGATGTATATCCCAATCTGTTGGTTCTGTACTCTCAGGGCTTTTCCCCTCTTTTAAAACCCATACTGCATTTAATTCATAACTCTTATTTTCAATCAATGCATTGATATAATTGATTGTTGGTGCTTTATGATACTCATATGGTCTTTCTTCATAAACTTCTGTTAGTTCTGTTTTTGTCTGAAGCTTTCCTGTCTTTGTATCCACATAAAGTTTCCTAATCGGATTACCATTAGGTGAATTTGCTACTCCTTTACCATTTCCTGGCAACTTTCCACCATCTGTATCAATAACAGGAAGTTCATTTGTATTTGTGCCATCAATAATAACTTTTAAGCTATCATCATTGTAAGCCACTTTTTCCAAATTCGCATAATACTGCACCGTAAACTTAGGATTTGGCTGTCCAGATGCTGTTGCTGCGAAGGTTGGTGTGCCTGTTAGATTTACAGAAAATGCGCCATCTCCTGAGCCATCATATTCAGCTGTGGCCAGGTCTTTGGGTTGGTCTTCCGTTAGGGCAGTGACAGAAAAGGAAAGGGTGTCCAGTCCATTAAAATCGTCTCCAGATTCTTCTGGCTTACTTATATCTGACTGCTCTGGCTGATCGGTATCCTCCTCTGGCATATTTTCTTCTTCAGAAGTTACATCATTTTCCGTATCTGTATTTTCTTCTGTTTCTGTCTTTTCAGATGTTCCCTCCTCTTCTTCTGGAAGCTGTTCGCCTTCAGAATCCGTTGCTTCTGCGTCTGGATTCTCGGCATCTGTTTCTTCATTTACCATATAGGGGGTTGATGCAGCGTCAGCTTCGATTTCATTTTGAATGATTTCTCCGTCGCTGTTTAGAAGATATGCTGCTGCGTCTGAGACTGAATTTTCAAATGCCTCTTCTAATGCCTGTGCTGGACGAATCTCGGCGGTAACTTTACATCTTGACAGGTCAAGTTCTTCTCCGCCATAGGTCAAAGAGTAAGTCATAACCTGGATGCGATACAGTTCCTCTACGCCGTCTCTTTCCTCTGCATAGGTACGAAAGGTCTTATATTCTTCAGAATCTTTTCCAAGCTGTTCTACTTTAAAACGAAGTTTTGGATTTTCTGGAGGCGCTGGTTTCGTGCTATCCTCTGGCTGTTCCTCGGCAGATGTCTCATCTTCTGTTTGTGCCTCTGACTTGGTAGCATCTTCTGAATTCTGTGAGTCATCTGCTTCTTTGGTATCATCGGTATCTGCCAAAGTATCATTCTCTACCGTACTTGCTTCGCCTTCTGACTCTGCTTCTTCTTTAGCTTCTTCATCTGATGCCTTATCAGACTCTGTATTTTCTTCTTCGTTAATTGCTGTATCAGATTTTTCTGTATTATTTTCCTCTGCTGTCTGTTCCTCGTTGTCTTCTTCTGTCTTCTCTTCTGGATTTACCACGGTTTTAAAAGCGGTATCTTCTGGCAGAATCGCTTCGCCGTCTACCTGAAAGGTAATCTGAAATGCATCATCCTTATATTCAAACGCGTCGGAGAGATGGAGCCGCATGGTTCCATCCTCCGCTGATGTCAATTCCCTTGGTGGTTCTTCTGTTATATATCCGATAGCAATCTCAGAAAAGCTATTCATCTGGAAGGTTGTGCTGTTATCCACTGCACTGCCGCCGTCTAGCATCTCTGTTTTGTCTTCTGCAAAGTGAACAATTGTAATTGGACTTCCTTCTGGCAAACCGTCTTCATCTAAGAATTGTACGGATACCAGTACAGGTGTCTCTGGCTCAACTTCCACTTTCTCGCCTTCTTCTTCCACATAGAAGCCAATCTTTAGGAGTGCTCTCATGGAAGCAGTCTCATCTTCCATCATCTCACGATATTCACTCTCACGGCGCTCATAATGTGCTTTGTCACTGTCTATGGTAATCTCTTCTGCCAGTAGTTCTGCTTCTTCTGGAAGATTGGCGTCACTATTGTATTTTGCAATGACAATATAGTTCTCGCCTTCAAAGGTCTTGCTGTTTTGATATTCCTCTAAAAGTTCATAGCCACAGATAAGATTGCCGTCTGCATCGTAGCAGGCTTCTGTATGCACATGGTCTGTAGCACCTTCGTAGCCACAGATAAGTGTGCCGTACATATCGTAGCAATTTGCATCGTGTTCATGTGCTTTGACACCTTCATAGCCGCAGATAAGGTTGCCTTCTTCATCATAGCAGCTTGCATCATGTTCGTGTTCTTTGGCATCTTCATAGCCGCAGACAAGGTTGCCTTCTTCATCATAGCAACTTGCGTCATGCTCATGGTCTTTGGCACCTTCATAGCCACAGATAAGATTGTGTGCTTCATCATAGCAAGCGTTAGTATGTTCATGGTCTCTAGCGCCTTCATGACCGCAGGTCAGATTGCCTTCCTCATCGTAGCAGGTTGTGTCATGCTCGTGGTCTTTGGCTTCTTCGTAACCACAGGTTAAGTTGCCATCTGCATCATAGCAGTTTGCGTCGTGTTCATGAGTATCAAAACCACAGATTAAATTGCCTTCTTCATCGTAGCACTCTAATTCATGAATATGTGTAGCCTTATGTCCACAGATAAGGCTGCCATCTTCGCCAAAGCACTCTTCTGTATGCATATGCAGATTGGCGCCTTCATTTAGTGCTGCAACTTCTTCTGGGGTCAGCTCTACCACTTTAAAGCAATCGTCGCTGTGTATATGTTCTTCTAGCTGAAGCAGTCCACAGGATACTCTGCTTCCTTCGATAAGATTGCCATCTTCATCAAAGCAGCTCTCGTCGTAGCAGCTGTCATCATGTATATGCAGCTCTTGCTCTCCACAAATCATCGTGGTCTTAGTCTCATAGCAATCGTCTGTATGAGTATGGCCTTCTTCTACTTCCTGATTCTCTGTATTTTCCACATCTGCTGTAGGCTGTTCTTCTACTGACTCAGGTGCTTCTTCAGGTTCTTCTTTGACTTCTTCTGGCTCTGCTTCTTTTTCTACTTCTACTTCTTTCTCGACATAGCAGCTATCATCATGCGTATGTTCTTCTGCTTCGCAAGTCAGTTCGCTGCTTGCCGCACAGCTATCGTCATGCGTATGTTCTTCGCTTTCACAAGTGAGTGTCTCTGTATAGCAGCCATCTCCATGACTGTGTTCTTCTGTGCTACAAGTCAGTTCTTCAGAAGTCTCGTAGCAACCACCATCATGGCTGTGCTCGTCACTTTCACAGGTTAGATTGCCTTCTTCATCGTAGCATCCATCTCCATGGCTGTGTTCTTCTGCATCACAGGTCATAGTCTCTGTCGTGCTGTAGCATCCCTCTCCATGGCTATGTTCTTCTGCTTCACAGCTTAATGTCTTCTCGTAGCAGCCATCTCCATGACTATGTTCTTCCTTCTCACAGCCGCCGCCTTCGCTGTAGCAGCTATCGGAATGGGTATGTTCTTCTTTTTCACATGCCAGCTCGGTAACAGTCTCTGTAGTCACACTTGTATCTTCCTCTGGCTTGGACTCTTCTGCCGGACTGTCTTCGGGTGCTTCTACTTCTTCTGGTGTTGTATTTTCTTCTGGCTGACTATCAGGTGTTTCTTCCTGACTTCCTTCTGATTCTTCCTCTTCACAGATTAGAATGTCTTCGTCCTCATAGCAGTCCTCGCTGTGCTCATGTGGTGGGCGTTCTTCTAACGGACAGACCAGATTCTGCTTTGCATCGTAGCAGTCATCATTATGTACATGGGCCACATAGTCTGCAAGGCCACAGATAAGTATCTGCTCGCCTTCTTCATCTTCCTCATAGCAGTCCTCTGTATGCTCATGCACCTGATAGGCACAGTCCAATACTTTTACCTGATGTGTCATCGCTTGACCATACATCTTCAGTGCTGTGACTGTGCCAAATACAACAACTATGGCAAGACACAGAAAAGCTGCCAGCCAGCGCTTATATTCTTTTTGTTCCTGCAAAAATTTCGCAGCTCGCGATAAAAAATCAAATCCCATGATGCCGTCTCCTTCCTTCTAACTACATGGATTATTTCACAATCCCAAATCCCGATAATGGCCAGGCCCGAAATAGAATCTTACCTATCACCATATCATTGCTGACACATCCTACTGCCGTATTGCGACTGTCGATACTCGTTGCTCTGTGGTCTCCCATCACAAAGCACCGTTCATCTGGCACTTGATAAGGCAAGGTAATATTGCAGTCTCCAAGCGCCTTTTCACTGATATAGGGTTCATCTAACAGCTCTTCATTGACATAGACGTTGCCATCTTTATCAATATTTACCCAGTCTCCCGAGGCTGCAATCACCCTTTTTACCAGAATATTGTTGTTATAATAGAAAGCGATAATATCGCCTGTCTGATACTTAGAACTGTTGAGCGCCACCACGATATCTTTATCCTGCAAAGACTCTGTCATCGAGGTTCCGCTAATCTGAAGCACTGGAAGCAGCAGCATTGCAATCAGCACAGAAACCGCAGCAACCACCACCAGAGAAAATGCCGTACTTCTTAGCACTCTCCCATATCTGTTTTTATATTGTTCCCTTTCAAGCTCTGCCTCTAGCTGTGTCAGATCTGGCAGCTCGAACTTATTTTCGTCACTCATGTACAGCCCTCTGTATCGTCTATCTCCATCTATGTTTAAACTTATTTTTAAAATAAAGTCTTTATCTTCGCTAAAATTTCCGTTGTAAAATCACTGTCGTCCATCTCTCTCCACTTTTGAGATTGTGCCTTTTCCAAATCGCTCTCAAGCTTTTGAATCCGCTCATCTTTCTGGTCTAGACGGCCTTTTAATTTGTCTATCAATGCGTCTTTTTCATTTAATTTTTCTTTGAGACGGTTAAACGTCTCTTCTGCACTATTAGCAGCTTCCTCCATTTGCGCATCTTTTTCATTTAGACGGTGTTTCAGTTTTTCGATTAATTCATCTTTCTCATCAAGCTTTCCTTTTAGACGCTCATAGCTTTCTATAAATTGGGATAATTCCTCTTCTTTTTCTTCAAATGCTGCCTTAAGCCTTGCTGCTTCCCGGCTTTGCTCTACCAAAAGTTCTAAAAGGTCCTGCCGACGCAATTTTCGCAATTCTTTATCTGTCATAACTAAGCCTCTTTTCCAGAGCTTGATTTTTTACCACATAATAAATATTATGAGGTAAAATCATCGGCTGCGTCCGTTATTATATCAATTTTTTACATATTTTTTCTATAAAATAAACATAAATAAATAGTTTTACCAACCACCTATTTCCAAAATAGGGTGGTTTTTTTGTATTTATCTCGATTCTGAATTCAGTATATCATCTAGAACGTCAACCGAAGCGTCAAACTTCCTCTGAAAATAGGGTTTTCCTTGAAAATCTGTGCGTTTTAGAGCCAATTCCCACTATATAGAATAGAAATCCTGTCTTTTTACCTCATAATATTTATTATGAGGTGCCTTTATAAAATTACGGGTATTTTAGGGATATTTTCTTTTTCCAACATTAAAAGCCCCAAATTATTAATCTGTTGTTCCTGTTCTTCGCAGCTTGCCAGTGTATAAATCCGTGTGGTATTGATATTGGCATGTCCTAAGAGGTCTGCAAGATGGCAAATATTCCGTTCAGCCATATAATAAGTAAGCGCAAACAGATGGCGGAGATTGTGTGGAAAGATTTTTTCTTCCCGTACTTCTGCCTTTTTAGAGAGTGCCTTCATCTCATGCAAGATATTACTGCGGTCTAGTGGATTTCCTGTGCGTGTGATAAAGACACTGCCTGTCTGAATCTGTCTTCCTTTTGCATAGTCCGCCAGCTCCCGGCACAACCGTCTTGGCAGTATCACAAGGCGGGTCTTTCCCTTTAGCGAGACACGGGCACGCCGAAGGGATAGAGACTCTACCGTAATAAATCTTAGTTCACTGACACGGATTCCTGTTGAAGCAATCGTCTGCAATAAGAGAAATAACCTTTGTTTTCCCATATTTTTTGCAGCATTTAGAAGGCGGATATATTCTTCTCTTGATAATTCCTTATTTTCTTCCCGAAAGGTCTCCCTCTGCATCTTGTATAATTTCACCACACAGTCCGGGCGGCCTATAAAGCGTAGAAAAGAATTGATAGCTGCAAGCATTGAATTGGTGCTGGTAATCTTATAATGTTTTCTAAGACTTTCTTTGTAAGCAATCACTTGTTCTTTATGTAAAGGTTCTTCTTTGATATTTTGCAGAAAATTCCTTACATCATGTGCATATTTTAAGATTGTCGCATTACTTTTTTCCTCTACTCTTAGTTGTTTTTCAAATTGTTCCAATAAGAGCTGATTCCTTGTCTTATCCATTTGATTTATCTCCTTTAAATTTGGTATATATCCATACATTGTACTACAGCTTATAATAGGAAACTAGTATTGTCTTATTCTTTACAGATTCTATATTGTATATATTTACCAAAAAGTGTGAACATTTTGTAACATATAGTGACATTTCCTCTTTCATACGATATAATATGTAAAACTTCATTATAAAAGTTTTCTTCTTGGAATTCTCCAATTTTTCCACTACAACTTATTATTATGAGAAGTCGCACATCTTCTTCATGTTATGTTTTCGTTGCAAGAAAAAAACACTTATGATACAATATCTTTAGGTAACAATGAGCAAAATTAATACCCAATGGCATCCTGCATTCTGTTCTGCGCTCCGACTAGAGCTAAGTCAAAATAAAAATGACTTGCATTTTCAGTCAGAATACGGAATTAATACAAAGCCTATCTTAATTGACCTATTAATTATTAAAAAATTACCAAATATTCTTATTCAAAATGAAATTGGGAAAATATTTAAAGGTCACAATATATTAGAATATAAATCTCCCCAAGACAGCTTAAATATAGATGTATTTTTCAAAGCCATTGCCTATGCAAGTTTATATAAAGCAAATGCATCTACTGTTGATGGAATTAAAGCAAATGATATTACCATTTCCCTTATCCGGGAACAAAAGCCCCAAAAGCTACTAAATCAACTAAGCAAAGCTGGATTACATATTCAAAAGACTGGAAAAGGTATTTATTCCATTCAAAATATATTCTTTTTTGCAATTCAAATTATTGTTTCAAAAGAATTAGATAAAGAGGAACATGTCTGGTTAACCTCTCTAACCAAAAGTTTAGATATGAACTCTGCCCAAAAATTAGTATTGAAAATGGAACATCTAACCGAAAAAGATGAAAAAGAATTTGCAGATTCTATACTGCAAGTTGTAATGAAGGAAAATAAGAATTTATTTCAAAAAGCTAAGGGGGTTGCTAGTATGTGTGAAGCATTAAAAGAATTAATGGCACCAGAACTAAAACAAGCGAAGCAAGAAGCTCAAAACAAAGGAAGGCAAGAAGGAATCCAGGAAGGAATGCAAGCTGGAATTCACATGCTTGCAAATACGATTCTGCGTCTGCGCAATGGAGATTCTGAAGAAATGATATTGGCAAGTGGTGTAGATAAATCCACGCTTGCATTGGCTCTGACTTTAAAATAAACTAAAAAAGATGGGCTAGCTTAAAAATAGCTGCTCATCTTTTTTATACTTGATACTTTATTCTACCTTTTCTCCCACCAACAACGAACAAACCCATTCTCGATAAGTCTCGCCTGTTGGAAGGTCTAGATTGGTCTTTAGGCACTTGCGTAGTGCGGTTGTCTCTTGATTGTTTAGTGGATTATAGCCTTTTTTCTCTTGCTCTATATAATATAATCCAATCCCGCGTTTCTGCCAGTTAGGAAGGTCATTATAGTTAATGCCTTCTGTAAACAGCAGTTCATTTTTCCAGGCAACACTCTGCCCGGATAGTTCACTGGTCGCCTTTCGGGCTGTCATTCCTTTTTTTCGCAGCATCCAATAACAGTGAGAATTTAGAGAGTTTCTGTGTGCGTCTTCTTGGCGCCATGCAAAATAATCTCCTACACATTCTAAATTTGGCAAAGGCACTACCCTGCAATCAAAGCAGGCAGGAATGCCAAGCTTTAGAGAAAGATATGCACTTGCCTCTCCTGCTATCACAGAGTTAATCTTCCGAACCTTTCGTCCAAAGGTAGCATCATCAGGATGAAATAAAAGAGAAATCTCATCACTCTCTGTATATCCATACACTATCCGAAATCCGCAATCCATCAGATGTCTGACTGTCCCCTCCATCGCATCCCGAAAACGTATATCAAAAGGAGCTTCAAATTTACATATCTCCTTTGTCAGCTTTGTAAAATTCCGCCCATCCGCACGCGCCACCAGATACATCTCTGGTAAAATCACCTGGTCCAAAGATTGCTCAAATCTTCTCATCTTTTTATCTAACTCATCAAAAATCATAATTTAATCTCCCATTTAAAGTTCCGCATCCGCCGCTCATAATGCCCTTGAAGGGTAACGATATTTCAATGCTTCGCCTTTCAATATCGTTACGGGCATTATTCGGGCAGATGCTGTTTTAAAGTTCTGCATCCGCCACTTATAATGCCTTCCACTCTTCCACCACAAATTCTCCATGCTCTATCTTTACAAAATACAACTTATCAAAGCCTTCCTGATAAGAAGGCATCTCTAGTCGATTTGACGTACATACAATCGCTTTATCAGGAACACATGCTTTCCCACTTCGCCCTTTATTTCTCTCTATACAATCCGCTAGTATAGATTGTAAAAAATATCCTTCTATCTGATACTTTTTTTCTTTTGCTGCGCTGATATATTTTTCTCTGTCTGCTTTTGTTGGATTTGTATTGTCTACCACAAATGTTTGTCCGTTCTCTAGACATTCTTCAATCAAAAGTCTCTCTTTATTCCTTGTATGCAGCGTATCCAGATTTACATGCACATACTCTGACAATCTCTCCCTATAAAAAGTAGACTTCCCACTCCCCTGAATCCCTATCAATATTATTGCCTTTGCCAAATTTTGCACCTGCCTTCTTGATAAGCCGCTAACATAACAAAGGCCACCAAGTATGGTCTACTTGGTGGCCCGGTTAGCTCTAACGGCCTGTCGCTGTTATCTTACAGATTGGTCTTGAAGAACTCTTCCATTGCAGTTGCTGCAGTCTCTTCGTCTTCACCTTCCACTGTAACTGTAACTGTATGTCCCTTTTTCACGCCCATACTCATAATTGCCATCAGTCTTTTAGCATCTGCTTTCTTAGTTCCGTTGTCAATGGTAACAACACTTTTAAAGCCTGCTGCTGCCTTTGCCAACATTCCTGCTGGTCTAGCATGGATTCCCAGTTCGTCCTGAATGGTGTACGTAAAAGTTTTCATAATGATTCTCTCCTTTTATTTAAAAATATTTTTGACAAAATTTTAACATTCCCGAATGCGTTTCCGAAGCTCTAATGTATAGCCTGGAGATACTGACAACTCATCAATACCCATCTGTACAAATCTCGCTGTTAATTCCATATCTGCGCCAAGCTCGCCACAGATACCACACCATGCGCCGTATTTATGGGCATTTTCAATCGTCATCTGAATCAGACGCAAAATTGCTTCATGATGCGGGTCAAAGAAATTGTCAAGTGACTGATTCTGACGGTCAATCGCCAATGTATACTGGCTTAAATCGTTCGTTCCAATACTGAAGAAGTCCACATGTGGTGCCAAAAGGTCACTAATCACTGCTGCTGCCGGAGTCTCGATCATAATACCAAGCTCCACTTCTCCCATCTCTACATTCTCTCTTGCTAACTCTAGCTTTACTTCCTCCACAAATTGCTTGATTTCCTCAATCTCTTTGACTGAGATAATCATTGGGAACATAATTCCAAGTGTACCATATGCAGAAGCACGGAATAATGCTCTAAGCTGTGTACGGAATACTTCCTTACGTGTCAGGCAGATACGAATTGCACGATAACCAAGTGCCGGATTCTCCTCCTTTGGAAGCTCAAAATAGTCAATCTGCTTGTCTGCTCCAATATCCAGTGTACGGATAATGACCTTCTTGCCATTCATCTTTGACAGCACTGATTTATATGCCTCAAACTGTACTTCTTCACTTGGATAATTGTCACATTCCAGATACAAGAACTCACTGCGGAACAGACCAATTCCCTCACCGTCATTCTCAAGCACTGCATCTACATCACCAATACCTCCGATATTGGAATACAGATGGATATGCTTACCGCTCTGTGTAACGGTCTCTTTTCCTTTCATCTCCTGGAGAAGCGCTCTTTGCTCATCTGCTTTTTTCTTCTTCTCCTTCATCTTTACCATGGTCACTTCGTCCGGGTCGATATAGATCTGTCCTGCAAATCCATCTACAATCGCGCATCTTCCATGATAAGACTGGTCAACCTCAATATCCGTTGTCACCAGAGATGGAATGTTCATCGTACGTGCCAGAATCGCTGTATGAGAATTCGCAGAACCCTTCTGAGTGACAATCGCCAAAAGTTTGCTCTTATCAAACTGTACGGTCTCACTTGGCGCCAAATCCTCAGCCACAATAATGACAGGCTCTGGCATCGCCTCCGGGCTAACCTGTGTACCATTTAAGATAGAAATCAGTCGGTCCGAGATATCATGAATATCTGCCGCGCGGCCCCTCATATATTCATCTTCCATCGCAAGGAACATCGCCGCCATCTGCTCGCCAGTCATAAACACTGCGTACTCTGCATTCATCTTATCATTTTCAATGATACCGGTAATTGACTCATTATAGTCAAGGTCATCTAAAAGCATCTGATGCACGTCAAATATCATCGCTTCTTCTTCGCCAACATCTCTCTTCGCCTTCTCATAGAGCATCTTAAGCTGCCCCATCGCCTTTTCTTTTGCAGCCTCAAAACGAGTCAGCTCTGCCGCTGTATCGCTTATCGTCTCCTTTGTCACGGCTTTCTCTGCTTTTTTGTAGACAAAGATATTACCGATGGCTACTCCCTTGAATACACTTTTGCCTTCTCGAACAATCATTCTTGTTCCCTCCCAACCCTAATTTAATTTTGGTTCACCAAAATTTCTTCTACTTCAGAAACGGATACCTCATCTTCCATCTCTGCCGTCTCAGGCTCAATCGTCACAAAACCTTTGCTAACCTCCTCCACAGCAATCGAAAGCGGCTTCTTATTGCGGTTATCTACAAAAGCATCCTCTCCCGATATCAGCTGTCTCGCTCTCTTAGCCGTTGCCAGTACAATCGAATAACGGCTGTTCACTGCAGGCGTATCTCCTTCCACCTCGCTGTTTATTGTTTTCATTAAGTCTGTATAAGACGGATGTAGCATACTCTATTCTCCTTTCGAAAAACCTTTTAATTCTTCCCGGATTTTTTTAATTTTTTCTCTATTTCTATCAGTCTTCTGATGTTCACTTTCAATAATCGAATGAATCTGGCTCACACAAAGGTCCAAGTCATCATTCACCACCAAATAGTCATATTCTTCCACACCTTCGGATTCCTGTACTGCCCGCTGCAGGCGCTTCTCAATCACCGAAAGTTCTTCTGTCCCGCGCTTTACTAAGCGCTCCTTAAGCGTCTTCGCATCCTTCGTTGTCACAAACAACAACACAGCATCCGAAAACTGCTCCTTAATCTTGCGTGCACCCTGAATCTCAATCTCCAAGATAACATCCCTGCCCTCTTTTAGCTTCTCCTCCACATAGGCTCTTGGTGTCCCATAATAATGGTTTACATAACACGCATACTCAATCAACGCGCCATCCGCTATCATCTGTTCAAATGCTTCCTGGCTTTTAAAAAAATACTCTTTTCCCTCTGTCTCGCCTGGCCTTGGTGCACGGGTAGTTGCCGATATCGACAGAGCATACTGCTCATAGCGACAGAGCAGCTCCTTCATAATCGTACCCTTACCAGCCCCGGAAAAACCGGATACCACAATCAATATTCCCTGTCTGCCCATATAATATCCTATTCTATATTTTGAATCTGCTCGCGCACTTTCTCAATCGCGGTCTTTAATTCAATCGCATAATTCGAGACTTCCAAATCATTCGCCTTTGATAACGTAGTATTTGCCTCTCGATTCATCTCCTGTGCAATAAAATCAAGCTTACGCCCTATACTACTCCCTGTTCGCAGCGCAGCCTTCATCGCTTTTACATGGCTCTTTAGACGGACAATCTCTTCATCTACACAGATTTTATCTGCAAATATCGTAACTTCTGTCATCAACCGGTTCTCATCTATCTGCGCCTCTGCAAAAAGCTCCCGTATTTTTGTCTCTAACTTTTGACGATACTCCAACAAAAGTTTAGGCGAACGCTCCTCGATAAAAGCGACACTTTTCAGCATCTCATCCAACTTTCCAGTCAAATCCTGCCTAAGCACTTCGCCTTCTTGTACGCGTGCCTCTACAAATTTCTTACAGGCTCCGCGCACTGCCTGTTCCAAAAGATGCCAGATTTCCTTTTCATCTGCTTTTTGTTCTTCCATTACAAGGACTTCCGGGCAACGTGCAAGCACTGACACCTTTATATCATTTTCCAAGCCAAATTCTTCTTCCATCTGGTGAAAATATTTCATATATTGCATAGCTATCTTATGATTGTATACAAGCGCCACATTGCTCTCGCTCAAATCCTCATAGCTGACATAGACATCCACCTTGCCCCGCTCCATATATTCCTTGAGAACTGCGCGAATCGCCGAGTCAAAAAAATTCAGCTTCTTTGGCATCTTCATGCTTACATCTAGGTAACGGTGATTAACCGATTTTATCTCAACTGTAATCTTCCGGTCCCCTTCCGAGACCTCACAGCGGCCAAAGCCAGTCATACTTTTTATCATATCCAATCGTCCCCATCCTGTACAGCATAATATCTACCATAACCACACTTATTATAGTTGATTTTGGAAAAGTTGTCAATTATAATGAAAAAGCATCGTTATAAGAAAAAGGAGTACCCCTATGGCATTTGATGGTATTACGATTGCCTGTATGGCATCTGAGCTTAATGAAAAACTTAACGGAGGTCGCATCTCCAAGATTGCACAACCTGAAGCAGATGAACTATTGTTGACAATCAAATCAAAAGTTAGCAACTTCCGCCTGCTTCTATCTGCAAGCGCAAGCCTACCTCTTGTCTATCTAACAGAGGCCAACAAACCCAGTCCTATGACTGCCCCTAACTTCTGTATGCTACTTCGCAAACATATAAACGGCGGTCGAATCCTCTCTATCACACAGCCTTCTTTGGAACGAATTCTGCGCTTTGAGATTGAACATCTCAATGAGATGGGCGACCTTTGCCGCAAATATTTAATTGTAGAAATTATGGGAAAGCACAGCAATATTATCTTCTGCACAGACACCGACCAGATTATCGACAGCATCAAGCATGTCTCTGCACAGATAAGCTCTGTAAGAGAAGTCCTTCCCGGACGAGACTATTTTATCCCGGATACCCAGGAAAAAGCCAATCCCCTGCTAATTGATGAGTCCTCCTTTATAGCCCTTATAGGCAGTAAAGCAGCCAAACTCTCCAAGGCACTCTACACCTCTTTAACGGGCCTAAGCCCTGTTGCCTCCGAAGAAATCTGTGCCAAAGCTTCCCTTGATTCTGATAGAGCAGCCAACTCTTACTCTGAAGAAGAACTCACCCATCTCTATCGAAACTTTGTGCGCTACCTAGAGCCCATAAAGACAGCCCAGTATGAGCCAGCCATCTACTACGATGGCAATGCTCCCATCGAATTTTCCTGTCTGCCGCTGTCTCTTTATACACACTGTCGCAGAGAAATATTTCCCTCTGTCTCTAAGCTTTTAGAGCGCTACTACGCAGAGAAAAACACCCTGACGCGTATCCGCCAAAAGTCGACCGACCTTAGAAGAATCGTACAGACCGCCCTAGAGCGCAATGTCAAAAAATACGACCTTCAGGCCAAACAGTTAAAAGACACTGAAAAGCGTGAAAAATATCGTATCTATGGCGAGCTAATCAACACCTACGGCTACAACGTAGAGCCTGGCAGCAAAAGCTTTGAAGCCCTTAACTACTACACAGGAGAAACCATTACCATTCCCCTAGACCCCTTAATCCCCATACAGGAAAACGCCAAAAAATATTTTGACAAATACGGCAAACTCAAAAGAACCTGTGAAGCCGTCACCAAACTTTTAGAAGAGACTGGTGCAGAGATTGCCCATCTTCGCTCTGTTCAGACAGCACTTGATATCGCCCTGCAAGAAGAAGACCTTGTACAGATTAAAGAAGAACTGATGGAATCAGGCTATATCAGGAAACGTGCTCCAGGCAACAAGCGCCCCAAGATTACCTCTAAGCCTTTCCACTATGTCTCTTCTGACGGCTATCATATGTACGTTGGCAAGAACAACTTACAAAATGACGAACTAACTTTCCAGTTTGCCAAAGGAAACGACTGGTGGTTCCACGCCAAAGGCGCCCCTGGCTCCCACGTTATCGTCCAAAGCCGCGGCGACGAACTCCCTGACCGCACGTTTGAGGAAGCTGCCAGGCTCGCTGCATACTACTCAGCCAATCGTTCTTCCTCCAAAGTAGAGATTGACTACGTCGAAAAAAAACAAGTCAAAAAACCCAACAAAGCCAAACCAGGATTTGTCGTCTATTACACCAACTATTCAATGATGATAGACTCCGATATCACCAACATCCAACAACTATCCGACTAATAAAAAAAGCAAACAGGAGGAAATGCCCATACCAGTAATCCGTCCGGTCAAACTGTATTTCCTCCAGTTTTGCAGAATTCTTGTTACTAACTGTTCCTTTCCTTAATCAATCACCAAATATTCTTCCTCTGTCTCAAACTCCTCGCAAATCCCTTCTGTAACCAGGATTTCCCCTTTCTCTGTCACCAATATCATCTCAAATTCCTCCCCATATCTCTCCCAATACGACACCGCTTCTTCTCTCCCCATCAGATACAGAGAAGTAGACAATGCATCCGCTAACATCCCATCTTCTGATATCACAGTCACTGATATCAAGTCCTTGTCTGCCGGATACCCTGTACGTGGATTTAAAATATGAATATAAGTCTCTCCATCCTCCTCAAAATAGCGCTCATACCCCCCTGACGTAATCACCGCTTGATTCTCCACTCCTAATACTCCTAATATCTTCCCTTCATGCTCTGGGTCCCTTATCGCCACCTGCCATTTCGATCCATCCAGTTTTTTATTTAACACCTGCACATTCCCCCCTAATGTCACCATCCCGGAGTGAATCCCATACTCCTGAAAAATATCCATAACCCTAGCCGACGTATATCCCTTTGCAATCCCTCCAAAATCAATCCTCTGTCCCTCTAAAAGTTTTATATACGTTCCATCAAACGCTATCTTAGAAGCATCCACCAGAGAAAGCACCTCCAAAAGTTCTTCCCTTGTCGGCACATGATATTCCTGCGATGGAAAACCCCAAAGCTCCATCAAAGGATAGATGCTCACATCAAAAAGTCCCTCTGTTCTCTGATAGACCTCCATCGCTTCCTGAAGAATCACTGCTGTATCCTCTGATACCTCCCCGCCACCAGCTGCATTTATTCTGGACACCTCACTTGTCTCTTTCCCTGTTGATAAAAGTGCATCTAACCTTTCCACCTCATCTATCGCTGCATCTACCGCCTTCTCACAGTTCTTTCCATATGCGGTAAAACTCATAAACGTATCCATTGCAAAAAGCTGCTTTGTACAAGATTTTTGTTCTTCCTGATATTTTATATAAGAGATTCCTCCAATTAAAAATACCAAACAAAGCCCAATTCCTAATATTTTTTGTCTTCTTTTCATCTTTTGGTTGCCTCCTCTTTTCTGATTTTACCACTATCTTGCTTTTTGAGGCAACCCTCATTGGTAATACAAAGGACGCTCGCCACGACCTGGAAGGAACCTACTGCCCTCCCGTCCTAGCGTCCTAATTATACCCCAAAAAGAAAGCCCCCAGTCTTGAACCGTCAAGACCAGAAGCCTCCTATATCATCTACTCAAACCGAATAAAGTGATAACTCTCCACAATCTGAATATATTTTACAATCCGCGGATACAGCGGTTCAACCTCCTCCCCAAAAGCCTCCTTCTGAAGTCTTGCTAACTCCATCACTGTCCGCTTCCCATCTATCAGCGGCCACAGAAAACTCCCATACTTATCCATATGAATTTTCGTATACTTCGGCCTCCCAAACAGCTTTTGCGCTATCCGGTTAAACATCCCTGTATTTTCCACCAAAAGCACAAGCAGTCCGTCTTCCCCTTCTTCGTAAGTAATCTCCGCAGCCCGCTTAGGTATCAAATCCAGATAATTCTTCTGCTTTTTCTTCATCACTTCTGTTTCTTCCACAGTGAGAATTTCAAAAGACTTAGAATCATCACTACCATCAGCACTACGCCGCCGATATTTCCAAGGCTAATCTTGTCAGACAAATCCATACTGACTCCCACCACTGTTAGAATCGCCAGCGCAATACCCACCAGACCTTCTCCGGCAATCATACCAGCACAGTACAGCGTACCATCCGTAGACTGACTTTCTTTTACCTTCTCATCCACATCTTTACGTCCGTCCATCCACATACGAACCGCACCGCCAATCATAATCGTCGCATTTAGATAAATCGGCAGATACAGACCAAGTGCAAAAGGCATTACCGGAATTCTTAGAAGCTCCAGCGCAAGTGCCAAAAAGACTCCACAAAATACCAGGGTCCATGGGAGATTTCCACCCATAATACCTTCTACAATCATCTTCATCAGCGTTGCCTGCGGAGCTGGCACTTCTGCACCGCCATAGCCATATGCATTATTCAGAAGATACAATACACCTCCAATGGCAAGACCTGATGCTACAACACCAATCAGCTCACCAATCTGCTGCTTCTTTGGTGTCGCGCCAAGCAAGAAACCAGTCTTTAAATCCTGTGAAGTATCACCGGCAATCGCAGCGATAATACAGATAACCGAACCAATCGCAATCGCACCCATCATACCTGTGATTCCACTGTCACCAGAAGCCTTAATCGCAAAGGTTGCAATCAAAAGTGTTGCAATCGCCATACCAGAGACCGGGTTGTTGGAGCTTCCAATCAGACCTACCATACGCGAAGATACGGTTGCAAAGAAAAATCCAAAGATTACAATAATCACAGCGCCAAGCAGATTCACCGGAATTGCCGGTACCAACCAGATAGCCAAAATCATAATTGCGATACCAATTAGCACAATATTCAGTGGTAAATCCTGCTCTGTTCTTGCATTGCTGGTACTTCTGCTGCCTTTCATGCTCTTCATAGAATCGCGAAATGTCGTCAGAATTAAAGGAAGCGATTTGATAAGAGAAATAATACCACCAGTTGCAATCGCACCAGCACCGATATAGCGCACATAAGAACCCCAGATATTCGACGCACCGCCCTCTGCATAGAGCTGTCCAATCGTAACACCGACATCTGCAGGATACATCCAGGTATCCGCGCCAAAGAGACAGATAAGCGGAATCAGCACCATCCATCCTACAACAGAGCCTGCAAACATATAAGAAGCAACTTTAGGCCCTACAATATATCCCACACCGAGAAGTGCCGGATATACTTCCATACCAAGCTCTCCTTTAAAGGAGCGAAACTCTGCTGCCACATCTGCTGGAATCACCTTGATACCATCTACCAAAAGCTTAAAGATAGCTGCAAGCCCCATACCAGTAAACACCGTAGAAGCATTGGCGCCTCCTTCTTCTCCAGCCAGAAGCACATCTGCGCAGGCTCTTCCTTCAGGATAGAGAAGCGTTGCATGTTCTTTGACAATCAGTGCATTTCTAAGAGGTATCATAAATAATACTCCTAGCATACCTCCGCACAATGCAATCAGTGTAATCTCCACAAGCCCGGGCATATCACACAGTCCTTCTTTTGCCCATAAAAATAATGCCGGCATGGTAAAGATAGCACCGGCTGCCAGAGACTCTCCTGCCGAACCTATGGTCTGCACCATATTGCTCTCTAAAATCGAATTCTTTCTTAAAAGTATACGAATCACACCCATGGAAATCACGGCAGCCGGAATCGAAGCGGACACCGTCATACCTACACGCAGTCCTAGATACGCATTTGCTGCACCAAAGACGACCGCCAGGATAATTCCCATAATAATGGATGTCACTGTAAATTCCGGTGTAATCTTCTCCGCCGGAATATACGGTTTGAATTCTTTGTTTTCGTTCATGTTCTTGTTCTCCCTTAGTTTTATAATCGTACCTCGTATAGCAGCATAACCATGCTTCTCTTACGCGATACACAACTTATTATACAGAACATCGGCAGTTTTTACAAGAAAACATTTAGAAATTGACAAAAATCCAGAAAAACTTACAGCTATTCCTGCCGAAGTCTGCGTTGCTCTTCCTCTATCTCTTCTGCCTCCTTTGTACGCTGTGGGTCAAATAAGCGAACCATATGAAGGGAACAAAAATATGCAATCGTACTAAATCCAAACACTACATAGAAAAAAAGAATCTGTCCAAAGTAGGTCGGAAACAATATTATCAAGAGAACCGGAAGCAGATTCAATACCATAATAAAGATGGTAAATATCCCATTGCTCATCGACAGAAGAAAAGCTTTCTTAATACTCTCTTTTACTCCGGTGTCAAAGTAAGTAAGCACCGGAAAGATATGGCTTAACACAGCCAGATAAAAATAAGCGGCTGCTAAAATCACCACCAATACCAAAAACTTTATTGGAACATTCCACATCAGCGCACACCATAAATCCACAAGCAAAAACAGACCTGCCCCTAAAAAAATCAAAGACAATGCAGTTGCCTTTTTCAGATGTTTTCTAAAGGCTTCAAAAAAGGTGCTAGTCACTGGTGGGCTTTGATAGAGTGCATAAGATATAGTAACTTCATACAGCGCACAAGTCGAAGCACCTATGGTAAAGATTGGCAGGCTACATAGGAACCACCATACATTTAATAAAATCAAATCCATAAACCGATTGAGAAAATTGGCAAGCGGGCCTTCTTGTAGTACTTTCATCGTTATTTTTTCCTCCTTCTATCTTTTGTCCTATCATATCATTATGGAACAGGTTCCGCAATAGTGTTTATACTATTTTTCCTCTTATGCTCCTATATTATTATAAAATATGCACAATTTTTATACTTTATTTTTGTATATATTCACATTTTTAATATAAAAACAAAGAAAACTATAGACATTTTCCAAACAAAGTGCTACTATGTGATTACAAAAATGGAACGGGTTCCATATAGAGTGCAAGGATATCACCACAGGTTATCTCCTGTGGTAACTAAAGCCCCTTCATGGAATGGGTTCCATAAAAAAAAGGAGGAAACAATATGAAAATGAAAAAAGTTTCAAGTATGTTGTTGGTAGCTGCTATGGCATTGTCTCTGACAGCTTGTGGAGGCTCAGGCGGTGGAAGCACCGACGAAGCAAATGCTACCGGAGAAGCTTCTAATGAAACCGCATCTTCTGATGGTGCTGTAAATCTGACCATCTGGAGTCCTACAGACAAAGAAGCTGTGGAGGCATGGTGGACAGAGAAGCTTGCTCAGTGGAATGAGGAGCATCCTGAGATTCAGGTAAGCCGCGAAGCGATTGACCGTTCAGATTCCTATGCATATGAGAATAAGATTACCACTGCGGTTACCTCTAACGACCTTCCTGATATCTTCTATGTAGATGGCCCGACCGTCTCCTACTATGCAGCGAACAATATTATTGTTCCAATATCTGATTATTTCAGTGAAGAAGACCTGTCTGACTTTGTGGATTCTACCGTTGCACAGTGTACATATAATGGAGAGTTATATGCCATCTCCTCTACAGAATCTTCCGTTGCACTGTACTACAACAAAAATTATCTGACAGACTGTGGCGTTGATGTGGCAGATATTGATTCCCGTACCATAGACAATCCACTGACCTGGTCTGAGTTAGCAGAGATTGCACAGAAATGTACTACAGACAGCTACGTAGGAACCCATATTATTATGGACCACGGCGAGGGTCTTTCTTATGCATTAGAGCCAATGTTTATCTCTAATGGCAAGGATTTTATCAGCGATGACGGTGCTGTGGCAGAAGGTTATATCAACAGTAAAGAATCCGTTGAGACCGCAGAATATCTGGCAAACATGATTGCTAATGGCTATGCAAACATTGACCCGATTCAGGATGAGTTCTTAAATGGTGCCTGCGCAACCATGTTAGGCGGCTCCTGGGATGTCTCTATCTTAGAGGGAAGCGCAGAGTTTGACTGGGGTGTTACCTACTATCCAGTATCTGACACTACCAAAAAAGCAGTATCTCCTTGCGGAGACTGGTCAGCAGCAGTCAGCAAAGATTGTCAGAATGTCGATGCAGCAGGCGAATTCCTGAAATGGCTGACCAACACAGAAAATACAGCTACTTATGCAGCTGCAATTGCAAAACCAGCAACCCGTAATTCCTCTTATCAGGAAGAAGCCATGGCAGAATACCAGTCTGGTCCTCGTGCAATGTTCGTAGAGCAGCTTCAGAACACCGCGGTTCCTCGTCCAAGAACTCCTTCCTATTCCGTATTCTCTACCAAATATGCAGAAGCGATGACCAATATCTTCTCAGAGGCAGCTTCCTCTCACTCTGTGGACACTGCATATATCCAATCAGAACTTGATGGTGTCGTAGCAGCTTTCCAGGAAGACTACGATATGTACTATGCCAACTAGA
Organism: Lachnospiraceae bacterium; assembly: GCA_910575445.1. Taxonomy (GTDB): domain Bacteria; phylum Bacillota; class Clostridia; order Lachnospirales; family Lachnospiraceae; genus Hominiventricola. The sequence continues at coordinate 316,075 of CAJTFW010000001.1, read as the reverse complement.
CACTAAATTGTCTAACAAAGGGCTGCATCTGATACCCAACGGTGCAGCCTTTTGAATCAATAGAAAGAGGGGGAAAGATATGTCCAATCCATCCAAACTATCAGGCAGAAAAAGAAATGAACGTGTAGCTGCATATATATTTACCATACCAGCGATGTTCTTACTATTTGCATTTTTGGTTGTTCCAATCTTATATACGGTCCGTTATTCTTTGTTCCAGTATCAGATTGTAAGACCAGACAACATTCTCTTTGTCGGATTACAGAACTACCAGAAACTTTTATCAGATGAAAATTTCTGGCTTGCACTTAAAAATACGGTATATTTCACTGTACTTGTGGTACCATTTCAATGTGTGTTAGCACTTGCACTTGCGATGCTAGTCTCCTCCAAATTCCGGGGAGTGGCTATCTTTCGTACCATGTATTTCAGCCCACAGCTGACCTCTATGGTTGTTATCTCTATCCTGTGGACTGTTTTATATAATTCCAACCCCAATACTGGTCTTATCAACTCTTTTTTAACCAGTCTTGGACTAGAACCAATTAACTTCTTAAGCAACGCCAAGACAGCCATGAATTCGATTATCTTTATGTCTGGATGGCAAGGTGCTGGTTATCAGATGATGATTTTCCTCGCTGGCTTACAGGGAATCCCAAGAGACCAGTATGAGGCAGCCTCTGTGGACGGTGCAAACAAAGTACAGCAGTTTTTATATATCACTCTGCCTGGATTAAAAGGCACCATTAAATATGTAGTAATGATTACTATGATTCAGGCTATGAAGCTGTTTACACAGCCTTATGTTATGACACAGGGTGGACCTAAGAACAGCACCAAGACGCTTGTGTACTATATCTATACCCAGGGCTTCCAGCAAGGAAACTTTGGATATGCCTGTGCAGTAGCAGCAGTCTTCTTTGTGATTGTGGTTGTAATGTCACTGTCGATGAAGAAGCTGATTGCGGAGACCAACTAGGAGGGAAGGAGACCAATCATGAAAAAATCTATGAAAACTTCAAATTTCCTGACAAAATTTTTATTCTATGCAGGAAATATTATCATTGGCATTATCTTTGTCTCACCTTTAATCTGGATGATTTCCGCATCGTTAAAACCGGAGGCACAGATTTTTGCCAACATGAATTCCATTTCCACTTTTATCCCTGTACAGGCATCTCTTGACAATTTCAAAGAAGTGTTCTCGCGCCTTGATATGCTACAGGTATTTAAAAATACCTTTGTCTATATCGCGTTGATTCTGGTATTAGACCTGCTTCTTAATTCCATCTGCGGATATGCGCTTGCCAAGTTTGACTTTAAAGGAAAAGGTCTGATGTTAAACTTTGTCGTTGCCTTGATGGTTATGCCAATGGAAGCCATTATGCTGCCTCTCTATATTGAGATGTCACAGCTTGGATGGGTCAATAAACTTCCTGCACTGGTGATTCCTTTCGTTGCCAAATGTTTTTCTATCTATATGTTCCGGCAGTTCTTCTGCGATATCCCGGACGAGCTGATAGAAGCTGCATCGATAGACGGTGCAAGTCCTGTAAGAACCTTTTTTACCGTCGTAATGCCAATCTCTAAGACGGTCTATGCAACGGTATTTATTCTGGATTTTGTTGCACACTGGAATGACTTTATGTGGCCGTTCCTTGTAATGACCGGCGAGAGCAAACGTACCATTCAGCTGGCGATTCAGGTATTCTTTGGAACACAGCCTATCCATTACAGCGCGATTATGGCAGCCCTGGTAGTATCAGCGGTTCCAATGCTGATTATGTTTATCTTTATGCAGAAATACTATATTGAAGGAATCGCATCTTCTGGTATCAAAGGATAATTGACAAGTGCCAAAAAAGAAAGTAAACTTAATTCGGTAAGAGAAATGGAGAATTAAGGTATGGCTACGATTCAGGATGTTGCAAAACATGCACAGGTTGGTGTAGGGACCGTATCCCGTGTATTAAGCGGAAAGGGTTATGTAAAAGAGGAGACCAGGCAAAGGGTACAGGCTTCGATTGAGAAGTTAAATTATACGCCAAATGAGATGGCAAGAAATCTGTTTTTTCATAAAAGCGGAATTATAGCTGTGATTGTGCCAGAAGTAGCACATCCATTCTTTGCACAGTTTGTCAACGCTGCGGAGATGGTTCTGTGTGAAAAAGGTTATCAAACTATGATATGCAATACATACTATGAACAAAACTATGAGCAGCGCTATCTTGAGATGCTAAAGCAGCGGCGGGTAGATGGCATTATCTTTGGTGCACACACGGTCCTCGATATTTTACAATACAAAAATATTCATCTGCCGATTGTAGCACTTGACCGGGACCTTGGAGAAAATATCCCTTGTGTCTGTGTCAATCATAAGATGGGTGGCCAGATGGCCGCAGAGGAACTGCTTCGCTCTGGTTGCCAAAATGTCGTTCAATTTGTCGGCATCAAGGAAGAGAAGGAAGTCTCAACGCCAGCCAATGTACGACACGAGGTATTTGAAGAGACGATGAGAAAACATGGGATTCTCTGTCGTTCTATCCATATAAAATGGCCTACCGTAGATATTAGCTACTACCAGAATATAGCAGCCAGACTGCTAGAAGACTATCCCGATATTGATGGAGTCTTTGCCACCGACCTTATGGTTATGGCAGTCTTACAATCTGCACTTCAACACCGAAAACGCGTACCAGAAGACCTAAAACTTATCACCTATGATGGAACTAACAACATTGCGCTGACCTATCCACAGATTACGGCAGTCGTACAACCTATCGAACGGCTCGCAAAAGAAGCAGTGCATTTAATTGTCGATTTGATTCATGGAAAATCATTTCAAAATAAAAAAATAGAACTGCAAGCTGTACTGCGTCCCGGTGATACCACAATGGGAGGCTAATGCCTTCCCATTGTGTATTTTTAACTTCAGGAAATCTATACAGCTTGCAAACGGAATAGAGACGAGGTTAGAAAGTAATGAAACAGACAGCATTAGTCAAAGCAAGGATTTTTGAAGAAGAACATGGAGCCCAAGTCTTGCCACAAGAGCGTCCAGTCTTCCATGTAACCCCTACCATTGGCTGGTTAAACGACCCAAATGGATTTTCAATATACAAAGGTGAATACCATCTTTTTTATCAGTATTATCCCTATGATATTCACTGGGGGCCAACCCACTGGGGCCATCTAAAAAGCAAGGATTTTATCAAATGGGAACGCCTTCCCGCTGCTCTGGCTCCAGACAGTGACTATGATATACAGGGCGTCTTTTCAGGAAGTGCCATCGAGTTGCCTGACGGACGACAGCTTTTGATGTACACGGGTGTGCGCGGCAAAGACAATACTCCAGAGTGCCATCAGACCCAATGCATTGCCATCGGTGATGGAACCAATTACCAGAAATATGAAAAAAATCCAGTTATCACCGCAGACGATATTCCAGAGCCCTGCTTTGCAAAGGATTTCCGTGACCCCAAAATCTGGTGGGATGAAGAAGAAGCCAGCTTTTTTGCAGTCGCTGGTATTCGGGTAGCAGACGAAAGTGGCGCAGCAGCACTCTTTTCCAGCAAAGACGGATTCTCCTGGAGCTATGTAACGATTCTTGATTACTGCCGCAACGAATACGGAAAGATGTGGGAATGTCCTGATTTTTTTGAGTTAGGGGAAAAAGCACTTCTGATAGTATCACCGCAGGAGATGCTTGCAGAAGATCTCAAGTTCCACAATGGAAATGACGTTATCTGTCTGATTGGCAAGTACAACAAGAGTGAACACCAGTTCACAAGAGAGCGTGTAGAGGCACTTGACTATGGTCTGGATTTTTACGCACCTCAGACCCTAAAGACACCAGACGGGCGAAGAATCTTGATTGCCTGGATGCAGTCCTGGGAGACCAGTCATCTATGCCCAAATAGTGCTAAATGGAACGGGATGCTTACGATAGCAAGAGAGCTTACTTTTGTGAATGGAAAGCTTTTGCAAAATCCTGTACGAGAACTTTTAGCTTACCGAAAAGACCCTGTGATACATCAAAATATTGCATGTAAGCAGCAAGCAACTGCACTGCCAAAAGTCTCTGGCCGTGTCTTAGATATGACAGTCAATATCTATCCTGCAGAAGAACACACGCTAAAGCGCTTTACCATTCGCCTTGCTGCCAACGAAGACTATCATACTTCTATTACCTATGATGCACAGCTAGGCACTGTATGCTTTGACCGCACATATTCCGGTTTTCGCTATAATATTATCACCAAACGAGAAGCACCTGTAAGAGACCAAAAAGGAAAGATAAGCCTTCGTATCCTGATGGACCGCTTCTCTATAGAAGTCTTTATCAACAACGGAGAACAGGTGATGTCTTCTACTGTCTATACGCCGCAAGAAGCAGATGGTATCTTCTTTGAGGCAGACGGAAATGGATATTTCGATGTGGAAAAATATGAGCTTTCCCTTTAAACACTATCTTTTCAATCCATACAAAATCCCCGGAAAACGTGAGAAGATTCGCGTCTTTCGGGGATTAGCTTTCACTCTAATAACAACTTTTTCCATATTTCCAGATTTTTCAACAGTTATAAATAAAAAAACCGAAAAACATGAATGTTTTCATGTTTTTCGGGCCTAATCAGATAGCGGAGACGGTGGGATTCGAACCCACGTGCCGGTTGCCCGACAACTTGATTTCGAGTCAAGCTCGTTATGACCACTTCGATACGTCTCCATACCTTGACATTCTATCACACATTTTTTATAAATGCAAACAAAATTTTCACTTCTATCTTCGCTATCTCCAATCCTCCATAATCGTCAAAAGTTCACTCTCATAGTCTCCTGTCAACTCTTCCATAGCGCCTCCATGCCGCACATTGGTCTCTACGCCCCACTCCTTATCATAAAACTCCCAGATATGGTAGGACACGCCCCGATATTCAAAATCAATACTTCCACAACCATCTTCTTCACATTCCTTATACGTCCATCCCCGTTCTTTGATAAAGGCAAGTACCTTTTCTAATCGTTTCTTTTCTTCCATACTATTACATTCTCCTCTCTTGTCCTCTATGCTTTTTTATTATCATAGCGAAATACTCTATATTATGCAACTAATATCTGTCTTCTAATGGCAGCATCGCCTGTATTACAATACCTCGTGCATCCGAATCATCATCGTCTTCGTCATCCTCTGTGCAAAGCATCATCTGTAGTCCTGCCACTGCGACTAAAATCATCAAAATGGTCATCGCGGTTGTCACCAATATTCGCATCATATCTGAATGATAGCGCCTGCAAAGCTGCCTTGTCACTATCATTAAAAACAGCACTACTCCAAACCAGAGATATACCGTAAGCACCATCAGGATAAGTGCCGCAATTCCGCAAAATAAAATCCTCCATACAAAAGCGCCCATCCCACAACCTGAACTACACAGTCCAAACATCCGCTGACAAAGTATCAGACATCCTACCGCATACACCAGGAAAATTGCCAAAAGAATCAAACGGTTCACTTCTAGAAACACCATACTGGCCCTCTCTTCGTCCCACACCTTTCTTTTAAATCTATTCCATTCCCCCCTTCGATTATTCCGCAATTATTTGTTTTTCTTTCTTCCTTTACAGGCTGTGCAATCACTCCCGCAACCACAACATCCTTTGCCATTTTTTCTATCCATATATTTTCGATAGACTACCCAGGCGCAATATGCGCCCAAGAGTCCAATCAATATCAGATTTATCATATTTTTCACCTCATAAGGCTTCCTATCTGGAAGATAAGAAACGCCATAATCCATGCTATCACTAACTGAAAGACCGCCATTATGCCCGTTAGGCGCCAGCTTTCTGTCTCTTTTTTAATCGTTGCCACGGCTGCCATACAAGGCACATAGAGCAGACAGAACACCATCAGCGCATAGGCATTTAGCGGGCCAAATCCCATCTGTCCTAGAAGCTCTGACAGATTTGCCATTCCTGCCTGTGTTGTCACATTTCCAATACCAAATAAGACAGAACAGCTAGAGACTACCACTTCTTTAGCCGCAATTCCCGAAATCAGTGCCAGCACAATCTGCCAGTATCCAAGCCCAATCGGGGCAAATACAGGTACCAGTACCTTTCCAATTATCGCTCCAAAGCTCTGATTCATATCCGTCGTAAATCCATGTAAACCCAAGTTCATAATTAGCCACATCACAATCGAAGCCACAAAAATCGTCGTTCCTGCCTTCGACAGATAATCCTTTACTTTTTCCCATACATAGATGCGAATGGTATGGGCATTTGGCGTCTTATACTCTGGAAGCTCAATCAAAAGCATATCTCCCTCTTCGCTTTTATCCAAAATTCGAAGCACAAAAGCCGCCAATATCGCTAACACAAGTCCTAGTACATACATGGAAAATGCTGCTATCATCGCCTTATCCCCAAAAAACAACTCCGAGAACAACACATAGATAGGAAGTCTTGCGCTACAAGACATAAAAGGCGTAATTAAAATCGTCTTCATCCGGTCTCTTCTATTTTCCAGCACTCTCGATGCCATCACCGCAGGAACCGTACAGCCAAAGCCAAGAAGCATCGGCAGAAATGCCCTGCCTGAGAGTCCAATCCGCCCCATAATCCCATCCATCACATAGGCAACCCGCGCCATATATCCGCTGTCCTCCAAGAAGGCAAGCGCCAAAAACAAGATAAAAATATTGGGCAAAAAGGTCAGAATCCCACCAACACCTGCTAAGATTCCATCCGTAATCAGAGAAATCAACATCTCTCCTACACCCATCGCAAAAAGTCCCTGCGTCGTTGTCTCTGTCACCCATTCAAGTGCCACTTCAAAGTAGCCCTTTAGCCAGTCTCCAACTGTAAAGGTTAAAAAGAACACACAAGCCATAATCAGAAGAAAAATCGGAAGTCCCAACACTGGATGCGTTAAAATCCTGTCTGTCCGGTCCGTAGACTCTACCTTTTTCGTACGATTTGCCACACATTCTGCAATCACTTCTTCAATAAATCCAAACTTCTGGTTGATAATCTCTTTCTCATAATCTTTATCTAAGATATCTGAAAAATCCAGTGAAAATCTCTCTTTTATCTCCTGATCATTTTCCAATATCTTAATTGCATACCACCGAAGATTCTCGTTTGTCTCTTCAGGATATTTTTTTAAAAGCCGTTCTCCAATCTCATCAATCTTATCCTCAATCTCATCCGAATACACCATCGCATAGCGCTTATGATGCTCCTCCACTCCTTCGTGCTGGCTTTTCTCCAAATCATGATGATGAATAATCTTCTCTCCCTGTGCCTTATCCTGATGATGCGCCACCGTATGTATCAAAATCTCAAGCCCCGTCTTCTTTCTGGCCGACACAGGCACACAGGGAATCCCAAGCATCTCCGGCAGACGATGAAGGTCAATCTCCATCCCCCGCTCCTGTACAATATCCATCATATTAAGAGCCAGTACAACAGGCTTTCCAAGCTCCATAAGCTGCAAGGTCAGATAGAGATTTCGCTCTAACGCCGAAGCATCTGCTACATCCACAATCACATCCACATCATCACTTAAAATATACTGTCTAGTAACCATCTCCTCCATGGTATAAGAAGTCAGACTGTAAGTTCCTGGCAAATCTACCAGCCGATACGTCTCATCATGCAGCCGCATCGCTCCCTCTTTCTTCTCCACCGTCACTCCCGGCCAGTTTGCCACCTTTAAATTGGCTCCTGTATATGCATTAAAGAGCGTCGTCTTCCCACAATTTGGATTCCCCACAAATCCAATCGTCAACTCTTTTGTATTCATACTTCTTTCACCTCAATATGTCTTGTAATACTCTGTCCCATTGCAAATCTTGTCCCTCGAATCTTCACAATCATAGCGCCCCTTTTCTTTCGGTTCACCACTACAATCCGAGTCCCCTCAAGCATTCCAAGCACCTCAAGCCTTCTCTCTGTCTGCACTGGCAGAGCCATTCGAAGCACCAAAAGGGTACTTCCTTTTTCTCCTTCGTATAACGTCATCTCAAGCCTCCATTTTCTGCTCTCTATCTCGTAACTGATAATAATTCTCACTTACATTTTATCATTATACAACTCACTTCCCACTTTTACAAGCCCAAACTCGAATCCTATGGCTGGCCACAGTCAGTCAGGGTGGGAGGGGAGTAGGTTCCCCAAAGACCCATTGGACGCCATCGGCACTTAGCGAGCGCAAGCGGAACGCGCAGTCGCGAGCTTAGTACCGCTATAGGCGTTCATTAAGCGAGAGCGGGGTCTTTTGGAAACCTACTCCCCTCCCACCCTGGCGTCCTGATATAACAAAGAAGGAGCCCACAAAGGCTCCTCCTTCTTTATTCCGCTGTCACCGGTGTAATTGTTATGTTCGCCGCTTCAATCCCTGTCTTGCGCTTTACAATATCCTCAATTTGCGCTCTCTGGGAATCGCTGACTTGTGTACTGCTGACTACCACATCTGCTCCTGCGTCATGGATACTAACCACCACTTCACTAAAGCCCTGCGCCACCAAAAGCGTCTCAGCCGCCAGCTCCTTCTCCGCTACGTCTGTCATCTGCACCATTTCATCAATCGCACCCTGCTTTTGCTCATCTGTAATATTTGTACTGTTAATCAGCTCCATCAATATCTCTTTGTTTCTAGAGCGCGTCTGCTCCCTGCTTACCTTTGCTTCCGACACAAGCCCCACTCCTACCGGACTGCTTGCAAGTACGGTCTCCCCTACCTTTTCTTCTGCCGTATCCACATCTGCCATATCCGCATCCGCCACGTCTGCATCTGCGTCTAGACTTTCAATGTCTGCGTATTCATCCTCTCCAGTCTCTGCATAGAGGTCCTCTGCCGAAATATCTTCTGCAAGACTTGCATCCTCCACATCTTCAATCGCAGAACTGTTTGCACTTAACAGAGATTCATCCAGCTTGGTTCCCGAATAATTCAGATACCCGGCGACTGCTATCATCGCCGCAAGTGCTGTGATAATCATCTGGTTCTTCTTAAATATTGGTTTCTTTAACTGCTTTAACTGTTTCACTGTGTTCCCTCCATTTTCATTATTTTAATTTTATGTGCTTCAATCCCAAATAATGCCTGTGCGGCCTCTAGAATCTCTTTTCTTACTTGACTGTCTCCTCCGCCTTGTGCAATCACCAGTATTCCCTCCACTCTTGGATTTGTCTCTGAGGTTACATAAGGCATCCTTTCATTGCCTTCGTGTTCCTCATAGATGGTCTCCTCACTTTGTCCCTCGTCAGCTGTATTTCTGTCTTTTTCCACCTGCTTTTCGCCGCTTCCTACAAACGTTAGCATCACCCGCACTTCACCGACTCCCTCTACACTTCCAAGCAGGCGCTCTAACTTTCGCTCCATTCGCTCCTCATACGTCTCTTTTGCTCCTTCTTGCACTTCTGTACTTACTGCTACTTCTTCTGCCTCTTGTTCTTTTCTCTCCCCTTGTTCCACCGGAAATACAATCACCGCTAATAAAAGCCCTATCAAGACCAGAATCAGCAGCTGGTCCTTCTTTGGAGGCCAATATCTTTGCTTCCATTCCTCCCATTTCTCTTTCATCGAAGCTCCTCCACTTCCTCCCAAAGGTCATACATCAGATGTTCTTCATTTAGCTGTTCGGTCAAATCAAAGATATGGAAAATGGGTCTTAACAGCAGAAGTACCAAAAGCAGTCCCAGATAGAACCGTACATACCGCTCATAGGTCTTTCCCGGCAACAGATTTAACACCATCTGTTCCATAAGATAAAAGACTGCCACATATTTTACCATATTTAATACTTCCTGCATCCCATTCCTCCCCTTATCCGGTCATCGCTGCTGTCAAGGCAATCGTCAGCAAAAAAAGCACCAGAACCGCAAATACCGCCTGAAACAAAAGCTTAACTCCTGTTCCCATCCCGGCAAGGCATCCCGTAATCCGCTCATCTGACACCGGCTGCAAAATCGCCGCAAGCAGATAGTAGGCAAGCATAATCACTAAAAGCTTGACAAGAGGAATCGCACAGACAAAGATAAGCGCCACAAGCGCAGCCGCCCCGATTCCATTTTTAATCAACATCGCCGAGCCAATCACCATATCGGTCACAGAGCCACTAATATCCCCCACACCAGGCACCATATCTAATCCTTTACTGATGGCTGTCGCGCGAAAAGAATCCGCAGCGGGTGTAATAATTCCCTGTATCATATGAAAGCCCATCACAAGCGCCATTGCTGCCTTTAAGCTCCATCCCACCAACATCTCTGTCAAATCTGCAAAACGTGTCAGACGCGATTCTTTGGAGAGGTTATTGGCCAATACTAAAAGAACATAGATTTCAATACAAGGCAGGATAAAAGCTTCCATAAACCAGCGGATAGCTGAGATTAACAGCAGGATAAATTCATAATAGACACTTGCAGAAGTCAGATAAGAAGTCATACTCATTGCTAAAATATACGCCGGCGCCAACACGGTCATAAATGCCCGCATATTCTGTGTCACTTCCTTTGCGATTCCAAGACTGCTCTGAAAAGAAGTAATCAAAATCAAAAACAGTATCATATAAATCATGCAAAAGCTAATCTGTGAGACACTTTTATTCTGAAAGACATCGGAAAAATGCAAAAGCACCGCCGCTGCAATCGCAAGAATCAAAATATGCATCCACATCTGTTTCTGACTAAACAGTTCCTCGACAAAAATATCCCAAAACAACTTTCCAAGGCTAGAGAGCAAGGTAAGATTCTCTCCTTTGCTTCCTGCTTCTACCATCTGTCCAAAATCCATGTTATTTCCAAGTATCTCGTCTAAGACTCTCTGGATATCGCCATAATCGATTTCTTCCATAGATTAGCCTCCTAGAAATGTCTGAATCGTCTGCAAGAGCGCGCTTAGAATCGGAATACTAATGGTCAGAACAGACAGCTTTCCAAATATCTGAATCTGTCCGGCCACGGTCTGATAGCCGGCATCTTTACAGAGGTCAGAGGCAAACTCTGCAATATAAGTAATACCGATAATCTTCAGTAGGGTCTGTATATATCCCACTTCCAAAGGCAGACAATTCTGTATCTCCATCAGTCCGTCAATAATCACCTGAAGCCTGTCTGCTACACTGGCAAAGATTAAAAGACTGATGCCAAGACACAAGTAGACCGCATATTCTGATTTTAAGGATTTTAACTGAAGTGCCATCAACACCCCCACAATCCCAAGCATCGCTATTCGAACCATCTTCTATTCCTCCTAAAGCATAAACAGCCCTTGCATAGTCTCAAACAGCTGATACACATAAGGTAAAATCCAGAACAACACCAGCAAAAGTCCTGCAAGGCTTGTCAAAAATGCCTGTTCTTCTCTGCCACTGTGTTTTAACACCTGAGAAAGCACAGAGACCAATATTCCAACTGCTGCAATCTTAAACAACAACGCTTCACTCATACCGTCACATTCCTTTTATCTTAAAATACCAGGACCGCCAAAGCCGCCCCTCCTAAAATCCCCATCGACTGATACAGCTTTTTCTGCGTCTTAGAGACTTCTGTCGCGCGAAGCGACGACTCTTTTAACTGTTCCAAATAATAATCCAGTGCATTTAACTGCATATCCACATCCAGATATCCAAGCATACTGCCCAGTTTTTCCAAATCTTTTTGTTCCTGTTTGTCAAGATGAAGACCTGGCAGACACTTTTTTAGATTTCTTTTCCAGATTTCTTCTGCACTCTGCCCATCCCTCTTTTGCAGCTCCTGTGCCATCTTTGTTAAAAAATCCACAAAAAGAACCGGTGCCTTTCTAGACAGATGCCAAAAAGCATCCGGCAGCGGTTGATGCATATAGCGAATCTCTCCTCGAAGCTGTAGAAGCATCTGCTGAAGTTGTTTTAATTCTATCAAGCGAAGCTCCAATTCCCGTGCATACAAAAACCCAAGCCCACTGCTTCCACTGACAATACATAAGATGCCTAGCATCTTGAACATAGCACTCCTCCCCTATCATCCAGCACTTCTAAAAGCCTTTTATTCTCTTCCTCTGTCTTTAATATAATATATCGCTCAAAAATCTCAGCCTCCACAATTTCCCGAAGTACAGGCTTTTTAAGAAGCTCCTCCATGGAATTTCCATGCACCGTTGCCAACATCACACAACCACAGTGTACCGCAGCCAAGATAGCTTCTAAGTCCTCTCTCCCGCCAATCTCATCCACTGCCACCACTTTAGGCGCCATTGAGCGAATCAACATCATCATTCCCTGCGCCTTTGGGCACTCATCCAGAACATCCGTTCTAATCCCTACATCATTTCCCGGCACACCATGGAAACTTCCGGCAATCTCCGAACGCTCATCTACAACACCAACTGTTAGCCCTCTATGCATCCCCCATCCATCCGATATCTGACGGATACAATCCCGAAGAAGCGTTGTCTTCCCACCCCCTGGCGCCGAGACAATCAAAGTTGAACAAAGTCTCCCTTTCTCCCACAGATAGTCTTCTAATCCATCCGCACACCCTTTTACCTCATGGGCAAAGCGAAGATTTAGAGAAGATATTTCCGTCATCGTCTTAATTCTCCCCGCTTCTAAGACTGTCCGTCCAGCAAGTCCCACCCGATGTCCCCCCGGAAGACTTAAAAAACCTCTACGAATCTCATCCTCATAGGCATAGAGTGAATAATTGCCAAGATAGGCCAATATCTGTGATACCTGAATCCCTTGAAGTACCTGTTTTGAGATATATTCCCTCTTTCCATCCATCACAAGCACAGGCCGGTCTGCACGCACACGTATCTCGCGGATATGTGAAATATCCACATTCATCTCTATCACGATATCTCTTAATATCTCTGGAAAAATTCCTATCAATTCCTCACATCTCATGTTGTCCCACTCCCTATCACAATATATGACCTCATCAAAGTTTTATGCGCATCATTTTTTAGGCTAATTTTTTAGAGATATAATAGGACGCCAGGGCGGAAGGGGAGTAGGTTCCTTCCAGACCCCGCTCTCGCTTAACGGACGCCTATAGCGGTACTAAATTCGCGACTGCGCGTTCCGCTTGCGCTCATTAAGTGCCGATGGCGCCCAATGGGTCTTTCAGGAACCTACTCCCCTTCCGCCCTGGCTGACTACGACTACCGGTAAGTATAAGACACTATCGCGTAATGTTGTGTGGTATATAGGTGAAATGTTCCGCCCGAAGCGTGTGTATCGAAGCCAAGAAACAGCCCGACATGACCTGGCAGATGTTCCTGCAAGACCCATTGGGCGCCATCGGCACTTAGCGAGCGCAAGCGGAACGCGCAGTCGCGAGCTTAGTACCGCTATAGGCGTCCATTAAGCGCGAGCGGGGGCTGGAAGGAATATCTGCCAGGTCGTGGCGAGCGTCCTCATATTCAATCTACCTCTGCCTTTTCATTGCAATCTGTGCTACCTATATAAAAAGACAAAAGCACCTTGACAAAACCCTAAAGCTTGTCAAGGCGCTTCCATCTTCTTATATAACTATAATCATCACTCTATTTACAATCTTTCATAGAGAAGCTAATTCTTCCCATCTTGTCTTTCCCAAGGCATACTACCTTTACCGTATCCCCCAGTGTCAGGACATCTTCTACGCGATTAATTCTCTCCTTTGCAATCTTGGAGATATGCACCATACCTTCTTTTCCTGGTGCAAATTCCAAAAATGCACCAAACTCTTTGATGCTGACAACCTTTCCGACAAATACTTGTCCTTCTTCAAATTCGGTTGTAATAATCCGCACCATCTCTTTGGCCTTGTCCATCATCTCCTGGTCTGTTCCACAGATAGAGACTGCACCATCGTCAGTAATATCAATCTTTACACCAGTCTGCTCAATAATGGAGTTAATCGTCTTTCCTCTCTGTCCAACGACATCTCCAATCTTCTGTGGGTCAATCAGCATCTGGATAATCTTTGGTGCATATTTTCCAACTTCTTTTCTAGGCTCTGCAATCGCTGGCTTCATACAGGTGTCCATAATAAACATCCGCGCCTCGCGGCATCTTGCAATCGCACCTTCTACAATTGCTCTGGTCAGACCGTGAATCTTAATATCCATCTGAATCGCAGTGATTCCTTTGTCTGTACCAGTCACCTTAAAGTCCATATCACCAAAGAAATCTTCCAGTCCCTGAATATCTGTCAGAAGCACAAAATCCTCATCCTTTTCACCGGTTACCAGGCCACAGGAGATACCAGCTACCATCCGCTTAATCGGCACGCCGGCTGCCATCAGAGACATACAGGATGCACAGGTGGACGCCATCGAGGTGGAGCCATTGGACTCAAATGTTTCGGACACGGTACGAATTGCATATGGGAATTCTTCCTCGCTTGGCAGTACCGGAATCAACGCCCGCTCTGCAAGTGCACCATGTCCAATCTCCCGGCGTCCCGGCCCTCTAGATGGCTTGGTCTCTCCAACCGAATAGCTTGGGAAATTATAGTGATGCATATAGCGCTTGCTGACTTCATTTTCATCAAGACCATCTATTCTCTGCTGCTCTGACAGCGGCGCTAAGGTACAGACATTGCATATCTGTGTCTGGCCACGTGTAAACATCGCAGAGCCATGAACCCTTGGTATCAGGTCTACTTCTGCTGCCAATGGACGAATCTGATTCAGTTCCCGTCCATCTGGGCGCTTGTGGTCTTTTAGAATCATCTTTCGCACTGTTTTCTTCTGGTACTGATAGATAGCCTCACCAAGCACCTCTAGCCATTCTTCCTTCTCTGCAAAAGCCTCATTAAGCTTCTCCGTCACCTCGCGAATATTTTCTTCACGGGTCTGCTTGTCATCGGTAAAGACTGCTTTCTCCATCTCTTCAGGGGGTACCATCTCTTTGATGGCAGAGAATAATTCCTCTGGAATTGCGCAGCTTTCATACGTATGCTTTGCCTTTCCAACCTCTGCTACAATGTCTTCAATAAATGCAATCAACTTCTGATTGATATCATGAGCCATATAGATAGCCTCAAGCATCTTCTCTTCAGGAATCTCATTGGCGCCAGCTTCAATCATAATCACTTTTTCTTTGGTGGAAGCAACGGTCAAAGTCAGCTCCCCATTTTTCCACTGCTCCTGAGATGGATTGACAATAAATTCACCATCTATTTGTCCAATCTGTGTCATCGCACAAGGACCATCAAATGGAATATCTGAGATAGCCGTGGCAATCGCAGCACCAAGCATCGCCACAATCTCTGGACGGCACGCCGGGTCTACGCTCATTACCATATTGTTCAGAGTGACATCATTTCTATAATCCTTTGGAAATAGAGGACGCATCGGGCGGTCAATCACGCGGGCGGTCAGCACTGCATTTTCTGATGCCTTTCCCTCTCTTTTATTAAATCCTCCCGGAATCTTACCAACGGAATATAATTTTTCTTCAAATTCCACACTTAGAGGGAAGAAATCAATGCCCTCTCTAGGCTTGTCTGAGGCCGTGGCTGTGGAAAGTACAACGGTATCGCCATAGTGCATAAACGCTGCACCGTTTGCCTGTGCTGCCACACGACCAATATCCACACGTAAGGTCCGGCCAGCCAGTTCCATTGTATAACTCTTGTACATAAACTGTATCTCCTTTCTTATATCTCTTACTTAGCAGAAGATACCGAAACTACTGAAAAACACAAAATGCATTTGTACTTTTCAGTGGTCTCGGTGCCTGCCTTCTGCCAAAAGCATCGTGGAAGCGCAACCAGGCCATACATCTATCTGCCATCCACGAAAATAGGGGCTGTCGCAAGATGCGTCTTCCTACAGCCCCATAGTTTCTCTTATTTTCTAAGCCCTAATCTAGCAATAAGTGCACGATATCTCTCAATATCTGCCTTCTTCAGATACGCAAGCATATTACGTCTCTGACCAACCATCTTCAACAGACCTCTTCTGGAGTGATGGTCCTTCTGATTTATCTTCAGATGCTCAGTAAGCTCCTTAATCCGTGCGGTCAAAATCGCCACCTGTACCTCTGGTGAACCGGTATCTCCCTCACTGCGGCCATACTCTGCAATAATTGCCTGTTTCTTTTCCTTAGAAATCATGTTCTTTTCCTCCTGTTCTTTACAATACACCTGCCATCAAGGGTCGGTCGGAGTGTCCAGACTCTGAATGGAGGTTAAAATCATACTTACATACTGTAGCATAAACCATAGGCTTTGTAAAGGGATTTTCTAAAAGTCCATACAATTTTTAAAAGATTGTTTTTAGACTAATTTTCTTTTCCTCCCCTGTTTCCATTTGCATAGTTAATATATCATTTTGTAAGACAATATCCACTATCCACACTCTTCCATCCCTATACCACTCTTTCCATTGATTCGTAGTTTTTTCATATTCATATGGAACATATGGTTCTTTCAGCTGATAAATAATAACTCCACATCCCCATAAAAATCCCCAATGGGTATCCTTTTATCTGATGATTTTATTTTTAAGAATACGATTTCATACTCTTTATATATTTCGTAATGCACACTTTCGACTAACTTAATCACATATAACTCCCTATATTTACCATACCATAATTCAAGGCTTTACAATTCCAATTTAGATATCTTATTTTGAACCTCTCGTGGCTTTAGCCATGAGAGGTTCAAAAAACTTTCTTCTTTTTTAAGGCGAAACATGTTTTTTCTAAAAGTGGAGAACAGCTTTTATGGAACATTAACAGAGAAGAAATGGTCAGAATTTCCAATTTCGGACAAAAAGGATGCAAAGCAGCATGGCATGGGTCTTATCAATATAAAAAATGTAGTTGAGAAATATGATGGAGCAGTGAAATGGGAAGTAAGAGAACAGACATTTTTACTAACCATGATGTTAAAGAATTTATAGAAAGGGGTCTATATAAATGAAAATTAATCATTGTCAAAACAGTATGCTTTCTTTTTCGAGGTTTTCAGCATCTAATAGTAATCAAATGTTATATGACAGAACAAAAGATGAAGAAGACCGGGATACAGTAACTATCTCTCTTTTTGGGCAAAATAATAACAGCCGAATAAAAAATCTGATGGGACAAAGACAGTTACTGCTAGAGCAAAAAAATGAATTGCTCCATACCACGATGGAAAATGGAGGAGATAAACAGTCTATTCAAGACCTTTTAGAGTCCTATGAAGAACAGTTGAAAGAGTTAGACCAGCAGATTTCACAAGAGATGATAAAGCAAAAAGAAAAGCAGCTGACAAAAGAAGAATCCTCCAAAGAAAAAGAAGAAGCAATGACCGAAGAAGAACTTGAACAAAAGAGAGTTTCCAATCTGCTTGCTCTCTCGTCTGGTATGTCACAGATGGAGACAGCCAAATCTTCCAAGACGCAAATCGAAGGGGAAATCCGTGTACTAGAAAGCGAGATAGAATTAGATAAAGGAAGATGTGGAGCATCACAAGGTCTTGCCAAAAAAGAAGAAAAACTTGCGCAATTACGGCAGAAATACCTATAAACAAGAGAATATCCGGGGCAGTTGAAACGCCGCTGCTGAAGAAAAGGGGAGTGTAAAAAGTATTTCGTATTTTACACTCCCAGACACACCTTATTATTTGATTGTTTATTTACCAAACATTTTGAGATATTCTTGCGCTGCCTGTAAAGATATATTGAGTTTTTTCTGCAATCTTTCCAAAATATCTTCTTCTGAAAGTCCAAAATCCAATCCTGTCTCGATAATACCTTCTGCTTTACCTTCTATTCTACCTTCTATTCTACCCTCTGCTATGCCCTCTGCTCTGGTCTCTTCAAATACTGTACACATATCAACATCTCCTTTCTTGTCAAATGTATGATAGTCAATTTTACAATTTGTCGCACCTGCGACCGTTATAATCACATGCTTATCTACCTCATGTTCTCTAGCATATGCAATCGCTTTGCTTTTGGTTTCCTGTAGTGGTCTGCTTTTATCAAGTAAGATTTCCAGAAGGTTGAAAAAATTCACATTGTTTATATTGTGAAGGGTTAGATTATTTTTTCTTGCTTCTACAAGCAGCATTTTATAGTCATTTACAAATGCTTTCATTTCCTCTGGAATATGTAACATGTCATGAAGAGAAAGTGCACCATCCCAAGGTTTTTCACCATAATAGACAACAAGCGTAATAACAGGCATGAACTTATCTGTCTTTTTCATTCTTGACAAATATTCATCTTGTTCCATACCATCTGCTGTTTTATATTGTCTAGCATTGCTGTCATATTGCTTTTTGTAAGTACCATAATCATACCCCATGACCCGCATGGGCATTGCATAGTGGATATGTTCTTGTGATTCCATTCCAAGTAAAGTAAATGCTACCCCATAAGTAGTAAAACGCTTACTTACTTTTATATTATCTCTGGATGCTTTGATACTTTGGGCATAATCTCTATGCTCCATAACCGAAGATTCTTCTGTATCCACATCTTCTAGTTCTTCTGGCAAAATAACTTGTCTTCCTTCAAATAATACCGCATTAAAAATATCTGCAAATTGTGCATTATCACGCCAGTAATTCTTTAGTATCGTGTCAGGTTTTAAATCCTGTGTTTTCTTTGCCATCCTTTATCCTTTCTTTTTGTTATTTTTAGTATACTGTGAAAGATTAGAGATTACAAGGGATATCATTGTAAATAACAGATAATTATTTTATGAAAGTATGTCAAGAACACCTGTGACTTCAGTCATGGGATGAATTGACATACATATGTTAATAGAAAATATACTGTATTATATTGAAAATACTGGATTTTACAAATTACATATGTTATCATAATCATGAGGTGATAATATTAAGAAAGAAATTATGGGGAGGACACGTATGGAATCCGTCCTATTTTGTAGCAACCGTATCTGAAAATACAGAAGAACAAATTAGGAAGTACATTCAAAATCAGAAAAGAGAGTGAGGTGAAGTCCGTGGAAAAAGCTTATGAACCAGCAGATATTATGATTTCTATCAAAGATAAAGGTGTGGTATTAAAGGAAAAATCCTTGGTTGCACTTAACGCCACAGACTGGAAAGTCCTGGCAGTTGGAGATGATGCAGAACATATATTCGATTCCCCAGAAGAGCAAATCAAGGTTATCTCTCCCCTTCATAAAGGCATTATTGCAGATTATCAAGCAGCCGTTTATCTGTTTTCTTCACTTCTAAAGAAAGTCTTAGGCAAAAAACTCTTTCCCAAGCCTTTGATTGCCGTCTGCACGCCAACAGGCCTTACAGAAGTCGAGAAAAAAGCGTTCACAGACCTTTTCTATCAGGTTGGCGCAAGAGAGGTCTTTCTTGCAGAATGTCCCTTAGAGCTTTTGCTGCAAAAGATAAAAACTCAGGAGCTTACTGCAAGATGGCAGAAAATAAAAATCTTTGTCAGCATTGCCAAAGACGAGCCAATACACTACCTAAAAGAACAACTTTTAGAAGCACTTGCCTATGCAAGACAGGAAGGAATAACAGATAGGCAAGTGGAAGAGATATTGGAAGAGATAAAACTAATATCTTAGAAAGATTGCAGAAAAAACTCAATATATCTTTACAGGCAGCACAAGAATCTCTCAAAATGTTTAGTAAATAAACAATCAAATAAGGATGCCTGAAAACAACATTTGATTTTCAGACATCCTTATTTCACTTATGGCCAGCAAGGTGGCTTATATGTACTCTGAACGCGAATCGGCTCTGGATATTCTTGACCGAATAGTTCTAAGCTTACACGCTCAATTACCTCTGGCGTAATGGGGCGGTTGACTTCAACTCCGGGAATTGGAAAATCAACAGGTATAGTCTCTACCTTTTCTAGGCGATAGATTTCTTCCATTCCCTCTAAGACTTCTGCAAAGACTGGATAAATTCCCTTGTGTTCTGGGCAATCCCGCAGTGGAAAGAAAAACTCACAGCTTGCAATCCCTTCCTTCCCATAGCCTCCCATCGCCACCATCCCTGGATGAGATTCTAGCGGAACTATCTCAGGATGTAGAGCGAATTCATTGGGAATCAGATATTGGCACTCTTTTCTGCCAAATGCAGTATAGCTGATATCCACCCAATTTCCAGGTACAATCCGCTCAATCGCATGATGGTCCATACACCCTCTAGAAGCTGCATAGATAAAACTATTTACCGTATTAGGCGCAGACTCTGGAAGTAGTTTCAGTACAATTTTCTTCCCATTTGCCATAAAAAGCGTTGCGATAGGATTCATATCCATTCTCCTTATCCAAGAATCTCAAGTTCTTTGGAAGCATGATTTAAGACCTCACAGCCATCCTCTGTCACCAGTACAAGGTCTTCAATTCTCACACCCGTATCACCCGTAAGATAAATCCCCGGCTCAATCGAGAAAATCATCCCCGCTTTTGCTTTGCGTGTATTGGTAGAAGACACATCTCCATACTCATGCTCCGAAAGCCCAATAAAATGCCCCAAGCGATGTGTAAAATAGGGTCCATATCCTGCCTCTGTAATCACATCTCTTGCGGTCTTATCAAGCTCACAAAGTGGCACATCTGGCCGAACCTTAGCAATCGCCTTTTCATTCGCTTTTCGCACAATATCATAAATCATTTGGTGTGCTTTTTTAACTTCCTGAAAATAAAATGTCCGTGTCATATCCGAGCAGTATCCATCTTTGATACAGCCTACATCAAACAATACTGCATCTCCTGACTTTATCACCGTATTATCTGGCGCATGATGCGGGTCGGCTGCATTGACTCCAAAGGCCACCAAAGGCTCAAAAGAAAATCCGTCTGCTCCAAGCTCCCGATAGATAGAAAGCATCTGCTCTGCAACCTCTTTCTCTGTTACGCCTTCTTGAATCAGCCCACGAAATCTCTTCATCGCTGCATCGTTTATCGCAGAAGATGCCCGCATCTTCTCCTGCTCTTCTAAATCCTTCACCCCTCTTGTCAAATCCACAGCAAGCGAAGCATTTATCACAGCTCCCGATGTCATCTTCTGCATCAAGGGCAATAAAAATTCTGCCCGTAAATCCTTGTCCACCCCAAGTGGTGATTCTGTATCCAGATACGTTGCCACCATATCTATCACTGCATCTGTATCCGAATACCATACCTTCTCAATCCCCACATCTTCTGGTACCGCAAACAGCTTATTTAAAAAGAACACATGTTTTCCATCTGCACGCAGATACAGGCCATAGAATCGTTCAAATGGAGCTACATACACCCCCGTCAGATAGTAGATAGACATAGGGTCCACCAGCAACATCTGCGAAAGCTTCATCTGTGCTAATTCCTGTAATACTCTCTTTACTCTCTCTTCTTTCATCTCTTTTGCTTCTAAAACTCCTTCCGAAGTTTGGGATCTAACAAATCCCTTAGCCCATCACCGATAAAATTGGCTCCCACTGCCATGGTAAAAATCGCCAGCCCCGGAAATCCTGCGACCCAGAACTTATTAAAATAATCCACGCCATCCGACACCATCATACCCCACTCAGGTGTTGGGGGTGCAGAGCCAAGCCCCAAAAAGCTAAGTGTAGAAAACATCAATATCTGATTTCCAATATCCGTTGTCGCCATAATCAGCACCGAGCTGATGCTATTGGGAATAATCTCCTTCATCAATATCCGTATTTTAGATGCCCCAAGCGCCTCTGAGGCCGTTACATATTCATTTTCCTTAACACTTAGCACCACGCTTCGCATCAGCCTTGCATAGGTCGGCCACGCCACGATAATCAGTGCAAACATCGTATTAAACAGATTCGAGCCCATCACCGCATTGATAATCATCGCCAGTATCAGAGAAGGAAACGACAATATCATCTCTGAGAGGCGCATCATCACATTGTCTGTCCAGCCGCCCACATAGCCGGCAATCGCTCCATAGAATGTCCCTATCACACCAGCAATCACCACGGTCAGACATCCTGCTAAAAGCGAATACCGCCCTCCATAAATCACCCTGCTAAAAATATCTCTTCCAAAATTATCAGTTCCGAATATATGTTCTGCCGACGGTGCCTTAAGCCGCATCGTCAAATCCTGCACGATTGGGTCATACGGTGCAAGTAAGGGTGCTAAAATTGCCGCCAAAATCCATGCCAGACAGATTATCACGCCCAGCGTAAAAAGATAATTAGACCGAAACATCTTTTTTACAGAACGCAACATCACTGACACCTCACTCTCGGGTCTATCACACCATATAAAATATCCACAATGGTATTAATCACCATATAATTTAGCGCAATCAAAAGCGCCACTCCAATAATCGCAGGAAAATCCGCTGACAATACCGACTCATATGCAAACTGTCCTACACCCGGCCAGTTAAATATCGTCTCCACAAGTACCATACCACCTAAGAGATTCCCCAGTCCAAGCCCAATCACGGTCAGCACCGGAATCAGTGCATTGCCAAGCGCATGTTTTAGAATCAGTACCGTTCTTCCAAGTCCTTTTGCTCTCGCTGTACGAATATAATCCATGGACATCACATCCAGAAGATTTGAGCGGGTTGTCCTTGTAATCAATCCCATTGTAAAGGCTGCTAATACCATCCCCGGAAGAAGCAGATGGCTAAGGGCATCTAGTGCCTTTGGAAGGTTCCCTTCTAAAAGACTGTCAATCACATACAGCCCTGTCACAGTAGCCGGCGCAGAGAATGCCTTACTAAGCCGCCCTGGCCCTGGCAAAATCTGCAATTTATAGTAGAAGAAATACAATACCAAAAGAGCAAACCAAAAACTTGGAATACTCACTCCGGTCACTGAGACTGCACGAACAATCTGGTCTAAGATGCTGTTTCTGCGAATCGCAGAGATAATACCAAATAGGATTCCAAAGACCGCTGCAAGCACAATTGCAAAAAGAGCCAACTCAATCGTCGCCGGATAGCACCGGGACAGTTCTGACAAGACGGGTTTGTTGGTACGAATCGAGGTGCCTAAGTCCAACTGCAAAAGATTTTTCATATACAGGAGATACTGCACAAACACAGGCTGATCCAAGCCATATTTTGCTTTGTATGCCGCTACCACCTCTGGGTCACTGAGTGCGCGTTGGCTTAGATTGGCAACCGTTGGGTCACCTGGTATCATCTTTGTCAGGATAAACACTAACGTCGCAACACCAAACAGCATCACTGCTAGATAGATAAGCCGCTTTCCTATAAATTTCAGCTGTTCCATAAGACACCTCTTCAGTTTCTTAATTATTGAATATTGATTAATGTTACATCAAGCACATATGGGTCAGAGATTGCCACACCACTGAGTCTGGTATTATATCCAATATGAGCCGGAGCCTGTGCAACCATAACAAAAGGCCCATCTTCATACATTGCATCCTGAATCTTCTCTAACACTGCAATACGTGCATCATTATCCGTAGCTGCCATAGTCTCCTGATACATGGCTGCAAGTTCTGGATTCATCTCTGCTGTCCAGCCAGCTCTAAGACCTACCACACCACCTGGCAAGAATTCAAGCTGTACATTGGGGTCATTATAGTCTGTTCCCCAGTACATCACAGTAAATCCAAGTGTGCCGTCGCGATAAGCATCTCCATAGCCTGCTGCCCATGGCTGCGCTACAATATTGACATTGATTCCCACCTGTGCTAAGTCATCCTTAATCTTTTGTGCCAAATCTGTCAAAAGTATGCCTTCCATATCAAGGTCTGTAACGGTCATATCAATATCAAATCCATCTGCATATCCAGCCTCTGCAAGAAGTGCCTTCGCTTCCTCCAGATTCATATAGTCTGCTGCTCTCTCGCCTTTGCTTCCCATAAATCCAGACTGAATAATCGCATATGGCGTCAGTGTTCCTTCTCCACAGATAATCTGCATTCCGCTGTAGTCTAACGCTTTACGAATTGCCTGCTGTACTTTCGGATTGCTTACAGGACCTCCATAGGTCTCATTCATATTCATCATCACAAAGCCTACCGTCTTGGTCGCCTCGTTAATAATCTCCACACCTTCTGCATCTGCAAGCTCTGCCATCGTATCATCGGTCATATTTAAAGCCACATCAATATCGCCTGTAGAAAGTGTCATCATCTGTGTATTAGAATCTGGCTGAATCTTGACAATATATTTATCAACATTGGTAGCCTCTCCCCAGTAGTTTGGATTTTTCTCAAGCACCACTTCCTCGTCCGGGATATAGCTGGTCATCACATACATACCAGAACCAGCACTTGTCGTATCCAGATAAGCCTGTGCGGTATCTGATGTAGATGCATGTGCAGTATCCACTCCGCCATTCTCCTTAACAACCGCACTGTCTAAAATCGCAAGCGAACTGTAAGTAAGCTTCGAGAGAATCGCACTGTCTGCCTGTGTCAGGTGAAAAACAATCGTCTTATCATCTAAAGCTTCCATACTGTCAATCGTCTCTGCAATAAAAGCCGGATTGCCCTGCAGATTCTTACAGCGGTTAATACTAAAAAGTACATCCGCAGATGTCATTGGATTACCGCTTGCAAAGGTAATCCCGTCTTTTAAAGTTACGGTCAGTGTCATACCATCTTCAGAAAACTCATAGGTATCTGCAAGACATGGTTCTGGCGCACTGTCATTGTCGTAGAATTTAAACAGATTTTCATAACATGCATTGATAACAAGCGGTGGATATTTCTCATAGATATATCCTGGGTCTAACGTGGAAAAACCAGAACCCATCGCTATTACCACCGTAGAAGAACCCGAATCTCCAGCAGTATTTGACGCATTCTCGCCTTCTGTCTGTTCTGTAGATGGTGCATCCTGTCCACCACCACAAGCTGTACAGCCAAGCACTATGACAACCCCCATTGCCAAAGCTAATAATCTCTTTTTCATAAGCTACCTCCTAATTGATAAATAATTCACAACCTTGCCATTTGCAAGACCATTTCTATATGAGACGCCAATAAAGTGGCAGAATCTCCTAATACAGATGACACGCCACAAAATGTCCTGGCTCTATCTCCTTTAATTCAGGAATTTCCTGAGTACATCGCTCACAAGCCTTTTTGCAGCGCGTATGGAACCGACAACCCGAAGGCGGATTCGAAGGACTTGGAACTTCTCCCTCTAGATGAATCCTCTCAGCGCCTGCTTCCTTTCCCACTTTAGGAATCGCAGACAAAAGCGCCTCGGTATAAGGATGATACCGCTTCTCATAGAGTTGGTCATATGCTGCAATCTCCACCATCTTCCCAAGATACATCACTCCTACCCGGTCGCTGACCTGATAGACCACATTCAGATTATGAGAAATAAAAAAATATGTTAACTTTAACTTTTGTTTTAATTCCTGCAAAAGATTTAAGACCTGTGCCTGTACCGACACATCCAGCGCCGACACTGCCTCATCACAGATAATAATATCCGGCTTTAGCGCCAGTGCCCTTGCAATCCCAATCCTCTGTTTCTGTCCCCCAGAAAGCTCATGCGGATACCTGCTTAGATGATACTCATCCAAGCCCACCAGCTTTAAAAGTTCCAGAATCCGTGCCTCTACATCGATTTCCCCTTTCATCTGATGTATCTCAAACGGCTCCATCAATATCTCCCGAATCGTTCTTCTAGGGTTAAGACAGGCTGATGGGTCCTGAAAGATAATCTGCGCCTTTTTACGCATCTCTTTTAGCTCTGCCCCTTTTAGTCCTGCAATATCTGTCCCATCCAGATAAATATGTCCTTCGGTTGGTGTCAAAAGCCGAATCAGCGTTCGCCCCAGGGTACTTTTTCCACAGCCGCTCTCTCCAACCACTCCAAAGGTCTCTCCCTTTATAATATGAAAGCTTACATCATCCACCGCCTTCACCGGCAAATCCCTGCGACGTTTTCCTTTAAAATAGACCTTTACATGCTCTGCTTTCATCAGTACATCCGTCAAAGCGGGTTCCATAAGCGTTCCTCCTTCTTCTGCCTACACACTCTGATACCTCCAGCACCGCACCCTTCGATGCTCAGACAACTGCACTTCTGGCGGCTCCTTTTGGTGGCACTGCTCGGTCGCATATGGACACCTCGGGGAAAAACTACACCCATCAATTCGCTCTGTAGGATTGGGAACTGTCCCCTCAATCGTCTGAAGCGGCGCTCTTTGTTTTGTAATCCGGGGAATCGCCTCCAAAAGCCCTACCGTATATGGATGTTTTGGCGTTTCAAAAAGCTCCAAAACCGGGGCCTGCTCTACAATACGCCCTGTATACATTACAAGCACCGTATCACACAACTCACTGACCACTCCAAGGTCATGCGTAATAAAGATAACCGAAGTCCCCATACGCTCATTTAAGTCCCGAATCAAATCCAATATCTGCGCCTGAATTGTCACATCCAATGCCGTTGTTGGCTCATCTGCAATCAAAATCTGAGGCTCACAGGCAAGCGCCATCGCAATCATCACCCGCTGCCTCATCCCACCGGACATCTGATGGGGATACTCATGTGCTCTCTGTGCCGGATTTGCAATCCCCACTGACTGCATCAAGCGGACTGCTTCTTCCATCGCCTCTTTTTTATTCATCCCCCGATGAAGTCGAAGCGACTCTGCAATCTGCTTTCCACACTTAATAATCGGATTTAAAGATGTCATAGGCTCCTGAAAAATCATAGAAATCTCATTCCCCCGAATCCTTTGCATCTCCTTTTTAGGTGCCTTCACCAAATCCTGACCCTTATAGAGAATCTCTCCTCCTGTAATCCTTCCCGGTGGATTGGGAATCAGCCTTAACATTCCAAGAGAAGATACACTCTTACCGCTTCCACTCTCTCCTACAATCCCAAGCTTTTCCCCTTTTCTCAACTTATAACTTAGATGATTGACTGCCTGTACCGTCCCCTCCACGGTCTGAAACTCCACGCATAAATCTCTAATCTCTAATATCAAATCTTCCTGGCTCATGCTCTCCATAAACCCCTTTTCTTTTCCATCTCTGTAGTAAAATCCTATGCTGTACGCTTCTTCACTTTACCACATCAAAGTATCAACACAGTACCTATGCAATTCTTCATAGTTACCCAACATGCCTAATAACATACCACATTTTCCAGCAAAATTCAACATCTATCTCAAAATTGATAGGGTAACTTTACTTTATAAGTTTTGTGGAGTGAAGTGTTTTTAAACAAAGGACGCTCGCCACGACCTGGTAGATGTTCCTTTCAGACCCCGCTCGCGCTTAATGAACGCCTATAGCGGTACTAAGCTCGCGACTGCGCGTATCCGCTTGCGCTCGCTAAGTGCCGATGGCGTCCAATGGGTCTTGCAGGAACATCTACCAGGTCATGTCGGGCTGTTTTTTGGCTCCGATACACACGCTTTGGGCGAAATACTTCACTGATATGTTCTATATAATATTACACAATAGTGCTTTATATCGTATCGGTAGTCGTAGTCAGCCAGGGCGGGAGGGGAGTAGGTTCCTGAAAGACCCATTGGACGCCATCGGCACTTAATGAGCGCAAGCGGAACGCGCAGTCGCGAATTTAGTACCGCTATAGGCGTTCATTAAGCGAGAGCGGGGTCTGGAAGGAACCTACTCCCCTCCCGTCCTAGCGTCCTCCAAACCACCCAACACAAATAAAGCCCACAGCCGCACTTTTTGGCAGATGAACAGTGCCAAAAGATGTGGCTGTGGGTCTATGCGCTTTCACGCCCCTTATATTTAGTCATTGATAATTCTTCGTGCTCTTACCGGTGTTCGATAATACATCCCTGATATCGTAATTCCTGTTCTAGGATTGCTTGCATGTACCACCTGTCCGCCACCTACATAGATTGCCACATGGTTAATTCCTGACCGGTTTCCATAGAACACCAAGTCTCCGGGCTTTAATTCTGACAGATTCACTGCTGTCCCTAGATTCCCCTGTGCCCGTGAAGAATGTGGCAAGCTAATCCCATAATTTCGGAAAACAGACAATACAAAGCCAGAACAATCTGCTCCTCTTGTCAGGCTTGTCCCGCCCCAGACATAAGGGTTCCCAATATACTGCTTTGCAAACTCACTAAGTGCAATTCGAACATCTGACACTCCCGCACCATAGCGAACCTCTGATATCGTCAAAGCTTCATCTAGCTTTGCTCCAACTTCTACATAATCTTTAAAAAGATAACCTTCTTCTCCGTCAAGGTCAA
Source organism: Lachnospiraceae bacterium (assembly GCA_910575445.1). Classification (GTDB taxonomy): domain Bacteria; phylum Bacillota; class Clostridia; order Lachnospirales; family Lachnospiraceae; genus Hominiventricola. Next base: position 287,934 of record CAJTFW010000001.1, on the reverse strand, counting down.
TCTTTACCCACTCATCTAACTCTTCTAGGACATCAAATCGCTGCCCTGAGCCCACAATATCCAGAACCTCACACTCTGTATTAGGCTCCTCACGTACTTTTAGTCCCTCTGTATTGACATCTGCAATCGGCTTAATCAGTGTAGAAGCCTGCTCAAGCGCCGGAGCACCGGTCAGTACATACTCTGCTTTGATGTAACCCTCTACTTTCCCGGATTTTACATGCAGCCACTCGCCTTCTTCGCCGAGCACATCACATCCTGCATCCTTGCCAATCTTTCCTACAATCTTGCCATCCATAGATGCGGTATCCCGAATATTTACCTTTCCTTCAGAGACGGTCACAATCCCAAGATTACTATATCCATCCAGATGAAATGCCTCTAGCACCACATCATTCATTGCAACCTCAAGAACCTCTGTATCCTCTACAGCCTCCAAATCTGCAGAGATTCCAACCTGTGCGCTACTTCCAAGTGCCCCGGATGCCTCCGCTGTAATCCCTGGTACATAACAACCAACTACGGCTCCCATTAACAGAGCACTTACACTTCTAAACAGTATTCTATCCTGATATCTTATCATCTTATCTGCCTCCTAAGCTTTTGCCAAGCCTTCTATATTGCTTGTCTACTTCTTTGGAGCAAGCCCGAATCTTATTCTTTCAAACTTAAACTCCTGTAAATATTACAGAATTATTACATTTCGAATACAATTCTATAACATACAGGAGTCTTTGTCAACATAAGATTTTATTTTTACTTTGTAAGTTTGTCTACAACTGCCATAAGTTCGTCGATTCTCTCATCCCCTTTGCCCTCTAGGATGGCTTCTTTGACACAGCCTTTCATATGAGCCTTAATAATCTCATTGTTTACTTTTCTGATAATTGCGTCTGTTGCCATCACCTGTGCAGAGATGTCCATACAGTAGCGGTCTTCCTCTACCATACGAAGAATACCATCTATCTGCCCTCTAGCAGTCTTTAAAAGTCTCTCTATTTTCCGTCTGTCAGCCTGCATACACGTTACCTATACAATCTCTAAGACTTGATAGCCCTCGTCCTCAACGGTCTTTTTTAGAACCTCATCAGACACTTCTTTTGTAAGTGTGACATAAGCTGCCTTATCTTCTAGGCTTACCGTTGCCTCTACACCATCGAGTGCATTTAACACTTTATCCACTCTTCCAGTGCAGTGATTACACATCATCCCGTCAATTTTCATTGTTTTTTTCATGATTTTGCCCTCCTTTGGCTCTTGCTTTATTACCTCTGCATCTAAACCTTTGGTTGCAGTAGATTTCTTTTTATAAAATGAAGGTCGAAAGCCCTTTAAGCGAAGCGCATTGGATACAACAAATATCGAACTAAAGCTCATCGCCGCGCTTCCAAACATCGGATTTAGCTGCCAGCCAAGCCAATGGTAGAATACCCCGGCTGCCAGTGGAATCCCTAAGATATTGTAGAAAAAGGCCCAGAATAAATTCTCTTTAATATTGCGAATCACCGCCCGGCTTAACTGCACTGCTGCTGCCGCATCCAAAAGGTCGCTTTTCATCAGTACAATATCCGCTGACTCAATCGCCACATCGGTGCCAGCCCCGATGGCAATCCCCACATCTGCTCTTGCAAGCGCCGGCGCATCGTTGATGCCATCTCCAACCATCGCCACCTTATGTCCTTCTTCCTGAAGCCTGCGAACCTCCCGCTCCTTATCCTGTGGCAAGACTTCTGCCACCACCTTTGTAATCCCCAGTTGCTTTTGAATCGCCCTCGCTGTCTTCTCATGGTCTCCGGTTAACATCACCACCGAAAGCCCCATCTTCTCTAGTTCTTCAATCGCCTGCGCACTGCTCTCTTTCACAGGGTCTGCCACAGCCACGATTCCCATAAGTCTTTCTTTGGTCGCAATATAGAGTGCTGTTTTCCCCTTATCTGCAAGTTGTTCTGCCTGTACTTCCATCCCATCTGTCGCAATCTGATGCTTTTGCATCATCTTTAGATTGCCAGCCAGTATGGTCAAAGAATCCACCGTTCCTAGCACCCCTTGTCCTGGAATAGCCTGAAAATCCATGGTTTTCTTAAGAGAAATCCCTCTCTGATGCGCACACTCCACAATCGCCTCTGCAAGCGGATGCTCTGAAGCCTGTTCCAGAGATGCCGCCAAGGTAAGAATCTGCTCTTCTCCCACTCCAGAAGCCATCAATATATCTGTTACTGCCGGATGGCCCTTTGTAATCGTTCCTGTCTTGTCAAGAACTACCGTATCCACCAGATGTGCTGTCTCTAGGCTCTCCCCGGACTTAATCAGAATCCCCTGCTCTGCACCTCTTCCAGTTCCTACCATAATCGCGGTAGGCGTTGCAAGTCCAAGTGCACATGGACAGGAAATCACAAGCACTGCAATCCCCGATGCCAACGCAAAGCTAAAGCTCTGTCCAGCAAACAGCCACACCAGAATCGTCACCGCTGCAATTGTTAAGACCACTGGTACAAAGATACCACTCACCTTATCTGCAAGCTTTGCAATCGGCGCCTTTGAGCCTCCTGCTTCCTCCACCAGACGGATAATCTGCGACAGCGTTGTATCCTCCCCTATCCTGTCCGCCTGCATCTGAAAATATCCCGCCCGATTCACGGTCGCTCCGGTAAGCCTGTCACCAACCTTTTTCTCCACTGGAATACTCTCTCCGGTAATCGCAGACTCATCAATCGTTCCAGTCCCCTCTATCAGAATACCATCAACTGGTATACTCTGTCCAGGCTTTACAATCACAATTTCGCCAATTCGCACTTCTTCTGATGGAATCTCCATCTCCTGCCCGTCCCGAAGCACCAGTGCTGTCTTTGGTGCCAAATCCATCAGCTTTGTAATCGCATCCGATGTCCGACTTTTAGAGCGGCTCTCCATATATTTTCCAATCGTCACCAGTGCCAATATCATCGCTGCTGCTTCAAAATACAGATTCATCGCACTGTCATGAGCCTTTACAAGGTCTCCGCGCCCCATCGCATACCCCATAACAAACAACTGGCTCACACTGTAGAGCGCTGCCGCCGTCGACCCCATCGCCACCAACGTATCCATATTTGGCGCCCCATGAAAAAGCGTCTTAAATCCATTCTCAAAATACTTTCGATTTAGATACATTACAGGAAGTGTCAAGAAAAGCTGCGTCAATGCAAACACCATCACATTTTCATGCCCCAAAAAAATCTCCGGCAGCGGCCAAGAAAGCATATGTCCCATTGACACATACATAAGCACCACTAAAAATCCAATCGACCATGAAAGCCGCTGTTTCATCGCTCTGGCATCATCTGCCGCCCTCTTCTGAAGTACATTCGCTTCTTTCTTTGAGTCTCCTTGTGCTTTTTCCCCCTTAACAGAAGCTCCATATCCAGCCTCCACCACCGCATCTATAATTCCCTGCGCATTCATAACCTCTTCTTGGTATTCCACTACCATAGAATTCTGAAGCAGATTCACCTGTACTAACTCTACTCCCTCTACCTTTCCCACAGCCTTCTCTACATGTGCACTACAAGCACTACAGCTCATCCCTGTTACATCAAACTTCTGTTTCATTCCTGCACCTCTTTCCCGTATATACCCCACCGGGGTACCCTATCACTTCACTTATACCATACCTTTCTCTATCTGTCAACCCCTAAATTCCAAAAAGATAATGTAACTTTACTTTTTGATACCAGGGACGCTCGCCACAACCTGGAAGGAACCTATTGCCCTCCCGTTCTAGCGTCCTCCCATCACCAAAATAAAACTTTCTATCCCTTTATTCCAACATTAATCCCTCTTAACAATATTTTTCAGAATTTAACAATTTCTTAATGACATTTCCTCAAAAATCCTGTATACTACTATTAAACTCAGATAATTCTTACTTATGTTTTTATATTACAGACCAATGCTTCTAGGCATTGTTTTATAAAGCCACAAAGAAAGGAGGTTCCCATGTAATTTATAATGGTCTTCCCAAATCATTTCTATATCGTAAGCAACACCCATTCATAGCTGACTGAATAGAAGGAGGTCTATCCTTATGAAAAAAATGCTCATTGTATGTTTATGTGTTATGATGTTACTTACAGGCTGCACCACTACGGTGAATAGGAATATGGGATCAGGTTTTGGCTTTGGAACTGTCATCAATACCTGCACAATGGTTGGCTGACCAATGCAAAACCTAAAACAACAGGGGACTGCATCTTGCAGTCCCCTGTTGCTGTCTCTATTAATCTTCTTCTTCCTCTGGAGCTTCTTCAAGCAGCGCATACGCAATATTGGTCGCATGGTCTGCCACCCTCTCAAAGCCTGAGATAGCATCAGAGAACAACATCCCTGATGCCGCTGTACATTCATTTTTTGTCAACCGTTCTACATGATTTTTCTGGAACTGCCGCTCCATCTCATCAATCTCATTCTCCAAATCAATAATATCCTGCATATGATGCTTTGTATTATGCGCAAACATATCAATCGAATATTGTAAAATCGTATTGACTTTTTCACTAATCGCCTTTAGTTCCTCAAGCCCTGCGCCGCTAAACGCGATATTGTCCGCTATCCGGTTTCTTGCAGAATCCGCAAGGTTTTCTGCGTGGTCTCCAATCCGCTCAATATCATTGACTACATGGAACAATGCACCGATGCTTCTGCTGTCATCAATCGGCAGTGTCATCTGTCCAATCTTCACCAGATAATCCGTAATCGCATGATTCATAAAGTTAATCTGCTTCTCCACCTCATAGACCTTGTCAATCTTTGCCTGGTCAAGCTCAATCAATGCATTTAGTCCCCGGTTTAAGTTCTCATAGGCCAGCGCTCCCATATGCTCTAACTCCATTACTGCTTCAATCACAGCCGTTGTGGGAGAAAACATCGCTGTCTTGCCGATGTAAAACAGCTGATATTTGCTGTCTCCGGTTGTCTCCTCTCCAGGAACTGCCAGATAGGTAAGCTTTACAATCCATGTAGTAAATGGAAGTAGCACAATCACTTGACAAATTTTAAACAAAGTATGTGCATTTGCAACGCAGCGCCCAGGATTTCCGCCTGAGATTTTCATAATAATCTCTAACACAAGTCCGCCAGCTACTGTCAGTACCAGATATATAATCACAGTACCAATAATATTAAAAAACAGATGAATCAGAGCCGCTCTCTTTGCATCTTTCTTGCCGCTTAGAGAAGCTAACATCGCTGACATACATGCTCCGATATTACATCCCAGAATTATGTAAAAACAAATTGGCAGCTCTAAAAGTCCCTGCTGTGCCATCAGAAGAACGATGCTGACCGTTACAGAAGAACTCTGAATAATCGCGGTAATGATAGTACCCATCACCACACCTAAAAACGGATTGGTAAGCCCGCCTAAAAGGTTTGCCACCTGTGGAGAATCCTTAAGGCTTGACATACTTCCCGACATCACCGAAAGTCCCATAAACAGCACACCAAAGCCAAGAATAACTTCACCAATCTTCTTCACTCTGTCATTCTTTACAAACTGTGTCAGAATTACGCCAATAAATAAAAATACGGGTGCATATGCAGACAAGTTAAAAGATACCAGCTGTGAAGTCACCGTTGTACCGATATTGGCACCCATAATCACGCCGGCTGCCTGATATAAAGTCATCATCCCGGCGTTGACAAAGCTCACGACCATAACCGTCGTCGCACTCGATGACTGAATCACCGCACAGAACAGAATACCCACCAGAGTCCCTAACAACCGATTTGTTGTAACCGCTTCCAAGATAGAACGCATCTTGGCACCCGCAGCTTTCTCAAGCCCATCGCTCATCTGCTTCATTCCAAGCAAGAAAAGCCCAAGTCCGCCCATCAGCGACACAATAACACTAATCTCCATAATACTACCTCATTAGTCTCTTATCCTTAAATGTATACAGCATAAAAGCGTATGCATTTTACATACGCTTTACTTATACTTTACCTTAATTTTATAAAAGATACAAGTATTCTTTACGATTTTACATAAATTTTACTTTTCCCCCAATAGACATCCGACAAAATTCGCGCCTTTAGCTCCTCTAAAGACTTAAATTTCTGCTCTGGACGTTCAAATTCGATAAACTCCACGCATATCTTCTGTCCGTAGAGGTCTCCCTGAAAATCAAATAAAAAGGTCTCCACGCCTTTTTGTGTCTCGCCACCAACCGTTGGCTTATAGCCAATATTGGTGATACCATAATAGTCTCCTTCTTCCAAAAAAGTCTTTGTCAGATAGACTCCATTGGGTGGAAGAAGCTTCTGCGAGGACGGTAACAGATTCGTCGTTGGCAGTCCTAAAGTTCTTCCAATCTGTCTGCCATGCAGGACTTCGCCACTTACAAAATAGCGATAACCTAACAGCTCATTGGCCAGAGGAATATTTCCTTCATGAAGCGCTTCTCGAACATATGTGCTGCTAATATCTCTGCCATGACTTTTTACTTTCTTCACCACTTCCACTAAGAATCCATACTGCTTGCCAAGCGATTTTAACATCGCACAGTCCCCTTTTCTCTGAAAGCCAAAATGAAAATCCTCTCCCACCGCCACAAAAGCTGCATGAAGCTGTCCTACTAGCACCTCTTTTACAAATCTCTCTGGCTCCATATGGGAGATTTGAGGGATAAATGGACATTCTAGCAGCTCCTCTATTCCAGCATCAGCTAACAAATCCCTTCGTTCTTCATTAGTCATAATATTCTGCCCAGACAGTCCCTGAAACATTCGGGTGGGATTCTTTTCAAAAGTAAAGATAACGGGCGTTAATCCTTCTTTTTTCCTGGCTAACACATGTTTCATCAGCTCTCTATGTCCTCTGTGAAGTCCGTCAAATTTTCCCAGACTGACAGCACTTGGCGATTCTATCTGAAATGTGGTAGTTCCTGTTACGTAATTCATGCTTGTTCTCTCGATTCTTTTTTGTTCGATGGCGCTTCCTTAGAGGTATCATAAAATATTTTCACTGGATGATACTGCCCTTTTTTATGCTGATAGAGATAGATTCCGATAAATTCTGCTTCACTGTCATAGACACGAACTTCCCCTTCCAGAATCTCTGGCCTAGTAAGCGCCTCTTTAGAAAATGGATTTCCATTATGGCCAAGCTTGGCACTTTCTTTTAGAAGCTGCACCTTTGGAAGCGTATCAAACACCTTATCTATCGGTATGATTACTTTCTCTAACTGCTCTTTATCTCGAAGTTCTTCTACCTGAGACAAGGTAAGACTGTCCTCCACCAAAAAAGCACCTGCTTTTGTGCGAAGCAACTTCTCCATACAACCATGACATCCTAAGACTTCTCCAATATCATGACATAAGGTGCGGATATAAGTGCCTTTTGAACAGGACACCAACATCCGCACCCTGGGTAGCTGCATCTCTAAAATCTCAATCTGATAGATGGTCACCGCTCTTGCCACCCTTGTCACTTCTTTTCCTGCTCTTGCTAGGTCACAAAGCTTTTGCCCATTTACCTTTCGTGCAGAATACATGGGCGGAACCTGTAAATAGTCACCTACAAAGCTAAGAACAGCCTTTTTGACCTCATCTTCTGTTACCGTTACTTCTGCATGCTCTGTCACCGTTCCGGTTATATCCTGTGTATCGGTACTTTGTCCAAGTAAAAGCACCGCTTCATAGGTCTTATCCCTGTCTGTCAATAAATCACAGAGCTTTGTGGCTCTTCCTAGACATACAGGAAGCACCCCCTCGGCGTCCGGATCAAGGGTTCCGGTATGACCAATCTTCTTCTGTTTTAGGATTCCACGCAGCTTTGCCACAACATCATGTGAGGTAAAGCCGCGCTCCTTGTAGATATTGATAACTCCGCTTCTCACTGCTTTTCCTGCTCCTTCAACTGATGGTCAATATGTAGGGTCAGGTTATTTACAATATCATGAAACGTTCCTTTCATCGTAACACCGGCAGCACGCACATGACCGCCACCGCCAAAATACGAAGCAACTTCGCTGACATCTACCAGATTCCTCGAGCGAAGGGATACACGAAATTCCAGATTCCCTGTCTCATAGAGGAAAATGGCTACTTCTACTCCTTCTGTCATCCGAAGCTGGCTGACAATCCCATCCAAGTCCACAGGCTCTACGCCAAAGAACTCCAGTTCTTTTCTGCGCACAACGCTGACAATGCCTTTGCCATCTAGAATCCGCATACTTTCTAAGAGTGCTTTTCCCAGAATCTGGTTCTGGCGATAAGTCTTCTTATAGAATGTTTCCTCCAACAGATACGTATATGGGATTCCTTTTTCCATCAGCATTGCAGCTGTACGCATCGTATCAGGAGAAGTCAGGCTATACTGAAAGACACCTGTATCGTGTGCTATTCCTGTATAGAGTGCGGCAGCTGCCTCCTTGTGGATATTTTCTGGTTTCATCAGACTGCACAGCACCTCACAAGTGGAGCTTGCATCTGCCTGAACTTCATTAAGATTGGCATAACCAGCATTACTGATATGATGGTCAATGCAAATGGTCTTTTTGGCACTGTCAAAATAGCGCAGAGACTCTCCTAAACGCTCATAAGTTGCACAGTCCAATGAGATAAACAAATCATAGTGTTTTTCTTCGTCTAAGACCTGACGAATCTTATCAAAACCCTCTAGTACTGCGAATTTTTCATCCGGCTTTTGCAGCCAAATATCCACTTCTATCTGTTTAAAATTGTCTCTGATATAATGCCAGAGACCCACACAGGCTCCTACACAGTCGCCGTCAGGCCTGACATGACCTGAGATGGCAACTGTGGATACTCCTTGCAATTCTCTATCCAACTGCATCATTCTAAATCATCCTCTTTTTCATCGCTTTTGACAACCTTATCAATAAGCTTTGACATATTTACTCCATATTCAATGGACTGGTCTAGTACAAAGGTAATCTCCGGCGTGTTTCTAAGGTTTAGCTCCCTTGCAAGCTGACGGCGAATATAACCCACCGCGCTTTTTAGACCTTCTAGCGTATTTTTCTGCGCTTCTTCATCACCTAAGACGCTGATAAACGCTTTGCAGGTCTTTAAGTCAGGAGCCACATACACCTGCACCACCGAAGTCAGCGGACTGATGCGCGGGTCTTTTATTTCCCCACGGATAATCTCCGACAATACCTTCTGGACTTCTCCACTGACACGGGTATTTTTAATACTGTTTTTTCTCATTCTATCTTGGCACCTCTACCATTATATAAGCTTCTACGATATCCAATTCCTGAATCTCGCTGAATTTCTCAAATACCAGACCACATTCGTAGCCGGCTTTTACTTCTTTTACATCATCTTTAAAGCGCTTCAGAGAAGCTAACTCGCCTTCGTAAATCTGTTTTCCTTCTCTGGAGATACGAATCTTACATCCTCTCTGGAACATACCATCAAGCACATAGGAGCCCGCAATATTTCCCACACCGGAGGATTTGAAAATCTGGCGAATCTCTGCATGACCGATGACCTTTTCCTCATAGATAGGGTCTAACATGCCCTTCATTGCCCGCTCCACGTCCTCAATTGCATCATAGATAACACGGTACAGACGAAGGTCCACTTTCTCTCTCTCCGCAGTATCTTTGGCAGCCGCATCCGGTCTTACATTAAAGCCAATGATAATCGCCTTGGATGCACTGGCTAAGATAACATCGGACTCATTGACTGCTCCTACGCCGCCGTGGATACATTTGACTACAACTTCCTCGTTAGAGAGCTTTAGAAGTGACTGCTTAACTGCCTCCACAGAACCCGCCACATCTGCTTTGATAATCAGATTCAGTTCTTTTAGATTGCCGGTCTGTATCTGGGAATACAAATCATCTAAGGACATCTTAAGCTTGGTATCTTCAAGCATCTTCTCCCTGCTCTCTTTGATAAAGGTCTCTGCAAAGGTTCTTGCCTCTTTATCTGTCTGTGGGGAGACAAAAATCTCTCCAGCCATCGGTACATCATTCAGGCCAAGAATCTCTACAGGTGTCGAAGGACCAGCCTCTTTGACACGGCGTCCTTTGTCATCCATCATCGCACGAACTTTACCATAAGACGCACCAGCGGAGATAAAGTCTCCTATATGCAGTGTTCCCTTTTGTACTAATACCGTAGCAACCGGGCCTTTTCCTTTGTCAAGCTCTGCCTCAATGACAAGACCTCTTGCCTGGCGCTTTGGATTCGCCTTTAATTCCAAGACATCTGCAGTCAGTAACACCATGTCAAGAAGGTCATCAATACCTTCTTTGGACTTTGCAGACACTGGTACACAGATGGTACTTCCGCCCCAGTCCTCGGAGATTAAGCCATATTCGGTCAGCTCCTGTTTTACTTTGTCAACACTGGCACCTGGCTTGTCAATCTTATTGATTGCTACAACAATCTCCACTTCTGCGGCTTTGGCATGGTTGATAGCCTCAATCGTCTGTGGCTTTACCCCATCATCTGCTGCAACCACCAAAATTGCAATATCCGTAGAGCTTGCACCGCGCATACGCATTGCAGTAAATGCCTCATGTCCTGGTGTGTCAAGGAATGTAATTGGTTTGCCACCAGCAGTTACCATATACGCACCGATATGCTGTGTGATACCGCCAGCCTCTTTGTCTGTAACATTGGTATGACGAATAGCGTCTAATAAAGACGTCTTTCCATGGTCTACATGGCCCATAACACAGACAACCGGCGCTCTCTCCATAAGACTCTCCTCTGGGTCTACCTGGTCTTCGAGCATCTTGCCGATAACATCCTCTTTTACTTCTGGTTCTGGGTCAAAATTATATTCCAGTGCAATCTCACCAGCGGACTCAAAGTCAAGCTCTGAATTTACCGTCAGCATCTTGCCTGCTAGGAAAAGCTTTTTGATAATTACAGATGGTTGAATCTTCATACGCTCTGCCAAATCAGAAATACTGATGTTCTCTGGAAGATAGAGTTTCTTTGGCTCTAGATTCTCTTTCTTTGGCGGTGCCGGGCGATTCTCTGGCTTGACTGGCTTGCCAGATTTGCTCTTTAACTTACTGATATCTGCATCTTTATACTGCTTCTCCTGCTTCTGGTGATTCCGATTATCATATCTTCTGTTCTCTGGCTTTGTCTCAACTGGTGTCTCAAAAGCCTTATTCATCTGACGTCCCAGATTTCCTCTGTTCCCCTGTCCACCGCGATTATCCGGGCGTCCACCCTGTGAACGGTTGTAGCCTGGACGGTCGCCTTGTCGGTTATCCTGACGATTCCCCTGTGAACGGTCGTTATTATAATTCCGATTGTTATAGTTTGGACGATCACCAGTATTGTTATTCCGGTTATATCCTGGACGGTCGCCTCCGCGATTATCTCTTCTCTCGCCCTGTGGACGGTCTGAACGATTGTAGCCCGGACGGTCGCCTCCGCGATTATCTCTTCTCTCACCCTGCGGACGGTCTGAACGATTGTAACCTGGACGGTCTGTGTTATTTCTATTATCTCTACGTTCTCCCTGTGGGCGGTCTGTTCTGTTCTGTCCCGGACGGCTGACAAATGAGCGGTTCTCCTGGCGATTGTTCTGTGGACGCTCTTCCTTACGAACGGTCACAGTCTCTGGAGCTTTATTCCTGTTCTCTGTCTTAACCTCCTGCTTTGGCTGCTCAGTCTTAGGCTCATTCTTTACTTCTGGGGCTTTGACTTCTGGTTTTACTGCCTGCTCTTTCTTAGGCTGCTGTGGACGCTCTTCTTTGGGTTTGCGAGGCAGAACTCTGCGTTCTGGACTCTTTTTATCACGACTGTTCTCTGGATTGTGCACCACGATAAATTTTTTCTTCTTTTGCACAGGTTTTTGCTCCTGCGTCTGAGGCTGTTCCTGCTTTGGCGCCTGCGGCTCTTCCTTCGCCTTTAGGGTCTTATTGACCTGAGCACGCACCATCGCTGCCTGATTATCTTCCAGTGTTGCCATATGTGTTGTCACCTCAATATTTTTCTCTGCCAGTACGGCTATAATCTCTTTACTTGTTTTATTTAACTCCTTCGCGAGCTCATATACGCGAATATTTTTACTCGACATACTTACTACCTCCAATACCTGCTTTCTTTCTGCACAGATAGATAACGTTTTGTATCTGCTATGCTTACGTGTTCTTAAGCTTATGATAGTTCTTTTGTCATAAGCTCTAGTTGCTGGATGGCCGCTTTCGCCAACCCTTCATCCAAAACTGCCATGGACACTCTACTTTCTTTTCCACAGACTGCCCCTAGCTTTTCCCTGTTCCCGAAGAAATACAGCGGCACTTTATAGTAAGTACAAATGTTACGAAAGTTTTTTTGGGAAGCCTCAGAAGCATCCTTTGAGACAATAACCAGCTTTGCTTTTCCTTGTCTCACCGATTTCTCCACACAGAATTCTCCGCTCACTGTCTGGCCCGCTTTGGTAGCCAGACCCAGATACGACAGAATCTTATCCTTTTGCAAGCTTTTCAATCTCCTTTTCCAGACTTTGATAGACCTCTTTGGGAATTGCCACTTTTAGAGACCGCTCAAGCCCTTTAGACTTCTCTGCCTTCTGGAAACATTCCTGACTGCGACACAGATAAGCGCCGCGACCATTTTTCCGACCTGTGGCATCTAGAACAATCTCATTCTCTGTTGTGCGTAAGACTCTTAGCATCTCCCTTTTACTTTTCATTTCGCCGCATCCGATGCATTTGCGCATCGGAGTCTTTTTCACTGCACTCACTCTGTCACTTCCTGATCTTCATCTTCATAGACTTCATCCACCTCGGCATCTTCTTCTGCCTCATCGTCTTTGTCTTCTTCGCCAAGATTCTCACTGTTCTCATACTCTACTTCGTATGTTTCTTCCTCATCTTCCTCATCGTCGTAGAAGCCCTCGTAGAAGCCCTCAATCGCATTGGCCTGGCTCTCACTCTTAATATCAATCTTAAAGCCTGTAAGTCTGGCTGCAAGCCTTGCATTCTGTCCTTCCTTACCAATCGCCAGAGACAACTGATAGTCAGGTACCACCACTTTCGCGGTCTTTTCCTCCGGGTCTGCCAAGACGACAACGACTTTGGCAGGACTTAATGCATTCTCAATTAGAAGGGCTGGATTTTCATTCCAGTTGATAATATCTATCTTCTCACCTTTTAATTCATTAACGATAGCATTGACCCTGGCACCATTTAATCCCACACAGGCTCCTACCGGGTCAACATCCGGGTCATTTGACCACACGGCAATCTTTGTCCTTGCACCAGCCTCACGGGCGATGCTTTTAATCTCCACCGTGCCATCTCTTACCTCTGTCACCTCAGACTCAAACAGTCTCTTTACAAGCTCTGGATGTGTCCTTGAGACCAGAATCCTTGGACCTTTTGTAGTATCCTTTACTTCTAAGATATAGACCTTGATACGCTCCGTAGGGGTAAATACTTCATTTTTTACCATCTCATTTTCATTTAAGATAGCATCAACTTTCCCTAAGTTCACACTGACATTTTTACCAATATAGCGCTGCACCACACCTGTAACCACGTCTTTTTCCTTACCGTAATACTGATTAAACAGCACTTTACGTTCTTCCTCACGAATCTTCTGAAGGATTACATTTCTTGCATTCTGAGTGGTAATACGGCCAAATTCCTTGGACTTAACCTCCTCTTGTATAATGTCATCCAACTCATATCTGCTGTCAATCAGCTTTGCCGCAGCGAGGCTTATCTCTGTTACATCATTTTCAACCTCTTCCACGACCTTTTTCTCCACATACACATGAAACTCACAAGTCTCTCTGTCAATGGATACCCGAAAGTTATCAGTATCCTTACCAAAATGTCCTTTGCATGCAGTTATCAGGGAATTTTCAATGGCATCCAACATCACATCTTTGCTGATGTCCTTTTCCTTTTCCAAAATGTCCAACGCCATTTTTAATTCAGTGTTCATTTTCCGTATTATCCTCCTTAAAAATCAAATGCCAGTCGAATCAGAGCAATATTCGCCCTCTCAATCGTCAACACGGCTTCTTCTTCAAATTCCAGGGTAACGGTATCTTTATCCCAGGATTTTAAGATTCCGGTAAATTCTTTTTGTTTCTCTATTGGACGAAACAGCTTTACCTCCACAGACTGCCCCTGACTTCTGACAAAATCCTTTTCTTTTTTCAGCGGCCTTCCAAGACCCGGAGAGCTCACCTCAAGAATATAGGATTCCACAATAAAGTCTTCTTCATCCAACTTATCGGACAATGCCCGACTAATAAGCTCACAGTCATCGATGGTAATTCCACCTGGCTTATCAATATAAACCCGCAGAAACCAATTTCCTGCCTCTTTGACAAATTCCACATCCACCAGCTCGAACTGACGTTCTTCCATCAGCGGCTTAAGAAGCACCTCTGTCTTCCGTTCATAAACTTCCCTTGCCAAACTAGTCCTCCTTTTCCTATTGACCGCACAGACATATAAGAAGGAGTGGACATCTGCCCACCCCTTTCTTCAGTCTGTATATTCAGTTATTACCAGTATAACACAAGTTTCTGTAAATGCAAGTGGTTTTTGAAAACAATTCTTTATCCGTTATACATTACACACTTCTCCACTTTTTCCTCCTGTCTTTCTACACAGGAAAATATCTCCAATCTTCATTGTCTTATCCAGGGCCTTGCACATATCGTAGACCGTTAAAAGAGCTACACTTACTCCTGTAAGCGCCTCCATCTCTACCCCGGTCTTCCCTGTCACTTTCACTGTACAATAACAATAAATCTCCCTTTCCTCTGGCTTCATCTCAAACTGAATCTTACAATTTGTAATTGGCAAAATATGGCACATTGGAATTAACTCTGCTGTACGTTTTGCGCCCATAATCCCGGCTGTGGTAGCCACACCAAGCACATCTCCTTTCCCCATCTTTCCAGCCACTATAGCATCATATACTTCCTGGCTAACCGTAATCTTCCCTGCAGCTGTGGCTTCGCGAACGGTATCTGATTTCTCTGTTACATCCACCATAATTGCTTTCCCATGCTCATCAAAATGTGTCAACCCCATAAAATTCATCCTCATCTTTCTAATCGTTTTCTTCTTATTATACATGTTCTCTGGATACGTTTCAAATTATCCTTTTATTTGTTATGGTATGCATGACGCCCGCCCTAGCGTCCTCCACCTTCGCAATATCAACCAACGTCAGCTCTCTATCACCTACATTCTCCAGCGCCATCACCAACGCCTTCGCCGTATCAATTGCTGTCACCACATTCACTCCTGTCTCAATTGCATTTCTGCGAATCACAAATCCATCACGGCTATGCTCCACCCCCTGAGATGGAGTATCAATCACCAAATCTATCTGATGCCCCAAAATCAAATCCAGAATATTAGGTGACTCCTGCTCAAGCTTTCTTGCCATACGCACCTGTACATCTGCTTCCATAAGCGCTCTGGCTGTCCCTTTTGTCGCAAAGATATTATACCCAAGTGCCTCAAAACGCTTTGCAATCTCCACTGCTTCTTCTTTGTCTTCATCCCGAACTGTAATAATCATATTTTTATATTTTGGCAGCCGAATTCCCGCTCCTAGAAAAGCCTTATAGAGTGCTTCTTGAAAATCTTTTGCAATTCCTAAACATTCACCTGTAGATTTCATCTCTGGTCCTAAGCTAATATCTGCATCCCGAATCTTTTCAAAAGAAAAGACCGGCATCTTAATCGCCACATATGCTGCTTCTTTTTGAAGTCCTGGCTTATAGCCAAGCGCTCTTATCTTCTGCCCTAATATCACTTTAGTCGCAAGTGGTACAATCGGAATCCCGGTTACTTTACTGATATAAGGCACTGTCCTGCTTGACCTTGGATTTACTTCAATTACATAGACTTCCTCTCCCACTGCAATAAACTGAATATTAATAAGTCCAATTACATGAAGAGAACGCGCAAGCCTTCTTGTATACTCTTCAATCGTCGCTTTCACGTGGTCACTGATGCTTTGCGCTGGATACACGGAGATACTGTCTCCCGAGTGAATGCCTGCACGCTCAATATGCTCCATAATTCCTGGTATTAATATTTCCTCTCCGTCGCATACAGCATCCACTTCAAGTTCTTTACCTTGTAAATATTTATCCACCAATATCGGATGGTCTTGTGCGATTCGATTGATAATCCCAATAAATTCTTCCACATCTTTATCGTGAATTGCAATCTGCATCCCTTGTCCGCCAAGCACATAAGAAGGGCGCACCAATACTGGATAGCCAAGCCGATGTGCCACGGCTTTTGCCTCCTCGATGGTATAGACCGTATCTCCTTTTGGCCGGGGAATTCCACATTCTTCCAAAATTTTATCAAATAGTTCCCTGTCTTCTGCCGCATCTACATTCTCTGCTGAAGTCCCAAGAATCGGCACTCCCATCTTTATCAGGGCTTCTGTCAGCTTAATCGCTGTCTGCCCGCCAAACTGTACCACTGCGCCGTCGGGTTTTTCCAAGCGTACAATGCTCTCCACATCTTCTGGCGTCAGCGGTTCAAAATACAGCTTGTCTGCAATATCAAAGTCTGTACTAACCGTCTCTGGATTATTGTTGACAATAATTGTCTCATATCCTTCTTTGGCAAAAGCCCAGGTACAGTGTACCGAACAGAAATCAAACTCAATTCCCTGTCCAATCCGAATCGGCCCAGAGCCAAGCACCAATACCTTTTTGCGGTCTTTCTTTACTTCGACTTCATTTTCACTGCCATACACAGAATAATAATAAGGCGTCTTGGCTGCAAATTCTGCTGCACAGGTATCAACCATCTTATAAGCAGCTACTATTCCCTGTTCGTGGCGAAGGAAACGTATCTCTTCTTCTGTCTTTTGGGTCAGATATGCAATCACACGGTCAGGAAATTCAAGACGTTTTGCTTCTTTTAATATTTCGAACGTCAGTTCTTGCTCTCTAAGTGTCTGCTCCATCTCCACCAATCTTGCAAGCTTGTCAATAAACCAGATATCAATCTTTGTAACTGCATGGATTTCTTCATATGTAATCCCTCTGCGAAGTGCTTCTGCAATCACCCAGATTCTGCGGTCATCCACCACTGCCAACTGCTCTAGCAACTTCTCTTTGCTAAGATGTGTAAAATCATAGGAGAGCAGGCTGTCTACATGTTGCTCCAAGGAACGGATAGCTTTCATAAGCCCTCCTTCAAAGCTGTCACTAATGCTCATCACTTCTCCGGTAGCCTTCATCTGTGTTGTCAATGTCCGTTTTGCACTGATAAATTTATCAAATGGCAGACGTGGCATCTTTACCACGCAGTAGTCAAGCATTGGTTCAAAGCTTGCCATCGTCTGTTCGGTAATCGCATTTTTAATCTCATCAAGTGTATAGCCAATCGCTATCTTCGCTGCCACTTTTGCTATCGGATACCCGGTTGCCTTACTTGCTAGTGCAGAAGAACGGCTGACACGCGGATTCACTTCAATAACACAATATTCAAAGCTCTCAGGATGAAGCGCAAACTGCACATTGCACCCACCAGTAATCGAAAGTTCGCTGATAATACGAAGCGCTGAGGTACGAAGCATCTGGTATTCTTTATCCCCCAAAGTCTGAGAAGGCGCCACAACAATGCTGTCCCCGGTATGTACACCCACAGGGTCAATATTTTCCATATTGCAGATGGTAATTACATTGCCTGCCTGGTCGCGCATCACCTCATATTCAATCTCTTTCCAGCCGGCAATACAACGCTCCACCAGCACTTGTCCCACACGTGAGAGACGCAGTCCATTGGAAAGTATTTCCTCAAGCGCTTCTTGTTGGTGTGCGATTCCACCACCGCTTCCGCCAAGCGTATAAGCCGGGCGAAGCACCACCGGATAGCCAATCTGATTGGCAAAAGCAATGCCTTCTTCTAAGCTTTCCACTACAAGAGAAGGAGCTACTGGCTCTTTAATCTTCTCCATCGTGGACTTAAATTCCAGACGGTCTTCCGCTTTTTTAATTGTCTCTGAAGTTGTTCCTATCAGCTTAACACCCGTTTTTTCAAAAAATCCCCGCTCATCCAACTCCATTGCCAGATTTAGCCCTGCCTGGCCGCCAAGAGTTGGAAGCACGCTGTCAGGCTGTTCTTTCCTAATCAGCTGCTCCACCACTTCCACAGTCAATGGCTCAATATAGACCTTATCTGCAATATCCTTATCCGTCATAATCGTAGCCGGATTGGAATTTAACAGCACAACTTCTAATCCTTCTTCTTTGAGAGAGCGACATGCCTGTGTCCCTGCATAGTCAAACTCTGCTGCCTGTCCGATGACAATCGGGCCAGAACCGATTACCAACACCTTTTTTATCTCTGGATTTTTAGGCATGTCTTTTTTCCTCCATCATTGTCAAAAATTTATCAAACAGATAGGCACAATCCTGTGGCCCAGGAGAGGCTTCCGGGTGAAACTGTACTGTCATAATCGATTTTCCAGTATAGCAAAGCCCTTCATTTGTCCCATCGTTGACATTTATAAAAGTTGGTACTGCCACACTAGGAGAAAGCTTCTCACTATTGACAGCATAGCCATGATTCTGTGCCGTAATATAGACTCTTCCACTTTCTAAATCCTTCACTGGATGATTGCCGCCGCGGTGCCCATATTTTAAACGGTAGGTATCTGCGCCCGTAGCAAGCGCCATCAGCTGATGACCAAGGCAGATGGCAAAGATAGGAATATCGGATTGATAAAGTGTGTGGATTTCTTTTATGATGCTGGTATATGCTTTGGGGTCTCCTGGACCATTAGATAACATAATACCATCAGGCCCTGCAGCCAGAATCTCTTTGGCAGAAGTAAAAGATGGATAGACTGTGACTTCGCAGCCACGTTTATGTAGAGAATGAGCGATATTATGTTTTGCTCCCAAATCTAAAAGTGCTACTTTATAACCTTTTCCACGAAGAACATAGGTTTCCTGGCAAGTCACTTTGGAGACTTCATCTCCTGTGACATATGCTTTTAATCTTTTCTGTACTTCTTCTATCTGAAAATCTTCCTTTGTGGTAATCATACCATTCATCGTGCCTCTCTTTCGAAGAAGTTTTGTCAGTGCACGGGTATCAATGCCACAGATACCTGGAATATCATTTTCCAGAAGGAAATTCTGAATTGTATCTTCAGAGCGGAAATTACTTGGTATTCTAGATAATTCACGAACGATAAAACCATCTGCCCAAGGCTTTACAGACTCCATATCTTCATAACAGATTCCATAATTGCCAATGAGTGGATAAGTCATCACTACCGCCTGTCCTGAATACGAAGGGTCTGTCAAGACCTCAAGATAACCAGTCATTGACGTGTTAAATACTATCTCACTGACCATTTCTCTGGTAGATCCGATGCTTTTACCGACAAAGACGTGACCGTCTTCTAGAATTAAAAATGCTTTCATCTTTTCACCTTTGTCCTTTCCCAAATTTTTGCCCAAATTGCTAGTATTATACACAAAATGCAGGGGCTTGACAACCCCTGCATCCTGATTCCATAAATTTTAAATAAACTTCTTTTAGAGCTTGCTGTAACCAAATCCATTGACAATCGCATCAATCCTCTGACCGGTCTTGCACATCGGACAATCCTTCTCATCAAAGGATGCATACCCGGACATATCATTGGCATCAAAGATACTGTTTACCATAATTCCATGGGCTTCTTTGACAAAGCTAAAGATAGAAGCAATTCCCTGTACTTTTCCTCCATAATACTCTACGCTTCGAATTGCTTTCTCAAGTGTTACACCAGTGGTAATCGAAGTCGAGAGAATCAGGATATTTTTGCCCTGTACCATAATCTTGGAATTATCTCTGAAAATCATCTGGCCATTGATATCCTGTTCTGGTGCTGTGATATAGATGGTGTTGTGTGCATTGAGACACATAATCCCGCCCTTTGTCAGCTCTTGTGCCAGATAAGCACCGATAATCTCACAGTTGTTCAGACAGATAATCGTATCTACCACAGTATTGTTCTCATACATCTTAGCCAAAAGCTTTGCTGCTGCCTCTGCCTCATTCTGACGTGCCTGAAGAGTTGTCAAATCCACATAATAGTTGATATGGGAATGAGAAGTCACAAAATGCCCTGGAATCACTTTAAGAGCTACTTTGCTGTCTGCCTGTGAATGAATCTTGAATATTCTTTTTTCCATAAAAGATGTCCCCCTTTAGCAAATATAAGTTCTTTTATAGATATTATACATAATGTTAAGAAAATTAGCAAACTTTTTATGCAAATTTCCTGTTACATTTTATAAGTGAAGCAATCCACAGACTAATACAAAGTAAGAGGGAAGTTTTCCTTCTTCTATCCATTCTAACTTAATTCCCATCAGACGGCTGATAGTCAGACCGACATTGCCTCCAAGCGACTCTATAGAGTAGCGCATTTTCTCTGGAAAACGGCAGGGTTTCTTTTCTTTGCGTGTACAGTTCCCACCACAGCGGATACAGCTTCCGGCAGAGAGACTGATGCTTCCTTTGTATTCTTTTTCTTTTTCTAAAAGTTCGTCAGAGAGTTCTTGCTTTATCCGGTGAACAGAAGCTTCCATAATGCGCTGCAATTCTTCTTCTGGAAATGTCTTGCCGGCGTAGTCTTTATCAAAGATAATCTTTATTGCTGTCAAATCAAATACACGATATTTTTGCCAATATTCCAATACATCAAAATCATAAGATGGACAGGACCATTTTGTTTCATAATTGTGACATTTTTTGCAACATTCTAAAAAAGTGGGGATATCAACATACTCTCTTAGGTAATCAGAGACTGGAATCGTTGCCTGGTAACGCTTCGTGGTATACATGATAAAAGCTCCTTTTTATTTATTAGGATACTACAAAATTTTCAGGGTGTCAAAATCGATTGTTAACCTTTTTTATTTTTTAGTTGACATTCCATTATCTACCTGTTATCATTAGTCCCATGAAAAGAAAAATTACACCCAAAGAAATGACACTTTGCGCCATCTTTACCGTCTTGACAGCTGTTGGCGCCTTTATCAAAATCCCAGTTCCGGTTGTACCATTTACGTTACAGGTATTTTTTACCATGTTAGCCGGACTTCTGCTTGGAAGCCGCTTAGGTGCTCTTAGCGTCTCACTCTATACAGTGCTTGGACTTGCTGGCGTTCCAGTCTTTACAGGAGGAGGCGGTCTGTGGTATATCTTTCAGCCTACGTTTGGCTATATTCTTGGATTTATCATCGGCAGCTATGTTACTGGGAAGATGACAGAGAACAGGGAGTCTTTGACCTATGGTCGAATCCTGATTGCAAATTTCGTTGGACTTGCCATTATCTATCTGATGGGTATGGTCTATTATTATATCATCTGCAATTATGTGATTCTTACGCCGATAGGATTGTGGCCTTTATTTCTCTATTGTTTCTTGCTTGCGGTTCCAGGAGACATCTGTCTGTGTTTTCTGGCAGCCGGACTGGCAAGAAGATTAAAACCTGCTCTTGCTAGGATGTAGGAGGTACATAAGATGCATATAGTAGAAGAATTAAAGCAAAAAGTATTAAAAGGAGGTAACATAAACCGCGAGGAAGCAATCTTACTTACTTCTGCTCCATTAGAAGAGCTGACATGCGCAGCAGATGAGATTCGACAAACATTTTGTCAGAATGGTTTTGACCTCTGCACCATTATCAATGGAAAATGTGGGCGTTGTTCGGAAGACTGTAAATACTGTGCACAGAGCGTTCACTATCAGGCTGCTAACCTAGAGAGCTATCCGCTTCTGTCAACAAAAGAGCTCCTAGAAGGAGCAAAGTACAACGAAGAAAGAGGGGTACTTCGCTATTCTATTGTCACTTCTGGAAGACGGCTGTCAGACCGTGAGATAGAGAAAGTCTGTGAAAGTATCCGTACCATAAAAAAAGAGACTTCCATAGAAGTCTGCGTCTCATTTGGCCTTCTAGGAGAGGCACAGTTTCAAAAGTTAAAAGAAGCAGGAGCTTCTAGAGTGCACTGCAACTTAGAATCCTCTGCCCGCTATTTTCCTGAAGTATGTACCACACATGCCTATGAAGAGAAGATAGAGACACTAAAAGCAGCCAAACGCGCCGGACTCTCCATCTGTTCTGGTGGTATCTTAGGGCTTGGTGAGACGATGGAAGACCGTATTGATATGGTTATAACTGCAAGAGAGCTTGGTGTTACTTCTATTCCAATCAATCTGCTAAATCCAATTCCCGGCACGCCTTATGAGCGCAACCGGCCACTGACAAGCGAAGAAGCCTGCCTCTGCACAGCCATTTTCCGTTTTCTGATTCCCAATGCTTCGATTCGCCTAGCCGGCGGGCGGGGATTGTTAGAAGATAAAGGAAAAGCTTGCTTTCAAAGCGGAGCCAATGCGGCTATCTCTGGTGATATGCTGACTACCGCTGGTATTACGGTGGAGACAGACTTGGCACTTATCAAAGAATTAGGATTCGAGGTGCGTTTATCCAATGGCTAAGGCATTATTTATCACAGGAACCGGTACAGATGTTGGTAAGACTTTTGTTACTGGTCTGATTGTAAAAAAATTACAGGAAAATGGCAAAAAAGCTGCATATTACAAAGCTGCTATGAGTGGCAATGAGCGATGTATGGACCATCATCTGATTCCAGGAGATGCACAGTATGTCAAAGATATCTCTGGTATCTTGCAGCCCTTAGAAGAGATGTGCCCATATATCTATGAGCAGGCATTCTCTCCTCATCTTGCCTCCCGTATCGAGGGCAATCCTGTCTGCATGGATGTTGTTTGTCAAGGCTTTCACAAAGTTTGTGAACAGTACGACTATATTACCATGGAAGGAAGCGGTGGTATCCTCTGTCCTATCCGTTATGATAACACCAAGCTTTTTCTTACGGATATTATAGAGGAACTTTCTCTAAGCAGCCTTCTAATCGCAGATGCCGGGCTTGGCACCATCAACAGCGTTGTGCTGACTGTAGAATATATGCGTGCACACAACCTTCCTATCAAAGGAATTATCTTTAACCATTTTCATCCGGGAAATATAATGGAAGAAGACAATCTACATATGTGTGAATCCCTCACAGGGTTAAAAGTCCTTGCCTGCGTACAAGACCATGACACAGACCTTTCGATGGATGCAAAATTGCTCGCATCCCTCTATCCTAATGTATAAGGAGGCACAAGATGATTTGGTATCCCTACCAGCAGATGAAGACCATGCCGGCACCCTATAAGATTGTTGATGCCAAAGGTGTCTGGCTTTACACAGAAGAGAACCGTATGATTGACTCTATCTCCTCTTGGTGGAGTGTTATTCATGGCTATCAGCACCCGGTGCTTATCGAAGCTATCAAGTCACAATTGGAAAGATTTCCTCATGTAATGCTTGGCGGACTGACCCATGAACCCGTACAGAAGCTCTCTGACAAACTAGAAGCTTGGCTTCCTGGCGATTTAAACTACTGTTTTTTCTCGGATTCTGGCAGTGTTGGGGTTGAAGTTGCCCTTAAAATGGCACTGCAATACTATGTCAATCAGGGAAATCTAGAAAGAACCAAAGTGCTTTCTCTTACACATGCCTATCATGGAGATACGTTTAAGACCATGGAAGTTGGAGATGATGAAGACTATCACTTTATCCTAGAAGCCTACGGCCAAAATCCAAATATTATCCATATCCCTACCAAAATCCCTGCCCTAGAAGAAGCCTTTTTGCGCTTTCACAAAGAGCTCAACTGCTTTATCGTCGAGCCACTCTTACAAGGCGCTGGTGGTATGCGCATGTACGATATTTCTTTTCTAAAACGAGCCAGAGAACTCTGTGACCAATATGATGTTCTGCTTATTTTTGATGAAGTAGCCACAGGCTTTGGACGCACCAGGCACCGCTTTGTCGCTGACCAAGTCCTTCCCGATATCCTGGTTCTTGGCAAAGCCTTAACCGGCGGCTATATTGGCCACGCTGCCACCATTGCCAACCAAAAAGTCTATAAAGGTTTCTACGATGATAACCCTGATAAAGCCCTGATGCATGGCCCAACCTTTATGGGAAATCCTCTCGCTTGCAGTGTTGCTTTCGCATCAATTGAACTTTTTGAAACTGAGGATTATCTGTCCAAAATCCACCATATCGAGACCATCACCCGTCAGGAAATGCAAGGTTTTATGGATGAGCGCATCAAAGAAATCCGTATCTTAGGTGGCTGTATCTGTATTGAAGTCTATGACTCTTCTGTGTTAAAAGGTTATCAATCTTTTGCCTATAATCAAGGGGTCTTTAGTCGCCCCTTCCTGAACTACTTATACGCCATGGTCCCCTATATTATCACAGATGACGAACTAAGACAGGTTCTTCAGACTATGAAAGCCTGGTTTCAAAGATAAAAAATGCCATTACCTTCCCTTTATATATATTCTCAGGAAAAAGGCTGCCGCATTTTGTGACAGCGGCAGCCTTTTTTCTTCTCTCCTTTTAAAAACGTACAGGTAATCTTGGAATCCCCTCAATCTGTAGATACTTACTCATACAAGCCGACACAAACTCATGGTCCGCCATATGGTCAAGCCCTGATACCAACACACTTCCAATCACGCCAGCTCCTGCCACCCGTATCGGGAATCCGCCGCCTCTGGCTACATATTCTTTCTCATTTAGTCCATATTCCTCAAGCGTCTCTCCGTTTTTCTTTAACATCATAAAGAACCGAAGACTGCTCATCTCCATCGTCCGCACGGTATTCTGCTTTCTTGCCATCCACTGTTCGTTGTTATAGCTTGTCCCTTTAAACGCATACTGAAACAGTGTATACCCCTGATTCAGACGAATACTAATCACAACCGGCAGATGATTTCTTGCAGCTTCTGTCACCATCAGACTCCCAAGCTCCCAGGCATCTTCATTTGTAAAATGAGAAAACTGAAGGATTTCCTCCTGCATCGCCAACACTCGAATCGATTCTTCTAACATCATGTCCTGTGTCCTCCTTTTCCCGATTTCTCTATGCCTGTAGTATAGCACTTTTAAGACAGAAATACAACCCGACGTTCCTACTTCACAATCTCCATCATAGCTTCTTTTAGCCCTTCTAGCGCCCTTGTAGCCTCCTCTAAGCTATCTTCTTTCACTCCCATATAAAATTTTACCTTTGGCTCTGTCCCGGATGGCCTTACGCAGCACCAGGCGCCTCTCTCCAGTTCATAATACAGCACATTTGATGCCGGAAGCCCTGTCTTAGTCACTTTTCCACTTGCAAGTTCTAGTCTTGTATCCGCCTGATAATCCCGAAGTGCAATCACCTGGTATGCGCCAATCTGCTTTCTTGGATGCTCTCTCATATCGGTAAGTATCGCCTGAATCTTCTCTGCGCCGTCCATCCCCTTCATGGTTGCTGATACTAAATCTTCTTTGTAATATCCATATTTTTTATAGATTTGCAACATCTGGTCCCAAAGTGTCAGTCCTTTTTCTTTATAGTAAGCTGCTGCCTCACAAAGCGCCATCACAGCCACAACCGCATCTTTATCCCTGGCATGTGTTCCTACCAAACACCCATAGCTTTCTTCATAGCCAAATACATACTGATGTGAGCCACTCTCTTCAAAAAGTTTAATCTGTTCTCCAATATATTTAAAGCCTGTCAGCACCTCAATCACTTCCACACCATACTCTTTGGATATCTCATCTGCCATATCTGAAGATACAATCGTCTTTACCAGTGCCCCATTCTCTGGCAGTCTTCCCATCTTTTGAAGCATTGACAACTCATACTCTGCAATCAAAAGCCCGGACATATTTCCGGTAAATGGAATATATGCTCCTGTTTTTGTATCTTTTGCATATACTCCCAGTCTATCTGCATCCGGGTCTGTCGCTAACACCAGGTCTGCATCTGTCTCTTTTGCAAGCTGAAGCGCCATTGCAAATGCTTTGGGGTCTTCTGGATTAGGATAAGACACCGTAGAAAAATTGCCATCTGGCAACTCTTGCTCTGGTACCACCTGTACCTTAGTAAATCCAAGCTCCTTAAGCACACGTCTTACTGGTAGATTTCCCGTTCCATGCAGTGGTGTATAGACAATCTTCAGACTATCTGCCATCCTTCTAATGGCATCAGGACTTAGCACTAATTTCTTTAGTTCTTCTATATAGCGATTGTCAATCTCCTCTCCAATCACCCGAAAAAGTCCCTTTTCTTCTGCCTCTTTTCTCTCCATCATCTGAATCGAAGCAAAATCTGTCACTGCCCGCACTTCTGCGATAATCTCCTTATCTTTTGGTGCGGTAATCTGTGCTCCATCTTCCCAGTATACCTTATACCCATTATATTCTGGCGGATTATGGCTGGCGGTAATTACAATCCCTGCGATACATCCAAGTTCCCGAAGTGCAAACGATAATTCCGGTGTTGGGCGAAGCGTCTCAAAACGATATGTCCGAATCCCATTGGCATTTAGACAAAGAGCCGCTTTCTCTGAAAACTCTGTCGAGCAATTCCGGGAGTCAAAAGCAATCGCCACGCCCTTCTCTTCTCCGCCCTGCTTCTTAATATAATTTGCCAAGCCCTGCGTTGCTTTTGTCACCGTATAGACATTCATCCGGTTTGTCCCGGCTCCAATCACTCCACGAAGCCCACCTGTGCCAAAAGAAAGGTCTTTATAGAAGCGGTCCTCTATCTCCTTCTCATCCCCTGCAATCGCCAGAAGCTCTTCTTTGGTCGCCTTGTCAAATATCGAATCATTACACCATTGTTCATATCTCTCTTTGTAGTTCATTGTTGACTCCTTTCTCTTTCAAATCTATACACCAGTCTATTTATTTTGTAAATGACTTTTTTATTTGTCTAAATACTTTGATATATTTTTTGCGTATGTATTATTCCATAAATTCTTAGCCTTATCCAATGTCTGTTTATTGTATTTATATATTCTACATTTTTTATTACCTATTACTGATACATTATACTTAATGCAACAATTACATTGCCAACATACACCCAATCTTGTTTTAGATACTCCAAAATCAATCGTACCTCCATTAGTCATGGTGTTCAATAACACTGTTGCTATGTTTTCAGAGGATACAAACTGTAGTTCCCTCTGCCAGTTATTTTTACTTGTATCTATGTTGTATCTTCTGACTATAAAATCTACTATATCATTTTTCTTTATCCATGCTTCCTTGTTATCTATACTTGCTATAAATTGTTTTCTTATGATTTCACAACTGTTGTATAATTGATTATCTTTCGTCGGTTTTGTCCATTCCACAAAATATTTGAATCTCAGTATCAAGTATTCAAAACATAATAAATTATGCACAATTACATTTTTGTATACGGATACATTTCTTTTTATGTCTACATAATATTTAAGTGCTTTTTGATTGTCAGATACTTTATCTATAAAAACATGATATATGTCATTATTATCAAATGTATATGTAGATATATAATCAGATAAGTTTTTATTACTATTAAATCCTCTAATATCTGCGTTTATCAATATATTATGTATATTAGAATTTTTTAAAAAATTCCAAAATTGTGTTGTTGCACTGTTCGTACTATCCTCATGCCATATATGAATCATATCCTCACCTATAATAGTACATAGTTAAGTTTACCTTTGTTATTCTTAACTAGTAACTCTGCTATACTTTTTTCACTTGGGTGCATTCCTTGTATTGAATGTGCAAATATTATATACTGGTTGTCCTGGTCTGTGGAAATCCTGAATCTCTGCTCATCTGTTAGAATTATATCTGCGTTGTCTATTATAATTATTTTGTTTTGTGCGGATTTTAATGTAATGTCTATGATACCAGAAGTAATATCATCATAATTTAAACATATCGCATCTAAGTTACCTAAGATGGAATCATTCTCCAATGCTTTAAATAAAACAGTCTTTCCTACACCAGACTCTCCATTTATAATTGTCAATGCATCATGGAATATTAAATCAAAGTCTACTCCATTACCACTTGTCTTGTATTGTTTTAACACTTTCATCTCCTCACTTAAAATACTTTGTTTAATATATCTTCTAACTGTTTATGGTTATTTATTATATATTCTTCATTACTTGTAAATACTTTTATTTCGTTTGTAAATAATCTTGGAATAGAAAACATGGGCATCAATATTTTTCCTCTTTTGTAATTAAATATTACTTGGAGTGCGTTATCACCACACTCTGCCACTGAAAACACTTCATTTGGAAAAGAAGCTATATTTAATGCAGTTTTACAACCAGTGGATATTTCTCTAACACTTATAGCTGTATCTTTTTCAAACTTAGATAATACTCTGTAATTTCCAATGTATTTTACATTATCTATAGCCTGTATTATTTTTTTAATATCATCATTATCAAAATCTATATGTGTCATATGCTTATTAAAATATACATCATTAAATCTTTGGTGTTTTATATCTTTTAAATATACCTCCAACATATTTTCACCTACTTTCACTTTTATAGTGTATCAAAAAATACTTGAAATATCAAATTGGTGTATATTTTAGACAGTGTAATGGGTTCATTTATCTGAAGAAATTTTTACACTATCCATCTTTCTCTTGACGAACCTCTCATATCGTTCTATATTGAGAGAGTATCCTTTTAGGAAATCATATGCACATTATATGGAGGAGACAAAAATGTCCAGAAAATCATATAACATGGATATGTGCAATGGCCCGGTACTTCCCAAGGTCATTGCATTTAGTTTACCTTTGATGCTATCTGGCTGCCTGCAGCTTTTATTTAATGCAGCCGATGTTATTGTCGTAGGACGCTTTGCCGGCAAAGAGTCTTTAGCTGCGGTTGGCTCCACTTCTGCCCTGACCAATCTGCTTATCAATCTCTTTATTGGTCTGTCGATTGGCACCAACGTCGTTGTCGGACACACCCTTGGAAGCGACGACAAAGAAGCTACCAAAGACAATGTACATACAGCCATCTCTATCAGCTTTTTATCAGGATTTGCGCTGATTATCATTGGTATTATTTTCACAAAGCCATTGCTTTTATGGATGGGGGCACCCACTGATGTCCTGAACAAAGCCGCTATCTACCTAAAAATTATCTTTATTGGCATGCCCGCTACCATGGTCTATAACTTTGGCAGCGCCATCCTGCGCGCCACCGGAGATACCAAAAGACCCTTATATTTTTTGTCCGTTGCTGGTATAGTCAATGTAATTCTAAACTTATTTTTTGTTATCGCCCTACAGATGGATGTAGCAGGTGTCGCTCTTGCAACTATCCTCTCCCAATGCATCAGTGCTGCCCTAATCCTTCTCTGCCTAAGCCAAATCGACGGTCCCTGCCGTCTAAACCTTAAAAAACTCTACATCCACCCCACACGCCTGCGCCGTATGATGCAGATTGGACTACCCGCTGGAATCCAAAGCTCTCTCTTTTCCTTTTCCAACGTATTAATCCAGTCCTCCATCAACTCCTTTGGCTCTGTTGTTATCGCCGGCAACAGTGCTGCTGCCAGTGTAGAACAATTTGTCTATATCTCCATGAATGCTGTCCACCAGGCCACCGTCAGCTTCACAAGCCAAAATACCGGCGCCAGAAAACCAGAACGCATCAACCAGATTCTTTTCTCTTGTCTGGCCCTTGTCACCGGAATCGGACTTTTTATGGGAATTGGCATCAACCTTCTAGGTGCCCCCCTGCTGTCTATCTACTCCCCTGACCCCCTGGTTATCGAAGCTGGCAAGATTCGTCTCCTCTGGATTAGCCTCCCCTACTTCCTATGTGGCGTTATGGAGATTATTATGGGCATCATGCGTGGATTAGGCTACGCCCTTACCCCTATGGTCGTATCCCTCCTTGGCATCTGCCTTTTCCGTGTCATCTGGCTTAGCACCATCTTTGCCTGGATGCCAACCCAAGAAATCCTCTTTGTATCCTACCCCATTACCTGGCTTTTAACTGCCCTTATCCACGCCCTGACCTACCTTTATGCCCGCAAAACCCACTCCCTCTTTCGCCCCACCCCTTCTCTCTCAAAATAACCTTTTATCTTAATATTTTATATAATATAAACTACGGTAATCCCTTCTCCTTATATCTCAGGGCCAGCCACAAGACGCAGTGCTTGGTATTTGTCAAATAAGCATGTATGCTATTGGAGCGGACAGTCTGTGCAGTTTGTATGAGCCAGGCGGACATCTCTATGTCCGAATGGAGCATACAAACTGTGCAGACTGTCCGATACATTACATACACGCATTTGCCAGATGCCAAGCGCTGCGCCTTGTGGCTGGTCCGTCAATTATTCACTTAATTTCCTTTACCCCAACATAAAATAAACCACCTGCCCTTTCTTCGCCCGCTCTTCTAGCATCTTTTCTGCCTGTTCTCTCTTTTCCTTATCCAGATTTACAAACGGGTCATCCACTACAAGTGTTGGCTTTTCCTTCTTATACAACACATCCACAATCGCCAATCGCTCCACAAATGCATACAAATCCCTTAGTCCTGCACTAAAATACCCGATCTTCCGATAAGCCCCCGCTTCCTGCACCTTTATCTCAAGCCCGGCGTCCACCAGAACTTCTCTTGTTTCTTCTATACCCAAAGATTTCAGATACTCCTCTATCCTTTCCTGAAGCTCTTTTACATACCGCACCGAAAACTGCTCCCTTGCCATCTTTAGATAGTCCATTGTCTTTTTTAACACTCCATGCTCTTTCACTGCCTCTTCTAAGCGCTTTGTAAGTCTCTCTTCCTCTTCTTCCAATACAGGAATCTGCTCTGCCCTCTCCAAAAGCTTTGCCACCTGATGTCTTATCCCCTGTAACTCCTTTAAAAAAGTCTCTCTTTGCTCTTCTAATTCTCTCAATCTTATTTTTATTCTTTGTATATTCTGGTCTCTGTCTACAGCACCAATTGTTATCCCCCGTTCTTCTTCCGTCAGACTCTCTCCATATTGAAACCAAAGCTCGCGACTCTTAGAGGCCTCTTTTCTCTGCATCTCATACATCTGTTTCAATTCTGTATACTGTCTGCTTTCCTCTCGCAGACACCTCCATCGGTCTTCTAGTTCTTTTACCCCCGTATGCTCTGCTACTTGTAGAAAACGACAGATTTTCTTCTTTAAAGCCTCCTGATTTTTGCGCGCCGTTCTAGCTTCATGCTCACAGTTCTTTAGATTTTCTTCCTCCACAGACATCTGTTTTTTCTGCTGCTCCACCTGTATATGGTGCCGACGGCTTTGCAGTATACCAACCAGAAGAAGCATCACTCCAGCCAGTATCAGAATTATGCCCAAAGTCCCTTTCCCCTGTGCACACAATATTCCGCCTACGATTGGAAGCAGCGCCGCCATCACCCCAAGTATCATCCCAGGTCCTGACTCATCCATCGCTTCCTCCAAAACACTTAAGCGACGACTGGCCTCTCCAATCTTGGCTCGTGCATATTCTTCCTGTTGCCGAAGCCCATCCAGCTGATAAAGCTTCTCTCTACAACGGTCCAGTTCCTCTTCTTTTGGAGGCTTACTGGTAAATTCCGCCAAAAGAACGGCTGTCTTTTGAAGTTCTTCCTTGCGTGCCTCTGCCTCACTCCTTAGATGGTCATACTGTACCCGCTTGGCTTCCATCTGCCCATAGTCCTGTGCTTTATAAAGTACCTTTTTCAGCGCCTCTATTTCTTTTGTAATCCCCTGTAATTCTTGTTCTTTTTCCGATAACTGTACATTCCATTTAAGAACAGCCTCCTCCTGCCTTCTGCACTCTGACAGCTCTGCTAAGACATCCCCTCTCTCCTTTCTAAGCTTTCCAATCAGTCCCCGATTGCCAGTCTTTTGAAAATATTTCATCTGCGTCTCTAAAGAAGCAATCGCCTGCTCGTAGTTATGTAAATCTCCTACCTCCTTTTCCATATGGCTAAGTCCGGCACTTAGACTGTCATTTATAGATGTCCCCAAATCCTGCTGTATAAAAAAACTGCTCCGCTCATAGGCCGCGCAGTCTACCAAAAACAATTCCTCTCCAAGTCGTTTAGAATAATCTTCACTTAAAAGCCCGGTATTAAGGTCATAGAGTGCAAATGTATCCTCCTTATCTCTAACGCCAAAAAACCGCTCCACACGATACTTTTTAGAGCCAACCAAAAATTCCATATTTCCGCCATAGGCGCCCCCTTGCCAGGGGAGATAACGTTTTCTTTCATTTTCCTTTAATGCGCGTTTTGTCGTGTAGGTAAGCCCGTAGAACATTGCCTTGATAAATGCTGCAAGCGTGGATTTGCCCCATCCATTTTTTGCAGAAATCACTGTAAGCCCATCCTCTAACTCCAGGTCAAAATCCCGCAATTTTCCAAAATTTTCAATATGTAATCTAAGAATCTGCATATTATCCCTTTCCTGCAAGCATCACTGCACAAAGTCCTTTTCTAAGTACTTCTTCCTTTTCATTTTCAGAAAGCTCAGAAGCCAATACCAGACGGACAAATTCGCCCTTTAAAGAGACATCATATTGATAATCTTCCGGTGAAAATGCAAGTGTCGTCTCATCTTTTATCCGAAGCAGATAGTAGTCTTCCTCCAGCCATTTTTGTATCCAGTTGATATCTTTCTCGGCTTCTATATCTACCCTTCCCGTCAAAACTACCTTTACCATATCTTGCTTAGAAATCCCTGTAAGCGCCTCGCAGACGCTGCGCTGTATCTCTTCCTGCGTCCAAAGCCCTGTGATGTCCACTAAGACCTTATGAAAGAGACGCTGTGCAAATGGCACAAACCGAGGTATTATCTTCCCACTATCAACGGTAAGCTCCACATAGCCTTTCTCCCCGCACTCATCAAATCCACGACCTTCTAGGCAGCCGCAATAGCACCATACGCCTTCTTCGTCAAGTCGTTCCATCCGAAAGCCATGAATATGCCCAAGCGCCAGATAAGTGATATGCTTTCCTCTTAGAACCCTTAAAGAAATCCCTTCTCCTGTTTCCTGGCTGCCATATTCCGTCGCCATCGCATGAAGCATCACAATATTTATCTTATCCTCTCTTAGCGTCAGCTGCTCTAGCAAATCCTCACTGGTCTTTTCAGAAAATTCTGCTCCTGTAATCGTCACCTCTCCTTGCTCATAGGAGGTCCAGTCCGACCCAAATACCCGCAGATTCTCTGGAAGATTTGAAAGCTCATTTAGAAAACCATTCTGGTCATGATTACCTTGAAGATAATAAAATATTATCTGTGGATGCAAAGAGATAGCATCTAACACACAATTTCTGGCACGCGAAGAAATGGTCCTAGCATCAAACAAATCACCACACAGTAAGATTGCCTCCACGCTGTCTTTCTCTGCCTGCTCTACCATCCTAGTAAATGTCCGCAAAAGCTCCAAGCGCCGCTCTATCGCCTTTTCCTTGGATAACCCGGACTCCATCCGGGCATCCAGATGTAAATCTGCACAATGTATTAGTTTCACGTCTTGCCTCCTAGATTATGTTGCAAAATACTACTGACAGTATCTTTTTTCTCTATGATAGATGGTGTTTTATCACATAGGCAAGCAACGCCTCACAACCTTCCTCCACATCCTCATAGGTCTCATCAAAATTGCCGGTATACCAAGGGTCTGCAATATCCCGCGGAGCCTTTCCAAAGTCTAGAAGCCTTTGAATCTTTCCTTCACTGTCCTTCCCAACGATTCGCTGCATATTGCGAATATTAAAACTGTCCATTCCTATCAGATAGTCATATGCCTCATAGTCCGCTCGCTTCATCTGCCTCGCCCGATGGTCTCCGCAGGGAATCTTCATCTCCTTTAACTTCTTACGCGTCCCACGATGAACACCATTTCCGATTTCTTCTGTACTCGTGGCTGCCGAATCAATGAAAAAGCAATCTGCAAGACCATGCTTTTGTACTTTATCTTTCATCACATATTCTGCCATGGGACTTCGACAGATATTGCCGTGGCATATAAAAAGTATCTTAATCATAATAAAAATTCCTCCTAAATTGCGTTGATTTGCCGTGTTTTGGCACGTTTTGCGAGGTTTGTTTTTTCGGTGAAAATCGTTAAAAAAATCACAGAATAAGCAAAATGTGGCAAAATGTGGCAAGTTAAAGCCATGAAACGTAGTAAAAACGTAGTAAGAATTAGGGGTTCTTACTACTCATCTATTTTAACAAACAATTCATATCCCTTTGCCAATTCAACTTCTGTCGCAATTCCAATCTCACCATCGCAAACGGACTCAACATCGATATCATTTAAACGTAAACTTATAATTACTGTTTTTATCCAATCATCTCCTTTTCTTGCCCATACTGAATCCCCTATACTAATTTCACTAGAATTTAATTTTATAATGCCTGCTTTCGCCTTCTTAAAATACTCATCAAGCTTTCCAATATGCTTTAAATTGCTTGGAAGCAATGTAATTAACCCTATTTTCTTTAACGAATTTCTTGTTTCCTCTTTGGTAAAAATCCCAGCTTCAATAAATTTAAATTGTTTAAACAATTGCCACGTTGTCAATAATCCTCTCTCATCATCTTCAGCATAATCAATCTGATTATCCTTAAAAGGCGGATTATCTCTTAGTGAAGGATTCATGTATCTTTGATGATTAACAATATATATTGGCCATACATTTTTATCGCGATTTTCTTTTTCTCTTTTTCTTCTATGTTTTACTATCTGTGAACATTCAGAATCTGTTGATGTTCGACCTATTCCTTTAACCTCTATTATATATAAGTCATCATTATCCCAAATCTGAATATCTTCCCGTAGTATTTCTTCGTTTCCATCTACCAACACAACATTTTCAAATCCCAACCATTTTAAATAGTGACACACTGCTTCTACCAACGGCTGACCTGTCTGAATTAGCATCTCATTTAAAAACCTATATTTTTCATATGCTGCTTTTGTTTTATTCTCCAACTCAAAAATCTTATTATGATACTCTTCCGTTACCTGTTCTTTTTCCTTCTCATACTTAATAACTTCCTCTGGTTTAAACTCACTATTATTAATCCATCTAAATTCTTTTGATTCCGGAAAGAATTCCGGCAATATTTCTGGTAATATTTGTGAAAAAAGAGTTTGAACTAATTCGCCCTTCTTTTCACATACAGGGAGTAATAATTCATATCCCGTATCCTTTTTATAACCGATATATGAAATAACCTCTCCGTCTTGATTCTTAAGTAGAGGAACATAATTTTTATCTATAACGCTTATTTGTTGCTGCGAATCCCATATGGTTGGTAAATCAAATATAACTTTATACTTTGAAATATATTTAGCTATTATTTCGGCCAAATCATTATTTTCTGCTTTAACTTTTTCGCCATTTTTACTAGATACTATTGCGCCAATTGTTTCATAAATATTTCTATTGAATTCATCTGGGTAACTATATTGTCTTTGTCCTACTTTTTCAACAATTCCATATTTTTCCTCATAACTGCTATTCGCAAAAATTATTCGAAAGCAGTCCTCTCGCATATGTTCTCTTAAAATGTCTACTGCAACAAATGGTACTGGGTTAAATACTTTTTTAGGACAATCCACTCTAAACAGGTATGGTATTCCTTCTGGTTCTTCATCTTCCTCGCACGCCTCCTCCTCACATTTATTTTGAAAATCAATAATGAGAACTCTATATTCATGCAAATTATCTACCATATCATATTTTATGTTCAAGTATCTATGTTCTTCATAATCCTTATACTTTATTTTTTTAATAATACCCAAATTTCCCGTAGCAACAGTATATTCTGTTTGCAATTTTTCGGCTATCTCTTTGTTATTAAAAACACATATCTGCGGTTCACTATATTTTTCCATATCCAATACTCCTAGTATAATTTTTCTGTATAGCTAAAACTATTTAATATGCATTATACCATAAATCTTATGTAATGTATAATAGAAAAACGCCCCGCCGAAGCAGAGCGCCTTACCATCTCCTTATCAAATTGCCCGGAACATTTTCTGCGACACTGGCTTTTCACCCTTCGCCTTTTCCAATTCCTTTCTCGCCACCTCCAAATCCTCCATCCGCTTCAGCTCATCCGCAGCATCCTCCAGTCCGAGGTGCGTGTATGTATTCAGCGTCACCCCGATGTCGCTATGTCCCATCAGGTACTGGAGCGTCTTTGGGTTCATGCCCGATTTCGCCATGTTGCTGCAGTAAGTGTGGCGGCAGACATGAGGCGTGATGTTCGGCATCTGCACCCGGTAAATATCATTGTACCGCTTGACCATATGGTTAAAACGGTGTTCCCAATGCATCGCCACCAGCGGGTTGCAGTCCTTATCCACAAAAAGGAATCCGCTATATCCGTCAATCACCTTTTCAAATCTCGGCGGCTCCCTGTCCTCAATGATGCCCCGAAAGCATTCGACAACATCCTCCGTCATGGGCAGCTTCCTCGTTCCCGCATTTGTCTTCGTGGACTCAATCACCAGCTTCATGTTCGCAGCCCGCTGGAGCTGATGGTCAATATTAAGGATTTTGTTTTCCAGGTCAACATCCCGCAAAGTCAGACCGCAAAACTCCGAAATCCGCAGCCCCGTATGGAAGAGGATATAAACCACCTCGTAGTATTTGCAGTAGACATTGTCATCATGGACGAACTTGAGGAATTTCCTCATCTGGTCTTTGGTAATTGCCTCCCTTGTCACGCTGTCATTTACCACCACCGTTGCCAGTTCAAAGCCGAATGGGTTCTTATGCAGAACATCATCATCCACCGCCATCTGGAATGCCGGTCGCAGGACTCCACGCACCGTTTTGATGGTGCTGTATCCTTTCCCGTCCTGCTGCAGTTTTATCAAAAACAGTTTTACATCCGATGTCTTAATCTGGGAAATCTTTTTCTCACTGAAAGTTTCCTTTTTTAGAAGGTTCTGCACAAAATTGTAATTGGCGAGCGTGTTCGGCTTTACCCCTGTCTTGGTGCATAAATAACGCTCCACCAGTTCTCCGACGGTTATGTTTTTCCCCATCGGGTCTGAAAGCGTGTCGAGATCATACCCGATCTGCTTCTCCATTTCCCGTAACGATAGGCATGGCTTTTTCCCCACTGGCAGCTTATCCGTCGGTTCCAGCCTCCAACTGTAAACAAAATGCGGTTTGCCGTTTATATGGTACTTAAACTGGTATTTTCCGTCTGCCCGGATGGATTCTCCCCGGCGCAGGACACGGTGCTTGGAATCACGGCGTGTCTTTGTTCTTCCTACTGGCATTCTTAAGCCCCTCCTTTATTTCCGGATTCGCCTCCAGATACTTTTCAAACTCTCCTCTGATAACCAGCCTTCGGCTGCCGTAAAGAGCTATAAAGTTAAGCTGTTTTTCTTCCCTTATCAATCGGTAAAACTTTCTCCTGCTGAGATTGAACAGTTCGATTGCCTCCTCCGGATTTAAAAAATCCTTTTCCGCAAGTATCGGTTTTCTCATTTTCCTGTTCCCTCCTGTCCTAAAATCTGCGACCTTTCCAGGTCATGACATATATCACTCTAAAGCCCCGGAAAGTCAACTACTTGTGGCAAATAAAAAGATTTTATATCGCAGAGGATTCATCAACAAACTTTTCAAATTTCGTGCGTATGATAAGATAACGGTTTCCGCTGTAGACTGCAAACCTTCCAAGGTTATCTTCTGCCAGCCGCCTCATCTTTTTTGTCCCTATGCTGAAATATTCTGCAGCTTCCTTAATGGTCAGCATATACTTTTCACAGACTGATACACCTGTCTTTCCATTTTCTGTGATAATATGGCTATATTTCTGTTCGTCTGTCATCTGAGCCACCTCCTCACTATACGGAGATTTAAAGGCTGTTTTGAGGGGGTATAAAAGCAAAAAAGTTTGAAGTTTTCCAAAACCTGCAGAACGAAAAAACAGCCCGCGGCATCTTTTGAAATGCCGCAGGCTGTCCCTCTGTCATCTGGTATTCAGTTATCCCCTCTTTGCGTAATCAAGGCTCACCCATCCGTTTCTCTTTTCCCGGTAGGACTTTAGCAGCCCCCATCTGGATGCGCCTTTCCCGTCTGCCTCCTCCACAATCGTGAAAGTGCCGACTCCTGTATATTTCCCTGTCTTTGCATGGTCAGTGCTAGGGCCTTTTCGCTTCGCCCAATACTCACGCTCGGTAACTCGGTTCTTGCTCCCGTTCAGCAAGTCAATCTGATAGAGGTTTTCCCGGTGGCACATCTCCATGACTTCCGCTTTGAAGTATTCCATAGCTGCGTCTGTACAGCGGTGCTTGCAGCCCTCCCTTGTGTCGGCTGGTCTTTCCATGTATGGCAATAGCGGCACTTCGGCAATCCGCAAGCTGTTTATGACGATATGCACATGAATGTTGCCGCTGTGGTTATGCCCGTCCGGGTGAGTACAAACAAGGGCTTGCTGTCCGGGAAAATGCTCTTTACAAAACTGCTCGCCCAACACTTGCGCCCGGTCTACGGTCAAGCCGTTGTCTGGTGCGTCACGGGGGTCAAAGCTGATGATATAGTGGTGGCTTTTCACGTCCTCCCGCTTCTGGTTCTTGCCGTATTTGAGATTGGAGCGCATACAGGCGATTGCAAAATCTTCCTCACCGCAATTAAGGGAAGATATGCGGTAATCGTCACGGGGGATAAGCCGCCCGTTTCCGTCCAGTGTGGGCTTCATGGTAAACTCGTCATGCTCAAAAGTTAGGTACTGCTCGGCAGCTCCATAATCGGCATTTTTAGAGCTGATATGTTTGAATGTTGCCAACGGCTTCACCTACTTTCTGCAAGACTTCAAACTTCAAGGCGGCAAGCTCCGCTGTGGCGGCTTGTACCTCTTGGGAGAGGGCGTTATAGGGTGCGCCGTATTCGTTCAGACAACGGGCAATCTGATTCAGATTTCCGCCGATTTTCCCGTACTCGGCTGTAAGCTTCCCAATGGCAGAGAGCAATTCATCATTGACCGGGGAAACGGTGATGACCGGGCGTATTCGTGACTTGGTAAGGGCTTGCCGGATATATTCGGACTGGCTCATTTTACAGAGGGTGACACGCTCGGAAAACTCGGCGTATTCTTCCCCGGTCAAGCGTGTCTTGATTACC
Organism: Lachnospiraceae bacterium; assembly: GCA_910575445.1. Lineage (GTDB taxonomy): Bacteria > Bacillota > Clostridia > Lachnospirales > Lachnospiraceae > Hominiventricola. Next base: position 248,850 of record CAJTFW010000001.1, on the reverse strand, counting down.
CGGCTTCGGTGTGGCGTGTTATATCTTTTCATGGCTGTGAACCTCCTTTCGTGGGTGGATTTTTTAAGCGGCGCAAGCCGCAAAAGGCGGGCTTGGGGTGGCAACCCCAACAAGATTCCCATAGGACAAAATGAGCCGACAGGCGAAATTTGGTACTGTGGTAGAATCTTGCTCTAAGAAAGTGGCGGCTTTCCCTGTGCTGGCTTCCGTCAATACCTTTAGTGCCACAAGCGGGGATTTTGCCAAAACAGCGGCGGTATTTCTTCCCCTACTACCTACAACACCATGCAAAGCAAAAATGACGGTGATTTGCGGAAATTTCCCTCTATTCCTTACAAAACCGCACAAGCCGGAATAGGCGGGAATTTGTGAAAATTTCTTTTCGCCCTCCCTCCACGGACAGCTTGCGAATTTGCCAAACGGGAGAGGAAATTTCTTTCTGCCCCCTTTACACGGCATAATACTGGCGATTTTTCAAAATGCCAAAAATGGGCGCAAAAAAACAGGAAACCTTTTTTGATTTCCTGTCTTGGAGTGCCGTTTTATGTAACGACGGTTATTCAGTTTTTCGGTATGGCTGTTCATCAAAGCGGAACTTGAATAGGGCAGCGACAAGCCGCTGTTTTATGCTGTCCTCGGTATCCCTGTCGATATGCCCGTTTTCAATAGCGGCGATTCGGATACGCTTGCTGTAATGCCGTAAAACCTCGTCCACGGCTTCCGCCTCTCCGCTGGTCGCCCGGACAATCGTTTCATAGGGCAAAAGGTTCGGATTCCCCATGTGAAAGCACCTCCATTTTCCTTTGCAGGAGTTTCAACGTCCTGCGGATTTGATACCCGGTCGTACTCTGGCAGCGTCCGTACATTTCCCCGATTTCCTGTTGTGTGTAATCCCCGAAAAAGTAAAGGAAAATGATTTCCCGGTTTCTCTCCGGCAGCGATAACAGGGCGGCGGCGAGTTCCCCATTGGTGAGGATAACTGTCTGACCGCATATCGTAATGGGGTATTTTTCATAGGATGCTTCAAAATATTCATCTGTTGTACCTAAAGGGTAAAACTTTTCTTCTGTGAGGTATTCAAGGGATATTTCTTTTTGCCGCCGTCTGCTCCTGTCACGCCATGCGTTGAGTGCCGCAAAGCGTATGACGGTCTTGCAAAAGCCGTTGAAAGTATACATGATGTGTTCCTTGTATGCTTCTGTGCAAGACATAAATGGTTCCCCCTTTCTCCCACATGGGACGGTGCTTGGTTTACAGCTACATTTTGCTTTTTGGAAATTGATTTATAAATAAAGCAATAAAAATACCGATTGTAGTATCAATAATTCGGTCAATGGCAAAAGCTAAAGGACTTTCATCATTTCCATGCGTGGCTGTGATACAAAGAAAAACAACACACATAAGGAATGTTCCTTTTTCCTGCTTTACCCATACAGAAAAATTGATGATTGGAATAAGCGAAATTGAGAGAAACAAATATCTTAACAACTCATTAGGAATACGATAAACATTCTTTTCAAAAGATAAAATTATCGCTCCCAAAATTCCCCCAATTACCGTTGCAATTTCACGGGTCAAAGCAGTATTCAGACTGTCTTTGAAGTTATGCTGTATACATAATATAGCAGCAATGGCAGCATAAAACGGAATGCCGTTTTCTCTTACAGTGTCAATTAAAAAGCAAGTAAAAACAGCTATTACAGTTTTTCCTGTACGCCCTCCAACTCTCCAAAAGTTAGTTTTCATAAATGCCTTTGAGCGTATACTGCACTAAGATATGCCCCTCCATTGCCCGATAAAGTTCATTTAGCAAAAAGCCTTGTCCTATATCCAGCATTTTATCTATTGCAAATACATGAAGCTCATAGATATGTGGCTGATCGGGCGGGGTCATACCGCCATAGTAAGAAGATAATTCAACAGACTGCTCACCACCCTGTATGCTTGTCCAACTATTTCTTCCCTGCACAAAATCCGTTGCGGTCTGACTTTCATTATCCCTTATTTCAAAACGGGTTATGTTTGCCGCAAGCCAATGTATCCATGTAAAGCCGCTTGTTACCGGGTAAGCGTCCTTATCTTCCAGTACAATCGCAAGCGATACTGTTTTTTCTGGTACGTTTTCTACCTTAAATGGCAATGAAAAGGTAGGAATGTGGTTCTCATTAAATTGTGTTCCACGTCCTCCATATTGGGGCTGTATAATACCGTTAATAATTCCGCTGCTTGTTACATTCATGTTCAATACCTCCAATCAATTTTATGGAAATATTATAAGCAGCCGATTTTGAATCGTAAATTACCCACTTTTTCGTGGGTGTCAATCCGGGATAACACCTTTTTCCTCTAAGATGTGTTCCATTCCATTTCTCTTTAGGTAGTCAATCCCTATGTGCTGCATGATTCTCAATGCTTCTAATATCTGCGTACCCATATCCTTAGTCAATGAATACTCAACATGAAGTGGATAGCCCTCAAAAGATTTCTTTTCAATAAATCCATAGTCAATCAATTCTTTCAAATGCTCCAATAACATTTTTTGTGTAATTCCGTCTATATCCCTTTCCAATTTTGAAAGAGAAGTAGCCCCCAGACGTAGCCGCCATAATATAATCGGTTTCCATTTTCCTTTTATCATGTCATGCACAAGCTCTAAAGGACAGGTATATTCTGTACGCATTTTCATTAGCAAAACCTCCTCGCTTTGCTATTATACGCATTAATTCATAATTCGACAACAGAAAACATAATGCTTTGCCTTGCTCCAATCCTTAGAACTGGAAGATTTAAAATTTTTATTGTATGTTGATATTTTGATTATGATTTGAGTTTCCTGCATAATCAAATTGTGGCTCTTTCAGCTCAAATAGAAAATTTTCTCTATTCACTGTGCCTACAATTTTGTCACTATCGTATAGTTTAAGCAAAAATTCTGCTACTTGTTTGCTGGAATGATATGTACCAAAGGTCTTATCATAGTCATATTCAGCTACATCATTAGCGACTTTTCCGAAATCCGTCTTAGTAGCTGCCGGGGCTAATACTTTCGCCTGCATTTTGCAACCATTCTCCTTTAATTCCCATGCTAACCCCTCGGTAAATGCGCTGACATAAAATTTAGTCGCACAATATGTAACAGCAGTAGGAACAATCGTATATCCACCAGCAGAGGAAATATTGATAAGCTGTGTTCCTCCCACGTCTTTGAAATCTCGCACAAACAGCGAAGAAAAAATAGTGAGCGATTCCACATTCAAGTGCAACATTTGACTGATTTTGTTCAAGTCTTGTTGACCTACGGTATTATAATTTCCGAAACCCGCATTGTTAATCCATGTTTGTAAAGGGTATTCTTTGATTCCCTCGTATAACTGGAAAACATTGTCTGGAACTGATAAGTCTACAACCTTGACTATAATATCCAACCCCGGATGGGAAGATAAAATTTCCTGTCTTAGAAATTCAAGCCTATCTTTTCTACGGGCTATCAAAATCAAATTGCTGCCGCGCCCTGCAAACGCTCTTGCTGTTTCATATCCAATGCCAGAACTTGCTCCGGTAATTACGGTATATTTTTCTGCATTGTGAGTCATTTACAAAACCTCCTTGTCTTTGATATAATGCAAGCATACAATGTAGAGTAAGCTCTATGTCAAGAGGAAGGAAGTGATTTTTTGGAATATTCGATAGGTGAATTTTCAAAACTGACAAGATTAGGGATACATACCTTGCGCTACTATGAGCATGAGAATTTAATTACACCGGGGCGCAATTCCAGTAATCGACGTTGCTATACCGATAAAGACCTTGCTTGGATTGATTTTATTAAACGCTTAAAAGATACAGGTATGCCAATTAAAGAAATTCAACATTATGCTGAATTACGTGCAAACGGTGAAGCTACGTTGTCCGCAAGAATGGAAATGCTTATTTCTCACCGAAAAGCTCTCAATGAACAAATCAATCAGTTAAAGGAACATATGGGAAAATTAGACGAAAAGATTGAATTTTATCAACAGGAAATTGATAATATAGCAAGGAAATAGTATTATTGTTTTTATATACTGGATATTAAGAAATGGGAAGGATTCCGTAGTAGTAGGCATTGTGGGAATGTGTATAACTGGCTGTCTTATGGAGTTGTGAGTAACTCTGTTTGCAGGACGTGGGAAAGTGGCTCTTTCGCTTTTCCATGTGCTGTGAATAGAGTTATCCATGACAGAATAGCCTGTTATGCACATTTCCATAATGCTCGTCTTTTGGTCTTTGATTCAGAATTGCGTCCATGTATATTAGTAATTCTGTTTAAGAATTTCAATTTGTTTAGAGCGTTCAATGTTATCCAACTCTAAAAAAGCAAGTAAACTCAACTGATAAATTTCATCATACCAAAATTCCAATTCTTTCTTAGACATATTGGCTGTATGTTCCTTGTAATTTTTAGAAGCAGGGTCGCAGTTATTATGTCGTATATTCATACTGTTATATAAAAAGAATATATTACTTTCCAATGTTTTATTAATATTTCTAAGTGCTTCCCGTTTAGATTCTAATTGGTCTGCCAATAAAAGTATAACAGATTTTTTTGCTTCAATATTTCCTTGTAATGCATGATGATTGTATTCAATAACTTTGTATGATAGTGTAGGCGAAACTATCTCTGAAACAGCGATAGCTTCTTGAGATTTAGGAACCATAATTGTAATGCCGTCTTTTTGAACTGTCATATATCCTATTATTTCGATTACTTTTATTATTTGTTGTAGATAAATTTGCTGAGGGGAATTTACTCCTGTATACAGCAGTTGCATATTACAATTCAAATATAAAACCAGATTATATGTATATTCACAAAATAGAATTAGATAATTTAAGTCAAAATTACTTGGCACTTTTTCAAAATGTATATCATAAAAATCATCAAAATCATCCAAACTCAAACACGTTCCGCGAAATGGAATATTTATAAAATTCATAGCACAATGTTCTTTAAGTGAATAACAATTTCCGTACATATCATAATTTTTTTGAAGATAAAACGAACTATATAGACGGTCATATTCTCTTTTTATATCAATGTTAGCTGCTTCCAAAATTTGCGCAAAGTTTCTTCGTTCCATTTGGTTTCTCCTTTATTCTTCTTTTAACAAATTTCACGTTTTGTTTGTTACTCCTTATTTTATCATATCAAAGCTCAATCCGAAAATGGTGTAGTAGTGGTGTAGTAAGCACTTCATTGAGCCGTACAATCATTGATTTTATAGGCTTTTCTGAGATTTTTCAAGATACTGCCGTGGCAAACAAATAATATTTTTATCATCTTGAATTTATCCTTTCATAAGCCTTTAAACCTTGATATATCGGGCTTCTTGGCACTTTTCTTCAATTTTGTATATTGCCCAAACTTCACGCAAATCTATATAAATCTACGCAAATTTATGGGCAAATGGTGTAGTAAACATAACTGTTCAGAGTAACCCTTTTCACTTGCTACAAAGGACGAAAAAATATAATTCAGGAGTGAGCAATAAAACATTCCTTTATTCTATTTTAAATATTCTTTTGAATATAAATAGATATTTAGGAGTGTCCTGATTTTTAGATACCGACCTATGATTCAATATTAAATTCTAAACAATTCATTTTAATTTTAAGAAGTTGTTCAAAGATCATTTCGTTTTCAAGTACAACTATACAAAGCTTTTCTCTTGTTCTAGATATGTTTTGATAGAACAATCTTGGAAACAAATAGTCTGGATTTGGATGTTCTTTTGCTTCAAGTTCTCCTTTACTATTATATCTAAAATTATTATCAATCACAATCATTACATTATCAAATTCTTGTCCTATAACTTGATGTGAGTTGACAAATCCAGAATAATGATCAATGCTATTTGATATATATTGTGATGGTGTAAATGTAATAAATTTATATCCATTTCTTGTGTAAATTTTTATGATTTTATCAGACTCATTAATATTATTCGCATACAATATATCTATATTTTCATACCCTATTCTTTCTTTGGGCTTATCATATAAACGCATCATATTTCTAATAAACGAATATATTTCTGTATTTGTTCTAATTCGCCCTGTCAGTCTTTCCTCACAAAACCCATCTATTCCAATTAGTCTTTCAGGATTATTTCTTCGCACCTCTGTTTTAGATAATGCCTGCGCCGAATCATAGGAAAAAATGCAGCCTTTTAATATTCTTTCATCATATGCTAATAGAATTTCATCCAAACTGCTTTTATATAATCGTTGCGTTTCATCCACACAAATAATATCAAAGCAACTTATTCGATCTGGCGATACGGATTTTGCATCAATGACAGAAACATTTTTCAAATGCGAATCAATATATCTATGACCATCATTTAAAAGTCCACAATGAACAATACACACTCTATAATTTTTAGAAAGGTTCTTCGCAATATCATACAATAAAAGTGTTTTCCCCGTTCCAGCAGCCCCTCTTATCCCCCATAGATAGTTTCCATTTTCAAACGATACTAACACGTTTCTTTTTATTTCATCCTGTTGTATATTTAGATAATATTTACCTTCTAAAAATTTTTCCGGAGTATTCAATGGTGATATGAGATAATCTTTTGGTCTAAACAACTCTTCAATTTTGTCTTTTTTTGCAGTCTTAATTTGAACCACACACTTTATCAACTCATCCATGGAAGATTCTTGTAATAAGCCCTTATCATATTTATAGACTCTCACTGTATTATCATTACACCTCATATATGTAAAACTGAAAATTTCACTTGCTACATGAGATAAATAATATCTGTTTTGAACTAACTGCTTTTCTATTTTTTCAAAAGTTACCTCCTGACTCTTTAATTCAATATTAATTATTACATTTTTTTCATCGCTAATTTTTAATAAATCAAACTCTTTTCCAATTTGGGGTATTTCAAAAGAATAAAACCAATCCTCAACACAATATCTTTTTGCCTTGTGAAAAATAAAATTATTGACAAGAGTAGCAATCAAATCTATTTCTTCTTCGCGTACTTTTGTTTCTTTATACCTACCTGATAATGCTTTTTCATAAAGTGGCCTTAACTCTCTATGTATATTTCTTGAAATAGTATACAAATTTATCGCACGCAATTCTTTTTGTTCCCTTCTGGTAATATCGATTCAACATCTACTCATCTATTTCCTTTTTATTCATTTGTAATACTGGATGCTGCATAGAAAAAATTTCTTTCTGACGCTCAATCTCTGCTTTCAACTGCTCTTTCGTAGGCAAATAAGTCAGATATTTTGACATAAATAATCGGTCATTATCATGAAGTACCGAATATCTGGCAATATCCTCATCTGTTTCTGAACACAGCAGAATCCCAATGGTGGGGTTATCTCCCTGCCCTCGCTTTAAATCATCATACATGCGCACATACATATCTATCTGTCCCACATCCTGATGAGTAATTCTGCCCATCTTCAAATCGATTAGGACATAACACTTAAGTTCGATATTATAAAAAACGAGATCTAAATAGTAGTCCGAAGTTTCCGTTACAATATGCTGCTGACGAGCCACGAACGCAAATCCTCTACCTAATTCCATCAAAAAATCTCTAATATGTGAAAGAATGGCAGATTCTAAATCTCCTTCCAAATAGGTGTCCTCATTTTTAAAACCAAGAAATTCTGCAATCACCGGACTTTTGATAAGTTCAAATTGATTCTTTTGAAATTCCGCAGCTTTCTGCTTCATTTCTTCAACTAAAGCCTCTTTTTTTGGTGCCTGAAGCAGCCTATGATAATATTGTGTACTGATATTACGGTCTAAGGTTCTTGAACTCCAATTCTCGTCAATGGCCTCCTTCATATACCAATAGCGTGCATTTTCATCTGCAACACGAAGAAGGCTCCTAATATGTGTCCAGTTAAGATTGTGAACGCATGCGTTCACAATCTGCTCATCAGGAAAACACTGATAAAATTTGATATAATAATGCAGATTTCTTATGGAATAATTTTTGCCAAACTCCTTTGTCAAATCTTCTGCCAATGCAGATATTAAACCTTTACCATACTCTGCACGTTCACTGCCCCCCATTTCCTGCTCTACAATTCGTTTTCCGATATTCCAATAAGTAAGCAGCATTGCCTTACTAGAGGCGCTATAGGCTGCTTCTTGTCCAGAAGAAATAATACTTTTAATTTCTGTAATAACTGATTGGTATGGCGTCAAATGATTTTCCATCATGTCACCTCGATTTTCCATAATAAATATATTTTAACTTTCTTTTCCCGTCACATCAAGGCTCTTTCAGAAATGGTGTAGTAGTGGTGTAGTAAATGCCTTGTCGCTTTGCAAAACCATTGATTTTATCGGCTTTTCCGGGATTCTTCAAGATACTGCCGTGGCAGACGAATAATATTTTAATCATATCTCAAAAACTCCTTGTATTTACTGTATTTCCTTGATTTATCGGCTTTTCCTGCGTCTTGCTTTAGTCTTTCGTCCGTGGCATATTGTAGTCTAAATTGGCATATCTTTTACCTCAAAAGTAGTAAAAAAAGTAGTAAATTGAGGGGAATCATGCTATTTTACTACTCGGCATTTGCCACCCGCTCCAGCTCCTCTTTCGCATCATCGTAACCGATGTGCGTGTAGGTATTCAGCGTTACTCCAATATCAGAATGTCCCATAAGATACTGGAGCGTTTTAGGGTTCATGCCGCTTTTCGCCATGTTAGAACAAAAGGTGTGCCTGCATACATGGGGCGTGACCTTTGGCATCTGCACTTTATAGATACTGTTGTACTTCTCGCAAATGTGCTGAAAGTATTTCTCCCAATGCAGGGCTACCATCGGCATATCATTTTTATCCAGATACAGAAAACCATATTTGCCGTCAATCACAGGCTCTTTTTTTACTTTCTTCCTATTCGCAATAATCCGCTGAAAACACGCATATACCTCGTCGGACATCGGGATTTCCCTTGTGCCGCTTGTGGTTTTGGTATCCTCAATCACATATTCCATATTTCTTTTCCGCTGTAATTGATGGTTGACATTGATTTTCCTGTCCTGCATATCAATATCACTCAACGTTAATCCTACAAATTCGGAAATGCGAAGCCCTGTTTTAAATAAAATGTAGATTCCGTCATAATATCTGCAAAAATGCTTGTCCTGTGCCACAAATTCCAGAAAAGCCCGTTCCTGCTTTCTTGTGATGGCTTCCCTTGTCACGCTGTCATTCACGACAACCGTGGCAAGCTGAAACTCAAACGGATTCTTGCATATCAAGTCATCATCGACAGCCATCTGGAAAGCTGGTCTGACAACGCCCCTTACAGAATGGATGGAACTGTAACCCCTTCCGTCCTGCTGTAATTTGATAAGCCAGCATTTTGCGTCCGACAGCTTTACTTTGTCAATCCGCTTCTTCCCGAAATCCTCTTTTTTGATGATGTTGACTACAAATTTATAATTGGCTTCGGTATTGTGGCGTACCCCTGTTTTCTGTAAGAGATATTTTTTTACCAGTTCCAGAACGGTCATTTCCCCGCCACGGGGAACAATCTCATCATCAAGGTCTTTCAGTATCAGCTTTTCTTTCTCCCTCAATGAAATGTCATCCCGTTTGCCTTGCGGCGTCTTGTCCGTCTTTTCCAGTTTCCAACTGTAAACAAATTGCTGCTTGCCTGTGGCATCAATGTATTTGAACGCATACCGTCCGTCTTGACGTTGGCTCTCTCCGTTGCGGAGAATACGGTTTTTACTGTCACGTCTTTTTCCGCTCATGTCAAATGCTCCTTTCATACAAAAAGAGCCCCGTCACGATATATTGTAGTATATCATAGATGAAGCCCTTTTGCCATCTTAAAAAAGCAGCATTGAATCTGGAATGCCCAAAAGCGTCCGTTTCATGCTGCACAATATCTGTCCTGAAATCAAAAGTTTCAGATTGCTGTTAATTCCCCTAAAAAATCTTCAAACTGTTTTCGTTTGATTAGAAATTTCACTCCATTCTGAATGATAAATCCCGTATCTAAATTGTCCGCAACAATCTTTCTTAATTTCTTTTCCCCAATATTAAAATAAGCCGATGCTTCATCAATGGTAAGACAGAATTTATCTTTTATTTCAACCTGTGTTTGTTCCGCCATGCGCATTTCCTTTCATCACCATAAATTTACGGCTCGTTCTTGAGGGGAAAACCAAGACTTATGGCAAGAGCTTTATCAACCCTTGCCATTGTTTCATTCGGCATCATTCCCATATGCTGTTTCAGCCTTTTTTTATCTACTGTACGGATTTGCTCAAGCAGTACAACGGAATCCTTATCAAGCCCCTCAAAATCATTTACTGCGGTATGTGTCGGCAGTTTGGATTTTGTCTGCACTCGGCTCGTAATGGCAGCGATAATGACTGTCGGGCTGTGCCTGTTACCTATATCATTAGAAATGATAAGTACGGGTCGTGTGCCGCCCTGCTCCGAACCAACAACGGGATTAAGCTCTGCGTAGAAAATGTCGCCACGTTTAATAGTTCTATCCATAGTGTCTGACCTCCTATTTTGATTTAGGCAGGAATACCCTGCCTATGTAACAGCCAGACGCAAGGAAGCATTTAAGGTCGGGAGAATATAAAACAAACTCTGTTCCATTGACCGCCCTGCATCTGGCTTTATGATAGAAAGCATTTTCTATTTGTCCCCGACACCCCGAAAATGCTGATGCGTGATAACGCAAGGGAAGTCACCAAACGGTCAGCAGCGAACTGACGCCACGGGAGTTGCACCCCAACTGTCGGTCTGACAGAGCCGCCCCCATTGCCTGCGGCGGGCTGGTTACCGCTCGGAGTGTTCAATGTGCCTGCTCACCCTGTTCAGATGGGATATGTCCTCAAGCTCAAATCTGTCAAACGTCTGATACAGCATTTCGTCAATCTCAATATTCTGCTGCTTTCCACGCCCGTCCTTAAAAGAGAGGTAATAATGCCCCTCAGTTATCGTCAAAGTGTACGGGTTATACTTGTCCTTTTTTCGGTTTGGATGCTTTTCAAGCATTGTAATTTCCTCCAATCAATCTGAATTTTTTTAAAATCCAGATTGACGGGCGGAGAACGGCATCCAATCCCAGAAACCGCCTTACGACGTGTTCTAACAAAAAACGACAAAAGAAAAACCGCAAAGGTTCTGTGTTCTTTACGGTTTAGGGAGATTTTAGTTCTAATATGTAGAAATATGACTTCTACTTGCAGGGTGCAAAGTCCCCATACGTTGACGAGGATTTTTTTAACAGGTTACCAACCCATCCCCGATATGATATATGTAAATAAAAAGCACTTCACGTATGCAAAAAAATCCCTCCAAACTGAAAACAGATTTGGAAGGACTTTTATTTTTGGCATGGCAAAGCAGCCCACCAAACACTGTTTTTTTATTTGGCGGGCTTCCCCTTGCCTCTGGCACTATTTAGAAATGTGCCTTTCACCTATATTTTCTTTTCTATGTTTATCACTTTCTGCGTCCATTCTCGGTAAAACGCTTCCTCATGCGACACCAACAGCACTGTCCCCTCAAATTCTTCCAGTGCGGTTTTCAATGATTCCTTTGCCAGTGCATCAAGGTGGTTTGTCGGCTCGTCCATGATAAGGAAATTGCACGGTTTCATCATAAGCAGGCACATTTTAACCTTTGCCTGTTCCCCTCCGCTCAAAGTCCCGATTTCCTGCATGGCGTGTTTGCTTGAGATGCCGCAGCCTGCGAGACGCTTTCTCACGTCTTTTATCGTAAGCGATGGATAAGCATCGGAAACAATCTGAATGGGCGTTTTTTCTATATCCGCCCATGCCAGCTCCTGCTCAAAATACCCAATCTTTACCTGCTCCGAAAAACGGAAACTCCCACTTAATGAGGGTATTTGGCTAATAAGTGTTTTTAGCAGGGTAGATTTGCCGATGCCGTTAAATCCCGTCATAACAATTTTTTCTCCCCCTTTTATGGAAAAGCTGATATCTGACAAAACAGGATAGTGGTAGCCAACATCCAGATGTTTTACTTTTAGATGCTCTGTCGTAGTCAGCGGGAGAGCTTCAAACCGAAAATGTGGCTTGAGTTCTTTCTGTTCCAGAGCTTCCATCTTATCCATTCGGTCAAGCTGTTTCTGCCTGCCACGAGCCATTTTTGACTTTCTCCCTGCAATATTCCTGCGGATAAATTCTTCCGTCTTTTTGATGGTTTTCTGCTGTGCGGCATACTGTCTGATATAATCCTCACGGAGCAGTGCCTTTTTTCTCGTGAACTCTGAATAAGTGCCAAAATATTTTGTAATCTTCTCGTTGTCAATGTCGCATATCCTTGTGGATATTTTCTCTAAAAAGTCATAGTCATGCGATACTACCAGAAAAGCGTTTGGCAGGCTGGAAAGATATTCGGCAAGCCATGTAACATGCTCCTTGTCCAAGAAGTTTGTCGGCTCGTCTAAAAGCAAAATATCTGGCTTTTCAAGCAGTAATTTCGCCAGTATGACCTTTGCCCTCTGCCCGCCGCTCATCTGCTCAATCGGTCTGTCTAGCCCGATTGTCGTTAAGCCCAGACCTGCTGCCACTTGTTCTATCTTTGTGTCAATCAAATAAAACTCCTTGCGCTCTAATTCTTCCTGATACCTTGCCGCCGTGCTTAGCTTCGCCATATCCCCGTCCGCAGACTGGCAGTACAGCTCATTCATCCTGCTTTCTATCTCATACAGCCCAGAAAATGCGGATTGTAGGAACTCCCTCATTGCCACGCTTTTTTCAATTTGGGCGTACTGGTCGAGATACCCTATTTTTGTGTTCGGCTGCCATACTATCCTGCCAGAGTCGGGGATAAGCTGCTCCGTGCAAATCTTTATGAACGTGCTTTTTCCCGCCCCGTTCTGACCGACAATCCCGATATGCTCCCCTTTGTTCAATGTAAAATCTGCGTTTTTAAACAGATAATTTTCTCCAAAAGAATGTGTTAATCCCGTAACTTCTAATAAACTCATAATCATTGTCCTCTCTTTTTCCTGTCTGATTTTCCAAAATGGGCAAAAAATAGCAGAAGCCAGATACTCTTGGTATCATGCCTTCTGCTATATCCGTTCCATCACAAACCGCTTTTAGGAAACAGTCCATATACAACAAAAGGCTACGGACAAAACACTGTCCATAGCCTGCTGCACACAAATTTGTACGGGAAAAGAAACAATATATGAAAAAAGATATAAAATCCCTCTCATGTACTGCTATATTTCCCGATGAAATCCTAACGTGTTATATTACGCTATACTCTGTACAATGTTTCATCGGATTTGATTGTACAGAGCTGATTTTCTTTTTAGGCGGAAGTTCGTTTGTAATGTAAAAGCTCATGAAACTGTTCTCCTTTAAAATTAGTGCAGATTATTTTAGCATGAAAACCAGCAGTTTGTCAAATCCTATTTTTATGAAATTTTCAGTTTTTATCTCTCATAATAGGAAATTTTATATCTTATATAATAGGTATTGCATCATTTAATTAGATGTTACGCTTGCATAAAAACAGAGCCAACAAACTGTGGTTTCCCACAAGTTCATCGGCTCTGCGTCTTTGCGTCTGGCTCTTTAATGACTATTACTTTTAACTTCTTCGCTTCAATCAATGTTTCCTGCTTGCATTTCGGGCAAAAAAGAGGATATTTTTTTAGCTCTGTATCCTCCCGTATCATAGTACGAGTTTTTCCTCCGCAGACGGGGCAAAATATCCATTTTACTTTTTTCATAATTCCTCAACTTTTCTAAAAATAACATTCTACATTTGCGTAATGACCTCAATATCCTAACTGATGAATTTTTTCACTTAACAATACCTCTGTCTTTCCATTTACCACTCATAAAACGACCAAAAGCAAATAGTGCTGTGCAGAACCATGTCAGTGCTGTTGTCCACCAAATTCCCCATTGACCTATGAAAGATATATTTGTCAATAAGAAAACAAATACAAGCCGACAAACAATTTCAATAATCCCATTCACCATTGAATAAGCGGAATCTCCCGCACCATTCAATAAATAACGGAGTATTTGAGCTGTTCCAAGTGCAATAAAAAATATACTGGTTATATGGATACCCCGTACTGCATTTTCAATAATAGCCGTATCAGATACAAAGATATTCATAATTGTTCTTCCAAATCCCCAAAATACCAATAGCAATAACAACGAATATACCGCACATATTTTCAAAGCGGAAAACAATCCCTGTTTTATTCTGTCAGTCTTTCCCGCCCCAATATTTTGTCCTGTATAGGTTGCCATCGCTGTTCCCAATGCTGTAAAAGGTTGTTGGATTAGATTTTCTATCTGGCTTGTCGCTGTAAACGCCCCTATTACACTTGTTCCAAATCCATTGATTACCCACTGCAAAATACAGCTTGACAGATAAATAAATGAATACTGGAATCCCATCGGTATGCAAATTTTCAAGATTTGTTTTGCAATAGTTTTGTCAAATTTTGACTGCTTTAACGCCATTTCAAAATAGGAATATTTTTTTACAGCATAAATGAAACATAAAATCCCTGCTATTCCCTGTGCTAACAATGAAGCTATGGCAGTTCCTCCTACACCAGTATGGAACGCCAAAACAAATATTAAATCAAAAGCGATGTTTAATATGCTGCAAACTGCCAAAAAAATAATCGGTGATTTTGCATCACCCAATGAACGCAATATACTGAATGGTATATAATAAAGAATTACTACAATCAAGCCACCCATAGATATTGACATATAGTTAATAGAATCCTCCAACAAAGAAGTTGGTGTATTCAGCAATATGAGAATTGGTCTTGTAACAACTAACGCCAAAATCGAAACAATTATGGTGCTTAATATACTTATCATCGTCCCATTCCTAATTGCGGATGCCGTGCCATCTTCATCATTTGCCCCGTAAAACTGCGAAACAACAATTCCTGAACCTATCGCAATCCCCAGACAAAGTGAAGTGAATACCATTGATATAGAGCCGGTTGCTCCTACCGATGAAAAAGCATTTGCACCTATTAAATGCCCTACAATGATTCTATCCACAAGGATAAAGGACTGCTGGAAAATTGTCCCCAACATAAGGGGAATTGCAAAACTCAAAAGCAATTTTGTAGGATTGCCCCGTGTCATATTTGTTTGTGTACTCATGTTTACCTCTCCTTTCATCTGCATTATTATAGGTCTTGTAACGAAAGAAAAGAAGGACACAAAATAGATATAACCATTTTATCCGATGAAAAAAGGGCTTTACCCTTTCAATGGATAAAGCCCTATAAATTAACTTTTATTATTTTACGAATCGTATCATAGGATAGATTAAATTGTTCGCAAAGCTCGTCAATACTTGTATTTTTTTGATACAGTTCCACAATATTGCTATTCCTCTGTTCATAATACTGCCTTGAACCGCTTTTACTTCCCCATGATTTTTTATTCTCTGTTGATGGAACATATAATAATTGTCCATTCACATAAGTGGATAGCTCCTTTAGAAGTTTCTTCGGAAGCACATCTGCTGCATTCAAATATTCCATAATTTCTTCCGTCCTTTACTTAATATGATTAAATAAAGTGCAGAATCAGCATACCATGCAACTTTTACTCAACCCATACAGACCGTTGCATTCTGCTATTCTGCATGGGAAAATTCACTATCTGAACAATTTTGAATCCGAAAGTCCATTACCAAACACCTCCTTCGGTAAATCCAGTGACAAATGAAACATAAATGTTAGAGTATTGTAATATACTTTTTCTGAGAAATCAATTCTTTCTAAAATTCTATTATTCGCTGCCCCATCTCTCATATAGAACTTTTAGTTCCTATTCATAGAGATTCTATCTCGTTTAATGAGAACTTCTATCTCTGTAAAATGGAACATAACAAATTTCAGAACAGGCGGTGGACATATGGAAATGGAAAAAAACAAGAAAAACAGATACGGATTTGACTTCACTCCGATGGGGCTTGACATCAAAACTTTTCGTGAAGCCCAAAAGATGTTCATTGCCAATTCTTAAAAGATATCCATCACTCTGTCAGAATTAACCCTAAGCCACAGTTCCAAGTCAATATCCATGAACCTGAAGAATATCGTTCTCGTGATGAATTCCTTGAATTATTTTATACCAAATATCAAGAATCTATAGACCGTAATATTGCCAAACAAAACAAAAAGAAATCCGAATTAGATACAAGATTTGATGCTATGAAACAAAGACTACAAACTTATGATAGCAAAATCAATAAACAAAAATAATACTACAATGGCGAGCATAATCAATTATGCTCGCCATCACAATTTAAGCCATAAGATATTCAGTAATAAATTTCTGTTCCCGTTCATCAATATTATATATCTCATACACTAATGAATTCAATCTATTGTATAATTGTCTATTATCCGGTGTCACCAACAATTGTTCAACTACATCAACCATTTCATAAAAGAGGTCATCATTTACGTTTATTCTTATATTCTTCAAATCAGAAATTTTAATTTGTGGTGTTTTGCCTTTTTCAGCTCTTATAATTTTATTTATTCGGCAATAAAATGTAATCAAATCACTATTAAGAAGTCCACAGGTATATTTCAACATAGCAATACTCTCAGGTGTATTCTCCTTAGTGGTTAGTATGTAGATACTATTATTGGCAGCATACGGTTCACTGCAATATGTTGCAATAATTTCTGTAGCACTCTGCCTAATAAAAATCTTAGGTGCCAAATAAGCATCTTTATCTCCTAAAGTTACTCTCTTCTTATTTTTTACACCCAACGTCTCTAACTCATGCTTGAATTCATCTGATAACTTAAGTTGTAATTCATAGTCGTACTTAATATGTCTGTCCGGTGTCGGTGTAAAAAATTTTCCTTTAAGTCCTTTCGAACCTTCTATATACGGAAATGTTATACATCTATCCTCTTCTTCCGGATTCACAATAAATTCTTCCGTTTTTCCTGTAAGAGCACAGCAAGTTCGCAATGATTTGTGTGGAAAATATTTTTCCAATCCGTCATACTTAACTATTTTGGAATTTATTATTTGCTGCATTTCACTTAAAGGAGCACTAAATTTATACTTTGTTTTTTCGTTATTCCATACATGCTGACTTACAAATTTTGTTTCTTTTGTTGCATAATCTATAAGCTTGATATTATCATTAAACTCCCTAATATTAGTTATATCAATAACTAACTGTCCACTTGCAACTCCTTCAAATTCTTGCAATCCAGTTGTTAGTGAACCAATATAATAATTCTCAACAATATATTTGCGCATATCGACAAATGCTGTTTCAAAAAAAGCTATATCTAAAATAAAGACTAATCGTCCACCATTTTTTAATAGCTTTAAGCCATTCTCAATAAAAAACATTGATATATTAAACTTATTATTTCCTTTTTTATTCTGCACAAAATCAAATGTATTAAAGTAGACCCTTTTCTCCTCCGTCATATTTCTACTTCTTTTTCCATACATAGTAACAAAAGGAGGGTTGCCAACAATTATCGAATATTCCTGTTTAAATATATTTTTCTTTGTAAAATCCTCACATGTAATATTTAGTGATTTCATTACATATTTTGGATTCTCTTTTCTTGCACAAATAATTAATGGCAACAATAAAGCCAATATATTTATTTCTGTTATCCTTACTGCATTTGCATCATTATCATTAGCATGTATGTTGCAACATATATAATCTAATATGTCTTCCGCACACATATTGTTTTTCTGTAACTCTGCAATAATTCTTTTAATAATTTTTACAAGAAATAATCCAGAACCACAGGAGGGTTCTAATATTTTACCCAAAAGCACATCTATTGAATTAACCATCATTTCAATAACTGCATCTTTCCTTGTATAAAACTGTCCCAAACAGATAAGTATAATAAGGTTATAGGGAAGCGCGCACCCTCAAAGAAAGGAGGTTACACACCATGAAGAAGCAGACAGAGAAAGACAAACTCACCGCCCTATACGAAAGACTCTCCCATGACGACGAGCGAGCCGGGGAATCCATCAGCATTGAGAACCAGAAGCGGATTTTGGAGGACTACGCAAGAAAGAACGGCTTTACCAATATCCGGCATTTTACTGATGACGGAATCCGGGGAACTACGTTCAAGCGTCCGGGGCTTGATGCTATGCTGGACGAAATCCGGGCGGGGAACGTGGCAACGGTTATCATCAAAGACCAAAGCCGAATCGGGCGTGACGTGGTTGAAGTGGGGCTTTTAAAGCGCACCTTTGACGAATACCATGTGCGTTTTATCGCCGCCAATGACAACCTTGACACCGCCAACGGCTTTGATATTATGTCTATCTTCCGTGACGTGATAAACGAGTGGTATGTTGCCGACACCAGCCGCAAAATCAAAGCTGTTTTCAAGTCCAGAATGGAAAAGGGCTTGCGCTGCTCTGGCAGTGTCTGCTATGGCTACCGCGCTTCCAAAGAGGAAAAAGGCGAATGGATAATTGACGAGGAAGCCGCCGCCGTTGTGCGCCGTATCTTCCAGAGCGTCCTTGCCGGGGAAACCGTAGCCAGCATAGCAAAGGCACTCCGCGCCGAGAAAATCCCTATCCCGTCCGAGCATTGGAAACGGACAGGCGAGCCAGTCCGGGCGGCAAAATACACAGACCCCTACGCATGGTCAGCGACCACTATCGGCTACATACTGAAACGCCCGGAATACACAGGGCGCAAGGTACTGGGGAAAACCGTCTGCGAGAACTACAAGACCAAGAGCAGCCGTAAGACCGCGCCGGAAGAACAGTATATTTTTGAGGGCGCAATCCCCGCCATTGTGGACGTGGAAACGTGGCAGACCGTACAGAAGATACGGGAAACGGTACACCGCGCACCTAAACGGCAGAACGCTCCGAACCGCTTGACCGGGCTTCTCTACTGTGCCGACTGCGGTTCAAAACTCACACACCGCTACAACCTTGTACAAGGGAAATGGATTGAGGACGCTTTCATCTGCTCCGGCTACCGCCATTTAATCCATGACTGCACCATGCACCATATCCCCACGGCGAAGATTGAAGCCGCTATCCTTGCCGTTATCCAGCGGGTAAGCTGGTATGTGCGGCACAACGAAAAGGAGTTTACCGAGCGTGTCCGGGAAGCGTCCGACCAGAACCAAGAAAAGACCGTCAAGGAATGTAAGCAGAAAATCAGCAAGGCTCAGAAGCGGCACAAAGAGCTTGACGGGCTTGTAAAAAAGCTGTACGAGGGCAACGCCACGGGCAAGATACCCGACAAGCATTTTACCCGGCTTCTTGCCGAATATGACGAGGAACAGACCGGGCTTGAAACGTCCATAGAGGAATGGCAAAGGCAGATAGAAAGCTGGAACGCCGATAAGCTGAAAACAGAGCAGTTTATCCAGCTTGTGAAACGCTATACCGACTTCTCCGAATTGACAACACCCATGCTTAACGAGTTTATCGAGAAAGTGATTATCCATGAGGGCGAGGGGCGGGGGAATGACCGCCGCCAGCGGATAGACATTTATCTGAACTTTATTGGCGCATTTGAAGTACCCGCCCATATCGTCACCCCGGCAGAGGTGGAGGAACAACGCCGCCAGCAGGAGGAACAGGCGGCAAAGGAAGCCCGGTCAAAGGAGCTTGCAAAGGTGCGGTATGAGAAGCGCAAGGCAGAGAAACGGGAATTTACCGCAAGGAAAAAGGCGGGGCTTCTCACCCCGGAGGAACTGGAAACCGAGGAAAAGCGGCTTGCACATAACCGGGAGTGGCAAAAGGAATGGCGGGAGAAACGCAAAGCCGCAGAGCCGCCCAAGCCGCCAAAGAAAAAATCCATAAAGGAGCTTATGGAACTGGAAAAGACCGGGGCAGAGCTTACGCTGGAGGAAACGGAACGGCTTGCAGAACACCGCCGGAAAAAAGCCGCACAGCATAAGGCATGGCGCAAAAGGCAGAAAGTCGGACAGCCAAAGACAAGGACGCTCAAAGAGCTTGCCGCCGCTCAAAAAGAGGGGGAAGCCCTAACGCCGGAAGAAACAGAACGGCTGGAAGCCCATAAGAGCCGGAAGAAAATCGCAAGGGAAAAACTGGTACAGCAAGCCGAAACCGACCCGGCAGCGGCGGCAGAACTGGCAAAGAAACGGGCGTATCAATCCGAAGCCACCAAGAAATCCCGGCAGAAAATGTATGAGGAAGCCGCCACTGGAAACCCGGAAGCGGTGGAACGCTATGAGAATTACCTTGCCACAAGAAGGGAAGCATACCACAGAAAAAAACAGGAAGCGGAACGAAGCGCATAAGGACTGAAAAACAAAAGGCGCATTGTGGAAATGTGCATAACTGGCTATGGAATCATGGATAACTCTATTCACAGCACATGGAAAAGCTAAAGAGCAGCTTTCCCACGTCCTGCAAACAGAGTTACCCACAATTCCATAAGACAGCCAGTTATACACATTACCAGCAATGCCGACTACTACGGAATCTATCTCATACCTATTTTTCGCATATATCATTTATAATTATGGGTTGCACTTATAGGTTGCGAAAAAGAACGAGAAAGTTGATAGTCTTAATTATTTATATTTGTTATAATCTATGAGAACGCAAGGAGGTGTTTCTATGAAACTGTCTGAAAAAATCCAGTTACTTAGAAAAGAAAATAATTACTCACAGGAAGAACTAGCAGCTATCTGTAATGTGAGCCGACAATCTATTTCTAAATGGGAAGCTGATATTGCGCTTCCAGAAACAGAAAAATTGATTATATTGAGCAATTTGTTTCAAGTAACAGTTGATGTCCTGCTAAAAGATGAACTTTCAATCAATGGAACAAGAGAAGTCTATACCTGTGGGAATAATGCTATCAGAAAAGAGAGAGCAAAATTATATGAGGGTGCGTTGATTAAAGAAAGCATAGAAGATGAAACACTTTTGGATTATATTCGGGTTCATAAAGTTGAATTATGGAATACTGGTGGAGTACCCAAATATTGGACTGTTATTTTTTTTACATCCAGCGTTCCAAATTTCCCGGAATTAGCTTCAAGAGCTTTAATAGCAGACCATGAAAAAGGTGTAAATTGGTTTGTTGACTTCAAATGCAATAATACAAAATATATCGTTTTCAAAAACAAAATATTGAAATATACCATTGGGAATAAAGAAGAAAAAGCTATTGTTTGTAATGAATGTAGAATACAAGGAATTTCAGATAATGAAATGAATTGGAGTGAATAAAACAGTTTAATATGAGGGAAAAAATATGTCACGCTATTATGGAGAAGTAATCAATCTAAGCCTTAGAGATATTTCTATGCTCAAAAAGTTTAAAATAGTTGATATAAAAAAGCGTTTCTTAGGGTTAGTTAAAATTTATACTGTAGAACTTCCAAATAAAAAAATTGAGGAAATAGCAAAGGATTTTCAATCTAATATGAGTACAAGTCTAAAAAAAGAATGGTATATTACCTTTCACAATAGGGAAAGGGTTATTGTCATTTTCCGTACAAGAATATTTGACTTATCTGGAAAAGGTATTACACCTATTCATGGAAAAATGCTTGATATATCCCATGCAGAAGATAAAGAAAATTGGAATGAACTGATTAGCTATGCAAAAAAATTAGGTGTTCCCAATAGTCAATGCGATTTTTTACCAGAAGATTTTTCCAAGAGAACATATTAGGTATTGCAAGCAATGCGTTTGATATATTCAAAAGTAATCCTAAGACCATAAATTTGTGAGATTTTACAAATAAGCGTAGAGGGAGGTAATAGTTCAATGAGAGTTTTACAGTGGATATGTTGTCCTGTTTGTGGAAATAAAACACGATTGCAGATACAAGCAGATACAGAATTAAAAAATTTTCCTCTTTATTGCCCTAAGTGCAAGCAAGAAAGTTTAATTGACGCAAAGAACTTTCAGATAACAGTTATTAGAGGGTTAAATGTTAAGGGGAAGAATTTATTAACAGAGTACCCTGTTTGAATTATTCAATCAAGACAGTATATCATTAAAGAGCCAGACGCACAGCCGACAGATTTGTGAGAAATCACAGTTTGTCGGCTATTTTTCTTGAAAATGAAATACCAAAAGTATGCCAGAAGATAATCATAGGGTAGCAGTCTAAAGTGCTGTCCTTTGTATTATATAAAGCAACTGTAAACCATGCACCGCCCTTTGTGGGAGAAAGGGGGAATTTCTATGGCTTGTACAGAAGCATACAAGGAACACATCATGTATTCTTTCAATGGCTTTTGCAAAGTCGTCATACGCTATGCTGCTATCAACGCATGGCGCGACAGGAACAGGCGGCGGCAAAGAGAAATATCCTTTGAATACCTCACAGAAGAAAAGTTCTACCCTCTAAGCACATCAGACGAATTTCTCAAATCACCTTACGAACAATACCCCGTTACAATCTGCGGTCAGACAATCATCCTCACCAATGGGGAGCTTGCCGCCGCATTACTTTCCTTGCCGGAGAAAAAGAGGGAAATCATTTACCTTTACTTTTTCGGGAATTACACACAGCAGGAAATCGCGGATTTATACGGGCATTGTAAGAGTACGGCATGGCATTACATACACAGCGCATTACAGATGTTGCAGAAAGAAATGGAGGGATTTTCACATGGGGAATACTAACACCAAAGTTCCATCTGCTCCGGCACCGGCATAAATCCCTCCGGGGTTTTTCCTGCCCCGTTGCTGGTGCCATTTCGCCGCTCTGGTAGGCGGCGGGTTATTTAGTTTTTTGATGGGCTATCCGTTCGACAAACTGGAATTGCTTTTATTGTAAATCATCTTTAGAGATTGCTATTGAAGGATAATGAGAAAGTTCCGTCAAATCAACATTTAGTGGCACACTATAAACCATGTAATAATTATTAGGATTGACGGCAATCAATTCATTTTTTGTTCTGCTAAGTCCTTATCATTTGTAGCATACACAACTGATACAACACCTACTTTATCATTTTCCGTCCCCTGTATATTTCCGCATAATATTAATTTTAATGGGGCGTTCCCATTCAAGCCTTGTTTAATATAGTCCTTATATTCCATAGTTTGCCCTCCATCAATTCCGGTTTATCGCTGGTTCTATTATACAGCTTTAACTTGCTAAATGGAATATGCTTTCTGAAAGATTTTCAGATGGCAAGTCCACAAAGGGGTAGCTGGCAAAGCCAGCGCAGGGGAAGGGTAGCTTCCCCTGTGGTGATTGAAGCATGGTGTATAATTGCGCCCTCTTTCAGAGGGGAGTTTTTCGGGTTTCTACTTTTCTGGCATTTTTACCGTTCTTGCTGTTTGGGCTTCTTGTCGGGATAGAGTTTCCCGGCAACTACGGTAGCATGGCTCTTTATCTTGATTTCTCCTTCCTGCTCGCTCCGTTTTGCGTTCCGGTAGCCTTCATCGGAAAGGTAGAATCGGAACCGCTCCCCCTTAAAACTTTTGCCTGATAGTATCCGAGTTTCCGTGATAATAACCGACTTTTGCCTACGAGTACATACTATCAGGCAAAACAACCACAGAACAACCGTTCGTACCCTCGCTAATGTAAAAATGCCCCTAAAAACACACGGAAATAATGTAACTTTGAAAGCTATGTAGTGCCGAAAGTGCCGTGTTTACGGGCTTTGCAGGATTTCCGTGTCTGTATCTACCGGAAACTAAGACACCTTGACAAAATTCGACAATATCGCCCATAGTTCAACAGTATATTCAGCCAAACAGGCGAAACTCCACAACCTGCTTCCGTTTTATCAATCAACAATTTTCAACACTTTAAAAAGGTTTTTCTTAAATTTCTCAGTCAGTTCAATATTTTTACTCAAATCAAAAGCATACATATTGGTTAGCTTATTAATGCTTTAAAATCCATATTATTTATAAAGCCTTTTGGTATCACATGTTCCCGTGACATTTTTCCTTCTGCCCCACAATAAGCGCACCTTACCATCTTATCTCTTTTTTAATCGTTCTATCCTATAAATCAAAGTATCTCAGAATAAACCTTTTTATCCATTCTTTTCAGTAAGTTGAATGAAACTTATTGGCTGTCAGCCTTTACATAATAGGTGCTTCTGCCGCTCCCATACCGAATAATACTTCCTTCATCCACCAGTTTCCTTAATGATGCCAGAACTGATGATCTTCCTATACTTGGACAGTGTGCAACAACTTCGGTGCCTGTAAATTTCCCGACTTTTTCTTCTGTATATTTTTTTACAATATCATAAGCACTACTGGTATCTCCATTTCCCGAAATGATTCCTACACGTTCTTCAAATCTAGTGTAACAGGCCAAAATGACCGTAAGCATATAACGTATAAATGGTGTCGGGTCGTTTTTTCCCTCATGCCATCCTATATCCGAAGTTTCAAGGACATCATAATATCTGTCTTTTGTTTTCTCAATTTGCCTCTCAATACTTATATATTTACCAACACTATACCCATTCTTATATAAAAGAAGCAAAGTAAGCAATCGACTCATTCTTCCATTTCCGTCATTAAAAGGGTGAATGCACAAAAAATCACATATAAAAACAGGAATCAATATAAGGGAATCCACCTTCTCACTTGCAATTGCCTGCTCATAAGCCGTACATAACCGCTCCACTGCATCCGGTGTATCATACGGAGCACTCGGAGTAAACCTTGTGACTACTGTTCCATCCGGCTTTGTTTCATTAATATAGTTCTGTACGCTCTTAAAACTCCCGCTATAAGAAAATCCCGCTCTTTTCAAAAGGTCTCTGTGTAACTGTAATATATATGATGGTCTGATTGGAATGTACTCATTACTTTCGTGAATTGTGTTAAGCACATCCCTGTATCCCATAATCTCATCTTCTTCCCTGTTCCGGGGTGTCGTTTTCTCTTCAAACAACTGCTTCATCCGGGTACTTGTCGTAACAATCCCTTCTATTTTATTGGATGCCTCTGTACTTTGGATTTTTGCAATCTTAACCAAACGTTCAAGTTCAACAGGCTTCTGCCTAATATATAAGTCCTGACGTCCCTTATATTCATGTATCTTTGCGACAAGATTAAGTATATCCATATCCCACATTTTATCTGCAAGGCGAATATAATCAAATGTTCTCATATTATCTCCCTTTGTCCAATATCATTCTTTTTCATCCAATTATAAGTCTTTTTGGACGAAAAATCAATTTGTTGGACGAAAAGAAATTGCAAATTATTTAAACAAACATGCAAAACTCCATACAAACACGAAAAAATGGGGTTCACCAACCATTCCAGTGAACCCCACCAAGCCTTAAAACCCTTGATTTTAAGCCATTCTTCAATACTTTCGCCTGCGAGTATCTCAATTCCTATGGCATCAATTGGAAATAGCCGCCTGTGCCGCTGTTAAATATTTTTTATCACTCCCAGTACAAGGCTCTGCCCCTGCCCCATTCAAACCTTTTAACGATTGCCTGCTATCGTTAAAAGGAGGTGCAATTTTTGAGGGCGAAACAGCTTCCGAAACGGAAAAAAGGCTCAAAAACCGAAAAAATAAAACCGCCGAATCCGCGGAAAGGCTTATTTCCACGCATTTTAGCGGTTTTCCATCATAATGGGATGCTTCCGTTGGGAGAATAAAATTTGCTGCCAAAAGACGTGACAAAAATTTCTTTGCCGCATCCGTAAACCCCTTCACCAGGTGAAAACGGTCACTGACCTGCTGCAGATGGCTTCCAGCCTGTTCAATGCAATGATCCGGTGCGTGTCAATGTCTACCATGATAGTCCCATAGGTTTTTCTTTTCCGAAATGCGAAATCGTCAATGCAGACTTTTATAACGGCTTCTTTCTCAGGAACTGGCATATCTTTTTTTTAAGAGACTGCAGATGGTGCTTTTGCCAACATCCGCAATCCCGTCTTTCAGCGTCCTGGAAGCAGTGGTGGAGCTTGTATTCAGGGAAACATCCACGATTTTTTCAATCAGGCGTTTTGTCTTTTTCCCTTTCTGTGCCAGGAAGTCGAAACGCTCTGCAAAAGTAGTGAATCCACAGTCTGGATTGTCACAGAAGAATTTTCTGTTTTCAATAACGACTTCATTCCCTATTATTTTATGCTCCAGATAATCCAGATTTGGAGCAAGCTCCTTGATAAATTCATCCATGGTATCAACTCCCGCAAGCGCTTTAAAATTCGTGCTTATTATACCATGTTTTACCATTTGATAAAAGCTTTATTTCAACTAACTTCGGAAAGATTCCAAAAAAGCTTGACCATCTCAAACATCCATCGTAATATTGGCATTTATACCAAGCTTCTCAAGTGAAGCTGTGCTGATCTCACTTTCCTCCTTCAGTTTTGTACGATTCCACTCATATAGTTTTTAATGTTCCATTAGCACTTGATTAAGGTAACAACACTTTATTTTATAATCCACTTTCCCTTTTGACTGCTTCCTTCTCTTTCGATCACCCCAGACAAACGCATTTTCCGCATATGATATTTAATAGTAAAATCGCCGCCCTCTTGAGCATACCATGATCAAGAAGATTTAAACTATCCAGCAATTGCTCATTGGAAGAATCGACATCTTTTTTGTCCATTCTTTTGCTAAGAACAGCCTGTTCACGAAAAATATCAAAACTATCATTCCGTAAATCCCTTACTGCAACATCCTGTATGGGAACACTATCCCAGGTAATGCCAGTCTTTTTTAAGAGGAACTGATTCAATGCCTGTCCTTTAAGCAACTGTTTTGTACTTCCGCTCCGATAATGATATTCTCCCCTGTAATTCACAGGATAGGTATTTGAACTGACACAAATTTCAATGTATTCTTTTCCGTCTTCAGATAACAAATTCACATCTATGATAATTCCCAGAATATCTCTTACTTTATTGGGAATGTCTTCCATGAGCTTCTTACTGTCTTGGATGCCAATGACAGTACCATCATCATTTGTACCGATATAAATCTTTCCGCCCTGTGCATTGGCAAATCCGCATATCCATTTGAGATATTCATCCCGCCATATTTCCCCATCCCATGAAAAGTAACAATTATTCAAACAATCCAATGATAGCAGCTTGTTGAAGAATATGGTTTTTAGCATATTTCATAAATCTGCTTTTTGTTGAATTAGCCCCTAAAGAAAGCTCACAATCCAATACATAAACGGTAAAGCGGTATTTATGTTGCTTTCCTTTGGGCGGTTTCGGACCAGCATATTTGTGCCAGCCATAGGCAATCCCTTGAACCGCATTATCAAGAGCCACCACATTTTTCCCATGAGGAATCGCCCCCATAATATTCTGTGCTGCTGGAATATTCCATATAACCCAATGCGTAAAATTTTTGAAAAGAGGATGTTTAATATCTTCCAACGTAATAGCAATAGTTTTTGCCGCAGGAGAAAGATTTTCAAGTTCAAATGCTGGTGATATATCTTTCCCTCTGCCCGTATTTTCTAACGGAAATATATCCTTGCTTTCTAATCCAATACAGCGTACTTGCAATTCATAATTATTTATCATCTGTATTCTCCTTTTCAATTCCATATAAAATTATATCTAATGCAGCGTCAATAGCTTGAGCTACATGGAGCTTATGTTCCAACAAAAAATCAGTATCAAGAATTATGTCACTACTTCGTTCCAACATAGCGGTAAGAATACCAAAATGCACATCATCTTTTATAATGCCGTCTTTTTTTGCACATTTAAGCAATTCATTTAATGCAGCTAATTTATATTTTCTTAAAGATTCAATTTCTGCCCATTCTTCTGGATAAAATTGTTTTGCTTCACCCATTACGAATATCGGCAATCCATAGCAACGATTAGTATGCACAAGGGCATACAGTTTGTTTCTAAAACCATTTGCTTCCTGCATTGCTTTATTCATATTTTGCTTATCGCTTTCTAAATTTGCCACAAAATATTCATGTATCATTTCATCTTTTCCACTGAAATACTGATAAATTGTTTTTTTACTAATGCGTAAAGTTGTCGCTACTTCATCTACCGTAAATTTTTTCAAACCATATCGGTTGATAAGTTGTGCTACCACATTCAATATTTTTTCTCTCATACTATACCTCGGAAACCAAAATTGTTTTATAAGTTTCCATAAATATATAATACTTCCTTTAAATTGTCAATATAGCAACTGTTATATGTATGTAGGAAAGTTTTATTCATTCTTTTTTCGCCATTTAGAGATTGACAAATAAAATAGAAACCAAACAATGCAATGTACCATAAGAATAAGCATATCTTTTGCAATCATTGGCTCAGTGCTGTTTACTAAATTCATAATTCCCTCAAAAGTTGCATTGGACGGTACAAAATAACAAAGGGTTAAAATCAAACCATTTGCCCCTAACAGATAAGATAATAATGGTACTGCCATAAATACAATCATTACAATCTTAACATAGACTACCCCTACCATAAGGTTTTTGGAAAATTTACCGATGAACAAACCAATCAATGCAGCTACAAAAGCTGAAAGAATAATCAACGCCAACATAAGAAGTATCCTTTGTAATGAAAGCCGGAAACAGATACAGACTGTCATTACAGCGGACAGGCATCCACAGACAAAACCGACAAAAATTTTTTGAATGACATATTGGCTGTGTGTCATAGGCAATATCTGATTAACCAGATCAATACCATTTTCTTTTTCAGAAATAATATTCATAGCGTTAAACGTACACCCCATAAACATGGCAACAATTAACGTCATCGCAATAAATATATTTTGCATTCCGGCCAGTATATCAGGGCGCTCTAAAATACGGACATTTATTTGCTCTGTATTTTCCCGATTCGCATACAATGCAGGAAGCGTGTCAGCCACTTGACGATATATATCCAGCTCATCGCCCGCTATCATTGTTTTAATACCATTGCCATCGTTTTCTACTCCAATCAGTTCTGTAGAAGGTTCATTGATTGAAGCAATTAAATCTTCCCGTGTTTTATACATGGTTACAGAGCCATACTGTTTTAACCACGATATGGTTCCTATCGGCAAATTGTTTTCCAATGCTCCAAAATGTAGCTCTCCCAGTGAAGAAAGGTCAATTGTTCCAATAAAATTCAGAGCAACAGCAACTACGATTGGCAGAAGAAAGGACATAATACAAAATTTGTCTTTCCAGACACTTTTGAGCTGATAAATCAATCCCCACACAGTCACCCCTCCTTTCCCATTTCTTTATGGAATGCGATTTGAACAATCACAAACAGGACAGCAATTCCACAAGCGGAGCAAATATAATAAACAGGGCTTGTAACAGGTACTCCGAAATAAGCATTTTTAAGCCCCATATAAACCTGATAAAAAGGATGCCAGTCTATCCATGCCATTTTTATAGAAGTATTTGCTGACAAAAATATGGGTGTTGCTACAAAAAGAGCAATTATCAGATAGGCGAGCGAAAACTGTTTGAAGTCATTTAATAACATAGTGCATCCAAATCCCATAAGCGCCATAATCAGTGATAAAATCGCAGTCTGCACCAATACAGCAGGCAAAATGTGGATTGTATCAAAAAATCCTACATTGAGCAATGTCAACAACACTGCAAAAACCAGATCTGACACTAAGAAAACGGCTAGTTTTGACAGGATAAATAAACTCTTTTTTAACGGCAGGACTGCATGGACACGGATAACCCCCATCTGCTTTTCTTTGAACAGTACCGAAGCAATCCCCAAAAAACCGACAGCAACGATTTCGATAAACAATAATTCACAGGACATTTCTTTTTGCTGCTTCAATTTCGTTGTATTTGTACCTACGATTTGCGCAGTGTATTTATCACTGGAATAAAGAAGCAGCGATGCATAATCAGCCCTGTGTTTATCAACCTTTTTGCTTCCATAATACAAAATGATATTTGGCGTACCAGAGCTTAAATCTATTCCGACACCGTTTGTGTCAGCCAAAAGAACCGTTTCCAGTTCTTCTAACGATGACACAGGACAAATCCGTTCGGACACCTCCTGCTGCGTTCCCTGCGGATCATAGAGGTATACATTGTATAATTGCATATTCATAAAATTGATATAACCAAAGTTAATAAACAATGTGTAAATAAGCAGCGAACCAACAGCAACAAGGAAAAATTTTCCGGCTATCATCATTTGGCAGTCTTTTTTGAACAAAATGCAAAAGCTTTTCCACATCAGGACAGCCCCCTTCCTGTATACTGGATAAACATATCCTCTAAGGTTGGTTCTTCTGAATGAATGCTGAGAATTTCATCATGCAGAAAAGGAATGCCTGCTTCTAATTCTGGAATTTCGATTGTCTTTTCCTCCCGTCTGCCCTGATACAGATAGCTGACCACAACACGCCTTCTGCTGTTTTGCTCTTTCAGCCTTTTCGGAGTATCCAGCGCAACAATATTCCCATTTGTAATGAAAGCCACCCTGTCACACAGCAAATCCGCATCCAGCATATTGTGGGTAGTTAAAAAAACAGTTGTCCCTTTCCTGCGTTCTTCTTCTATAATCTTGCGGAATAAAACTGCACCTGTCGGATCAAGTCCGCTGGTTGGTTCATCTAAAAATAACAATTGGGGATTACTGATAAGCGCCCTTGCCATGCTCACACGCTGCCGCATACCTTTTGAATAAGAAGAAACAGGCTTTTTCAGGAAATCGGACTTAAACTCCAATTCTTCCAGAACTTCCCCAATATCCCGCAACTGCTTTGCTGGATAAAACGAAGAAAAATATTTAAGGTTGTCAATAGCGCTTAAATTTGCATACAGATAGGGAAATTCAAATAAAACACCTATCTTTTGAAAAAAATCCTGTGTATGCACCATAGAGATATCCTGTCCAAACAATGATACTGTACCGCCATGCCCTTTCAAAATTCCGGTGAGGATTTTTTGAGTTGTTGATTTACCAGAACCGTTCGGCCCTAGAAATCCAAAAATTTCACCATCTCCTACCACAAAATTTAAACTATGGAGGACTTGCTTATCCTTTCCATAAGAAAAAGTCAGATTTTTGACCTCAATCATTCATCATCCCCCCCCTTTCGTATTATGAATTTAAGGAAATGAAGTGAAGTCGATGTGAGATTGAAGTGAAGTTGGTGTGAAATAAAAATGGTTCTGCTCTCATTATAGAAAACAGAACCACCAAAAGTAAGCATCATATCTTATTTAACTACGGGCATAGAAAAGTAAAATTGAACGCCATCCGCAAGATTTTTTACACCATAGCTTAATTTCTGCATAGATAAAATTTGTGCAACAATCGCAAGACCCAACCCAGAGCCACTATACTTTGAATGTTTATCCCGATAAAATTTTGTCCAAATCTTTTTCAGCTTTTCGTCTGAAATCGTATCACCCTGATTATATACTGAAAAATGTAATAATCCATTTTCGTCTAAAAGACATAGTTTTAAAACACCTTTTGGTCTTACATTCTTCTTTGCATTGATAATAAGATTGTTTAAAACCTGCTCCATACGAATCTTATCTGTATAAACATACACTTTATAATCAGGAAGTTCATATTGTAACTCAAAATCAGCATCCGGCGTGTCGATCAGCAATCGCCCGGCGACTGTTTCTAAAAATTCAACAAAATCAAAGCGTTCGGAGGTAAGCTGCACAGCCCCCGTTTCCAAAGCAGATAAATCCAATAAAGCAGTAATCAGATGATTCATCCGCTCTGTTTCTGATATGATTATTTCTGCATATTTTTGTTTTTTCATTTCATCATCTTCACTCTGATAGCCCTCTGCATAGGCTCTGATGATTCCTAAAGGCGTTTTCATTTCATGAGATAAACTGTCTACCAGTTCTTTACGCTCTGATAACAACAGACGTTCCTGCTCAACGTCTTTTTCAAGCTGCTTATTTGCCGCTTCCAATTTTATAAGAGTTTTTTGCAGATTTTTAGCCATAGTGTTAAGACTTGTGGAAAGCCGCCCAAATTCATCATTTGTCATAATATCACAGGTTGAAGAAAAATCTAAATCAGCCATCCTTTTTGCTGCTTTTTCCAATTTGGCAATCGGTTTTGAGATAAAGTGGCTCATCAGAAAATCAACGGCAAAAATCAACAACACCACAAAAAAAGTCCAAATCGAAAGAGAGATGTTTGAGGAAAACGGTAGTTTGGCTGAAAGGATATATGAAATAACAAGGACAGCGCCTATCACTTTAGACATTAAAAGTATTTTCTTCCGTATTGAGTGAATACTGAAATTATCGCTGTTTTTCATATTGTTACCTCTAATTTATACCCGGAACGGATAAGCGTTACTATATGCTTTCCTTCGCTTCCCAGCTTTTGCCGCAGTGTTTTGATATGGGTATCTACCGTACGGGTAGTCCCCTCAAAATCGTAACCCCAAATTCTATTCAGCAACTGTTCACGGGTAAAAACCTGTCCGGGATTTATCATAAAAAAATAAAGCAATTCATATTCTTTGTGAGTAAGGGTAATTTCCTGCCCATCTAAAAACACTTTATGTGAGGACGGCATAACAGAAACTTTTCCAATGCTTAATATATCTAATGGTTCCAAAGAAGAACGACGAAGCAGAGCATTTACTTTAGCCAGCAAAACTTTAGGACTGAATGGTTTTGTTGTGTAATCATCTGCACCATATTCATAACCTCTTAGCTTATCACTTTCTTCACTTTTGGCTGTCAACATGATAATAGGCATATTACTCATTTCCCGTGCCATTTTACAGACAGTAAAACCGTCAATGTGGGGCATCATAATATCCAATATCATTAAATCCATAGGATTGCTTTTCAATATCATTAAAGCATCTATCCCGTCGTCCGCAGTAAAGCAGGTATGTCCACCCTTTTTCATATATTCGGCAATAATATCCTGCATATTCTTTTCATCTTCTACAATCAAAATGTTCGCCATGAAATCATTCCTTTCGATGACTGCTATGTTTGCATCTTTTGTTATTCCAGAAGGCAGTCCTCCCGAAAAATGATTTTTATCCGCCAAAATACCAGCCGGATTTTTCTTATTTTCCCTTCAAGCTATTCTTCTCTATCTGTAAGCAAATAAGTGTTGCCATTATTAGATAAATAACAAATATTACACATTCTAAAGCTATCATGCTATACGAACGAGGGTAAAAATATGACAATGATGTAATGACAAATCTAATAGGAAAATATGCACCTAACCATGCCGAAATTTTATAGAACTTTTTGCGAAATACATTCGTGGTTTCATTTGCTTCGCTTTTTTTCTTCTGATATGCATATTCAAACCCGCCTATAGATGCAACAAATGGTATAAAGCTAAGAACACTAAAGAATGTATTTTGTAAAATGATAGTTGTCATGAACTGAATAATCAATATCATAACTTCAAGCGTAATCACCAAAATCAAAATTTGATGAAAACTATCGTTTTTGACTTCCTTTATCTTTGGTAAGTCATTATCGCTTTCATACTCATCATTCAAAAGATAATCTGTGGTAACTCCAAACAGCTTGCTAAGTTGAAGAATATTCGCAGCATCCGGCTGTGCTGTTGAGCCTTCCCAACGAGAAATCGCTTGTCTAGATATATTTAATTTTTCTGCCAAGTCCTCTTGCGACCAGCCATTTGATTTTCTAAGTCGAACAATCTTATCTGATAACTTCATAATGAAACCTCCTTTGTTTTTAGTGGTTCCATTGTAGCCAAAAGCTCCGTTTCATGCCACCACACCAACTTTACATTTTCGCAACATGACTTTACATCACTCTAAAATCCCGATTTTTTAGTTCTACAAGCTGGAAGTTTTCAATATATTCCCATTGGTGTAATAATAATCCCACCATTTCAGGATAAGTGAAAAATCACTATCTGCAAGTACCAATAATTTTTCCTGCTCAAAAACTGTACAAAAGCCATGCTCATACGACAATTTATTTGTTCCTCCTGAAAAAGTCATCCCCCAAAAAATCTTTCCACCACAGAACGCCAAATCAATGGTTGGTATCCCAATGTAGGGATGAAGTTCCTCTTTTTCTGTAAAATCAATTCGTAAAAAATTATTTGCTTCTTCTATCCAGACATCCCACTTCGGATTGTTTCTATAAGCGGAAAACACACCCGCCAAAACTTGGCTATACGCTTTCCTATAATTTTTCTGAATAAAGGACAGAATTTCTGATAAATCTTTTGAATGGCATTTAGAATGTATTCTATAGTCCAATGTAATTCGTCCGTTTTCATAAAGTATGGGATCGCACTTTATATCAAAACTTCCCGTAGCAAAAAAATCCCCCACATCATAACTTTTATTATAATCCATATTTATAAATATTACCTCCAAAAAGCCCGATTTTTCGCTGACCCCATTATATGCTATTCCATCAAAAAAGTATAGCCGGATTTTAGGTGGCAAGTCCACTAAGAAGTAATTGTCACGGCAAAAATTCATGGAAAATTCAAGACCGATTTGCTATAATGATGTTAGAAAAAATTTAACAGGAGCAAATGTGATGGGATTTACGATTGGAGCATGGTTGCATAATGCGCCAGATATAAGCTTTGATGCTAATGGGAAACAGGCTATTGTCAAGCATTTATGTTTTGGTCCTTTGGAAACACAGATATGGTATAAACTGATAGATGGTCAATATTGCCGCGAAATCCATTTTATTGAGGGACTTCAAGCTGGAGAGCGATACACTGATTTTATTGACAAATCTGAAATGCTTGAAGTGATTGACAGTGAAATTGCCCTTTGTAAGAAACATAACGAAACAAATTTAGCCGCTTTGCTTCAAGTTGAAAGGGAAAAGATAAATTTGTCATAAGTACGAAACCAATAAAAATTTTGGTTCCAATAACATTCCGTGCCATAGCTACCACAATGTCGATTTTTTGCGCTAGAACAAAAATATTACAATAAAAACATTAAACGATATTTGTAATATTTTAAATTGTAGCGTTGAAGCTGTTGTAAAACATATACCCGATAAAAATAAATAGAAGGAATAATAACTCATGCCTAATTTTAATTTAAATCAACAACCTCGGTATCCAATTGTCACAAAAGATACAGATATAGCATTAACTAATGAACAAGTAATATCCCTATTTTCTGACAGAAATAGCATCACGCTATGTGTGCGTTCTAGTTCTGGTCATCCAAATAGAGGTGGCTATTATTTCTGTATACATAAAATTAGCAATCATTTATTTCAGCTCGAAACAATGGAAGGAGTCTATGTTGACAGCTTTGACCTTGATATCCTTGTTAATTTTATCAACCATGCTTCAGGTAGAAAATTTAATTCTGAACTCCTTAATTACTGCCAAAACAATATTAATTTTAGGACCGATTGATTATCTCTACAACATTTTTAGGCTTTTCATTTTTTGCCAGTTCGTCGATGCTGCCTGGTTGAATTTTATAAATCGTACTTCTGTACTTTTCAGTCATGGATACTAAAATAGAAAGCCTATTTTGTAAAGCTATTTCTTGTGCTTTCGGTTTTCTCATCGTTTCCATAACATATCCAACCTTCCCAGCAGCGTATCCTATATTCTGTTCTTTGTAAACAACATAAGATATTTCTTCACAACATAATTCTGATAATTGTTTTTTTGCCAATATTTCGAATCCTGCTTTTATTATTTCTTTTTGGAATTTTATATATTCTGCTTCTGTGTCAAGTAATGTATGCGTTTCAACAGGTCTATACTTAAAGCCTTCTTTCCATATTCTTGTTAATTTTCCATAATTACCTTGTTCTTTTGAAAATGTACCATCAGCACATGTAACTGCATATCTAATATCAAATCCTTGATAGCCTGTGCCAAGATTTGCGGGTGGTTTATTTAACCAATATGTGTCTCTTAATTGCGCCAAAGAATATGCATGAAATACATAAATTTTAAACAATTTAGGAGCCAAATCCCACTGGTAATTATCATTTCCTCCATTATCCCAATCCCATAAACATACAATTACAAAATCCGTATTTGGATTAATATCTTTTATTAATGTATCAAAGTTTGCAGACTTTTCCTCAGCGATACATTGAAGGCATTTTATCTCTAATCTCAACAATCGGTTTCCATTGTTCTCTCGTATTTCAAGATCAGGAAATCTGTTTGCAACAACATAACTCCAAAACACATCCTCAATTCCAAGTTCAAGTAAAATCTCATTAGATAGCCTTGCCAGCTCGAATTCTATAAGAACTCCCATCCTTGTTCTAACATCAGTCAAATTACGTTCATTCGAAGGAATTCGTTCATTTCTATACAATCCGAATCTTTTTCTAGATGTTTCCAAATTATATCGATTCATAACTTCAGGAAAATATTGTTTCCTAAGCCATTTCGCAATTTTATCTGGAGTTTCTGTTACATGTAAAATCTCAATAAGTTCTTCTTTATTCATTAGTTAACTCCTGCCATACTAAGCGCAACTTCGTTTATCATTCTTATCTCTAAATTTTCAGCTTCTTTTTTAAGCGCCTCTGCTCTATCTTTTAGTTGCTTTACAGAAGCCTCTTTAACTCGTAAATTTTGCATAACTTTTGTTTGTAATTGTTTATCAGGTAAAGGAATCATAATTTTTCTCAAATCTTTACTATTTATTCTAGGTCGACCGATACCTGTCACACATGACATTATTTGCCCATATACAAAGTCTGACCTAAGTATTGCTGATAATATCTCAGGTTCAATCAACGGTTCTCCATTATTATCATTTCTTACCGTAAAAACAGTACATTCAGATGATACATATCCACCCTCATTCATATTCATCACAGCAACTTTTCTTAATGCTGGTCTCATTTTTGAAAACACTATATCTCTAGGTTCATATCGTTTAACCGAACTCTTTATTGATGCTGCTGGAGTTAATTCTTGCGTTGCAACCCCTGTAAATGGCTCAATATTTGCTAATCCAGTAAACGAAATACTTGTAGCATCAGCATCTGCTGCTGGCACATAAGAATGATTTCTTTCTGTACATATCTCTGACAAAGAAATAAGTGTCGATTTTGAATTATTCAATAATTCCTTACTTTCATTTCTGTATGGATGATGAAATGTATAATCCAGTCTCATGCTCTTATCTTCTTTTAAATATTCATCTACTCTTGCCACAAAACAATTAGGATTCTGCATTTGATAATTTCCAGAAATAAACATTTCCCACGCAGATAAAATATTATTTAAATCACTATCTAGTTCAAAATCCCCATTGGGATAATATATAATATCGTCATCCCCGTTAGATTTTCTTCCTATCTTTTCTGATTTGGCAAAGAAAGTCTGTTCCTGCTTTATATTGTTTTTTTTCTTCTGAAGAATCATGATGGATGAGCTTACATTTGCATAAGGCAAAAATGCATTTTCAGGCAAATCTATAATACCTTTTATTTCAAAGTGTGAAAAAATATACTGTCTTACATCCATGTTTGTTTTAGAATTTAGAACACTCTGCTCAATAATTATTGCAAGCATTCCATCTTCCTTAAGCAAGTTCCATGCTTGCTCAATAAATAGAATCCCTCTTCTGCGTGAATTCTTATCTTTTCCCAAAACATATTTATCAAGGATTTTACTATCTGTATAGTCACTTCCAAAAGGAGGATTTGTCAAAATGACATCAATCATCTCATAATAAAGATCTGCTTCTGACCCCAAACTTCCGCCATTCTTCATAAAATATATTTCAAAATTATTCGCTCCATGAATACATAAATTTAATGTAGATACCCACGCTAATCGTTCATCTACTTCGAATCCAAGTAATTTTACATCTGCCAAATCATTAACCTTTGTCAAAAACCCCGCTGTGCCACACGCAGGATCACATATGGTTCCTTTAAGAAAAGGGCTTAATGCCTTAACCATAAAATCAACTATCTGGTATGGAGTAAAATATTGCTGATTGTCACTTTTATCAAATGTTCCACGAATTATATCTTCATATGCTAATCCTTTAATATCACATTGATAATTATTTATCAATATGGAATATAGTTCTTTTCCGCAAAGCCTAATAGTCGCTGTATCCAAATTGATTTGCAAATAACCATCAGGGATTTTTCTACCAGATTCATTCAGCAACCTTATGTATTCCTTCTGTATTTTTTTTCCATACAATGTTTCATTTTGGTTATATCCTTCAAAAATATCTCTTCCTGACATCAAACGTACAAATAATAGTTTAGATATCTCATCAAAACGAGTAACAATATTACTATTTGCATCACTATCTCTAATTATACAATGCAACTTATTAACTACTCTTTTGATAGCTTTTGCTTCTTCACTTTTTACTTCATCATCTTGTTTTTCTAGGGAAATCTTTTCACCAGTAATTTCCTTTTTTAGCTTAATAAGACTTTCCATATCGTATTGTCTGTACCCATTAATAGGATTTCTAGCAGCTACAAGTTTGCCATCATTATCCCAATTTCTAAGCGTAGCTTTGCTTATCCCTAGAAAAGTAGCTGCCTCAGTTAACGTGATCATAGTTGACATGTTTGATAACCTCCTAACCTTACTAAACATATTATATTCTAGAATCATTAATTAATCAACTGACTTAATAATATATTTTTAAACACACAACTGACCGTCCTGGTCATTGTATAGCATGACAATCTTTTTGTAGACACTAGATAAAAGAAATGTTACAATATGCCTAATAAAACTGGGACGAGGGGGAAATACAATATGGCATTGATGAAAGATGAAAATGGACAGTTATGGGATGTTGACCTGAATGGAAAGAAGCGCACGCCGCATTTTGGTCAGGAAGTAGGCGAAGAACTGATATCTAACCTTCCTATGGCAATGCGGTTCACAAAGACTTTATGTAAGGGAATCGATGCAGCTTCCACCACAATAAGCACCAAAATCGCAAATAAGATTTTAGACGAGGAAGAACTTCAAGAACTAGAAACTGCACGGGAAAAGGCAAAGACGAAACAAATGGCTGAACAGTCCAAGGCAGGTAATGGAGTAATCGGAGATTTTATGCAAATTGCCAAAGTAGGACAGGTGAATAGTGCAAATCAGAAGGCGATAGCAAAACACTTTATAAATAAGATTGTAGGTAAAAAAAGTAATCCATAAGACTTACATACGCAACTTGTGTCAAAGCAGTCTGCTTTTGCAGTTAGAAGTATATAAAACCTGTGGACAACATGTATCCGCAGGTTTTTATATTTTGGGGAGAAGATTATGAAATCAAAAAGCATTTTTTATAAAATGGTCAGCCTATTGTCTATATTTTCTGTTGTTTTAACATGTTTATCCTGTGGGAAAGAAAATGCAGCAACGACTATGAACCTTATCAAAGCAGAGGGTACAGTAGATGTAAATGATGCAAAAGGAAAATCGCTTAAACTGATAGAAAATATGGGATTGTACAATGGCTATGGTGTTGGAACACAAATGGAAAGTTATGCTTGGATTAACTTTGATGATGTAAAACTGTCAAAATTAGACCAAGACAGCAGTGTGTTGATTGAAAAAGATGGCAAAAGATTGGAGATAGATGTTCAGTCAGGCAGTATGTTTTTTAATGTAACAGAAGCACTTGGGGAAGATGAAAGCATGGATATCCGTACCTCTACAATGCTTGTCGGAATTCGTGGTACAAGTGGATGGGTTGTGAACGATGGCAGTAAAGCAAGCATTGCACTGCTTCATGGAAAAGCAGAAGCCGCATTATCCACAGACTTGGGAACAGAAGATATTACAATTGGAGCAATGGAAGTTCTGAACATAGAACAAAAAGAGGAAGCGGTTTCCTATGAGGTACAGCAGTTAGAAGAAGTTCCTGACTTTGTTAAAGAAGAACTTGCTCAGACATCCGTAACGCTGTTTGAGGTTCTTGGCGTGATGGAAGAACATGAAATAACAGAGGATGAATTCTGGTATGCATCAAAGGACATGTGCATGGATATCTTGGGAAAAAATTCCCTGAACGTGCTTGTCCCCTATATACCAGATGGATGGAGTGCATATAATGGCGGTATAGATGGTGGTATGCCAACAGATTTCCTGTCCGTAAATCTTCAGATAGGAGTTTCCTTATGTGCTAACAGAATAGAAGTTCCTGACAGTGAACCACAGACACATGGAGATTATCTAATCTGGACTGAAGATTTACCAGAAGATACCTTTGGAACTAAATATCAGAAAATGTATATTGCTAAAAATACATCCACACCAGATAATTTTGGAAGATATGAAGCAGTATGTTTTACATTGAGCACACGAAAAATGTATGCTGAAGATTATTGGATTCCAGGACGCCATATTGATGATGAAGTCATTGCAGAACTATTTCATACAGAATATGATATGATACTTAGCCAACTTGAGTAAGCGAGTGTTTGTATCAATATCCAAATATTTGTACTGACTTCAAAGTTCTTCTGTCTCTGCCTTCTCCCATCTTCTTTAAAAGTGTAATCTTTTTAATTCTCTTTTATGTGTAATCCATTTTCATCACTCCAAAATTGGGGGCATAATCATAGACACATCCTAATTCTTTACACTTTATTACTACTTCTGGACTTTCTTTTGAAAATATAATTCCCATATTATATTGGAGGGTATCCTGATTTAAATTTGCCAATAAATATTCGTAACCAGTGAAAAAATTATTAGCCAAAATCATTAACATAATAGCCAAATTTTTAATTGTCTCATAGCCAATTTTCAAAACAATCTGGACACATTTTTTACTAACATCTTCTCCATTTTTATTTACAATTTTGATATCCACAATATTTTGTAATCCTAACTCATATTCTTCCATAGATTCTTCACATACAGGTTCTCTAATTTCAATTAGCTTATTAACTTTATTTCTTATACTTATCTGTTTGCATATCTTTATGTCATCCAATATTTGTCTTTCACCTACTTGCACTATAAGAGATGGGCTTTTAGATGTTAAAAAAAAGCCTAATGCCTGATTTCCTGGAATTCTCCCTCCTAATGGTTCAATATGAATATGAGTTTGACCCATTCTACCAATATCTTCATATAACCAACATAAATTTGTAGCGAAACCAATCAATGCTGCTTTACTAAATGTAAACTCTGCTTTACAATCTTTATCAAGATTTATACCTGATAGAGTCAACTCTGATATTTCCTTAATTTGAACGTGTTTATTTAACTCAAGCATCATAGCTATCTCCTACTGCCGGTTTCCAAAAATATAATGTTACATATCCTTCTTTGTAGTCTTCATCCGTAGCATCAAAGGAGCACTGAATATATTCGTCACCTTGCCCTTTATGTTGTGCCATTGTTTTGATAGCATTAAGTCGAAGCTCTCCTAAAAAAAATATACTTTGTAAATAATATTTTAAATATTTATTTTTATCATGTATTATTATCATAAACTTTAAGTCCTTTTTGTCAACATACCCTCTGCCAGAGCAGCATATTATCCTCAAACATAGCCGCCAGTTCCCCCGTATCTTTTAGCCATGAAAGGTAAGACCGCACCGTACTGCCAACCAATACATACTGCTCAAAATTCATGGAAAGCCCATAGCCTTTGAACACTTCCTGCAAAATCCGCTCAAAACAGATGGGTTCCTTGCAAATAGATAGAATCCTCTCTGCCACTTCATGCACCTTATCTCTGTTGTAGCAGATAAGCTCCTTTATATCAACCGATGCTTCTGCATGGGCGGGGACAAATATGGTTGCCTCCATCTGCTCCACTTTATCCAGCGTTTCCAGATAAGCACCTACGTCATAAATAAATGAAATGGCATATTTATCTAACGTCTCCCTGCTGCTGATACAGTCTGCAAGGAATACCACCCCGTCTGGCATACGAAATCCCACCATATCAAAGAAATGGCCAGCTAAGGGTATCACATCAATCTCTTTTGGGAAACCTGCATCTGAAAAATCTGTCACATCACTCCCCTGCGCCATCAAAAACTTATGCCGCAAATCCTTACATGGATAGCCGCCGTAAAGGAAAGATGGCTCCAATATCGGATATTTTGTAAAAGCTGTCTCTATCCCACCAGAATACACCTTACATCCCGTCTGCCCCTGTAGGTATCTGTTTCCACCGATATGGTCTGCATTCGAGTGGGTATTTAGTATTGCCATCAGATGCCAACCATTCTTATCCAGTATCTGCCTGACCTTTCGCCCTGCTTCCTTGTCATTTCCGCTATCAACCAGATAGACATTATCCTTGTCTGCTACATAGACACCAATCTTTGCCGGACAGTTTATATAATAGCATTTCTCACTGACTTGTACCAATTCATACATTTTCCATTTCCTCCTAAATTAAGATGTTTCTTATTATTTCGGCAAAAAACTATTCGTTATCTTCGCACATAGTTTAAATCTATCATTCCATTATACGAGCGTGCATCAAGCAATCTCAGCTTAACCTCATGTTCTGCGTTTTTAAAAAGCCGAACACCAGAACCTAAAAGCGTAGGAATGATTGTAATATGATAACGGTCGATAAAATCCTGGTTTACTAACTGCTGAACCAGATTCGCTCCGCCACATATCCAAATATCCTTGCCTTTTTCCTTTTTTAAAGATTTTATCAAATCGGCAGGGTTCTTGTTAACAAAACGAATTTTTTCAGAAGAAGTCTCCTCGTTATGTGTAAGCACATAAGTGATAAAATCATGATATATCCATTTATCAGGAGAAAGCTCAGTGACAATTTGATGATACGTATTC
This sequence comes from Lachnospiraceae bacterium, assembly GCA_910575445.1. GTDB lineage: Bacteria > Bacillota > Clostridia > Lachnospirales > Lachnospiraceae > Hominiventricola. Next base: position 206,084 of record CAJTFW010000001.1, on the reverse strand, counting down.
CATCCCATCAAAATAGTATCAACATCCTTTATAAACTCAGAATAGGTATCCATATCCTCCCCATCCCCTTGTCCTTGCAACCAATTAACACTGCCCTTACTGTCTGCAATATATCCATCAAGGCTCATCGCAATAAATAGACTGATTTTTCTCATATTTCTTTCTCTCCTTAATTAATAAAAAGTATAACACAAAACTATAAAAATTCAAAAACAATAAGTGAAATTTGCCATTTTACTTATATGTTAAAATGCGTTGCTTGTGGCAACGGATAGTTCTGTCTATAATAATGGTAACAATTAGAAAGGAGGTTGTCCTAATGCTCAACGAAAATATAAAAGCAATCAGAAAATCAAAAGGACTTTCACAACAAGAGCTTGCCATCAAGTTAAACGTGGTGCGACAAACAGTTTCTAAATGGGAACAAGGATTGTCAGTTCCCGATTCTGATATGTTAATCTCTATATCGGAAGTGCTTGAAACACCTGTAAGTATATTGCTTGGAGAAAATGTCATTGTATCAAAAGTGGATGACTTAAAAGCGATTTCCGAAAAACTAGAAGTGATAAACTTGCAACTTGCACAGAGAAAAACCACAAGAAAAAGAATTCTATACTGGCTTCTTATCTCATTGTGGGTAGCTATAATAGCAATTTTTGCAATTTTATTGGCATTAGAAAGTCCCTACTTAGGTTGGGATTATAGTGTTCCTGAAAGCGCTGTTCTTGGCGTAGCATTTCACTCCTTAGAGTGGCTGTTTGTCAGAGTAGCACCGATTATCTTTATTATTACAACCATTGGAATTTTCTTGATGCAGAAAAAAGAATAAGACTATTCCTTTTATGCGCTTGTGCGGTCTTACACCACACAAGCGTATTTTGTTTACCTGGTTTTGGGATAAATAGTTTTACATTTTTTCGTAAGATACCAATTCTTTTATTGGAATACGGTTTTGTGAATGTCGCTCTGGGTCAGCAGCGGCTTCGTTTGGATATCCAATCGCCAAAATGTTGATTGGCTCTAGATTGTCTGGCAGACTAAATTCTTTTCGTATCACATCAGGTTTAAAATAGCACACCCAAACAGAACCTAATCCCAGTTCGGTTGCTTCCATCATCATATGGTCAGTCAAAATAGAAGCATCTATATCGCTTGTCTTTTTTTTATCAAATGGTCGTACCCATGCTTTATTATGGTCCGCGCAGACAATGATTGCAAGTGGTGCACCATAGATATTGGCACCTTTTCCAATTTTTTCAAGACCATCCTTTTTTTGTACTACAATTAAATGTACTGGCTGGAGATTCGCTGCTGTTGGAGCGATATGGGCTGCCTGTAAAATCTTATCTAATTTTTCACCTTCCACCTTTCTGTCTGAATAGCTGCGTACAGAGTAACGCTTTTTTGCGATTTCAAGAAAATCCATAGTAGTCAATCCTTTCTTTGTGTTGTATACTTAACGTGTTTTTTAACCGTTACCTATATTTTAGCATAGTACAATCATTCTTCAAGATTGTACTTTTTAGGTAGATACTTCCCAAAAAGGAAGTATATAAAGGAGTTGATATAGTATGACCTATAAGAAAGACCAATTTAATTGCCCTGTGGAAGCTACTTTATTTTTGATTGGCGGAAAATACAAGCCTCTGATTCTCTGGCATCTTATAGAAAAGCCTTTGCACTATATGGAATTACAGCGCCTGATTCCAAAAGCAACGCCGAAAATGCTTTCACAACAGCTACATGCTTTAGAAGATTGTGGAATGATTAACCGGAAAGTAATCCCAGAAAATCCACCCCGTACGCTCTATTCGCTTACGGTCTTGGGGAAAAGTATTATCCCTGTTTTAGATTCCATGTGTAATTGGGGGACAACTTTTTTGGATAGTCTGGATAGATTGTTGTAACATTTCATGGACATTCGTCTGTTATACTATCCTCAATATATAAAGGAGGACCACACTATATGAAACGGATATTGATTGTTGAGGACGACGCTTTATTAAATAAAACACTGGCCTATAATCTGGTTTCTGACGGATGGGATGTCACTTCGGCTTTAAATGTCAAAACTGCTGCTGACCTGTTACCCAAAACGGTATATGATATGGTACTTCTAGACATCAATCTACCAGATGGCAATGGCTATGACTTATGCAGGCTTATAAAGCCAGAATACCCCGATACGCTGGTTATCTTTTTGACTGCAAATGATCAGGAGAGCGACCAGATACATGGCTATGAAGTGGGAGCTGTAGACTATATTACCAAGCCTTTTTCTATTGGAGCTTTGCAGCGGAAAATCCGTGCTATGTTTGCCATGTTGGAGCACCACAAACCAGCAAGGGATATTTTTGATGATGGCAGACTGTTTTTGGACTTTTCAGAACAGGCGGCTTCTCTCAACGGAAGACCTATCACACTTTCCCCGATGGAATACAAAATGCTGTATCTGTTCTGCAAAAATCCCAAACTGGTCTTGACAAGACAGAAGCTTTTAGAGCGTCTCTGGGATATAAATGAAAAATTTGTAGACGAACACACTTTAACGACCTCCATCAGCCGTATACGAGGCAAGATAGAGGCAGATGGGGATACCTATATCAAGACCATCTATGGGATAGGATACCAGTGGACAGGAGGCGAGAGAAAATGAAAACACGGTTTCTGTTCATTGGAATGGGTATGGTGATTTCCATGCTGGCTATCTCTGTAATCCTTTTTACGATAACAGATGAACCTTGGATACTGGTTAGTGGAGGTCTGCTAACAGTCTGTGCGATTGCCTGGTTACTCCTTTGCACACGTTTTTTTGCCAAAAGGCTTTCTCTGTTTACAAAAGGTCTGTGTCAGACGATGGACCGTATGATCAACAATGGTGAAAAACCGGTGCAAGTTGGTGACACAGAAACTATCTTTGCCCGCATCAGTTATCGCCTCTTTCGGCTGTATACGATTATGCAGGAGAATAGGCGCAAGGTAGAGGAAGAACGTCAAGAACTTCAGATGCTGATATCCGATATTTCCCACCAGGTAAAAACTCCTGTAAGTAATCTAAAAATGGTAACAGACACGCTGCTGGAAAAACCGGTCACCATACAGGAGCAACGAGACTTTTTACAAGGAATTCGCAGCCAAACAGACAAGCTGGAATTTCTTTTTCAATCCCTTGTAAAAACCTCACGTTTAGAAACCGGAGCTATCCAGCTAGAAAAAAAAGACAACCCGCTGCTTGATACCCTGGCATTAGCCTGTAGTGGTATTGTCTATGGTGCAGAGATAAAGAATATCTCTGTAACTGTCCAATGCCCGGAGGATCTGCATCTGTGCCATGACAGCAAGTGGACAGCAGAGGCTCTTTTTAATCTGCTGGACAATGCTGTAAAATACACCCCAAAGGGTGGAAAGATATGTGTATCGGTGGAACAGTGGGAAATGTATGTCAAACTGGATGTAACAGATACTGGCAAAGGCATTTTGGAGAGCAATCAGGCTGCTATCTTTCGACGCTTCTACCGGGAAGAAGAGGTACATGAAGAACCAGGAGTAGGTATTGGCTTATATCTGGCCCGCGAGATTATCACACAGCAGGGCGGCTATATCAAGGTAACTTCAGAGATTGGTAATGGGTCTACCTTCTCTGTGTTTCTGCCCTGGAATTAAACTGTTCACAAAAAATTTACAATCAATTCTCCAACTCGGATATTTCTGTGACATTTGGACTTTACAATGCTTATATGCAGGACAGAAATAAGGAAAGGAGCATTTGATAATGAATGTATTACAAACTATCGACTTGAAAAAATATTATGGCAACAAGTCCAATATCACCCGCGCGCTAGATGGCGTCAACCTTTCTGTGGAATCAGGAGAGTTTGTGGCAGTGGTGGGAACCTCCGGTAGTGGAAAATCTACGCTGCTCCATATGATGGGCGGCTTAGATACTCCCACCTTTGGCAGTGTGATTGTACGAGGGGAGGAACTGGCCAAAAAGAATGAGGAAGAACTGACAATTTTTCGCCGCCGCAACATTGGCTTTATCTTTCAGAATTACAACCTTGTTCCTATTCTAAATGTCTATGAAAATATTGTCCTTCCTGTGGAGTTAGACAATGACACAACAGATCAGAAATTTATGGATGAGATTGTGCAAATGTTGGCTCTGGAAGATAAGCTGCAAAATATGCCAAATAACCTCTCTGGCGGTCAGCAACAGCGTGTGGCTATCGCCCGCGCCCTGATTACCAAACCAGCAATTATTTTAGCTGATGAGCCCACTGGTAACTTAGACAGTAAGACCAGCGCTGATGTGTTGGGGCTTTTAAAACGTACCAGCATGGAGTTTCATCAGACCATCGTAATGATTACCCACAACAATGAAATTGCTCAGCTTGCCGACCGCATTGTGCGGATTGAAGATGGAAAAATTATAGAATAAGGAGGTGACAGACTATGACTTGGCCTTTTGAAAATGACACCAGCGCAGTGGAAAAGAAATTGGCAACCCGAAGTATGAAAGCTGATAAACGCCGAAGTATCTTTGTAATTATTACGATTGCTCTCGCAGTCTGTCTTATGGGAACGCTTTGTTTTGTCTACTCCTCCGAGCAGCTGCAAACGCTAGAACATATCCAGGGACAGTATCAGGCTGGCTGTAGTGGTATTACCTATGCAGAGATTGAAAAGCTTGCAGAGACTGGAAGATTTGAAAAATGGGGATATATCGCAGATAATGGAAACATTCGCTATCAAGATGGTGTTTTAAATATCAGCTTTGTTGACCCAGAGCTAATGGATCTGATGGGCTATGGAGAAATCACAGGCTCTTATCCACAAACAGAACATGAACTTTGTGTGGAACGCGCTTTTCTAACATATTTTGGATTTTCAGAAGAGATTGGTCAGACGGTCACCTTAAATCTGGGAGATGGTGAAAAAAACTATACAATAACTGGTATTTTAGAAACAGAAAACAACAGTCGAATATTTACCATTTGGATTTCCGAATCTTCTATATCCATAGACGAAAATCCTGCTCCATATGAGCTGTACTTTCGATTTGCCAAAAATCAGATGACAGATGTCGAACAACTACGCCTGGATATTGAAGCATTTTTTGAGGAAATGGGCATCCCTGCGGACAGGACATTTTACAGCTCCAACTACTTTGGTATGGTAGAATTGTATCTGGGAAATGATATGGAAATCTATCTATTGGCTGTATTTATCGCCCTGATTTGCGCGATTGTTATCTATAATATCTTCTATATCTCGGTTATGGGAAAACTGCGGGAATATGGTCGTTTAAAGGTGCTTGGAACGACATCACGACAATTAAAACGTATTGTAAAAAGAGAACGGCGCTTTTTTATTGTCGTGTCACTTCCGGTCGGGTTATTGATTGCTGCTGGTATTACATGGGCTATAGTACCTGGTTATTGGTCCTGGTCTGACAATCTTAAATATGCAATCGTTATCTCTCTTTTAACCTATCTCGTGATTCTGATTGCCACCAGAACTCCTTTAAATATGGCAGGACAGGTATCCGCCATTGAAGCCATCCGAACTACTGCTTATTCAGAACAACAAAGCCGCAGCGTTTCTAAGCAGCTTTATCGCCGCCTGACGATACCTCGTCTTGCCTGGATGAATTTCTCCCGCAACCGCAAAAAAGCTATTGTAACAACACTCTCTCTTGGCTTAACTGGGATTTTGCTTCTTTGTATTTCTGCATATGCAAATTCCGTAGATGCAAGAGAAATGGCACAGTCTCAATTTGGAGACAGAAGCCAGTATCTTCTGCAATATGAGGATTATGCCGGCCAGGAATTTGTTGATATACAAAAAGAGAATCCCCTAGGCCCTGCTCTGCAAGAAAAGCTTGCAGCGATTCCAGGTGTGGATTTTATTACCACTTACAATCTGGCCTGTGTCGAAATCCCCGCTATCAGCGCAATCCCCGGAAACAGGGAACATGAACCCTTTTTTATCAGAGGAATTTCAAAAGAACAGATGTCAGATATGTATGTAGATGAAACAATCCTGGAGGGAAGCGCAGATTACCAGCAGCTTACCGAAGAAAATGGCATCTTGGTTTGTCCGGCGGGCAGCGCCTTAAAAACGATTTACCGAACCAGTTATCAAATTGGCGATACCATTACGGTTTCTTGCTATAACGGTCAGACAAAAACATACACCGTTCTTGGCATTGTAAAAGATATTAAGATTGGCAACTCATCACAATTTTTTATTCTGCCGGAAGAAGAACTCTCTGTACTTTACCCTGAGATTAGCAATTTTACTGGTTATCTGAATCTTCATACCACACAGGCTGGCACGCAGTTACGACAAGCCGTATTTCATGCAGTATCAGACGAAAAGATTGCTATCTCTGATCTGGAGGATATGGTTGCCAATCTGTCTCAGGGGTTGCAACAAGAATTGACAAGGGACTATGGTCTTTTAATTTTTATCTTTTTATTTTCACTTATCAATCTTGCCAATACGCTGATTACCAATCTTTTAGCCCGTCAGCAGGAGTTTGGCATCTTCCAGTCCGTGGGAATGAGCAGCCGGCAGTTGTCCCAAATGTTGTCTTTTGAATGTCTGTATTATATTGGGATTACACTGCTGATTACCTTAACTATTGGAACGATAGTTAGTCTGATGGTATGTAATATTTTGGGAGAAATAGGTTTATTTGGGGAGATTATCTATCATTTTCCGGTGCTTCAGGTATTGTTGTTTGCAGTCGCACTGTTTTGGGTGCAGGCGGTATTCTCTGCTTGTGCAGTATGTTATTCCAGAAAACTTTCCCTGGTAGAACGGATAAAAGCAACGAACTAAATGACTATTTATCCGGCTGTTGCCCATCATGTGCCTTCCACTGACATTCACTTATCTGCATCTTGGAAAATATTGCTTTAAAGGAAGAGTCTTCTGGTGAACATGCATATATGCCAAAACGTATCTTTCCTTTTCCTTTTTGCATATGGCAGATACGCATCTGATGGAATATTATCCCATCTTCGGAACATTCAATACAATAATCATCCTGCCTTCGGCTTAAGCGATACCACATAGATTTGACAGAGGCATCTATTGCTGTTGTGGCCCAGTCAGAATAACCTTGATTGGTCACAACACTGCCTAGATGCTGATAGGTACTATTTTCATACTCGATGGAAGCTTTCAGCCAATTTTCGCTGTCAAGATACATCACGATACCACACTGGTCAAATCTATGATGGCTTTCTCTAAAATCTGTTTTCACAACAAAACTAAAATATTCTTCTTCTGTCTCCATCTGAAAGACGGGTGCATTATCATTTTGAAAATGATAATAGGTTCTCTGCCAAAGGTCTGTACAAGGCTTTGTCACCACCTCAATCGTATCTTCTTTTATCTGGTAACTTTTCGGCTCTCTTGTCCATTGAAATCTGTTAAAATCCATGCTATCTCCTCCTTATTTCCTTCCCTAAATAGCTCCTTGTTTTTTCTTCTCATTTTCATAAAATTTCACAAATTCCTCACGGTCTTTATCAAAGAGTTTATCCAACTCATAGGACAGAGAAAATGGGTCATAATTACTGAAAACATTGGGTATATATTGATACAACTTATCTGCAATTTCCTCTACATGGCCAACATCCATTCCTTCCATAAAGTTAAAGGTCTTTTTCTCGGTAAATATCAGAAGGCGAACCGCAAAGGGACTGCGGCCTTTGATGCCGGCCTGGGCACAGAGCCAGTAGATTTTCTCGCGGGGGATGGCAAAGACTCTGCCCATACTGTTAAAGAGTAATAGGTAGGATGGTATTAACATCACTCGTTCGCCATAAGGTATCTTTTCATCGGTAAATTTTTCGATATATTCATCAACCAATACGTTTCCTTCGGCCACTTCTTGGTCTATGATTTCGCCTACTGCCTTTTTTGTATTTTCCTGAAAAGGAAGAATTAAGCTTTTACCATCTGTTGTACCTAAGATGGTGCTAATCAGTCCTGTCACTACAGAAATCAACATAATCACAGACAAAACGCTTATACAGACAACCACTTTTTTGGTGTCATAATCGCTAAAGTCAATCTTATCCTTTACCATAAATACAATAATGGCAAGAAGGGTAAGATATATGATTAGTAAAATCATAAAAAGTCTTCGATTTTTCCGATGCGCTTTTTTCGATTCTTGCGCTAAAAATCCCTGATTCATCTGTTTTCTCTCCTACTCTTTCTTTACTTTTTGATATTTGTTAATTTTTAGACAAGTGGTGTCTCTCATAGTAGAAGACATATTGTTGGATAATGCCTGCATTTTCCTTAAATAGAGGAAATGGGGATTCTCCTTTGCAATCTTCTTCGATTGCTCTAGATATCCAGACATCAATCGGAACACAAGCCATTCTTCCATAGGCAAATAGCGCAATACAGTTCGCCACTTTTTTGCCAATTCCATGCATTTTCTGTAATTCCTCTAGCAATCTTTCATCCTCATAAGTAAAGAGAACATCTAAGTCAAGCTTTCCTGTAAGCACCTGCCAAATCGCATCAAACACATATTGCGCCCGGTATCCTAAGCTACATTCCTTTAATTCCTCCACGGATGCACGCGACAGTTCTTGCGGCGAAGGAAAGGAATACAAGGTCTCATATTCGGTCTCAATGCGATGCCCGTATCTTGATGATAACATCTCCACAGACTTTGAAATAGCGGGGATATTTTTTCGCTGCGAAAGAATAAACGTAATAAGCATCTCCCAAGGCTCTTGACGCAAGATACGAAGTCCCTGGCCATAGAGCATGGCTTTATGTACAAAGGGATGTTTTTTGCACTCCTTGTTAAAAATATCACAATAGCATCGGTCAAGGTCAAAATAGGGTCTCCATATCTCTTCCCATTCTTCCATAGTGGCAGAGACAGAAAATGTTTGAGGTTTGACCTGCTGTATATAAATCACTTTATCGCCACTTATAAAGCGGTATCTCTCTCCTTCAAAGCACTTGACCCGAAAACATTGACCACTTATTGAGATTTTCTTTAAATCAAAATCGTCTTGTATTTCTATTTGCATCTTTTTCTCCTAGAAATCTATATTGTAGGATACAAGTTCTTCTGCCACTTTTAACTCCATTGTATCTGACATTTCTTCATAAATCATGTTCTCAATGACAGATTTCGTATCATTATCTACCCACATCTCACACTGGCTGATAACAGTGTTGATTGCCATATCATAATCCTCTGGTGGATATTTGTACTTTTTTAATAATCTTTTCACCATCTTTCTCATGCTGGCACGAGCAGTCTCCTTTTTTTGCCAATCTATTGTTCGATTTTTACGAAGCATTTCTGTCAACTCTTTTGTTAAAGCTATCAGTTCATTATTCTTATAAAAATCCACAATATTTTCAGGTTTAGTCAGTGCATCATAGAAAGCCAATTCTTCTGGTGTAAGCCCAAGTCTTTTTCCATTTTTATATAACTCAGTAATCTCTTTTGCTGTCTTTAATAATTCTTTGATGACTTCTTCATTTGTAATCAGACCATTATAGTAAGCATTCATCAATTTTGTAATTTTTTCAGAAAATCTCTGCGACTGGACTACATTAGTACGTTTAGAGAGAGACTTGTTCTGCCATCAATTTTTTCAAAATCTCAACAGCAATATTTTTCTCTTTCATTTTAGCAATTTCTTCAAGAATAGCTGGCTCAAACAAACTGAATTTTCTGGCTAGTTCTTCTTTATATGCTTTTGTCCCGACAATCTTTTTCCAGTCTTCAGGGTCATTGTTACCACCTGTCATTACAACTCCGATTTTTTCTTCCCATGTAGGGCGAAGCTCTAATAATTTTCGATAAATCTTTATTGCAATTGCCCGAGAATAGGCTACAATCATTGCTTTGCCAGTCAGCAAGTTTGCACGATATTTTTCATAATGAGCCACAATATCCTCACACAACGATTGTATTGTAGCATCTGCACCCAATACACTTTCCATCTGCCCTAACATTTTTTTACTTTTTTCAATTGTAGCAGCATCTGATTGTTGTTCTAAAATATCATAAGTAGAATCAATTAATTCTAACGTATGTTTATCTAATTTTAGATGAACGACACGACTTTCATAGTAGACAGGACGAGTAGCTCCATCTTCTACTGCCTGTGTCATATCATAAATATCAATATAATCACCAAAAACTTCTCTTGTATTGCGGTCTTTTGCAGAAATCGGTGTGCCAGTAAATCCAATAAAGGTAGCATTAGGAAGGGCATCATGGATAATACGAGCATTTCCTATTACCGTATATGCTTCTTTTTCCCCCTGTTCATTTTCCTTTATTATCAATTTTTCTTCAAAACCATACTGCCCGCGATGTGCTTCATCTGCCATCACAACAATATTTCGACGTTCTGATAATGGCCGCTCGTCACGCTCAAATTTAAACATTGTTGTAAAAATAATACCATTGGCGACACGTCCATCTAGCAATTCTTTTAAATGTTCTTTACTCTCTGCCTGCACTGGCGTTTGTCGTAAGAACGGAGCACATTTGGAAAATTGGGTATAGAGCTGGTCATCCAAATCAATACGGTCAGTCATCACCACAATTGTGGGACTATCTAGTGCTTTCTGCAATAAGTGAGCATAGAAAACCATGGACAACGATTTTCCACTTCCTTGTGTATGCCAGAACACACCACCTTTGCCATCTGTTTCTGTCGCAATCTTTGCTTTTTCAATCGCTTTATGAACAGCAAAATATTGATGATAACCCGCCAAAATCTTAATAGATTTCTGTCCGTCATCTGAAAATAGAATAAAATTTTTCAGAATATCTAGCAGCCGTTCCTTTTGAAACATACCTTCATAAAAGGTATCAAATTGTACAGATGCAGTATCCTCATAATCGCCATCTTTTGTCTTCCATTCCATAAAGCGGTCCAAACCAGATGTAATCGTCCCAGCTTTATTTGTAGAAAGGTCGCTGATTACGCAGATAGCATTATAATAGAAAAGCGATGGAATATCCTGCATATAATTTCGAATCTGAAGATAGGCATTTTCAACGCTCACTTCATCTTTTGAAGGACTTTTTAACTCCATCAAAACAAGAGGAAGTCCATTGATAAACAAAATAATATCTGGTCTGCGATTATTCCCATTTTCTAAAAAAGTAAATTGATTCACAATATAAAAGGTATTGTTTTGAATATTTTCATAATCAAGTAAGCGAACAAGTGCAGGGCGTTCTTCTCCTTTTATATAAAATTTGACTGTAATACCATTTTGCAGATAATCCATAAAGATTATATTTTTTTGTATCAGGCTGCCAGTATCAAGATTTTTTAGTTTGGAAATAGATTCTTCTATCGCTTCTAATGGAAGGTTTTTGTTGATGCGAAGTAGACTATCGTACAGAATGGAGTCTAAAAAAGGGGATGCATAATCCCGCTCTAATTCAGGAGCATAGAAATGGAGATAACCCATAGTCTCAAAAAGCTCTATGATGGCTTGTTCAAAGGTATCTTCTGTAAAAATCATGTTGATGGGCCTCCTTAGGGAATTGAGTGAAAAGGGGATGGAAGGGTATTATAATAATTATAGTTCTGGTATAAACGATAATTTACCGCCGCTTCAAAAAAGAAAATATCATCATAAAATGAAATGCGGCGGTAACGAAAAAATCGCGAAACGATTTTTGAGTCTATGGGTAGCTTAAGATAGTTTTATTTTCCGAATAAGTCAACATGACTGCCAGTCGCGGTCGCAGAAAGAATAAGGGTGTCTTCATAAATTTGATACATAAGTAGCCAGTCTGGTTCTATATGACATTCTCTAAAGTCTTGTAAATTGCCCATCAATGAATGGTCTCTATACTGAACAGGTAATGGATTACCACTTGCAAGCAGTGAAAGTACATGGACAAGTTTTCTCATATCCTTGCCTCTTTTTTTCATCAATTTAGCATCTTTTTTCATACGATTGGTATAGACAATTTGATACATAAATCAGTCCTCTAACATAGAAGCAACCGCATCTTCAGCATTGTCAAAAGGACCATTCAGATTTCTTTGAAGCCTGCTGTCATAAATTGCTTCTTGAAGAGAATCAGGGATTGTCTTATGTCGCACAGAAAAAGGAATTCCTGCATTTTCAATAGATGCATTTAAAAAAATGCGAATCGCTGTGGATGTATCTAATCCAAGACTGGAAAACAATGTATCTGCTTGTTTTTTTAACGTGTCATCAATACGAATCTGTAGTGTTGCCATATTGCACCTCCATTGATTTTGTAATGATATTGTATCATATAAGTAATGGAAAGGCAATGATAATTAGTATTTAAAGTCGGATAGCAGATACATCAATCTCACCGGACATGAATTTAGGCAATAGTGAGTCAGGTAGTTCTGCAAGTTTTGCTGATTGAATATTATTCTCCTGCATTGCATGATACATAGGAGATACTATTGTTTCAAATTCTTCAAATTCAGATGTAGAAGGAATAGCTATCTCCATTGCATTCAAAATGTCCGTTGTCATGCTTGGAACAGCTGATCCAGCATTCATCGAGGCAAGGTTTTTATTTTTTACAAAGTGATAGATAAACTTCGCAATATTTGGTACCCGCATCTCGGTATAGAACATAGTATCAACAGACCAAAACGGTTGATTAACATACATGACATTATTGAGTGTTCCTTTTCTTGGTATAAGAACAGATTCTTTATCATATAGCGGACGTTCAACATAACGCATAATACCGCCAGACCCATATACAGGATAGTTCCCATCAGCTAATTTCTTATGGTCTTTCCCATACTTTACAGTGATAAGATCAGAAAGATGACCTTGCTGCCAATCAGAACTGACGTTGCTAACGAACATAGAAACATAAATTGCTTGTGCTTGTTGCTGTAAATTATCGTTTATCTCATTATTTAATGCAATCTTTTTACCTAACTTAGAAAGAAATCATCATCTCCAAGGTCTGCTACTGCACAGTGATCAAGGCTAACAGTATACTTCACGTACATTTACCGATTTCTGTAAAGAAGCTGGAGTATTGCAGAGCATGAGTAAAGCTGGGTGTCCTTACGACAATTCACCAATGGAACATTCAAAGCAGAATTTATTCGTAAACATCGTTTTTCATCAGATGAGGAACTAAATAAAGCAACTATGGAGTATGTATATGTTTATTACAATCATACACGTCCGCATTCCTCCAATGGATATCAGACACCATTTGAAAAGAGAACACAAGCATAATGACTGGCAATTATTTCCTTATGAGTGTTACAAGAATACTTGACCATCTCACCCTGAACGTGCCAGCCATTCCTCCAACAAGGCTCCACTGGCGCTGCATATAGGATTTCAGATTTTCCATGCTTTGCCGATAATCCACACAAGCCATTGATGAATTCCGCTCTTTCCTATTACTTCGGCAAAGAACTGTTCCCAATAAAGCAAAAGCACCCTCTGAATAATACCATAAAAATTTCCTGTTTTTCACCTAGGTTGTACAAAACAACTATTTTTCAGGAATGAACACAAAAAAGAGCCGTCATCCAGCCCTTATACTTTCACGCAAAACTCGGATACTATCACGGAAACTGCCGACTTTTGCGTGATAGTATAATTTTGCCCCAATCGCCATCCTATCAGCGGCATCAAAAACGCAAAAAAGAGAGGCCTACCAACTACTCCGGTGAACCCCTCTATGCTCAAAAACCCTTGATTTTAAGCTATTTTTCAATACTTTTGCCTGTTAGTACCTAAATTCCTATGACATCAATTTAAGATTGCCACCTGGACCGTTGTTAAATATTGTTCAGGAGTATCAACACATCACTATGCATTATGATTCAAGCTCAAGCCAACCCTTTACTGTTTCCACAGCATAGCCAACCGCTTGGGCTATCTTATCTGTATCAAGTCCCATTTCATACAATTTTCCAGCCGCTTCCCTGGCCTTCTTTAATTCCCCATCCCGTTCAGATTCTTTTCTTATTTCCTGAATTGCCTGGCACACATTAACCACCTCGTCTTCTTCATCATATTTTATGCCCGAATTTGTAATCGCTTCAATCACATCCGCCGCCCTGCGCTCCACTTCCCGGAAACGCCTTTCATTGGCCGCCAGTACCCTGCTCAAGTTTTCCTTGTCCTTCGAATACTTGATGAACAGCATGACCTCCCGCAGGCTGGACTGGAATTTCATAATCTCCTCATCCGTCATCTGCGCTGGTGCGATTAGCCGCACATGGTAATTGTCCATGCAAGCAAGCACCTCTGGGTCTGAAACATCCATCATCTCAAAGAGGCTTAACGGCCCATCCCACTCTTCCGAGCCGAAAAATACAGTCACCGTGATAGACGGCACCAGCCTGTCTTCCACCCAGAAACCGCTTAAGAATTCACCTGTGCTTGGTGTTTTCCCGCCTTCTTCTGCAAACGTTTCCCCCTCCTCTTTTTTCCGCTTCATTTCTTTCCGGTGCGACTTTGCCGCCTCTTCCACCTGCCCTGCGTATTCCAGCGCATCATAGAGATTGTTCTTAACAGGCATAGCATAATGAATTTCAGCTTGATTCTCCGCGCCGTAGAGGACATATTCCATCTTCCCATCCGTCATTGCCGCATACAGCTTCTGCACATCACGGAATTTCTGGACGGGAACCACTGCGCCGTCCGCACCGTATGGCAGCGCTATCTTCGTGGAATCATGCTCCGTGAGCTGCTCTGGTAGGATTACCTGCCGCCCACCGTAAATATAGTAATTAAAAATATCGGCAAACACGCCTGCATCTTTTACATAATCCTTTGTGATTGTATCTGCTCTCAATGGCATCTACCACCTTTCTCATGAATGGCAGACATCCCATCAGATTCCCGTTTCTGCCATGGTTCCATTATACTAAAGCATCTGCTTTTTTTCAAGCGTATCTGAGCTTCTTCGATAACGTTCGAAAAATGAAATTTTAAATTCCACTCTGCGTAAGCGGTGTGGAATTTAGTCTTACTCAATCAGAATTTATTCTTTCACAAATATGATATCCTTCTATCAATGATCAGATAGCAGAAACAGGAGGTATCATTATGTCCAGTATCATTCCAGGTAATCAGAAACACCTTACTCTCACTGACAGACAGTATATCGAGGATTCTTTGGAGCAGGGACGTTCTTTTAAAGACATCGCCAGATTCCTTTGTAAGGATCCCTCTACCATCTCCAAAGAGGTCAGGCTCCACAGGATGGATGATGTACATCCCAAACGGATTTTCAACAACCCTCACAACTTCTGTACCAGACGCTTCCGCTGTCGTAAAACCAATGTCTGCAGTAAAATCATCCTCTGCGACACGAAATGCGCTTCTTGCATCAAATGCAATCAGGTGTGTCCTTCTTTTGTCAAAGAGCAGTGCAGACGTCTCGACACGGCTCCCTATGTCTGCAACGGCTGTGAGAAACCCCGCAGCCGCTGTACCGTTCCTTATAAATATATTTACAATGCCCGCTTTGCACATCGTAAGTATGAGGAGCTTCGCTCTTCTTCTAAGCAGGGTGTCAATCTCTCCCGCCATGAGGCGGTATCATTGCATTCATCTTCCTCCAGGATTTCTTTCATGGCATCCGCCAAGGGCTGATATTTCCATGGACGGTCTTTATTTGCGAGATACTGGTAAAATCCCTGCCTGCTGACATGGAGTGTCCAGCAGAAAAATGCAATATCCCCTTTTGAATCGCCGTCTTTCGTCTTTATTGTAATAAACTTTATTCTTTCGTTTTTGCTGACTTCAGACGGCTCGCGGCGAAAAAAGCGCTGGCTTCCTCCAAAAAGTCATTTTCTTTCTTCAAACGTCTAATTTCTTTTTCCTGTTTTTTCACCTGTTAGCGGAACTGGATGAGTTCCTCGTTAAGCGTCATAGCGCTTTGTGGTGTCTGTGAGCCAGCTCCAAGGTCAAGATTACCAAGGCGGTTGGCTCTCATCCAGCCATACATGGTATTCTTGGGAACCCCTAGCTCTTTAGCGGCCTTAGCCTGTCCAATTTCTCTTGCAAACTTCACGGCTTGTACTTTGTATTTGTGGTCGTATTGTCTGTTTTCTACCATTTTATTCATTCCTTATTCTCTTGATTATATCTCAAATCCTTGAGAATAGGGTGTCAACTTTTTTATACCACATCAAATAATCATTTCTTTCTTTTTCGGTCATAGATGATGTCACTCCTTTCAAATGTCAAACAATTCAATGCTGATAATGTATGATAAAGAATCATAATATTCATCCCATCTCTCTGTTTTCCCCTATTGTACCACATATTTTCTTTCTTTTACAATCGTTCTATTTTTATGCCCCAAAACAGAAAACGGACTCCAAAGAGTCCGCATCTTTATCAATCATCAGCTACCAGTCCCAGTCTTCCTCTTCCCAATCCTCCTCCAAGTCCTCTAATAATTCCTGTAATTTCTTACCATAAGGCATCCTTCTCTCCTCAGGTACTTTTTCCTTCCATTCCTGTCTGCCTTCCTCGCTAAGATACTCTATACAGATACTAAAATAAGCAATATAATCGTTTTCATATGTGCGTTCTACATATTCATTCACCATCGCATTATCCAGATAACCTTTCTCATACATATCATCAAGAATAATCGCGAAATAAGCAATCTTATCTTCTTGAAATGCTTTTTCCAGATATTCTTTCTGCCCCTCCTTAGGAAGTTCTGGAAATACACAGGAAAAACGGGCAATGTCGTCTTGTTCATAATATGTCTTACACAGGCTTTCAATATCATCCCCCACATACTCAATCTGGCTAATCAGCGGACGCTCAATACGAGAGACTCGTTTCTCTGTCTTTTGTCGAAATTCTGAAAAAAGTTCACTTAGTATCTGGAGAAATTCTTCATTTTCTGCCCATTCTTTATAAGCATCTGCAAAAGACAACGTTAACTGCTCTCCGTCTTCTAAGACAATCTCTTTATTGGTATGATTTTCCATATCCTTCTTGCTGATATCATATCCCACTGAAAAAAGATACGAATCCCGATAGTACATACTTTGTATAAAATAATAATTTATATATTCTGAATCTTCCTCCGACAGATACTGGCGATGAAGTTCTCTAGCAGTCTCTATAATCCGCTTGGCATCTGCTTCTGTCATTATGTTCTTATCTTGCATATCCCGGCAAATATCTTTGGCTTCCTCAACAAGTTCTTGCTTATCACTGGATAATGTAACCGAACTATAGTAATCTCTATGTACCACCACTATCATTATCCCATCTACCACGCCTCCTATGGGTACTTCTTCTTCTGTCATACCATCACATAAAATATAGAACACCTTATCTCTTTCGATAACTTCACTTTTATCTGACAAAAGAAAATCATTTCCACCGCTTGTAACTATCGCTGGCGTCCTCTTGGGTCTGGCATAAGCGCCTAAAGTCACCGCACCAAAAAAAGTGGTAACTGCTATCACAAAAGAGACGGCTTTTATCCATCCTGGTCTTTTCTGATAGACAAGGATAGCCTGAAGTCTTCTCTTTAGTAATCGCCCGCTCTCGCACATGGTCATACCTCCAAAACCAGCATGAAAAGAACCTCCTTCTTTGGCTGCCCGAAGCAGGGTATCTCCATAGGCATGTTTTGCTTCTTTATCTAATCTGCTGATAACCGCTTCATCACAAGACAGTTCACAGGCCCGGTTGATTTCCCGTCCCATAAGCCAGACAAAGGGGTTAAACCAGTGCAGACAAAGGGCCACCTGTACCAGCCATTTATACAATGCATCCATTCTTCTCTCATGTGTAAGCTCATGTAAGATAACATAATAAAAATCCGATGCCAGAAATTCTCTTGTTGGCAAAATAATACATGGCCGAAAGCATCCTACCAAAAGCGGAGAAGATATATTGGCATTGAGATAAAGTCCTATTGTTTTTTTGATTTTCTTTTCTTCTACAATCTTTCCAAAGGACTCTAAAAGTTCGACATCTGCCGGAATACTGCTTGCACAAATATATCTGACAAAGCTATGATAAGCTGCCACTTTATATACCAATAAAAAAAAGGCAACTACTAACCAAAGCATCGTCAGATTATCTGTTAAAATATTCACAAATCCAGCAGACGCTTTGTTATCAGAAGCCCACCGCACTTCCTGGTAGATGGCACCTGTTTCCTTTTCATAGGTTGTCTTTACACCTTCTGTCTCAGTTATATTATCTGGAAATGCGTAGACAGCTTCTATACTTTCTGCCCGATTTTGCTCCAGCTCTAAAATAGCCTGCCCTATCAGATTGATATCTACAGAAAATGGCACCAAAAGCCGAAACACTGCTACAAGCCATATATAATACTGCCAACCTTTTCCAAACCTTTTCCCAAAAAGCCGGCAGAAAAGAAAGAGTGCCACAATCACAACTGTCCCAGATAAAGACAACGACAATACCATCTTCCACAACTCATACATCCTGTTCACCTGCTTTTTCCCAATATTCCTTCAATATTTCATAATCTTCTGCGGAGAGCATCTCTGTCTGAAGCAGAGCTAAGACCATCCCTTTTACATTTCCTCCATAAATCTTATCTACAAAATGTTCTGTCTGTGTCAGTTGGTATTCGCCCTCCTGAATCAACGCCAAATACCGATTTCGCCGCCCGACTTTGTTGGTCTTTAGATACCCTTTGTCAATCAGGCGGGATAAAAGGGTAATAATTGTATTTTTTGTCCAATTCATCCCTTTTTGAGAAAGTGCTTCTACAATCTCTGCATAGAGCGCCGTTCCCCCATTCGCCCAGATAACTTTCATAAGTTCTAATTCATAGTCTGATACTTGTTGCATGGTTTTTCTCCTTTTAAGTGTACATATTGTAATCTAACTTTATGATAACATAGTGTACTCTAAATGTCAATATAAGGAATAGAGATAAAGGACGCTAGGACGGGAGGGGAGTAGGTTCCCCAAAGACCCCGCTCTCGCTTAATGAACGCCTATAGCGGTACTAAGCTCGCGACTGCGCGTGCCGCTTGCGCTCGCTAAGTGCCGATGGCGTCCAATGGGTCTTTGGGGAACCTACTCCCCTCCCGCCCTGGCTGACTATGACTAACCATAAGTTATATAACACTATCGCGTAATATTGTGTAAAGCATATATGTGAAATGTTCCGCCCGAAGCGTATGTATCGAAGCCAAGAAACAGCCCGACATGACCTGGCAGATGTTCCTGCAAGACCCATTGAACGCCATCGGCACTTAGCGAGCGCAAGCGGCACGCGCAGTCGCGAGCTTAGTACCGCTATAGGCGTTCATTAAGCGCGAGCGGGGTCTGGAAGGAACATCTGCCAGGCCATGGCGAGCGTCCTCTAAACCCAAACTTCATGATTACGCTAACCCAAAAATCCGCTCCGTATTCTCTCTAGCACAGTGGATGATTTCTTCTTCGGAGACTTTCTTATATTTTGCTAACTCTCTTGCCACATAGACAATATTCTCCGGCACGTTAGTTTTATCTAAATTCGGAACATTACGCGGTGTCAGATAAGGAGCGTCCGTCTCGATTAGAAGACGGTCAAGCGGAAGGATTTTAACGGCTTCTCTTAGTTCTTTTGCCCTTCTGTCATCGCAAATCCAGCCCGTAATCCCGATGGAAAATCCCATCGAAAGGTACTGCTCTAATACAGCCTTACTTCCGGTAAAGCAGTGTACGACGGATTTTTTACAGATGTCGGGATGTTTTTTAAAGCGTTTGACAAATTCAGAGGAAGCGCTGCGCTCATGTAAAAACAACGGTTTTTCTAGCTTTTCTGCCAGTACAATCTGTTTTTCTAAGCAGCGAATCTGATTTTCTTTTGTTGAAAACATCCTATCAAAATCCAATCCACACTCTCCGACTGCCACCACTTTGGGATTTTGCAGGATTATCTTCTCTATCAAATCAAAGTCTTCTTTTTTGGCTCTGTCTGCATTGTGCGGATGAATCCCCGCTGTGCCAAAGGCGATATGGTTTGTTACAAAAGTATCAATCTTTTGATTTTCCCTGGAATCTGTACCGGTCAGAATACAGCACACTCCCGCTTCTTTGGCATCTTCAATCACTTTCTCAGGGTCTCTAAATTGTCTGCAAAACAGATTGAGACCAATATCATAATATGTTACCATCTCCTTATTCTCCTTCTGTACAGAACACAATGCCTGTCTCTTCGCTCATACTGCGAACTTTTGCCAAAGATTCCACCCGCACACCCATCTTGCGAATCATCTCTCCTCCTGGCTGAAATGCCTTTTCCACACAGATACCAGCGCCCACAAGCGTTGCACCAGCCTCTCTTACCAACGTAATCAGCCCCATAAGCGCTGCCCCATTTGCCAGGAAATCATCGATTAAAAGCACACGGTCTTGCGGCCCCAAAAATTCTTTGGATACGATAATATCATAGACTCTTCCATGTGTAAAAGATTCCACTTTCGCTGTATAGACATCTCCTGCAATATTTTTTGTCTTACTTTTCTTTGCAAAAAGCACCGGTACGCCAAAACACTGTGCCACTACACAGGCAATTCCGATGCCAGATGCCTCAATCGTTAATATTTTATTAATCTTCTCTCCTTCGAAAAGACGCAGAAATTCTTTTCCTATCTCGGAAAATAACTCTACATCCATCTGATGGTTTAAAAACTTGTCTACTTTTAGAACATCTGTTCCCCTTACAACACCGTCTCTTTGAATTCGTTCTTCCAAAAGCTTCATCTGGGTATCCTCCTGGCTTGTCCTTTTCTTATATTTTCTTTGGTTGTAATTTTTTGTTGTTATCATCCTACCACGTATGGTATCTTTCGTGCAACTATCTTTCGCAGAGTTCATAACGAAATCAGACATTACAAAAAAGTGCCCGCCATAAGCCTAGGCCTACGACGGGCAAAATACTTGATGGAGATTGTCTTTTATGACAACATTCCGCCTAGCATCCCTCCACCCATACACAGTAAAAACGACGTAATCATTCCTGATGAACTGCTCTGTAATTCACGATTTACAGCCACTGATACCAGTGTCATTACCAGAAAATACAAAAGTCCAAGTAACACACCCCACAAGAACTTCCGGCTCTTCATCATCTTCCCTGCCAAAAATCCCCCTATAAAGCAAGACAATATGTACGTCAAAATTATCCCAATCTGTACCTTTCCTTCATCCCACTGAAAACGATACAAAAACCCCGCAATCGCCAAAAGCAGAAGCCCTGTCACTACATACGCTGCCAAAAGTGCTTTCATCACCCTTACCATAGAAGTCGTATACACATTCCAATTTAACTGTTTCATTACAATTCCCCCTCCATACTTCTGCTTCTATTTATATGCCCCCACCCTTTAATTATTCCCCTAAAACAAAAATCACCCGCTCAAACTATTGCATTTTCTGCCAAAATATCGTATATTAAACACTAACTGTATATAAAATTTTCTAAGAAAAAGGAGTGAACTACGTTGGATTCAAGTGACGCCATACAGGTGCTGATTCTTATTGCCCTGGTCGGCCTTTCTGCATTTTTTTCTTCTGCAGAAACTGCTTTGGTAACTGTAAACAAAATTCGAATACGAAACCTGATAGAGGAAGGGAACCGCCGCGCACTGATTCTCTCCCGTGTCACCGAGGACCAGGGGAAGATGTTAAGTGCTATTCTAATAGGAAATAATATTGTAAATATTTCCGCTTCTTCTCTGTCAACGCTTTTGGTCACAAAACTTCTAGGAGGGACTGGACTTGCTGCTATTGCAGCTGGTATTTCCACAGGGGCACTGACGCTTATTATCCTAGTCTTTGGAGAGATTACACCAAAGACCTGTGCCACTATCCACTCAGAGCGGATTGCTCTTAGCTATGCACGTATTATCTATATCTGGATGTATATTGCAACACCGCTTATCTTTATTATGAATAGCCTCTCTATGGGGATTTTGTTTTTGATGCGGGTCGACCCCAATGATAAATCGGAGTCCTACACAGAAGAAGAGATTCGTACGATTGTGGAAGTCAGTCACGAGGACGGTGTGATTGAGCCGGAAGAACGTGAAATGATTAACAATGTATTCGACTTTGGAGATGCTACCGCCAAGGACATTATGGTGCCAAAGGTGGATATGAGTTTTTTGAATGTCAACGCAAGCTACAACGATATGATAGATTTATACCGGGAAAACAAATATACCCGTTACCCGGTATATGAAGACTCTACAGATAATGTGATTGGCATGATTAATGTCAAAGACCTTCTGCTCTACGAAGACAGAGAGCATTTTGACCCGCGCAATATTATGCGAAGCGTACTCTATGCACATGAGCATAAGAAAAGCTCAGACCTTTTGTTAGAGATGAAAAAAAGCTCTACAAACCTTGCGATTGTACTTGATGAATATGGAGTAACTTCAGGAATGGTCACGGTTGAAGACCTTCTTGAGGAGATTGTGGGTGATATTCGGGATGAATATGACGAAGACGAAGAAAAGCTTGTCACACAGTTATCCGATTTGGAATACCTTGTCGCTGGCGCGATGAGTCTTGACGACATCAATAACTACTTAGAGTTAGATAAAAGAGAACTTTGCCTAGAGTCAGAGGACTATGATTCGATTGGTGGTATTATCATCGGGCTTTTAGACCATCTGCCGGAAGTCGGCGAAGAAGCCACCACCGAAAATGGCATCCGCCTAGTGGCGGAATCGGTAGAGAAGAACCGCATCAACCAGGTGCATATCTATCTACCTGAGCCAAAAGAAGAGGAGATTTTAGAAGAAGAATAGAGAAATGAGGAGGATAAGTCCCATGGGAACGATATTTCGGTTTCATACAGATGTAGATACTGACCAGATTATTGCATCACAGTATCTGCTTTTTCCAACGATAGAGGAGATGAAAGAACATACATTCGAATCTCTTGACCCGGATTTTGCATCCAAAGTAAAACCTGGAGATTTTGTAGTGGCTGCTGAGAATTTTGGCTGTGGTTCTTCTAGAGAACAGGCTCCTAGTGTCTTAAAAGCGCTTGGTGTCAAGGCGGTAATTGCAAAGTCCTTTGCCCGTATCTTCTATCGCAACGCCATCAATATTGGTCTTCCAGTGATTGTATGTAAAGAGCTCTATGACCATGTGACAGATGGGGAGGAGATGGAGTTGTCTCTAACAGAGGGAATTGTCAGAACAAATGGACAGGAATTTGTCTGCACAAAGCTTCCGCCATATATGCAGGGTATCTTAGACCAGGGCGGGCTGATTGCATCACTAAACAGGGAGGACGCATAACGATGGGAATGACAATGGCAGAGAAAATCATCGCCCGTGCTGCTGGTGTAGACCATGTAAAAGCAGGCGATATTTATACCGTGGAAGTAGACCAGCTTTTAAGCAATGACGGGACGACACATCTTACGATTGATATGTATCAGAAGTTAAAGCATCCTAGAATCGCAGATGTAAAAAAACTGGTATGGGTAGTAGACCACAATGTGCCCTCTGACAGTCCCAAGACTGCGGCTTCTCAGAAGAAGATGCGGGATTTTGCCAAAGAGCATGGGATTACCTTTTATGAAGGACAAGGAGTCTGTCATCAGGTGATGATGGAGCATCATGTGCGGCCTGGAGAGCTTATCTTTGGAGCGGACAGTCATACTTGTGCATATGGAGCACTGGGGGCTTTTGGAACGGGCGTTGGATGTACGGATTATCTGTATGCGATGGTAACAGGGAAATCCTGGGTGTTGGTGCCGGAGACGCTGCGCTTTCATCTGACAGGAAAGCTCTCCGAAGGCGTCTATGCAAGAGACCTGATTCTGACGATTATCGGGCAGATTGGGGCAAATGGAGCCAACTATAAAGCGATGGAGTTTGTAGGCGAGGGACTTCAGACACTGACGATGAGTGACAGAATATCGATATGTAATCTCTGCGTGGAAGCAGGCGCAAAGACAGCTTTGATGGAAGTGGATGAGATTGCCATGGAATATCTGCACCAGCATGGCCGGGAAGCAAAGGCTTGTTTCCAAAGTGATGAAGATGCCAACTTTGCACAGACATATGAGATAGATTTAGGTACGATTCGACCGATTGTGGCAAAACCGCATTTTGTGGATAATGTATGTCCGGCTGTGGAAGCGGCGGGGATACGGATTGACGAGGCATTTCTTGGGTCCTGTAACAATGGACGGATAGAAGATTTGCGGGTGGGTGCGAAGATTATCAAAGGGAAGAAAGTGCATCCACTGGTGAGATTTTTGGTGGTGCCAGCAAGTCAGGCGGTGTACCAGGAAGCGTTAAAAGAAGGGATTCTTGCTACTTTTATGGAAGCAGGCGCGATTGTGATGAATCCGAATTGTAGTGTATGTTGGGGAAGCTGTCAGGGCGTGATTGGAGAAGGAGAGACGCTGATTAGTACAGGGACACGGAATTTTAAAGGACGTGCAGGGCATAAAGATTCGTTTGTGTATCTGGCAAGTGCTGCAACGGTGACAGCATCGGCGATTAAAGGAGAGATTGCGACAGCGGATATGGTGTAAAAAGTGATGAAAAGGACGCCCGATGGGACCTGGTAGATGTTCCTTCCAGCCCCCGTTTTGGCGTCCCTTAATTTTCTCTGACAATAAAGATAGAAAGCAGGTATCAATTTATGAAGGATAGTTTTAGTGGAAAGGTCTGGGTATTAGGAGATGATATTGATACAGACATTATCATTCCTACCGAATATTTGGCACGGAAGACAGTAAAAGAGATGGCACCTTATGCATTTTCGCCACTTCGACCAGAATTAGCGGGGCAGATAGAAGCAGGAGATATCATTGTGGCTGGTAAAAATTTTGGATGTGGTTCTTCTAGAGAACAGGCACCAGAGATTATTAAGGCATTAGGCATCCGATGTGTGATTGCGAAAT
The DNA here is from genome assembly GCA_910575445.1 of Lachnospiraceae bacterium. GTDB lineage: Bacteria > Bacillota > Clostridia > Lachnospirales > Lachnospiraceae > Hominiventricola. The sequence goes on along the minus strand of CAJTFW010000001.1, from coordinate 181,137 downwards.
CATTTGCAAGGATATTTTTCCGCAATGCGATTAATAATGGATTGCTTTTGATTGAGAATGACAGACTTTATGATGTGGTTACAGAAGGAGACACTGTGGAAGTTGAAGTCAATTCTGAGATTCGGCATAATGGTAAGGCATATCCGATGGTATCTCTTCCACAGAATCTAATGGATATTATTAAGGCAGGCGGACTGGTAAAGGCAATGCGTCGTCTAAATGGATTGGAGGACTAGAGGCAAGATGGGACAGACAATTATTGAGAAGATTATAAGCCGTAATGTGGGACATAACGTAAATCCAGGTGATATTGTGACAGTCTCTGTAGACCGTGTGATGATTCATGATATCTTTATTCCGTTTGTGGCGGATAAGTTTGAGGAGATGGGCTTTACGAAGCTTTGGAACCCTGATAAAGTGGTCTTAATCTATGACCATCTAGTTCCGGCAAGTCAGGTGGATGATACCAGGCATTTTCGTGTGGGAGATGCGTTTGTTAAGAAATATGGAATGACGCATGTGCATAGAAGCGATGGGATTTGTCATCAGTTGATGACAGAGGCGCTCTATGTAAAACCTGGAGATATTGTATTTGGTACAGACAGCCATACTACAACCTATGGATGTGTAGGTGCTTTTTCTTCGGGGATTGGCTATACAGAGATGGCAAGTATTCTGGGCACTGGGACGATGTGGATTAAGGTGCCAGAGACGATTAAAGTAGTGATTGAAGGAGAACTCCCTTCTAATGTGACTTCCAAAGATATTATCCTTCGGCTGATTGGTGACCTTCGAGCGGACGGTGCTACCTATCAGGCACTGGAGTTCTGTGGAGATACGGTGGAGCAGATGTCAGTGGCAAGCCGGATGACCATGGCAAATATGGCAATTGAAGCAGGAGCAAAATGTGCATTGTTTACACCAGATGAGAAAACCGCCAAGTATTGTCAGATAACGCTAAGTGACAAAGAGCGCTCTTTAGTGGGGGATGCGGATGCTTCTTATATCCGTACCATCCATTATCAGGCTTCTGAGCTTGTTCCTGTGCTTGCCTGTCCGTCACAGGTGGACAATATTCATCCAGTCAGTGAATATGAGGGAACACCGATTGACCAGGTATTTATTGGCTCTTGTACCAACGGACGGCTTGAAGATTTACAAAGAGCTGCAGCAGTCTTAAAGGGAAAACATATCGCTCCTTTTGTAAAATTGATTGTAACGCCAGCAAGCCGCAAGGTCTATCAGGAAGCACTAGCAGATGGTACGCTTCTAACCCTTTCCAAAGCTGGTGCTATGATTACACATCCTGGCTGTGGCCTCTGCTGCGGGCGTACAGGCGGTATCTTAACCGATGGCGAACGTGTCGTCGCCACCAATAACCGCAACTTCCTGGGGCGTATGGGCACCTCTAAGGTTGAGATTTTCTTAGCTTCCCCGGTAACAGCCGCAGCCTGTGCAGTAGCCGGGAGGATTGTAACACCCTAGAATAGCAACTATGGAGGCTGACACAAGATGCAAAAAGTCATGATTGTAGAAGATGACCCGGTAATTCGTGAAGAATTGACGCTTCTTTTAAAAAACGAAGGATATTTTCCACTGGCAGTCACCGATTTTACAACGATTAAAGAACAGGCAACAAAGTTAAAACCGGATTTGATACTTCTTGATATCAATCTGCCTGGACAGGATGGCTTTTCGGTCTGTGCCAGCCTTCAGATGTCAGGCGGTGCGCCGATTATCTTTGTCACAAGCAGGGATACTGCTCTGGATGAAATCAAGGCGTTAAATCTTGGCGCAGATGATTATATCACCAAACCTTATACTATTCCCGTTCTGCTGGCGCGGATGAAAGCAGTTCTTCGAAGAAGTAAAAAGAAGACTCAGACATCTGATATATTAGAAGCAAAAGGGCTTACACTTTATCTGACAAAAGGTATGGTATCTTCTGCTACTAAAAGCACCGTGTTGACACGCAATGAATTACAGATTTTAGCTTGTCTGATGGAGCACGCTGGTGAGATTGTCTCCCGTGCTGATTTAATCGAAACTCTCTGGGACCGTCAAATCTATATCGACGATAACACTTTAAGCGTCAATGTCACCAGACTTCGTACAAAGCTTGCCGACCTTGACTTACCAGACCTGATTAAGACCCGCCGGGAAATGGGGTATCAACTATGACTTTTTCAGAATTTTTCTCTGACCGTCTGAGATATATTATCTTTCAGGCGGTTTTTGTAATGATAAGTGCATTATTTCTGCTGCTAACAGGTACACAGACTGGTATTGTGCTACTGCTTTTTCTTATCTGGCTTTTATTGTTTCTCCTGATACAGACGATGGATTTTTTAAGATGCCGTGCAAAGCTTCTAGAGCTTGCAAGCATCTTAGATGGCCTGGATAAAAAATATCTTTTTACCGAATGTATCCCAAAAGGCCGAACTATATATGAACGAAAGTTTACAGAACTCTTTCGCCAAGCGGGAATGTCAATGATTGGCGCGGTCTCCGATGCCGAAGCAGCCAAGCGGGAATACCGGGAGTATGTGGAGAGCTTTGTACATGAAATCAAAACTCCGATTACTGCTGCCAATCTTATCTGTCGAATGACAGATGCCGATACCAGACGAAAGCTTATGCAAGAATTGTCACAGATAGAAGCTCAGATAGAGCGCGTTCTATTCTATGCACGCGCAGAACATCCTGAGAAGGATTTTCTTATTAGCCAGCATAGCCTTTCTGAGCTTGTGGCACAGGCTATCAGCCAGCATAGGACACTTCTGATACAGAGCAATGTGCGTGTAGAGACCAAAGATTTAGAACAGATGGTATTTACAGACAGCAAATGGACCGTATTTATGCTAGGCCAACTTTTACAAAATGCTGCCCGTTATCGAAGCACGCATCCTGTGATTTGTATATCTGCCAGGCAATTAAAAGGACAAGTGGAACTAACCGTAAAGGACAATGGCATCGGTATCCCCTCCCACGAGCTTTCGCGGGTCTTTGAGCGGGGCTTTACCGGCAGCAATGGACGCGCTCTAGGCGGCTCTACAGGCATTGGACTGTACCTGTGCAGAAAAATCTCCAGTCTTCTGGAAATCAACCTGCAAATCAATTCTACAGAAGATGTTGGAACCTCTCTAACCCTTACTTTCTGGACCAGAGAAAACCTTACAAAAATGTAAGAAATATCAATAGGACTTCGATAGGAGAATCTTTGCTTTTGGTGTATGATTAACACTATCAGAAAAGGAGGCGACCCTATGTTACAAGTCAAAAACATTGAAAAATACTATGGAAATAAAAATCAAGTCACCAAGGCTCTAGACCGTGTAAGCTTTGACGTTGCAGCTGGAGAATTTATCGCAATTATGGGAGCATCAGGAAGTGGTAAGACAACGCTTCTAAACTGTATCTCCACAATTGATACCATAAGCGCCGGAAGTATTCTGTTAGATGGTGTGGATATCTCTGGCCTCTCCGACCGAAAACTGGCTAAATTTCGCAGAGAACGGCTTGGCTTTGTCTTTCAGGATTTTAACCTGCTAGATACTTTGACCATCGAAGAAAATATTGGTCTGACCCTCTCTCTCAACCATCAAAATCCCAAAAACGTACAAAAACAAGTGGAGAAGATTGCACATACTCTTGGCATCACAGAAATCTTAAAAAAATTTCCCTATCAGGTCTCAGGCGGTCAAAAACAGCGTGCTGCCTGCGCCCGCGCAATGGTGGCCAAACAGTCCCTGTTGCTGGCGGATGAACCAACAGGTGCGCTTGACTCCAAGGCTTCCAAAAACCTGCTAGAAATCATGACACAGATGAATCAAAAGATGAAGGCAACCATTCTTATGGTGACACATGACGCCTACAGTGCAAGTTATGCCAGTCGTGTGCTGTTTCTAAAGGATGGACGACTCTTTAATGAGCTACTAAAAGGAATGCGTCCCCGTCCGACTTTTTATCATGAGATTTTAGATGTTTTAGCCGTGTTAGGAGGTGACATCAGTGACGTTATCTAAATTGTCTTTTAGAAATGCCAAACGCCAGACGGGAGATTATCTTATCTATTTTACCACGATTGTGCTTGCAGCAGCGCTTCTCTATGCATTTAATGGACTTACCTTCTCTTCTGAGCTTTTAACACTCTCCAAATTTATGGAAACGCTTCCTATGATGATTGTATTTGCAAGTATTGTCGTCGTATGTATCTTTGGCTGGTTAGTCTCCTATGCCACTGGCTTTATGCTCTCTCGCCGCAGCCGGGAATTGGGCACTTATCTTTTGATTGGATTAGAAAAAAAAGAAGTAGCCCATCTGTTTTTCCTGGAAAATCTTATGGTAGGCGGTTTTGCCTTTCTACTTGGCCTTTTGCTTGGAAACTTTCTCTACCAGGTACTGCGCGCTATTTTGCTTGCTCTCTTTTCATGTCCTTATCATTTTACCCTTGCCTTCTCTTTAAAAGCAGCCGGACTTACCTTTACCTATTTTACTTTTATTTATCTTTTAGCCCTTTTTAAAAGCCGATGGCACATCCACAAAATGAAGATATATGACCTTATCTATTTTGACAGACAAAATGAACATGTGATAGTCAAAAACAGCAAGTCGCGGCAGAGGCTCTTTACCTTCTCTATTATATTGGGTATTGTTGGCACAATACTTCTTCTTATGGAAAATGCGCTTATTGGAATCTTAGGAGCTGGATGTATTATTCTCTTTTTATATATCTTCTTCCTCACTTTTGCTTCTGGCGTACCAGCCTTTTTTGACAGACAGCCTTTTCGGAAATACCAAAAGCAAAATCTGCTTATCTATCGCACCCTTACTGCCAAGCTAGGTACTATGGGGATTGTGATGGCAACGATTGCTCTACTTTTTACTGCCACCTTAATCTCTCAGGGCACCGGTCTGATATTTTGGGGAATTTTTAATGCGCGCTCAGCAGACAAGTATTGTTTTGACCTCTATGCTGACTCTGAGAGACCAGAGGGAATTCCTTCCGAATATCTGGACTATATTGAGCAGAATATCTCTGTAGAACAATCCCTGCTCTATTGCATCTACCAGAGAGAGAGCAATGAATTTATTACCTATCTGCAAAAAAATGCTGACTATTATCCTTACAATCAAAAAGATATGGTTATTCGTTACAGCGACTATCAGGCGCTTCGCTCTATCGCTGGCTACCCAAATGTCACATTAGAGTCTGGAGAGTACCTTATCCACTGCCAACGCTATCTAAAAAATACACTAAAAAATCACCAGCCTGCTATCCACTTTGGAGAGACCACCCTCTCTTCTGCTGGCATCCACACGGAACCCTTTATGCAGAATAACTATACAACAGGCAATGGCCATGGATTTCTCTTAGTCGTTCCAGATGATGCAGTAAGCGCGCTTACTCCCCATCACTTCTCCTACGCTGCCAACACCACAGCTCCTGTAACAGAAGAACAATATGAAGCCCTTGATACTATCCGCAACAGAGTATGTGAAAATATTGACGAACTCTACGACAGCCTTCACACCGAAGCCAACGAAAAGGCCACTGTAGCTTCGATGACTGCCATCAGTATCTTTCCCTTGTACTTCTTAGCCTTTGCGCTTACCATGACGGCTGCCACCATCCTTACTATCCAGCAGCTTGCCGAGTGCAGACATTACCAGACCCAATATAAGCTTCTCCAAAAACTAGGTATGGACCGGCGCGAGATGGCCAAAACCCTGCGCACCCAATTTTCCATCTATTACACCTTACCTGCCGTTCCACCCCTTTTTATCAGCATCCCTTTCCTTTTGCACACTGCCAATGCCACCGAGCCTGGCATTATGGTAGGAGCCTTTAGCCCTGCTATGATTATTCTAGATACACTTTTATTATTTTTCTTTATTTATGCTATCTATATCTTGATGGCTTATACAACCTTAAAGCGGAATGTACTTCCTGAAAATTCATAACTTTTTAAGTTCTGTTACAAAATATTTTTTGGTGAAGGTTTGCATTTTATGAGTAATGTAAAGGACGCTAGGGCGGGAAGGCAGTAGGTATCGGAGCCAACGTACAGCCCGACATGGCCTGGCAGATGTTCCTGCAAGACCCATTGGACGCCATCGGCACTTAGCGAGCGCAAGCGGTTACGCGCAGTCGCGAGCTTAGTACCGCTATAGGCGTTCATTAAGCGCGAGCGGGGTCTGGAAGGAATATCTACCAGGTCATGGCGAGCGTCCTTTACTTCAAAAAAATTCACCCTCAAATAAAAAAACAGGCCCCTGGAAACATTTCCAGAAGCCCAATCTCTAATAATTCTCCCTATACAATTCCTTCAACTGCGGATACAACTTTATATAGGTCTGATACCTTTTCTGATATATCTTTTCATCCTCTTTTCTGCTGACAAATCTTCGATAAATGGTTTTCTTCACTTTTTTTTGTGCATCCTCCGCATCCCGAAAGACTCCAACACCCATCCCCGCCAAAAGGGCTGCGCCTATGGGTGCCATATCGTTGACATCTAACACCGATATGTCCTTCCCTGTCACATCCGCTTTAATCTGTGACCATACTGCACTTTTAGCGCCACCGCCTACTGCACAGAATTCCGTAATCTCTCTGCCTGTCACTTCCTCTGCAAGCTTACAAAGCTGCAAAAGCCCATATGCTGCCCCCTCTAAGACTGCCCGGATAAAGTCATCTCGTTTACTCTGTAATGACATTCCAAAAAACACTCCCCGCGCATAGGAATCCCACACGGGACTTCTCTCCCCTTGCATATACGGAAGAAACACAATCCCATGTGCCCCTGGCACTGAGTGAAGCGCTGCTGTCTCAGTCATCAAATCATATGCATTACTGTGGAACGCCTCGGCTGCCGCCTTGATATCCGTACAAAAACAATCCTTCATCCATCGAAGCGATGCCCCTGTATGCGACAGCGCCCCCTGATAGATCCAGGCATCATCAATCACATGACAGCGGTTAATAAACCCCGGATGAAACTTTGGCTCTGTCACACATACCGTCAGTACGTTTGTTGTTCCCACGGATTCACAGACATCCCCATGATGAATCACCCCGGTTGCAAGCGAAGCACAGGCGGTATCTCCGCCTCCAATCACCACCGGAGTCCCCTTTGAAAGCCCTGTCTCTATCAGTTCCTCACAAAGCAGCTCTCCCACCACCTCATATGATTTTATAAGTGGTGGAAGTTTCTCCATCTCAATCCCAATTCCTTCACACAACTTTTCCGACCACTGATAGCCACCTGTTGTCTCAAACAGTGTTGTATACGAAGCATTTGAGTAATCCATTGCAAATTTTCCAGTCATCCGAACTGCCAAAAGCGTATTGACATGGCCAAAGCAGTAGATTTTCTGATAGATATCCGGGCAGTGCCGTTTTACCCACAGCATGGAGGTGCCGGACATGGCTCCGGCCATTACATGATTCGCCGTGATGGCAAACAGCTCCTCTTCCCCTATCTTTTCCTTAATCTGTTCTGCCTCAGCCATGCTCCGCTGGTCCGAATAGAGAATCGGATTTATCAGTACAAGGCCATCTCTGTCAAAAGCCGTAAGCCCCGGACACAGGCAGGAAATCCCAATTCCCACAACCAAAGAAAGAGAAACTTTTTTAGAAATCTCCCGGACACAGCCAAGGACTGCCCTCCACATATCCTCCGCATCCATCTGCTGATACCCCGGCCCATCTTGTATCAATCGATATGTCTTTGCAGCGTTCCCAACTAAATTTCCATCCATATCAATCAGAGCCACCTTCACACTTGAAGTCCCAATGTCAATTCCCAGCAAATGTTTTGTACCCAACCAAATCTCCTCTCTTTCTTATGCCCCATATCCTCTAGACTTTAGACAGGCACTCTAAAATGCCTCATAATTCTTATCGTTCTCAAGCTGTGCCAAAAGCTCTTTCGCCTCTTTCACACTATACCCTTCGTGAATAATATAACGAAGTGCAATCACAAGCGCTGTCACATCCTTATAGTCCCACACAAATCTTCCCATTGTCACGCCGCCTACGCCGCAATCCATCGCTTCTCTTGTCATCACCAGATAATCATCTAATGTCTTACAAGCATCTCCGCCCTGAATCACCACGCGAAACGTTGAAGGTACACAAGACACCACCTTTGCCATTGAATCCGGGTCCCCCGTATAAGTTGTCTTTACAATATCCATCCCAAGCTCACAAGCACTTCTCACACAATAAGCAATATTTTCCCAGGCAGCCCTCTTATCTACCGGCACACTCTCTCCCTTTGGATACACATGCCCAATCAGTGGCATTCCTTTTGCCATGCACTCCTCCGAGAACTTTCCAATCGCCTCAAACTGTTCTCCCTGAAAATCCCCAAGTGTCATAGCTCCCATCGATATCGCATCTGCTCCCATTCGAATCGCCTCATCCACACTGCCAAAAATCGTATCCCTTGTAGGCGCCACCGGTGAATAATTCGAAGCTTTCAAAAGAATCGACACTTTCCCTGCATGCTGCCACATACAATGCTCTGCAATTCCCTTTGTCATAGTCATCGCATCTGGTCTTCCCAAAATAATCTTATCTATCGTATCCTGAATACTATGAAGTCCCGTCATCGGCGCAATTCCTCTCGAAATCGCATGGTCCACCGTAATCGCCATCATCTTATTACTCTTCTTGTTCACCAGTCTGCTCATGCGGACCTCTTTCCCTAACATTGCCATAACCTATCTCTCCTTTATTATTAATTATTAATCTCTTAAAATATCCCTTTCCTCCCCCTCAACCCAGGCTTAGCCGCAAGGCGGACCCAGGCGGGGAGCACAAACAGCGTGTATACATTGGAGCGGACAGTGTGCCGGATTTGTACGCCACAGGCGGACACCTGTGTCCAAATGGGGCGAACAAATCTGGTGCAATGTCCGATACACTGCATACATGCGTTTGTTCTCCCCGCTTAGGTCCGCCTTGCGGCCAAGCCGTCGCTGTCATCTAAGGCTCAATCATAATCTTAAGTCCTGCTCCACTCTTATTCATCTCATACGCCTCCACAAACTCATCCAGCTTATACGTATGCGTCGCAATCTCATCCAAATTAATCTTCCCCGTCTTTACCATCTCTGCCGCCGCCAGATAATCACTCCTCTTATACGCCGTAGACCCACACACATTTAATTCATTATAGTGAATTGTATTTGCACTAATCACCGATTCTCCAGTCCCCGCAAATCCCGCAAACAGACAAACCGTCCCGCCTTTCTTGCAGAGTTCCAGATTCTGCTGCACAATCGAGGGCACTCCAATCGCCACAATCACAACATCCACGCCAAGTCCAAGCGTCTCCTCCATCACAATCTTCTTCAAGTCCTCTTTCGTCGGATCCACAATCACATCCGCTCCCAGAATCTCTGCTTTTTTTCTACGAAACTCATTCGGCTCACTGACAATTACCTTACTGGCGCCTGCAATCTTTGACAGCTGAATATGCATAAGCCCAATCGGCCCGGCCCCCACCACAAGAACGGTATCATTAAACCCGGTCCCTGCATTGTAAAGCCCTCTGATACAACAAGCCAAAGGCTCAATCAACGCCCCCGCGGTAAAAGACACATGTTCTGGAAGCTTTACCACATTTCCGGCTTTTATACAGCTCGCAGGAATCCTGATATACTCCTCAAAGCCTCCATCATACTGATACCCAATCGCCGTCCGATTCATACACGCATTTTCCCGCCCGCTTAGACAGCTTGCACAAGACCCACAAGGAATCACATTGGCAATCGAGACCTTCTCTCCCACCTGATAGCCTTTGACATCCTTTCCAACTTCTTCAATCAATCCGCACATCTCATGCCCAATCACGGACGGATAGCGCACATCCTTTGTTTTCTTTCCTTCTAGAATCCGAATATCCGTCCCACAGATAGCCGCCTTTACCATCTTAAGCAGAATCTCATCATCTCCAATTATCGGTCTGTCAATCATCTTAGGCCCAAACTGATTCGCTCCTTCTAAAACTACCGCTTTCATTTTCATTGTAAAACTTTCCCTTCTTCCTAACCTCTATTTTGCCTTCTTCTGAAACAGACTCAAAAGCAGATTTTGCAGTGTATCCAGATACGTCGCCAAAATAATAATCAAACCAATCGCAATAAACTGATAAAAGGTATCCATACCAATCACAATCAATCCAATCTTTAAAGCCGATATGGTAAATGCACCTAACACTGTTCCAAGAATTGAGCCTTTTCCTCCAGCCAGGCTTGTACCGCCCACTGCTGCAGCAGCAATCGCCATCGTCTCAAAACCATCACCAGCCGTTGGCTCACCGGTTCCAAGCCTTGCAAGCGTCACCATACCAGCCATCGCTGCGCCAATCGAGCACATCATATACGCAATCATCTTATAGCGCTCCACATTGATACCCGACATCCGCGCCGCATCCTCATTCGAGCCAATCGCATAGATATATACACCCGCACGCTTCTTCACCAGTATCACTGCAAATACAACTGCCAGTATCAGAAGATAAATCATATTCATACGAACCCCGCGCACAATCTGAAACTGAAATGCATTCCGATAAGCTCCCTGAATATTTAAAACCGGCTGTCCGCCACTGACCACATAGGCAATCCCTCTAAAAATCTGATTTGTACCAAGCGTTGCAATAAATGGCTGCAATTTCATCCTTGTCACCAAAAATCCATTGATAGAGCCAATAAAAGCCCCCACCAAAAGCCCTACAAGCACTGTAGGCACCACCGGAACGCCTGAAGCGGACAATTTTGCACAAGTCACAATTACGACCGCCATCGTCGACCCTACCGACAAGTCAATCCCGCCCGTAATAATCGCCACGGTAATTCCACAAGCCAAAAATCCATTGACCACACCCTGGTTGATAATATCAATCAAGTTATCATACTGAAAATACCTTGGACTTAACACCGAAAAGACAGCAATAATCAAAAGCAGGGCAAATAATGTTGTAATGGAACGTTGTAATTTCTTCATCTCTTCTCCTCCATTGCATGAGACAAAATCCCAACCTCACTAAACTCACTGCGCTTAGTCAAAGTTGCACTCATGCGTCCCTCTCTCATCACAATAATCTGGTCACTCATACCAATCACCTCTGGAAGCTCTGAGGAGACCATAATAATACCCTTTCCCTGTGCCACAAATTCTTCCATCAACTTATAAATCTCCGCCTTTGCACCCACATCCACACCCTTTGTCGGTTCATCAAAGATTAAAAGCCTGGCATTTGTGGCCAGCCACTTTGCAATAATCACCTTCTGCTGGTTTCCACCAGACAGATCAAGTGTTCGATGCTCAGGATTTCGGATATTTAATTTGACCGATTCTGCATATGCATCAAAGTTTTCCTTCATTGCCTTCTCATCTAGAAGTCCTAGAGGCTTCCTGCCAAATTTCCCCATACTGGGAATATTGACATTTCTATTGTTAGACATCGAAGGAATAAATCCCTCCCGCTTTCTGTCCTCCGAGATTAAACCAATCCCATGCCTCATCGCATCTTCCGTCGAATGAATCTCAATCTTCTGTCCATCCAGATAAAGCTCTCCCGAATATAATGGGTCCACACCAAAGATTGCCCGCATCACCTCCGTACGCCTAGCACCCACAAGCCCTGCAAATCCCACAATCTCTCCCTTATGTACCTGAAAAGAAATATCCCGAAATGTAAGCCCTGTCAGATTTTTTGCCTCAAAGACTACCTGACTCTTGTCTGCACAGAGCGGATTTAGCCGCTGCGCATAACTCGACACATCCCGCCCTACCATCAGATGAATCAAATCCTCCTTGGTAATCTCCTCTATCTCTTTCGTATCAATACAACATCCATCCCGTAAAATTGTCACCCTGTCACAAATCTCAAACAACTCATCCAACTTATGACTAATAAAAATAATCGTAATTCCCTTCTCCTTAAGCCCCCTGATAATCTCATATAATTTCTCAATCTCCGGCACCGAAAGCGCCGACGTAGGCTCATCAAAAGAAATAATATTCGCATTAAAATACAAGGACTTGGCAATCGCCATCATCTGCAAATCTCCAACCCCAAGCCCCACAACCGAATCCTTGCTTCGAATCGAGCACCCAAGCTCCTCCAAAATCCGGTCACATTTCTCATACACATCCTTATAGTCCAAAAACCCATATTTGGACATCTCAAATCCCAGTGCAATATTCTGACCAACCGTCAGATTCTCCACCACCTGCACCTCCTGGTGCACCTTAATCACTCCCTGCATAATCGCATCATATGTAGAATGAAACCTAGATTCCTTCCCATCCACATACACACTTCCCGACGTCGCCTGATACACCCCATGCAAAATATTCAAAAGCGTAGACTTTCCAGCCCCATTCTCCCCCAATATTGCATGCACCTCACCCTTTCGAATCGAAAACGAAATATCCGACAACGCCACCACTCCAGGAAATTCCTTCCTCACATGCTCAAACCGAATATAATCCTTCTCCAAACAATCACTCCTCTCTCTTTATCCTCCCCCTTTACGATAAGTAGCTCTATATATCTTCAAGCTCAGGAACTGTCGCAAAGCAGGTGGATGGGGGCTGGTAAAATAGTGCTGTGTGAATTGGAGCGGACAGTCAGGTTATTTTGTCCGCCGTAGACGGACACTCACTGTCCGTGTAAGGCGGACAAAATGGCCTGAGTGTCCGATACATTTCATGCAGACATTTTACCAGCCCTCGTCCGCCTGCTTTGCAACAGCTCCGTCACTTTTTTCACATATTCCTCTACTCAATCGTAGGATCCGTCCACCCAATAAGTTCGGCATCATCAGTATCAATGTTCTTCGCATCTACAGCCATCGACGGCGTCCACACCACCTTTGGCATCGTCTGCCCAAGCATCACTCTTGTTGTCACCTCACTCGCCATCATTCCTTCATAATAAGGGAACATCGAAATCGTAGCTGACAGTTCATTATTGTGAATCGACTCATACGCTTCATCGGTACCATCTGCGCCAATCACATAGATATCTTCATTTAATTTTAAATTGGCTTCTTTAATTGCCTCCACTGCTCCAAGCGCCATTACATCATTATTGCAGAAGATAATCTTTAAATCATCGTATGTCTTTAAAAATGTTGCACATACATCTTTTGCCTTGTCTCTATCCCAGTCTGCATTCTGCTGGTCCACAACCTCAATCTCAGAATTCAGCGCTGCAAGCTTCTCCACAAAACCATTGGTACGATTTTTCACCACATCTGTACCAGCAAGTCCCATAATAATTGCTGCTTTTCCAGAGCCTACGTTGTCATTGGCCCACTCTGCTGCCTGCTCCCCCTCTGCGTAAGAATTAGGCCCCACAAACATATCTGCGCCGTTAAATTCATTGTTGACCGCAATCGTCGGAATTCCATCCTCATGTGCAACTTCTACACCTTCTGTACAGTTTGAAGTTGAAATCGGAGAAATCATAATCACATTTGCCCCGCTGCGAATCTGGTCTTTCATCACCGCAAGCTGTCCTTCGGTATCTGCCTCATTTAGTGCAGACTGCACATCAATCGTCACACCACTTAGACCATTTGCATTTTCAAATGCAATCATATCTTTATAGCCATCTCTAAGCGCTGTCCAGTACACATTGTCCTCTGTACGGATATTTCCTGCAATCGAAAATGAAGCATCACTTGCCGGAATCGCTCCAAGATTGTTTCTCATCTCCTCAAATGTCCAGGTCTCTGTAATCGCCAATGGGTCAAACGGACTGTTGGTATCCCCCCATCCATCTGCAAACTGTGCAATCGCTCCAGTAGTAGCCTCACTCTCTCCTTCTTTCGAAGCATCCGAAGTCGTATCCTCTGCTTCTGCCTGCGTCGTAGCTTCCTCTGTATTTGCACTGCTTGCCGCCGAATCACCAGAACCGCCGCCACATGCACTTAAAGATGCTGCCATAGACACTGCTACCAATACCGCCAATACCTTTTTGTTTTTCATTTTCTTATCCTCCTTTTAGTATTATGTGAACTAATTAATAGTAACCCCTGATTACACCGGCACTCTTCTAAGTGCCCTGGCTGGATTTTCCTGATTGAGTATCCGTATCATCTCCTCTGTAAAGCCAAACTCCAAAAGCAGTGGTATAAACTGTGTCAAAATATAATCCATTCCCACATTCCCACCATAGGATTTTAGTCTGTCCACGGTCGGGTCTGTAGACAGTAGTATCTGCCTAAGATGTCCTCTGTCCACCATATGCTGCAGAAGCTTTACTTCCGAAATATTATTGTGATACTCAAACAACGTAATCGTATCATATTCTAGATAGACGCCGGTATCTGCAATCGCTTCATGAATTCCATAGTCCTCTACCTGCCGGTCCACATGGCAGATTAAGATTCTCTCTGTTGCAAGTCCAAGCTCTGACAGAAGCCGAATTGCATCCAGTGCTCCCTTCCCATACTCTGTATGCAACATCAACGAAGCCCCGCCAGCCACTGCAGCCCTTCCAGCTGCCCGAAGAAGCACCTCTGTTCTTTTACATACTCCTTCTTCTGTAAGCATTGCCTTTACAAGTCCTGCCCGAATCCCTGTCTGATGCTCTGGCACTTCATAATGTCCGCCTTGATACATCCCATCTACAAGCTCCGAAGTAAAAAGCCTTGTAAGCTCCTCTTCGTCCATGGTCCAAATCCAGTGGCTCTTCTGATAAAAGCTTGGAATATGATACCCTGTTGTTGCAATAATCTGTACGCCGCTCACCCTAGAAGCCGTCCGAAGTGCCAGTGCGTCTCTTCCTGTTGCCAATGGATTTGCATCCACAAGCGTTTGCCCACCGGCTTCTCTATAAAGTTTCAGTTCCCGTATGGAAGCCTCCAGATTGCAAAGCCGAATCAAAGAATTGGTAGTAAGAGCCGGTGTCTCCACAATATACACATGTTCATGAGGTTGACAGACCCCCATCTTATCTATCCCAATATCTCCTGTCACACTTGTAAAATACGCCATAAAGCTCTCACTCCTTCCCCTCTTATCTGTTACTACTACTTATACCACTTTTAAAATATTTTTTCAATACTTATTTTAAATTTTGTAATTTTATTTCATAATTTTCTCTATTTTTGTCTATTTCAGCCAACAAAAAAGGGACATATGACCATTTTATTGCCATAATATCCCATTTCAAAAAAATATTTTTCTTTTTTTATTAATTACTTATTATATTTTTGCAACATTTTTTCACTCTGTCTACCTATATTTTTTATCAATATTTCCTTCCTGCTGTAGCATTTCTCGTTCTCTGAATCGCCTGATATGCCTTATCATAATCCATAAAAGAAAGAATCGCCACCAGCGAATCAATCACCGACAGCTGTGCAATCCTTGCTGTCACAGACTCTGATTTAAACATTGTCTCTTTTGTCGAAGTCATCAGAATATAATCGCACTGTTTTAGCATTGGCGATTTTCCATAGGTCGTAAGTCCAATGGTCACTGCTCCGTTCTCTCTTGCATTCCTTAGACAATCCATCAGATTCCGATTGGTGCCCGAATGAGAAATCCCAATCGCCACATCCCCCTGTTCTAAAAGAGCTGACTCCATCGCCTGTACATCCACATCCATCTGCACCGTACAGCGAATCCCAATCTTTAAAAACTTATGCATTGCATCCATCGCAACCATCAGGCTTCCACCTGCCCCAAAAAACACTACCCGCTTTGCCTCTTTAATCGCCTTTGCTGCAAGCTCTAATTCTCTCATATTTAAAATATTTACAGTCTCCTCTAAGGTCTCAATTTCCGAGCGAATCACCTTGCGCGCAATCTGAGAAGGCGTATCTTCTTTCTCTAATGAAGTATTTAGATGTTTATATGGCACAATCGCATCCTGCGCCAGATTAATCTTTAAGTCCTGATACCCCTTATACCCCACACTCCGACAGAAACGCACCACTGTGGCATCGCTGACTTTTGCCTTTTCTGCAAGCTCTGTCACCGTATAGTCTAGCACTTCCATATAATTTTCCAGTACATAGTCCGCTACCTTTTTCTCGGAGCCTGTCAAAAGTTTAATCTTACTCTGTATACTGACCAGACAAGACACATGATTCATACCTTCCCCCCTATTTCTTCTTTCTTCTCATGTAACGAGATAATAAATACTGTTGACATCACAAACACAAAGCCAAGCAAATCCACTGACTGAAACTGCACTTTTAGCCACAGAACCGAAAGCGCGGTAGCTGCCACTGGCTCAATACAGGCTAACATACTGGCACTAGAGGCCCCCACAAACCTCACTCCCGTCAAATAACAGTAGAATGCACAGATAGTCCCAAACAACACAATAAATCCCATAAAAAGCACGGTCTGCCCATCCACCACCGGGTGCAGCCTCCAGGGCTTCATAAAGATGCTTAACACCAATCCACCGATAAGCATCCCCCATCCCAGTGCCAAAAGCGTCGAATACCGTTTCATCAGTCTTGCCGGCTGAAGTGTATAGACCACCAGCGTAACCGCAGAAATTATCCCCCATACAAGTGCCTCCTTTGGTATCGCAAGCTCTGAGAGATTGCCATGCGTCGCTAAGACAAATGTCCCAAACATAGAACAAAATAAAGCTATTAGTTCATAAAACTTTGGCATTTTTCGCTCTCTAAAGCAAAGATATACTAAAATCAGTGCCGGTCCTGTATACTGCAATACCGTAGCAGTTCCTGCATTGGAATATTGTATCGTTGTAAAATAAGAATACTGGCAAAGCATCATTCCAAAGATGGCAAAGATAAAGATATCTCGTCTTCCTTCTCGCTCCTTTAAGACCAAAAGCACTTCTTTTCCTTTCTGGACAGACAGAAAAAGTAATATCAACGCCCCTGCTGACGTAAGGCGAATCGGCACTAACCACGCAGACGTCACCTCTTTATACTGAAATAAAAACTGTCCACAGCTTCCACAAAATCCCCATAAACCAGCTCCTAATAAGGTAAGGACAATCCCTAACACATGTTTCTGTTTCTGTTCTTCTTCCATTCTACTTCTCCTCTCCTATATCCCTTCCCACTTAGAAAGCCCTGACTCCCAATCAATCATACTCTATCTTTCTGCCAAAAACAACCCTTTGCCTTGTAACATCATGCCCTTTTTTTCATACACTGTTAGAAAAAGCTCCAAGGAGACTCTATATGGCAGACAAAATCGTAATTGACGCCGGACACAATGGCTTAAGCGACCCAGGAGCCGTCTACAATGGTCGCAGAGAAAGCGACGATGCCCTGCGCTTAGCGATGGCAGTCGGCGAGATACTTTCCCGAAATGGGTACGAGATTGTATACACCAGAACTGGCAATCTAAACCAGTCCGTAACGCAAAAAGCGAAACTTGCAAATGACGCAGATGCAGATTTATTTATCTCCATTCATCGAAATATGGGCACTTACCCAGAACAATACAACGGCGTACAGACACTTATCTACGACCGCGAAGGAATCAAGCAGCCAATGGCTGAAGCAATCAATCGCAACTTAGAAGGACTTGGTTTTCGCAATATCAACGTCGATTTACGCCCGGATTTGGCAGTCCTTCGCCGTACCGAGATGCCAGCGCTTCTGCTAGAAGTTGGCTTTATAGACAGTGAAGGCGACAACAAACTCTTTGACAACCGCTTTGAAGAGATTGCACAAGCCATCGCAGATGCCATTATGGACACTCTGGATGCCGCAGATGACGACGATGCCAACCCTCTGCGTTACACCTATCGTCCTCCTTATTTTTTAGAGACTCCTAATCAGACCGCATCTTCTCCCCCATCCAATGAGACGCCTGCTCCACTCTATCGTGTACAAGTGGGCGCTTTTCACAACCTGCAAAATGCCATCGAATTAGAGCAAGAACTCAAACTCTTAGGTTACAACACCTGGATCGTTACCGTCTAAGAGTTATTTGGCAAAACAGAGCCAAGAACCTGTCTGTAGATTCTTGGCTCATATAAGATTGCTTTTATGATTCTTGGGATTCTTTTTGTGCAGCACGATACAGTTTTTCTAATCTTTCTTTGATTCTTTTTTCTTCCCCTATCTCTGTTGGCCGATAAAAATGCTTTCCGACAATCTCATCGGGCAGATATTGCTGCTTGACATAGTGTCCTTCAAAGTCATGTGCATACAGATATCCTACACCGCGTCCTAAGTCTTTTGCGCCTGCATAATGCCTGTCCCTTAGATGGGCTGGTACGGTTGTCGTTGTTACCTTTACCACCTCCATTGCCTCTGAGATGGCACAACATACCGCATTACTTTTTGGCGCACAAGCCACGTAGGAGGCCGCATGTGCCAAAATCAGCTGTGATTCCGGCATTCCAACCCTCTCCACAGCCTGTGCTGCTGCTGTGGCTACTACAAGCGCCTGTGGGTCTGCATTTCCCACGTCCTCGGAAGCGCAAATCATAATTCTGCGGGCAATAAACTTAATATCTTCTCCGGCATACAGCATCTTGGCCAGATAGAACACCGCTGCATCCGGGTCTGAGCCGCGCATACTTTTAATAAATGCAGAGATGGTATCATAGTGGTTGTCTCCGCCTTTTTCGTAGTGCACCGCCTTTTTCTGAATACATTCAGAGGCGACCGAAAGCGTAATATGAATCTTTCCATCCTGGCTTCGCTCAGTCGTCAAAATAGAAAGCTCCAGCGCGTTTAAGGCATTTCTTGCATCTCCTCCGGCCATATCCGCCAAGAAAGTAAGGGCTTCTTCTTCTGCTTCTGCCTCATATGCTCCCATCCCTTTCTCTTCATCTTTTAACGCGCGCTCTAAAAGCATCTTGATATCTTCTATCTGAAGCGCCTTTAGTTCAAAGAGAATGGAACGGGAAAGCAATGCTTTATTGACTTCAAAATATGGATTCTCTGTCGTTGCACCAATCAATATCAGCGTGCCATCCTCCACAAATGGAAGCAGATAATCCTGCTGCCCTTTGTTAAATCTATGAATCTCATCCACAAAAAGGATGGTTCGCTTGCCATACATCCCCAGGTTATCCTTTGCCTGATGGACCACTTCTTCCATGTCTTTCTTACCTGCTGCTGTTGCATTTATCTGCATAAACTCTGCACTTGTCGTATGGGCAATCACCTTTGCAATCGTTGTCTTACCGCTGCCTGGAGGCCCATAGAAGATAACGGAGCCTAGCTTGTCCGCCTGTATTGCCCGGTAGAGCAGCTTATCCTTTCCTAAGATATGCTGCTGCCCTACAATCTCTTCTAGCTTCTTAGGACGCATCCTAGAAGCTAGAGGAGACTCAGACTTCATCGTATTATTTCTCATGTAGTCAAATAAATCCATACGTACTCCTTAATCCATAATCACTTCATCCACCGTCACAAATTCAAAACCTTTGGATTTTAACAGTTTAATTATCCGCTCGGTCGCTTCTACGGTGCTCTGATAACTGTCATGCATCAATATTATATCATTTTCCCCGGCATTTTTCACTACATGGTTGACAATTGCATCTACATTTTCTGTTGTCCAGTCTTTGGTATCTATGGTCCACATCACTGGTATCAGATTTAGCGTCGACTCTAGCCCTGTATTCCAGGTGCCAAATGGAGGCCGCACATATTCTGTCCCTTTTCCTGTAACTTTTTCAATTAATTTACTTGTTTTATCAATCTCCTCATACGCCTTCTCTGCTGGCATCCCGGTAATCTGTACATGGTGATAGGTATGATTGCCTATCAGATGCCCTTTCTCTGCAATTTCTTTTACAACGTCTTCCTGCCCTTCAATATTTTGTCCCAACAGAAAAAAAGTCGCGGGCACCTGATTTTCTTCTAGTACCTCTAGCATCTGTTCGGTATAGACTGGATGTGGTCCATCGTCAAATGTCAATGCAATCCGTTTGATTTCCTGTTCACTTAGGCTTATTTCTTCTGGCGTAGTCTCCTTTGTCTGCTCTATAGACTGCATCACTTTTGAGAGTTCTTGTTCTTCTTTTCCCCCTATAAAAAGTATTAATAATACAACTATCAGTATACTAATACAAAAAATCCCATACCCGATTCCATAGCGCCAGTATCGATGTTCTTTCTCGCTCATATGCTCACCTCATATTGCCAAATGGCCTGTTATACCATATGAGCCACTCCCTGTCCGATATGCCCGGCTTTCTTTGCTATTCTCTTTTCTTTTAACTTTTCTTTATCCTTTTTAGAATTCTTTTAGAAGAACGACATACTTTGTACACATTACTTTGTTAATATAATTCATGTAAGGAAGACATATCCGTATTTCATTCATAACACTTGGGAGACCCCGAAAGGGCCTCCCACTCCCTCGAAAAATCAGGCTTTCGCTAGTGCGAAGGTCTTTTATTTTTGGTGTTTTACCCCAAATTTACCCCATTCCATGAAAAAACCACCGTCTGTAGACAGTGGTTTCCTTTTATATTACATATTCCATTTTCTTAATCTCTTTCTTTAAGCGCTCCTGGTCCACATGATTATACACTTTCATTGTTACTGATGGGTCAGAATGTCCCATAATTATTTGAAGGGCTTTTACATCCATACCAGCTTCTGCCATCCGAGTACAGCCAGTATGTCGTAGTATATGATTGGAAATCGCTGGCAACAACACGGGCTTGCGTTTCTCCTTCTTAGCAATCTGTTGTTCTTCCTCATTATATCTTTTTACAATCTCCGATAAAATATAATTGAATGATTTATAATTATAAGGTCGTTGATTGCTATTCAGAAAAATAAAATTACTATATCCATCCAGTTCATAATCTCCACACCGCCCTAGCATCATATTAAGTTTCTTTTGCTTTACAAATGCTCGATATACTTGGTCTGTCATGGGAATTGTACGAACTCCACTATTAGTCTTTGGAGTACTGATAAAATATTTCATCTGGCCATTGATTCTATCATAGTTTAATTGGTGTGTTATATGGATGCATCGACCTCTCATGTCCACATCCGCCCAAGTCAAACCGCATATTTCTCCTATCCGACAAGCAGTACCTATCATTATCTGAATCATAGGCAAATGGATTTTCATACTTTGACTACCGTTAACATAATCAAGAAATATCTGCTGTTCTTTTCTAGTAAGTGCTTCCCGTTTCCTGCTTCCAGCATAGCCTTCAATACAGCCCTTTGTTGGGTTTTTACGTATCAAATCATTATCAACTGCAAATTCTAAAGTAGGTCTTAGAAGATTGTTATGAAACATTCTGATTGTACTATCTGAACAACCACTCTGACTTAATTCTGTATAAAATTTTTGAATACTTGCTTTCTTAATGTCGCCAATCATCATCTTCCCTAAATGGTTATCTTCCAAATGGAGCTGCCACAATTCAAAATATTTGGAACGGGACTTTTCTTTCAGCTTAGTCTTATGACCCATGTACATTCTAAAAAGCTCATTTAAAGTCATTCTGGAAGCTCTGGCAGTATCAATACCATCTGCAAGGTCTCGCTCTATTGCTTTTTCTTTTTCTCTCAAAGACAAATCATCACGTTTCCCCTTCGGATTCCTGTCTGTTGGCACCAGCCGCCAACTGTACACACTCCGCCGCTGTCCTGCATAATCATACCTGTATTCATACTTTCCATCACTACGTTGACGTTCTCCATCTCGTAAAATCCGCCCTTTATTATCAGTTCTTTTTTTACCTGCCATAAAGTATCTCCTTTCTATCATGCTAGAACAGGCAGCAAATGTTACCCGCTGCCGTCTCCAATCTCTTTATCTTCTCCGCATCCTGCCCCTTCTCACGACCATTTTAAGCGCTTCCGGCTCCTGCCCGGCGTATTCCTCCACCGCCTCCACAGTGACCCTCCTGAAGCCTCTAGCAGTCTGTACTGTAACTGCATCGCCCGGATGGACCTTACCCACCAGAAGCCCCGGCAGTTCCCATCGGTAGAGCGTCCCGCCTGACTTGTGTGCCGCCGTGATGGTCTGCCGCCTGCCGTACTTGACAGGAACATGAGTTACACCATACCAGACCGCCAGCAAATAGCTTGTGTATCCGTCTATCAGGTTCCTAGCACCGTCAAGGATAATCTCCGATTCAAAAGAGCCGTGCTCCTGATAATGCCAGTCTTTGCGCTCCATCTTCTTCAGCTTCGGTGGATGGGCTGCAAAGCATGGGAAAATTCTGATTTCATCTATTCTCATATTCTGCTATCTCCTTTATCATATCATTCTTTCTTCTGGCTCTTTCTGCCCGGATTCCCTGTACTTGTCCATAGTGGTACAGTGTACAGAGGAAATTTAAAAGGTTATTACCGTCACTGTCCAGAGGGATACACCCATAGAGACGCGCCATATTCCCACAGAACCGAAGTTCGCCACAATTTGAATATTGGTAAAGCCTTACTGCCTCCATCATGGGGGCGGCTTCATCTGCTGCCAGCGAATTACAAAATACCTTTCGCTTCTGTTCTTCCTGCGTTCTTCTGTCGTCACTCTCCCTGTGATTCCATGCGTCTGCTGCTCTTCTTATTGCTTCCTCAGGCGGGACGATTCTGGACGGATGCCCATTAAACGCCATTGTAGGACCATCAAGGAACATTCTCCCTGACACGCCGCATTCTGTACAGAATATCTTGTAATAGTTGTATGCCTCATTCATGGCAAATTGATCTGTTTTCAGTTTTGCCCTGCCTCCGCAAAAGGGGCAGGATTTTAAATGTTTTTCGATTACATGCATTTTTCTTCTCCTTCCTGTATACTCAAGACATCAATTAACATCCTAGCCGCTCTGTCTGCCTGTTCTTCGTATTCATCATGACGGTCACTTTTTATTGTATTTCCTTTGTCATAGTGCAGATACAAATGCGCTAGCTCGTGTGCAAGGTTATAGATATAATTGTCAAAATCCATGTCCATTCGGATTCCAATCCGAACTTGTCCATTTGCAAGACCTTTAAATAAGCCATCATATCCCCTAAATGGTGCGAAAAGAACTAAAGCATTATTTTTCTTTGCCAATAGCATTAGATTGGAAAAGACATTATTTTTATTCGCTTCACAATATGTATTCTGTGCCTGCACTATCTCACACCACCCTTCAACATCCCGGCTCCCATAAGATAACCAAAGTAAAATTCGTATACATTGCCATAATTTGACATGTGCTTAGGAGTATGTTTATCAAGTGCAAATCCATGCTCCCATATCTCGAAAGCAAGAAACTCATTATATTCTACCATCGGATGCTCGCTATTCACTTCTTTTTCAATTAGAGGAAGTATCACCTTTGCGACTTCTTTTGCCTTGCGCTGTTCCTCTTGCATCTGGTGCCATGTGTGGGAATCCAGTAATACCTGGTATGTACCAAAACCATATTCTTTGTATACATAAGCAAGAAATTCCCCTGTCTTTAAGCTGTTATCAGCCACCACATCATGAGGGTACTCTATGGCCTCTAGGAAGCCCGCAATGTCCTTTTCTGGCACGTTCTGGTTCACAAACAAGATGTCCTCTTTTTGGTCTAAAATTGCCACAAACTCCTCTGGTTTTACATGATATACATGCTTCAGACGAATCATAGCATTTACTGGAAGTTCCATTGGTGATACTCTTTTAATCTGCATGGTTTCTCAAATCCTTTCTTTACAGAAGGGCAGCAGACATGTTATACTGCCTGCAAGCCCCGTTTAGTTAAGTTATCGGGTTATTTGCCTTTGTCAGAGGTCCAGTCTGGCAGAGGCGCTTTTTATTTTCCTGGCGCATCCTTTCCATTTGCTCCATCATTTCTGTATGCCTTTGCATAAATTCCGGGCTGCCAATCTTCAGGCGCTTTTCCTCGGCTTCTATCATGCTTATAAGGCCTCTTTCTGTCATATAATGCCCCCTTTCTCTATACTGCGATATTTAGTAAGGCTCCATAGGTTTCCTTTTGCTCATAGCCACCGATAATTCGCATATCTGCTTTCAGGTCCATACCAGCATCAAGAACTACTGCCACACTTTGGGATAAGCCTTTCGGCAAGTATCCTATGTGAGCATATCCCACACCTTGTATGCCTATCACTACAGCCACCGCGTACTTGTCAAAGGTGTTTGCTCTGTCACGTCTAAGGTATGTGGTAAGGTCCGAAGGCTGTTTCTTGGAGATAAACTCCAATAGCTTCTGTCGGTTGTTGAAGGTCACACCCTGAACCCTTACCGTCATACCTTCTTTGATTCTTCTCCAAGCTGTCCTAAATGCATAGGAGAGTGAGTATCCGAGCTTGTGAAGCTGGTTCGCCATCGTTGCCACCGCCTTTCTTGTTTTTGTGATTGGTTTCATGTCTGCGCCCCCTTTCTTTAATGCTTTTAGATGAATAATAGAATCAAGCCAACAACTACGATAATCAGCCATACGACTGCTGCCACAAGTTTTAAAATATTCTTTATCATCTTGATTTTACAGATGGACTATGGTATTTTTTTAGGTAAGGGAGGTTTCCCTCCCCCACCTATTGGAGACTCTCTATAATCATTTTGATTACGGCGATGAGAGTTCCAATCTCTAGGGCAAGTTGTGTAAGTGCTTTGACCACTTTTATCAGCTTGCCTATTTTCTTGTCCATCTGTATTCCTCCTTTCCTCTCTTGATAAGTCTATTATACTATATTGACGACAATATATCTATTGGCAAAATTAACAATATTGACGACAATATATTGTTTATTTTGTATATGGACGGCAATATATATTTGGTGTATAATTATTGTATACTGGAGTAGGTGTCTTTTATTTCTGGCACTCCATGAACTATTAGAAAGAGGTGTTATTTTGGCAACAACAAAAGCACAGCAAAAAGCTGTAAATAAGTATGTAAAAGAAAAGTATGACCGTATAGAGTTTAAAGCTCCCAAAGGACGCAAGGCAGAGATAAAGGCTCATGCAGAAGCTCACGGGGAAAGCGTCAACGGGTTTATTGGACGAGCCATCAATGAAACAATAGAGCGCGACAACCAGTCCTCCTCCAGTAATGAACCTGATAAGGAATAGCCTCTTGACGCGCTCACAGCTCTATATAGCCACTTTATTAGGTGTGAGGTTCCTCTTCTTTCCTTAAAGCCCCCAATCAAGCTATAGAGGGCGTCAAGTGAATCATAAAGCAAAAGCAAATACTACAATAACTAACTAGGAATACTTCTCTGTTCCTCGTTAATACTATTTCAAGAAAGGATATGAGCCTATGCCATTGCTAAAAGAACAAATCTATACCATTGATGATATTTATTCCCTCCCAGAAGGTGAGCGTGCCGAACTGATTAATGGTCAACTTTATTATATGGCTCCACCTAGTACTACCCATCAAAGACTTCTATCATTCCTTCATCTGGAGATTGCAAACTACATCAGAGCACATAAAGGCTCTTGTGAAGTCTTTCCTGCACCTTTTGCAGTATTTCTTCAACCCACGTCTCCAATATATGAGAAAGACTATCTTGAGCCTGATTTAAGTATAGTGTGTACCCCTGACAAAATAGACAATAAAGGATGCCACGGCGCACCTGATTGGATAATAGAGATTGTTTCACCTGGAAGCAAACGACAGGACTATTACACAAAGTTATCACTTTACCGGGCAGCAGGTGTCCGAGAATATTGGATTGTGGACCCTTCTAAAAAGGCAATCATTGTCTATGACATGGAGCACGACGAAGCTCCGGTGATATATACTTTTCGAGACAGAGTAAAAGTCAATATTTATGCTGACTTATGGGTTGATTTTTCTGAATTAGACATATAGACTTCTATCTGCTGCCCGGATAGTCATTGAGACTGCTGCTGATGAGAAGATAGAGCGCGACCAAAGTAAGCAGTAGGAGACAGACATAGAGTAACCTCCAGGGACTTATATAGGCGACTCAAAAGGTGGAACTAAAATGGAACTAATAAAATATACAGATTATACAATAGATGTAAAATCTATTATTTTGATGTATAGAAAACTGGTGAAAATCATGCTGAAAAGCCTGTGAAAAGCATTAAAACTTGATAAGGAATGATTTCCAAATGGTGAATACCCTATCAAGTTGTTAGGTCGCAACTTCAGATAGTCCAGCGTCCCAACCTGTGAGCATGGCTCTGGCATCTTCGGAATCTATAACTCCGAAAATCTTTTGCCACTTCTGGTAAAACGCTGTACCAACAGGCTAGCACTTTTCTACCCTTTCCCCCACTTGTGGTAGAAAAGTCACAGATATTTTCCCTTTTTAGGGTGTTACTTTTGTTACCATAGCTGCTGATTTGCCCGGAGTCCTGACGCTCACAAGCGCGGGTTTTTGGTGCCTCCCCCGCTTTTTGGGGAAAAACAGGGAAAAACTCCAGCGTTTTGCCTGTATATACGCCTTTTCGAGCATCTTTTTTTACTGCACACTTTTGCACGATTTAGAGAGCCTGCTGCCGGTGTCCCCCACTCCGCAGGCATCCTTTTTTTGTGCGACTTTTTGCGACAATTCAACATCCAGCGGAAGAAGATACCAACTCAATAGCGAATTACTATCCACTTTTTAGACTCTCTGAAATCGCAGAATACGATAGCAGCTTCTTTTTTCATGCGCACTTTCGCGCAATCTGACGACAGACTCCGGCAACAGGAGAACTTTTTAAGGTGCCAGATATGCCAGAATACAGGCAGCAGGAAGAAATCCTTTTTTTGTTCTGCTTTTCTCTGCATCCAGCAGCAGTTTTTTTGTGTAACTTTTTGTAACAATGTAACTTTTACCAGATAACAGGAACGCTCCCGGCTCCATCATGCACACAAGTGGGCACACTCCGACGGGTCCTGCTGCCAACCCAGTATATGCCAGATTCTTACCTGCTGCTAATCTATCTTATTTGGTTGTGTAGGTTTGTGGGAATGAACAGCAGTTCGCTCTTGCTTCCTGCCATGAGATATGATATATTTAGAGCATAAAAGGAACAACCGCCCACAAGGGGTTGACCAGCACAACAAATGACAGAATAGCCACCCTGTTACCGGCAAGTATACAAGGGTGGTTTTTCTGTACCCGTTTCCGGGACTTAAAACGCTACTGACAGAACTTTATAATAAAGGTCAGTAATGCGAGAATGAACATACCAAAAGCCATCAAATCCTTGAAGTCAAAATTCATCCGCACCACCCCCCATCTTATGTAAAATGAGAGGTCAACACCTTGCAGTGACACGATTGCTCCTTTGAACGTATTCTATCACAGCAGCGCTTTTTCTTCAATCTGTTTCTTTGTTTATTTTTAAGCCCTATTTCCCGTTTTTATCCCCTTACTCTATAATTTCTACCCTCATACCCCTAAAAGCCGGATTTATTCCTTTTCATGCCGTCTGTTCCCGTTCTGAAAAATATTTCTGCGTATCGCATCCGCCCGCTTTTGCTTTTCTTCTTCTGATAGCTGTCTTGGTGGAATAATCTTCACCCATTCCACTGGAATGTGCGCCAACAGAGTGCCGTCTGGATTCTCTGCTAGTATCTGACATTCTTCTGGATGCTTTGCAGCTAATCTCTTAATGCGGGTTTTAAATCGACCTTGAGAAAATTGTGCAACTGCTGTCTCTGCATCTTTGATAAACTCTATGCCATTTTCTATATTGTCAGATGGGTCGGGTCTGATAATCTTCTCTAGCTTTACATCTGTTGCAATCGCCAAAGCTTTCAGCGTACCATCACTGGCAAAGCCGCCATTGTTCAAAATCCAGTGAAAGGAAAATTCGGAAAGTCCAGTGCTTTTGCATATCTGGTCTGGGCTCAAGCCCTTTCTCTGCATGATTTCTTTGTATGCTCTGGTTTTCAATCTCATTTTGTAATTCTCCTTTCAGTTTATCGCCTAGGACTCCAAAGCTCGCCCACGGGCCGTACAGCGCGTCAGAGAGATACTCCCAGTAGCAAAGTGCATCCTTTTTAGGGACTGCAAAAACTGCGGATGCCTCCCGCGCATACCCGTGTAAAGAAATTCGCTCCGGCAACAAGACAGGCGCATTATCGTGTAGCAAAATTGCCGTTCTCTTGCTTCGCTCTCGGTTCGCTGTTCTTTTTTTGTTGGCATTTTGTGGCATTGCTCAAAGTTCACATTTTTTTATTTTCCACCAACAATCTGTTTGACTTTCTTTATCCAATCCTTACAATGTATTTTTTTGGCTACCTCAAACCAGTGAGGTCTTGCTTTTGGGTTTTTATATTTGATGTTTTGTTTAAATCTTTCACACACAGGAACTTTTTTCTCTCCCTGTTTGGCATAAGCGCTCCCTGTATTAATGCCAACCATCTTTATACCTTCATACAAAAATCTTCCTTGCGGTCCTTTGGCTACTATGATTGTTGAATCATCAACCATTTGGGCTAAATTGGGATTTGGCATATATGGTTTCATATCATGCAGAATGGTTTCGGTCAGTTTTAATTGAGCTTTATGAAATTGATTATCGAATCTATTAAAACGAATATCTACGTCAACATTGACTCCCTTTCCTTTTTGCTTGAACTTAATATTATTTTTTGATAAATTATGTTTCATTTTTCTCTCCTTTTTTCGCTGTACTTTTTTGGTGATTTCTGCACTTTCAGATAATTTCGGTAGATGTTTTTTTGTTTGCATTTTTGTGCATTTTCCCCTTGTGGCTTCTCTGCCAAACGCCTTTTTTATGTGCAAGTTCCCGCCGCTTCGCTTTCCTGCGTGTGTCGTGTTCATAAATTACCTGTCACTGGATGCTCTATACGCTAAAACACAAGGCTTTTGCAGATTCAGAAGCAGATAAGGGATAAGGCAGAGCACAGATTCTGGCCTTAATCCACCATATACGAATATCTTTCAACATTTTTCAATATCTTTACCCACTGAAAGGTGGATAAGGGCAGCAGATTCCTGGCTCTGGTCAGTGTCCTATATCCTGGAAAATGTCGGGTTTTGTTGGGTTCTACACTGCGAAATATTTAGGTTTTATGAGGTTCTTCTGCATCCAGTAAAAGAGTATTAAAGGCTGCAAGTGTCTTTCTCCTGTATGCATAAAAATCCGCTTTTGTGGCTGGTATGTATGTCTGCTTATACATTTGCTCATATCCTATACCACTTGACAGAGAACGGATAAGATACTCTGATAGCCATGCACAACTGTTTTCTGCTGCCTTTTGCAACAACTCCTGGTTCTCCTCTGCCTTAGCTAATATTAAAAGTTCCTGCACCTGCTCTTGGCAAATGCCATAGTGTCTAAATTGCTTTTCACGTGTCCGCATCCTTGCACATCCTCCTTTTGTTCTGTATAATCAAGTTAGATGTGCGTTTGTGCCGCTGCCAGATGTCTTTCCTCGTCCTTCTGGCAGCGACTTTTATTTTTATTCTAGTTTTCCGAAAATTACCGTCAGTTCTAGCATGATTCTTTTTTTAACTACTGAAGGCATTTAGGGCTTTTGACTTGTTTTAATAAACTCTGGACATTTTGGGGTATCTTTCTAGCTTCTCTAGCTTTTGTGAGTTCTTGCCGATATGTACGCATAAAATTAGATTGGATAACATTTTCAACAGATTTCATGTCTGTTTCTGCCCAACTTCGCAATATTTCTGGACCGCCAACTGCTTTTTGTACTGTCTCTGGTAACTTGTTGTATTCAAAATCTGCATAATAGATACTTCGGCGGAGTGCCTTTGACACCAGTGACCATGCTTCCATCTCGCTTAATTCTTCACTGCTTCCTAACCTGTCTATTACTTCAACAAGCTGACCAGGACTCGGAGCAAAACCTCCTATATCTGACAAAACAAATGCTTTTAATGCTGCCGAAACCTGATTATAATTGAAATTTTCCAACATAAGAGTCCAGGCATCCACTGTGAGACTCATATCTGACGGATGCCAATTTGGATATATACTTGATATTACCATGATAACTTTCTTTGTATCTTCTCGCGTCATAAGTCCTCCCTAAATTCTATCCCAGTCATAACTATCAGATGTTTTTGAATTGTTCTTCTTGTGTTCATTCTTTAAAGGAAATAGTCCCTGCCAACTGTTCATAACAGACTGGTTTAAAATCTCGATTGCGGTATCACTGTCTATCGAATCAGTAAAAGGCAATTTTGCCATTTCCTTTAGTTTTGAGATAGCAAGTTTAATAGCCCTATCTGTCAGAGGCTTTTTAATCTGCTTTCTCATAGCCACATAACCTCGAAAAGCCTCGTCTAATAGTTCATCATTTGGGAAATATGCAAGAGTTGCCTTTTCTGGTTTCTTGTATTTTATATTCTTATCTTTATGGTGTCCATCCGGTATACCACCTAACATATTAGTGTTAGATACAATATCAGAAACAGCATCAGATACAGAAGCAGTATCAGATACAGAAACAGATGCTTGCATGGGGCATGGATGCCCCATAATAGGAGTATTCTCTAAAAAGACTGGACTATCATTTCTGATACAATTAATCACATAAAATACATACTCTTTAAACTCTGCTGTTTTGATATATTTCGCTACATTTTCAGCTCCCGCCAATGTTTTTTCAGACTTGTTTAAGTTGTATTTATGCCAATTTAGAAGCAAAATCTCTTTTGTTTCCTTACAAAAGCGAATCACATTATGGACATTTTCAAAACGCTCAATAAGTCTATTTATTGTATCTTTGTTATATCCAGTTTGGTTTGTGAACTGTGCATAACTTACTTCATAACAACCACAAATGTTACTCTGGGGATTAGTAATAAGATATAAGTAAAAAAATCGGTCTTCTGGTGTAAAAGAATCTGAAATTTTACTGTCAGTCCAAAAGCTAAGTTGAACATTTCGATAAATTGCCAAAGCTTTACCTCCTTAATCGCTGTTCAAAAACTTATTTATAAAGTACTGCTGCCCTTTGCCTGTAACAAGAACAGTTTTTGTTATGCGGATGCTGCCATCAGGGTTATTAATCGTCCTTTCTTTGATTTCAAATAAACCAAGTTCCATACTACGCTGCGTTGGCATGTTATAATCAGTACCATTTCGGCTTATAAGGTATTTATTGCTTCTCATCCATCCAAATAATCTATTTTGTCCCGTCTCGATTCCATTTTGTTTTAAAAGCTTCGCTAATTCGCCAATAAGAATACATGTATTAGAAACACTTACAGCATCTGCAAAAATTTCTTTTGGGCGCAATTTCTGTATTTTCATGTCTTTTTCCGCAATTATTTTGTCTCGTTCTGCAATTTTTCTCTGTGCCACCATAATTGCACGTTCTAAAAGTTCATCATCCGTAAGTTTTTCTTGTCCGGCTATATATCCTCCATGCTTACGTACTGATGGGATAATTTCATCCGCAACCAGTGCCTGAAACCTCTCCGCCGTTTCGTTTTTGGCTTTCATAGCAAGGCGGTAAAAGATGTTTTCGGGAATGAAATCTTCTTTCCCCCACTTCTGGGGGAAACCTATTTCTTCCAGATATTGCTCCACTCTTTCCCAGCGGACAGACATGTACTCCACGCCTTTCTTTGTTCGGGTTTGTGTAAATCCTAACCCTCTCGCCACCGCATCCAGCTTCAGATACGCCATGCCTTCCTGCTCATAACATTCGATTCCTTGGATGTTTTCAATCTGTAATTTATTCGCCATCCGCTCACCTCACTCCCCAGACAACGCATCTAGATACTTTTCAACGATGGAGACTTTATATAGAGCGCGTCGCCCAATCTTTATTTTTGCTCCTGCATCGGTGCCAATTTTTACGGCTGTAGCCTTCCCGCAATCTAATAATCCCGCTAATGTGTCTGCATTTACCGTTAAAAGTTTCGTATTTTTGTCAAATGTTACTGCTCTATTAATCGCCTTGTGCATACTTTTCCTCTCCGTCTATATTCGTCTGTTGACTTGTTTCTCCACCGGTGATATTATAATTTTACTATGATGTTGGTAGAAAGTGAAATATTTACCAAAATTTTGTAATTTACATTATTTAGGAGACATTTAAAGATGAAAAACTATGAATTAGATAAAAAATGTGGTGAAAGACTCGCCGAATGTATGAAAATAGCAAAAATTAGTGGCACAACACTGGCTCGGAAAATGAATGAATACTATGAAAAAAACGGATTGTCTGCAACGCAAACTATATCACAGCAAAAAATATCATCAATCATTACAGGGCGCGTGCATCTTAAGCAGGAAGATGCTGCATTATTCGCTATGATATTAGACGTTGATATTAATTATTTGTTGGGGAAAACAGAACATAGAACGCGCATAGGAAAGTCTATTGGAAGAATTAAAGAAAAATATGGTAGGAAAGAACTATATTTACAGATTTTACAATTACATGGATATGAATTAATTACAACTGTCCCCGAACTTAAAAAATTTGCTAAAGATTCATACTTTATTAACCAATGGATAAAAAAAGACGAAAACGGTCAGGAATCTATATCTTTACATCATGTAAATTACGAACGTGCTCGAATATTCTTTTTATACGATATTAAAAACAAAAGATTCTCTCCCCCCATTCTTATGACTGATTTTTATAAAATGATTGATGATATAGATTATCATTTTCGATGCAGCATAGAAAAACCTTTTCGGGAATATCAGGAAATGTTTGAATACAGTATTCCGATAAACAGACGTCCACATCTACAAGTTTTTGAGGATGAATAATTATTTGTAGAATTTTACCCCACAATTTACCCCAACCCAAATAACAATGACAAACAACGATAAAAACAGTGACACAAAAAAACCGCCAAAAACAATCTGTTTCCAGCGGTAAAGAACAATCTCAAATCATGATAAAACTAACATATCCGTATTTCATTCATAACACTTGGGAGACCCCGAAAGGGCCTCCCACTCCCTCGAAAAATCAGGCTTTCGCTAGTGCGAAGGTCTTTTATTTTTGGTGTTTTACCCTGTTTTCAGACAAAGAAACGGGGCCTCTAAGCCCCGAATCTTTCGCGATTTTCTTTTGTATAGCCTACTTGTATCTCTGGATTTTCTTTGATTAACTGTTCCAGTAACTCTCTTGCTTCTTGCATACTTTCAAATTGAAAGACTTCTTTTTTTCCGTCTCTCTCCACTACAACCACTCTGCCAATCTCTGCATGAAAGCTGCCACAGCACATCTTGGCTGAGACATCTTCTTGTTGCAGATAAGCCCACACCAAGTTCTCTATGGGAAGTTCGCAGGTTCTTATATATTTTCTGTATACCAGCTTTTTGTCTGTTACTGTCACCTTTGCCATGTTGTCTCCTTATAGTTCTGTGAACGTATACCTCTGCAGCATCCCGGATGTATTTAAGTGATAAATCACCGTGCCATCTTCTAGGTCTTCCCGCTCTATTTTTAATTTTTTGTCTTTGTGTTTTGTACGGATATAAGTTTCCAAATCCTCAATCTCTAATTCCTCAATATATACATCCCTCATCTGGTTATTGGAGCATGAATTAAAGATTTCATGCACTACTTCATATTCTTTCCCCATTTTCTGCCTCCTAATCCATATTATCAATCTGTTTTTTCAAATATCTGCCTACCACATGTGCAAAGGTGGAAATATCCCGAATATATGCAAAATCTTTACCAAAGATACGCCGTTCTGCCATCAAATCTTCCTCTTCGCCAGCAAATACGCCAAGCACTGCAATCCCCTGGCTTCGAAGTTTTCGGACTTCAGAAGCAGTGTCTTTTACCGCATATTCTCCGGTATAGACCGCTGGATTTCTGACATTGGGGCGGTTGACTACTAAATCATTAGGGCGGCCATCACTTAGGACTATCAATACCTTATTGTCTTCGCTGCGGTTTAACAGGCCATCTGCTGCTGCCCGAAGTGCCAGCCCGTCCCGGTTATTGGAAGAAGAAGTAAATTCCATCAGACGCCAGTCTGCTTCTTTATCTTCATCATATTCCCGAAATCGCCGAAGCACCGTATAATCCCAAAAAGTACAAAATCCC
This sequence comes from Lachnospiraceae bacterium, assembly GCA_910575445.1. Classification (GTDB taxonomy): domain Bacteria; phylum Bacillota; class Clostridia; order Lachnospirales; family Lachnospiraceae; genus Hominiventricola. The sequence goes on along the minus strand of CAJTFW010000001.1, from coordinate 147,184 downwards.
ATAACCCGATGTGGTATCCCGGCTCTTGAAAGCGCTGCTGAGAGAATATATCCCTGCAGCGCCACCATATGTTGACGTGCTCTTTGAGAACCGCTGGCATCAATAAGAACATCTACGACATAATCTGAATTATGCTGCTGAAACTTTCGGATAAACAGCTTATTATCCTCGCTTCTGCCCACTTTCCAGAGCTTTACAGGGACAATCGTACCAAAAGAGGATGGAAGCTGTTCAGATTCGTTTCTGGCCTGCAAGGAGCGCTTTAGAATATCTCCAAGGGCTGCAATATTATGTCTTGCCACCCGAAGATTCTGTCTGTAGAATCTCTGGTTCATCTCCCAGGTCCTTCGGGCAATCACATAGGTATTGTTTTCTCTTACACAGTTATGGATAATCCCGTCTGTAAAATACAGTTTACAATCTGCATGGACACCACGGCAAATCCGGCGGTTCTGCCGCTCTTGCTCTAGCTCGCTTAGATATGATTTGCCATAGTGCAGTTCAATATAAGAATACATCTTCTGAGCTGCTTCTTCATTTATCAGAATCTGCCCTGCTCTTCTTCGCTCCTCGGCATCTTCTTCTGGCAGCAGTCCACTGTTGGCCTGGCTAATCAACTCCTCCATAGAAGCCTCCATCGCCGTCTCATTTAAGAAATCCTGCCAGTCAAATGCTTTCAAATCTTCAGCTCCAACAGAAAGTACTTTCTGAAGGTCTCCATGCTCCTTTTCAAAGCTGGTATCAACAAGTTGATTGTAAAACTCATCCACCTTCTCTATCACTTCCATGGTGTCTGACATATCCTGTATGGAAAAAAGCTTCTCTACCTGCTCTCTTACGCGCTTCTCTGCGAGATATTTTCCGTCAATCCCTTCTTGCAGCATCGCAATCTTTATCCGCCCTATCAGATGTCTGCCTCCTGCTAGACGGTCAAAGTCCCGCTCTAAAATATCTTCAAAAGCCTTCCTGCGAAGCGTAGCAACCCCTTTTCGCTCACTGGTCACCTTCTTAATCACCGCCTGGTCCACACACATCTGTGCAAGTGTCATAAGCGCTGACTCCTCCGCTCCTAGATACAACTTTTTTACCAGATACATCCCAAAATCATCCCTGGAAAAATACCTTGCAAAAGCACCCTGTTTGACTGCATCATAGAGAGATATATATTTAGAGCGTGCAAAAGATGCCGTATCAAGCTCTGCATCCAACTCATAGTCTCCGCTTACGGTCCAGAGCAAATTGCGCATACGGTTCTCTAACTCATACTGATATTCCTGCTCTGTATAACCTTCCTCTGCTCTGTGCATCAAAACACCTGTTCCTTTGTCCATTCCTCTGGAATCCGTGTCATCACCATATCTGATACAATCTCCCGCTCAAACAAGTCAAATGCCTTGTTGGTAATCCCCATCTGCACTGCCTGATAAGGCTTTAGACCAATCTGCACAGAACCAAGCGCTGCCAAAAGTCCCCGAAGGTCCACAGCCTTGGTGGAAATCTCGCCATTTTGCGCCTTTATCTGTAAGTCTAAAAAGAGTCCGGCAAATGCATCTAGTGCCTCATCCTTTATCTTAGGATAATCATATCTTACAATCCGCTTTAGATTTTCCTCTGTCAGCGCCGGCATATCAATCACCAGAAAACGAGACACCAATGCCTCATTTAGCTCCTTTGTTCCGGCATAGCCATAGTTCATTGTCCCGATAAAGCGAACTGCAGGATGCAAATCAATCCGGTCATATCCAGGCACATCAATCATCCTTCGATGGTCTAACGTCGCATGCAACACACTGGCTGCATCATTTTTGGCCATATTAATCTCATCAAAGATGCCAAATCCCCCTTCTTCTGCACATCGATAGACACTTCCTTTGCGAAGTGTCACCTCATTATCCCGAAAGGTATCCGTGCCAATCAAAGAACTGCTGTCGGTGTTGACATTAAATGATATATTATAAGAAGGTCTGCCAAATATCCAGGCCAGATTCTCTGCCAAGATATTTTTTCCGGTAGCTTTAGCCCCACTTAGCAATAGATTTGCCCCCTGCAAAAGTGCTGCGATTGACATCTCTAAAATCTCTCTTCCAAAAAATGGAATCGATGGCTTTGTAATCCGGTTGCTTACCTGTCCTTCTACCGGATACCTTTCCCGAAATTCTTCCACCATCAAAAGCAGCTTTTCCTCTACTTTCTGTTCTCTTAAAAAATCTAATTCGCTCATCGCAACCCCCTTTTTAAGCTTTATCCGTCGATAAACTGTGCAAATACATAATTGCTGACATCAATCCCTCTCTTTGTCAAATATATTCTACCATCTTTTTCTGCCAAAAGCTGTTGCATTTGCAACTTGTAAAGCAATTCCTGATAATGCTCCTGATAGATGCCTATCTCTACTCCCTCTGTCTTTCGAAGCCCCAGGAAAAAATATTCCTCCCGGATGGCTTCTTCTGTCAAATGCTCCTCACTTTTTGCATAATTTCCTCTTAGATATTCCTTTATATCTGTCTGGTTTGTCATCCTGATATTCTCTAAAAGAGAAGCAGCTCCAAGTCCATACCCTTTATATTCCGCCCGCTCCCAGTACCCCAGATTATGCCGGCACCTATATCCTTCTCTTGCATAGTTCGATATCTCATATTGCTGATATCCCCATCTTGACAATATCTCCCCGGTGCACTCATACATCAGGCGTTCTTCCTCCTCTGATGGCAGATATTCCTGATGCCCCTGATACTTTCTGTAAAAATCTGTCCCTTCTTCAAGTATCAGGCTATACGCGGATATATGTTCTGGCGAAAGCTTTGTTATTCTCTCAAGCGTCTTACACCAGCTCTCTAGTGTCTGCCCCGGAAGCGCTGACATCAAATCTACATTGATATTTTGAAATCCCGCCTCTCTGGCCATCTCAAAGCTTTCCAAAAACTCCTGGTAAGTATGAATCCTTCCCAGTCTTTTCAGCTCCTTATCCTCTGTTGACTGAAGCCCAAAGCTTATTCGATTAATACCTGCCGCTCTATATATCCCCAATTTCTCCCTGTTCACGGTTCCTGGATTCGCTTCTATTGTAATCTCTGCATCCTCCTGAAGAGAAAACACCGCCTGAATTTGCTTCAAAATCCGGGCAATCCATTCTCCTTCTAAGATGCTTGGCGTTCCTCCACCGATAAAAACCGTCGCCACCTTATATCTTTGTCCTAACTCTCTAGACTGCTTTATCTCCTCAAGCAGCCTCTCTACATACCTTTCTCTAACTTCCACCCCCGCCGCAAATGACAAGAAGTCACAATACCCACATTTCCTTACGCAAAATGGAATATGAAGATAAATCTCTAACTCCTTTTTCTTTTTATTTATCATCTAGCTTTAACACACTCATAAATGCTTTCTGTGGAATCTCTACATTTCCCACCTGGCGCATTCTCTTCTTTCCTTCTTTTTGCTTCTCTAAAAGCTTCCGCTTTCTTGTAATATCTCCTCCATAGCATTTGGCTAATACATCTTTTCGCATCGCCTTTACGGTCTCTCTGGCGATAATTTTCCCGCCAACTGCTGCCTGAATCGGAATCTCAAACAGATGCCTTGGAATCTCATCTTTTAATTTCTCACACATCTTCCTTCCTCGCTCATACGCCGAAGCTCCATGTACGATAAAGGACAATGCATCCACTTCTTCTCTGTTAATCAAAATATCCAGTTTTACCAGTTCTGACTGTACATACCCTTTAAATTCATAGTCAAACGAAGCATACCCTCTGGAACGCGATTTTAGTGCGTCAAAAAAGTCATAGATAATCTCATTTAACGGGAGTTCATATTTTAGCAGCGCACGTGTCTCCTCCATATACTCCATCCCCTGATAGATGCCCCGTCTCTCCTGGCAAAGGTCCATAATTGAGCCGATAAACTCGGTAGTCACCATAATCTCTGCACTTACCATCGGTTCTTCCATAAAATCAATCTCCGATGGGTCTGGCAGGTTGGAAGGATTGGTAAGCTCAATCACATCTCCACTAGTCTTATGCACGCGGTAGATAACGCCTGGCGCCGTTGTCACCAGGTCAAGGTTATATTCCCTTTCAAGGCGTTCCTGAATAATCTCCAGATGTAAAAGCCCTAAAAATCCGCAGCGAAAACCAAAGCCTAGCGCAATCGAAGTCTCCGGCTCAAACTGAAGTGCTGCATCATTTAGCTGAAGTTTCTCTAAGGCATCCCGAAGGTCTGGATATTTGGCGCCGTCTGCGGGATAGAGTCCACAGTATACCATAGACTGTACTTTTTTATAGCCTGGCAGGGGACTGGCGCAGGGGTTAGAACGGCTTGTTATCGTATCGCCTACGCGGGTGTCTTTGACATTTTTAATACTGCCGGTGATATAGCCGACCATCCCGGCACTTAACTCCTCACAGGGAATAAACTGCCCTGCTCCAAAATAGCCGACTTCCACTACATCTGCTTCCGCTCCTGTTGCCATCATACGGATAGGGGTGCCCTTCATAACGGTGCCTTCTTTGATGCGGCAGAAGATGATAACGCCTTTATAAGGGTCATATACGGAATCAAAGATAAGCGCCTGTAATGGAGCTTTGGGGTCTCCCGTGGGAGCTGGTATCTTCTCTACGATTTTTTCTAAGACCTCGTCCACATTTTGGCCGGTCTTGGCGGAGATTAGAGGAGCGTCCTGGGCTTCAATGCCAATAACATCTTCAATCTCATCAATCACACGCTCTGGCTCGGCACTTGGAAGGTCGATTTTATTGATAACCGGCATAACGTCTAAGTTGTGGTCTAGTGCCAGATAGACATTCGCTAACGTCTGGGCTTCAATGCCCTGGGCAGCATCTACGACCAGGATTGCGCCGTCGCAGGCTGCAAGGCTTCGGGAGACTTCATAGTTGAAATCTACATGGCCAGGTGTGTCGATAAGATTAAAGATATATTCTTCGCCGTCTTTTGCGCGGTATATGGTACGGACGGTCTGGGCCTTGATGGTGATGCCGCGTTCGCGTTCTAGGTCCATATTATCTAAGACTTGCGACTGCATCTCACGGCTGGTAAGAAGGCCTGTTTTTTCTATAATACGGTCGGCAAGGGTTGATTTGCCATGGTCGATATGAGCTACGATGCAAAAATTACGGATTTTGTTTTGGTCTATTGATGCCATGTAGGGTCCTCCGGTGTTATTGTTAAAAAATTATCATACTTTAGTCCTTAATTATTTTTTATATTTTACAATAGTTTTTCTCTTGGCACAAGGTTTTTTGATGCAAATGAAAAGAGCCGGGGGTATTTATGAATCAAATACTTTATCCAGTATATCTGCCAAGGGTTCCATGGTATTCATCATCTCTTCCAGAGTATTTGTCTGTGCTCCTGCTTCTATCAGCAATGCTTTGTCCGACAGATGCAGATTATAGCGCAGACTTCTAAGGTAGATATTTCTTGCAAGCCCTGGATAGTATTGTTCACTCATCAATTTAAGCTGCAAAGTAAGTGCCAGATTATCCTCAATATATGGATTATACAGATAGTCAATCGCTCCATTTTTCTTGGTCCGGCTTAGCCCGTTAAAGAACATAAACCGCGCGGTAGGTTTTCCATTAATCTCGGTTACAAGGTGGGTTCCTTCTTTGACGCCGTCTCTATGTAAGTCAATCACAGACTGTATGGAAGGATTTTCTGCTAAAATCGCACTAATCTCCTCAGAAGCTTTACTGTACGCTTCATTTCTGTCTAACTTTCCATCTACCAAGTCATAGACGCTTGTAACATGCATAACCTGATAGCCTTTTTCTTCTAAAAGCTGCGCTAAGTATGCGCCGACTCCTACAATCGTCGTGGAATTGTCGCCTGGAACAGAGTCTACAAAACCTTCTTGTGAATGGGTGTGATAAATTAATATCTGCGGCCCGTCCACCTCTTTATCAATGCTCATATCCTTGCTTAACAGCACCTCTGCATTTAAGTCCTGCGGGCTGATGGTTGTTGTCTTATCCATCGTGTAAAAATTGCCAAATAAATATTCAAAATCCGACAGCTCCTCTAAATTATAGATAGTTCCTGCCGGTGTGGCTTCTGAAACGGTTGTCTCTGTCTTTTCTGCCACTTCTTTATTTTCTTCTTCTGCCATGGCTTCTTCTACTTTCTGTTGTTCTTCTTCTGTCTTCTGCTCAATAACTTTTTCATTTTCCTGTTGTGCAAGCGCTTCCATATCATATTCCTGCCCATTTTCATCCACTTCATTTTCATCATGTACACCTCCGCTAATCAGCATCTCATACGTTGCTGCATTTTCCATAGCGGTAAGCTGTTCTGCGCCATGCTGCAATTTATAGAGTGGGTGCATCGTCAGCACTCTTTGTATGTACCAATCCGCCAATGAGTCCGGCTCGCTGTCCTCCTCATATTCCAGAAAAAGCCCCGGATACAGGCAGCGCGCAAACTCTCTTTGGCATACGCGCTGCATCGTTATCTTTCCATCACTTATCAGTTCTGTAATATCTCCAGCCCAAAACCTTTGTCCCCCGGTAAATACAATATAAAATCCGGCACAGAAAAAAAAGAGCCACAATACTCTATCCCATAATTTTGTCAAACGAATCAGAGCCATCCCCCCTTAAGACGTGCTTCTTAATTATATGGAAAAACCTGGCATCCTATGCTTCCCCTGCTATCTCAAAAGCCATGTTCAAAGCCTCAGAAAGCGTAAAACTCAGCTGTTTAATTGTCTCATCAATATTTTTTGGTGTAACAAACATCCCGTTTAGATGTGGTGGCATCTTCTCACAATTCCCCTCGGAATCATAGATAATCGCCGCTGCCTCCACGACGGTAGGCACGCCAATCGCAATCACCGGAATCCCAAGACTTTCTTCTGTCAGACAATTTCTATGATTTCCAACACCAGACCCTGGCTGAATTCCGGTATCTGTCAACTGAATCGTCCTGCTAAGCCTTTTGGTGCTTCTTGCCGCCAACGCATCAATCACAATCAAAAGGTCTGGTCCCGTCTGTTCTACAATCCCCCGAATAATCTCCGAAGTCTCCATCCCCGTCTGTGCCATCACGCCTGGCACAATTCCACTTACCATATTTACCTTCTCCGTTCCCATCACTTTTTTTCCATACTCTTTAATCAGATGCCTTGTAATCAGCAGATTTGACACCGTCTTAGGCCCTAGTGCATCTGGTGTTACATCCCGGTTTCCAAGCCCTGCAACCAATATGGAACGCTCCTTCTCCTCTCCCATAAGCTCTCTAAGATAAAAAGCCAATGCCTTTGATATTTCCCTGTGATAATCTTCATCTGGTGCTGCCATCCCTGGTGCTTCTAGTGTCAGATAATTTCCCATCGGCTTTCCCATCTCCCTAGCGCCCCGCTCCGACACAATCTGCACCCTGGTCAGCCGGATATCCCTCTTTTCATCGTACTCCTCCTCCACAATCACCCCATGAACTTCTGTATCGCTCCCTTCAAAGCTCTCCTTCGCCTCTAGCGCAAGGTCTGTCCGCACTCTCATTCTCTCTATCATAACCAATAACCTCCTTCTGTTGTCACGCTTAGACCTTTTCTCCTGATACGTTCTTATTTTCCTAGTATCTGGCAGCGTTCTTTACAGCAAATGCCGCTTTTCTACACATATTTTTTCAAAATTTTATAAATTTATGTATTGACACATTTATCTCTTTCTACTAAAATATATTCGTGTGTTTCCATGCAAAGCATTTCCGTGTCTCGCTTTCATGAAGCACTCCCTAAAAATGAAAAAGTAACAATACCGAGCATATTGGAGGTGCACAAATTGGCAAACATTAAATCTGCAAAGAAAAGAATTCTGGTAACCCAGACCAGAACCGCAAGAAACAAAGCAATCAAATCCGAAGTTAAGACCATGATTAAAAAAGTCTATACGGCTATCGAATCCAAAGACCAGGAAGCTGCAAGAGCAGCATTAAAAGCTGCCATCTCTACCATGGATAAAGCAACTTCCAAAGGTGTTTATCATAAGAACACCACTTCCAGAAAGATTTCCCGTCTGCAAAAAGCAGTCAACACCATGGCTTAATATTTTATAGACATATAAAAAACGACTGGTTCCGTCATACCAGTCGCTTTTTTTATCTATATCTATATTACTTTCTGCTCTGTTGTGCTATATTTTACAATCAAAAGCTCCACACTCAGCTGCTCTCCCATCTGTCCTGTCTTCACCCGCTCCTCTGTCTCCACGCAGTCTTCCACTGCGCCCCGAAGCTGCTCCTTTGTAAAGCGTTTACAAAGTGTCTGGTATTTTCCAAGTGCAAAAGGAGGAATCCCCGCCATCTTGGCAAGCTCTGTGCGGTCCGATATTCTGCCCGCCAAACTTTTTAACATCATCAGCTGATGAAACTGCCTGGTAATCAGATATAAAATCCGCATTGGCGGCTCCTTCATCGCCAGCAAATCCGTATAGAGTTCTAGTGCCTTCTTCTGATTCTGTTCTGTAATCGCCTGTACCATATCAAAGATACGATTCTCTGCCCGGTCTATACAGACCATCTCCACATCCTCATCGGAAATCTCCTTACGCCCCATCGTATAACAGACAAGCTTCTCAAGCTCCTTGGAGATATGTTCCATATCAGACCCTGTACGCCCCAAAAAGACATACAGTGTCCCCTCTTTGATACTTTTCCCCTCTCTCTTTAAGATTCCAAGCACCCACCGCGCCAGCGTCTTCTCATCTTGACGCTTAAACTCCACCACTCTGCCGACCTTTTTCACTGCCTTATAGAGTTTTCCTCTTTTATCCACTTCTGCTTCGTTAAAAATTATACAAGTACTCTGTGGAATCCTGGTGATATAATCCGAAAGTTCCAAAGAAGCATGTTTAAAAAATCCGCTGTCCAATATCTCAATCACTCTGCGTTCTGCAAAAAAAGGCATCGTCTCTGCCAAATCAATCACTTCCCCAGGCGAGATTCCCTTCCCCTCAAACACCGCTCCATTCATTGTATCTTCCGGGTCTAATAATGCCTCCCGCAGTTTTTTCCGATACTGACTGCGCAGATATACTTCTTCTCCTGTCAATAGATATACATTTTTAAAGTGTCCATTTTTGATATCTTCTAGCAACATCTTCATGATTTTTCCTCAATTCCATATTCTATTTGAATTCCTTTTTCTCGTTCTTCTTGGCGAATACGCTTCTCGCGCGTACGTGTAATCTTTTTTTCATCATATAATGTTATACTTCGCCTGTTTATTTTTATTTTACACGAAACTTATAGGATTGTATACTTGAAAATGTTTTTGATGCAAGGGACGCTCGCCACGGTCTGCTAGATGTTCCTTCCAGACCCCGCTCGCGCTTAATGAACGCCTATAGCGGTACTAAGCTCGCGACTGCGCGTAACCGCTTGCGCTCGCTAAGTGCCGATGGCGTCCAATGGGTCTTGCAGGAACATCTAGCAGACCATGTCGGGCTGTTTCTTAGCTTCGATACGTACGTAGCAGGCGAAACACTTCACCCATATGCCTACACAGTATTACATGATAGTGTCTTATATCTTATGGCTGGCCATAGTCAGCCAGGGCGGGAGGGGCATAGGTTCCTGAAAGACCCATTGGACGCCATCGGCACTTAATGAGCGCAAGCGGAACGCGCAGTCGCGAATTTAGTACCGCTATAGGCGTTCATTAAGCGAGAGCGGGGTCTGGAAGGAACCTATGCCCCTCCCGTCCTAGCGTCACTTATACCACAAAATATGAATTTCAATTTATATTTCAACCTAAAGCATCGTCTTCACCCGTACTTTCTTCCCATCTGTCCACACCCGAATCGCTCCGCAATCCTTAGTTATCAGCACCTGACTTCCAATCTCTCTAAGCCTAAGAAGCGTCTCCTCCCCTGGATGTCCATATCTGTTTGTGGCGCTGCATGAGATAAGGCTAAGCATCGGTCGTACTTTTTTTAGAAACCCTTCAGTCGAAGAATGTCGAGAGCCATGATGGGCAATCTTTAATATCTCCACCTGCGAAAGTGTTTTTAAGCGAAGCAGCTTTTGTTCGGTCTCTTTTCCAATATCGCCGGTTAGCAACATCTGAAATTCTCCATATTCTGCCAACAGTACCAGCGACAAGTCGTTGCGGTCCTCTGACCGCTCTCCTTTCTCTGGCCACAGACAAGTAAAAGAAAACGCATCCTTTCCTAAAATATCCCCGCTACCCATAGATAAGACAGGAATTTTTGCCTTCGTAAAAAGTGCTTTCATCTCCTGATAGTTCTCATCCTGCTCCATAAGGTCTGGAAGCACGCCATGTCCAATCGAGATTTTTCCATTATTTTGGCTCTCCTCTATCAGCTCCTTTAACCCGCTTATATGGTCCTGGTCCATATGAGAGATGAAAATATAGTCCAATCTTTTTACGCCTTCTGCCTGTAAAAATGGTAGAATCCTTCGTTCTCCCACTCCTTTTACATTGCTGCTGCCCCCATCATACAGACAAGTAATCCCCGAAGGCAAGCGAAAAAACACACCATCTCCTTGTCCCACATCTAACATTGTAATGCTAAGACCTCTGTCCACACGCAGACATAAAACAAGTACGCACAAAAACATCATCCCCAGATTTCCTATCAGCACAAGCTTTCCCGGACAAAAAGGCTCTTTTTTTCTCCAATATTTTTTCTTTCTCTTTTCTCTGTAGAAAAAAATTAGAGCAACTGACAGCACAGTATAATACAACAATATTTTCCAGGTATCTGGCTGGCCAATTAAAAGCACTGCTCCTGGAAGATTTAGGCATTTCTTTCCTGTCCACTCATACAGTGCAAGTATCAGATGACATGGAAATGCAAAGATACGTGCTATCCACAAATTAAAAAGCCCTGACAGACCACACAGTATCCCGCAGACCATCAAGATACTCATCATTGGAATCACCAGCAGATTTAAAATTGTAGAATATAAGGGGTATTCATAAAAGAAACACAATAATAATGGAAAAGTAAGAAACAGTACCGAAAAGCTAATAGATAATGACTGCAACAGCTTTTTAGGTTTTGAAAGATACAGTTGACAGACAGGCTGCAAAAGTGCAATCCCAAGCACTGCTCCAAAGGAAAGCAAAAAGGCACTCTGTCTTACGCTTAAAGGATTGGTAAACATCAGTATCAGCGCTGCTGCTGCAAGAGCTGTAAGCATATCATAGGTTCTGCCAATCAGGTCTGCAACAATAGAAAGTACACACATAAGCACTGCACGAACCGCTGATACAGAGGCTCCGCTCACCCATCCATAACAACTCAAAAAGAGAATTGACAGTATCCCCGAAGCAAGACAGGATCCACTTATCCTTCGAAGCAGTCGATAAAGCCCCATCCCCACCAGCGAGATATGCAGACCAGAGATAGCTAACAGATGTGAGATGCCATTTCTCTGATAAAGCTCTTTTATCTCTGCATCAAGCTCCTCCTTTGCCCCAAGCACCATCGCCTTTAAAAGTGCACTGTCCTTTTCATCTAATACCTTCTCATACACCTGCATCAGCCTTTCTTTCCACCGAAGAAGTCCCTCTAGGACAGGAGATACCTGCTCTGACAATACAACGCTTCTGTCAGCGTAGAGTGTATAGGCAATCTTTTTTCCCTGATAATAAAGTTTACTATTAAATTGTCCCGGATTTGTCGGTTCTTCGATTGGATAAATGGTTCCTGATAAGGACAGATAACATCCTACGGGATACTCCGCAGTTGTCTCTAGATAAGCGAGAAGATATCTGGTCTTAAATGCTTCTTCTCCATGTTGAATCTGACAATCTCTTAGATAGAGTTGTGTCTTGTCTTCTTTTTGTATGCGCCTTGTTACGCGCCCTCTTACCTGTACTTCGCATTTCTCTGATACCTGCAAGGGCTCATAAAAGAGCCTTACAGGCAAAAGCCAGAGAATTCCAAAGACCAGAAGCGCAAAGAGGGCCAGCGGTCTTTGTCTCATTCCACCAACTCCTTATTTTTCATAAACACGGTATCAAAGCTGATACTCTCCCGAAAGATTCTATTGGTCTCTCCATTAATACTAATCTGCACTTTCTGTACATCGGTATTTTCAATCAGGGAATTGACAATGGAATAGATAGGGATACTCTCAGTTACGTTGTAGCCAGTCGCCAAAAAGCCTTCGTCCAGGTTTACATAACATATTCCATCCCGCACTGCAGTACTGACCACTTTGGTGGTACTTGGTATCGTCGGATACACCCCTTCAAAAGGCGGCCCGGCAATCAGTTGCTCCACAATCAGTCTCTCAAGGGAAATATTGCTGTTGTACTCTTTGGCAACTCTTTGTGTTACAAGCTTATCTCCTGCCTGATTGGTATAATACAGCGTCAAATCCGCCGTTTTATAGGCGTTGATTTCCTCACCGGCATTTTCGATAAACTGTTCTTCATTCATAAGTCCATAGGGCTTTCCCTGAAGGTCCTGAAGCGGCTTACCATCCACGCGAAAACCCACATATTCAATCTCTGGAAGCTGACAGAGTGTACGCACAAGAGCTGCCCTGCACAGTACCTCATAGAGCTTTGGCATCTCTAGGTACTCTACAGAAAAATTCAGATAGAGCTGATTGTGCTGAATCTCATAATCTGCTACACGAACAGTCTCAGGAAGCACGGGTTTATGGTTCTCATCTGAAGGCTGCTCCTTTAGAACTTCTAAAGCTTCCTTTAAAAGTCCTTCGGTGTTCTTTGCCTGTAACTCCTTATACTCGTAATATAGCTTGGTCTCGTTTTGGTTCATATACCAAATCTGATAGCCACTCTCCTCTTCTTCATTTTGGGCGCCACAGCCAGCCAGCAACAGCAAGACAAGCATAAGATACAGGCATGGTATCCATTTTTTCATATTTATACTCCTACGCAATATAGCGAATTGGAATCCTCACAGTAAATACAGTGCCCTCTTCCAACGAACTCTGTACCCGAATCGCCCCTCTATGTGCCACTACAGCACTCCTTGTAATTGCAAGCCCAAGTCCGGTGCCGCCAATCTCTCTGGAATGTGATTTGTCCACCCGGTAGAAACGCTCAAAGATATAATCTATGGATTCTTCTGGAATTCCAATCCCAGAATCACTGACTTTGACATAGAAAAACTTATGGTCTGCATCGAGTGTTACCCGAACCCAACCATTTTCATGGTTGTATTTGACTGCATTTTCCACCAGATTGGAAAAGGCAAGGGAAAGCCTTGTCGGGTCAATCTCCGCATTGACACTGCGGTTGCTTTCGAACACAAGTTCGATATTGTTGGTCGCTGCAATCGGACGAAGCCTTTTTAAAATCAGTTCCAAAAATTCATTGATATCGGTTGGTGTCACATTGAGTTCGGTTGTCTTACGGTCAGTCTTAACCAAGGTCAAAAGGTCTGAGATAATCGAATTTTCCCTGTCAATCTCATCTGCAATATCCTGCATAAACTCCTGGTACAGCTCCACCGGCGCACCTTCTTGCATCAAAAGAGAATCCGCTAATACCTTCATAGAGGCAAGCGGCGTCTTTAATTCATGTGAGACATTTGAGACAAATTCCTGTCTGGATTCCTCCATCAGACGAAGCTTAGCCAAAAGGCTGTTAAAGGTATTGGATATCACTTCTGTCTCTGTACAGTCATGAATATCCAAATCGCCATCTAGCGAGCCTTCTACAAGCCCTCCTATCGACTGGTTCATATGCCTAAGAGGCCGCACCAGCCAATTAGACAGAAGAATCGAAAGGGCAAATACACAGATAGCGATTGCGACCAGCCATGTCTCGGTTGCCCTCCACAGCTCCTCTAGGCGGGCTGTAATACTGTCTGTCGATGCACTGGCCAAAATCACGCCAATAATCGTCTTATTCTCCTCGCCGCCTGCCACAATCGGAACGGTCATCTCAATAAAGCGCCCGCTGATATTGCGCCCTGTGCTCTCTCCCTTAAAGCAGCGAATCACTTCTTCTGCCACCATCGTCCGCCCTTTTTCCAGCTCATACGTATCCTCTACAATCTGAAGGTCCTGGTCGATAATGATAATTCGCCCGTCATTTAGCGTCGCCATCTGCATCAGCTCTCCGGCGAGCGTCTCATTGCCCACCCGGTCAAGATACCCTGTGCTTCCAATCTGCGTCGCCAATATCTGACACTGATTGCTTACATCGTTGCCAAGCCTTGTCACCGCCTGGCTCTTATAGGCAGACAGAACCGCTCCCGAAAATACAAACAACGGAACGGTTCCTATCAGAAATAAAAACACCATAAACCGGAAATTCATACTTCTTAAAAACCGGTTATTTGGCAAAAACTTCAATTCTTTCGCTCTCTTAAACATTAAAGTAGTACCCTACGCCCCATTTTGTATGTACATACTTTGGTTCGCTTGGATTCTGTTCAATCTTCTCACGAAGCCTTCGGATATGTACATCCACTGTCCGCACATCTCCAGGATAATCGTATCCCCAGACTGCATTTAACAGATGGTCTCTGCTGTATACCTTATTGGGATTTAGCGCCATCAGCTCTAACAAGTCAAACTCCTTTGCTGTCAAGTTAATCTCCCGTCCGCCAATATTTAACCGGCGGCTCTCGCAGTCAAGGTGAAGCTCTCCTTTATCCACCACTTTCCTTGGCTCCTTCTCTGCCACCTTCTTGCGGGTTCTGCGCATAATCGCCTTAATTCTGGCCTTTACTTCTAAAATATTAAAGGGTTTTGTAATATAGTCATCTGCCCCGTAGTCAAGCCCTAAAATCTTATCCATATCATCGCCTTTCGCCGTCAGCATCACCACGGGAACACTTGAAAACTCTCTGACTTGCTGGCATACCTCAAAGCCTGTAAGTTTTGGCAACATCACATCGAGAAGAATAATATCGTACTCCTTCTCCCGAATCATCGCAAGGGCTTCTTCCCCATCATACGCGCAGTCCACTTCCATCCCATCCTGCTCTAGGCTAAACCGAATCCCCTTCACAATTAATTTTTCATCATCCACCACTAAAACCTTCTGTCCCATCATCCACCTCAACGAACTACAATCTGATCCTTGATTTTTGAAAATACGCCTTCCTTAATCCCTGTCACCTGCATCAAATCTTCGATACAGGTAAATGGCCCTTGTTGCATGCGATACTCCACAATCGCCTTTGCACGGCTCTCTCCAATCCCTTTTAATGTTACTAACTCCTCCACGGTTGCTGTGTTTAAATCCACCCGGCTGTCAAGAGAAAGCTCTGTTTCTTTGGATGTCTCCTCCTCAGAACTTTTCTCTTCTTCTGGCAGTTTCTTGGTCTCTATGGTATCCTCTTCATGATTTTGTTGACTTGGCACATCCTCTGGCAAAACCTCCTCGCAAGAGAACATCAATTCTCCTTCTGTGCCCCGAAATCCGCAAAATGATGTGCTGCATCCCACTAGACTTACACAGCTACAACATACAGCTATAAGTATAATCTTACAAAACCTCATGCTTTTCTCCTCTTCCAAAGAAAAGCCCCTATATCCTTTCTTCATTGTAACGGACTTCTAGAAGAAACACAACCCCCATCTTCTTAACTTTTCTTAAAAATAATCCCTGCAACAGTTCTGTCACTCCCACTCAAATATCACCACGCCGGCAACCGCTACCAAAAGCCCCAAAAGTTTCCGAAGTGAAAAATCCCCTTTCTCTACGCCAAACATCCCCATAAGCTCCACACCCCACGATATGGTAAGCTGTGCAATCACTATCAGCATCGTTGCTTTTGCTGGCCCAAGTGCTGACATACTCTGAATCACCGTATACGTAATAAATGCCCCAAACACACCCCCAAGCATCATATACTTTGGATTCACTTTTAAAAGCCCCATAAAACTGCTTCTGTCAAATACCGCCCATATCAAAAGACATGTTATAAGAGCCGAAAACTGCACCCAAGAGGCTGATACCCATGTACTGCTCTGCTTGGTCACTTCCGTATTAAACACACCCTGCAAACTCATAAGCGCCCCCGAAATCAGCGCAATAAAAATTCCAATCATAAAAGACCTCCTGATGAAAGTTTTATACTCACTCTATCTGTTCCCTTATGATTGGAATTTTATTCATTTTTCTTCTAACTGCCCGTCTAAGAGCTCTGAAAATCTTGCCAACTCCTCCCCCGCATCTGCGCCTCGCCAGATATCCGCTAACACCACTTCCAGCTGTAGCCATACATTTGACAGTTCCATAATCTTTGGAACCTCCGCTGCCTGCTCGTATGCCTCGTACACTGCCTGGTATTTTTCTGTCCCTTCTGCGCTCTCGCTGGCCCTATCATCGCCTAAAAGCCTGTCATAGAGTGATTGATAGCTAAAAATGCTCTTAGGCTCTTCTTCGGCCTTTACAGGGCTTTGGCAGGCTGCTAATTTCCCGGATTCTTCGTAGAGCTTCCCGGCGCGCTCCTTCGTCAGATAGCGGGCGCAGGCAAACGCTGCATCCACATTTTTGGAATATGGATTGACCACCACGGAATTAGTCACCGACAATCCGCGTGTCCAAAGCTCGTCTGTCAGAGAAGGCAACGGCTGTATACGATAAAATGGCTCATACACTGCGGTTACCGTCTCTTCCTCCCCGGCCTCATTGACCACAGTTCGCTCGGTCACATACTCTGGCAATTCCCCGGCTTTTACTGCCCGGTCAAGCTCTGCTAACATTGGCACATTGACTATCGTAAAGACGGTCTTACCATCGATAAATTCCTGAATCACCTCCTCGGAAGTCACCGTATCTGCATCAATAGCAAAAAAGCTATTCAGACTTTGATAGTACGCCATACACTCTTCAATCTTAGAAAGATCTAAGGACACCTGACTTTTGTCATCCCCGCTTGTACCGCCTAGATTGGTATAGGCTCCCAAAAACATATAGTTGTCAATTACATCTGCCACATTCCATTTAAAAATATTTTCAACCTTCTCGGTCACTTCGTCCGCTTCAAATTCTTCCGCGTAGGTCAGTATCCCGTCAATGGAATCTGGTACATTTTCAGGGTTTACATAATAACAGTTATAGAGCATAAAACAAGTCTCTATATAAAAGGGCCTTGCCACCACTGTGCCATCATAGGTCACTGCCTGCACTGCCTTTTCTGAGTACGACGATAAAAGTCCGGCATCTGTAACTGGAGAAGTCAGTCCAGCGAGCGTCGCCTTCTCCAAAAGCGCACTGGACGCCACATATACATCTGGTCCCTCCATCTCTTCTGCTACGGAAGCCTGGTTGATATTCTCAATATAGTCCACCTCTGAGACCAACTCTGCGCGTATCTCCACCTGATAACGCGCGGAAGCCTCTGCCGCCGATGCCTCCATATATGCCTGAATATCAGGGTCTGTATACCAGATAAGAAGTGGATGCTCGATAACAATTTCTTCTTCCTCCTCTGGCTGGTTTTTTTGGCCGATATAGAGCATCTGCGCCACCAGAAGAAGTAAAATCAGAACCGCCAGCACTCTTTTGTATTTTGCCGCCATATCATTCCTTTCTAAAAGCTCTTTCTAAGTTTCTCTATCATCTCATCTACATCCGCTTTGGTAATCACAAGCGGTGGCACAAAGCGAAGAACATTGCTACCTGCGGTAATAATTACCAGACCATGCTCTAGTGCCCGTTTTACAATCTCTCCCACTGGTCTGTCTGTCACTTCAAGCCCCTGCATCATCCCTTTGCCGCGACGCTCCTTTAGAAAATCGTACTGTGCTACCAGTTCGTCAAGCTTCTCCTCCAGATAGGCGCCCACAGTGCGAACATGTTCTAGGATATGTTCTTTTTCATACAACTCAAACACCTTATTCACTGCAGCACAGACAAACGGATTGCCGCCATAGGTCGTCCCATGGTCTCCTGCCTTTAAGGAGCCTTCTGCTGCCTTTTTCCCAAGCACAAATGCACCCACTGGCACACCACAGCCAATCGCCTTTGCACAAGTCATAATATCCGGCTCTACGCCGTATTCCTGCCATGCGAACATATGTCCGGTTCTGCCCATACCGCACTGAATCTCATCTAATATCAGCAGAATATCCTTCTCTTCACACAGCGCCTTCACACCCTT
The DNA here is from genome assembly GCA_910575445.1 of Lachnospiraceae bacterium. Classification (GTDB taxonomy): domain Bacteria; phylum Bacillota; class Clostridia; order Lachnospirales; family Lachnospiraceae; genus Hominiventricola. Next base: position 129,098 of record CAJTFW010000001.1, on the reverse strand, counting down.
TAAAAATTCCTCACTTGCCGGATAGATGCCGCCTTCGCCCTGTATTGTCTCCATAATAATCGCACAGGTCTTCTCACTCACCTGCGCCTTGACACTCTCCAAATCATTATAGTCTGCAAAATGCACCCCCGGCAGAAGCGGTCTGAATGGAATCTGATATTTTTCATTACCTGTGACAGAAAGCGCTCCTAGGCTGCGTCCATGAAACGAATGATGCATTGCGATAATCTCATGGTCTGCACAGTTATCTCTCTCATATGCATATTTTTTGGCTGCCTTTATTGCCCCCTCAATGGCTTCTGTTCCACTGTTCGTAAAAAATACCTTTTGAAGGCCACTGGCCTTTATCACACGCTCTGCTGCCTCCATCATTGGCACCGTATAATACAGATTGGAAATATGCGTCAGCTTCTCAATCTGCTCCTTTAGCGCCTCTGTAAACTCCCTGTGATGGTATCCTAGAGACTGCACCGCAATCCCTGCTGCAAAATCCAGATACTCCTTGCCATCCACATCATAAAGCCGCACGCCCTCCCCATGGTCAAATACCACTGGAAAACGGTTATATGTATGTAAAATTGCCTCCTCTGCCTTTTCAATATACGAATTACTCATGATAAAATTTCTCCTCTGCATCTCCTAAAATCGCTGTGCCAATACCCTTGTTTGAGAACACCTCCAACAGAATACTGTGTTTAATCCGCCCATCCATAATATGGACTCTGGATACTCCTGCTTCGATTGCCTCGATACAGTTTCCAAGCTTTGGAAGCATCCCGCCCCCAATCATACCGCTTGCCAAAAGCTCTTTGGCTTCACTAATCTTAATCTCCGATATCAGCGAATCTTTATCGTTAAAATCCCGATACACGCCTTCAATATCTGTCAAAAATGCCAGCTTTTCTGCTTTGACTGCCTTTGCAATCGCACATGCTGCGTCGTCTGCATTGATATTATAGGTATCAAACTGCTCATCTAATCCCACAGGACAGACAATCGGCAGAAAGTCTTTCTCCAAAAGGTCATAGAGTATCTTAGGATTGACCTCACTGATTTCACCCACATATCCTATGTCCTGCCCTTCGGAATATTTTTTCTCCACCTTTAAAAGTCCGCCGTCCTTGCCGCTGATACCGACTGCCTTTACTCCTAGCTCCTGTACCATGGTCACCAACCCTTTATTGACCCGTCCAAGAACCATCTCTGCAATCTCCATGGTATCTGCATCGGTCACGCGAAGCCCGTTGACAAACTGCGGCTCCATCCCGACTTTTCCAACCCATTTACTAATCTCTTTTCCGCCACCATGTACAATAATCGGTTTAAAACCGACCAGCTTTAAAAGTGTCACATCACTAATTACACTCTTTTTCAGCTCCTCATCCACCATAGCACTTCCGCCGTATTTTACAACGATAATCTTTCGATTAAATCTCTGAATATAAGGAAGTGCTTCCACTAAGACGGCAGCTTTTTCCAAATATTTCTCTGTATCTTCTCTCATAATCTCACTCCTCTTTGTCTGCTGATATCACACAGAACCTTACTAAGTATAGTATATCACTTTTAAATCTGCAACTGTGAAATACAGGTTTATAGATACAACCGTTTCTCTTTGCTGCCCCCATAAGCATCAGGCTGTTTAACTTTCTTGCACCTTGTGGACAGACAGCCATGCAATACATACCGGAAATCTTTCATAGCTTTTCCTACAACATTTTCTCTAGACATACCAGTTTCACGCCCACGATTCCATTAAAAGTACAGTCCACAATTCCCGCCTCTCTAAATCCCAGATGCTGATAAAGCCGTCTTGCCGATGTATTTCTTGCATTGGTATCCATACGCAGGCAGCAGCACCCTTGCTCTTTTGCATACTCCTCATAAAACTTTACAAACTGCGTCCCAAGTCCTCTGCCTGCAAAGCTTGGGTCAACCACAAGGGTATGAAGTACCATCACCTGTTCTTCTGTAACATCTGTATAGTTCCACTGCGCATTCTGATACTCTGGCACCTGTTCTTTATTAATCTTTGCTGCTGCCGCCACAACGTCATCTTCTAGCAATATAAATAACTCTCCAGCCTCCATCGCCTCGCGTGCGGTCTCCTCTGTTGGATAGACCCCTCGTATCCATCCGGTTGTTGTCAAGCCCTTCTCTTCTTGTTCTAATATCCGATGATAAATCGCTGCCACCTGCGAAAGTTCTTTATCAGTTGCTTTCCTAATCACACATATCTCCACCTTTCTCTATATAAAAACTGCCCTGCTTTGCCTACACAAAACAGAGCAGCTTCTTGGTTCTTAATAATTTTCTGCATGTACTTCAAAATAGCTCTGCGGATGGTTACAGGTAGGACATACCTCTGGTGCATTTGTACCAACAACCATATGCCCGCAATTACGGCACTCCCACACCTTTACTTCGCTTTTTGCAAAGACCTCTGCCATCTCCACATTTTTCAAAAGTGCACGATATCTCTCCTCATGATGCTTCTCAATCGCAGCAACCAGACGGAATTTTTCTGCTAACTCTTTAAAGCCTTCTTCCTCCGCTGTCTTGGCAAACTCTGCATACATATCTGTCCACTCGTAATTCTCACCATCTGCTGCTGCCGCCAGATTTGCCTTTGTATCCCCAATCCCGCTCAGTTCCTTACACCACATCTTTGCGTGCTCTTTCTCATTATCTGCCGTCTTTAAAAACAGCGCTGCAATCTGCTCATATCCTTCCTTCTTTGCCACCGATGCAAAATAGGTGTACTTATTTCTTGCTTGTGATTCCCCTGCAAACGCTGCCTGTAGATTCTTCTCTGTCTGTGTTCCTGCATACTTACTCATACATTCTCTCCTTTTTGATATCACGTTTTCTGCATCTGATTATAAAGTAAAACCGTTAAGAAAACAATGGGTATTCTTTTTAGCTTCGATAATCTGCATTAATATCCACATATTTATGTGTCAAATCACATCCCCATGCGGTTGCAAAAGCTTCTCCCATCTTTACATCTGCAATCGCCGTTACATACGATTCTGAGAGAATCTTTGTCGCCTCCTGTTCACTATATCCGGTCGAAACTCCATCTTCAATAATCTTTATCTTACCAGCTGCACTTTCAAAATACAAATCCACCTTCTCCGGGTCAAACTGTACGCCCGAATATCCCATCGCGCACAGTATCCTTCCCCAGTTCGCATCATGCCCGTAAATCGCTGCCTTTGTCAAACTCGAAGTAATCACCGATTTGCTAAGGGTTATTGCATCTTCTTTTGTCTTAGCGCCAATCACCTTCACCTCGAAAAGGCAAGTCGCCCCTTCTCCATCTCCTGCAATCTTTTTGGCAAGCTCTGTATTTACATAATGCAGTGCTTCCTTAAAAGCGACATACTTCTCATCCTCTTTATCTATCAGAGGATTCTCAGCCATCCCATTGGCTAAAAGAAGCACCGTATCATTAGTGGAAGTATCACCATCTACCGATACCATATTGTAAGTATCTTTTACATCTTCTCTAAGTGCCTTTTGTAACATCTCTTTGGTAATCGCCACATCCGTTGTCACAAAGCCAAGCATCGTACACATGTTCGGATGAATCATCCCGGAACCCTTGCACATCCCGCCAACCGTCACCATCTTGCCGCCAATCTCCACCTGAACTGCTACATATTTAGGCTGTGTATCCGTTGTCATAATCGCCCTGGCCGCCTCTAAGCCAGCCTCCTCGCTGTCTGAAAGACTCTCTGCCAAAAGAGCCACACCAGCCTCTATCCGCTCTATTGGAAGCTGCATCCCAATCACTCCTGTAGACGCCACTAAAACCGCCGAAGCCGGAATCCCCAAAAGCCGCTCTGCCACCTGTGCTGTCTTCTCACAATATCCATAGCCTTCTGCCCCCGTACAGGCATTGGCAATCCCTGAATTTACCACCACCGCCTGCGCAAAAGGCGAATTTTTTACCACTTCCTGGTCCCATTTTACTGGTGCCGCCTTTACAACATTGGTTGTAAAAGTTCCTGCCACCACACAAGGAACCTGGCTGTAAACCAGTGCCATATCCTTTCGATTCTGATATTTAATCTGCGCTTTTACAGATGCCGCCTCAAATCCCTTTGCAGCTGTCACGCCGCCTGATAATACCTTCATCCTTCATCCTCCTCAATAAATGCCGTAATATTTGCTTCATTCAAAGTAAAATCATAATAGTTTAAATCTTCTCTCTTAGTCCAGCCAATCTTATTCCAGAACGCATTTCCAATATCATTTTTGGTAAATGCAATCAGACTGACCTTATTGATTTCCTCCGCCTGCAAAGCCTCCATACAGGCCACCACCATAGCTTTTCCCACACCTTTACGCCGAAATCCCTTTCGCACACAGACATGATAGAGGCACCCCCGTCTCCCATCATGCCCACAGAGAATTGCTCCCACCAAAAGTTTCCCTTCCCAAGCCGTAATACTGGTCGTAGGATTTCTTTTAAGAAATCTTGCAATCCCCTCTTTGGAGTCGTCCATACTCCGAATTCCAAAGCCCTTAATCGTCTTCCAGAGCCCAAATACCTTCTCATAGTCCGCTATTGTCATCACCCGGATATCCATACTCTGCATCCTCTCATCCCTGTCCACAGCCAAAACCTATGGGAACAAAGGCGCCATCAAAAGCCCCTCTGCCTCTTCACATCCAAACATCAGATTCATATTCTGCACTGCCTGTCCAGCTGCTCCCTTTACCAGATTATCCATCGCTCCCATCATAATCACGCGATTTGTTCTCTTATCAATCTTAAAGTTCACATCCACAAAATTGCTGCCTTCCACCCAACGCGTCTGTGGGCATACATCCTTTTCAAGCACTCTGACAAAATATTCATCCTGATAATATCTGTCATAGACTGCCTTTAACTCCTCATAAGAGACTTCTCTGGTTAAAGAAGCATACGCTGTCACCAAAATGCCTCTCTGCATTGGCACCAGATGCGGTGTAAAATTAATCACTACCTCTTTTTTAGCTGCCAGACTTAGCTGCTCCTCAATCTCCGGGGTATGGCGATGTCCTGCCACTCCATATGCCTTAATATTTTCATTTACCTCACAGAACAGATTGTCCACTTTGGCTCCCCGTCCTGCTCCTGAAGTTCCCGACTTCGCATCAATAATCAATGTATTCGGCTCTATCAATCCTTCCTTTACAAGCGGATAGACTGATAAAAAACTACATGTTGGATAACATCCTGGATTTGCCACAATCCTGGCTTTTTTTACCGCTTCCCGATTCACCTCACAAAGTCCATATATTGCCTCTTCTATAAACTGCGGCGCCTTATGCTCGATGCCATACCATTTCTCATAGACTTTTACATCCTTAATCCGAAAGTCTGCACTTAAATCCACAATCTTCACTTTCTTCAAAATATCCTCATTTAAAAGCGAAGCACAAAGCCCCTGTGGGGTCGCGGTAAATATCACATCCACCTTAGAAGCCATCTCTTCCATATTATCTTCCATACATTTTGCATCTACCAGCTGAAACATATTCTGATAGATCTTTGCATATCTCTCGTCCACATAGCTTCTCGACCCATACCATACAATCTCGGCTTCTCTATGCCCAAGCAACAACCTTACAAGCTCTGCTCCTGCATAACCTGTCGCACCAATAATACCAACCTTTATCATCTCTTTTACCTCATTTCCTTAATAAAAAATAATCGTTTCCTATCATATACCAAAACCCTTCCCCCCGCAACCCCAATCTATTCTGTTAAAAGTCCCACTCTCGATTGCATAATTATACATACTTTATCCATTTTATGCAACATTTTTTTATATTTTATTAAAATTTATGTATATTTTATCACTTGCAATCCCCGCAAACATGTTGTATAGTAATATGCAGTTAAAAAACTAAAACAAATACCTACAGACGGAGGAATTCAAACATGAAAGAAAAAGTAATCCTGGCCTATTCCGGTGGTCTTGACACCACTGCTATTATCCCTTGGCTTAAAGAGAATTTTGGCTATGAAGTTATCTGCTGCTGCATCGACTGCGGGCAAGGAGAAGAATTAGACGGCCTAGAAGAACGCGCCAAGCTCTCCGGCGCAGCCAAACTCTATATTGAAGATATCGTAGACGAATTTGCAGAAGAATATATTATGCCCTGTGTACAAGCTGGCGCTGTCTACGAGCACAAATATCTTTTAGGAACCTCTATGGCTCGTCCGGTTATCGCGAAACGTCTGGTAGAAATTGCCAGAAAAGAAGGTGCCACTGCTATCTGCCATGGTGCTACTGGCAAAGGCAATGACCAGATTCGCTTTGAGCTTGGAATCAAAGCCCTGGCTCCTGACCTGAAGATCATCGCACCCTGGCGTATGACTGACGTCTGGACCATGCAATCAAGAGAAGATGAAATTGCCTACTGCAAGGCACATGGTATTGACCTTCCCTTTGACCACAGCCACAGCTACAGCCGCGACCGCAACCTCTGGCATATCAGCCATGAAGGCTTAGAGCTTGAAGACCCATCCGCCGAACCCAACTACGAACATATGCTCGTTCTGGGCGTCACCCCAGAGAAAGCTCCAGAAGAAGGCGAATACATTACCATGACCTTTGAAAAAGGTATTCCAACTTCCATCAATGGAGAAGCGATGAAAGTTGCTGATATTATCCGCAAGCTTAACATCCTTGGCGGCAAACATGGTATCGGCATTGTAGATATCGTAGAAAACCGCGTCGTTGGCATGAAATCCCGCGGCGTCTATGAAACTCCTGGCGGAACCATTCTAATGGAAGCACACGACCAGCTAGAGGAACTGGTACTAGACCGTGCAACCATGGAAGTCAAAAAAGACATGGCCAACAAACTGGCACAGATTGTCTACGAAGGCAAATGGTTCACTCCGCTTCGCGAGGCTGTTCAGGCATTTGTGGAAAGCACCCAGGAATATGTAACCGGCGAAGTTAAGTTTAAACTCTATAAAGGCAATATTATCAAGGCTGGAACCACCTCCCCATATAGTCTCTACAGTGAGTCTCTAGCTTCCTTTACTACAGGTGATTTGTATGACCATCATGATGCCAGTGGCTTTATCACCCTCTTTGGACTTCCTCTAAAAGTCCGCGCTATGAAGATGGCAGAAGCTAAGAAAAACGCATAGTAAATACCGTTAACGCTGTACAAACGTTTTGTCGCTTGTGCAGCGTTTTTCTTTTAAGAAAGCATTTTCAAAAACTTTACTCTATGTTATAATATTTCGGTACAGATTGGTACATACAGAAACACCATTTTATAAGGAGGAGTAAACCAATGGAAAACATTCAGTTTCCCAAAAGCAGACACAACAAGAAGTACAAACATATAGGAACCAAGATTGGCTACGTGGTAGCACTTATGCAAGTGCTCTCCGTTGTACTCGCCATGACCATTTGCGTTCTAATGTTTAATTCTCTCGTTACCAAGATGCAAAAAGACCGCTGTATTAATGGCACAAATATGTTAGAGCTTGAACTTAGTCGTCTGACCGGAGATGAGGACTTAAATCAGGTACTAGATGAACTAGAAAATCGCATGAACTGTGAATTTACTATTTTTGAAGGCGACACCAGAATGTACAGTACCGTTACACAAGACGGTAAGCGTGTAGTAGGCACCCAACTATCCGCTAACTTAAGCGAGCTAGTGCTAAAACAGGGGAAATCCTATGTTGGCGAAGCGGATATTTTAGGAGAGAAGTATCTTTGTTCTTATGTTCCCACCAGAGGAAGTGACGGACAAATTAACGGCCTGATTTTTGCCGGAGTCTCTACCGCTGAAGCCAGACAGGGGACATTACTTGTTATTACATTAGCAGCTATTATCAGCATTATCACGATTCTGATTTGTATGGTCGTTATGGCTGCTTTTCTTAAAAAACGGGTATCTGCTCCTCTTGATAAAATTACCCAGATGGCACATCGATTGGAAAATGGTGACCTTGGCCTAAGTAGCAATGAGGAGATTACGGTCTCTATTCAATCTGACGATGAAATCGGCATCTTAGCCCAGGTATTTGAAAATACCACCAGTCGTCTGCGGGCCTATATCAGTGACCTTTCCAGGGTACTTAGCGCGATTGCCCAGGGGAATCTGACACAGCAGACCACCGAGAACTATATGGGTGACTTTTTGGCCATGAAGACGTCCCTAGACAGCATCCAAGCCGCCCTAAATCGTACCATGGGACAAATTGTATCCAGTGCAGTCCAAGTCTCCTCTGGCTCCGACCAGGTGGCTAGCAGTGCCCAGGCACTGGCTCAAGGCGCCACAGAACAAGCCAGCTCTATTCAGGAGATTTCTGCCACTATCACAGATATCTCTTCCAATGCCAATCAGACTGCCGAGGCTGCTGCAGAAGCAGGAAAATATGTTGACCGGGCTGGTGCACAGTTAGGCGTCAGTATAGAATATGTCAAAGACCTCAATGTGGCAATGGAGAATATCTCCGGCTCTTCTAAAGAGATTAGCACCATTATCGCCACCATTGAAAATATTGCTTTTCAGATTAATATTTTAGCTTTAAATGCTGCTGTAGAGGCTGCAAGAGCTGGCTCTGCTGGCAAAGGCTTTGCTGTTGTGGCCGATGAGGTCAGCAACTTAGCTTCCAAGTCAGATGAGGCTGCCAAAGCCACTAAAAAGTTGATTAGCAGCTCAATTTCTGCTGTTACAGAAGGCGGCGAAGTAGTCAACAAAGTAACAGAAGCGCTCGAACTCACCGGACAGCACGCAGGCAATGTCACAAAGCAGATGGCTATCGTTGTAGAGGAAGTTGACAAACTGTCAAATGCCATCTCTCAAGTCACAGATGGCGTCGATCAGATCTCTGCTGTTGTTCAGACCAACTCTGCCACCAGCGAACAATGCGCTGCTGCCAGTGAAGAATTATCTTCCCAAGCCGGTATTCTAAAGAATCTGATGAATGCTTTCCAATTAAGAGGTTCACATTTCTAAAACCTTCTATCATACATAAAGGGTTGTTGGTTCTAAGTATCGACCAACAACCCTTTATCTTTTACTCTTCTGACAGACTCATGGAATACTCATTTAGCGCTGTAATATCTGCTGTTACAGGTTCACTGTTCTGCTTTGTCACGTAAGAATCCACCGCTGAATATCCAAGCCACGCTCCAAGTGCCAACACCAAAAGCCCTGTACAGCCTTTGGCAATCAGGGAATTTCTTTTTTTCTTCGCCAGTATTGCTTTTCGATTTCTCTTTTGCTCTTTATAGCGATCCACTTTCTCTTGGCTCATACTCTGCACACTCCTTTCATCAAGGACAAGTATACCACAATCTTTGAATTTTTTCACGTTTTTTTCAAGTCTTGATAGTGTAACTTTACTTTCGGGTTTGACTGGTCAGAATCCACCATAGACGTTTTTATCAAGCAGGAATTGCAGACTGTTTTTTATACTTTACTACATTCCTTCTTCCTGCACAACCGTTTCCTTTTTTGCGCAGACTCCCCCCAGTGCTTCTGAAACGGTTTTTACAATCCCCTGATCTGTGTCTCAAAATACACTTTCTTTTTATTCTGCAGCGACATGCTGTGGTGGATGCTCTCCAGATATTTCCCCAGTTCTCCATGCCGGCTCTTCTCTGATCTGAGGATCTGTGTACTGCTCAGGATCTTTTCCTCTTCCTTCTTTTCCTCTGGACACGCTTTCTTCTGATACCGCACCAGGTCCAGCATGTCTCCTCCGTTATAATAATACGCCCTTAGTTCTGACATGTTCGATGCCCCCTGACGGCTCCATCCCATCGGTCTCGAACTCATCCTCGCAGACAGGACATGGCTTACGTGGCTTTCTGTACTGCTCCCCAGAACTCCGTTTTTATGCTTCAGACGCAGTTTCGCCGCTGTCCAGTTGGACAGAATATAGGACGCCGCTTCCTCCACTTTTGCACGCTTCCTCCATTTGGGCATCCCTTTTTTCTGTTTTTCCACCAGCTCTCGGAAATCATTCTTTGTCTGATTCCGGATCGTTTTGCGGAACTCCTCCACCACGGGTATCCGCTCTTTCCTGTTCAAATGCGGCACCAGCTTTATCAGATATTTCTCCAGATGAAATCCATCTAGTACATACGTGACACCTTTGAGTCGCCTAGCTCCCGTTCGGATCCAATTTCCCCCATCTGCATTCAGATAGATCTTTTTCACCTGATCCAGATCATAATTATTTTCCAGATACTGGTAAATATCATCCCAGAACTGCAGGTTTGCTTTCCCGCTGTTCACTCCGCAGAAATAATGGCGATTTGTCAGGATTCTGCGTCTGCTGTGAATCGTCTCCTCCTCTTTCCCTTCGTAAACACAGACCATTTTTGCAATCAGACCGTTATTTTTTACTCCGTTTTCTGCTTTGACAAGGTCGCCTTTCTTTTCCCGGAACTGCAAAGCCACATGGTCTTCATCCGCATCGATATACAGCCAGTCCACTTTCTTTTTCGGTTCGGATGTCTGAGCGGCCGGTGGAAATTTCAGTGCATGAATCTTGTTTTTAACGGTCTGGCGGCTGACCTGTGTACCCAGGCTGACCTGCTGTGCTCCGCGCTGGTAAGAAGTCTGTACGGCTTCTTCCAGCATCCGGGCAGCCGTGTCTTCGGTCAGACGTTGTTTTGGCTCCAACCCCAGGATCTGATCAAGAAGGTAAGCGCGTTGTTTCGTCTGTTTGTTAAGAAAGAGCGTCTTTTGGAAGGTGACATCTCCCAGAGAGGTAACCAGGGTTTTGGTATGATGTGCTTCTATGGTCCACGACTTCCGGCGGAAAGCGCTTTCACACAGCATCCGGTCCATGGTTTCCAGGGAATCCCGGAGCATTTCGGTACCGAATTTACATAACAGGTCGGTGAGCCCGAACACATACTCTGCAAAGTTTTCTGGATTTTTCAGAAATTCATCTTCCAGTTTTTCAAAGTTTTTGATGCAGAACTGTTCAAAATAGAGTATACTGTTAAGCATAGGGAACTCCTTTCTTTATGTGAGGGTTTTGATTGGTCTCTTATACTCTATCACAAAAAGGAGTTCCCTTTCTATATCTATTTTTCACCCGAAGAAAATTTTACACTATCTCAAATCATCCTTTTCTAATTTGTGGTTGATCACTCTCTGACAAAATCTATCATTTTAAAAGTCAAAAAATCCAAAACCACATTTTACAGGAGGTTTCGGATTTTTATAAGCAAATGGCCACAATCCTGTTAAGCTTTGACAAGGCCAAGCCACTGTTCTACGGTCTCTACAGTGACCTGACATGCCTTTGCAATATCCTGTAGAGAAATCCCCATTTCATGCAGTCTTTGAGCTGTTCCTATTTTGGCTTTTTCAGATGCTTCCTTTTCCCTGCTTTCCACATAAGTCTTTAAAATATATTCCTCATTAAACAATGTCATCATGATATCCACAACCTCCTTTTCCCGGCCCGACAGATACTCGCTCAACACATTCTGATTCTTACAGATGCGGATTGTCTCCAAAACCGCTTCCCTGGTTCTTCCATGCAGTTTCACCTGTTCATTATATATTTTTGTAAAGGCCACATACTGATTTATGATATCCCCCTCTTTCCCATCATAGATCATTTTGACCTTTACATCAAGAACACTGTCATCCCCGCCAAAAGATTCCTTTGACAGATACAGATATTCCGGCCTTGTCTTCCTGTTTCCTGTGAAAATCACATACAGCTCCGGCCTTGGAAGCTCCAGCTTTTTGCTCCCATACACATTCTGTTTTGTACTCTCAAAATACTCCTGATAAGTCTGGGCAAGATATAACAGGCATCTTACCACGATATTGATGCTCCAGCTACTCTGCTGCTCCACCAATATGATTAACTTCTCCCCAATCTGAAAACCGACATCATTATAATACTGATCCAACAGGACATTTGTGATTGTCACGTTTTTGATACTGTCTTCCGTTGCCTCAAGGTCTTCCGGATGCAGTGCCTGATATAACTGCAATAGATATTTTGGCTCCCGGAAGAGTGAAGTGAACACGCTGTCCTTTGCGGTATATTTTGCCACCTGTTCCGGCCTCTTTTCAGCATCAGATGATATAGTTTTTACTTCCTGATCCATTCTATGCAGACACCTCTATCCTATTGTTTCCATTTTTGTCTATCCTATTTGCAACGCAGTCTTTCTTATTTCCTATCTTACCATAAAAAAACGAAAATTACAATTTGCTTTCCTGCTGACCAGCACTGACGCTTAAATTTATCTTTACTCTCCCAAAGCAAATGGAATTTTATTTTTTATACTAAGTTGACAATCTGTCCCTATTTTAAACAATAAAATCCCTGTGCCTTGCTTTTCTTCTTTTTGTTTTTCACCAGTTTCTTTACCACCACCTTTCCTTAACGGTTTCTATAGAAACCGTATTTGTATCTTTCTCTTCCTCTCTTCCTTATGCTCTTCCAGCGGCGTTTCCTTCATGGATTCCAGTAGTCTCCGGTGTTTCTGCTCCAAACTCTGCTTCACTTTCTTCCATATCTTTTCCCACGCCTCCATACACTGGCTTATCATATGCCCGATCTGAAGCAGGTAATAATGGTTTTTCAACGCCTGGTAATTCTTGCTGTACAGATGCTCCAGGCCGTATCCATGTTTTTTCTGCGTATTGAACCCCTCATTTTCTATTTCCCATCTCATCCTTCCCCGTCCTATCAGAGCGATTACATTTTTTCTGGTTACTGGCAGAACCGTCAGGAACCAGAATTCTTTCTGGTTTGTCTGTATTTCCCCTTTTTTCTTCCCCTTTTTGCATATATGCTCCTTGCTTTCCCCATATTCCGCCAAATTTACCTTATATCCTTTATAATCTATATCTGTTATATAATCATACCAGTTTTTCCCTGTCTCCCAAATCTGTTCCTGGTAATTCTTTTCCAATCTTTTCAGTTTCCTGTATTCCTCTGCAATGCTTGGGATACTACCTTCTTTATACCGCAGGATATACCGCCAGTTTTTTCTCCTGCACCTTTCAAAGAAGCCTTCACATGTATACAGACTATCCCCGCACAGGCAGATGGGCAGCCTTGGAAATGCTTTTTTCAGCTTTTCCATCAGACGCCAGCAGGCTTTCCTTTCACAGTCCTGTTTCGTCCTCTCTTTTCCAGCTTCATTGTCTACAAATTCCGTCTGGATACTTATCAGGATTTTCGGATGCAGCACCAGTTTTGCCTCCAGCACATAATAATAGTTCTCCTGATATTCTTTTTCTGTCCCCCTGTTATGCGTCCGGTGCAGGCTCTTCCCATCTAATTCCCCTGGGTGCTGTAAAGCTGCGTCCCGTCTATGATAACCTGCCAGTATTTTCCCCTTATGCGCATATCTTCAAATACCCGGCTGCGCAGCAGCCTGCGGCACAGACAATGAATGACTTCCTGCAGGTTTTCTGGCTCCAGCCGTTTCAGGTACCGGTTGATGGTTTCCCAATAAGGCAGCTCCTCCACGGCAGGCTCTTCTTTGCATAACAGCCAGATATTTTTTATCATTATCCCGGAATTGAATTCTTCACTTGCCTTGCGCATACTGCTGATGTAAAATAGGGAGGAAAGGATACGGGTCATAAGAAGTATCACACCAGGGTATGTGATATAACTCTGATGCCGGGGATCTGGGACTTGTTTTAATAATGGCAGAAGTTCTGGGAAACAGTGCCTGATTAGTTTAGCTAATTCACAGGCAAGGTGAAACTGTTCCAGGTGTTCTCTGGCTTCTTTTCTTCTGATTTTTATTCTTGCTTCATTGTAAAACCTCCTCTCTTTTATGGGTGTGCGAAAAAATAGTTTTGTGCTTAATTCTATTATCTCGCATTTTCCCATAAAATGGGAGGTTTTTTTGCGAAAATTTTTTTAAGCGTCAGAGCTGTTACTTGGCCACCTATTTTAAAATACACAAACAGAGTTATCTATTTTGTTTATAAAGAAATCTCTTTTGATAACGCTTTTGTATATTTACTCATCATACCTATGGCATAAACAGCAACTAATAATTCTGTAATTGGCATTGCAAACCATATAGAATTTGCTCCTGTTACAATCGGTAACAGCATAATTAAAATTCCACTGACAATGCAGCCTCTGAAAACAGATACACAAAAAGCGGCTCTTGGTTTCATCAGCACTTGAAAATAATAAGTGGAGAAAATATTCAGCGGTAGCAATATAAACGAAATGCTATAATAACGGATTATTGCGGGCGCAATATCCAATATTGTTTTTGTTGGTCTCATAAAAATGTAAATATACAAATTAGGGCAAATCAAACTGAGGGCAGTCCAAAATATACTGAACACGCCAACAGTATATAGGGCATACCGCAGAGTTTCTTTAATACGCTGCCATTTCTTTGCGCCGAAATTGATAGAAATAATTGGCTGCGCAGCCTGCCCTACACTATAGGCACAGCACTGAACAATCGTGCTTATATTGATAACCGGGCCATAAATGGCAAGTGCATTACTTCCTAAATATTTCATAATCTGACGGTTGAAAAGCACTGTTAAAATTCCCATTGCAATATCAATAAAAAATGTTGAGAATCCAGTAACCAATATTTCTCTCAATTTTCCCATAATTCCAGTTGGTTTTCGAAGAACCAGCGTATTTTTTTTAGACCAGAAATGGGAAAGCATCACCACAAACGAAATCCCGGAACCAACTGCCGTTGCAAGTCCCGCACCAAAAATCCCCATGTTAAAAGTAAATACAAAAATGTAATCACCAATCATATTGAACAATCCTCCAGCCAAAACGCCCACGGTTGCAAGTTCAGGATGATTGTCATTTCGCAGAAATGCCGCCAGCATTTGATTAAACAGAAATAATGGAATAACTACTTTCACAGGCATTAAATAGGTTTTAGCCAATGAGAGCAAGCCATGGTCTGCACCAAAAAACAATAGGATTGGCTTGTCAAAAAATATAATTGCCGCCCATGATACGAAAGCAAGAATGACAGAGCCTATAACCGCAACCGTAAAATACTCATTTTCGTTTCCGCTTTTCTGTGTTTCTTCTCCTCGGACTGTACTAAAAATGACAGAGCCGCCAATTCCCATAAGCAGCCCCAGACTGTAGATAATATTCCATACAGGGGCAACAACAGCTAATGCTGCCGTTCCGTCTGGGCCTTGATATTGTCCGACCATTGCCATATCTA
The DNA here is from genome assembly GCA_910575445.1 of Lachnospiraceae bacterium. GTDB lineage: Bacteria > Bacillota > Clostridia > Lachnospirales > Lachnospiraceae > Hominiventricola. The sequence continues at coordinate 113,889 of CAJTFW010000001.1, read as the reverse complement.
CAAGTGAATATACCGAAGTAATCATTGCACTTCCAAAGGCCGCAGACAAATACTTGAAATAGATTGGTTTGATATTTCCATTTAGCAAATTCATTGCCTTTTCCTCCTTTTTACAAATAAAAAACCGGATAAGAAAGACGAACAGGAACGGCTTTCTTATCCGGCACTCTCATACGCAAGAGTAACCCTCCGACAAACCGTATGTCCGCTATCTTATCCGGTCTTATACCTACGCTTATAAGTCCTCCGATAACTGCTGTATAAACTAACAGAAATAATGTAGTTTGTCAAGTCTTATACAAATTTTTATAAAAATCTCCTTGATTCTGATGGTACTACAAATCGCTGTATCATAATATGGCAGACATTTATCTGATTAGAGATATATTTGCGTAGTCATGATGCAGCATCATCTCTTATGAAGATATTTTACAAGACTTTTAAAAATTTTTGCTTTATAATAGTTAGAAATAAAGAGGGAATTAGAATGAAAAGAGAAATCAGAACTGTTGTCTATGATAAAATATTGCAAATAGAAGCCTATCGTTTTGAGGGAATTGTGCAGCCATTTCCAAACCACTTCCATGAGCATTACGTGATAGGATTTGTTGAGAATGGAAAACGCTGCTTGTTCTGCAAAGACCAAAAATACAACATAAAAAAAGGAGATATTATTCTTTTTAATCCAGGAGACAATCATGCTTGTGTTCAGAGTAACCATGAGACTTTTGATTATCGAGGATTTAATATTTCCAAAAGTATTATGCTTGACTTAGCAGAAGAAATAACAGGGAAACGAGAGCTTCCTAGATTTTCAAAAAATGTTATTTATAATGATGAAATCAGCTGTTATCTACAACCACTTCATGAAATGATAATGAATGGCACTTCTGATTTGGAAAAAGAAGAAAGTCTTTTGTTCCTTCTCTCAGCACTGATACAGAACTATGGACAGTCTTTTGAAAACTGTATCTCAGAATGTCCAAAGGAGATAGAAAAAGCCTGTGAATTTATTCGTCAACATTTTAACGAGCGGATTTATTTAGACCAGTTATGCCATCATACAGGATTGAGTAAATCCACCTTATTACGGGCATTTACAAAATCAAAAGGCATCACTCCATACCGATATTTGGAAACCATCCGTATTAATAAAGCAAAGACATTGTTGGAAAATGGTGTGCAACCTATAGAAGCTGCCATACAGACAGGATTTTCTGACCAAAGCCATTTTACAAACTACTTTAACCGCTTTATAGGACTTTCTCCTGGTGTCTATCGTAACATATTTAGTGACAAAAACAAGAAAGGAAATTATCTCCACTTCTAATGGAAATACTTCCCTTTCACTAAGCAGAAAATCAGTGTCCCTCTATATTTCCTGCAAATGGAGCTGAGGTACTGATATATATTTTGTAATACCCATCATCTGTTTTGTTTACATAACAATCCCATCCATCAAAGACATAATATTTTGACATGCAATTCTCTATTTGGGCTTCTTGCATTTTTGTTGAAAATATGATAACAGACAGACAATCCACATGGTTTCCAGTTCCTGATGTATTCCCGGTCTCTGAATAAACACTTATTATCTCTATATCAGAAATTTCATTTTCTAAATTCATCTGCAAAGTATTGGTTTGCTCTCTGGTTGCTATACGATTTATACACATACCAAAGATTTCATATAAGATAAAAATTATGATTAGTATAATGGGCAAAACTAAAAGCGCAATCCCAAATCTTTTCAACCATTTCATAAAATTCTTTTTACTACATTTTCTGTAGCATATATCTCTTTCTTTTTTTGATTTTATTATACTATGCAAATGTATGTTTGTATAGGCAAAACAGAATTGATAAATAGATGTTTCATTTTGCTAAAATAATTGCAGGATGCCTGGTACTGCTTTGATACCAGATACAAAGGAAAGGCATACCACAACAATGCCAGCTGCCACCATCCAAACAGGATGTCTATACTTTTCACCTACAATATTTTTACGAAAACCAGCTACAAGCATCACACCCAGGCTTATGGGCAATATAAGACCATTGAGTGCTCCGGCTATAATCAGTAACTGTGCTGCATTTCCTATAAGTACCATCATCAGGGTAGAACATACGATAAACCCCACGACAAACTGACGTTCGTAGCGAAAGATAAACGGATGTAATGTCTTTAAAAAAGAGACCGATGTAAATGCTGCCCCTACAACAGAAGATACACCTGCCGAGAACAGACACAGGCCAAACAGTCGATAACCTATCTCTCCAGCTGCAAGGCGAAAGACTTCGGCTGCCGGATTGCCGCCATTTGCGGCGGCTGTGATTTGTTCTGCATTGACCGTGTTCCAGGATGTTCCTGTCATACAAGTGCCAAGCACTGCCAGGAAAAGAAAGATACGCACCAACGCAGAAGCACTGCATCCTTGAAACACACTTCTGCGTGCATATCTTACATTTTCAGCTCCAGAAACGCCGGCATCTAAAAGGCGATGTGCACCTGAGAAAGCAATATAGCCACCACAGGAACCGCCTATCAGCGTTGTCAACGCAATAAACATATTGGGCAGTTCTCTAAATTTCACCATACTTCTCATCACTTCACCCATTGGTGGTCTAGAGTGTATTGCCACAGCCAACACTGCAATTAAAATAACAATTGCCAGGACAGTAGCCACTTTATCCATGATTGTCTTCGCATTTTTGCTGCTAAAGATAAGAACTCCAAGACATCCGGCAATCACTGCACCGATAGAAAGGTCTAAGCCAATCATCGCCTCAAAGCCCATCGCTACCCCACCTATATTTCCCACATTAAAAGCCAGACCACCAATCGCAACCAGAACAGCCAATACGACTCCTAAGCCAGGTAGGAGTCGATTGGCAATATCCTGTGCTCGCATCCCTGATGCAGATACCACAGACCAGATATTTATCTGTGCTATCATGTCCATCAGAGTTGCCAACAGAATAATCATAATAAGAGGTGCGCCATATTGGGCAGTAAACGTAGAGCTCTGCGTCAGGAAGCCAGGACCAATCGCTGATGTAGCCATTAGAAAAGCAGCACCTAACAATACAGAAGAGCTTGGCTTTTGACTGCTAATGTTATCTGTCTTGCTCATACAGCATACCTCCTTACATTCACTGGCAACTTAATAGATTTCATATGTATATTTGATATACTCTTTAATCTCTTTGATTCCCGGATTTCCTGGTGAATTGCCAAATGCTCCGTCGTGTGTAAAACGTTTTGCAGAATCCAGACAATCTTCTAGTGTATATCCTGACTCTTTCAAAGACTTGATTCCCAATTCTTTCATAAATTCTGTGACTTTAGCTGCAAGTGTTTCTGCCAATTTTATCGTACTGGTGTTCTTGTTATATGCAATGTCCATTGCATCTGCAACAACTTCTAGATTCTCTCTCTTTCCATACTTTGCTGTGTAAATCATAACACCTGGCAAGCCCCATGCGCATCCAAGTCCATGTGGAATATGGTTGATGGCTCCAAAAGTCTGTGCAAAACTGTGACCAATCTGGCATCCACAGGCAGAGATTGCCATTCCTCCAAGATTAGCTGCCAGTGCCATCTGCTCTCTTGCTTTTTCATTTGCCGGCTCCTTGACTGCAACTGGAAGGAATTCAAGTGTCAGGCGGATTCCTTCTTTGGCAAAGATATAGCCATATGGATTCTCATTTTTATTAGTAAGAGCCTCTACACAATGTGCCAGTACATCCATACCCGTGGCAGCTGTAGCATGAGCCGGAAGAGAATAGGTCAAAACCGGGTCCACAATCGCCATATCCGGCTTGTAGATTGGCATCTCTTTGGCACCAGTTGCTTCATCGCCAATCACTGCCCACTGGGATATTTCACTTCCAGTACCAGCTGTTGTGGAAAGGGTAATCAGCTTCATCTTGTGCTCTGCCTCACCAATATTGTAGTAATCCCGAATGGTGTTTCCATTCTGGCTGATAATAATACCTATCGCCTTTGCGGTATCTAGTGTGCTTCCTCCACCAACTGCCACAATCCCGTCAATTCCATATTTTCTTATAAAAGCAGCACCTTCGTCGCAGATGGTACTTGGCGCATCAGCGCGGCATTTATCAAAGATAAAGACCTCTAAGTCAGATTCTTCTAATACCTCAATTACCTGCGTTGCCACTTTAAATTCACACAAAGCCTGCTCTGTACAGACCATCACTTTATGTATTCCAAGTTCTTTGGCTTTATTCCCAACCTCTTTTGACGCTCCTGTTCCAAAAAGAGTTGGACAAAATGTGTTCCACATATAAGCGCTCATAACAAATCTCCTCTGTCTAAAACAATGTTTTAATGTAAGCAAATACAGATTCCATATCATACTGATACAGATGATACAATTCTTCTGCGCTTCCAAAACCTGGATATACCTGTGGCACGCCAAAGCGTTTAAAGGATTTTAGATGGATATCATTGTCGCACAGTACATCTGCCACAGCGCTTGCCAGACCATTTTTCATCAGATGGTCTTCCCATACAACAATTCTTTTCGTCTCCTGTGCTGCCTTTAACACAATTTCTTCATCAAGCGGCTTTACTGTAAACATATCAATCACGCGAACACTGATGCCGACTTCTTTCGCCGCCTTATGTAGTTGAAGCGCATAGTCTACCATCTCGCCACATGCAATAATTGTGATATCTTTTCCATCTCTTGCCATAAATCCTTTTCCAATCTCAAAATTGGCATCTGCACCATACAGGATGCGATTTTCTTTGCCAGGGTCTAAGCGAATGGATAAAGGACCTTCATAATTCACACTTTTCTCTATAATCTGTGCAAGCTGTACAGGGTCAGATACTGCACAGACAGTCATATTGACAAGTGACGTATAAAGTGCCATATCCTCCATTGCATAATGTGTAGAACCACCATTGCCTGTAAGACCAGAGTAGTTTGCGATAATTCGTACAGGAAGGTTGGGATAACATACATCGGTGCGCACTTGCTCTAATGCACGCATACTCATAAATGGCATCATACCAATAATAAATGGAATATTTCCATCATATGCAAGGCCAGAGGAGATGCCGACTACATTTTGCTCTGCGATTCCTGTATCAATAAAACGGTCAGGATGTTTTTCCTGAAATCCTTTACAGCCAAAGCCCACATCAGGAGTCAACAGCCATATGCGGTTGTCTTTATCTCCAATTTTACTTATCGTATCTCCGATTACTGTTCTTGCGGAATTAAACTCATCCATAGTATATGATTGTTTCATTTATGACTCCTTTCTCTGCTTTTCAAAGGCTGCATCGAGGTCTTTTAAAGCGGTCTCTAAATCTTTTTCATTTAAGCTGCCGGCATGCCATTTAATCTGGCGCTCCATAAAGGAGATATATTTTCCTTTTATGGTATTGGCAATCACAACGGTAGGAATCTCGCTGTCTCCATCTGGCAGGTGGTCAAACGCATCGACAACCTGAGCCATATCATTGCCATCTGCTATCTCTACTACTTTCCATCCAAAAGCACGCCATTTATCTGCATAAGGCTCCATCACAAGTGAATCCTCTGAAAAGCTGGTCATAAACTGTTTGTTTCGGTCTACAACAGCTACCAGATTCCCAAGTTTCTGTGCTCTTGCTGTCATTGCTGCCTCCCAGACGGAGCCTTCACAAGTCTCTCCATCTCCCATCAGGCAGAAGACGCGGTGTGTCTGTCCTTTCTGTCTTGCAGAAGCAGCCAGGCCAACACTTATCGACAAGCCATGCCCAAGTGAACCTGTGGAAGCTTCTAGCATTGGTAATCTTGTCTTACATGGATGCTGTCCGAATTTGCTTCCAAGCTTTCCATAGGTCTCACAGATTTCCTGATATTCAAAAAACCCTTTGAGCGCCATCACAATATACATACCAACTGCCCCATGACCTTTGCTCAGGATAAAACGGTCGCGTTCTGATTCCTTTTGAAGCTCTGGCGCCACATGCATGGTACGTTGAAACAGACAGGTCAAAACGTCCATCATCGACATATCTCCGCCCATATGGATACTTCCATTGTATGCGCCGCACAGCTCTACAAGATTACGGCGTGCCTTGTATGCTAGCTCCTGTAAATGTAATATTTCTTTTTTATCTGCCATCTTTTCTTCCTCTCTTTCCTTAAAAATCAATGGAGACAAATATTTTTCCGCACTGATAACTGCTTGCTAAGTCAATCGCCTCCTGGTATCTCGATGCTGGAATTATATGTGTTAAAATTTTATCAAGCGGGAGAATATTGGATTCTATAATCTGTCCAACTTTCCTCATATAATATTTTCCAAGGAAGCCGCCGTGAAGCTCTACTTCTTTTTTAAGAAGTGTGCCAAGTGGAAGTTCTGGATGTGCAGTCTCATCATGGCCATATTGCAGCACTTTTCCACGTGGGCGTACATAGTTGATACAGTCAGGAGTCAGGCCCGCTACTGCTTCGATACAGTGGTCAACGCCTAAATTGTCGGTTTCTTCCATAATAGTGGCTTCCACATCTTCGCTCTGTGGGTCTATCACACGGGTAGCGCCGATTTCCAGCGCCTTTTGGCGGCGATATTCAATAGGCTCTGAAACGATAATCTTGCGACAGCCACTAGCTTTTAATAGTGCGATAAACATCAGTCCAATTGGTCCGGCGCCTAATACACAGGCGGTATCTCCTACATGAACATTTAATTTTTCCAATGCATAACCGCAACCAGCTAAAGGTTCTGCCATTCCCATCAGTTCTGGTTTGGTATCATCGCCAACTTTGTAGACACATTTTTTAGGAAGGACTGCGTAATTGGTCAGACCACCATCTGCAAATACACCCATGGTAAGTGCCTGTCCTTCAAAACCAGAGGCTGCATCCAGATATACATGTTCACACGCTTCTGGAAGACCAGCTAGGCAGCTTGGGCAATGACCACAGGGCCCATGTGGGTCAATAATCACTTTATCTCCTGGTTTTACTTCTGTAACATCCGCTCCAACCTCTGCCACCTCTCCACAGAACTCATGCCCAAAAATAATATCTGGTTTACAGGGATGCTTCTGTGGAATTGCAAAAATATTCACATCGGTTCCACAGATAGCACAACCATAGATTTTAATCTTTACGTCGTCCGCATGTTTTAGCTCTGGAATCGGTCGCTCCTCGTAGGCAAATTGACCTGGTCCCTTATAAATAATTGCTTTTTGCATATGTTTAACTCCTTTTATTTTAAAGTTCCGCATTTCTGCTGTTTTTAGAGTTCTTAGTCTATCTCAACCCACTTGGAGTTATTTTGTGCGCTCTCGATAACTGCATAGTAGAATTTCACACCGCTGACACCAGCATCAACTCCTGGAAAGTCCATATCGTCCTCGGTTGGTGTCTCTCCTTTTTTCAGTTTTTCAATCGTGTTAATGACACTGCGATAGATATTGGCGATTGCAATATAGTACCCTTCAGGATGCCCAAAAGGAACACGCGCCAGCTGTCCGGCTGGAACATCGATGCCGTCTCCTGCGCGGCACAGAATCTGAGCTGCCTCACCAGCTCTCGCAAAACGAACTTCATCCGGTCTGGTCTGATGCCACTCTAGGGAACCCTTTGTCCCATAGATGCGCAGATTAATTTCATTGGGTGAGCCGCATGCCACCTGAGAAAACCAATAAGCGCCATGTGCTCCATTCTCATATTCCAGAATGATATTATCATTGAGGTCTAGCTTCTTGCCAAATGTGTCTGCAGTAGCTAAAAGCCGCTTAATCTTAAGTCCTGTTACATAGTGCACCAAGTGCTCCACATGTGTTCCATCATCTGCACAGGTGTTAGAAATCCCACTGTATTTGGGGTCTGTACGCCAGATTCTGGAATTGACCTGCTCCTTCTCTGAGAGAAGCTCTAAAAAGCACCCTTCCATATAGTCTGCATTGACAGAGATAATCTCACCAATATCCCCTCTTGCAATCATCTGCTTCATCACTTTACACATTACATAGCCAGAATAACAGTAATCCACCGCAAAGATTAAATCCTTCTCTTTTGCAATCTGTGCAAGTTCCTCTGCTTCCTCCACCTTCAAAGTCAACGGCTTCTCACATACCACATTAATACCATGCTCCAAAAAACATTTTGCAGCAGAATAGTGTACAAAGTTAGGCGTACAGATAGATACAAAATCAATCTTTCCTGCCTCCGCCTTAGCCATCTCTTCCGTATCATAATAGACTCGGGATTTATCAACATGGTATGCCTTGGCACACTCATCGTTAAGTTCATCGATAGCAGAAAAACATCCGCACACCAGTTCGGCGCGTGGGTCCATCGCCAGTCCTTTTCTGTGACACTCTCCAATTAACGCCTTTAAATCTCCGCCTACCATTCCATACTTAATTGTTTCAGCCATTTTTTCTTTCCTCCTTAAAAATATCGCATATTATCTTTGTAATTGATTTAAAAATTGTCTTACTGCTGTAAATCCTTCCTCGGTATCACCTTCTGGAAAATATTCCATACATACAGTTCCACAAAAGTCACTCTCTAAAAGCTTTCTAGCTAAAAATTTAAAATTGATTTCACCCGTTCCAGGCTCATGCCGCGCTGGCGCATCTGCAATATGGATATAAGGCACAATATCCAGATTGTCTAATAGATTGTTTAGAAGATTTCCATGCATCATCTGCATATGGTAGACATCGCATAGAAGCTTTACCTTCTCAGAGCCTACCGCCCTGATAATATCCGCTCCTACGGAAGTATCTGTCACCGACATACCAGCATCACTTCCTGTATTGCATAGTGGCTCTAACAGCACAGTGATATTCTGTTCCTCTAACATTGGCACAAGTCTTGTTAAAGTTCCTGTGATATTGGCAATCATCGCCTCGCGACTGTAGATATCCCGAAAATCACTGCACCCTGTCGGTGTAAAATGATTGGGAAATAGTATCAGCGTATCACATGCTAGCTTCTTTGCTGTATCTATAGATTGCCTTATCCAGTCGATATAGTGCTCCCGATTCGCTCTGTCACACAAAGACCATTCTTTTGTCCCGCTAAATGCCCTCACTTTTATGCCACATTCTTTGCAAGTCTTTTGCACCTTCTCGATATCTCTGCCATCCCATCCCCAGAACTCTACTGCATGAAATCCGGCAGCGCTTACCTTGTGAATCTTTTCACAAATATCCAATTCTCCATAGATAGTCTCAATATTGATTGCAAGCTCTATGTTTTGTGTCATCTTTTCCACCTTTCTACAAGATTCCCTGTCTGTCACGTTCCTTTAACTCTGCAATTACTTGAGGATAAATCTTGTCTAACTTATAGAGCAAGCACAACACAATGATAATCGCGGAGAAAAAGATAGGCGCATACAGGCAGATATTTTTAATCATCACCATCACGGTCTCTGTCTGAGCCGCTGCCAGTCCATCATAGCCAACCGAGGTCATAAGAAGTCCAATACCAGCAGAGGATAAACCACCTCCAACTTTTGAGCCAACCGATGCAGCACTGAAAATCATACCATCCTGGCGGACATGGGTCTTCCACTGTCCAAACTCGGCACTGTCGGCAATCATTGGAAATACACAAGCCCAAAGTGGTGCCACACCGATTCCACGCATCACTGCACTAACCATTGCCACAGTAAAGTTCAGTGGGCTTACCATCCACACTACCTGGGCAGCGATAACCAAAAAGATACCATACATTGTCAGATTACGTTTGCCAAAGCGGTCTACAAACATTGGAACAATCAACACGACCACACACTGTGCAATCAGCTCTGCTGCATAGATAAGGCTGTAAAGTGTCTCATCTCCCAACAGATACTTGCAATAATACGTTGTGATAGTACCACTTACTGTACTCATCATAACCATAAATCCCCACAGTCCTAAGCAGATGGCCCAGTACTGATTTGAGAACAATGCCTTTAGATTCTTTCCAACGGATACCTTCTCTTTCTCTGCCGCTTCAATCACCACACGCTCCTCAATATTAAAGAAGCATACCAGAAGCAGAAGCAATGCAACTATTGCAAAGATACAGGCAACGATAATCCATGCGCGCTGGTCATTGCCAAACATACGTACTAACGGAAGTGTAGATACTGTAACGACCATCTTTCCACCTGGTCCGCAGAAAATACGCCATGCTTGTGTCGACGCCCTGGATTTCTCATCTCTTGTAATCAGAGAAGCCATCGTAGAATATGGCAGATTTAGTGCTGTATACACAACGGTATTGACCAGGTTATAGGTAACAAAGATATAGATTGCATGTACCATATTCGATGCATTGGCCGGTATCAAAAACAGCAACACAAAGGTCACTGCATAGGGAACTGCCATCCATAAAATCCATGGTCTCGCTTTTCCCCATTTTGATTTTGTCCGGTCTACAATAAAACCCATGATAATATCTGAGACCCCATCAAAGATACGGGTGAGCAGAAATACCATACCTACAGTCAATGGATTGACACCGACATAATCCGTATAAAAAAATGTCAGGAGTGTGCTGCAAAGTCCATATACTACATTACATGCCGAATCACCCAAGCCGTAGCAGATTTTCTCGCGAAAACTGACGACAAAATCTTCTTTTTTTTGATGACTTACTGTGTTTTCATCCATAAAATAATTCCTTTCCTTTTTCTTCACCTTTTGATTCCAGCGAAACCATTGAAAATTGTCGACAACTTTTATATAATGGTTATGAGTAAATTGTATGACATTTTAACAATTCATGCAGTCATTTTCCTCCCAACAGATATAATATTTGCACCAAACTCCCTGGGAAGATCGTTATATTTTAGACGGATTTACCACAAATAGGCCAGCCCCATCCACAACATCTACCTATAGCGAGGACGAACCATCCTATGAAAAACACATTACATCCCCATCCCTATCCAATGGAAAAAATCATTCATCAAAACCAGATGTTTCCGCTCTCCGAGTTTATCGACTACTTTGATGTCTTTCCCGACAGATGCTTTTTAAGCCATTGGCATCCAGAATTTGAGCTGCATGTCATCTTAAGTGGTAGTGCAGAATACAAGATTAATGGAACTTCCTATATTATAGAAAAAGGCTGTGGCATCTACATCGCCTCCACCGTGGTTCATATGGCCAAAAGTCTTGAAGAAAACACCACCGGCTATAATATCACCATATCTCCTGACTTTCTCTCTACGCTGATACGCTATACCAACTGCGAACAATACACAGCTCCTCTCTTTACTCACCAGCCAGAATCTCTTTTGATTACTCCTGATAGAAAAGAAGGCTTTCATATCTTAGACTCTCTAAGAAAGATGCACGACACTGACAGTAGCCACACTGCCTACGACTTATATTTTTTGGAATATTTTATAAGAATCCTGCGCAACCTCTTAGCCCTTTTTCCCAAATCTACAGAAAACGCAGAGGACAACAGCAAGCTTTTTCGAAAAGAACGTATGAAAGATATGATTGATTACATCCACCAAAACTATACGAAATCCATCACGATTCAAGATATTGCAACAGCGGCCAATATCAGCAAAAGTGAATGTTATCGGTGTTTTAATGAATTTTCCGAGATGACCCCAACTGATTATATCAACAAATTCCGACTGCAACAGGCAGCCCATCTCTTAATCACATCCGATAAGAGCATGTCAGATATCTGCTATCAGACGGGGTTTAACAATACCAGTTATTTTGCCAAGAAGTTTAAAGAACACTACAACCAAAGCCCTAAAAGCTATCGGGCTGACAAAATACAGAGTAAAGATTCTGTAGGATAAACGCAAAAATCCGCGGGATGAATTCCTGTTCCATCCCGCGGATAAGTTTCTTAAATATTTAGATAAGCTGCTTTCCATACTTTTTCATATATTGTTCTGCTTCTTCTAAAGACAGACCAATTTTTTCTTGCATCCTTTTCAAAATTGTCTTATCATCTAACCCATCTTCTTGTCCCATCTCAATCATCATCTTCGCCTGCCCTTGACGTATCCATTTTTCAGATTCCGTTTCAATAATTGTTCCACCCATAATATTGACCAACCTTTCTTCATTTTTATTTCCATTTGTAATATGAGTAATAATTGTATTTACAAATCCCATAAGGTCTATTAACTCAGCATCTGATAATTCTTTTGTTTTATTAAGAAGCAGCATCTCATCTCTAAAATACATTAAATCTTCTATCACATATGTAATATCTTTTTCTAGTGAAATATCTTTTTCATATCTTGCAATATAAAAAGGAATATATGGAAATAACCTATTTTCTATAATATATTCTTTTGTAAATTGCTCTAAAATTATATTGTTTGCTTCATAATTAATAGTTTGTCCATCTGGAAAAGTAAAGGTAATCTTTGTTGTCTTAGGAGTCTTACTTGTTCTCTTAACATAGATTATAGAAAACTTTGGCATTGGGATTATTGCATGACCAATATCCCATGTGGCAAACTGCCTTGCAACAATAAAAGCATATTCTGCAATTCTAATCGCCATAGAATCATCATCGTAGCTTTGACATTCTAAAAGGTAAATTTCATGTTCAATTCTAATCAAAAAATCTGAAATTTGTGTTTCTATCTTCTTACTCCCATTTGCTGTTGCACTTTCTGTCAAATATCCTTCGGACGGTAGTACATCCACTTTGCTATCTATTGGATAATGTTTCCCAAAGGTATCATTAATAACAGAAATAAATAATCTTCTATGTTTACTTTTCATAGTTTTAAACACATTATCATAATCTGGTGTTCTTTTTTGCATATGATTTTCCTTTCGCAATTACATCACTAGCTTTAAAGAAAAATCTCTATTGTCCCTTATTTTCAACAGTAATTATAATTATATCATATTGCTCTATATTTGTATAGTTGCATACAACTTTTTAGAACATATGTTTCTTTCGATTATTTCTTCTTCAATTAACCTTTCCTACAAACAAGTCGATATATCCTTTAACATTATATGCTATATTGAAGAAAGAACGGGGGCAATTCTATGGATATAAAAAGCATATCTGGAAATAAAACACGAGAAATTCGTTCTCAAACTACAAAGGCAACCAAAAAAGGCGCACAAGCAAAAGCTTCATCGGCATCATCTACAAGACGCCAGGATAGCTATGAGAGCACTCTCTCGACTGGCTTTACCACCAAGCAGATGCAGACAGCTTCCAAAGACAGCCTCTTGTTTCAGGGAGAGCTTCCATCGGCTAACACTTTAGAGATTGCAGATTTTAAAGTCAAGGATCAGGTGGACTGGAGTTGGGTTGAGACCCGGATGAGTGGCAGTGTTACTTTTGACAATGCAGACTCTTTAATTCGTCATGTGGATACCATCGCATCCACCTACGTTGCAACGAAAAGTCATTTAGAACAGGTTTATGCAGAAGACGAAGAAAAACTCTCTGAAAATATGTCCAGACTTGACACCCTGTTTACCCAGGCGAAGCAACGCATGGTCAGTTCTTATGAAAGTAATATCGGAAGCTTTTACGAAGGACTTGGAAATCAAGGCGCCCGAAGCGAGATGGGAAAAAGTCTCTCTACTGCTATTGAACAAAGAGTACAAGAGATGGAACAGATGATAAAAGAAGATGGACGCTACGAAAAGACTGCCGAAGATTCTTTCCGTCTTATAGAGCTTTCCTTAAATATACAATCACTAAATGCCGAAGAAAGTGGCAAGTTCCCTGCTTCTATTACAGAAAAAGGCGAAAAAGCCTACAGTCTATATGATCTGCAAGCTGCCGGAATGGTTGCCAAAGCTGCGACTTCTATAAATCCCGCAGAACTAAAACTGATGAACGATAACGAGCTTGGTATCCACCTTGCTGTTCGCTATATGAAAGTAGCAGAACTTATCAAGCACCTTGAACTTGACAAAGAAATGTCTGGTTTTCTGCAAAATTCTTTTGGGGCCTATCTTGATAAATATGCCAGCGGCGCATTAAGCGATAAAGGAAGAGCTTCTGACTCCTATCACTATGTCTTAAAACAATACGAGGCAAGTGGTGATATTCAAAAAGCTCTAGAGCAAAGTGCCAGAAAATATATCGGTGACAGTTTTTTTAATGCCTTTCAGACAGATAAAAATGGAATCGGTACCACAAAAGCTACCCGCTATCGCCTAGAACTCTCTCAGTTTTCTGCCGGACTAACAAGAGGCGACCTTGCAAGTGCTATCTCTTCGATTGCTGGAAATCGTGTGTATACTATCTCGGCTTATGCCTAAAATAAACTATGTCCGAAGCGTATGTATCGGAGCCAACGCACAGCCCGCCATGGCCTGGCAGATGTTCCTGCAAGACCCATTGGACGCCATCGGCACTTAGCGAGCGCAAGCGGATACGCGCAGTCGCGAGCTTAGTACCGCTATAGGCGTTCATTAAGCGCGAGCGGGGTCTGGAAGGAACATCTGCCAGGCCGTGGCGAGCGTCCCTTATCCCCAAGACAAACTCCCTCCCTCCATACCCAAGAATAAGATGGATGATTTCTCCCAATTCTGTTATAATAAAAAAACAGAGAAAGGAGAACACATGAAAAAACCGAAAAAAAGAAGAAAAAAAAGGAAACAGCGGGATTTTGGAAGCTTTTTTTTCCGGTTGACGCAAGTTGCCATGATATGTATTTTGCTTGGCGCATGCTATCTGTTCTATCAGACCGGATACATACAAATCGTTATGGAACTCCATGCTGAGGCTCAGAAGGTTATGGAAAATTCCTCCATCGAGGATTTCCAAGCTAACCAGTCAGGAGAAATCTATGACGTAGACGGAGCACTGATTGCACTTTTGCGCAATGATAAAAATATTGTATATCTCACCTCAGATGAGATTCCCAAGCTGGTCAAAGATGCCTTTGTCAGTATTGAAGATAAGCGCTACTACAAGCACCATGGTTTTGACCCATTTGCTATTGTACGCGCTTCTCAGTCCCTGATTACCAAAAACAGCATCACACAGGGTGGCAGCACCATTACACAGCAGCTTGCAAGAAATATCTATCTGACGCATACGGTCAAATGGGAGAGAAAAGTCGAAGAAATCTTTATCGCTATGGCGCTAGAGAAAAAATACAGCAAAGAAGAAATCTTGGAATTTTATATCAACAATATCTATTTTTCCAATGGATATTATGGTATCCAGGCAGCAAGTCAGGGATATTTTAGTAAAGATGCAGACAAATTAAGCCTGTCAGAGACCGCTTTTCTCTGTGCAATTCCCAATGGACCTGGTTCCTTTGACCCTTTGGTTCATCCTGAGAACACCCTAAAACGTCGGGATTTGATTCTGGAAAATATGTACAAAGACAAGATGATTTCAAAAGAAGAGTATGAGCAGGCTCTTGATGAACAAATCGTACTAGACCTTTCCAGAAATTCTTTTACCCGCACCTGGGCACATATCTATATCTATGACTGTGCCACCCGCGCTCTAATGAAAGCAACTGGCCAGGATTATGACACCTGTCATGAACAGCTCTATACCAAAGGCTATCGGGTCTATACCTCGATTGATATGGATACACAGTCCCTTCTGCAACAGACAATTGATGAACAGCTGTCTGACTATAATACGCTCAATCCCAATGGAACATATGCATTACAATCCTCAGCGGTATGTATCGACAATGAGACAGGTCTTGTAACAGCTATTGTAGGAGGACGCACCCAGGAAGATATCTTACCAGACTACAATCGCGCCTTTATGAGCTTTCGACAACCTGGGAGCTCCATCAAGCCGTTATTAGTCTACACACCTATGTTGGAGCGTGGCTATAGTGCCAACTCTACCGTGATTGATTCCAAAGAAGAAGATGGGCCCTCGAACTCTTCTGGTCGTTATTCGGGCGCTATCTCTCTTAGAACCGCTGTTGAACAATCCAAGAACACAGTGGCACACAAGCTCTACCGCGAACTGACCCCGGAAGTTGGTCTTTCCTACTTATTAAATATGAACTTCTCCTCGATTGACGAAGAAGACTATAACTTAGCTTCTGCGCTTGGAGGTCTGACCACTGGCGCAAGTGCACTGGAGATGACTGCTGCCTATGCTACGTTAGCCAATGAAGGAGTTTATCGCCTTCCTACTTGTATCACCATGATTACTGATATGGATGGAAATATTATCACCATCCCTGACTCCGAATCTCAGCAAATCTACGAGTCCTCAGCCGCCCATGAGATGACCAATATCCTAGAAGGTGTCTTAACCCGTGGTACTGCCAAAGGAAAAGGCATCCCGGATATGCCCTGTGCTGGCAAGACTGGTACTACCAATGACAATATTGATGGCTGGTTCGTAGGCTACTCTGCTTACTATACCACTGGCATCTGGGTTGGCTTTGATTCACCACGAAGCACCAGTGCGCTCTCTGGTGCCACCTATCCTGTTGATATCTGGCAGACTTTTATGACCTCCCTTCACGAAGGAAAAAAGAGCCAGGCATTGCAGGATTGATGCCTCCAGCGACAGAGCACAACCTGCACCCCTAAAATTAGCGCCAGACCATAATACTTTGGTCTGGCGCTAAACAATGGTTCCTATTCTGCCCCTGCGCTTGGTACTTCTGCTGGCGGAGGCGCTGCGGGATCTGCTGGTGCTCCTGCATTGGGGTCTGCCACATTCGGGTCTGTTGGAGGCACCGCATTTGGGTCTGTCTCTGGTACTGCATTGGGGTCTGGTACTGCTCCGGGATTTCCTCCCATCTCATACTCACTCGGTACATACACACCGCCTGTATGAATCGTACAAGTAGCTGCTTGCAGATTGGAGCTGATTCCATATGCGGTATCAAGTGTCACTGCTTCCGCCACTCCTGACTGCATCGATGGAAGCTTCAATTTCGCCTGTGGCACCCGGTTCGGGCACATTGTCGTGGCCAAAAGTCCTGTATCCACACAGATGCTGACCGCTACATGGTGGTCACATACCCCTTTAGGCTGTGTTCCTTCCACAAAATACTCATTTCGCACAATTCCAGCCCGTCCGTCAGCGTCACAGAGTCCTCCAACTGCCAGTTTTCCAGATTTTGTACAAATTATACACTGTACAATCCCGGAAGGCTTGTCAAAACTCTTGTTCTCCAGCCCTTCATGTACGCGTCCCATCACAGTAGCCCACAGATTCTTGTGGAAATTCGTCTCACTGCTGTTTAAATCATGTTTATATCCGTTGTTGTCATAGCCAACCCAGATACCTGCGGTATAATAAGGCGTCATGCCCTCGAACCAGACGTCCCGGTTCTCTGAAGTTGTACCCGTCTTGCCGGCTGTTGTCATGCCCTGAATCCTGGCCCGGCTTCCGGTACCGCCTGCACCGTTGACTACATCCTCCATACAATCTACCAGAAGCCATGCATTCTGCTCTGAAATTACCTGTGTTGTCTCTGGCTGGTTATCAAGCACTACAAACCCGTCATTGTCGACTACCTTTGTATACAGTCTTGGCTTAATATATGTCCCGCCATTGGCAACCGCTGCATATGCTGCTGTCAGCTCTAAGTTTGATACACCATTGGTCAGACCGCCAAGTGCCGCTGCCTGATTGTAATCGGCATTCGGGCCTTCTGTCTCAATCGAAGAAAACCCAAATTTTAGCAGATAGTCCACTGCAATCGTAGGAGTGACATCCGTAATCGTCTTGACTGCCATAACATTCATCGAACGGGTAATCGCTTCTCGAAGCGTTGTATAGCCCCGATATCCGGTCTTCTTATCCCAGTTACTCACCAGACGTCCCTGTCTGCCGCCCTCTGTATAGGCAAATGGTCCGTCATACAGCACAGTTCCTGGTCCATAGCCAAGCGCCTCAAAAGCTGGCGCATACGCTGCTACCACCTTAAAGGTAGAACCAGGGTTTCGATAGGTTCCTGATGCGCGGTTTAGTGTCTTATTCGCTGTCTTCTGACCTCTGCCGCCAATCATCGCAACCACTTCGCCGCTGCTCTGCTTCATAATCACCATAGAGGCCTGTGGCTGAATAATAAATTCTCTGCGCTCATAGACAGTATCATCATCTGTAATACCAAGCGTCGCCACATACTCGTCAATCGCCGCCTCAGCTTCTTCTTCTGTATCATACAGAATCTCATAGTTCTTATCTGTCTTCTTAAAATAAGCAGAAAGCATCTCCTGGCTATAGTTTGTCGTCTCTCCATCCTCGTTGACAACACTCATGGCCCACTCTAAGCCCACTTTACTCTTCTCCGGGAAATTCTCAGGATTTGCAAATTCCTCATCCAAAATCTGCTGTATCTTAGGGTCCTGCGTCGTATAAATCTTTAACCCGCTGCTGTAGAGTGCATTAAATGCCTGCGTCTCCGAGTACCCTGCCTTTTCTACCAAGTCCTGCCGAACCTGGTCCGTTACCTCGTCCACAAAATAAGAATACACGGTATTGGTTGTCACCGTCTCCTCATTCATCTGCTGGATTCTGTCATACACATTGTCCTCAAGCGCATCCTCATATTCCTTTTCCGAGATATATCCAAGCCTTAACATATTTTCCAGAACATACGTTCTTCTCTCAGCATTTTTCTCTGGCTTGCTAATCGGATTATACTTGGTAGGGCTCTTGGTAATCGCTGCTAGAACCGTAGCCTCTGAAAGTGTCAGCTCACTGACATTTTTCCCAAAATACCGGTTAGCTGCCGCCTGTACGCCAAGCGAATTCTGCCCCAGATTAATCGTGTTGAGATAGCTCTCTAAAATCTCATCTTTTGTCATGACCTCCTCTAGCTTAATTGCCAGATATTGCTCCTGAAGCTTTCGTTCAATCTTATCTGCCATTCCATTTTCTGACATAAAATCAAACACGTTGTTCTTCAGAAGCTGCTGTGTAATCGTACTTGCTCCCTGTGTTGTCTTAAATCCACTCTTTGCAAAAGTAACACCAGCTCGTATCATACCCTGAAGGTCAATTCCATTATGTTCATAAAACCGCTCATCCTCAATTGCGATAAAAGCCTCCTGTACATGCTCAGGAATATTTTCAATCTTTACATACGTCCGGTTCGTCCCTTCCGCAATCAACTCTGCTGTCTTATTTCCTTCTGCATCATATACCGTAGACTTATATCCTCTAGGAAGCACACTGGCACTGGTGATATCCGGCGCATTCTCAATCACACCTCTGATAATCCCAATTCCACCGCAAATTCCTGCAACTCCTATTGCAACAATCAATACCAACAGCGTCTTTAAAAAAACAGTCGCTATCTTCTTCCCCATCTTGGACTTCTTCGATTTCAGGGCCTTCTGCTTCTTGGAAGTGCTCTTTTTACTATAATTCATGCATCAGCCTCCTTTATCCTGTCTATTATAGCAAAGTTACCTTCGCAAATAAAGGAAAAACTTCTTAAATTTCTATTATAAACACTTAACCCCTATTATATTCTTTCTAAAAAGATACCCCAAAAAGCCTGATTGTTGTAGTTATTGACTTAGCACTTCTATCGCTTTCTTTAATTGATTGTCTTCTTCTGCCTCTTTATCAAGCTCTAACACAATATCCGGCTCAATCCCTACTTCATGGATATTATTTCCTGCTGGCGTATAATATCTTGACACCGTAATCTTCACCGCTGACCCATCACTTAATGGGAAGAGGCTCTGCACAATCCCCTTTCCAAAAGTCTGTGTTCCAATCAGTGTCCCCACGCCATAATCCTTAATCGCTCCGGCAAAAATCTCAGAAGCGCTTGCACTCTGCTCATTGACTAACACTGCCATATCTCCGGCAAAATAATTCTCTGCATCTGATATCTCCTGGTCCCGGTTCCCATACTTATCTTCTGTATAGACAATCATCCCCTCCGGCAACAGACGGTCTAGAATCGCGCAGGTAACATCTACAAGCCCGCCTCCATTATTTCTCAGGTCGATAATCAAATCTTTCATTCCCTGGCCTTCTAGGGCTTCTAGCGCGCTCATAAACTGCTCCTGTGTCACATCGTCAAACTCCGAGATAGCAATATACCCTATCTCCTCTGTCTCCATCCGATATTCCACTGTTGGCACCTGAATATGCCGTCTCTCTAGAGTCATCTCAATCTCTTCTGACCCCCGAAGAATACTGATATCAACTTCTGTTCCTTCTTCTCCCTTTAAGTCCACAACAACCAGTGACAAGTCTTTTCCTGTCACTTCTTCTCCTTTTACTTTATAGAGGATATCATCGGTCTGCATCCCTGCTTCTGCCGCTGGAGACCCTTCAAAAGCCCGCACCACGGTAATAATCCCCGTATCATAATTCTGCGAAAGCATCGCTCCAATACCACTGTAGGTTCCATTGGATGTCTCCATAAAACTTGCATACTCTTCTGGTGTATAATATCCTGTATAGACATCTCCAAGACCCGCCATCATCCCTTTGTAGATTCCATTTTCAATGTCCTCGTCTTCATAGTCAAACAGATAATACTGGTCAATATAGTAATTGAGCTCCTCCATCTTTGTCTCTACCTGGTCTTTTTCCTCCTGGTCACGATGTCCGGCAGTGAACTGTGGATAGAGACGCGCTGCACAGCCAGTAAGCCCCACAAGCAATACCATTGCCACAATGCCAGCAGCAAATCCCTTTCCAAAAGAATGATTTTTCTTGTAATCTTTCATGATTTTGTTTCTCCTTTTTCCTTCTTTTCATTCTATGTAGCAATCAGTTCACATAGCTCAAAGGATTTACATAGCTTCCATTTACAATGATTCCAAAATGCAGATGCGGTCCTGTGGAAAAGCCTGTGGAGCCAACGCCAGCGATTTTCTGTCCCTTTGAGACCTTCTCTCCCTCTGATACATATAACGCTGAAGCATGCATATAGACTGTCGAGATTCCGCCTCCATGGGAGATAACTACATAGTTGCCAGCCGAGCTGCTGTACGTTGCTGTCGTCACTCTTCCCGCCGCGCTTGCGACAATTGCAGAACCTGAAGAAGCACCAATATCCAGCCCTCTGTGATACGTAGATGCTCCCTCCACTGGCGCCTCTCGCTCTCCATAACCGCTGGTAATCCGGTGACTGGCTGGACAAGGCCAGACAAAGCCCGAAGCCCCTCCGTCTCCATCTGCTGCCTCTGCTTTTGCTGCTGCCACTGATGCAATCTGGGATTCTACCTTTTCTAAAAGTGCCTCTTGTTCCCGAAGCTGCGCTTTATACTCCCCCTGTTCTCCAGAAGCCGAAGTAATCTGCTCCTGATAGGAAGCAATCTGTTGTGTCTTAGCTTGAATCGCCTGGTCAATAGCTGCTTTCTGTGCTTCTACTTCTGAAAGTAATATCTTTTGTTCTTCTTGTTCCTGCTCTAATATCGCTTTACATTCTGCAATACCATCCCGGATAGCCTTTAGCTTCTCCTTCATCTGCTGGTCATACTGCGATATCTGAAATGCATATTCTGCCCGGTTCAGCATATCAGACATATTTTCTGACTCTAACAAAAGCACAAAGAGGGATTGCTCTCCTCTCTCATACAGATAGCAAATCCTCTTCTTCATCATCTGATATTGCAAGTCTGCCTCTGCTTCAGCTTCGGCAAGCTCTTGCTTTTTCGCTTCAATCTCCTGTTCCTTCTCTTCAATCTTCTGCTCTAAAGTCTGTATCTGAGAAGCTAACGTATTGGCTTCTTTATCAAGCTGATTGATATAATCCTGAAGATTGCTCTTTGCACCTTGCAGCTCTTTTATCTTCTGTCCCACCGACTCTATATCGGACTTTAGAGACTTAATCTCCTCCACCGCATTTTTGCGTTTTTGTTCCAGTCTCTTCTCCTCTTCCTCTAGTTCTGAAAGGCTTGGCTTTGCCTGCACTTTTAGATGTCCGTCAATACCCGTCATAAAAAGGACTGCCGTAAGTGCCAGCCCTAAATACATGCGAATTCTTGTCTTTTTCATACTTTTAGATGCCTCTGAACCGTAAATACGCTTCCAAACAGACCAATCCCTACACCAAGTGCCATACCAATCGGCATCAAAATATGGAACAATTCATTCACTGGCAGAAAATTCAGTACGCTTGAGAGCATATTAAATTCCAGTGCCATATATAATATTATCCGATTGTATAAATAGTACAAGACAAGCAATGGAATCGCCGCTCCAATCACGCCAATCGTAATCCCTTCTGTCAAAAACGGAGCTTTGATAAAGGAGTTCTTGGCACCGATAAGGCGCATAATTGCAATCTCCTCCTTGCGAACAGAGATACCAATTGCCACGGTATTGCTGATTAGGAACACAGAAACTGCCAAAAGCAATGCGATAATCAGCACCGACACGTAACTGACAAGCCGGTTAAAGCCTGTAAGCATCTCTGCCACCGTATCTGAGCGGTTGACCTTTTTTACTTGGTCTATGGAGAGAATATAGTCTACCAAATCCTGCTGAAGTGACACATCTTTCATATAGATTTCTAGATGGGCATGATTGGCCAACGGATTGTCATTGGCAAAGCCCTCCGCTAACTCCGGTGCATCTTTAAAATAGATTTTCTGATAGCTCTTCCATGTCTCGTCCGCATCCACAAAGACAATCTCCCGAACTTCTGTTCGAGTCTGTAGATCTTTTGCGACCTGAATCATCGTATCTTCTTCAGTCCCTTCCTCAAAAAAGACGGTGATTGCCACTCCTTCTTCCACCTCTTTTACCAGATGCTGGAAATTTTGTACCACACAGAAAAAGATACCAAACATAAAGATACAGGCAGCCATCGTTGCCATCGATGCCAGAGAAAACAATTTATTTCTCCAGATATTTTTAAAACCCTGCTGTAAACAGTATCCAATCGTACTTAATCTCATCCAATATACCCGCTTTCTCTCTCGTCTCCTACAATAAGTCCCTTCTGCATGCGGATAACCCGCTTCTTTAGTGTATTGACAATGTCCTGGTCATGTGTGACGACAAGTACGGTAGTCCCGCGGGCATTGATTTCTTCTAAGAGTTTCATAATCTCCCTTGAAATCTTAGGGTCCAGATTACCAGTAGGCTCATCTGCCAGCAGAATATCCGGGCTGTTGACAAGCGCTCTTGCCAAGGCCACTCTCTGCTGCTCACCACCTGAGAGCTGCCTTGGATAGCATTTATATTTCTCTGCAAGACCTACAAGAGACAACATTGCTGGTACATTTTTCTTAATCTCTCTGGTGGGAGTAACGATAACCCTCTGGGCAAATGCCACATTTTCATAGACATTTCGATCCTTTAAGAGGCGAAAGTCCTGAAATACACAGCCTATCTTTCTCCGGTATTTGGGAATATTTTGTTTCTTCATCCGGGAGAGATTCATCCCGTTGACCCGAAGTACCCCTTCGGTGGGCTCTAGTTCTTTAAGAAGCAGCTTAATCAGCGTGGACTTTCCAGAACCGCTGTCCCCTACGATAAAGACGAACTCCCCCCTTTCAATATGCAGACTAATCCCATTGATGGCACCTACGCCGTTGGGATATGATTTTACAATGTTTTCCAATACTATCACGAAACTCCTCCTGTCCTGTCTGTCTTAATAATCCAGAGTCTCCATATATTTCATATATTTTACAACCATCAATGCAATCTTAAAGGTAATTGCATCTTCAAAAACCCGAAGGTCAAGCCCTGTGGACTTCTGAAGCTTGTCTAACCGATAAACCAGTGTATTTCTGTGAATATACAGTTGCCTTGAAGTCTCTGATACATTCAGACTGTTTTCAAAAAACTTATTGATGGTTGTCAGAGTCTCTTCGTCAAAATCATCTGGAGACCTGCCGTCAAAAATCTCACGAATAAACATCTTGCAAAGTGGTATCGGAAGCTGATAGATAAGTCTTCCAATCCCAAGAGAACTATACGCGATAATATCTCTCTCTGCAAAAAAGATTCTGCCTACATCTAGCGCCATCCGGGCCTCTTTATAGGAGCGGGAGACCTCTTTAATCTCTCCCACAATCGTGCCAAGCGCCACATGGATATCTTCGTCTTCTAAGACCACAACATCTTTCATGCTCCGTGCAACCTTGAACATCTCCTCATAGCCTTCATTGGGCGCTAATTCCTTGACTACAATAACATTTTTCTCATCCACTGCCGTAATAAAATCCTTTGTCTTACTACCGCAGAAATTGCGAATCAAATCAAGCGCCGTATTGACTCTCTCTCTGCTGCTCTCAATGATAAATACCACGCGCCGTACTTCCGTTGTAATATGCAACTTTTTGGCCCGATTGTAAATATCGACCAAAAGCAGATTATCCAGAAGCAGATTTTTGATAAAATTATCTTTATCGAATCGTTCCTTATACGCAGTCAAAAGGCTTGAAAGCTGAAATGCGGCAAGCTTCCCTACCATATATACATCATCACTGGCCCCTTTGGCAAGTAAAATATATTCTAACTGGTTCTCATCAAATACTTTAAAGAACTGATAGCCGTGTACCACCTGACTATCTGCCGGAGATGCAATGAACGCAGAAACTTCACTTCCATAGCTTTCCGGCTCTTTTTCTGTTGATGCTAGAATCTGTCCTTCCATATCCAGTACGCAAAGATTGATTCTTGTAATTCCCTTCAGCCCGTCAATTGTGTTTTGGAGTATCTGGTTTGAAATCATAGTTTTTCTCCTTTACCTATAGCTTTTTGCATATCCCCGTTGAAATTTTGGTAAAAAACGCACAAATCTTTTACAGATGATAGTTACCTATATTATATATTAATGCAAAATTCTAAAAAAAAAAAGAGGTTTTTAGAAATAATCACCACTTTGCATAAAATATTTACCTCATTCATACGCTATACAAAGAACCTTTTATCAGGAGCTTCACCATGAGTGCGAAAACAAAAATCTGGGTTTTTCATATGAAAGAGCTGATTTACACAGCTATTTTCATCATCCTGGGCATTACCTTCCTTCTGTTGATGATCTTTATGTTCTCCGCAGACCGAAAGCCCCAGGTAGCAGAGGAGCTTCCACCCAAATACACTGCCGGCATCTACACCGCCTCTATGACACTTGGCGGAAATGCGGTCGAGATTGCGGTCACAGTCGATGAGGACTATATCTCTTCGATTCATTTCAGACAGCTCGACGAGGCAGTGCTTGCCATGTATCCTCTGATGGAGCCTGCACTAGAAGCGCTCTCCACACAGATATGCGAGAGTCAGTCCCTAGAAAATCTCTCCTACTCGGAAGAGAGCCAATATACCTCCCTGATGCTGATGAGCGCTATCCGCACAGCCCTTGAGAAAGCAGAGAACTGATGTTCTCTGCTACCTTTTACGATATTCCCCTAGCAGAAGGTCCACCATTCTTCCATAGCTTTTCGTGCCTTCACTCTGGGCATTGACTTTTAGATAAGTATCATTGACTTTATCGGATATCTCAGACACCGGGCCTTCAAACTGCTTCCAATACGTCTTATGGTATGCATAGTCTTGCTCAGCCTGTTCACAGAGCTGTATGCGCACCCTTACAAATCGTTCATAGTCCGCATAATACAATGCATTGATGCTATGCGTATAGGCAAGCAATAATCCACTGTAGCGAAGATTGGCATTTTCAGAGCCTGTACATGCCAGATAGGCAATATAGTTGGCTTCGTCCTCGCGCATAAACCCTTTGAGATGAGAGAGCTCATGGCAGAGCACCGCAGGCTGGTTGTGTGCCGGAATATTGGGATTGTAGTGTGCCTCCATCGTATAAGGACCAAAGACACCTTCTAGCGATTCATAGGAAAGGACCGGCCAGGTCAGCACTGGCTTTGCCTTTGGATACCATCCTCCTAGCTGTGGATATTGTTCTCCCAAATCTTCCATCGCCTGTCTTGTCAGTGTACGCATCTTATCAGGCAGTGCACAGCGTCCTTCTTCATCTGTGGCAATTAAAGGAGCAATCTTCTCAATCTCTTCTGTCAGCCACAGACATAACTCCTCTAGCTCCTCTACACTGGATTCTCCCATCGGAAGCTGTGCCAGCTTGGAAAATGGCGTCCGGTGATAATTCAACCCACAAGTTAAAGTAAACACAAAAGCCCACACAACAACCACTTTACAAACACGAACAAGTAACGTCCACAGCCATCGTTTCCAGGTTATCTGTTTTTTTACTATATGGCAAATTCCAGTCACAATATATAAAATGGAAAATATAACCAGAAAATAGATGAGAAGTTCATCCAGTGCAACGGGTAACAGATTGCTGATACTGCCGATACCCTGCACAAGATATGGATAGATATGTACGGCATACCACTCTGCAAATCCCAGAAGATGCCGTGACATAACCTGCAGCAAAGCAGAGACCAGAAGCAGCCCTCCATAGACAAAGAGCTGCCGCTGCTTTAATCGTTGTCTGTCTGTCCTAAGCATATCAGAATCGCTCCTGCGGCAATGAAAAAGTCTGACAGATTAAATACCAGCCGATTCAAGTATCTCCACGGCGTCTGAAAGCTGATATAGTCGACCACATAGCCATTTTTGCACCGGTCATAGAGATTAGAAAGGGCTCCTCCGCTTAAAAGGGCATAGCCAGCCTTAGAGAGCACATGTCCCTGCTTCCAAAGTGTGCGAAGGAAAAGTCCTACACATCCAAGTGTCAGAAGTCCACTGACCTTTATAATCACTGGCATATGTTCTTTTAACCTTCCGCCAGCCATTCCATAGTTACGAAGCTTTTTGATACGCACCTTGCCTCCTAGAAGGCTCTGTTCGCTGTCAAAGTCTGCATTGTTATCAATCTCCTGTTTCACTGCCAAATCTGCCTGGAAAAGCCCAAGCGCAAGCTGTATCCACATAAGTCTCATCTTCTCTGTCCCTATCCTTGCATCCCAAGCGCCGGAACACCCCGCATCGTAATCACAGGGCCGCCCCGATGCTCGATATAATCTTCTGTAATAGTCACCTGACCAATATTATCATCCTTTGGTATCTCATACATAATATCCATCATAAATTCTTCAATAATCGCCCGAAGTGCTCTCGCTCCAGTATCTTTCTCCATCGCTTTCTTTGCAATCGCCATCAGTGCATCATCTGTAAAGGTAAGCTTTACTTCATCCAGTGCCAAAAGCTTCTGATACTGTTTTAAGATAGCATTTTTGGGCTCTTTTAATACCTGCACCATCATCTCTTCATCTAACGCATCCAATGTAAAGATAATCGGCAGACGTCCGATAAACTCAGGAATCATACCAAAATTACGGATATCCTCCACAGTTACCTTTCGAAGCAGATTCTTGTCATGGTCATATTTATCTTTTAAGTCTGCACGAAAACCAATAGATGAACTTTTGTTCAATCTTGATTTAATGATATTTTGAAGGTCCGGGAAAGCACCGCCACAGATAAATAAAATATTTTTTGTATTTATCGTCTCAAGAGGCACCATTGCATTCTTACTGTTCGCCCCAACGGGTACTTCTAGTTCTGCGCCCTCCAAAAGCTTCAACATCCCCTGTTGCACCGACTCGCCGCTGACATCTCTTTGATTGGTATTTTTCTTCTTGGCAATCTTGTCAATCTCATCGATAAAGACAATGCCACGCTCTGCCTTCTCCACATC
Organism: Lachnospiraceae bacterium; assembly: GCA_910575445.1. Classification (GTDB taxonomy): domain Bacteria; phylum Bacillota; class Clostridia; order Lachnospirales; family Lachnospiraceae; genus Hominiventricola. The sequence goes on along the minus strand of CAJTFW010000001.1, from coordinate 86,334 downwards.
ATTGTCAGCCGCCGCCAAAAGCTTTGAGAGCACGCTTTCAATATCATCTCCAATATATCCAGCCTCTGTAAGAGAAGTGGCATCTGCGATGGCTAGAGGCACATCTAGAAGCCTGGCTAACGTCTTCACAAGATATGTCTTGCCGCTTCCTGTCGGTCCAATCATCAGCATATTGGATTTCTCAATCTCAATATCATCTGCCTGTGCGCCAGCTGCCACACGCTTATAGTGATTATAGACCGCCACAGAGATAATCTTCTTTGCTTTCTCCTGGCCAATCACATACTCATCTAAGCTCTCCTTAATCTTATGGGGTGCCGGAATCGCACGTATATCCAGGCTCTTTTTGGCCTCTTTTTTCTCCTCCGCTGCCTTTCTCTTGACCTTCTGCCGTTTGGGAATCATATTCTGAAGGTCTGAGAGATTAATCATGCTGATATTAGGCATCTTGGAGAAATCCATCTTGCTGTAATCCACATTGCCTTTGCTCATCATATCCATTGTCTTTTGCATACACTCTGAGCAGATGCAGATATCCTTGGTCAGATGAATCATCTTGCCGGCTTTACTCTCTGGCCTATGACATACAAAACAGACATCTTCATAGCCAGATTCTTCTACTTGTTGTTCTTCTTTATTTTCAATATCCATCTAAAAATCCCCTTTTCTCATAGTATAAATTATATAATACCGTGTTACCCATAGCAAGTAAAGAGTTTATTAAAAATGCATGTAAATAATGGGAGGCGGGCTTATCAGATGCCTAAGCACCTGATAGACCCGCCCAAATTACGTCTCCAGGTATTGTGCGAGCCGTCTATCACTCCACTCCTACCTGTGAATTCGTACTTAGCGTCATCTCTACAACTTTCTCGATATACTCAGCCCCTTCAAGCCTCTGTATCGTAACTTTAATCGTCTCACCCGAAGCATAATAGGTCATCGCCTCTCTAAGCTGTGCATATCCGGTAACACTTGAGCCATCTAGCTTCGTTATAATATCTCCTTTCTGAATTCCTGCCTTATCTGCTGCTGCGCCTTCTGTCACGGTTGTCACATACACGCCCACCGGCATCCCATAGCTCTTTGATACATCCTCTGTTACATCCACACCAGTAATCCCAAGGTATCCTCTGTCAGCTTCCTTCACCTGGTCCCGTATCACCTTATTCATCAGGTCTCCAATAATCGTCTCCACATCAGTAATCGGTATTGCATATCCCATACCTTCCACTTCTTCTGATATAAATTTCACAGAGTTAATTCCGATAAGCTCCCCTTTACTATTCAGAAGCGCACCGCCACTATTTCCAGGGTTAATTGCTGCATCCGTCTGAATCAGACGATTTGTAATGGTCTGTCCGTTAGACGTCACACTGACCTCACGATTTAATGCGCTGACAATCCCGGAAGTCACAGAAAGGCCATAACCATAGGCATTTCCAATCGCCACAACAGGCTCGCCCACTTCCATGGTACTAGAATCTCCAATCGTCGCAATCTTAATAATATCCCTTGTCTCCTGTGGAATATCCTCTAGTGCAACCGAAATCACCGCCAAATCCTTGTTGACATCGGTACCTTTTACCTTTGCAGAGATCACATTATCTTCATCTGCATCTTCTCCGTTTGAGTTAAAGTAGACACTAATCTCACGGGCATTGGCGATAACATGATTGTTTGTGACAATCAACAGTTCCGTATCATTTTTCCCTATAATAATCCCGGAACCACTTGATTGGCTCTCCTGCTCATAGGTCCCAAAAAAAGTCTGAAACTCTGTCGTTCCCACATTTGTAATGGATACTACCGATGGCATACAGTTGGTGACAATATCCGACACATCATAGACATCAGAAGCACTTCCAGCTACTGTGGTGGCTGATACTTCCTCCGACTTGTTAAGCCCTACCCGAAGCCCGCTGTCATCCGCAGTCACCGAATCGCCAAAGACCTGTCTTCCTATATAATTGGTTCCCATAAAAGTTACACTAGAAGCACTTCCAAATACCAGGGCAAGTACCAGACATTTTGCCACAGTTCTTCCAAAGCCTTTCTTTTTCTTGTCTTTCTTTTCCGGCTGGCGAAGATGTGCCAGGGAGTCGTAGTGGGTGTAACCCCCATCTGTATCATAGTAATTGCCATTGTTTGCATTATTTAATTCATCATACATCATTGACATCTCCTTTCGTTCTGGTTACAATATAACAGGGAATTGTGATGGAATTGTGATTAATTCTTTAAAAATGTTTGAAATGGCTGTATCTTTAAAAAATAAGAAAGGATTTTTTTACATGAAAAAGAAAACATTACTACTCATCTTATCTGTTGCATTAGTAGGTTCCCTTTTAGGCGGATGTTCTGGTAAAGAAGACGACGTAGCACCTACTGTCACAGATATTTCTGAGGGAGAAGACACAGAAGAAGAAACAGAAGAACCAGAGGAACCCGCAGAGGAAGAAATCGTGGAGGAGACCCGCGAAGGCATGTACCGCAGCGAACTAACCAACGAATGGATTGATGAAGCACTCCAGAATCAGCGCCCGATTGCGGTGATGGTGGACAATGAGAAGACGGCTCTTTTGCACTATGGGCTTACTCAGGCAGATATTGTGTATGAGATGATGAACAGCACAGCCAACGGGGAGATTACCCGTTTTATGGCAGTTGTTAAAGATTGGGACAAGATTACACAGTTTGGAAGTATCCGTAGCGTTCGTCCTACAAACTTTATGATTGCACCGGAATACAACGCGGTCGTTGTCCACGACGGAGGCCCGTTTTACATAGACCCTTATCTGAAGAATCCCTGGGTTGACCATCTAAGCGGTGGTTTTGCCCGCATCCAAAATGGAAAGCCAAGAGAATTTACCGAGTATGTCACCACCGGAGAGATTGCCAAGAGAATGGAATCAGCCGGCTACTCCACCGAGTACAATGAATACTATCCTGGTCCTCACTGGCAATTTGCAAGCGAAGCAAAGCCTGTAGACCTCTCCGAAGCTTCTGACTCCATAGACTGTACTCTTGTGGACCTTCCATTTGAGCACAATGGCTCACAGCTTGATTATGACGCAGAAAGCAATACTTATCTGTACTCTGAGTACAATATGAAGCATACAGACCCGGCCAATGACAACAAACAGCTTGCATTTACCAATGTGTTACTTCAGAATGCAACGCATACCAAATACGACAGCAACGGCTATATGCAGTTTAACATCCTAGAGCAAAGCGGACGCAGTGGTTACTATATCACCGGCGGAAAAGCAATTCCTGTCACCTGGAGCAAAGGACACGATATGGACCCAACCCGTTTCTATGATATGGAAGGGAATTTAATCACACTAAACACTGGTAAGACTTATATCGGACTGATATCAGATACCCGTTGGAGTGAGCTTGTATTAGAATAATATAAAAGACAGAAAAAGCTGCCGCAATTTTACGGCAGCTTTTTTCATCTATAATAATTCCCGTTCAACCATCACGCTCTTATAAGAAGGACGAATAATCTTATTCATCCCAATAATCTCTTCAATCCGGTGTGCACTCCAGCCTACAATTCTTGCAACTGCAAAGATTGGGGTATAGAGCTCTAGCGGAATCCCTAGCATCTCATAGACAAATCCACTGTAGAAATCGACATTGGGGCTGACGCCTTTATAGATTTTGCGCTTCTTGGCAATCAGCCTGGGGGCTAACATCTCAATATTGTTGTACAGTGTCATATCTTCTTCTCGATGCTTTTCTACAGAAAGGCGTTCTACAAAGCCTTTAAAGACTCGTTCACGGGGGTCTGAGAGAGAATAGACTGCATGTCCCATTCCATAGATAAGCCCTTTTTGGTCAAAGGCTTCTCCATCTAGAATCTTGCTAAGATATGCACTGACTTCCTCCTGGTCTTTGTAGTCTTTGACATGTGTGCGAATATCGTTCATCATCTCCATCACTTTGATATTGGCACCGCCATGTTTGGGGCCTTTTAGGGAGGACATTGCTGCTGCAATCGCAGAGTATGTATCAGAACCAGATGAGGTGACAACCCTTGTCGTAAAGGTGGAGTTATTACCACCTCCGTGTTCCATATGCAACATCAGTGCAACATCAAGCACTTTTGCTTCTAAAAATGTATAGTTTTTATCAGGCCTTAACATCATCAGCAGGTTTTCTGCGGTAGACAGTTCGGGATTTGGCCTGTGAATATACATGCTTCCATCTTGTTCATAATGGTTATAGGCATGATATCCATAAACCGCCAGCATCGGAAATACACTGACCAGATTGAGACACTGACGGATAACATTTCCTATTTCGTTAGATGCTAATTCATCATCATAGGATGCCAGCGTTAAGATGCTTCGGGTCATAGAGTTCATAATGTCTTTACTGGCTGCTTTCATAATGACATCTCTTGTAAAATTTGTGGGAAGCTCTCTGCTGCAGGCTAACAAGTCATAAAATGCTTTTTCTTCTTCTTTGGTGGGAAGTTCGCCAAAAAGCAACAGATAGGCAGTTCTCTCGAATCCAAACGAATGTTCTGGTATAGTTCTTACCAAATCAATAACATTGTAGCCCCGGTACCAGAGCTTTCCATCACAAGGCTGTTTTACTCCATTTTCTTCCTGGAAGGATTCAATTTTGGAGATATTGGTTAGTCCTGTCAGGACACCGTTGCCATTGATATCGCGAAGTCCACGATTGACTCCAAATTCTCTGAATAAATCATCGGAGATGGTGTCATTAGAGACACATAAATCCCGATATTTACCTACACACTCTTTCCATGTTTCTTTATATCCCATTGGATACCCCCTTCTATAGTTTAGTAATTTATATATGTACTGTATTATGTTAACATAAAATCGTTGAAGTTGCTATAGTTTTTTTGGGGGATGTGTTTTTACCCTACTCCACCGGCGCTTCAGGTGGAGGTGTCGCTGGCGTCTCAGGCGCAGTAGCTTCTACTGGTTGTTCGGGTGAAGGAGTACCTTCTGCTGGTTGTTCCGTAGGTTCTCCTTTGTCTTGTATCTTTACAACAGGTTCTGTGCCAGGAAGATGATAACAGATAACCGCAGTTCCCTTCTCGATTGTTTCGTAGATAGTCTTAGCCTTTGAAGGTGGAAGGTTGATGCAGCCATGGGAGCCATTGGTCTTATAGATATTTCCACCAAAAGAACCGCGCCAGTTCGCATCGTGCATACCAATATTGCGGTTAAATGGCATCCAATAGGAAACTGGTGTTCGATAGTTCTCTCCTGTTAAAGTGGCATCTCTTTGTTTGTAGGTGATGCTGTAAGCGCCCGCTGGTGTATCATAACCCCTGGAAGCATTGCCAGAGACAAAATCGGATTCCAGGATTTTCTCGCCATCTTTATAGAGGAAGAGATGTTGTGCAGTCAGATTGATTTCTACATAAGTGTTGCCATAGTCTGGCGTCTCATAGGAAGCAGCAGTCTGAAAATAGACAGGAGTACGTTCGCCGCTCTCGCCGTTCTCAATCATCTCTGCTAACTCAATGGCTTCTTGCTCATAATCCATCCACCAGCCATAGTCTCCGCCGACAATGGTGACTTCTTTGCCATAACTAGTCATAAAAGTACGGTTTCGAAAGATGGTATCATATTTTTTGCGTAGCTCTGCCACATAGGCTTCTACTTTTGTCTTATCCAAAATGACCTTGGCTCCCTCTATACTTAGCCATTCACTTAGCAGAGCGCCATCTATGATTTCTTGCCGTTCGCCAAAAGTGTAAGTAATCTCAATATCCGCATACTTCTTAAGTTGTTCTAGTGCTTTTAGAAGCTGTTCATCTTCTGAAGTAACCTTTGGTGTCTTATAGCATCCGGCTTCGTCTAGGTCAATACGCTCTGCAAGACCCTGTATGGCTTCTTGGATAGTCTCTAAGGTCTTTGCAGGCTCTAGCTCATTCCCCTGGGTCTCAGGAATCAGCTCATAGCCATTTTCTTTGCTGTACTCTGATATGTAGGCATCGGTAGGCGAAGTGGCAAATTCTTTTTGAAATCCCTGCAGGTTTTGGACTCGTTCTTCTAATTTTTCTTCGCTATAGCTTACCAGACCCTCTGTGCGATGCTCTGCTTTCTGTGGTAAAAACCACAGCCATGTATTTTGTTCCTGTAAAAACTCCTCTAGAGGCTCCACAGAAGAATAAGTAAGGTCAATCTCCTTGCCCTGAATCTCCTCCTCTAAAGTCGAGCCGTCTGTCTTACGCTCTGTTACTTGTAGCAGATACTGTTCCATCTGCCCTTTTAGCTCTCCTATGGTCATCTTGGATACATCAATATCATCCACGACCGTTCCATCTAAAAAATGATTTTGATAGTATACAAATCCTGCTGTATAAGCAGCTGCTGCCAGTAGTATCAATCCGCCTAAGATAGTTGGTAAAACCGGAAAGCTTTTTTTCTCTTTGTTTTGTTTTTTCTCTTTTTTCATTCCCCTCATGGTTCCTTTCCAATCTCCTCCTGCTCTCTATAGTATACAAATTTTTTGGCAAAAAAACAACCAGATTACATATAATGTTATCTGCTACTATAACATGCAAAATCTGCTTTGCAAAGTATATAAAATTTTCCATAGCCACGTAAAAACCACACGAGGAGATATACCCGTGATAGCGTATCTCCTCGTGCGGCTTATATATCCTGCACTCTGTTACCTATGTACTAATTGAGAACCTTTCTCAACATCTTAAACAAATTCTCTACATCAATCGGCTTTGATATATGTCCATTCATTCCGCATTTCACCGCTTCTTGCTTGTCTTCCTCAAATGCATTCGCTGTCATCGCCAATATTGGTATCTTAGAAAGTCTTGAATCCTCCAATTTCCGAATCAGCTGCGTCGCTTCATATCCATTCATCACAGGCATCTGCACATCCATCAACACCAACTGATAATATCCTGGCTCTGAATTTTTCAGCATCTCCAGCGCAATCTTCCCATTTTCTGCAACATCTGTAGTGAATCCGGCATCTCCTAGAATCGCAACTGCAATCTCCTGATTCAGTTCATTATCCTCTGCTAAAAGTATCCGTCCAGTCTGTACATCTGATAATGCCTCACCAATATCTTTTTCTACATTCTCCTCTACATTGACTATCGAATACAGACACTCTTGCAGCTCTGACATAAACAGCGGTTTGCTGCAAAACGCCGTTACACCAGCCTCTTTTGCCTCCTCCTCAATGTCTGACCAGTCATATGCCGTCAATACAATCACCGGCACATCATCACCCATCTCTTTACGAATCCTTCTGGTCACTTCTATTCCATTCATATCTGGCAATAACCAGTCAATCACATATACACTGTAGCTGTCTCCCCGCATCAGTGCCTGTTTGGTACGCAGTACAGCTTCTTTTCCTGAAAGCGTCCACTCTGCACGAAGTCCAATCTGCCCAAGCATATAAGAGACACTGTCACATGTATTAAAGTCGTCATCTACTACCAGTGCTCTGCAATTTTTCAACTCTGGAATATCCCGTATCTTATTCTCTTCTTCATGCAGACGGAATGTAAAGGCAACATAGACCTCGGTTCCCACTCCTTCTTCGCTCTTCACCTTGATAGTGCCGTTCATCATATCGACAATATTTTTGGTAATTGCCATCCCAAGACCGGTTCCCTGGATACCACTGATAGTAGAATTTTTCTCCCGCTCAAAGGGTTCAAAAATATGAGCAATAAACTCCTCACTCATACCGATTCCAGTATCCTTGATACAGAATTCATAGCGTGCACTGCCTCTTGGTGCTCCTTGCTTTTCTGTTACCCGAACACTGACAATCCCTCCTGCTGCGGTATACTTTACGGCATTGCTCAAAAGATTTAAAAGCACTTGATTTAACCGGAGCTTGTCACAATAGATGTCCTCATCCAACACATCCACTGCATCCATATAAAGCTCTAATTGCTTTGAACGAATGTCTGCCTGTAAGATATTACGCAGTCCATGTAAGATATCCGGCAGGCGGCATGGCTTCTCATCCAGATGCATCTTGCCGCTCTCAATACGGCTCATATCCAACACATCATTAATCAGACTTAGAAGATGATTACCAGACGTCATAATCTTTTTCAGATATTCTTCTACCTGCTCTTTGCGGTCAATATGGGCAATCGCCAACGCAGTAAAGCCCACAATCGCATTCATTGGTGTACGGATATCATGTGACATATTGGACAAAAATACACTTTTTGCCTTGCTTGCCCGATTGGCCTGCAACAGGGCATCTTCTAACATGCTTTTTTGTTCCATCTCATAGTGTGTCTCCTCATCCACACAACAAAAACCTAGAACAACACCATGATTTTCCCCCCACTTTCCTGCACGTACCGCTTTCATACGATAATATTTGATAGTATCATCTTCAAATGCACGATAGTTTACATAAAGTTGTTTTTTCTCTGCCAGCTCTAATTTTAGTCTCTCACGGCTGACCAGACTTCGAAGCATCTCCTGGTCTTCTTCATAGACAAATTTTCGTATATAGAGCTCCATGCCTTCTTCTAAGAACAGTTCCTCTTTAAAGTCAGAACCAAAAATACTGTTCTCCTCGCCAACAACCCGAAGCGCCATTCCATTTCCCGTATCAAGGTCAAAAAAGAATACCAGATTAAAATCGATACTAAGCGCATGAACTAATTCCATCTGCCGCCGCTCATTTTCCTTTTCCTGAAGCTTTTGTGCGGTACAATCTAACAAAAAGCGCTGACAGAACAATTCTCCATTTTCTCTCAAAAGTTTTACATTTCCCATTACATGGCGAATCTCTCCATCTTTGCGGCACACCCGGTATTGAATATTGCTACAATCCCCTTCTTTTTTCAGGGCTATAATACATTCTTTTAGCTTTTCTTTATCCTCTTCCATTACAGAATCGGCAATAAAGTTAAAGCCTTCTGCTTCCATCTCCTCCTGAGAAGTATATCCTAAAATCTCAAGTGCTGCTCTGTTAATGGTAAGAATCCGCTTTCCATCTATACTATGGCTTAAGATTCCACAATCCATCGTCGTAAAGATAGTCTCCAGTGCGCGGTTCTTCTGTACAATCTCCTTTTCGTATGCGCGTTCTTTGGTCACATCAATCGCTACGCCTACCGTTCCCATTACACTTCCATCGAGATTATAGAGAGGAGACTTATAGGTAGTAAGCTGTTTCATGCCTTCTCCAGTCTTGATAATCTCCTCTGAGATACAAGTCTCTCTCTTCTCCATTACGATGCGCTCAGATTCAATACAAGCCGGGTCATCTTGCTCTACATCCCAGATATAGGCATGCCCGCGACCCTCTACCTGCTTTTTTGTCTTATTGACCGTCTTGCAGAAACTGTCATTTACTTTTTCATGGATACCATTTTTATCTTTATACCAGATAAGAGAAGGAATATAATTAATTGTCGAATCTAAAAAATGACTCGCCTCCCAAAAATCTTTACTCATCTGATAGGTCTGCTGCCATCTTAACAGCCGAAAGTGAATTTCTTCCTCTTGCATAGGCAAAAGCCATATATCTTTTAACATAGAAAGACTGTCTGTCAGCAATGTCATCTGTTCCTGAGCTGCCAATACAATTAGCTCAGCTTTTTCTGACTTTGCCTCTAGCAAAAGACCCAGGGTCTTCTTAACCTCCATATTTTGAAGATTTACCAGAATCACATCCGCCTTCTCTACGAGTGCTTTTTCCACCACCCTGCTCTCAGAAAACTCATGCGTAAAATGTTCCTGCACAGGCAGAACCTTTATGCTGTCAAATACCCCGCAAGCTTCACCTGTCAAATAGAAATGAATATGGCAATGATACATTTCTCTATCCCCCTGTGTTCGCAAATTATATTCATATCCTCATATACAAAACATACACTTCTATTATACTGTATTTTGCAAATCCTCACAATTCTTTTATGAATTTTCCTGAGAAATATTAGACAAAATCTTATATCACCTTTGACAAATCCCTTTTAGCAACTCTAATCGTCTTATAAACATCTCATAATACTGGGGCAATTCTGCAAATAGTGCTTTTTTCACCTCTTGTATCTGTCTAAAGCCAATCTGTTTTACAGCCCAGACAGCAGCCTCTTTTTGTGTCATCTGTTCCCCAAATACGGTCTGACAGTTCGCCCCTTCTAGATGGTCATAAGCCAAAAAAGCCTGATTAAAATCCATTAATTTATGCAAACACAGTGGCTTATTGTTTCTATTGTCTACTAAAACTCCCCAATTCCCCCAATGCCTGTCCGTATTTCCCACCAGGTAATCTATGATATTCATCATATAATAGTTATGTGCATCCAGCTTTAAAATATATGTTTTGATATCTTTGTCATGATTTCTAAGATAAATCTCCAGTGCTTCCATCGATGCAATGGAATATTCTTTAGAAGTCATATTATCACTTACGGTTACTTTTTCGTTGTCAAAATATCCCTCTTCATATAGGACCTGCGAGACATCAAAACATCGGCAGATACGGCTTGCAAGCAACTCCCGCTCTACAATATCAGGCTTTCCATCTTTTAACAGCTGAAAATTTTCCTTGGCCCTTTGCCATGCTTTTGGAAAACATCCACTGGTTGACAAATCTCTTGCTAAATACCAGTTTTGAACTGTATATTGTCTTCCTTTTAAAGCAATATCCAAAAATGTGTGTTCTAGATGATTATCATATAAATTAATCTCGTCAAAGCTGACTTGTTCTTTCTTTTCTTTTACCCAAAAAACATCTGTTAAAGATGCACACCGGCAAGTCAGCGCAATCTTCGCCCGGTCTCTGTCGGTTACTGCCTGCTGCATCCCAATACTGTTCAGGATTTCTTTCGCATATTTTCTATCTAATGTTAAAACTCGTGTAGCACACCAATAATAAAAGTTTGTTATATTATTCACAAGCGTATCAATATCATCATCTTCTTCCAAGTACAGATTATATGGCATAAAAGACGGATAAAATATTTTTGTATGCCCTGTCTCATCAAGTCTTGCCACCTTTCTGTCCTTGTGCATAATATCATATATTTTTTTGGATGACTGAACATTTTCTTTTTTCATAGCTTCCTCCAAAATCATGCGAAATCATGATATTTATTATAATCCGTATTATAATTTCACGCAATATAAACCATTTTAAAAAAGAAAGCCATACACTGCACCATAAAACAAAAATTTTACAGCGGAGAATTGCAGTATCTGTGAAAAACTGGTAAAATAAATTTGATAATTACATAGATTTTCCATCAGGAGGTGCCCCATGATTCAGATTGATTTAGAAAAATGCATTGGCTGTAAAGCCTGCGAAAAAGACTGCCCAGGCAGAGCCATCCAAGTCGTCGATGGCAAAGCCCAATATACAAGAAAATGTATTCTCTGCGGCCACTGCGTCGCTGTCTGTCCCAAAGGGGCTGTCTCTATCCCCGAATATGATATGGCAGATGTAGAAGAATATGATGCACAGACTTTCCATCTAGATCCAGAAATCTATCTGCACGCTGTAAAATTCCGCAGAAGTATCCGCAATTTTACCAGCGAACTTCTTTCCAGAGACAAACTAGAACGGATTCTAGATGCCGGTCGCTACACTGCAACTGCCAAAAATGACCAGGATTGCCGTTTTATTCTGGTGCAAGAGCACTTAGAGGAGTTTAAACAGCTCGTCTGGCAAGAGATGCCGCATGTTTTAGAAGCTCTGCACCATACAGACGCGCCGTGGCACTTTTTATTCTCCCGCTTCTATGAGAGATACCAAAAAGACCCCAAAAATGACACGCTGTTTTTTAACTGTACTTCTTTTTTAGTGATTGCCGCTGACAATCCACTTGATGGTGGACTGGCTGCACCCAATATTGAAAATATGGCAGTCGCTGAAGGTGCTGGTGCGCTGTATAGTGGTTATATGATGCGTATGCTTTTGGAAAGTCAAGTATTACAGGAGTGGCTTGGCATAGGTGATAAAAAGATAGCCTGCTGTATGCTTCTTGGCTATCCACATGTCACTTATCATCGTACTGCTCCGCGCAAAAAAGCAGATATTTTATGGAAATAATGCAATAGAAAAAGAGCTGCCAATATGGATGGCACTCATAAGACAGTATTAGAAATGCTCTATGATAAAACAATTGTGACCACTGTGACCGTCTGTGACCGCCGCTCCCGTGCTGCCCTGGCACAGCCCCAAAATCAAACAAGGGCTTCCGGCAACAACCAATGTGCCGGAACACCTTGTTTTCAGCGGTTTTTTCTATATTCTGTTCATTCCCTTTGTATCAATTAAGCGGTTTACATTTCCACGAAAAACGCAGTATTTGAGAAATGATTTTCTTTTGCGTATTTACTTAAAATCGCCTTTTGATTAACAATGCTATTGCTGTCCCCCCTGTAATTCGTCGTCACGCGATAAGTGGCAATAGAGAGCAGTAATTTTGCCAGACTGCCTTAACACACTACTACACCAGACAAGGCGATTTTGCCGAAGATTTTAGAAAAGTTTAAGAAATATTTTTAATTGCGCTATATCAAAGTGTCGATTGACTTTTTAGTATCAAAATGATAATATTTTCACATATCAATGCAGGAGGGTGAAAGATGACAGATAGGCTTATGGAGTGCATTACAAATCCGGTGAAATGTAAATTACTGCTTGAAATACATTCACAGGGAAAAGCAACTGCGAAACAGTTAGCCGATATTTATACCGACATTCCCCAAGCTACCTTATACCGGCATCTTAAAAAAATGTTAAGCGACGGTATTTTACAGGTGGTGGAAGAAACACAGGTACGCGGTACGGTAGAAAAAACTTATTCGTTGGCACACAACCTCAGCAGCGATATGGAAACAATCGTCGAGAAAAATTCCGGAGAACTTTATATGCAGTATTTCATGCAATATTTCATTGGGTTTGCAAAACAGTTTCAGGAATATTGCCACTCTCCGAATATTAATATCAAAAAAGATATGACGGGATTTTCTCTTTCCCCACTATATCTTTCTGATGATGAATTGACTTCTCTTATAACAAGTATTTCTCAAATAATCAGCGCAGTAAAAAACAATGAACCCAACTCGGAGCGCAAGCTGCGGACGATAGGCATAATCGTATCTCCGGCAGAAAATACAGATAAATAAAATGACCGTCCCAAATCAGAGGGACGGTTTCTATTGACTTTATATTATCATTATGATAATATTATTGAAACGATAAAATAGGAGGTAAAAATATTGAACATGCTATTTGAAATTCTGCCATTACTTGTTCCCGTTCTGCTGATAGACATTACTCTTGCAGTAACAGCAGTAAGACACGTTCTGCGACACCCACGCTATCGCTTTGGAAACAAAACCATGTGGCTTTTAATTGTTGTAGTCCTTTTGCTCTTTGGACCAATTATTTATTTTGTCTTTGGAAAGGGGGAGAACGAATGAACGTCCTCACAATACAAAATTTATCAAAAAGTTTTGGAAAGCAGAAAATCATTGACAATCTTAATCTGTCTGTTCCAGAGAGAAGTATCTTTGGCTTCATAGGAAAAAATGGTGCTGGCAAAACAACGACTATGAAAATGGTATTGGGACTGTTACAGCCCGACAAGGGAGAAATTCATGTCTGCAATGAGCCTGTTTGTTTTGGACAGACAAGGACAAATCAATCTATTGGATATTTGCCGGACGTTCCAGAATTTTATAACTATATGACGCCGATACAGTATCTAAAGCTATGCGGAGAAGTCATTGGTCTATCAAAAACCGAAATTTCAAAAAGAAGTGATGAACTTCTTTCCCTTGTCGGTCTAAACAGTGCAACAAAGCAAATCGGCGGATTTTCCCGCGGTATGAAACAACGATTAGGAATTGCACAGGCATTGCTCACACAGCCCAAATTACTGATTTGTGATGAACCGACAAGCGCGCTTGACCCCATAGGCAGAAAAGAGATTTTGGATATTCTTTATAAAATCAGCAAAACGACAACGGTGTTATTTTCCACGCATATTCTTTCTGATGTGGAGCGCGTTTGCGACCATGCCGCCTTTTTGAATGAGGGAAAAATCGCTGTTACTGGAACACTTGCAGAAATTAAGGCTTTACATGGACATGACCGCTTGCTTTTAGAATTTTCGGTGGATCAAGATTTACGGCTTTTCAAAAAACAAAAATTCATAGAGCCATTGCTGCTTCATTCCGAAGAAAATAACAGGGAACTTATTTTGCATAGCAAAGATATGGTAAGTGTGCAAAAATTATTGTTTCGCGAACTTGCACAAACAGGGATTTGTCCCGTAAAAATAGAACTTATGGAGCCGTCCCTTGAAAGTCTGTTTTTGGAGGTAGTGAAATGAGTGGATATATTGCTTTTATAAAAAAAGAGTTTACGGAAAATAGGAAGAACTATCGTTTCCTTATTCTGTTCGCAGTCTTTCTGATTTTTGGTATTATGAGTGCGTTTCTCGCAAAGTTTACGCCGGAAATATTATCGGCTTTAGCCGCAGATATGGAAATGACCTCTGAACCAGTCGCTTTGGACGCATGGAAACAATTTTACAAGAACATTTCCGGCGTTGGTTTCAGTGCATTTATCATTTTGTTTGGAAGTTGTCTGTCAAATGAATATTCCAAAGGAACCTTAGTTTTAATGGTTACGAAGGGATTATCCCGTAAAGCTGTTATCCTTGCAAAATATACGGTAGCCGCCGCGCTTATGACAATCAGTTATTGGATTGGATATGCTGCGGCATACGGTTATACAGCTCTTTTATGGAATGATAACCACCTTTCAAATGTTGCTTTCGCGGCAGTTTCCCTTTGGATAGTCGGCTTTCTGTACTTGAGTATTTTAATGATTGGGTGCGTGATATTCAGACAGACTTTCACAAGCATACTCTTTACAGGCGGCATTGTCGCCATAATATCCTTGCTTGGAATGATAGAACCGATTGCGAAATTCAATCCATTCATTTTAACTTCAAAAAATATAGATTTGATTTCCGGCGAAGCTGTTTTGGCAGAATTTATGATACCTGCTGTTATTTCCATTGCCTTATCCATTTTGGGGGTGTTGCTTGCCATTCGCCTTTTCAATAAAAAACAGCTTTAATTGTCGAATTTATAACGATTTGAAGAAATGCTCTTAATGCGGCGGCTTAGACTAAGCCGCTGTTTTATTATGGCGGCTTCGGGAGGTAGCCGTCATGTTGAATAATTACCATAGGTTTGTTACGCAGTAGAAAGGCGTTTTTGAGGGAAAAGGTATAAACCTTGCTACGTGGAAAATGTACCCGCAAAGCCGCTTATATCAATGCTTTTTCAGCCCCTATTGCGTAACAAGGAGCATGAAAAAAGCGGGCAAGAAACGCTTTATTTCCTACTCGCCCTTTTCTGCACCCTGTATGGCAGCTCTTTTTTATTTTTTAAAAACTCATCATAACTTTAATCACGGGTTCTGGTCTCTTATCTGCCATCTCCATAGCTTCTTTCATCTGTTCAATTGGATATCTGTGTGTCACCAAAAGGCTGGTATCCATTACTCCTTTGGAGATACAGTCCATCACAGCCATATAGTCATCATAGGTATACATATTTGAGCCAATCACTGCAATCTCTTTTGCCTGAATCAGGGCATAGGGCGCTCCCTCTCCATTAGGCATCAGGGCAATCTCTGATACGATTCCGCCTCTTTTCGTGCACTTTGCTGCTTCCTCGACCACAGAAGCATTTCCAAATGCAAGAAACGTAATATCTGCGCCTTGTCCATCTGTGATTTCTTTTATTTTTTCTTCTAGATTTTCTTTTTGATTATTTATCACATAGGTACATCCCATCTGTCTTGCAATCTCTAGGTTATAGTCTACCACGTCTGCCATCACTACACATCTGGGATTGCACACCATCACACTTAGAAGCAGCCCAAGTCCAATCGTACCTGCCCCGATAATCAGTATCGTATCATCAATGGATACATGATTTTTCCGAACCGCATGCATCCCGACCGCAATGGGCTCAATCAGTGCCCCCTGCTCATAGCTGACACTATCTGATAATGGAACAATCGTCTGCTCTGGAACTACAATATATTCTCCAAAAGAACCACTCCATCCACCCGATCCAAGCACCTTTTTCTGACTGCAAATATTATACTTCCCGGCCTTGCACGCCGGACAGCTTCCACACCCGTACTGTGGCTCTGCTGTCACCCTGTCGCCAACCTTGCAGCGCCTTACCCCTTTTCCAACCTCAACCACCACACCGGCAAATTCATGTCCTGATACCACTGGAGGAATCCGATAGGGATGCTTTCCATGGTAGGCATGTACCTCTGAGCCACAGATTCCTGTCGCCTTTACCTGAATCTTTACATCGGATGCATTTTCAAGTACAGGCTCCTCCACATCCTTGTAATAAGCTACTTCTGCTCTCTCTATAAATCCTGCCCTCATTTTTATTTTCCTTTCATATGATGTATATAACATAGGATGTTAAATATCAAAAAAACACAACTAGCCAAGAAGTCTTGGTAAAAACATCGACAATATTGGCACATAGGTTGTCAAAAGTAACGCTGCTATTGATGCACCAACAAATGGCAGAACTGCTCTGGATATCTCTTTTAGGGAAACATTCGCAATTCCACAGCCCACATACAGATTCACTCCAACTGGCGGTGTTACAAGTCCAATCGCCATATTCATAACCATAATACAGCCCAGATGTACTCCATCAATTCCAAGTGCAGTCGCTACGGGATAAAGAATCGGCACCAATATATAGGAAGCAGAGTTTGCGTCAATAAAGCATCCGGCAATCAATAAAATCACATTGATAATCAAAAGGAAAATATATTGATTACCTTTGCAGACAGATATCAGCATATTGCTGGCACTTGCTGCCAAACCTGTCACGGTCAGTACCCAGGCAAACAGACTCGCTGTTGCTACAATAAACATTACCACTGCCGTTTGTGATACAGAATCTGCAAGCAACTCCTTTAATTTTTCAAGGTTTAAAGTCCGATAGATAAAAAAACCTACTATCAAGCCATAGACTGCGGATACTGCAGCAGCTTCTGTTGGAGTAAAGATTCCTCCATAGATTCCTCCAAGAATAATCACCGGCATCAAAAGTCCCCAAAAGGCATCTTTAAACGCATCCCATTTTTCCTTAGTTGTTGCTTTTGGCAGAAGCATCAACTCCTGTTTTCTGCTGCTCCACATCATTGCAAAAATCAGAAGTACCCCCATCAAAATTCCCGGAACAATACCAGAAGCAAACAAAGAACCCACAGAATCTCCAGTAATAGAACCATAGATAACAAAAGTAATCGAAGGAGGAATAATAATTCCAATCGCACCTGCCGTAGACATAAGCGCTGTCGAAGAAGCTTTCTCATATCCAACTTTTGTCATCGCTGGTATAATAATCATTCCAAGAGCAGCAACCGTTGCAGGACCGGAACCAGATATTGCTGCAAAAAAACAAGCTACAATCACACATACCATTGCCATTCCGCTTTTTTTATGCCCTACCAGTGTTCGGCAAAAATCAATCAAGCGCTTGGAAATTCCACTTTTTTCCATAATATTTCCACCCAGAATAAAAAATGGAATCGCTAATAATACAAACTTACTGGTAGAAGAATACAGATTGTTTGGCACCATTGAGACTGGAAGCTTTTCATAAATCAATGTCAAAATACTAGATATTCCAAGTGATAGCCCAATAGGAATATTTAATAAAAGCAAGATAAAAAATACGCCAAATAAAATAAATCCTGTCATGCACTTATATTATCCTTTCTTCTTAATATTTTGACTGCAAGTTGGAGATAACGAATCATCAATATTGCACCACTGATAGGAATAAACATACCAAACAGCCATTCCGGCCATTGCATCCCGGCAGTTGTCTGTCCCAAATTGTATTCCTGTAACGCCATCTGTGTTCCATAATACAACATCACTGCTCCAAAAGCTGCTCCCAAGATGTCTCCCAATATTATCAGACTCTTTTGTACCTTTTCTGACAAAAAGTCTGTTAACAATGTCAAGCCAAGATGTGCACCTCTTTTGGCTGCTACTGCTGCACCCGCTAGGCTGATAATCACCAGCCCTAGCGAAGTCAGTTCCTCAACAAATGGCATAGAACTTTTAAAAATATATCTGGCAAATACATTAATACAGGTCAATATTGTCATCCCCAACAAGATTGCTGAACAAAAATAATCTTCTAATTGTTCTACAATATTTTTCATATCGCTTCTCCTCTGCTATTCTATTCCAAACGCTGTGCAGGCAGCCTCACCATAGATTCCTTTATATTCCTCTATAAGTGGTGCAACTGCTTCTTTAAAAGCAGCCATATCCTCTTCTGTAAGTGTGTAGATTTCACAATTATTTTCTTCTGTAAACTTCTGCTCTAAGGTTGTTTCGTCTGCTATAATCTGCTGATTCATCTCTTTTGTCGCTTCTTCTACACATTCTTTAATCAGGTTTTGTGTATCTTCTTTCAGTGCATTGAATTTTGCTGCATTTGCCATAAAAGTAAACGCTTCATAAGTATGTCTTGAAATTGTAATGTATTTTTGAACCTCCTGGACATTTGCAGAATTAATCGTACTTAAAGAATTATCATGTCCATCAATCGTTCCCTGTTGCAATGCAGTAAACACTTCTGACCATGACATCGCCTGTGGAGAAGCTCCAAGCGTCTCATAAAACGCACTGAAAAAAGCGCCTCCCGGAACACGAATTTTCAATCCTTTTAAATCTTCCGGTTTAGCAATCGGATGTTTGCTATTGGTAATCGCTTTAAATCCATTATGTACTGCGCCTAGATAGCAGACCCCTTTTTGCTGTAGAACAGAATCAATATATGTTCCGCCATCTCCATAGAATGCATCCTCTGCTTCCTGATAATCCGAGAAAAGCCATGGCAATGTACTCACCATCAAACTATTATCCAGATTCGAAATAATACTTGTAGAATGTATATCAATATCTACTGTTCCATCGCAGAGCATTTCAAGCCCCTTGGACATATTTCCTCCTGCAAGCTGGTCATTGGGGAAAACCGTAACTGTTATCTTTCCACCAGATTTCTGGCTTACCAAATCCGCAAATAATCTGGCAGTTTTTGTGTCAGTCCCCTGGTCTGTTCCATTACAGCTTAGCCGAAGATTTACGGAATCAAAGTCGCCTTCTACTGCCTCTGCCTCTACTGTTTCCTCTGTGGATTCTGTGGATTCTGCATCTTGCGTTTCTCCCGCACTGCTCCCACATCCTCCCATCAATCCTGCTACCATCGTCACCGCCATCATCATGCATATTACTTTCTTTTTCATACCCTTCTCCTTTCATACTATGTAACCAACATGGGATGTTATGACTTTATAATAACACCGATGTTTAAAGAAAGCAATAAAGAATTGTATTTTCTGTATATTTTTACAAAATATACACTTAATTTTTATATAAAATACACAAAAAACCTGAAGTTATATGTTTCCATACAACTTCAGGTTCCTCTTCTGCCTCTAACGATAGATATCTTTCCAGTAAAAATAGCTGTCCGTTATTGCTTTATACAGTGCATTGGCGTCTTTTCCTTGCAGCTTCTCCACCAGATTTCTATGTGTATCAATCAGATATTGCTTGTCCCCTTTTGCTACGACTTCCTCAATAGTCCTCTGACGCGATTCCCGTGTCAGCTGTATCACCACATCATGTACGACCAGTGCCAGTGAATTATTGGTCGCCTTGGCAATCTCCTCATGAAAGGCAATATCCGCTTCTGCTGCCTTTGGGATATCAGGCGGATCCTCTTGTAAGATTGCCACCAGAATATCGCACTTTCGCTCAATTCGATTCCAGGTCTCTTGTGGGATATCCATATCCATCAAAAGCTGCATCATACCATTCTCAATAATCTTTCTAAGGCCAATCAGCTCTTCATAGCGACTCTCTTTCTGTAAAATAATCTGATAAATTGCCGGATTTATCATCGACGGTGAAAATCCATCACAGATAAAAGTACCTTCTGCTCTGCGTATCTCTAGTACCCCATAAGCCACCAGAATCCGTATCGCTTCCCGCACCGTATTTCTTCCCACATTGAACAGAGAACTCAGTTCCGGCTCTGTCGGAATCTGGTCCCCCGGCTTTAATTCTCCATCAATAATGGCCCCTGTAATCCGGTCGATTACAATCTGTACCATTGATTTGGAGTTAATCGGAGCCAAATATTTTTTTTCCATCGCGTTAACCACCTAAACATAGAATACCATTACTATAAGGTATCTGGTCTTATATGTCCAGTACAATCTTATGCCTCGATAACTTCAATCGTATCTCCTTCTGATATTACGCCTCCATGCAGCACACGTGTAAAGATACCTTCTCTTGGCATAATGCAGTCTCCCATAATCTTAAAAATCTCACAGCCACTGTGACACTGCTTGCCAATCTGTGTCACTTCTAGAATAACATCATTACAGGCAAGTTTTGTCCCTACTGGCAGTGAACGGCAATCAATGCCTTCCACTATCAGATTTTCACCAAATGCACCATCCTCTACAGGTGCTCCTTTTGCCTTAAAGTCTTCAATCTTCTGATAAGACAAAAGACTGACCTGGCGATGCCATTTTCCGGCATGTGCATCTTTTTCTATTCCAAAGTCTTCAATCACTTTGGCAGAATGTACATTGACCTTCTGTGTCCCCTTTTTTTCACTAATATTGACCGCCATAATCTTTCCCATCACAATATCCTCCGTTTTCTATAATCTTGTTTTTATTTTACTATGAATTACTTTCATACGCAAGTTTCAGATAAAAGTCTCTGCTTCTGCTTAATGAAAGAATGTAGGAAACGCGGATGCTGGTCAGCGAATCTTTTATATGTGTGAATTACATTCTTTCATTAAGCACAGGCAGAGACCAAAAACATCTGCCCGCGCCAGCCATCTGACCCGGGCAGTATATACGACTGGCGGGAAGAAAAGATTTCTCCCCGCGCTGCTTTATCAAGATATACAATATGTATTCTAATCTTAGAAATCTACTTCTGTGCCATAGAATGTACACTTGAACAGTTTTGCCATCTGCTCTGGAGTGATGCTTCTTGGGTTGGAACCTGTACATGCATCTCCTACTGCATTGGTTGCGATTGCATCGAGTTTCTCTAAGAACTCTGCCTCTTTTACGCCAAATTCCTGGATAGTCTTTGGAATGTTCATTGCGCGGTTGAAGGACTCAATCTTCTCGATAAGTGCATTCACCTGTGCTTTTTCAGATGTTCCGCCAAGACCAACTCTTCTTGCAATGTCTGCATATCTTCTCATTGCTTCTGGCTCATGTGCATTGTATTTGATAACATACGGCAGATAGATTGCGTTTGCACAGCCGTGTGGAATATGGCCTGTAGAGAAAGCAGCACCGGTCTTATGAGCCATAGAGTGAACGATACCCAAAAGTGCATTCGAGAATGCCTGTCCAGCTAAGCACTGTGCATAGTGCATCTCTTCTCTTGCATCCATATCCAGGTTATAGGACTGTAACAGATAGTCAAATACCATCTCAATTGCTTTGATTGCCAAAGGATCTGTAAACGGATTGTTCAGCGTAGATACATATGCCTCGATAGCATGGGTCAATGCATCCATACCTGTAAATGCAACCTGTTTTACTGGAAGACTGGTTACAAGTGCAGGGTCAACGATTGCAACGTCTGGCGTAATCTCAAAGTCAGCTAATGGATACTTAATACCCTTGGAATAGTCTGTGATAACGGAGAATGCGGTTACCTCAGTAGCTGTACCAGAAGTTGAAGAGATTGCACAGAATCTAGCTTTCGTTCTTAATTTCGGGAAATTAAATGGAGTACACAGGTCTTCAAACGTTACGTCTGGATACTCATAGAATGCCCACATTGCTTTTGCTGCGTCGATTGGTGAGCCGCCACCGATTGCTACAATCCAGTCTGGACCAAAATCGGTCATTGCTTTTGCACCTTTCATAACAGTCTCAACGGATGGATCTGGTTCAACACCCTCAAAGAATGTAACTTCCATGCCAGCTTCTTTTAGATAATCTCCAACTTTGTCAAGAAAGCCACCTTTTTTCATCGAGCTTCCGCCAGATACTACGATTGCTTTTTTTCCTGTGAGCGTCTTTAAGTTCTCTAACGCGTCTTTTCCGAAATACAAATCTCTTGGTAAAGTAAATCTTGCCATTTTTAAAGTCCCCCTTTAAATTATATTGTTTTTCCTGACAATAAAAGCTTCCTGACATATAGAATACATTTCTTACCAGGTAACGCTATTATAACTCTTTTTCCAGAGATTGTAAACAGTTAATTTGTCTATTTATTATACTATTTTTAGAATAATAAATAATTTTTTGACATTTTGTTAGAATTTACAAAAAATTTACCTCTTATTTTTTTATTTTTTACACAAAATATTTTTTATTTTCTTTATTTTTTTGTATATTCTCCACAAAGCGCCAGGGACTTTCTCAATACTCTATCAAGTGCCAAACTTTGCGCGGTGTTCAATCATCTCCGCTGCAATGCTGATGGCAATCTCTGCTGGTGTTTCTGCGCCGATAGAGAGCCCTATCGGAGAATGTACCTTATCATAGATATTATCTGGATATCCAAGTGCTAAGAGCTTCTCTTTGGTCACGGCAATCTTTTTGCGGCTTCCAATACAGCCAAGATAGGCAAGCGGAAGATCTATCACCTGTGCCAGCACATCAAAATCTGCCTGGTGTCCCCGTGTCATAATAACCACGTAATCATGCTCTGTAAATGTGATTTTTTCCTGAATCTTCTTAAAATCTCCAAGAATTGTCCCAACTGCCCCCAAAAAGCGCTCTATGGCGGCAAATTCTTCTCTGTCTTCATAGACTACAACAGAAAATCCCACATGCGAAAGTACCGGAACTAGCTCTGACGAGACATGTCCTCCTCCAAAGATATAGACACGTCCGGCATGACTGACAGGCTCCACATACCAGGAAGGCTCTCCTTCCTGATAGACTGCACTTGCTTTTAAAAGTCCTTTTATCTTATCTTCTTCTATATCATCTCCAAAAGAAAGCCCTTCTTTGTCATAGACTGCCATCGCTGTCACTTTATGTCCTTCAAATCTGCGTATCAGCCAAGAATCCTCATGTGTGTCACATGCCTTTTGGAGGCGATAGAACAGAGGAAGCGCCTCTTCTCCTTTTAGATACTGAAAATATACTTTTACATCACCACCACAGATCATGCCAAGATTGGCAACATCATCTTTTTTCAGACTATAGCCAACCGTATCCGAAGTCTTTGTCTTCAAAAGTTCTTGTGCATGTTTTTGCGCTGCAAATTCTACGGCACCTCCGCCGATAGTTCCCTCTGCATGTCCATCCTCAAAGACCAGCATCATCGCTCCTGCTCCTCTTGGAGTCGAGCCAGAGCTTGCTAAAATACTGACCAGCATCAATGCTTTTTGTTCTTCTAGTGTCTTGATAATCGTATCTATTCTCTGTTTCATTGTCTATACTCCTTTGCCAAATCCGCAGTTTGGATAATGGCAAGTCTCACAGCCTAAGCAAAAACCACCATTTCCCAGATGTGCCAGTTCCTTTCTTGTCACAGGTATCCCGGCAATAATGCGCGGCAACACTAAGTCAAACACCGTAGTCTTTGCATACATTACGCACCCTGGAAGTCCCATCACCGGAATCTTGTCTTCCAAATACCCCAATAAGAACATCGCTCCCGGAAGCACTGGCGCACCATAAGAGATAATCTTAGCACCTGTATTTTTAATCGCTCCTGGCGTCTTATCATCCGGGTCTACACTCATTCCTCCTGTGCAGACAATCATATCCATTCCTTTTTCTTTTAATTCCAGGATGGCATTTGTAATCTTCTCCTGATTGTCGTCACAGAGTATATGGTCACCAATTTCGACTCCAT
Organism: Lachnospiraceae bacterium; assembly: GCA_910575445.1. Classification (GTDB taxonomy): domain Bacteria; phylum Bacillota; class Clostridia; order Lachnospirales; family Lachnospiraceae; genus Hominiventricola. Next base: position 62,360 of record CAJTFW010000001.1, on the reverse strand, counting down.
AAGTCTTAAGCTTGCCCACGACTACCGGTGTAAAGGTATCCTTGATTCTTCCATGATATACTTCATTTCCGGTTGTTATAATCCCCGCTTTCATCTTCTGAAAAGGAGTTAAAGATACTAAAGGTTCTTCTCCGGCTGTCTTTTTTACCAGCTCCATCTTCTCTTTTGCAATCACAAGCGGAATCACTCTTGTTCCAAGTAAGCGTTCTCCTTTTTTTACTACAGTATTGCTATGGCGTGTGGCAATCATAATATCTTCTATCTCATTGACTGCATTTAACCGGGCTACATCTACCCGAAACAGTCCGTCACAATCTGCAATCAGTTCAATCTTTCCTTCTTTTACGGGGGTGGGATGCATATGTTCATTCTTGCAGACTTCATAGAGAATCTGTGCTGCTTCATCTTCATGTAACTTGTCTTCATCTTTCTCCCACACATATAGATGGTCTTTTCCAAGTGATAACAGTACTGGAATATCTTTCTCCTCCACTACATGTCCCTTTCGAAATGCCGTATCTTTTACTACATCCTTTACAATTCTTGTAATATCATGACACAGTACATGTCCCACTGCGTCTACCGTATTGATACACTTCATATCCTATCTCCTTAATCATAAATTTATTTATTCTTAAAACAGATAACAAATTAAGAAAAAATAGAGCTGCCGCCACACTTACAACAGCCCTATTTCTATCCTTTTCTCTATTGTGCATATTTTTCTTCTATCCCAAAAGAACTACTGTTCAAATCCTCTATTTTCTGTTAAAATATGTTTAATATTTACAGAGTAAGGAGAGCACTTATGAACCTTAATGAAATCCACGCAAATATGGTAACATTAGAAGTAACAGATGAAAAAACAGGAGAGACTTTTCGAAGAGAGCTTCCGATAGAATTTCATGAAACGGCCAATTTTCTCCGCTTAAAAGGAGAAGATGTGAACGGAAATCCGAGTGAATTGGTCTTTATCTCTGATACTGGTATGCGTCGGCTCAAAGATTTGACCGGAAATGGACCCGATACAGACCCCTGTGGTACTCATCGTTAAAATGCACAATAAATCATGAACTATAAGTCAAGTATAGTTGATTTTCACCAGTAGGTCAACGAGAATCCGGTAGTTTTATTATTTTATTTTGAGAATAATAAAATAGTGCGGCAGAGCAAAGTGCAGAAGTCTCTCATAAGCTCTCTAATCAAGCCAGAACACTTAATTAATTAGCCGATTTCGCATTAGATAAGTGCAATCTCGTACGCACTTATCTCGCACTCTAACAATTCCATAATCTTTAGTTCATCTAATGCATCTAACACTGCATTGTGTGTCTCTTTATACCATTTATTCTGGCTAAGCATTTTTAGAATCTCTTCCACACCATATCCTCTTTTTAGTCTTCCTGTCTGATAGCAGTCGGCAGAGCTTGGTATGGCCTTATTGTATTGGCGATAGGCTGCCAAACGCATAATGTCATACCATTGATACTTTGCATATTCGGGCAGATGTTTTTTATCAAAAGAGGCATTGTATGCAAATAGTTTCTGTACGTCATAGGATTCTAACCATATAGTTATCTCTTTTAATGCCTGCTTTCTGTCTGTAACATGCGCCATTTTCTTCTCAAGCCACAATTCGCTTGCATACATTCCACCCACTTTATATTCTGGTGCAAATATATAATACATGGCATCTATTTTTTGCTTTGTCTTCGCATCAGCGACTACGATGCCTATTGACATTACTTCATCCTTCCAGTTTGTCTCTGTATCAACCACTGCAAAATACTTCTTCGCAGGTTTCTTTCTCATTTTCTTCAACAAGGCAGGCTCATAGTATTTTTCTATCATGCCTTTTGTAACGGTCTTTGTTACATTGTCTAAAAATGCTTTTCTATCTGGTACTTCTATCTCATAAGAAGTATTGTCTCTGGTATTCCATAAGATTCCTTTTGGAAGGTTCATCGCAACCATATAGCTTGCACATTGTAAGAAATGTTCATGTGTTAATTCAGATACAAATTTTAATTCGTATACCGTTTTATCTTTCACTGCATCTGCCAGACCCAGAGCAGAGAATTTAACTCCTCCATTTTCCCGGTCTGAAAAGTCTATCTGACATCTTACCTGGGTACGCTCATTTCTTCGAAGCCTTGTATTTAGTCTTGTTTTTATCAACTCGCTTTCTTCCTCATAGACAAGAGGAGTGATAACCTGTGTCCGGTAGCGATTCTGTCTTGTTTCAAGTGATACCAAAAATAATATTTTCCGGTCTAGGGAACTGTCCTGTATCTCTTTGGTATATAGTTTGTCTAGCTTGGCATCCAGGTGAACACGCAATTCGATTTCTGCATCTATCTGATAGGCGCTAAAAAAAACAGCTTCTTGATAGATGCCAATACAGGGGGATAAGTCAATCAAATCGTCGGTGCTTTTTATATTTATCAAGGAAGTATCTTCCTGCGCCTGTTTATGTATTTTTAACAGAGAAAAACATTGCTCAATATCTTCTTTATATTTAAAATCAAACATCTCACTTATATTGATGTCTTTAAATTTCTGATTGGCAGGTACAAAGGTGGAAAGTGTTCGCTCAGATAATAGAGGCTCTTCTGATTTTACAAAGATAATCTGATTTTTTCCCCGGCTGGCTGCCACACAAAATATATTTCTTAGAATGGCATATGATTGTTGCGGTTTTGTAATTCTTACATGCCAGTAGCTCTCTGTAAAATCAAAGATAACACAGATTTTTCTCTCCAAGCCTTTACTGCTGTCATAGGTGGTAAAGATGGCAGAATCATCCTTTGGCTCTGTTTTGCCCATGGAATCGTTATCGGATATTGTGGCATATACTGTCTTTTTGTTAAATCTTTGAGGGTATGTCTCCTCTAACAGATTTAGCACATCTGCAAGCGCTCCTGTTCGGGCTCCTAAACATAAGATATCTTCTGGATTTTTCTCTGCCAGAAAAGGGACTATCTCTCTTTTTGTCATCTCTTCTACTGTACAGCTATTATTTACTCCTACGATACGTTTCTTCCAGATTCTGCCAAGCATCGAGGCCAAATCAGCTGATAAGCGGAAACACTGGGTAAATTGCAGCGATATATGGTCTTCTAGAAATCCTTTCATAAAGGCTTCGACATGCAGCGTAGTTTTATCATATATTTTCTGTTCCATATCCCCGACTGCAACTATCTGCATCTTCTGGTTGCTTTCTTTTATCAGCTGCAGCATCTCGGCTAATTCTTGTTCTATATCCTGATACTCATCAATAATCAGTACATCATATTTTATAAGGGAAGGCTTTTCTTTGACAAATGTCTGTATCAGGTCTGGAATTCCTGCAGATATGCCATTTCTCTTTAATATCATATAGGCAAATCCATGATAGTTTGTTACCGTTACATTTTTCTTTTTTATCTTAGACTTTGCATCTACTTTTAAAAGCTTATTGTAGGTTAAATATAAGATTTTTTTCTCCTTTGGTAGTTCATTACACAGATGCTGAATGGCTGTTGTTTTTCCGCTGCCAATACAGGCATCTACAAGGATATTTTCTCCCTGTAATGCTTTTTCTACAAACAACTGCTGCTCACTTGACAGTTGTAAAGTGGAAGGTGTCCCCATAGAAAGTGCTCCTTTTCTCGATTGTTATTTCTTTCACAATTCCTCTTTTAGTTTTTTTACAATTTCAAGAAAGTCCGCCTTTGCAAGCTCATAATTAGATGCATCTCGAAGGATGGCTGAAGGATGATAGGTAGCAGTTAGCGCATAGTTTTTTCGATAGGTCCAAGTGCCATGTTGCCTGGTAATCCTAAAGTCTGGTGAGATAATACGCTGCGCTGCAACCCGACCAAGGCAGACAATGATTCTGGGTTTTAGAAGATAGGTCTCATACTTTAGATAGGGAAGGCAGGCTTTTATCTCTTCTTCTCTGGGGTCACGATTGCCTGGAGGATGGCACTTTAGGATATTGGTAAGGTAGATTTTTTCTCTGCTTAGTCCACAGTCTTTAAAAAGGCGGTCTAATATCTCCCCAGAGGGTCCTACAAATGGAAGCCCCTGTATGTCTTCCTGCCCTCCGGGCGCTTCCGCAATCAGCATAAGCTTCGCCTGATGGTCTCCACGCCCCATCACAGGGTAATGCCGGCTCTGGCTTAAAGGACAGTGCATACAGGTGTTCACATGCTGCTCAATATCATTCCATGTATATTGCATAGAGTCTCCTTTGTGATGTATTGTTTGAACATATTATATCTGCTTTTCTTTGTAAGTACCATATATTTTTAAAATAGGATTGTATTTGTAATGTCAAATAACAAAATCAGGAAAATGCTTTTAAAACAAGCCATTTCCCTGATCACATCACCAGAAAGTTCTATAATGGTACGTTTGTCAAACGCCCCAATCATCCCTTCCTGTTTCAGTTTATCAAGTCTCTCCAAGATACTCCGATACTCTGCTTTCAACACTGCCAATTTTTGTTCATTATTATACACCTTAAAGTTCTTTTCATGTAAAAAAATATAAAACGGAATTAACAACAACAAGCCTTTGAAAAAATATCTTCCAGAGTATATTCCTGCACCTTCATAATCGGCACATTATACTCCACAGTACCACCAGGAGTTTTTATCACATATCGCATTTTATCAGATGTCTTTTTATAATTCCTTTCATTAATGTTTATTTCATTCGATTTATCCTGAACTAACACATAATAAGCACTTTATCCGACACAATGTACCACAAAATAAAGTGCTTATTATCCTAAAATCCCCCTCATTTCTACCCCTGCTACACAGATCAAACTTAAGTCCCGCATATTTATTTGGCACCTCTTGCATTTTTTCTCAGAGCTAGTATAACAATAGGAAGCAAAATTCTAAAAGAAGATGGGATCGTGGGAAAAAATCTATACCAGCGGGGGCTGTCTCTGCTGTTGGTGGCGGGTGTCCTGCTGAGTTGCGCCGCCTGCGGCGCTAAGACCGCCACCACTATGCACCTGAGAAAGACGGAGGGAGCGGTGGATGTCACCGCTGGGGAACAGACCGCCACGGTCACCGCTGGAGAGGTGGCGAAAATCTCCAGTGATGGCGTACTGACTGTGGAAGAGTTTTCCGGCGGAGAGGAGATCCCGGCCCCCTTCTTGGGTGGTGGCTTTGACGGGACCGACGAGGAATATGAGAAGTGGGCGCGGCAGAAGGAGCTGGAACAGCAGGAATATGAGGCAGAGCTGGAGAGACGGTTTGAGACTCTAGTGGAGCTGAATCTCAACGAGTATGAGAGCACAGAAGACTATACTTACACCCTTGCTGAGGTCCGCCAGCAGCTGACAGATGAATAACTCCTTGCATTTTTCCCCTGGGGAATATCATACCTGTCTTTTGGAGCAGACATTTAAAAATGCAGGAAAGACTGTTTTTATAAGGGCACACTATCCCTCACACAAAGCGCACCATACCCTACCTGATTATTCGGATACTCTACAAAACCTGGTAGTGGTCTTGCGCCTCTTTGTAGATATGCTTTTACTTTTTCTCCATATAAAAACAAATCATTTTCATCAACAATCCCCCACTGCATCAAAAGGGCGGCGGCTCCGGTGACAAAGGGGGTGGCAAAGGAAGTACCAGTCTGGCTTAGGTATCGGTTGTCGGGGGCAGCGGTCTCAATACCGACGCCTGGGGCCACCAGGGAGGGTTTTCTTTGGTTGCCTGGTAATTCTGTTCCGCGACCGGAAAAATCAGCGTAGGCGTCTGTAGCGGCGTTGTAGGCGCCTACGGTAATGACACCGGAGGCAGTGGATGGGATGGTCAGTGTATCGCTCTCTCTGGGACGTAAGAATCTGGTGGCATTGCCGATGGCTGCGCTGCTTGGAAACCACATCCGATAGGTGCCGTCTACAATCTTCTTGGGGACAAGACGGATGTTCCAGATGCCAGAGTCAATATAGTCGCCCATGGGAATAAAATCTATATAGATTTCCTGTTCAATGCTGTAGGGACTGGGTTCTCCATAGTAGACTAAAAGTTCGGTTCTTCCGGCCTGGTAGCGCTGCGTAGCCGGACGCTCATAGAAAGGGCCTATGATGGTTCCACCTGGATGTATTAGATAGATGTCAAAGATATCGGTGTAATTTTTCCAGATTTGCAGGCTTAGCGTGGGCTCATAGGAGCCGACAGCAAATTCTACATTTTGAATCTCCAGACCAGAAAGTTTTCCGCCGGCATGACCAGCAGCGGCTCCTTCGTTGCCGCTTCCAACGCAGATTACGGATTTCCACCAGTTGCTGATATCGTTGATATAGGTCTCTAGAAGGCTTGTGCCCGTATGGGAACCATAGGTGTTGCCAAAGCTTAGATTAATGGCTACGGGCATACGATATTCTAGTGCTTTTCGCACCACGTAATCGATGCCCATCATCAATTCCGTTGTTCTTGGAAATCCATCTGTTTTGGGAGTTCCTAAACGAACGACAAGTATCTCACTTTCATAGGCAACCCCACGATTGCCAGCTGCAATAGCCAGAACACCAGTTCCATGTCCACTGTTATCGCGGGTAATAGGGGAAGCATCTGGTTTAGCAAGTGCTTGATTTATCTGCTCTTGTGTAAATTCGCTTCCAATCTGATAGCCTTCTGGCGGAGTCCCATCAAGGGTCTGGTCCCACAATGCACGAATTCTTGTTGTTCCATCTGAATGGAGAAATTCTGGATGCCGATAGTCTGCACCAGAATCAAGCACTGCAACTAGAACTCCTCGTCCGCTTAGATTAAGGGGCGGTCTTTGTACGGGCGTCATACACGAAGCTCTCTTTCCATCTACGCGCGCAAAAAAAAGCCTTTTGGGCTTCTCAATATATTCAATCTCTGGAATCTCTGCCAGCCACGCAATATGCGACTCTGGCACTGTCAGAATCGCATATTCGTTCAGAAGTTCTGTGACAAGAATTCCTTCTAAGGCAAGCTTTTCTAAATCTCCGGTATATTTGACAATCAGTTCCCATGTTCGGTCTTCTCTGTTGTAGCCGGTCTCTAAAGTTATAGATTTTTCCCGTTCTCTTTCTGTCGCTTCAAGTGCCAGATTTAGCTGATTTTCAATTTTTTGGTCATTCATAGAATACCTTTCACAAAATAGGTCCTTCTATACTATGTTATGCAAACACTTTTTTTCTTCTTCTTTTACATCGCCTTTTTATAGATTTCTGCGATTTGTTGCTGTGAAAAGACAACCGGGTTATTGGCAATACTGGCTGCGGATACTTTGACACAGTTCTCTGCCATCCAGGGAATGTCTTCTTCTTTAAATCCAAGCTTTGACAGAGAAAAAGATATATCAAGACTCTGTAAAAGCTTACGGATTATTCCCGGAAGCTCCTCTGCTGTGCTTCCTCCAAAGATTTGAGCAATCCTGGCAAATTTATCAGGGCACCCTTCTATCGACGCCTCCAGAACTACTGGCGTCAGTGCCGCCAATCCATATCCATGTACAATATCTTTTAGACCGCTTGCCGGATGTTCCATACCATGTGACAGCGTCACACCAGCAATATTGATAGCCATTCCTCCTATCGTGCTGGCAAGTGTAAGCTTCTCCCATGCCTCTATATCCTGTGCACCCTGATATATTTTTACCAGACTTGAAGCAATCAGCTCCATCGCGTACAAGCAGAGCGCATCGCTAAAAGGCTGTGCAAGCTTAGAAGTGTAAGCTTCCATACAATGACAAAGTGCATCAAAACCCACCGATGCCAGCACCTTTTTGGGCATAGTCATCATACATTCTGGGTCTACTAGAGAGACTTTTGCAACAACTGCATTACAGCGAAGGGATTTCTTATCTTTGTTCTGTGGATTGGTCAGCACAGCAAAACCATTTCCTTCGGATCCTGTTCCACAGGTCGTTGGAATCAGTATGATAGGAAGTGCTTTCTCACTTGTCTTTCTTCCATAAATATAGTCATTGATATCTCCATTGTTTACAGCCAAAAATGCAATCGCCTTTGCGCAGTCCATAATACTTCCGCCACCAATCGCAACAACAACTTCACACTGTTGTTCTCTGGCAAGCGTTGCACCTTCGATAGCTGTTGTTGTTAGGGGATTTTGCGTCACCTTGTCAAACAGACAGTGACTGACCTTCGCTTCTGTAAGACTTTGCGCCACTTTCTTATACAATCCTGATTTTTTCGCACTGGATGTTCCTGTGACAATCAGTGCCTTTTTTCCATAAGGTGCTGTCAGTGCCCCGACTTCTGCCACTTTTTTGCGCCCAAATACAATATGTACAGGTAAATAATACTGAAATTCCATCTTATCCTCCATCCTACAGGTTCTTCTGACTTGCCTCTTGTATCGCTTCTTCAAAGATATCAAGCCCGGCTTCTAGCTGTTCTTCTGTTATTACAAGAGGTGCCAGAAAGCGAATCACATTGTGGTAGGTACCAGCACTTTCTACCAGCAATCCTTTGGAAGCGCACAGGCGGATAATCTCAGCAGTCATCCCATCGGCCGGCTCTTTGGTCTGTGTATTTTTTACAAACTCAATGCCTATCATTCCTCCCATCCCTCTGATATCTCCGATGATTGGATATTTTAACTGCATCTTCTGATATCGCTCCATCACTTTTGCTCCAATCGAAAGAGAGCGCTCCGCCAGATGCTCCCGCTCCATAATCTCAATCGTCTTAAGAGCAGCTGCACATGCCAGCGGATTTCCACAATAAGTTCCTCCGACAGTCCCTGACGGAACCTGCTCCATAATCCTGGTATCTGCCACGATTGCAGAGAGTGGAATACCAGCTGCAATCGATTTAGCTGTGGCAATAATATCAGGCTGTACACTGACCTCCGCCCAGTACTCTGATGCAAACATCCGCCCGCTTCGACAGAATCCGCTCTGTACCTCGTCTGCAATCAGAAGAATACCATAAGTATCACAGATTTCTCTAAGTGCTTTTATCCATTCTAATGGTGCTGGTATAAAACCACCCTCCCCCTGCAATGGCTCTACAACTACAGCAGCAAAAGTATCTGCGGCAGCACATTCCTCAAAGACATCGTAGATAGATTTCAGATAATAAACAAGTGCTTTCTCTGGTGGCATCCCTTCGGGATTCCGGTAATAGTATGGAAACCGCGCCCGATAGACGCCACCAGCCAAAGGTCCCATCTTGGCAGCATATGCTTTCTTAGAGGTCATGGTCATAGTCAGATGAGTTCTGCCATGAAAAGCCCCGGAAAATACCAGAATATTGGGACGCCCAGTAGCTGCTTTTGCCACTTTGACAGCATTTTCATCTGCCTCTGCACCGCTATTTGCAAAAAAAGCTTTTTTCTTCTCCCCTTTTACCGGGGCAATCTGTGCAATCTTCTCTGCAAGCGCTACATAGCCTTCATGTGTAACGATATTAATCATACCATGAAAATAACGCTCTGCCTGTGCCTTGACAGCTTCTACAATCTCAGGATGCGAGTAGCCGATATTCAATACCCCCACACCGCCAATCCAGTCTAAAAATTTATTTCCGTCCACGTCTTCAATCATTGCACCTTCGCCTTTGGCTATCACAACAGGATAGGCGCAGCCAATCGCATCTGGAATTGCCGCTTTTCTTCGCTCCATGATTTCTGCCGCTTTAGGACCTGGTAATACTTCTGTTATTATTTGAGGTAAATCTGTTCTTAACATAATCATTCTCCTGTCTCTTGTCCTTCTATGCACACATACGCGCCAGCACAACATCGATAGCTGCATCTATCGTCCGCTCCAGTTCTTCTTCATCTGCTTCTGGCATCAGGCTTGCTGCATCTTCGTCAGAGATAATCTCCACAAGTGTACCAAACTTTTCTTTATATTTAGTTTTGCACACGCCATAGAAGACAAGTCCAAGTAAACACCAGCTTCCTACTGCAATCCATTCCTGCGGCACCAGATTGGCACCAGAGCCTGGAATACAATACATCACTACCATAAATCCTGACATTATCACAGCCATAATTCCTACAAACAGATAAGCAGAAACCTTATATGGTCTTGGCATATCAGGTTCTTTTTTTCTTAGAATTAAAAAGGAAAGAGACACCATACAGTAAGCCACACAACAGCCAAAATTACCGGCATCACTAATCCATACTAACATCTTACGCCCGGCCAGAGGAGCTAACATTGTAAGTACACCAATTAAAATCAATGCATTGACTGGAGTCTTAAACTTAGGATGTAGTTTGGCAAAAAATTTGGGAATCATATAGGATTCTGCCATCGAATACATTGCCCTTGAACCACCAATCATAAAGGAATTCCATGAAGTGATAATACCACAGACACCTCCAACAATAATCACCTTTGCCATAGTCGAAGTGTGAAAGGCTGCTGCCATTGCATCAGCAGTCACCAGTCCTGTGCCAGCCTGGGAAATCACAATCTCCTCTGGCCCCATCACCATACCAACCGCTATGATAACCAGTGCATAGAAGACAACCGCCATAACCACTGACAGAATCAACATCTTTCCGATTTTCTTCAGCGGAACATTAATCTCCTCTGCCGCCTGTGGAATCACATCAAAACCGATAAAATAAAACGGAGTAACAACTGCCACAGATACAATACTTTTTACAATAGAACCATTTGATGTCCCTACAAACATCTGTCCATCCAGGTTGGAGATATTTCCATTGAGTACAGATGCTACAATTAACAGTACACCTGCCCCACCAATAATCACAGTCAGTATTGTCTGCAAGATTGCCGCTGTCTTGGCTCCAAGAATATTGATTATCATAATTATACATGCCATCACCATCGCCACAATAAGCCAGGAAGCATAGATGTCAAAGCCAGCCACAGTATATAAATAGCCTTTTAGAAATCCTGGCCACAGATATGTAAGTACCGTCGGAAATGCACACGCCTCAAAGCATGCCACACTGACATAACCCAGAACAATCCCCCAAGTACAGATAAAGGAACAATTGGCTCCCATTGCCCTGTGGCTGAACACATGTTCTCCTCCGCATTGTGGCATCGCTCCCGTCAGCTCTGCGTAAGTCAGACCTACAAAGAAGACCATGATGCCGCCAAGGACAAAGCCGATAGCTGCGCCAAGTACACCACCCTTCTCAATCCAGCCGCCGGAAGATACCACCCATCCCCATCCAATCATCGCACCAAAAGCAATCACCAGAATATCCCATGCACTAAATACTTTGTTAAAATCCGATGTTTTCTTATTCATAATCTCCCTCCTTCTCACTCTGCAAATACCTGTTCGGCCACCTGCTCAATCATCTTCGCACTTCCTTCAATTCCCAACAGATTGCTGTTAATCAATAAATCCCGATTATGGCGGTCGCCCCGATTGCTTCCAGTCATCGCCAGATGTCGCTTATGATAGCGTCTATCTTTCTCCAACAACAGAATTCTGGCATCTGTTTCAGAAAGCTGATGACTTTCCATCACATTTTTAATTCGTATATTGTCTGGTGAATAGATAAAGATACGCAGCAAATCTGTCCGGTCCTTTAAGATATAGTCGGAGGAACGGCCGATAATCACACACGATTCCCGTTCTGCTAGCTTGCGTATTATCTTCTCCTGCACATACATGGCTCGTGTAGTCAGGTTCGCATATTTGGAAAAATTTCCGCGCTCCTGTCCCTTAACACCCTTACCGGCTATTGTTGTGCCTTCCTCCACCTTTTCAATAATATCCTTGGAAATACCAACCTCACTAACAATACTATCAATCAGTTCTCTGTCATAGAACTTAATCTTAAGGTCCTCTGCCACTTTCTTTCCTATTGCATTGCCTTTTGCTCCATATTCGCATCCTATCGAAATAATCAGATGTTTCATATCCTCTCCTTCTCTGCATAAAAAAAGAGTCATCCGCCTTCTTTGATGACTCCATTGTCTACAAGCTATCTTCTATTTTATATCTTTATCTTCATGCCAAAGCAACAATTGTATCCTGTAGAATCTCACATGCCTTATCACATTCTGCCTCTGATACAATCAGTGGCGGCACCATACGAATTACACGATTTCCAATCGCAGTTACCAACAGCTTACGTTCTAAGCAACCATGTTTTATTTCAACCGCATCCAGTATATCGTCAAATTCCACACCCACCAAAAGTCCCTGATGTCTTACTTCTTTTACATGTGGCAGCTTCTCAAGCTTTGCGGCAAAATAGTCTCCCATTCCCTTTGCATTGCCTGCCAAGTCACGCTCCAGCAATTCTGTAACTTCTGCCAAAGCCGCAGCACAGCTTACTGGATGACCGCCAAAGGTACTTCCATGAGAACCCGCAGTAAAGGATTTTGCAACTTCTCTGGTTGCACAGATAGCTCCAATCGGCATCCCGCCTCCAATTGCTTTTGCCATTGATACAATATCCGGTTTGATTCCATAGTTCATATAGGACATTACCGCTCCCGTTCTGCACCATCCGGTCTGTACTTCATCAATCAATAAAAGCATCTGGTGCTCATCACAAAATCTGCGAAGGCCTGTGGCAAATTCCATCGTTGCCGGATGTACGCCGCCTTCTCCTTGTACCAGTTCAATCATAATTGCAATCGTATTCTCTGTACAGGCATTTTTAAATGCCTCCAAATCATTATATGGTGCATAGGAAAAGCCATAAGTCATCGGTCCAAAACCAATCTGACACCCATTGCCCGGCTGACCAGTCGCCGACATCGAGCCAAAGGTTCTTCCATGAAACCCCATCTTTGCTGTAACAATATGATAACGGTTTGGACCATAAGTCTCCACACCATATTTACGGGCCATCTTAATCATCGCCTCATTGGCTTCTGTACCTGAATTTTGATAGAAAATCTTATCCATACCAATGGTCTCACACACCTTCTCTGCCAGAAGTGCCTGCGGAATCGTATACGGATAGTTAAATGTATGCATAATATCGCCAACCTGGTCTCTAACAGCCGCTACGACTTTTTCATTGCAGTTTCCGGCACTGTTAACAGCAATCCCTGCATAGAAATCCAGATAAGGTGTCCCCTTTTCATCATAGAGATACATTCCATCTGCCCGCTCTGCCAGAAAATCAAAGCGTTCATAGGTCTCAATCATATATTTTGCTACTTTGTCTTTGATATCCTGTGCTGTAAGCTTGGTATCTTTTAGTTTCATCGTCGAATCCTCCTCTTCTTAGAAAAAGAAAAAAGCAAAGGTATACCTGTAGATGCACCTTTGCTTTTTATTATTATTGACGGCTTTATGGTAACACGAGATATTTTATATGTCAACTATATTTTTTAAATATTTTCTTTGCGCAAGCTTAACCCCCATTTGCATTGACAAATCCCCCTTTCATATCCTATAGTAGTTCTAGTTTACATAAGGGAAAGGGGAATCTTTTTTGAAAAAATTACTCAAAGAAAAAATCTTGGAATCCCTTGCTTCTGTACTTCCGATTACGGCGATTGTGTTGATTTTAAGTATTACCATCGCTCCTGTCGCAGCAGGGACGTTAGTGCTGTTTCTCTTTGGCGCCTTGCTTTTAATCTTTGGAATGGGCGTCTTTACGCTTGGTGCAGACCTGGCAATGACGCCCATGGGCGAAGGAATGGGCATCGAGATGAGTAAATCCAAAAAGGCAATTTATCCGATTCTGTTAAGTTTTGTTTTTGGTATTATTATCACAATGGCAGAGCCAGACTTGCAGGTACTTGCACAACAAGTCCCGGCAATTCCCAATCTTGTGATTGTGCTTGCAGTAGCAGGAGGTGTTGGCACTTTTATGACGCTTGCCATTGCGCGTATCTTTTTTAAGATTCCGCTCAATATCTTGCTTCTGTGCTTTTATGCGCTTATCTTTCTTGTGGCTTGTTTTACACCGGATACCTTTATTCCTGTGTCTTTTGACTCTGGCGGTGTTACCACCGGGCCTGTAACCGTTCCTTTTATTATGTCTATGGGTGTTGGTCTGGCTACGCTTCGAAGTGATAAAAGCTCTCAGGAAGACAGCTTTGGCCTTGTGGCACTGTGTAGTATCGGGCCTGTGCTTGCGGTGCTGATTTTGGGAATCTTCTATCGACCGGATTCTGCTGTCTATACCATGCGGGAGATAGCCGGGATTGAGACTACCGTCGATGCTGCACGCGAGTTTGTGCAAGCATTTCCTTCTTATTTTAAAGAAGTAGCGGTCTCGATTCTGCCCATTACGGCTATGTTTTTGCTCTTTCAGATTTTTTCTAGGCGCTTTCGCAAGCGGCAGATTTTAAAGATTACAGGTGGTCTTATCTATACTTACTTAGGGCTTGTCCTTTTTTTAACTGGAGTTAATATTGGTTTTATGCCTACCGGACAGTTTATCGGTGGAACGATTGGAGAAAGTGAAAATAATTATTTTTTAATCCCGATAGGTATGTTAATGGGATATTTTATCGTGGCAGCCGAGCCAGCTGTCCATGTGCTGACCAAGCAGGTCGAGGAAGTATCCAATGGCTCGATTACTGCGGGTGCGATGAGAGCAGGATTATCAATAGGTGTCTCTCTCTCCGTTGGCATCTCTATCCTTCGTATTCTGACAGGAATTCCAATTCTGTGCTTTCTAGTCCCTGGGTATGCCATCTCTCTTATTCTTACTTTTTTTGTGCCCAAAATCTACACAGGTGTCGCTTTTGACTCCGGTGGTGTGGCCAGCGGACCGATGACTGCGACCTTTTTGCTGCCTTTTGCAATGGGTGCCTGCCAGGCAGTAGGAGGCAATCTGTTGACGGATGCTTTTGGAGTAGTGGCAATGGTAGCGATGACACCTCTGATTACCATACAGAGTCTAGGGTTAGCAAGCGAGCTAAAAAAACGTGCGCGCAACAAATATCTACAGACCCAGTTTGAACAAATCGAAAATATTGTACTCTATTTTGACAATGAATAAGAAAGCGAGCAGCCTATGAGTCAAAAAACAGAACGCCCCAAGATGATAGTCTCGATTGTGGAGCGTGGAAAAGGTAAAGATATTATCCGGTTATACAACAAAGAAGGAGTCCATTTTCACTACCAGACTATTGGTCGTGGAACGGCGACTTCGGAGATTATGGATATCTTAGGTCTGGATTCCAGAGACAAAGATGTTGTCCTAAGTCTCTCAACCGAATCTTCCGTCAATCAGCTCGCCTACCGGATGAGCAATGAGCTTCGGGGGGTGATAGATACCAAAGGTATCTATTTTGACCTCCGGCTGACGGGCATCAGCAATCTTATTGCCGCTGCCCTAAGTCTTACCAAGCCAGAGGAGAAAAAAAGTCCCGCTCCAGGGCTTGCGGATGCATTGCTTGAGCGGGCATTTCAAAGTGAAAATCTTAACAATCAAAGAAAGGAAGCGCCGGATATGTCATCAGAAAATAAACACAGCCTGATTCTTATCAGCGTCAACCAGGGCTATACAGAAACGGTACTTGATACTGCCAGAAGTCTTGGCGCCCGCGGTGGCACCATCTTAAGAGCCAGATGGAGCGGTGAAAAGGCACTTGAGAAATATCATGGCATCACACTCCAGACGGAAAAGGAGATTATGGTTATGATTGTCCCCAACGAACTCCGTAACCGGATTATGGATACGGTCAATGAAAAACATGGTCTAAAGACAGACGCTCAGGCGATTGTATGCAGCCTGAATGTTGACCATTTTGCGCCGATTTAATCGGCGCTTTTTTGCTCTTTCTCCAATGCCTTTCTTCTGCGGCTAATCATTCCGCCAATCCGTCCAGTCTCTCTAGAAGACAGTGCTTTCCATCCGCCTTCCCGTACTTTTTCCAGAAGTCCAAGCTCCTCTGCAATCTCGTATTTTAGTCTGTCATGAGGTTCTAATTTTTCAAAATCTACATTTTTATTTTCTTCCATGTTGTTATACTCCTTTCATTTATTGGGAGTATAACCATATTTTGACGCCTTATACCTATCATCCGCCAAAGGTGTAGAGATTTTCTTCCTTTACAATCAAAAACTGCTTTTTACGGCGTATCAGCCTGCTGTCTGTATCCACTACATCGCAGGTAAAATCCTTATATTGGTTCTTCTGATACGCATAGCCGCGAATCTTTCCATCCATTGGGAAAAAGATGGTATGATGGAAGATACACAGATTCCCAAGAGGACAGGAATACAAAAGCTGCTCGGTGTCAAAGAGCATCGTTGTCTGGTGTAAAATCAATGTACGATACCCTCCGCTAGCGTCTTCCATCACTACAAGCCATGCATCTGTCGCCTTATCATAGTGAAGGCCATAGGTAAGCACCGGTTTCTTGTGAAGAATTTCACAATTATATCCATCCGAATGGAAGATAATTTTGCCATCATAGATATTAAGAACTCCATAGTGTCCATCTGACACCTCAAAATAGGCAGTGTTGGCGCAAGTGCAAAGTGGCAGTATATGATTGCCAAGTGGATGCACCGTCACCTTGCACAGACTGTTCTGCTGGTTGTGATAATAGACACAATCCCCCTCTACCACAATTGTGCTCTTATATCGCTTGTCAAAATGATAACGCTCTTTGCCATAGATACAAAAATGTTCCCTGTCCTCCACAACCATCACCTGACTGTCGGTAAAATAATATCGTTTTCCAGAAGTATAAGCTTCTCTTTTCCCTGAACGAAGGTCTACCACTTCATTTTTCTTATTGATATAGAGATATGGATTTAAGACCATCTCAATATCACTCTGTTGTAAAAGTGCTGTCAACTTTATGGTTGTGACTGCCCCTTGGGAGACTGGGGTTATCAATACCGTTGCTTGTTTATCACAAAGCGGACAGACCGTATAACCACCATAGTAGTATTCTTTATCTGTATTACAATACTTTAGGTTTAAAGCCATCTCGCTAAGCTCCTCTCCCATCGTACGCACGCCATCCTCAAAGACAGCCTTTAATGCTTTTAGTAAATCCGGCGACAGATTTCTCCAGGATTTTGCAGTTCTTGGAATCTTGACCGATGGATTATCAATCACGGAGATTCCACGCGCCATCCGCTCTAAAATATGCAAATCCGGCGACATTGTCCCACCAAAAGGATGTATCCTGGTCAGTGCCTTAAAAGCCAACACACAAAATGCATAAAAATCCGTCTTCTCATCAAACGCATCCCCCAAAAGAAGTGGGTCTTTAAACAAATCCATCGCCACCTGGCAGCGCTCATTCTCAATCGTCCAGCTATCACAGTCAATCAGATAAATCTGCCCCTTCTCATCAAAGAGAATATTTTGGTCGTTCAAATCTCCAAGATAGATATTTTGCGCATGAAGCTTAGAGATTGTGTCTTTGATGCATAAAAGCATCTGCAGAATCTCTTTGGTGCTGATATGATTTGCCTTGATATATTTTTTATTGGAAAGCATCCGAAATTCTTCCCCCGAGACCGCCTGCATCGCATAGCCTACAAACTGTTTCTTTTTGTCTAGTACCTCCTCCTTTGGACATACTACTTCTTTTGGCAGAGTCTTACTCATCAAAAGCTGTACTTTCCTTTGCTTTGCTGCCAAATCCACACAAGGCTTATAACATTTAATCACCATTCCTTTATATCTATATAGTAAGCCCTCCCCGCCCTCTGCTAACAGTGGAAGCTTTGTAAAATCCCGAATTATCATACGCTCTCCCCCTTGGCTTTACCATGCAATCGTCACATCATCCTGAAAAAATATCTGATATTTATTAATCAGCCGCCTTATTTTCATCTCCCTGTCTTCCAAAAAAGCCCTTTCAAACTCCTTTTGTACTATCTCCTCCATCCCCTCCAAAAACCGAAGCCCATCCGTTGCCACACCCACTCTTTGATACTGCTCCTTTGAAAAATATAATTCTCTAATCTTCACTCCCTCCTGATAATATTTTAACAAATGCTTTTCTACATAATTATAAGCCAAATACCTTGGATACTCCCCATCACTAAGTTTATGATACTGCATCCTTCCTTCCAGGTCCTCAAGCATCACATAGCCATCCCCACAGTAAAATACCCGAAATCCCTTTTTATCTTCCTCCACCATCAAAATCGTAAAGCAAAGAAAATCGTGTATATCCTCTGTCCGTTGTCCAAACAGCTCTAAAAGCTTCTCAAACGCTTCCAAAATCCCATATCCCCTTTGCATTAGATGTACAAACCCCTTCGCTCCCACCTCCGTATGCCTCCCCTCCGAGCACCCATCACACACCAGCTTCTTCCCCTCACTTACCATCCCAAAATCCTGGCAATTCCTTCCATCCACCAGATGTGCTTTCCCAATCTTATTTACAAACATCTCTGCCCCTCCTTAGATTTTAAAAAAGTCCTCCTCATCTGCCACCACACTTTTAGAGCTTTCAATCACCGATTTTGACAAACATTGAAATGCTTTTCGAAGCTCTGACGCTGAGCTTGATACATCTAACATATTTCGAAATCCCAAATCTTTTGCCACCTTTGTAGCTTTCCCTCCAAAACTAATAAATGCCGTTGTTATCTCCTCTCCATTTAAAAACTCCACCGCCCGCTTTGCATCTCCAAATGTATTTACAGAATCATTATCGTCTCCATCGCTAAAGACTGCAAACACTGCCTTTACCCGCATTCCCTCATTTTTCAGAAATTCCCGATATTCTTTTAGTTTTTTTGTTCCTTCCACCACCGCATCATACATCGCCGTACATCCACAAGCTGTAAATCCTGTATCAAATTCTTCAATTCTTTTATACCCTCCAACCGCAATCTCAGAGTCAAAATTGGCTCTTGCCACCAATATCTCATCTGCCTCTTTGGAATTCTTCAGTGCATCCCGAAACCCTGTAAGTGCCTGCCTCATCTCCTGCTTGTAGACATCCATAGACCCCGACTGGTCAATCCCTAAGAAAATCAAGTTAATATTTTCACAATCCAGCTCATCTACTGCTGTATTCTCAAGCTCTAACTCATCCAATCCATCAATTAAGAAGCCATTCTGCAAATTCGTCATTATTTTTTCCCCCTTTTTCTATTCTTTTATTCCTATAAAATCCCATCGGTACTCTTTACTAGATGAATCCGATACCGTTTCCGAAAATCCTCAAACATCTGATTGGCCATATCCTCATACCCTGAAATCGATGACATACAATCCTCTAATACATAGACCTTCTCTGTGACCTCTGGCCTTGTCTCATAATACTCTAATATCTGCTTGATGCTCTCTAGCACACAGTGCGACTTTGCCTCCCCGGCAATCAGTACCTTATCAAACCGCTCTAACTTATTTAGAAACTCCAGATTCATATATCCTTTGGTATCATACTCTGGTCTGATAATCCCATACATCTCGCTCATAGGGTCCTGCCCCTTGACAAGTCTTTGTACGACTGCCTTACGTGCCACTGAATGAAAATATATCATATTGGCAAATTGATTCTCAAGCGCCGCCCCTGTCGTCCCTTGCATACAATGATAAGTCCAGATGCAGAGTGCCTTCTTTGCATCCTGTTCTAGATGCTTGACATACTCTCTGCTTGCCTGTGGATTAATCACTGCCCGCCATCTTCCCTCATCTAAATCCTTTAGAGTAATCACGGTATATGGTGCGGGATGCTCTCCATTCTCATCAATCCACCAGCATGGATGAAATATCTGATGTGGTGTATGGGTATCCATTGACACTGCAATGTTGGAAATCTTCTCCATATTATCATAGATAAATCTTGTCATCCGCTCCACATCCTTCTGCGCCCCCGCTACTCCTAACGCTCCATGATCCATAAAGTCCTGCTGCACATCAATCCCTAAGAAAAGCACCCGTTCCTTATCTTTTAGAGATGGCTCTAGCCCTTCCTTATCTGCTTTCTTTAAAATCTCATTTAAGTCCACCGGATTTTCTACGCTTCCAATATAGTTTCCATTCACGATTTCCATATAAGTTGTCTTCATATCATACCCTCCTTATCTTATTATCTTTTTGATATTATCAACTTATTGATGTTATGATACTATCATTTTAGTAATATGTCAATCCCCAATTTTATTTTTTTATTTCATCAAAAAAGACCAGGAACTTATATATTGTTCCTGGTCCTATGCTCTCCCTGTCTTACCATTTCTTTAGTTATCTCTATACCATCGTTCTTACTCCAGAAGATTTGCTCTGTATGCTTGCAATCAATCCCCTGCACAAAATAATTGGTACAGCCAAAAAAGTAATGATTTTGTTTGCTTTTTTTCACAACCATATATCCGTTATCGCATTGTCCGCACAGATAGATATCCTTCAAACATTCCTGACTATTGGTCATAAAATCACAGATTTCCGGCTCATTCGTACAGATATTCAGTGTCAGTCCATAATTTGTGTTGTATTCCTTTTTTAACGGCCAGCCGCAAACCGGACATTTCAGGCGGCTTATTTTTTTTCCATCATACCGTAGATTAATCTTCTGGTCAAACGGTAGCTTATATTTTTGAATCAATTCAATTACAAACTGCGAGGGTGCACTATATGGAGTTAAGATATGGACCCGGTTCTTGGTACGTGTCATCGCAACGTAGAACAACCGCCGTTCTTCTGCAAAAGGCATACTGTCATCATTGACCGTTACCAGTTTCATAATTGGGTCATCCTCTATCTGCGACGGAAAGCCAAATTTCCCTGCGGCGCCGTTGAGCACAATCACATTGTCAAATCCCAGACCTTTTGAGCTGTGTGCAGTCATATAAGAAAGCTTTAGATGCGGATACTTCTCGCAGGAAATCTTACCAGTCTTAGAATTTTTCTGCAGTGCACCAGCCTTACAGAACTGGTTAATCTCAAAATTATAACGGCTGATTAGAAGAATCTCTGCCCGCTCGCCAAATTCTGCAACAATCTCCTCTATCGTCTTTAGAAGCGCCCTGGATTTATTTTTCATAATTGTGCTGGTATCATCATATGCCTGAATCCTGACCGGGTCTTTTAGATGCTTTGGAGACTTCAGACTTTTCTTAATCTGCGCATCATTTCTCTGAATAAAATCTCCGGCAATATCAATAAGCTCCTGTGAATTGCGGTAAGTTCTGGTAATCTTTAGTTGTTTTCCTCCGCCCATAAGTTCTGTAAAGTCCATAAACAGATGAATATCTGAGCCAGAAAATGCATAGATAGACTGCCAGTCATCCCCAACCGCCACCACTTTTGCCTTGCAGATATCAGAGAGCTTTTTCGTCAGATTAAAACGCTGCCTGGCAATATCCTGGTACTCATCCACAATAATATACTGATAGGGAAGCCTCTCTTGTCTTCTCTGCTTCTCCTCCAGCTTTTTCTCGGCTAAATTAATCATATCTTCAAAATCAATTCGATTCTTAGCTCTAAGCATCGCCTGATACTGAATATAGACATCCTCTGCAATATCTAAAAACAGTTGATTGCGCACATTATCTGTCTTCTCTTTTAGAACTGCAAAGTGCTCCTGGTCCCATCCATTTGTCTTATACTTTCCAATAAAAGTCTCCATAAAAATCGCAAAGCGAATAATATATTTATCCTTTTCCCGATTCATCAACTGTTGATAGACTTCTCTCTCACTGCGCGGTCGAAGCACAAATCCTGCTTTTACAAGCACTTCTTCTAGATGTTCTAAAAGCGAACGCTTATCCATATATTGAGAATAGGTAAACAAAAGTGTTGTGCCATATCTTTTGTGCAGTTTTGCTTTCTCCACGGCGTGTTGTTTATAACGCTCTAGCTCCTCCTTTGTAAAGCAGTCGGACATTCCATCTTCTGACACGCCAAAATGCTCCAGATAAGCTACTTTTCCATCCTGTTTTAGATAAAAATCCGGTGTATACATCTTCTTTGCACCCGGAATCTTATGCTCATACACCCGCTCATATTCATAGTCAATTCCGTGCAGATACAGATAATTTGCAATCTGCACTTCCTGAACCGAGCGCAAGAATTCTCCTCTTATTGTCCTTTGTTCACCTTTTCTAATATCTCTTGTTACTTTCTGATAGTCTCCAAGTGTACTGCGAAGCGTCTCATAATCCATCGACAGACGATATTCATGATATTGTTCCACGGTATGGAACTTTAACGCCTCTAAAGGAACATCCATATAATATCCAAAGAACAGAATCACTTTCCTCATCAGAACCGGATTTTGAAAGATTTTCTCTTTTAAAATCTCTATAAAATATCCTCTTTTATACCACTCCAGTCCCGGCATGGTCTCTGAATTTTCCCGAATAATTGCATTGCCAAAGGCATGAAAAGTCATTACTTTTGCCGGAATCTTAAGCTTTTTATGAATCCTCTGCGACAGCTCTTTGACCGCTTTATTTGTGAAAGAAATAACGATGATTTCTTCAGGATTTACTCCTTTTTTCTCCACCAGATATTTGACTTTGGCGGCCATTGTTGTAGTCTTACCAGCTCCTGCACCTGCTACCACCAGCGCATAGTCATCGTCAGTTAAGACAACCTTTCGTTGTTCTTCATCTAGTTGAATCTTAGGGTCTACTTTATACAGAATCTGGTCTAGGTATTCTTCTGACTCTCGTAGGCTCTGGTCAATACATCTGTCATTATGTCTCTCCAAATCGTCTTCTAGCGTCTCCATATGCTCCATAAAATACTGCACTTGCTTTTGCTGCATCTGAAGCATAGTTGCCAATTTATCTATACCTTTCACCCTGGAGACTACCTGATAGACTTGTTGGTATCTGGCAGCTATCTGTGCGATTCTTCGACAGGAAATATATTCATCTCCAAACATCAGTTCTTTATATTCTGGCAAAAAGCTGGTAATTGCATCTTTTAGTTCCTCTATCTCGCAGAAAAGAAAGGGATTATTCTTTTCTTCTGTCACTTCTTGAAAATATTCCTGTGGCAATCCGCAATTAGGACAAGCCCTCGCGCGGTCTGACACTTTCCATCCACATTCTGGACATGTAATTAACGACATAATTCTTCACCAAATCCTAGTTTTTCCTATATATCACTATATAGTAAAAGCAGCGTTCGCGCAAGAATTAAGTAGTAATTATAAGCGGCGCTTAGTAAGAACTGAGAGGTGTTTCTTTTAACATTTAAAAAATCAGACACCCTATCATCGCAAACAGCATCGCAATAAATGCCGTAATCGCATTCCCTAATGTATAACTTTTCAACCCTCCAGTTACTGTAAAGCCCGACAGATTTGTACTAACCCAAAAACCACTGTCATTGACATGCCCACAGCTTAGAGACCCTGACAGGCAGGCAATCGCCATCCATACAGGATGCATACCCACAGCTGCTGGCACAGAAGCCATAATGGTCATCGTAGTAATAGAAGCAACCGTCCCCGAACCAAGAGCGACCCGAAATAAAGCTGCAATCACAAATGCAAGCAAAAGTGCGATAAGTGGTGAAGCAGAGATACTTTGAATGGTTTCTGCCAACATATCCGCAAGTCCTGTTGCGCTGATAATCGCTCCAAAAGAACCACCTGCTCCTGTAATCAGAAGGACGATACCACAGCTTTTTAGCGCTTCTGTCGCGGATTGTTCTCTTGCATCTTTATCTAATGCTTTGGCAGACACAAGATAAGCACTCAGGGCACCAATCAAAAGTGCAGTTGTCTTATTGCTTAAGAAATTAACAAATGCCGGAACTTCTTCCATCATCGCTCCCATAACCGTTCCTACCAAAATCAAGACTACCGGAAGCAAGATAGGAACTAATGCCATCCCAAAAGAAGGTGCTTTTTCATTCTCTGTATGATGATGTTCTTCATAGACTTCGACTCCGGTCTCATCTTTCTCTTGATTCCAGAAGCCTTTATCAAGAAGTACAAAAAATATTTTCATTGCCAGCACCGCAGCCACTAACCCTAGCAGAATCCCCACAAGCACCATAATTCCAAGGTCAAAGTGCAGAATCTCAGCAGCTGCCAGTGGATTAGGCGTCGGTGGCGCCAGAGTATGTGCTGCACCAGCTCCAATAATCATCGCACCTACCGTATAAGGCAAAGGCTTTTGTATCTGACGTGATACCGCAATCGCAAGTGGAATCAGGATAACAAAAGTCACATCATAGAATACCGGAATCGACAGTAAAAATGCGGTGATGCCAAGGGCATACAGTGCATATTTCTCTGATGTAGCCTGTATCATAGTGACTGCTATAACTTTAGCCCCTCCAGAGTCCGACAAAAGCTGTCCTAAGATTACCCCAAATCCCACGGACAGTCCAATACCTGTCATCAGATTTCCAAAACCGCTGCCAATCAGTGAAATAGTGTCAGGTGCCCCAAGCCCAGCAGCAAGTCCCATAAAAATACTTCCAAGAACCAATGCAATCGCTGGATTTAATTTCATCTGCAAAATAGTAAACAATATAATTATGATTGCAAACATCAGCCATACAAATACCATCATATCCATAAAATACCCCCTGTATATTCTATTTTAGTCTTGCCTTCAACCGGTCTTCTGCCTGTGTAAATTCCGAATGAAATGCGTCCTCCTTTAGTTTCTTTAAAGTGCTTAGATTCTTCTCATGTTGCTCTTTGTCCCATTCCTCTGCAAAGACACCGCCGCGAATCCGGTCATAGCGATTCTTTAGAAAGCTTCGTATCTGGCTGGTATCCACATCTTCAAATCCTGTCAGCTGTCCATACTGACTGGTATTGGAGTGATAGGGAAGCTGCCGGAAAAATCCGATTTCTGCTGCTTTCTCCATCATCACCGCCGGCTCTTTGGAGAGATACATCTCCATAAGTACTGCTTCTTCAGGATGCCCCATCTCCACCTGAAGCTTAAATGCCTCTACAAATACATTGTAGATAATCGGCCAAGTTCCCTGCTCTGCCATCAAGTCAAGACAAGTCTCATCGTCAAAGCTTACTTCAATCGCACCTTTTCTTGTCGCTCCAATCGCTTTACACAGCGCCTTTCCGTATGCAAGCGCCATCCCGGAAGCATCCTGATGGACACCGACAAAAGCCGGAGAGCCTTCCCCTTTTACATAGAGCTCCCGCACCCCTTTTCCAATCATCCGTGGTGCTGCCATCACAACATCAATCCCTTTGCGTGGCTGAATTCTTCCAAAAGTAATATTGTACCCCGATGCAAAGTTCAATATATTTCCTTCTTCTAGATTGGGCTCTATCTGTTCTCTGTAAATCTCTGGTGCCACTTCATCCGGTAACAAAAGAAAGATAATATCTGCTTCTTTCACCGCTTTCTCAATCGGATAGACCATAAATCCATCCTCATTTGCCTGCTCATACGACTCATCGTGGCGGCTGCCCACAATCACATTTTTCACACCGGAGTCACGCATATTCAATGCCTGGCTTCTTCCCTGATTGCCATATCCGATAATCGCAATCGTCTTATCAATCACCAACCCCAAATCTGCATCATCATCATAATAAATCTTTGCCATACTTCCTTCTCCTTTTTCAGTATTCAGATATGAGACATCTGATGTCTGCTATCTGAATATAGGATATCATTTATCAGAAAATTTGTCAATTATTTTCCGAAATTTCAAAAAATAAAGGACTGCCAATTTCTGGCAATCCCTTATTTCTTCTCTATTTAATTCATACTTACATCTAAAGACAGCTCTTTCCACTGTGTCAGGGAATCTGTAATCGCCTGCTCCATCAATTCTTTATCCCGCGCTATCAGGGCCTTTAGTATCTTATCATGATTTTCGGTCACAATCTTGGAATAATCCCGGTTGGAGATAACAAGCGAAGGCTGAAAAAGCTCCATTAAACTCTCTCCAATACTTACAATAAATGGATTGTGTGTGCTTTCATAGATAGCCTTATGAAATTCCAAATCATTTTCTACGGTTGCACGTCCTTTTTTAAAATCCTGTTTGGTTTTCTCATGAATCTTCTTTAACTTTTCAATATCTGCCTCGTCTGCTTTGTCAATCGCCAACATACTGCCTGATATTTCAATCATCTTGCGAAATTCCACCAACTTTTCTTTGCTCTCTTCCTTGCTTTGCAAAATCATCTGAAATATCAGTGGATTCATCACCGTTGTATCCACACTGGTACGTATTCTGCTGCCATTCCCTTTGCAAATCTCCACAACCCCCAACGCTTCTAGCATCTTAATCGCCTCTCTTACACTCGACTTTCCAACGCCAAAACGCTCCGAAAGCTCCGCCTCTGAAGGCAGAAAATCCCCTGGCGCAATCGCCCCTGAGACAACTCCCTCCTTTATTTTCTCAACCACCATCTTAGATAATGACTGCTTGGGAACCGGTGTCAGCCACCCATCCTTTTCCTGCTTCATCTCTGCCTCCTTTACACTATCCCACAAACTTTAAAAGTTCTTCTAAGCTCTCTTGTATATGTGCCACATCTACGAAATACACGCTTACTCTCACCCCATCATCGCTCTGGTAGCTAATTGGCTCTGTCTCTTTTAGCTCATCTTCTAACGGATACAAAAGCCACACCTCGTTCGCTCTATATTTCTTTGCATATGCATACATCTGATACATATCCCCCTGTGCAATCCCATAGTTGCGTCTGGTGGCATTAAGTCTTTTCCATTTTGTATCCATAATAATCGTTCGCCCGTCTTTTCCTTCTATCACCAAATCCGGTCTAAGTGCGAATTTTTGCGGCGTGTCAAAAAGGTAATACCCAGTATCTTGTATGGATACTTCCCACCCCGCCTGTGAAAACTTCCTTCTAATCTCTTTTGCCATATATGCCTCAAACACCCGCTCCATGGGAAAAAGAAGCGCTTTTGCTGTCACTTCCCCTGAAAAACCTGTGAAACTTTTATCAAGCAAAAACACATACGACCAGCGCATCAACCCTTTATAGGCTTGGGTACTTCTGTCAATCACAACCTTTGCAAAATCCTTTTGATAATGCACCGATGCCTCCACCTGCCCAAAAGCCATAAGCTGTTGTCGAATCTTCTTTAGATTCTGCGCACTGTCTGATATTTTCTGAAGTTTTAGAAGCGTTGCCTTTAGAATCTGATTCTCCGGTCGGTTGATATGGTATTCCTCATACGTAGTATAGAACCGCTCCTTATGTACGATATTCTGCCTTAGATGCTCACTTACTAATAATTTTCCTTTAAAATAATGCAAGTTGTCTTCTTGGCGAAGATAAGCAGATTTTAGTCCGCATCGCAGCAAGGCATCCACTTTTTGTAGATACAGACTGATAAATATTTCACAAAGCGGCATCCGCTCTATCTGAAGTGAGGCATCCCAAGATAGCTTTCCTGGTATATCCAACATACCTTTTAGCATCCCGATAAAAATGCGCTTTGTCCGTGTACCATCTCTGTCTTCTTCTCCTCCAAAAGAAATCTTTGGCAAAATCTCAATCTGGTATCCACTCTTTAGCTGTATTAGTCCTACATAGTTGTTTACCGAGATTACTGGCCCGATACCTTTACGATAGCCAAGTTTTAGAAATTGCAGAATGTCTTCATCGCTGTCTTCCCATACACCAGCGCGAATAAAATTTTCCAGTTCGCTAAAAGCCTCCAAAGGGAGACAGGCATACTTTGCCTGGTAGTCCTGGTTGCAGGTGATAAGCTCATACTCTTTGACTCTTAAAAGTCTCTTCATGGTTTTCTACCGCCTTATAACCCTTCGCCAATCTCCTTATAACTGTTAAGCTTGAAAAAGGCATCCTTTTGTATCTTATATCGCTTCTCCGGCAAATCAATCCCTGGACTTCCATTAAAGATTTCCTGGACTTTTATTTTGGTGTCTAAGATAAATTTATAGGTATCTTGACTTTTTTCATTATCGCCCAATACCAACTGGATTTTCTCATAGTCCTCATAGAAATATTCCTGTAAAAGTGGGATCACTTGTTTTAGAAAAATAGCCGCAAGTCGCTCTATGGAAGCATCTTCTCGAAGCGGAACAAAAAATGCATGTCCTATCATATGTTCTCTGTCATAGAGATAGGCAATTCGTTCATTGATAATAGAAAGCATTTTAGAGATGTCAAGTATCTCACTTCCCTCTGTAATCTCAATACCTTTTAACACCTCTGTATCCGGCATCATCTCGATAAAGGAAAATCGCCTGCGAAGCGCTGTATCCATCAGCGCTATCGAGCGGTCTGCGGTATTCATCGTCCCTAGAAGATAGACATTTTGCGGCACACTAAAAGTATCGCCTGAATAGGGCAGTGTTACAGACATCTCCTCCTTGGCTTTTCTTCGCTTGGTCTTTTCGATAAGTGTAATCAGCTCTCCAAAGATACGAGAGATATTTCCACGGTTAATCTCATCGATAATAAAGACACATGGACTCTCTTTTTCCTGTACGGTAAAATGGCTGCCTTTATCATATTTTTGAATCAAATGCATAATTCCTACCAGGTCAATTCTTCTAGAAGGAAAAGGATAAACGGTCAAGCGCCCTAAACGTTTTCCACCATTTAGTGCTACAACATCTTCATCAATATTTTTAGCAATCCATCGAACTTTTCGTTTTCTTGGATAATTTTCATATCCTTCTTTATCATACTTATAATCACTATCAATAATGCCAATCGCATCAATCGAAGTATTATTTTTTTCTATTAAGACTATATCGCCTTTTTCCATATTTTCCTGGAAGTTTATCAGGACTGCTCTTGTTAAATCATTTAGTTGTTTGGTGTCTTCTGTAATTCGCTCGTCCCAGTCTCTCCATCCTATTCGAATTTCATTATTGGTAAAGCAATGTGTCTTTAATTCAGAATGTCCTGTGCCATCTAGAAGTACACACCAGATAGTCGGATTTTCTTTGATATTCGAACAGGCAGAGCTAACGGTCACTGCACGATTTCTAACCTCATCACAAAATTGTTTAAACACTCCAGGCACAATCTGATAACTAAGTTTTCCACTGTTTTCTTCTTCGACCCGTGGTCGAATCCCTTCGATAAATTCTTCGTATCCATAGGACTGGTGAAAAGTAGTAAAGGCAATTCTGCCAGTATCCGGTGTTTTCAGCTCCTGAAAACGTTTTAACACCTCTGTGTATGGCATTGCTTTTACTTCTTCTAGCGATTTTCCATCACAGATAGCCACTGCATAGAGCACTGTGTGGTAAGTCTTGCCGGTCCCTGGCGGGCCATATAATATCAGATTGCAGTCAAAAGATGATAAGATGTCACTCATGTTCCATTATCTCCAGTATTTTCTGATAGACTGCTTCTGCAAGCATCTGATGTCCTTCCTCTGCCAGATGCAATCCATCAGCCTCTCCAACTCTAGTTACCAAAGAACCATCTAAAAAGTTTATCTTCTCATGCTCTGTTAGCGCCTGATAATTCTTAGCCAGCTCTCTTGATACAGCAACCGAGCGCATATCAAACTCTGACCCAAAGCCACTGTCTGCAATCCGCTCTGTCATCATGGCTGGTGCAATCAGAAGTATATCAAATTCTTCACTGCTGCTTTCTCTTGCCTTTTGTATCACCTTTTTTACGCCTTCGGTAATCTCCTCTGCCGCAGCGCCAAACTGTGTCTTGCAGTCGTTGCTCCCAAGCATCACTATCAAAAGGTCCAAAGGCTCCTGCTCCTTTATTACGCGTTCTATACTGTCCAGTCCGCATAGCCCTGGCTCTGTCTTATCTTCAAAGGCACTTGTTCGACCGCACAGCCCTTCTTCTACAACCTGATAGGAATCTCCTAACAGCTTTTCAAGTCTTCCCGGCCAGCGCACTTTCTTCTTATATCTTCTTCCAGTCTCTGTGATATAGCCATACGTATTTGAGTCTCCAAAGCATACGATTTTTCTCATAGTTCCCCCTTTATCAATCAGAACACCAGTTCTTGTTGTTCTATTACTTCTACTTGCGAGAGCTCCAAAGTATCCGGTTCTTTTCCCCTTAGATGATTTCCCTTTAGATATTGCATCCCGTTTCTTAAGTTTGCTGCCACAACATTTAGCACATAGATATTGTCAAAGCGGCTGTAGATGGATTCTCCGCCAAGTCCCGTCAGACAGATTAGCTGTGTATTGGTCTTCTTCGCCATATCCATTAGCGGCTTTAAAAGATGTGCCGCGTTTGTCTGTGCAAATGGGTTGTCCATAATCAATACCTTGCCTTCATTGCGCTCGGCAAAAAGGTCACTTTCATCCCGACGCATATAGTAGAGAAGGCTTGAGAGCACAACAAAGGCTGACAGAAATCCTTCGCCGCCAGAATTTTGTGCCACCTCTGCCCAGGTGATTGGATATTCTCTTTGTTCCTCAATCTTGTAGAGACGTATCTGCACATTGCCAATACCAATCACTGCATCATACAGATTTTTTGTGGTCAGCTGTGTGCCAAGATACTCTTGAATATTTTTATTTTCAGTTAAAATCTGAAGCCCTTTGTCTGTGATACCATCTATCATATCCTGTAACCGAAGATGATAGAGATTCTCATGCTCCTCCCAGACAGGAAGTTCCATCTTTAACATCTTTATCGAGCGTCCGCGCACAGAGATTGTAGAATTATTATCAATCAGTCCCATATTTTGATGAACTTCCTCCAGATAGCGCTCCAAAAGCTCTACCAGATTGGCTTTTTCTTTCTCTATAAGAGAAATATCAACTTCTAATTTCTCTATTAGATGCTCATAGGACTGAAGCGTAGTCAAGAGCTGGCGCAAGACTTGTCCTGCCTCATCGGTCAGCTCTAACATGGATTCTAATGGCTTTTTATAAAATTCCTCCTGAAATTCTTCCATACGCACAACACGGTTTAGTGTCTGTATTAGCTGCTCACGCGCCTGCTGTCTTGTTTTGGTACATTGCCTGTAGTCCCTGACTAAGATACCTTGAAAATCCCGTAGTTTCTGACGTTCCATCCTGGCAAAATCCTGTTCCCATACCACAGCTTCTCCTTTCGAAAAAGCACGGTACTCAGAAAGGGCTGTCAGATTTTCTTCATAACCCTGCAGCCGGTCATTTAACAGATTTTCCTGCTTTTTATATTCCTTTTTCTGATACTCCAGCTCATTTCTTCGGGCTTCAAAATCCTGATGCTGTACCTCACTTTTCGCGAGTGGTTCTACTTTGTTACAGACCTCATACATCCTTTGTATCCGGTCTTTTTTCTGCTGCTCAACCTTTGCAATTCTGGTCTTTTCCTCCATCCAGAGTCCCCGAAGCTTCTCAATTTTTTTCTGACAATCCTCTAAAAGCGCTTCCTGGTGCAGCTCTTCTTTGGGATGATAGGCAACTAAGAGCCACTCACCTTCCTCTAGATGGTATTTAACACACAGGCGCTTTAATTCTTCTTCTGCTTCTTGCAGACGCTTGATGGTGCGCCGCTTCTGTTCTTCTAGGTCCTGAAGGGCAAGCGAAAAGCGCCTGGTAATCGCCTGGTATCTTGCTTCTAGTGTATCAATCTCGTCGTCTTCTGCCTTTTCCGGCACTTCTAGCGCACTTTCATAAGCTTCATATATCTGCTGCTTTTCCAGATAGCGTTCACCGATACGTTCCAGACGATTTGCCTCTAGCTCCAGTGACTTTTGCTGCTCGCCATAGGCTTTAAGGCTGTTCTCTGTAATCGCCTTTCGCTCCTCTAAGCGGCGAATTGCGCGACCACATCTTTCAAGCTCCATCTGGTCTTTTTCATACTGTTGGTATGCTTCACACAGCTTCTCTAAGTCTTTTTTCTTTCTCTTTAAGTCCTCAAACGCTCTCTCTGATATGCGCAGCTTTTCTTCTAATTCCTTTCGCTCCTGCTCTAGCTGTTTCTCTCTTTGTTGTCCACTTTGCAATTCTTCTTTCAGTTTTTCTTTTTCTTCTGAAAGTATTTTCAGCGCCTTTAAGTTCTCTTTATAGTGTTCTTTCGTAACGGTCTGGTTTCTTACTAACTCCTGCCTTGCAAAATACTCTGCATATTCGGTCTTTCGTATCTGAATTGCTTCTTGTTTTTTCTGAATCTTATGTTCTTTTTCGGTTATCAGGGACTGCAATTTCTCTTCATTTAACAGATTTTCATTAAACAATACATAAAAATAAATCCCCGGAAATGACACGACGGTTTCTGTCTCCTGCGGTTCTTGCATCTCAAGTTCTTCCCGCACAAGTATAGGAACCGGAAAGGAGGTAGATACATTTCCTGGATGGCTTATAAGCTTTTTTAATTCTTTCTTAGTTAAAATCAGTGCATATGGCAAGAACGGATGACGATGTATTAGTTCACGGTTTTTCTCCTCGGTATTTCCATTTTTCTTAAGCCACTCCATACCATAGACAACAGGAAGACCAAGCTCTGAAAATTCGCTCTCAAGTGCTGCTTCAAGCTCTAGCGTCCTTCCTTCGGTCAGTTGGCGATACTCTGTCTTTAGCTGGTCTTCTTCCCGCTCTAGGTTTCTCTTTACAGAGTCTAACTCTTTTAGCTTTCGCCCAGAAGCTTTTAGAATCTCCTTTGTATCAAAGAGTGCTGCTTTTTGCATATCAAGATACTGAAGTATCGTCTTTCGCTCGGCTAATTCCGCCTCAAAGACTTCCTGCTTCTGTGCCTTTTGCTCCTCTTCCATCTCCTTTTGTATCTGTATGCCATACCATTCTTTCAGTCTGCGTGACAGGCGTTTCTGCTCTTCTATCACATCTTCTTTTTGTGCATAGATTCTCTGCCTGGTACGGGCACACTCGGTAAGCTCTTTCTTTACCTTCTGTGTACAAATCTCTAGTGTTCCCGGCTCATAAACACCCAGAATATTTCGGGAAAGTTCCTCTTGATAGGCAGTATTATACTGTTCTTCTTTTTGGCTGTATGCTTCAACTTTACTTTTCTGAGCTCCCTCTTTGGCTGCCTCCTCGCGAAGAAACTGCTCAAAATCCGACAGCTTTTGCCGCTCCTTCTTTATCTGTGTTTGCAGTTGTTTATATTGAGAATCATTCTCATCTATTGTCTTTTGATTCTTGGTTCGTGCATCTTGATAGTAGCCATATAATATCTGTCCCAAACGATTTCGCTCTGGTTCTAATTCTGCTTCTTCCTCTTTAGAAACTGCTATCTTCTGTCGGATTTCTTCTAGTTCTTTTTTTATCTCAAAAAAAACTTCCTGCTGCCTAGCACAGGCAAAAAGATGTAACTGCTTCTCAATCTGTCCTGCTTTTCGCTTTTCATCCTCTTCTTCTGCCTCTAATAAATCCCGATTGCTGACACACAGACGAAGACTGTCTTCAAGTTTATAAATCTCACTTGAAAACTTCTCATACTCTATTCTGGCAATTTGCTCTAAAATCTTATCCATATCAGAGCGCAGCTTTTCCTGCTCTTTCTCTGTCAGCTCCTTCCATCGCTGCAACTCCTCGATAAAACATGCCAAAAGATGCATTGCTTCTTGTTCTTTCTCTTCTTCTTTCTGATATGCTTCTGCATGTTCTCTTATCGCTACTGCCTCTTTCTGGAAGAGCCGTATCACATCCCTTCGCCGAATCTTTGATTCATTATCCCGATACTGCACTACATATTTTTGCAGAAGATTCTGAAACTCCTTAATATGGTCCTTTTCTCTGTTTAGCTTTTGCTCCACCGTATCTAAGAACCATTTTTCCACCAGTTTTTTCTCATCCTTACAGTCATAAAAAAGCATCGACAACCCAGATTCCTGTTGATTGATTTTCTGAATAATGGTCTCCCACTCTTTATAGTAGATTTGGTACTCCATTAATTTCTGGAAATACTGACGAATCTGTGCTTTATTTCCCATATCATAACAGAAAAACTGGATAGAAGTATCTTTTTTATATCCTTCGAACATCTGTTTGCAGGCGGCAAAATTTTTCAGCACCATCTCCTTCTCACCCTTTTCCACAACTGGAAGATGATGGATATCGGTGAGACAAGGCTTTTGATATTCGCTGATAAAATGAACTATCTCTAGTGGTTCTTCCTTCTCACCTTCGGTCTCCGGGTTCTGATTTTTGCGAACCATCATCCCAGTCAGTACATAGCCAGCCCCCTGGTCTAATGCCCACTCTACCAGGATAAAAGAAGGTTTATTGGTGGTAAAAAAGCTTTCAAATGTACGGTCTTTCATATCCCGATAACGCTTATTGACAAATGGTGCCATCAACATCTGCACCATCACGGATTTCCCGCCGCCATTTTTCAGGGAGATAAGCGTACTTTCTCCTTGTAGATAAAAACTCTCATCGCTGATACGGGTGGCATTGTGATTGTAGTTAATATTAATCAGGCGAACGGTCTGTATCTTACTCATCTTTTGTCCCCCTTAGTATCTTCAGAACTCTTTCGTAATTATTTTGGTTCAGAAGATTCCAGTCCATAAAATTATCCAGTTTTTTTGTTGTCTTAATCATCTCATCCTGCGCCACATATTCAATAAGCCCCTGCTTTTCCAAAAATATCAAAATATTATGGAGAAATCCTTCCTTGGTCGTCTTGGCACGCGAACCGCGCTCATCGGACTTTAGCGCCTCATAGGCACGCAGCATATCCGCAAATGCAATCCCTTCTTGCGCCTCCTCTTCTTCTTTATGTTCCATCCCTTCTTTTAGATAGGAAGAGATACTGTTCATCAACTCTCCGGTTCGCATATACTCCCGTGTCTTACTGCTGCTTCCCTGTCCGTCATAGAACTCCACTAAAAGCGTCAGTATCACAAACTGTGACAGATAGTAGTCCTTATCGGTTGCCCCGGATTTACAAAGTATGCTTTTTAGCTGACCTTTGGAAAATCCCAGAATATCGTTCTCTTCTCTTGGAATCAGATAGATAATATTGCCATAACGCTCAATCACACTGTCTGCAATCTCTCCCTGGGATTTTACTAAGTTTTGTACTTCTTCCTGTTCTGTATAGGCGCGGTAGAGCCCCTGTTCTTCCTCTTCTTTTAATTCGTGGTGTTTTAGAAGATAGTAAAATATCTCCTGACTTGCCCGAATGGTATCCATCTCATAAGCCATAATTTTACTCCTTACGATACACATGAAAATGTACATCGGAGCAGCGAATCGTTCGAAGCTGCCCTTCTTCTTGTATATTTGCAAACGTCACAACATTTTTATCTTCTGTTCTGCTGATTTCTATTCGCTGGATTGGCTTTCCCTTGTCCGCCTCAGCTAACGATAACAGCATCTCATAGAGCTGAAAATCCTCCGAGCCGTCCTTGATATAATCTCTGCGTTCTTTCTGAAGCGCTGCTAAGTCAATCGTACGGCTTCTTAGAAGCTCCACCATAATCTCCTTAAAAATATCTACGCTTGGAATCAGCTGTTCTTTTTCTTTTTCATTGATATTTTGGGCAAATTCTGCAAGCGTTGCTTCCCCTTTGTTAAATACATAACAAAGCAGACAGCTAAGGCTTTTTTCATATTTTTTAAGCTTTTCTTTGCGTGCTCTTTCCTTCTCTAGAAGCCAGCTCTCTTCATCAAAATCCAATTCTTCCAAGCTGTCCTGCTCCTGACGCTTTCTAGGCAGACGCTGCAGCTGAAAGGCTTTGTTGGGATTGTAGACTTTGCTTACATCCTGGTTAAATAAAGGCCGTAGAAAATAGTGAAGTCTAGAAAGCGTATCTGCATCTTTTAGCACCTCGTCATATAGCTTTGTGCGAAGCAAAAAGCGCTGAATCAACGACATCTGTGAGAGCTGTTCTAACTCTTTGGTATAGAGTGCCTTCAGGTCAAAATGACCGTTTAATATCTTCTGGTGCTCGTCAATTGTACGGCTTAAATATCTCTCAATCTCCCGCAGATACTCTAACTTTTCTCTCTCCGTATCCAACAACTGCCGCACGTTGATATTTTTCTCTTCTAGCTCCTTGACACGGCTTTTCACCATCTGCCTGTAATCCTGAAATTTCTGTTTGGTATTCTGAATAGTATCGAGATTTTCCAGCAGAATTGTCTCATAGTCACGTACAGAATAACTTAGCGCATTTCTGCGGATTTTCCCCATAGCCTCCTGGATTTTCTGAAGCTGTACATGCAGGATATGAAAGATATTTTTTATCTCATCCACAGCTTTATCATAACTCTGTCTTTCAAGATGCATATGAAATATCATCTCATGAATGGTCAGTTTCATATTATTTTCAATTTCAAGGGTGGAGAGCAGAAGATTGTAGCCATCGTCCGTCAGATAATAGGACGTGCGCCGGAAGTCCTGTTCGAGAAAGACTGTTTTATTTGCGACATAACTGATATGGATGGGAATGGATTTTTGTTCTTCAAAGTCAAAACCTTCAAAATACATAACCTTCCCTTCGTTACACAGGATATGATTGATGATAAAATCGCCCAGTTCTTTACATTCATCATAGCCTAGATGCTTGTGAAAATACTGCGTATTGACAGTATCAATATAGGCGCCAATATCATCTATGGTACAGATATCTTCCCTTAAAGACTGCTCCATAATATATAGAAGCACTGCAAAGATAAGATTGATTTGTTCATCACTCTTTAAGAAACCATACTGTTTCCAGGTGGTCTTCTGAATACTGTTTTGAATCAGCATTGCATAGAGTCCGACACTTTTCATTCTCTTGGGGAAATGTTTTAGAAAATCATATTGCATAGAATTGTCCTTTAAAAATCTGTGATATTCAGAATCTCCTGTGGAACATATGTTCCATCTCTGAGAATCTTCTGCATCTTTTGTATCGTATCTTCTGAAAAATAGGAAAAAAAGAAAGGGCTGATATTGCGGCTTTGTTGCTCCTTCATCTTTGGCAGCGCTTCTTTCCCGGCTGCCTTTTGAAGCATCGCCTCATATGCCCCAAGAAATGGCCGAATCTCCCATCGTTCCTTAAAAAGCTTGGAAAAATGCTCCCAGATGCCAATTCCTTCATAATCTAAGTCTCCAAAATAGAGAAGTGTATTCTGTGCATCGGTCATATAGGGTTCCACGCAAAGCTCAAAATCCCCAAAAGAACGAAAGATGCGCTTCCCGCCTCCATAGATTAAGGTGCCAATGGTTCCTCCAAGAATCTTTGTATGCCCTTCTAGCAGATGTCTTCGCATACTATAGAATGTATCTTTATTTTCCACAATCAGAAGACTTTGTGGAACTTCTCTTGTGTGGGAATAATAAGCAAGCGGCTCGCTGGTCTCATACATATGTAACATCGAAAGTTCCACGCCACAATGCTTTAAAACAGTCTTGGCCCGGCCTTCTTTTATAAATTTCTCCCATCCCCAGATTTCAAAGCTTCGCTCATTGACAGACTCCTCTGTTAAAAGCAGCTCTCTATGTTCTCTCAAGTAAGTATTTAAAAGTAATACAAAAGGTCGCTCCTTCTGATAGACCTCTAGATGTGACAGATAATAGTCTGTGGAGATAGCTGGCACTAACTGATACGTCAGCTCTTCTATCAATCCCCCATAATCCTGCTTCTCCTCCAAAAGCCAATATTCCCGATAGAGCGCAGGCTTCTTGCCATTGGTCTTAGAAGCCTTTAGGGGCTTTACTTTTCCCGCTTCTAATAATTCCATAATATAGCGGTGCTGCTCCCGATACTCCCACTGCTTCCTCTTCCCAAGCAGTTCTTCCAAAGAAATACGCTTCATACACTGCCTCCGGGTGTTTTTATTCATTATATACCAATGGAAAGAGCTTCGTCAATTCTTACTCTATATTTCTTATAATTCCTCTGGAAATAGTTCTATTAATAACTGATTCTGAAAGTCCTTATCAACCGCAGCGCGTTTTAAATCATCTAGACGATTTTCGTCAATTAATCTTTGATTTAAACGATTGATTTGCTCTTTTCCAGCTTGAATTCCTTCTTTAATCCCTTTTTTAAGCCCTTTTTCAATCCCATCCTGCAAAATCATCTCTCCTAATACGGTCATATTCATCATCTCCTTTATCTTTTTTAAATCCGCCTTTGTCAAAAACTTTAAAGCCAATGTATATAAGACTGCTTCCATCTGCATTTGTTCTTCCTGGCTCAAATGTTCACGTTCTTGTCGCAGCAATAACATTCCACGATTAATCCTTTCTTCCTGTGGCATCTCGCCACCCATAAGGGGTGTCAGCAGAAGCTTTAAAAGGTCTACACGTTCTAATCTTGATTTTTTCTGCTTTTTTTCTAGGCGTCGGATAATTCGTGTGGCGTCTTTGTCTTTTAGCCGTATCACTTTTACTTGATAGACATTGATACCTTCTGTCAGTTGATATTTTAGTCTTTTTACAGTAGAACTACAAAGTACACAGGTGGTTACCGGAACCCTATAATGCTGACTAATCATCGCTTCATAAGTGCGAAACCTTCGCAAATCCTCTGCTTTTAGGCTATCACTTTCAAATTCTAGATGAATCCAACTTCCATCCATCATCTCATAGTTAAAATCCTGCATAAAATCCTTGGGATTTAGGTACACCTGCTCAGTTGGAGCTACACGTTTTACTCTCTCTTTGATGCCTAGCAGTGGCAATAGTTCTTCTCCAAAGAGCCTAGCAGCCTCTTTTAGCGCACGGTCTTCTAAGGGCGAACTCTTTGGAATCTCTCTCTCGCTCATATTGTCTCCTCTAAGCAGAAACCATACAAGGAATTGTCTTATGATATATTTATATTATAAAATTTTTCACAATATCGGGCAACTATATTCTGCTTTTTCTTTGTATGTCTGTGGGTTTCCTGCCGGATATTCGGCAAATGATTTGATGAAGCGAGAAAGAATCCCGCCTGAAATGTCATCTTCTTTTCTTTGGTACACAATTCCTTTTATTGGCTGATGCCCTTGTATCACTATAGCACACTTTTAGGATATATGCCAATCTTTTTATACAAGCGACGCCTGATTCTTTTGTTCTGGCATCGCTTGTATTCTATTACTCCTTTACAAGTGCTGTCTTTGCATCTTTCCATGTTCTGCCGTTTGCTTCTCCGGCTTCATCTAAGAGCC
This sequence comes from Lachnospiraceae bacterium, assembly GCA_910575445.1. Lineage (GTDB taxonomy): Bacteria > Bacillota > Clostridia > Lachnospirales > Lachnospiraceae > Hominiventricola. Next base: position 23,520 of record CAJTFW010000001.1, on the reverse strand, counting down.
TGAGAAGCTCTAACGCACTCCGAAAGCTTACGGTCTTATTCTCTTCTGCCCAGGTCACTTGTCCCTGCCAGGTCTCTTTTTGGCGAAATTGGATGTGTACTAAAAAGGTCCCTCTCTCTGTCTGTCTCTCTTTCATCTAGTCTCTATCCTTTCTTTTCTTCAAACCAGGAAGTCTCCTGTTTGGCTTCTGTTGTCTCCACTGCACTTGCAATCAGCTTGATCATTTCCCAGATAGAACGAAAATACAAGGTCTTATCCTGCTCCATCCAGGTAATTCTGCCTTGCCAGCTGCTATTTTGGCGATGCTGTACCCGAATGATAAAACTTCCTAAATCTCCATGTTGGCTTAACAATTCTTCATCTTTCATGATTTTTATTCTCTCCTGTCTCAAATAGTTCCTTGACGACTTTGTAAAAAAAGAACGTGTATTGGTCGTGGGGTAGGGAAACTTAAGCCCATCATACAACTGTTCCATACAGAACAAGACCTCATCTATATTGGAAAATGGCAGCATTTCCCGACTGTATGCATGGTAAAGCCGTCCCACAATCTCCCTGTTTTCTGACAAATTGTCCACACACAATACCACTCCATTTGGTACCCCCAGATACCATTGTGATTTTTCCATATCCTAAGTCCTTTTTCTAAGAGAGTTTTTTCCCTCTGTCTGGAGAACAGATAACACTGTTTATATAATACTGTATCTCTGTTCGCCGTCTCCTTGCTGCAAAGTGGGTATTGATTCGCTCCTGAATAATCTGACAGTCCTCTAACACCGTGTTGACCAGCAGTACCAGATATTGCCCATTGCCATAGCGACATAGTGCATCGCTTCTTCTGACAGAAGTTAGAATCGCTTCTCCTAGATACTCTGTCAGCTCTTCTAATACCAGCTCATCTTCAATCAACTTTCCTCTGCCATCCATCACCATACAGAGCATCAGATAGACTGACTGCCCACCACGTCCCATCATCCGTTCTACCATATGGTAGATGCCCTGAAAGACCGGATAAGAACACAGATATCCTCCTGCATTTTCCTGATTCTCTTCCGAAAGCCTCTTTTGTATATCATTTAGCGCACCCCTTTGATGCTCTAACTGTGTGCCTAACTTATGTACCAATTCCATCATTTGTCTCGATGGCCGAAGTCCCTGTTCCTGAAAATATAACTCCACAGTGTCATCATAAAATTTTCTGGCATCCGCATAGCGCTTCATCGACACCAGCGCCTCCATCGTCACCGTCTCCCAATCTGACATAGGACTTATCTTTGCTGCGTAGAGTCCTAATGCTTCCATCTCTCCGTAATTCTCACTCGCTCTTAAAAGCCACACTGCCTTATCCATACAGGCACAGAACATCCCCCGATACTTCTTCGCCTCCTGCGCCACCCAGAGAATCCCGGCATGTGCCGGCAGAAATTCCCCCTTGTAGCAATAGCACGCATCCAGATAACGTTTTAGTCTCCCTTTTAAGTCCTGTGTCTCTTCTGCCTCCAGGTAGAGTCGTTCAAATTCTCTGGCATCCTCCACCACCGGCACTTCGTCTGTCCAATAGTACACACCATCTTTTTGTACAATATAATTTGCCTCCGGCAACCCCGCATTCCTCAGCTTTTTCTTTGCATTATAGATAACACTTCGCGTCGCATGGTGAATATCCCCAATATCCCGGTCTTCAAACAAGACCGCCTCTAACCGGTCTCTACTCACCCCGTCCACCCTCTCATGCAGCAAAATCTGCATCAGATACACAAACTGCGATTCTCTGGATTTTACGCCTCCTGTAATCAGTTTTCCTTCATAAGACAGAGAAAATCCGCCGAACATCTGCACATACAGCGTATTTTTCTTTGTTTTTCCCCTCATGCTACCCATTCACATCCCGTCTCCTGTGATATCCTCTTAAATCCCCTAAAACCTATGCTAGGGTCTGCCGCAATTTGCGGCAGACCCGGCCTTATATCTTTCTTATTCCTGTGAATCTTCTTTTTTCCTTCTCTTAGCCTGCACCATCCGCTGACGAACCAATACGCCCGTCACCACAACGATTGCAAGAAGAAGTGCTATCCATACAGCAATCGGCATCCCAAAAGGTGAACGCACACCGCTATTTCCCTCTTGCTCAAAGTTTCCCAGTGGTGTTTCTTCATCGTCCAGGTCGACAATCTCTCTTGGTTCTTCTAACGCCTGTGCATTATCTTCTGCTGGTGCTGTCTGTTCCGCTCCTTCCAACAGGCCACCCTCACCTGGTGTCTGTCCATCAAGTGCTGTACCTTCTGTGGCTCCACCTACGCCACCAGCTGCTCCTGTACCTCCAGTAACTCCTGTACCTGCATTCGCTGTGCCATCTGGCGTCGCTTCTGTTGTACCTTCTGGCGTCTGTCCGGTACCACCTGTTGCTTCTCCTGTTGTCCCACTGCCGCCACTTCCAGTAGTTCCTCTTACTTTTGTATATACAAAGGTAAATACATTTTCTGCGGTATTTTCACTTAGCGTCTTGGTTAAATTATAAGCCTGTGGCTGATATCCTTCTATATAGACAAAAGCAATTACCGGCCGGTCTCCTACATTTCCATAGCTGGTCTTGCTTGGTGCAAGGGTACGTCCTGAAGCATCCTGATAATGCACCACATACGAAGTCAGATTTCCACGAATCCCATATGCCACCACATAATCCTGGTCCCGATTCACCCGAAAAGCAGATGTGTCTACGGTACTGTTATCCCGTCCACTTTGACGAATTCCTTTTACATAATACTTGCTGTCATTCGAGAGTGCTAAAGCCCCCTCCATCGCCGCGTCAAAGCTTACCACATCTTCCTTGCAAAGTCCGCTCACCGTAATCGCAGAACCACCTCCGCTGACCTGATAAGAAGACCCTGACTTACTGTTGTCCACGGATACCTGTGAAAGTCCCTGAAAGCTTCCATGATTTCCAGGATAAAAGGTAACGGTATAGGTATACTGCTCTGCCTGTGCCTCTAACAGACCCATCGGAAGCATCAGGCACAGTACCAAAAGTCCCACAAACCATCTGCGGATTCTACTCATGTCCCTCTCCTCCTCTATCCTTACGAAATCCACGAATTGCCACAAATAACAACAATATCCCACTTACCAGCGCCACAAACGACCAAAGCATCAGATGGCTTGTATCTCCTGTCTGCACCGGACTTGTGGTATACAGGGTTCCTGGTGTAGCAGTCGGTGTCTCTCCACCCGAGGAACCACCATCGTCATCCGACCCACCAGAGCCCCCCGAACCGCCGCCAGATGTTCTCCCTGGCTCCACTGCAAAGTTCATCCGCAGGTCTGCCAGCGTATTCTGATAGCCATTGCCTTGTGTCTCACCATCTAACGCCACCATAAGCTCCACCGTGCCTTCTTCTCCAGATGCCATCCGGTCTAACTGTACATAGTCCTCTAGACCATCGACCTCCCGAAGTCCAAGCCCTGCCTTTGTATCTTTCTCTCCACCTACGTTTTCACTGCTGTACAGAGTTGTTACGGCTCCTGTTCCATCCGTATAAGCCAACTGATAGGCATACGCTCCACCTCTGGCTGCCTCTGAACTATCCTCCAGGCTGGATAAGACCTGATTGGTCATATACCAGTCTACCTCTTTCTGACTTCCATTGCGAAGTGCCAGCTGAATCGTTACCTGGTCTCCTGGCTGTAAGGCATACACCGCCTCCGAGATATCCGAAGAAGAAAAATTACTGACCATCTCCTTCCCCGTAAACTCCACTTTCCATCCAGGATTCCCTGTATACTCCTCCGCCTGCACTATCCCTGTATTTCCCAACAAAAACAGTGCCAGCAGTCCAATCCCTACAGACTTCTTTCTCATCTTGCACTACCTCCTCTTTGCCTCCCAAGCCATCCGCCCATCATCTGCAATACCACCGCCAGCCCCACAGAGCCTGCTGCTAACCATTTCCCTCTTGCACTTGTCACCATCTCTGCGATGCTTCCGGCGCCTGGTATGGTTCTTACCACCGTTCCAATTACATTTCCATAAGGAACTGGCCTTATATCCTCTTTTTCATTTGCATCCCCTTTGGTAATCAACTCTCCCATTACCACTCGATTCTCCACAACCCTATGTGTAATAATCGCTCCCGCATCCGCCATTCCATAGAAGGCTATCACTTCGCCTTCTTCCATTCCTTCTGGCTCTGTCTCTTTTATATAGAGAAGACTTCCCACCGGAATCTCCGGCTCCATGCTTCCACTGATGACCGAATAGATATGATACCCAAACATCCTAGGAAGCGTCAGTGGCAGACACACAAGCACCAGTGCTATCAAAAGCCCTGTTCCAAGTACCTGCATCCCTTTCGCTGCCAGAAAGCATCCTGTTTTATTTTCCTTAACGGTGCGCTTTCTCACCTGTGATACCTCCTGCCATTTCCCTGATGTCTCATATGTTTTATCACCTGTCTTATGATTTCTTCTGATATAGTGGCACTTACTGTGCAAGTGTCAATGTTCCATCCTCAGCAATCACCACATCCACACCCCAGGCACTTTTTATCGCTTCTCTCCCACTGTGTGTCTGCACTGCATCCACCTCTGCTTCTAAGCTCATAAAATACCCGTCATACTGATAGGTTGCTGTAATCTTCTCTCCGCCTTCTACCGGTGTCCTCTCCTCTGTCACTTTCTGGAAAATATCAGGATGTATTCGAAGCGTCTCACAAAGTGTTGGTGTACTTGCTCCCACTGGCAACACCTTGGTATAGTAAAGTACCATACGCTCTGGGGTCGAAGCCTTGGCATCTATCACCCATCCATTTCCATCTGACAGTCCCATATCAATCAGTTCCGGCGACAACTCGGTATCTTTTTCTCCTTTGGCATCCTGCCAGCTTCGATAGAGAATCACCCTTACATAACTGTCAATCGCTCCGCTGTTCTTCACTGCGATTGCCTCCTGATAGTTTCTCCCAGGTATCAATTTTCCATTCGTCTCTTCAAGAAGCCCTAAAAGAAGCTCTCCCGATCCCGAATCACTCCAGTCATCCTCAATATAATTGCGATAACTGACATCCTCTCCATTCTCAACCAGTGTCACACCAATACTTGACACGGTAACTTCCATCGCATAATTCTCACTGTAATAGGTCAGCGCTGCTCTCGCACTTCCCACTGCACTAAGCAGCAATAACACCACCGACAACCCCAACAGAAGAACTGGCCAAAGCACTCTCTTTTTCGTCCTCATCACTCAACCTCCCCTGCCACGGTAAGACTCCAGTCTGCATATGGATTCCCGTCTTCATCATACAGCACCGCTGTATACTCTGGTACCACAATCACGTTAAAGACCTTCTGTTCTTCTGCCTGTGTCATCCCGGACAACATGCTCCGCTCTAACTTCACCAAAAGCTCACTTGTCTTCTCCTGCGGCGCCAATATCTTGTTGTAATACCAATAACCGTCCGTATCTTCAAGCCTCCAGCCATCTTCCGCTGTATACAGAAGACTGTCCTTATACTGTTCTCCCACCAACACCTTTACGCGGGCATAACATTCCTGCTCCCCGCTGTTGGCTACTGCGATATGTTTGGTCCAGTCTGACACCGTATCTTCGGTCTCTGTCCTGGTAAATCCCAGGCTAATCTGCGCTCTTCCGCCTGCCGATGCATACGTTGTAAAATACGCCATTGCGGTCTTCGCCGATGCACAGACTGTCAGCACAAGGGCAAAAGCTGCCAAAAGCAGAGACTGTCTTATCTGGCGGTTCTCCTTTAGATAGTTCCACAAACTCTTTTTTCTCTTATCCCACTTCATCCGCTTTCACCCCCTTCTCACTGCTTCTCCCAGGTCAGGTTGTCATTGCCCTCGGTATCTTTTTCATATACAAAATGGTTCACCACTCCAGGGCCTCCCCCGTTTAGATGACCATTATATTCATTTGTAAAGGAGAAGCGAATCGTCTGCTCTGCCTCTATCCTCTGTTCCTGGCTTATACTGCCGGTTGCCTGGTATCCGGCGCCGCTGTAGACCTCTGTCACTGTCACCACTGCCCCTGCCGGAATCCCTTCCACACTTAGACTTTTCTTTCCCGGCGCATCAAAGTTTAGTGCCACGACATCACTGTACACCAGTCGGTCTTCTTTTACTGCACGAATCTCAAAGACAAAGGTTGCGCCTTCTAGCGTCTCATGGTAAGAGGTTAGTTGTTTCTCAATCGTCAGACTTCCATAGCGGTCCTCCCGCTCTGGTTTTAAACCAACTAACACAGGGGTATCGCCGTCCCCATAGACCCACGCATCGCTTTCGCCATCCTCACCGTAGTGAGTTGGAAGTGCCACCAGATATGGAACAAAACGGTAGGTATAGCCTGTGCTCTCCACTGGCTCAACATTTATAAGATACATTCCCGTCTGAAGCCCTTCTGCGACTCCTGTTGCCTTTCCACTGGCATCTTTTTCTATCACAGCTGTCTGTACCGGCGTATCTGAAGTCGCAATCTGTGCCGCTGCTTCTGCCCATAGCGCCCACTCCTCTGCGATGGTATTCGCATCTGCACTCTCTATGCCGCTTAGTGTACCAGCCTCGCCGTACGCTGCCAACAGGGAATATTTTCCATCAATTTCTACATCAGCAATTCGATACAAGTCTACACTTATCGGTTGTGTATCCAGTGCCTGCGATAATTCTGTATAGTATTCCCGATAACTCGGTGCTGTCTGCTCCAGATTTTCCTGGTCTTTAGCGTGCAACTCATCTGCATCCAGCGTAAAAGTAATCTTGCAGTCCTCTTTTTCTACGTCAATCCCTGATGCGCCGTAAGCCTTTTTGGCACCCGCTATCAGAAACACAAACCCTGCACATGCCAGGAAAACATAAGCCTTTCTAGATATTTTCTTCATCATTCCTTCCTCCGAACCTTCCCAAATAAAAATCTCATCAACAATATTACAAGCAGTGTCACCGACAGCCCCAGAAGCAGATACAGCATATAGTAATTCTGCACTGCACGAAGCATGGTCGCAACCGGCGTGCTTTCTATCTCTTCTTCGCCGTTATAAGGCACCCTGCTTCCCCGCACCAAAAGCCTGTGTGAATTGACTCCATATGGCGTACAGGTAAAGAGTGTTACTAAGTCCCGGCCTTCTTCTATCTGAAGCACCTCCTCTAAGGTCTTACTGTCATCTTTGTCTACCATTGGAAATATTTCATCCACCTGATAGGCCAGAGTCTCATCTAATATATGGATATAAAAATAATCCCCGCGATACAGCTGGTCAATATCAGTAAATAACCTTGCACTTGGCAGGCCTCTGTGCGCTGCCAAGACGCTGTGGGTGTTCTCCCCTCCAATCGGCAGCTTCGTCCCATTTAGATGTCCTGCTCCGGTCTGTAAGATATCTTCGCCGGTTCCATGGTAGATGGAGAGTTTTATATTTATTTTAGGGATGGACAGATAGCCCATCACACCGTCCCCGGAGATATTTAATATGTTCCAGTATTCGGTATCTGTCAGTGCGTTGTCTCCTTCGCCAAAGGCATCTCCATACAGGTTATTTTCTGTTAAATTTTTATCAAATTGGCGGGCTGCTTCCCATTCTCTTGTATAATCTTCTGGTTCTAAATCAGATACCGCTTCTTCGTAGCTGGTAATCAAACGACTCTGGCGGTAGGTGTTCCACTGGTCAGAGATGGTCGGGTAACACAGAATACCAAAACCAGTCAGAAAGAGCAGGGCGAATAGAAAGGTGGATAATCTTTTCATAGATTGTTCTGCTCCTTTATCGTTGTCCCTGACTTTTTCTGTCTTCTGTCGTAGCTATATAATAGGAAGATAAAGACTCCGGTAACCCCAAGTCCTACGAGCACCCACAGAAGATAGCTGGTATGGAGGCTTGCACCTAAGATAGCGGAAGCCGCCGGGATGATATCGTCTTGTACATCTTCATAGGGAATCCGATGGCCGCGGACGAGAAGTCTGTGACTGTTGACTCCGTAAGGCGTACAGGTCAGAAGTGTTACAAGGTCCGCATCTGCCTCTGCGACAAGTGCATGGGTATCGGTTGGCTCTACGACGGAGATCTGGTCGACTTCGTAGCAGAGGGTATCGTCTAAGACAGAGAGGAGAAAATGGTCTCCTTCTTCTAGTTTGTCAAGGTCAGTAAAGAGGGCTGCACTTGGAAGACCGCGGTGAGCGGAGATAACGGCGTGCGTGCCAACTCCTCCTACGGGAAGGGAGCTTCCTGCCAGGTGGCCTGCGGCTTTTTGCAGGACTTCTTCCGTTGTGGTATGGTAGATGGGAATACGGACGTTAATCTTGGGGATTTGAACGTAGCCCATCATGCCGTCGCCGGTTAGGTTGAGGCAGGAGAGGTATTCTTCACTGCCTTCTTCGGGGACTTGGGCACTGGAGAAGGAGTCGGGTAGGATATATGGGGTGAGCGCTTCGTTATAGCTTAGCGCTTTTTCGCGCTCGGAGGTATAGTCTAGCTGGCCTGTGGCATCGAGTTCGGCGATGGCGGTGTCATAGGTAGTGATTAGACGACTTTGACGGTAATTGTTCCATTGATTGGAAATAAATGGATACAGCAGCAAGGACAGGCCGGCTGTGAACATAATGCAGAGCATGAAGGTGGTAAATTTCTTATTCATATCTGGACTCTCCTTGATGTTGTAGAGTGGGGATGTGGGGACGCAGGACGCTGTTTCGTACGCAAGACGCTGTTTCGTACGCAAGACGCTGCCTGGGAGGAGGGGATGCTTTGGCAGACCCGGGGCAACGCGGCGTCGAACTAACTGCAACTACGACCAACGACGCGAAGGCCTGCCTTCGCGCCGGGTCTTCGTGGGCAGTGGATTTCGCCGCCGCTAAAAGCGCCCCTAATAAGGCCTGCCAAAGCATCCCCTCCTCCCAGACAGCTGACTGTGTGTGGCCAGAGGGATATCACCCTGTAGACTGGCTTATATAGGTCAGCTGTGATTGGATTGGAGGTTGGGTCGTATGGTTGTTTTATCGTTTTATTGCTTTGTTAGATTTTTAACAGATACCGGGGCGGCGCAGACCGCCCTGGTATTTATGTCTTATGTATTATATGACTGGCTTATTTTGCAGATTTTCTGCGGCTTGCAAAATACAGACCTGCTGCAAGAATCATGATAGCACAGCCACCGATTGTAAAGATTGTGGTTCCGATTCCACCGGTGGATGGGAGGGAGGAAAGTTTGGTATTTTGGATATCTACACCCTCACTATTAAACTCTGGTGCTGTAGCATTATTTCCTTCATGCGTAACACTGAAAGTATTTATTGGATTATCATCAATTGTAATTGTCCACGATTCTAGTTTACCTTTATTATCTCCATCATCAGTAATATAAGTTGCACTAATCTGAATCTTAAATACATGTGTATTCAGTGAATATCCACTTGGTGCTGTTGTCTCTTTCAGATAATAAGTCGCTGGTTTACCTGTTGTTCCCGCAGCAAGACCTTTGATAGGAAGCTGACCACCATCAACAGATGTTACTGTTCCATCAAATAGTGGCGTCTTATTACCAGACTCGTCTACTGTGTAATTTTTGTATATTGCCTTTTCTAGGGCTTCTCCTGTTAACCCTGTTGGGTCTTGTGTGTAAAGAGTGAAAACAGCTCCATTTAATGGGTCATTTTTTCCATCCTCATCCTTATCTTCTTCGCCAAATTTTGTGATGATTCCTCCTGTTACAGAGCCAGTTACAGTTCCATCAATATCAAAGGTATACGTATAGGTCTTATCTTTAGGCCTTTCAATAATACCAGGCACCTGCCCAGAATCAACTTTTGAATCTTTTGTAAACTCAAGTACAGCTTCATTATGGTTATCTAACTGGTTAATGTTAGCATTGTCATTTAAAACTGCGGAATAAACAATAACAACTTTTCTACCAGCATAATCATTTAACAAATAAGCACCATCTTTTACAAAGTTAATTTTAAGCACTTGTGGTTCGCTATCCTTCAATTCTAATACATAATCTGTACCTTCCGTCAGTTTATTGCCTTCTTCTATTGCTGTATGATATACTTTAATACTAGTCTTATTTAAGGTCAAACCTTTGCTTAATGTATCAGTAACATTTAATACTGGATGTTCACCGCCATAGTATGGTACAGGATTAATCTCAACTTCATAATTAACAGTATCACCAATATTTACAGAATTGCTTGGTACATTTTCAGTTCCATCTTTAATAGTCTTTGTAACCTCTGGATGATTACTTGCTTTTACATAAGCTTCACCATTCACTAATGTCATCTCAGAAGTATCTGTTATATCAAGTTCCCCGCCTTCAATAGTATTTCCTGTGTTATCCTTATTAGCGTAATAAACAGATACTATTGCATTATTATAAATGGTTGATTCTGCTTTACTGATAACTACAAGATACATACCAACTTCAAACTTATGAGAAGTTGTATAAGTTCCAGTTGTTGCTCCCTCTGCAGGTGTAAATGTCCATCCTTCACTAACAGTAACTGCTGGTTGTGTAAGTGCTACTTTACCAAGAGCATCCATCTTATCTGGTGTAATTGTAGTATAGTCATTATTCATTGCAGTTTTATATGCATCTACAATTTCATATCCACTAAAACTGTCGTTATTTTCATACTTCGCATCTACAATCTTATATAATGCAATACTATTCTCTAAACCTTCTTCAACGTTTTTGATGGTAATACTTCCTGTGTCATCAGCTGTACCAACTTTTCCATCGTCAACTTTTCCATCGTCACCTTCTGCCGCCCACGTCGTCACCGACATTCCAAGTACCATTGCCAATGTTAATACGACTGACAAAATTTTCTTTAACTTTTTCATCTTTCTTTCCTTTCTTTTTGAGATAAATTTTGTGTTATCAGTTACACTTTGCGTTTTACCTTTTATTATCAGGTCTGCCTCGGCAGTTGTGGCTGCCGAGAATTGTCATAAATTTGTCAATCTCTCAGCCCTCCCCCCGCAAATTTATTTTTATATAAGATTAGTACCGCTGCTAACATCAGCAATACGCCACTAATCGTATACCAATAGATGCCCGCTCCGCCTGAATTCGGGAGTTCGTACAGATATAGGTTCTTCACGGTTAGTCCGATAGTATCGTTTTTACCTGTTTCTGTGGATGGGGTGACAGTAAGAGCACTTACTACTTTGCTGCCGCCAGCCTCAATCTGTTCTGGATTCTTGCCGTCTACCAGTACGGTAAGTCCCTCTGCTGTCCTGGTAATCTCAATCTTGATTGGCTCCTTTAACAGGCAATACCCGCTTGGAGCTTTGCGCTCGTAGAGCCAGTAGGTTCCTGCTTTGAGGTCAGGGATTGTGACAATTCCGTTCTCGTCTGTTGTATAGGTGCCTGGCAGCGCCGATGTCTCGCCCCGGTCGAGGTAGAGCATAAATTCTGCTCCGCTAAGGAATTCGCCCCGGTCGTCGGTCTTGGTCAGACACAGGTCTATCTTTTTCGGAGTGTATTGATTGTCAAAGGTAAATATTGCACCTTCTTTATTCAGAGTTAATTTTTGTGCCATTACAGCTGCAGAAGTTCCCTCTGGGTTGTTCTGTGTGTCTGATGTTACTCCGTATGCAATCTCTACATATTCTTTACCTTCGGTTATCTCCTGATATTCTTCTGTCAGGCCAAGTTCCCGGACAAGGTACTCCCGGTCAGCAGACAGGCTGTTAAAGTTAGCAGTCTGGTCGGCCTGCAGGGTAAATTCACCTATTGTAAGGCCATTGTTCGGGCCGGTAAAATAAGTCGGATTCGAGAGTCCCTCCGGCACGCTGTAGACTGTGCTTCTCATTGGGATATAGAGTTCGTAGCTCTCGCCGTCTTGGGAATAGTAATACTCGTCAGCCACTACAATAGCTGCCTTGACAGCAACCAATTTTCCGCTCGCAAGCGCATCTTTAATCTTTTCAGAAATTTCTGCGCTTTGGCCTGTGAACAGTGCTTTGGCCTGTTCAGCAGCCTTTTCTATAATCCCTGTCTCTGTCTCGAAAACGCTTTGCACTTCCGCTTCTGTCTTTAACCTCTGATACAGGATAAAGTGGAAGGTATCCTGGGTCAGCGTGCCTTCTCCGCCTGTCTGTACCAGCTTGGTAACGCTTAGGGTTCCTTTGTTGTCTGACTTTTTATTCACAAACTCCAGAACTGCCACATTGCCTTTGTCGCTGACGGTATGAAGGTCATCATCTGTTGGCAGAGGAAGGGTCTGAATATAACCGGTATTGCCAATCTCCCGCACACGATAGGAAGTGCCAGGCTTGATGCCGGTGAAGACGACAGTCTGGCCGGGCTTTAGGGTGAATTCGCCCTTTGTATCGGTCTTGTCGGTTACTATCTGCTTCTGTCCATTTTCATTCAATACTGGCTCACCAGTCTCAGTATTTGTCTGATAGATTGGCTGCCCATTGGTGTAATAGCGGTAAAAGGTCTTGTCTATCATCGCATTGTTGAGCGCATCTGTCAGGCGGAAGGTAAAGTCTACCTCCGGCTTGCTGTAATCTTCCATGGTCTTTTTCACGGCAAAAGAGGTATTTGCATTACGGAAAGTAACGGAGGTCAGAGGAGCTTGTGTAGCTCCGAATCGCTCGGATTCTCCAATAGGCCACCAGTCATCTGGAACATTGACTTCGGCCACACGATAATCCACATCCGCAGGAATCTCTGCAAAGACAGCGCTCTGTCCGCCCTTTAAGGTAAAATATCCATCCTCTCCGGTTCGGCCTTCTCCTGTCACTTGCCCTTCTTTATCCTTTATGGTAAATACTTCATTGGCATAGACTTTGCCATCAAGAGTTACCACAAATGTAAAATCCGGTGTCTCCGGTGCTGTATAGCCCTCTGCAAATGCAATCTCCTTGGTTACTTCCAATGTGGTCGTAGCCCCGTCGGTCTTAGGAGTGTAGCGATTTAAAAATGTCTCACTGCACCCGCCTGCCAGCATCGTATGTACTCCGCTGGTGCCGCCTGTTGGAGCTTTGCACTCATAGCCGCCTGCTGCGAGGTCTTTGGTCTCATAGACTGGTTCTTGCTCTACAACCTGTAGGTAATTGCCCCAAAATTCCTCAACATAATTGCAATATATATAATCACTTGATTCAATCGCTCCTGTCTCATCCGTTACAGGACTTAGATAAGTATCAAGCTCCAGCACTTCATAGGAAGTACCCGTTCCAATATACTCAAACCATGCTGTCTGGCCTGCCTTCAGAGTGAAGACACCGCTCGCATCCGTCTGAAAAGAAATAACAGTAGGCCCGAATCCGTTGTCTGTGCATCTGAAGATTTCTCCATATACAGGGTCAATCACATGATACGCCACATTCTTTGCAATCTGCCCATTCAGCTTTAGTACAAACTGAAAACGGTCCTGCGCCGGCGCACTGTAGCCTCCTACCGCACTTTGCACAGTCTTCTTTACATAGAGGTCTGGCGAAGTCTTAGGTTCATTGGTAAACACTGCACGCGGAATCACGCCATCCTGACCCGCCGCATACACAGGTGTAATACTTCCCGCAAGACAACAGATAATGGTCAAGAAGGAAAATAGTTTTTTGATTCGTTTCATAATTTTTATTGCAGAGGCCCCGCGTGAGGGGCCTCGTTCCTCCTTTCCATTATTAGTCCTTACTCCAGGTATCAGTGTATGTTATAACACCATCACCATCATCATCAGCAGCAGCTGATACAACAGAATTGAAAGTTGGAGCCCATCCTTCAAATGTATAACCTTCACGTTTAGGAGTTCCTGTAAACGCAGGAGTCTTATCTCCCGCTCGTAACTTCCCGTGAGATTCATCACTAAAAGCTTCTCCTTCCGCACCATCTGTATATTTAACTGTGTAATATTTTTTATAATACAAGTTAAGTACATTATTTTCTTCGTTACTTGTCAAAAGAAGCCCTTTGCTATTCCTTTCGTCTGTTTCATCTAAGTAATATTTGTCTCCGCTAAAACAACCTTCTTTATCCATATCTAACGCATAAACCATAGTGCCAAGATTTCCCTCTCGATCCCCTAACGTCTCAACACACGTATCTCCGTACCATCTTTGGACAGTATAAGAAACCGCCTGTTTTAATGTGAAGTATAGCTTAAGTGTTGTAGAACCATCTTCTTTTAACTCTGCCTCCAGAATATTTCTTTCATCATCTTTTAGGAATATCAAGTCATCCTTCGCAAAATCCTTATCAGCTTCCGTAATAGAAACTATCTCACCTGCATAGCCTGTTCTTTGGTATTGTTCGCGCATTGACCAATTACTTTCAATCACATCGAAAATATAGTATTCTACTGTATATCCCACACGCGTATCCTTTGCATTAATCAGCATCAGATTTTCATCCAGCTTAATCATTCTGCTTCCGCCAGTATTTTCTTCCAGGTTCTCCAAAGAGTAGGTAGGAGTTACATTCAGGTCTTCCTCTACTGTCCACAGAGATTCTTCCGGCAGATTCAGTGTTGCATATTGACCGGCGTACAGCTTTATTTCACCATTTGCACCAGTCACAGCTTTGCCTGCTATACTACCGTCGGCATTGTGAATCGTATACGAAATATTTCCGCGAGGTTGCGTTTCTGTAACGTAATTTCTAATCTCTGCTACCCAATTATCATAGCCTCCGAATTTTTCAGGGCCGGCCTCTATTAGATTTCTTATATCTCCACCTAAAGACACCACCTGTTTCAGAATCATCGTAAACTGCTGGTCAGACTGTACGCTCATACGCTTCTCAACCTCTACAGGCCCCATCTTGTTAGAGTTGACAAAACCTCTGGCATCATTGCAGTCAATATTCAATCCATATTCTGGCTGTTTATTCTGTTGATTATAGCCCCAATACCCTGCCAACATTCCCCATTCAGTATCGGATTCCTCTGGCACCTCTACCAGGCGAAGTATTGGTCCAGTTGGTATATCAAGTCTTGACTCTTCTTCTCTTGAAAACAAAGCACGCATCATCCCTCCACTTTCATCAGGAGGAGTCATACCACCTCCGTCGTCATCCCCATCAGAACCTAACTCATCTGGAGAATTTAGATTCAGATATACCTGATTTTCTATAAAGCTCACGGAAGGGTATCCATGGTCTGTCTTATACAAGATAATTCTTCCATCTTCTCCAGTTGTCTCTATTCGGTCTGAGACAGGCTCAGGTGGACCTTCTTGCGGGCTGTCTGGGGTTTTCCCACCGCCCTCCGACACAACATAGGAGATTCCAGAAGCCGGAACCCAATTGCCACCAGATGCTTCTTTGACATATTGTTCCAGTCTCCATACCAGTTTTGCTCCTGTTGGCACTTCAGTGGAATTCTCTGTCATACGCTTGTCAATGTTAGACATCATTTTCAAACATTTTGCTTCGTTATATATTGTTGCAATCGGCTTCTCTTCCACTGTTCCGACAATCGGCTGGTCATCTTCAGGATAGCTCTGGCTTAACTGTAAATTCCCGTTCATATTGTTCTGAGACATTGCCCTGCCAAATATATTTTCCTTACGTTGGCTATAGCTTATAATCCGATGCTGGTCGTCTTCTGCTTCCTTTAGTGTATAGGTCGCACCTTCAGGAATACCCATCTCTCCTTCAGGTATCGCAATCATATACCATGGATACATCTTAATAGACTGACCTGCACGCCACTTTACGTTGTATCTCTTCCCGGTAAACTGATTAATATAAGCCACAGATACTTCATCAACGTACGAAGCACTCTCTTTGGGCCAGATATAGGTATCTCCACCTTCTTCTGTCACTTCCAGAATAAATTCCACTGCACTGTTTTCCAGTAATTCCCTATCATCTTCTCCATAAATACCTTCAATATAGAAGTCTGCAGTGTCTTTATTCATAATCCAAGACTCTTTTACAGCTTTTTTTAAATCTTCCACATACTGTGTATCTACTTCATCACTCTCATCTGCCGCCACATACTCCTTGCTAAGATACAGCGAGCCTTTAGCGCCATTGACAAAGCTTACAGCTGCACCTTCTCCAGCAAGTGTACCTGTATGCGATGCTCCATTCGCTGGATAAATTTGCGGATACTTTTCGTCTGGTTCTTCACTGACTTCAAATGAATCTCCAAGCATACCAACTGCTTCAAAGACTGCGGTCTCTCCATCAGATAAGGTAAAGCTTCCATCTGCTTTAGTCTTGTCACTTCTGACAAATACACCTTGTTTTGTCACAGTATATAGATAGTCTTCTTTTGCCTTTCCATTTATCTTCAGATAGAAGGTAAATTCAACATCAGGCTTTCCTGTGGAACCATCTCCCATCTCGCCTGCCATATCATTGTCTTGGCCTTCTTCTGATGAACCGTTGCTAAGACTGCCGCCTAAGACTGCCCGTGTTTTGTCTGACTGCATCTCGCCGGATATCTCGGTATCTCTAATATTGCTTTCTGTATCAGAGATTTCCTGATTATTCAGAAGACTTAATATTTCCTGACCGCCTTGTATTTCGCCAGCATCTTCCTGTTCTGTCACCAGAGTCTTGCTGACAGAGAGGGAACGTCTTTGATAGTCATTGGTAAATTCTGCTTCTTTCTTGCCGCTGAAGATAGGCATCTTAATCTCTACGATATCATTGACTGCCTGGTAGAGAGGTTTCTGGCTCTCAGGGTCTTTTGGAATATCCTCTGTCACTTCGGTAACAAGGTAGGTCTTATCCGCCTCTAATCCTTTGATTCGGACAGTTCGAAAACCAAGTGCGCAGCTAAAACTTCCCTTATTATCTAAAGTCCCTTTGATATCTGTCTCTTTTCCCTCTGCATCCAGCAGCACCCATGTAAGACCAGCGGTTGCTTCTACCTCTCCTTCTTCTGAAGGCTTCTTCACTGTGACAGCTTCTCCATCTGCACCTAACATTGGACTTCCATCTGGATTCGTCAGGGTCTCTACTACACGGAAGGTAAAGGTCTTCAACTCTTCTTCCTGTGCATCATAGTCCTCCTGCGACTGATGGGTAATCTGCTTGGTAATTTCCAGATTTTTCCATTTATAATAGTTGGTAAATATTTTGCTGCTTCCCTCTGCGCGGAGTATACCAGTGCTTTGTGGGCTGGTGCAGAGCCAGCTTTCTCCTGAATTGGTCTCTGTCAGCTGGTATTCGGTTCCTGTAAAGCCTGGGAAGAGTGCAATAATCTCACCTGGCTTTAGCTGAAACTCTCCCTTCGCATCTGTCCTTCCTGTACGTAGCTTATTAGGGATGCTTCCGTCTAAGCGGGCGCTGTCCACATACCAGAACTCGGCATCTGCAACTGGTGTGTATGTTCCTTTGCCGTCTTTGGTCTCTATCTTGAATGTGAAACTATTATCAGACTCATTCAGGCTCACACCCTCTGGTACGCCTGCAAGCTTTTTCTGCACATAGAGCACCGGGCGGAAGGTGTTGGTGAAGGTCAGGGTCTTGACAGCAGACTCATCATCTCCTGTCGTGTTTTCATTCACTTTGGATTCCCAGAACACATTCTCGGTCTCCTGCACCTTGATACGGCTGACGTCTGCCATCTGGAAAACTGCGCGTTCATTATGTTTCAGATGCAGATAGCCATTGCCATCTGTTGCATATACCTGGTCTCCTTGCTGTACCCATTCACCGTTTTCCTCTGCTTTGTACAGCTTATACTCGGTAAAGGCAAGCGGGTGTTTACTAGGCTCACCGTGGAAGAGATAGTCTTCGTAGACCTGGAAGGTAAAGGATTCATCTTCTCTTGCAGATGGAACATCACCGGATACTTTTTTGATAATCTCCAAGGTCTGTTTCTGGTCAAGACCAACCTGGACAGAGTTGCTGGCTACTGTCGTAGCTGCACCTGTATCTTTTGTTGGTTCCCAATCCAGAAGTCCACCTCCTGTCAATGGTACTGCATAGAAAGAAGTATTATTGTATGCATAATTTCCATTGTCAGGTTTTGATGATGGCGTTTGCATCTTAATCTGGAAAGATACCGACTGATTATACTGCAAGGTATACTCTCCCAAATCAACTGCAATCGCTTTGACATATTCTGTCCATGAATGTTCCTTACTATCGCTTTTTGTATCTTCCTCTATTCTTTGTTGAATATACGTTCTAAAGTCATCTTCTTTATACCAACCGTTATCTTCTGTAAGTACAGTTCCTGGTGCCGCATTTCCAGTTGTAATCTCTGCATCACGTTGAGCATTGTAATAAATTGTTGGCTGAATTCCTTGTTTTTCCAGAGCACTAACATCTACAGACTGGAACGTACCATGCCATGGGTTCTTGTCAAATGGAGCAAATGGTTCGTCTCCAATATTGGCACGGTCTGTTGCTGCATTTTCCAGACGGTCATAGATTACAATATCTGTCTGAGGCGTCTGAGCTGTTACAGTTATGCTGTAAGTATAGGTATCATTTACTGGAACAACTGTACTTTCGCTAAAAGTTCCAAAACGGTCTGCATCTGCACGTACCAGCTTCTCAATCTTGGACTGTGAAGATACCGCAATATCATCCATCAGTACATTATTGGCGTATAAGACATTTCGATAAGTTGTATCAAAAGGCTTGCCTTCTTTATCTTCCGTATTTACACCATCAATATTTCCACCTTTTATAAGGTCTGCACAGGCTTCTGCTAACTGCGGATTATTCTCAATCACTCCATTATCCAGATACACTTCACTTTTCAGACCGCACAACGAAGGTTTTTCATCATTGCTTCCGCCTGAACGTTCGTTGAAATCTGGCATAAATGCACTGATATTGGAGTTAATCTCCTTCTGGTTGATGGCATCCATATCTTTCCAGTCGTAGTAAGCGCGGAAGTGGACACCCCATCCTTCTATCCATTTCTGGTTGGTATAGGAGGTGGCGTCTGCACCTTCAAAGGTGATACGGAAAGGTATCAGTGTTCGCCCGGTTCCGCGGTAGTTGGAAATAATCTCCTCAGAATTCACACTGACTTTTACCTGTGTGGTATCCCAGGACTTGGGCTGTCTTCTGTAATTGCCTTTGCTGTCCAGATTGGTAATCCGACCGGCAGTTACCGGGAAGGATGCGTCAAAATTCATCCCATAAGGAAGTAGGTCATAGAAGACAACATGATTTCTGCCTGGGGAGATAAGCTCCTTGCCATCCTCCGACAGATAGTCCAGACAATTTCTGTCATAAATCTCATAGCCATCATAGGCTGTAAGCATATATTCCACTAGCCCTCTGTTGTTATCCACGTCGTTGCTGCTCTTGGATTCTTTAAAAGAAGCTGCGGTCATATTTAGCCAGGTGACATCGCGGTAGGCGTTGTCGCGGACTAAAAGGTTGCCATCATATATCGTCTTTGTTGCCTCTGAAAGACCATTATATTCTTTATATTGGTCTGTATCATCTGTATAGGCGTCACCTTTTCCGTTCTCGTTGTATGGCTGTGCCATTGCACCGGAAAGATTCTCAATCCGTACTGTCGGACTTGTTTCATCCTTTGTTGCCGGACGAGCTTCTAGTATTTGCGCCATACGTGGAGAGTCTGCTTTTAAGCATACATTAACATCAATCTGACAGGTACTGCGGTAGTCAATCGAATTATGCTCTACCTTGATACGCCATGGCTTCCAGCTAATATATTTTTCGTCTAATTTATATGGCTCCATTCGGCCGGATTCATCCAATTCTTTTGTTTCAATCAGGACCCATCCATCTTTATCTGGTGTCAGTTCACTATCTGCGGGAAGTTCGGAAAACATCGCATAGATACGTACACTTGGGTCAAAATTCTCTGGTAATTCGTCTTTGTTAATACTTGCCAGCTCCGAATCCACCATCTTATCTTCCCATATATCGTATCCATAATCCGCCTGTTCGATGGTAACGCCAGAGAAGTAATAATCCTCTCCATTCATCATCTTTCCAGATTGCCCGGTCGTTGGATGCAGATAGATAAAGTCATCGGCGGTTGTCATAGTATAATAGCTTTTAGGAATATACTGACCAATCTTCTCTCTTGTAGTCTCATGCGTTGCAGCATAGCCATTCATATGGCCATTCGTTGTAAAAGGCATCTCTCCATAGTCTTCGCTTTTTATGCTCGCTTTTGCATAAGCATCCAGCCATCCGGTATAGACGGTCTTGTCGGTCTCTTTCTTGACTCCGATAATATTCCCGGAATAGGTCCAGTCATAGTTCTTGTATTTCCAGTTTGCAGTTGATGCAGACAGGGTGACATCTTCATCTATATTGTCAGCCGGGTCTAAGCAAATCGTAAGGTCATTTTGTACCAAATCACCTTCTTCTACCTGTTCTGCCGGATATGCAGTCACTACATAGAAACGGCTGCCCCAGGATTCTTCTCTCTGGTCAGTGGAAGAAGCGGTTGGGTCTTTAAATTCGTCTGTCACATCTGGCTCTTTGATGGCAAGCTTATAGCTTGTAGAGCGGTCAGAATTATCGCGATAGCCTACAACCTCTCCTTTTATTGTCGCTCCATCCTCTGTCTGATATGTTGGCTCATCTTTGATAAACAGATTCCATGGCTGTGTGGCATTTCCTTTTACCTTTACATCCCATACGACAAAACGATATTCCGATGTCTTCAATCTGCCATTCTCATCTGTATATTTTTCAGGAAGACTGCCTTTGATATACTGCTCAACCTGCGATGCAGTATACAGTCCCGGCGTATAGTTCAAAGCGGTATCCTGATATGGGGTCTTTAATACACTGGTAAGAGATACGCTGGAATCCACTTTACCGGTTAGTGGTGTGGTCTGCTCTGTGTCTTCACCTACTTTTATCTCTGGTGTCAGCGTCCACGATGTCTCATCCTTAATATTCATCAGTTGCAGATTCTTATAGAGTACCTGCCATGCGGCATTGGTTCCTGATGGAATCGTGCGGTAGTTAAAAAATACTAAATAATCTCCATCTACACAGTAGTTAAATGGTGTATTGCGGTTCGTTGTGTAGGCATCTGGGTCTAATTTTCCCTCATCTGTCCACTTCATCTCGCCCTGCGGCACTGCAATATCATTGGGTGCAACAGGATTCCCACCTCTGTCTAAAAATAACGCACTTGGAATTTTAATCTGAACTGCACCAGGCTCCAAATCCTCGCTTGCATGGAATTCCATCTGATATTTCAGATTAAAATTAGCGGTCTTTGTTACATCATAACGGTCATCCTGATTGACATAATATACATCAAAGCTCCAGTTTTTTGCACTTCTGCTTCTTCGCATACTATATGTTGCCGTCTCATTTTCCCACATCGTCGCATCGACGGTCTCATCGTCTAATGCGGTCAGCTCTTCTAAGGACATTAAGCCTTCAAAATCGATCGATTCTTCCTCGTCTTCAGACTCTGTTTCTTCTGGTTCCTGCTCTTTGACTGTGTCTTCTGCTGGAGTGGTATTCTCTGTTGGAGCTGTATCCTCTGCAGGAGTGGTATCCTCTGTTGGAGCTGTATTGGTATCTGCCGGCTCTTCTGGAGCCTCTGTATCTGGTGTGGTATTGCCTTCTGTTCCTGTATTTTCTTCAGGTGCAGCTGGTTGCTCTGGCTCTGGTGTAGTATCCGGTGTCTCAGATGGCTGTGTCGGAGCCTCTGGAGCGTCCGGCTGCTGATTGTCTTCTTCCGGCTTTCCTTCTTCTTCAGGAGCCTCGACAGATGGCTGCTCCTCTGGTGGTGCTTCCTCAGATGGAGGAGTCACCGGTTCTGACGGCACTTCTGGCTCTGTCGTTGCATCATCTGGCGTTGGTATTTCCTCAGATGCAGACGGCTCAGAGGGCGCAGAAGGCTCCTGAGTCATATCTTCTTCGGGCGCTGCTGAATCTTCTTCGGTCACTTCCGGCTCTTGTTCTTCTTCCTGAGACACCGAAGTGGCTATATCTTCATCAGATGGCGCTTCTTCTGCAATAGACTCAATATTTTCCTGTGCTTCTGTCTCCACTTGCTCCGTTTGATTCTCTGCATAGACGGAAATATTGGAACATATCATCGCCAGCATCAGAACGGATGCTATGATTTTCTTACCTATATGCTTCCCCTTCATGAACCTCTCCTCCTTGCCTAAAGGTATTTAGCGAGTATTACCGCATAATGTTTATTATGCGGTAAAAAAGAAGGTTCACAAAAAATATTCTTAGAAAAATGTATATTTTCTTAAAGTTTTGACGGTTCTTTTGACGGTTGTTTTGGTATACTGGGTTTAAATTCAGGGTATGTATCTGTTACTTGGAAAATATTAGAAAGAAAATCTAGAAATAGATACACCAATATATACTGCATTTTTTACCACATAATAAACATTATGAGGTTCCTAGACAGCCTTAGGCGAGCAGCCCCAGGCTGTCTATTTGTTTCTCCTGTTCTTCACAGCTGACTTTGGTATATATCCGGGTAGTATTGATATTGGAATGGCCCAAAAGATCTGCAAGACGACAGAGGTCCTGGGCCGTATTATAATAGGTAACGGCAAAGAGATGCCGAAGATTATGTGGAAATATTTTCTCCTTACTGACTTTTGCCTCCTGGGAGAGTGCTTTCATCTCATGCAGAATATTACTGCGGTCTAGAGGTCTTCCATTGCGGGTGACAAAGATGCTGCCTTTTATAATCTTTCTCTTTTTGGCATACTGCAACAGTTCCTGGCACAGCTTCCTTGGAAGGATAACCATTCGGCTTTTTCCTTTCAGCAATACTCTGGCCCGTCGGACATAAAGGCTCTCAACTGTGATAAAGGGCAATTCACTGACTCGAATCCCAGTAGCCGCAATCGTCTGCATCAGATAGAACAGCCTCAATTTCCCCTTCCCTCTTGCAACATCTAACAGACGCTGATATTCTTCCTTAGACAGTTCTCTGTTCCTCTCCCGAAAGACTTCCCGCTGCATCTTAAAGGACTTTACCACACAATCTGTATACCCTATAAAACGCAGAAATGAATTTACTGCTGCTAACATTGAATTAGCGCTGCTCACTTTATAATTGATAGAGAGATACTGCTTATACGCAATCACCCGCTCTTTTGTAATCAGCTTGGCATCTCCGATATATCTTAGGAAAGCTTTTGTATCACGTATATATTTTGCCACCGTCGCCTGACTTTTCTCCTCTGCCCTCAACTGCCTCTCAAATCTCTCTAATCGCATAGTTTGTTCTCCTTTTCTTATCCTTTGTGCTATCTATCAGCGTATGGGAAGGGAGCGTAGATGTCAAGAGTAGAGACTTTTTTGCTTGAACCTCTCATGGCTAAAGCCACGAGATTCTTGGGAATTCCATACGAATGTACAGATATTGACCAAGCTAACCCCATAGTTCCTACGGTTTTTATATGTGTCATTTTACGCTCTTTGTAATATTCTTAATCCTTCATTCAAAATATTCTTCGCAGCATTTACATCTCTATCATGATGCGTACTACACACAGGACAATCCCATTCTCTGACGGCAAGATTCTTTGTCCCCTTATTTACATATCCACATACATTACAAATCTGAGAACTGGCATAGAATTTATCTGCTTTGACCACTTT